>NZ_CAMYKO010000001.1 GCF_947259025.1 uncultured Methylophaga sp.
AGTTGAGGCGTGTGGGGTTCTTGCTGGAATTAGCGAAGGAAACATGCACCAGCAGTAGGTGAAGCATCAACCAGATAATCCGATGAGATGCCGGTCTGTCTCACTCTCATGCAAAGGTAAGATCAACCATTTAATCCGCTTACCCGAATCAAATAAGACTTCGTCTTTTTATCTTGAGACCATTCAGACTTAGTCAGTTTTAGGGGTAGCTCAGCGCTCTTACCTTTGTAACTCAAGTGGAATTTAATGCAACCATCCTCCAAATGGTTAATCTCTTCAACTTCCAGACTAAGTCCAATTTTTGGCGGTGGTGGAATGTCTTTTAGTGGAATAGAACGTGCTTGATGCAGCTCAATCTTGGGCTTGATTACATGCTCCGGGTAGACATAGTCAGGTAGCTTTATAGTGCCCTGTTTCAAGAAGTAACTCCGAAGCTGTTCGCACCAAAGCTTGATGACTTTATTTCTCTCATTTACTTTCTCAATACATGCCTTGTCTGCTAATTTTTTGATCGAACTTTTCAGTTCCTCACTAATGTTAATGAATTTCCAATTTGTTCTTTTATTGATAAATTCCTCGATAACATCAGGGGAGAGCTCTTTAGCCTTGAAGAGTATTTTTGAGAGATCTATCTCAACCAGATTGACATCATTTTCTTTTATCTTATGAAGCTTATCTTCATCAACAAAATGAGTTACTGCAAACTCAATAGCTAAATCGCAAACATCACCAAGGACTTCAAACTTAGCAAAGACGTCTGGTTTGATATTTATTTCAGGTAGATATTTTTCAGCTGTAGGCTCAATGAGATCAACTGCTGATTCAAAGACTTCATAGCTTGCTGAAATCTCCTCACCCAGCTCATCTCGACTTGTACTTTTTTCAGAATATTTGGGGAGTAGTAATTTCTTATTTTTTAGAACAATGAGTTTTGCTAGAACATGGAGTGCCGTCTCAGCGCAACTCTCCTTGTAGTCTTCTTTGCGATGATGGGCGAAGTAATGAGCCCGCTTTCTCCCCATACGTGCCTGCAATTGCCCACCGCAACCTATGCAGACACAATTACATTTAAGGCCTTTATGAAGTTCATCATCAAGGTCTTCAATCTGCCTTAATTGTCCTGTTTTGGAATCTTTACCAATTGGGATCTTTATCATTTAATCGTGAGCAATCCTTTGCAGTGGTGGTTTTATAGTTCTATGCCTCAAATGATACATCTGAAGAAGTATGATTTGCTTGATGTCATGAATGAGGTTAGTTCTGCACTCTAACTTTTCTTTCGTCCCATGTCTCGATCACAAATAATGCTATGGTGTGGGCTGAGTGAATGGCTAAGCGGGCATGTCTTGGTTTTAGGTTATAGACTTTCCTTCCTTGGCCATGTGCTGAGCTAGCGTGAGTTCTAAAAGCACCAATACCATCAACCACCGATATTATTCCTGAAAGAATTCTTTTCAAATCGTTATCTTCTAGAGAACCGGGCTCAAAGCCTAAATCAGAGCGCACAACTTTCCATACATTTTGCAAATCTTGCTTTTGAGGCATTTCCAAATGTTCATCTTCAATGTATGTCTTGAATATTGATTCAAGTATGTTGCATGCGGCTGAAACAGCTTCTCTGGGCTGTGAATTTACGTTTGAAATAGCCCTATTAAACTCAGCATCAATGGTGGGGATATCACGTCCTTGTATGAGCTCTGCCAAGGAACGGCTGGGAGTGTGGCTGCCATCTGAAATGAGCCCACCGGGAATATAATTGAGATTGCAGCGAGACAGTATTGCTTTTATCTTTTTTCTGAACTCTATTTTTCCATCCACGTTAGGTTCACCAAACCAAGCAGAATCTTGACTCTCTAATTCTGGCAACTCCATGTAACCCTCGATCAGGCGGCCAAGTATTTCTAATGGCCTATCGGTTTCTTTATTGACTCTCCTGAGCCAAGCTTGAACTTTAACGGGCTTTGAACCTTCCGGGGGCTCCCCCGGAGCTTCTGCATAAGAAAAAAGGTTGTCTAAGCTAGCATGTGTTTCGAAATTTGGTAAGTTTTCAGACAGTACAGCTATTACAGGGGCTGGTATTTTTTTCATCGTGCTGACTATAGCAATTCAAATTCTGTATTCTGGCAAATAATTCTGTATCAGGATTGTCGAGAAAGTACCTAAAAATAATTCTCAGGCCACAGATGTTCTGGTAAGTGCTCCCGTATTAAGTCAGAAGCCCAATTATACCCTCTTGCTTCAAGCTCTCTCACAAAATAAGGCCATGGTGGAATATTGCTCTGATATACCTGAAGATTTGATGTAGACATCCCGCCGCCTGGTAAGGTCGATAAACCGCCGTACTGAGAAGTAGACAAGCCACCATATTGGGATGTTGATAAACCACCATATTGGGAAGTCGAGAGGCCACCGTATTGGGAGGTGGATAAACCGCCATATTGAGACGTGGACATGCCTCCATATTGTGATGTTGAAAGGCCACCAAATTGTGCTGTCGAAGCCCCTCCATATTGAGAAGTTGACATGCCTCCATACTGAGAGGTGGAGAGTCCGCCTCCTTGCGTAGTGCTTAAATTTCTCGGCCAAGTGCGTAGATTGGGAATAGTTGGTCTGTTCATGCATCCATCCTTGTTACTTGGGTATGTTTGAGAGGTGCTAGCTATCCGTAGCTATCCGAATAACGTGAGCACAATGACAATAATGTTATGAACAATTGCGCTGATTTGACCTCAAAAATGCCCCTCTAAAAGCCTAGGTTAGAGGGGAAAGTTTATATTGTATAATATAAATCGCAAGACCCTGATTTAAAAAGGATTAATCCTTAATTTACAGTGATTTTCAACGGGTTGCAACCCCGCTCTCTTTTCTGCTTTTATGTATATCCACCAAGCCTAAATTAGGTAAAAAATGGATATACAATTGATCCCACCAGGCCATGCTCAGATGAAGGCATGGAATGTCATAAAGCTAAAAAAGCTCGGCACATTTCACATCGCTGGTTTCGAAATTTCAGGTCGGAGATGGAGAATCAGTACAGAAATTAGAGAGCTAGACACCATGAACCTCACTGCTAAGACACGCTCAGGTTCTCAGTATAAGTTCACTGAGCCCCGGGGAGTAATGCATCCCACTGTGATGGTAGTCCTCGGCACGATTGAGGAAGGTTACTCCATTGCAACCGATGAAGAGCTAATCCAATTCAAACCTCAGACAACTGGGGAGGCATAAGATGAACAAAAGTCTCACAGAGAGGTTGTTTGAGGAATGTCCTCTAATCTATAGGACAAACAGTGATGGGACTCAAACTATCGTTAACCGAAGAGAATTTGAATGTGGTGACGGTTGGTTCGATACCATCTACCAACTCTCTACTAAGATCGAATCCATAGCAAAGGTAATGCAACAAAATGGAACCCCAATATCTGGGTTGCCTCAGGTCCGTCAGGTTAAAGAAAAATTTGGCGGGCTAAGGTTTTATATGAACCGAAGCACTGAAGAAATAGAAGAACTCATTCAGCAGGCTAGTCTCCAAGCCTCTATTACATGTGAGTGTTGTGGCGAGGCGGGCTATAAGCAGGCAACTTCATCTGGATGGATAATGGTTGTGTGTGATAACTGTGCCAGGGAATATTGAGAAAGAAACATGAAAATTCAGCTTTACTCGGATTTGCACATAGAACAGATTGGCTTTTTCAGTCTCCCAGCATTAGACACAGATTTAATTATCCTGGCCGGTGATATTGATACTGGACTATATGGCTTGGAATGGGCGGAAGAGCTCAGAAGACTTCACAAGAAGCCCGTTATCTATGTTGCAGGTAATCATGAATATTACAAACATGAATATCATGCATTAACACAAGAAATGAGAGATTACGCTGCTCAGTACGACAAGCTGCACTTTCTGGAGAAAGATGAAGTCATTATTGATGGGGTGCGTTTCTTAGGTACAACACTATGGACCAACTACTTTGATGAATACGGGCCATTCGAGCGTGACAAAAATATCAAAATATTAGATGCAGCACTTATGGATCATAAAGTCATTAGGATCGATGAGCGCCGCTTCAGTGCTCAGGATGCTTATAAAGAGCATCTAACTTCTCTATCATGGCTTAAAGAGAAGTTACGCGAGAGCTTTTCCGGCAAAACAGTGGTAGTTACGCATCACGCCCCATCATTTCTCTGCAATCACAAAGATTTCGGCATGAATGAAATGAGCCCTGGCTTCGTTTCAAACCTTGAACATTTAATGAATGGGGTAGATTTATGGTGTTATGGGCATACTCATTCAAATCTAGATACTGAGGTTCAGGGCTGCAGGTTGGTGAGTAATCAGAAAGGATATAAACCTGAAAAAATTCCTGTCCCTTTCAAGTCGCAACTTATTATCTCTATCTGACTGTTCATTTTAGTGTGGACCCAAGCAAAATTAGATTTCTGATACATAAAATCAAGATGTTATAGAGGGCTGACACCACTGTTCTAGATTTGGCATGAAACAACCACCTAATTTCTGGATTCAGATTGATCAAGTTTCATTGCCGGATTGTGGTCGTATTAAGAGCAAGCCCGCTTTTGATGCAGGCTTAATCTATGGTTATTTGAGCTTACAGGTTCTTGTATTCAGTGCTTGGATTAAAACTCATCTAAAGGACTGTTAATTGCTTGGGCACCTTTAGGTAGAACATGCGTTTTAAAAATTGTCGTTTTTATGTCCTTGTGACCGATTAACCCTTGTCGAGCTCAGTAAAAATAAGCTTTTTCAGTCTTAGGGCCATAGTTACGACGTCGAATTTCTAGCCGCATTGCTCCCAGAAGCTCCGGTTTCTTGGTTACGGTCCGCTCATCACCCCATAAAAATACCTTCAATAGTGACTTAAAGGGTTGATAAAAAGGGAAAAGTTGATGATTATAGATTCATCAAGAAAAATGATAAGCAGACTTTAATTCCTGAATTATCATTTTACACGCCAAAGGATTGAGGTAACACTATGTTTCATAGTGAGAAAAGGACTTACACCTATCAAAATAAAAATTGTTTAACGGTTCTCTAGATCCACTAAACATGCTGTTAGGTGTACTTGATGGAGTCTGGAATGGAAGCACTCTTCGTCGGCGTAGGGACAATCATCCAGTCAGTAGGTCCTTGGGTGGCTCTAGCACTTGCGATAGTTTTGCCAGTTGCAGTAGGTAGCATTGTGTCGAAACTGACCTTTGGTTCTTATGCGCTGAATCGAAACAAGTACATCTTGGCTTCAACGCTTCTGGTCGCTGCTCTAATGTTTTCGACGGCGTCGGTATCGGCCATTGTTATGGGGCAGTGGGGTTAGGTTCAGGCAAAACAGCAGGGGGGGATAGTGCTCTACGGCGAGTACGCACACCTAACAAGTAAGGGCTACGGACGCGCTAACAGCATGCGCCGCAGCCTTCGGCGTTACCTGTAGACAGATAAGTATGAGGGATAATGAAAAGATCACTTCACCAAACTCTTAAATGCATCTATGACTTTGATGATCTTGGCGTTAGGAAGTTATCCGAAAAAATGCACCGGAAACATGGTGATCATCGTGATTTCTATGGGTTGTCTGCACTATTAGAGGCTGGATATATTGGTTTCACTGGTCCAATTTTTGAAACTGAATCTGGCAAATTAGATACGTACAGGCAAGTTAGGCTTTTTCAAGCGTATTCGCAGGGCTACGGAGAACAGTCCTATGATGGTGTCACTATATGTGAATCTGAACATTTTGATTCATTTTTATATATTGGCCCCAAAGCTATAACCTACTTCCAAAGTAAATCAGAAATGCGAAATGGCTGGCTTATAACAGCAGTCCTGAGTTTGGTGGTAGCAATAATATCAGGCGTGTCGGTAGCTTATCTAACGAGTGCTGACACTAAATGTTGCCCTGTTTCAGAGGCTCACCTCACAAGTCAATCAAGTTCGCCCGTAAAAGACGCGACCCGGACGCACTACGTGCGCCGCATGTTGAGGCGATAGGTCGTAAGGATAAGAAGCAACGTGATAGACCTCTGGAATCCAGGAACTTTTAATGCTGAGCTAAAGCGCACGCTCACAGCGGAATCACAGTTGATTTTCGACTATTACTCTGAAGACCAAAGATTGATGGATGAGCATTTGAATAGCTCGCCTTACCAAAAACTAAAGCCGAACAGGTTTTCCGCAGACTTCTTCTCGTTCCGAGAATATGAGCTGACACCGATATTGGCGGGATGTCGAATACGAGCTTGGCACTACGCCAGGTTGTTAGACCATGAGGTGGCGGCGATGCAACAGGGACTAGTTCCTTCGTCATTAGAGTTTTTAAAGAAACGGCTTAATGACCTAGTTGCTATGAACCTTCTGAGTCAGGAAGAAGCCGACAAAGTCTTTCTATATAGCCCCTTTCAATCGCAAGAGGCTATAAGGCCAGGGAGGTTTTGGATTGTCACCTTGCCACTGCATTATAGCGACAAAGGCGTATTGCCTCTCCTTGGAAGCTGGGGCGGGGAATCAGCGTATTTTCGCCTTTCCGATAAGGCACTGGCTAATAAGCTGGGAAATCTCGGAATGTCACGAATTCTCGAGATTGGGGCCGCCCTCTCTGACGGTCACAACGCATTCAGTGTTTCTAGTACAGTGCTGGAGGCATGGGCCAAGAAGCTAGGAGTCCCCATGGTTCCGACTGGATGTGATCTTGCAATCACCAATAGTCTCGGCACTGCTAAATTGGTTCGGGTACACACGAAAGGCGAAAGCACTTTTGCGACGATATCTAAAACATACCCTAAAGGTGTGTCTGAAAAGATCATCTAAAATCGGCTAAACGGCGACCACTTTACCGCCGCTTCGCGGCTACAAACCCGCGCTTGAGACGGGCGTTAGGGCTCAAGAGGACAACGAATTCTGATGAACAAATTTGTCTGGGATACATCTGCAATAGTAAATATTAAAGAGCCGAATGCTGAGGGATACTCTCCGGGACATAGCTTGATTAGAGACTTATCGGATGGCTGGATAAAAGGAGAGTATTTAAATATTTTCCCAACCCTTGCTGTTTTTGAAGTCAACGCGACGGTCTCAAAAATGCACAGGAAAGGAATTAATATTCTGAGAGAGTTTTACATATTTGATAAACATGCCCAGTTATATGCTGTCGATCGAGATTTAGTCTCTAAATCCTATGAGTTCTTTACTATCGACGGTTTCGATAAGTTGTACGGTGCTGATTTGGTTTTTGCTTGTATAGCTCATATTGAAAATGCCTATCTTGTAACAAAAGACAGTAAATTAGCACTTCACGCATCTAAACATGTCAGAGTTATTGACTTAAATGAGAGTTTAGAAAGCGCCAATTATCGTGATCTATTTGAGTAGGAAAGCCCCAACAAATCGCTTAAGCCGACCAAAAACCGCGATGCGGTTTTCGTCTGCTGAGATTAAGCGTTAGATTTCAGGAATTTTAATGGAACAATTAGTACTAGTGATTGGGTTAATAAGTGGTGCTGCTACCATAATCAGCTTCTTGATGGAAAAAGCTGGTGTACGTGGCAACTGGGTTCATGCTGCTTACGGTTTTTTTATTGCTCTTTTTGCTTCAGTTCTCGTAGCAAATTTTGCAAGCTTTTCAGCTGAGCAGGAAGTATTGAAAAAACAAATTACCCAATTAACAAGCATTCAATACCAAGCGGCTAAAATTCTCAAATATACACCTAGGAATAATGACGGTGAGAGAAGAGGTTTTATGTTTGCAGGTTTATCATTTCTTGAATCCCATAAGGCAGAACTTCCAGATACATATGATATGGCTCGCCAATTTTCAATTTCCTCTGGAATATTAGAAAATAAACAAGAGGATGGTTCAGAGCGTCTTTATCAAGGTTGGGCACTTATTGACGGTGCAAATGCAATGGAATCCTTATTAAAAGGCG
Source organism: uncultured Methylophaga sp. (assembly GCF_947259025.1). GTDB lineage: Bacteria > Pseudomonadota > Gammaproteobacteria > Nitrosococcales > Methylophagaceae > Methylophaga. The sequence continues at coordinate 7,936 of NZ_CAMYKO010000001.1, forward strand.
TAGCGGCAGGAGTTCAAGAAGATGAAATCTAAACATACTCGGACAGTCAAAAGCGTCGCTTCGCTCGGTTTTTCCTGCTGGTGATTTGCAGCGTTCCGTAATACTGGCAAATCTCATTACAATGCTACTCAGTATTAAGTTAGCAATGAATAATCCAAGTCAGGCTGTTTACTTACGATTTGAGACGTATGGAAGATAAAATGCTAGAACAGTATTGTTATTGATTTTTAATTACATAGGATCAAGGAGCGATCTCACATGCTTATCATGACGAGAAGAGTGGGTGAAACTATCATCATCAATGATGATATTGAACTAACAGTGCTTGGAGTCAAGGGCAACCAAATTAAGATTGGCATCACTGCCCCAGATGACGTCTCTGTCCATCGTGAAGAGATTTATCTAAGGATAAATGGTGAAGAAGACTAGATCAGTTTATTCGCTTCAGCAAGAGCTTGAACTAACTCCTCTGGAGAAACGACATTAACTGGAAACTTCTGTTCGAGCTGCTGCAAATTGCTTGCGTGAAAAATTGATGTGCTTCCAGCACCGCTAGCCCTATCATTTGTGCAGAAATAATCTATTCCATAGCCATAACTTGCAGCTAAAGCATCGCCATCTGTCCATTCACTAACTGCCTTGGAATAATTCTTAACAGTTATTGAATTATCATTTTTGGTATGTGGAACAAGCCCACCATTTTGTGCGCCTAGTTCATTCATTAGCTTGCCTTTGCCTGCGCCAAGGCTTTCGATAAAACGCGCGCACTCGAAAGAGCGCTTTAGCCTCTCTTTATCACTATATTTATTGCTGGGAGCCCAGTATTTATCAGACAGATTTAATTTCGGCGCTCCTATTCTGGGTAAAGCCGTAAATCTAAATCCCATCTCAAGCGCTTGAGGAATAACTCTTTTTAAGTATTCTGATATTTCAGGGGCATTGGCACCATTTTTTGATGAGACTTCTTCACCATCAGCACACATGGAAACTCCTGCGCTGTAGTTAGCATAATATCCTTTCCTATCTCCCTTCTTGATTGTTTCTATTGTAGCTATCCCCTCAAAAAAGTATGGCTCGATTGCGCCCCTGATTATTAATTCATAAAGTTTAGTGTAAACATCATCTGAGTTGTTACGCTTGTTCTCATCTACGATGCTTTCCCAAACATTAGAATCGAAAGTGACTAAAGTACTCATTGCTTTCTTATTGTTTATTGTGTGGAACACTCACCTGAATTTACTTTAAAGCACTGTTTCTGTGCTGTTGCCAATTTTTTACTACAGGAGCCCAGAATAACCTCTCATTTCTCCTAACGCTGTGGCAGTTAAGTAGGGTAACAATGTTGTGCCCACAAAAAGCCCCTCTTTTTCTTTATAGCTATGCAAAATCCCTACTAGCATAGGTAGACGCCAATCCTGGGAGAACTCTTGTCCATAAGGCCATGCAAATATCGCCCCTCCACTCACTCCTCGTGGACTTGGAGGGTTCATTTTCTGCCCATTATCTGGATTAAGAGCATTTTTTTTATGGAAGTGAATGATTATATTTTGGTCAGTAAGGAGATTATGCTTTTCATAAAGTTCATTGTCTGCAGCAATCCCCCGGTAATAGGCTAGTTCAGAGGAGAAGCTGCCTCCATTCTTCTTACTTTTACTTGCCGGATATCCAACAACTGATAGAACGTTTAACTCCAACGAACTCTCAACCAGTTCGATTTTTTTTATGAGAGGTTGAAAATAAACGAACAGCTTTCTAGCGAAATCATTGCTTAAACGATAGTAAGCCATATCTATGCTGTCATCGTTTCTTGATAACTCCGGCAGTAAATCAAGATGTGCCAGGTATCCTTCTATCTCTTCAAGCCCCTCTATTGTTGGCACTAACAGTTTCCCGTTTTGAAGAGAATCCGTTACATGAGCTGCTGTAAATAGGAAAGGTTGAGAGCGAAAATCTATAAATACGCCTGTTCCTATTTGTTTTATGCCTTTGGGTATTTCTGTTTCAATAAATATTGGGATTAAAGCCTGATTAACTTCCATAATTTGTCTGAAAAACTAACTATGAACTAGTCTATGGTACGTAATAGCTACGCACCTTGATGGGGAGCATTGTCACGGTCTAATAGGCCTTCTAAACTATTTATTTCCTTAGGAAGCACGTGTAAGTAATCGATAAGGTTCTCAAGAAGTTTTAGCATCTGGAGGGCCATTTGCTCATCTGGTTCCTTCTCCGCATCAAAGTGAGCGCCGAGATTGCCTCCGTGACGCAGAACATCTGCCAGCTTTCTGATCGGTTCTGAGAGATCAACGGACTCTGCCACGGCTCGTATTGCTCTCGCCAATGTTTGGTTCGTTTCATTGTCTGGTAGCAAACCTTGAAACAATCCCTCAAGTGTTCGTCTACAACATACGGCAGTTGCGACATAGTTACCTGAGTTGTATGCATCCACCGTTGACAAATAAGAACGGAACAAGGCTTCTGGTACTAGAGAGGATATAGGTTTGCTTGGGCGTGGCTCACCAGTGTTTGGATGTATAAATACTTCAGCTGACTCTGGGCCATGCATACCAAAAGACCAAACCCCTACATGGTGGTCACAACCTGGACATTTTGACGAAGCGATCGCGCATGCTCTCGGTTTATCTAGATATTGCTGGGTCGTGGCGAAAGTAACCTTTTCAGAACAGTGAGGACACCATGTGGAGAAAGATGCCGGGATATAAATGTTTCCTAAATTCGTCCACTTTCTGACTTGACTGTGTGTGATTTGCCGCATGTTATTCTCTTTTATGTCTTACGTTTGCTTATCTGCAAGCGTTGTCACCCTGGTGGAGGTCTAGCTTTGAGGTGGCCAGAATGAATTTGAGCGATTTGTCATGTGACTATGGCTACCCCCCCCCCCCTCAGGTACTACCTCCAAACGGTTAAAAATAAACTTGACCAGAAATTAGTCCTCGCAGAGCCCCTGATGAAGTCAGTTAGATATTTTTACTTTACTTATTAACTCTATCGCAAAGTCTTTAGGTAACCGGTAATGAGTGAGATCAAGAGATTCAATATCATGTAATGGATGATTGGCGAGATTGTGCAAACGTATCACATCATCTTTAGGGAAAAGGTTTACACCCAGACGAATACGTTCTTCGACCCTAATAAGAAAATCGTGGTCGTTCAAATTGCTGAGACTGTCTATTTCCATGTCCAGTGCCATTCCTTTACTTGAAGAGTTTGAGCACGAACTCGATCTTAGTTTCTAGCTTCTCATATGCTAATTTCAATAGGTCGAGCGGGTGCGTATCTAGAGTAGAGCACATTTCTTCAATTTTTTCTAATGTCGGACTTTTTATGCCTCTCTCTAGTGAGCTAAATGTAGGTTCTGCTGGAGATGAGCGAAAAATCCTCCTGGCTTAAGTTTCTTGATTTTCTTATTTCTCGCAGTGCTAGACCGAAGGCCTGACTGATATTCATGTCTTTCCATTTCATTAGAAAAGATCATGTAGCCAAAATGAACACTATAGGGCTAGAATCTAAAACGTTCATTATGGATTTTCCCTGTACTACAATGACAAACACTACTACTGATACAAATGCTGAGAAGCTCTTTTTGTTACCGCCCTGGTCTCAGCCATATACCAAAAACCAGAGCAAGTTTTTCATGGCTGTTTTATATGAAGGGGGTATCGAAGGTGAGCAAAAATTTGATACCAAGTATCTGGCTGATGGAAATGAGCTAGTTTTGCTGATGCTCTCGAATGATGTCACCGTAGACAGTGTTTATGTCGTCTCATTCCCTGAGCCTGCAACCGAACAAGTGCTGATGGAGTTCGTAGATGAGATTTGGATGGGGGTAATCAGCGAAGAGAGCAAAGAAAAAAGTGTTTGCTACATTGTCAGAACCATGAACGACACTCATCATGTGTTCTCTAAGTTAGGTGAAGTATCTGAAAGCTTGATTAAGCATAAATCTCTATTCTTCAGTAGCACACAGCAACTACTCGAGTAAAAATCAGAGCTCACATACACTTGGCTGCTATATGCCAGAGGTTTCAGTATTGCTACCCATGACCTTGCCTAAAAAATTCCCCGTCCCTGTGGATTAGTTAAAGTGACATGGATGGGGATTCGACATAAATTACAGCTCGTATAAGCTATATTACTCCAGAGCAACATCTATATCCTCCAAGGCAGAAATGATTGCTTCAACAGTATGCCTATCGAACTCTGTACGATCATTTTCTTCATGGGTTCCTTTGTTGAGATATCGCCATTCGCGTGAATCACCACTGAATCCTAGCAAGGTATCAATTGGGGTAAAGACTGCTTCTTTGTTAGGTGCAGAGAATTCTTGTTTACCAATTTTGCTCCTCAATTGTTCTGTAAGATTTCTCAAATCTATTGGTGCTGATGGTGAACGTAGTTTCAGGCTCAGGTTGCCATCACCGTACTTAGTGACATATCTCCACACTTTGACTTTTGCGAGCGACTCTAAAGCTTGGCGTGACTTAGTTAGAGCTTCTCTGATTTCGTTATGATTTATGTGTCCTCGAGCAGCAAGAATATAGTTCCGGGGAGCACAGTTAAAGTCTATCCGGATGTGGGGCTCTTCGAGACGAGGCAAGAAAGAGAATAATTTAACTAGTCTGGCTTCCTGCGCAGGTAATAGAGTCTGAATATCCTTGAAGAATTCCTCACCATGACAGGTCAATAGTATTTGTTTATGTGAGAAATAATGATCCTCGAAAAGCGTTCGTCGAATAGATTCCCTGTGATCATCGTCAATAGCATTTACTGGATCATCGAAAATTAAGACAGGAGCATTTTCCTTGAGATTTTTCGCCAGCAAAATTGCTAGGCCAAGACATCGTATATGCCCTTCACTAAGTACATGAAGGGCGTCGTAATTCTGGTGAGGGTTATTGCAAAATGCAATTTGAAGTCTCTCGTTCTGCGTCAGTGGTAACGTAACGTTTGCTAATTGCTCTGAGTTTGAATCATTCCGGTTGAAGGCGTTATAAAGAGTGACAACCCTTTCACCGAGGTCTGCCACTAACTGTGAAGGTAAATTATTATTGTAATTGCTCAGCTTTCGGACGAATGAAGCATATGCACTAGCGATCGACTGGTTCCTAGATATCAAGGCCTTTTCTGCTTCAACATCCGCAATTAATTGTGCATTTTTATTCTGGAAATTATCTATCAGTTTTTGGGCTGATGAAATGGTCGTGTTTGCTGTCTGCCTTCGAGTTTGAAGCACTGTAATTTGATGGCTGTATTCACGAAGTCTGTTCAGTTCATCTAGCTTGTGACTTTTCTGTGCGGTAGCTTGGTCAAGCTTTTTGTCATTATCCTCAAGATGCTTAACTTGGCCGGCTAAATGCTGCCATGGTGTGTAGCCATCAGCCATTCTGCAAAGAAGGGAGTTCCACCATTCGATGCCGGGTTGTCCATTACCTTCTATTTCATATGGTTTTAAAGGATTGTTTTGCGGGAGGTATTTCAAGCACGTGTTAATGATTTGTGAGACTTGAAACAAGGACTGTCTTGTGCTCTGCTCAAGCCGCATTGTATCTTGCTGGGTAAGAGCCAGTTTCTGGAGCTTTTGTAGCTCTTGGCCTGCGTGCGTGTAGGGGTTTACGTTGGCCTCGCTTAGAGGTGTTTTGCATGCAGGACATTCGCTCGGGCTACTTTGCTCCAGTTGCAAAACCGTTTCATATAGTTGTTTAAATGAGACTTGAAGGCTGGCTGCGGCTAGCTCTCTCTGCTTTATGGTCAGCTCTTGGATGGTCGTTGTAATTGTATTACCCAACGTTTCCAAGGATACACTGGCTAAATTGCTTCTAGTCATCGCTGGTTGCTGCAGCTCATTTTCAAGAAGCTCAATTCTCCCAGGCGCTTCGTCACTTCCATTTAGTTCTGATACCATCAGATTGAAGCTAGTGCCTTCTCTGTATTGATGGGCTAGCCTCAATTCCTCAGCAGTAATTTTTTGGAGCTCATTGTTGCAGTCTTGAATTTGTTGCTGTGCACCATTTAGAGCCTGCCGCTTCTTTGCGAGGAGTATTGCGTTTCTCCCCTCCAGGTCTATGTAACGGCCGTCTATTTCTGCAGTGAAATTACGAACAAACTCTGCAAACGAGTCAAGACCAAACAAGGTGGAAATCAATTCCATCTGTTTTGCAGGCGCCTGAGCTGCAATTCGGGAGAAACTATCAATGCGATTCTTTTCTATAAAGCAAAAACGATAACCTGATTCATTGGGAGCAACATCTATTTCGTTACCTTCGCCATCAAACCCATAAATACTCGGCGGTGAAAACTGATTTACGTATGCGTTCTTCAGATATTCATTTTGGTCTCGAAATCGTTTATTTTCAGCTTCGACAACATAACCCAGCAAGCCATATTCCAGTGCTTCGCAGAAACTAGATTTACCAGAACCATTTGGACCGTATATGAGCACTAGGCGGCTTGCTAGATCAAAAGTTTCCTCTTTGGCAAAGCCACGAAAGGGGCCTACTGTTATACGGTTGAGCTGGGAAAATTTCGCCACGTGCTCTTCATCATATTGGGGAACTGGCTGAATGATGGTGCTAATTGTTTCCCAATTACCTTGGGCTAGCTCAACAATTCGTTTGATTCGTTGGCCTTGATAAGTGCTCAGAGGTAATAGTTGATCTAAATTGGTTGCGACCAAATTGGCGATTTTACGGACAGCTTCAGGCTCTGATGGTGTGTCTAGCGTCTGCAAAAAGCGAAAGTACTCAGACCTGATCATCAAAGATCTCCTTATTTAAGGGTTACTTGTCCGTTTATTCCAGACCGCTAAAAGACGCATCTATACTTGATCAGCACACGGGCCAGATAGTATTGAATCTAAAAGGGACCATTACCAAAGATTATTTTTGGTATCCATAGCAGAAACAATTCATCATTACTGCAGATTAACTTAAGTACGCTATGAACATTAGCAAAAGACATATAGTCTGTTGAGTCCAGTTTTTGTCTTTCTGAATTAGCAATCTAGCCTTAAATTTAGGCATATTGTATGTCTCTTACTTCCACCCTGGTGTTTTACACCTACTCATGGAATATGGGAGTTTCCTAATTTTTTACACCGATAAATGTTGCTCTTGCGCAGACTTGCGTATGTGTCTAATTTTTCCAGAGCACTGGAATTTCAGAATGTTCTCAGCAGTCTATTATTGACTCTCCCATGCGGTCTACCTATTTTACGTTGGACGGTTACCAGCGCAATGTAGGCGGCCCTCTCCTTCAAGACATAACTGTTGTTTAGGTTCTTCACTGTATGAGCGCGATGCAGTAACAGGTTGAGTAATGCAGCTATCAGCTTCTGGTCATGAGCAAAGCAGTCGCTCACTTAAGGACCAGTTAGATTACTGGTTACAGTCACGCTACCTTGCTCATAGCTTTAAGCAATTACATTGAATAATATCAGAAGCTCTCTTATTACTATCTCGGTGAATACCTGAGCCTAATTCGTTGCTAAAAGCCTTCCGCCCGTTCAGGTTGGGCTTTTCCAATATTCTTCATAAACACAATGTCCTCGAACTCTTGCACCATAGTTAACTAGTCATATATGACGATCTTTTTTAGGCACTTTTTCCTCAAGTCACTAGCAAATAACTCATTCGAAAAATGCCTATATTGTATTAAATATGCATGGCTGGGATGTTAATATTAACCATCTTAATCAATAACTTACGTGCAAAATAATTTTGCACCAGGCTGATGAGTGTGTCAACTTATTCCCCTGAAAGCATGAGGTCGGATGCTTCATGCATTTAGTAGTAATACTACTACTATCAATACTACTAACAGGGATAAATGGATGGACACGAGAAGACGCAGAGAACCAGTCAGTAAAGATCAGGTATTTGATTTCATTGAGGCATATATGCAGGAACACAGTGTGATGCCCACCCAGCAGCTGATCATCGACAAGTTAGGCGGCTCACTTACAACGATAGGTAAGCATGTAAGAGAGTGGCAGCAAAGCGCCAAGAACCAAGTCAAAAGCATGATAGAAATGCCAGAACAAATCCGAGAGGCATCCCTAAAAGTGGGCGCCCAATGGTGGTCTATTGCTGAAAAGATGATGTCTGAGTCGATCCAAGTTGCCCAGGATTCGGCAGCCAAAGCTGTGGAACAGGCAAATCAAAATTATCACCTTTACCAAAATGAATGTGAGCAGCTCGAAAGCCTGGCTGAACGACTTCAGTCAGATTTAGATGAAGCTCTGACAGCACTCAATCATAAAAACGTTGAGGTGTCTGAGATGAGAGAAAGGTTAATCAAGGCTGAACAGAAGAATGAGCATGATGCTGACACAATAAAGCGACTTAATGAGGAGATTCTAAGAAGCAAAGAGCTTCAATCAGAGGCTGTCAAACAAGTAACTAGAATCTATGAAGAACGCCTCCTTGCTGCAGATGCACAGTTTGAGAAGCTGACCTCTAAACAACAACTGTCCAAGTTATGAGTAACTTAATTCTCGCTCTTGACCTTGAGGGCGTACTCATTACCAACGCCATAAGTCAGTTTCCTCGCCCTGGATTGAGGCAGTTTTTAACGCAGTGTGAGGAAGTGTTTGGTCATGAGAATATCTGTATTTTTACAAAAGTACCTGAGAGACGGTTCAGGGTAATAGCATCCACGCTGGTTAAGGAGAATAATGCACCCAGGTGGTTTGAAAACATCCGTTACATAGACTGGGTAGGAGAGCACAAAGATTTACGCTTTGTTCATGACGATATTGAAAAAGTCATTATTGTTGATGATTACCCGCCATACATAAAGCAAACGCAAAAACACCGATTGATTCAGACACAAGAATACAAACAGCCATATACCCACGCAATGCCAGATATTACCGATAAGGAGCTTGAATTTCTCGCAGAGAAACTAAAAGAACTGGTTTTGATGCAGTAATGAATTCCAAATCAGCTTCACAGCTCATTAGCGACTTGTGAGGGATGCGTAGCCAGAAACAAAAATTGAGAAAACGAATCATGGAATAAAGTTGCTAGACTTAAACACTTTAATTCTTCTCCATCCACTTGAAATACTCAGGAAGAGTACTTTGGTCAAACAAAATTGAATGGTCATAAGTATCAGTAACTACTCTTAATTGCTTATCAATGTCGGTCCCTAGCCTTTCTAAAAGCATATTTATTATTCGACAAAACCGATCTACTGAGTCATTAATCGGGACTTTTCTGGTTGAACTATTTTGGCCTTCATTTTCAAGCAAAGCGATGTTAGAGAGGCTCTTTTCAAGCAACCTATTCAGGTGCTCATTTTCCTTTCGAAGCTCACGAATCTCAAGCTGTGCTGATAGAAGATTGTTTTGGGCTCCTTTATTTTTTTGAGTAACGACATATCCACTATCTGACATGAACTGTTCGATAAGACGCCCATACACCTTACTTCTCAAGATTGTAGTATTAGAACAGGGCTTACCCTCAACTTCGGAAATTTTTTCGGCAAGCAGCTTACTGATCGCTGTTCGGTTATCTGGCTTGATTTTTGCGTTTAACAATTGATTTAACATTTTCGTTATAACTGCAGCGCGGGCTCGAGTTTGCTCATTCTGCTTTGCATGCATTGCTTCAGTTTTTCTGCGTAATGTGCTCACTTGAGAGCCTCCCCCCATAACCAACTATTGAAATTGTTAGATAGTCGCTGCAAATGTTTGGGATGTGAATCATCTAGTAACCTTTTGACATCCTCACTGGAGATTTTGTGCATGCCCGCAACTTTCTGAAGAAGTGCTATTGAAATTTCTAGAGGGTTAATATCAGGAACCTCATAGTCATCAGCTTCAATCTGTCTGAGAATCTTTCGACTTAATTTTTGAGCGGCACGCTTGAGATAGCCGCTTTGTAAAGTTGGACTAGACTGAACCTCCATAAGCCTGGCGTACAATTCTTCGCCATTAGAGAGGTTACTGATACTTTTGAGTGTCCGTTTTACCTCATCAAGACCATCATCCAGAACAATAAAACCTTGCTCATCCTGGGATGCGATTCTTATAAATTCATACCTCGAATGCCAACTGGCAGCCTGCTCACACTCATGGACACGCTGCTTGATAAGCACTGAGCGTTGACTGTTGCTAATTTTCAAGTCTGCGATTTGGCTATTAAGCTCCTGAATATTATCAGCATGGAACCTTATTTGAGCTGCAATGGCAACTAGGTCACTTGGGGTTGAGACAGCAATTGGACACAAGCCACAATCTTTCTTGCCAAGTTGATCCAATATAACCTTGGGGCACTCATTACCGTAGATACAAATGTGCGTAGCATTGACTGCGATGTCATTAGGATTGACTTGCTCTGGCAGTTCTTCATGATTTAATTTTTTTACAGAGAGACGAAAGCCACCGAGCCCCTCCAACCCTCGTTCCATGAATACTTTTCGTACATGGTCTTCATTTTTTAATAAGCTTTGAACGCTGGCGACTGTTGGCATTTCTGAGGATATTTGCCCCTTGATCTCCATAGCTCTCTCATATCGCTCTGGCGTTGCTTCCATGTAATACTCGACTGTAGCTTTAGTTTGCCCTGTCATTATCCCACCAACAAATTCAGCTCCAAGAATGAGTCCAAGATGAGTATCAAGCGTTTTTCTGAGTGAGTGAGGCGTGATCAACGTTCGAGGAGCTACCGGTGTGAAATAGGCACTTCTCTCTCCAAGAATGTGAAGAGCGTAATCATCAAAGCCAGTATCAAACAACATGGCCTTTGTTTCTGGTGTCCTTGTAGCGGTTTGTTTGTGCTTGATTGGTGCAAGGAATACGTGAGATCCCACTTGTGAGACTTTATTAGGACCCAGTTGGTGCTCAAAATCATAGAGCAATTGAGTCAGTAAGCCTGAGGCGACATTGTCATAGTTGTTATTACTATGCCCAACACCAAGAAAAGGAACCAACTCACCCCATTTTGAGTTTTCAGAGCCTTTGTACTGAATGGCTTTTTTTGGCGAGTTTGCCAATTCAGCTCTCAGGCCCTCAAACCTCTTAAGCAGGTTATATGTTCGTCGTTTAACAACTGATTTAAATACCCCCTCTTTTACTTTATCAGTCGATACGACTATATCTGCACACTCTCTTTTATTATCAATTTGATCGTTATCCCAAATAGAGTCCTCTAACCACATAGTGTTGGATAAACGCAGTCCAGATGACGCCATTATGGTCAGTGCTAATGCATATTGCGGTGCTAGGACTAATTGCCCATCTAATGTTTTCGTTCTAGGAAGATACAGTGGTAATGTTATTCCCAGTTCTAATTCATAATCTAGGGCCTTTATCGTCCCGGATAACTCCACCCCAATCGGACCTTGGTGGGGAATAGTACATCTTTCATCGATCATCGACAGAAGCTTTTCAGAAAAGGAATTGAGGTATTCTGAAAATAGAAGCCAATAATCAATTTCGAATATCGCCTTACTGCTTTTACCCCTATAAGATGGAGCCTTAATAGACCTTGCTACGGTTTCGTCTATAGGATTATGCTTTATTTCGAATCCTTTTATGCCAACGTACTTAACCAAGCAATAATCAAAGTACTTTCTGACCCTATGCATTTTTGCTTGTAATGTATGCTCATTAGCGCTTGAGTTTATTATTTTAAAAAATCTCATAAACGAGATTGGATAAACACCAAACTTCCCATAGAGGCTCTGGTTAACAATTTCACTCGTTGATATAAAGATGGCCGAGAAAAAGAGGCTTGGACAACTTGGAAATGAGTATGGAAGATCTTTGTGTGAATCAAAAAACCAACTTAGGTAAGAGAACAGATAAATATTAAGATCTCTCAATGCTGAGCGAGCATTTTTACGGGTGCCTTCCTCTCGTAATGACTCGATATATTCTAGCTCGCTCATCACCCAAGGGTTTTCAGCCATTGTCTCAGCTAGCCGGTGAGGTCTATATCTTGATAACTCAACAGTGTTGATCGACCACTCATCCTCTTCGTAAGAAATGCTCTCGGTTCGCTTTTTTGTGACAAGGTAAGTGGATTTTTCTAAGCCAGACGTTCCAAAGAGCTCAGGCATTCGAATATGTTCAAAATTAGCTTTATCTTCAATTCTGTGGTCTATCTCATCATGACAAACATCAAGATCACTTACTGAACTAATCCCCGGACTTGCATACCCTACAATTAGGCTGAAATCTATTTTTGATCCTAACTCATTGAGTACAGGAACGAGCCTCCCCCACGGCAGAGCAGCTTCGTAGGGAACTAAGCGCCTATAATCAATAAAAGATGAGGTTTTCAGCTCCCCAAATGAAGTAGCATTTGTGCGCAATGCAACTTTTCGCCAACAATTGACGATATTTCCCAGGTTTCGATAATTCTCGGAGGATAAATATTTATCAAATGACGACCTCCACTCATCAGGTATCGCGTATGCATATTCAGAGGAGGTTTTTGGGCTTCTGAAAAGAATAAAGAACTTCTGAAATTGGGGGAAAACGGACCAAAGTTTCGAACTCATAAGTTCGTGACTTACAAAATCAGTCAGAGGGAGGTCATTAGTCTTTAGAACAAGTATCCCCTCATTCACTAAGAAGTGAAGTAGAAGGTCAATACACTGATTAATGAGTGAGTGGATGCGCTTAATAGGCTTGGATTTCAATGATGTGTAGTTCACTTGACGAGAGATGTTTCTTTTTAGGTAATCACTGGTCAACTCATCTTTTTTTCTACATTCAGGGTTACTTGTTTTCCTAAAACTTAAGAGATTGATGAGTCTTCTTGACTTACCAGGCTCTGTTTCAGTTGATATATGTTGGAGTTCATTTTTGACATGAATGGCTATTGAAGAGAACGATGGAACTGAGATATCGACACTTTCCGCGTTACTCAAGAACGAAATCGAAGCCTGTATTACAGTGTCAGAATCATGGATTTCAAAGTCTCTAATTTCAGAGTTCATCCACTAAATTCCTGTCCCACTGACGAAATCTTGGTCAATGCAGTATGTATTTGCTCCAGTAGCAAATCATTACTGACAGCATCATCAATACTCAAACCTTCGCCAGTTACGAGCTTATTAAACCTTTCAAGCTCCCCTCGCACCTTTTCTTTGTCATTTTTTGCGTAGTGTGAGGTTGTCTTAATTGATGCATGCCCCATCATGATTTGGACAACCTCAAGAGGTAGTCCTGCACCATAGCTAGTGGGCAAGAAATTAACTACAAAAACCCCGTACATGTGTCTCAAAGAATGAACCGTGTACCTAGTTACACCAGCTCTTTCAGCAGCTTTTTTAAAAGCTTTATTGTATGTATTCGCGTTGCTTATGAGATAGCATGGCTCTCCTAAAACATTCTTTTCTAATTTTACAAAAAGGACTGAGTGCGAAGTCACCGGACGTTCATGGTCCAAATAATGCCTTAGTGACTTAAAGAAAATAGAACGAAATGGCTCGATAAAAAATGTTTCTTTCGTTTTCCTACCTTTGTGAGCCAAGCGAGAATTATGACCTTTCTTTAGCGGAAACTTATCAATTCTTGTGTTTGGATCAATCACATACACTTTTTCATCAATTGGCAGGACATCTTCCATTAAGATTGTGTAAGCCTCACTTATGCGAATTCCAGTACCCATGAGCAGAGCCCATAAAGCTTGATCTCTCGCTAACCTTGCATTGTTAAGAGTGTCTATAGAGCGCTCAATTGGAAACGCTTTTATTTCATCAACCTCATTCTCCCCCCCAGCTTTCTTGAACTTAAAGAAGGTAGAACTGATCAGTGATGGCCCCCCAGAAACAACTCCGGCCAAGAATGAATTGTGTAACAAAGCAAGGCGCTCATTTGACGAAATATTTCTCTTGGCCAGGAGATCCTTTGCAAAGATCTCTTTGGAATTAGTAACCTCGACCAACCCTAGCTGTGAAAGCTCAAGTTGAGTGCGTTGATAGCTCGCGCTTGATTTAATGAACTCATTCAGGGTAGATAACATTCTATTCTTGGAGCTTGAGCTTACAGGCGTCCAACCAAGACGATGAGAGACTTCTCTTACCAACTTGTTTGAAGACCTATCAGCCACCATAAGAAAATCGGGAAACACACTCACAACTCCGAATAATGGAGTAGTGTTTTCCACTAGCATGTCTTCAACAACCTCAGAAGAAGTGGTCAAGTAATTGAAAAACACGCTCAGGTCATATGCATAGGCATCAATTGAGTTGGGAGCACTACCTAAACTCTTTCTGTGACTCAAAAAATCAGTGAAGAAGGGAATGGTTTCCAGGGTTTTTAGGTGAATGAGCCTGTAGGCATTTCCACCAAAAATAGGATCTGGATATTTAACCATTCTCAGAGCTGGTGTTTTAAAGCCCATTAACGCGCGCATCCACAACAAGGTCTACCTTTCACAGTAAACAGAGCTGCACCTTTCTGCAAGCGTTAAGCACAATTTGAAATAAAATTAGTTAATTTCTGTTATGGAAATTACCTTTAAGTGCAGTTAAATGGCGGGGTGAGCGGAACTCGAATCCGCAACCTTGAGCTTAGGAGGCCCATGCTCTATCCAATTGAGCTACCACCCCTTGAATTCATACTATACGCATGCACTTTATAATGGTCTACTTAAGAACCTTGACCTTCCCCTTAGGAGGGGGATGCTCTATCCAGCTGAGCTACGGGGACAGTGGCTGTGCATTATAACAGGCGTTGATAAGGGCTTCGAATCAAGTTGAGCTCAACCGGTGACTAAGCGGCTGATCATTAAAAAGGCTCATTTTCTGCGCTTCATGACCTTTTTGTAGAGTTTCTGGTGTCTGACTGTTGAAACGTCCACACCGAAATACCTCACCGATGTTGTCCTGTCGACTTGGATGTTAAAGTCTTCATAAATTCATAACGCGGTGAGTTCAGGCCATGACAGATAAGCGAAAACATTCATCCCCAGTCGTCGACGGAACCGGTAAAGCACCGGCCAGAGCGATGTTAAGGGCGGTTGGTTTCAATGATGCTGATTTTCAAAAGCCTCAAATCGGCATCGCCTCGACCTGGAGCATGGTCACGCCCTGCAATATGCATATCAAGCAACTGGCTGATTTTGCCTGTGAGGGTGCTGACAAAGCAGGCGCTAAAGGGGTGATTTTTAACACCATCACCATTTCTGACGGCATTGCTAATGGCACCATTGGCATGAAATATTCTTTGGTGTCGCGTGAGGTGATTGCCGACTCAATTGAGACGGTTGCCGGCTGTGAGGGCTTCGATGGACTGGTCGCCATCGGTGGCTGCGATAAAAACATGCCTGGCTGCCTTATTGGCCTGGCCCGCTTAAACCGCCCATCGGTCTTTGTTTATGGTGGCACCATCCAGCCTGGTGCTAACCACACTGATATCGTTTCTGTATTTGAGGCCGTGGGAAAACATGCACGCGGTGATATCTCAGCGGCGGAGTTAAAGCAGATTGAAGAAACGGCGATTCCCGGCGCCGGCTCCTGCGGTGGCATGTACACAGCTAATACCATGGCTTCAGCGATTGAAGCGCTGGGCATGAGTCTGCCCAACAGCTCTGCGCAGGAAGCAGTCTCTCCTTCAAAGGCTGAGGATTGCCGCCGGGCCGGCGCTGCCGTGATGGCATTGCTGGAACAGGACATCAAACCCGCCGATATCATGACCCGGCAGGCCTTTGAGAATGCCATTACCACGTTAATCGCACTGGGTGGCTCGACCAATGCGGTTTTGCATCTATTAGGTATGGCCCATGCCGTGGATGTGGATCTCAGCCTGGATGATTTTGCCCGTATTGGGCGTCGTGTCCCGGTATTGGCGGACTTACGTCCCAGCGGCAAATACATGATGTCGGAACTCATTGCCATCGGCGGTATTCAGCCCTTGATGAAAAGCCTGCTAGACCGGGGACTGCTTCATGGTGATTGTCTGACAGTGACCGGCAAAACCCTGGCAGAGAATCTGGCTGGTGTTGCGCCCTACCCAGCTGATCAAAACATTATTCGCCCCTTTGACCAGCCCATTAAAAAAGACAGCCATTTAGTCATTCTCAAGGGAAATCTGGCACCAGAGGGCGCCGTCGCGAAAATTAGCGGTAAAGAAGGCTTACGGTTTACCGGTAAAGCCCGGGTATTTCACTCTGAAGAAGAGGCGCAACGGGATATTCTCAATGGCACCGTCGTAAAAGGGGATGTCATCGTTATCCGCTATGAAGGTCCCAAAGGCGGGCCGGGCATGCGGGAAATGCTCAGCCCCACTTCTGCCGTTATTGGTAAAGGCCTGGGTAACGATGTGGCCCTGATCACCGACGGCCGTTTCTCTGGCGGCAGCCACGGCTTTGTGGTTGGGCACATCACCCCCGAAGCTTTTGATGGCGGTCCGATTGCACTGGTTGAGAATGGTGATGAAATAACCATAGACGCCGAAAACGCTGTCATGCAGCTTCATCTGAGCGATACAGAAATACAACAAAGACGCGAAGCCTGGCAGCCTGTTCCACCGCGCTACACACGCGGTGTGCTGGCGAAATACGCCAAAACGGTCTCCTCTGCCTCTGAAGGTGCCGTCACCGATAAAAATCTGTGAGCAAGCGGCAAGCGATGCATCATCTGTAGAGATTCAAGGTGACTCTGGAAGCTATTTCAGTCGCCCCCCTGAACTTATAACTCAACGAAAACCTGCATTAATACGCATGTTTGATAGCTATTTGATCGTCAAAAAACATGTTTGCAACAAAAAAGTCGTCTCTGTTACGTTGACCCATTTTTTGGCCTTCCATTGTGTGGCGCCATAGGGAAATGAATCACGGTTAAAAGGAGGCGCGTATCATTCTTGTTGAACACACACCCAAAATTCTCTCAATTGCCATTTCACTGACACTCAGCTCTCCAGGCTATGCTGCAAGCTTTACGATTCAGGATGGTGAGACGGTCACAGCAGGACAAACACTGAATGACAATGAAACTGGCACTATTGAAACGGGTGGTGAGCTGAGCACATCAGGCGTCATCGCGATTGATGCACCCGGGGATAATATCAGTAGTGATAACAACGGAATAATCTCTACCACTGGAGATTATGCATATGGCATTGGGTCAACTGGCATCAGTGCAACCATCAATAATAGCGGCAGCATCGATACCACTGGTGATTATGCAAATGGCATTCGGTCAACTGGGATCAGTGCCACTATCGACAATAGCGGCAGCATCGGCACCAACGGTTTTTATGCAAGTGGCATTCGGTCAACAGGCAATCATGCGTCCATCAACAATAACGGCCGCATTGACACCATTGGGTACGGCTCATTCGGCATATTATCTGCAGGCATTGAGGACACCATCAATAACAGTGGCATAATCACCACTAACTCGGGCTTTGGTCTTGGGATTCATTCTAATAACAGAGATGCCACAATCAATAATAGTGGGACAATCACCACTAATGGAGGGAGCAGCTGGGCTATTAGATCATTAGGTATTAACGCTGATATCAACAATAGTGGCGGTATATTCACCAGCGGCAATTTAAGTTACGGGATTTTCTCATTCGAGAGCAACGCCAACATCAGCAATAGCGGTATCATCGCCACCAGTGGTAGTGGCGCAGACGGCATTACTTCACAGGGTAGTTCTGCCATTATCAACAACAATGGCAAGATACTCACCAGCGGTAATACTGCCTCTGGCATCAAATCTGTTGGCGATAACGCCACCATGGAGAATACAGGCAGCATATCCACCAGCGGCAGTGATGCACATGGGATCTGGGCACAAGCCAGCGGCGCAACTATTGATAACAGCGGCCACATCACAACCAGTGGTTTTAATGCTAGCGGGATTCGGTCAGATAGCATTGACACCACTATCAACAACAGCGGTAGCATATCTACCAGCGGTCAACAGCGCATCGCTATTGAATCACTGGGCAGCAATGCCACTATCAATAATAGTGGCTCTATTTTGACGGGCAGTTCCGACTCTTATGCCATTATGGGCCATTCTAATGACATCACACTTAATCTGCGGCCGGGGTCTCAAATCATAGGTCGCATTGATCTGGGAGATGATGGTGGCGATAACGATACGGCGAACATCTATGATATCGGCTCTGCAAACCTGACCTTTGAGAATGTGGAAAACATAAACCTGTTGGGCACCGGAGTAGTCGACGGAAACTCAGTTATCAGCATTGATCCGACTGTTGAGTCCACCCGTGGGGTCGCATTAGCCAGTATGACTTCAGCCATTCACAATGTGATTGGTCAACGTATGGCGCAGTCGAAGTCACTGAAACCTATACAACTGACGTCTCTTGAGTTGTCTCCGGGAATGTATGCCAGAAAAACAGAGCCAGTGACCTGGGCACAGGTCTTCGGGGGACGCTTTAGTCGTGACGCCGAAGGCAGGGCTCTTGGCTATGATCATAATCACGTCGGGATGAATTTCGGCTATGAATGGAATCGAAATGGTTATCGTGCTGGTGTCACTGGCGGCATCGTGAGCACTAGCACAAACACTCAGACCACATCCTTTGAGACTGATGCGGACAACTATTACGTCGGTGCTTATGCCAATCGCAAAATGCATAGTGTCAATATCACAGGCTCACTCATTGCCGGTTATGGTGATCATAACAACGACCGGTCAGTGGTCGATAACCTGAACGGTTATGAGACAGCACAGTCTGGCTTCAATAGCTGGTTTATAAGCCCTGGACTGTCTATCGGTTCAGCCTTCAGCGTCGATGACAGACTGGAGCTACGTCCGTCCGTCAGTGTAAATTACAGCGTCGCCTGGTTGGATGATTACCGTGAGACGGGTACTACAAACTCCAATCTGACTGTTGATAGCCGACAAGCCAGGGCATTTACTGTCAAGGCACAACTTGCCACTGCCTATCAATTCGACGAGGCAAGTGAGTTGGAAATCAGAGTGGGTATCCATTCACGTCATACCGATGATGATGACACCGCTGTCAGTGTTGCCGGTAATCAATTCAAGTTTGCTACTGTGGGTGACGAAAATGTGACTGATGGATTTGCTGGTGCCAGCTTACGTGTTGCGAATGAAAATAATCTCAGTCTGATCGCTGATATCGAGTTTGGCGGTGACAGTAACGAGAGCTATGCGACAGGTAGTATTAGTCTGGAGTATGTATTGTAAATCAGATCAACAATGACCGTAGGTAAAGCCTCAACAATGTTGGGGCTTTTTTGTGTGAATGCGATATTGAGCTGACTTCAGGAAAGCGACAATAACTGAGTGCCGGATAATAAAAATCAATTTTTACAGATCCTCCACTTTTATGAGCTCGAGAGATGAATAAAACTTGATTAATTTCAGCAATCTATTAAATTCATAGTCAGGTTTATTGTTGACTCACCTCAAGGAGCACGAGCTGTGAAAAATCTTCATCTCCCCCTGATAATGTCTTTTGCGTTTACCACTGCGCCTGTTATGGCAGAAGAAAGTGATGTTATTCATGTCACTCAGCCCGGCGATGGTCAAATGAGCTGCCAGCAAATCACTGATGAAATCAGCGCGATGGAAACGGTTATTGAAACCTCCAAATCCAGCCAGTCTAAAAGTGATATGGCCGGGATTGGTGCCAGTATCGCCGGTCATTTTGCTGGCTGGGCCGGTGGAGGTATCGGCGCGGCCGTGGCGACCAATGGGGCCAACGCAGTGATTGGCAAAAACAAACAATCCGCAGAAGAACGAATGAAAGCCGCAGAACAACGTCGGACCATGCTGATGGGCATATATGCGGGCAAAGGCTGCGACGACAGCCCCTGATTTTCTGCCAGTGCCGGTTGACTTGAAACCGGGGTCGGAGAACAATTCCGCAATACACGTGTCTAGCTAATGAGTCTGCTTTTAATATGGATGGACTTACTGGCTCAGGTGCTTGTGTTGCTTCATGAGTCAGCTAGACTCTCAAAGCGCCATCCCACAACCGGATAACTCTAATTATGAAATACAAACTTTCTCTGACGGTATTAACCTCTGTTGCGGCCATGGCACTCGCTCCCGCCAGCTACGCTCAACTCCCACTTTCATATAACGATATTCTGCAAGCCGAATACTCACGCATGAAAGCCAATCACCCCCAGCAGAATGATACTCGTGCTGTTACCAAAATGACTGAGGAGCAAAGGCTATTGAAGACGCCTGGCACATGGGGTTACCTGGTCAATAAAGAAAAATTGCGGATGCAGAAATCCCAGCCTGTGGTCAAAGCAGCAGCAAGCAATACAGCTCGCCAACAAAAACCGAATCGTATGCCTACCACATGGAGCGAAGGTATTCGCATGCAGCAGCAGAAATCTTCAAACAAATAGAACCAGCCACTGAATATTTATGCCGGTCAGCGCTGACCGGCACCCGGCTTTATTCGCGGGTGTAGTTCAATGGCAGAACCTCAGCCTTCCAAGCTGATGATGTGGGTTCGATTCCCATCACCCGCTCCAGTTTAATGATCGGCGTTCGCGCCGTGGGCACCGATACCGGTTTGTGAACGAATAAACTGGTGCTCGAACAAGGCCCGTTCATCTTTGCCACGCTGACTGTTATCGGTCACGGAAAACAACCAGATCAATATAAACGCTGTCAGCACCGAGAATAATGCCGGGTACTTGTAGGGGAAGATGGCTTCAGCATTGCCAAGAATATCGACCCAGACTATCGGCCCCAGGATCACCAGCACAATCGCTGTCGCCAGCCCGGCAAAACCGCCAATCAGGGCACCACGAGTGGTCAGGCGATGCCAGTACATCGACAGGAACAGAATCGGGAAGTTGGCACTCGCAGCAATGGCAAAAGCCAGCCCCACCATAAAGGCAACATTCTGTTTTTCGAATAAAATCCCCAGCACGATGGCTACAATCCCCAGCACCACCGTGGCAATGCGGGACACTCTGATTTCGTCACGATGCGAGGCTTCACCTTTTCTGATCACACTGGCATAAAGATCATGAGAGATAGCCGAAGCCCCAGCCAGCGTTAGCCCGGACACCACCGCGAGAATAGTGGCAAAAGCTACGGCTGAAATAAAGCCCAGGAAGATATCACCACCGACAGCCTGAGACAGATGTATCGCCGCCATATTATTGCCGCCGATAAGCAGGCCTTGCTGATCAAAAAAGTCCGGGTTGGCGGTGAGCAACACAATGGCGCCGAAACCAATGACAAAGGTCAGAATATAAAAGTAGCCGATAAAGCCGGTTGCAAAGAACACTGAACGTCTGGCCTGTTTGGCATCAGCCACAGTGAAAAAGCGCATCAATATATGCGGCAGACCAGCAGTACCGAAGATTAAAGCCACACCCAGCGAAATCGCTGATATCGGATCAGACACCAGTCCGCCCGGCCCCATGATCTGGTCACCTTTGTCATGTACGGCCACCGCCTGCTCAAATAACAGGTTCAAATCAAAGCCGACATGACGCAAAACCATCACCGCAATAAAGGTGGCACCGGATAACAACAACACCGCCTTGATAATCTGCACCCAGGTGGTAGCAATCATGCCGCCGAAGGTCACATAAAGCATCATCAAAACACCGACCACAACTACGGCAAACTCATAAGGCAGCCCGAACAAAAGCTGGATCAGCTTACCCGCCCCGACCATCTGCGCAATCAGGTACAAAGCGACCACGGCTAAAGCACCAAATGCTGAGAGGGTTCGGATAGGCAATTGCGCCAGCCGATAGGAGGCCACATCGGCAAAGGTATAGCGGCCCAGATTACGCAGCCGTTCGGCAATCAGAAACAGGATTAATGGCCAGCCGATCAGAAAACCGATGGAATAAATCAGGCCGTCATAACCGGATAAATACACCAGCCCGGAAATGCCCAGGAAAGAGGCCGCCGACATATAGTCACCGGCAATCGCCAGACCATTCTGCAGGCCGGTAATGCCGCCGCCGGCAGCATAGTAATCCGAAGTTGAGCGGGTGTTTTTCGCCGCCCAGTAAGTAATGATCAGCGTGGCAGCCACAAACAGCAGAAACATCAGCACGGCAGGCAGGTTTAATGGTTGCTGTTCCACCTGCCCCTTTATCGCCTCTGCAGCAGACACCGGCAACGCTGAAAAAGCCAGGAAAAATATCGCAATCTGACGCAGGCTCATTGTTCTGTCTCGCTGATAATTTGCTGGTTGATACGATCAAAATCGCTGTTGGCCTTGTGCACATAGACACCGGTGAGCACAAACGCCACGATGATGACCAGCACGCCTATGGGTATGCCGAGTGTAATCACGCTGCCCGTCGCAATCGGCTGTGCCAGCCACTGAGGGGTAAAGGCAATCAGCATGATAAAGGCGAAGTACATCAGCAGAATGAGGCTGGCCAGCCCCCATGCCCATCGGGCCCGGCGTCTGACAAGTTGCTGAAACTTGGGGTTGCGTTTGACCTGCTCGTAAAGATCCGCGCTCATTGTTTTCTCTCTCGGCTGTTGTTTTTGATTATGTATTCAGCTTCTGGCCGATTATGCGGGCTTTAAATCGGCAATACAAACCACCGTCAGCCCCGTGAAGTTGTGCTTTGATGCCCGAAGATTCAAAATAACGCCATTTGAATGCGACTTATTGAAAGCCATCTCCAGCCGCACTAACAGCCTGTCCCCAGAGAACACAAGCGCTATGAGCACACAGCCACCGATTGATAAATCCCAAAAAAATGTCCCTGCCGTGATGAACAGCAGGCTATTACTGAGTGCGCTGAAACAGGTGTTTAAAGGCGGGCTGCGTTTCCCGGGCGGGCATATACCGCCGGCTTTGCACGAAGTCGCTGCAGACTTTACCGGTGTCGGCGTGGCGGCCTCGGCAGACCCGGCCGTTGATGATTTTATTCTGCAACAGCTCAAATCACTGGGTGTCCGCAATGTGCGCCTGGACTTCAGTTACGGCGATGAAAACGGCCCGGCTGCCCGCCTGCTGGAAAAGTTACTGAACACTGACCTGCAAGTGCTGCTGCACCTGGTTCAGCCCTTTGAAGCAGCCTTCACCATGACAGAGACTGAGGCGCAACAAACCTGGCGTGAGTTCGTCAGCGAAGTCTGCGACCGCTTCGGCAGCCAGTTACACGCGATTGAAGTCGGCTCCACCATCAACCGCCGCCGCTGGGCCGGTTACAATACCGAGGGTTTTTTTGCCGCCTGGGATATTGCCCATCAGGAAATCAAATCCCGACACATCACCCTGGCCGGTCCCAATATCTCGGACTTTGAGCCTTTTTATACCTTCTCGGTGCTGGCGCAGATGAAGGATGACGCCATGCTGCCCGACGTCCATACCAACAACCTGTTCTGTGAGCGGGTCACGGAACCCGAGCGTTATGACCACCGCATTATCGGCTTCCAGTGGGCGACCCGGCTCAAGGTGAACCTGGTTAAAAAAGCGCGGCTGATACAGCGGATTGGGCACAGAAACGGTGTCGATAAAATGATTTCCCCGGCTGCTTTCTGGACCTTGCCACGCATTGAAAGGCTGCTGGCGGAAAAAGAACAGAAACAGGCAGACTACCTGACACGTTACATGGTTTTATTAGCCGCATCCGGCGCACTGAAACAGGCTTTCTGGGGCCCTTTGCTGTGCTGGCGTGAAGGCCTGATTGATGATGGCAGTGGGCGTTACCCCGAGCTTGAGCGTATCACCCATTACCAGAGCGTTCTGGGCCAATTGCCGGACTTCCGACTGCGTCCCGGCTTTGATGCGCTCAAACAGTTCAATAGTCTGATTCCCGGTAGTCACTACCTGGGGCCACTGTCCACCAGCAACAATGTGGAAGTGCATGCTTTCCGTAATCAGACCCAGCTTATCCACGTGGCCTGGACTATTAATGGTAAGGCCTGTTCGCTGGATGCACTATACGAATCGCGGGACTGGCAGCGGGCCAGCTTCTTCAGCCGCGATGGCGAGCAGGCAGACGAGACGCCCTGCTTTATTACTGAAAGTCCCACTTACCTTGCCTGGCCGGCAACCCATGCGGTAGCCGTTAAAGACTGGGCGCAAAGCGGGCCACTGGAATCAATCTTCGCCCACCGCCGTCATGGCCGCTATTATCCTATCCGACAAAATGGCTGGCAGGGCGTGGTCATTGCTGATAATGCCAAACAGGCTGAGCAAATCATCAGCCAGATGCGCCCCGATAACCTGCCTCAGGCCAGCGAGGGCAACACGCTTCGCAAAGCCCGAAACCTGATCTGGACCGTGCCCGGCCCAGGTGGCTTTGAGGTGGTAGCGAAGAAGCCAATAAAAATGCATCCACATAAACGCTTGCTGGACAGACTCAAGCCCAGTAAGGCCCGGCGCAGCTGGATTGCCGCTGCAGAGCTGTCACGCCGAGGCATTGCAACCGCCCAACCACTGGCCTATTTCGAAAAACAGGGTGGTTCGATGTTGGACAATTTATTTGTCTGTGAAAAAGTCGATCACGACTTCTCAGCCCGTGACATGCTGATCGCTTTTCATGACGGGGCCAGTGAGTTTCAGGGTATCGCCAGTGAAGAGGCCTATCGTCAGCTCGCTGCCTTCCTGCTGCGCATGCATGAACATGGCGTGTTTTTCCGTGATCTGGCCGGCGGCAATATTTTGATCAAAAAGCAAGCTGATCAGCAGCTCACCTTCACTCTGATAGATATCAACCGGGCGCGTTTTTACAACCGCAGCACCCCGCTCAAACAGCGACTGTCGGATCTGACGCGGATCTGTCACAAACTGCACTGGCCGGGCCGAGAGTTTCTGGTTGAGCATTATCTGCAGAGCATGCTCAAGCCCAAAACCTTCACGGCGCGGCGACGCCTGCCTTTTTACCTTTATGACTTTAAAGTTAATTTCAAACGCCGTTATGGTCGTAAAGCGATTCAACGCTGGTGGCAGGCAATCAGGCAAAAGCACTGATCCTGTTAAC
Organism: uncultured Methylophaga sp.; assembly: GCF_947259025.1. Taxonomy (GTDB): domain Bacteria; phylum Pseudomonadota; class Gammaproteobacteria; order Nitrosococcales; family Methylophagaceae; genus Methylophaga. The sequence goes on from NZ_CAMYKO010000001.1 coordinate 32,859, forward strand.
GCAGTAATTCAGTTTCAGCGGCTGTCAATTTGATTAGAGCCCGCGCTGCTGCATATTGGCGCATGAATCTTGTTAATGGAGTTTGCCATGACTCAGCACCCACTTCGACTGATGCTTCTTATTGCCCTGATTCTGCCGCTGCTTTATGCCTGTGCTTCTCGCTCTCAGAGCAGCTACTATGCCAGTGAAGTCGGGCAAACCATGGCAATTGAAGATGTGCGGGTCATTTCTTCCCGCCTGGTGAAAATTGAAGGTCTGGACGAGTCCGGTCGTCCTGGCTGGGGTACGGCGGTGGGGGCCACCGTGGCCGGTGCCACGGCCTATGGTATTACCGAAAGCGACAACCCGGCGGGGGTCGCCATTACTATCATTGCCCTGGTTGGGGGTGCCATTGCCGGCCAGTTCCTGGATGAGAAGATCAAATCGTCATTGGGCGTGGAATATATTCTGCGTCAGCAAGACGGCGATAAAATTGCTGTCGTTCAGGCCGTCAACAGTGACAAAGAGCGCCTGGCTCCCGGCACCTATGCATCGCTGATTCGTGGCAACCGCGGTTATGTCAGAGTGGTGCCACAGTAAATGTCAGTCCGTACGATATTCCTATGACAACCGTAGCCATTATTGGTGCCGGTATGGCAGGGCTGACGCTGGCCCGTCATCTTAGCACAGACCATAAGATTACCCTGTTTGAAAAATCATCCCGTCCCGGTGGTCGTGTTGCCAGTCGAGACGGGACCGGCGTGGTATTTGATCATGGTGCCCAATTCTTCACTGCCCGCTCACCGCAGTTTCAGGATTTCCTCACAACATTGATTGAAGCCGGCGTTGTCGCTGACTGGCATGCCGATTTTGTAGAGATGGAGGCCGGCCATATCACTGCCCGGCGGCGCTGGACCGAGGAGTTTCCTCATTATGTGGGTGTCCCCAATATGGCGGCTATTGGCGACCACCTGGCGCAGGGGCTGGATATCCGCTATCAGACCCGGATCAACGAACTCAGCAGGCAGAATCAATCCTGGCTGTTAACCGACGACGATGACAGACAATATGGGCCCTTCGACCGGGTGATTGTTTCCCTGCCTTCAGTGCAAACGGCTCAGTTGATGCCTGCTGAATTCTGTCACCATGACGTCATCAGCCAGATCCCGATGAAACCCTGCTATGCGCTGATGCTCGGCCTCAAACAAGATCCGCGGCTGCCGTTCCAGGCGGCGTTGGTCAAACAGGCTGATATCAGCTGGGTTTCAGTTAACAGCAGTAAGCCACAGCGTGATGGCTTTGCCTTACTGGCCCATTCGACCAACAAATGGGCCGGCCAGCATCTGGATTCTGATCTTGAAAAGGTCAAACAGATGATGATTGACAATGTGATGGCGGTGACCGGTATCAGCCCGGATTTGATTGCATCTGCCGATATCAAGCGCTGGCACTATGCCAATCTGCCCAAACAGGCACCGCCCGGCTTTTATGATGATCCCAGCCTGAAGCTCGCTGCCTGTGGTGACTGGTGTATCAAGGGGCGGGTTGAAGCGGCCTTTACCAGCGCGAGGCTGCTGGCTGAACAGTTAAATAACGGCCACTGAGATGTCCAGACAAAACATCGGCCCCGACAGCGTGATTTTACGAGGCTTTGTTGCCAGTCAGGCAACAGCGCTGCTGGATCTGATTGAAACGGTGACCCGGCAGTCCCCCCTGAGACAAATGACAACCCCGGGTGGCTTCAAAATGAAAGCACAGTTGAGTAACTGCGGCCAGCGGGGCTGGGTCACTGACGCAAAAGGTTATCGTTACCAAGCGACTGATCCCCTGACCGAACAGCCCTGGCCGCCCATGCCGGACCTGATCTCAGCACTGGCTCGCGATGCCGCCGGTGAGACGGGCTTTGCCGACTTCAGCCCCGATGTCTGCCTGATTAACTGTTATCAGCCGGGTGCCGGCATGGGGCTGCATCAGGACAAAGATGAACGCGACTTCAATCAACCTATCGTATCCATTTCACTGGGCGTGCCGGCCATCTTTCTGTTCGGTGGTCTTAGACGCAAAGACAAACCTGATGCCTACCTGCTTGAGCATGGCGATGTCGTGGTCTGGGGCGGGGAAGATCGGCTGCGCTTTCATGGCATCCGTCCACTAAAACTGGCTCATCACCCGGATACCGGCCAAAAACGCTTTAACCTCACTTTGCGACAAGCAGATTGAGACCCAGTTACTAGACGAAATAATATTCACTAGCGATAATAGCTGTAATCGCTTATTTCCCCCGGAACACAGGGAATTTTAACCGCCGGGCTTTGTAGTGGCATTATTGCAGGATGCACGGTCAGACACGCCACGATACTGAGGTACGTAATCTTGACTGGCGAAAAAAATAAACAGCAGGGCCAGCAACCATATATTTCTGCCAGGAGGCAAAGTATTCTGAACAGAAAAAAGAATGTACTGATCATTGATGATCAAACTACCGGCCGTGCGATCCTTCAAAAGGTCATCGAGCAAATCGCTGACAACCTGCAAGTCACTGCCTTTGGCAGCCCGACTGAAGCCCTCGACTGGATAAGCAATAACGACCCGGACCTTATCATCACTGACTACCGGATGCCGGAAATGGATGGCATCGCGTTTATCCGCAGTGTTCGCCAACAGGCACACTGTGAAAACGTGCCGATCATGATGATCACCGTGGTCAGTGAAAAAGCAGTTCGCTACGAAGCACTGGAAGCCGGCGCTACCGCGTTTCTGACCCGCCCCATCGATCAGATAGAATGCCGAACCAGTTGCCGCAACCTGCTGAAAATGCAGGAACAAAACCTGATTATTCAGGATCGGGCCGAGTGGCTGGCCAGACAGGTCGATGTCGCCACCGAACAGATCATCCAGCGTGAAAAAGAGACTATCCTGCGGCTGGCCCGGGCCGGTGAATACCGTGATGAAGGCACGGGTAATCATGTCCTGCGGATGGCAAAATACTCACGCCAGATTGCTGAAGCCATGGGCACGTTCAGTGAACAGGACTGTGAAGATCTGGAATATGCCGCGCCGATGCATGATATCGGCAAGATAGGCATCCCCGACGGTATTCTGCTCAAACCCGGCAAGCTCAATGGTTACGAGTGGGAAATTATGCAATCCCATACCACGATTGGACACGCCATTCTCTCTGACAGCCAGTCACGCTACATGCAGATCGGGGCCATCATTGCCCTCAATCACCATGAACGTTTTGACGGTAAAGGCTATCCGAATGGACTGGCCGGTGACGATATTCCCCTGATTGCCCGTGTCGTTGCCGTCGCCGACGTGTTTGATGCTTTGGTGTCAGCCCGCCCTTATAAAGAGGCCTGGGACACGGATGAGGCCATCGCTTACATACAGCAGCAATCGGGCACGCATCTGGATCCACAATGTGTCGATGCATTTATGCAACGACTGGATGCGATACGACAGATTCAGCAAGATTACAGCGATACGCCGGCATCAGAGACTGAGCCAAATGTCTGAAACCCGCGAGACGGAACAAACAAAAAAGACATCACGCCTCTTACCTGAAACAGGTGACAGTGAACCTGAACAGGCAATCAAAGTCCGCCTGGGCATTGGACTGGCCATACTGCTCTATTTCTGTGTGCCATGGGGAGCAGATGAACAGTTTCTGACAACCCTGCTCTCCACCCCCAGCCTGGTTACCATGGTCTACTACGCGGGTGCCATTGCTATTGCCATTGCTATTTATCTCAGACCAAGACCTTCACCTGTCAGGCGTGTCGCCGGTATCTGGCTGGATCTGACATCGCTCTCCATTCTGATGATTTACTCCGGTGATGAGAGTGTTTTTCTATTTGTCATTTATTTGTGGGTTATTCTCGGCAACGGCTTTCGTTTTGGCAGTCATTACCTTTACATATCACTGGCCATCGGTATCCTTGGCTTCACTACCGCACTGAGCACAGGCGATTACTGGCAGGATATTCAACACAAGCCAATCGGCTACAGTCTGCTTTTGTTATTGCTACTCATCCCGCTCTACTCCGCGTTCCTGATCAACAAACTCCACGCAGCCATCCGCTCAGCAAAACTTGCCAATGAGGCCAAAAGCCGCTTTCTGGCGAATATGTCACATGAGTTGCGTACGCCCTTGAATGGCGTCATTGGTATTGCTGACTTGCTGGGTGAGACCTCGATGAGCCGTCAACAGCATGAATTCGTCAGCATTATGCGTAGTTCGGCCAATACACTGCTGGGGCTGATCGAAAACGTCCTCGATATCTCAAAAATTGAGGCTGGTAAAATCAACATCGCCAGAGAACCCTTCGATTTACACAGTCTTACCAACAACATCACTCAGTTACAGTCAACGATGGGCACGGCTAAAGGCTTGAGAGTCACGCAATGCATCGACTCCAGAATCGACTTCCACTTACTGGGTGACCCGCAGCACCTGAGGCAGGTACTGATCAACCTGATGGGGAATGCGATAAAGTTTACAAATACAGGCAGCGTCAAGCTGCTCATTCAGCAACTTGATGCTGATAAAATGGCGAATAAAGTGAGAATCCGCTTTGAAATTCAGGATACCGGCATTGGTATTTCAGAGGATAATATTGAAACAATTTTTGAAGATTTCACTCAAGCGAACAACAGCGGCGCCGTTAAATATCAGGGGACGGGACTCGGCACCACTATTTCAAAACAACTCGTTGAACTCATGGGAGGAGAGATAGGCGTAGAAAGCGAATTGGGCTCAGGTACCACATTCTGGTTCGAGCTCGCTTTTGACACCGACTCTAGTCACGCATTGCAACTAACTGACCAAAAAGTACTCCTGTTAACCAGTGAACAATCAGCCCATGAGCTGCGACAAAACCTTGACAGCTGGCATGTTCAACACCAGACAGTCACTTCCTCAGCACAGGCCATGGCTGCGCTAATGAATGCTGACAGTCATAACCAACCCTTTGATACGCTGATTGTTGAACAAAACAGTATGTCGGGCATCACCCCTGTGCAATACGCTCAGATGCTCTCCCAGGAACAACAACTTGAACAGCTATCGCTCATCCTGATTCATCCCGAAGACGATTTGTTAACGGATGATGCGCTTAACCTCTATTACCTGTCATCAATTCGGGATTTAGCCGATAAACGCACGTTGTTCAATGCACTGCATGCTTCAGAAGCCTCACATCAATCATCCAGCAATGTGGTCAGCCTGAACGATTTCTATCACTCACAAGCAACCAGTAAAAAAGCCCTCACTATTCTGGTAGCCGAGGACAATCATGTTAACCAGCGGGTACTGGAAGGCATGCTTGGCAAGTTGGGCCATCATGTTTTACTCGCTGATAATGGTGAAATCGCGATGGATATCATCAGCGACAGACACGATGATATTGATTTGATGATACTGGATATGAATATGCCGGAGTACTCGGGCGCCGAGATCCTCAAGGCAATGCGTTTTATCGACTCATCCAGAAAAATTCCCTCTATTATGCTGACGGCTGATGCCACGCCCGAGGCAGAACAACGTAGCAAAGAGGCCGGTGCCGATTTGTTTTTGACCAAACCCATAGACTCAAAAAAACTGCTCGCCCACATTGCAGTTATCTCGAATCAGCTTGCTGAACTGCAGCCAGATGTTACGGAAACGGCAACACAGGATGAGTCAAAAGAAGCGCTTATCAATCACCGCCATCTGCAGGATCTTGAGGCGCTGGGTGGTGGTGCTCATTTCATGGCAGATTTGGTTGAGGGGTTTTCCATGGACGGCAGAAAACATCTGACAATCATCAATCGGTCATGGTCAGATGACTACTATCAGTACCGCGAAAGCCTGCACGCCCTGAAAGGTACTTCAACCGAGTTGGGGGCACAGCGCTTATCTTCGCTGTGCCGAGAAGCAGAGCAACTGAAGCCTGATCAAATCAACTCTGACGAGATGCAGGGCCTGGTACAGGAAATCAACCAAGTGTTTGAAGACACGCTCTCGGGACTCAAGAGCGCGCTTCAAACCGAGGCCCATCAAACTAGCCAGTAACAGCTTCAGTGTGTTGTGTTCTCTGCGACTGTCTCTGCACCAGCCTTTGCATCATGCGCAAATCTTTGGGTCTTAACTTCAAAGCTGATTCGACCCAGATCTTGGTGATATTCAATAGCTCATCGTAACTCACCGGGTTACATAGATCGCGCACTCTGCGCAGGGCCTGATGACTGTTCTGATTTTTGGAAGCTTTGTTGATGTAGCGATAGACAGCAAGTTCACCGTCTCCGGCTTCAGCCAGTTCATCAACCACGCCCATCTCAAACAATTCTTCCGCGCTGTAAAGCTTGCCCGACAAAATCATCTGTTCCGCTCTCGCAGCGCCAATTTTTCTGGAGAGCAACGAGTACGCCCCCATCCCGGGGAATAAGTTAAACAACACCTCCGGCAGACCTAACTTAGTGCCCTTCTCTGCAATCAGCACGTTGCTGGACAAAGCTGCCTCAAAACCGCCACCCAGTGCATCGCCTTTCACCAGGGCAATGGTCGTCAGATCAGTATTGAGGTGAATCATGTTCGCATACAGCACATCAATACAACTGACGGCATACCGTAGCAGGCCATCCGCATCCTGTTCGGCAATAAGTTTAGAAAACAACTCCAGGTCACCGCCCAGATTGAAAACACCATCAATATCTGATGCCAGCACCAGATAGTCATATTTTTCGCCCTGGCTTGCCAGCATTTCCTGTCTGACACTGGAAAAGTAAGAGGAAATACTGCTCAGCAGTGTTGGGGTGAAGCACGGCCGCGGCGTTCCTTTCATTGAAAACCAGCCAGCTTTGTACTTGGCATCATAAAAAGTCTTCAGTTGTTCATATTCAGACGTGCTTGCTGTCTGCACATCTGACACATTTTGTTTCAATTGGGCAGTGGCGTTCATTGCGTTCTCCTTGAACCTATTGTCTTGACCTTGAAGCCAGCTGGAAACTGTATTCTCGGCGTGTACAACAGATTATTTGCAGAAGCTGTGCCACCCCGACACTACGCCTTTATAGAAACCTGCCGACAAGGAATAAAATCAATAAATATCAATAACTTAAAAACAAGCGTAGTTTATTGAGATTAGCAGGGACAAACGCTGAAAAATGTGATCGAAACGATCTGTCAGAAAATTGACTTTTACTTATTGCTGTGTCAATGCCTCAAGATGACTGACTGCAGCCCGGGCATTGCCCTGAATGTTATATCCACCTTCAAGCACCGAAACCAGACGCCCATCACAAAACTCATCCGCCAGTTGCATGACCCAGCGCGTCAGTTGCGCAAAGCCCTGATCAGTGATGGCAAAACAGCCCAGTAAATCATCCACGCGGCTATCAAACCCGGCAGAGACCAGGATTAGATCTGGTTTGAATTTGGTCAGTGCGGGTCGCAGGTGTTGCTCAAAGGCGGCCAGAATGGCTTTATCGTCCGTACCACAACCAAGGTGCACATTAATATTGAAGCCCTCACCATCCCCCTCACCGGTTCGGGATGGGCTGCCGGTGCCGGGATAGGCATACTGATCATGGGTGGAGAAAAACAGCACCGAGGGGTCACTGTAAAAAGCCCACTCTGTGCCATTGCCATGGTGATAGTCCCAGTCAATGATCAGCACTTTTTCCGCTTCATATTTTTGCTGAGCATAGCGGGCGGCAATCGCAATGTGGTTGAAATAGCAGAAACCTTCTTCACGGCCGGTGTTCAGCGCGTGGTGGCCCGGTGGCCGGGACGCACAAAAAGCATTTCTGACTTTCCCCTGCATGACGGCATCAACGGCAGCAAGACATGCAGCGGTAGCTGGCAGGACATTATTGTATGTCTCAGCGTCTGATTTTATCGCGTCAATATGTTGCTTACTGTGGATCTGCAACAGCCAGGGTTCTACCTGTTCAGTAGCCAGTGGTTCCATTTTTTCCAGCACAGGCTGCTCGGGCATGGCCATAACAGCCTTTTTTAGTGTCCGGTATCGTGCTGGCGACTCAGGGTGAGCCGGAGAGATTTGATGCTGACTGAAACGATCATCAAGCAGGACAGCAGTGTGACTTTTTTGTCCCGCATTAGCATATCGGTTGAATGCAACCGACCCTAATATGACTGATATAAAATCACGTCGATTCATTTCGTTTGCCTATCTGTTTTCAGGCTAGTTTCGAAGTATTCATCCAACTGACACTGTCGGGGTGAAGAATAAAATCAATCGGCATGGGTTTGCCAAGGTAGTAACCCTGGCCATAGTCGACGCCGATCGACTTTAGTTTTGCCCAGATGTCTTCACTCTCAACAAATTCTGCAATGGTTTCCAGCCCCATTACATGACCGATATCGTTAATTGATTTAACCATCTCGAGGTCAATAGGATCACTCATCATATCCCGCACGAACATGCCATCGATTTTGATGCTTTGCACAGGCAGGTTTTTGAGATAGCCAAATGATGATAAACCACTGCCAAAATCATCGAGCGAGAACTGACAACCTATTTCTGACAAGGCTTTGATAAAAGCGTTGGCATTACGCATATTACCGATGGCTGCCGTTTCTGTAATTTCAAACTTTATCAACGAAGCACTGAAACCAGCTGTGGCGAGCTTGCTGGTAATATAAGCCAGCATATCAGTATGCCCCAATGAGGCACCCGACAGATTAATCGCCATTGTTTTGAGAAAAGGTAACGTTTGTATATGCGTTTCCAACCAATCAAACACATTGTCGATAACCCATTTATCGATCTTATCTGACAAGTTATAACGCTCGGCCGAAGGAAGAAATGCGCCCGGCGGATACTGCTCTCCCTGTCTTCCCCGCAGACGAACCAGAACCTCAAAAGCATCCAACTGGTTAGATCCGGTGTGGATAATTGGCTGAACTTCCAGTTCCAGTCGCTCTTCCAGCAAAGCTTCTCTTATCTCATTGACCCACTTGAACTCACCTTCCTGTTCTGCGAGACGCGAATCCTGGTGCTCGTAAAGATAGACACGGTTTCTGCCTGCATTCTTAGCTGCATAGCACGCAGTATCTGCTTGTTTGAGTACTTCTGTGCGGTTGGCCGAGCGGCGATCAATCACCGTAACGCCAATACTCACGCCAATGGTAAAGACCTGTGAATCCCAGATAAACTGAAACGCCTCAATCAATTCTCTGAATTTATCAGCGATCTGCTGAGCCTGTTGAGACTGGCAATCAGGAATCAAAATAGCAAACTCATCTCCTCCCAGCCTGGCCAGAGTGTCAGTTTTTCTGGTAGAGCCACTCAGTAACTTACCAAGTTGACGTAACAATTCATCGCCAGCGATATGGCCACAGGTATCGTTGATAATTTTAAATTGGTCCAAATCCAGAAAGCACAGTGCATGTTCCGATTCATGGCGCTTAGCATCGGCCACCATCTCCGTGAGTCTGTTCTCAAACTCAACCCTGTTAATCAGACCAGTCAAGTCATCATGCGTCGCCTGATAGGACAGCCTTTCAGCGAGCTGTTTTGAATTGGTGATGTCTTCATAAATAACAACGTAATGAGTCACCTTGCCGCTATCCTGGACCGCGGCCAGATAGACTTTTATCCAGTGGTGCGTTTGATCCTTTCTGAGGTTACGGATTTCACCACTCCACTCACCGCGTCTGGCGAGTGTCGACCAAATCTGTTTTAACTTTCTGCGCGGAAAAGTAGTGGACATGTAACTGTCCAGCTTTTTTCCTAGTACTTCATCTGAGCTGTAACCCGAGACCTGCTCACACTTTTTGTTCGTATACTCGATATAACCATCAGCATCCGTGATCAAAATAGGGTTGGGACTCGATTCCACCGCACGTGAGAGTTTCAGCATATGCCCCTGACTGGACTTGAGCTTTTTGTTTGCCTCTAGCAGCGCTTGTGTTCGCTCCTTAACCAATTGATCACGCTGTCTGGCTTCATGGTTAAGCTTATCCAGCAGACTCTGATTCCTTCGCTGTAACAACAACCCCTGAACCACATTCACGTTGGCTTTTTTTGCCAGTGACATCATCATCAGGTAATAGGCGACAAAGGCAAAAGTCAGGAAATAGAGCAGACTCTGGGCTTGCGTAGACTGCATCTGGTAAAAGGACATTGAAGTCAGTAAAACCAACTGGGGAACGGTATAGGCAAGATAAGCAGGGAACCATGCTGATAGAACAGGCACGGCTGCTGCCACTACCGTACAAATTAGAATATAAAAGAGCGTATTGATTTGTATCTCATTAATGAGCACATAAAAAATACTAGAACTTCCCCAGGCCAGACCAATCAAGAAGGTCACGAACACGTAGGCATGAATCCACTTCAGCGGTTCAATTGTTCTATTCTTTGAATGAAATTTGAACCGAAACAGTAACAGCAGACGTGAAAATGCCAATACACTGATTACAATACTCCAAACCATCAGCAAATGACCCTGACTGTGGTCATGGAATAAGTAAGACATCAACACCGCAACACCAATAACGGTCACGTTGGAAGACAGTGCTTGCTGATAGAGTAACAGTGCCTGCTGTTTTAATATCTGTGGATCATCCCTGTTCATGGCTCAGTGTCCGTCAACTTAATCTTTGAGAATATCATCAATCGGCATCGGTTTGCCGATAGCGTAGCCCTGCACATAATCCACACCTACTTCGCGCAGGCGCTCCAGAATAGCGTTATTCTCGACAAACTCGGCGATGGTTTTAAGTCCCATGACATGGCCGATTTCATTAATTGATTTCACCATTTCAAAATCCAGCCGGTCACTGAGCATGTCCTTGACGAACATACCATCAATTTTCAGCGCATCCACCGGTAACTTTTTCAGGTAGGCAAAGGAAGACAGGCCGCTGCCAAAGTCATCCAAAGCGAAGCGGATGCCATACCCCAGCAAAGTTTCTATGAACTGGGTGGCCGCTCTCAGGTTGGCGATGGCGGCGGTTTCGGTGATTTCAAACTTGATTTTCTCGGCCGGGACCGAGCCCTGTTCCAGCGTTTCGATAATAAAGCGCAACATAGACTCATCACTGAGCGTCAGTCCCGACAGGTTGATTGAAATCGACGCGACACGGTTCAAATCAGCGGCGTTTCGAGTCAGCCAGTCCAGGGTATGGCTGACCACCCAACGGTCGATACGGGTGATCGAGTTATAGCGTTCTGCCGCCGGCAGGAAGGCACCGGGGGGAGATATCTCGCCATCTTTTCGCAGCATCCTGATCAGCACTTCATAACTCATGCCCTGATCCGGCGACTGCAGTGGCATAATCGGCTGCGCGTAGAGCAGAAAGCGGTCATCATCCAGCGCTTCACTGATTTCAGTGCTCCATTGTATTTCACCGCGTCGCTGTTGCAGACGCAGACTGTCCTCACGATGCACTTCAACCCGGTTACGGCCGGCATCCTTGGCGGAGTAACAGGCAGTGTCCACATAACGTAATGCTTCGTTGGCGTCACGCGTGTGCTGGTCAATGATGGCCAGGCCTATGCTGGCACCGATGGTAAACGTATAGTCCTGCCAGTGAAAACGAAAATCCTGCAGCAAGGTCAGAATTTGCTGGCAGGCTTGATGAGCCTGGTCAATGCCGCAATGCTCCATCAGAATGCCAAATTCATCACCGCCCAGGCGCGCAATGGTGTCACGCGAGCGCACATTACCCTGCAGCAGGCTGCCAATTTGTCTCAGCAATTCATCACCGGCAATATGGCCACAGGTATCGTTGATCAACTTGAACTGATCCAGGTCCATAAAACACAGCGCATGTTCAGTCAGGTTGTGTCTGGCGGCGACAATCACCCGGTTCAGACGTTGATCAAATTCATAGCGGTTAATCAGCCCGGTTAACTGATCATGGGTGGCCTGATAAGACGTTTCCTCGCTGAGTCGCCTCGCTTCGGTGATATCCACCTGGGTAGCAACAAAGTGTGTGACCTCACCCGTTTCATCCATCATCGGCGCGATCAGCTCCTGCGCCCAGTACAAGTCACCATTTTTCTTGCGGTTCTGCAACTCGCCCTGCCACTCCTGCCCTGCCAGCATCAGGCGCCAGATTTCCTCATAAATACCGGGCGCGTTGATGCCCGAATTAATCAGGTCAGGCCACTGTCCCAGCTCTTCATCGTTACTAAAGCCCGTGATGGCGGTAAATTTGGGATTCACATATTCCACCTGACCATTTTTATCCATGATCAGCACGGCGTTAGGGCTGTGCTCAACAGCCAGTGACAGCTTTTCCAGCTTCTGTTGAGACACCTTGAACTCGGTAATATCGCGGGCAATACCTTCGACACCGACGACCTCCCCGGCATCGTTATAGCTGGGCATTTCTGTCACTGCCAGGGTATGCAGCTTGCCGGATTTATTGAAGATATCCAGTTCGTAGTTACTTTTGCTTCCTGCCAGCGTTGAGGCTGTGTATGACGCCACATCACGGTTTCTGTCGTTGTCAGGCATAAACCGCGAATAATGAGTCATAAATTCTGCCTGACTATAGCCGAGCATCGGCGTTATTGAGGGGCTGATATAGTGGAATATGCCCTCTTTGTCATGGCTGTAAAGGAAATATTCATCCTGAATATTCTCCACCAGCCGCCGGTATTTTTCCTCACTGACGGCGAGCAACTCACTGCGACTATTGAGTTCGCGAGTTTTATCCGCCACCTCCTCTTCAACCAGACTGACACGGCCGCTCATCGCCAGCAGCCAGGTCAGCATCAGTGACACTGACAGCAATGTCAGCACGGCAACCCAATAAAACAACCAACTGGCATAGCTACGAACAAATAATTCAGAGGGCTGATAATCAATACGCCAGCGCTGTTCCGCCAGACTGATAATGCGGGAAGCCTGCAATGGCGTCTGCCAGCCTGATGCTTCACCAGCTTTATTGATGCCATCATGAATCAGTCTGCCTTCATTCAGGTTGGTCACCGTGAAATCCACCCAGCTCTGCGGCAGCCGCTGATTCAAATCAGCAAACAGGGTGACATAATTGACCGTCTGCATCAGCCAGCCCAGAGGCTGACCATCAGGACTATCCAGGCGCTGAAACAGACTGTAATCCCCTTCGTTACCACCCAGTAAAGTCGCCAATCGTTCACTGTTGAGCAACAGGCGCTTGCGTTGAGGCAGCATCTGACACATCGCTTTGCCCAATAGAGGACACAGGTCCCGACCCTGGTGAGCGGTGATCGATTCGCTGGGCTCAAAATGACTGAGATATTGAACGGTCAGCGCTGGCGTGGTGTCCTGAGCTCGAAAATGCAGCCAGGCCAGATAACTGATGTCATGAGTATGTGAAGAATAATCCTGCACGAACTGCTGGAATTCGCGGCCAGAGACCTGTTCACTGTGATTGAAATAAGCCTGCAGGGATTGCAGCAGCGACTGGTGGTAGTTGATTTCATTTTCTACCAGGGTCTGAACCACCTTGATACTGGATTCAAAGCGGGTTTTATTGAGTGCCGCATCGCGGTCACGGGCTACGATCACCACCACCAGCACCGCTATCAGCAGACACACCACAGGCAAGCAGACACTGAAGATCCTCGGCTGCCAGTCTCTGCGTGGCTGAGCAAACCCGCTCAGCATCAGCGGCGTCACGATTCCCACACCCACCGCACTACTCAGCCACCATTGCAAAATCAGATGCAGCAGTTGAGATAAAGTTTGACTCTCTGGCAGCCACTGCGCCAGTGCCAGCAAACAGGCAGGGACAAGGGGCGCAATCAAAGCCGCCTGTATCAGAAAACGGATGATCTGTTTTTCACGCAGCAGCGCATCCGGCCAAAGCCGCTTGCGGCGCAATAGGGTTCTGGCAATCAGCGCCAGTAAGCTTACCCAGACACCGGACAGCAGCCCGGCTACCCACCAGGATATACCGGCATCGGCATGGTGCTGGCTGATGCCCAATATCACCGCGCCGATAATCAGGCCGGGTAATAAGGCATATCGCCAGAGCAGCACCGCAGCCACCGCAATACCCGCTGGCAGCCAGAACGGTGAGGCACCGTGCGGTGGCAAAGTCAGCAGGCTGGCAAGCTCTCCGCTCACCAGCAGACTCAATGCCATCAGGCCATTGTTGACAATAGTTTTATTCACTCAAGCATCAGTCCCTGATCATGCTGATGCTCCAGTGTAAATCAGAATGGCCTGTGATGGGGAGTCAGACTAGATGGCATTGCGCAGGCTGAGGTCATCAGGATACGGCTGAAGATAGGCCTGTCGGTTAATGTAGGGATCAGGGTGGTTATTGAAATGGTGTTTGAGCAGGGTCATCGGAACGATAAGCGGCACTTGAGCCGTTCGGTATTGCTCAATGATGCCTTTCAGCTCCGCTTTTTCATGGCTGCTGATTTTCTTTTTCAGATAGCCCTGCAGGTGCATCAATACGTTGGTGTGGGTCTTACGCGATGCCAGGCTGCGCAGTGTTTCCATCAACGCGGCAAAGTAGCGCTCGCCCAGTTCCTCCGGATCATGGTTGCCGGCATCGGCCAGCATCCGCCCCAACTCTCCATATTTATCCGGCGAGTGTGCCATCAGGCAATATTTATAACGCGAGTGAAAATCAATGATACGGTTGGCAGTCAGCCCTTCCCTCCTCAGCGCCTGCCAGTTGGCATAAGCAAACACCCGGGTAATAAAGTTTTCCCGTAGCATGGGGTCACAGAGACGGCCGGATTCTTCTACCGGCAGCAGCGGGTGGGCATCGATAAAAGCCCGGGCATAGAGCCCACGTCCCGGTGTCTGAGCGGGATAACCATTTTCCTGATAAACCTTGACTCGAAACACGCCGCAGCTGGGCGAGTTTTTCATGAAGATATAACCTGACAAGTCATCATGCTCATCTGCTTTTTGCTGAGCAAAGGCTGTCAGGGCGTCGGTATATTCCAGGCTTTCATCGTGGACCGCTACGGCACGGGGCTTGTCCACATCACCCACCAGCCGGATAGGTTTGCGTGGCACGCCCATGCCAATGCCCATTTCCGGGCATTCGGGAACAAAGTCGAAATAGCGGGACAGGCTTTCTGTGGCCAGACGCAAGTGCTTGTGACTGCCGTCATAACGCACAGACTCACCCAACAGGCAACTGCTGATGCCGACCTTGATTTTCATGTCTTCTGTCACTGTTGCCTCACCTGCTTAGCCATGGTTGCTCTAATCGCGAATGTAATGGGCCTGAGTGCAAAATCCTGTGAAAGCCTGACACTATCTTATCACCGTGCAAACTTTAGCTGAGAAGCGATGTTCTATAATTCAGACAATCAATAAATGGATGACTTATGAATTATCTGATTACCGGCGGTACCGGGCTTATCGGCACCCGCCTCTGCCAAAAACTGCAGGCGGCCGGACATACCGTGATTGTGCTCAGCCGCAGCCGTGACAAAGTCCACCGCCGCTGTGGCCTTTCTGCCGTGGCGATTACCAGCCTTGATGAAATCGGCCACCATGAGCAGGTCGATGTCATTATCAACCTGGCCGGTGCGCCCATTGCAGATGCACGCTGGAGCGAGCGTCGCAAGCAGATCCTGGAACAAAGCCGCATCGGCATCACCGAGCAACTGGTCAGCTGGATCGCCAAGCGCGACAAAAAACCCCTGACGCTGATCAGCGGTTCGGCCGTGGGCTGGTATGGCGATCAGCAGGACAAGCTGATCAACGAGCAAAGCAGTTTCAACGATGAATATGCTCACCAGTTGTGTGAGCGCTGGGAACAGGCCGCGCTTAAAGCCAAAGACCTCGGTGTGCGGGTCTGCATTGTCCGCACCGGGCTGGTACTTGCGCCAGATGACGGCTTTTTGCAGCGACTGTTGCTGCCATTCAAACTGGGCCTGGGCGGCCCGGTCTCTGATGGTCAGCAGTATATGCCCTGGATCCATCTGGAAGATATTGCCAACCTGTTTATTTTCCTCAGCAAACAACCGCAGGCAGAGGGCGTCTTTAACGGCACTGCGCCAATGCCGGTCAATAATGCTGAGTTCAGCCGCACACTCGCACAAAAACTTCACAGACCCGCTTTTATGATGGTGCCCGCTTGTGTGTTGAAGCTGGCTCTGGGTGAAATGTCGCAACTGCTCTTAGGGGGGCAACGTGCCCAGCCGGAAAAAGCCCGGGCAGCCGGATTCCAGTTTGAATATACTGATCTGAAATCCGCTTTGGATAACGTTTTGCAATAAATAATCACGGAGACACATGACAAAACGCGCAGTGTTACTGGCCAACCTTGGCTCGCCCGATGCGCCCGAAACCCGGGCCGTTCGCCGTTACCTCAATCAGTTTTTAATGGATCGCTATGTGATTCAATTGCCGTGGCTGCTGCGACGGCTGATCGTCAGCCTGTTTGTACTGCCCACCCGGCCCAAAGCCTCGGCCGAGGCTTATCAGAGCGTATGGCTGGATGACGGGTCGCCGCTGATCGTTTTGTCTGATCAGCTCAAACAGGCGGTTCAGAAAAAAGTCGATCTGCCATTGGAAATGGCGATGCGTTACGGCAACCCCAGCATTGAAAAGCAATTGCTCAAACTGTGCCAAGACCCTGATATCAGCGAAATCCTGTTTGTAACGCTCTATCCGCATTTTGCCGACTCTACGGTCACCACCGCTGTGGCCGAAGCCGAGCGCGTGATCGCCAAGCATCAGCTTGATATCAAACTGACTATCATCGAACCGTTTTACGAACACCCGGGCTATATCAATGCCCTGGTCGAGAGCACTCAGCCCTATCTTGAGCAGGATTATGACCACATTCTGTTCAGTTACCACGGCCTGCCGGAAACACATATCACCAAACTGGATAAAAGCGGTAGCCACTGCCTGCAACGGTCAGATTGCTGTCAGGTACCGCACCCTGCTCACAAAACCTGCTATCGCCATCAGGTGATGCGCACCACCCAGCTTTTCGCTGAGCAGGCAGGCCTGCCGGCAGAGCGTTATTCGGTGGCTTTTCAATCCAGGCTGGGGCGGGCCAAGTGGCTCGGCCCCAGTACTGAAGACAGGCTCAAAGAACTGGCCGCACAAGGCGTTAAGAAAGTGCTGGTGTTATGTCCGGCTTTTGTTACCGACTGTCTGGAAACATTGGAAGAAATTGCGATCCAGGGCGAAGAAGTGTTCAAAGAGGCGGGCGGGGAAAAACTGCAGTTAATTCCCTGCATGAACGACCACCCGGTGTGGGTGGACTTGTTGGCTGACTGGTGCCGCTGAGGCTCAGACCCGACCTATCAACGGTTGCCTGACCACTTGACTGGTATATTCACCGCCGGGGCCATAGGCACTGCTTTCCGGATCGCGGCCCCTTAAAATGCTCAGAGCTCTTACCAGGTGCTGACGGTTGACGTTAAGAATGCCGCCGTTTATCTGATTATTGTCGCGGCAATCTTTTGCCGCCTGACGCAGTTGCGTGACCAGCGCCGTGACCGGCTCAGCTTGTTCTGGAGGATGGTTGGCAATAAATGCCTGCAAACCGGATTTGCCGCCGGGAAATCCTGCCGCTTTCAGTAGTTGTTCGCGTTGACGGCCCAGTTGTTCAAGTTGCACCAGGTGCGGCTGTTTTTCGCGGGTCAGATGGTTGACCTGTTCAAGGTTGGCGGCTTTCAGCGCTTCGCGCTCCTGTTGCAGCAGTTGCGCCAGTTTGACGCTGTGATTGAGCTCGGCTTGCAGGATAGAACTCACTTGTTGCAGCGCATTCATCGACATGATGGGGTGTCCTTTGGTTTACAGGTCTCCCTCAAAATCAATCATTTTTCGTGCCAGTTCCTGGCTATCAATGCTGTAAGAGCCATCCTCAATCGCATTTTTGATAGCTTCGACTTTGGCGCTATCCACTTCCGGCACCTCAGCCAGCGTCTGTTCGAGCTGGGCTAGAGCATCACTCAAACTGACTTTATCTGTTTGTGCGCTTGCCTGTGAAACGTCTGTCGACTGCGAGGTACGCCCACCCCGCTCGCTGACGTTACGCGAGGAACCGACATCCGGTTGCAGAGTCGGTTTGATGTTATTGATTTCAGCCATTTATGCTGTCTCCGAATACATTTATGTTTCAGTTATCGGTCGCCCCGGATAAAACTTGAGCCTTTTCCACGATTGTCTGAATTTTGACGCTACATGGTCACTTTCACAATGCCCGGGGCCTGAACGATGCCTTCCACCACACGCTCTGACGAACTGTTTTTCACTTTGACCCTGTCACCGATGCTGGCATCATCCAGCGCGGTACCGTTCATCCGCACCTCCATTGAGCCAGCAGCAGCCACCAGTACAATCTGTTCTCCGCGACGGACTATTTTTTCCAGCTTCAGGCTGCGGCCGGGTACCACCCGACCCACCGCCAGCGGATACTTGAGTTGCTGGCCTACCACCTGCTGAGGTGAACTGATGTATCCTTGTCTCAAATCGGCAATATCCATCGCCTGCAGCCTGACATCCTGGCGGGTGAGGTTGCGATTGGCGGCCAGTGGTCTGGCAGCCACCACCACCTGCTTCATCACCTTGACCCTGACCGGCACATACACCGTCCACTCGCTGGGATGCTGGCATTTCACACCGATAGTACGGTTGCCGACGCTATTTGCCGAGGAGTTGGAAAAGGTATGCAAAGGCTGCTCACATTGATTGAGACGCAAGCGTTTATCCAAGGGTTCCACCACCACCTGTGGCTGACTGTAGCTGGCCTGCGCATCGTTCAAGGCATGCTCATAAGCTGCTTGTTCAATGCCCGGCAGTGGCTGCAATGACTCTGCCTGCAGTGGTGTCAGAAAAACGACAGTGAAACTCAGTATAATTTTTAACAAACGCATGATGGCTGACCTCGGAAAAGCGCATCCAGTGGATTCAGCAATTCATCTGCAAAGACCATGCCTGTATTTGATGATAGCGGACTGGCTCAAGACTTTGCCGCTAAGGCCGATAGCGTTATAACAGCTTCTCGGGAGTTTTTATGGACAGTCTGATTGATGGTATCGACCAGCGTACCAACCTGGCCGGTAACAACCGCCTGGAATTACTATTATTTCGTCTCGGTGGCAGCCAGCTCTACGGGATTAATGTATTCAAAGTTCGCGAAGCCATTCCCTGCCCCTCTCTGACCAAAATACCCGGTGGCCATCGCTTCAGCAGAGGTGTCGCCTCGATCCGTGGACAGACTGTCAATATTGTGGACTTGTCACAAAGCATTGGCCGCGCCGCGGTCAATGAGCCCAACAACAACTTTGTCATTCTGACCGAGTATAACCGCTCGGTGCAGGGCTTTCTGGTCAGTGCCGTGGACCGCATCATCAATATCAGTTGGTCAGATGTATTGCCGCCCCCGGCAGCCTCGGGCAGCGATAACTACATGACGGCGATTACCCGGGTTGATGAGCAACTGGTGCAGATTATTGATGTGGAGCAGGTTCTGGCCGAGGTCATGGGCAGCAATACGGCAGTATCGGCCGATATTGCCGAACAGGCTTCGGAGCAGAACAGCGAACAACGCAAAAGGGTGCTGGTCGCCGAAGATTCCAGTGTCGCCCGTAACCAAATCAAACGTACATTGGAGCAAATAGGCGTCGACACCACCATCGCTAAAAATGGCCGTGAAGCTTTACAGATCCTGCAGAACTGGGCAGCTGAAGGGCTCAAAGTCGCAGACCATGTCTCGCTGTTGATATCTGATATTGAAATGCCGGAAATGGATGGTTACACACTGACCTCGGAAATCAGAAAGGACCCGGCACTGAGAGATCTGCAGGTCTTACTGCATACCTCGATGAGCGGCACGTTCAATCAGGCGCTGGTAAAAAAAGTCGGGGCCGACAAGTTTCTGCCCAAGTTCTCGGCCGATGAACTGGCAGCCGAAGTGCAAAAACTCATCGCCTGATCAAAAAAGGCTCCCGCAGGAGCCTTTTTCTTGTCTGAGCCAATTCCAATCAGCGTGGGCCGAAACCGGTCATATCCGGCGGCATCGGTATCGCATTGTTGCGTTCGGTAACGATATCCGCTTTGGCACGCATCAGGTTAGTACCGACAAAGCCACTGACGCGGTAGACCCAGGGTGACAGCTTCTTGTTGAGCTTGGCGACTTCTTCACGCACCGCATCGGCTTTTTTGGTGACATCCAATTCCTGAATGTCACTGGGCGCCGGCTCAATCGCCTTGGCATTAAAGTCGGCGCTGAGCGTGGTGTAGTAAAAACCATCGATGAAAGAGGTTTTGGTGGTGACCTCCAGCCCATCAAAAGTAATGAAGGTTGCGGTCACCACATCGGCATCGCCACGTGAGAATTCATCCACCGGTTTCACGTCTTCCATACGCATCTGATGCAGCGAACCGGCAATGTCATAACCCAGTTGCGGGTATTTGAAAACGGTTTTCTCACCAGCTTCAGGCGTGCCGAACTGGTCTTTCTTGCCGATGTTTTCGATGACTGCGGTATCGCCGTTGGGCTGGCTAATCTCAACCCGGGCAATGCGCTCACGCGCCAGATTGATAATTTCACCCTGGATCCAGTTGAGCATCACCGGATTGATCTGTAAGTAACCCTCTGCCAGCCAGCTTTGCTGTTCACCGTCACGGCGCACATAAAACTGTCTGGGGCCCGCCTGCATGGTCACTTCACGCTGCTCGCCCAGGATCAGACCGGCGACCTGCTCGTCACCGTTTTTCATGCTGATTTTCACTGATTCACCACCCTCGGTGTCGGGGGCTGCGCCCTCAACGCCCAGCAGGGGAAACTCGTCAGGATTATCGGTTTTACGCTCCAGCAATTCTGCTTCGGCAATATCGATCAGCGTGCGTTTGACCTCGTCAAAATTGGCGGGATAGTTGTAATGCTCACGAATAAACCAGTCTTCGCCTTCACGGTAGAGCGTGAACTCATCCTCGGCACTGGTGAAATGCACATTATCAACGTCACCGAGCTGTTCAAACAGATCCGGGAACAGCAGACCATAGCTATCCTGACTGTCCTCCGCCCGATAGATGGTCACCAGCATCAGCACCACCATCAGTGCAGTGAGGATAAACAGGATAGTCAGACTATTGAGTTTTTTTGTCATCGTTTTCAACCTAGTTTGTCTTATCGACTGAGTTTGTTATCGCTTATTGCTGGCCCCGGGCCTTGTTACGCTTGCGGATCCGCATCCAGCCGGTGAATACGGCCAGTAAGGCAACAAGGATGGGCACCAGGCCGATGTTGAAAAACTTGAGCTGGGTATCCAGCTTGTCGATATCTTTACGCAGGTTCGCCTGCACCTCACGCAGTTGCTGTTCGGTCTTGTTGGCGGTGAGGCGGAACTGAGCGATTTCTTTTTGCTGTTCCGGCGTCATGATTTGCTCACCACTACCACTACGCTGAACCTGCATGCGGGCAATGCGCTGCTGGGTTTCTTTCAGTTTTTGCTGAAGTTCACGCTCTTTGGTACGGAAGCGTTTTTCAGCATCACGCTGTAAGGCAATGACCTTATGGAACGGACGTGAGAATCCCGCCCGCGAGCGGACACTGATAAGACCTTCACTGCCGGTCAAATCCTCAATGGTGTTGATCAGGAAATCAATATTATTAGAGGTATTGAACGCCAGTTGCTCACCATAGAAGTCCTGAGTCTGCACCCAGAAACGGTCGTCCAGCATATCGACATCGGCAATCGCCACCACATCAATCGGCTGTTTGGCCTCATCAATATGACCTGACATTTTCTTGATTTCACCAGTCATGGCTTTGGCGCCGTCGGGGAATGCAGTTTTAGTTGTGCCTTCCACCCTGACAGCAAAGGGGTAACTCAACGTGCCGGGGGCATATTTGGTGAGCAGCGCGACCGGATCATTACGGAACTGCACCACGCGCTTATCAACCAGCATGGCCTCGTTGCTTGATGACAGCAGTGGCGTGATCTCGGTGGTGCGATCATCCAGCAGTTTGAAATAACCCGGCGTCGCCAGGTTAATCCGGTTCAACGCTGAAGTAATGCGCTGTTCACTGTTAAAGTTGTTTTCATCCAGCCCCTGCCATAGCACATAATCAATCGGCTTATGGTCAGTCTTGGCACCGAAGTCCACCTTGGTGGCAGTTTTGCGATCAGCCACCACATCAGCCGGTGCCCGCTCAATGCCCCAGGCCTGGAACAGCTTATCCATATTGGAACTGCGTGAGGCCAGCATGGCCGACATCGGATTGTCAGGATCTTTCTCCGGCTCATCCAGTTCGGCATACGGATCAACAAAGCTCACCAGCTTGCCGCCATTCAGCACGTACTGATCAATGGCATAGAGCGTGGTTTCAGCAAACTCCTTGGGATGCACCACTACAAGCAAATCAATGCTCGACGGAATGCGGCGGATGTCCTTAGGCAGCGTGGTGACATTGAACATATCACGCAGCTCATCCATCATCGCCCAGGGCTTGGCACCGCTATCAGAAGACACTTCGCCCTTGAGTGGATCGTATTGCTCGCCATCGACTTCCAGCGCGCTGACCACACCGACGGTTTTACGATCATCGTTGGAAAGCTTGTAGATCAGCTTGGTCAGGTCGTATTCCAGCGTGTCTTCCTTCTCCGGCTGGAAAAACGGAATGGTTTCAACGCCGTCGAGCGTGTTGGTTCCGGCCAGACCGAAATACAAAGGATCAGGCTCGCCTTCAATCGGCACTGATTGCAGGCCGTATTGTTTGGCGCGCTGTTCGTCATCTGAGAATGGCTGCGGCTCCATCACATAAAGACGAATCATGCCGTTAGAAGCACGCTGATATTCCTGCAGCAGCTCCTGCACCCGCTGGGCATAAGCCTTCAGACTGGGCAGTGCCTGCGCCACCTTGTCCGTGTAATAAAAGCGCAGTGTCACAGGCTCATCGATCGAGGACAAAATCTGCAGAGAGCCTTCGGACAGGGTATAGAGATTATCTTCCGTCAAATCCACCCGTGCGGATTTGAAGTTGCCGTTCACCACGATATTGAAGGAGATGAACAGAATAATGGCCAGTAGCAGACCGGTTGTTGATAAGAGTTGTTTGTTCATGGTCGCGATTGTCTCCTAGTCGGCCTTGCGTGCGTTGACGATCAGCGCATTGGCAAACAGCCAGATGGCAATCAGAGAGATGAAATAAAACATATCCCGCAGGTCAATAACGCCTTTGCTGATGGCATCGAAATGGGTCAGGAAACTGAAAGAACTGATGGCATCCACCAGCGTTTGCGGCGCCCAACCGGCAAAGAAATCAATCACAATGCCAAACCCTGACAGAACGAAAATCAGGCTAATGACCAGACTAATTACAAAGGCAATCACCTGATTCTTGGTAATGGCGGAGATGCACGAGCCAATCGCCAGAAAACCGCCCGCCATCAACAGGCTGCCCAGGAAGCTGGCAATGATCACGCCGTTATCCGGGTTACCCAGGTAATTAACGGTAATCCACAGCGGGAAGTTGAGCAGTAAGGCCAGACCGGTAAACGCCCAGGCAGCCATAAACTTGCCCAGCACGGCCTCGAACACAGACACAGGCAGGGTCATCAGCAGTTCGACTGAACCACTTTTGCGCTCTTCCGCCCAAAGCCGCATCGAGATGGCCGGTATCAGCAGGATATAGAGCCAGGGGTGCAGGGAGAAAAACGGATAAAGATCCGCTTCGCCGCGTTCAAAAAAGTTACCGACATAAAAGGTCGAGAAACCGGTCAGCAACAAGAAAATGATAATGAATACGTAAGCCACCGGCGTCGCAAAGTAGCCGTTGAACTCACGCTTCATAATGAACCAGATATTTTGCATATTCATTATTATTTTGACTCCGCGTTGGGCATGGTAATGCTACGGAAAACTTCATCCAAGCGGCCGGCCTCGGCATGCAGAGCATCGATGTCCCAGCCGTTGGCGCGGATTTTTTCCGACAGTTCAGCGGTAATCTGCTGACCATCTCGCGGATACACCCGGAAGCCCTCAGCGCCAGACAGTGGCTCGACACTGGCCACAAACTCCAGTGAGCTGAGGAAGCTTTCAAAAGTCTGCTGCTCGATATTGGCGACATTGACGCAGACCGCATTGTAGTATCGCGAACGTGATTCCAGTTCCTGCGGGCTGCCGTCGAATTTAATCTTGCCGCTGGAGATCACCACATTGCGGTTACAGAGCGCGTGCACTTCTTCCAGGATGTGAGTGGAAATGATGATGGCCTTGTCTTCGGCCATTTCGTTAATCAGGGTGCGCACTTCGTGTTTCTGGTTGGGATCCAGACCGTCGGTGGGCTCATCCAGAATCAGTACCGGTGGGTTGTGCAGAATCGCCTGTGCCAGACCGACACGGCGTTTGTAACCTTTAGACAGGGTTTCGATGGGTTGGAACATCACCGTGGTGATGCGGGCCCGTTCAGCCGCCAGCGCCACCGCCTTTTTCTTATCGCTGCCTTTGAGGCCACGGATTTCAGCAATGAAGTGGAGAAAGCTGTCCGGGGTCATATCGGCATAGGCCGGCGCCCCTTCAGGCAGATACCCCAAGTTGGCTTTAACCGATATCGGATCGGTCAAGACGTCGTACCCACAGACCCGAACCGTACCCCGGGTGGGGCTCAGAAAGCCGGTGATCATCTTCATGGTGGTGGATTTACCGGCACCGTTAGGCCCGAGGAAACCCAGCACTTCACCTTTGCTGACCGAGAAAGACACGCCATCAACGGCTTTGATGGCACCAAAATGTTTGGCTAAGTCCTCAATCTCTATTCTAGTTGTCATACCCAGCGCGTCCCTAGATTCCTAATCATTTTTGCAAACCTGTCATTATTCTGATGTCACCGCGGCGAAGTCAAGTCGAACTCTGATGGCCAATGACTTTCACACATTGTTTTACCGGGAATTAGCGCATAAGCTGTTCCCAACAACCACAACAAGAGTTTGCTATGGCCCTGAAACGCTTATCCCAGAAATTCCGAGATCTCGGCTGGACTGTCAGTGACAGCATGGCCGACACCACCACCCGCAAGCAAATACTGAAAATCGGCGGATTCGTCATCGGCAGTATTGTCTTGCTGATGATCGTGCTGATGATGTGGTGGAGCATGGCCCCGGATCGCTTCGACCCGCTGCAGTCTGCCCAAAAGCAGGCCGGCAGCCAGCAACAGCAACTGGTGACCGGTTACACATCCACCGCCACAGTCATCCGCTTGGCGCAGAACCTGCTCGACAAGCCGGGAGGCTACCTGTCGAACGATGTCATGCCGCCATCCGTGTGGATGGACAATATTCCCAACTGGGAGTTCGGTGTACTGGTGCAGATCCGTGACTTCGCCCGCGCCTTGCGCAATGACATCAGTCGTAGCCAGTCGCAGTCTCTGGAAGACACCGACCTGGCGATTGCTGAACCTCAGTTCAATTTCAATTCCGAATCCTGGCTGTTCCCGCCTACCGAGCGCGAATATCGCACCGGGGTGGAAGCCTTGCAATCCTACCTGGAACGGCTGAGCAATAATTCCGATGATGCCCAGTTTTATGCCCGTGCCGATAACCTCTCGGCCTGGCTGGCGATAGTGGAAAAACGCTTGGGCAGTCTGTCACAGCGCCTCAGTGCCAGTGTCGGCCAGAACCGGGTGAATACAGATCTGGCCGGCGAACCCGATGCCCAGCAATCCACCCCCAGCGCAGATGAACGGATCACCAAAACGCCCTGGTATGAAATTGATAATGTGTTCTTTGAAGCCCGTGGCACGACCTATGCGCTGATCCATCTGCTCAAGGCAGTGGAGCACGATTTCGCCGATATCCTCAGAAAGAAAAACGCACTGGTCAGCCTGCGCCAGAGCATACGTGAGCTGGAAGCGACTCAGGCCGCGCTGTGGAGCCCCATCATCCTCAACGGCGGTGGCTTTGGCCTGTTTGCCAACCACTCGCTGGTAATGGCGTCCTACATCTCGCGGGCCAATGCGGCGATCATTGATTTAAGGGACTTGTTAAGCCGGGGTTGATTGAGGCTACTGCTGGGTGATTTGCCATAGGCTCGGGGCAAATCACCCATTCACAGAAGGGACTTATTCCTTACAGTTCTCAGCATTGAGCAGAGATGAGGTCTGCTCATTGTTTGAATGAGGAGAAACTGTAATGACAACCCTGTTTAAATCTGCAGCCCTGGCGCTGTTAATGTTCACTGCTGCCAGCTTTGCTGAAGAAGCCCCCTACACGGTCACCAACGAACATGAACTGGATGCCGAAACCTACAAAGGCTTCAAGCTCTACCGTAACTGGTGCGCGCGTTGCCATGGTACCTATGGTCAGGGCATGGTCGGCCCCAACCTGGCTGACAGCCTGAACGTTATCAGCAAAGAAGAATTTTTCAGCGTGGTGGAAAACGGTAAATCCGGCACCATCGGCAGCATGCCAGCCTGGGCTGCCAATCCCAAGGTGATGGAAGGCCGCGAGCAGCTTTACCGATACTTAAAAGCCCGCGCTGACGGAGCGATTGGTGAAGTCAAACCCCGTAAAGCCAAGTAAATGAGACCGGGCTGCGTCGCAGCCCGGTCCCCTCAACTCATTGGTCCAGCATATCCGGATGGAACAGAGTCTGATCCCGCAACCTGAAGTCGGCAATAATCTTTTGCCCCTCGGCGCCAGTAATAAATTTGATATAACGCTTGGCGAGTTCATATTTTACGCTGTGCCTGGTCGGGTTCACGGCCATCACGTGGTAGGGGTTGAACAACACTTCATCGCCTTCAAACAGCACTTTCAGATCCATCTTGTCGGCATAGGCAATCTGCGTGCCCCGGTCAGCCAGCGCGTAAGCCTGCTTCTCATCAGCAATTTTCAATACCGCGCCCATGCCCTGACCGGCAGCCACGTACCAGCTTGCTGACGGTACCGGCAGATTGGCGTTATCCCATAATGTAATTTCTTTTTTATGAGTCCCCGAGTCATCGCCCCGCGAAACAAAGTCGGCTTTGGCACTGGCGATACGATTAAAGGCACCGGCCGCATTGCGGGCGCTGGCAATGTTAGCCGGATCCGAAGCCGGCCCAACGATAACAAAATCGTTGTGCATCACCGCAGTACGGTCAATAAAATGGCCTGATTTGACATACTCCAGCTCGGCCTTGGGTGCATGCACCAGCACCACATCGACATCACCGTTTTCCCCCAAACGTAATGCTTTACCAGTGCCCACGGCGATGACATCGACTTTGACGCCGAATTTGTCTTCAAATGCCGGGTTTAAAACAGCCAAAAGTCCTGAGTTATCAGTACTGGTGGTGGTAGCCAGTCGTAAACGATCCGCGGCCAGCACTGAACTGGTCATCAGCACTAAAAATAGAACGCTTATCCATTTTTTTAACATCACGATTTCTCCTTTTCCGGTCTTATCCCGAATTTAGCATAAATTTAAGTGGAAACAATGACTAAAACGCCCACTGACTGCGGACCTGAAACACTCTGGGCTCATCGTTATCGTAGGTTCCGCCCTCGACATCGAGCACATTCACGTAGTTGGCCGAAAAGCGCAGTGTCGGTGTCGGGTACCAGTTGAGCCCCAGGGTCATCGAGTCGGCTTCGCCACCATCAATATCAGCATCGCTCAGATCCACCGTGCTGTAACGCAGAGCCAGCTCCCAGGCACCGATGCCGCCTTCGCCGACGTTGGATTTGGGGGTAATGCTACCGAATTTGCCCTTGCTGTAGTTACGTGATTCGCCGGTGAGAAAATAACCCGCCTGAGCATACCAACCATCAAAATCCAGATTGTTGCCCATATCACGCTTCACCGAGGTGGTGATATATTCGGCCTGGGCTGAGAACGGGCCTTGCACGGTGGCGATTTCAGCACCGACTTTATAAAAATCGCTGACGGCGTCAATCGTAGCGGTATCCACAATATTGACGCCGGCAATATGGGTTTCCGGCTGCTGGCGTAAGCGGGTCTGGTTGCTGCCTCCGGTTTCACGATAGTTCAGCCCCAGTCCCAGATGCACCACTTCGCTTTTGTTATTGACCGGTGCCCAGGTTGCCCGAGTGCCGGCGCCCCAGCCTTCATCATCCTGTCCGCCTTCAGCACTGACGGTATCAGCAAACAGACCAGCGGCCAGTGTCCAGTGCTGATGAGCGGTGCTGGCCATCATGCCGATGTGCCGTCCGGCAGAAAACGCCGAGGGCAATGCCCGCTCAGTAAAGGTGACAAATTTGGAGCTGGTCTGCTCCTGCAGGCTGAATGGATCCTTGAAGTTACCGGCTTTGAGCTCAAGATTGTCAAAACCGTTATAACTCAGATAGGCGTCCTTGATGCCGCTGGCCCCGTCATCCACAAAGTCATACTGCAGTTTAAAACCCCAGTCGTAGTACATGGTGCCCTGCAGGTAAAGCCGTGCACGGCGGATCTCGGTGCCATCCCCCATCTTCGGATCGCCGCCGTAAGCCGCGGCATCGGCCTGAACCCGGCCTCCGATTTTGGTCGCGAACTTGCCGTCACGGGTCTGAATCTTAAGGCCGCCGTTGGTGCTGACTTCGACATCAGACGGCTTGGTCGCTTCGGCCAGTTTTTCATCCACTTCGGCTTTCTCTGCTGCCGCCTGAGTCTGGTTCTGATTCAGCTCAGCCATTAAACGCTCGTATTGTTCATCGCTGACCGAGCCGTTCTCATGCAGCATGTTGATCAGTGTTTCAATTTCCGAGCCAGCGTAGGCCGGGCTCACTGTCATCATTGCCAGCCCTGCCAGCAATACAGGTGTTTTGAGTTTCATAACTGATTCCTTGTGGTGAATTTTACTTATATGTTTTTATCTGCATATTAAATATGCTTAAAAGCCAGCTTATTTGGGATTTACCTGATTTAAAATATGAAATAAAATTCATAAATATGGATATCAAAATCAACTTTCACTGGCAGCTGTCACATCACGGCGAGACGTATAATATCGATTCGGTGCTGTTTCAAATGTTGGAGGCTGTGCAAACTGAAGGCTCACTGAAAAAGGCCACCGATAAAATCGGCGTGTCCTATCGCTTTGCCTGGGGCTTGCTCAATAAATGGCAGGACTTACTGGGTCAGCCACTGGTTTTGCTGGAACGGGGCCGCGGCGCAAAACTGGCTCCGGCAGGCGAGAAACTGATGCATGGCAACCGCCACCTGGCGGCGACCTTTTCACCGGAACTGGATAACTTTTCCACCCAGTTCAAACGCGACTTTGAATCCATCATCAACCGCAGTGAGGCTGATGGCTTCAACATCTTTGCCAGTCACGGGCTGGCTGTCGGAGCGCTGCGGGATCTGATTAATCAGCAGTCCGATTTTCAGCTGGACCTGCACTTTCACGGCAGTCTGGAAAGTTTGCGGGCTTTGAGTAATGGCGACTGCCATATCGCCGGTTTTCATATCCCGGTGGGTGAGCTAGGTCATCACCTCAAACACGATTACCTGGATAACCTCAGCGAAGACAACCATCAGTTGATTTACGTGGTCAGACGCAATCAGGGCCTGATGGTCGCCGCCGGCAACCCCAAACAAATACGGGACATTCATTCTTTGACCAAGCCCGGTCTGACCTTTATCAATCGCCAGGCCGATTCCGGCACCCGCCTGCTGCTGGATCAGCTGTTGCTCGCCAACAATGTGCCGGCCAGCCAGATCAACGGCTATCGACATGAAGAGTTCACCCATATGGCGGTAGCGGCGATGGTGGCCAGTGGCGCTGCTGATGTCGGTTTCGGCATTGCGCCGATGGCGGACAAGTTCAACCTGGAGTTTATCCCGCAGGTGTGGGAACACTACTGTCTGGCCGTGCCCAAGAAGCTGATTGATGATGAAAGAGTTCAGGAAATCATTGCCCTGCTAAAAGGTGAGGCCTTTGATGACAAACTCGCTGGATTTAGCGGTTATGACACCGGCCGCTCCGGCGAACTGGTGAGTTTCAGCGAGATATTCGGCTAGCTTAGTCTCTGGTCCAGTGACCACTCTTGCCACCGGCTTTTTCCAGCAGGCGAATATTACTCATCACCATGCCGCGATCGACCGCCTTGCACATATCGTAAATCGTCAGCAAAGCGACCTGCACGG
Source organism: uncultured Methylophaga sp. (assembly GCF_947259025.1). Lineage (GTDB taxonomy): Bacteria > Pseudomonadota > Gammaproteobacteria > Nitrosococcales > Methylophagaceae > Methylophaga. Next base: position 62,853 of record NZ_CAMYKO010000001.1, read on the forward strand.
CAGTCAGCGCTTCCATTTCCACGCCGGTCTGGCCGCTGGTGCCAACCCGACTCTGGCAATGGACTGTGGCGTTGTCAGCATCGAGTTCAAACTCGACTGTGACCTTAGTCAGGGCCAACGGATGGCACAAAGGCACCAGATCCGAGGTTTTCTTGGACGCCATGATGCCCGCTATCCGGGCAATGCCGAGCACATCGCCCTTTTTATGTCCGCCCTGTTCAATCAGTTTGAAGGTGTCGGCCAGCATGCTGATGCTACCAGCAGCAACGGCAACCCGGTCGGTCACGTCTTTGCCGCCGACATCGACCATATGGGCCTCACCGGACTGATTAAAATGGGTCAATTCAGACATGGCAGATGTTATCCTAGAGTTCTAATTTCGCTAAAACGATCAACCAGATGAGTATTCAAGTCAAATTTTTTGCCAGCCTGCGGGAAAAAGTCGGTAAGGCCGAAGTCGAGCTGAATCAGGCCGCTAATGCCGCTGAAGCCTGGCAGCAGGCCACCGATAATGCACCGCGTCCCGATAATGTGCTGGTCGCGATCAATCTCGACTATGCCAAGTTCGACTCCCCCGTGAAAGACGGTGATGAAGTGGCCTTTTTCCCACCGGTGACCGGAGGCTAGCGTGAGTAGCGGGATCAGCGACAAGCCTGTTCAGCCCTGGCAGTTAATCATGGACGCTGAGGCGCAGCAGTCAGCTGGTGAAATCGGCGCCACCGCCACATTTATCGGCACCATGCGGGATTTCAGCCAGCGAAAAAACCTTGAAAAGATGGTGCTGGAACACTATCCGCAAATGACCGAACGCTACCTCGAGAAGCTGGAAAAGCTGGCCCGCTGCCGCTGGCCTCTGCAGGATTGCCTGATCGTGCACCGGGTGGGAGATATCTACCCCGGCGATCCGATCGTGGTCATTGCCTGCTGGTCGTCCCACCGCCGCGCCGCACTGGATGCCTGCGACTGGCTGATTGAAGAACTCAAACACAACGCCCCGCTGTGGAAGAAAGAATACGGGCCCGAGGGCGAACACTGGGTAGAAGAAAACACTGACGGACACAGCCAGGGAGCCTGATTATGATTACTGCCCTTTATGCCAGCCTCTGCGCCCTGCTTCTGGTCAAACTCTCCCTGAGCGTGATTGCCCTCAGACGCCAGCATCGGGTTGCACTGGGGGATGGCGGACATCCCGATTTGCAGGCCGCGATTCGCACCCAGGGCAATGCCACCGAATATATGCCTATCACGCTCATCCTGATGCTGATGCTGGAATTAATGGGCGCTTTCTGGTGGCTGATTCATCTGGCCGGTATTGCCCTGATTAGCGGCCGTCTTATCCACGCTTCAGCACTGAAAAATGCGGATGGCAAGCGCCGGGTGCTGGGTATGAAAGTGACCTTCTTCCTGATTATTGTGCTGGCGCTGCTCAATATCTTTTATCTGATTGCCGGTTATTTTCTTGGTGGTAACTAAGTTAGAAAATCACGCACACCAATCAACAACATATTGACGGCGACCAGGTTCAACAACAGCCCCATCAGTTTCTCCACTGCGCGAATACCGCGCTCACCCAGCCAGTCACTGAGCCTGCGCCCCAGCAGAAAGACGATAAAGGTGGCCGTCAGTACCGCCAGCAGCGCCAGCAACAAACCCAGCAAATCGGTTTGTTGCTGAGAGCGCAGAATCATCACCGTGGTAATGGCAGAAGGCCCGGCCAGACAGGGCACGGCAATCGGGAACAGAAAAGAATCACGGCTGTAGTCGCCGGCAAACACATCCTTGGCCGACTGGAAAATCATCTTCAGCGAGATCAGAAACAGAATAACGCCACCGGCGACCATCAAAGATGCCCGTTCGATATTCAGGTACCCCAGCAAAGCCTCACCGGCCAGAACAAACACCACTAATATGAGAAATGCTAGGAAAGTTTCACGCAGAATGGTTTTCCGATAATGGTGCTTTTCAGCGCCGCTCAAAACCGCCAACACAAACGGCAAATTGCCGAACGGGTCGATCACCAGAAACAATAGCAAAGCGCTTTCAATCATAGTGTTCTCCCTGACGATAGTTACTCAGGACTCAATCTATTATGACGCAATCCCTGTCCCGGCATGAGCAGTGCTGATGAGACCTCTCGGCTTCGCTCGAGGTGACAAAATCGGGGATATAAACAATCAGCGTATCGGTGTCATATCGGCCATCAAGTTCTCAGCCCGGCCGGTATTGGAGCCGTGCCATAGTCCGAATGTCATGCTGACCGTAGCGCCAACTGTTATGCCGCTTCTCCCTCTGTCATGCCGACCTTTCACTTATCATGCCGCCCTCCCACTGTTATGTGCCCCCTCCCTCTGTCATGCCGACCGAAGCGGAGGCATCTCCATCCCAGCACTATTTATCTAGCCCCAATTCAGCCCAGATGGCATCAACGCGCTCCACCACAGCCGGGTCACGCTCAATGGGTCTGCCCCACTCGCGGTCAGTTTCTCCCTGCAGTTTATTGGTGGCGTCCATCCCCATCTTAGAGCCCAGCCCTGAGACCGGCGAAGCAAAGTCGAGGTAATCAATTGGCGTGTTTTCGACCATCGTCGTATCCCGCACCGGATCCATACGGGTAGTAATCGCCCAGATCACATCCTGCCAGTCACGCACGTTCACATCATCATCAACGACGATCACGAATTTTGTATACATAAACTGCCGCAAAAACGACCACACGCCCATCATCACCCGTTTGGCATGACCGGGATACTGCTTTTTCATGCTCACCACCGCCATCCGGTAGGAACAGCCCTCAGGCGGCAAATAAAAATCGACTATCTCCGGAAATTGCTTTTGAAGAATCGGCACAAACACTTCGTTTAAAGCCACGCCCAACACCGCCGGTTCATCGGGCGGACGACCGGTGTAAGTGCTGTGATAAATCGGGTTCTGACGCTGGGTGATGCGCTCAATGGTCATTACCGGAAAGCGTTCCTGCTCATTGTAATAACCGGTGTGATCGCCGTAAGGGCCTTCCACTGCCATATCCTCCGGGTAAATCATGCCCTCAAGCACAATCTCGGCATTGGCCGGCACCTGCAGATCATTACCGAAACACTTCACCAGTTCGGTCTTGCTACCACGCAACAGCCCAGCAAACGCATATTCCGAGAGCGTATCCGGCACCGGCGTCACCGCCCCCAGAATGGTGGCCGGGTCACAACCCAAAACCACACTGATAGGAAACGGCTCACCCGGATATTGTTGCTGCCATTCTTTGAAATCCAGCGCACCGCCGCGGTGCGACAGCCAGCGCATAATCACCCGGTTCTTGCCAATCACCTGCTGGCGATAAATCCCCAGGTTCTGACGTTCTTTATGCGGCCCTTTAGTGACCACCAGCCCCCAGGTAATCAAGGGCGCCGCATCCTCCGGCCAGCAAAGCTGAATCGGGTAATTGGCGAGATCGATGTCATCACCCTCCAGCACCTGCTGCTGACAAGCCGCCTTTTTGACAACTTTCGGGCCCATATTGAGCACCTGCTTAAAGATAGGCAACTTCTGCCAGGCATCCTTCATACCCTTGGGCGGATCCGGCTCTTTCAGAAAAGCCAGCAACTTACCCACCTCACGCAAAGCCGTCACCGAATCCTCGCCCATGCCCATCGCCACCCGTTTCGGCGTACCAAACAGGTTCAATAAAGCCGGGACATTGGAGCCTTTTGGATTCTCAAACAACAAGGCCGGACCACCAGCCCGTAAAACCCGGTCAGCAATTTCGGTCATTTCTAACGAAGGATCGACTTCGGTGGTAATACGTTTGAGTTCGCCCTGCTGTTCCAGGCCGTCGATGAAGTCGCGGAGATCGGTGTATTTCATTGTTTAATAATTTAGTTTTTAATTTTATTGGTGTAGCTTAGCAATTTTACGTCACATAAACGCCAATGTTAGGGATAGCATGCAATGCAAAAGCGTATATTTATTGCGTCTTCTACTGAAGGATTAGATGTTGCCTACGCAATTCAAGAAAACCTTGAATACTACTTTGAAATAACTGTATGGCCGCAAGGCGTTTTTGAGCCCTCAAAAACGTCCATTGAATCGTTGTTTAAACAGACAAAGATATTTGATGCCGCAGTTTTTGTTTTCACCCCAGACGATGAAGTCATTTCCCGCAATAAATCAAAACAATCCGTCAGGGATAATGTTATCTTCGAGCTTGGCCTTTTCATTGGTGCCCTTGGAAGAGAGAGTTGTTTTATAGTGAAACCTCGCTCGTTTTCTAACCTAGACCTACCTACTGACCTTTTGGGCGTGACAAGTACAGATTATCAAGGTGAAAGATCGGATGGGAATTTGTGTGCGGCTCTTGGTCCATCCTCAAACAAAATAAAACGCGTACTGATACCTAGAGAAGATCCTGTAGGTAAATTACCAGCTTCACTTTCCGAATTATTAACAACACGTCCATACAGACTTTTCTTCAACCCTGAAACTAAACGTTCCAAAAGAGTTGTATTTAGTCCTGATGGTTATATCACAGAGGGTAACAATAGAAATGAACACAAATGGAGAATATCCAATCAAAATTTAGAATTACTTCAACTTGATGGGGCTGTTCACAGTAGATTCTCTTATGACAGCAAAGACGACCTTTTCCAACACACTAATGATCAAGATACTTTGTCAATAAGAAATCAATTTATCGTGCCAGACAACGGCTCTGACAAAAGTTGATTTTTCTAGTGTTAAATGTGCTGCTGAAATCACTTTCAGCAATTCATTTTTTGCGTGGCCAAAAAACGAACCAAAAAAGGCCAGCCTCATGCTTGCCCTGCGGGTTCCCTGCGCTTCTCGAAATATTCGGGCACGCCGAAACTGATTCGCGACATCCCTGTCTCTCTCCCTTCGGGCGTCTGTGACGTCCAAACTTGTTCCAGACAAGTTTGTCGCTGGCTCAAACAGACGTCGTGCTGATCCGAATATTTCTCCGATGCTCGGCTTTGCAAAAGGGCGGATCCACCCACACCCCAGCCCTCTCCCTTCAAGGGAGAGGGAGAGAGTCACACCCCAACTTAAGTTTTGTTCCCGCTTTTCTTTCCCCTTTTGTGCTGACGAGTAGCGCAGCTTTGTCTGGATGACGGCTGGTCAGTGTCTGAGCGTTAGCGAGTTTTGACCAGACGCCAGACAAAGCGAGCAACGCAGTGGAGCCGCAGGCCAGCGCAAGGGGTGCCCTTTTGTTTGGTTCGTTTATTTTGGGCAAGCAAAATAAATGAACGCCCCGCGGCAGCGTCCCAATTCAGGATGATGAAAAGAACTTAATCAAACACACAAACATCTAAGAACAGAACACAAAACAAACATTTATCAGCAAACCAAAACCTTTGGGTTTCCCCCAAACAATCCTTTATAATCAAGTAATAATACTGAAACAGTCATCAGGAGGTTCGTCATGGCTGGAGGATGGTCCCGAGACGGGGCAGTACAAGATCAAATCGACGCCAGTGTAGAAGATGCCGTGCAACAGGCACGCAGCAACTTGCCCAAGGGCGAAAGCCTGACCCACTGCGAAGAATGCGAGAAAAAAATCCCTGAGGCGCGCCGCGAGGCGATTCCCGGCGTGCGTCTTTGCGTGCAGTGTCAGGAAGAAATCGATAATGAGAACAAAGCCGCCGGTCTATTTAACCGTCGTGGCAGCAAGGACAGCCAGCTACGTTAAATACGGCTTGCATGTCTATCAATAAGGGGCCACGCGCCCCTTTTTTGTGTTCGCTATCTCCAGATAACTTATCAAAAGCCAATCTGATTGCCTGCTACTCCCAGCAAATCAGTATTTGAGCCTGGGCGTTGATTCCGACTTGCTGGCAAAAGTTGGTAAGTATATGAATTCTGTGAGAGGCTACGTGGTCTGTATTAAGCGAACATCATGGTTGAATTTGCTATAAGCAAGACCGGTTCACAGGAAATTGATCTCAATGCCCATAAGGTAGCGCATCGAAGTCCGATGTTTTATCAGGGCGCCCAATGGAGGACATTATGAAAAAGTTGCTTTTACTCATTCCGTTTTTCTTCGCCGGCCCGGCTATGGCCCTGGATGCCGAAGTTGAAGAAAAATATAAACAAAACTACAGCGAACAGGTTAAACCGCTGGTGATGAAAAAACTCAGCAGTGACAGACCTGATATGACAGCCCAGGCGATTAAATCTGAAACCAATGCTTATGTTGCCAAAATGGCAAGCTGCCAGTTGAAGGGCATGAGCCACTTCCCGGAAAACTATCAGGAAATGGCGGTCGTGCCGGTTGCTGAAGGTGAAGAGGTTTCCACCACCACCCAGGCGCTGAACCAACAACTCAAGCAGGATGTGGAATCAGGCAAAATCACTAAAGACGAAGTGATGAATATGATTCAGGTAGCACAGCAAAACGTGCAGGCCTGCATGAACTCTTAATTTGCCACTATCTGAGTGACATAAAAAAAGGGCCTCCCGGCCCTTTTTTTGTGGCTGCCTTAAGCGGCAATACCGGAATGCCGGAGCAAGGCATCTATTTCTGGCTCACGGCCGCGAAACTCGATAAACAGTTCCATCGGTTCCTTTGAACCGCCCTGCTCCAGAATTGAAGACAGAAATTCCAGACCGGTCTGACGATCGAAAATGCCCTTTTCCTCAAACTTGGAAAAGGCGTCGGCCGACAAGACTTCCGCCCATTTATAGCTGTAATAACCGGCTGCATAGCCACCGGCAAAGATATGCGCAAAGCTATGGGCGAAGCGGTTGAACTTGGGCGGCTTGACTACGGTAACCTGATCACGCACTTCCGCCAGCACTTTTTCAACCTGATTGGTTTCGTTCGGATCGAATTCCAGGTGCAGGCGGAAGTCGAACAGCGAAAATTCAATCTGCCGCAGCATCATCATCGCTGACTGGAAGTTACGCGCCGCAATCATCTTGTTATAAAGCTCATCGGGCAGCGCTTCACCGGTTTCATAATGACCGGCAATCAAATCCAACGCTTCACGTTCCCAGCACCAGTTCTCCATAAACTGACTGGGCAACTCGACCGCATCCCAGGCCACACCATTGATGCCCGACACGCCCGAATAATCGATCTTGGTCAGCATATGATGCAGACCGTGGCCGAACTCGTGGAACAGCGTGGTGACTTCGTCATGGGTAAACAGCGCCGGTTTATCGCCTACCGGTTCTGAAAAATTCGTCGTCAGGAAAGCGACCGGCGTTTGCACGCCATCGCCGACTTTACGGCGAACCAGACATTCATCCATCCATGCACCGCCGCGTTTGCGCTGGCGAGCATAAAGATCAAGATAGAACTGGCCGCGCAATTCACCACTGGCCTCGCGGATTTCAAAAAAGCGCACATCTTTATGCCAGGTATCGACATCTTTGCGCTCGCTAATCTCAAGGCCGTAAAGCTTATTGACCACCGCAAACAGGCCGTTAACGACTCTGTCTTCGGGGAAGTAGGGCTTCACTTCTTCCGCTGAAATGGCATAGCGCTGCTGGCGCAGTTGCTCGGCGAAATAAGTCACATCCCAGGCTTCCAGGTCGTCCATATCGGCGGTTTCTTTGGCATAGGCCTTGAGCGCGTCGAACTCTTCTTCAGCAATCGGTTTGCTTCGTGCCGCCAGATCATTCAAAAAGTCCATCACCTGGTCGGGGCTTTGCGCCATTTTGGTCGCCAGCGAGCGCTCAGCGTGGTTGTTAAAGCCCAGCAGTTGCGCAAGTTCATGACGTAATTTGAGAATCTCGGCCATGACTTGGGTGTTATCCCATTTGCCGGCATTGGGGCCCTGATCAGAGGCCTTGGTGGCAAAGGCGGTGTACATTTCCTCGCGCAAATCACGGTTGTCGGCATAGGACATCACCGGCATGTAGGATGGGAAGTCTAGGGTAAACACCCAGCCTTCCAGACCATCACGTTTGGCGAATTGCTCAGCCATGGCGACCGTGGATGGCGGCAGGCCTGACAGCATTGATTCGTCGGTAATATGCTTTTTCCACGCGTGGGTGGCATCGAGCAGGTTTTCTTCAAACTTGGCGCTGAGCTCGGTCAGCTTCTGCGTGATCTGTTTGTATTGATCGCGCTGTTCGGGCGGCAGTTCAACGCCGGACAGGCGGAAATCGCGTACCGCATTGTCGATGACTTTCTTCTGCGCGGTGTCCAGCTTCTGGTATTCATCACTGTCAGCCAGATTTTTGTAGGCCCGATACAGGTCTTCGTTCTGACCCAGTTCGGTGCCGAATTCACTGAGCATGGGCAGGCAGGCGTTAAAAGCCTGACGCAGTTCCTCGGAGTTGACCACGGAGTTCATATGACTGACCGGTGACCAGACATGATCGATGCTGGCCTCGATTTCTTCCATTGGCTGAACCAGGTTGTCCCAGGTCGGCTGGGAGATATTGGTCAGCAATTCATTGACCGCCTCGCGGGCCTGTTTAATGGCCTGGGTCACAGCCGGTTCAACGTGCTCCGGCTTGATTTTGGAGAACGGCGGCAGGGTGTAATTCTCTAATAATGGATTCGTCATAATTCTCTCTGGTCAAAGCAGGCAATGTAGGTAGGACCGCCTTTCAACAGGTCTTACGTCATGTTTTTGCAACAAAAAGTTAATAAAGCTGCAACAAGAGTTGGTTAGTGTGCGCTCAAGATAAAAGGTAAGGGCACATTATGCAAAAACAAGTCAGTCAGAAAGAAAAGATAAAAGTTCGCAGTGTCTGGATCTCAGACATCCACCTCGGCTTTCGCGGCTGTAGCGCCGATTTTCTGCTCGATTTTCTGCATAAAGTTGAATGTGATTACCTCTACCTGGTCGGTGACATTATTGATGTCTGGGAAATGAAAAAGAAAATGTACTGGCCTCAGGCACATAATAATGTGATCCGCACCCTGCTGGGTAAAGCCAAGCATAACACCAAGGTAGTCTATGTCCCCGGTAACCACGATGAGGTGTTGCGGGACTTTGACGGCGCCGTGTTCGGCAATGTCGAAATCCAGAATGAAATCATTCACACCACCGCCGACAACCGCAAACTGCTGATCCTGCACGGTGACCAGTTCGACAGTGTCGTGAAAATTTCGCCGATGCTGGCCAAGGTCGGCAGCCGCCTTTATGAATGGCTGTTACGGGCCAATCGCTACGTCAACCTGGTGCGCCGCAAAATGGGCTTTTCCTACTGGTCTCTGGCAGCTTTTCTCAAGCACAAAGTCAAAAACGCCGTGCAGTACATCAGTCACTTTGAAGAAGCGGTAGCACATGAAGCTGCGCGCCAGGGTGTGGACGGCGTAGTCTGTGGTCACATTCACCGCGCTGAAATCGCCCGCCATCACGATGTTGATTACTACAATTGCGGAGACTGGGTAGAAAGCTGTACTGCGCTGGTTGAACACCCCAACGGTGAAATGGAAATCCTCAACTGGACCGAACTGGTCGAGCAGCCCAAAGTCCTGGTGCAAGCAGCCTGATGCGTATCGTTATTATCACTGACGCCTGGGAACCCCAGGTCAACGGGGTTGTGCGTACCCTCAAGCAAACCCGCCAATGTCTGGAGCAAATGGGGCATGAGGTGCATGTCATCACCCCGCAGGATTTCAACACCATCCCCTGCCCCAGCTATCCCAGTATCCGCCTTGCCGTGTTACCCGGCAGACGAGTGAAAAAACTGCTTGATGACCTCAATGCCAATGCCGTGCATATTGCCACCGAAGGCCCGCTGGGCATGGCAGCGCGGCGCTGGTGCCTGCGTAACAAGATCAGCTTCACCACCTCTTACCACACCCAGTTTCCGGAATATGTCCGGCTGCGGGCACCGATACCTTTAAGCTGGACCTATGCCTGGCTAAGACGCTTTCATGGCAAGGCGGTTCGTACTTTAGTCCCGACCCGATCGCAACAACAGCGGCTGCTGGAACGCGGCTTTGATCATGTTGAAGTCTGGGGCCGCGGTGTGGATACCGATATTTTTACGCCCGATAATCCGCAGCCACTCGATTTGCCACGTCCTGTCTTGCTTAATATGGGGCGGGTGGCGATAGAGAAAAATATTGAAGCTTTTCTGGATCTGGATGTACCGGGCAGTAAAGTTGTGGTCGGTGACGGGCCCGATCTGGATCAACTACGTCAGAAATATCCGGATGTGTTATTCACCGGCGCCCGCTTTGGCAAGGAGCTAGCCCGTTATGTCGCCGCTGCCGATGTGTTTGTTTTCCCAAGCAAAACGGATACCTTCGGTCTGGTACTGCTGGAGGCCATGGCCTGTGGCGTGCCGGTCGCAGCTTACCCGGTGACCGGTCCGGCCGATGTCGTGCAGCATGGACTCACCGGCAGTCTCAGTGATGATCTGGGTGAAGCTGTAAGAATGGCACATCACATAGACCCGGCGGCCTGTATCGCCTATGCACGCAAACACAACTGGCAGGCCTGTTCGAGCGTGTTTGCCGGCTATATGGTGGACAACCGTCAAGCCAGCAACACCGAGGCCCTGTCGAGCGAGACTTGAAGTCAATCAGCGCTGAAGTGTTGTATTTTTACAACTCAACCGACCCCTCGTTTGCCAATATTGCAACAGATAAACTTGATCGGCCCTAATCGCCGTGAGATTATTTGCCAGTCAATAAGAACAAACAGGGACTTAATTTCGATGCCACATTTTCAGCACTTATTCAAAGTAGGCATTGTCGCAGCTTTGCTCGTCATGACCGGCTGCGCTACCACCAACCAGACTGCCGGTGATCCACTGGAAGGTTATAACCGCGCCATGTACAAGTTTAACGACGCCGTGGATACCGCCGTCATTAAACCGGTAGCCAAAGGCTATGATGCAGTGGTCCCTGATCCCATCAGTCAGGGCGTCAGCAACTTCTTCAGCAACCTCAACGACATCACTGTGATCATCAATGACCTGCTGCAGGGCAAGTTCTATCAGGCCTACAAAGACACCCACCGTTTCGTGGTCAACACCACCGTCGGTGTCGGTGGTATTTTTGATGTGGCTAGTCTCTCCGGTCTTAACAAAAACAATGAAGACTTCGGTCAGACGCTGGGTGTCTGGGGCGCTGATCCCGGTGCTTACGTGGTTCTACCTTTCTTCGGTCCACGTAATGTCCGTGACACTTTCGGCCTGATCGGCGACATGTTTACGGATCCTGTCATGTATGTGGAGGGTGACGATGCACGTCTGGCATTCGTCGGTACTCGCGTTGTAGATACCCGCGCCAATCTGCTGAAAGCTGAAAAAGTCCTTGATGAAGCGGCTTTGGATGAATACAGCTATGTCCGCGATGCCTACATGCAGCGTCGCCAGAACCTGGTCTATGACGGCAACCCACCGCTGGAAGATGACGAGTTCGACATCTTTGAAGACGAGTGATTGACGACAAGCCACAGACAACACCTTATAATGAAGAGCCGGGTTTGACCCGGCTTTTTTATGTTTCAAATTCATGACATTCAGCCGCCATAACGGACTTTTATGACCAGCAGTATTTTATTTGTTCTCGCCATCGTAGTTGGCTTTGCCGTATTGATTTGGGGGGCCGATCGTTTTATTGACGGGGCCGCCAATATCGCCAGTAACCTCGGCGTATCACCGCTGATTGTCGGTGTCACTATTGTCGGTTTCGGTACCTCAGCACCAGAAATGCTGGTGTCAGCGCTGGCCGCTTTTGACGGTGTACCGGCAATGGGTATAGGTAACGCGGTAGGCTCCAATATCACCAATGTCGGCCTGGTGCTGGGGGTGACGACGCTGATTTCCCCATTGGTTGTCAATTCCGCCACACTGCGTCGCGAGTTTCCGGTACTGGCTTTTGTCATGCTGGTATCAATCATTATGCTGCTTGATGGCGTATTAAGCCGTGTTGACGGCAGTATCCTGTTTGCCGGTTTTCTGCTGACTATTGGTGGCATGGGCTGGATGGCCTACCGGGGACTGGGTAAAAATGACCCGCTGGAGGCCGAATTCGCGCAGGAATATGCCGAACAATCCATGTCCACCGGTAAGGCCAGTTGGCTTTTCATAATTGGTCTGGCCTCATTGCTTATCGGTTCTAAATCGCTGGTCTGGGGCGCCAGTGGCATCGCCACCATGCTGGGCGTGAGTGATCTTGTCATCGGCCTGACCATTGTGGCGATTGGCACCAGTCTGCCGGAGTTGGCTGCCTGCATTATTTCAGCGCTCAAAAACGAACACGATATCGCAGTCGGTAACGTACTCGGCTCCAATATTTTTAACCTGCTTGCGGTGTTAGCAATGCCGGGACTGATTGCTCCTACCGAAGTCGACCCCATGCTGCTGTATCGTGACCTGCCATTCATGATTGGGCTGGCTATCGGGCTTTATCTATTTGCCCGTTTCTGCTCGCAAGGACGTATCGGCCGCTTTGCCGGGCTCTTGCTGATAGTCACCTATATTAGCTATAACAGTCTTCTGGCTTATCAGAACGTGCCCGGACTCAGTTAATGCAGATAGAACAGGACAAAATCAGGCAACTGGCAACAGCAGTCATTGATACCGAGCTGGAAGCCGTCTCGGCACTCAGAGACCGGATCAACGAAGACTTCTTGCAAGCCTGTCAGTTTATGCTTGAATGCAGCGGCCGCATTGTGGTCATCGGTATGGGGAAATCCGGCCATATCGGCAGCAAAGTCGCCGCTACCCTGGCCAGTACCGGCACCCCGGCTTTTTTTGTTCATCCCGGTGAAGCCAGTCATGGTGATCTGGGCATGATCACTAATAAAGATGTGGTGCTGGCCTTATCCAACTCCGGCGAAACCACAGAAATACTAACTATCCTGCCACTTATCAAACGCCTGGGCGTACCGTTGGTCACGATGACCGGCCGGCCCGGTTCAACATTGGCACAGTGCGCCAGTGCCCACCTTGATGTCAGTGTGGAAAGAGAAGCCTGTCCATTAGGATTGGCCCCCACTTCCAGCACCACTGCCGCACTGGTGATGGGCGATGCCCTGGCGGTTGCCCTGCTGGAGGCCCGCGGTTTTACCGCCGAGGATTTTGCCCTGTCGCACCCCGGTGGTTTGCTTGGGCGGCGTTTACTGCTGCACGTCAGTGATATTATGCACACTGGTACTGCCATTCCGACCATTGATGAGTCAGCCTTAATCAGTGATGCCTTGATTGAAATGTCGGAAAAAGGACTGGGCATGACAGCGGTTATCGACGGCAAGCAGCAAGTGGTCGGCATCTTTACTGACGGTGACTTACGCCGGGTGCTGGCCCAGGAAATCGATATTCACAAGCAGCCTCTTTCAGCGTTTATTACCCGTGAGTGTAAAACCGGCCGCCCTGACATGCTGGCGGCGGAAGCGCTGGAACTGATGCAGCGTTATAAAATTAACGGCCTTTTAATTATCAACGATCAGCAACGGCTGGCAGGTGCGATCAATATGCATGATTTGCTCCGCGCCGGGGTGGTCTGACAGGACAAAAAATGCAGGATATTCTGGAAAAAGCGAAGAAAATCAAACTGGTCGTCTTTGATGTTGACGGCGTGCTAACTGATGGACGCATTATTATTGGCGATGATGGTCAGGAGTACAAAGCCTTCAATTCACGTGACGGCCACGGTATGAAACTGCTGCAATACACCGGGGTCGAAATAGCGATTATTACCGGCCGCACGTCAAAAACCGTGGAACACCGGATGAATGGCCTGGGCATCAACCATGTTTATCAGGGTAAACGCATCAAACTGCCGGTCTTCGAGGAACTGATCGAAGAGTTGGGTTTAAGCCCTGATGAATGCGCCTATGTCGGCGATGACTGGGTTGATTTATCGATTATGAGTCGTGTGGGTCTCGCCGTGGCAGTGCAGGATGCCGACAATGTGGTCAAAAAACATGCGCATTGGATCACCCCGTCAAGAGGCGGCATGGGCGCGGCCCGGGAAGTGTGTGAATTGATTATGGAAGGACAGGGCAACCTGCAGGACCAAATTGAACGCCATTTTTAATCTGCCGATCTATGCCCGTATCGGCCTGCTGGTTCTGGCTGGGCTGAGCCTGTGGATGATTTTTCACGATAGTGCCAAGCCGCCTCAGCAGACCAGTGAGTTGCGTCGTACCAGCGATATGGCGATGACCGACTTCACCATGACCATCATGAACCTCAATGGTGAACCAGCCCGGCTGATCACCGGTGATGAAATGGCCCACTATCCGGACGATGACTCCACCGAAATCCTCAATCCGACCACTGAGTTCCTGGAACCGGGCCAGGATAACTGGGAAGTGACCTCCAATCATGGCTACACCCAGGGCGAAGCTGACGAAATCCTGCTGACCGGAAATGTTATTATCACAAACAAGAACAATCCGGCATTCAATATGCTGACCGAGAAGCTGACTTTGCATAACCTGGATAACACGGCTTATACCGATGCGCCGGTGACCATCAACTCGCCACAGGGCGTGACGGAGTCTGTCGGCCTGCATGCAGTTCTGGATGACGAAACCATCAATCTACATTCGAGGGTAAAAGGACAATATGATGCGCCTGCCAATTAAATTTTTTGTCGCTTTGATGTTGATGCCAGCCTTGGCCTGGGGTCTGCCCAGCGACCGCCAGAAACCGATCAATATCGAGGCGGATCATGCGCAAATGGATGATCGCGAGGGCGTGACCCAGTACAAGGGAGATGCCATCCTGACCCAGGGCACCCTGCGCATTACCGGCGATATCATTACCTTCTTTTATGATGAGAATAAACAGCTGACCAAGGCGGTAGCCGAAGGTAAACGCGCCACCTATGAACAGGTTCATCAACCCGGTGAAAACCCGGTCAGAGCCAAAGCGCTGAAAATGGAATATTTTGCTGACCGTCAGGAAATTTACCTCACCGGCGATGGCTATGTCTGGCAAAACGGTGACGAATTCACCGGCAACTATATCGAATACGACATCGCCCGTAATGTGGTCAGTGCCAACTCCAACCCGGTCACCGTCGATGGACAGGAGCAGAAAAAAGGCCGCGTTCATATCATCATCCAGCCGCAAACTGCCCGTGAACCGGCGAGCGACGAACCCAAAGAGGCCACTGAACCAAAAGCAACAGAAACGCCTGACTCCACATCAGCACCCAGTCAGCCGGCTGAGCCTGAAGTTGCAGCAGATCAAGAGCCTGAAAGCTACCCAACCGCGATGACGACCAGCCGTCTGAATGTGCGCTCCGGTCCCGGTACCGGCTATCAGCGACTGGGCACATTCGACCAGGAGCTTGAAGTGATCGTCCTGACCCGCCAGTCCAGTTGGACCCAGGTGCGGGGCATGATCGAGGGTGAAGTCGTGATTGGCTGGGTCAACAGCCGCTACCTGCAATAAAAGCCGGGGCATTATGAGTATTCTGTCTGCGCAGCAACTGGCGAAGCGTTATGGCGACCGCCAGGTGGTCAAAGATATCTCGCTGGATGTCAAAAGTGGTGAAATCGTCGGACTGCTGGGTCCCAATGGCGCCGGTAAAACCACCAGCTTCTACATGATCGTAGGGCTGGTACCTGTTGATCATGGCTTTATATTCCTGGATCAATACGATCTGACCGATTATCCGATTCATGATCGGGCCAAGCTGGGCATTGGCTATCTGCCACAGGAAGCCTCGGTGTTTCGTAAACTCAGTGTTGAGGATAATCTCTTCGCGATTATTGAAACCCGTGACGAACTCAGCATGGATGCCAAAAAAGAGCTGCTGGAACAGCTACTGCAGGATTTTCATATCGAGCATATCCGCCACTCCAAGGGCATGGCACTGTCCGGTGGTGAACGCCGGCGGGTGGAAATCGCCCGGGCTTTGGCCATGGACCCACAATTTATTCTGCTGGATGAGCCGTTTGCCGGCGTTGATCCAATTTCCGTGCTGGATATTCAGGGCATTATCAAACAACTGGCCGAGCGTGGTATTGGCATTCTGATCACTGACCACAATGTGCGCGAAACCCTCAATGTCTGTCAGCGCGCCTACATTTTCAATGAAGGTGAAGTCATTGCCCGCGGCACGCCGGAGCAAATTCTTGAGGATAAACAAGTACTCAGTGTCTACCTGGGCCGCGACTTCAGAATGTAAGCATAAACAGTGGCGAAACTGAGCGGTTCGGGATAAGATGCAATTTCACCCGATGCGCCGTCATATATGACTTTACGATACCTATTTGCCAGTCTGTTCTTGCTTTTTTCCAGTGCCGCTATGGCATATGAAACCGGCGAGGATCAGCCGCATGACGTCACCATTAAACTGCACTGGCAGCACCAGTTTCAGTTCGCCGGTATTTACGCCGCCAAAGAACTGGGCTTTTATGACGAAGCCGGCATTGATGTTGAAATAGAAACCGGTTTCAGCCACCCCTACGATGAAGTTGAAAACGGCGGGGTTGAATTCGGCCTGTCGGGCACCGGCATCGTCGTTGAATATCTCAAGGGTCGTCCACTGGTGGCGCTGGGCGCGACCTTCCAGAACAGCCCGTATGTGTGGCTGGTTCGTGATGATTCGGGAATCTACTCCGCCGATGACTTTGCCGGTAAAACCCTGACCCGCCAATCCTATGCCGACGATCTGGCAGCCATCTTTCTCAAACAGGATATCGATACCAGTGAGATCAATTTCACCGCCCCTGAATCCAGTGACATTGATGACCTGGTTGCCGGGCGGGTCGATGCGCTGACCGCGTATATTTCGAATGAACCGTTTCGAATGTCAGAGCGCGGTATTCCCTATCGGACTATTGCGCCCAAAGACTACGGTATCAACTTCTACAGCGATATCCTGTTCACCTCGCGCCAGTACCTGGAGCATCACCCAGACGTCGTCAAGGCTTTTCGTGAGGCCACTTACCAGGGCTGGCGCTATGCCGCCGACAACCCCGAGGCGATGATTGATCTGATTCTGGACAAATACAATACCCAGAGCAAAAGCCGGGCGCATTTGCGCTATGAAGCTGAGCAATTACTCAAGCTCAGCCTCTATCCGACCGTGGAATTCGGTCATATGACGCGTAGCCGCTGGCAGAAAATTGCCAGAACCTACCGCGATCTGGGGCTTTATGACGAGATTAGTGGGCTGGATAACTTTCTCTATCATGAGTCAGTACGCCAATCGAAGTTATACCAATGGTTGACTCTGGCGTTGGGTCTGCTGGCATTGCTGGCCCTGATTAGTTATCTGCTCAAGAAACATCATAACAAGCTGCTTACTGAACAGATCCGTGATCGCACCACCAAACTGGAACAGGAACTGCAAAACCGTAAATCTCTGGAAGCGGCTGCCCGGCATGAAGGTCAACGTTTACAAACCCTGCTGGATAATACGATCGACAGCGTGATCACCATCAATCAGGCCGGTGACATTGAACACTACAACAAAGCCTGTATCAGCCTGTTTGGTTACCCACCCGAAGAAGTTATCGGCCAGAACATCACCATGCTGATGCCGGCCAGTTACCGCGATCTGCACAAACTGGGTATGGCGCGTTTTATGTCTACCGAAGAGAGCCGTATTCTGGGTAAAGCGGTGGAAGTCGAAGCGCTGCACAAAAACGGTAAAACCATTCCCATTGAGCTCACTATCAGCGACTTTAAATGGCAGGGACAGCATCTTTTCACCGGCATAGCCCGTGATGTTTCCCGCAAAAAAGCCGAACAGGAAGCGCTTTTAGAGGCCAAACAGCAAGCCGAGCGTGCCAACAATGCCAAGTCAGAGTTTCTCTCGGCAATGAGCCATGAACTGCGCACGCCGCTGAACGGCATTCTCGGCTTTGCCCAGTTACTGCTTAATGACAATGATGAACCACTGAGCGCCCACCAGCAAAAGAATATCAATCAAATCATTCACAGTGGTGAACATTTGCTGACACTGATTAATGATGTGTTGGAACTGTCCAAAATTGAATCAGGCAATATCCGTACTTCCAGTGATCATGTGCATATCAATGCCGTCATTGAAGACTGCCTGCCCTTGCTGGAAAACCTGGCCGATCAGCATCAGGTGCAGATTGAAAAGACGGAAAAAACGGACGGCGTGGTACTGGCTGATTTCACTAAGCTCAAGCAGGTCTTTATCAATCTGGTCAGTAATGCCATTAAATATAATCAGGCCGGTGGCAAAGTGCACATCAGTACTAGCATGCAGCCCCATAACAACATGCTGAAGCTGACCGTCACTGATACCGGTCCGGGGATTCCCAAAGACAAACAGCATAGCGTTTTCACCGCTTTTGAAAGGCTGGGACAGGAACACAGCCGTAATGAAGGATCAGGTATCGGACTCAGCGTCTGCAAGCGCCTGATCGAGGCTATGGGCGGTCGCATTGATTTTGCCAGCAGTGAAGGCCAGGGCAGCAGCTTCTGGGTAGAGTTGCCGCTCTCCAATCAACAGCGCGGTGATGATCATGCGCAGCCGGGTCCTCCAGCCGATAGTCATTACGATGAATTACTCTTGCGGCGCAGTGATAACAGTCATAACAAGCCCATGCGCCATGTGCTTTACATTGAGGATAACCCGGCCAATATCCGGTTGCTGGAAGTGTTCTTCTCCCGTCATCAGCGTGTCTGTTTGCATACCTGCGAGAGTGCGGAAGCAGGGCTGGAACTGCTCAAGACCATGACCCCTGATGTGATTCTGATGGATATTAACTTGCCCGGCATATCCGGTATTGAAATGGCCCGCATTCTCCGTGAAGACAGCGAACTAAGCCATATTCCGCTGATCGCGGTGACGGCGGCGGCGATGCAGGAAAATATTGATGCCGCGGAAGATTTGTTCCGGGTTTACATCACCAAACCGATCGACTTCAAACTACTGAGCCGAACCTTGCAGCCCTTGCTGTAATTATTGCGCCGGTAAAAACAGTCTCGGCTCCACCCGCTCGTCATTGAGGCTGATACCAAAATGCAGATGCGGCCCGGTCACCCGGCCGGTGGCGCCTACCAGCCCGATGGATTCTCCCTGCTCTACCGGCTGGCCGTCTTTGACGTCGATCCGGCTCAGATGGCAGAACATGGTGACTAGACCCTGACCATGGTCGATAAACACGGTATTGCCATTAAAGAAATAGTCACCCGTGCCACGGATAATTCCCGCTGCCGGGGCCTGAATCGGCGTGCCGGTAGCGGCGGCGATATCCATACCGCTATGCGGTTGTCGCGGTTCGCCGTTAAACACCCGGCGGCGGCCAAACAGGCCGCTGACTCTGCCTTTCACCGGCCAGACAAAGTTAAAGTCAACCTCATTGGTTTCAGTCCAGTGTTGCAGGGCGGCATCAATGCGTTTTCTCTCGCGGTTAATCCGCTCCATATCATACTGGTTGGGATTGACCTTGCGTTTGTCCTTAATGGTGATGTACTGGGTCGGATATTGCTTATCGTTGATTTTGAATGTCAGGCTGCGCGGCTGGCCGTTTTTATCCACCTCAAGCTGATGCGTGCCCGGCTGCAAATCCAAAGGCACGCCAATCACCGCCTGCCAAAGGCCATTTTCGGCCACCACCAGCACCGGTTTATCGTCAAAGCTGGCCTTGGGCTTATAACTTGATGCCGGTGATAGCGGCAGTATCACCACGCCACCGGGTACGGCATTTTCCTGCGGCAGCGCCGACAGCATCAGTGGCCAAAACAAGAGAGCCAGCAGCAGGTTTTTACTTGTCGTTAACACTTTTCACCTCACAGGCCAGCTCGCCCTGGTGCAAACGAACGCGGATCTCATCACCCTGTCCGACCTGATCACTGCGGGTAATGACTTCTCCGGAATCAGCCCGACTGCTGATGCTGTAACCGCGCTCAAGCGTGTTAAGCGGGCTCACGGCGTCCAGGGTTCTTAGCTGCTCGCCCAGACGCTGCCGAGCCGCATCCAGTTGTAGCTGCATCAGTTTGTCGATCTGTCGCCCTAAGCCGGTGACATGGCCCTGCTGTTGTTCGACGCGCTGTGCCGGAAGCTGGCGTTGCAAGCGGGAATCCAGCGAGGTTAGCTGCTGCCAGGCCTGTTTGTGCTCAGCTTTGAATGCGGTCTGCAATCGGTGACGGAGATTGCTCAGCAAATTCCGTTGACTGTCGATTTGTGACTGGGGATGCTTTAGCCGTGCTGCCAAAAAGTCGACCTTCTGGGCCCGGTTTTGCTGGATGCGCAGCCAGCCGGAATCCAGCATTCGCCTGAATTGATCCAGTGTTTGTCTTTGCTGACGGATCTGCAGTTCAGGTCTGGGCAGGCGGCGTTGCAAATGCAGCAAATGGCGCTGTTCACCGCTGAGCCACTGGCGGGTGCGGGCAGTCAGTCTCTGCATCAGGCCCTGGATGGTGGCCAGTAATTGCTGACCATCCGGTACGGCCATTTCCGCCGCCGCCGACGGCGTGGGTGCCCTGACATCGGCCACAAAGTCAGCGATAGTGAAATCAATCTCGTGGCCGACCGCCGATATCACCGGCAGTTCGCAATCAAATATGGCCCGTGCCAGCTTTTCATCGTTAAAGCTCCACAAATCTTCCAGCGAACCACCGCCGCGGCTGATGATCAGCACATCACAGTCCTTACGGGCATCAGCCAGTTGCACCGCTTCTAATAGTTGCCGTGCCGAGGCTTCGCCCTGTACCGCCACCGGATACAACACCACAGCCACCGCCGGAAAGCGGCGTTTAAGCACGCTCAGAATATCGTGTAATGCGGCGCCGTCTGGTGAGGAAATAATGCCAATGGTTTGTGGCAGAGCGGGAATCGGTTTTTTATGCGCCTCATCAAACAGGCCTTCTTGACCCAGTCTTTGCTTGAGCGCTTCATAAGCCCGCTGCAGCGCACCGCTGCCGGCCTCTTCCATATGCTCAACAATAATCTGGAACTCACCGCGGCCTTCGTAAAGGCTGACACGCGCCCGTAACAGAACCTGCATACCATTTTCGGGTGTGAAACGCAGTTGACGGTTACGCCCCCGGAACATGGCGCAGCGCACCTGCGCCACTTCGTCTTTCAAAGTGAAATAGATATGACCGGAAGCCGGCATCGCCAGATTGGAAATCTCGCCTTCCACCCACAGCAGGGGAAAAGAGCCTTCCAGCAGCACACGGGCTTCTCGCACCAGACGCGAGACCGGATAGATATCTTTGACCGCCCGGTTTGCCAGTGTACCGGTTGAATTAGATGTATTTGGGGATGCCATTAAAAGCGCTTTTCCTGATATAATTGCAGGATCATATTACAGCTAATTTCAGGAACAAGTCTGATGAGAATTGCTCAAGAAGCCCTGACGTTTGATGACGTACTGCTACTGCCAGCGTACTCGAACGTCCTCCCACGTGATGTCAGTCTTACCACCAAGTTGACCCGTGATATCACGATCAACATTCCGCTGCTGTCAGCGGCGATGGATACCGTCACCGAGAGCCGTCTGGCCATTGCGATGGCGCAGGAAGGCGGTCTGGGTATTCTGCACAAAAACATGACCATCGAGCAACAGGCCGAGGAAGTTCGTAAGGTCAAAAAATTCGAAAGTGGTGTCGTTCGTGACCCGATTACTGTTGGCCCGAACACTACCATCGGCGAAGTAGTTGAGCTGACCCGCTCACATAATATTTCCGGCGTGCCGGTGGTGGATGGCGATGACCTGGTCGGTATCGTCACCAGCCGCGACTTGCGTTTTGAAACCCATTACGACAACCCGGTTTCAGAAATCATGACCAAGAAAGACAAACTGGTCACGGTCAAGGAAGATGCCTCCCGCGAGGAAGTGCTCAACCTGCTGCACACCAACCGGATTGAAAAAGTGCTGGTGGTTGATGACAACTTCCACCTGACCGGCATGATTACCGTCAAAGACATTCAGAAACAAACCGATAACCCACTGGCCTCCAAAGATAGCCAGGAACGTCTGCGGGTCGGCGCTGCCGTTGGTATTGGCGCAGAAAGTGAAACCCGTATTGAAGCGCTGGCCACGGCCGGTGTTGATGTCATCGTGGTGGATACCGCCCACGGTCACTCGCAGGGCGTACTGGACATGGTCAAATGGGCCAAACAACACTTCCCTCAGGTACAGATCATCGGCGGTAATATCGCCACGGCCGAAGCCGCGCTGGCGCTGGTTGAAGCCGGTGCAGATGCGGTTAAAGTCGGTATCGGTCCCGGTTCTATCTGTACCACCCGCATCGTCGCCGGTGTCGGTGTGCCACAAATAAGCGCAATCAGTAATGTTGCTGGCGCCCTCGAAGGCACGGGTGTACCGCTGATTGCTGACGGTGGTATCCGCTTCTCCGGTGATATTGCCAAAGCGCTGGTCGCCGGTGCCCACACCATCATGATCGGCGGCATGTTCGCTGGTACTGAAGAAGCCCCCGGCGAAGTCGAGCTCTATCAGGGCCGCGCTTACAAATCTTACCGAGGCATGGGCTCCATGGGTGCGATGTCACAGAAACAAGGCTCCAGTGACCGTTACTTCCAGGAGTCCAGCGAAGCCGACAAGCTGGTACCGGAAGGCATTGAAGGTCGTGTTCCATTCAAAGGCAGCCTGGGCGCCGTGGTTCACCAACTGATTGGCGGCATCCGCGCCAGCATGGGTTACACCGGTTCGGCCACGATTGATGAAATGCGCACCAAGCCGGAATTCGTCAAAGTCACCGCGGCCGGCATGAGTGAAAGTCACGTCCATGATGTGACCATCATCAAAGAAGCGCCCAACTACCGCCTGAACTAAGGCAGTAACTCACACACTGCCCCGCCCGGGGCAGTGCTGTTTTTAACCTGTTGAAGAGATTTCAATGACCACCAATATTCATGATCACCGCATTCTTATCCTGGATTTCGGTTCCCAGTACACCCAGCTTATCGCGCGCCGTATCCGCGAAGCCGGGGTTTATTGTGAGCTTAGAAACCCGGAGATCAGTGAAGCCGAGATCCGTGAATTTAACCCCAAAGGCATTATTCTCTCCGGTGGTCCTGACTCCACCATAGGTGAAGCCGCTCCGAGCGCACCGCAATGCGTCTTTGAACTGGGCCTGCCGGTGTTAGGCATTTGCTACGGTATGCAGACCATGGCCAGCCAGTTGGGTGGACAGGTTGAATCTTCCTCACACCGTGAATTCGGCTACGCCCAGATCCGTGCCCGAGGTCATTCGCAATTGCTGCGTGATATCGAAGATCACACCACCGAACAAGGCTGGGGGATGCTCGATGTCTGGATGAGTCACGGTGATCGCGTTGCCGGACTGCCTGAAGGTTTCAAGGTCATTGCCAGCACCGACAGTGCGCCAATTGCCGGTATGGCGGATGAAGATCGCCATTTCTACGGCGTTCAATTTCACCCTGAAGTCACCCACACCACCCAGGGTCAGCGCATTATTGAGCGCTTCCTGGTAGAAATCTGCCAGTGTGACACGCTGTGGACCGCCGCCAATATTATCGAAGACCATATCGCCCAGGTTCGTGAGCAGGTCGGCGATGATGAAGTGCTGCTGGGCCTGTCGGGCGGCGTGGATTCCTCAGTAGTGGCCGCGCTATTGCACAAGGCGATTGGCGATCAACTGACCTGTGTGTTTGTTGATAACGGTCTGCTGCGTGAGAACGAAGGCGATCAGGTGATGGCGATGTTTGCCAAGCATATGGGCATTCGTGTGATCCGGGTTGATGCCGAAGATCGTTTCCTCGATGCGCTGGCCGGTGTTGATGACCCGGAAAAGAAACGCAAAATCATCGGCAACATGTTTATCGATGTGTTCGATGAAGAAGCCGCCAAGCTGAGCAGCGTTAACTGGCTGGCCCAGGGCACAATCTACCCCGATGTCATCGAGTCTGCTGCCGCCAAAACCGGCAAAGCGCAGGTGATTAAAACCCACCATAATGTCGGCGGCCTGCCCGAGCATATGAAGCTCAAGTTGATAGAGCCACTGCGCGAGCTGTTTAAAGATGAAGTACGCAAACTTGGCGTTGAGCTGGGCCTACCGTCCGATATGGTTTACCGTCACCCGTTCCCCGGACCGGGTCTGGGCGTACGTATTTTGGGCGAAGTCAAAAAAGACTACGCCGACTTGCTGCGTAAAGCCGACCATATCTTTATTGAAGAGCTGCGTGCTCACGACCTGTATGATAAAACCAGCCAGGCTTTTGCTGTGTTCCTGCCGGTCAAATCAGTCGGCGTGATGGGGGATGGCCGTCGTTACGATTACGTCGTGTCTTTACGTGCTGTGGAAACCATTGATTTCATGACCGCGCGCTGGGCACACTTGCCTTATGAGTTTCTGGATCTGGTTTCACGCCGTATCATCAACGAAACAGCGGGTATTTCACGGGTGACTTACGACATCTCCGGCAAGCCGCCCGCCACGATTGAATGGGAATAAAGCGTTACCATCTGATTATCAGCGGACGCGTTCAGGGCGTCAGTTACCGGGTCTCGGCTTGGGAAAAGGCCCGAGAGTTGTCACTCACCGGCTGGGTGCGTAATTTGACTGACGGCCGTGTGGAAATCGTAATCGAGGGTGACACTGAAATCCTTGAGCAGATGTCGGCCTGGGCCCGAAAGGGCCCGCGCTTTGCGGATGTCTCCGATGTGTCTGTGTCTGAACACAATCCCACCGGCGAATTTCCGGATTTCAAGATACGCTAATTCTGTTACATGAGCCTCTCGCCGTGACTTGCCTGGCACTGTGCCAGCTACACTTTCTCCTCTGTTACCTCTCTTTAAGAAAAACACACCCACTTGAACTTGGGTGAATTGCCCGGTTTGCTAAAGCAGACACAAAAGCTATGATGTCCTCACAATAAAATATCAACATAAGGACATTTGATGGCTCAGCAATTCGACTCCAAAGGTTTTCTGTGGCGTTTCATATTCGCGCTGGCACTGGTTTATGTCACTTATAATCCCACCGGCCTGAGTTATTACCACTGGGCCCGCGATGCCTTTTTAGGCAGTGGCAGCTTTATGACTCCGCCTTTTGCGCTGGTCTCGATCATTTTGTTGATCGGCTGGACCGTCTACCTGCGCGCGACCTTACGCTCACTGGGCAGCTTCGGCCTGCTACTGGCCCTCGCCTTTTTTGCCATTATTATCTGGTGGCTGGTTGACCTGGGATTACTGGGGATCCAAAACGAATCCGTGTTCAGCTTTATCGTTCTGTTCCTGATAGCTGCCGTGCTGGCTGTGGGCATGTCCTGGTCACATGTGCGCCGTCGCCTGTCAGGTCAGGCCGATATGGATGATGTGGATGAATAATAAAAAACTGACTTAGACAACAAGGAGAAATTATATGGACAACCTGATCAACGCATGGCAGCCTCGGGTGCTGAGCCTGGTACGAATCGTTTCCGCCTTTCTGTTCATGGCGCATGGCACACAGAAAATGTTCGGCTTTCCGGCGGAGCAGCGCTATCCCTTTGAACTGTTTTCCTTATCCGGGGTGGCGGGCGTGCTGGAAGTCGTCGGTGGTTTGTTACTGCTGATCGGCCTGTTTACCCGCCCGGTCGCGTTCCTGCTTTCTGGTCAGATGGCATTTGCCTACTTTATTGCCCACGCTCCACAGGGTTTCTGGCCACTGAACAATGGCGGTGAACTGGCCACGATGTTCAGTTTTGTTTTCCTGTACTTTGCTTTTGCCGGTGGCGGCTCCTGGAGTGTTGACAGCCTCTGCAAACGTAACAAGGCTTAAACCGCCATAAATAACTTTGCCACTGGTGAGCCACGCCGCTTGCCAGTGGCAAACTCTCATCTCTATGCCCCACTCCTTACTGAGAATTGGCCTAACAGGCTTGCTGATTGTCGCCGTGTTGAATCTGCTGGCGGCACTGATACTGGATCAGACTGCAGCAAACCCCATTCATGCCACATGGTGGTCCGTGTGGTTTCCTGCCTATGCCTGCTGGCTGGGTATGTTGCTGGTACTGGCCGTGTTTAAACTGATTCGGGTATTGAAAAACCGGCATTAAAAGCAGACTTGCCTGCCCTGTCTCTCATTCATGCGTTTCTACAACAAGAAAGATTCCCGGCTTTAAAGGTGTGTGAGTCCTGATTACTCCAGGCCGGTGCTGAGGTAAGCTGCTCTTTCATGCCTGACTCAGGCTGATAAAACCAATATAAAAAGCAACCTTCCTATGAGTGAGAGAGATCCCCAATTTTTTGACCGTGCTGACAGCTTTATTCGTCTTGCCAATGAACAGATGCAATCGGGCACAGAATCCGGTCAGGTCAGTGCTGCATTTATGTACGGACTGGCACGCTACAGTGCCTGGTTCAGTGCTTCAGGCTGGAAAACCGGTGAGGATATGGCTGATGCCAAAGCCGAAACCCTGGAGTTTTTCGTTAACGAATACCGGAAAATGCTGGAACTGAACCTCGATGACTATATCGATAACTTCGATAAGTACATTGAAGCTTCCAGAAAAATGCAGGCCAATTCTTAAATTTCACGGCAGACTCCGGAAAAATACGCTAGCATGCATGGTGTGTTTTTTCGGAGTTTTTTATGATTAGCAGCCATCCCGTTATTCCCCTCCGATTCACCGCGATAATCTGTTCGCTATTGCTGTTACTCAGTTTGAGCGGCTGCGCTACCAGGGCATTAATGTCGTCGGACCGCTACGAAAAACCCGAGCCGGAAACCCCGCCACAATCACAGCCTTCAAGCTCAGCCGTGAATCCCGACGTGTTGAAGCAGTTGTATTTCGCTCAACAGTAATGCTCAGTAGAATAGTTTCTTCCTTATCCCCGTTTCCCAGCCTGCTAATTTCGTTCGAAATAAGTTAACAATTCCGGCATTATAAGAGTGGCTTGTGGTCGGCGCTGGTTGCCAATTATCTAGGGAGGGCCTGCCCATGACTCACGCTGCTTTAACAGGTTTATTTGGCTGGATGACCCTGATTAATCTCGGTCTGCTGATCTTCAGTACCCTTATGCTTACGCTTTGCCGTCGCTGGGTTATCCGTATTCATAACAGACTGACCGGCCTTGAGGCAGATACACTGATGCCCGCCTACCTCTATTTTCTGGCTTTTACAAAGTACTGATCATTGTCTTTAATCTGGTGCCATACCTGGCATTGAAATGGCTGTGACCGCTTATCCCATGACGCAAAGCTAAAGATGCCGCTCATCTTCCCTGTCATGCTGCTATCCGCCGATCAGATTTGTCTCTGATTCCACAGCGACTTTCAATTTCGGACGTCGGGTCAACCCTTTTTATTTTTTTCTGCTAATATCCTCCTCCCCCGCAAGGATCTCTGCTTCTTAAACAACTCTCCGAGCATGTTTAAAAAACAGTCTTTCTGGCGAGGGTGCTTTAACGTGTAGGAGGAAAACCTATGGAGCACCAAGTAAAAAAATCCGTCAGCCGCGCGCTGGCTCTGGCCCAGGACTTTGGTCTTATCGTTGTGGCACTGGCGACGTTGGTAGCGATTGGTATCGAAGTCAAAATCATGGTGGATAACAGCTTTGTGTCTTTGACCGACCTGCTGCTGCTGTTTATCTATCTGGAAGTCATTACCATGGTGGCGGTGTATTACCAGTCGGGCGAATTGCCGATAAAAATACCGCTTTATATCGCTATTGTAGCCTTAGCTCGCTACCTGATTCTGGATATGAAAAACATCGATACCTGGCGCATTATCGGTGTCACCTCGGCGATTCTATTGCTGGGGCTATCCATCATTGTGATTCATTACTGTAAGACATTAATGAAAGAAGAGGTCAAAAGCTAACCGGCCTTGTTAACGGCGGTAGTTCATACCGCCGTTTTTTTTATGCCTGCAACCCTGTTCAAAAAGCTGAGTATTTTGCGTTATGCATACCTGTGCATTACGATAATATTGGATTAATAACAGGTAAGGATCATGGCAGCGCAATTCACCGTACATGGCAGACTCTGGATTGAAGGCCCCGATGGCAGCATTCTTGGCCATGGACGGGTGGAACTGCTGGAGCAAATTGAGGCATTGGGCTCATTGAGCGCGGCTGCCGGCGCGCTGGATATGTCCTACCGCTATGCCTGGAAGCTGGTCAAATCAATGAATGAACATAGTGACACCCCTCTGCTCAAGCTCAACGCCGGTGGCCGTGGCGGCGGTCATGCCACGCTGACCGAGGCAGGTAAAGCAGCCGTTGCAGCCTATCGCCGCACTGATCGCGAGTTTGAGCAGTTTCTGGCGGATCAGACCGATAAACTGCCGGGCTGAAAAATTTTGCACACCGTTATGCGCACTGATACCGATCGATACTGAACTGGGCCCACTGATGCTTTTAAATACAAAATGGCTGTTGCCCTTGTTGCTGTTATTACCCTTGCCGTTGCATGCCGAGACTATCCGGGTGGCCGTTGCCAGCAATTTCAGCCATGCCATGCAGGCAATCAGTGAACAGTTCGAGCAGCAAACAGATCATCGTGTTGATCTGATCTTCGGCTCCACCGGCAAAATTTACGCGCAAATCCTCAATGGCGCCCCGTTTGACGCTTTCTTTGCTGCCGATACCGAGCGACCTGAACGACTTGAACGGGAAAAAAGAATTCAGCCAGGCTCTCGATTCAGTTATGCCCTGGGCCAACTGGTATTGTGGAGTCCCAATGAAACGCTAATCGATAGTGAGGGAAACATCTTGCTGGACGGCGGCTTTCGTCATCTGGCCATCGCCAATCCCAAGCTCGCCCCCTACGGTAAAGCGGCGCAGCAAACCCTGGAGGCCCGCGGCGTCTGGCAACAATGGCAGGATAAAATCGTGCGCGGCGAAAATATTAGCCAGACCTTTCAGTACATTATCAGCGGAAACGCCGAACTGGGTCTGATTGCCCGCTCCCAGCTACAGGCACTGGATACAACCAACCAGGGCAGCCACTGGCTGGTGCCCCCCACCCTTTACCAGCCGATAGAACAACAGGCTGTTCAGTTATCGGATAAACCCGCCGCCAGCGCATTGATGGCTTTTATCAAGTCCGATACGGCCTGGCAGATCATTGAAAGTTTCGGATATTCACGGCCATGAGCCTGCATTCTGATCTGATGGCGCTGTGGATTACGGTCAAACTGGCAGCGATCACTACCTTAATCCTGCTACTGATCGGCACGCCGCTGGCTTGGTGGCTGGCTCGGAGTCAGTGGCGCTTCAAGTTTCTGATTGAGACGGTAATAGCTCTGCCGCTGGTACTGCCCCCCACTGTTCTGGGCTTTTACCTGTTAATCATGTTGGGCCCTAATGGTCCCATCGGCGGCCTGTCGGAGTCGATGGGCGGACGGCCTTTGGCTTTTACCTTCAGCGGCCTGGTGATTGGCTCAGTGTTCTACTCATTACCTTTTGTGGTGCAGCCATTGCAGAACGTGTTTACCGCCATCGGCGATAATGTGATGGAACAGGCGGCGACACTGCGTGCCGGGCCGCTGGATCGCTTTTTTAACGTGATGTTGCCCATCGCCCGACCCGGCTTTCTGACCGCAGCCGTGCTGGGGTTTGCCCACACGATTGGCGAGTTCGGGGTGGTACTGATGATTGGCGGCAATATTCCCGGTGAGACCCGCGTGGTGTCGATAGCGATTTATGATCATGTGGAATCACTCGAATATACCCGGGCTCATCTGCTCTCAGCCGGATTGTTGTTGCTGTCTTTCCTGATGCTGATGGCCGTGTATGGCCTTAACCGACGTTTCAGTGTGCTGCGCTCATGAGTCTTGAAGTCAAACTGAACATTCCCCGGCGCGACTTTGATGTCAATGTTTCGCTCGAGGTGACACCGGGTCAGGTCACGGCCGTATTCGGGCCGTCGGGCTGTGGTAAAACCAGTCTGATGCGGGCCATTGCCGGCCTGGAAAACACGGCTAATGGTGACGTTAAAATGGCCGGTGAGATCTGGCAGGATGCAGACTTTTTCCGCCCGCCCCACCAGCGCGATGTCGGCTATGTCTTCCAGGATGCCAGCCTGTTTCCGCACCTTGATGTGTATAACAACCTGCAGTTCGGGCTGAAGCGCCAGGTCAGTGATAAACGCCGCGTATCTCTGGAGCAGGCGATTGATTTACTGGCTTTGTCTCCCTTACTCAAGCGGCGTATCGATAAGCTCTCTGGTGGTGAAAAGCAGCGGGTGGCGATTGCCCGTGCAGTAGCGACGTCACCCTCAGTGCTGCTATTCGATGAACCCCTGGCCGCCGTCGATATTCCGCATAAGCAGGAAATCCTGCGCTATATCCAGTCATTGCATCAGGAGCTGGATATTCCGATGCTATATGTCAGTCATGCGATTGAGGAAGTCGCCCGCCTCAGTGATAACCTGGTGTTACTGGATAAAGGGCAGCAACTGGCCAGTGGTGAAACGGTGGACCTGTTATCTCAATTGAACCTGCCCTTTGCGCGCTATGAAGAGGCTGCGGCGGTGGTCGACAGCGAAGTCGCCGGCCATGAGCAGGATTACGGTCTCAGCCTGTTGCGTTTTGCCGGCGGGCATATCCGTGTCACACGCAGTGAGTTAGCGCTGGGTAGTCGCGTCAGAGTGCGAATCCTGGCACGGGATGTCAGCCTCACACTCAGCCACCCCGAAGACAGTAGCATCCTCAACATATTTCCGGCCGTGGTCGAGTCCATGGTCGCCGATGGCACAGCCTTGCGGCTGGTTCGCCTCAATGCCGGCGGACAGATTATTCTGAGCCGGGTCACGGCCAAATCCGCCGATAAGCTGGGGCTGGTGCCGGGCAAATACATTTATGCCCAGGTCAAGGCCGTGTCACCACTGGTCTGATAAATGTTTAGGGCTTTCAGCCATAAAAAAGGCGGTCACAGGACCGCCTTTTTTGTTCAGACCGATGGCAGATTAGACATCATAGGTCGATGCCGACACATCACCGCCGCGTCCGGTCCAGTTGGTATGGAAGAACTCGCCACGCGGCTTATCCAGACGCTCATAGGTATGGGCGCCAAAGTAATCACGCTGAGCTTGCAGCAGGTTGGCCGGCAGCCGTTCGCTGCGATAGCCGTCATAAAATGACAAGGCACTGCTGAAGGTCGGTACCGGTACGCCCAGCGCCACCGCGGTGCCCACGGCTTTACGCCAGCCCGGCAGGGCCTGGGTAATGGCTTCGATAAAGAAGTCATCCAGCAGCAGGTTTTCCAATTCGGGGTTCAGATCAAAAGCATCACGGATCTTGCTCAGGAACTGGCTGCGGATAATACAGCCACCGCGCCACATCAGGGCAATGCCACCATAATTCAGCTGCCAGCCGTAAATTTCGGCTGCTTCGCGCATCAGCATATAGCCTTGGGCGTAGGAAATAATCTTGGAGGCGTAAAGCGCATCACGAATGGCATCGACCATTTCAGCCTTATTGCCTTCAAACTTGCTCACAATCTCCGGCAGCACCTTACTGGCGCGTACCCGCTCATCTTTGCGCGCCGACAGGCAGCGGGCAAACACCGCTTCACCAATCAAGGTCAGGGGAATGCCCAGATCCAGCGCGTTCATACCGGTCCATTTACCGGTGCCTTTCTGACCCGCAGTATCGAGAATATGATCCACCAGCAGTTCACCGTCTTCATCTCTGACGGCGAGGATATCGCGGGTAATTTCGATCAGGTAAGAATCCAGCACGCCTTCGTTCCACTCGGCAAATACTTGCTGAATTTCATCACCGGACATGCCCAGACCTTCGCGCATCATCTGGTAGGCTTCGCAAATGAGCTGCATATCGCCGTATTCGATACCGTTATGCACCATTTTCACGTAGTGACCGGCACCGTCGTTACCTACCCAGTCACAGCAGGGTTCGCCATCAACATGGGCGGCAATCGCCTGAAAAATCGGTTTGATATGAGGCCAGGCGGCATGATTCCCGCCAGGCATCAGAGACGGCCCATGGCGCGCGCCCTCTTCCCCACCGGAGACACCGCTGCCGATAAACAGCATGCCTTTTTTGTGCAGTTCATGAGTGCGGCGGTCACTATCGTTATACAGCGAATTACCGCCATCGATAATAATGTCACCCTTGTCGAGATAGGGCACCAGTTGTTCGATAAAGGCATCGACCACCGGGCCGGCCTTGACCATCAGCATGATGCGGCGCGGTGCCTTGAGGCTCTCCACAAACGACTTCAGTTCATGAAAGCCCAGAATGTTAGTGCCTTTTGCCGGGCCAGCCAGAAAATCATCGACTTTACTGGTCGTGCGGTTGTAAACCGACACAGTAAAGCCGTTGTCATTCATGTTGAGCACCAGGTTCTGGCCCATAACTGCCAGGCCGACCAGCCCAATATCCGCTTTAGCGGCGTTCTCCACTTCACTCATAATTATCTACACACCTTTATGTATTCACCAATAGCTTCTCGCGTTGACCCCACTACCAGTCGCCTTTGACCCGAGGCGGAGTCACATTCAACAGCACCCGTTATTTCAATGGTCTCACCCGCCTGCGCCTGCCCCACATAAGTATGAGTAAACGACACCACCTCGGGGGTGATATCGTTATCAATCAGATAATGGGCAGGAAAATCAAAAGCCCGGTGGTCATCCAGGACCACGGCTTTGACGGTAGAAACTCCCTGTTTGATGTAATGATGGTGGTCATGTTCCAGCTCTTCGGGAAGGCAGACCATGCCGATATCAAACTTAGTGCCATCAATTGCTGCTTTATTGAATTTGCGAGATTCATGCCAGGCAAATTCATCAAAGCTTAATTCACCGCCACGGCGCTGAAAGTTGTCCCGCATCAGCGACAAATCCAGCTCTTCGATCAGGCCCGAGGCCACTCCCTGCCTGACCGCATCGCGCGTCTGGTGAAAAGCATCCCGGCCGTAAACCACCAGGTCAATATCGGAACCGGCTTTTTGCTGAGCAATCAACATTGAACCGGTGAGCCCCAAAAAGTCACATTTGACACCAAACTGCACCAAAATAGTGATCAGACGAAATAGTTTTTGTTCGATCTCATCCTGCGGATTTTGCTCGTCCAGCAGGGTTTTCAATCGTTTTTCGGGGCGGTGGTGGGCGATGATGTCGCAGATATCAACCGCATGGAATTCAGCATCAAACTGCCGGGATTTGAACAGGTACTGCGGGTAATGGCGGGCAAGCAGGCGATTAGCCTGAGCAGTATCAACTTTCTGCCAGACACCATCGTGATTGACGTAGCGAAGAAAGCAGCCGACTTTATTCTGGTGCGGGTGATAACTGACCACAGCAAACATGAGACCATCTTCTGTCTGAACAAAATCTTTTGGCAAATAGGGAAAATCTGCCTGTCTCATTGTTTTTATCCCGCCTCCAGTTTAGTTCATGATGACACAAATGCCGCTATTTGCGGGGTTTTGCCCAGCACCACAAGCCACCCATGGCCAGCATCAACATCAACACACTGATAATATCCACCAGCCAAACCCCGGCTGGGCCGAGAACACGGCCGTGATGTATATCTTTAAGCAATTGTTCGAGCGACACGCCCTTGCCATGGAAAAAGGTCTGCAAGTCAGCAGCGACGTTGTCTGGCATCGGATGAGGCTCACTCCATGAGACGCCCTGTAACGACATCGGTTCCCAGATATCCAGCATAAAGTTGCTGCGCCACATACCGCTTTTTGCCTGCACCACGGGTTCTCCATGATAAATGCCGATATTCTGAATCGGGGCCGGCACACCGTCAGCTGCGCCCAGCCGATCGACAAACTCCGCCTCCCGGTTCAACAGGATAAGTGCCTTATCCGTCGCCAGCACAATTAGATCTTCAAGTTTGATACCGCCCACCACTGGTCGCTCCAGGTGTGTGATGGGTTTTGCATCAACAAACACGCGACCATCAAACTGGGAAAAGATTTTATTATCGATAAGATACACCGCATCGGCTTCGACCTCGCCCTTATCGTAATGCTTGAGTAACCAGTTCCAGCTGACAAAATGCCTCTCCAGTTGCAAAGCAGCCGCATGATTAAGCAGCAGACCACTGACCATATGCGCCAGCATCAGCATCGCTGCGATAACTACAACAATCACGCCGGCAGTCTTTTTTTGGCTCTGCATCAATTGGCTTTTCCGTTCAGGTGACAGCGCTTAGTCTGCCAGCGATAGAGTTAGATGTGTAGCCCAACGGCCAACAGAGACAAAAAAGGCAGCCGAAGCTGCCTTTTTCTGGGTGCTGAAAATTATGATTAGAAATCAACCAGGACACCGGCCCAAACCGTTCTTTCGATATTGGGGCGGGCACCAAACGGGCTGCGAGAGATGATTTCCTGTCTGTCGAACAGGTTTTCCACTTTCACAAACACTTCCGGTCCCGCAGTGAACTGATAACGGCTGATCAGATCAACGGTGGTCAGCGCGTCGGTTTCATCAAAGCTGCTGCTGGTTTTGTTACAACCGGCCACGGCACAGGTTTCATCGATGTATTTCACCACGGCATAGTTGTTCCAGCCGCTGTTGTGTTCCAGACCTACACGCAGGCTGGCAATGTTTTCAGGGATGCTCTGCAGTGTCAGGCCGTCTTCAGCACCACCCTGATCCGAAGTTTCGGCATCGGTGTAGGTGTACATCAGATCCACCGGGATATCGAAATCACCTGCTGTGAAAAGCGCACCGGCCAGGAATTCCAGACCTTTGACCTCAGCACCACCCAGCGTTTCAGAACCCGATGTCTGTCCACTGCTGCAGGGGTTACCCACAGAACATTGTTCAGCAAAGTTTTTGAAATCACTGTAGAAGGCAATCGCTTCAGAGTAGAACATGCCGTTATTGAAACGCACGCCCAGTTCCCAATTATCACTGGTTTCCGGCTCATCACCATCATTGGCACCGCCACCCAGCGGGGTCATACCCTCATGGAAGCCTGCCAGTACCTGCCAGTTATCAGTCAGGTCGTAGGTCGCAGCGATACCGGCCATATATTCGCGGTAATCGTTTTCACGCTCTTCGTCCATAACGGTACGCTGTGGATTAGCGTATTGATTACGTTCGGTTTCCACATCTTCCATACGCAAAGACAGGTTCAGTAACAGTCTGTCAGTGACCTGATAATCATCGGTCAGCCACAGGCTGAAGGCATCGGCTTCTTCATAGCGGTTATCACCACCGGTTGGCTGAATTGAACTGGCATAGACGAGGTTGCCATTAACCTGATCATAAACATCCACTGGCTGATAACGATCCATTTCATCATGGTGAACACGGGCACCGAAGTTCAGATCGTGGTCACCCAGTAACCAGTTAAAGTTGGCCTGAACACCGCGTGATTCATAGGCGCGGTTGTTGTTTTTGTATCCCAGACCGGCCACATCACGAGTGCCGTCAAGAATGGCCTGAGCATTAGCGTTACCGCCATTGGCATCATCCAGAATATTTTCACCGGTTTCCGGATTAACACCATCAAACTTGAACCAGTTACGGTTAAATTTGTTGTGGTAAACGGTCACTGTAGAAGTCAGGTTATCTGTCCAGTTAAATACGTGGCTGAGATTAATACCGGTGTGGTCATTATCCATTTCGTCGATATGGGTCAGACCGTAACGACGGTTTTCGTCGCGACGGAAATCAACATCGGTGAGACCGGCATAGGTTTCATCCGAGTTTTCCATTGAACGCTGGATCTTGAACAAGAATTTATTACGCTCGCCTTCCCAGGACAGCTTGGCGACATAGTCTTCAATCTGGAAGCCGCTGTTGTCATCAAAGCGATCGATGTCTTTGTAACCCTGGTAGTGACGCTGGGCGGTTTCGATAGAGTAACCCCAGGGACCGGTTTTGCCGCCATAGTTCAGATGCAGATCAGCAGAACCACGATCATTCATCATAAACATAGCGCTGCCCTGATTGGTTTCAGGGATAGGTGTAGAGACCAGATTCACGACACCACCCACGGTTTGCGGGCCATAACGCAGCAATGGCGCGCCTTTCAGCACTTCAATCGAGTGCATACGTGAAGTGGTTGGGAAATAGTAGGCTGCAGGATTGGAGTAAGGTGCGGGGGCAATCAACACACCATCTTCCATCAGGGTAATCTTCTCACTGCGGCCGGGCGCGGCAGAGCGGATACCAATATTAGGGCGCAGGCCAAAACCGTCCTCTTCCTGAATATAAACACCCGGCACGGTTTTCAGTACTTGATTAATATCGGTCGCCGCTTCAATGTTCAGCTGCTCATTACTGACCACTGCGGCTGAACCAGGCAATTCTCTGGCTGCATCCGAACCACCAATAACAGTCACAGTATCGAGCTCTGTGACCACAGGTGCTGACAGCGCCGCTGCAGAATAAAGGCCTGCCGAAGCCGCCAGTGCCACGCCGCTTGCCAAGATAGTGCGCTTAAATTTCACTCTATTTTCCTTTCCACGTAAATAAACACGGAATATCTTAGAGTAAATGCGAATCATTGTCTTTACATTTATTTACATTTGTAACATTTTTGTAAATATTTGTTGTTTTTTTGCTACATCAGCACACGCAAACCGGGTTGGATATGTCCTTCTGCCGGGGTATTAAACTCAAACAGGCCCTTGCTGATATCTTTGGCAAACTCGGAAAAATGATGCTCTGACATGCGCATGGTGATTGAGCCCATGGTCAGATGAATCATCTGGCAATCAGGACAATGTTGAATGGCCACAGTCGCGGACTCGAATACAGTTTGTGGGCGGCAGGCAGTAGCGGCCATGAAGTGACTCCTTGCTGGTATCAATGAGGAAAAAATTCGTGCATGGAAAGCTCCGGCAATTGCCGCTGGCGGCAGTACATCTCCCACCAGCGTTGAGACATTTGTTGCCAGAGTTGTTTGATATCGGGTCTTTCCGACTGGGTTAACAGCAGGCGGTAATTGCGGCTGATCAGCAATGCCAGACAGGCGCTGGGCTGATGTTGATAGCGTTTGACCAATTGCTGGTTCGCCGCCAGTAATGCCTGCTGTTGCCAATCGGCTTGTGTGACGGTCTTGATCATGATTGCAACGTCCTTGCTGCTGCGGATAGCAACATGCTCCAGACCGTGCGTTTGGAGGATTTATCCAGGCAATTAAAATCGGCAGCGTGCAGTTTGCCCTCCTGGATCAAGGCTTCCAGTCGGTCCTGATCAAAAGCCAGATGGATGGTGCTACTTCCCTGATTGTGGATGTGCGCTGTTTTCATCTCTCACCCCGTGCTGAAAAACAGTTTGGAATGAGTATAAATACAGATTAATCTAAATGCAAATCATTATCATTTAATAACTTCAACCTCAGATAGAACGCGGCTTCACAGCGGATTTGGCTCTCAACGACGCTGTTTTTTGTTTTTCCTTGCGGCTTTCTTGGCGGCTTTTTCTTCCCGAACCCGCAATACTTCAGCCCATTCTTCTTCGGTCATCGCCGGCGTTTCCCAACTGATTGGGCCCAGCTTACCGGAGCGGATTTCAGTGAGAAGAATTTTGGCTGTGCGCTCCAGATCTACCCGGCCACCGCCACGCAGGCAACCGCGCCGGGCACCGATCATTTCCATGAGTTCCAGTCCCGTGTCAGGCAAAGCCGTCAATTCAAAACGCTGTTGCAACTGCTGGGGATAAGCCGTCATCAGATATTCCACTGCGTAGAGGGCGATATCATCATTATCGATGGCGGTTTCCTTGATAGCACCGGTCACCGCCAGGCGATAGCCGCTATGCGGGTTTTCCAGGTTGGGCCAGAGCACACCAGGGGTGTCATGCAAAACGATGCCCTGCTCCAGCTTGATGCGTTGCTGCATTTTGGTAATAGCCGGTTCATTGCCGGTTTTGGCAATGAGACGACCGGCCAGGCTGTTGATCAAGGTAGATTTACCGACATTGGGAATGCCCATGATCATCGTCTGAATTTGCTGCACACTACTGGCTTTGCCCGGCACCATACGCTGACACAGCGTGAGCAGCTCGGCGATCCGATCCTGTTGCTGCGCGTTCATCGCCAGGGTTTTGACCGACTGTGCCTGCTCCAGATAGTCCTGCCAGAGACGAATATTGTCAGGATCAGCCAGATCGGCTTTATTGAGCACTTTGATGCAAGGCTTATTGCCACGCAGTTCAGCCAGCATCGGGTTCTGACTGCTGAAGGGAATGCGCGCATCCAGCACTTCGATGATGAGATCGACCTTGGGCAGGATCGCTTTCATCTCCTTGCTGGCCTTGTGCATATGACCCGGATACCATTGAATGGCCATTACATGTTGCCTTGCAGCCGCATGGGCTGTGAGTCTGTTCGCTGATTCATGGCCGCTATTCTAGCCCAGTTTTTCAGCCATCACGCAGATACTGGCTGATATCGACCTCATCGATTTGCTTGGCTGGCAGGAAACGCTGGGCATATTTGAGATATACCCCACTCTTGAGGAACAGTTCAAACACTTCCACATCGACGTGGTCGTTCTGCACCATTTTATAAAGAATATCGAGTGCGACACTGACCGGTTTGGCCTTTTTGTATGGCCGGTCCGCAGCGGTCAGCGCTTCGTAGATATCAGCTAGCACCATGATGCGTTCCGGTGTCGACAAATCGTCTCCGGTCAGCTTACGTGGATAGCCCGTACCTTTCATCGTTTCATGGTGAGTAGAGGCATAGCGAGGCACGCGCTTGAGCTCTTCCGGGAAAGGCAGGCTCTCAAGCATCTTGATGGTGCTGATCATGTGCTCATTGATTTTGAAGCGGTCTTCGTCGCTCAAGGTGCCTCTGGAAATCGCGAGGTTATGCAGCTCTCCCAGGTTATACAGATAGTGCGGTACATTCATCTTGATACCGAACTTGGGATCGTAATCCGTGCTGTGCATGCGTTCGACCAGGTGCTCGGGGCGATCTGACAGTAGTTTTTCCTGAGCGGGCAATGGACGGTTATCCGCTTCCAGTCTGGACTTTTCACCTGATGATAAGCCCAGCCTATCGTCAAAATATCTGAGCCAGGTGATGTCCGCCAGTTGATGGAGACGGGCGACATCTTCTTCACTGATAAACTCACCGCCGACATTGGCATTGGCAATAAAGGCAAAATCATTCTGCAATTGCTGCTGCTTGTCCTGCTTGTCCTGTGCCAGCGCTGCTTGATCGGCACCCGGCTCGGCCAGTGCGATCAGGTAATCAATCTCTGCATCACGCCACAGCACTTCAAAGCGCATCCGCACCTCGTGAATACGGTTATAAATCGTCTCCAGCTTGGTCCCTTTGTCGATAATATGCTCAGGCGTGGTGATCTTGCCGCAGTCATGCAGCCAGGCTGCCACTTCGAACTCGCGCCATTCTTCAGCATTTTTGAAAGCAAACTCGGCAAATGGGCCGTCTTGTTTATTTTCCGCTTCCGCGGCAAGCATGAAAGCCAGCTCCGGTACACGAGCGCAGTGGCCAGCGGTGTGGGGTGACTTATCGTCAATCGCCTGGGCGATAACCTTGATAAAGGCATCCAGCAGCTCTTGCTGGGCTTTTTCATGCTGCTGAATCGCTGTCGACATATTGCGCATCGATCCGGCGAGGTCACTGACTTCAACAATATTACTGGAAACGCCCTGCACCTCCTGATAGCGACGCTGGGTGATGTTTTCACTGTCCACCGCCAGTTGTCTTATCGGCCCGACAATCGGAGAAGCTAATAACCACGACACCGGCATCAGCAATAACACTGCCAGTGTGGTCAGCCAGATCGAGGTTTTGACCTTTTCCAGCCCCGGCGCAAGCACGGTATCCACAGGGGTGACAATGGCAAAGTGATCATTCTTACCTTCTGCTTCGCCAAAGGGCGTCGAAAAAACGAAATGCTCCCGACCATCAATCGTGATTTTCTGTAAGCCGTCCGCACTGCCCTGTTGCGCGATCTGCATCAGTTCGGCATAGGGCACCGCACCCAGTTGGCGAATCATGCGTTCGCCTTGTTGCAGCCATTTGTTTTCCAGTGCCTGCCAGTGATCCGGCCCCAGCTGCTGCAGTGCCAGATTGAAGATTTCGGTCAGGCCTTCACGGGATTTATTGACCATAAAATGCAGCTGGGTGGGCATGTCAGCTTCACCGAAGTCCAGTGGCTGATGAATGTCTACATCATCAATGAAAAACTGCGCCGCGGTGTAATTCAGAATCGGTGCAGTATCAATGGCTGCATCAGCTTCACCCTCTCGCACTGCATTGAACATAGCCCGTACGCTCTCAACCCGGATGATCTCAATCTGTGGAAAATTGTCTTCCAGGTTATGCCCCAATGACCAGCCTTCGGGGATCGCCACTGTTTTATCGAATAACTGCTCAATGCTGCTGATTTTTGCGGCGCCTTTAGCAGTCACCACGCCATAAGGCACCTGCAGGAATGACTCGGTGAGGTTACCCAGTAACTGCCGGTTCTGGCCGGAAAAGACCGGCTGCAGCACGTCCAGTTCTTCACTCAGGAACATCTCGCCCATTTCACTCCAGTTCAGGCCGTTGATGTAGCGAATCGGCACCCCGGTCATTGTCGAGATGTAATTCAGCACATCAATGGCATAACCATAGGGCTGTCCCGAGGCAGCGAAATTAATCGGCGGCCAGTCAATCTCATTGGAGACGGTCAGGAAATCAGTCTGCTCAATTAGCTGCTGTTGCGCCTCAGTCAGTGTCAGTTCAGGCGCCGATGGCAAAGTAGCTGTTTTTCTCGGCTTCTGATTAGAGGCAATAATTTCACCGGTTTGCTGATACAGGTAAATTTCACTGTCTGATTCCAGTTCCTGCTCATTAAGAAAGCCTGATAAGGAAGACAGGGTGATATCAATCGCCAGCACCGCTTGATTGGAGGCAATACGTGTGGAATAGGTCTCGCCCGGAGCTTGCAGGTGCTGGAATAAATAGGGATCGGTTTTGTTGACCTCGCCGGCTTCGGCATCAACAAACCAGGGTCTTTTTCGCGGATCGTAGTCAGTGCTCTGGCTGCGGCTGTCACGCAGATTAAATTCGGCATCGTAATAGTTAAAGCGCCGTTGGCGCGCCTCGCCTTCTCCGCTGACGGTGATGGTCAGCCAGCGATCCTGAGGTTTGGCACGCAACTGGCTGCGAACCAGCGGATCGGCATCAAGGTTAACCAGTTGATAAAAATCGCCATTGGCAAAGCCGATATAAATCCCGTAATAGAGCGGGTTACGCTGCATGGCTTCAACGAAAAGCTGGCGTGAATCTTCACTGATGGCGTTATCACCGACAAATCGTGTGAACTGACCCAGAATACGGGTCGCTGCGGTCGCCCTGCCATCGACACCGGTGAGGTAGTCACGGGTGCTGGCCGCGGTTTTCTGGTACACCGCCAGGGTCGACTCGGTCGCCATAGTGGTACTGAAAAAGTACTGCAGGCTGATAGCCACCGAGGCGGTAATAATGGTCGCAACCAGGAAAAAGGCAATCACCGTCGCCCGGATCGATATACGGATAGGCTTACCCCCCAACCATGACACCATCTGAGATCATCCTCTTATATTTATCAATACAGACCAGCGAAGATAATCCCTCATTACTGCTTGGTCTTGGCAGATTCTACCCAACTTTATCACACCCCGCTTGCCGTTCAGAGAACTGATTGAAGCGCTATAATGATGCCTTTTAATCAGTCCGGAAAGTTGAAGATGCCTAAAGCCAGTGAGTTAAAACGCGGTATGGTGGTGGAACTGAATGATGCGCCCTATATTGTCAGCGATATTGATATCCGCAATCCCTCATCACGTGGTGCCGCCACCTTGTACAAAGTCCGCTTCAATCATCTAAAAAGTGGCCAGAAACGCGATGAATCGCTTAAAGGCGAAGACTTTCTGAAGGACGTCGACTGCGAGAGGCGGCTGGTACAGTTCAGCTATCAGGACGGCGACAACACGGTGTTTATGGATAATGAAAGCTTCGAACAGTTTATGATTAACAAAACTGACATCGAACAGGCTTTACCCTTTATCAGCGAAGCACTGGACAATATTGTCGCGGTATTACTCGAGGGTCAGCTCATCACCATTGAACTGCCTGCCACGGTCGCCCTGCCCATCGTGGAGACAGCGCCGGGCATAAAAGGCGCCACCGCTGCTGCCCGAACCAAACCGGCCGTTTTGTCGACCGGACTTGAAGTGCAGGTGCCGGAATACATCGAGACTGGCGAAGTCATCAAGATCAACACGGCCACGGCGAAGTTTATGTCGCGCGCCTGAGATACTGGCTGATATCGATCTCATCAATTTGTGACTCGGGTAAAAAGCGTCGCGCATACTCCAGGTAAACACCACTGGTAAGGAACAGCTCAAACACCTCACGATCAATATGCTGATCCTCCACCATAAACGACAAAATTTTGATGGCCTCGCTAATGGGCTTGGCCTTTTTATAGGGGCGATCAGCTGCGGTTAAAGCCTCGTAAATATCAGCCAGCACCATGATACGTTCGGGAATCGACAAATCTCCGGCAGCTAATTTGCGTGGGTATCCGGTCCCGATCAGCGTCTCGTGGTGAGTGGAGGCATAACGCGGCACGCGCTTTAATTCATCGGGGAAAGGCAGATTTTCCAGCATTCTGATGGTGCTGATAATGTGCTCGTTAATTTTAAAGCGGTCTTCCGCTGTCAGCGTCCCGCGCGCTATGAGCAGGTTATACAGTTCGCCCTGGTTATATAAATAATGTGGCACATCCATTTTGATGCCCAGTTTGGGATCATAGTCGGTGCTGTGCAGGCGTTCGATCAAATGCGACGGCTTGTCCTGCAGCAGCTTTTCCTCCACCGGCAGCGTTGGAGGGTCATCGTTCAGCCGCGTCTCCTCCAGTGGAGACAAACCGATACGATCATCCAGGTAGCGCGTCCAGGTGATCTCGGCAATGTCCTTTATCCGCGCTTTTTTCTCTTCACTGAGAAATTCGCCGCCGACATTCATACGCGCTACGAAATCGAAGTCATCCCGAATCTGCGCCTGTTTCTGATTCAACTCCGCCAGCCACTCGGACTCCCGCTCCGGCGCTTTATCACGCTGTCGCCAGTAATCCAGTTCGGCTTCACGCAGCAATACCTCAAAGCGGGTGCGGATTTCATGGATACGGTTATAAATCGTCTCCAGTTTGGAGCCTTTGTCCACCACATGTTCCGGTGTCGTGATTTTGCCGCAGTCATGCAGCCAGGCGGCGATTTTAAATTCCCGCCATTCTTCTTTCGACTCAAAATGGAAGCCCTGAAAAATCCCTTGTTCCGCCTGCTCGGCCTTTTCGGTCAACATAAAGGCGAGCTCCGGCACCCGTTCACAGTGACCAGCGGTGTAGGGTGACTTATCATCGATGGCCTCGGCGATTAGACGGATAAAGGAATCCATTAGATCCTTCTGCGATTGCTCAAACTGTTGAATTGATTCAGACATAGCCAGCATCGACTGACCCAGTTCGTCTATTTCCCTGATACGGCTTCCCGGTTTTTTCACCTGATCAAACTGACGCCGTTTGATTTTTTCATTTTCATCCGCCAGCTCGCGTATCGGCCCGGTAATCGGTGAAGCGAATAACCAGGGAATTGGCATCAAAAGGAAAAGGAAGGCGATAGTGACAGCGATCGACAACCAGACTCTCTGCATCGCCGGCCCCAACACATCGCTGACGGGTAGAACAATCGCCAGATATTCCCGGTTTTGACTACCCTTATCGACCGGTGCCACATAGACAAAATGCGGTTTGTTATCCAGTTGCATTTTCCGCAGGCGCTGCTGATGCTGTGGCTGGCCAGCCAGCTCAATCAGTTCGGGATAAGGGACCGTTGCGGTGCTTTTCAGATGACTGTCGCGAACCAGCCATTTT
The DNA here is from genome assembly GCF_947259025.1 of uncultured Methylophaga sp. GTDB lineage: Bacteria > Pseudomonadota > Gammaproteobacteria > Nitrosococcales > Methylophagaceae > Methylophaga. The sequence continues at coordinate 106,513 of NZ_CAMYKO010000001.1, forward strand.
TGCTCAAGTGCCTGTTTGTGAGCGACATCCATTTTGGCAATAGCCTGATTCAAGAGATCTATCAGGGCTTTTTTGTCGTCAGACATCACCAGGTGTAATTCATTAGGAAAGGCCACCGGTGCAAACGCTATCTGCGGATGAAACTGCAATCCGGTAATGTAATATTGCTCTGCGGTGTAATCCAGGATCAGGTCAATATCCAGGCCCGCATCCACCTCACCGTTTTTCACTGATTGCAGCATCTGACGTGTCGATGCCACTTCCCGCACCTCAATACTGGGAAAATGCGTTCTGACGACCTCAACAATCGACCAGCCTTCGGGGATAGCCACTGTCCGCCCCGCCATTTCATCGATGTGGCTGACCCGCTGTTGCCCTGGCAACGTGACCAGTGAGTAGGGTAAGGCAATAAAGGGGGCGGAGAATGTGCCCAAGGCCTGATTGCTCTGGGTTTTAAACACCGGTTGCAGCAAATCGATATCTCCGTCCTTGAAGCGCTCAATCAGTTCCAGCCAAGTGAAGCCGTTCACAAATTTCAGTTCAATACCGGTCATTGCTGACAGCATATTCAGGTAATCGACACTATAGCCTTGGGGCTGACCGGAAACGGCAAAATCTATCGGTGCCCAGTCAATTTCGTTTGACACCGTCAACTGTGGATATTGCGCGACAACGGCTTGCTGGGATTCACTAAGCGTCATTGGTTCAGGCTGCGGCAAGGTCATCTCTTCATGTGGTTTGACGCTGGACGCTACCAGGTCACCGGAGGGCTCGTAGAGGAAGATCTCGCTTTGCCGACCTATCTTGTTCAAATTGAAAAAGGCCGATAGCGAAGACAAGGCGATATCCACCGCAATCACGGCATCCGTATTCTCAACCTTGATGGAGTACGTCTGTCCTGGCGCCTGCAGATTGTGAAACATATACGGGTTGGTTTTTCTGACCTCATTGTCCGTGGCCTGCTGGAACCAGGGACGCTGGGTGGCGTTGTACTCGCTGTCTTCATCGCGCACCTTACGCAGTTCAAAATTCGCACTGTAGTACTGATATTCCCGCTTGCGCTGCTCTCCCTGACCAGAAATATGAATGATCACCCAGCGGTCTTCAGGGGCGGCCTCCAGTTGGCGGCGAACAGCGCGGCTGCTTTCAAGGTTGATCAACTCGTAGAAGTCGCCGTTTTCGAAACCGATGTAAATGGCATAAAACATCGGATTGTTACGCATGAATTCGGCAAAGACATTGCGGACTTCATTGCCGCTGAGACTGTCTTCCAGCAGGCTGGGATAAATGGATAGAACTTTGGCAACTTTTGCAGCCCGATCATCTACAGACTCGAGGTACTGGCTGGCGTGTTTGCTGAGGTTGCTGAACTGGGACAGCGTGGCATTGGTGGCAATTTGTTTAGTGAAATAATACTGCAGACCGACGGCCAGCGCCGCCGTGATCAACGTCGCGAAGATAAACACCGTCACCACCGTCACCCGAATCGTCAGCTTACGGTGAGTCAGTCTGTGTAATAAATTGTTTGCCATTCGGGCGTCCCTGGGCAGGCATGAAGCCATAATGTATATGACAACTTGATACCTTTATACCGCAAAAATTTGCAAGCAGATAGTTAGCAGGCAGATTTATCTAAGGTGTTTTTCTCAGCTATGATATGGCTGCAGACAACAGGTACTGAACGGGATTGCCCAGACAACGCAATGCGAAAAAAGCTCAAACAATACTTTTTTATCACGCTGGGCTGGGTGTTTGTCGCGCTGGCGGCAATCGGTGCGGTATTGCCGTTACTGCCAACGACACCGTTTCTGATCCTGGCGCTGGCCTGTTTCGCCGAAAACTCACCGCGCTTTCACCGCATGCTGCTTAATCACAAATGGTTCGGCCCGCCTTTGCAGCAGTGGGAGAAAACCCACACCATGCGCCCTGCGGTGAAAAAAAAAGTCTATTTGCTGATTATCGCGACCTTTGGCATTTCCATTGCCGTTTTATCCGGCCGAATCTGGCTGCAGTTGATGTTGGTTGCGTTGTGTATGCTGCTGTTGTGGTTTATCTCGCGTATTAAAGAGTCTGAAACTTTACTCAAGTAAAGCACAATAGCGCTATCAGCTAGTGTCAACATGCCTGCATAGACAGGCTGCGCTCTGTGGCAGGGGTAATAGCTTTTACTGACTTTAGCATCTCTCTTCAGTCGTTTATTATAAGCAGGGTTGTAGCTGGCTTCACCACTGACCTTTCGCAGAGTATCCACTGTACAACCAGGCTTGAACCGGCTGACAAAATTACCGGCTTTTATGGAGAGAATATGAACCTGCAGGCTTTTCTGGAACAGCTCAAAAACCGCCCCGACAGTGTCGAATTTGATGACACCATGGCCGTGATTGAGCAGCATTATGATTTCACCCCGACTGCCTTCGTTAACGGGGACAGTGATAATGCCGCCGGCAGCAACACCGGTTCCTGCAAAATTCTGGCTTTCGGTCAGCTCAATGCACTGAGTGAAGAGGAAACGCTGGCCTGTTTCGGCCGCTTTTATCGTGAGGACGTGCTGAAAAATCCGCAGGGTGATGATCACCAGAATATCCGCAACTTCATCAAAAGCGGCTGGGATCAGGTGCGTTTCGCCGGTGAGGCGCTGAGCCCCAAATAGGCTTTCGCCTGAACTGGTCTGCTTGTTGCGGCATGGCGCGGTTTTACCGCGTTCCTGTATGGCAGCTAATCAAGTATCTAAAATTTGCCGTATCGTGTTAATATTTTAAGGTTTTATCGGCTTACTCTCTTAACTCAGAAACCTAGCAATGGAACTACAACCTTACAAAAAAGATGACACGCGTTTCCTGCTGCTGGAAGGCGTGCATAAAAATGCTGTTGAAGCGCTGGAAAAAGCAGGCTACACCAACATTGAATATATTCCCCACGCCCTGGATGAAGCGACCCTGATCGAAAAAATCAAGGGCGCGCGCTTTCTTGGTATCCGCTCCCGCACCCAGCTGACGCAAAAAGTGCTGGATGCAGCGGACAGACTGACCGCTATCGGTTGCTTCTGCATCGGCACCAACCAGGTGGATCTGGAAACAGCCAAAATGAAAGGCATCCCGGTATTCAATGCGCCCTACTCCAACACCCGTTCGGTGGCCGAACTGGTGATCGGTCAGTTAATTCTGATGCTGAGGGGGATCCCGGAGAAAAGCTGGAGCGTGCACAACGGCACCTGGCCGAAATCCGCTTCCAACGCCTACGAGGCGCGTGGCAAAACCCTGGGTATTGTCGGTTACGGCAGTATCGGCTCGCAGCTTTCTGTGCTGGCTGAAGGGTTGGGCATGAATGTCATCTACTATGATGTGGTCACCAAACTGCCATTGGGTAACGCTACCCAAGTGGACAGCATGGATGAACTGCTGCGGACATCCGATGTGGTGTCATTGCATGTGCCTGAGCTGGAATCCACCAAAAACATGATGACCAAGGCCGAGTTCGACAAAATGAAGTCGGGCGCGATTTTCATCAATGCCGCGCGTGGTACCTGTGTGGTGATTGATGACCTGGTTAAGTCACTGGAAGAGAAAAGACTGGCTGGCGCGGCTATCGACGTCTTCCCGTCGGAGCCGAAATCCAACGAAGAGCCGCTGGAATCCAAACTGCGGGGCTTCCCCAATGTGATTCTGACCCCGCATATCGGTGGTTCTACGGTAGAAGCCCAGGCCAATATCGGACTGGAAGTGGCTGACAAGTTTATTCAGTTTGCCACCAACGGCACCACGGTATCTTCGGTCAACTTCCCGCAACTGGCACTGCCGGCACGGCCCAACACCCATCGGCTGGTGCATATCCATCACAACCAGCCCGGCGTGTTGTCCAACGTCAACAGACTGTTTGCCGAGCATGAGATCAATATCCTGGCGCAGAGTATGTCGACCAAGGATGAAATCGGCTACCTGCTGATTGATGTTGCAGAGTTTGACTCATCACTGGCTTACGAACATTTGCAGAGCGTTGAAGGTACGATTCGCCTGAGAGTGCTTTACTAGGAGCCATTGCCAAGCTTCACGCTGACAAAGCGCGATAAATCCGGCAATAAAAAAGCCGTGCTGCAATTAACTGCAGCACGGCTTTTTAGTATCTGGTTCAGGACTTTTTAACCGGCCCCTCTGACCAGTACTTGAGCTTACTGGTTTTACCGATGCCCGGATTAAAGGCATTGGTCGGATCCAGCTTGCGGTAAAACGACTTGAGCGCCGGCTTGGCGAAGTATTCCTGACCCACATTGTGTTCTGCCGGATACTCCGCCCCACGGGCATCAAAAAATGCCAGCAACTGCTGTTTCAAGGCCTTGGCATCCACGCCTTTCTTAAGAATGTAGTTCTGGTGCATAACATGACAGAACAGATGCCCCAGGTAGAGCTTGGCTTCGATTTTGTCTTCAATTTCCGGCGGCAGCTTCTCCAGCCATTGTTCTTCATTGCGACGCAGTGCCACATCAATGGTCATCATCGGCCCGAACTGTTTGCGTTTGATGGTGTGATAACGGCCGACCGCGCCACCAGCCACAAAGCGATGCAGAATGGCTTTTTCGCCTTCTTTGGGCGTGCACTCAAAGAAATCGCCTTCGTGGTTTTGGAAAAACTCGCGCAGATACTGACGGGCTTCTTCCACCCCGGCGTTATTCATCTCCAGGATCCAGTGATGCTCAAAACGCTCACGAAAGGCTTCCATTTTTTTTGGCAGATGATTAGGCCACAAATAGCTCAGGTACTGCATGATGTGGTCAGACAGTTTGCTGGGCAGAAACTTGAAGTTACCGGCAATACGATCAACCTGGCGTTTCAGCCCAAACAGTTTGGGGATGTATTTGGAGCCCAGTTTGTCGATGACCAGAAAGGTATCTTTGCCGTATTTTTTGCAGACGTCGTAGTAATCCCGCCCCAGGTATTCACCGGAAACCGGCAGATTCTCAAACTCTGAGAGAATATGACGGCGCATTTTAGCCAGCACCTTGTCATCATTGGTGCCGATGTAGAACACCTGCTGCTTTTCCGCAATCGGATAGGTATCCAGCCGCACCGCAAATACCGCCAGCTTGCCGGCACAGCCCGAAGCTTCATGCAGGCGACGACCATCATTATTGAAACGGGCTGGTGTGGCTTCATCAACCTGTCTGACCCGCTGGTGATACTCATTGTCAGAGGCCAGTTTGTCCGGATACTGAATATCTTCCGCTCTGTAGTTTTGCTGATCGAGATTATTGAGCATCTCTTCCGGCGTTGACCCCAGCTCAATGCCCAGGTGATTGACCAGTGTGAGCTGACCGTTTTCATCAATCTGGGCAAACAATGACAGCTCAGTGTAGGCCGGGCCACGCTGCACCAGCGCGCCGCCCGAATTATTGCAGATGCCGCCGACAATAGAAGCGCCGATACAGGAGGAGCCGATCACCGAATGCGGTTCGCGGCCATAAGGCGCCAGCACATCTTCCAGGCCGAATAAGGTACTACCGGCCAGACCGATGATCTGACGGGCATTATCAATCAGCTGGATCTGATCGATACGCATGGTGTTGATAATGACTATGGGTCGGTCATAGTCATCGCCATTAGGCGTTGAACCACCGGTCAGGCCGGTATTGGCGGCTTGCATGATCACAGCGACATCGGCCCTGACACAGGCTTGCAGCAGTTGCCACACCTGCAGCAGTGAGCCCGGCCTGACCACCGCCAGGGCTACGCCTTCACCAAAGCGGAAGCCTTTACAATAAGGCTGGATCTTGGCCGCGTCAGTCAGGGTATAAGCCGCACCGATCAGCGCCTTGAATTCACTGATCAATGCGTTGTGTGCAGTTTCGGGCATGTTCATTTTCGATCACTTTTGTTCTATAACTATCACATTCTAACACGACGCAGTGCGTTACCATGGGGGTGCAGACTACGCTGCACTCACTGACTTTGTGCCGGGATAAACAACCATCATGACCTTTATGCAAATCCTCCTGCTGGCGATGCTGCAGGGGCTCACCGAGTTTCTGCCTGTATCCAGCTCAGCGCATTTGATCCTGCTGCCGATTATCGCCAACTGGCAGGATCAGGGACTGGCATTTGATGTCGCGGTGCACGTGGGCACCTTGTCAGCCGTGGTGTTTTATTTTCGTCATACCTTAAGAAAAATCACTGCCGACTGGTGGCAGTCGCTGCTGCGCAGAACAGCCGTGGGTGACAGCCGTCTGGCCTGGGCTGTGGGGTTCGGCACGATTCCGGTAGGCCTGGCCGGCCTGTTATTGGGCGACTTTATCGAAACCGCGCTGAGAAGTCCGCTGGTGATCGCCATCACTACCATTGGCTTTGGGCTGTTACTGGGCTGGGCCGACTGGCAGGGAAAAAGACAACGTGATGAGTACAGCCTGGGCTGGCGCGATGTGATCATAATTGGTGTCGCACAGGCTTTGGCGCTGATACCCGGGACATCACGCTCGGGTATTACCATCACAGCCGGGCTGATGCTGGGACTGACCCGGGATGCGGCGGCACGCTTTTCCTTTCTTTTGTCGATACCCGTTATTCTACTGGCCGGTGGACTTAAGTCTGTAGAACTCGTACAATCTCCGCTTTCCGTTGACTGGACGGCCCTGCTCACAGGGGCGGTGTTGTCAGCGATCAGCGCCTATATCTGCATTTTCCTGTTTCTGAAAATGCTGGCGCGCATGGGCATGTGGCCGTTTGTCGTATACCGCCTGATACTGGGCGCTATCCTGCTTTGGCTGTTTGTTTAATAGCTGTTGACAGTCATGCCCTGAATGCGTAATATTCTCCCTCTTTATTTGGACCGCCTGCGTAATTATCAGGAGCAACTCGCGGATGAAAACCATTAGTGCAAAACCAGCAGAAGTACGTCGTGACTGGTTCGTTATTGATGCTGACGGCAAAACCTTAGGCCGTATGGCAACTGAGATCGCGCGTCGTCTGCGTGGTAAACATAAAGCGATTTACACTCCTCACGTTGACACCGGTGATTACATCGTTGTGATTAACGCTGAGAAGCTGCGTGTAACCGGCAACAAAATGAAAGACAAAATGTACCATCGCCACACCGGCCATATTGGTGGTATCAAGTCTATCTCTCTGGAAAAACAACTGGAGAAAGCGCCGGAACGCGTTCTGCAATCCGCGGTTAAAGGCATGCTGCCTAAAAACCCACTGGGTCGCTCCATGTTCGGCAAACTGAAAGTTTACGCTGGCGCAGAACATCCACACACAGCACAACAGCCTAAAGCGCTGGAAATCTAATCGGATATCATCATGGCAGATTCATACTACGCAACAGGTCGTCGTAAAAGCTCCACCGCTCGTGTATTCCTGAAGCCAGGTAGCGGTAACATCTCGATCAACACCCGCACACTGGAAGACTACTTCGGTCGTGAAACTTCACGCATGGTTGTACGCCAGCCGCTGGAACTGGTCGATATGCTGGAAAACTTCGATCTTAAAATCACCGTCCGTGGTGGCGGTAACAACGGTCAGGCCGGCGCGATTCGTCAAGGCATCAGCCGTGCACTGGTCGAATACGACAACGAGCTGAAAACCGAACTGCGTAAAGCCGGCTTCATCACTCGTGATGCCCGTGCCGTTGAACGTAAGAAAATCGGTCTTCATAAAGCACGTAAACGTCCACAATTCTCCAAGCGTTAATTGTCGAGACGCCGTCTTTACAGACATCAAAAAGCCATCCTCCGGGGTGGCTTTTTTTTTGCCTGCTTGCCTGTATTTTCAGGCTCATGCTATATATTGAGTCAGGTCAGTGATTTACAGGGAAGCGACAATGAAAAAAACAATCAGCGGGGCAGTGATCGCCCTCTCCCTTTTCTCTTCTTTCGCCAGCGCCGACGATCAGCCTGAGCTTGCTTTTTATCTGGGTGCGTTCGAGGCGTTTAACAGTAACAACAATGCCACTGAAGTCGGGCTGGAATACCGCTTTGCCCCCTTAGCCTCGGCATGGGATCTGATTCCTACCTTGGGACTGGCAATGAATTCCGATGGCGGCTACTGGGCTTATGCCGGTGTGCGCTATGACTGGCAGTTCAGTCCAAAGTGGACGCTGACGCCGCATTTTGCCGTGGCCGCTTATGAAGACGGTGCCAGTCTGGATTTGGGTTATGGTCTGGAATTCAGAAGCGGTCTGGATCTGGGCTATCTGCTCAATGACAACAGCAGCCTGTCGCTGGGCGTGCACCATATGTCCAACGCCGATATCGCCGATGATAATCCGGGATCGGAGTCACTGATTGTGACTTACAGCAGGGCTTTCTGATTAAACGTTTTTGTAGAGATGGCCCTTGCCATCGGGCTGGGTTTTAAAACGCCGGTGCATCCACAGGTATTGTTCGGGTGACTGACGAATTTCCTGTTCCAGCCAGTCATTAATACGCTGGGCATCAACCAGATCATCCCCCGTAGGATAATCTTCCCAGGCTTTGCCTATAGTGACGGTATAGTTGCCATCCGCCTCGCGCCGCGGCACAAACGGCACAATCCGGGCACCGGTCATTTTCACCATACGCGCAGTAGCGACAATGGTGGCAGCCTGGATACCGAAGAACTTGGCAAAAACCGCGCGACGTTTACCAAAGTCCTGATCGGGGGCATACCAGACCACCTTGTTTTTTTTCAACGCCCGCAACATGCCGCGGGGATCATCGCGCAGCACGATACCTTCACTGTGATAGGTTCTGGCGCGCATCATCACCGCATTGAATAAAGCATTTTTCAAGTGCCTGAACATCACGTAGGCCGGGGTTTTCAGCATAATCAAGCGGCCTCCTAGCTCCATGCTGGTAAAGTGACCGGTCAGCAGGATCACCCCTTTGCCTTCGGCTTTAGCCTGTTCCAGATGCTCCAAACCTTCATAGCGCACCCGCTTGAGCAGCTTGCTGTCGCTGGCCCACCAACTCATCGCCGTCTCAATCATCATCATGCCCATGGTGTTAGCGCTTTTTTTAAGCAGCGCTTCACGCTCGCTGTCGCTCATTTCCGGAAAACATAGCGCCAGGTTACGACGGGCAATGCGGTTGCGCGACCCCATAAACGGCCGCATCACAGTGCCCAGCAACTGACCAATCCAGACCTGGAGACGGCCCGGCAAGTAAACGGAGAGACGCATCAGTAACAGTCCCAGCCAACTGGGCCAGAAGCGTGGATGTAAAAACTGGGCTTGGAAAATTTTCATCGGGGCATGTCGGTACGCAAAGTTGCGCCTATGCTATCATTCCTGCTCGTTTTCCGCTTATCGAATGAGTCTGCATTGCGCTATCTATACAGCTTCATTTTTCTGCTGGCGATTCCCCTTATTGTGCTGCGTCTGATCTGGCGTGGTTGCCGGGCATCGGCCTATTTCAAACGCTGGAATGAACGCTTCGGCATCAAGCCGGCCCCGGCTTCAACAAAACCCGTGATCTGGGTCCATGCGGTCTCAGTCGGCGAGGTGGAGGCAGCACGGCCGCTGGTTGAAGGTCTGCGTGAACAGTACCCCCAACACCAGTTGCTGATAACCACGATGACGCCCACCGGCAGTGCCCGTGTGCGCCTGCTTTATGCCGATTCGGTAGTGCACTGCTATCTGCCCTACGATTTACCATTTGCCGTCTCAAGCTTTCTTAAATCAGCCAGGCCGGAACTGGGGATCATTATGGAAACCGAGCTGTGGCCCAACCTGATTCACCATGCCCATGCTTTGGATATTCCCATGGTGCTGGCTAATGCACGCTTGTCAGCGCGTTCCGCTGCCGGTTATCAGCGTATTGCCAAGCTGACCCGCTACATGTTGCAGCAGTTCAGCCTGATTGCCGCCCAGTCACAGGACGATCGTCAACGTTTCATTGCTCTCGGTGCCGACAAGGAGCAGGTCCATGCGGTGGGCAATCTCAAGTTTGAAATTGCGCTGCCGGCGAGTCTCACCGAACAGGCCGAGGCCATGCGTGCCAACTGGGGTAATCGCCCGGTTTTTATTGCTGCCAGCACGCATGAGGGCGAGGATGAAATCATCCTTAATGCCTCCCGTCAGATCCGCGCCGATTTTCCCGATTTGTTGCTGATTCTGGTGCCGCGCCATCCTGAACGTTTTGACAAGGTCGCGGCGCTGAGCCAGCGTTCCGGCTTCAAGATCCTGCGCCGCAAAGACAACGGCATGTGCAGCCGTGATATCCAGGTTTTGGTAGTCGATACCATGGGTGAGCTGACCTTGTTCTATGGCACTGCCGATATTGCCTTTGTCGGCGGCAGTCTGGTGCCCCGCGGCGGCCACAACCTGCTGGAACCGGCGGCGCTGGGCCGCGCCGTGATTATCGGTCCACATTATTTCAACTTCAGTGAAATCAGCCGCCAGTTCTTGGATGCCAATGCCGCCCTGCAAATCAACAACAGCGAAACATTGGCAGCCGCAGTCACCGATCTCCTCAAAAACCCACAAAAACGGGCAGATATGGGGCAGGCAGGCCAGAACCTGATTTTGCAGAGTCAGGGCGCCAGCAAGCGATTACTTAATCTGATCAAACGTCATATCGATGTCTGACGATACGCGCTGGATGCAACGGGCCTTGGAACTGGCTCGCCGCGCTGAAGCCGCTGGTGAGGTGCCGGTCGGCGCCGTGGTGGTGCTCGATGGCGAGATTATCGGCGAGGGCTGGAATCATCCCATCAGTGGCTGCGATGTCACCGCCCATGCCGAGATCATGGCCTTGCGCCAAGCCTGTGAGCAGCAGCAGAACTACCGGCTCCCCGGTGCTGATTTGTTTGTCACCCTGGAACCCTGTGTGATGTGTGCCGGAGCCTTGGTTCATGCCCGAATCCGACGGCTGATATACGCTACGACGGAACCCAAGACCGGTGCCGCCGGTAGTTGTGTGGATGTATTCAGCCTGCCCAATCTGAACCACCGCGTGCATTGTGAGCCAGGCCTGCTTGCCGATCAGAGTAGTGAGATGCTTCGCGCCTTCTTCCGCGCCCGCCGCTAAGCACCATGCTCCATATTGCGCAGCCTTGTTCGAGTGACCAGTGAAGCACTACCTTGATTTCCACAATAAAAACAGTGACATTCTCTCGATTTTAAAACTCTGCGCTGTGCAATGCAGTCTATAACGGGCGATAATGGCCCTGTTTAATGAGAGGATTACGCTTGAAAACGGTGATCATATTCCTGCTGGCTCTGACCATGCTGGCCGCCTGCAGCGAAGCACAACCCCATCTGGATGAGATTCAGGAGCGCGGTGATCTACGTGTGCTGAGTCGCTACAGTCTGACCAGTTACTACATCAAAGGCGATACCATTGCCGGCTTTGAGTATGAGCTGGCACAGCGCTTCGCCGAACGTCTGGGCGTCGACCTGAAAATCATCGTGCCCGACAATCTGGGTAATATGCTGCAGCTCATCGAAGAAGGCCGGGCCGATCTGGCGGCAGCCGGTCTGACCGTGACCGAGCGTCGTAAGGATCATATTCGTTTCGGACCGGTCTATCACGAGGTCACCCAGCAACTGGTTTATAAACACGGTAACGGCAAGCCTGAGGATATTACCGCTATCACCGATGGTCAGCTGGAAGTCGTGGCTGACAGCAGCCATGTTGAACAACTGCAAGCTTTGCGAGAGGAAATTCCGGGGCTTTACTGGCAGGAGAATGAAGAGCTGGATAACAGTGGCCTGCTGGAACTGGTGCAGCTTGAGCTGATTGATTACACCATTGCCGACTCCAATGAAATGTCAGCCAATCAGAGTCTGTTTCCGGAGCTGCGCGTCGCCTTTGATATCTCCGAACCTCAGCCGCTGGGCTGGGCCATGCCTCTGGCTGAAGACGATACGCTATACCAGGAGGTGCTGGACTTTTTCCATGAAATGGAAGCATCCGGTGAGCTGGATAAACTGATTGAGAAATACTACGGCCACATACGTCGCTTTGATTATGTGGACACCCGCGCCATTCACCGTCGGATCCAGACCCACCTGCCCCGCTATCAGGACTGGTTTCAGCAGGCGGCTGAACAATTTGACTTCAGTTGGCACCTGTTGGCTGCCATGGCTTATCAGGAGTCACACTGGAACCCGGAAGCGGTATCCAGTACCGGCGTCAAAGGCATGATGATGCTGACCCGGGCGACGGCCCAGGAGATGGAAGTCACCGACCGTGAAGATCCTGAGCAGAGCATTTTTGCCGGTGCCGGCTATCTGGCTTCCATCTACGAAAGATTGCCTGATGGCATTGATGGACCGGATCGAATCTGGTTTGCTCTGGCGGCCTACAACATCGGTCTCGGCCATCTGGAAGATGCACGCGTGATTACCGAAATCCAGGGCAAGGATCCGGATATCTGGACCGATGTCCGTGAACACCTGCCACTGCTGTCGAAACAGAAGTGGTTCTCCAAAACACGCTACGGCTATGCCCGCGGCAGCGAGCCGGTTCGCTATGTACAGAATATCCGTCGTTATCTGGATATTCTGCTGCATCACGATGATACCGCAACACCGGTGATAGACACCCAGCCGACGCCGGAAAACCCTGCCCCGGCAGCGCTATAGCGGGATCCAATATCAGACATAAAAAAGCCCGGCCGAAGCCGGGCTTTTTTGTTTTCAATTGTTGGCGTTTTAACGTGCCTGCTCAATGAGCATATCAACCACATCAAACACGTTCTCAGCACCACCGGCACTGCTGGCATTGGTACGATAGCTGCCGTCAACAATAAACGCTGGCACGCCGGTGATACCGGACGTACGGCTCATAATCAATGCATTTTTAACTTTACCTTTCACGCTGAATGAGTTCATGGCCTTGGAAAAAGCCTCCCGGTCAACGCCCTGCTCTTCAACGAAATCAAGCAGTTGATCTTCGGTATTGAGGCGGCGCTTATCCACATGAATCGCGCTGAACAGCTTAGGGTGCAGCATTGCCAGGTCGCCGGTGGCTTCCGCCGCATAATAGACTTTGGCCAGTTCCAGCCAGCTATCGCGGAAAATGGCCGGCACTTTAACGAACTCTACATCATCGGCCAGGCTTTCTTTCCAGGCTTCAACCTCGGGTTCCAGGGCAAAGCAATGCGGACAGGTATAGGAGAACATTTCCACAACCACCACTTTGTCGTCTTCGGCAATATTCAGTTTTTCAGCCGTGGGGAAATAGTGCGTGCCTTCCACAAATGACATCGGTACCGCCCAGGCTGTGGTCGAGACCAGCCCAAACATCAGGCCGGCAGCCAGGGTTTTGATTATCTTTCTCATCATCAGAGTCCTTTATTGTTAGAGGGTGCCGTAGGAGTGCAGCCCGGATAAAAACATATTGACGCCCAGAAAGGCAAACAGGGTCACAAACAGGCCAACAATCGCCCACCATGCCATCGGTCTGCCGTGCCAGCCTTTGGTCATGCGCATGTGCAGCCAGGCCGCATAATTGAGCCAGACTATCAAAGCCCAGGTTTCTTTCGGGTCCCAGGACCAGTAACCTCCCCAGGCTTCGGCCGCCCACAATGCACCAAGTATGGTTGCCAGCGTGAAAAAGGCAAAGCCCAGGGCAATGGTTTTATACATCAAATCATCCATCAGGTTGAATGACGGCATTTTGCTGGTCCAGCCACCGGCTGAGCCGCGGCCCTGGAATTTATCCACCAGCAGATAGGCCACACCAATCATCGCTGCCATAGCAAAGGCGCCATAACCGATGAAGTTGGCTGGCACATGAATTTTCATCCAGTAACTCTGCAGAGCGGGCACCAGCGGTTCAATAACATGCGCCTGGCGGTCGAAGGTATACCAGAGCTGGAACGCTACCGCAGCACTGATCACCAGCAATACGAAACCACCGAGACTACGGGTCTGGTAGCGACGTTCGTAAAACAGGTAGAGCAGCGCGGTGACCACGGCAAACAGGATAAAGACTTCATACAGGTTGCTGACCGGGATATAGCCGATATCCGCGCCCAGCAAATAGGATTCACGCCAGCGTACCATCAGACCGATCATGCCCATGGTAGTCGCAGACCAGGTCAGAAAACTGGCGACCTTTTCTGTAAACTCTGAATGAAAAAGCAAACCGGCAAAATAGGTCACTGTGGCCATCACGAATAAGGCGCTCATCCACATAAAGGCCGACTGGCTGGCCAATAGGTAATTCAGCCAGAAACTGCTGTCGGCGGCGGCCAGTTCATTACCGTATATCGATACCGCAAACAGGCTGAAAACGGCCACCGCCGCTGTATGCCAGCGGTAGCCCGGCCAGTTCTGACCCAGGATTGCCATGCCAATGGCTGTAATGATGATGATGGCCACTTCATACACGGTGAGCACATCAGCGTAAAAATTGATCACGCCAGCGGCGGCCAGCACCATCAGCACACGCCAAATCCAGGCGCTCAGGTTGGTTTTATTGCTGTTTAGGGCAAGAGAATCTGTGGTCATCATTCGTCTCGAACTGCATCATTGCATATTGTAAGTCTAAGAACATCAGTCCCCGGCAGAGTTCCGCCGTGACTGGAGTAAGCTGTTAATCTGATCAAAATAATTATCGAAATCACGTGGGTTGCGGTTAGTCATGCCCGCCAGGTAAACCTGCGTTTTGTCCTGCTCTCGGCTGAGCCAGACCCAGAAACGACGCTGCGGCAGGTAAAACAGCAGAAACACCCCGACAACCAGGAAGGCACAGCCCAGGTAAACCGTGCTTTTACCCGGTGAGCGGGCAATCTGCAGCCCGGTCGATTCAATATGGGTGTAGTCATTCAAAGACAGATAAACCGGCGAACCATAGCGCGGTAAGCTACCCACGGCATCGATCGCGTCTTGCATGAACTGAATTCTGGCATCAGTGACGAGTTCGTCCGGCTGCAGATCCAGTCCATCAAAATAAATCCGTCCCAGCATTTCCCGCAGCATCGCCAGATAAGCGGGTGCCAGCGTGTCACGTTCAGCTTCGGGCAAAGTCTGTTCGATAAAGTCTCGCACCTCGCCAAAACCGCCACCGACAAACATTGATACGAGGGTCTGCAGGGTTTGCTGCAGGCTGTCGCCCAGCACCAGATCCTCTTCGCTCTGCAGGCTGCTTAGGGTCTCATCCTTCATTTCAGCCGCAGTGTCGGCCACCACGTCCTCATCATGCAGGTCATGCAAAAAGCGGATAAAGCCATCAATGCTGCCGTTCTCGTCAGCCGGAATGTGCAGATAGGCAAACTCTTCTGCCGGACTGCCCCGAACCCCACTGAGGAAGAAGTCTCGCCCCTTGCGTTGAACCGGGCTCATATAGTTTTCGTATTCCAACGCTTCGCCGGTCTCACGCCGAAGCTTGAACTGAATACTGGGACCATAGTTAGTGACATTGCGCGGATCATCTTCGGTGGGATCCGGGTTGATATTAAAAGGCCGGAAGCCGGTCACTTCCAGCTGCATTTCCTGTTCTCCCCAGCGCATCTGGCGGGTCTCAAATACTTTGGTATTCAGTTCGGTGGGCTCGGGCTGACCGGCAAATAAAGGCCATGCGTCGATGGTTAATTCCGAACCGCCATCGCCGAAACTGGCCTGATAAATGGCATAGCCCTTGTAAATCAGTGGATGATTAACCGAAATAGTCTGTTCCAGCGGCTGCTCACGCTCGGGATCATGAACCACCAAGTCCGACTCAAAAGACTTGGGCTGGCCGGTGGCATAATGCTCAATTCGGAATTCTTCCACTTCAATGGTGAAAGGCAGATTCTGCACCAGATAACCGTCGCGCATGGGCAGATACACCACGCTGGCAGCACGGCCCTCTGGAATGCTGACACTGCCGCGAAACGCCTGTGGTCCGACCGGCAGGCGGCTTTGTTTGGGGATATCACTCAATGGCAGGTCTCGCGTTTCTATCGCAATGCGCCCTTGCCACTCAGCGACTTTAAGTGGCAGATTGCCATCCAGCAGGCCGCCAACGCAGATAACAATAATCGCCACATGGGTGAGAATATAGCCCAGCCGGTTCATGCCGCCACGCATGGCCGACACCAGCTTGTCATCACCCTTATCGGTGATGCGGGTACGAAAACCCTGTTGCTTCAGTTGCTCGCTGATGTCCTCGGCGCTCTGTTCCAGCCCAGGGCTTTGCTGCCAGTTGGCTCTATGATGCATGGAACGCAGGGATTTGAGCTGGACATGGGTACGCAGGTTAAACATGTCCTTGAACATTGATGGCGTGTGACGTATCACGCAGACCGAGGTCGACACTACCAGCAGAGTCAGAATCGTCAGAAACCAGAGCGCGCTGTAGACATCATAGAGTCCCAGGCTTTCAAATACTTCAAACCAGAAGGGGCCGAACTTGATGACGTAATCAGGATAGGGCTGATTTTGTTGCAGCACGGTGCCGATGACGGAGGCGATAGCCAGCGTGATCAGCATAGTGATCGCAAACTCCATGCTGCCCAGGAAATGAAATACCCGCCAGGCCAGGGAACGTTGCTTGGGTTGCGAATCCTGCTTTTTCGACATGAGGAAGCCTCTGTATCAGGCTGAACCTGAATCCAGCGAAGCTACCCGGCGCCGGGCCGGGCAGATCAGCGTCTAAATCAGTTAGGGTTTCAGACCGAAGACATAAGCCGACACGGCTTTGATTTCGTCTTCGCTCATTTTGGCGGCAATGTCACGCATCATGCCATTGGGGTCATTGGCGCGATCGCCACTGGCAAATGCTTTTAACTGCATTTCGACATAGCTGCCGTACTGGGAAGCCAGCTTGGGCCAGTTGGCAGCAGGAACACCGCTACCGTTGGGACCATGGCAGGCCATACAGGCAGGGACACCGGTTTCCTTATTACCGCCGCGGTAGATTTGTTCACCCAGTTCGACCATGTCTTCCGACACTGCTCCCGGTGCGGTTTTCTGGCTGGCAAAATAAGCACCGAGATCGGCCATGTCCTGTTCGGTCAGATTGGCCACCATTGGCGCCATCACCGCGTTCTGGCGTTCACCGCTTTTGAAGTCCATCAACTGCTTGACGATGTAACCTTCATGTTGGCCTGCCAGTTTGGGAAAGGCATCAGTCAGGCTGTTGCCGTCAGCACCGTGACAGGCAGCACAGACCGCTGCTTTTTCCTTACCTGCAGACACATTGCCCGCTGCCAGAACCGAAGTCGTACTCATCGCCATGCCCAACACGGCCGCCATAATAAGTCTTATCATTTTGTATACCTGAAAACTAAGCACTTGCATCACTAAAACTTTGGGTATGCTACTCTTGTTAGGATTTTTTTTCACCCAGAATGGCTCGATGTCAAAGCTTTATCAAAACGCTTATTATAGCGGCAGTGCCACTCAGCTGTCGCAGTTGCCCGATGACGAAGGTTACGAAGTCGCCTTCGCTGGTCGTTCCAACGCCGGCAAATCCAGTGCTATCAACACCATCACAGGGATTGGCGCTCTAGCCAGAACCAGTAAAACGCCGGGCCGGACGCAGATGATTAATTTTTTCCGACTCGATGAGGAACGGGCATTAATCGATCTTCCCGGTTACGGTTATGCCAAAGTCCCGGAAAAAATGAAGCAAAAGTGGCAATTTACGCTGGCCAAATACCTGGAAACGCGGCAATCCTTGCGCGGTCTGATGCTGATGATGGATATTCGTCACCCGCTTAAGGATTTCGATATGCAAATGCTGTCGTGGGCGAACCAGGCCGAGTTGCCGGTCCATATCCTTCTAACCAAGGCCGACAAACTCAAAAACAGTGCTGCCCGCCACACCCAGCTGCAGGTGGAAAAAGCACTGAAAGAAGCCAGCCTGGCGGCATCGGTGCAGTTATTCTCCTCACTGAAAAAAAACGGCCGTGACAAGGCAATCGAAAAGCTTGATCACTGGTTTGAAGTCGAAACTTTAAACAGCACCGAGTAAACGCCATGGCCCGCTCACCGCTTCACAGTCGTCGTCAGTTTTTGCAGTACACGGCTTTGGGTGGTGCTTTTGCCGGCTTCAGCCTGCCTGTGTTGGCGGCACAAACTGCGCCCGATTTCCGCGAGATTCTGCCAGGGTCGATGACCCGCGCCGGGGCCGACTTTTCTAATTACGGCCAACCCTCGGCCTATGAAAAAAAGGTGATCCGCTGGATTTCAGCCAACAGTGAGATGACTGGCAATGGCGTCTCCTGGAGTCCACTCCACGAATTGCAGGGCACGATTACCCCCAACGGCTTGCACTTTGAACGTCACCATAATGGCGTACCTGACATTGACCCGGCACAACACGAGTTGTTGATTGACGGTCTGGTGGAACGGCCGCTCAAATTCACTATCGATGCCCTTAAACGCTATCCCCAGCAATCACGGATTAGCTTTATTGAGTGTGGCGGTAACAGCAACAGCAGTTTTCGCAGCAAACCGATTCAGACACCCGCCGGCTATGCCCATGGCCTGGTATCCAATGCCGAATGGACCGGCGTAGCGGTGAAACTGCTGTTGGAGGAAGCCGGCCTCAAGCCTGCAGCCAAATGGGCAATCGCCGAAGCGGCTGACGGTGCCTCTCTCAATGTCAGTATTCCGGTCGATAAGTTACTGGATGATGCGATGCTGGCGCTGTATCAAAACGGTGAACGGCTGCGCCCTGAAAACGGCTATCCTGTGCGGCTGCTGCTCCCGGGCTGGGAAGGCATTGTCAACGTCAAATGGTTGCGCCAGTTGAGGCTGCAGCAGACGCCGGCAATGACCCGCGATGAAACGTCGCAATATACCGATTTAATGCCGGATGGCACTGCCCGCCAATTCAGTTTTGAAATGGCGGCGAAATCGCTGATTACCTCGCCTTCTCAGGGCATGACCCTGCCCGATAACCCGGGTATATATCAAGTCACCGGATTGGCCTGGTCCGGACGGGGCAAGATTACGCGGGTTGAAGTCTCTGCTGATGGCGGAGAGAGTTGGGTCGATGCAGATTTGCAAGCCCCCATATTGGACAAGGCCTTCACCCGCTTCAGCCTGCCCTGGCAATGGCAGGGGCAGTATGCTGTGCTGCAGAGTCGGGCAACCGATGACTCTGGCTATGTGCAGCCCAGTCGTGAACAACTCATCGCTAATCGGGGTCGCCATGGCTATTACCATTTCAATGCGATCATCAGTTGGGAAGTCTATGAAGATGGATATATCAGCCATATCTATCCGGATTAGCCTGTTGCTGGTGCTGTTTTGGTGTAGCGCTGCGCTGCTGGCCGAACCACAGTACCAAGCCCTGGGCCAGTCAGCCTCTGAACTGACTGAACAGCCACAGTGGAATCTGACGATCAGTCCGGATGGAACAGGTCTGCCACCAGGCTCAGGCGATGCAAAAGTGGGCCAGCAGATTTTTGAACAGCGCTGCGCCGGTTGTCATGGTTTTGATGCCATTGGCGCCAGTGCTATGCCGCTGGTCGGAGAATTAGGCTCGCTCCGCAGTGAATACCCGGAAAAAACGGTCAATAGCTACTGGCCTTATGCGACCACGCTGTTTGACTATATTCGCCGGGCGATGCCGCCTGCTGCGCCCTATTCGCTGAGTAGTCATGAAATCTACGCACTTTGTGCTTATATTCTAAGTCAGGATGGTATAATTGAAGCCAATGTGGAACTCAACGAAGTGACACTACCCCAGGTAAAGATGCCTAATCGGGATGGCTTTTCTGCCGTCTATCCAAACAACCGCTGAATTTGAAGGATCCGTCTATGAGCCCACGCTATGCTTGTACTGCTACGCCTGCGCCGGCGTTATATGAAACCCCGAAACTGGGGATGAATAGCAGCGATCTGATTAACGATTTCAAACGTTATTACGGTACCTACCTGGCCCAGGACAAAGGCTATATCTCCAGTCATTATTTCTATACCGCGCTGGCCATGACCTTGCGCGACCGCCTGTTCAACCGAATGAAGCACACCAAGCACACCTATGCCGAGGCCAAATGCAAACAGGCCTACTACCTGTCGATGGAGTTTCTGATGGGGCGTGCCATGGGGAATGCTGCGCTCAACCTGGGACTGGAAAAGGAAACAACACAGGCCCTCAATGAACTGGGACTCAACTTTGAAGAGTTGATTGAAATGGAACACGATGCCGGCCTGGGTAATGGTGGCCTGGGTCGTCTGGCAGCCTGCTTTATCGACAGTTGTGCCACCTTGCAATTACCCGTTACCGGTTACGGCCTGCGCTACGAATACGGCATGTTCAAACAGAAGATCGATAATGGCTTTCAGGTAGAAAAGCCCGATCACTGGCTGCGTGACGGCAATCCCTGGGAACTGGAACGGCCCGAGTTCACTCAACGCGTCAAGTTCGGCGGCCACACTGAATTCCACCAGGACCATGACGGTCAGATGCGCGCCTACTGGGTGGCTACCAATGATGTGCTGGCCGTACCCTATGATCTGCCGGTGCCCGGCTATCAGAACGGCACGGTCAACAAACTCCGCCTCTGGAAGGCCACCGCCACTGATGAGTTCAACCTGGAAGACTTCAATGCCGGTTCCTATACCGACGCAGTGGCTGCCAAAAACGAAGCCGAAAATATCAGCATGGTGCTCTACCCCAACGATGCCAGTGAAAACGGTAAGGAACTGCGCCTGCGTCAGCAATACTTCCTGGCCTCTGCCAGCCTGCAGGACATTCTCGATTACTGGGTCACCAACAACGGTGAGCATTTTGACGACTTTGCCGATAAAAACTGCTTCCAACTCAACGACACCCACCCGACTGTTGCCGTCGCTGAACTGATGCGCCTGTTGATGGACGAGCACAACCTGACCTGGGATAAGGCCTGGGAAATCACCACCCAAACCATGGCCTATACCAACCATACACTGCTGCCAGAAGCGCTTGAGCGCTGGCCGGTGCCGATGTTCGGTCGCCTGCTGCCACGGATCCTGGAAATCATTTACGAAATTAATGCCCGCTTCCTGCGTGAAGTGGCCAATCACTGGCCCGGCGACAAGCAGAAGCTGGCGCAAATGTCGATCATCGAAGAAGGTCACGAACAACAAGTCCGCATGGCTCATCTGGCGATTGTCGGCAGCTATTCAATCAATGGCGTCGCTGCTTTGCACTCGGAGCTGCTGAAAAAAGGCCTGTTCCATGACTTTTATCAACTGTGGCCACACAAGTTTAACAACAAAACCAACGGGGTCACGCAGCGCCGCTGGCTGGCCTGGTGCAACCCGGATCTGAGTCAATTGCTCAACGAGACTATCGGCGAAAACTGGATCACCAACCTCACGGAGCTGAAGAAGCTGGCACCGCTGGCGCATGACAAACCGTTTCAACAGAAATGGCACCAAGCCAAACTGGAAAACAAGAAAAGACTGGCAGCGCTGGTCAAACAGAGCTGTGGTGTTGAGTTCAATCCTGAGGCGCTGTTTGATATTCAGGTCAAACGTATCCATGAATACAAACGTCAATTGCTCAATGTGCTACATGTCATCCACCTCTATGATCGCATAAAACGTGGTGACACCGAGGGTATGACTGAGCGCTGCGTCTTGTTTGGCGGCAAGGCCGCGCCGGGTTATGTGATGGCCAAACAAATCGTTAAGCTGATCAACAATGTCGCCAATGTGGTTAACAATGACCCGGATGTCGGCGACTGGCTCAAAGTGGTATTCCTGCCCAATTATCAGGTCTCAGCGATGGAAGTTATCTGCCCCGCCGCCGACCTGTCGGAACAGATCTCCACCGCGGGCAAGGAAGCCTCGGGGACCGGCAATATGAAGTTCATGATGAACGGTGCCATCACCATTGGCACGCTTGACGGTGCCAATATAGAGATCCGTGAAGAAGCCGGTGAGGAAAACTTCTTCCTCTTCGGCCTCACCGAGGAAGAGGTGGATGCAGCCCGGCAAGACTATAATCCTCGCGCTATCATCCACAATGATAGCGACCTGCGGCGGGTCGTCGATTTACTGGAGTGTGGGCACTTCAACCAGTTTGAACCGGGCTGTTTCGATGATGTTGTTACCGCCTTCACCAGTCCCGGTGATCCATGGATGACCGTCGCTGACTTCCGCAGCTATGTGGATGCCCAGCAGCAAGCCAGCGAAGCCTATCGGGATCGCGACCGCTGGCTGGCAATGAGCATTATCAACAGCGCCAATAGCGGCAAGTTCTCTACCGATCGCACCATGGAAGAGTACAACCAGGAAATCTGGAAGCTGGAAAAAATCAACCCGCAATACTAAAGCCTGGTCGGGCGTATTCAGCCGGATACGCCCGGCCCTGCCATGTTTTAATGCAGAGCCACTGTAAAATCCGTATAATCTGGCATCCTTAAGCTTATATGCGCCCGTAGCTCAGCTGGATAGAGTATCGGTTTCCGAAGCCGAGGGTCACAGGTTCAAGTCCTGTCGGGCGCGCCATTTTCCTGTCTGAATTGCTAACATAAAAAAACCGCCACGGAAGACCGCAGCGGTATAGAGGAAAACTCATTTAGCTAGAGCTTGATTACAGCGTATGAAATCAGCACAGCGGACGATATAGGAGTAATTCCTTTTTTGCCCAGGTCAGTCTCAGGGCATACACTGGGCAAATGATTCGATCACCCTTTTTCAGCCCCTTAGCAGCCGGTCTGCTGTCTCTCAGCCTGTCTCCGATGGCTTTCGCCACAGAGCTTTTACACTGGCAACAAACGGCTTACATTCAGGACAGTTTCTATACCATCGCACTGCAACGCGAGCATGGCTCAAAGCCGGAAACTACGCTCAGCAAGTGGCATAGCCCCATCCGCTTTTATATTGATGATCGAACTGCCGATAGAGCCTTGCATGAGCGCATGGTCAAGCAGCATATGCAGCATCTGGCGGCGATTACCGGTTTGTCGGTGACGCCGACCGCGCGGATTGATAAAGCCAACCTGCACATTATTTTCAGCAGCGAAACAGCCCTGGCCGGAGACCTGCAACAAGATCTGGGCATCAATAAGCCCAGCCTTCATCAACAGTTGCTGACCGACAGCGTTTGCCTGGGCCGCATTAGCGTGGCTGACAATGGACAGATTAAAAACGCAGCGGTATTGATCCCAGTAGATCGGGCAAGGGCACATGGCAAACTGATGGCTTGCGTGGTGGAAGAACTAACGCAGGTGTTGGGGCTGGTCAATGATTCAACCGCGGTCTATCCCTCGATCTTTAATGACCGCTCTTTCAATGACTTTCTGAGCGGCCTCGACTATCTGCTTTTGAAACTACTCTACCATCCTGATATGAAGGCTGGTATGAACAGGGAGAAACTACAGCCCCTGGTGGCAGATATCGTGTCAGCTGAAGCCTTTCAGTCGCTTATTCACGATGCTCAGCGTCATGTTCAAAACGGTAGCCTGGAGAACTGGCTGGACTGACACCTCAGCGATCATCCCAAAAAACCTTAACGGCAGGCAAAAAAAAGGGCTCTGCAAGCAGAGCCCTTTCAACAAATTTATTATTGTTGTTATTGATTGACCACGAAGTCAACGCGGCGATTCATCGCACGGCCAGCTTCGGTGTCGTTGCGGGCGACCGGTGAACTCTCACCCAGACCAACTGGCATCAGGTTACTACCAGAAATACCACGTGAAGTCAGGTAGTCAACGACTGACTCAGCACGGCGTTGTGACAGGTCTTGGTTATAGGCTTCAGGACCGATATTGTCAGTGTGACCTTCAACTCGGACTTCAACCACTTCATCGGTTTCTTTGAGCAGGGTAACCGCTTCTTCCAGAATGTCCTGAGCTTCTGGTGTCAGTGTGGCTTTATCAAACTCAAAATTAACACCAGTCAGCGACAGCAGGTTTTCACCTGGCAGCGGACAACCATCTTGGTCGACAATCACACCTTCTGGTGTACCAGGACACAGATCCAGGTAATCTGCCACTGCGTCATTATCGGAGTCCAGTGGACAACCGACACGGTCTACGGTGACACCTTCCGGTGTATTACGGCACAGGTCGATACCGTCATAAACGCCATCGCCATCTGTGTCATAGGCACAACCGTTTTGATCCAGCAGGGCACCCGGTGGTGGCTCTACCGGACAAACCGGCTCTTCAACCATCGGCTCTTCAGCTTCAGCCTCTTGCGGGCAGAGCAACAATGCCAGAGCCGCACCGGCTACAGCACCACCAGCACCAGCACCACTTGCACCACTGGTTGCAGCTGAAGCGGCACCACCACCAACCAGCGCGCCACCAAGGGCACAGAAGAGGTTGTTAGTCGATTGGCGTTGATTAGGGCCAGCACAACCGGCCATCAAAGCTGCCAAAAACAGGACAGCTAATAACTTGCCTGATAGTCTCATTTTGCCTTCCTTTTCTTTTCCCTAGAGTTAAACATAAACCTAACAGGGATATCGCAAAGGCTACCAGCCCCACCGACATCACACTGTTGTAGTTTGGCTACATCATAGCCCGTATTTCAAGTAACGTCTAATTAATTGCAGCGATTAATTTATTTTTTGTGTCAAAAATACAACACCTAAAACCGGCTCAGCATGCCTTCATCTTCAGGCTCCAGTGACAAGCTATCAACACTGTCATCAGCAGGCAGTTCACCCGACTCAGTACCCAGCTTGATCATCAGCCGGACCTCGTTGGCTGAGTCGGCATTTTTCAGTGCATCTTCGTAGCTGATTTCACCCGCTTTATAGAGATCATAAACAGCTTGGTCAAAAGTCTGCATGCCCAGTTCGCGGGAGCGTTTCATGACATCTTTGATTTCACCGACCCGACCTTTTTCAATCATATCCCCCACCAGCGGCGTATTGAGCAGGACCTCAACCGCTACCGTGCGGCCATTGCCATTTTTTCTGGGGATAAGACGCTGGGCGACCACCGCCTTGAGGTTGAGAGACAGATCCAGAAACAGTTGTTTATGCCGCTCTTCCGGGAAGAAGTTAATCACCCGATCCATGGCCTGGTTCGCATTATTGGCATGTAGCGTCGATAGACACAGGTGACCCGTTTCAGCAAAAGCGATACCGTAATCCATAGTGTCGCGGGAGCGGATTTCACCAATCATGATGACGTCCGGCGCTTGGCGCAGCGAGTTTTTCAGCGCGATTTCATAGGAATCCGTATCAATGCCGACTTCACGCTGGGTGACGACACAGCCGGCGTGCTGGTGATTGAACTCGATAGGATCTTCAATACTGAGAATATGGCCAGTGCTGTTATGGTTACGATAACCAATCATCGCCGCCAGCGTGGTCGACTTACCACTACCCGTCGCACCGACAAAAATCACCAGTCCGCGCTTGGTCATCGACAGTTCCTTGATGATCTCGGGCACATGCAGTTCTTCTATGGTGGGAATTTCATCCTTGATCCGGCGCAGCACCATCGCGACACGATTACGCTGGAACAGCGCACTGACCCGGAAACGACCGGCGCCTTTGGTTTCCAGTGCGTAATTACATTCCTTGTCACGCTCAAAAATTTTCTTTTGCTCATCCGACATGGTGCCCAACACCAGATCCCGGGCGTCATCATCGGACAGGGCATCCTGTGACAGCGTCGCCATACGGCCACTGACCTTCAGCGTGACCGGGCGGCCGGCAGTAATGAAAATATCCGAGGCATCATGCTTCACCGCGGCTTTCAAAATGGTGACAATATCCATGGTGCAGCCTCCTATCGGAATAGATCTTTGTTCACAGCGCGCGGCAAGGCTTCATTCTTGGTGACCTGTTGACGTCTGACCATATCCTGCAGGCATTGATCCAGCGTCTGCATGCCCACGGCCCCCCCGGTCTGAATCGCCGAGTACATCTGTGGCACCTTGTCTTCGCGGATGAGATTACGAATCGCGGGCGTACCTATCATAATTTCGTGAGCAGCGATTCGGCCACCACCGACTTTTTTCATCAGGGTTTGCGATATCACCGCGCGTAAAGACTCAGACAACATGGACCGCACCATGTCTTTTTCAGCAGCCGGGAACACGTCGATAATCCGGTCGATGGTTTTAGCCGCCGAAGAGGTATGCAGGGTGCCGAATACCAGGTGACCGGTTTCCGCCGCTGTCAGAGCGAGTCGAATCGTTTCCAGATCACGCAGCTCACCCACCAGGATAATATCCGGATCCTCACGCAGCGCACTGCGTAAGGCTTCGCTGAAACCCAGCGTATCGCGGTGGACTTCACGCTGGTTAACCAGACATTTCTTGCTCTGGTGCACAAACTCGATGGGATCCTCAATGGTCAGGATATGCTCATTGTCTTTTTCATTGAGGTAATTGATCATCGCCGCCAGTGTGGTGGACTTACCGGAACCGGTGGGACCGGTGACCAGCACGATACCGCGGTGATTATCGGCAATGGCACGGAATATATCCGGTGCCCCCAGATCTTCAAGTGTCAGCACCTCGGACGGGATGGTCCTGAATACCGCTGCCGCCCCCCGGTTCTGGTTGAAGGCGTTGACACGAAAGCGTGCCATGTTGGGCACTTCAAATGAGAAGTCAGCCTCAAGGAACTCTTCGTAGTCCTTGCGCTGCTTGTCATTCATGATGTCATACACCATGGCATGGACTTCTTTGTGTTCCATGGGCGGCAGGTTGATACGCTTCACATCGCCGTCAACGCGGATCATTGGTGGTTCGCCTGCAGAGACGTGTAAATCGGAAGCCTTGTTCTTGACACTGAAGGCGAGCAATTCAGTAATATCCATCCACGTTCCTTTTACTGATTTGGTGTAATGTGTGCTTTTTAAAAATATTCGAATGCCTATAAAGTAGCGCGCTCACCACGGGCTTGCAACATGACTGAGATAAAAAACAGATTCAACTTCATCCAGCAGGCTATCCACGAAGCCGCAAAGCAGTCAGGACGTGCCCCTGACAGCATCCGCTTACTGGCCGTCAGCAAGACTTGGCCCGCCGATAAACTAAGGCAAATGGCCGTCCTGGGACAAGCTTGCTTTGGTGAAAATTACCTGCAGGAAGCGCTGGAAAAAATCGAGGCGCTGGCCGATCTGGAACTGGAATGGCATTTCATCGGCCCGATACAGTCCAACAAAACCCGAGACATTGCCGCGCATTTTGACTGGGCGCAGAGTATCGACCGCTTTAAAATCGCCCGCCGGCTTGACCAGCAACGAACCGATGAGCAAGCGCCGCTGAATATCTGCATACAGGTCAATATCGACAATGAGGACAGCAAGTCCGGTGTCAATGCTGATGAGGTGCTGTCGCTGGCTGAACAAATTGTTCAACTGGACAAGCTCCAACTGCGGGGCCTGATGGTCATCCCCTCACGCCAGACCGATGAAGCCGCCCAGCGAGCGAGCTTCCGCCGCGCCCATCACCTGTTTCAACAGTTACAACATCAATACCCTCAAGTGGATACACTGTCTATGGGTATGACCGCTGATTTAAGCGCAGCCATTGCCGAGGGTAGCACCATGGTGCGCATCGGCACTGCCCTGTTTGGGCAGCGTGATACAAGTCAGCGCCAATAAGCTTTACACTGAAAGCAACACACATCGCTAACAAAGGTTATTTAATGAAAGACTGTACGCTTGCTTTTATCGGTGCCGGCAATATGGCCCGCAGCCTGATTGGCGGACTGGTCAATAACGGCTTCCCGGCTCAGTCCATCCATGTGGCTGACCACAACACCGAAGCCCTGCAAAGCCTGACCGCACTGTATCCGGTGCAGACCTTCACTGACAACAATGCCGCTATCGCCGATGCCGATGTCGTGGTATTGGCCGTCAAACCCCAGCAATTACAGAAAGTGGTGCGTGATATAGCAGCCAACTGGCATCGCGCTAAACTGATGGTCTCGATTGCCGCTGGGATTCGTCTGGATGATATTGGCCGCTGGCTGGGCTTCGAGAATGCCGCCATTGTCCGTGCCATGCCCAACACCCCCTCTTTGGTTCAGGCTGGCGCTACTGCGCTGTGTGGCAATGCGCAGGTGACCAACGAGCAACATGAACTGGCAGAATCGATTTTACGCGCCGTGGGCCTGGCTCTGTGGGTTAAAGATGAACAGCAGATGGATGCCGTGACCGCCCTTTCCGGCAGTGGTCCCGCCTACTTTTTCCTGGTAATCGAAGCCATGCAGAGTGCCGGGATGGAACTCGGCCTGCCGGAAGACACTGCCCGGCTGCTGGCGCTGGAAACCGCCTTCGGTGCTGCCAAGATGGCGCTGGAAAGTAATGAGTCGGCCTGTGTATTACGTCAGCGGGTAACCTCACCGGGGGGCACGACTGAACGGGCGCTGGAAGAGTTTGAACAGGGCGACCTGCGTGGCCTGTTCAACAAAGCACTGGAAGCGGCAGCCGGCCGGGCTGCTGAACTCGCAGATCAACTGGGACAGGATTATGACTAACGGATATTTTGCCAACCCGCTGATTTTCATCGTTGAGACCTTATTTTATCTCTACATGGTCGTTGTGGCACTGAGGCTGGTGATGCAGTGGGCCAACTGGGACTATCACAACCCGCTGGCTCAGTTCATCATCAAAGCTACTCAGGTACCGGTTAAATTTCTGCGCCAATTCATTCCGGCGATGGGACGCTGGGATAGTGCCACCATCGTGCTGCTGATTGGTGTCACACTACTCAAACTACTGATAGTAGGCCTGATTGCCGGCGCATTGCCCGGCGGCCTGATGTGGCTGAAGCTGATCGCGGCCGAAATCTTTTCTTTATTTATCAGCATCTATACGGTCAGCATCATTGTTGAGGTCATCCTCAGCTGGGTGACCCCGGCGGGCAGTTATAATCCGGTCGCACCGCTGGTCTACCGAATGAATGCCCCGCTGTTGCGGCCGGTGCGAAATACCATTCCACCACTGGGTGGCATCGACCTCTCACCATTGTTTGTTTTGCTGGGCCTGCAGGTTCTGTCGATGCTGGTGATGCCGCTTTTGCTGGGGCGTGTCTGAACGCCCGGCAATAGAGATTCGCGACTCGCTGACAGCCGCTGATCCGCAATGCCAAGCTATGCCGGCATTGCGCTCAGCCCGCGCTCTGATTAGACTTAACGCTTTTTCAAAGGAATCAACCGTTTATGCCGGAGACGATACCAGCCGACTCTGTTGGCCTGGTCAATCCCACCACCTTGCATATTGATACGCCGCTGGAGTTGGACTGCGGTCGTACGCTGGCGAGCTACGATCTGGTTTATGAGACCTATGGCGAACTCAATGCCGATCACAGCAACGCCGTACTCATCTGCCATGCCCTGTCCGGCGATCATCATGCCGCGGGCTACCATTCCATGGAGGATCGCAAGCCCGGCTGGTGGGAAACCGCAATCGGTCCCGGCAAAGCGATTGATACCAACCGTTTCTTTGTGGTCAGCGTCAACAACCTGGGCGGCTGTAAAGGTTCGACCGGCCCCAATACGGTGAATCCTGAAACCGGCAAACTGTTTGGCCCTGATTTTCCTATTGTCACAGTGCCCGACTGGATCCGCAGTCAGGCAGTGCTGGCCGATAAGCTGGGCATTGAGATCTGGGCGGCGGTGATAGGTGGCAGCCTGGGCGGTATGCAGGCCCTGCAGTGGGCCATCAGCCTGCCCGAGCGGGTTCGTCATGCCGTCGTCATCGCTGCAGCGCCCAAACTGTCAGCCCAGAATATTGCCTTTAACGAAGTAGCGCGCACCGCCATCAAGTCGGATCCTGACTTTCATGACGGCCACTATATGGAGCTTAATACCCTGCCCAGACAAGGGCTGGGCCTGGCGCGTATGCTCGGTCATATTACCTATCTGTCTGACGAGGCGATGGGTCAGAAATTCGGCCGTGAACTGCGTAGTGGCAGTATCCAGTACGGCTATGATGTGGAATTCCAAATCGAGAGTTACCTGCGCTATCAGAGCACCAGCTTTGTCGGCCGCTTTGACGCCAACACTTATCTCTTAATGACCAAGGCGCTTGATTACTTCGATCCGGCCAAGGAGTTTGATGACGATCTGACGGCCACCTTGTCAGGCATCAAAGCCAAATCATTGGTGGTTTCCTTTACCAGTGACTGGCGCTTTTCACCGCTACGGTCGCGCGAAATCGTCAATGCACTGCTGGCTGCCGGCAAACCGGTGACTTATGCCGAAATTGAAGCCCATCAGGGGCACGATGCCTTCCTAATGCCGATTCCGCGTTATCTGGAAATCTTTGCAACCTACATGCAGAGCGTCGCTGAGGAGGTGGGCTCATGAACCTGCGTATCGATCAGCAGATCATCAGTGACTGGATTCCGGATGGTGCCAGTGTGCTCGATCTCGGCTGTGGCAATGGCGCTTTGCTCAACCATCTGCAACAGCGTCGCATTACCGGCTACGGCCTGGAAATCGATAACAGCAAGATTGCTGATTGCATCAAAGCCGGTATTAACGTTATTCAGGCCGATCTGGATGAAGGCCTGTCACAGTTT
This sequence comes from uncultured Methylophaga sp., assembly GCF_947259025.1. Taxonomy (GTDB): domain Bacteria; phylum Pseudomonadota; class Gammaproteobacteria; order Nitrosococcales; family Methylophagaceae; genus Methylophaga. The sequence continues at coordinate 136,855 of NZ_CAMYKO010000001.1, forward strand.
GCCGATCAGAGTTTTGATTTTGTGATCCTGTCACAAACACTGCAGGCCCTGAAACAGCCCGACTTTCTGTTGCGAGAAATCGTACGTGTAGGCAAAAAAGGCATTATCGGCTTTCCCAATTTCGGTCACTGGCAATGCCGCTTTCAACTGGCATTAGGTGGCCGCATGCCGGTCTCTAAAACCCTGCCGGCGGCCTGGTATGAAACCCCCAACATTCACCTGTGCACTATTCAGGATTTCGAGCGCCTGTGCGACTCGCATCATCTGGATGTGCTCAATCACAGCATCGTCAACCACGAACACAAAGACAGCCTGGGTATACGCCTGCTGCCTAACCTGTTCGGTCAGATCGCCGTTTACCTGGTACAACAACAAAACAGACCATGAAAGATTATCAACGCGAGTTTATTGAATTTGCCCTCGACACCGGGGTACTGAAATTTGGCAGCTTCACCCTCAAGTCCGGCCGTCAGAGTCCCTACTTTTTTAACAGCGGCCTGTTCAACAGTGGTGCCAGCCTGGCCAAACTGGGTCGTTTTTATGCCCGCACTATCGCTGAATCCGGCCTCGACTTTGATGTCTTGTTTGGCCCGGCTTATAAAGGCATTCCACTCGCTTCGACCACCGTTGTCGCGCTCGCAGACCAGCATGATCGGGATATGCCCTATGTGTTCAATCGCAAAGAAGTCAAAGATCATGGTGAAGGCGGCCAACTGGTCGGCGCTGAGCTCAAGGGTAAAGTGCTGATTATCGATGATGTGATTTCCGCCGGCACTTCAGTGCGCGAATCGGTAGAGATCATCCGCGCCGCCGGCGCAGAACCTGCTGGCGTTATTATTGCGCTGGATCGACAGGAACGCGGACAGGGCGAATTGTCAGCCATCCAGGAAGTAAAGGCCGAACACGATATCCCAGTCCTCAACATCATCTCACTCAATGATTTGCTGGGCTTTCTCCAGGACAGCCCGGAACTGGGTGAACACCTGCCTGCCGTTGAGGCCTACCGCGATCAGTACGGGGTTTAACCCAGGATCAGCTTGACGGACACCAGCAAGGTCACGATTTCAAAGACGCGTTTGATCCAGCGGTTGCCATGACGGATGGCGAGATGCGAGCCCAAGTAACCGCCCAATAACGAGCCGAGCAGTAAAGCCGGCAGCCAGTCCCAGCGGATATCGCCAAGCAGGCCAAGCGTGACCGCACCCGAGCCATTCCAGAACAGGCCCACCATAATCAGGGTATAGGCGACAGCGCGCTGGTAATCCATGCCAAACCACATTACCAGCCAGATAGTCACGAACAGGCCCGTACCCGACGTCAATGAGCCATTGAGAAAGCCCAGGAAGAACAGCATCAGGCCGCCCAGAACATAACCGCGCCGATCGCGATGTACCGGGGCATAATGTTGCCCCAGCTCCGATTTCATCATTGAATAAACGCCTAGGCCGCCGGTGAGCAGACCCAAAGCGATTTCAGCCCAGCGATCCGGCACCTGCAGGATCAGGCTGCCACCCAGCACCACGCCCGGCACCCCCGCCATCAGCATCAGCAATACAAACTGCCGCTCCAGACTGCTGCTGCGCAAATAGCGCAAAACCGCGCCCAGTCCCAGCGCTACACTGGCGACCTTATGAGTAGCCAGGGCCACGCCAAAACTCAGGCCAAGGAAAATCAATACCGGAAACTGCAGCAAACCGGCACCACCACCACTAAAGGCGGAAAATGTATTGGCTACCAATGACACCAGAAACAGGATAAATTGCTCAAGCAGGTTCAACTTTTCGCGAGGCCACTTTAGAATAAAGCCCATGATGATACGTAAAATCCTTTTTCGCAGCATCTTCTGCCTGCCGCTTGTCCTGCTCAGTGTCTCGGTCATAGCCGGCAACCTGTATCGTTTTGAAAACGAGGATGGCGTGAAAACACTGAGCCGCAGCCTGCCACCAGAAGCCGCTCAGCAAGGCTACGATATTCTGGACGGCAACACTATGCGGCTGATTGAGCGGGTACCACCGGCACCCACCGAAGCGGAAATCGCTGAAATGAAAGCCCGTGAAGCTGAAGAAAAAGAACGCCAGCGACAGCAGGCTGAAGCCGAAAAGCAAGCGCAGATGCAGCGCGAAAAACAGCGCCGTTATGACCGCACGCTGCTGACCACCTACCCCACCGAGGCGGATCTGATGGCCGCCCGTGACAAGGACATCAACTATCGTCAGGAGCAGATCCGCTTACTGAATGATAAGTTACCCAAACTGCAGCAAAGACTGGAGCACGTGCAGCAACAAGCCGCTAAAAAAGAGTTAAGCGGCGGCCAAATCACCAAAAATATGCAGAAAAGGCTGGACGCTGCACAACAGGAAATCACCGTGAGCCGTGATGCTATCGCTCAATACCGCGCTGAGATTGAAGAACTGAGCGAGCAATATCGCCAGGATTTGGAGCGCTTGCGACAGTTACGTGGCAGCAGCGCGCAGCGCTAGACCAGAGTATCAAGCAAGGACAGCAGTAGCTGATTCTCAGCTGGCGTGCCGATGGTAATGCGCAAGAACTGATCAATACGGCGTTTCTGGAAATGGCGCACGATCACGCCATCTTTTCGCAAGCCTGCAGCCAGTTCGGCAGCGTCATAGTCAGGATGGCGGGTAAACACAAAATTGGTTGCAGAAGGCAATACCTCAAAACCCAGCTCTTCCAGGCCTTTAACCAATTCATCACGACTTTCAATAACTAGGTCACAGGTCTTTTTGAAATACACCCGATCACGGATAGCCGCCACCCCGGCCGCCTGCGCCAGGCTGTCCAGCGGGTAGGAATTGAAGCTATCCTTGATACGCACCAGCGCCTCGATTAAGTCAGAATGACCAATCGCAAAGCCGATACGCATACCAGCCAGCGAGCGTGACTTGGAGAGAGTTTGGGTCACCAACAGGTTGGGATACTTCTGAGTCAGGGGAATAGCGCTCTCCCCCCCGAAGTCCACATAGGCTTCATCGATCACCACCACAGAATCAGTATTCTCCTGCAGCAGCTTTTCTATCTCGTCCAGCCCCAGCAGGCAACCAGTGGGCGCATTGGGGTTGGGGAAAATAATACCGCCGTTATCACGCAGATAATCATTGATATCAATCTGAAAATCAGTCGTCAGCGGAATTGTCTGGTAATCGATTTTATACAGCTGGCAGTAAACCGGATAAAAGCTATAGGTGATATCCGGGAACAGCAAAGGCGGTTCATGCTGGAACAGAGCATGAAATATATGTCCCAGCACCTCATCCGAGCCATTACCGATAAACACGTTGGCGGTATTGACCTTGTAGTAATCCGCGATCGACTGTTTCAGTTCCTGTGAGCCGGGGTCCGGATACAGTCTCAACCGGTCACTGACGCCCAGTTGTATGGCCTCCAGCACTTTTGGCGAGGGCCCATAAGGATTCTCGTTGGTGTTGAGCTTGACCAGGTTCGCCATCTTGGGCTGTTCACCGGGCACATAGGGCTGCAGATTATGAACAAAGTCGCTCCAGTAGCGGCTCATGATTAATCCTTCAGTCGATATTCTGCACTGCGGGCGTGAGCGGTCAGACTCTCACCGCGGGCCAGCACTGAGGCCACTTTGCCCAATTCCTGGGCGCCCTGCTCTGAAACCTGGATCAGGCTTGAACGTTTCTGGAAGTCATAAACGCCCAGTGGCGAGCTGAAACGCGCGGTGCGTGAAGTTGGCAACACGTGGTTAGGCCCGGCACAATAATCACCCAGTGCCTCAGGGGTGTGGCGCCCCAGGAAAATCGCACCGGCGTGGCGGATCTTTTCAGCCATGGCCATCGGCTCATCGACCGACAACTCGAGGTGTTCGGCAGCGATAAAGTTAGCGACTTCCACCGCTTTATCCAGATCATCAACCTGGATCATGGCAGCCCGGTTACTCAGCGACGTGGTGATAATGTCTTTACGTTCCATGGTTGGCAACAGCTTATCGATTGATGCCTTCACCTGTTGCAGAAATTCCGCATCCTGAGAGATCAATATCGACTGGGCATCTTCGTCATGCTCGGCCTGTGAGAACAGATCCATGGCAATCCAGTCTGGATCGGTCTTGCCATCACAAATCACCAGAATTTCAGATGGGCCGGCAATCATATCAATGCCGACTGTGCCGAACACCATCCCTTTGGCGGTGGCAACAAAGATGTTACCCGGCCCCACAATCTTATCGACCTGGGGAATGGTTTCAGTGCCATAAGCCAGTGCGGCTACCGCCTGGGCACCACCAATCGCAAAAATCCGGTCAACACCCGCGACCGCCGCGGCCGCCAGCACCAGTTCATTGACTTCATCGTCCGGTGTCGGCACCACCATAATCAGCTCACCCACACCAGCAACTTTGGCCGGAATTGCATTCATCAATACTGATGAGGGATAAGCGGCCTTGCCACCAGGGACATAGAGCCCGGCACGATCTAACGGTTTGACCTGCTGCCCGAGCACCGTGCCGTCTGCTTCGGTGTAGTGCCAAGAATCCTGTTTTTGATGCTCATGGTATTGTCTGACCCGTTCAGCGGCTGCTTCCAGTGCTTCGCGCTGTGGCTGAGGAATCTTGTCCAGGGCAGCTTTAGCACGATCCATGGAAATTTCCAGATCGGCCATCGTCCCTGCCTGAACCCGATCAAAACGACGGCTGTATTCAATCACTGCCGCATCGCCTCGGGTTTTCACTGCTTCCAGGATTTCACGGACGATTGTCGTGACCTTATCGTCAGAGACGCCTTCCCAGTCCAGCAGCGTTTCCAACTGCGGCCAGAAGTCCGCTTGCGTCGCGTCTAACTGTTTAATATCAACCATTATCTTTTTCTCTAACTGCATCGCGGATCTGCTCGATAAATGTCTGGATCCGCTTGTGCTTCATTTTCATCGAGGCTTTATTAACCACCAGCCGCGAGCTGATATCGGCAATATGCTCCATCGGCACCAGGCCGTTGGCTCGCAGGGTGTTGCCGGTATCGACCACATCCACAATGCGATCGGCCAGCCCTACCAGCGGTGCCAGTTCCATCGAACCGTAAAGCTTGATGATTTCCACCTGCTCACCTTTTTCAGCATAAAAGCGACGGGTACTCTCAACAAACTTGGTCGCCACCTTCAACCGACCATTGCTGGGCGGGACATCAGGTTTACCGGCCGTCATCAGTTTGCAACAGGCAATCTGCAGATCCACAGGCTCATAAAGCTCGGCATGCGGATGCTCCATCAGCACGTCTTTGCCGGCCACACCGATATCGGCACCACCATATTCGACATAGGTCGGTACATCGGAAGCGCGCACGATAATCAGTTTGACATCCGGCTGATTGGTATCGAGGATCAGCTTGCGACTGGTTTCAGGGTCATCCAGCGGTTCAATCCCTGCCGCTTTCAGCAGAGGAAGAGTCTCCTTGAAAATCCGCCCCTTTGACAGTGCCAGCGTCAGTGAATCAGACATAGACTAAGATGCTCTCCTCGCGCTGGGCACGCGACGAATACGGGCACCCAGTTGTTGTAGTTTCTCTTCAATACATTCATATCCGCGGTCGATATGGTAAATGCGTTCCACTTCGGTATCGCCCTCGGCTACCAGCGCTGCCAGCACCAGACTGGCAGAGGCGCGCAGATCGGTGGCCATCACCGGTGCAGAAGTCAGCATTTCCCTGCCCTTGCAAACCACAGTGTTGCCTTCAATTTGCAGGTCAGCGCCCATACGCTGCATTTCCTGCACATGCATAAAGCGGTTCTCGAACACGGTTTCGACTATGGTCGCCTGGCCTTCAGCGATGCTGTTCAGCGCCGTAAACTGGGCCTGCATATCGGTCGGAAATGCCGGGTAAGGGGCTGTGCGCACATTGACCGCTTTGGGCCGGTTGCCTTTCATATCCAGTGAAATCCAATCATCACCGACATCAATATAAGCCCCCGCCTCTTCCAGTTTGAGCAGTACCGATTCCAGTTGATTAGCATCCGTGTCTTTGAGTTTGACCCGACCACGGGTCAGGGCTGCCGCCACCAGATAGGTGCCGGTTTCGATACGATCAGGCAGAATCTTGTAGTCAGTACCGCTGAGCGATTTCACGCCTTCAATGGTCAGTGTGGCCGTACCGATGCCTTCGATCTTGGCGCCCATTTTATTCAGGTAATGAGCCAGATCAACGACTTCAGGCTCCCGCGCCGCATTTTCAATTACGGTGGTGCCCTCAGCCAGGGTGGCCGCCATCATCAGGTTTTCGGTGCCGGTCACGGTGACCTGATCCATAAAGATATGCGCACCTTTGAGTCCCTTGCCGCTGGTGGCACGGATATAGCCATTTTCAACACGAATCTCGGCGCCCATTTGCTCCAGCCCGTGAAGGTGCAGGTCGACTGGCCGCGAACCAATGGCACAACCACCAGGCAGAGACACGTCCGCTTTGCCGTATTTCGCTAATAGAGGTCCCAATACCAGGATTGAGGCCCGCATGGTCTTGACCAGATCATAGGCGGCTTCGGTATCGGTGAGGGTGCTGGGGTCAATCACTACACCGGAACGCTCATCAACGATCAGGGTCACGCCCATTCGTCCCAGCAGTTCCAGCGTGGTGGTAATATCGTGCAGATGCGGCACATTACCGATACGTACCGGCGAATCGGCCAGCAAAGCGCCCATCAGGATGGGCAAGGCTGCGTTTTTAGCACCGGAGATACGAATTTCGCCGTCAAGCGCGACACCGCCGTTGATGATCAATTTATCCATGTTGTTTGTCTGCGCCTGTTGGCTTATTTAGGCGCAGCGGTTTTCAGGCCGAGCGCATGTAATTCGCCGCTGGTGAATCGGTCACCCAGCGTCGCTTTGACCATTTTGTGCTGTTCAATCAGGCTTTTGCCGTTGAATGACGGACTGACAACCACAGCATCGAAATGCTGGCCATCATCGCCGTTGACTTCAACATCTGCATCGGGCAGACCGGCCTCAATAATTGCTTTTATTTCAGAAGCTTTCATAATTTGTCGTCAATTGGGGTTGGCTATTTCAAAGGTAAAATGGCATCCAGACCACTGGCTTTGGCAATCGCCAGCATTTGTGCCGGCAGATGCGTAAAACTGATGGTTTTATCTGACTGCTTTGCCTGCCGCATCCATGTGATGAGCAAAGCAAGACCCGCGCTGTCGGCGCGGCTGACCTGTGCCAGGTCAATATCAAGCTGCGGCGCTTTATCAAACAGCGGCTCGGACTCGGCCAGCACAGCCGAAGCACTATCCAGAGTCAATTCACCACTGACAAGGTAGCGCTGATTGTCGGCATCAAACTGTATGTTGAATAAATCGCTCATGCTTTGATTTTGGCATTGCGTTCAGACAAATCTTCAATCAGTTTATCCATGCCGCCTTTGCGGATCTCATTGGCAAAACTGGAACGGTAGTTGGTAACCAGGCTAATACCGTCAATTTTGACGTCATAGACTTTCCAGTCGCCACCTTTGTTCTGATACAGAGACAGAGACATCGGAATCGACGGACCGGCAGGCTGTACCACTTCCATCGGCACACTGACACGTTTGCGACTCAGATCGTCACGAAACGGCAGAAAGCGGATTTCTTCATCAGTATATTCCAGCATTGCGGTTGAGTAGGTACGGATCAGCAGCAGTCTGAACTCATCTACAAAACGTGCCTGCTGCTTGTCATCAGCACTGCGCCAGTTTTTACCCAGCGCCAGTTTCGACATTTTCTCAAAGTCGAAATGTGGCATCAGAATATCTTCCACCAACTCGTAGATTTTATCGGGGTTGGTTTCCAGTTCTGTCTTGTTTTCTGCCAGCGCGGCCAGCATTTTGTCAGAAGCCTGCTTGACCTGAGCCTGTGGTGCTGGCATTTCCTCGGCACCGGCCGGGCTGAAACTCATCATCATGACTGACAAAGCCAGCATGATTGACTGCATTGTTTTAACGAGCATGGTCATGATTACTCACCTTCTGCTTTGCTGTAGAGGAACTGTCCGATTACCTGCTCCAGTACCAGGGCAGGTTGGGTGAGGTATATGACATCACCACTCTGTAAAAATTCTTCCTCGGCCCCGGCTTCGAGACCGATGTATTGTTCACCCAGAAGGCCGGCAGTGTAGATACTGGCAGCGGTATCCAGCGGGATATTATCGTACTGGGAATACATATCGATAGTGACTTCAGCATTGTAGCTTGTCGGATCGAGACTGATATCCGCAACGCGACCGACACGCACACCGGCCATAGTTACCGGCGCCCGAACCTTGAGCCCACCAATATTCTGAAATTCCGCAGTGACCTGGTAACCGGCCTCATCGGCGTATTCGCCCAGATTGCTGACTTTCATGGCAAGCATGAAAAGCGCGGCAATGCCCACGGCAACAAACATCCCGACGATAATTTCGGTACTCTTATTCTGCATCATTTTTATTCATCTCCAAACATCAACGCAGTCAGCACAAAGTCCAGCCCCAGGATAGCAAACGCGGAGTGCACCACTGTGCGCGTCGTTGCTCTGCCAACCCCTTCAGAGGTCGGTGTGGCATCGTAACCTTCAAACAAAGCGATCCAGGTCACAACAAAACCGAAGACCACACTTTTGATAACACCATTCATAATGTCATCGTAAAAATCTGTTTTAGCCTGCATCTGTGACCAGAAGGCCCCATCATCCACGCCCAGCAAACCATGCCCCACGAGGAATGCCCCGATGATGCCCACAGCACTGAAAATCGCGGCCAGGATAGGCATGGAAATCAGGCCGGCAAGAAAGCGTGGCGCAATAATACGGCGAATAGGATCCACAGCCATCATTTCCATGCCAGACAGTTGCTCGGTACTTTTCATAAGACCGATTTCTGCGGTCAGCGCCGAACCGGCCCGACCGGCAAATAACAGCGCGCTGACCACCGGTCCCAACTCACGTACCAGTGACAAGGAGACCAGCACGCCCAAAGATTCTTCGGCGCCGAAATCAACCAGCGTATTATACCCCTGCAGGCCCAGCACCATGCCTACGAACAGACCGGAGATCAGAATAATCAACAGTGATAACACACCGACCGAAAATAACTGTTGAACCACCAGCGAAAAGCGCAGGAACAGACCGGGAATACCGGCCAGCATGTGCATCAGGAAAATATGACCACGCCCCAGTCGCTCGAAGGCACTCAGGCCCCAGCGTCCCAGGCTCCGAATCAGGTTAATCATGCATATTCCTCGGGCTTGAGTAAGTCATCGGCGAATTCCGGACCGGCGTAGTGGAAAGGTACCGGACCATCAGGCAGCCCCTGCATAAACTGCTGAACCCACTGGGAGCCTGAACGCTTGAGCTGCACCGGTGAGCCCTGTTCAATGACCTTACCGCCAGATAGTAAATAGATGTAGTCGGCAATCTCGGCGGTTTCACTGACATCATGAGAGACCACGATACTGCTCAGGCCCATGGCATCGTTGATACGATGAATCAGATTCACCAGCGTGCCCATGGAAATCGGATCCTGACCGGTAAATGGCTCGTCATACATGATCATCATCGGCTCCAGTGCCATTGCCCGGGCCAGTGCGACGCGTCGCGCCATACCGCCGGATAATTCGCTGGGATGCAGGTTGCGGGCATTTCGCAGCCCAACTGCCTGCAGCTTCATCAGCACCAGATCACGAATCAGCGTTTCCGGCAGGTCGGTATGTTCTCTTAACGGGAAGGCGACATTGTCGTAAACGTTGATGTCAGTCAGCAGGGCACCGCTCTGGAACAGCATGCCCATTCGTTTACGCAACTCGTAAAGTTCGGAACGGGACAGCTTGTGTACGTCCTGACCATCCACCTCGATAGTGCCTTTGTCTGGACGCAGCTGACCACCAATCAGTTTCAGCAAGGTGGTCTTGCCGGTACCACTCGGGCCCATGATAGCCGTGACTTTGCCGCGCTGAATATCAATGTTCACGCCTTCAAAAATGGCACGGTTACCACGATAAAAGTGCAAGTCCCTGATCTTTATCAGTGGCACGGGTTTCTCCAGCATCTATTTAGTCATCAATTAAAGGCCGTTAATTTTGGTGAATAAGCCAAACTAAGTCAAATCTCCGTATGGAAAAACGCGACCTTATCCGCTAGAGTGTGCACTCCAGTTTCTGGTGAACGGGAATAATTCACCTTGGAGTTTGTTCATATTCCGTTCAGACTTCCTGTGCTAATGTCCCTAACACATTCATAATAAATCGGAGAGATATAATGAAGAAGTTGTTACAGTTCTTTGCTCTGGCCATGATGGTTGTCCCTATGCTGGCCACCGCTCACGGCCCGACCCGTCAGCAAGTCAAGGAAACCGTTTTCATCAATGCCAGCCCGGAAAAAGTCTGGGAAATGGTCGGTGATTTCAGTGGTCTTCACAACTGGCACCCGGCTGTTGCCAGCACCGAACTGAAAGGCGATAACATGCGTGTTTTGACCCTGAAAGCGGAAGGCAACCCAACCATCACTGAAGAGTTGGATAAGCTCAACGACGAAAAAATGATGATGATCTATAAGATCGAAGAAATGAGCGTTGTTAAAACCATCGAATTCAACAGCCAGGAAACACCTTATTACACCCTGCCTGTGACCAACTACAAATCATGGCTGTCAGTGAAAGCCAAAGACGGTGGCTCAGAAGTGATGTGGAAAGGTAAATTCTACCGTTCATTCATGGCCAACCCACCAGTGCCTGAAGGTCAAAGCGACCAGGACGCAGTGGATGCCATCACCGGTGTTTACACTTCCGGCCTGAACAATCTGAAAGCCATTCTGGAAAAATAATGCTTTCAGCATTGGTTCAATCAATCAAAAAGGCGACCCTGTTTCGGGTCGCCTTTTTTGTTATCAGCGCCTCGGTTCTCAGTGGCTGTTTTGGTGATGACAAGCAATATGCCTTTATCACCAATCAACTGGCGAATAATGTCAGCGTGATTGATACCACCAGCAACCAGGTGATCAAGCAAATCCCGGTGGGTGAGAGCCCGGCAGGTATTGCGCTCAGCCCCTCGGCCAGGATGGCTTTTGTCACTAACCCTGACAGCCAGACGGTATCGGTCATTGACCTGGAGACGCTGGAGCAGACCAAAGAAATCAAAGCCGGTCCGGGTCCGGTGGGCATTGTGGCCAATCAGCAAGGCAGCGAAGTCTATGTCGCCGACTGGTATGACAACAATATCAGTATCATCAACCCTGAGTCCGGTGAAATCAGTCAACGCATCAGCGTCGGTCAGTCACCGGCTGGCATGGTGCTGGATGAAGCGCGTCAACGGCTTTATGTGGCCAACCGTGATGATAATGCGGTGGCGTTTATCGACCTGGAAAGTCATCAGGTGGTACGCAGTGTTGAAACCGGTGAAGCTCCCTTCGGTCTGGCCCTCACCCCTGACGGTCAGTTTCTCTACAGCGTCAATGTGCAAAGCGGTGATGTCACTGTGATCGATACCCGGGAAGCAGAGGTAGTGACCACCATTCCGGTCGGCGAATGGCCTTATTGTGCGGCCGTCAGTCCCCACGGCAAAAAGCTCTATGTCACCAATCAGGATGACAGCTCGCTGTCTGTGATCGATGTGGCCAGCAACAAAGTCACCAGCACCATTGCGGTGGAAGACACCCCCGAGGGCGTGGACACCACCAAAGATGGAAGCCGGATATATGTGGCCAACTGGGGTAATGGCACCGTTTCAGTCATTGATGCTGCCACCGAGAAAACGCTGCAGGTGATTCAAGCCGCCAAGGGCAGTCGCGCCTTCGGCCGCTTTATCAGCGAACTTGACTGACTTGCTCGACTCCATTGCAGTGCTGGATGAACAGGCGCTGGCTGAAGCCCGGCGCCTGTCCCGGCAACTGGCCATTCCCATTAAAACTACTGATGACTCGCTGGCCCAGTTACGCCTCGGTGGTAGCCTCAGTCTGAATATTCCCGGTCTCGGCAAAACCTTTGAAATTGACTTTGCCAGTGGCAAATACGCGCACCGGCGTCGCTTCGGTGGCGGCCGTGGTCAGCCGCTGGCCAAGGCGATTGGCCTCAAGCAGGGCCAATCACCCAGAGTGATTGATGCGACCGCCGGTTTCGGCCGCGATGCCTTTGTACTCGCCAGCCTGGGCTGTGAAGTCACCATGCTGGAGCAGAACCCAGTAATGAGCCTGCTGCTGGCTGATGCCTTGAAACGAGCCCAAGCGACGGCCGAGATTGTCGATATTGCTGAGCGCATGAGGCTTGAGCAAACCGATGCGGTTGATTACCTGCAGCAAACAACTACCACAGCTGATGTCATTTATCTGGACCCCATGTATCCATCACGGGAAAAGTCGGCTTTGGTGAAAAAAGACATGCAGTTGCTGCATCAACTGGTGGGGGCCGATACCAACAGTGCGGCATTACTCGCGGTGGCCAGGCAAAAAGCGCTCAAGCGGGTGGTGGTAAAGCGTCCCAAAGGCGCTGGGTATGTTGGTGAACAAAAGCCCGCTGCCAGTATCGAGAGCAAAAATACCCGCTACGATCTGTACCCGACCATCTAGCGCTTATTTTTTGTACTGCTTATCCAACTCACGCAGCCGCGCCAGCTTTTCCGCCATCTTGATTTCCAGTCCACGGTTAACCGGCTGGTAATAGCTGCGATCCTGCATGGTATCGGGGAAATACTGTTCACCCGCCGCATAGGCATCAGGTTCATCGTGGGCATAGCGGTATTCCTTGCCGTAGCCCAGTTCTTTCATCAGTTTGGTCGGCGCATTACGCAGATGCACCGGCACTTCCGCACTGCCATGGCTCTTGGCATCGTTCATCGCCGCTTTGTAGGCGACATACACCGCATTACTCTTCGGTGCGCAGGCCAGATAAGCCACGGCCTGGGCAATCACCAACTCGCCCTCGGGGCTGCCCAGTTTGTCGAAACTCTCCCATGCATCCAAGGCAATGCGTAAGGCCCTGGGATCGGCATTACCGATATCTTCCGATGCCATACGCACCACCCGCCGCATCAGGTAGACCGGATCACAGCCGCCATCCAGCATCCGGCACAGCCAGTACAAAGCCGCATCGGGCGCTGAACCACGCACGCATTTATGCAAGGCCGAAATCTGGTCGTAAAAGGCTTCGCCACCCTTATCGAAACGGCGAATAGTGCCGGATAGGACTTCAGCCAGATCATTATCATCAACTTCATTCTGGCCTTTACTGTCTGCCAGATCCACGGCAATTTCCAGCAGGTTGAGCACCCGCCGTCCATCGCCATCGGCAGTCTGGGCCAGTTGATCACGTAGCGCATCCGACACCGAGATCCCGCGCTCTGCCAGCCCCAGTTCAGCATCCGCCATGGCGCGATCAATGATCTGTCTGAGATCGTCGGCCTCCAAGGACTTCAGTACATAAACCCGAGCACGGGATAATAAGGCGTTATTAAGTTCAAACGAAGGATTTTCGGTGGTGGCTCCAATCAGGGTGAAGGTGCCGTCCTCAACATAGGGCAGAAAAGCATCCTGTTGGGATTTGTTGAAACGGTGTACCTCATCGACAAACAACATCGTGCGCCGGCCTTGCTCCTGTTGCAGTTGCTGGGCTCTGGCCACCGCGGCCCGGACATCTTTGACCCCGGCCAACACCGCTGAAATGGTGACAAACTCGGCATCGCAATAGCCGGCAATTAGCTTGGCCAGCGTGGTTTTGCCGGTGCCGGGCGGCCCCCAGAAAATCATTGAGTGCGGGTGGCCCGAGGCAATGGCCTGGCGCAGGGGTTTGCCAGCACCTAACAGATGATGCTGGCCGATATACTCATCCAGGTTTTTGGGACGCATGCGATCAGCCAGTGGACGGCTGGCCAGATCATCCTCTACTTGGTCGAATAAGCTCACTGTGTCTCAGATTACTGTTGTTCTTCACCCACTACATCCACACCTTCGGGCGGAGTAAAACTGAAGGTATCTCTGGCGAATTCAGGGTTTTCCTCAACCTGGGTGAAGGTCAGGCGGGTACGCTGATCAAAGCTGTCACGCATAATCATTTGCGACAAGGCATCGCCATCAAAGGCCAGGGTCACTGCCTGAAAGCTGGCTTCACTGTCTTTAGGGCTCAGTTCTACCCAGGTCAGCCCATCATCCGAAGGCAAGTTCTGGATATGATACTGGTCAGCGGGCACCGACTGACCGGACAGCAGACTGGCCGGCGTTTCTGCCAATGCCTGTTGCTGCGGCTTCACCGTCACCTGTTCCAGATCTACATCGTAAAACCAGATTTGCTCACCATCAGCCACGATTTGCTGCGGATAGGGCTGGGCATAGTCCCAGCGGAACTTGCCAGGGCGCGCTAACTGGAACTCGCCCTCGGCCTGTTCCAGCACATTACCGTCGGTGTCGATCACGGTCTGTTCAAAGTGCGCAGAGAAGGTCTGGACCTGCGCGACGAACTGATTGAGCTTATCTTCACCGTGTTCAGCGGCGTTAACAGCAAAGGCCAGAAACTGGGACATTGCCAGCACCAGCAGGGCTTTAAAAAAGGTCATTAAACGACTCCGTTGTCCTGTGTTATTTGAGCAGACTGCCGGGCTTGCAGCGGGGTTCCCGCTAATCACGCGGAGGCGGTGCCAGCACTTCCCGGCTGCCGTTCCCCTGCATGGCCGACACCACACCGGCGGCTTCCATGGCTTCAACAATGCGAGCCGCTCGGTTATAACCGATCTTAAGGCGACGCTGCACCCCGGACACAGAAGCTCGACGGGTTTCGGTCACTACCTGCACAGCCTGATCGTAAAGCGGATCGGACTCAGCATCACTGGGATCGCCCAGTCCGCCTTCACCTTCATCACCGGCCGGATCCTGAGTAATTTCTTCCAGGTAGTTGGGCGCGGCATTTTTCTTCAGATGTTCAACCACGGCGTGCACTTCATGGTCGTCAACAAAAGCACCATGCACCCGTTCCGGCAGACCACTGCCGGGAGGCAGATAAAGCATATCGCCCTGCCCCAGCAACTGCTCAGCACCCATCTGATCAAGGATTGTGCGTGAGTCAATGCGTGACGAAACCTGGAAAGCAATCCGGGTCGGAATATTGGCCTTAATCAGGCCGGTGATAACATCGACTGATGGCCGCTGCGTGGCCAGAATCAGGTGAATACCGGCGGCCCGGGCTTTCTGTGCCAGTCGGGCAATCAGTTCTTCCACCTGCTTGCCGACCACCATCATCATATCGGCCAGTTCATCGATCACCACCACGATAAACGGTAAAGGTTCAAGCGTCGGGGCCACTTCACCCGGCTCAACGTCGATTGTCGGATCTTTGATAGGTTCACCACGCTCAATCGCTTCACGGACTTTTTTGTTATAGCCGGCGATATTACGCACGCCCAATGCCGCCATCAGAGGATAACGACGCTCCATTTCTGCCACACACCAGCGCAGAGCATTGGCGGCCTCTTTCATATCGGTGACCACTGGTGCCAGCAAATGCGGAATATCTTCGTAGACCGACAGTTCCAGCATCTTGGGATCCACCATGATCATGCGCACCTGCTCCGGTGTCGCCTTGTAGAGGATACTGAGGATCATCGCATTAACAGCGACCGACTTACCGGAACCAGTGGTCCCCGCCACCAGCAGGTGGGGCATTTTTTCCAGATTAGCGACAATCGGCCGGCCGGCAATATCTTTACCCAAGGCCAGCTCCAGCAGGGATTTGCTGTTTTCATAACCTTCAAAGGCCAGAATTTCGCGCAGCCGAACCATCTCCCGGGTTTCATTGGGAATTTCCAGACCCACCACCGGTTTGCCGGGAATCACTTCGACAATACGCACACTGCTCACCGACAGGGCGCGGGCCAGATCTTTGGCCAAACCGCTGATACGGCTGACCTTAATACCCGGCGCAGGCTGCAGTTCAAAGCGGGTGACCACCGGTCCTGGCTGCACTTCCACCACCTGCACAGTAACGCCGAAGTCCTTGAGCTTGAGCTCTACCTGGCGTGACAGGGCCTGCAATACTTCTTCGCTGTAACCGTTATTACTGGCCTGGGCTTTATCCAGCAAGGCCAGTGCCGGCATACCGGGTGCATCCGGCGTTTCAAACAGCGGCACCTGTTTTTCTTTTTCCTCGCGCTTGCTGGGCTCTTTCTTATCCAGCACCGGTTCAATCCGCACCTTGGCTTTGTGCTGCAGTTTATCTTTCTGTTCGCGGAACGTTTCTTCACGCTGTTGGCGGGTACGGCGCGCCTGCAGGTTTTCTTTCATTTCCCGCAACCAGCGGCTGACATGCACTACCGCAATCATCGCCACACTGCCCAGCTTGTCGATCACCATCAGCCATGACAGGCCGGTAAATAAAGTCACACCGGTAAGCAGCACCGCCAGCAGAAGCAGACTGGTGCCGGAGGCGCCAAACACAGACTCAAAACCTTGGCCGACCACTTCACCCAAAACACCGCCAGCGCCCATCGGCAGCAACTGGGCATGAAGGTTGAGGCTGAGGGCTGACAAACCACTGGCCGCCGCCAGCGCCATCAGCAGGCCCACCATTTTCAACACCCAGAAATGCAGCGCATCTTCACTGTCTGCACGACGTCCCCAACTGAATAGCAGCCAGCCGGAAAAGCCCACCATGAAAGGGAACAGATAAGCCGGGAAGCCAAAGCCATAGAGCATTACATCGGCAAGCAGTGCGCCGACGATACCGCCACTGTTCGCCACCAGATCATCTGCCCCTGTCGTTGACCAGCCCGGATCGGTAGGTTCATAAGTCCATAATGACAGCAGCAGATAAGCAGCCAGCGCGACCGCCAGGATCAGGGCTGCTTCACGTAGGCGAAATCCCACTGCGCCATCGCTATCATTCTGTTTCTTTTTGTCATTGACTCGCGTCGCCTGTGCCACTGTAATATTTCCAACTCAGCCAATAAATTAACGTCTGATTTTAACACAGCTTTTGAACTAAGATGCTTGTTCAAAGTCACAGCAGTGGTTACTCTACCCCAGTATTCAATCATCCTTTTGGAGGCAATCTCTATGGCAGACGCCAAACACTGTCGTTTACTCATTCTGGGCTCAGGCCCGGCCGGCTACACAGCAGCGGTCTATGCTGCGCGTGCTGCACTGGATCCCGTGCTGGTAACCGGCATTGAACAGGGCGGTCAGCTCACCACGACCACCGATGTCGATAACTGGCCCGGTGACGATGAAGGTGTGCAGGGTCCGGAACTGATGCAACGCATGGAACGCCATGCTCAGCGCTTTGGCACCGAGATTGTTTTTGATCACATTCACACCGCAGATCTCAGTCAGCGTCCATTCAAACTGACGGGCGATGCCGGTGAGTACACCTGTGATGCGCTGATTATCGCCACCGGCGCTTCTGCCAAGTACCTGGGCATGGAGTCGGAAGAAAACTTCAAAGGTCGCGGTGTTTCTGCCTGTGCCACCTGTGACGGCTTCTTTTATAAAGGCCAGCCGGTAGCGGTGGTTGGCGGTGGTAACACCGCGGTGGAAGAAGCTTTGTACCTGTCCAACATCGCCTCTAAGGTCACCGTGATTCACCGCCGGGACTCCTTCCGCGCCGAGAAGATCCTCACCAACAAGCTGCTCAAGCGGGCCGAGGAAGGCAATGTGGAAATCCTCTGGGATCATACCCTCGATGAAGTGCTGGGTGACGATGCCGGTGTGACCGGTATTCGGGTCAAGAGCACCCAGGATGACAGTACGCAGGAAGTCGATGTGCAGGGTGTTTTTATCGCCATCGGTCACCAGCCCAACACCGGCATTTTTAAAGAACAGCTGGAAATGGAGCATGACTACATCATTCTCAAGAAAGGAACCGAAACCAGTGTGCCGGGCGTATTTGCTGCTGGTGATGTGTCAGACCCGGTTTACCGCCAGGCGGTGACTTCAGCCGGGGCCGGCTGTATGGCGGCGCTGGATGCGGAACGCTTTCTCGACACCGACTAAAGACTTACAATGAAGGGGCAGTTAACTGCCCCTTTTTTGTTGGAGGATAGCGCATGGACTCAGACTATCAACACATCCTGATCGCCGCCGACTTTTCCAGCCACAGTGATGAAGTCTGCAGCAAGGCCCGGCAACTGGCGGAGCGCAATCATGCCCGGCTCAGTATCTGCCATATCGTCGAAGACTTCCCGCTCACCGATTTTGCCTACGAACCGATGATCAGCGTCGATATCGATATGCGCGATGCCTTGCTTGAAGCCGGCAAAAAGCAATTGACCAAACTGGCCGATACACTGGGCATTGCCGCCAGCCAGCAATGGGTGGAATGTGGCAGTCCGGGACATGACATCGTGCGCATCGCCGATGAACAGCAGGTCGATTTGATCGTGGTCGGCTCTCACGGCCGTCGTGGCATCAAAATGTTACTGGGCTCAACCGCCAATGCCGTTTTACACCATGCCCACTGTGATGTGCTTGCAGTCAGACTCAGGGACGACTAACTTTTCGTGAAACAATCCAGCCTGCTGGACACCGCCAGACTCCCCGGCTTTATGAGCTTTCTGGCGGTGGCCTTTATCAATGCCATGGTCGATCTCGGCCATAAAATCCTGATCCAGAACACCATCTTCAAGGTTTATGATGATGCCGCTCAGGTGGCACTGACCGCTGTCGTCAATGCGCTGATCCTGCTGCCATTTATTCTGTTATTCACCCCCGCCGGCTTTCTCTCAGATCGCTTTGCCAAGCCGCTGCTGATGCGCTGCACCGCTTTTGCCGCGATCCTGATTACCCTGCTGATAACGCTCGCCTATTACCAGGGCTGGTTTGTTTTTGCCTTTGGCATGACGCTGGTTCTTGCTGCACAAAGCGCGCTCTATTCTCCGGCCAAATACGGTTATATCCGAGAACTGGCGGGCAAGGATCGCCTGTCGTCCGCCAATGGATTTATTCAGGCCACCACGATTGTTGCCATACTCAGCAGTATTTTTCTGTTCAGCATTGTGTTTGAAAATCAGCTCAAGGGGCTGAGTTATAACAATGAGGCGCAGCTTATTCAGCATATCGCCCCGGTTGGCTGGCTGTTGGTGGCATTAAGCGTGATTGAATTTATTCTGGCCTGCCGACTGCCGCTCACGCGATCTGAGACTGCCGCGAAACGCTTTGACTGGCAACGTTATCGGCGCGGTCACATCCTGCGTGAAAACCTGGGGCAGATTTATCGCAACCCGGTTATCTGGTACGCCATACTGGGCCTGTCTATGTTCTGGGGGATCTCGCAGACCTTCCTCGCCACCTTCCCGGCCTTTGCCAAAATTCGTCTGGCTGAGGACAACACCATTATCATCCAGGGCCTGCTGGCCTGCTCCGGCATCGGCATTATTATCGGCTCAATGATTGCTGGCAGTGGCCAAAAAGGTCATATCAAAACCCGCTTGATACCGCTGGGCGCTATCGGCATGTGTGCGGTGCTGTTTATGATTCCCCATCTTGCCTCGACCGCGGCGTTTGCGCTGGCTATTCTGGCTTTCGGTCTGTTTGGCGGGCTATTTATCATCCCCCTCAATGCTCTGATCCAGTTACACGCGCCGATACAGCAACTGGGCACCATCCTGGCTGGTAATAACTGGATTCAGAATATCGTTATGATCAGTTGTTTACTGATTACCCTGGCCGCGGCCACGGCTGCCATCGCCAGTCAAATCATGATTCAATCTATTCCGGTGATAGCACTGGTCTTGGCACTGATCCTGGCGAGACGATCTGCTCGCGCACGACAGACTTGATATTGCTCAGTAAATAAGTAATTCTTATTGCCATGCAATCTACTGAGGCGAGTATTGAAAGTGACTAAAATATCGTCGTTCCCCCCGCTTTATGATCATGAATTTCAGCAAGCATCCGAAAATTTACGACGAACACTTCCACTCGTTAACCAGCACAAAACGCCGGTCAACCCCGTCAATTACGCAGTTTGGTACGAATATGTCTCCGGTGATAATGCCCAACTGAGCGAGGCCATTGACCGCCGTCTGCAGAAAAACGAACCCATCACTGCCGAGTTGACCCAGCAGCTTTATGAAAAATTTGTGCTGATGGATATGCCCGGCCGCCTCAGCCAGACCAATAATGGCCTCAAGCTGGTTGTCGATAACACGCTGGAAAACATCAACCGCGCCGAAGCCGCCGCCACCCAGTACAGCAGCGGACTCAACCAGAGCCAGTCACAACTGGAACAATGCAGTGATGTGCAGGAGTTAAAGACCTTGGTCGGTCAGATCCTCAGCAATACCCAACAGCTGAGTCAGAGCAGCAGTGAACTGCGCAGTGAACTGTCTCGTTCAACCGAAGAAATCATGAAACTGCGTGAAGAATTAGAGGCCGTCAAACACTCAGCCCGAACTGACAGCCTGACCGGGCTACTCAACCGCGGCAGCTTTGATCAGGAACTGGCTGGCCTGTGCCGCGATCAGAACCTGAATTTCTCCCTGGCTTTGTTCGATTTGGATAACTTCAAACGCCTTAACGACACCTTTGGTCACCTGGTGGGTGACAAAGTGCTGCAGTATTTTGCCTCTGTGCTGAATCAGTTCCGTGATGATATTCATATCACCGCCCGTTTTGGCGGTGAGGAAATGGCGATGCTGTTTGTGCACAGTAGTCTGGAAGAATCTTTTATTATCGCTGAGACCATCCGCGAGAAGTTTGCTGCCAGCCGTCTCAAACGCAAGGACAGTGAGGAGTCCATCGGCCAGGTAACCGTCTCAGTCGGCATCAGCCAGATGCAGGCAGGTGACCAACCTCACGACCTGATTGATCGTGCTGATAAGGCGCTCTACAAATCCAAGGCCGACGGCCGCAACAGGGTCAATTTCTTCTAAAAGTTATAGAAGCGTTGACGCAGGTAATCAACCACGGCCTGCTGTTGCGATTTATCCCAGCTCACATCGGCGGCTTTTGTGCAATAAGCCACCCGCTTTTTCAGGCCATCCAGGCTTTTCACCGTGCGATCTCCGCGTGTGTAGAGTTGATTGGGATCACCACCGCCCAGCGACGCATGGCACTGCAGGCAGGCTGAATCATGCAAAGCCTTGCCCTGTGCCAGCGTCACGCCACTGGAGGCTATCATCACTAACAGCAGCGCCAGTCGCATATCAGGCGGTATTCGACTGCAGGTGAGCGATGCGCAATGCCGCAGGCGGATGCGAATCATAGACTGCAGAAACCAGCGGGTCCGGCGTCAGCGTGCTGGCATTTTCCTGATACAAGGCCACCAGCGCGGCAATCAGATCATCAGCACTGGCGACAGAGGCAGCGTAATCATCGGCCTCATACTCGTATTTGCGAGACAGCGACGTCATCAGCGGATGCAGAAAAAACAGGAACACCGGAATGACCAGCATGAAAAGCGCCAACGCCATGGCATTGGATTCCGTGCTGACACCCAGTCCCTGATAGAACCAGCTCTGGCCCGAAGCCCAGCCCAGCAATGCCAGGCCCAACAGACTGATAGCGGCCATCACCAGCATGTTTTTAACCACATGCTTGCGGCGGAAATGCCCCAGTTCGTGGGCCAGCACGGCCTCAATTTGATCTTCATTGAGGGTATTAAGCAGCGTGTCAAAAAACACAATCCGCTTGTTACTGCCCAGGCCGGTGAAATAAGCATTACCGTGGCCACTGCGGCGCGAACCATCCATCACGAAAATGCCCTGGCTTTTGAAACCACAGCGGCTCAACAGGTTTTCGACCCGCTGTTGTAACTGGGCATCCTCCAGCGGGGTGAACTTGTTAAATAAGGGCGCAATAAACGCCGGGTAAGCCCACATCATCAGCAAAGCAAAGCCCATCCAGGCAGCCCAAAGATACAACCACCAGAGTTGACCGGCACTACCCATCATCCACAACGCGACCCATACCAGCAGGCCGGCTACCACCAGCATCAAAATGGTTTGCTTGATAAAATCAGAGAAAAACAGGCCCGGCGTTTGCCGGTTAAAACCGAACTTGTCCTCCAAAACAAAAGTTTTGTAATAAGACAGCGGCAGTTCCAGCAGCGAACCAATCAAAAGGAAACTCAAAAAGAACAGCACCCCACTCAGCATCGGGCCCATGCCGAACGGCTGCCAGGCACCGAACAACAGTGCCAGGCCCCCACCCAAAGTCCAGATCAGCAGGATTGCTGAGCCGAATACGGTTTCTGTGCGCTTGAACTTGCCTTTGGCTACGGTGTAATCCGCCGCTTTCTGATGCGATGCCAGGCTGATTTGCTCTTTGAAGGCCTTGGGAACCTCATTGCGGTGCGCCGCGACATAACGGCCCTGCCTGAACGACAACCACAATTCCACCGCGGTCATCAAGGCCACGGCAGCCAGAAATATCCAACTGAATTCATTCATACTTTAAGCCCAAGTTTCCTCTATTAAATGTCATGCAGAGTAGCTTTTGATACACTCTGAGGCAAGTTAGTTCACTCACCGCCCTTAAAGCAAAGACGAAACCCATGGCCAAAAGCAAAAATAACCTGATCTGGATTGACCTGGAAATGACCGGTCTTGATACCAACAATGACTACATCATTGAAATTGCCACGGTTGTCACCGACAGCCAATTGAACGTGATTGCCGAAGGCCCGGTGTTCGCTATTCACCAGCAGGATGCCATACTTGAAAGCATGGATGAGTGGAACACCCGTCAACACGGTAAATCCGGCCTCACCGAGCGGGTTCGTAACAGCAACATGACTGAGTCACAGGCCGAGGCCGAGACCCTGGCGTTTTTGCGTGAGCATGTTCCGGCCGGGGTGTCCCCCATGTGTGGCAACAGTATCTGCCAGGATCGCCGCTTTCTGGCCCGTTGCATGCCGGAGCTGGAAGCCTTTTTCCACTATCGCAACCTGGATGTCAGCAGCTTCAAGGAGTTGGCACGGCGCTGGGCGCCCAAGGTGGAAAAAGCCTTCAAGAAAAATGCCTCTCACCTGGCCATGGATGACATCCGTGACTCCATCCGTGAGCTGGAACACTATCGCGAACATATGATCAAAGTGCCGGAAAGCGTCTAAGCCTAATCATTGCCTTGTAGCTGTGACATAGCACATGTTCACCCGCTTTTCACAGCGGCAGATTCACATTAAGCGCAGATCTCAAGATACTTGTGAAATCGTGCACGCTAAAAGTCATCTCCCCAGCAAAATCTGTGTAGTTTGTCAGCGCCCCTTCAACTGGCGCAAAAAGTGGGCGCGTGACTGGCCACAGGTGAAATACTGCTCGCAGCGATGTCGCCGCAATGCGAGTCAGCAGTGAGCGATTTGTCTGCCTTTCCGGACAAGATGGTGTTGCTCGACTGCGAGACTACCGGCGGCCGCGCCAGCCGTGACCGACTCACCGAAATCGCCCTGATTGAGATTGAAAATGGCGAGGTAGTCGATCGCTGGCAAACTCTGATCAATCCGCAGATTCCCATTCCGCCCTGGATCACCCGGCTGACCGGTATCCACCAGGGCATGCTGGAGAACGCCCCTGCTTTTGATGAGATTGCTGATGCGCTGTTCACACGCCTGCAGGGCAAGGTGATTGTTGCCCACAATGCCCGCTTCGACTTCAGTTTTCTCAAACAGTCTTTTGCCCGCTGCGGTCTGCAGTTGAGTAGTAAAACGCTGTGCTCAGTCAGGCTGAGCCGCAAGCTTTTTCCTCAGTATCGACGTCATGGCCTGGATCGTATTATCGAAAGACTAGGGATCATTATTGATGACCGCCATCGCGCCATGGCTGATACCGAGGTCATCCTGGCTTTTTTCCGTTATATCAGCGAAAACATACCGGATGCGCAGATTACAGCAGCCTGCAATGAGTTACTGAGACGTCCCAGCCTGCCCAGTCACATCAGCCAGCAGCAGATAGATGCCCTGCCCGAAGCTGCCGGCATATACCGTTTCTATGACAGTGAAGGTGGCCTGCTTTACATCGGCAAGTCCGTCAATATCCGTGAACGGGTGTTGAGCCACTTCAGTCAGGATCATCAGAGCGCCAAAGAGCTGGATATCAGCAAGCAACTGCACCAGATTGAATTCCAGCAGACACCGTCTGACTTTGGTGCCCAGTTGCTGGAAAACAGTGAAATCAAAACCTTGTCGCCGCGCTACAACCGGCGTCAGACCAAAACCCGCAAGCTCTATCAACTGCTTCTGAAACCTGACAACCAGGGCTATCACCAGCTGGAAACCGTGGCCACCGAGATGACGGCGCTGGCCGATATCAGCACCCGTTTCGGCCTGTTTCGCAGCCGCAAACAGGCGGAGAAAAAGCTGCTGGATCTGGCCCAGCAATTTCAGCTTTGTCAGAAACTCTGTGGCATCGAAAAACGCCAGCGCGGGGCCTGTTTCGGCTATCAGCTTAGTCAATGCAAAGGCGCCTGTTGCGGCAAAGAAGATGCCGCCCACTACAATCTGCGCCTGCAACTGGCGCTGCAGGGCCTGAAAAATGAACAGTGGCCGTGGCCGGGACCGGTCCTGGTGGAAGAACATCCGCTGAGCGAAGATTTTGATGGCGTCCACTATCACCTGATTGACCAGTGGTGTTATCTGGGTCAAGTACGGGATCAGGAAGACTGTCATCAAATACTGGCCGAGCTTCGTCATAACCCGCCATTTTTTGATCTGGACAGTTACAAAATCCTGGTGCGTTTTCTGCTGACGCCCACCCGGCAAAAACATCAGCGACTCAGCATCAAACCTTTTTCATCCACTGATAGGGAGTCTGTGTCATGAGCTCACAGCATCGATATCTTGGCTACGGCGGCCTGATTCCTTTCGTACTGCTGGCGCTGGCAAGCCTGTTCAATATCGATCATGCCACGCCGTTTTTGCTCAGCTATGCGGCGCTGATTTTCAGTTTTCTGGGCGGCATACTGTGGGGACACAGCCTGCTGAGGGCTTTACCTGCCCATGTCAGTCTGGTTTCTGTCAGTTGCATGTTGTGGGCCTGGGTGTGGTTGTTGATGCCCGCTTATAACTGGCTGTGGCTGGCTGCCCTGTCCTTCGTCGCGCTGTGGCTATACGAATGGCTGCTGTTACGGCCTTATATCAAGCCGGACTTTTTGAAAATGCGTGGTCAATTATCAATGATTGCCGCACTATCACTGCTTGTTGCCGGTTTCTGATGGCTTTGCGACTCAACCTTATCCTTGGCGATCAACTCAATGCCGAAAGCCTGATCTGGCAGGACTGTGATGCCAGTCAGGATCTTTTCCTGATGGCCGAAGTCAAAGCAGAATCGACGCAGACACCGTCAAGCAAACAACGCACGGCTTTGTTCTTATCGGCCATGCGGCATTTTGCCGACAACATTAAAGCCGACGGTTACAAGCTGATTTATTTCAGCATTGACCAAGGCATCAGCCGCTTTGCTGATGCGCTTGAACGCTGCTTTCAAAAACAGGATGTTGATGAGCTGCGCTGCGTGTTGCCCGGCGATGTAGCGGTAGTCAAAGAAATTGAACAAAGCTGTAAAAAGCATCAGGTGAGACTCTCCTGGCTGCCCGATAATCATTTTATCGCCCGCCGCGGTGAGTTCAGCGACTGGCTGGGCGAGCGTAAACAACCGCGGATGGAACACTGGTACCGGCATTTACGGCGTGAACACCAGATTCTGATGGAAAAAGATGAACCTTTAGGCGGTCAGTGGAATTTTGATAAGGACAACCGCAAGAGTTTTGCCAAAGCCGGACCTGAGGCCGTGCCGGAAGACGTAATTTTCGAACCTGACAAACTCACCGAGCAGGTCATCGCTGATATTGAACGTTATCTGCCCGATCTGCCGGGGCGGCTGGACAGCTTTAACTGGCCAGTTACACGGGAGCAGGCCATGCAGCAACTGGATGACTTTATCCATCAGCGTCTGCCGCTGTTCGGTGACTTCCAGGATGCCATATGGACGGATGAGCCTTTTCTTTACCATGCGCGGCTGTCAGCCAGTCTCAACCTGAAACTGCTGGGGCCGATGGAAGTCATTCAGGCTGCCGAACGGGCTTACCATGATGGTCAGGCTCCGCTCAATGCCGTGGAAGGGTTTATCCGCCAGATCCTGGGCTGGCGTGAGTACGTGCGCGGGCTCTACTGGAGTTATCGTGACAACTGGCTCGATTACAATGCTTTGGATGCTGACCAGGATTTGCCCTGGTTTTACTGGGATGGTGATACCTCAATGACCTGCATGCAACAGAGTCTGTCACAGGTGCTGGAGAGCGGTTATGGCCATCACATCCAGCGACTGATGGTCACCGGCCTGTTTTCTCTACTCTGGGGCGTCAAACCGCAAGCCATTCACCGCTGGTACCTGGGCATGTACGTGGATGCTGTTGCCTGGGTGGAAATCCCCAACACCATTGGCATGAGCCAGTATGCTGATGGCGGTATCGTCGGCTCCAAGCCCTATATCGCCAGTGGTGCTTATATCAACCGCATGTCCAACTACTGCAGCCATTGTCAGTACCAGCCCAAACAGGCTGCCGGCGAGAAAGCCTGTCCTTTCACTACACTTTACTGGTCTTTTATCGACAAGCATCAGGACAGACTGTCGCGCAATCCACGGCTGGGCATGCAGGTGCGTAACTGGTACAACAAGGGCGAACAGGAGCAACAGCAGATCCGGGAACGCAGCGTGTGGCTGTATCGTAACCTGGATAAAAACAACAAGGAGCAAACATGAGTGCCACCCAACTGGTCTGGCTGCGCAATGATTTGAGACTGGATGATAACCCGGCGCTGAACCTCGCCCAGCAACAGGGTGATATTGCGGTGGTGTTTGTCGCCAGCCCCGGTCAATGGCAACAGCATGATGACTCGCCTGCCAAACTGGGCCTCAAAGCAGCCAGCCTGAAAGATATCAGCGCACAACTGGCGCAAAAAGGCATCGATTTGCATCTTGTCGAGGCCGACTTTTTCAGCGATGTGCCCGGCAAACTGGAAACACTGTGCCGACAACAGGGCTATACCGCACTCTGGTTCAACCAGGAAACACCACTGGATGAGCGCCGGCGGGATCAGGCGGTGTGCGAATTGTTGCAACAGGAAGGTCTGGAAACCCATGCCCTGGCCCCGGATCTGCTGGTATCGGCCCCGGTATTAACCCAGCAGGATGAGGCCTTTAAAGTCTTTACCCCTTATTACCGCCGCTGGCTGCAAATCCTGCAGGATCTACAACAGCCCCCCTATCCGGCACCGGAAAAGCAGGGCAAGAAGCTGACATTTGAATTTGATATTCCCGACTGGGCCGGCGACTACCGCGATGATCTGTGGCCTGCTGAAGAGGAGGCCGTGCTGGATAAGCTCAGCCGCTTCTGCGAAAAACGTCTTAAGGCCTACCCTGATGACCGTGATTTTCCGGCGCAACCGGCAACCAGTACCCTGTCGCCCTACCTGAGCATTGGCCGACTCGGCCCGCGTCGTCTGCTGCACAGTATTCAGTATCACTGTTTGCAGCAGGATCTGCACTGGCAGGACAATGACTGGCTGCGGGAACTGGCCTGGCGCGACTTTTACCGCCAATTAATGCTGCATTTCCCGCGACTGAGCATGGATAAACCATTCAAGCCGGAAACCGAGCAGGTGGTCTGGCGTGATGATGAAGCGGGCTTTCAGGCCTGGTGCGAAGGCCGCACCGGCTTCCCTATCGTTGATGCGGCGATGCGACAACTCAAGCAAACCGGCTGGATGCATAATCGCCTGCGCATGATCACGGCCAGCTTTCTGACCAAGCTGCTGTTGATTGACTGGCGCCGGGGCGAGCAGTTTTTTATGCAACATCTGGTGGATGGCGAATTCGGTGCCAATAATGGTGGCTGGCAATGGAGCGCTTCCACCGGCTGTGATGCTGCGCCCTACTTCCGGGTGTTCAACCCCACCCGCCAGTCCGAGCGTTTTGATCCCGACGGCGAGTTTATCCGCCGTTTTGTGCCGGAATTGTCATCGCTCAAAGGCAAAAAAATCCATGATCCTGACGATGAAACCCGCCAGGATCTGGACTATCCACTGCCGGTGGTGGACTACAAAATGGCCAGAAAACGGGCCATTGATACTTTTGCTGACCTTAAAAAGGACTAGTCGGCTTGCTTTAATTGCCGCACTAGTTGGGCCAGTGTCTGACTGATCCGGGTCAGGCTGAGACCAGCCTGGTTGATGTCAGCAACATGCTGGTCCACCTGCTCCGAGTCAGTTTTGATTTGCTCGGTGGTGCGGGCAATCTCATCGACGGTAGTCGTTTGCTGCTGGGTGGCCGTAGCAATCGCGGCATTGATCTGGTTGATATTATCCATGGCTGACACCACCGGCTCCATAGCTGAACTGGCTTCGGTGGTCTGTTTGGCACAATCTGCCGCAGCCTGGCTCTGGCGCGAGACAATGGCTGTTGCTTCAGATCCCGACTCGGTCAGTTGCTCAATAATCACGCGAATTTCCTCGGTGGACTGCGTCGTCCTCGAAGCCAGTTGCCTGACTTCATCGGCAACGACGGCAAAACCACGGCCGTGCTCACCGGCACGGGCTGCCTCTATCGCCGCATTCAGGGCCAGTAAATTGGTTTGCTCGGCAACACCCTGAATCACTTCCAGCACCGCCCGGATATTATGACCATTCTGTTCCAGTCGCCCCATCACCGTTTCCACATCCAGCAAATCGGCAGCCAGTTTATCGCTGGCCTGCGTCGCCTGCTTGAGCGTGGCTCGGGCCGTCAGTGTTGATTCATTCGCCTGGCTGGCTGACAAAGCCGCCTGACTGGCATTGTCCGCCACTTCCTTAAAGGAATACGACAACTCGGTCACCGCCGTCGCGACCTGGTCGGTGGCAGCATTTTGCTGGCGGGTCAGTTCCGACGTTGAAGCGGACACGGCTTGCAGGGATTCACTGGCACCGGTCACTGTTTCCGCCTGCGTTTCCAGCTTGGCGATAAGCTCAGCCAGATAAGCCTGTAAATGATTGGCCGACTCGGCGACCGAGCGGGGTTCGGCGAAACGCGTGGTCGTGGCCATCGGCTGACGGTAATCACCTTTGAGCATGGCGCGGAAAAAACGCTCGGTCTGCAGCAAAAAGGTAAGGGTTTGTTTTTGCATTAATCCCTGTGCGGCCACGGCAATCACGATGAATAACAAGGCGACCAGCATGGCCCAGCGAACCTGGCGGGTAATATCGGCCTTGATACCGCTGATTTGCTGCTGAGCATTATCCAGCACTGACTGCAGGACCAGAATTTGCTGGTTCAGCGACTGACGGCTGGCATTGACCTGTTGCTGTAATTCGACGGTGTTAGCGATCTCTTTTTCATAGCGGCGGGTCAGAGTCTGCAGCGAGGAGATACTCAACTCACCGATTTCGTCGGGCTCCTCCGGGATCAGCGCTTCCTGATTGACCTCGGTATAAATTTCAAAGCGCGGCATGGACTCCAGCGTAGAAACCAGTTCGCCGAACTGTTTATTCTCGCTCAGTAAAGCCTGCTGCTGGCCTTCGCTCTGCTGTTCAAAATAGGCCTGGCGTTGCTGCGACAGGCTATTGAGGCTTTGCCCCATTTCGGCCAGCGTGGCCAGAAACACCGTCTGCTCCTCACTGAACTGGAAGCCGGCCTGTTTAGCATAATCGACCAGCATGCCGATATCTCCGGCCCGTTCGCGCTCATTGTTAATCAGCAAAGCCTGCGGATTTGCCGCCAGCTTGCCGGCAGCACGAACCTGCTGCACCTGCTCCTGCAGCTTCACTATGGCGCTGTCTATTTGCTGATTATCCTGCTCGCTGAGCCAGTCAATGGATTGCTCCCGCAAGCCATTCAAGCGGGTCTCAGCCTGCTGCAGCAAATCGGCATTGCCTGATGCCAGGTAGCGTTCGAGCAGGTTTCTGACTTCAATATCAAAGGTGTTGCGGTATTGCTGAAATGACTCGGCAATCTGGTAGGGTTTATCAAGCTGGCGCCAGCCCCAGACACCTATCACTGAGGAAATGATTAATAGCGCGACAATAGCCAGGGTCAGTGCGCGCGACACATGGGACAGTTTCATAAATTCGCCGGTAAGCTGAGTAAAAGCAACCTGCGAGCGTACCGCTTACCGATGACAGCTTTATGACAGACCGTGCTGTTTCAGCGCCCAGTTGACGTGCTCACGAACCAGCGCTGATGGGTGATCCTGTCTCTGTTTTAACGCACTCACCACCGCTGTCGAGCTGTCGGCATTACCCAGCGCCACCGCAATATTACGCAGCCAGCATTCATAGCCAATGCGTCGTATCGGGCTGCCTTCCAGCTTCTGCAGAAAGTCCTGCTCGGTCCAGTTAAATAAATCCAACAGTTGCGGTGCATCCAGCCCCTCGCGGGGCAGATAGTCGGGTTCGACTGTGGATTGCGCATATTTATTCCACGGACAAATCAACTGGCAATCATCACAGCCATAGATGCGGTTCCCCATCAAAGGCCGGAACTCTTCCGGTATCGAACCCCGCAATTCAATAGTCAGATAGGATATACAGCGCCGCGCATCGACCTGATATGGCGCCACGATCGCCTGTGTCGGGCAAACATCGAGGCAGGCTGTGCAACTGCCACAATGGGCCGTGGTTGAATCGGTCAGGGGCAATGGCAGATCGGTGTAGATTTCCCCCAGGAAAAAATAGGAGCCGTGATCCCGGTTCAGCACGTTGCTGTGTTTGCCAATCCAGCCAATGCCGGCTTTTTCGGCAATCGCTTTTTCCATCACCGGGGCACTGTCGGTAAACACCCGGTAGCCCATGGGCCCGATTTCACGTTCAATTTTAGCGGCCAGCTTGGCCAGGCGTTTACGCATCAGTTTGTGATAGTCACGGCCCAGTGCATACCGCGATATAAAAGCCTTGTCGCCATCCGCCATCACTTTCCAGGGTTCGGCGGCTTCGCCCGGCCAGTAGTCCATTCGAACGCTGATGACCCGTAGCGTTCCCTCGATCAACTGTTCGGGACGCGTTCTTTTGCTGCCGTGCTTTTCCATGAAGCTCATCTCCCCATGGAAACCTTTTGCCAGCCAGTCCTGCAGATGGCGCTCGGCATCAGACAGATCGATATCGCTCACACCCAGCGCCTGAAACCCGAAAGATCGGGCCCAGCGCTGCATGCGCGACAGTAAATCCTGCTCCGCGATGGCTGTTTTATTTTCTGTCATGCACGTTATTATAAAGCGGTATCCACTCTGATCCGGGATTAGCTCTATGCGCCACCTGCCCCATGAACTTTACAGCGCCGCACAAACCCGTGAAATTGACCGAACCGTTATTGAACAGCACCATATCCCCGGTGCCCGGCTCATGGCAAATGCCGGGGCGTCTGCGCTGGCATTACTCAAGCAACTATGGCCACAGGCGAGGAAGCTTGTGGTGGTCTGCGGCGGCGGCAACAATGGCGGGGATGGCTATGAACTGGCCCGCCAGGCGCTGCTGGAAGACTACCAGGTAAGCCTGTTTGAACTCGGCAAGGCTGACAAAATGAGCGATGAAACCCGCGCTGCCCGTGAGGCGCTGCAGGCACTGGGAGATCATATTCAGCCTTTTACAGGATCGCTGCCCGGGGCTGATGTGCTGGTTGACGGACTGTTTGGTACCGGCCTGGATCGTCAGGTGGCCGGTCTTTATGCCGATGCCATCGCCGCTTTAAATCAACAGACTGATACGCCGGTGCTGTCACTGGATATTGCGTCGGGCATTGATGCCAATACCGGCAATAAAATGGGCGTAGCGGTACAAGCCTCAGCCACCCTCAGTTTTATCGGACTCAATACTGGTTTGTTCACTGGCGACGGCCCCGCTTACAGCGGCGAGGTCTATTTTGAATCGCTACAAGTCCCGGCATCGGTCTATCAAAGCTTCACTCCCACCGCCCGGCGGATAGATCTGGATGACTTCATAGCTTTACTGGGCCCACGTCAGCGAAATGCCCACAAAGGCCATTTCGGCCATCTACTGATGATCGGTGGCGATCTAGGCATGTCCGGTGCTGTGCGCATTGCTGCCGAGGCCGGCGCCCGGGTTGGCGCGGGGCTCAACAGTGTGGCGACGCGCAGTGCACACAGCACAATCCTTAATCTGGCCCGGCCTGAACTGATGTCTCACGGGGTAGAGGATGCTGATGCGCTAAAGCCTTTACTGAAAAAAGCCAGTGCGCTGGTACTGGGACCGGGATTGGGCCAAAGCCGCTGGAGTCAGCGCCTGTTTGATAAAGCGCTGGATAGCGATTTACCCATTGTGCTTGATGCTGATGGCCTCAATCTGCTCAGCCATAACCCGCATCAGCGCGATAACTGGGTGCTGACACCACATCCCGGTGAAGCCGCCCGGCTGCTCGGCTGCAGCACTGCCGAGGTTCAGACTGACCGCCTGCGTGCGGTCAATGCCATACAGACCCGCTATGGGGGCGTAGTGGTACTCAAAGGCGCCGGCACCCTGATTGCGGATGGCCAGCCATTGATTCACTTGTCAGACAGGGGTAATCCGGGCATGGCCAGTGGCGGCATGGGCGATGCATTGTCCGGCATCATCGGCGGCCTGCTGGCACAGCATTTCAGTCCCATTCAGGCAGCCTGCGCCGGCGTTATGCTGCATGGTATGGCGGCTGACAAAGCTGCCGAACAGGACGGCGAACGTGGTATGCTCGCGATGGATTTAATGCCGCACCTGCGGCAACTGGTCAATCTTCGATATGAATAAGCAGGACTGTTTTGCAACGATTTCTGGCAGATGAACAAGCCACACTGGCTCTGGGGGCGGAACTGGCAAAGGCCTGTCCCGATGCGCTGATTCAGCTTCACCTGGAGGGAGAACTGGGCGCCGGTAAAACCACGCTGACACGCGGGTTTCTGCGTGCATTGGGGCATGAGGGCAAGGTCAAAAGTCCGACCTACACGCTGGTAGAGCATTATCAACTTCAGCAGAGGCCGCTTTATCATTTTGATCTATACCGCGTCAGTGATCCGGGTGAACTCGAGTTTCTGGGGCTCGATGATTACCTTTGCGATAATGCCATCTGCCTGATTGAGTGGCCGCAACGCGGTAGTGAGTATTTACCAGAAGCAGACCTTGTGATTCGGCTCAGTTATCAAAAACAGGCCCGTCAAGCCGAGATCGTGCCCTTAACAGAACGGGGCAAACAGATTTGCGGAAAACTTCACAATTAGTTCAAGTTTTGACGCTATCTTGCTTATTTAAAAAGAAAACTTGATTTTTAACTACGGCATCGACAAAATATCAATCAAGTCGATTTAAGGATGATCAGATGCTCCGTTTCCTGCTGAGTATTTTTCTTTTGCTAACCAGTGACCTGGCCTGGTCGGATTCCGTTCAGGGCATTCGTGTGTCACATGATGATACCAGCGCCCGTCTGGTATTCGATCTGGATGCCAATGCCCGCTACAACACATTTACGCTGGAAAACCCGCACCGTCTGGTCATCGATCTGAAAGACTTCACCCAGCACGACAAGCTGATTATTCCCTCGCTCATTAATACGCCGGTTAAGTCTGTCCGTTATGCCGCCTATGACCGTCAAACGCTGCGGATCGTGCTGGATCTGGCACATAAAGTGGAATACCAAACCCAGACACTGAGGCCCAATCAGGGCTACCCGCACCGGCTGGTTGTGGACCTGGACTACACCGCCAGCCAGGAAAAGCAGGCATTAATCGCCGCCAAACAGGAACAAAAGCAGGAAACTAAGCAGACGCCGGCCCAGCAACAGCAAGCCAAGGCCAGCGAGGTGAAGCAAAACAAGGTGCTGCCACGTCGGGATATCGTGATTGCGATTGACCCGGGCCACGGCGGCCAGGATCCCGGTGCTATCGGTCCGCGCGGCACTCAGGAAAAAGATATTGTGCTGTCAGTGGCAAAACGACTGGCCAAGCTGGTTGATCAGGAGCCGGGTATGCGCTCTTACCTGACCCGCGATAAGGACGTCTTTATCAGCCTGCGCCAGCGCATTCGCCGCGCCCATGAAAACGGCGCGGATATGTTTATTTCCATTCATGCGGACGCTTTCCACAAACGCAGTGCCCGAGGGTCTTCGGTCTATGTACTATCCGAACGTGGCGCCAGTAGTGAAGCAGCGCAAATCCTGGCTGACCGCGAAAACGCCGCCGATCTGGCCGGGGGCATCAGTCTGGAAGACAAAGATGACCTGCTGGCCTCGGTGTTACTGGATCTGTCGCAGACTGCCAGCCTGGAAGCCAGTCTGGAAGTTGCCAATACCGTGCTTTCCGGCCTTAAACGGGTCGGCCATGTACATAAAAAACAGGTCGAATCCGCTGCTTTTGTGGTGTTGAAATCACCCGATATTCCCTCGGTCCTGGTAGAAACGGCGTTTATCTCCAACCCAGATGAGGAAAAAAGACTGCGCACCTCTGCGCACCAGAGCAAACTGGCCCATGCGATGATGGTCGGCATTCGTAATTATTTCCAGCGTAACCCGCTGCCGGGTACAAGTGTGCCGCAACAGCACATTGTCAGTGCCGGCGATACCCTGAGCATGATTGCCCAGCGCTATCAGGTCAGCATGGCTGATATCCGCAGCGTGAACGGCTTGTCGAACACCACGTTGCATATCGGTGATGTACTGAAAATCCCCTAGACCTCAGTGGCTGATTTCATACACCACAGAGGCACAGAGGTCACAGCGTTTTTCTTCATGATTTGTTCAGTTCTTTATGGTTCCTTTTTTTGACCGGGCTGGATTGCCGCGTCTCTGCCGCTCCTCGCAATGACGGTTATCTTGGCATTTGTCTGGTGTAGCATCAGTCCTGATGGTCTCACCCCGTTTATAGCTGTGATTTTTAACAAGAGTGAACACTCACAAAACGCTGTGGGTATTTTTGGTGAAAATTTCTCTGTGTCCTCTGTGCCTCTGTGGCTAAAAAATGCTCCAAACTGTCCATATTCCAAGTTACTGCTAAACTTGCAGCATGACTAAACGTATCCATGCCCTGCCCCTGCAACTGGCCAACCAGATCGCCGCCGGTGAGGTGGTTGAGCGGCCGGCCTCGGTGCTCAAGGAACTGGTGGAAAACAGTATTGATGCCGGGGCCACGCAGATTGATATTCAGATAGAAGGGGCCGGCAGTCAGCTGATCAAGGTCACGGATAATGGCAGCGGCATTCACCCGCAGGACTTGCCGCTGGCGCTCAGCCGCCATGCCACCAGCAAGCTGGACAGTAAAGAACAACTCAGCCACATCAACAGTCTGGGTTTTCGCGGTGAGGCACTGCCCAGTATTGCCTCGGTCTCACGGCTAACGCTGGTGTCGAAACAGACCGATCAGGACTGCGCCTGGCAGCTCAGTGGTGATGACCAGGCGGTTGAACCGGCCGCCCATCCGGATGGCACCAGCATCAGCGTTGCCGAACTGTTTTTCAACCTGCCTGCCCGCCGCCACTTTCTGCGTAGTGACAAAACCGAGCTGCATCACTTGCAGACCTGTTTTAACCGGCTGGCATTAAGTCGCTTCGATATCGGCTTTGCTGTGCGTTTCGGTGACCAGAAAAATCGCCTGCCCGCCATCACTGAGCCTGCCGAGTATGCCCGTCGTATCGGCAAAATCTGTGGGCTAGGCTTTGTCCGTGATGCCCGTTATTTTGAACAGCAATTTGATGCCATCAGACTGCATGGCTGGGTCGGCAAACGCTCCGCACACCGGGCACAGACCGATGTGCAGTATTTCTTTATCAATGGCCGGGTGATTCGTGACCGGATTATCAATCACGCTATCCGTCAGGCGTACGGTGATGCGTTGCCGGCAGGAAGACAGCCGGCATATGTGTTGTATCTGGAACTGCCGCTGGATCGGGTTGATGTCAATGTCCATCCCACCAAGCATGAAGTGCGCTTCCGTGATGCCCGGTTGGTGCATGGCCTGATTACCCGCGCTGTTGAAGAAGCGCTGGATGACACTGGCACATCCCCCCAGACACAGACCGAGTTACCACTGGCAACAACTCAACCCACTGAAGTCAGGGATGCTCAGCCGGTTTATCGAGACCATGGGGCAAAACCGTCTTTAGCAGCTACCCCCCTCAATAAAACTCAGCACAGCACCGACGCATTGTTAGTGCTGCACCAGCGCTTTGCCCTGATCACCGAGCCGGAACCGGCACTGATCGATTTACAACTAGCTGATTATCAACTGCGCCAACAACAACTGCAGCAGGCCATTGCCGAAAACAGGCTGGCTTCACGGCCAATCCTGGTTCCCACCCCACTGACGCTGAGCAGCCAACAACTGGCTTTGCTGGATCAACACCGTCAGTTACTGGAACAAATGGCAATGGTCTATGACATCAGAGCCGAACAGGCTGCCATCAAACGTATTCCCTACCTGCTATCACAGGTGGATCTGCAACAGTTGACCTCGGCCGTTGTCGAATGTCTTGAAGTCAATGGTGATGATGAAGCAGCGCTCAGCCAGACGCTTCAGGCGCTGTTGCCAAAGTCTCCTATCCTGTCCCAGCAACAGGCACGTGACATACTGGCACAAATCCAGGTCGAGCCCGCTCAAGACGCGAGCTGGAGGCAGAAACTTGATCCGGCGACATTGACTGGCTTATTCTCGAACTAAATTTTCTTTGCTTAAGCGAACCGATATGGCCAAGTCAGCCCGACCTACTCCCTCTCTCATTCCAGCCGTTCTGGCTCTGATCGTGCTGGTCATACTTGGCTATCTGTTGTTCGCCGATCTGCAACCCTCACGCACGGAACACACGGTGACGCCACCGATTGAAATCGAGGAAGCCGGTCAGGATGTGATTACCGAAGAAACCATCGACATCGCCCCTGAGCAGCAACAGGTGATGGAGGAAGAAGCCTCTACTTTTGTTGACAATCTGGCTCCTGAACCCAGTGAAGAGAAAACCGTTACCATTACCGAGCAACAGGGTGAGTTTGTTCGACATGACGGTACGATTGCTATTCCCAAGCTGGAACAGCGCGATACCACGATTGGCGAGCTGATGGAGGACAAAAGCCTGGAAGCCGACACCCCGCTGACATTGCAATACACTGAAACCCAAAAACAGACGACCACGCTGGACGATTTGGATGCGACAACTGAAGACAAAACCGAAGTTATCACCCTGGAGCAGGAGGATGGCAGCCGTCGTCAGGCACCATTGGCTGATTTGATGAATGATAAAAGTCTGGATAAATCAGCAGCGGTCACCGTTATCACTGAAACCGAGCGTACCCGGCAGACTACTGCTGGTGAGCTGGCAGAGTCTGGCATTGAGCCTTCACAGCAAGTCACGGCCACCATTAACCGCGGGGTTGAAGAACTATCAGTTAAAGAAATAGTACAAAGCGGTGAATTACCCGATAACGCGCTGTTTTACCTGCACAGGGTCACAGAGCGCGACCGTCAGGGTTTATGGGGGATTATTCAGAGCGGCCTGATTCAGCGTTTCCGCCAAGGGCTGACACTGGAAGGCATTGCCCCCAACAAAAACATGGTGCGGGTAACCATCCCTGCTGACGCTGACGAACCGCTGCCGACCGGACTCAGTTCATTTCTGGGAAAAGTCCTCAATAACAAGGTGGAGACAAGCTACATCTACAACTTCACCACCCGTGCCATGGGTCATAACCCCGACCTGATTCATCCCGGCCAGCAATTGATCCTGATTCATTTCAGTCCGGATGAGCTCAAAAAAATCTATCTGTTTTTCGCCGATCAACGCAATGAGCGCGCCCAGAGCTTCGCCATTCAACCCTGATGCTGGACTTGTTACTGTTGCTGCTTGTGGCAGGCATTATTGCCCTTGCCTTCCTGATGCCGCTGGATTGATAAGGTTGGCTTATCAAGCACAGAAACCATTTATTTGATTCAAACGGCCGGACGTAATGTCAGAACTGGCCAAAAAATCAGCCTTTGAAGCTTTTTTCCACGAGGCCAGACTCTTCCCTTTTCTCAAATTTCCCAAAGCGCAGCATCACGCTCGGCAAAACCAGCAGGTTGAGAATGGTCGAAGACACCAGGCCGCCAATAATGATACTGGCCATCGGCCCCATGATCTCACGACCGGGATTGTCCGAATTAACCGCAATCGGCAGCATAGCCAGCGCGGTCACCAGCGCCGTGATCAGAATCGAAGGCAACCGCTCCTGCGCGCCACGAATCGCTGTCTCCAGGTCCCAGCGGGCGCCTTCTTCTGCGACCAGGTACTGGTAATGCGAGACCAGCATGATCGAGTTGCGCAAAGTGATGCCAAAAAGCGTGACAAAGCCCACCATCGAGCCTATCGATAGCACACCATTTGTCATCAGCACCGCAATCACCCCGCCCACCAGTGAAAACGGCAGGTTAATCAACACCAGCGCCATATTACGCAGACTGCGTAAAGCCAGATAAAGCAGTAACAACACGGCAATGCCAGCCAGGCTGGAGTGCACAATCAAATCCTCACGTGACTGAGCTTGGGCTATCGCCGCACCGGTAAATTCAGGGTAAATATCAGCACTGAAGGAAACCTCATCCCGAACCCGTTGCCTCAGTTCATCAAAAAACGAGGTTAAATCACGCCCGCTGACATTACAGGTCACGGTCTGCAGCCGCTGGGCATCACGATGCAGGATTGCGTGGCGCCCGGACACCTGCTCTACCGTGGCAATATCCTGCAAGCTCAGCATAAAACCATCTGCCGCCCGGATCGGCAGCTCCCGCACATGTCGCATTTGCTGGCGCAAGTTCTCAGGTACCACCACCACCACATCGTAGATCTGGTTACCCTGCTGAACCTGACCCACTGTGGTGCCGTCATAAGCCGTTTTCAGCGTATCCATCACCTGTTTGGGGCTGAGTCCCCAGAAAGCTAATCGATCCAAATCCAGCCGAATTTCCAGTTGTGGCTCACTGGGTGGTGCCCGTAATTGAATATCCGTGGCGCCGTCGATCTCTTGCATGACCTGCGCAATTTCGCGAGCTTTTTGATCCAGCGCGTCCAGATCCTGACCATAAACATTAACCACCACCGGCGAGGTATAACCGGAAATCGTTTCATCAATGCGTTCAGTCAGGAAGGAGTTCACTTCGGAATTAATGCCGGGAAACGCTTCCAGAATATCGCGGATCTCGTCCAGGACCCGCTGCTGGGATGTGCCGTCCATCGGTTCCAGATCCACTTCATATTCACTGTAATGAGTGCCAAAGGTATCCGCCCCACGCTCGGCACGGCCCGCCCATTGCGAAGTCGAGCGAACCCCGGGGATCGCCGCCACCCGTTTTTCTATTTCGCCGCCGATGCGTAAAGACTCACCAATAGAAGTGCCGGGAATACTGGAGGTGTGAATGATGTAGTGACCCTCACGCAGTTCGGGCAGGAAACTGCCGCCGAGCAGCGGCAGGATGCCGATACCAGTCAAACACAAAAGTAATACGCCAGATACCGTCAGGCCGGGCGCACGGCTGATGGCGCGCAGTGATTTGGCGTATAGCGGCTTGAGCCACCGGACCACCGGCGGCTCACGGTCACTGATATCCCCTTTATGGGTCAGCAACAGATGACACAGTGCCGGGGTGACAGTCAGCGCCACCAGCAGGGAAGCAAAAATCGACAGGATATAGGCTTCACCCAGCGGTTCGAACATGCGTCCGGCCACCCCGCTCAGGGTCAACAGCGG
Source organism: uncultured Methylophaga sp. (assembly GCF_947259025.1). GTDB lineage: Bacteria > Pseudomonadota > Gammaproteobacteria > Nitrosococcales > Methylophagaceae > Methylophaga. The sequence goes on from NZ_CAMYKO010000001.1 coordinate 176,448, forward strand.
CACAAAGACCAGCATCACAATAAAGCTGGCATACACCACCGAACTTCTGACCTCCATGGAAGCCTGGTAGACCACTTCCATAGTGGGGCGCGGTGCTGGCAAGGCGGCATTCTGGCGCAATCGCCTGAAAATATTTTCAGTATCGATGATGGCATCATCCACCACTTCACCCAGCGCTATCGCCAACCCGCCCAGGACCATGATATTGATGTTGATGCCCAGCTCCAGCAGTACAATCAGCGCTGCCATGATCGACAGTGGAATCGCCGTCAGCGAGATAATGGCAGTACGCAGGTTGAACAGAAACAGCACCAGTACCAGCATCACCAGACCACCACCCACAAACAGGTGTTCACGGATATTGTGCAGCGAGCTCTCTATATAATTAGCAGGCCGGAACAGATCGTCGTGCAAGGTGATGCCTTCGGCTTCAAACCCCGGTTTAAACTCGGCCAGCGCAGCTTCAATGCCTTCGGTTACAGCCAGGGTCTCGGCATCATACTGACCGATAACCATCAACACTACGCCGGGCACTGTGCCCACCGCAGCGCCGCCGATAGTCGGTGCCGGCGCGGTTTTGACCGTGGCCACATCCCCAAGGTGCAGAATATCCACGCCGGTCTTGCGAATCACCACCTTGGCCAGTTGTTCGGCATTAAGCGGCTGTCCGGTGACCTGCAATGCCATACGCTGGTTGGGGTTTTCAATAAAGCCCGTGCCCTGAATGCCGGTTGCCTGCCGGGCTGCAGCCGTCACCTCTTCGACTGAGAGATCAAACTGTGCCAGTTTGTTGGGATCAATCTGGATTTGCAGTTGGCGCTCGTGGCCGCCAAAGACATTGATATCCGCGACCCCTTCGACACTGAGCAAGCGGGGTGACAGCGTCCAGTCGACTAAAGAGCGGAGTTGCATCAGGTCGTGACTGTCTGAGGTCAGACCAATAGTCATCACTGTCCCGGAAGAGGATTCCAGTGGCACCATTAACGGCGTTTCCACACCAACAGGTAATTGATCCTTGAGCCCCAGCAGCCGCTCGGAGACCAATTGCCGGTCCAGGTAAATATCGGTGCTGTCCTTAAAGGTCAGAATCAATACAGACAAGCTGGGAATAGACTGTGAACGCACAGATTCCAGCCCCACCAGCCCGCGCAGTGCATTTTCCAGCGGCTGGGTGACCAGGATCTCGACCTGCTCGGCAGTCAGACCCTGGGCTTCGGTTTGGATAATGACCTGCTTGGGGGCAAATTCCGGGAAGATATCCAGACTGGCATTGGAGAGCTTATAGGCGCCATAACCGAGCATGAGCATGGCCAGCGCCACCACGACCCCGCGAAAGCGAACCGAGAAGGCGACCAGCTTAGACAGCATTGATCACCTCAACAGTTGAGAACTCAGGCAGAACAACAGTCGCTGAATGATTCAGAAACGCCGGGCTATCAATCATCATCTTCATCCATGATTTGCCAGCTGAACTCTTCCGATAGCAACATCTGAGAACCCGCAACTATCAGTTTGTCTCCAGCTTCAAACTGAGACTGGATAAAGATCCCGCCGGTTATCGCTTGCCCCTGTTCCAGCGGTTTTCTGCGGTAGTTGTCATCAGCCTGTTGAATATAAGTCCAGGGCTTGCCGTCAACCCAGACAATCGCGCGCTCGGGAATGAAAAAGCCGTTTAAACCTTCTTCATTTTGCGGGATCCAGGCATGCAGGCGCATGCCCAGCCGCAATCTGCCGGTGTCCATACGGAAATAATAGGTCTCCCCCTGCGCCGCATGACTGGAGATATAGGCCGGTGACACGAAGTAGGCTTTTCTGGCCGTGTCCCGGTTGCCCTGACGTGAGACCTGGATAACGTTTACATCGGTGGGCAGGCTTAATGACACTGGCAAGGTGATCTGAATCAACGTCTCCTGGCGACTGACCAGGCGCTGGTAGGCTTTAGAATCCTCGTTGCTCAGCCAGTCGGCAATGACCGGGCCCCAGCCCTGGCTGACTTCGGTTCTGGCATCATCTAACGCTAATTGGGCCGATTCCTGCTTGAGTTGAGCCTGTCGCCAGCCGGACTCGGCATAGACCACTTTCTTATTAGCAATGCTACCCGTGCTGGCTGCCAGCTTTTTCAGTCGCTGAAACTCTTCATACTGGGCTCGCTCATCCGAACGCGCCAGTTCCAGCGCCAGTGACAATTGCTTCAGCTTTGAGCGCCACTGGATCAGTTCACGGACATCAATGATGCGGGCATAGGCTCTGGATTCAGGGAAATAAGTGTCCGGTTGCAGGCTGAGGGTCTGGATGCCTGCGGCATTGACGACCTCATCATCAAGCGTCACTAATCGAGAGGCGACCTGCTCCGACGCTTCATCATCATCGTCGTCATCGTCATCCGACGCTTTTTCTGCCGCCTCCATGTAGCTGTCGATAGCGTTATCCACCATAAGTGGCCAGGACTTATCTGTGACCAGTGGCACAGCCACAGCGATTATTATCAGTATGGCCAGCGTTAGCCACCAGGAAATTCTTTTATCTGACGCCATCTTATTCACTGCTTATATGGGACAAAATCATCGGTCATTAGAGCATGACCTCATGGCCGCGACAAGTTCAGCCACAATTAATCCTGCATTTCCCTTGACACGGCACCTGCCAAAAGGGTTTAATACGCAGCCTTATCGGCTCGATAGCTCAGTTGGTAGAGCAAGGGATTGAAAATCCCTGTGTCCCTGGTTCGATTCCAGGTCGAGCCACCACGAACATCAAAGCCCCGTCAGTTTTACTGGCGGGGCTTTTTTGTTTCCGGTGTTCAGATACTAACCACAGAGGCACAGAGGACACGGAGGTTTTTTGGGTTATCCGCAGATTGCACAGATTTTCGCGGATAAAAACATATCCCAGCGCTTGTAGCGCTTATACAGACACCTCTGCTTTAGGCGTTTTTTGCTTCATGTGGTGAAAACAACCAAAAAAAACGCGGTGGCGTAAAAGTCTCGACCGTGCAAGTCAAAGCCAAGTTATTAATGATTCCCACTAATCTGTGTCCATCTGCGTAATCTGTGGATGAACCTAAACCGCCTCTGTGCCCTCCGTGCCTCTGTGGTTCGATACACTTTCTGTATGACCTTTGTGGTAAAAAAAACACAAATTTGTGAAATTTTTGTCATTTCCTGATTTTTTGTTGTAAAAGTGTTGCATTGCATTTTTTTCTGTGCAAAATAGCTAACAACCGCGATTCAATCCGGTTGCGAGAGAAATTAAAGTAATCTGTTAACAATAGAAGGTGAAACAGAATGAAAAAACTAGCATTAGCCTCAATGGTTGCTGCAGCTGCAGCTGTTGCCGCTCCGGCACAAGCTGTCACTGTCATGGCCGAAGATGGTTGGACACTGGGCGTTAGCGGCTCTGTCAACCAGTTCGCCGTGTTCACTGACAACGACGCTACTGGCAACGATACATCTGAAGTTCGTGATGGTCTGCTGCCATCATTCATCAACTTTGATATGACTGCACCAACCATGAACGGTCTGGACATCGCAGCGCATATCTCTTTCAGCCCATCAACCAATACTGACAGCTACGGTGCAACTGCTGGCGTCGGTGGTTCAGGCCTGGAACAACGTGAAGTTTACTTCACTGTTGACGGTTCTTTTGGTCAAATCCTGGCTGGTAAAGCACTGGGTCTGTATGGTTCACACAACATCCTGACTGACCAGACTCTGTTCGGTGTCGGTTACGGTACTGGTGGCAACCTGCAAACCACTCTGGGTGGTATCGGTCTGGGTTATGACTACGCTTCATGGCGTTCACAAATCCGTTACACCACTCCTGACATGAACGGCTTCAAAGCGGCTTTCGCTATTGTTGACCCAACCAGTGGTGCAACTTCTCTGAACACCAAACCAACCGGCCCAGTTATTACTGGCGGTCGTGACCAGGACGATCTGCGTTATGAAGCAGACCTGTCTTACGCTGGTTCATTCGACGGCGGTTCTTACATGGGTTGGGTCAGTGGTGCATTCCAGAACAACGACGACCTGCCTGAAGATGCTCGCTACTGGACTGTCGGTGGTACCTTGGCACTGGGCGGTTTTGAATTTATGGCTCAGTACTCTGACGCAGAAGATTCAATTGACCCTGTTGCAGCTTCTCTGACTATCACTGGTGGCGTTCCAGCAGTAACTGCTGCTACTCCAGCTTCTGAAGCAGAGTGGAGCCAATACATCGTTCAAGCCGGTTACCGTTTTGCTGGTACCACTCTGGTATCTGCAAACTACGCAGAGCTTGAAGATGACAACGCTTCAACTGATGACACCATTGAAAAATGGACTGTCGGTGTTTACCACGACGTCAACGCTAACCTGAAACTCATTGCTGAGTACACCAGCGTTGAAGACGACAACGAAGATGCATTCGACCAAGATATCTTCGCTATCGGTGGTTTCGTATTCTTCTAATAGAGTACTTAAACACTTAAGCAACAACCTTCGGGTTGATGCTGAAGAAAATAAAAAGCCTCAACCTTCGGGTTGGGGCTTTTTTTTTGAAATTTCAATAACCACAGAGGCACAGAGGTCACGGAGATTCTTTGGGCTGAACGACTGAGGCTTGTCATTGGCGAACACCCTCTTCTGACTGGCGATCCTCGCTTTTTATATAACCTTATCCAAGGAAGAAAATATTCGACTCGCTTGAGATATCCAACTGCCATCATTATCACTGGGAAGTTTCTTTTCTCTGTGCACTCTGTGCCTCTGTGGTTCATTTGATCCCACAAGCCAAGGCTTTATAATCTGCTAAACGATCTGCACAAGGACACATCATGAGTATCAGCCCCCAATCCATTCCCGCCTTCCTGGAAGCCATCAGTCAAGACATTGAAGCCAATGCCGAGGAAGTCACGGCACTGGATCAGGCGATTGGCGATGGTGACCATGTGACCAATTTACAACGTGGCTTGGCGGCTTTGCAGGAGCAGTCCGCTGAGTTAAGTGAAATGAACTGGTCAGCAGCGCTGATGAAAATCGGGATGACGCTGATGTCGACGATGGGCGGGGCTTCCGGTTCTCTCTATGGCAGCCTGTTTATGGCGATGGGTAAAAAAGCCAAAGAGACTGAAGTGAATAAAGAAAGTTTTGCCGCTGCTTTCCGGGCTGGTGTTGAGTCGGTGAAAGCACGGGGTAAAGCCGATCTCGGTGAAAAAACCATGCTGGATACCTTAATCCCGGCAGTAGAGAGTCTGGAACAGAACAACGCTAGCGACTTGCCTGCTCAGTTGGATGCCCTCAAAAAAGCGGCTTACGACGGTATGTTGTCGACGAAGGACATGCTGGCAACCAAGGGCCGGGCTTCGTTTCTAGGCGAACGGGCACGCGGCCATATCGATGCCGGGGCACGCACCAGCCAATTAATGATTTGTGCAGTGGCTGAGGTGCTTCAGGAAACCGAATAAATATAACCACAGAGGCACAGAGGACACAGAGTCTTAAGTTAGTTATTGAGCATTCTGACAATGCCCTGTCGCATTACTGACACATTGAAGTTGAGCAAAAGACCATATCTTAGTTTGGCTAATTTCAGATAGCTGAGTAACTGCGCTTTATGAACCGCGATTATGGCATCCACTGTTTTCAATTCAATGATGACAGTGCTCTCAACCAGTAAGTCACAACGGTAAAATGAATTGAGTCGTTTGCCTTTGTAGACGATAGGGAGTGGATGCTGACTGTCTAAGGCCAGCCCTCTTTGCCTTAACTCCTCAATAAGGCATTCTTCGTATACGGCCTCCAAAAGGCCCGGCCCTAGCTCCCTGCGCACATCAATCGCTGTGCCAATAATCGAACGCGTTATCGAATTGCTCATACCTCCTCCTTGAGGTTACAAGTTCATGATCCTGCCTAATTTTTCTCTGTGCTCTCTGTGCTTCTGTGGTTAATATCAATATCCCCAGCGAAGTGCAGCGGTATGAACCGGCGCATCCCAGTACTGAATCATTTCCTGATCCAGCTTGGTCACGGTGACAGAACATCCAGCCATATCTAATGAGGTGGTGAAATTGCCTACCAAAGAGCGTTCCACCTCAACGCCGCGTTCGCTGAAGTATTGAGAAGCCAGGTCATACACCAGGTAAAGCTCCATCAGGGGCGTCGCACCAAAGCCATTCACATGCAGCAGGATTTTTTCGCCTTTGCCCGGAAACAGTTCTTTATCTATCGCAGCAACCAGGTGATCCACCATGTCACTGGCACTACTCAGATCCATCGGTTCACGACCACGCTCACCGTGAATACCCACTCCCATTTCCACTTCGTTTTCACCAATATCAAAAGTCGGTTTACCCAAAGCCGGCACGGTGCAACTGCTCAAAGCCACGCCCATTGAAGCGGTGGCATTGGCAACTTTGTCACCCAGGGCTTTACAGCTAGCCAGATCAGCCCCGGCCTCGGCAGCGGCGCCGACAATTTTTTCTACAATCAGCGTACCTGCCACACCGCGACGACCGGTTGAGTGGTCTTTGGGGAGAGACACATCGTCGCTAACCAGGACCGTATCATGCGGGCAGTCGAGCATTTCTGCAGCGATTTCAAAATTCATCACATCACCGGCGTAATTCTTGACGATAAACAACACACCGGCGCCGTTTTCAGCCTGCTGGGCTGCCATCATCATCTGGTCGGGTGTAGGAGAGGTGAAGATCTGTCCGGGACAGGCGGCGTCCAGCATGCCTCTGCCTACCAGACCGGTATGCAGCGGTTCATGGCCTGAGCCACCGCCGGAGATCAAGGCAACTTTAGGTGAGTCTGCAGCTATGTTGCGAGTCACAAAGTGAGGCTGGTGATTGAGGGTAATAATATCTTTATGTGCCTTGGCAAAGCCTTTCAGACTCTCTTCCAATACACTTTCAACGCCGTTGATCATCTTTTTCATTATTCTCTCCCGTTCTTATAAAGCTTGCTGCAAAGCCTGGGTAACGTTTTCCAGATCCTGCATCACCCAGGTTGGCTGATAGTCTACGTCTTTGATATCGGCTTCTGATGACACGCCGGTGAGTACCATAATGCTGCGTATACCGGCATTGACCGCTCCCAGAATATCGGTATTCAGGCGGTCGCCAATCGCAATGGTGTTGTCTTCTTCAGTGCCCAGAATCTTCAAAGCCTGCTGATACAGAATGGGCTCAGGCTTGCCGATACAAGTAGGCTTGATACCGGTGGCGGCTTCCAGCGCCGCCAGTGTGCCGCCGTTCCCGATCACTTCGCCCAGTTCGGTAGGCAGAGTGGTATCGGCATTGGTGGCATAAAAGGCTGCACCGGCGCGGATATTAAGGGTGGCCGTCGCCAGTTTGTCCCAGCTCAAGGTGCGATCAAGCCCGGAAACCACGATATCTGCGCCTTCACCGGTAATACCTTTATCAGGCTGATTGACCTGATAGAGACTGGTCAATTCGAACCCGGCTTGTTCCAGCGGCTGTTTAAGCCCGTCTTCACCGATAACAAACACACGTTTTTTATCGGCCGGCTGCCTATCCTTTAGATAGGTGGCCGTCGCCATGCTGGATGTCAGCACTTCTTCGGCACTGACCGTCACGCCCATATCGGCCAGTTTCTCTATATATTGTTGTTGGGTCAGGCTGGCGTTGTTAGTCGCCAGAATAAAGGGCAGTTGCTTGGCTCTGAGCAGCTCAAAAAAAGCCTGCAGTCCGGGCAGCGGTTGTTTGCCGTGCCAAAGCACCCCGTCCATATCGATAATAAGGCCGCCGATGTTGTTCAAAGCCACTGTTTCGTTTGTCGTCAAAACCTGCCCTCTGATTGCATTAATTGGGAAGCAAAGCGTCGCATACTTCAAATCAGCATGTCTAGCATTGTTGCCTGCTGCAAACTGTGTGAGTATTCAGGCATACAAATCACTGCGCGCTGTCGGTAAAAACCCCGAAACGCTCTGATTCAGGGCAAAAATTGACATTTTCGATTAAACTGCTTTATAGTCTGCGAGCGTATTTTTTAACGTATAACCTATAAACTGCAACCAAATTAGGAGCATGTCAGCATGGCAAAAGCACTTATTCAAATGGCACTGGATTCACTGGATTTCGATCAAACTATCGCACTTGCTGAGCAAGTTGCCCCTTACGTTGACATCCTGGAAGTGGGTACCCCTTGCATCAAGTACAACGGTCTGGAAATTGTTACTGCACTGAAAAACAAATTCCCTAACAACCTGGTTCTGGTTGACCTGAAAACAATGGACGCTGGCGAATACGAAGCGACCCCATTCTATGAAGCAGGTGCTGACATTTGTACTGTTCTGGGTGTATCTGATAAAGCGACCATGGGCGGCGTCATCAAAGCTGCCAATGCTAACAACTCAGAAGCGCAGATCGACCTGATCAGCGTTAAAGACAAAAAAGCAGTTGCGACTGAAGCAGCTCGCAACGGTGCGCAAATCATCGGTGTTCACACTGGTCTGGACGCACAAGCAGCCGGTCAAACACCTTTCGCTGACCTGCAAGAAATCGCTGGTCTGAACTTGGGTGTTCGTATCTCTGTTGCCGGTGGTCTCAACAAAGACACCATCCAAGACACCGTTCGCGCTGGCGCAACCATCGTTGTTGTGGGTGCAGCAATCTATGGTGCTGACTCACCTGCAGAATCTGCTAAAGAACTGCGTGCACTGGTTGACGCAGCCTAAGCGGAAACCCAATTTGCACTGAGCAAAGAAAAGACGAGTGGCCATTGGCCGCTCGTTTTTTTTCATTGCTACTTCAGTGTTTAATCATTCCAAATGGGTTAATGTGTTGGTGCCAGTCATACAAGAACCTGTTGTCAAACAGGCGGACTGAAGCATGACATGCAGTGGCAACACCCCGGGGCAGATTGACCAGGCGTCATCGGAATTAAGCTTCTGGCTTGCCACATAAAAACGAAAATAGTAATTTACCCGTTGCACCAACCTCGTTATGTTGGGCAGATGGGGTTAAAAATGTAACAGGGGTATAATCATGAATGAAAATAAAGGTTTACTTGCTTCGATTTGTGGCTTTTTTAAAGGCCTGTTCTCTTCAAGCCCGGCTGCTGACAACAAACCAGCCGCTGCCAATGATGGCCTGACGGGTGTTGAACGTTACATCAGAAACCAGGCACAGGGTGGCGCCCAGTTGACCGGTGTAGAACAGTACATCAGAAATCAGGTTAGCAGTAACACGCCTGTAACTGGTGTAGAACAGTATGTTCGTAGCCAGTCTCAATCGAAACCAATGACGGGTGTTGAACGTTACATTCAAAATAAAGGCTAATCAGCCTTTAACCCCATCCCGGTGATACGTGGCCGCTTTTAGGCGGTTAGCCCGACTTTTCGTGTCCCGACATTCAATTGTTCAGTCTGCTTTTAATAAGCGATTGGCATTTTTATTTTTGCAAACTAAAGGTACATAACATGGCAAATTTACTTGATCAGCTTAAGGAAATGACCGTTGTTGTTGCTGATACCGGTGATATTGAAGCAATCAAGAAATACACCCCGCGCGATGCGACAACTAATCCATCACTGATTACTGCCGCCGCGCAGATGCCTCAGTATCAAGGTATCGTTGACGATACTCTGGAAGCAGCGCGTGAAAGCCTGGGTTCAGATGCACCGGCATCTGAAGTTGTTTCGCTGGCTTTTGATCGTCTGGCTGTGTCTTTCGGTCTGAAAATCCTAGACATCATTCCAGGCCGCGTTTCTACTGAAGTTGACGCACGTCTGTCATACGACACTGAAGCGACCATCGCTAAGGGTCGTGACCTGATCGCCCAATACGAAGCGGCCGGTGTGGATCGTAACCGCATCCTGATCAAAATCGCTTCAACCTGGGAAGGTATTCAGGCCGCTGCCGTTCTGGAAAAAGAAGGCATCCACTGTAACCTGACTCTGCTGTTCGGTCTGCACCAAGCCATCGCTTGTGCGGAAAACGGCATTACCCTGATTTCTCCATTCGTAGGTCGTATCCTGGACTGGTACAAGAAAGACACCGGTCGTGACTCTTACGAATCACATGAAGATCCGGGTGTACTGTCAGTGACTGCTGTTTACGAGTATTATAAGAAGTTCGGATACAACACCGAAGTCATGGGCGCTAGCTTCCGTAACATGGGTGAAATCACCGAACTGGCCGGCGTTGACCTGCTGACCATTTCACCTAAGCTGCTGGAAGAGCTGCAAAACAGCGAAGGCACACTGGAACGTAAACTGTCTCCGGAAATCTCTGCCAAGTCTGACATCGAAAAAATCTCGATGGACAAAGATACTTTCGAGAAAATGCATGCCGAGAACCCAATGGCACAGGAAAAACTGAGCGAAGGTATCGACGGTTTTGCCAAAGCGCTGGAAACATTGGAAGAATTGCTTGCTGATCGTCTGGCAAGCCTGGAAAGCGTCGCTTAATTCAAGCACAGCTTTCGAACGTATTCAGCCCGCTCCGCTGTGAGCGGGCCGGAATGCAAATGAAAACGGCTACATTGACTTGTGGCCGTTTTCTATCTATAGTCCCGCTTCGCTCACAGAGAGAAGCGTGAACAATCATTTTTACTACACTTAGGAGTATGTAACATGGCTGAAATCCAAATGGCACTCGACTCACTGGACTTCGACGCAACTATGGCACTGGCTGAGCAAGTCGCGCCTTACGTCGATATCCTGGAAATTGGTACACCATGCATCAAGTACAACGGTCTGAAACTGGTTAAAGCCCTGAAAGCGGCTCACCCAGACAAGAAGATCCTGGTTGACCTGAAAACTATGGATGCGGGTGAATACGAAGCCTCTCCTTTCTTCGAAGCGGGTGGTGACATCACTACCGTTCTGGGTGCTTCTGATATGGCGACCATCAAAGGCGTTATCAAAGCAGCCAACGCTAACAACGCAGAAGCTCAAATCGACCTGATCGGTGTTGAAGATAAAACTGCCGTTGCTAAAGAAGCAGCTCAAAACGGTGCACACATCATCGGTGTTCACACTGGTCTGGACGCACAAGCAGCTGGCCAAACTCCATTCGAAGACCTGAAAACCATCACTGGTCTGGGTATGGACGTTAAAGTTTCTGTTGCCGGTGGTATCAACAAAGACACCATCCAAAGCTGTGTACAAGCTGGTGCAGCAATCGTTGTTGTTGGTGCTGCTATCTACGGTGCGCCTTCTCCAGCAGACTCTGCTAAAGAACTGCGTGCACTGGTTGACGCAGCCTAAGCGAGAGGAATTTTATAATGCATCGAGATCTACTCTTAAATAAAATCACCGATATCCTCGGCGCGACTGATGAATCACTTGAAGCCACACTGGTTTCCATGTGTGATTCAGCCAAACGTATCTTCATTACAGGTGCGGGTCGCTCCAGGCTGGTAGGTAACTTCTTAGGCATGAGATTGATGCATAGTGGTTATGAAACCTATGTTCAAGGTGAAGTTGCGACACCAAGCATCCGTGAGGGCGATCTGCTGATCGTTATCTCCGGCTCTGGTGAAACAACCCAGCTTGTTTCATTTGCCAATAAAGCCAAGTCTGAAGGCGCGAACGTCGTGCTGATCTGCTCTAAATCACAATCCACGATTGGTGATATTGCAGACCAGACTATTCAAATTGGTAACGATGACAGCTTTGCGAAAACCAAAGGTCTGCCAATGGGTACCATGTTTGAATTGTCGACGCTGATGTTCCTGGAAGCAACGATCTCATATCTCATTCATGAGAAAGATATTGCTGAGGAAGATATGCGTTACAGACACGCTAATATGGAATAACCACTGTTCCTTAGCTTAAGACAAAAAACGGGCAATCTTCGGATTGCCCGTTTTTTTGTGTCTGTCGTTTTTGTTTCGTCCGCTGATTGACAGGCTACTTCATTTTTCACTGAGCGGCCCGGGCGGTTCCGGCGCGTCAGTTAAGTTTTTTTGCATAGAGCTTCATAAGCCAACACGGTATAATGAACTGTTAACAACAAATCATTATTTTTCGGTTTTTAAGATTTATGTCAGCCAAAACGCTATACGACAAACTCTGGGAACAGCACGTTGTCCGCACGGATGACGACGGCACGGCTTTGCTTTATATCGATCGCCACCTGGTTCATGAGGTGACCTCGCCACAGGCTTTTGAGGGCCTGCGCCTGGCGCATCGCCTGCCGCACCGGCTGAACTCGATCCTGGCAACCCCCGATCACAATGTCCCGACCTCTGACCGTGACAAAGGCATCGCTGATCCGGTCTCACGTCTGCAGGTAGAAACCCTGGATAAAAACTGCCATGAATTCGGCATTACCGAGTTTGGGCTGGAAGACGTACGTCAGGGTATCGTGCATGTGGTTGGCCCTGAACAGGGCGCAACCCTGCCCGGTATGACCGTGGTCTGTGGTGACTCGCACACTTCGACACATGGTGCGTTCGGTGCACTGGCATTCGGTATCGGCACCTCTGAAGTCGAACATGTGATGGCAACCCAATGCCTGATTCAGCGTAAATCCAAAAATATGCAGGTGCGGGTGGAAGGTCAGGTCAATCCTGGTATCACCGCCAAAGATATTGTGCTCGCCATTATCGGTGAAATCGGTACTGCCGGCGGCACTGGCTATGCTATCGAATTTGCCGGCGAAGCCATTCAGGCTTTGAGCATGGAAGGCCGAATGACAGTCTGTAATATGACCATTGAAGCTGGCGCCCGCGCCGGTATGATTGCCGTCGATAACACCACGATTGATTACCTGGGCCAGCGACCATTCGCACCACAGGGTGAGAACTGGGACAAAGCCGTAGCTGCCTGGCAAGAACTGCATTCTGATGACGGCGCACACTTCGATAAAGTCGTGGTGCTGAAAGCTGAAGATATTAAACCGCAGGTGACCTGGGGCACCTCACCGGAAATGGTAGTACCGGTCACTGCCAGCGTGCCGGATCCGGTTGCCGAGTCCGATACGGTAAAACGCAATGGCATGCAAAAGGCACTCAAATATATGGGCCTCAATGCCAACCAGGCTATTACTGATATTCAGCTGGATCGTGTGTTTATTGGTTCCTGCACCAACTCGCGGATTGAAGATCTACGGGAGGCCGCCGCGGCTATCAAAGGTGGCAAAGTCTCGGCCAGTGTAAAGCAGGCGATGGTGGTGCCCGGTTCCGGCCTGGTCAAACAACAGGCCGAGCAGGAAGGCCTCGACAAGGTCTTTATTGAAGCCGGTTTTGAATGGCGTGAACCCGGTTGCTCCATGTGTCTGGCGATGAATGCGGATCGACTGGAGGCCGGCGAGCACTGTGCTTCGACCTCTAACCGCAACTTTGAAGGTCGTCAGGGTCAGGGAGGCCGAACCCACCTGGTCAGCCCTGCGATGGCCGCAGCAGCAGCGATCGCCGGTCACTTTGTTGATATCACACACAGCCCATGACCGATTTCGCCGCCGCGCAAACCGAACTCAAGACCCTGCGCGACTTTCTGCGCTGGACCACATCCCGCTTCATTGAAGCGGGATTGTTTTATGGCCACGGCAATGAGGATGCGTTTAATGAAGCCTCGCAGTTGGTGCTGAGCAGCCTTCATCTTCCCGTTACCGAGTTGCCTGACGTATTTCTTGATGCGCGCCTCAGCAAAGATGAGAAAACTTGCCTGCTCGATTTGATCCGCAAGCGCATTGAGCAGCGTATTCCCCTACCCTACCTGACAAATGAAGCCTGGTTTGCCGGTCTGCCGTTTTTTGTAGATGAGCGGGTCTTGATTCCCCGCTCGCCCTTTGCCGAGTTGATAGACAGCCAGTTTCAGCCCTGGCTGCCACAGCCGGAAAAAGTGCATAAGGTGCTGGACTTATGCACCGGTAGTGGCTGTATTGCCATTGCGCTGGCGTTGGCCTTTGACGCCAAAGTCGATGCCGTTGATATCAGTGAGGATGCTTTGGCAGTCGCTGATATCAATATCAAAATGCATAATCTGGAGAACCAGGTCAGCACCCTCGCATCAGACTGCTGGCAGGCGCTGGAGCCCAAGCAGCAATATGATTTGATTGTCAGTAACCCGCCTTATGTCGGCGCTGATGAGATGGCTTTACTGCCGGATGAATACCGGCATGAACCGGCCTCGGCACTGGAAGCGGAAGATAATGGCCTGGCCCTTGTTGAAAAAATCCTGCTCCGGGCAGCCGATTACCTCAGCCATGACGGTTTATTGTTTGTCGAGGTGGGCAACAGCGATCTGGCGGTGGACGAAAAATGGCCGGAGATGGCCTTTACCTGGCTCGACCTGGATTTGGGCGGTCATGGCATATTCATGCTGGATCGGGCGCAGTGCCTGGAATTCCAGAAGCTTTACGGCGGCGACTAGACCGACTCTTTTTCTTCCTGATAGCTGATAATGCAGTCTCTGCCAGCCATCTTGGCCTGGTACATGGCCTTATCGGCGCGTTCAAACAGGCTGTTGAGATTATCGTAGCGGTAATTGTCGCGGTCGAGTTCAGCAATGCCCACACTGACCGAAATGGGGATCCCTGCCGGCTTGAGTTTACGCAGTCTTTCCAGCATCCGGTCCATCAGGCCGTTGGCATCAGCCAGATCACAGTCAGGCAGAATAAAGACCAGCTCATCACCGGCCCAGCGGGCAATCATATCGACATCACGCAGATGCCGTTTCAGCCAGGCACCCAGCTCTGCCAACAAGCTGTCCCCGATCTGGAAACCATGCTCTTCATTGATCTGCTTCATATGATCAATGTCCATCACCGCCAGCGTTAGAGGACGATCAAAACGATAAGCTTCGCTGAAATACTTGCCGGCAAATTCTCGTAAAGCGTGACGATTGAACAGACCTGAAGTCTCATCCAGCATCGCCAGACTGTAGAGCGATTTCTGCTGGGTTCTCAGTTCTCTCAGCGTCTGATAGCTGGTGACATGGTTGAAGACACGCTGGCGCAGCTCTTCCCGCACGATAGGCTTGGAAACATAGTCGTTGACGCCCAAATGAAATAATTCGATCTTGCGCGACATATTGTCAAAGCCGGAGGTCGCAATGATAGGAACGTTGCCATATTCTCCGTAAGCGCGGCGGATCTTGCGTACCAGGGTGATGCCGCTCATGATACCTTCCAGCATAATATCGGTAATCACCAGATCATAATCACCGCCCTGGAACGCCTCCCAGGCACTTTCTGCGTAGTTATAGGCATCGACATCCAGTCCCATATCGGTGAGCAGGTCAATGACGATGGTCTGTAACACCCGGGAGTCTTCAATGAACAACACGCGGCCAGCCAGTTGACGTGTTTCACGCTGACTCAGTCGATCAAGATAGGTTTCCATCTCGAGCAGATCATTTTTGCTGAAAATATCGGTGGCACCGGCCAGCAAGGCCTGTTTGAGTAGCTTGGAATTATCCTGCTCGGTTAGCACCAGCAGGGTGGCGAACTCATAGCCGCTGAGTGCACGTAGCTGGCTGCTGAATTCACTGCTGGCGTAGTCTTTCAGATTATCAGCACAACACACCAGGCGATAGCGGGTCTGGGCTGCCTTGTCCAAACCATCAGAGCCGGTAAAAGCCATCTCGACTTCAAATCCGGCTGCGGTCAGTAATTCCTTTAGCTGCTCGCAAAAATAATTGGAGCTGTCTACCACCAGCGCGTTTAACATGCTGTGCTTACCTGCTGCTTGTCCATTTACTTATCAGGAAACGTTACCATTATTTGAACTGCGTCGCGAGTAAATGACGGGTGAAGCTGCTGCGCAGGTAAAAGCCCTTGGGGTTAATCAGGCTGGACTCC
This sequence comes from uncultured Methylophaga sp., assembly GCF_947259025.1. Lineage (GTDB taxonomy): Bacteria > Pseudomonadota > Gammaproteobacteria > Nitrosococcales > Methylophagaceae > Methylophaga. Next base: position 192,202 of record NZ_CAMYKO010000001.1, read on the forward strand.
CCCTCGTCACTCAATGACTTGGCCATGATCCGGCTGTGGGCAGCCTTGGGACGGATTTGCAGATACTCGCCCTCCCGGGCAGAGATTTCCGCCTGCTCTCCCAATACCACGCGGTCCATTAACTCTTCCCAGTCCTGCTGCAACTGTCTCTCCTGCTCGGCATCAGGCTGCCAGATCCAGCCCAGCCCGACATAGCGATCGGCCAGCGGAATGGCGGCATCGGCTTCCACCGGTAACCAGAGTACCCGCGACAGCTTGCGCCGAACCCAGCTATCCTGCCATTGCAGGCTACCGGATTCAGTCAACGATACCGTGCACACATAAGTGGATTCTTTCGGCTCACCACGGGCATTGAGTGGCAATGTTTTCAGTTCGATCGCAAGATCGGTAAAGTCCGGCTCGGCCTGGTTGCCGGCATCGGCGCCCAGATAGGCCTCCAGTAACTGCCCCACCCAGCCTTTATGCCGCTGCAGATTCTCCGGCACTGTCTGCCCCATATCAGAAGCCACCTGGCCCAGCGTTCTCCCTGCCAAAAGCTGACAGCGCGCGAGTAATTCTGCTTCGGTTTCAGGGGCTTTGATCGTATTCATGGTTATTTCCAAATTCTCATAACAGGCCCGGACATGGTACGCTAGCGTCCTTTATTGAGCCCGAAGCGAGGAGCTGTGAAAGCCTTATCCATCAACAACCTGAGCAAGACCTACCGCAATGGCCTGCAGGCACTGAAACAGGTGAGCCTGGATGTCAAACAGGGGGACTTCTTTGCTCTGCTGGGTCCCAACGGTGCCGGTAAATCCACCACCATTGGTGTGATTACCTCTCTCATCACCAAAACCTCAGGCACCGTCAAGGTGTTCGATACCGATCTGGATGACGATCCGGAGACCGCCAAGGGCTATATTGGCCTGGTGCCGCAGGAGTTCAACTTCAACGGTTTTGAACAGGTCAAACATATCCTCATCACTCAAGCTGGTTATTATGGCATGCCCGCTGCCGAGGCAGAACCACGCGCTGATGAACTGCTCAAGCAACTGGGGCTGTGGGAAAAGCGCCATACCCCGTCACGCTCATTGTCTGGCGGTATGAAACGCCGGCTGATGATTGCCCGTGCTCTGGTGCATAATCCCAAGCTGCTGATCCTTGACGAACCCACCGCCGGCGTCGATATCGAGTTGCGCCGTTCCATGTGGGTATTCCTGCGTCAGATCAATGCTGCCGGCACCACGATTATCCTGACCACCCACTACCTGGAAGAAGCCGAGAGCCTTTGCCGCAATATTGCGATCATCGACAAGGGCGAGATTATCGAGAACACCGATATGAAATCGCTGCTCAACCGCCTGGATAAGGAAGCCTTTGTTCTCGATTTGAAATATCCGCTGATGGACAACGTCAATCTCGATGGCCTCGCTTATGAGCGTATCGATGACACCACGATTGAAATCGAGATCAGCCGCGGCGAGTCGCTCAACAGCGTATTTGAACTGCTCAGCAACCACGGCGTTGAAATCGTCAGTATGAAAAACAAAGTCAATCGACTGGAGGAACTGTTCTTGAACCTGGTTGAAACCTCGGAGCAAAGCGCATGAACCGGAGCCGTCAACAACGCCATTGGGTCGCCTTTTCCACGCTGGTCACCCGCGAAGTCAGGCGCTTTTTCCGAATCTGGCCGCAGACGATTCTGCCACCGGCCATCACCATGACGCTGTATTTCATTATTTTCGGCAACCTGATTGGCAGCCGTATCGGCGAAATGGGCGGCTTCAGCTACATGGAATATATCGTGCCCGGCATTATCATGATGTCGGTAATCAATAATGCTTATTCCAATGTGGCCTCTTCGTTTTTCAGCGCCAAATTCCAGAACCATATTGAAGAACTGATCGTCTCACCGATTCCCAATTACCTGATCCTGGCCGGGTATGTCGCTGGAGGCACGGCGCGGGGCCTGTGTGTCGGTGTTATCGTGACGCTGGTATCGCTGTTTTTCACCCATCTGCCGATAGAACATATTTTTATCACCATCAGCATGGTGATATTGAGCGCTGTATTGTTTGCCATCGGCGGTTTTATTAATGCGGTTTATGCCCGCAGTTTTGATGAAATCGCGATCATTCCGACCTTCATCCTGACCCCGCTGACCTACCTGGGCGGCGTGTTCTACTCCATCAGCCTGCTGCCTGACTTCTGGCAGAACGTGTCGATGCTGAACCCTATCCTCTATATGGTGAACGCTTTCCGTTTCGGCATGCTGGGCGTGTCGGATATTCCGGTGGTGTTTGCGTTCGGGATTATTCTGCTGTTTATCGCCGCATTAACGGCTTATGCCCTGTATTTACTCAATAAAGGAACCGGGCTCAGGAACTGACTTAAACCACAGAGGCACAGAGTTCACAGAGATTTTTTGCCTGTCAGAGATGCTGACGGCGGTGGAAGCTATGGCGAGGTTACCCCGTGGATGCGAGGCAACCAGCTAACATTATTGTTTTCTCTGTGCCCTCTGTGCCTCTGTGGTTAAAATCCAATTAATCAACCAGCGCCAGCGCTTCTTTGAGCGTATGAATGCCCGCTCCGGGTAAATGGGCATTTTCACTGAGGTGCCGACGCCAGCGGCGGGCACCGGGCACGCCCTGGAACACGCCCAGCAGGTGGCGGGTGATGGATTTCAATGGCCGTCCCTCGCTCATGCGTTTTTCGATATAGGGCAGCATGGTCTCGATCACTTCCCGGCGTGACAATGCCGGCTCGTGTTTGCCGAAAATTGTCTTATCCGCCTCGGCCAGCAGATAAGGGTTGTGGTAAGCCGCTCGTCCCATCATCACACCATCAACATGCTGCAGGTGGTCAGTGGCTTCATCAAGCTCCTTGATACCGCCGTTAATATCGATATGCAGATGCGGGTAATCTTTTTTGACTTGATAGACGCGCTCATAGTTGAGCGGCGGAATGTCACGGTTTTCCTTGGGACTCAGGCCTTTCAGCCAGGCATTGCGGGCATGCAGAATAAAAATCTCGCAACCGGCTGCTGACACCTTGTCGAGAAAGTCGGTCAGAAACTCGTAACTGTCCTTGTCATCAATCCCTAAGCGGGTTTTGACGGTGACCGGAATGCCGACCTTGTTCTGCATCGCCGCCACGCTCTCAGCCACCAGCTCGGGTTCCGCCATCAGGCAGGCGCCGAAACGGCCGGACTGTACACGGTCACTGGGGCAGCCAACGTTGATGTTGATTTCCTGGTAGCCGGCATCCTCGCCCATGATGGCGCACTGAGCCATTTCATCCGGCTCACTGCCGCCCAGTTGCAAGGCCAGCGGATATTCAAACGCATCGTGGGCCAGAAACCGCTCACGGTCACCGTGGATCAGCGCACCGGTGGTGACCATTTCGGTGTACAGCAGGCACTCGCGCGAGATCAGTCGCAACAGATAACGACAGTCACGGTCGGTCCAGTCCATCATCGGTGCTACAGACAGGCGTCGGGCTTGTTGCAAATTCACGGCTGAGCTCATTCAAATATTGGTTTTTAAAACAGTCTATTATCTCAAATCGCTGGCGAAAAATCTTGCCGATCGCCACAATAAAAAACATGAACGTTATCCAGAGTGACGGCTTTAAGGTCGAGATCATACGCAGCAAAAGGCGCAAAACCATGGCGCTGGCGGTAGGCAATGGCACGGTGAAAGTGCGTATGCCGGCCAGGCTCGCTTTGCATCATGCCGAGCGTTTTGTTGAGCAAAAACAACACTGGATCAAAGCCAAGCTGGCACAGAATCCACCCATCGAAGATCGGCTTTACCGGGACGGCGAAACGCTGCCGTCTCTGGGAGACCTGCTGACATTAGATATCAGTCCGGGTCAGGGTAAAAACCGAATCTACCGCGATGGTGATACGTTATTCATTACCACGCGCCAGAAAACGCCTTCTCAAGCCGCATTACAGAAGCTGGTCACAGACTGGTACAAGCAACAGGCCGCGGATTATCTCATCCGCCGCTGCAATGCACTGGCTGAATCGAGTGGACTGCGGCCGGCATCAGTGGAAGTCAAAACCTACAAGGCACGCTGGGGCAGTTGCACCATCAGCGGTAAAGTACAGCTCAACTGGAAACTTGTGATGGCACCAACGGCGATTATTGATTACGTGATTATTCACGAGCTGTGCCACCTCGAGCAGCACAATCATTCCCCGGCTTTCTGGCAACTGGTTGGACAATTTGATCCAAACTTCACACAACACCGGGCATGGTTAAAAGCAAACGGACAGCAGTTACAACTGTAAATGTCTGATTCTGCAGATGTCTCAGGCTTGAAAAATTCGCTGTTTCGATTAATATGTCCCACTTCGGATAAGGAACGCTGCAACAGGGCCTCCCCTGCTAGGCTTATCCCACGTTATTTTCATTAACGGCGTTCATTATTAACAGGTAACTGGTAGTAATGAGCACTGTCCCACCCTACGCTTGTCACTATCATTACCTTGCCTGAAATGTAATGAGGAAAGCTGGCTATGAGTAGTAACTATCTTTTCACTTCTGAATCCGTATCAGAAGGTCATCCGGATAAAGTCGCTGATCAGATATCTGACGCCATTCTGGACGAGATCCTGCGTCAGGATCCCAAGGCACGGGTTGCCTGCGAAACCCTGATCAAAACCGGTGCCGCGATTATTGCCGGTGAAATCACCACCTCGGCCTGGGTCGATCTGGAAGACGTGGTGCGTAAAACCATCACCGATATCGGCTATGACAGCTCTGATGTCGGCTTTGACGGCCAGACCTGTGCCGTGATGTCCCTGATTGGCAAACAATCCTCCGATATCGCCATGGGCGTGGATCGTGAAACCGAGGAAAACCAGGGTGCCGGTGACCAGGGCCTGATGTTTGGCTATGCCAGCAATGAAACCGATGTGTTGATGCCCGCCCCCATCACCTATGCCCACCGTCTGGTGAAAAGACAGGCACATATCCGTAAATCCGGCGAACTGGGCTGGTTGCGTCCTGATGCGAAAAGCCAGGTCACCTTTGCCTACGATAACGGCAAGCCGGTCGGCATCGATGCCGTCGTGCTCTCAACCCAGCACAGCCCGGATATCAGCCAAACCGATCTGCAGGAAGCGGTGATGGAACACATCATCAAACCGGTGCTGCCGGCCGATTGGCTGACGCCGAAAACCAAGATCCACATCAACCCGACCGGCCAGTTCATCATTGGCGGTCCGGTGGGCGATGCAGGTCTGACCGGCCGTAAAATCATTGTCGATACTTATGGCGGTATGGCCCGTCATGGTGGCGGTGCTTTCTCCGGCAAGGACCCGTCCAAAGTCGATCGCAGTGCTGCCTATGCCGGCCGTTATGTGGCCAAAAACATCGTTGCCGCCGGTCTCGCCGACCGCTGCGAAATCCAGGTGTCTTATGCCATCGGTGTCGCCGAGCCGACCTCAATCAGTGTGGAAACCTTCGGTACCGGCAAAATTTCGCAGGAAAGACTGGAATTGCTGGTCCGCGAACACTTTGATCTGCGCCCGGTCGGCCTGCTGAAAATGCTGGATTTGATCAAACCCATTTACCAACCCACTGCCGCCTACGGCCACTTCGGTCGTGAAGATGCCGGGTTCAGCTGGGAAAAAACCGATATGGCAGACATTTTACGTGATGCCGCCGGTCTTAAATAATTAAGGAATTGTCATGGAATCTGTTATCGAAAACCTGAACCCCGACTACAAAGTCGCCGATATCTCGCTGGCCAAATGGGGCCACCAGGAAATCAAGATTGCCGAGAGCGAAATGCCCGGCCTGATGGCGTTGCGCGAAGAATATAAAGATCAGGCCCCTCTGAAAGGCGCCCGCATCGCCGGCTGCTTACATATGACCATTCAGACAGCCGTGCTGATTGAAACGCTGGTTGAACTGGGCGCCGAAGTGCGCTGGTCATCGTGCAATATTTTCTCTACCCAGGATCACGCTGCCGCTGCGATTGCGGATCAGGAAATTCCGGTGTTTGCCTGGAAAGGTGAAACTGAAGAAGAAGCCGAATGGTGTATCGAGCAGACCATTATCGGCCCCAACGGCTGGCGTCCGAATATGATTCTGGATGACGGCGGCGATCTGACGCTGATGATGCACGAAAAGTATCCAGAGCTTCTGGATGACGTCAAAGGCCTGTCGGAAGAAACCACCACCGGTGTCCACCGCCTTTATGAAATGATGAAAGCCGGCAAGCTCAAAGTACCCGCCATTAACGTCAACGATTCGGTCACCAAGTCCAAGTTCGACAACCTGTATGGTTGCCGTGAATCTTTGCTGGATGGCATCAAGCGTGCCACTGACGTCATGATCGCCGGTAAAATCTGCGTGGTTTTGGGTTACGGCGACGTCGGCAAGGGCTGTGCCCAGGCATTCCGTGGCATGGGCGCCACCGTGCTGGTGACTGAAATCGATCCGATTTGTGCGCTGCAGGCGAGCATGGAAGGCTACCGCATCGTCACCATGGAAGAAGCCGCGGCTGTTGCTGATATCTTTGTCACCGCCACCGGTAACGTCAATGTGATCAATCACGACCATATGGCAGCGATGAAAAACGAAGCCATCGTCTGCAATATCGGTCACTTTGATAATGAAATTGATGTCGCTTCATTGCGTGACTATGAGTGGGAAAACATCAAGCCGCAGGTTGATCATGTGATTTTCCCCGACGGCAAGCGCATTATCATGCTGGCTGAAGGCCGCCTGGTGAACCTGGGCTGTGCCACCGGTCACCCGAGCTTTGTGATGTCAGCATCGTTCACCAACCAGGTGATGGCGCAAATCGAGCTCTGGCACCACAGTGACGACTACGACAACAAAGTCTACGTCCTGCCGAAGAAACTGGACGAAAAAGTCGCCCAGCTTCACCTGGGCCGCATCGGTGCCAACCTGACCACACTGTCACAGGAACAGGCCAACTACCTGGGTCTGGATCAGCAAGGTCCGTTCAAACCAGAGCATTATCGCTATTAATGCTGCTGCCTCATCCCGGCCTCAAACACAGGCCGGGGTGAAGTTCGGCAGACCCTGAGTTAATATGGGCTGATTTATTCGGCCCATTTTTTTAGCCAAGACAACAACATGTCCAGAAACCTGACTATCAGCTGCGAATTTTTCCCGCCTAAAACCGACAAGGGCATCAGCAATATGCGCCGGGTGCGGGAAAACCTGCAGCCCCTTGCTCCTGAATTTTATTCCGTAACCTTTGGTGCCGGCGGCTCCACCCAGGACAACACCATGGAAGCGGTGATTGAAATCCAGCAAAGCCAACCGCAAACCGGTATCGATGCTGCGCCGCATTTATCCTGTGTGGGTTCTAATGCCGAGCGCTTACGCGAAATGCTGGCCACCTATAAAGACAACAATATTCGACGCATTGTCGCCTTGCGCGGTGATTTACCGTCTGGCATGCGCGATCCGGGTGATTTCCGTTATGCCAACGAACTGGTCTCATTTATCCGCGCCGAGACCGGTGACTATTTCAATATTGAAGTCGCCGCCTACCCGGAAGTGCATCCCCAGGCACAAACCGCTGAATTTGATCTGGATAATTTCAAACGTAAAGTCGATGCCGGTGCTGACAGTGCCATCACGCAGTATTTCTACAACATTGATGCCTATCGTTTTTTTCTGGATCGCTGTGAGAAAAAAGGCATTGATATCCCGGTGATTCCCGGCATTATGCCGATTAACAACTTTGCGCAACTGGCCCGTTTTTCAGCCAGTTGCGGTGCTGAAATCCCGCGCTGGCTGCGTAAACGGCTGGAAGAGTTTTACGATGATACCGAGTCGATGAAAGCCTTTACCCTCGACTTTCTGACCGAGTTCACCCAGCAGCTTATCGAACTGGATGTGCCGGGGCTGCATTTCTACACCATGAACAAAACCGAACCGACGCTGACCATCTGTCAGCGACTCAATCTGGTAGAGAGCTGATAACGACAGGCGGGGATACTGAGCAATGGACTACTTTGCTACCTCTTTCGCCGCCGCCTTCAGCCTGATCGTCAATCTCGATCCGGAGATCATGCGCATTGTCATGACCTCGGTAGTGATTTCCCTCGCCGCGTCACTGATAGCCGCGGTACTGGCGATCCCGGCGGGCGTAGCCATGGCGCTGCATCGCTTTCCGGGTAAACGATTTATCCAGCATCTGCTTAATACCCTGATGGCGATGCCTACCGTCGTCATCGGTCTTTTGCTCTATGGCATGTTCAGCCGTCAGGGCCCGCTGGGAGACTGGGGCCTGCTGTTCACGCCCTATGCCATTATTATTGCCGAGGCGATTCTGATCTTCCCGATCATGATGAATCTGACCATTACCGCCGTTAACTCGGCCGATCCGCGGCTGGTCACCACCCTGCAGAGCCTGGGAGCCCGGACTTTGCCGATGATGCAGCAGGTGATCCGCGCCACCCGGCTGGCGATCCTGGCCGGCATTATTACCGGTTTCGGCCGCGCCATCGGTGAGGTCGGTGCCGCCATGATGCTGGGTGGCAATATCGCCGGCTACACCCGCACCATGACCACCGCCATCGCCCTGGAAACCAGCAAGGGCGAGTTTGAACTGGGGCTGGCCTTGGGCATGGTCTTACTGATTATCGCCTTTGTGCTCAATTTCACCCTGTCGGCATTAAATCGGAGCAAAGCATGACGCCGGTCTATCAGCTTCAGGATATCCAGATGCGCTTTGCGGATACCGAGGCGCTCAATATTGAGTCGCTGGTGTTGCCGGCTAATCAGAGCACCGCCTTATTGGGCGAAAACGGTGCCGGTAAATCCACCCTGATGCATCTGCTCGCGTTTATCAGCCGGCCGCAACATGGTCATATCTCTCTGGGCAATCAGCTTATCAGTGACAAACCCAGCGCCGCCCAGCGACGCCGTATCGGTTTTGTCAGCCAACAACCCTATCTGCTGCCGGGCACCGTTCGCGATAACCTCAGGCTGGCACTCAAGCTGCAGCAGATCCCCAAAGCCACTTATGGCGATCTGATTGAGCAGGCTTTAGCATTGGTGAACCTCACAAACCAGGCCGATCAGGACGCCGCCACCCTGTCGGGCGGCGAGCTGAAACGTGCCGCGATTGCCCGTGCCATTGCCTATCAGCCTGATATTCTGCTGTTGGATGAACCGTTTTCCCATCTGGATCAGCGTCATATCCGTCAATTGGAACAGACCATAACCCAGTTTGCCGCAGAGCAGGATAAGACTGTCATCTTCTCCACCCACGATCGGCTGCAGGCGATGGCGATTGCCGACCATTCCATAAGCCTGGTGGGTGGCCGTGTTACCGCGGCACCGCTGTTGAACCTCTACCACGGTCAATGCCGGGAGCTGTTATTCCACACCGGCAGGATTATCATCCATGTGGCTGATGATGCATCGCAGGCCCGCCATATTGCGATTGACCCCAGTCAGATCATTATTTCCGATCAGCCGCTGCACCACAGCAGCATGCTCAACCGCTTTCAGGGGCGGCTGGTACAGATCGCGGAGGAATCGGGCCATGTCCGTCTGCTGGTCGACTGCGGTGAACTATTCCATGCCATCATCACGCCGACCTCGCTGCAACGCCTGTCTTTGCATCTTGGCGACACAGTCTGGCTGCATTTCAAGGCCAGCGCTGTCAGTGTGTTTTAGGACTGGCTGCAAACGGATTTATCTCACAGAAGATTTTGCCCGGATCCTGTAGGCAATGGCATAACACTTGCGGTAACATAAAGTCATGGTCTCAACATCACTCCAAGAACATTTGTGAAACCCACTTTACAGCTACGTGTAGGCCAAAGCCTGTCGATGACACCGCAGCTGCAGCAAGCCATCCGCTTACTGCAGCTTTCCTCACTGGAATTGCAGGCTGAAATCCAGGAAGCACTGGAAACCAACCCGCTGCTGGACGTCGAAGAAGACTACGATTACGACGAAAACAACAGCCAGCGTAAAGAAGACGATCAGGCCAGCCGCGATATCAGCCAACTGGAAAACCAGGACATCCCTGAAGATCTGCCAGTCGATACCAAGTGGGAAGACATGTACGACAACCAGCATGTTTCCAGCATCGGCAGCGCACCGATGGGCGACAGCGATATGGAGCGCGATAATCAGGACGAAAGCGGTGATACGCTGCAGCAGCACCTGCTGTGGCAAATGCGTTTAACCCACTTCACCGAGGCCGAAGAAGCCATCGCCACCACCATCATCGATTCAGTGGAAGACGACGGCTATCTCAAAACCACGCTGGAAGACATCCAGCAGAGCCTGGGCGAGGAGTTCGCCGACACCGAACTGGATGAAATTGAAACCGTATTGCACCGGATCCAGCATTTTGACCCGGTCGGTGTGGCCGCCCGTGATTTACGCGAATGCCTCCTGATCCAGTTGCGCGTCTATGAGGCCAACGGCCTGCCGCATATGGACCAGTTGCGTGAACTGGTCGACAAGCACCTCGACACGCTTGCCAAACGCGACTACGCGCAGATAAAACGGGCACTCAAAGTGTCTGATGATGAGCTGACCGATCTGGTGCGCTCCATCCAACTGCTCAATCCCCGTCCCGGTAGCCTGATTCAAACCAATAATACCGAATATATTGTGCCCGACGTCTATGCACGTCGTTTTAAAGGCCAATGGCAACTGTCACTCAACCCGGACAATGCACCGCGGCTGCAGATTGCTGAACATTATGCGCAGTTGATCAACCGCGCCGATAACAGTGCTGAAAACACCTACCTGAAAAATAATCTGCAGGAAGCGCGCTGGTTCCTGAAAAGTCTGCAAAGCCGCAATGAAACGCTGCTGCGGGTCACCGAGGCCATCATTGAACGGCAGAAAGATTTTCTCGACCACGGCGAAGAAGCGATGAAACCGCTGGTGCTGGCGGATATTGCCGAAGCGGTGGAAATGCATGAATCCACCATTTCCCGCGTCACCACCCGCAAATACCTGCATACACCACGTGGTATTTTCGAGCTGAAGTATTTCTTTTCCAGCCATGTCAGCACTGACGCCGGCGGTGAATGTTCAGCCACGGCGATACGCGCTATCATCAAGAAACTGGTGGCCGCGGAAAACCCGCGCAAGCCGCTGAGCGACAGTAAGATCGCCGATATCCTGGGAGAACAGGGCATCAATGTCGCTCGCCGAACAATTGCAAAGTATCGTGAAACGTTGGCGATTGCGCCTTCGAATGAGCGAAAAAGACTGGTCTGAACCAGTCATCACCACTCTAGAGGAGTCTTATTTATGCAATTAAATTTAAGCGGACAACACGTCGATATCACTGACAGCCTGCGTGATCACGTCAATAAAAAATTCGAAAAACTGACTCGTCATTTCGATAACATGACCAATGTCCACGTCATCCTCTCTGTCGAGAAACAGCGCCAGAAAGCGGAAGCCACCGTTCACGTCAGCGGCGCCGATTTGTTCGCCTCTGATGAGCACGAGAATATGTACAGTGCGATTGAGAGTCTGGTTGCCAAACTGGATCGCCAGATCATCAAGCACAAAGATAAAATCACTGACCACCATCAGGCAGTCGGTGCCGAAATGAAGCATCGAGTCAATTAAACCACGGGATTTTCTATGCTTATTGCCGCTTTATTGGTTAATAAAGACAGCATCAGTTTTCATGATCCGGCTTCCAGCAAAAAAAAGGTGCTGGAAAATCTGAGTCAGAAACTGGCTGCCAACACGAACGCGACAACAGCAGAGAAAATATTCCAGGTACTGTTGGAGCGTGAGCGCCTCGGCAGTACCGGTCTGGGCAAGGGCGTGGCGATTCCCCACGCCCGGGTGCCCGGGCTGACCCACACCGTCGCCGCCATGCTCACGCTGGCGACACCGGTGCCATTCGAAGCTGCCGACAACCAGCCCATTGATATTGCCTTTGCCCTGCTGGTGCCGGAAGAAGATACCGACAACCATCTGCAGCATCTGTCACGACTGGTCACCCTGTTTCGCGATCCTGATATCTGCGAACGCATCCGCCAGGCCCGTGACAGCGAAGCCATTTTTGAACTGCTGCTTTCCATAGACGACGATTGAATCATGTCTGCTCACTCTGAACCTCAGCCCCGCCACGGCGTGATGGTATGCATTCACGGTCAGGGCGTTTTGATCACCGGAGAAGCCGCCATCGGTAAAAGCAGCCTGGCCTTAGCACTGATCGCTGACGGCCATCAACTGGTGGCTGATGATGTGATTGAGGTCAGTGACAGTGAGGACAGTCTGTTCGGGCACTGCCCCAATATGCTCAAGGGGCTCCTGCACACCCGCGAACTGGGCACGATTGATATTGAAAAACTGTTTGGCGTCAGCGCCTGGGTGGAATCTGCCCCGCTGCAGTGTGTCGTTGAACTCAGCAATGCGCCCATCCCCGCTGATATTGAAGGTCAGCAACTGACCACCACTATCATGCAGCGCAGTCTGCCGTTGCTGAAATTGTCTCCCAACAACCCGGCCAGCGTGATGACGCGTTTGCTGACCTGGCTTAAAATGCAGCAGCACGACAGCGCCGGCCTCAAACTCAAGCGCAGGCAACAGGCGCAGATGCCGTCCTGAGTGCGACTTTGTTGTTTAGCACAGCCAGTTGCTGCAAGGTCTCGGGCCTCGGCCAGGTCAGGGCCTTTGTTGCCTGCAGGCCGGATATCCATTACATTCAAAGCCGTCAGCAGACTGGCGCAGCCCCATTGTTAATTGCCCACAGCGATAGCTGTTTTAACAGAGAGCAAAAATGACCGTAGGCATCTTACTGGTATCACACAATCATATCGGCACCGAGCTCATCAATACGGCAAAGCAGATGTTGTCCTGCTGCCCCTTGCCCACCAAGGTGCTGTCTATCGCTTCCCGCGATAACCCCGACCACATCAGGCTGGAAATGGACGAGGATCTGCAGAAACTCGACCAGGGTCAGGGGATATTGATCCTCACCGATATGTTCGGTTCCACCCCCAGTAATATCGCCTGCGCCGTGTCTGACCGCAGCGATATCCGTGTGGTCTCAGGCCTCAACCTGCCGATGCTGATACGGGTGCTTAATTATCCGACCCTCAATCTTGAAGAGCTGGAGGTCAAAGCCTTAAGCGGTGGCCAGGAAGGCGTGGTCCGCTGTCATCACTCAGGATATTCGAGTAAATGATGGAACAAACCTACACAATCATTAACAAACTGGGCCTGCATGCGCGTGCTGCCGCCAAATTCGTCACGACGGCGTCTGATTATCAGGCCGAAATCAGTGTCTGCCGCGATGGCCGCACGGTCAATGGCAAAAGTATTATGGGTGTGATGATGCTGGCCGCCGCCAAAGGCACGGATATCACGGTCATCGCAGAAGGCGATGATGCTGAAGCTGCTTTAAGCGCTATCGGTGCTTTGATCAATGACTATTTCGGGGAAGGCGAATGACCCTTGAACTGCAGGGAATCGGGGTTTCCCGTGGTATCGCCATGGGCCGCGCCCATATTCTGTTCCACAACCAACCTGACGTTCGCGAATACCTGATCCCGGCCTTTGCCATTGAGCAGGAAGTGGATCGCTTTCTCGACGCGATTGAACAGGCCAAGGAGCAGCTAAAATCGATCCGCAATCATATTCCGGCCAACGCACCGGCTGATGTCAGTGCCTTCATTGATACCCACCTGTTGATGCTGGGCGATTCCTCGCTCAACAAAGTGCCGGTCGATATGATCCGCCAGCGCCGCTGTAATGCCGAGTGGGCGCTGCAACTGCAGCGTGATGCGCTGATTAATGTGTTTAACGAGATGGATGACCCCTACCTGCGCACCCGCCGGGATGATGTCGATCATGTCGTTAATCGCATCCACCGCATTCTCACCGATCAGGAAGTGGCTGATCACGAGATCCCCGACGGTCGCCTCAAGGGTCATATTATCATCGCCGAGGATCTGACCCCGGCCGATACCGTGCTGATGCAACATCAGGGTATTGTCGGTTTTGTCACCGAGCATGGCGGTGCCACCTCGCATACCACTATCCTCGCCCGTAGCCTGGGCATTCCGGCGATTGTCGGCGTTGAGTCGGTGCGCCGTTATGTGCAGGACAATGAGCCGCTGATCGTTGATGGTGAGAGCGGCATCATGCTGCTGGGCGCCGATGAAACCACCCAGGAAGAATACGAATCGCGGCTGATTGCCTTCCGCGAGCACATTTCATCGCTAAGCAAATACAAATCCCAGCCCACCAAAACCCGCGATGGTAAATCCATCACCCTGCTGGCCAACGCTGAATTGCCCGATGATTTATCCACCATCAGTGCCGCCGGTGCCCAGGGCATTGGGCTCTACCGGACCGAGTTTTTATATATGAACCGGCTGGCACCCCCGGAAGAGGAAGAGCAGATCGCTGCTTACCGGGATGTGGTGGAAGGCATGGACGGCCAGCCCGTCACCATCCGTACCTTTGACCTCGGTGCCGATAAAACCGTCGATGGCGGCCGCCATCTGAACCAGACCGTAGTCACCAACCCGGCGTTGGGCCTGCGTGCGATTCGCCTGTGTCTGAGCCAGCCCAATATGTTCCGTACCCAGCTCAGGGCGATTCTGCGCGCCTCCTGTTACGGCAAAATCAAGATCATGTTCCCGATGATATCTACCATGCATGAACTGCTGCAGGCACGGCATATCCTGGAACAGTGCAAGCACGAACTGGACAAGGAACACCTCGAGTACGACCGTCATATCGAGATTGGTGCCATGATCGAAATTCCGGCCAGTGCGGTTTGCGCCGAGATGTTCGCACGTCATGTCGACTTTCTGTCCATCGGCACCAACGACCTGATTCAGTACACGCTGGCGATCGACCGTATCGATGATCACGTCAACTATCTCTACGACCCGCTGCATCCGGCAGTGCTGCGACTCATCCACACTACCCTGCAGGCAGGCAAGAAGCACAAGGTCGATGTCTCGATGTGTGGTGAGATGGCCGGTGATCCGCGTTATACCCGGCTACTGCTGGCGATGGGGCTGGAAAATTTCAGTATGCATCCCAATGCGCTGCTGGAGGTCAAACAGGTCATCAACGAGACAGAACTGAGCCAGTTGCCCGCCAATACCCTGGAAATCATGAATTCCAGCGACCCGCTCGAGGCGGACATGCTGCTGGAACAGATTAACGGTCCCGACCATTAAAGCGACAGCTTTGCCGTCATCAATGCCCGATTAAACGCCGCTGGCGCTATTCAGCCGGCGGCAAGCAGGCTAAAATAGCGGCCGAGAGATGGATCCGAATCACCGCCGCCGTTGAGACCTGGATATGTCAGAGCTGGACCAAGAGCACACCCTCAATCAGTCAATCGATACGCTCGCCGATGCCCTGCAAAGCGGCCGCTTTGTACGCATGCGCCGTTTGCTGGCCAGTCTGCATCCGGCAGAAACCGCTCATCTGCTCGAATCCCTGCCGCCTAATGAACGTAAGGTCTGCTGGCCGCTGATTAACCCTGATCTGCGCGGTGATGTCCTCTCCTACATGGGTGAGGAAGTCCGTACCGATCTGATGACGGAAATGGACACCGCCGATCTGATCAACGCCACTGAAGATCTGGATACCGACGATGTCGCCGACATCCTCCAGGATCTGCCTGATCACATCGTGCATGAAGTGCTGCGGGCGATGGATATCCAGCACCGGCGCCGGGTTGAAGCCGTGCTCGGTTATGAAGAGGACACCGCCGGTGGTCTGATGAACACCGACGTCATCACCGTGCGCACTGATATCACCCTGGAAGTGGTGTTGCGCTACCTGCGCATGCTGGGTGAGCTACCGGAAAATACCGATAGTCTTTACGTCGTCGATCACAACGATCATTATCTCGGCACCCTGCGTCTGTCACAGGTGGTCAGCCGCAGCCGCGCTTTGCTGGTCAGTGAGGTCATGTCGCATCAGGTTGATCCGATTCCGGCGAACATGTCCGATCGCGATGTGGCCCGCCGCTTCGAAAAACACGATCTGATTTCAGCGCCAGTCATCGATAAGGATCATCACCTGCTGGGTCGTATTACAATCGATGACGTGGTCGACGTTATCCGTGATGATGCCGAACATTCGATGCTGAGTATGGCCGGTCTGGGTGAAGACGAAGATACCTTTGCTCCGGTCAAACGCAGTGTTCACCGCCGTTCGGTATGGCTGGGGGTGAACCTGCTCACCGCGTTTCTGGCCGCTTGGGTGATTGGTCTGTTTGAAACCACCATCGAAAAACAGGTCGCTTTGGCCATCCTGATGCCGATCGTCGCCAGCATGGGCGGTATTGCCGGCAGCCAGACCCTGACCCTGGTCATTCGTTCCATGGCGCTGGGTCAGCTCAATGATAAAAACCAGGGCTGGCTGCTGCGCAAGGAAATGCTGGTCGGTGCCAGCAACGGCGTGATCTGGGCTGCCACTATCGCGATTGTAACCGTGATCTGGTTTAATAACGTGGCTCTTGGGGTGCTGATTGGCACCGCCATTATTATTAATCTGATTGCTGCCGCCCTCGCTGGTGTGACCATCCCGCTGGCACTCAAACGTGTAGGCATTGATCCGGCGCTATCAGGTAGCGTGCTGCTGACCACGGTGACCGATGTCATCGGCTTTATGGCCTTCCTCGGCTTTGCCACGCTGTTTATCGTTTAATTCGAGATTGTTATGTCTGGTAATACTTTTGGAAAACTGTTCACCGTCACCAGCTTTGGCGAGAGCCACGGCCCGGCTATCGGCTGCATCGTAGACGGCTGCCCGCCTGGGCTGGAGCTCAGCGAAGCCGATCTGCAAAACGATCTGGATCGCCGCAAGCCAGGCAAAACCCGTTTTGTCACTCAGCGAAAAGAGACCGATGAAGTCAAAATCCTGTCCGGTGTGTTTGAAGGCAAAACCACCGGCACCCCGATTGGCATGATGATCGAAAACGTCGATCAGCGCTCCAAAGACTATGGCAACATCATGAATCAGTTTCGCCCGGCCCATGCGGACTATACCTATTACCAGAAATATGGGGTTCGTGATTATCGTGGTGGTGGCCGCTCTTCAGCACGCGAGACCGCAATGCGGGTGGCGGCAGGGGGGATTGCCAAGAAATACCTGCGCCAGCGCTATGGCATTGAAATTCAGGGTTACCTTTCACAACTGGGCCCGGTCCAGGTTGAAAAACTGGACTGGGACCACCTGGAACAAAGCGCCTTCTTTTGTCCCGACCCGGATAAAGAGCAGGCGCTGGAAGACTATATGAAGTCATTGAAGGGTGACTCGATTGGCGCCCGTATCAACGTCGTCGCCCGCCATGTGCCACCCGGCCTGGGCGAGCCGATTTTTGACCGCATCGATGCTGATATCGCCCATGCGATGATGAGCATCAATGCCGTCAAAGGCGTGGAAATCGGTGCCGGTTTCGACTCAATCACCCAGAAAGGCACGGAACACCGTGACGAAATGAGCCCGGAAGGCTTCCTCAGCAATAATGCCGGCGGCACGCTGGGTGGTATCACCAGTGGCCAGGATCTGCTGGTGTCGATGGCACTGAAACCCACATCCAGCCTTAGCATTCCGGGTCGCAGCATCGACAGGGAAGGCAACCCGATTGAAGTCGTCACTAAAGGTCGTCATGACCCCTGCGTCGGCATTCGTGCCACACCGATTGCCGAAGCCATGCTGGCCCTGGTGCTGATGGATCATGTCCTGCGCCACCGCGCTCAGAATATGGATGTGGAGACGGAAACGCCCATTATTCCGGCACAGAAACCCTAAGCCGCGGGCGTGCCTTTATCCCAACTTCCATACTGGCGCCTGTCGGGATTCTATTTCTTTTACTTCGCCTGTCTGGGCGTACTGGTGCCTTACTGGAGCCTCTACCTGCAATGGGAAGGCTTTTCTGCCAGCCAGATTGGTGAGCTGACCGCCATCCTGCTGGCCTCAAGGATCATTGCCCCCAATGTCTGGGGCTGGATTGCCGATCACAAAGGCCAGCGGCTGCGCATTGTAAGATTTGCCAGCTTTGCCGCAGTACTGGTCTTCACCGCTATCTTTATCGAGCAGTCCTATCTGTGGATTGCCGGCACTTTGCTGTTGTTCAGCTTTTTCTGGAATGCCTCACTGCCGCAATTTGAAGTGACCACGCTGCAGCACCTCGGTGACCATAGTCACCATTACAGCAAGGTGAGAGTCTGGGGCTCGATTGGGTTTATCGTGATTGTAATGAGCCTGGGCTGGCTGCTGGAATTCTTTGAGCCCAATATTGTACCGGTTGCTTTATTTCTGAGTGCGGCCGGGATCTGGCTGGTCAGCCTGACAGTGCCCGAATCAGCTTCCCGGCACATGACGCTGGAACATGTCTCACTCAAAACCCTGCTGAAACGCCCGGCGGTGATTGCTTTTCTGGTGATGTGTTTCCTGGCCCAGGCCAGTCACGGCCCCTACTACACCTTCTACACCATTTACCTGGAACAGTATGGCTACGGCCGCGGCCTGATAGGTCAGCTCTGGGCGCTCGGTGTTTTTGCCGAAGTGATTATCTTTTTGTTTATGCACCGCTGGCTGCCGCGTTTCGGTCTGCGTTATGTGATTCTCGCCAGCTTGCTGCTGAGCGCATTACGCTGGTTGTTGATTGCGCTGTTTCCAGAAAACCTGTCCGTTCTGATTGGCGCCCAGCTTTTACATGCCGCCAGCTATGGCACGTACCATGCTGCCGCCATTGCCTGGGTCCACCGCCACTTTACCGGTAAAACCCAGGGCCGCGGTCAGGCCCTATACAGTAGTGTGAGCTTTGGCGCCGGTGGTGCTTTGGGCAGCCTGCTCAGCGGTTATCTATGGCTGACACCGGGTCCGATGTGGACCTATATCCTGGCGGCAGCAGCTACGCTGATCGCCTTTTTCGTGTCCTGGGTCTGGCTCAAGGAAGACGACAGACACAGTAAACAGGTGGCATAAATACCTCTTTTTATGTAGTGTTTTAAGCTTCCCTTCACACCCGACAATACTTATACTAATGGGTTGAAAATTTAGCGACACTCAGACAGCAGACACGCCGTTGTCTCTTGACCAGGTGAAATCATGCATTTCTCGATTAAGAAAGGGTTGGATTTGCCGCTCTCCGGCAAACCAGAACAAACCATCGTGGACGGTAACCCCGTTAAAACGGTAGCAGTTTTAGGTAATGAATATGTGGGCATGCGGCCCACCATGCTGGTCGAGGAAGGCCAGCGGGTGAAACTGGGCGAGCCGCTGTTTGAGGATAAGAAAAATCCCGGCGTTTTGTTCACCGCGCCCGGTGCCGGCACTGTCAAAGCGATTAACCGTGGTGCCAAACGCGCTTTGCAGTCGGTGGTGATTGAACTCGACGGTGACGAAGAGAAAAGTTTCCAGCAATACAGCGCTGACAAGCTGGATACGCTGGACCGGCAAGCCATCCAGGATAACCTGGTCGACTCCGGCCTCTGGCTCTCCTTCCGCACCCGTCCCTACAGCCGTTCCCCGGCGCTTGATTCCACCCCGCATTCCATTTTTGTGACCGCCATCGACAGCAACCCGCTGGCCGCTGATCCCAGCGTCATCATTAACGAATACGCGGACGATTTTAAACACGGTCTGACCGTGCTCAGCCAGCTCACTGATGGCAAGGTGTTTGTCTGCCAGGCGGCCAATACTGCCCTGCCAGTCAGCCATCAAGATAATATTGAAGTGCATACTTTCTCAGGCCCGCACCCGTCAGGCTTGGCCGGCACTCATATCCACTACCTGGATCCGGTCGGTGCCGACAAAACGGTCTGGACCATCAACTATCAGGATGTGATTGCCATCGGCAAGCTTTTTACCAGTGGCCGCCTCTGGGTTGAGCGCATTATCAGTTTTGCCGGCCCGCTGGTAAATAAACCCCGCTTAATCCGCACCCGCCTCGGCGCCAGCACCGAAGATCTGGTATTCGGTGAGATTCAGAATGTCCAGGCACGGATTATTTCCGGCTCGGTTTTCCACGGGCACACCGCCAACAACTGGGCTGCCTACCTGGGCCGCTTCCATAATCAGCTCTCCGTCATTGCGGAAAGTGTCGAACGCGAATTGCTGGGCTGGATCCGCCCCGGTGGTAAAAACAAATTCTCGGCCCTGAATGTCTTCATTCACAGCCTGTTCCCGCAGAAAAAGGAACTGGCGCTGACCACATCGCAAAACGGCAGTCCCCGTGCCATGGTACCGGTCGGCGTATTCGAACGGGTGATGCCACTGGATATTCTGCCCACGCAACTGCTGCGGGCGCTGCTTGTCAAAGACACTGACTCAGCGCAGGCGCTGGGCTGTCTGGAGCTGGATGAAGAAGATCTGTCCCTGTGCTCCTTTGTCTGCTCCGGCAAGTACGACTATGGCCCGGCGCTGCGAACCAACCTGACACAAATTGAGAAAGAAGGATAATCATGGCGCGTTTAAGACGTTTCCTTGATCGTATCGAACCCCAGTTCCAGAAGGGCGGCCCCTACGAGAAGTACTACGCCCTCTATGAAATGGTCGATACCTTCATTTATTCACCGGCTGATGTGACCCGCGGCTCACCGCATGTGCGTGATGCCATCGACCTTAAACGGGTGATGAGTTACGTGGTCGTGGCGACCTTCCCGGTATTACTGCTAATGTTGTGGAATACCGGCTTCCAGGCCAACTCGGCGATGGCCGCGATTGGCATGAGCGAACCGGATGGCTGGCGTGCTGCGCTGATGAACCTGTTCGGTCTGGGCTACAACCCGGAGAGTCTGGTCGCCAACATGTTCCACGGGCTGCTCTACTTCCTGCCGATGTATTTCACCACCCTGCTGGCGGGGGGTATTTGCGAAGTCATCTTTGCCGCGGTGCGTAATCACGAGGTCAACGAGGGCTTCCTGGTCAGTTCCATGCTTTACACCCTGACGCTGCCGCCATCAACGCCGCTATGGATGGTCGCATTGGGCATTATCTTCGGTGTGGTGCTGGGTAAAGAAGTATTCGGTGGTACCGGTAAAAACTTCCTCAACCCGGCTCTGACCGGTCGTGCTTTCCTTTACTTTGCCTACCCGGCAGCCATGTCAGGCGATGCTGTTTGGACCGCCGTTGATGGTTACACCGGTGCCACGCCACTTTCTCTGGCAGCTTCAGGTGGTGTGGAAGCAATTCAGGAAGCCGGCTACAGCTGGTCACAAACTTTCTTCGGCATGATGCCGGGCTCGCTGGGGGAAACCTCGACGCTGGCAATTCTGATTGGTGCAGCGTTCCTGATATACACGCGGGTCGCCAACTTCCGCATTATATTCGGCGTATTCCTGGGCATGGTCGCCACTACCCTGCTGTTCAACCTGATCGGCAGTGACACTAATCCGATGTTCAGCGTACCGTGGTACTGGCATATGACTATCGGCGGCCTGGCCTTCGGCATGGTGTTTATGGCCACCGACCCGGTGTCGGCGGCAATGACCGACAAGGGCCGCTGGATTTACGGCTTGCTGATCGGCTTTATGGCGGTGCTGATCCGCGTGGTCAACCCGGCCTTCCCGGAAGGCATTATGCTGGCCATCCTGTTCGGCAATATGTTCGCGCCGCTGATCGACCACTTTGTGGTGCAGGCCAACGTTAAACGCAGACTAAGACGAAGTGAAGCCAATGGCTGATTCAAGCAAAAAGAAAGGATTACTGGGCGGCCTGCTGGCACTGCCCAACGATGATCCCAAGAAAACCCTGTTTATCGCGGTCATGCTGTGCCTGGTTTGCTCGATCCTGGTATCAACCGCCGCGGTCTCGTTGAAACCAATCCAGACCAGCAATAAAAAGACCGATATCAAACGTAACATCCTCGCGGTGACCGGCCAGAGCAACAAAGCCGGCAGCGTCGATGAATTGTTTGAGCAGTTTGATGTCAGGCTGGTCGATTTAAGTCAAGGCAGCTATGCCAACACCGATATTGACCCGGTCAGCTACGATCAGCGTAAAGCCTCGGCTGATCCGCAGATGAGCGTCAACATCAAAGACAAACAGGATATTGCCGGCATCGGCAGCCGCGCCAAAATGGCGCCGGTATACCTGTTGACTGAGGGTGACACGATCAAACAAGTCGTGCTGCCGGTTCATGGTTACGGCCTGTGGTCGACGCTATACGGCTTCCTGTCACTGGAAGGCGACTTCAACACTATCAAGGGTCTGCGCTTTTACGAACATGCCGAAACCCCGGGTCTCGGTGGTGAAGTTGATAATCCGAAATGGCGGGCCCAGTGGGAAGGCAAAAAAGTCTTTGATGAAAACGGCGATGTCGAAATCCGCGTGATCCGAGGTCATGTCGGCAAAGACTCACCCGAAGCCGAATATAAAGTCGATGGCCTGTCCGGTGCCACCCTGACCAGTAACGGCGTCACCAACCTGCTGCAATACTGGCTGGGCGAACAGGGCTTTGGTCCTTACCTGAAAAACATGCGTTCCGAATTGGGGAAATAACAGATGGCAAGTGAAGCTAAATCCAATGTTATCGATCCGTTAGTCGACAACAACCCGATCACCCTGCAGGTGTTAGGGATTTGTTCGGCCCTGGCGGTGACTACCAACATGATGTCATCGCTCATTATGTGTATTGCCTTGACCACGGTGTGTGCCTTCTCCGGCATGTTCATCAGTGCCATCCGCAAACACATTCCGAGCAACATCCGCATCATCGTGCAGATGACGATTATCGCCTCGCTGGTCATCATCGTTGACCAGGTGCTCAAGGCTTATGCCTATGAAGCCAGCAAACAGTTATCGGTGTTTGTGGGCCTGATTATTACCAACTGCATCGTGTTGGGTCGCGCCGAAGCCTACGCGATGAAAAACCCGCCGATGCTCAGTTTCCTCGACGGTATCGGCAATGGCCTGGGTTACAGTCTGATCCTGATGGGCGTGGCTTTCTTCCGCGAACTGCTGGGTGCCGGTAAGCTGTTCGGTCATCAGGTGATTCCGGTGGCTAATGAAGGTGGCTGGTATGTGCCCAACGGCCTTATGCTGCTGCCGCCAAGCGCGTTCTTCGTCATCGGTCTGATGATTTGGGCAATTCGTACCTGGAAGAAAGAGCAGGTGGAAAAACCGGATTACCAAATCCACCAGGTTCACCGGACGGAGGTACTGTAAATGGAACATTATCTCAGCCTGTTCGTCCGCTCGATTTTTGTCGAGAACCTGGCACTGGCCTTCTTCCTGGGCATGTGTACTTTCCTGGCGGTCTCCAAAAAGATTGAAACCGCGCTGGGCCTGGGTATCGCCGTTATTCTGGTACAGACCATTACCGTGCCGGCCAACAACCTGATTTATCAGTACCTGCTCAAAGACGGTGCTTTGGCCTGGGCCGGTCTGCCGGAAGTCGATTTAAGCTTCCTGGGTCTCATCAGCTACATCGGCGTGATTGCCGCCATGGTGCAAATCCTGGAAATGGCGATGGATAAATATGTGCCCGCGCTTTACAACGCGCTGGGTATCTTCCTGCCATTGATCACGGTCAACTGTGCCATCCTCGGCGGCACCCTGTTTATGGTCGAACGTGACTACAATCTCGCTGAAAGCGCGGTCTACGGCGTAGGCAGTGGCTTTGGCTGGGCGCTGGCGATCACCGCGATTGCCGGCATCCGGGAAAAACTCAAATATTCCGACGTGCCTGACGGCCTGCAGGGTCTGGGGATCACCTTTATCACCGCGGGACTGATGGCGCTTGGATTTATGGCATTTTCGGGGATACAGCTGTAATGGAAATCATACTCGGTATCGTACTTTTCACCATGATCATCATGGCCCTGGTGTTTATCATCCTCGGGGCCCGTTCCAAGCTGGTGTCGACCGGTGATGTGTCTGTTGTTATCAACGACGAGAAAACCATTACCACCCGGCCGGGCGGCAAGTTACTGGGCGCGCTGGCCGATGCAGACATGTTTGTCTCCTCAGCCTGCGGCGGTGGCGGCACCTGTGGTCAGTGTAAAGTCAAAATCTTTGAAGGCGGTGGCTCCATCCTGCCCACCGAGGAATCGCACATCACCAAGCGTGAAGCCGCTGACGGTGAACGTCTGTCCTGCCAGGTTTCAATCAAGCAGGATATGAAGATCGAAGTGCCGGAAGAGGTATTCGGCGTCAAGAAATGGGAGTGCACCGTTCGCTCCAACCACAACGTTGCGACCTTCATCAAAGAACTGATTCTGGAACTGCCGGAAGGCGAAGACGTGAACTTCCGCGCCGGTGGCTTTATCCAGATTGAATGTCCGCCGCACACGGTCGAGTACAAGAACTTCACCATTGAAGATGACTACAAGGGCGACTGGGACCGCTACGATATGTGGCGCTATAAATCCGTGGTCAAGGAAGATGTGGTCCGTGCCTACTCCATGGCCAACTATCCGGAAGAAAAAGGCATCGTGATGCTCAACGTCCGGATCGCGTCCCCGCCACCGGACAACGATGATATTCCGCCGGGTCAGATGTCTTCCTACATCTTCGATCTGAAAGAAGGCGACAAGGTCACCATTTCCGGTCCCTTTGGTGAGTTCTTTGCCAAAGATACTGACAAGGAAATGGTGTTTATCGGCGGTGGTGCCGGTATGGCGCCAATGCGTTCGCATATCTTCGACCAGCTGGGACGTCTCAAGAGCAATCGCAAGATGACCTTCTGGTACGGTGCCCGTAGCCTGCGTGAAATGTTTTACACCGAAGACTTTGATCAACTGGCCGCGGAAAACGACAATTTCACCTGGAATGTGGCGCTGTCTGATCCGCTTCCCGAAGATAACTGGGAGGGGTACACTGGCTTTATCCACACGGTGCTGTATGACAACTATCTGAAAGATCATCCGGCACCCGAGGATTGTGAGTTCTACATCTGTGGTCCACCGATGATGAACTCGGCAGTCATTAACATGCTGGAAGACCTGGGTGTTGAGCGCGAGAACATCATGCTTGACGATTTTGGGGGCTAAATGACGACGTTTATTGCTGCTTTTGTTCTACTGCTACTGATTGTTGCCGGCATGGCCGTTGGCGTTCTGTTCGGTCGTTCGTCAATCAAAGGCAGCTGTGGCGGACTGAACCAGGTTGGTCTCAGCGGAAGCTGTGGCGGCGCCTGTTCCGCCCAGGAAAAAGAAGAATGTGCCCGCCGCAAGGCGCAATAACAATAAGGTCACAGGAGAGAAGCCATGCTCGCACCATTGAAAGTCAAAGACTATATGAATGGCACCAAGATCACGTTCACGCCTGATATGGACGTGCTGCGGGCGATTCACCAGTTAATCGAGTTCAAGATTTCCGGTGCGCCGGTGATCGACCATCATGGCAACCTGATTGGCTTCTTATCCGAGAAAGACTGCATGCAGGTCGCGCTCAATGCCGCCTATCAAGGCGAAGCGGCCGGAAAAGTCTCTGAATTCATGCATGAAGGTTGCAACACCGTCGATGTCGATGCGTCCATTATTGATGTCGCCGAGACCTTCCTCAAAACCGCATTCAAATGCCTGCCGGTGATCAAGGAAAACCGTCTGGTCGGTTCCATCACCCGCCAGAATATCCTCAAGGCGCTGGAAAAAACCGCCAATATCGAAAGTCACAAGAAACCAGCCAAGCAATCCACCAAACAGCAAATCCACGTCAGTAGTCCCTGAGCTCAGGACTTGCTGCTCTGTTATAAAAACAGCTACTTCGGTAGCTGTTTTTGTATCTGCACCCGCGCTACACTGGCAATCACAGCGCAATAACAGGAGAGCGAGATGCAACTGGTATTTCGTGCCGGCAATATTCTGGAAGCCCACATTGTGGCAGGTCTGCTTAACAGCCACGGTATCGAAAGCCATGTCGGCGGTCATTTTCTTCAGGGTGCAGTAGGCGACTTACCTGCCAGCGACTTTGCTTATGTCTTCGTTGATGAAGATGACATGGCGCAGGCTGAGGCGATTATCGCTGACTACGAAAACGATCAACTCTGAGAGCATTGGCCCTGCTCCAGAGGCATAGTCATTAACAGGCCATACTGTGCACGCTCCATTGTTTTCCCCGGGCATTTTTTACCTGACTGCAAATTGATGTAAGCTTGGTCTTTAGTTTTTTTAACAAGAAGACAAACCATGATCTACAACAGCATTCTCGACACCATTGGCAACACACCGGTTGTCCGTCTCAACAATATCGCTCCCGACCATGTGGATATGTTCGTCAAAGTGGAATCCTTCAACCCGATGGGTTCGGTCAAGGATCGGCTGGCCTTTGCCGTCATTGATGATGCTGAAAAACGCGGTGAACTAAAACCCGGCCAGACTGTAGTTGAAGCCACCTCGGGTAACACGGGCATCGCTCTGGCCATGGTCTGTGCCGCTAAAGGCTATCCTTTTGTCGCCACCATGGTGGAAACCTTCTCGGTCGAGCGTCGTAAAATCATGCGCGCACTGGGCGCCAAGGTCATCCTGACCCCGGCCGCTGAAAAAGGCACCGGTATGGTCAACAAGGCCAAAGAACTGGCCGACAAGCATGGCTGGTTTCTGGCCCGTCAATTCGAAAACCCGGCCAACCCCGCCTTTCACCGCAACACCACCGGCCCTGAAATTTTGTCTGACTTCGCTGGCAAACGCCTTGATTACTGGGTCTCAGGCTGGGGGACCGGTGGCACGCTGACCGGTGCCGGTGAAATGATCAAACTGGCCCGGCCCGACACCAAGATTATTGCTACCGAACCGGCGGCCGCTTCCCTGCTGGCTGGCGGCGACTGGAATCCACACAAGATACAGGGCTGGACGCCGGACTTTGTGCCCGATGTGCTTAACCGTGATGTCCACGACGAGCTCTACCCGGTGACCGATGAAGAAGCCAAGGACTGGGCACTGCGACTGGCCAGTGAGGAAGGCATATTTGTCGGCCTGTCCTGTGGTGGTACGCTGGCAGCAGCCATGAAAGTGGCCGAAAAAGCTGAACCGGGTTCTACCATCCTGGCGATGCTGCCGGATACCGGTGAGCGTTACCTGTCGACCTATCTGTTTGAGGGTATGAACGAAGGATCAGACGATGACTGGCTGGCGGCGCAGTAATCGCTAAAGGCGATAACAATAATAGAAAACCATCGTTTTACTTGTTTTTTGGTGTCAGCCACAATGTACTCAACGTTAACGGAGAGGCCCGTTAACGCACCTTCTATTAACAGGAGAAATGATTATGTGGACTACACCAGAATACTCGGATATGCGTTTCGGTTTCGAAGTCACCATGTACATCGCTAACCGCTAAGCAACAGTCTCGCCACCTTTAAAAAGCCCCTTCCCGAGGGGCTTTTTTTATTGCAGGACGCCCGCCACGGCCACTGACCAGCAACAGGTATGGTCAGCCCCGGCCACAATATAGCTCTGAACGTTATCCAGCTTTTTCAAATTGGAAAGATACGAGGTCAATACCGAACCCGGCACCACTTCATCACGCTCGCCAATCAGATGAATCTGCGGCACCTTCTCCAGCGCCTGGCTGAAGTCGATAGGGTTGAGGGAACCACTTAGCGGATCAATCTGGTTGAAATCAGTCCAGCTTTTATGGTCCAAATTACCGGCCACCGTGACTAACTGCTCAATATCGTCACGAATAGCCGCTGCAATGCTGGCGACCGTACCGCCGCCGGAGAAGCCAATCAGACGCACTTTCTTCGCCTGGTAGCGGAGCTTCATGGCAGAAATGGCACGATTCATCGAATGCACAACCCGCCCTGAATAGCGATGCGAGGTCCAGACATCCTTGCCACAGGTATTCGTCCGGCTGGCCTTCAGATACTGACATGGGCGACCAAGATAGACGCTGTTGCCACCAATATCCTTGGCCATCTGTAGCGCCACGCCGGGCATACCATCGCCTTCAATGAAAATATTGAGCACGTCTGTGCGTCTTAACTCGGGAGGCGCAAAGCCCATCACGATATGTGGACCGCCAGTGAGTATCAGCCGGTTCCATGGCACAAAATCATCCGCTTGTACGCTGGGTAAAACCAGTGACATTATCAGTATGAACCATCTCATAACTCACCTCTCAACGAGTTGTGTCATACCTGCTTTTGCATAACTGGTGCCAGTTTTTTTCAGTGCCATCAGTAAGATGCGGGAAAAGCCTCCGTCAGTGCCTTTATTTTTTATTCTCCTGACGGCAAAAACCCTTTACTATCGGCCCATGACCAGTTATATCAAATACTACGACCCGGACGGTGAGTATTTTTTTGTTGAAGGCTGCTTTATCAACGAATTATCCAATGGTGGCCTCGACCCCGATGTGTCAATCGCGCGTGCCAGAGTGACACCCGGCGTCACGACACAATGGCACCGTCTCAATCAGACCACCGAACGTTATGTGATTCTTGAAGGCGAAGGGCAGGTTGAGATCGGGGACGGCGCACCAAAACAGGTCAAAATTGGCGATGTGGTGATTATTCCGCCCCAAACACGACAGCGGATCAGCAATACCGGTGAGCAGGATCTCATCTTCCTGGCCATCTGCTCGCCACGTTTTCAGGAAAAGAATTATATCGACAGCTGATCAGCTCACACAGCTGACAGTGTAGAAGATATACCAGATGAGTAGTGGAATCGCACTGGCACTGAGCAGAATGATCCACAGCAGGACCAGGGCAACGCGGCCACGGAGCACGGCGCTCTGGCCCTCAATGACCCGAACATCGCGGATTACCGGCGTACCCGGCGGCGGAAATCGCTGCGTCCTGACGACCTTATTGGCATGCTTTATCAGATAGCCACTCAGGACAATGATCGGCGCCACCGGTATCAACATCAGCAAAAACGCCAGGTAGTGGTGCTCAACCAGCAACTCGGCATGGCTTTCAATCCACGGGGTGATATTGCCCATTGTGCCCTGCAGCAGGAAAAACAGCACCGCGCCGACCAGCGCCCCAACCAGGATGCCCCGTATCGCCTTGCGCCGTGCTGCAGGGTCGGCTTTCTGGATTTGCACCATTTTATGCCCTCGTCCGCTTATTAGCCGTTCATGATAGCAAATCAGACGCGCGCTTCTGCTTGCGCAGCCACATCGCTTGGGCGCATGATGAAGTTGTCAGACCAAGGCAGGCTATGACAACTCAAATTAGCAAATTCTCAACCAAAGCCGGAGGATTAAGCGATGCAGCTGCCTATTCAGATCAACTTCCGTCAAATGGAACCCTCCGAAGCCCTGGAAGCCAAGATCCGTGAAAAAATTCAGGGGCTGGAACAACTCTATGACCGAATCACCCGTTGCCACGTGATAGTGGAAATGAGTAACAAGAATCACAACCAGGGCAACCTGTTCCATATCACCATTGACCTGCGCGTCCCCGGCAAGGAACTGGTCGTCAGCCGCGACCCGAAAAACCATGCCCATGAGGATGCTTACGTCGCCGTGCGTGATGCCTTTGATGCCATGAAACGGCAACTGAAAAGCTATGCCCGGGTTCAGCGCGCTGAAGTCAAAACCCATGAAGCGCCGCCACATGGCCGTATTACTCACGTCTCCCCGACCCAGGATTATGGTCGGCTGATGACGCCCGATGGCCGTGATATCTACTTTCACCGTAACAGCGTGATAGATGGCGCGCTGGAACAACTGGAAGAAGGTATGGAAGTTCGCTTTACTGAAACTCAGGGTGATAATGGACCCCAGGCCAGTACCGTTAAGTTAGTGGGTAAGCATCATATCGTCTGAAACCCAAAACTGACTGATACCCTCACAGCACGCTGATCATCAGCAAAGCTCACCATTGAGATGGGCATTGCTTGTAACTATCCGCCGCTCATGCTGTCATTGATTATTCAGCACTCCATTAAAGCTAGAGGACGTTATGAAATCATTGCTCTCCGCCATTCTCGGCGCCTGTATGACTTTTCTGCCACAAGTCAGCGTCAGTGCAGACATTCAAAGCGCACTGACACACCCTGACCGCGACAACAGCAATATGCAGCGCGATCAATACCGCCACCCAGCACAAACACTGGAATTCTTTGGCATCAGCCCGGATATGTCCGTGATTGAAATCTGGCCGGGGCGGGGCTGGTATACCGAAGTGCTCGCGCCCTGGATAAAACAAGGCGGCGGTGAGTTTACTGCGGCAGCATTCCCCAAGGATACCGGCCCTGAGTGGCGACAAAATATTCAGACCCGTTATGACCAATGGATAGCCGGTGATCCTGATCGATTCGACCAGGTCAATGTCACCGTGTTCAGCGGCCCTGATAACTGGAAACTGGGAGAAGATAACAGCGCCGATGCTGTACTGACCTTCAGAAATGTCCACAACTGGGTCAAAGGCGGCTTTGCTGACACGGTATTCGATGCCATGTTTGCAGTGCTCAAACCCGGTGGCGTGCTGGGGCTCACTGATCACCGTGCCAAGCCGGGTACTGATCTGGAGACAATGAATTCCTCGGGTTATCTCACTGAGGAACTGGTGATTGAATTGGCTCAAAAAGCTGGGTTTGTTTTCGAGGAAAAATCCGAGATCAACAGTAACCCCAAGGATACGACTAATCACCCTGCTGGGGTCTGGACTTTGCCGCCTATGTTGCGATTGGGGGATAAGGATAGGGAGAAGTATTTAGAAATTGGGGAGAGTGATCGGATGACTTTGCGGTTTCGGAAGCCTGGGGAGTGAGTAGGTCAGGTTTCACGAGACCTTGCCTAATATGCACATAGTTTAGTTACCGGGGCCTTTTTCAAATAATGGCTACAGTGAGATTGTTAAAGACCTTAGCAAGACTAGCCGTAGACAAACTAGATTCGTTTGGATGGACAAACCTAGACATCCATAGAGATTGTTTGGTTTTGGTGTTAATTTAACTCTAAAGACAAAACACGTGCATGGTATCCACTAGTATATTTTGAGCTATCAACAAGTAACAACTTGGACAAGGCTTATCTTATAAATTACCATACCCACGGATCAATTATTAACTCTCAAGTCAACCACGGATGGATTAATGAAGCTGAGTGAAGTCAGTGACAAACTGGAACTATATATTTTGTCGCTCTGGCTGTTATTTTTCTTAATAATCCTTATAACACTCGATTTCCCAGTATGCTTTGACCCAGCTTGCTCTTTCATTGGCTGGTACGAACTACTATCAACGAACATAGTTCCTCTCACCGCATTTTTCATGCTCCTCTTGGGTATGTTTTTTTTCTTCAGGTTCGATTACAAAATTTCTGGAAGCAGCAAAATTCCTGCAAAAATTATTCGTATTGAGGACTTGAACTACGAACACCTTACGTTCTTAACCACATATATAATCCCATTAATTTGTTTCAACCTAACAAGCACGAGGTATCTACTTGCCTTAGGACTATTGTTAATCATCATTGGGATAATCTATGTAAAAACAGACAAGTTTTATGTAAACCCAACCCTAGCTGTTTTAGGTTTTCGGCTCTATAAGGTAAGTGTTCTTAGCCGCACAGGGAAAAAAGAAAACATTGTTGTAATAACAAAAGACCATCTAGGGGAACATGATCAAGTTCGTTTGCTTGATCTAGATGATAAAGTTAGTTTCGGAAGGAAGGTTAAATGACAATGGATGAACTAAAAAAACAAATATCAAATATTATCGGTAAAAGTACTTGTTCGGCTGAATTTTATTTTCTAATAGGTCATGACGATGATTTATCAGTCAAATCAGTTGATATCAATCATGATGACCATAATGAACTAGCTGATATTTTCATTCAGTCTCTAAGCGACCAAGTTCTCATGGATGATGAACTGACACTATTAGAGTTATCCAGTGCTGATAGCAGAAAAGACGTTATCTATCGATATGACCTCGATACAATTCCCGCACAGTTGGGCTCATTGAAAGATATTATTGAGACAGATGATTTTGAGGCATTTGATATAAGCTCGGATGACTTCTCAAATCTAGCTGGAATTTTAATATTGCTTGGTGATCAGGACACTCAGATTGCTCTGTATAAACACCAATACCCAGTATCTTTGCTCAAAAAAGACAGTGGCGGCTTTAATTTAATGAAGCCAAACGGTGCAAACAGACTGAAAAAACTTGATTCGGATATTCTTAAAATTAATGCCAAATTCGAGTTTTTCAAAATCAATGGTCAATACTACATCCTTGATTTAAAATCGCTCGAAAGATTCTTTGGTTTTCATGAAGCCATAAAAAATGTAGCTAAAGAAGGTATTGGAAACATTGAAAGTACTAATCTCGTGATGAACTGTGAACTTTTCACAGATCGGCTCGGAGATATTTCATTCGCGCGTAAGCTAGTAAAATCAGCTAAAAACTCGCCAGTATTAGGAATTATCCCTAATCACCAAATAATTTCATTTACCAAAACACACCCATCGCTCAAGTCAAAGTTTAAATATAGTGATGATGGCTCTCAGTTCAATTTAAAGACAAAAAAATCTCAAGAATTGTTTTTGAAACTCTTAAATGATGATTTTCTACAGTCAGAGCTAACAAAGCAATACTATGAAAGTATTGCAAAAGATAATATGGAAGCTCTTACAACAGTATCTTGATTAAACAACAGCTCCTAATACACACACTTAATCACCCTTAAGTCAGGGGTTTCCAGATATTGAGTGTGTACCTTAATTTTAGCAACAGCCTCACATAATAATTTCCACGCTAAAACCTAGCAGTGACCTACTTTATCGCCTACCTCCCTGTAGGCGGCCCTTCGGGATCCCTGCGATCGTGCAAAAAGATTCTTGGTTGACTGTATATGTGTTTGTAATAAGAACTTGCGATGAGTTCAGAGGTGACCTACTTTGTTTGCCCCATCCCTGGGGCAAATCGCTGCGCGACCTCCCTGTGGTCATCCCACATCGCTCCCGGCGATGTGGTCACATGGGGTGTTACCATGTTCAGGTAAGGTCACTGCAAAACTATCAGATATAAAAAAAGCCCATCTCAATATATTTGAGGTGGGCTTTTGTTTTAAAGTGACCTACTTTATCAGCCACATCCCTTTGGCTGACCCTCCGGGCTCCCTGTGGTCGTGCAAAAACATTCCTGATGTTTTTGTTATGTCCATGGATGGACGGTATGCCGCCAATGCAGGAGCAATTGGCGGTCACTGCGTTCAAGTAGGTCACGGTCTAAACTTCAGATAATAGAAAAGGCCACCTCACTAAGCTTGGCTTATTCTCCGACCTACTTTGACTGGGCACTTCCTGTGCCCAGCCCTTCGGGCGCCTAGCGGCGTCCATTATCGCTCCCGGCGATAATGTCACATGGGTATTTCCCCGACTCAAGACAGGACAATCCCAAACCTTGAGACAAAAAAATACCCGGGCCTCTATGAGGACCGGGTACGTATCAAGTCTTGGTTCAGCATTTAAGGTGACCTACTTTATCAGCCACATCCCTGTGGCTGACCCTTCGGGTTCGCTTCGCTCATTCAAAAACGCTCCCGGCGTTTTTGTCACATGGGGTGTTCACATGTTCGGGTAAGGGCACTACAAAACTATCAGATATAAAAAAAGCCCATCCGATTGGATGGGCTTCTTTTATATATAAAGCCTGGCAGTGACCTACTTTCACATGGGAACTCCCACACTATCATCGGCGCTGAGCTGTTTCACTGCTGAGTTCGGGATGGGATCAGGTGGTGCCAACTCGCTATGGCCGCCAGGCATAACTG
>NZ_CAMYKO010000002.1 GCF_947259025.1 uncultured Methylophaga sp.
CACTTACAAGCATGGTGGTAAGCAGTACATCTCCATCCTGTCTGGTGTAGGCGGTTGGGCTGGTATCGGTATGGCTATCCCAAGCCTGGAAAACGACACAGATGGTCTGGGCGCAGTCGGTGCATACCGTGCACTGTCTAGCTGGACCAACCTGGGTGGTGTTCTGAGCGTATTTAGCCTGTAAGACCAAGACCCAAACAGATTAAACGATTAATCTGATAAGTCTGACAAAAGGCCCGGCATCGCAAGATGTCGGGTCTTTTTTTGGGCAAAAAAAAGCCGGGCGGTGCCCGGCTAAATAACCCTTGGCATGGGGAATGAACATGCCAAAACGAGAGATATATTATGAAGCTGAAATATATCAGTTATTTATTCTACGGATGTGGCAACAGCCTGACTTGAGTCAAAAAACACTTTAAATCAGGTGTTTTTTCCCTTTTTAAGTAGAGAAAAATTTCCTGAACGCCGCCGCTGATCGAGCCGATAGTGCCAGCTAGAGGGCTGTGTTGCCTGAGATGAAATCAGGAAAATCCTGAATGGCAAGGCGGGGAATCCTGACGTCGCCCTATGCCGGGCTGTGTAGCATTATCTCGTCACCTGAATATAAGGGTGACAACAACTTTCTAATAATTTTGAGAGGAAATAACTATGTGGACTAAACCTGAATACTCAGATATGCGTTTTGGTTTCGAAGTAACCATGTACATTGCAAACCGTTAATAGCGGCTTATGATGTATGCTCGGGGTTCTGCGGAACCCCGGGCAACGTTAAACTCAATGCCATTCACCGAGTGCCATTTGGTTTAGCAGAAGGATAGAGGATTTTATGTTTGTACACGTTTTAGGGTCTGGTGCCGGCGGCGGTTTCCCGCAGTGGAACTGCAACTGCGCTAACTGCAAAGGCGTCAGAGAAGGCACCATCAAAACCAGTCCACGTACCCAATCATCGATTGCGGTCAGCGCCAATGGCACAGACTGGATTTTGTTTAACACTTCGCCGGATATCAAAAAGCAGCTGGATGACTTTCCGGCGTTGCAACCGGCACGGGAAGTGCGGGATACCGCCATCACAGCCATTGTGATCACCGATGCCCAAATCGACCATGTCACTGGCATTTTGACCCTGCGCGAACATAACAAACCGTGGGAAGTGTATACCACCAAAGCAGTGTACGAGGATTTGACCACCGGCTTCCCGGTATTCAATATTCTCGGCCATTTCCGTGGTATCAACCACCATGAAATTGCCACCGATCACAGTTCATTCACAATCCCCACTGCAGAAGGGCTGGTATTTACCGCGGTGCCACTGAAGAGTGAAGCACCGCCGTATTCGCCGCACCGTCACAACACCGTGCCGGGTGACAATGTGGGCATTAAAATAGAAGACACCCGCACCGGCAAAAATCTGTTTTATGCGCCGGGCCTGGGCGTGGCGGAACCGCATGTGCTTGAGTACATGGAAAACGCCGACACCGTGCTGGTTGACGGCACCGTCTGGACCGATGACGAAATGTCCCACGAAGGCATCAGTGACAAGCGCGCCCAGGAAATGGGGCACCTGGACCAGTCGAGCGAGGGCGGCATTATGAGCCTGCTCAATGCGATGGAAAAACCACGCAAGATTCTAATTCACATCAATAATACCAACCCGATCCTCAACGAGGAGTCGGAGCAACGGCAGATTCTGAACAAAGCCGGTATTGAAGTCGCCTACGACGGCATGGATATCGAGTTATAAAACGCTGCCCGAAGATTTAAGAGGAAGAGAGAATGGCCGACAAACCTGCACCATGGTCCCGCGAGGAGTTTGAGCAGAAGCTGCGTGATAAGGAAGCCTTGTATCACATCAATCACCCGTTTCATAAATTGATGCATGCGGGCAAGCTGAATCAAAAGCAGGTTCAGGGCTGGGTTGCCAACCGTTTTTATTACCAGACTGCGATTCCGATCAAGGACGCTGCGATTATGGCCAATTGCGAAGATGCCGAAGTGCGTAAGCATTGGGTACAACGCATTCTTGACCATGATGGCTATGACGGTGAAGAGGGGGGCATCGAGGCCTGGCTGCAATTGGGTGAGGCTGTAGGCCTGACCCGGCAAGAACTCGAATCCTACGAGCATGTCTTACCAGGTGTAAGGTTTGCCATTGATGCTTACGTGAATTTTGCCCGCCGTGCATCCTGGCAGGAAGCCGCCGGTTCATCATTGACTGAACTGTTCGCGCCCAAGATTCACAAAGCGCGGCTGGATAACTGGCCGGAATTGTACCCATGGATTGATGAAAATGGTTACCGCTATTTCCGTAAGCGTTTGAACGAAGCCAGACGCGATGTAGAGCATGGCCTGCAAATCACGCTGGATTACTGTGACACCCGTGAAAAGCAACAACGTGCGGTCGATCTGTTGCAGTTTAAACTGGATATTCTGTGGACGATGCTGGATGCGATGTGGCTGGCCTATGTTGAAAACCGTCCACCCTATTGCATGGATGTGGAAGTAGAAAAATGACAGATAAAACATTTAATGCTGACAGCGTACCGGTACTGGCACTGGGTTATCGCTTCCAGTGGGAGCCGGCGCAGGATTGTTACGTGTTGCTCTACCCGGAAGGCATGGTCAAGTTAAACCCGGCCGCCGGTGAAATCCTTAAGCGCGTCAGCGAAAAGAAACAAACCGTAGATGAACTCATCGCCGATTTGAAAGCCGCCTTCAACGGGGCTGATCTGGATGATGACGTCTATCAGTTTTTGGAGGAAGCTCATGACAACGACTGGATCAGAGCAGAATAAAGCACCCGGCAGCACCGGTGGTGCTGTTGGGGTCAATGCCAACGAAAGTATCAGACAGCCTTTATGGCTACTGGCAGAGCTCACCTATGCCTGTCCGTTGCAGTGTCCTTATTGCTCCAACCCGATGGACTACGCCAAAATCAAAAGCGAGCTGTCCACCGAAGAATGGATCGATGTATTCAAACAGGCACGGGCAATGGGGGCAACCCAGCTGGGCCTGTCAGGTGGTGAACCGCTGACCCGTCCTGATATCCTGGAATTGATACAGGAAGCCCGTAATCTGGGGTTCTACACAAACCTGATCACTTCCGGTATTGGTCTTGACGCGTCCAAGGCACAGGCATTTAAAGATGCCGGTCTGGATCATATCCAGGTCAGTTTCCAGGCCAGCTCCGCCGATTTGAACAACCTGATTGCCGGCACTGATGCCTTCCAGCACAAAATTGATATGGCACGTGCGGTCAAAGCTGCTGGCTATCCGATGGTGCTGTGTTTTGTGACCCACCGTCAGAATATCGACCAACTGGATGAGATCCTGGACCTGGCGATCAACCTCGATGCCGACTATGTTGAGTTGGCGACGACGCAGTATTATGGCTGGGCCATGCACAACCAGGATCAGCTTATGCCGCTGAAAGAGCAACTGGAACGAGCTGAAGCCACTGCTCACCGTTATCAGGAAGAGCAGAAGGGCAACATGAAGATCTACTATGTGGTGCCCGACTACTTTGAGGAACGTCCCAAAGCCTGTATGAATGGCTGGGGTAATGTGTTCCTGACCGTGACGCCGGATGGTACAGCTTTGCCCTGTCACGCGGCGCGTGAATTGCCAGGTATGGAACTACCCAATGTCCGTGATATGAGCATCAGGGAAATCTGGGAAGGGTCGAATGACTTTAACCGCTTCCGTGGCTTTGACTGGATGAAAGAGCCCTGCCGCAGTTGTGATGAAAAAGAAAAAGACTTTGGCGGCTGCCGTTGTCAGGCCTATATGCTGACCGGTGATCCGGCCATGGCTGATCCCGTCTGCACCAAATCTCCTGATCGCCACCTGGTGGATGAAGCCATTCAGCGTGGCCGGGACGAGGCCAATAAAACTGCGCAGGAAGCCAAACCTCTGGTATTCAGAAACCCGAAAAACTCAAAAGAAATCAGTGGCCTCTAAATTTGCGATACAAGCCAGCGGCCTGACCAAAATCTATGGTCAGGCCGCTGCCGTTAATAAGCTCGACCTGAATATCCAGTCCGGCCAGTTCTATGGCCTGCTGGGTCCTAACGGTGCTGGTAAAACCACTACCATTCATATGCTCACCACCATGACTTCGCCCACTTCGGGGGAAGCCAGGATTGCCGATCAATCGGTGCTCGATGATCCGGTGGCTATCCGCGCCAGCGTTGGGCTGGTGTTCCAGGATTCGGCGTTGGACCGGATGATGACGGTGGACGAAAACCTGCAATTTGCAGCCGCGCTGTACAACCTCAAGCCAGCCAAAGCCAATCAGCGTATTAACGAGCTGCTGTCTATTTTCGGCCTGGAAAAGAAGCGCCATGTGAAACTGGTGGCGCTGTCTGGCGGCCAGCGCCGCGCTGTAGATATCGCCCGGGGCGTGCTGCATAAACCACGGGTGTTGTTTCTGGATGAACCCACTATCGGTCTTGACCTGCCCAATCGTCGTGCCATCTGGCGCTTTGTTGAGCAACTGCGCAAGCAGGAAGGTATGACCGTGTTTCTGACCACCCACTATCTGGAAGAAGCTGAGGCCTGCGACCGGGTCGACTTTATCCAGCAGGGTGAGCTGCAACATGGCGGCGCGCCTTCATCGCTGATTCGGGATCTCGCCAAATATATTCTTGAAATAGACTGTGCTGATACAGAAGCCGTCAATCAAGCCCTCAGTCCCCGTTTCGGCAATCCTGTCTGGGAAGATCAGCACCTGACTTTCCGGGTTAAGGACAAAGATGTCGATTTCAGCGAGCTGCAGCGCTCGCTGGGACAATCAGTGGTCTCGATGCAATGGCGCAGGCCCAACCTCAATGATGTGTATTTATGGACGGTATGTCCGCCGGAAACCGGAGTCGTAACATGAAAAACTGGCTGGCAGTCAAAGCTGTTGCCGGGCGTGAACTGAGCAAGGTATTCCGTCAGCGTGGCCGTCTGATAAGCAGCATGGTCAGGCCA
Source organism: uncultured Methylophaga sp. (assembly GCF_947259025.1). Lineage (GTDB taxonomy): Bacteria > Pseudomonadota > Gammaproteobacteria > Nitrosococcales > Methylophagaceae > Methylophaga. The sequence continues at coordinate 4,972 of NZ_CAMYKO010000002.1, forward strand.
CTGATCTGGTTGCTGGTTATTGGCAGCGGCGTGGGCAGTATGCTGCAGGGGCCTGAGCAGGAAGGTTACCTGGGCTTTCTGGTGCCCGGCATTGTGGCGATGACGTTGTTATTTGCTGCCCTTTTATCGGCGCTGACCCTGGTCTATGACAAGGAGTTCGGCGTGATGCGGATGATGATGATCGCGCCCATTGAGCATTACTGGATTGTCATTGCTAAACTGATTGCCGCCACCATTACTGCCATGGTGCAGGCCCTGATGCTGCTGGTGATCCTGGCACTGATAGGACTGGTGGAGGTGAAGATTGCTTTATTGCTGTTGATACCGGCGTTTGCTACCGCCATTTGCTGCGCCGCAATAGGTGGTCTGATCGCGGCTTGGTCGAAAACACTGGATAACTTTGCGGTGATCATGAACTTCTTCATCTTCCCGCTGTTTTTCCTCAGCGGCGCCTTGTACCCGGTGAGTCAACTGCCTGAGCTATTGAAATACATTGTGCTGATTAACCCGTTCAGCTATGGCGTGGATCTGATGAAACATGCTGTGCCGACGGCCACAAGCGACTTTTCTATTATTACCGATATTGCCGTATTGCTGACTTTCTCGGCCGGGGCCATTGTCATCGCCTGTTGGCGTTTTTCCCGTGAGTCAGTGCACGAACCCTTGTTTCACCGGGCCAGTAAAAAAGGCTGAACAAAAGCGGCATGTGAGCGGGAAATTTTCCGCTCTGAGTCATCTCTCCGCGTTTATTCAGAACAGGCAGGGAATTGCCTGTTTCAGTGGCTTGCACCACTCTCGTAAAGCACCTATGCTTAGTGCTCCGACCCGTTTTGCGTGATGCAACAGGACAAATCAGTGACACAGCCTCAAAAAGCCCATGCCAATATGGTGACCCAGCAGGTCCGGCCCAATGAAGTATTGGATGAGCGGGTGCTGGCGGCAATGAGCGCTATCCCGCGTGATAAGTTTGTAGCCCCTGCTTTGCAAGGCCTGGCTTATGCTGATGTGGCTTTACCCATTGGCTGTGACCAAAGCCTGTTACCGCCGACACTGGAAGGACGGTTTCTGCAGGCGCTACAAATGAATAGCAATGAGACCATACTGGAAATTGGTACCGGTTCCGGCTACATGACCGCTTTACTGGCCAGTCTCGCCGGGCGGGTGCTCACGGTGGAATATTTTGCTGAGCTCAGTGAGACTGCACAGTCTGAACTCGCTGAGTTAGACATTGAAAATGTCGAGTATGCAGTCGGTGATGCTGCCAAAGGCTGGCCACTGACAGAGCGGGTGGATGCAATAGTGATCACGGCAGCCTTCGAAAACCTGCCCGAGGCCTATCTGCACAGCCTAAAGATAGGCGGGCGAATGATCGCTGTAGTCGGCAAAGCACCGGCGATGACGGTACAATTAATTGAACGTGTGGCTGAGCGCCAGTGGCAGACAAAGTCGCTGTTTGAAACGGTGATCCCGCCCATGATTCACGCAGAACCCAAAGCCGAATTTGAATTCTAAGTCCAGAGATCAACAATGAAACAAATGACAGCAACAGAGCTGCAGGCTCTTCTCGACAGTGGCGTTAAACCACTGATGATTGATGTCCGTGAAGGTCATGAACTGAGCAACGGTGTCATAGAAGGTGCGGTGCACATACCAATGAATGAAGTCCCGGCAAGACTGGAAGACTTTGCAGCGCAACAGGATAAACCGGTCGTTTTAATCTGCCGCAGTGGCCAGCGCAGTGCCCAGGTAGGTCAGTTTATGGAACATGTGGGCTTTAATGACGTCATTAACCTGGATGGTGGGATGAATAGCTGGGCGACCGATGTCGATACCAGTATGAACGTTTACTGAGCCAGGCCATATTCAGCGGTGAAAGCGCCGCTGTAATCTGAACATGCCAAATGTCTCACGCCAGACAGCAATTGCGCCGTCGACATACCGACTGGTCGGATTGTAACAATAATGACTATTATCAGGCCGCTGTGCCCAGCAGGCAGGCTCAAGGAAAGAAGATGAAAAAATTCGTGTTAAATACGTTACTGGCATCAGTGATGATGGCCCCGCCCGTAGTGATGGCTGAAGATTTGATAGCCGTGTTTAACTTGTCGCTGGAAAGCGATCCGCAATTACTGGCTGAAGCCGCCTCTCGTCAGGCCGTGGGTGAGCTCGACGATCAGGCCATGGCCAATTTTCTGCCACAGTTAGATTTATCGGCCAATACCAATAAAACCCGGGTTGATGCTTCGGCACAGAACTTTATTGGCGGCAGCACCGAATACAACGATCATGGCTACAGCTTGAGTCTGGTACAACCTGTCTACCGGCGTCAGAATTTTGTTCAGAGTGAGCAGGCGGATATCGCTATTGAGGGCGCTGCTGCCAGTTATGCTCTTGTCGAACAGTCGCTGATTGTCAGAGTGGCCGAACGTTATTTTGGTGTGCTGGGCGCTGAAGATGATCTGACCTTTGCAGAGGCCGAACGAGAGGCTATCGCCAAACAGCTTGAGCAGACTCAGCAACGATTTGATGTGGGCATGGCCACCATTACCGATGTGACCGAAGCACAGGCGGCTTTCGATCTGGCTAATGCGGCGGTTATCGAAGCACAAAACGCGCTGGCTAATGCCAATGAACAGCTGCGCGAAACTTCCGGTACCTATATTGATGATTTATCCGGTCTGCAGGACGATTCACCACTGGTCAGTCCGGAACCTGCCAATATCAATGACTGGAGCCAGACTGCCCTACAGCAGAATCCGGCCCTGGTTGTTGCCAAAAGTAACGTCGAGAGTGCAGAGCAAACCATTGAGTTCGAAAAAAGCGGGCATTACCCCAGCCTGGATCTGGTGGCACAGAAAAACTACAGTTCGCAGAGTGATGGTAACTTCAGTGGTAGCACCAAAACTCACACCGACATCATCGGCCTGCAGTTAAACCTGCCGATTTATGCCGGCGGTGCAGTGGTATCCCGTACCCGTGAAGCAGGGTTCCGCCTCGACCAAGCCATGCAGGATGAGGAAGCACAACGGCGTGCCGTGACCCGTCAGACACGTGAGTCTTTCAATGGCGTGATGGCCGGGATCAGCCGTGTTAAAGCGCTGAAACAGGCGGTGGTATCCAACGAAAAGGCATTGGAGTCAACCCAGGCCGGCTATGATGTCGGCACCCGTACCACTGTCGATGTGCTCAACGCCCGCCGCAACCTGTTCAGTGCCCGTCGTGACTATGCGCGGTCACGTTATGACTACATTCTCAACAGTTTGCGTCTGAAGCAGGCAGCCGGTATCGTCACAATCAGCGATCTGGAACAAATCAATACCTGGTTGGGAGCATCGTAAATGGAAATCAATATGTCGATCGCCGATAGCCACAACAGTGTGCTGATGGTTATCGATATTCAGGAAAAACTGACCACTGCTATGCCCAAAGGCGTGCGTGATCGGGTTATAGAACAGGTTGAAGTGCTGCTGACCGCGGCTGAAGCGCTGTCTGTACCGGTACTGGTGACCGAGCAATATCCCCGTGGTCTGGGCCATACTGAAGCGGCACTGCGAAACAAGCTGCCGCCCGATAGTCCGGTGATAGAAAAAACGCAGTTCTCATCGGCACAGGTTGAAGGTGTCACTGATGCCCTGCAGGGGATGAAGCGTAAACAAATCTTCTTGGCAGGTATGGAAACCCATATCTGTGTTTTGCAGACTGCACTGGACTTGCTCAAACAGGGCTATGAAGTCTATGTGATTGAAGATGCGGTCAGCTCCCGCGCCAAGGGTAATCAGTTCAATGCCCTGCAGCGACTGCGACTCGCCGGTGCTGTCATTACCAATGTCGAATCTTTACTGTTTGAATGGCTGGGGGATGCCAGTCACCCTGAGTTCAAAAGACTTGCCAAGCTGATTGTTTAACGCTAACCGCGGCGGGTTCTGAGTTCACGACGCCGCTGACAGTTATCCAGTGTTTGCTGGCGCTGGTCACTGTTCATCGCTTCCCAGCCGATAATTTCCTCGATCGAACGAAAACAACCACGGCAGATCTCGCGTTCGTCGAGGCCGCATTTTCGTATGCAGGGGCTGGGGATGAAGGTTTGTTGGTTCATTGGTTGGGTATTTTACAGGTTCGGCTGTAAATTTCTGTGTAGCTTTTGGTTATCAAGTTGTTTCCGAGTTGACGAGGTAGTTCGGTTAAAGCAACTTTTCGCCTTTATGGCGAGTCAGGGATTTGCTCGCCCAAATCCCTAACAACCCTAGGGCGCCCCACTGTGCTGGCCTGACGGCTCCACTGCGTTGCTCGGTTTATCTGGGGATTGGCCGAAACTCGCTAGCGCTCAGACACTGCCCAATCCTTATCCAGATAAACCTGCGCTACTTGTCAGCACACAGGGGGTAAGGGACTACTCTTCTTCCCGTTTATTGTCGCCAAAAATTGAGTTTGGTTGATGGATTAAGTGGTCGAGTGTTTGAGCGAAGCGAGTTTTCGGCCACGCCATCAACCAAACTCAATTTTTGGAATCAAGGCAATAGCGGGTGCCGTTTTGTTTGGTTCGTTTATTTTGGGCATGCAAAATAAATGAACTCGCCATTTAGGCGAAAGTACAAACTTGGGTGTTGGTTCAGGGCAGAGGTAATTAGCTGATAGCTTGATGACTGACCCCAAGCCAAGAGAGAAACCCTCACCCATGCTGCATCTGCCGCTTATTAGCAACACCGGCCTTGGATTTTTTAGTCAGACTGGGTAAGTTCTCATAATCCGGCACACCCTTGATATTGGCACGGGCATAATCCAGTTTCAGCTGGGCTTTGACCCGTTCAGGGGCAATACCCAGTTCTTCAGTCATCACCACATAAATCATCTCAAACAGCCGCCTCAGGTTAATCTTGTAACTCTGACCGGCCAGGTCAAACAGCTTATCTGACAGTTGCATAAAGCGATTAAACGGTTCTTCACCTAATATCAGTGGCAGCGTATTGATAAAGCGGCCCGAGTTGCCAATCATGTCCCAGAAGCGGGCAAAGCGATTGACGCGTTGCATCTGCATAAAGTCGATGTCGCTAGTCGACAAAATATTGTAGGGCGCCTGCGGATTGAAACGCAGATCATAGTTCTGGTTGTGCCGGTTTAACGGCGCGCCGCGCAGTCGTTTAAGAATGCCTAACTGGATTTCATGCGGGTTCAGCGCCACCAGTTGATCAAAGCTATCGGCAAAGTTTTCCAGCGTATCGCCGGGCAGGCCGAATATCAGGTCAGTGTGCAGGTGAGCACCGGTGTGTTCGCGCAGCCAGCGGATGTTGTCGCGGGTTTTATCATTATTCTGCCGGCGGCTGATCAGTGTTTGAATCTCCGGATCAAAAGTCTGAATACCGATTTCGAACTGCAGACTGTGCGGTGGGAAACGCTTCAGCGTCTCTTTCAGTTTTTCCGGCAGGTTGTCGGGCACCAGTTCGAAGTGCAGATACAGATCGTCGCTCATACGATCAAGGAAAAACTCAAGAATGCGGATACTGGTGCTGACTTTGAGGTTGAACGTGCGGTCGATAAACTTGAAGTTACGCACGCCGCGCTGCCAGAGCTGATCCATTTCCTGCAGAAAGGCTTCCAGCGGAAACGGTGTGGCTGTTTTATCCAACGCAGACAGGCAGAACTCGCATTTAAACGGACAGCCCCGTGAGGCTTCGACGTAGATCAGCCGGTTGCGAATGTCCTCGTCGTCGTAAAAACGGTAGGGCAACACCAGTTCATCCAGCTTCATCGGCTGGCCTTCAATCAGTTTCTGCTTCGGCGGCGTGCCTGCCAGCAATTGCTTACACAGATCATGAAAACTCTGCTCGCCCTGGCCGCTGATGACATAATCGGCCTGCTCGCAGACTTCTGGCAGATCGGGGGCGTGACTGACTTCCGGGCCGCCCAGCACAATGGTGACATCAGGGGCGATTTGTTTGATTAAAGCGACGGTGTCAGTGATTTCACGCACATTCCAGATATAGACACTGAAACCGATGATTTGAGGGTTAAAGCTGAGCAAATTTTCCGCAATATTGAGTGGTCTTTCCTGAATGGTGAATTCCACAATTTCGGCTTCTGACTGTAAGGCCCCCAGATTGGCATAGAGGTAACGCAGGCCAAATGCAGTATGCATATAGCGGGCGTTTAAGGTGCTCAGGAGTATCGTCATATCAGTCAGGGCTGGCGTCATCATTTATCAGGAAGGTTCCATTCTACTGATGCTAAGGCCTGTTTTCATTCTCAACACATAAAAAAGGCCGGACTGTGCCGGCCTTTTTGACTGAAAAGCGGTCGCCTTTACCAGGATAAAGTAGCGACGATGCCAACCACACGTGGATCGCCGTAGACGGCATTGCCATAGAGTGAATTTTCATTGAAGCGCTCTGTGCGGTAATCCTTGTCGAACAGGTTGTTAGCGTACAGGTAAGCGCCCCACTGATCCTGTTCATAGCCTACTTTAAGGTTAACCAGCGCGTAGGCATCGAGTTCAGTGTTTTCAGTGCCCAGACGATCCTCACCTTTATTGGCATAAGACATATTCCCGTTGATAAACCAGCCGTTGTCGAAGCGGTAGGTACTGGCGAAGTTGGCAGTCCAGTTTCTGGAAAATTGGAACTCATCACCGGAGTAGTCAACACCATTGGCCTCAAAATCATCAAACTCGGTCTTGCTGTAACCAATACCTGCCAACAGATCCCAGTTGTTATTGACAGCGAACTTGCCTTCAATTTCAAAGCCAAAGAGTTTGGATTCAGCAGCATTGATGATAAAAACATCTAGTGGATTAAATGCACCCGGTGGTGCCACGGTGACCTGCTGATCTTTCCAGTCGGTATAGAACACGTTGACGTTCAGATTCAGGCGTTTATCCAGGTGCAGGGAACGCAGAGAAGCCTCGTAATGGGTGGTAAACTCTTCATCAAACGAACGGGCCTGGCCGCGAATCGGGTTGGTGGAAATACCGCCCGGACGATAACCACGCTGAACCACAAAACCGGTGGACAGCGTCTCAGACCACATATAGTTGAAACCCAGTTTCGGTAACAGGTTGAAGTAGCTTTCATCTCCATCCTGCTGACCGCTGAGGCCGGCGAGAAAGCCATCAATTGTTGGGTCAAAAGGCCCATAAGACGCATTTCGTTCAATCAGCGTTTCGACATTACTGTCCCGCTTTTCATAATCAGCACGCAGGCCGGCCAGCAGGGTCAGTTTATCAGTCAGGTCGAAGTCAACGTCGGCAAACAACGCAGCGGTTTCAAATTCCTCATCAATAGCGTTGATTGAGTTGACAACGATGTCAAAGCCCAGGAGTCCAGTTGTCGGTGCCTGCACATTATCAGTGTTGTAGGCATCCTCCAGCTTTCCTTTGGCGAAAAATGCTCCGGCGACCGCCCGGACACGGTCCTTATCATATTTCAGCAAAAACTCCTGATTGAATTTGTACTCGTCGGTTTCCTGAGACAGCAGTGCATCCCCCGGACTGCCATCGAAGTCGGTATCGCGTTCAAAATCGCTGTTTACATAGCCGGTTCTGGATTCAAATGTCAGCACCTCATTGAGAGGCTGGATGATATCCAGTGATACGGTGTTGCTCTCGGTTTCCCAACTACTGGGAAAATTCAGCCGACTTTGATGACCACTCTGACGATCATCGACTGCACCGTCACCATGCTCATAGAAGCGATTGTTGTTGACAGTCAGCATAATCTCACCATCATTGGGGGTGAGGTAAAGTAACTTACCACGCATATTGGCGTTGTAGTTCCGATTAAAGTCGCTGTCGCCCAGAATATCGTTATCAACAAAACCATCTGTGCTTTGATAATCACCAGTGATTCGGTATGCCAGATTATCGGTGATCGCACCGGTCTGCATAATCGCTGTCTGGTAGGTATTGTCCTCACCGTAAGCGACTTTGGCTTTACCGTTACTGATGAATTCCGGATCTTTGGTTTTCAGTCGAATCTCACCAGCCAAGGAGTTACGGCCTGAAGTTGTTGACTGAGGACCACGCAGAACCTCCACGCTCTCCAGATCCCAGGTACTGATGGCATTATCCTGAATGCTTCGCGCTGTCAGCAGCCCATTGTCGATATAGATACCGATGGTGCCGGCACCACTGTCAGCCCCGGTAGCACCGGCATTGGCGATGCCGCGGATCGCCAGGCTATTAAAACCACTGGTGTTGGTGACATTGGGCAGCATCTCTATCAGCTCATAAAGGTTGTCATTGCGGGTGCCGTTTTCCAGTTCCTCACTATCGACAACGCGGACACTCGACACCGTCTCCATCTGGCTGCGTTCTATTTTCTGGCCGGTGACAATAACGGGAGAGAGTTGTGTGGGTGATTCTGCCGAAAGTGCTGCGGCAGGGGTGAGCGCAGCGAGAATTAAACAGCAGAGAGTGCGCGGTTTATACATTTCCTTGTGTTCTTCGTATTGATGAGGCTCAAACTTTCACAAAGTTTACACAAGAAAATCAAAAATGTTAATGATTATGAGAATTGTTTCTATTTGCTTTTTAGTGTTTTATTCTGGAAAACGTTCAGATGTTATTCACTTCTTTCTTCAGCGACATACCGTATGATTCGAGTTGCTCCAGTATTTGTTGCTGTTCCGGCGACAGTGGCTGTTGTCGACTCTCGCTGAGCGCCTCGGCAAAACGATTGAAGTTCAGTATCTGAGCAGGCGCCTCATCACCCAGTCGCTGCTGTCTGTACTGTTGCCAAATGGCCTGTTCCTCGGCATTCAATGTGTGTGGCCAGTTACGCGCCCGGTAGCGGAATAACAGTTCCGGCAGACGGCTATCTTCGAAAGGAATGGAAAGGGTCTGCAGCATCTCCGGTTCAGCACTGCGGATCACTTCCATTTTGCGCTTGTCACTGTCGCTGAAAAAGCCACCGCCATAGAGGCTGGCATCCGGATCATCAATAGCATCAAACTGGGGTTTGGTGAAGATGGCATTGAGTTTGGCGCTTAAATCCCCAGCGACGTTAAGTTGCTGCAAATGCAGGTCGTGCTGTTCACGATCAATCTGCAGCCTGTCGGCGGCAGCATCATCCAGTGTGGCCGCCGGTACCACCACCGGACATTTATTGATATGCAGGGTCTTTAATGCGGGCCGTGTGACGCCTTCAGGCAGATCAGCGCTGGCGGTAAACAAACGCTCGCGCAGGGTGTCTGCATCAAGATTAATCAGATCGGAAGGGTCATAACGCAGATCATAGACGATAATGCCGTTGCTGTTATGCGGGTCTTTGGCCAGCGGCACCACCAGGGCTGTACCGCAGTAGTCACTGGGATACATGCGCGAGACATGAATCACCGGTTTGCGCTCATGCAGGTTTAGTAAGGGCGCGACATCGTGTTTACGGCGGTGGTTAAAGACAAAGTCATACAGCTTGGGCTGGGCTTTTTTAATCAGTTTTGCCATTTCAATGGTGGCATACACGTCGGCCAGCGCATCATGCGCACCGCTGTGTTCAATGCCATTGGCGGCAGTCAGTTCCTCCAGCCGGAAGCTGGGGTTGCCATCCTCGCGATCAGGCCAGTTGATACCTTCCGGCCGCAAAGCCCGCGTCAGCCTGACCATATCAATAATGTCCCAGCGGGAGTTACCGTTTTGCCATTCTCGCGCGTAGGCATCGTAAAAATTACGAAACAGCGTGAAGCGGGTGAATTCGTCATCAAAACGCAGACTGTTGTAACCCACCCCGCAGGTACCGGGCTCGGCCAGCTCCTCATGAATACGGGCGATAAACTCGGCCTCGTTCAGCCCTTCTTTTTCGGCAAGTTGTGGTGACAGCCCTGTGACCAGCGCAGCTTGTGGATGGGGGAGAAAGTCACCAGCCGGTTTGCAGTAGATCATCAGTGGCTCACCGATGATATTTAAATCTTCATCAGTGCGGATGCCGGCAAACTGCAAAGGCCGATCAAAACGCGGATCGATGCCGGAAGTTTCATAATCGTGCCAGTAAAGCGTGGTCATAGTGTCTGTCCGGGAAGTGAAGGGTCTAACTTAACCGAGTGATCAGCAGCGAACAAGGTGATAACAAAAAGCCATACATCGCAAAACGATGTATGGCTAATGCACCAGGCTCAGTTTCAGAGGCTGGCAAATGCTTCGCGAGCTGCAGTCAGGGTCGCTTCAATTTCAGTATCGCCGTGTGCCGCCGAAATAAATCCGGCTTCAAAAGCGGAAGGCGCCAGATAAACACCGCGATCAAGCATGGCATGGAAGAATTTTTTGAAGCGTTCCTGATCGCTGGCAGCCACCTGTTCAAAATGACGTACCTTTATATCTTCAGTGAAGAACAGGCCGAACATGCCACCGACATGGTTGGTGGTCATGGCAATGCCATTATCATCAGCAGCTTGCTGCAGACCTTTGACCAGTTTATCGGTAGCAGCACTCAGCTCGTCATGAAAGCCGGGAGACTGCAGCAGTTTCAGTGTGGCAAGACCGGCGGCCATGGCTATCGGGTTACCCGACAAGGTACCGGCCTGATAAACCGGGCCTAGTGGTGCGATATGCTCCATGACTTCACGTTTGCCACCAAACGCGCCCACAGGCAGACCGCCGCCAATGACTTTACCGAAAGTGGTCAGGTCGGGGGTGACGCCATAATGCGCCTGAGCGCCGCCCAGTGCTACGCGAAAACCAGTCATCACTTCATCAAAGATGAGTACGGTGCCGTACTCGTCACAGATCTCGCGCAGGCCCTCGAGGAAACCGGGCTCGGGTGGAATACAATTCATATTACCGGCGACCGGTTCGATAATGATGCAGGCAATCTCGTTACCAGCTTCGCGGAAGCAGTCGCGCACTGAATCCAGATCATTAAATCGCAGGGTCAGGGTGTGCTGGGCCAGAGACTCGGGCACACCAGCAGAGGAGGGCACGCCCAGTGTCAGCGCACCGGAACCGGCCTTGACCAGCAGCGAGTCAGCGTGGCCGTGGTAGCAGCCTTCAAACTTCACAATCTTATCGCGTCCGGTATAACCACGGGCCAGACGAATCGCGCTCATGGTGGCTTCGGTACCGGAACTGACCATACGCACCAGTTCCATTGATGGCACCAGTTCACAGACCAGATCAGCCATTTCGGTTTCAATCTGTGTCGGGGCGCCAAAACCCAGACCATGCTGCACCGCTTCTGTCACTGCGCTGAGCACCTCTGGATGGGCATGGCCCACGATCATCGGCCCCCAAGAGCCGATATAGTCAACGTACTGCTTGCCCTCGGCATCGGTCAGCCAGGCACCTTTGCCTTCGCGGAAAAAGACCGGGTCGCCACCCACGCCTTTGAAGGCTCTTACGGGTGAATTCACGCCGCCGGGAATGTGTTTTTGTGCGTTTTGAAACAGTGACTGATTGGTTTGCATGCCGCTCCCTAATTCTCTCCGAATAATGTGTAGAAACAAGATATGCGATAATTCTAACTTATCTATGCAATAAGCAAATGATCATGAGTTTAAAATTACGATTGTTGATCATCGTGACGATTATCCTGCTGATTAACTTCGCTGCTGCGGGGTATCTGATGGTACAGAATGCCCGCCAGGCGCTGGCGCAGGAAATGGCTTCCAGTACTCAGCTGGCAAAAGGTCTGTTGGTCAATGCCTTACCGACATTACGTTTTTCCAATGATTTGAGCGAACGCCTGACACTGATCGTCGACAGTGTGCGCCACACCCGCCATATTCGAGCCTGGTTTGAAGATATGAACGGTATGCCGCTGATCGGCCAGGAAGATCAGACCGGTTTTTTCAACAAGCCGGATGCGCCCGACTGGTTTATCCGCATGATGGAGCCGGAGGCCGTGGCGTTCAGGCGACTGATTACCAAGGGCAGTAAATCCTATGGCTATCTGGTGGTGGAAGCCGATCCCAGCGATGAGGTGACCGAGGTCTGGCAGGATATCAACACCCTGTTCTGGCTGGGCTTTGCCTTCCTGCTGTTGATCCTGGCACTCATCTATCTGGCATTGCGGCAGGGCCTGAAACCCTTGTCACAGCTCTCCAATGCCTTGGGTCACCTGGAGCAGGGCGATTTTTCGGCGCGCGTCGATACCTCGGCGGTAAAAGAGCTTAACCCGATTCAGATCCGCTTTAACCATATGGCCAGTGTGTTGGAAAAAACCATGGCGGAAAACCATGCGCTGGCCGGTAATATGCTCAGCCTGCAGGAATCCGAACGCCGTGATCTGGCGCGTGAGCTGCATGATGAATTGGCACCGTGCCTGTTTGGTATCCGCGTCGATCTGGGCGAAATTGAGCGCCTGGCCGGTGACAATGAGGTGCCGCAAATCGAAGAAAAAGTCGGCTCGGTCAAACTGATAACCAATCACATTCAGTCGCTGGTGCGTAAAATGCTCAGTCGGCTGCGGCCGATGACTTTGGATGATCTGGGGCTGGCTGAAGCATTGCGAGATATGTTGCACAACTGGCGCGACCGGCAGCCGGAGATTGACTGGGAATGGGACTTTGTCGGTGATTTTCATGATCTGCCCGACACGCTTCAGGTCACGGTGTACCGGGTGGTGCAGGAATGTACCACCAACTGCGTACGCCACGCCGAGGCCAGCCACGTCAAAGTCGAGGTCAGACGTGAGGATGAAGCCATGAAAGTGGCCGTGACCGACGACGGTAAGGGGCTGGACTCCAACCTGGTGCGCGGTTTCGGCCTGATTGGTATGCGTGAACGGGTATCGGCTTTGGGCGGCCGCATTGCGTTTGATACGGAAGAGGGACACGGCCTGCAGGTGCGGGTATTAATTCCATTGAAAGGTGAGACAAACAATGAAACAGGCAGTAACGATATTGGTGGTGGACGATCATCCGATAGTCAGGGCGGGCTGTCGACAGCTGATACAGCAAATTCCCACGGCTAACGTACTGGAAGCAGAAACCGGCGAAGAAGGCTATCGTCTGTTTCAGGAGCAGTATCCGGATATGGTGTTGCTCGATATTACCCTGCCGGGCATGGGCGGGCTGGAAGTCTTACGACGCATCCGCGCGAACCGCGAAGATGCCAAGGTGCTGATGTTCAGCATGCATGAAGATCCGGTGTTTGCCTCACGGGCAATGCAGTCCGGCGCCAAGGGCTATATCACCAAGAATAATGCCGCTGATCACCTGGTGGAAGCAGTGGAAAAAGTACTGGACGGCAAAATCTACCTGAGCCCGGATATGGCGCAGCAACTGGCCATGCTCAATATCGATGCCGGCACCAGCGCGCTCAGTGACCTCTCGCGGCGCGAGCTGGAAATTCTGCGCCTGCTGGGTGAGGGCAAGAGCATGAATGAGATTTCCGACGTGTTGGGGATTAGTTATAAAACTGTGGCCAACAACCTGACGCAGATTAAGAGCAAACTGGATATCAACAAAACCGCTGAATTAATGCGTTTTGCTATCAGTCATGGTCTATCGTCATAGGCGCCGCTAAATGACTGATTTAGAAGGAAGAGAAACGCAGGAATAAATTCCCGTTTTATTGGGATAAGTCGCTCATTCCAGAAAGACTTGCAAGCTGTAACATTTACATCAAGTTATAGAAATTTCAGCTTCTATAGTCTTATATTTCTCTCTCCTTCTATGAAGGTTGGCCGGGTACCCTGTTACCCGGCTTTTTTTTGCCTGAAATCTGGCTACTTCCTCTCTAATTGCGAATCTTTATCATTTACGCCGCTGATCATCTCTTGTTAAGATAGCAAGCCTTAGCAAATTTTTGTCATGCCGGGACTCCGGCGAATATAGGACCTAAAGTCTATGCAGTTGAAGCAGATGATAAGACGGTACTGGCCGTTGGCGGTGATCACCGCGCTTCCCCTCGTGGCCACTGCCGGTGCCCTGGATGAAGCCATTGATACCCAGGTTGACACCGATGTGGCTGCCCAGCAGTCACAGGAAAAGATCGACAACCTGGCCGATGAAACCACCGATATGCTGGCCGAGTACCGTGATATTTTGCGCCAGACCCAGAGTCTGCGGGCCTATAACGATCAACTCGAGCAACTGGTCAGCTCGCAGCGCAGTGAGCTGGATTCAATCGACCGCCAACTCAATAATATTGAAACCACCCAGCGCGATATCGTGCCGCTGATGACCAAGATGATCGATGTACTGGAACAGTTTGTCGCGCTTGATATCCCCTTCCTGCAGCAGGAACGGAATAGCCGCATTGTTGCACTCAAAACGATGATGGGCCGGGCTGACGTCACCTTGTCAGAAAAATACCGCCGCATTATGGAGGCCTATCAGGTTGAGACTGAATATGGCCGCACTATTGAAGCTTACCAGGCCGATCTGAGTCAGGGCGGTGATAACCGCACCGTCGATTTTCTCCGTATTGGCCGCGTCAGTCTCTATTATCTGACGCTGGATGGCCGGGAGGCTGGTGTCTGGGATGCTGAAAGTCAAAGCTGGCAGCAGCTCTCTGATGAGTATCTACAGCCGGTGGCAGATGGCCTCAAGGTGGCGCGTAAACAACTACCGCCCGATCTGCTGACCCTGCCGGTTAAAAAAACATCAGGAGGTGAACAATGAAAACCTTAACCTCGCTGATGTTAATGCTCAGCCTCAGCCTGCCGCTGATGGCCGTTGACAAACCCGCCAACCTGGATGAACTGCTGGATCAGGTCAAGCGTGAACGGGTGTTGGAGCAGCAACAGAACAAAATGCGTGAAGCCGAGTTTGTCGAAGCTCACGATCAACAGGCACAACTGCTTCAGCAAGCCCGTGAACAACTGGCCAACGAAGAACAGCGCAGTACCCGCCTCAATGAGACTTTCACCGAGCAGGAGCAGACCCTGGCAGAGCAGCAAAGCCTGCTGGATGAACGCTCCGGGTCGCTCGGTGAACTGTTTGGCACGGTCAGACAGGTGGCCAACGATAGTCGCGGTACGCTGGAAAGCTCAATGACTTCAGTACAGAAGACCGAACGACTGGGTTTTTTGAATAAACTGAGCGATAGCAAACAACAACCCACCATCGACGAATTGCGCCAGTTGTGGCTGACCCTGCAGGAAGAGATGACCGCATCCGGTAAGGTTGAAGAATTTGAAGCACCGGTGATTACCGTCAGCGGTGAAGTGGCACAACAGCCGGTCACTCGTATTGGTGTTTTCACCGCCTTCAGTGATGGCAAATTCCTGCGCTATCTGTCCGAGACCGGCAATCTGGTCGAACTGGCTCGCCAGCCGGTGGACAGACTGCAGAATCTGGCACGTGATTTTGAACAGGCGGGGGCCGGTGAACTGCTACCCACCGTCATCGATCCTACCCGTGGTGCGATTATGGCGCTGCTGGTGCAAACACCGACAGTGAAAGAGCGCATTGCGCAGGGTGGCTGGATTGGCTACATCATTCTGGTGCTGGGGGCGGTAGGCTTATTGGTGGCCTTGCTGCAATTCCTGTCTTTACTGCGTGCCGGTCGCGGCGTCGCTAAGCAGCAGAAACAGGATGAACCCAGTCAGAAAAACCCGCTGGGTCGCATCCTGTCAGTTTACAACGCCAAACTGGCGGAAGATGTGGAAACCCTGCAGCTCAAGCTGGATGAAGCCATCCTGCGTGAAATGCCCAAGCTTGAACGCGGTCTGATTACACTGGCGATTCTGGCAGCGATTGCACCGATGCTGGGCCTGCTGGGCACCGTCTCGGGCATGATTGAAACCTTCCAGTCGATCACCCTGTTCGGAACCGGTGATCCGAAGCTGATGTCCGGCGGTATTTCACAGGCGCTGGTGACGACAGAGCTGGGGCTGGCGGTGGCTATTCCACTGCTGCTGATCCACAGCGGTCTGTCCAGTAAGTCTAATCGCCTGATCCAGATCCTGGATGAGGAAAGTGCCGCCATTGTTGCCCGTAACGCAGAAAAGCACCATGGAAACACTGACTGACGGTCTTTTCCGAATTCAATTGCTGATGGAGAGCGGCGGCTTCGTGCTGTGGCTGATCCTGCTGGCTTCGATCATGATGTGGTCGCTGATCATTGAACGCTATCTTTTTGTTTATGTTCAGCACCCGCGTCAGGTCCGCAAACTGATCGATGAGTGGCATCAGCGACGTGACCGCACCAGTTGGTATGCCCATCAGATCCGTCAGGGCATGATCGCAGAAAGCCGGGTGTCGCTGTCGCGCTACCTGATGCTGATCAAGACCCTGACCGTGGCCCTGCCGATGCTGGGGCTGCTGGGCACCGTCAATGGCATGATTCAGACTTTCGATGTCATGACCGTATTTGGCACTGGTAATACCCGCGGCATGGCCGGGGGGATTTCGGTGGCATTGATTACCACCATGGGCGGCTTGTTGACGGCTTTATCGGGCCTGTATTTCAGCACCCAACTGAGCCAGCGGGTGTCACGGGAAGTGGATAACGTGGCCGACGCACTGCGCAGAGACTAGGAATTAGAGATGAGAACGCGACATTCACGCCGACAAAGCGGTGGTATTGCAGATATCAACATGACGCCATTGATCGATATGGTGTTCATTCTGCTGATCTTTTTCATCGTCACCACCTCCTTTGTCAAGGAAACCGGGGTTGATGTAAACCGGCCCACGGCCAAGACTGCGGTCAAGAAAGAACGGGCCAATATTCTGATTTCCATCCGCGCCAATGACGAAATCTGGATGGACAAACGCCAGATTGATCGCCGAGCCGTGCGCGCCAATGTTGAGCGCATGCATGCCGAAAACCCGGAAGGCTCGGTCATTATTCTGGCCGATGAAGAAGCCAAGACTGGTCTGCTGATTGAAGTCATGGACCAGGCGCGGTTGGCCGGCGTGGCCAATGTGTCGATCGCGGCTGAGCGGGAATAACGGCAACGGCTATGAGATTGACGATAGGGATCATTCTGGCGCTGCTGGTCAACTTCGGCCTGTTTATGCTGATGCAGCACATGACCAGCAATAAAGAAGTCGACAAGCAGGTCATCGAAGAGGTGCGCCTGCTTGACTTTGTGCGGGTCAAACGCGAGGAAGCCCAGCCGGAAACCAAAAAACGGCAAATGCCTAAAAAGCCGCCACCACCGGATGAGCCACCGCCACCGCCGGAAACCCCAGCGCCTCAGACACCGAAACCGGATGCACCCACCCCCAAAATGGATGTGCCCAATGTTGATGTGCCGATGGATATTACCGGTGGTCCCTACCTGGGTGACTTTGCCAAAGCGCCGGCGCCAGCCCCGGCACCGGCGCCTGCGCCAGTGGAAGGGCCGATTATTGATAATGAAGTGGTGCCTTTGGTGCGCATTCCGCCCAAGTATCCGCGGGTTGCTGCAAGGCGTGGTATCGAGGGCATCGTTACCGTGCGCTTTATCATTACCAAAGACGGCACGGTCAGGGACGCCCAGGTCATCGAAGCCAAGCCGTCCAATGTATTCAATGATGAGGCCATTGAAGCTGTACTTAAATGGAAGTTCAAGCCGAAACTGGTTGAAGGTCAGCCAGTCGAAAGACAAGCGACCCAGGATATCGAGTTTAAACTGTCACGATGAAAATAACGCTGCTACCTCTTTTTCTGTTGGTATTGAATCTGGGCCTGCTGCCGTCGGTACAGGCGCAGGACAGTGAATACCTGCTGACCGAGAAAACCTACAACGCGCTCAACGAAGCCCAGGAAATGATGGCCAATGAGCAGTATCGCCAGGCTGGGCAGCGGCTGACCCAATTGCTGGGACAGACCGATGAGGGCAGTTATGACCGGGCGGTGGTGCAGCAGACTATCGGTTATCTGTACTCAGAACAGCAGCAGTACGACAAGGCCGCTGCAGCATTTGAAAAAGCGCTCGATGCCGATGCCCTGCCTGAAGATGTCACACACAATCTGCGTTACAACCTGGCGCAGATCCTGATTGCAGATGGTCAGTACCAACGCGGTATCGGCCTGATGGAAAGCTGGCTGGCCAATGAAGCCAAGCCGCAAAACAGCGTTTATGTGCTGCTGGCCAGTGCCTACTACCGCCTGGATAACCACAGCAAGGTCATCGAGTATATCCGCACGGCTATTAAAAACGATCCCGATCCCAAGGAAGACTGGTACCGGATGCAACTGTCGGCGCATATGTCTCTGCGTCAGTACAAGTCGGCCATCAATGTGCTGGAAATTCTGATTCCGCGCTATCCGCACCGCAAGGTCTACTGGGATCAACTGGCAGCGCTATATCAGGAACAGGATAAGGAATTCACCTCGCTGGCCGTACGGATGCTGGCTGACCGTCTGGATCTGGGCGATGCCGAAACCCTGGTCAATCTAGCCGATATGTACCGTTATCTGCGTGTGCCCTACAAATCCGGCAAGTTACTGCAAAAAGCCATGGATGACGGCGTCATTCGCAGTGATTTCAAACACCTGCAGAAACTTGCCGATAGCTGGATGGCAGCCCGGGAGCAGGAACTGGCTGCTCAGACGCTGAACCGCATGTTGTCAATGGACAGCAGCGGTGAGACGCATCTGAGGCTGGGGCAGGTCTACGTCAGCATGGAACAGTGGCAGCAGGCCATTGAAGTGCTGAACCAGGCTGTGCAGAGATTAGAGGGCGGCCAGCAAGGCCGGGCTCATCTGCTAATGGGCACCAGTCATTTTTACCTGGATCAACTGGAACAGGCCAAAGCGGCGTTCGGCCGTGCCATTGCTTACGAGGACCTGAGCAGCCAGGCTGGTCAGTGGTTACGGCATATTGAAGACCTGCTGGAGAGGCAAAGCGATGAAGAGGCTGCCTGATCTGCAGCAGTTGAAGCAGGATCTGGTGCAGCACTATCAATGGCTGCGCCAATATGGTTGCAATGACTCGCACAGTGGCAATGCTTCTTTTCGCTGGCATGACGAAGTTTGGGTGACGCCCACCGGTTGTTGTGCTGACACGCTGAGCGTTGATGATCTGGTTCGCTGCCATATCAGCGGCGATAGCGAAGCCGGTGCCTCGCTCGATGCGCCTTTGCATATCGAGGTCTATCGCCACAACCCGGAGGCGCGGGCGATATTCCACAGTCACGGCCCGCATGCCGTGGCCTTGACGCTCAATGGTGAGGATTTTGTCCCGGTCGATTTTGAAGGCCAGTATTATTTCCCGTTTGTGCCGGTTATCAGCATTCCCTATGATGATTATGTGAGCCGTTCACCACGCGCTGTGGCCGAACAACTGGCGACACACAAAGTTGCTGTGGTCCGTGGTCACGGTGTCTATGCCTGTGCAGAAAGCATCAATCTGGCGTATAAATGGAGCTGTTCGCTGGAATTATCTGCCAAAACCGCCTGGCTGGCGAAGCAGATAGGTCCTTAAATTAGACAGGGCCATCTTTTCGCAACAATTTCACGCTTGAATAGTCAGTAATATTCCACCGAAACAACACTCGCCTTTTGTGATGGAGTACCGAATGACTGCTGATAGCACGCTCAAAAAAGCACTCACTGAAAATATTCATCTGCGCACGCCGTTGCTGGATGGCAGAGATGCGGCTGCCAAACGCCAGCAGATCGCGGATTATTTCAACTTTACTTATGAGCGCTACGAGTCGCTGTTTGAAACTCTCAGATCGGATGAGGCGTTTTATCAGAAGTCGATTCCGCTGCGTCACCCGCTGATCTTCTATTACGGCCATACCGCCACATTCTTCGTCAATAAAATGCTGCTGGCCGGGCTGATTGATAAACGCATCAACCCGAAGTTCGAATCGATGTTTGCTGTCGGTGTCGATGAAATGAGCTGGGATGATCTGGATGAGGCGCATTACGACTGGCCGCCGGTGGCGGAGGTCACGGCCTATCGCCAGCAGGTCAAGGCGATGATCAACAAAATTATCCATAAAGCACCGTTGAAACTGCCGATTGACTGGGATAACCCCTGGTGGGCAATCCTAATGGGGATTGAGCATGAGCAGATTCATCTGGAAACCTCATCGGTGTTGATCCGCCAACAGCAACTGGACTTGGTCAAACCCCACCCGGACTGGCGTCCGTGCAGCGAATATGGTGATGCGCCGGAAAACAGTCTGGTTGAGATTCCCGCAGGCCAGGTCAAGATCGGCAAGACCTTTGATGACCGCATCTACGGCTGGGACAATGAATACGGTGAACATGAAGCGGAGATTGATGATTTCCAGGCTTCACGCCTTTTGGTCAGCAACGGTGAATTCTTGCAGTTTGTGGAAGCGGGGGGCTATGACCATGATGCTTACTGGGAAGAAGAAGGGCTGGCCTGGCGTCAGTTCACCAAAGCCCAACATCCTACTTTCTGGCACAAGGACAAACAGGGCTGGCAGTTACGATTGATGACTGAGCTGGTGGCTATGCCCTGGAATTGGCCGGTGGATGTCAACTATCACGAAGCCAAGGCATTTTGTCACTGGAAAGCTGAACAAACCGGACAGCCGGTGCGCATGCCTAGCGAGGATGAGTGGTACCGAATCTATGATCATGCCGGCATTGAGGAACTGGGCGAACAGCAGGCGCCAGCTAATATTCATCTGGATTACGCTGCTTCATCCTGTCCGGTCGATCAGTTTGCTCATGGCGATTTATACGACGTTGTGGGCAATGTCTGGCAGTGGACAGAAACCCCGACCTATCCGTTTGATGGCTTCAAGGTGCACCCTATTTACGATGATTTCACCACGCCCACCTTTGATGGTCAGCATAACCTGATTAAGGGTGGTTCATGGATTTCCTGCGGTAACGAAAGCCGCCGGGCATCGCGCTATGCTTTCCGCCGCCATTTCTTCCAGCATGCCGGTTTTCGTTATGTTGTTTCGGACGCCGAGGTGGAGCAGCACAGCTCCAATTATGAAACCGACAGCATGCTGTCGCAGTATGCCGAGTTTCATTATGGCGAAACCTATTTTGATGTGCCCAACTTCCCGAGAACGCTGGCAGAGCTGGCGGTTGAGGTGATGGGCGACCAGCCCAAAACTAAAGCCCTGGATCTGGGGTGCGCGGTTGGCCGTGCCAGCTTTGAACTGGCCCGGCATTTTGACCAAGTCACTGGTATTGATTTCTCGGCGCGCCTGATTAATCTTGGCGTACAAATGGCCCAGGAAGGCGTGATTCGCTACACCATTACCGATGAAGGTGATCTGGTGCATTATGAGGAGCGCCGACTCGACCAACTGGGGCTGGCCGAAGTGGCCAACAAAGTTGAGTTTCTGCAGGGCGATGCCTGTAACCTCAAATCCTTGTTCCGTGGCTATGATCTGATCCTGGCTGCTAACCTTATCGACAGGCTTTACAACCCGGCCCAGTTCCTGCGCAGCGTGCATGAGCGCATCAACCAGGGCGGTATTCTGATGCTGGCCTCACCCTATACCTGGCTGGAAGAACACACTGACAAGGAAGACTGGCTGGGCGGTTTCAAAAAAGACGGTGAGAGCTTCACCACGCTGGATGGCCTGAAGGCGATTCTCGAATCCCATTTCGAACTGGTTCGTGGTCCGGAGTCAGTGCCGTTTGTGATCCGTGAGACCAGCCGCAAATTCCAGCATACCCTGTCCGAGGTCACTGTCTGGAAGCGCAGGTAAGCACGGGATGAGTTTCGATTTTGACCAAGCCGTTGATCGCAGCGGTTCATCCAGTGTGAAGTTTGATGCCCGCAAGGCTTACTTTGGACGCGAAGATGTGATGCCAATGTGGGTGGCAGATATGGATTTCGCTGCGCCGGCCGAGGTGAGCGAGGCACTGGTGGCACGGGCCAGGCACCCGGTATATGGTTATACGCTCTATCCCGACAGTCTTTACCAGTCACTGATTGACTGGTGTGACAGACGCTATAACTGGTCGCTTAAGCGCAATCAGATCATGATGTGCCCGGGGGTTGTGCCATCGATTCATGCTGCAATCCAGGGCGTGACGCAGCCCGGTGACAAAGTGATTGTGCAACCCCCGGTCTATTTCCCGTTTTTCAGCGCCGTGACCAAAACCGGAAGGGAGTTGGTATTAAATCCGCTCAAGCTGGAAAACGGCCATTACTCGATGGATCTGAACCATCTGGAAGACTGCGCCCGCCAGGGTGCCAAAATGCTGCTGTTGTGTTCACCGCACAATCCGGTCGGCCGGGTCTGGCGCCGCCAGGAACTGGAAGCTTTGCTGTCGCTGGCCGAACGTTACCAGATGACCATTATTTCCGACGAGATTCATGCGGATTTGATTTATCCGGGCGAAACGCATTTACCACTGGCTGATTTGAGCGATTCGGTGAATGTGCTGACCACGGTTGCGCCCAGCAAGACTTTCAATATTCCCGGGTTGGGTCTGTCTGCGCTGGTGGTGCCTGACAAAGCCGATAGAAAGGCAATCAAACAGGTTTTTGATAGCTGGCATGTCAGTGCCGCTAACCCGTTCAGCATCAGTGCTTTCGAAGCGGCCTACAATTATGGTGAAGCCTGGCTAGATGCACTGATGCAATACCTGCAGCAAAGCCGCGATGAGGCGGCACAGTTTATCGACGAGGCGCTGCCTGATATCAAGCTGATCCAGCCGCAGGGTACCTACCTGTTATGGCTGGATTGTCGGCAGATGGGGCTGGATAATCCGACCTTGAGACAATTTTTTATTGAACAGGCCGGGGTGGGCATGAATCCAGGCTATGTGTTTGGCGACAATGGCAGCGGTTTTATGCGGCTTAATATAGGCACCCCGCGTGCCCGCGTTGAGCGGGCATTGCAGAAAATCGCCGTGGTCATGCCTGTCAGTCGCTGAATGGGTGCATCCGGGCAGCATCATGCTCTGTAATAGTGCGCTATACTGTCATTTCATTGCAAAAAACGGTCACTAACATGGGGAGAGAATTGGCATAAAGATTGCCGATTATTCATGGAACACACCCCATTCCAAGGAGATAACAATGACCGATCCCATTGGCCCGGCTGCGGGTAAAATCTGGCATTACCTGCAACAGAACGGTACGGCCTCAGCCAGCCGCATTGGCAAGGATACTGAGCTGGACAGCAAAGTCTTGCAGCGTGCCATCGGATGGCTGGCCAAAGAAGAAAAGCTCAGCTTTGAGAATAAAGGCCGCAATGAACTGATCAGCCTGAAATAAAAGACTTTACTGGTCCTCGACTTCACGGCTGACAGTGAAGGCACCACGGATGTCGCCCAGTTTGAAGCCAGTCGCCATATCTTCCGGATAATACTGATCGATCATCGCCTGCACCGGCTCAGCAATTTTGCTGCCGTGACAGGACAAGCAGAGCTTGTCGGTGGGTATGGCTTTCATCATGCGTCGGTTGCTGCCCAGTTCAGTCTCAACTTTCTCACTGAAAGTCAGTTTCTGTATCGCCTCGCCACCGTTGAGCCGGTTCTGAAACTGTTGCAAAACACTGGTTTCCCAGACATCGGCTTCATTGGCAGGGTTTCGAACACGGAGGCTGGTGCGGCCGATTTCCATCCCGTACTTTTTCGACATTTCGGCGGCAATGGTGGGTGCCACCAGATTACACACGGCTATCGACTCAATCGGGCCGCCATCTTTCATGGCTTCCATCAAGGCATTTTTAAGGCTGCTGGCAAATTCCTTGATGGCGACAGCAGCCTGCTGTTCAAACTCTTGTTGTGCATCGTTGTTCGCCTGCAGGCTGAGCGGAACAGACAAAAGCAAGGTCAGCAGGGTGGGTAAGACTCGCATTGCAGCATCCTCGACTTGAAAAATGTTCAGCCTGCTTCAGTTTGCAGACTGTCAATGATTGGACAACGGCAAATCCACATTATCATCCGCCACCGCCACTGGGAAGAGCGACGGGGCACTGACAGATAGTTGCCAGTTGTGTGTTAGGCTTTGATGCTGATAATCTTCGTGACAATAATTCAACTTGATTTGTAAACGATGACAAATATTTACGATGCTTCGGCCATTGAAGTCCTGACAGGACTGGAACCTGTCCGTAAAAGACCGGGCATGTACACCGACACCACGCGTCCCAACCATCTGGCCCAGGAAGTCATCGATAATAGTGTTGACGAGGCGATTGCTGGTCATGCCCGCCAGGTTCAGGTGGTGCTCCACAAGGATCAGTCGCTGGAAGTCAGTGATGATGGCCGTGGCATGCCGGTGGATATTCATCCGGAGCAGGGCGTGCCGGGGGTCGAAGTCATTCTGACCCGATTACATGCGGGCGGGAAGTTTTCCAATAAAAACTACAAGTATTCCGGCGGCCTGCATGGCGTTGGTGTGTCGGTCGTTAACGCCTTGTCATCTAGGCTGGAAGTGAAAATCAAACGTAATGCCACCGAATACAGCATTGCCTTTGAACAGGGCGCTCTGAAAGAATCACTTAACGAAATCGGCACGGTGGGTAAACGCAATACCGGCACCAATGTGCGTTTCTGGCCGGAAGCCGAGTTTTTCGATACCGCCAAATTCTCAGTGGCCCGCCTGCGCCATGTGCTGCGTGCCAAAGCGGTACTTTGCCCGGGCTTGGTGGTCACCTTTACCGACTTATCGGGCAAGGAAAAAGTCGAAGATCGCTGGTGCTATGAAGACGGACTCAAGTCCTACCTCGCATCGGCCATGACTGACGAGCCCTGCGTACCCGCCACCCCGTTTATCGGCAGCATCGCCGAAGATGATGAAGAAGTCGACTGGGCAATGATGTGGCAGTTGGAACCCGGCGAAGTGCTGGCAGAGAGTTATGTCAATCTGATCCCGACCGCCCAGGGTGGTACTCATGTGAACGGTTTACGCAGCGGCGTTCTGGATGCTTTGCGTGAATTCTGCGAGTTCCGCAACTTGCTGCCGCGCGGCGTGAAGCTGACCCCGGAAGATGTCTGGGAGCGTTGCTGCTATGTGCTGTCGGTCAAGCTGGAAGATCCGCAGTTCTCTGGCCAGACCAAGGAACGCCTGTCCTCACGCCAGTGCGCCGGCTTGGTCTCGGGCGTGGTCAAGGATGCCTTCAGTCTCTGGCTCAACCATCATATTGAAGACGGTGAAAAGATTGCCGAACTCGCTATCAGTAACGCCCAGTCACGCCTGAAACAGGCCAAGAAGGTGGTGCGAAAACGCGTACAGTCGGGGCCGGCTTTGCCCGGTAAATTAGCTGACTGCACCTCGCAGGAACCGACCCGCACCGAACTGTTTCTGGTAGAAGGTGATTCTGCTGGCGGTAGTGCCAAACAGGGCCGCGACCGTGAGTTCCAGGCGATTATGCCGCTGCGGGGCAAGATCTTGAATACTTGGGAAGTCGAACCTACCCAGGTATTGGCCTCACAGGAAGTGCACGATATTGCGGTGGCGATTGGGGTTGACCCCGGCTCCAGTGATTTAAGCGGTCTGCGCTATGGCAAAATCTGCATTCTGGCGGATGCTGACTCGGATGGCGCTCATATTGCCACGCTCTTGTGTGCCTTATTTGTGCGTCACTTCCCGGCGCTGGTGTCAGCCGGCCATATCTGTGTGGCGATGCCACCCTTGTACCGGGTTGATGTCGGCAAGCAGGTGTTTTATGCGCTGGATGACGAGGAACGCGAGATCATCCTCGAGCGTATCGAACGTGAAAAAATTAAAGGCAAGGTCAGCACCCAGCGTTTCAAGGGCCTCGGTGAAATGAACCCGATGCAGCTGCGTGAGACCACGATGGCACCGGACACGCGGCGACTGGTTCGGCTCACCACCAGTGCCGAAGACGACACCATGATGATCCTGGACAAGTTGCTGGCCAAGAAACGCGCCAGCGACCGTAAAGCCTGGCTGGAACAACACGGGGATCTGGCTGATGTGGCCGCCCTTTAAGCAACAACAGAGAAACTTATGACTGCCATTGTCGATGATTTGGAACAACTGCCGCTAAGCGACTTTACCGAGAAGGCATATCTGGATTATTCGATGTATGTCATTCTCGATCGCGCCCTGCCGCATATCGGCGACGGTCTGAAACCGGTTCAGCGCCGCATTATCTATGCGATGTCAGAACTGGGCCTGAGCGCCCTGTCCAAGCATAAGAAATCGGCCCGTACCGTCGGTGATGTCCTGGGTAAATACCATCCGCATGGCGACTCGGCCTGTTATGAAGCCATGGTGCTGATGGCGCAGCCATTCTCTTACCGTTACACGCTGATTGATGGTCAGGGTAACTGGGGCTCGATTGACGATCCCAAGTCCTTCGCCGCCATGCGCTATACCGAGGCGCGTCTGGCCCCTTACGCCCAGGTTTTGCTGAGCGAACTGGGGCAGGGCACCGCCGACTGGGTGCCGAACTTTGATGGCACCATGGAAGAACCTTCCCTGCTGCCAGCGCGCTTGCCCAATCTGCTGTTAAACGGCACTACCGGGATTGCGGTGGGCATGGCCACCGATATTCCGCCGCATAATCTGCGTGAAGTGGTGGCAGCCAGCCTCAAATTGCTCAAGTCCTCACGCACCACGCTGGATGATCTGCTGGAGGATATTCAGGGCCCGGATTTCCCCACCGGTGCTGAAATCGTCTCCAGCCAGAGCGAAATCCGCAAGATTTACGAAACCGGTCACGGCTCAATCAAACAACGTGCGTCCTACAGCAAAGTCGATGGTGAGATCATCATTGATGCGCTGCCTTACCAGGTGTCGGGTGCCAAGATCCTGGAACAGATCGCTGCCCAGATGCAGGCCAAGAAACTGCCGATGGTCGCCGATTTACGTGACGAATCCGATCATGAGCACCTGGTCAGACTGGTGATTGTGCCGCGCTCCAACCGGGTTGATATCGAAGGCCTGATGTCGCACCTCTTTGCCACTACCGATCTGGAACGCGGTCACCGCGTCAACATGAACATGATTGGCATGGACGGTCGGCCGCAGGTCAAAAACCTGCGTGATATGCTGCAGGAATGGCTGCAGTACCGTATCGAAACCGTCCGCCGCCGACTGCAGTACCGGCTGGATAAAGTCCTCGACCGCATGCATGTGCTGAAAGGCCTGCTGATTGCCTACCTCAATATTGATGAGGTCATTGCCATCATCCGCAACGAGGACGAGCCCAAGCAGGTGATGAAGGAACGTTTCGGTATCACCGACCGTCAGGCTGAAGCCATTCTGGAACTGCGCTTGCGGCATTTGGCTAAGCTGGAAGAGATGAAGATCCGCGGTGAAATGGATGAACTCACCAAGGAACGCAAGCAACTGGAACTGCTGCTGGGCTCCGAGACCCGGTTGAAAACGCTGATCCGTAAAGAGCTGACTGCCGATGCCGAGAAATATGGCGATGATCGCCGCTCGCATATCGTTGAGCGCCAGGCAGCCAGGGCTATGGATGCTACCGAACTGTTGCCCACCGAGCCGCTGACTATCGTCTTGTCGGAAAGTGGCTGGGTGAGGGCGGCCAAGGGGCATGATGTCGATCCGGTGTCTTTGAACTATCGCACCGGTGACCGCTACTTTACCTCGGTCAAGGCGCGCAGTAATCAACAGATTGTGTTCCTCGACGAGACCGGCCGCAGTTACTCGCTGTCGGCGCATAGTCTGCCATCAGCGCGCGGCCAGGGTGAGCCCCTGAGCGGTCGACTACAGTCAGCAGCGGAAGTGCGTTTTGTCGCGGTGATGGCGGTCGATAATCCTGACAAACCGGTGTTGCTAACTAATACTGCCGGTTACGGTTTTGTCACCACGCTGGAGAACCTGCTGGCCAAGAACAAGGCCGGTAAGGCGGTATTTAATCTGCCTGATGGCGCTAAAATTCTGCCACCATTGTTACTGGATAAGCCCGAACAGGACCAGGTCGCAGTCGCCTCCGGTGATGGCCGTTTGCTGGTGTTCCCGGTTAGCGACATTCCGCCGCTCAACAAAGGCAAGGGCGTGCGTCTGATTAATATTCCGCAGGCCCGCTTCAGTGGCGGTCAGGAATGGCTTCAATCGGTGATTATTGTGCCCGAAGGCCACAGTCTGACCCTGCATGCCGGCCGTCGTCATCTGACCCTGAAACCGGCTGACCTGACGCATTATGCGGGTGAACGTGGCAAGCGCGGTCACAAGCTGCCACGCGGTTTGCAGAAGGTGAGCGGGGTCGAGGTCGCTGACTGACAGCAAAAAACTTTCGCTTGGCCCCATCAGTCGAAATAACATGCAGGCATTTCCCTCAGATCGGTTTACGGTAAGCGCTGTGTTGCTGCGAAAACCCAGCAGCCATCGTTGGCTCAAGGCATCTTGGCAGTTACTGGGCTTTGTACCGGGGCTGGAACAGGATGAGTTGCAGCGGGCTGCAGCGCAGGGCGAATTAATCTATCTCACCGATCTGGAGTTCAGGCTGCATAAAGAATTCTGCGATGCCTATTATCACAACCTGATGTCACCACAGCCCAAGGGCTATCTAATCTGCAGTGAAGAAGGCGAAAACCTGGCGCCAATGCGGGCGACCGTCGATTTTGACGAAGCCGCTTCCTTTATGGAAACCGATGAAGTGGTTTTCGATGCGCCGCTGGCCGATGCTTTATGCGTCTGGCTGGAGCACTTCGTTGTTGCCTACTACAAACCGGCGCCGCCCAAGAAACGCAAACGCCGTAAATGGCATGATGCGGAGAAGGGGGACGCAAAATGACCCAGGAACAAGATGGCTTTCTGTCACGCTGGTCCAGGCGCAAGCTGGATGCCGACGAGGCCGAGCAGCAAGCTGAAGAAACCAGGCCGGAGCAGGACGCGGCGCCCGACATCAGCGAGCCGGAGGCTGCTTCCCAGGCTGAGGAAAAACCGATCTGGCAGCGTGATGATGTCGATGCCGACACCAAAAAGGCTGCACTGAGAAAGCTGTTTCATAAACCGGAATTCAATCTGCGTGACGGTCTGAATGAGTACGATGATGACTTCACCCAGTTTGCCGGTCTGGGCAGTGTGGTGACTCACGAAATGAAACGTATGCTGAAACTGGCCGAGGAAAATACCCGCCCCTCAGAACAAACACCGGCCAAAGAGGCGAAGACCGAACAGGACAACAGCCAGAGCAACCGTGACAAAGAGGATAACGATCTTGCTTAATGCCGTGTTACAAGCCGGACAGATTGATATTGAACCGGAAGAGCCCATTGTCTTCGAGTCCCGGGGGCGTTGCCTGTTGATTGGCCCGGCTGTTGTGCTGAACAGCATTGTGCCGCGTCTGTCTGAGCTCACTCTGTATTGCCTGGCCAGTGATGATGAGACGCTGGAGCTTGATGCATCGGTCACCGTCATCAAACAGCCGCTTAAGTCCTTGTCCGGTTGGCTGGGGGCTTTTAAAGCCCAATTCGGCGAACATGAGTTAACGCTGGATCTGGTGCTGGATTTAAGCGAGTCGCCGTTTATCAGCAGCAAGGTGGCGCCGCTGGGTTACTTTGCCCCCGGTGACAATCAACAGGCCCTGGCTGAAGCCCTGCAGCAACTGCCGGATTTGGTGGGCGAGTTTGATAAACCGCGCTTTTTCAATTACCAGGCTGATATCTGCGCCCACAGCCGCCGCGGTGTTCAAGCCTGCAGCAACTGTATTGATGCCTGCCCGGCTGAAGCTATCAGCAGCGGCGATGATTTAATCAACGTCAACCCCAACCTGTGTCAGGGCTGCGGCAGTTGTACCGTGGTGTGCCCGTCGGGGGCTATCAGCTATGCCTTGCCGACACTGGATAAAAGTATCGACCGGCTGCGGCAGATGCTGGATCGTTATGCAGAACTTCACAGCGGTCCAGTGCAGTTGCTGATCCATGATGAAACCAGCGGCCAGGAACGCCTGGAAGCCTATGACTATCCGTTTGCCGATGATGTCGTGCCATTTTCGATCGAGGAAATTGGCGCTCTGGGCCAGCCGTTCTGGCTGACCGCATTGGCCTATGGCGTCGCCCGCATCGTGATCTGGGATTCTGGCAGCCATGATGATCATGACTGGCAGGAATTACAGGCCAGTATCAAGGAAACCAACAGCATGGTAGCCGAACTGGGCCTGGGGTCGCAGCGGCTGCAGTTTCTCCAAAGCCGTGATATCAATAGCCTGAAACAGGTCTTTGCTCAAGCAGATGATGTGATGGCTGTCACGCCAGCCCGCTTTGCCGGGGTCGATGATAAACGCCGTATGACCACGATGGCTTTGACTCATCTGCACCAACAAGCCCCACAGCAGCCCGAAAAGATGGCGCTGGATCAATCTGCCGCTTTTGGTGAAATCGAGGTGGATAAGCAGGCCTGCACCCTGTGCATGTCCTGCGTCTCGGTGTGTCCGGTGGGAGCGGTGATTGACGGCGTGGATCAGCCGCAGCTCAACTTTATTGAGGATATCTGTGTACAGTGCGGCATGTGCGAGACCGCCTGTCCCGAAGATGCCATCAATCTCCAGCCGCGTTATCTGTTTGATCGCAATCAGGCCCGGCAGAAACGGCTGCTACATGAAGAGCCGATCTTCCACTGCATCAGCTGCAATAAACCGTTTGCGACCCAGAAAATGATCGATACCATGATTGGCAAACTGGCCGATCACCCGATGTTCCAGGACGGTAAGCTGGATACCCTGAAAATGTGCGAGGATTGCCGAGTCAAGGCAATGTTCAAAAACGCCTAGGAAGCAACATGACTGAACAGGAACAGTGGCGGGCGCAGGTATACGCCTTGCTGGCAACATTATTGTCGGCGCCGCCGGAACAGGCTTTGCTGGACAATATCAGCCAACTACAGGTGACCGAGCCGGATTCATCGCTGGGCCAGGCCTGGCAGCAATTGAAGCAGGCCGCGGCTGAGGCAGAGATTGCTGCCGTCAACCAGGAATATCATGCCCTGTTTATCGGCCTGACACAGGGGGAACTGGTGCCCTACGGATCCTATTACCAGACCGGCTTTCTAAACGAGGAACCGCTGGCTGAACTAAGACAGGATCTGGGCCTGCTGGGGCTGGAACGCCAGCAGGATAAAAGAGAACCAGAAGACCATATTGCTGCCGAATTAGATGTGATGCGTTTGATCCTGACTGCGCAGGGTACGCCGGTGGTGGATGCCAAAACATTCTTCAGCCGACATATTTCGCCCTGGGCACAGCGGTTTTTCAGTGATCTGGAAAAGGCTGGCAGTGCAAACTTCTACCGGGGCGTAGCCGGATTGGGGCAGGCTTTCATCCACAGCGAGACGCAGCAGTTCAAATAAGCAAAAAACAACATATTTTATCGATAAACCCTTGATAGACCTGCATAGCTGCGCGATACTCTGAGTTAACACTATAAAAACATTAATGCGGGCTCGAAAGCGCCGCCATAATGACTAATTGGGGCTCACCCCAGTAAATTAACTCGGTTTTTCGGAGGCGATATGAATTCGCAACATTCCCGCTCGCGTCGGGACTTTATCTCCAAATTTACTGCTGTTGTCAGCGGCGGCGCTGCTCTGGCTACCACCTCCGGCATGGTGCAGGCAGCTCCGGAGCCTGATCCGGCGCCCGTGGCCGAAAAACCTGCGTCCAAGGGTTATCAACGCACAGAACATGTTGATACCTATTATCGCCTCGCCGATTTCTAACCCCGCTGAGTTGCTGCCATGAAACTGACCAAACGCTCTGCTACGTCCGTTAACAGCGATGGCGTTAATCGCCGCGCCTTCCTCAGAGGCTCCGGTATCGCAGCCGGTGGCGCCGCTTTTATGTCGATGTTACCGCCGGCGATGATGCAAAAGGCCGATGCCGCCGAGGGCAAACGCCATAGTTACGATGAAGGCGAAATCACTACCAAACGCAGTGTTTGCACTCACTGTAGTGTCGGCTGTGGTGTCGTTGCCGAAGTACAAAACGGCGTCTGGATTGGTCAGGAACCCAGTTTTGAGCATCCCTTCAACCTCGGTTCGCACTGCGCTAAAGGCGCCTCGGTGCGTGAGCACGGCCATGGCGATAAACGGCTTAAATACCCGCTGAAAAAAGTTGCCGGCCAATGGCAGCGTATTTCCTGGGAACAGGCGATTGAAGAGATCGGCGACCAGATGCTGTCGATCCGCGAAGAATCCGGTCCTGACTCCGTCTACTGGCTGGGCAGTGCCAAGTATTCCAATGAACAGGCATATCTGTTCCGAAAATTTGCTTCGCTGTGGGGCACCAACAATGTCGACCATCAGGCGCGGATCTGTCACTCGACCACCGTTGCCGGGGTAGCCAATACCTGGGGCTACGGGGCGATGACCAACTCCTACAACGATATTCATAATTCCAAGGCGATCTTCATTATCGGTGCCAATCCGGCCGAGGCGCATCCGGTATCGCTGCAGCATATCTTCCGCGGTAAAGAGCGCGGCGCACCGCTGATTGTGGTGGACCCGCGGATGACCCGCACCGCGGCGCATGCTGATCAGTTTATCCGTATCCGTCCCGGTACTGATGTACCGTTTGTCTGGGGCATGCTCTGGCATATCTTTGAAAACGGCTGGGAAGATAAGGAATTTATCCGCCAGCGGGTGTACGGCATGGACGAAATCCGCAAGGAAGTCGCCAAATGGACGCCATCCGAAGTGGAACGCGTCACCGGTGCCAAGGAAGAAGCCGTTTATCAGGCGGCTAAAACCATGGCCGAGCATCGTCCTGGCACCTTTGTCTGGTGCATGGGCGGTACCCAGCACACCATTGGTAACAACAACACCCGTGCCTACTGCGTATTCCAGCTGGCACTCGGCAACATGGGCGTTTCCGGCGGTGGTACCAATATCTTCCGCGGTCATGACAATGTGCAGGGGGCGACTGACCTGGGTGTGTTGTCACACACTTTACCCGGCTACTATGGCCTCACCGAAGGCGCCTGGCAACACTGGGCCAGGGTCTGGGATATCGATTTTGACTGGCTGAAAAACCAGTTTGACCAGAAAGTGCATGAGCCTGAGGCCGGTATGGGCGAAGAGGGCCCGACAGCACCCGGCCAGTCACCGATGTATACTAACGGTATTCCGGTTTCACGCTGGATAGACGGGGTGCTGGAAGACAAAGAAAACATTGCGCAGAACGAAATTATCCGTGCCATGGTATTGTGGGGGCACGCGCCCAACAGCCAGACCCGCGGCCCGGAAATGAAAGCAGCCATGGAAAAGCTGGATATGTTGGTTATTGTCGATCCGTATCCAACGGTATCGGCGGTAATGAATGACCGTACCGACGGGGTTTACTTACTACCTGCCGCTACCCAGTTTGAAACTTACGGTTCAGTGACTTCATCCAACCGTTCGGTTCAGTGGCGTGAGCAGATTATCGATCCCCTGTTCGAGTCTCTGCCCGATCACACCATCATCTACAAGTTTGCCAAGAAATTCGGCTTTGCCGACAAGCTGTGCAAACACATTGCGGTCAATGGTGAAGAGCCGCTGGTGGAGGATATCACCCGCGAATTCAACCGTGGTATGTGGACGGTTGGCTACACCGGTCAGTCACCGGAGCGGATGAAACTGCAGCAGCAAAATCTGCATACCTTTGATAAAACCACCTTACGTGCCCAGGGTGGGCCTTGTGATGGCGAGTATTACGGTCTGCCGTGGCCTTGCTGGGGTACACCGGAAATGAAACACCCGGGCAGCCCGATTTTGTATGACACCTCGGTGCCGGTGAAAGAGGGCGGTCTGCCATTCCGCGCCCGTTTCGGTGTTGAGCGCGATGGTGTCAACCTGCTGGCTGAAGACTCATTCACCAAAGACTCTGATATCGAGGATGGTTATCCTGAGTTCACCGCCGATATGCTGAAAGAACTCGGCTGGTGGAATGATTTAACGCCGGCAGAACAACAGGCTGCCGAAGGTAAAAACTGGAAAACCGACTTGTCCGGCGGTATCCAGCGGGTGGTGATCAACCACGGCTGTGCACCTTACGGTAATGCCAAGGCCCGCGCGATTGTCTGGCAGTTCCCGGATCCGGTGCCGATTCACCGTGAGGCGCTTTACACCAACCGCTATGACCTGGTGAAAGAATTCCCGACCTATGAGGATCGCCGTAGTTTCTATCGTCTGCCAACCCGTTACGGTTCGATCCAGGCCAAGGATTTCAGCCAGGACTTCCCGCTGCTGATGACCAGCGGCCGCCTGGTGGAATATGAAGGTGGCGGTGATGAAACCCGCTCCAACCCCTGGCTGGCGGAACTGCAGCAGGATATGTTCATTGAGATGCATCCTGCCGATGCCAATAACGTCGGCGTCACGCACCAGGATATGGTCTGGGTGGATGGCCCCGAAGGCGGTTCCATCAAGGTCATGGCGTTTGTCACTGAGCGGGTCAGCCGTGGTGAAGTATTTATGCCCTTCCACTTTGGTGGCCATTACCAGGGGCAGGATTTGCGGGATAAATATCCGGAAGGCACCGATCCGCATGTGCTGGGTGAGTCCTGTAACGTTGTGTTCACCTACGGCTACGATTCCGTGACCATGATGCAGGAGACCAAAGTGTCGCTGTGTCGGGTCAGAGCAGCTTAAGACTGAAGAGGTTTAATCATGGCTCGAATGAAGTTTTTATGTGATGCCGAACGTTGTATCGAATGCAACGCCTGTGTCACAGCCTGTAAAAACGAGCATGAAGTGCCCTGGGGGGTAAACCGTCGCCGGGTGGTGACCATCGACGACGGCTTGCAGGAAGAAAAGTCCATTTCAGTGGCTTGTATGCATTGTACTGATGCGCCCTGTCAGGCGGTTTGTCCGGTGGATTGTTTCTACACCACCGAAGACGGCCTGGTGCTGCATGACAAAGATATCTGCATCGGTTGTGGTTACTGCTTCTACGCCTGTCCGTTCGGCGCACCGCAATATCCACAAGAAGGCGCTTTTGGTGCCCGCGGAAAAATGGATAAATGCACTTTCTGCGCTGGTGGCCCGGAAGAGGATAATTCCCAGGAAGAACTGAATAAATACGGTCGCAACCGCCTTGCCGAGGGGAAGTTGCCGCTGTGTGCCGAAATGTGTTCCACCAAGGCCCTACTCGCCGGTGATGGTGATATTGTCGCTGATCTTTTCCGCAGCCGGGTCGTGCGCCGGGGCGGGCGTCCTGACAACTGGGGCTGGGGAACAGCCTACAAGGCCTGAGCCATGAGATTGTTACTGACTGTTTTCTTATTTTTGGGGCTGACAGCCTGTTACGAAGACACAGATGTCACGCTGCACGAGCCGGGTGTCTACAAAGGCAGCGAGGATGAGCACGCGATGTCGGCTGAAGAGCGGGCTGATATTCTGGCAAAACGATTCAATCAGGTTCAAACCGATCGCTAGCGGAGGCGCAATGGCAGGGGCAGGCGCATTGAATAAACGCAAGAAATTGATGCTCTGGACCAGCGTGCTGATGCTGCTGGCCATTTTTGTATTGCCAATGAGTGGTTATCTGTTCACTGCCACCCAGGCCGAACAGCAGGCTGAAGCCACCAATCCGCGGTCTGACACCTGGCGTCAGGTTAGGCAGGGCAATGAAGGATATACCGCGGTTCAGGGACGGGAAACGAATGAACTGATCCAGGGCAGTGGTGAAACCTGGCGCCAGGTGCGCAACGGGCCGCTGGCGACCTATGGCAGCTGGTTACTGGGCTTTATATTACTGGCCATCCTCACATTTTATATTGCCCGTGGCCGGGTTGAACTGACGCATCCTCGCACCGGTGAAACCGTCGAGCGCTGGACCCTCAATGAGCGTCGTCTGCACTGGACCACGGCGATTCTGTTTATCGTTCTGGGTATCACCGGCCTCAGTTTGCTGTACGGCCGTCATGTCCTGATTCCGCTGATGGGCTATCCCGGTTTTTCTGTTTATGCTGCCGGCGCCAAGTGGCTGCACAACATTCTGGGCCCGGTATTCATGATCGCTTTGTTCACCATTCTGGTGAAGTTTTTCAGACATAACTTTATCAACAAGGTGGACATCGAGTGGTTCAAGGCTTTCGGTGGCATGGTGGGTGATAAGCACCCCTCAGCCGGCCGCATGAATGGCGGCGAAAAAGTCTGGTACTGGACGCTGGCCACCGCCGGTGTGGCTCTGTGTCTGTCCGGGCTGGTGCTGGATTTCCCCAACTTTGATCAGGAACGCGAAGTGATCCAACTGGCCCACGTCATCCACCTGGTGACGGCGCTGGTGTTGCTGGCATTCTCTTTCGGCCACATCTACATCGGCACTATCGGCACTGAAGGTGCACTGGAAGGAATGACCAGCGGGCAGGTGGATGTGACCTGGGCCCGGCAACATCACGATCTGTGGCTGGAAGAAAAACAACAAGCCGAGCGGCAAAATCAGCAAAAAGACTAAATTTGCGCAAAATGACATAAATGACTAGTGTTCACGGCCAAATATGTCGTCACTGTGCCACTTATTTTGCTAGATAAATCAGTTTTTTGCCGCGAACCCGGCAGAACTACCACTTTTTAGTAGTATCAATGACTTACAAAATCCACTAGTTTTTGAATATGCACAAGAAAGGTGCTTTAACAGCTTTATGCATGAAATAGGTGCACCGTTGCCACTGAACAAAGCATTGAAAATGCACCAAAAAAAGGCAAATGGTTGTTTTAAAATAAGTTATAGGGCATAGATGACTTCATTGTAAAACTAAGTCGTGCTAGCTTTTGTCTGTTTAACTAGTACTAGAAATGCCAATGAAGGCATAGATTGAGAGAGAGACCTTATCCATGAGTGGTCAGCAGCGTATCAGTGCACAGAAGCTGGGCAAAGAGCTCAAACTTCCACGCGCCGTCAATAAGGGCAGACAGGTTGAACCCAAGGCTTTGGCCGAGGTTCAGGCCCTGCTGGGTGAGGAATCCCGGCAAAAAGACCTGTTAATCGAACATTTGCACAAAATACAGGATACTTATAAATACATTTCGGCAAGCCACCTTGTAGCGCTGGCCCATGAAATGAAATTATCCCGTGCCGAGGTCTACGAAGTCGCCACCTTCTATCATCATTTTGATGTCATCAAAGAAGATCAGACACCGCCCCCACAACTGACCGTCAGAGTCTGTGATTCGATGACCTGCGAGATGTTGGGCGCTGATGAATTGGTTGATTCGCTGGAGCAAGGCTTGGGTGAGGATGTGCGGGTGCAACGTGTCCCCTGCATTGGCCGTTGTGACAGCGCTCCGGTCGCAGTCGTCGGCATGAATCCTGTGCCCCACGCTGACACCGCAAAAGTCGCTGAACGGGTCGAACAGAAACAGATACAGCCGGAAACCATCGAGCCGATCCTTTTTGAGCCATACATCGCCCAGGGCGGTTACAACACCTACAAGCTGTGCATGGAAGGCCAGTTTGATGTAGAGAAAGTACTCGACACCATGGACGACTCTGGCCTGCGTGGTCTGGGTGGTGCCGGTTTCCCGGTCGGGCGTAAATGGCGCATTGTCAGAGACCAGCCGGCGCCCAAGCTGATGGCCGTCAATATCGATGAAGGCGAGCCCGGCACTTTCAAAGATAAATATTTCCTCGACCGCGACCCGCACTGTTTCCTGGAAGGCTGTTTGATTGCTGCATGGGCAGTAGGGATTGATGAAATTTATATTTACCTGCGTGATGAATACGCCGCGATCCGCGAAATGCTGGAAAAGGAAATGGCAAAACTGATTGCCAACCCGCCAGTGGAGAATATGCCCAAACTGCATCTGCGCCGCGGTGCCGGTGCCTATATCTGCGGTGAAGAATCGGCCATGATTGAGTCGATTGAAGGCAAGCGCGGCATGCCGCGTCTGCGTCCGCCCTACGTGGCCCAGGTTGGCCTGTTTGGCAGACCGACGCTGGAACACAACATGGAGTCACTTTACTGGGTACGCGATATCCTGGAAAAAGGGCCGCAATGCCTGACTGATCACGGCCGCAATGGCCGCACCGGTCTGCGTGCGTTTTCGGTCAGTGGCCGCGTCAATAAGCCGGGCGTGCATCTTGCACCTGCCGGTATCACCATGCGCGAGCTGATTGATGAATACTGTGAAGGCATGCAGCAAGGCCATGAGTTTTACGGTTACTTCCCGGGCGGTGCCTCAGGCGGCATCCTGCCAGCATCGATGGGCGATGTTCCGCTGGATTTCGATACCCTCAATGAGTATGGCTGCTTTATCGGCTCAGCCGCGATTGTGGTGTTTTCAGATCAGGATAAAGCGCGGGAACTGGCGGTGAATGCAATGCGATTCTTTGAAGATGAATCCTGTGGCCAGTGCACCCCATGCCGCGTGGGCACGGCCAAGGCAGTCACCCTGATGAAAGAGAAACAATGGGATCAGGACTTGCTTGAAGAGTTATCACAGGTAATGGTTGATGCCTCTATCTGTGGCCTCGGCCAGGCAGCACCAAACCCGCTGCGCTGTGTAATCAAGTACTTCCCTGAGGAGTTGAAATAATGGCTATCAATCCGGAAATTGAAAGCGAACTGATTGCCTTTGATCTCAACGGCAAAAAAGTCTTTGCAGAAGAAGGTGAAACCATTCTCCAGGCCGCCGAGCGCCACGGTGTGGAAATCCCCCACCTGTGCTACTCCGAAGCGCAGGGACAGGACGGTAACTGCCGCGCCTGCATGGTGGAAGTCGATGGTGAACGCGTATTAGCGCCTTCCTGCTGTCGCTATCCCAGCGAGGGCATGAAAGTCGACTCTCAGAGCAAACGTGCGCTGCATTCACAGAAAATGGTGCTGGAGATGCTCAAGGCAGATGTCTCCGAGCAGCCGCACACACTAAATTCAGAGCTCGATTACTGGGCCGGTAAACTGGATATCAGCACGCCGCGTTTCAAACCGCGTGAAAATCCTCAGGCCGATCTCTCGCATCCGGCGATTGCCGTCAATATGGATGCCTGTATCCAGTGCACCCGCTGTGTGCGCGCCTGCCGTGATGAACAGAACAATGATGTTATCGGTCTGGCTCAGCGTGGCCATCATACCGAGATCGTGTTTGACCTCGATGATCCGATGGGTGACAGCTCCTGCGTTGCCTGTGGTGAGTGTGTTCAGGCCTGTCCGACCGGCGCCCTGATGCCGGCCAATGACGTGGCGATGGTCGAACCTGATAAAAAAGTCGATTCGGTCTGCCCTTATTGCGGTGTCGGTTGTCAGCTCACTTACAACATCAAAGATAACAAGATCCTGCATGTCGAGGGCCGCGATGGCCCGGCTAACCACGGCCGCCTCTGTGTCAAAGGCCGCTATGGTTTCGACTATGTGCATCATCCGCATCGCCTGACCAAACCGTTGATCCGCCGGGAAGATGCGCCCAAGTATCCTGATTTTGAAATGGATCCCAACGATATCGACAAGGTCTTCCGTGAAGCGAGCTGGGAAGAGGCGCTGGAATGTGCGGCCAAGGGCCTGGTTGATATCCGCGATAACAATGGCCCGCATGCGCTGGCTGGTTTCGGCAGTGCCAAAGGCAGTAACGAAGAAGCCTATTTGTTCCAGAAACTGATCCGTGTTGGCTTTAAAACCAATAACGTCGATCACTGCACCCGACTGTGTCACGCCTCATCGGTGGTGGCCCTGCTGGAGTGTCTGGGTTCCGGTGCGGTATCCAATCCGGTAGCCGATGTGGAGAAAGCCGAGGTCATCGTGCTGATCGGTGCCAACCCGACGGTGAACCATCCGGTCGGTGCGACCTGGATGAAAAATGCCATTCGTAACGGCACCAAGCTGATCCTGATGGATCCGCGTGGCACTGAGTTACGTCGTGAAGCCAGCTATCACCTGCAGTTCAAGCCGGGCTCCGACGTGCCCATGCTCAATGCCATGATGCATACCATCGTCGAAGAAGGCCTAGTGGATGAAAGCTTTATTGCCGAGCGCACCGATGGCTTTGAGGCGATGAAGCAGCATCTGGAAAAATACACACCGGAGCTGATGGAGTCGGTCTGCGGTATTCCCGCTGAGACCCTGCGTGAAGTAGCGCGGGTTTACGCCAAGTCCAAAGGCTCAATGATTCTCTGGGGCATGGGCGTTTCCCAGCATGTTCACGGTACCGACAATGCCCGCTGCCTGATTTCGCTGGCTCTGATGACCGGTCAGATTGGCCGTCCGGGTACAGGTCTGCACCCACTGCGTGGGCAGAATAACGTGCAGGGCGCGTCCGATATGGGCCTGATCCCGATGTGTCTGCCTGATTATGCAAGAGTGGAAGACAAGGCGGCCCGTGAAAATATGCAAAAATTGTGGGGCGGTGAAATCAGTGACCAGACGGGGCTGACCGTGGTGGAGATCATGGATCAGATCCACGCCGGCAATCTGCATGGCATGTACATCATGGGTGAAAACCCGGCGATGTCGGATCCGGATGTGGATCATGCCCGTCAGGCCTTGTCTGAACTCAAACACCTGGTGGTGCAGGACTTGTTCCTGACCGAAACCGCCTACCTGGCTGATGTTGTATTACCGGCTTCTGGCTTCCCCGAAAAAACCGGCACCTTCACCAATACCGACCGTCTGGTGCAACTGGGCCGTCAGGCCATTGATCCGCCGGGCGATGCCCGCCAGGATTTGTGGATCATCCAGCAGATTGCCAACCGCATGGGGCTGGACTGGCATTACAACGGCCCGGCCGATGTGTTTGCCGAAATCCGCAAGGCGGTGCCGTCTATGGCAGGCATCAACTGGGAACGTCTGGAAAATGAACATGCGGTGGTTTACCCCTGTGAGCAGGAAGGCGATCCCGGTGATCCGATTATCTTTACCGAGGACTTTCCGACTGAAAGTGGTCGCGGCAAGTTTGTGCCGGCCGATATTGTGCCGCCGGATGAGCGCCCCGACGAGGAGTTCCCGTTCGTACTGATTACCGGCCGCATGCTGGAACACTGGCATACCGGTTCCATGACCCGTCGTTCGAACGTGCTGGACTCACTGGAGCCGGAAGCGGTAGCGACCGTCAACCCGATTACCCTGGATGAAATTGGCGTTGAACCAGGTGAACTGATCACCATGTCCACCCGCCGGGGCAGTGTTTCGGCTATTGCCCGCGCTGATATTGGCGTGCCCACCGGGGCCGTGTTCATGGCGTTCTGCTACTACGAAGCCGCGGTCAATAAACTGTCCAACGCGGCGCTGGATCCGGCAGCCAAGATCCCCGAGTTCAAGTACTGTGCGGTGAAAGTCACGCCGGGTGGTGAACCGATGCAGTTTTACAGCTACGGTGGCGGTCAGTCGAATAACGTGCTGCTTTAAGTGGCCACTTCCTCCAAAAAAGGCATCTTCGGATGCCTTTTTTTTAACCCGAAGTGCTTATTCTTGCTAAGATATGGAGCGTATTTTGAAGCTCCAAACAGGCTACAACTATAATGAAAATCCTGATCAGCAATGATGATGGTTATATGGCCCAGGGAATTCGAACCCTGGCCGATGCATTAAGCAGTTTTGGTGATATTACCGTGGTGGCGCCGGACCGCAATCGCAGTGGTGCCAGTAACTCCCTGACCCTGGAGAACCCGCTGCGTCTGGACAAGCAGGATGACGGCGTCTATCGCGTAGAGGGCACGCCCACTGATTGCGTGCATCTGGCAATAACCGGCCTGCTCGATGATGAACCTGATATGGTGGTTTCAGGCATCAATGCTGGTGCCAATCTGGGCGACGATGTGCTCTATTCGGGCACGGTGGCAGCGGCGATGGAAGGACGTTTTCTGGGCCTGCCGGCGATTGCGATTTCACTGGCTTCACACACCGGTACCCATTACGAAACCGCGGGCTGGGTTGCGCAGAAGCTGGTATCAAGGCTTAAAGATTCGGCGCTGCCCGCCGACACGATTCTCAACGTCAATGTCCCGGATCTGCCGATAGAGCAGATCACTGGCATTGAAAGTACCCGTCTGGGACATCGTCACAAGGCAGAGCCGGTCATTAAAGAATTTGATCCACGTGGCCGTCCGATGTACTGGATCGGCCCGGCTGGTGGCGAGGAAGATGCCGGGCCCGGCACTGATTTTGATGCTATTCGCAGAGGCGCCGTGTCAGTTACGCCCCTGCAAATCGACCTGACCCGCTATGATGCTATTGATGGCGTCTCTGCCTGGTTGAAAGATTGCTGATATGAACATGGATCCCCGCGGTATAGGCATGACCTCACAACGGACTCGCGACCGGCTGGTCGGACGTCTGCTTGAGCGCGGTATCAGTAACTCGGATGTACTCAGTGTGATTCGTGAAATGCCGCGTCATTTATTTGTTGATGAGGCACTGGCCAGTCGTGCTTATGAGGACACGGCCCTGCCCATCGGTCACGGTCAGACCATCTCCCAGCCTTATATTGTGGCTAAGATGACCGAGATTCTGCTGGAAGGCGCAGCACGTGGCAAAGTGCTGGAAGTCGGCACCGGCTCCGGTTATCAGACAGCCGTATTGTCACAACTGGTAGAGCGGGTTTTCAGCGTCGAGCGCATCGCGCCCCTGCAGAACCAGGCGCGTGAGCGTTTCTATCAACTCAAGCTTAATAACATCAAACTCAAACACAGTGACGGCAATTGGGGCTGGGAGTGGTATGCGCCCTATGATGGCATTATCGTCACTTGTGCACCGGAACAGGTGCCTAATGAACTGTTACTACAACTCGCACCGGGTGGCCGGCTGGTGATACCGGTGGGAGGCAGCAGTGGTCAGTCACTGCGGGTGATTGACCGGATTGAAGATCGTTACGAAGAAGTGGAACTGGACGCAGTCAGTTTTGTACCGCTGTTGAGCGGTCAGGTCTGATGCAGCTGTTTTCCCGATTGTACGCCCGGGTTATGATCTGGGCCCGCCATAAACATGCTGCTTTCTGGCTGGCATTGGTCAGCTTCAGCGAGTCTTCCTTTTTTATCGTGCCACCTGATGTAATGCTGGCGCCGATGACGCTGGCCAGGCCCGATAAAGCCTGGTTTTATGCAGGGCTGACCACGGTCATGTCGGTACTGGGGGGCCTGCTGGGCTATCTGATTGGCCTGTTTGCGTTTCACCTGGCGGAACCCTGGTTGATTTCTCTTGACTATATGCATGCTTATCAGCAGGCGTCGGCTTGGTTCGACGAGTGGGGCTTCTGGGCAATCTTCGTCGCCGGTTTTACCCCGATTCCCTATAAAATTTTTACTATCGCTGCCGGGGCTGCCAATATGATGTTGCTGCCGTTTGTGATCGGCTCAATCATCGGTCGTGGTATGCGTTTTTTCCTGGTCGCCGGCCTGATGCGCTGGGGTGGCCCGCAACTGGAAGCGAGTCTGCATATCTGGGTCGATCGGCTGGGCTGGCTGACAGTATTGATTTTGATAATAGGCTATCTGCTACTGGCTTGACCGATGAAATGGATTGTACCGCTACTGCTGATGATCACCCTGACCGCATGTGGCGGTGGCGGAAGAGCTGTGGCGCCGGTTGGCAACTACGATTATGACCGTGATCAGCGAAAAATAGCCACGCCGCCCAGCTATTACACGGTCAGAAAGGGCGATACTTTGTATTCCATCAGCTGGCGCTACGGCATGGACTACAAGGATGTGGCACGCATGAACGGCATCCGCTCGCCTTATACCATTTATGTAGGACAGAAAATTCGATTCAAACCCGGCAGTCGCAGTACTTCAAGCAGCAGGGCCAGCAGCCAGAGTTCAACGACCCGCTCGGTAAAACCGGCACCGGCGCCAAAACCGGTGGCCAAACCCAAAACCACTAGCCCTAAATCTCAAGCCAAGCCGGCTCCAGCCCAGCAAACCTTCGTTGGCAATCAGAACCTGCAGTGGCGTTGGCCGACCCAGGGACGTGTGGTGTCGACCTATTCCAACAGCAGTCCGGGGCGCAAGGGTATTGATATTGCCGGTAAAGCGGGTCAGTCAATCATTGCCGCCGCATCGGGCAAAGTGGTTTATAGCGGCAACAGCCTGCCGCGCTATGGCAACCTGCTGATTATCAAGCATAATGATGTTTATCTCAGTGCCTATGCGCACAGCGATAAACTGCTGGTGAAAGAAGGCCAGATCGTCAAAGCCGGTCAGAAAATCGCCTTAATGGGCCGCACCGGCACCCAGCGTGATCAGCTGCATTTCGAGATCCGCCGCAACGGCAAACCAGTCGATCCGATCCGC
Source organism: uncultured Methylophaga sp. (assembly GCF_947259025.1). Lineage (GTDB taxonomy): Bacteria > Pseudomonadota > Gammaproteobacteria > Nitrosococcales > Methylophagaceae > Methylophaga. The sequence continues at coordinate 48,868 of NZ_CAMYKO010000002.1, forward strand.
TTCCTGCCGAAACGCTAAATCCGTTACAATATAGCGTTTTGCCGGTTTCTGACCGGAACTCAAATCATTTATTCAGAGGTTTACCTTGGAACTAGGCGCACCATTGCAACGCATTAAAGACCTTCGGGATCGCAGTGACGATCTTAGGGGGTATCTTTGACTTCGATGAGAAGTCAGAACGCTTAACCGAAGTCACCCGTGAACTGGAAGTCCCCAGCATCTGGGACGATCCCGAGTATGCCCAGAAACTGGGTCAGGAACGGGCCAGCCTGGAAAAAATCGTCACCACCTTGTCGCAGCACCGTGACACGCTGGACGATGCCCAGGATCTGCTGGAGCTCGCTGCCGAGGAAGAGGATCAGGACACTTTCGATGCGGTGATTGCCGATCTGGACGAACTGGAAAAAGGTCTGGAAAAACTCGAATTCCAGCGCATGTTCTCCGGCGATCTGGATAAAAACAGTGCCTATGTGGATATCCAGTCCGGTTCCGGTGGTACTGAAGCCCAGGACTGGGCCAATATTCTGTTGCGCATGTACCTGCGCTGGGGTGAGTCGCATGACTACAAAGTCGAGCTGATGGAAGTCTCGGCCGGTGAGGTGGCCGGTATCAAAAGCGCTACCGTCAGACTGGAAGGTGAATACGCCTTTGGCATGCTGCGCACTGAAACCGGCGTCCACCGGTTGGTGCGTAAATCGCCATTTGATTCCGGCGCCCGCCGCCATACCTCTTTTGCCTCGGTCTTCGTTTACCCGGAGGTGGATGACACGATTGAGATTGATATCAACCCGGCCGATCTGCGGGTCGATACCTACCGCTCCAGTGGCGCCGGTGGTCAGCACGTCAACACCACCGACTCGGCAGTGCGGATTACCCACATCCCTACCAACACAGTGGTCCAGTGTCAGACCGAGCGCTCTCAGCATCAGAACCGTGACCGGGCGATGAACCAGTTACGGGCCAAGCTCTACGAGCTGGAATTGATGAAGCAGAACGAGGTCAAACAGGCGGCCGAGGAATCCAAGTCCGATATTGGCTGGGGCAGTCAGATCCGCTCCTATGTTTTGGATCAATCGCGTATCAAAGACCTGCGTACCAATGTAGAAACCGGCAACACCCAGGCGGTGCTCGATGGTGATCTGGATCAGTTCATCGAAGCCTCGCTGAAATCAGGATTATAAGAATGAGTAATGAAAACGAAACCGAATTCGACGAGAACCGCCTGATTGCGCAGCGCCGCGAGAAACTGGCCGAATTGCGCGAGCAGGGCAATGCCTTCCCCAACGATTTTCGTCGCAACGTCATGCATGCTGAGCTTAGCAGCGAGTATGAAAACTGGTCAGCCGAAGAGCTCAAGGACAAACCGCATCGGGTCAAGATTGCCGGACGCCTGATGACCAAGCGGGTGATGGGTAAAGCCAGCTTTGCCAATATCCGTGATATGTCCGGTGATATGCAGCTTTATGTCAGACGTGATGATCTGCCGGAAGGCGTCTATGCCGAATTCAAACGCTGGGACCTGGGCGACATTATCGCTGCCGAAGGTGTCATGTTCCGCACCCAGAAAGGCGAACTATCGGTACTGGTGGATAATATCCGCCTGTTGACCAAGTCGCTGCGACCGCTGCCGGAAAAATTCCACGGCCTGTCCGATCAGGAAACCCGCTATCGCCAGCGCTATGTTGATTTGATCATGAATGAAGCCAGCCGCGATATTTTCAAATTGCGGACCCGCATTATCGACGGTGTGCGTCGTTATCTGATGGATAACGACTACCTGGAAGTGGAAACACCGATGATGCAGGCTATTCCCGGTGGTGCCACTGCCAGACCGTTTACTACGTATCACAACGCGCTGGATATGGACCTGTTCCTGCGCATTGCCCCCGAGCTCTATCTCAAGCGCCTGATTGTCGGCGGTTTCGAACGGGTGTTTGAAATCAACCGTAACTTCCGTAATGAAGGCCTGTCGACGCGGCATAACCCGGAATTCACCATGGTCGAGTTCTACCAGGCTTACGCCGATTACAATGACCTGATGGATCTCACCGAAAACATGCTGCGTCATGTCACCAAGGACGTGCTGGGCACTTCACAGGTGCATTACCAGGGCCTCGATATCGACTTTGAAAAGCCATTCACCCGCATGAGCGTTAAGGATTCGATCCTGCACTTCAACCCGGATCTCAAGCCTGAACAACTAGAATCGCTGGAGGAGGCGCGTCAAGTGGCCGAAGGTCTGTCGATTCCGCTTAAAGACAGCTATGGTCTGGGCAAGGTGCAAATCGAAATCTTCGAAAAAACCGTCGAACACCGCCTGATGGACCCCACCTTCATCACTGAGTACCCGACCGAAGTCTCACCGCTGGCCCGTCGCAGCGATGACGATCCGTTTGTTACCGAACGTTTCGAGTTCTTTGTCGGTGGCCGTGAGATCGCCAATGGTTTCTCGGAGCTCAATGATGCCGAAGATCAGGCTGAGCGCTTCCAGGCACAGGTGGCTGAAAAAGATGCCGGTGATGATGAAGCCATGCATTTTGATGCCGACTATATCCGCGCGCTGGAGTACGGTATGCCACCGACGGCCGGTGAGGGGATTGGGATTGATCGTTTGGTCATGCTGTTGACTGACTCACCGTCGATTCGGGATGTGCTTTTGTTTCCGCATATGCGGCCGGAATAAGTTTTCATAAAAAACTTTTTCTAGAAACGGGCAGGGGATTAATTCTCTGCCCGTTTTTTTATGGCTTTTTTCGCCTGAAAGTCGAGTTCATTTATTTTGCATGCCCACAAATTCATTGGTAATGAATTTGGACGCCGCGGGCGCCCGCAGGGTGAGTGACAGGGAAGTCACGAATCAAATTAAACTAACCAAACAAAAGGGCAGCCCACTGCTTGCCCTTCGGGTCCCCTGTGCTTCTCAATCATTTTGTAACACGACGAAAACTCGCTACGCTCAGACACTCGTCATGTTTGATCCAAACTGATTTGCGATGCTCGGCTGCGCACAGGGCGGTGACACCCTCACCCCAGCCCTCTCCCATCAAGGGAGAGGGTGACGAGAACAGGATTGGCGGCGAACACCAAGTATCCCCTTTTGTGCTGACGAGTAGCGCAGGCTTATCTGGATAAGGATTGGGCAGTGTTTGAGCGTTAGCGAGTTTTGGCCAATCCCCAGATAAGCCGAGCAACGCAGTGGAGCCGCAGGCCAGCACAATGGGGTGCCCTAGGGTTGTTAGGGAAATGGGCAAGCATTTCCCTGACTCGCCATTAAGGCGAAACATAAGACTGTGAAATGAAAATAAGCTTTAAAACCAAACACCCAATATAATCAGCCAATCAATCAATCAACACGTCTTGATGGAGGCTTAAAATGAACAAACTCACAACCACCGCCATAGTGATGGCAATCACTTTCTTATCCGCCTGTGGTGTCAAAACCTCCGGCGTCCGCAGCCTCAGCCCGGACACCTACACCATCTCCGCCGATGATCTGGATGAAGCGGTAGCCAAAGGCACCGCACTAGGCCTGGCTGAAAACCACTGTAATGAAATAGGTAAAAAGATGCTGGTGACCCAGGTCTATAAACAGCATCGGGTTCGTTATACCTATGACGTGAAGTTCCAGTGCCTGGAGTCGGGTGACCCCCGGCTGGATAATCCCGAGTATGAAACGATTTACCGTTCAGAATAATGCTAGGGTAGCGGTTTTGGGTGATGACAAGTCATGATGCAAAAACTGCTGCCTCTGATATTTATGTTGTTGTGCGTGCCGCTTCAGGCACAACAGGCGGATTCCCAGTTATCGCTTCAGGTCACGGATACTGAGCAGAGCCTGACTGTAGAGGGGATGACGGCGGTGCTGTACCGCTTTTCTGATACCAGTGGTGCCTGGCAGCACATTGATACCAAAAAGACGGATACTTCAGGGCGCATAGACGATGTGCTGCAGGGCGTGCAGCATGAGGGTGTGTATCGTCTGGTATTACGCAGCCGGCAGTATTTCAGACAACAGGAAATCGCCCGCTTTTATCCGCTGATTCCGATTGTTTTCAGTCTGGAAAAAGGCCAGCCGCTGCATTTATCGCTTGCCCTGACTGAACAGGGGTACCGCATTTCCCGGGGTGAGCCGGGACAGACTGAGCCTTAACAGTCTCCCACGCGTTTGGCATTGAAAGTCATATTCATCAGCATTTTACCCAGCGGCGTGTCAGTCTCACTGTGCATTTGACCCTGCAGCGTGTCGCCATTGAAATCGGTGTGGCCCTCGTAGCTGGATGTCATACCGCCCATATTACAACTGGCGGCAAAGTCTGCCCGATCGCGTTTGATATCGACCCGGGTCAAGGTGCATTGCTCGGGAATATTGAGCATATCCACCCCTTTGTCCAGATCCTGCTGTTGCAGGCATTCCTGATTTTTACTCGACTGCGGGGGCAATGACACCGCGCCTTCAATGGTGGTCACATGGGTATAAGCCCACAGGCCCGGCTGCAGGTTAGGTGTCTCAGCCTGAACCAGGCTGGTAAACAATGAAAGGGCTATTACAGAGAGAACATTACGCATCACGGTCAGAGCTCCTAGAGATCAGCGATTACTGTTTGCTGATTGTACCCGAATTGATCGCCAGTATTTGCGTGCCCAATAGATATTATTCATATCGGAAATGGTGACGCCAAGGCGGGTTGAGGCGTGCAGAAACTTCTCATTTTCCAGGTAAATACCGACATGACGACCACCCCGGAAAAATACCAGATCACCGGTTTGCAGATCCGACTTGCTGATTTTCTGGCCAACATGGACTTGCTGGCTGGTGGTGCGCGGCAATCTGATGCCAAACAAATCATTAAAAGTGAGTTGCACAAACGCGGAACAGTCAATACCGCTGCGGCTCTGTCCGCCCAGCCGGTAAGGCGTGCCCTGCCACAGAGCATGCTGCTGGTAGAGTTTTGTTAGCGCATGTGGCTGGCCCGGCCTGGCATCAATGGCAGGGATCGTTTTGGGGTTGCTGCCACAGGCAGAAAGCAGGAGCACGCTACATACAGTCAGCAAGCGAAGAAGTTTGAGGTAAACAAGTTCAGTTTTTGGCATCAAGCAGGGCACATTAAAACGACATACTCAGCTTACCGCAGATCTGCCACAAAAGATCATGAGCGCATCACAGGCCCTACTCAGTCAGTCGGTAAAAGGTTTCAGTGCTGATATTGTACTCATCACAAAGCTCCGACACCGTGCCGCCGCAGGCAATGCGGTACTGCATTTCTTCGATCTGGTTATAGGAGAGCCGGGCTTCTTTGTCGCTGGATTGCGCCTCGCTGTCAGCCGCCTCTGTGTCACCGTCAAGCTGAGCAATAGCCGCCATCAGCGAATAAAAATTATCCGTACTTTGGCGGGTATCAATGTCCTGTTCCAGTACTACCAGATCAACGCCCAAGCGCTGCAGTTTATCCGTCACGCTGGTTAGAAAACGGGTGGAGGAGGCCAGTCGATCCAGGCGGGTGACGAACAGGGTATCGCCATCATTAAGAATCGCCAGGCAGGCTTTTAGTTTGGGCTGAGACACAGCAGAGTCTGCTGCCTTGTCACTGAATACCGTATCGCACTGCTCAAGCGCCTCGAGTTGGATTTCCAGCGCTTGTCCGCGGATACCTTGTCGTGCGTAGCCAATTTTCATTACATGCACTCCCTGTTGATTTCATCATGCCCATTTATGTAATAGTCAACATTGCGGGTGTGGCTTATCCACGCGCGTGGGTAACACAGTTTCAGCTTAACAAGATTCAGCGGCCATTGTCAGATCCAACCAGTCTTAGCTCATATTAAACAGCGCCAGCGCTTCGCGGTATTCCTCGCTGTCTTCATCCAGTTCTTCGACGCTGAATCCGGTATCGGCGCCCACCTGTTTAAAGGCCATCACTTTATTGAGCGAGGTCGGATCCAGCGCTTTTTCAGTACCACTGAAGTGTTGCAATACCGCAACCTGAACCACATCGACCAGGTCCGGGCCGTTAGCGCCGCTGTTGCGGTTGAGGTTACGGTGTTCGGCCGCGACAGCGATCAGATTTTCCGGGAAATCCCAGTCTTTGAGGATGCTGGCACCCAGTCGGGGATAGAGATTATCAATTAGTTGATCCAGTTTTTTACTGTCTTTGTTAAGATCGCCGTCAGCATCAGCTTTCATCAAGATAGGCAAAACGCCGATAGCGTGGATCAGGCCGGCCAGCATGGCTTCATCATTTTTGATGCCCGGCAACTTGGCTGCAATGACTTGCGAGGCGGCGGCCACTTGCGTGCTTTGTTGCCACAGCTCCCGCAGTCTTTTGTCGAGGCGGTTGCTGGTGGCCTGGAACATTTGTTCCATCACCAGGCTGGTGACCAGATTGCGAACTAATGACAGGCCCAGGCGGGACACCGCCATTTGCACACTTTCGATAGCCACGCGGCCACGATAGAGCGGACTGTTGGCAACTTTCAGCAAGCGTGCTGACAAGGCGGCATCAGTGGTAATGATGTCGGCCAGTTGTTTGGCGGTGGCATCGGGGTCATCGACGACTTCCCTGACTTGCAGCGCCACTTCGGGAAGCGTTGGCAGAACGAGCTTGCCGCTCTCCATGTCTTTAAGAATGGTATTGTAAAATTGGTCTTGTTCGCTCATGAGTTTCGCTTTCGATAAATGAATTTGAAGTGTTGATGAATTTCAGTTATTTTGCTTAGTTTGCCGACAGTTTTAGCTATTCACAGGTATTGAGTTGAACGACGAGTTTCCGAGAATCAAGCGCCTCCCGCCCTATGTTTTCAACATTGTAAATGATTTGAAAGCAAAAGCACGTGCTCGTGGCGAGGACATTATCGACTTTGGTATGGGTAATCCGGACAAGCCGGCACCGGCCCATATTGTTGATAAACTGGTCGAGGCCGCACAACGTCCCGATACCCATCGCTACTCGGTGTCCAGAGGCATTCCGCGTCTCAGAAAAGCCTGCTGCGACTGGTACAAACGTAAATTTGACGTTGATGTCGATCCCGATTCCGAGTGTATCGTGACTATCGGCTCAAAGGAAGGCCTGGCGCATCTGGCGCTGGCCACCATGAGCCAGGGCGATGCGGTGATGGTGCCTAATCCGGCCTACCCGATTCATCCTTATGGTTTTGTGATTGCCGGCGCTGATATCCGCCACGTGCCGCTGACGCCGGATGTGGATTTCTTTGCAGAGCTGGAAAAGTCGGTCAAGGACTCCTGGCCAAAGCCCAAAATGCTGGTGCTCAACTTCCCCGGCAACCCGACTACGCAATGTGTCGATCTGGAGTTCTTTGAACGCATCGTCGCCTTTGCCAAGGAACATCAAATCTGGGTGGTGCACGATCTCGCCTACGGTGAAATCTGCTTTGACGGCTATCAGGCGCCGTCTATTCTGCAGGTACCGGGTGCTAAAGAAGTGGCAGTCGAGTTTTATACCCTGTCGAAAACCTATAATATGCCCGGCTGGCGGGTCGGCTTCATGTCCGGCAACCCGACGCTGGTGGCCGCATTGGCACGGATGAAGTCCTACCTCGACTACGGCATGTTCACGCCGATTCAGGTGGCGGCGATCAGTGCCTTGGAAGGCCCGCAGGACTGCGTTGAAGACATCGTCGCGACTTACAAAAGCCGCCGTGATGTACTCTGCGACGGCCTCAATGCCATCGGCTGGGAAGTGGAAAAACCCAAGGCAACCATGTTTGTCTGGGCCAGAATTCCCGAGCGTTATCGTGAAATGGGCTCGCTCGAATTCAGTAAAAAATTACTCAAGGAAGCGAAAGTGGCTGTTTCTCCCGGCGTGGGTTTCGGTGAGTACGGCGATGACTACGTTCGCTTTGGCTTGATTGAAAACGAACATCGTACACGTCAGGCGATCCGCGGGATCCGTGACATGTTTAGAAAAGCTTAGGGGGCTGTGTGCAATCAGTAAAAATCGGCATTCTGGGACTGGGCACCGTCGGTAGCGGTACCGTTAATGTCTTGACCCGGAACTCGAGAGAAATCAGTCGTCGTGCCGGTCGTGACATCGAAGTCTACCGCGCTGCTGACCGGGATCTGGATAAACCCAAGGATTGCGATGTTTCCAACATCAATCTGACTGAGGATGCGTTCGAGGTCATCAACGATCCTGAGATTGAAATTGTCGTCGAGCTGATCGGCGGTACCGGTATTGCCAAGGACCTGGTGATCAAAGCCATTGAGAGCGGCAAGCACGTGGTCACGGCCAACAAGGCGCTGATCGCCATGCACGGTAACGAGCTCTTCGAATTGGCGCAGCAAAAGGGCGTGACCATTGCCTTTGAAGCAGCGGTGGCCGGCGGTATCCCGATTATCAAATCCATGCGTGAAGGTCTGGCCGGTAACCGTATCGAGTGGTTGGCCGGTATTATCAACGGCACCGGCAACTTTATTCTCACTGAGATGCGTGAAAAAGGCCGTGATTTTGCCGATGTGCTGGCTGAAGCGCAGGCACTGGGTTATGCCGAAGCCGACCCGACTTTTGATATTGAAGGCATTGATGCCGCGCACAAGCTGACCATCATGGCGTCTATCGCCTTTGGTATTCCGCTGCAGTATTACAAATGCTTCACTGAAGGTATCAGCAAAGTCTCGCAGGAAGATGTGCAGTACGCTGCCGAGCTGGGGTACCAGATCAAACATCTGGGGATTGCCAAGAAAACCGCTGAAGGGGTGGAACTGCGCGTGCATCCGACCCTGATTCCACATCGTCGCCTGATTGCCAATGTGAACGGGGTGATGAATGCCATTGTGGTAAAAGGCGATGCGGTGGGCCCAACCCTATATTACGGTGCCGGTGCAGGCTCTGATGCCACGGCGTCTGCGGTCGTGGCTGATATCGTGGACATCGTTCGCGCGCTGACCACTGATCCGGAAAACCGGGTGCCGCACCTGGCTTTTCAGCCCGATGCGTTGCGTGACACGCCGATTCTGCCGATGACGGAAGTCGTCACCTCCTATTATCTGCGCATCCATACCCTGGATAAGCCAGGCGTGCTGGCCGACATTACCCGCATTCTCAGCAAGGAGGGCATCAATATTGAAGCCATCCTGCAGAAACAACCGGAAGAGCACGAAGGTATGGTGCCCATCATCATGTTGACTCAGGCCGTGGTCGAGAGAAACATGGATCGCGCGATTGCCGAGATTGAAGCGCTGGACAGCGTACCTGATTCCATTATGCGGATCCGCATGGAATCTCTGGGCGGCTAGCCCACACAGCATTTAGTTTAGAGGAAAACCACTATGTCTTTTCGACCCCGTTACACTGGACTGATTGAACGTTACCGCGATCGGTTACCGGTCAATGACGATACTCGCCTGATCAGTCTGGGCGAGGGCAATACACCGCTTATCAAGCTCAATCACATCACCAAGGAGCTGGGTAAGGATGTTGATATTTACGTCAAATACGAGGGCCTGAACCCGACCGGTTCGTTCAAAGACCGTGGCATGACCATGGCGGTGACCAAGGCGGTGGAAGAGGGCAGTAAAGCCATTATCTGTGCCTCCACCGGTAACACTTCAGCAGCGGCTGCGGCCTATGCCTCACGTGCCGGTATTGCAGCCTTTGTCCTGATTCCCGACGGTAAGATTGCCCAGGGCAAACTGGCCCAGGCGATGATGCACGGTGCCACCGTGATTCAGATCAAAGGCAACTTTGATGAAGGTATGCGCCTGGTTAAGGAGGTCGCTGAACACGCACCGGTCACTATCGTTAACTCGATTAATCCTTACCGCCTGCAGGGCCAGAAAACCGCGGCTTTTGAAATTGTCGAAGAACTGGGCCGGGCACCGGATTATCACTGCCTGCCTGTGGGCAATGCCGGCAATATCACTGCGCACTGGATTGGTTACAGTGAGCTCGCTTCAGAAGATGGCGCCCATGTGACGGAGTCCTGCTCGTATTGTGGTGGCAAATGTAAATATGCCGGTGGTGCCATCGTTGGAAGCAAGCCGGTGATGGTCGGTTATCAGGCATCCGGCAGTGCACCGTTTATGCGCGGTGAAATGGTCGATGATCCGGAAACTGTCGCCACTGCCATCCGTATCGGTCATCCGCAGAGTTGGGATAAAGCCTGGCAGGTCAAAGAAGAATCCGGCGGCTGGTTTGATGAGTGCTCGGATGAAGAAATCCTGGCGGCGCAGAAACTGCTGGCGGAAAAAGAAGGCGTGTTCTGTGAACCGGCTTCGGCGACCTCACTGGCTGGCGCACTGCGTGATGTGAAATCGGGCAAGATTCCGGAAGGCAGCAGCATCGTATGTACCCTGACCGGTCATGGTCTGAAAGATCCGGATACTGCGATCAAACAGAGCACCTCATCCGTAGTCACCGTCGATGCCAACCTGGAATCGGTGCGTGATGCCATTATCAACAATATGGTTGAATAAATGAGTCAACTGCCCGAGCCGGATGAGCAGGAGATATCAGCAGCTAAGATTCCGCATGATATTTTCCTGAGTAACCTGATCGGTAACCACATTTTGTTGTTTACCGCGATTGCCACCTTCGGTTCGGCTTATATGAAGTATCTGGTCATTGTGCCGCTGATTTCGATGGCGGTGCTGGCCTTTACTTATTTTCGCTCCAGCCGGGTCAGACGTGAAGACAGTGAGTTTGTCTGGGCCCACTGGCAACTGGCCCGCCGCTGGAGCAAAATGTTTTTTTTCATGCTACTGCTACTGCTCAGCGTATCGTTGCTGGGCTGGCTGGGGAAAACCTACCTGGGCGTGATGAAAGAAGCTGTTTACGGCATGATCGGTGGTCTGGGCATTCTGCCCACCCTGGTCAGTGTGTTGATTCTTATCGTCATTGAGTCAGATTCCCTGCACCATGCCCGTGTGGGAACCTTGCCCAAGTGGGCGCTGCAGCGTTTTCTGGGGATTGAAGCCGAGCCTGCGCCTCAGGACTGAGCCAGTCGCTTTTCCAGTTGCTGTCGCCACTCACCGGACAAGGCTGTAATCTCCAGCGCCTGTTCCAGCACCGGGTTTTTGTCTTCAGCAGGCAGGGATTTATCAAAATACGCGCGGAACAAGCGCTGTACGCTAAGCCGGGCCGGATGGGCTTTTAGCAGGCTGACGTTGTCACCGGCTTTCACTGCACCGGTTTCTATCACCCGGAAATAAATACCGGTCGCCGCATGCTTCACGAACAGTCTGGGCATATCATCACGTTCAAAAGCCAGTCCCAGCTTGAAGCAGGGGACTCTGGGCTGGGTGATTTCCAGTACCGTTTGTCCTGCCTGTAGTTGATCGCCGATGCAGAGTCGGCGCTCATCAAGGCCGGAAATGGTCAGATTCTCGCCGAACTTGCCAAAAGGCAGGGTCTGCAGCTCAAGTTTGTCCTGCCAGAACGGATAATGATCGGCGGAAAACCCATAAACGGCTTTGTGCTCACCGCCATGGTTGACTTGATCGACTTGCTGGTCGCCTTTCAGGTTGAGCCTGCTGACCGATACAGCGCCGCTGATAGGCTGTTTGAAAATGCCGGTGGAGACCGTTTTGTTTTTGTGCTGAACCTGTTTGGGCAGGGAAACGTTAACGCTGCGGATGATCACAAATATCAGGGCTGCTCATCACGGATGATGACTGAGTGCAGTACCTTGTCATATTCGAAAAAGACTTCAAAGTCCTGATAGATCCAGCGGCTGATCGGCGGATCGCCCACCGCCGGTTTTTTGCTTTGCGGTGCGCCGAAATGCTGTTCCACTGAAGCCATATTCATGCCCTGTTTGGGCCGCATCACGCCGTTGCTGCTGTTGGGCACATCGTAACGCGGGTCGGCAATCGACAGCACGTCGGCCTGAGCAGTGGTTATGGTAAACAGCAACCCTGCTAAAAATAGGCTGAACTTAGGCATCGCAACGCTCCTTGAATCATTAAACACAGAATACTACGCCGTCAGAAATAGCTCAATCAGACTATTGAGATAGAGTTGGCCTTTTTGTGTAGGCCGCAGCCGTTCAATGGTATGTTCCAGTAAGCCCAGTTCTTCTGCCCGGGCCAGCGGCTTTTTAATGGATGAGATAGGCACGCCGGTGTGCTGCTGAAACAAGGGAGTGGGCACGCCCCCGGTCAGGCGCATGGCATTGAGGATAAATTCAAAGCCCACTTCTTCATCACTGACCTGGGTTTGTTCCAGCAGACAGGCATCGCTACCGGCGGTGTCGATATAAGCCTGAGGCTGTTTCTGCTTGACCCGCCGCACAATCTGTTGCGGGGCAGCGCTGCTGATCTTGCCGTGTGCCCCGGCGCCGATACCGATATAGTCACCGAACTGCCAGTAATTGACGTTATGACGACAGCGCTTCCCGTGTCGGGCATAGGCAGAGGTTTCGTATTGCTGGTAGCCGGCTTCAGCCAGTCGCGTCTGGCTGGCAAGCTGCCAGTCAAAAATCGGATCCTCCGGCGGCAAGGTCGGTGGCTGCGCATAAAACAGGGTATTGGGCTCAATAGTGAGCTGGTAGTAGGAGATATGCGCCGGTGCCAGGGCGATGGCCGTGTCCACATCCTGCCGTGCTTTAGCAGCATCCTGCCCCGGCAGGCCGAACATCAGATCCAGATTGAAATTGTCGTAGCCGGCCTGCTGGGCGGCTTCCACGGCTTTGACAGCCTGGCCGCTGTCGTGAATTCGACCCAGTAACTTGAGCGCCTCGTTATCAAAACTCTGTATGCCAATCGACAGCCTGTTAATGCCCAGCGCACGGTAGTCCTGAAAGCGGCCGGCTTCCACGGTGCCGGGGTTGGCTTCCAGCGTAATTTCGGCATCGTGATGCAAGGGCAGCAGCGCGCGGATGGCGGAAAACAGCCGATCATAGGCCTCAGCTGACAACAGGCTGGGCGTGCCGCCACCGATAAAGATGGTTTGCACCGAGCGGCCCCAGATCAATGGCACTTCCTGTTCCAGATCGCGAATCAGCGCATCGACATACGCCTCTTCGGGAATATCCTGCGGGCTGTTATGCGAGTTGAAATCACAATAGGGGCATTTTTTCACGCACCAGGGCACGTGGATATAAAGGCTCAGCGGCGGTAGGGCAGTAAAATTAAACATCAGTTCTCTGGCTCGGGTTGCCAGCCTTGTTTCCATTCTGACATCAATACAATGGCCGGTGGTTGGCCATTGGCGAAATACCAGGAGTCCACAGCATAACGCTGCCGGCTCTGAGTATCGATAATACTGGCCGTGTTATGGGGAGCCTGTCCGCTCAGCGGGCCGCGCGACGTGCGGGGCGCACTCTGGTGCCAGTACAGCAGGTCTTCCGATTCCATCATGCGTAGATAAACAGAGGTATTGGTGGCTTCATCAATACAATCCAGTTGTCCCTGGCGGCTAGCGGTCAAAACATTCTTGGCATGGTCACCGCCAGTGCCGGTTTTGTTTCCCACCAACTGTTCCAGCAGGGCGACGGCTTGTTTTATTTGCAGACGTTCAGTCTGAGCTGAGTCAGCTTGAGGTTCAAATAATAGACGAACTTGCTGCCATTCAGACTGATTCAGACTGACCTCGGAGACGCGATGACAGCTCAAATCATGGCACACAGAAAAGGCGTCGGGTGTGGGGAAACCGATAAAATTCCGATGCGATGACTGCCAGCTTTGATGCAGGTGTTGCTGTAAAAAAATGGGTTTGATCGCCACTTCACTATAGGGCTGGCTGCTACAGGCTGCTTGCAGCAAAACCATCAAGGCTATCGAAGCGAAACCAGCTGTTTGCCGCATCAAAAAACGACAGCTCAGGGCAGGTGCCGGATATACTGAAATTCTTGGATAAAGCGACGCATGGCCTGGCCCCGGTGACTGATGGCGTGTTTTTGCTGTGCCGATAGTTCCGCTGCACTGCAGTCGGTCTCCGGCACAAAAAACACCGGGTCGTAGCCAAAGCCGCTGTCGCCGGTCGGTTCACTCATGATCTGGCCGTGCCAGGTTCCCTGGCAAATCAGCGGCGTCGGATCCTCGGCATGGCGCATAAAGACCAGCACACACTGAAAGCGGGCACTACGCTCGCCCTCAGGGGCGCCATCCAACGCTTTGAGCAAGGCCTGAACATTGTCTTCGTCACTGGCATCGAGCCCGGCATAGCGTGAGGAATAGATGCCGGGTGCGCCGCGCAGCGCATCGACTTCAATACCGGAATCGTCGGCAATCGCCGGCAGTCCGGTCTGGTCACAGGCATTACGTGCCTTGAGGATAGCATTCTCAACAAAGCTCAGCCCGGTCTCATCCGCTTCGATCACGTCGAGCTCGGACTGTGTGACGATGTCGATATTAAGTGGTGCCAGCAGTTGCGCGAATTCGCGCAACTTTCCCTGGTTACCACTGGCCAGTACGATTTGGCTCATGATGTTGCCAACGCTTCCCGTTGTTTTTCCATCAATTGCTCAATCCCGTGTTTAGCAAGGTCCAGCATGGATTGCAGCTCATCAGCACGGAAGGCATGACCTTCTGCCGTGCCTTGTAATTCAATATACGCCCCGGCTTCGTTCATGACTACATTCATATCGGTTTCGGCAGTGGAATCCTCGGCATAATCCAGATCCAGCACCGGGGTGCCGTCAAAGATACCCACCGAAATCGACGCTACCTGGCCAAACAGCGGGCTGGATTTGATCTTCTTCTTTTTGAGCAGGAAGTTAACGGCATCCTGCAGCGCGACATAAGCACCGGTAATGGAGGCGGTGCGGGTGCCACCGTCAGCCTGGATGACATCGCAGTCGATAGTAATGGTGCGTTCGCCCAGCGATTTTAAATCGATAGCGGCGCGCAGAGAGCGACCAATCAGGCGCTGAATTTCCATGGTGCGGCCACCCTGTTTGCCGCGGGCCGCTTCACGGCCCATACGGGAACCGGTGGAGCGGGGCAGCATGCCGTACTCGGCGGTGACCCAGCCTTCGCCAGTGCCGCGCAGAAATGGCGGGATACGTTCCTCTACCGAGGCATTACACAACACTTTGGTGTCGCCGAACTCAACCAGCACCGATCCTTCAGCATGTTTGGTGTAATTGCGGGTGATGGTAATTTGTCTTAATTCGTTGGTTTGACGACCACTTGGACGCATAATCTGAATCTCTCCCAGTCAAATTTGCCACATTATACTGATCGTGACTGTCAGCCGCAGGGGGATTTGGGTAAGATCAGCCATTCACTAACGAATTTGGAATGAAATCAGTGACTCGAAGTCTGACCGCGTTTGCCCGTCATGAGGCGCAAACAGAACTGGGCACCCTGAGCTGGGAAATCCGCTCGGTCAATCACCGTTATCTGGAAGTCGGTTTCCGGCTGGAAGAAAGCTTCCGTCCGCTGGAAATGGCGATGCGTAAACGCATTAGTGAACTGCTGAGCCGCGGCAAGGTGGAAGTGGCGCTGCGCTACAAAGCCCCGGAACAGCAACAGGAAAACATTGATATCAACGAGTCACTGGCGCAGACCGTGATTGCGCGTTACCAGCAACTGGCCGGCAGCGCCCAAGACCCGGCGCCACTGGATATGATGAAAGTCCTGCACTGGCCCGGTGTGATTCAGACTGAGAGTCTGGATCAGGACGCCTTGAGCGAATGCGTGATGCAATCACTCGAGCAGGCACTGGCTGATCTGCTGGCCACCCGCGAACGTGAAGGCGAAGCGCTGCAGGCGATGATTGAACAGCGCTGTCAGCAGATCAATGAGATTGCCGAATCAGTGCGTGAACTGATGCCGGAGATTCTGGAAAACCAGCGTCAGAAACTGCGCGAGCGGGTAGCGGACTTGCAGGTCAATCTGGAGCCGGAGCGCCTGGAACAGGAAATGGTACTGATTGCCCAGAAAAGCGATGTCGCAGAAGAACTGGACCGCTTGCAAAGCCACGTCAAAGAAGTCGAGCATGTACTGACAAGAGATGAGCCCATTGGTCGCCGGCTCGACTTTCTGATGCAGGAACTCAACCGTGAAGCCAATACGCTGGGCTCTAAATCCATCGATACCGGCACCACCCGTTTTTCGGTTGATCTCAAGGTGCTGATTGAGCAGATGCGCGAACAGATTCAGAATATTGAATAAAACGCGGAAGGCCGGCACCGGTATAATGCTGGCTTAATCAATTTTTGACAGGCAGGCTGGGCATAGCGGCTTGTTACAAAGCAGGAATCTTTAAGGTCAGACAGATGATGGGAAGTTTGTTTATCGTAGCCGCGCCCTCCGGTGCCGGAAAAACCAGCCTGGTTAATGCCCTGGTGGCGCGCCACGATGATATCCGGCTGTCGGTATCGCACACCACCAGACCGCCACGTGAAGGTGAGCGGGATGGGGTCGATTATCACTTTGTCAGCCAGCAGACTTTTGCCCAGATGCGCGATAATGGTGACTTTCTGGAATCGGCCACCGTGTTTGACAACAGTTATGGCACCTCAGCCAGGGCGGTCGAAAGCTTATTGGCGGCGGGTTATGATGTGATCCTGGAAATTGACTGGCAGGGAGCAGCTCAGGTACGTCGCAACTTTAAGGATTCGACCGGCATCTTTATCCTGCCACCCTGTAAAGCCACGCTGGAACAACGTCTGCGCAACCGGGGTCAAGATAATGACGACATCATCGCCCGCCGCATGCGTGATGCCGAGAATGAAATCTCGCATTACATCGAATTTGACTATCTGATCGTCAATGACGATTTTGAGCAGGCCTTGTCGCAACTGACCGCCATCATCCAGAGCAAGCGACTTGGGCTGTCAAGGCAAAAACACAAACAGGCAGCATTGATCAGCGAACTGCTGGGTTGAGATCAAACCGGGCCCACCAGCGGGCCCAGATAAATTAGCGTAACGCGCTGATATTCCGTAAAATTAATTCTTTAACTGACAGGAAAAAAGATATGGCTCGTACTACCGTAGAAGATTGTTTAGAACACGTCGATAACCGTTTCCAACTGGTGCTGGTTGCGGCCAAACGTGCCCGCGAAATTGCGCTGGGTGATGATGCGCTGGTTGAAATCGATAACGACAAGCCCACTGTGCTGGCGCTGCGTGAGATTGCCGAAGGTCTGACCACTCCCGATATCCTGACCAAAACCTCTGCCCGTGAGCATGCAGAAGAAACCCTGGTCGGTGAAGAAGAGCTGCAAAACGAAGAATAAACGCTGTGAGCGCTAAACCTTCAGTCGCCTCTGAACTGGATTTCATCCAGGAGTCAGAGCCGAAACTCACCATTGATGATCTGTGTTTCGCCACTTCCAATTATCTGGATGCAAAACACGTAGATAGCATTCGTCGTGCCTATCACTTTGCTGATAACGCACACGAAGGCCAGACCCGCCGCAGTGGTGAACGTTATATCACTCACCCGCTGGCGGTTGCGCATGTGCTGGCGATGATGCACATGGATTATGAATGCATCATGGCCGGCCTGCTGCATGATGTGATTGAAGATACTGCGCTTACCCGTGACGATCTTACCGCTGAGTTCGGCGAGGAAGTCGCCGAACTGGTGGAAGGCGTCACTAAACTGGCCAAGGCGGCGTTTGAAACCACCAAACATGCCCAAGCGGAAAACCTGCGCAAAATGCTGTTGGCGATGTCGCGCGATATTCGCGTCATTATCGTTAAGCTCGCTGACCGCCTCCATAACATGCGGACCCTGGGTCATCTGCGCCCGGAAAAGCGCCGCCGGATTGCCCACGAAACCCTGGATATTTACGCACCGATAGCCCAGCGTCTGGGTATGAACCTGATGCGCTGTGAGTTGGAAGATCTGGGTTTCCATGTCCTGTATCCGATTCGCTACCGAGTGCTGCAGGGCGCGGTCAGAAAAGCGCGCGGCAACCGTAAAGAGATCGTCAGCCAGATTACTGCGTCAATCCTCAACCGGATGGAGCAGGAAGGCCTGACCGCGGATATTCAGGGCCGCGAGAAAAATCTCTATAGCCTCTACAAGAAAATGGTCAGCAAGCAGTTGTCGTTTTCCGAGGTCATGGACGTGTATGCCTTCCGCATCATCGTCGATGATGTCGATGCCTGCTACCGGATGCTGGGCGTGGTGCATAACCTCTACAAACCAGTGCAGGGCAAGTTCAAGGACTATATCGCCATCCCCAAGGCCAACGGCTACCAGTCGCTGCATACTGTACTGTTTGGCCCATACGGTGTGCCGATTGAAGTGCAGATCCGCTCGCGTGATATGGACCATATGGCCGAAGCCGGCGTGGCCGCGCACTGGCTCTATAAAACCGGCGAATCATCCGGCGGAGACAGCCTGGCCCACCGTAAAGCCCGTCAGTGGTTGCAAGGTATTCTGGAAATGCAGAAAGGCTCTGGCGACTCAATGGAGTTTCTGGAAAACCTGCGCATTGACCTGTTCCCGGATGAAATTTATGTTTCGACACCAAAAGGCGAGATCCTGACGTTGCCTCGTGGCGGTACTGCGGTCGATTTCGCTTATGCGGTGCATACCGATGTCGGCAATAACTGCGTCGCCGCCCGCGTTGGCCGTCATCTGGTGCCGCTGAGCACGCAGTTGGAAACCGGTGAGTCGGTCGAGATTATTACTTCGCCTAACTCGCATCCGAACCCGGCCTGGCTCAATTTTGTAGTGACCGCTAAAGCGCGCACCAGCATTCGCCACTATCTGCGTCATCTGCAGACCGAAGAGGCGATCCTTCTGGGGCGTCGCCTGCTCAATAAACATCTGAATGCGTTTTCAACACATCTGGATAATATTCCGGTCGAGCGTTTTAACGAGCTGGTCAATGAGTTCGAGCTTAAGCAGTTCGATGATCTGCTGGAAGATATCGGTCTGGGTAATCATTCAGCCTTGCTGATTGCCCAGAAGCTGGTCAATGAATCGACCCCGGATAAAGAGCCTCAGGCGCTGATGATTGCCGGTACCGAAGGCATGGTAGTGAGTTTTGCCCGCTGCTGTCACCCTATTCCGGGCGATCCGATCCACGGTTATGTCAGCACCGGACGCGGCATTATCATTCACCAGCGCGGTTGTAAGAACACCTCACACCTCAGGGTGCAGAATGAAAAATGGCTGGATGTGACCTGGGCGCCGGATGTTGAACGTGACTTCCCGGTCGATATCATGGTGCACGTCAAAAACCAGCGCGGCGTGCTGGCCACGGTGGCTGCTGTGGTTTCAGAAGCTGATTCCAATATCGACAACGTCGTGGTCGACGAACGCGATGGCGGCTATTCTGATTTGCGCCTGACCATCGAAGTGCAGAGCCGACAACACCTGGCGCGTGTGATGCGTCGTCTGCGTCTGCTGGATATGGTCGAACGTATTACCCGTATTCTTAATTAATGCCGCTCAGCGGCCCAAGATGGAGAACTCAATGACACGCGAAATTATTCACAGCGCCGATGCGCCGGAAGCAATCGGTCCGTACTCGCAAGCAGTTAAAGTCGGTGACACGGTTTATCTGTCGGGTCAGATCCCGCTGGTGCCGGAAACCATGACTGTGTTGGACGGTGACTTTTCCGCCCAGGTACGTCGCGTGTTCGATAACCTGTCAGCGGTGGCCAAGGCTTCCGGTGGCAGCCTGCAGGATGTGGTTAAACTCAACATTTTCCTGACTGATCTCAGCCATTTTGGCACCGTTAACGACATTATGACCGAGTATTTTGAGCAGCCTTATCCAGCGCGTGCTGCCATCGGTGTGGCTTCTCTGCCCAAAGATGTGCCGGTAGAAATGGATGCCATCCTGCACCTGGATAATTAATTTAACGGTTAACGGAGTAGCCGGTTGTGGTGGCGGGTGAACTTTTATCACAGCCGGTAACAGCACTGAAAGGCGTCGGCGGCAAAGTCGCCGAGCGCCTGACTAAAATCGGTATTCAGCAGGTCCAGGATCTGCTGTTTCATCTACCGCTACGCTACCAGGATCGCACGCGATTAATGCCGCTGGGCAGCCTGCGACCCCAGCAGGAAGCACTGGTTGAAGGCACCATTCAACTATCCCAGGTTAAGTTCGGCCGCCGCCGCTCCTTGCTCTGCCATGTCTCCGATGGCACGGGTGCTATCATCCTGCGCTTTTTTCATTTTTCCAAAGCCCAACAACAGCAGCTGGCCAAGGGCCGGCGCATTCGCTGTTTCGGTGAAATCCGCAACGGTCCATCATCGCTGGAAATTGTGCATCCCGAATATCAGTTGCTGGCGACCGAGGGCATCGTGCCGGTCGATAATGAGATGACGCCGATTTATCCGACCACCGAAGGGCTGCACCAGCTATCGCTACGTAAACTCATGAAACAGGCGCTGGCGATTCTGGATCAGGATTCCATGCCGGAATTGCTCACCGAATCCTCGCGCCTGCATCAGGCGGCAGAATTTTCGCTGGTCGATGCGCTGAAATATGTACATCAACCGCCGCCCGATGCAGCGGTAGACCAGTTACTCGAGCGTAAACACCCGGCGCAGAAACGGCTGGCCTATGAAGAATTGCTGGCACAGCAACTGACGATGAAAAAATTGCGGGCCCAGACCCAGCATCACACCGCCCCCGTCCTGAAAAGCGATAGCAAACAGCGACAGCAGTTGCTGTCAGCTTTGCCGTTTCCGTTAACCGCGGCCCAGGACAGAGTGATCAAGGAAATCCTGGATGATGTCGCCGAAGCCCATCCGATGCAGCGGCTGGTGCAGGGCGATGTTGGCTCGGGCAAAACCGTGGTAGCGGCACTGGCCGCTGTCGAGGCCGTGGCTGCTGGTTGTCAGGCAGTGATGATGGCACCCACTGAATTACTCGCCGAGCAGCATTACCGCACGTTTGATAACTGGCTGACACCGCTGGGCATAAGGGTCGGCTGGTGCGCCGGTAAGCAGACTGCCGCTGAGCGTAAACAGGTGTTGGCGGAATTGCAGTCGGGGGATATCAAGGTCGCGGTCGGTACGCATGCTTTGTTTCAGGATGAAGTCCTGTTCAACAATCTGGGCCTGGTGATCATCGACGAGCAGCACCGCTTCGGCGTGCATCAGCGGCTGGCATTGCGCGACAAGGGCAGGGAGACAGATTCGCTGCCCCATCAATTGGTAATGACAGCAACACCGATTCCTCGGACGCTGGCGATGACCGCCTATGCCGATCTCAATGTGTCGGTGATTGATGAAATGCCTCCGGGGCGAACTCCGGTGTCGACCGTAGTGCTGCCTGACAGCCGCCGTCAGGATGTCATTGACCGGGTGCATCATGCCTGTCAGCAACAACGGCAGGTCTATTGGGTCTGCACCCTGATTGAAGAGTCTGAGCATCTGCAATGCCAGGCGGCAGAAGATACGGCTACCGCGCTGCAGGACAGTCTGCCCGATCTGAAAATCGGTCTGGTACATGGCCGGATGAAAGCGGCCGACAAGGAACGGGTGATGCAGGCCTTCAAAGCCGCTGAGCTGGATATGCTAGTGGCGACCACGGTCATCGAGGTTGGCGTGGATGTGCCCAACGCCAGTCTGATGGTGATTGAAAACGCCGAACGCCTGGGACTGGCACAATTGCACCAGCTCCGCGGCCGGGTCGGGCGAGGCCAGGTCGAGAGCCACTGCGTATTGATGTACCATCCGCCCTTATCCGAAAATGGGCAGGCAAGATTAAGCTGTCTGCGTGAGACCAATGATGGCTTTAAAATAGCGCAGCGCGATCTGGAAATCCGTGGCCCCGGCGAAGTGCTGGGCACCCGCCAGACCGGGTTGCCACAGTTCCGCGTCGCCGATCTGGTAGAAGATCAGGCCTTACTGGCAGTCATGGATCGCGCGTCGCGGGTGCTGCTTAAACAGGCGCCCCGGCAGGCCGATGCGCTGATAACGCGCTGGTTTGCGCACAAAATCAATTTCGGCAACGTTTGATAATGGACTTTTAATGAAACTGTGGACTCACTGGCAGACACCTGAGCTGGCGCCCATACCGGCCGCCTTGCGCGACTGGCTGACGGATACCGGATCGCTGACCCGTCAGTTGCAGCAGGCCTGCCAGCAATCATTTTCAGTGGCTTTATTGCATAGCGGCTGGCAGCGGCCGCTGCCCGATGAGTCTTTGCTGCTTGGTCAGCCGCTGGGGCAACTGATGTTCACGCGCGAGGTGCAATTGCTGGATGGTGAGCAGCCACAGGTTTATGCCCGCAGTCTGGTACCGGTCAACACTTACCATGCCAAGCGGGCCCGCTTTGATGCACTGGGCAATCAGTCGCTGGGTGAGATGCTGTTTAATGATCCGCAATTACAACGGGGGCCCATTCAGGTGGCCTGCCTGCGGCCGGGACAGCCTTTGTTCAAGCAGGCAAGCCGGTATCTGCAGCAAGCGCCATTAACATTGTGGGCCCGGCGCTCTTGTTTTTATCTGGCCGGTAAAGCAATGCTGGTCAATGAAGTGTTTCTGCCTAGTGATAACTGGAGTGATCAGTAAGTGAACAAAATAAACCGCGCGCTGGATCCTTATATCCGCTTGATGCGTCTGGATCGGCCAATCGGTATTTTATTGCTGATGTGGCCGACCCTGAGTGCGCTGTGGATTGCTGCTGAAGGCAGGCCCGATCCATTGGTTCTGGTGGTGTTTGTGCTGGGCGTGATTATTATGCGTAGTGCCGGCTGTGCGATTAATGATTTTGCCGATCGCAATGTCGATGGCATGGTCTGGCGAACCAATAGCAGGCCACTCGCCACTGGCGAACTCAAAGCCCGTCATGCGGTGATGGCTTTTGTACTGATGGCACTATTGGCGCTGGGGCTGGTGCTGTTACTCAACACACTGACTATCCTGCTGTCACTGGTGGCGCTGGTGCTGGCCGCCAGTTATCCGTTTATGAAGCGCTACACTTATCTGCCGCAACTGTTTCTGGGCATGGCTTTTGGCTGGGCGATACCGATGGCATTTGCCGCTCAGACTGAGTCGGTGCCGGTGATTGCCTGGCTGCTGTTTCTGGCCAATATTATCTGGACCACGGTTTATGACACCTTTTACGCCATGGCCGACCGCGAAGATGATTTGCTGGCCGGCATTAAATCGACGGCCGTGTTGTTCGGTGATGATGATCTGAAAATACAGGGCCTGCTGCAGGGCGCTTATATCGTGGTAATGCTGCTGATCGGCCAGCAACTGGAACTGAGCGTGTTTTATTACCTGGGGCTGCTGATCGCTGCCGGGTTGTTTGTCTACCAGCAGTACCTGAGCCGCCACCGGGAACCCAAAGCCTGCCTGCGCGCTTTTCTCAATAATCACTATGTCGGTCTGGCTATTTTCGCCAGCCTGGTTTTGCATTACCTGCTGGCCGGTAGCGGATAACATAATCAAACCAGCCAGGACCGAATTTTCAGGGATGACTTTATGACGACAGCGATAAGGATTATCGGGCTGATATTGTCTATTGCCAGCAGCGTACAGGCAGACATTTACCGCAGTCAGGATCAGCATGGCAACACGGTTTTTTCTGATCAGCCCGCCCGGCATGCAGAAAAAATTGAACTCAACAACGAGCCCTATCGCTATAAGGTGTCGCTGAAACGGGTCATTGATGGTGACACGCTGATATTGGAGAGCGGCGAAACCATCAGATTGATTGGTATTAATACTCCCGAGATTGACAGCCGTTTCAGTGAGGCTCAGCCCGGAGGCAAAGCGGCGACAGAATGTCTGCAGCAAACCCTCAGGGACAGCAGCATCTGGGTGGAATACGATGCTGAACAGTTCGACAAATACCAGCGCCGGCTGGCGCATGTGTTTCTGGACTCCGGGGAGTACCTGAACGCCATGTTGCTCAGGCAGGGCCTGGCGATGCTGACTTTGAGGCCGCCGAATCTGCGCTATAGCGATCGCTTGATCGAGGCCCAGCAACAGGCAGAGCAAGCTGGACTAGGCGTCTGGGCAATGGCGGCGTATCAACATAAAACCCTGGCTGACTTTGAGCCGGGGCGGAGTTATCGCGGCTGGCAGCGCTGGCAACTGATGCCACAGTCAATCAATGCCGGTCGTAAATATATGCATCTTGAGGTCAGCGATAAGCTGTCGATTCACATTCCCAAAACACGGCTGGCTGACTTTATGCCGCTGGAAGCGTACCTCAATAAACCGCTGGAAGTGCGAGGGTGGATGCGCCGCCGCGGCAATGCGCATCATATTCTGGTCAGGCATCCCAGTGCCCTGATTCAGCTATCCTCGGCCAGTTTGTCGCGATAGCTTTGCAGCCGCTGATGATAGGACTCGGCATCGCCGTACTCGATAAAATACTGATAGCGTTCATGGGTGCCCAGTACTTTGCGCGCATGTTTTATCGGGCAGAAATACTGCTCGGTGCGGGCCAGAATCTCACGGATATAGGCGACCACGCCGTTACCGTAAGCACAATAAATGCAGTGGAAGCGCTCAAAAAAGTTCAGGTAGTGGAGATGATGGCGATCCAGCACAATGTAATCCCGCCGCCGCACCAGCTTGATCCGGTAAATCGGGAAGCAGCTTAACTGGTAAAAACTGACCAGCAGATCAATGGCGAGCAACGGCACAATCATGGCGTAGATGATGGGCATGGTGATGATATTGACGGGCCGCACGCCCAGCCAGCGCCATAAGCTGATTTTCAGTTTCTTATGGGTTTTTTTGATCGATTTTTCGAACTCGACCCGTTTGCCGCGGATGGTAAAGCCTATCACCTGGCTGCGCTGATTGAGTTCAGCCCGCAGTTCTTCTTCTAGCTGGCGGATCTGTTGTAGCAGTTGGTCGATTCTGGTGTTCATTCCCACCACCTCTGTTTTAAGGCTTGCTGATCCCTCGTCTCCACCTCTGCTGGCGGCGACACTTCATACTTTACGCCTTGTTTAAGGCTTTTTCAGTCTCATCTGAGGCGGCGCCGAGCGGGCTATACGTCCTAGCGTTTGGGCCAGTATTTCTGCATTTCCAGGAACACAAAGGAGGCTGACCAGGTAATCATCACCAGGCCGGTCAGTGATTCCAGACCGGTCAGGAATCGCAGATATCCACTGGGTTCAATATCGCCGTAGCCCAGGGTGGTGAAAGTGGTGAAAGAGAAATAACTGCAGTCGAGCAGGCTCAGGTTGATATTGCCGCTCAATGTGCCGAACTCGCCGCTGTGAATCATTAGGTAGTAGCCCACGGCAAACAGCCAGATTTCAACAATATGCGCCAACATGATCACCACCACGGCCAGCAGCACCCGGTAGCGATGAATCACCTGTAAGGCAGGCAGCTTTTTGGCCAGCAGGTACAGTGTTTCGTAGTGAATGATGACGGTGGCGAGCACCAGTAAGGTATTAATGCAGAAGGTCGCCAGCAGCATCAGCCGGCCTGTTTGACCCGGTTCCGGCCTGACAGCTTGGCAGCATAAACCGCCTGATCCGCTGCGGCCAGCAGTTGTCGGCCTTCTTCAATATCATTGTCCGCAGCCAGGCTGGCGACACCGATAGACAGGGTCACATGCAGCGTTTTGCCTGATGGAATAGTGAAATGCGATTTGGCTACCCGGTCACGGATCTGCTCGGCAATCAATGCGGCATCGGCCTGGCTGGTATCGGCCAGTAGAATGACAAACTCCTCGCCACCATAGCGGGCCAGCACATCATTTTCCCGCAGCCGGGCGCTGAGCAGGCCGGAAACCTGTTTCAATACGGCATCGCCGGCCTGATGACCATGGTGATCATTCACGCGCTTGAAATAGTCCAGGTCAATAAACAGACAGGACAAGCTGCTGCCGCTGCGGCGGGCACGACTGACTTCTTCGCTGAGGCGCTGGTCAAAAAAGCGCCGGTTATTAATACCGGTCAAAGCATCGCGCAGTCCCACCAGCTTGATATGTTCATGCAGCCGGGCATTTTCAATGCAGGCGGAAACCACCGCAGCCAGGTGTTCGAGAAACTTGGTGCCGATTTTCTGCTGGAAACGTGAGGGGTTGCGGCTGCCCAGGTTGAGGCTGCCAATCAGCATGTTCTGCCTGACCAATGGCAGCAGGGCCACCGAGCCCAGTTCATCGCAGTCCGGGAACAAATAAGCATGCTGATGCGGGGAATATTTCATCAGCCGGGGCTGCTGCTGGGGGCTGAAATGTTGATTGAGCAGATGCGCCGACTCGGTAAACAATAAGCGCCGGCGCCAACTGGCATGATCGATTTTAGCGGTGATCAGACGCTGCATTTCGTATTCCGGGTCATACAGCATCAGGGTGACTTCGGTGAGCTGAAAGCGGTCTTTGTGCTGATCCAGGATAATGCTGAGCAATTGCTCCAGGCTGGTGCTTTGCAGCAGGGCCAGTTCGTACTGCTGGAAATTCTCTTGTTTCCGCTCATTGCTTTTCGCGATACGCAGCAGTTCATCCAGGCGGGCTTGTAAAATGGCGATGTCTTGCATTCAAACGCCTTATGAGCGGAATGTTATCTGGCCCTAATAATGGCTTATTGCGCGTGCAATTGTCCACACTTCAATGATTTGAACGCCGCGACCTTGCAGGATTCTGGCTGCTTCAGCAACGGTCTGCCCGGTAGTCATCACATCATCAAGCAGGGCAACATGAGGGGGTAAAGACGCTGCTGTCGAGGCAAAGGCATGGCGGATATTGCGTTGACGTTGGCGATAGTGCAACTGACTCTGTGACGGGGTATTTCTGACCCGCTGCAGTAATTCGGGTCGGCAGCGGATCCCCAGCTGCTGAGCCAGGCGGGTGGCGACTTCCAGTGACTGGTTAAAGCCCCGGCTGCGCAGACGCCGTGGATGCAGCGGGATAGGAATCAGGCAAGCCGGCAGGTCCTGTCGTTGCTGTAACTGTTTGGCCATGTGCCCGGCAAAAAAGTCGGCAAACTGTAATTGCTGATGAAACTTAAAGCGGGTGATACAGCGCGGCACGGCGGCCTGATAACGCAGCAGGCTGAAACTGTGCTGCTGGATCGGTGGGCTGTGCAGGCAGTGACCGCAAATTTGCGCAGATTGCAGGGGCATGGCACAGCGCGGACAAGCTGTCTCCAGCCACGGTAACTCCCCGATACAGGCCTGACAGAGCGGTGCCTTATGGGCAGGCAGGCCACAGAGCAAACAAGGTATCGGAAACAGTTTCCTGTATAATTCCACAGATCGATGAGTCAAAGCGCTGATAACAGCCATGACCGTCACCTTATTTAATCCATTAAATCAGTGAAGAGTCATCATGCCTGAGAATGTAGCAGAAACCCAAGCGACGATTCGTCAAGACTGGAAGCAGGATGAGGTTGAGGCATTATTTGCCCTGCCTTTCAACGATCTGCTCTATCAAGCTCAAACCGTTCACCGTGAGCATTTCGATCCCAATGCCGTGCAAATCAGCACCCTGCTGAGCATCAAAACCGGCGGCTGTGCCGAAGACTGTGGTTATTGCCCGCAAAGCGCGCATCACCCCTCGGCCGTGAAAGCGGAACCGCTGATGCCTTTGGAAGAAGTGATGAAGTCGGCCAATGACGCCAAAGAAGCCGGTGCCAGCCGTTTCTGCATGGGCGCAGCCTGGCGTAACCTGAAAGACCGTGATCTGGAGCGTGTTGCCGATATGGTCGAGGGCGTGAAAAGCCTGGGGCTGGAAACCTGTGTGACGCTGGGCATGCTGGAAGAGCACCAGGCCAAGCGTCTGAAAGATGCCGGTCTCGACTACTACAACCATAATCTGGATACCTCGCCTGAGTTTTATGGTGAGATCATCACCACCCGTACCTACGAGGACCGTCTCGATACCCTGAGTCATGTCCGCGATGCCGGCATCAATGTCTGCAGTGGCGGTATTGTCGGTATGGGCGAGAGTCTGAAAGACCGCGCCGGTCTGTTGATCAGCCTGGCCAATCTGCCGACTCAGCCGCAGAGTGTGCCGATTAACCTGCTGGTGCAGGTAGAAGGCACGCCGCTGGATGGCATCGATAACCTGGATCCGATTGAGTTTGTCCGCACGATTGCCGTGGCCCGCATCATGATGCCTAAATCGTTTGTGCGCCTGTCAGCGGGACGTGAGCATATGACTGATGAAATGCAGGCCATGTGTTTCCTCGCCGGTGCCAACTCGATTTTCTACGGTGAAAAACTGCTCACCACCGACAACCCGGATACCAACCACGATCAGCAGTTGTTCAAACGTCTGGGCATCACCCCCTGGGTGGGCGAAGAAAAAAGCGAAGACAAGCAAAGTTCGGCGGCCTGATTATCCGCGAGTGTCTCAGCTACCCTGGCATGATGAACTCTCTGCCGCTTTAGCCGACCGCAAAGCGGCAGGGCTTTACCGCTCACCGCGCTTACGTCTGGGTGAACAGGGCGTCAATATCACGGTGGACGGCAGGCCGGCACTGTCATTCTGCAGCAATGACTATCTTGGCCTGGCCGCGCATCCTGATATCAAAGCCGCCTTTCAGCAGGCGGTGGATAAAGAAGGTGCGGGCAGCGGCGCCGCCCACCTGCTGACCGGCCACAGTTTTTATCATCAGGCTCTGGAAGAGGCTTTGGCCGAGTTCACCGGCCAGCCCCGTGCCTTGCTGTTTTCCACCGGCTATATGGCTAATCTGGGCGTGATTGACGCTTTGCTGAGCCGTGGTGATGCGGTGATTCAGGACAAGCTCAACCATGCTTCGTTGCTCGACGGCGGCCGGCTCACCGAGGCAGAACAGCTCCGTTACCCCCACGCCAATATGGATTTGCTGCACAAGCGCTTACACAATGCTGCCAGGGCCAGGCACCGGATGGTTGTCAGCGATGGCGTGTTCAGCATGGATGGTGATATCGCGCCCTTGCCCGATATCATGGCCCATGCCCGCCAACACCGGGCGGCGGTCTTAATCGACGATGCCCACGGCTTTGGTGTGATTGGCAAAAATGGTCGTGGCAGTGTTTCCCATTTCAATATCGCGCCGGCATCGGCACCAATTCAGGTGGGCACGCTGGGTAAGGCTTTTGGCACCGGCGGCGCTTTTGTCGCCGCTGATGAAACCGTGATTGAAACCCTGATCCAGCAGGCGCGCAGTTATGTTTACACTACGGCGCAGCCGCCGGCGGTGGCGGCGGCAACGCTGACCAGTCTCAAGCTGGTGGAGCAGGAAGACTGGCGGCGTGAACAGTTGCAGGCGCTGATCCGGCAGTTCCGCCTTGGCGCAGCGCAACTGGGTTTAGATCTGATGCCATCCGAGACACCCATACAGCCGGTGGTCATCGGTGATGATAAAAAAGCGCTGGCTGTCGGCCAGGCACTGGAGGCGCAGGGCATCCTGGTCGGCGTGATCCGGCCGCCGACCGTACCCAGAAACAGTGCGCGTCTGCGTATTACTTTGTCTGCCAGTCACAGCGAAAAAGATGTGGATAAGTTATTAAGCGCATTGGAGCAGGCCGGTGCACATTGAACAGCGAGGCAGCGGCCCGCACCTGGTGATGTTGCATGGCTGGAGCATGCACAGTGGCGTCTGGCATGATCTGGCTGAGCGATTGGCACAACGTTACACGCTGCATCTGGTCGATTTACCCGGCCACGGTCAAAGCGACTGGCATGATGGTGATCTGGCACTGGATAATTTTTTGCCAGCATTGGCACAGCTTATCCCGGATAAAGCGTTGTGGTTAGGCTGGTCTCTGGGCGGGTTGTTGAGCCTGGCATTGGCGCAGCGTTATCCGGATAAAGTCGCTAAACTGAGTCTGATCGCTGCCACGCCCAGCTTCGTGCAGAAAAACGACTGGCCCTGTGCCATGCAGGCAGCCATATTCGAAACCTTTGCTGCCAGTCTGGATGTCAATCAGGCGCAGACCCTGCAGCGTTTTTTAATGTTGCAGGCCAAAGGTGCAGACAAAAGCCGTGACAGTATCCGCCTTATCAGCGAACAATTGGCGACCCGGCATACACCGGAGCCGGCAGCGCTGGCGGCGGGGCTCTATTGCCTGCTGAAGCTGGATATGCGCGATGCGCTGGCTGCACTGTCCTGCCCGGTGCAAATGATATTGGGGGGCCGCGATACGCTGATCCCGGCAGAGATGCCTGATTGTGCCCGCCAACTGCAGCCGCGGCTGCAGACAACAATGCTTGAAGGTGGCGGACATGCGCCCTTTATCAGTCACCCCGAATGGTGCCAACAACAGATAGAACAGTTTTTCGATGGTTGATTATCGTCCCGACAAATCCAGTATGGCGAAGTCTTTTGCCGCTGCCGCATCGCAATATGACGATGTGGCTGTATTACAGCGCCAGACCTCTGATGAATTGCTGGACAGGCTGTCGCTGATGAAAATCAGCCCGGAGACCATCCTTGATCTGGGTACCGGCACCGGCCGTAATCTCTCTCTGCTGCAACAGCGTTATCCGCAGGCACGTTTGATAGCCATGGATATTGCGCCCGGCATGCTCAGACAGGCACAAAAGCGTTATCGCCATGATCTGGGCCTGAAACGCTGGTTGCCCGGACAGCACCGGCTGCAACTGGCGGCCGGTGATGCCGAGGCGATACCGCTGGCTGATAACAGCGTGGATCTGGTGTTTGCCAACCTGGCCCTGCAATGGTGTGAGCCCCAGCTCAGTTTTAAGGAAATTCAGCGGGTGATGCGGCCCGATGGTTTGCTGATGTTTACCTCGCTGGGCCCCGACACGCTGACTGAACTGCGTCAGGCCTGGGCAGCGGTTGATGAGTATCCGCATGTGAATGTGTTTTACGATATGCATGATGTGGGTGATGCCATGACTGCCAGCGGTTTGCAGGATTGTGTACTGGATATTGAGCCCTACACGCTGAACTACCCGACAGCGATGGCGATGATGCGGGATTTAAAGATTCTGGGTGCGCATAATGTTAATCAGGGCCGCCGCCGCGGGCTCACCGGCAAGCAACTGATGAAAGACGTGATTGCCGCCTACGAAACATTCCGCACCGCAGGCCAGCTCCCGGCCAGCTATGAGGTGGTGTTTGGCCATGGTTGGAAAGCGGCCCGTTCCGGCCAGCATACCGAGGCTGATGGCAGTGTGCGTATTCCAATGGAAGAGATTCAACGCCGATGATTCCTAAACACCTATTTGTGACCGGCACCGATACCGAGGTCGGTAAAACCCGCATCAGTACCGGCCTGATGAGCGTTATACAGCAGCAGGGGCTGAAGGTGGCGGGCATGAAGCCGATAGCCAGCGGCTGCGAATGGCAGCAGGATCAGTGGCAAAATGAAGATGCACTGGCAATGATTCAACAAAGCAATGTGGATCTGCCCTACAGCACAGTGAATCCCTATGCCTTTGAGCCGGCGATTGCCCCGCATATTGCCGCCGAACAGGCGGGGGTTGAGGTTTCGGTGTCTGTTATCCAGCAACAACTTGAGCAGATCAAAGAGCAAAGCGATGCCGTCATCGTGGAAGGCGCTGGTGGCTGGCTGGTCCCCCTCAATCAAACGCAAACCATGGCCGATCTGGCGCAGGCACTGGATTTACCGGTGGTGCTGGTGGTCGCCGTCAAATTAGGTTGTATCAATCATGCCTTGCTCAGTGTGCAGGCGATTGAAAACAAGGGGCTGAAACTGGCCGGCTGGGTCGCCAATCATCTGGAACAGCAGAGCGAGTCAGCCGACATTATCGAGACCCTGAAACAGCATATTCACGCCCCCTGCCTAGGCGTGGTGCCCGCTTTGCAGCCAGCGCAGTCGGCAGCAGATTTTCTGTGCCGGGAGCAGCCGTAATGAAGTGGCTACCAGTGCTGTTGCTGGCCTTGTTGGTGGGCTGTTCTTCCTCACCGAAAAAAGACAGCGCTATCAGCCCTGCAGTCGAGGCGCGTGTCCAGGCCTGGCAGTCGCTGATTGACGAGGGTAAGAGCTGGTCTGATCAGCGCCGGCTCAAAGCCGCCAATGACTTTATCAATCAACTGGTGTTTGTCGATGATATCCAGCACTGGAAGCAGGAAGACTATTGGGCGACGCCGTTGGAAACGATTGTCAGTGGCGGCGGTGATTGTGAGGATTTTTCGCTGGCCAAGTTTTTTACTTTGACCGGCATGGGCATGGCGGAAGATAAGCTGCGGCTGACCTATGTTAAAGCGCTGACTATCAATCAGGCCCATATGGTGGTGAGTTATTACCCCACAAAGAAAGCCACGCCTTTATTGCTGGATAACCTTAATACCCGGGTGCTGCCGGCATCAGAGCGTGATGATTTATGGCCGGTGTACAGCTTTAATGGCGAGGGCCTTTGGCTGACCAAGCGTGACCATCAGGCGGACCGGCTGGATGATGCCGAAAGAATCAGTCTGTGGCAGCAACTGCTGAAGCGTATCGATGTGGAAGCCGCGGACAGGCAGACCATGATCTGCCGTTACCAGTATTATGATCTGCCGGCGTCTGAAGCCAAAGCGCGTTGCCCCTGAGGGAATATCACCGCCTCATCCCCCGGTTGCCATTGTGCATATTTCGGCATAATGGATTTGAATAACTCACTGTCCAGAAAGTCTTCCAGCCAATCCCTGACCAGCGGGTAGGGTGCCTGATCAAACCAGCCTTTATCAACGAAGGCAAACTGGCGGATGAACGGCAGTAAAGCGATATCGGCGAGCGTCCAGTCTTCTGCAATCAGGCTACCATTGTCATCCAGCAGGGTTTCCAACTGGGCCAGGGTTTTCTCGCCTTGCTGACGGTAATAATCCTGCGACTGATCGGGATAACGATCAGCGTACTTATAACGATCCAGGAAATATTTAAACTCACCGTCATTCTGCTCAATCAATGCCAGCATCTGCTGATGCTGTTCATTGCTCAAACCCTGGTACCAGTTCTTCGGATCAGATTGCGCCAAAGCCCACAGCGCAATATCAATGCTTTCATCAATCACCTTGCCGTCAATAGTTTGCAGAACCGGTACCGTGGCTTTGGGTGACAGAGCAATCAAGGCCTCTGGTTTATCCTTGAGTACAACCTCTCTAAGTTCACAGCGGATAGCACTGCTGGCGATAGCCAGTCGGGCGCGCATGGCATAGGGACAACGGCGGAAACTATAGAGAACAGGAAAAAAACTGTCAGACATAAAAACGATAGGGCGATAATAAAAGCCGCCAGTATAAAAGAACCGTCGCTGACAACAAACCCGGCAAACGGGTGCAGAGTTAAAACTCGCGCAGACTCATGCTTTCATTAGCGACACCGCCACGCAGCATTTCTGCCTGACGGTTGAGGGTGTGTTTGACCAGTTGGTTGCGGTCCTGCTCATCCATATGGGTAAAAACCATACGCAGATGGTAGGGCTTGTCGGGGCTGGCGCCCATCAGACGCTCACAGGAAATCACCGTGGCGAGTGCATGAATGGTGTTGGCCGTGGGCAACAGTTGCAGGTGCAGCTCGACATGATCACGAATAGGGACAGCTTCATCGACCATAAAGGCAATACCGCCGCCACTCAGGTTGGCTTCGGTCAGATCGTCCGGATTAATCGGGTTGTTGTAGCGCTGCATACTCTGTGAAACCAGATTGATTTTGTCATCCAGCATGCGCAGTGCACGAGCCACTTCGCGATCATGATGATTGATTTGGTCTACCAGATGACTAAAAGCATTCTGGATCGCACGCAGCTGCGCTTTTTCGTTGGTTTCATCATCCACTGATGCCCGTGCCACCCGATCGGCCGCTTGAGCAACCTGTTGCTTTTCGATGACCTTGTAGTCAACAACAACCGTGTCGTTTATGCGAAAAAATTCGCGCCTGTCTGAACCTGCGTAGTGCATCATGCCTGTCCGATTTCTATCGTCATTATTATTTCCCCCTGGCGTGGGAACTCAGGGACAACCTTCTTTATATCATGTTCAGACCGGTTTGCCAGCATTCCCTGCAGTAAAACACAACAAGGATCAGGCCTCACCTCAGGCAGGGAGCCATTGTTCATCGCTGTACATCATTGCTGCTAGAGATGCTCGGAAGCAAAGTCAGCCAGTCTCGAGCGCTCACCGCGCATCAGGGTGATGTGACCGCTGTGCTGCCAGTACTTAAAGTGGTCAACGACATAGGTCAGACCCGAGGTCGTCTCACTCAGGTAAGGCGTATCGATCTGCGCAATATTACCCAGGCAGACAATCTTGGTGCCGGGGCCGGCGCGGGTGATCAGCGTTTTCATCTGCTTGGAGGTCAGGTTCTGCGCCTCATCGATAATAATAAAGCGGTTGAGGAAGGTGCGGCCACGCATAAAATTCAAAGAGCGGATCTTGATCCAGCGTTGCAGCAAATCATTGGTAGCCTGACGGCCCCACTCACCGCCTTCGGTTTTATTGAGCACTTCCAGGTTGTCCATCAACGCGCCCATCCACGGCGTCATTTTTTCTTCCTCGGTGCCGGGCAGAAAGCCGATATCTTCGCCTACAGGCACCGTGACCCGGGTCATAATGATTTCGCTGTAGCGCTTGTGTTCAACGGTCTGGGTCAGCGCGGCGGCCAGTGTCAGCAGGGTTTTGCCGGTACCGGCCTGACCCAGCAGGGTGACAAAATCAATATCCGGGTCCATCAGCAGGTTGAGGGCAAAGTTCTGCTCGCGGTTGCGCGCGGTGATGCCCCAGATGGCGTGGTTTTCCTTGCGATAATCCTGCACCAGTTGGATGTCGGCACTGGACTCACTGACCGATCGCACAGCGGCCTCGATGGTGTTGTTCTCGCCCGGTGAATAAATCAGTTGGTTGGGATACCAGTCTTTCACTACGTCGCCTTCTACCTGGTAAAAGGTCTGGCCGTCAGCAGTCCAGGACTCCAGCCGGTTCAAATCATCCCAGAAATCGGCAGCCAGTTCAGCCGAGCCGCGATAGAGCAAATCGACATCATCCAGCACTTTATCGTTGTAGTAGTCTTCGGCGCAGAGTCCCAACACGGTGGCCTTGATGCGCAGATTGATATCCTTGGAAACCAGAATCACAGTGGCATCAGTGACTGTTTGCTTAAGGGCAATGGCCACGCCCAGAATCGCATTATCCCCCTGGTGGCTGGGCAGCTCCTTGGGGATTTCATGTTTCATTTGTGTGGTCTGAAAAAACAGACGACCACTGGCCTGCGGCATATCGCCATTATTAACGCTGGGCAGGGGAATGCCGTTATTGATGGCCTCGTTGTCTATGGCCTGTAACAGCAGCTCATCAAGAAAGCGACTGACTTGGCGTACGTTACGTGAGACTTCGGATAAACCTTTTTTGCCGCGATCCAACTCCTCCAGTACCACCATGGGTAAATACACATCGTGCTCATCAAAGCGGAACAGGGCAGTGGGGTCGTGCATCAGCACATTGGTGTCCAGAACGAACAGGCGTCTGCCGGCGGCGGGTCTCTTAATCATCTGCAAGAAGTCCTCTTGTTGATTGTCACGGTGCCTGAGTCGATTATGATCAAACAAATACCCCTTGGAAAGGGTTGGCAGCAGAATTTCTTGTAGCCAAAATGCGGGCCGCCAAAATGCCGCTTCCAAAGCGGAAAATTAGTGTTAAGATGACAAATCTACCCGTTCAAAACAGCCCTTTGCTCCGCTCGCCAATGTTCAAGCCTGGTGCCTTTCATCCCCCAAAACGATTTCTGGAACCACAGCAAGTATTTACTTGTAACGCTGGTGCGTCCGGGCTTGTCCTGATCGCTTCCCTGTTAGTGGATACCTGACCGCAGCGTCTTGTTTTTATTCGGCCTGCAGCTATCACAGACAACAGCCATTATTTTTTTGAATAAATCTTTTCTGCTTGTATTCGGACAGCGCAAAAAGCCGATATTTGTGTTGGACTGCGCTGGATAGGAGCATGCTTGGGATTTTCTCCCGACTATAACTGTGAGTGCTTGTGAGCCCCTCTAAACCAGCATAGTGTGGGCAGACATTTGCGACTTGCTGTGGCCTGCCCGGCCGCCTCAAATGTCGCGATAATTCAAATTATTAGTCATACAAGTCGAGGTCATCATGCGCTTAACTCATCAAATTTTTCTGGCTACTGTCACCGGCCTGCTGTTAGCTGCGTCGGTTCAGGCCGCTCCTGACAGCGAAGAGCTGGTGGGCACTTGGTACAGCGAACGACAACAGGACGGTGAAACCATGAAATGGCTGACCCGGCGTATGGATAACCAGAAATATGCCGCCTTGTTTCTGGTATGCAACGGCGAAGATTTGTCCTGGGTACAGAAAGAAATCGGTGAGTGGCAGTTCAAAAACGGTGAGCTGGTTGAGACCATGATGTCGATGGAAGACATGAACGGCAAAAAACAGGCGCCGCAAGGGGAAGGGGTTGATACCACTTATGTCGATCTCAGCATTGAGGGTGATGCCTTGCACTACCAAAAGAAAAACAGTGACACCGAATTTAATTTCGATCGGGTAGCAGACGGCTATCAGATAAAATGCAAGTAATGTCAGTGATTTGCTGATTTATCCGCCTGGCAGGCATCGGAAAATCAGCAAAAATCTGGACTGGGCTCCCGCCGCTGGCGGGAGCATCAGTTTAGATTAGTCGGGCACGACGGCTTTACCCACCGTGTTGGCGTCGGTGGCAAACCAGATAGCATTGCTGTCCGGATCAAACACCATATGCCGGATAGTAATGCCGCCTGAGGGCACGGCATCAATCGAAATAAACTGCTCGCTGTGGCTGTCAAAACCCACAAAACGATTGGGTTGCAGGCCGGTTTCCACGTACCAGATTCGGTCTTTGTTATCGACAGCCATAGCATAGATACCTGCCCCTTCACCGCCTGGTGTTGACCACTCCTGCATGGTTTGTTGCTGTGGGTCATAAACGCCCACATGCCCCAAAGCATTATCTCCCCACCAGATGCGGCCATCTGAAGTCATACCGATGCGGCGGATCAGACTGTCTTCAGTTGGCGTTTCAATCACATCCAGTTTCATCGTCTCTGGGTTGACCGTGCCGATGGCATTGTCACCCATAAATGCGATCCAGGGTCTGTCATCGGGCCCGACCACGAGGCCATAGGGGCGCATATTTTTGCGGGGTAAAGTGACTTTTTCTACAATACCGGTCTCGGTGTTGAGTTTGGCAATATAGTTAGACCACTGCGCGGTAAACCAGAGATTGCCCTCTGAGGTCCAGCCCATTGTGTGCGGATCATCAATGCCCTCAGGCATGGTAAACAGGGTGACTTCACCGTTTTCCGGATTCATTTTGCCGATATGTTTGTCCTTGTTACCGGCATACCAAGGCGTGCCGTTGTCACTGACCACCACGGTATGCGGGCCGGCACCGGGGATATCAAACTTTTTCATCTCTCCGCTTTCCGGATCGAGCTTGCCGACATAGTTGCCGACCTGACCCACAAACCAGACCGTTCCGTCCGGGGCCATATAGGGATCACGAGGTCGGGTATCTTGCCAGGGCACGGTCCACTCCTGGAATTCCAGCAGACCGGGTAAGGCCGCAGCTTTATTTTCAGCTTTGAGGTTCACGCTGAAAGACAAAATCAGCGTGAGAAAAACGGCAGAAAAGCGGCTTTTGCAGGATGCTGACATCAGATGGCTCCTCTATCTGTGGTGTCAGATAATGACAATAAAAAACACTGGCTTAGTTCCCTGCGCGGCGCTATTCCTGCTTAACTGATGTGATGAATGTCAGGCAAGCTGCTGATAAATCAATGCCGCCAGCAACAACAGGGAAATGCATTGCCAGAACAGAACCGGATTGCGCTCCATCAATGGCGGTCGGGCCTTATTCACAAAGGCTTTATTGGGATGGCTCAGATCATAAACAAACTCGGCCACCTCCTGGTAACGTCGGTGTGGCTGCACATGCACGGCTTTGCGGAGGGTGTCATCGACCCAGAACGGAATTTTGAGGTCCTCGCCAAGCAATGACTGATAGCTCAGCTTGCGCTGGGCAGCAACATTGTAGGCGCTGGAGACTTTGGTGCCATAGGGCAGGGCATGGGTTAACAGGTGATAGGTCAATACGCCCAAAGAAAAGATATCGGATTGATTGGTGCCTTCGTAGCCGAGAAAGTACTCGGGCGCGGTGAACTGGGCGGTGCCCAGAATCAGCTGGGTTTCGGCACCGAGTTCAGCGATGCCGGCAATCCGGGTCGAACCGAAATCTAAAATTTTCACCGTGCCGGATTTATCAAGCAGGATATTGTCGGGACGAATGTCCTGATGAATCATTTCCTTGCGGTGCATGGCCTGAAGGCCGTGGCCGATTTGCTCGACAATGCGCCGCACTTCATCCAGGCTCGGCTCGGGGTTGTCGTGCATCCACTGGGTCAGCGTCTGCCCTTCAATATATTCAGTAACGGTATAGAGATACTGCCGCTGGCGACCGTTATCAATAGCTTTAAGACAGTGCACGTTATCCAGCCGATGCGCGATCCAGTCTTCCATCAGAAAACGATCGATGGCCTCAGGGTCGTCTTCCAGGTCGGTGGACAGGGTTTTGAGCGCGACCAACTCGTCGCTATCCCGGTCTTTTGCCAGAAATACATGGCTGCGGCTGCTGGCATAAAGCTGGCGGATAATATCAAAGCCGTCAAATAGCATGCCCGGTTCCAGGGCCGGTGGCAGCGGCAGTTGTGCCGCTTCTGACTGTAATTGTGCCTCGCCTTGAGCCGGCAATTGCTCAATACGAATGATCTGCACAGTTAGGTTGTCATCACTGCCAGCATTCAAAGCTATTTCAATTAACTGCTCTGCCGCAGCCTGGAGATTATCCGGTTGAGCATGAATCACATCGCTGATTTGCTCGGGGCTTACAAAATCATAAACACCATCCGTGGTCAGCAAAAAGGTGTCCCCGACCTGAGTCTCAATAGTCCGGCAGTCACAGCGTAGCTGCTGTTCCAGGCCCATGGCCCGGGTCAGGTAGCTGTCCTGTTCGTTATCAGATTGCCGATGATCGGT
Organism: uncultured Methylophaga sp.; assembly: GCF_947259025.1. Classification (GTDB taxonomy): domain Bacteria; phylum Pseudomonadota; class Gammaproteobacteria; order Nitrosococcales; family Methylophagaceae; genus Methylophaga. Next base: position 87,652 of record NZ_CAMYKO010000002.1, read on the forward strand.
GGTGAGTGCTTCCAGTGCCGGGTTAGAAACCCGGTAGATGCGGCTGTCTCCGGCATGAAACAGGTGCGCCTTGTCGGCCTTCAACACCAGGCCGCTGAAGGTGCAGATATAGCCCTTATCCGGTTCGTAGCGGTATGCACTGTTACGGCTCAGACCGTATAGCCAGGCATTAATGGATTGCAGCACGCGACTGGCGGCGGTATTCACCGACCAGGAATTGGGGGTGGCGTAATAGTCATCAATAAAACTGGCAATGGCAGTGCTGCTCGCCTGCTGACTGACGTCGCTGCTACTGATGCCATCGGCTATGGCGGCCACAATACCTTTGGTTAATAACTCGCTGCCACCAGGGATATAGAGGCCATAATGATCCTGGTTGACGGGCTTGCGTCCTGCGCGGCTGTGCTGACCGATGCTGATCGATAAGGTCTGTGTCATGCAATACTGTCTTAGACGGATGATTCATTATCATGCAGCATATCGAGATGATTGGAAAATCAGCCTGACAGGATTGCAATATGGGCTTAGACACCCTGATCGGTTTTTTCGTCGCTTCAGTGATACTGGCTTTGGCGCCGGGGCCGGATAATATTTTTGTAATGACCCATTCAATGATGCGAGGCCGGGAGGCTGGTCTGGCGGTCGTGATGGGCTTATGCACCGGCCTGCTGGTGCACACCACCGCGGTGGCGCTGGGCATCGCCATTCTGTTTCAGACTTCGGACTGGGCTTTCACCGCTTTAAAAACTGTGGGCGCTGCTTATTTGTTGTACTTGTCTTGGCAGGCATTGACGACCTCATCGGTGATGGACAGCAATGAGGCTGATCATCAGCCCAGTCTGTTCTGGTCATACCGTCGCGGCATTATCATGAACATCACCAATCCCAAGGTCACGCTGTTTTTCCTAGCATTTTTGCCCCAGTTTATCGTGGAGGAGTCCGGGCAGGTGACCGGGCAGATCATTTTTCTCGGCGCTTTATTTATTGTCGCGACCATCGTGGTTTTCGGCACCATGGCCTTGCTGGCCGGCAGGGTCTCGGATTTTCTCAGACGTTCGCCTTTGTTTGAGAAAAATATTCACCGCCTGGCGGGGGGTATTTTTATCGGCCTGGCTGGTCATTTGTTACTGATAGAAGTTGGCTGAGATGGCTTGTGAAGAATTAAAAGCCATGATCTGGCAGCTAATTGCGGCAATTTCGCGAGGAAAAGTCGCGACGTATGGCCAAATTGCCAGACTTTGCGGTTATCCCGGCTACGCCCGCTATGTCGGCAGCGTATTAAAGCAATTGCCTCCCGGCACATTATTGCCCTGGCAGCGCGTGATAAACGCAAAAGGTCAGATTGCCTTTCCACCCGGCAGCGAGGCTTATCAGATTCAGCGCGGCCGTCTACAGCAGGAGGGGATTGCGTTTGAGGGCGATACAGTTAGCCTGCGCCGTTATCAGTGGGATGGCATCAGCAACGATAACGACGGCTAATATTGCTAAACTAGCCGTTTAAAAATCGCAGGATATCTATGCAAGGTCTGGCCCTGGCCGTTCTGGCCTACTCCATCTGGGGCATCTTCCCACTGTTTTTCAGCTACCTGAACCATGTGTCTCCGGTGGAGGTATTGTCGCACCGGATCATCTGGTCGCTGGTGGCCACCTTATCGCTGGGCTTGTTGCTGCAACGAGGGCGTTTGCTGGTGAAAGCCCTGCAGGATAAGAACACGCTAATCTGGCTGGGTGTGTCATCGTTACTCATCGCGGTTAACTGGCTGGTGTATATCTGGGCGGTGGGCAATCACCGGGTGCTTGAAGCCAGTCTGGGCTACTTTATTATGCCGGTGGTCAGTTTGCTGATGGGGCGGCTGATCCTGAAAGAATCCCTGCACCCCTTACAGGCCTGGGCCGGTGTCCTGGCGGCGGTTGCGGTGTTGTGGGAGTTGTGGAGTTTCGGCGCTTTGCCCTGGGTGGGCGTGGTGCTGGCTTTTGCCTTTGCTTTTTATGGTCTGGTGCGCAAGGTGCACCCGATTGATGGGCTCAATGGGCTGACCATTGAAACCCTCTGGTTACTGCCGATGGCGCTGGGCTTTGTGGCCTGGCAAAGCATCACGGCTGATCCTGATATGGGGTTTGGTCTGAATAACTCAACCACGCTGCTGCTGATTTTCTCAGGGTTTCTGACCGCATTGCCTTTGGTGCTGTTTGCGATGGCAACGCGACGGATCAACCTGTCGATAGTCGGTTTTATTATGTATATCAACCCGACGATTCAGTTTCTGATCGGGGTGTATGTGCTTAATGAACACTTCCCGCAGGAACGGCTGGTGACCTTTGTTCTGGTCTGGATTGCCTTGCTGTTTTTTGTGGCCGGTATGTGGCAGCAGATCCGGCAAAAAGCCGAGTCTAGCTGACCGGCAATGCCGTTGAATGAATCGGTGACTTCATCACAAACGAGGTATGCACGCCGGTCACGCCCTCGATCCGCGTCAGCTTATTGAGCAGAAACTGCTGATAAGCGTCCATATCACGGACGATCACTTTGAGCAGATAGTCGGCATCCTGGCCGGTGATCAAGTGACATTCCAGCACTTCCGGGTAACCGGCCAGCGTCGATTCCAGTTTTTCAAAGCGTTCGGGAATATGTTTGTCCATGCTGATGCCGATAAATGCCATCAGCGTCAGGCCCAGCTTTTTGGCATTGAGCAATGCCACATAGCCATCGATCAGTCCATCTTCTTCCATCTGCCGAACCCGGCGCAGCGTGGGGGAGGGCGACAACTTGATCGCCTCCGCCAGTTCCTGGTTGGTAATACGGCCGTTTTTCTGCAGGATATCGAGGATGGCATGGTCATAGCGATCCAGCTTATCTGACATGACCTTTCTCCATAATTATTTAATGAAGCATATTATTCCATTAAATGGTTACTTGTGGCAATAAAATGCCTTTAAGAAAGATTTTAATGCAATATTGGCAATTTAATTCTGTTGCAACCTCTCTATACTATTGTTCATAGCTGAAACCGGCAGCGGACGAGCCATAAGCTCTCGCTGGCACGAGTGGTCCCACATCATCAAAAGTGATGGTCGATGCTCGTCAGCCTCCAGTTAACCCGGCTGGAATGGTCAGTGAATCGCCAAAGTTATCAGCTAGCCATATTTATTTATTGTCAGGAGTCAGCAATGATTAGCCATCCCGCTCAGAAATATCGCCGCTTTGAGCCTATCCAACTGCCCGTTCGGCAGTGGCCCAATGCCGTGCTGGATAAGCCACCCACCTGGATGAGCACCGATCTGCGTGATGGTAATCAGGCGCTGATTGACCCGATGTCGGTGGACACCAAGCTGCGTTATTTCGATGAGCTGGTGCGTATCGGCTTTAAAGAAATTGAAGTAGGTTTCCCATCGGCTTCTGATACTGACTTCACCGTGGTGCGTCGCCTGATTGAAGAAAACCGCATTCCGGATGACGTCACCATTGAAGTGCTGACTCAGGCGCGGGAAGACCTGATTGCCCGCACCGTTGAATCATTGAAAGGGGCACGCCGCGCAATCCTGCATATGTATAACCCGGTATCACCGACATTCCGTGAAGTGGTCTATCGGACTGACAAAGCCGGCGTGAAAGCCATTGCCGAGCGTGGCACGCGCTGGGTGAAAGAGATGACGGCCAAACAGCCGGACACCGAGTGGGTCTACCAGTATTCACCGGAAGTCTTTTCCAGCACCGAAGTCGAGTTTGCCAGAGAGGTCTGTGATGCGGTGTCGGCTATATGGCAGCCGACGCCGGAGCAGAAAATGATCCTGAACCTGCCGGCTACGGTGGAAATGTCGACGCCCAATACCTATGCCGACCAGATCGAATGGATGCACCGCAACCTCAATAATCGCGACAGCATTATTCTGAGTGTGCATCCACATAATGACCGTGGCACCGCCGTGGCGGCTGCTGAACTGGCGGTGATGGCGGGAGCCGACCGGGTGGAAGGTTGCCTGTTTGGTAATGGCGAGCGTACCGGTAATGTCGATCTGGTCACCCTGGCATTGAACCTGTACTCACAGGGCATTGATCCGGGCCTGGATTTCACCCAGATCGATCAGATCCGCCAAATGTACGAGGAAACTACGCAGTTGCCGGTCCACCCGCGTCATCCCTATGCCGGTGAACTGGTGTTTACCGCCTTCTCCGGCTCGCATCAGGATGCCATCAAGAAAGGCTTTGCGGTGCAGAATGAGGCCAGTCACTGGCAGGTGCCTTATTTGCCCATCGACCCTGCTGATCTGAACCGTAGCTACGATGCTGTGGTGCGGGTCAACAGCCAGTCCGGTAAGGGCGGGGTCAGTTTCCTGTTGCAGCAGTCCGCGGGCTTTGAATTGCCGCGCCGTTTGCAGATTGAGTTCAGCAAAATCGTGCAGAAAGTCAGTGATGCCACCAGTAAGGAAGTTGATTCAGCCAATATTGTCAGTCTGTTTGAAGCTTCTTACTTGCAGGTGCAGGCGCCTTATCGCTACCTGAGCAGTCATGTGATTGATGAGGAAACCAGTGATGTGGTGACCAGAATGGTGATTGAACATGACGGTCAGCGCCTGGAGTTAGGGGGCCACGGCAATGGGCCGCTTGATGCTGCTGCCAAAGGGATTAGCGAACATCTCGGACAGGAAGTGACGGTGGCGGATTATCATGAACACGGTATGAGCGCTGGTTCTGACGCCGCTGCTGTGAGTTATGTTGAGGTCAAAGTCGGCGATAAAGCCACGGTTTTCGGTGTGGGCCAGGATAAAAATATCACCACGGCGGCGATCAAGGCCTTGATTAACGGCGTCAACCGGGTGATTACCAGCGATGCTAATGATGTTGAGCAACTGGAGCAGGCCATTTCCTGATACGGGAGGAAGGCTGTCACGGGAATTGTCAGTATAATCCTGAGTGAAGCCTAAATTAAAAGTTAAGTATATGATTTAAAATGTAAAAATATTAATTTTAACGTGTTTGAACAGGTCGAACCATTTCGTTAGAGTGAACTCGAACTCGACAGCACCAGAAAATAATTAGGTGCAAATTATCATGTTTGAGCCATCAAACAAGGAGGAAACATGTTGAAACAAAGCTTAATGACACTACTGGTTTCGCTGCTGTTCGCGATGACGCCAGCATTGGCAGAACATCACAATGCCGATGAGCATAAAGGCAGCGAGCATCCCGCCCACGAAATGGGCGAAGCTGAAAATCAGGCTGCAGAAGGTGAAAAAAAGCTGAAAGAGGATTACAAGGAAAACCTTGAAGAGGCTGAAGACGCAGCTAACGCACCCCATCCCGCTCACGAAATGGGCGAAGAGGATGTACTTGATGAGTAGTTAATACCTGCTGATCACCTTCTATTGAAAGCGCGGCATGCCCGTTGGGTATGCCGCGTTTTTTTATGTCATCAGGAAATTGATATCGATCATGCCGCCAATCCTGGCAACTTGCTAAACTGAGCGCCATGTTTAACAGAGAGCCCCTTATGCCTTATTTCAAAAGACTGTTGCTGGTATTGATGCTGATGGCCTTATCAGCCTGTGCCAGTCTCTGGTCGAGTTATGAAAAACCGCAGGTCAGTATTACCTCTTTCAGTGTGGCCCCCGGAACGACCGGCGCCACACCCACTTTCCTGATTGGGTTGCGGGTGGTGAACCCTAACCGCAAAGCGCTGCCGTTGCAGGGTATGAGTTACAGCCTTGAAGTTGAAGATCAGCGTGTGCTCAGCGGCGCTGAACCCAATCTGCCCGAACTACCGGGCTATGGTACTGCCGAGTTCACCATTAATGCCGTCCCTGATTTGCTGGGCAGCGCCCGTCTTCTCAATCAATTGTTGTCGAGACGGCAAGAAAATCTTGGCTATCGTTTTAAAGCCAAGTTTGATGTTGGCGGACTGCTACCCTACCTCACACTGGAAGAGCGCGGTGAGTTTGGTTTGAGCAACAGCGACAGGAATTCTGCCTATTAGCCGCGAGCCCCGGTTTTCGTGGTGGTTATAATAATCTGAAAACAGGTTTCTGACTGGTTGTCTATGGATTCGATTAATACTTTATTTTTGTTAAGCGGTTTTCTGATCGCGCTCAGCATTCTGGCCAGCCGCCTGTCTTCGTTGTTTGGTTTGCCGCTGCTGATTATCTTCCTGGCGCTGGGCATGCTTGCCGGTGAAGACGGACTGCTGGGCATTCAGTTTGATGACTATTCGAAAGCTTTTCTGATTGGTCACCTGGCGCTGGCGATGATTCTGCTGGATGGTGGACTGCGCACGCGGCTGAAAACCTTCCGTGTCGGCTTCAAACCGGCTTTATCTATGGCGACACTGGGCGTGTTTGTCACCAGTGGCATCGTCGGCCTGATCGCCACTTGGGTGTTTGAACTCAGCTTGCTGGAAGGCCTGCTGATAGGGGCCATTGTCGGTTCAACGGATGCCGCTGCGGTGTTTTCCATGCTGCGCGGTCAGGGCATCAATATCAATGAGCGGGTGGCCGCCACCCTGGAAATTGAGTCCGGTACCAATGATCCGATGGCGATCTTCCTGACGCTGCTGTTGATTGAAATGCTGGTGGGCGACTTTCAGACACCGCTGGACTCGGTGGTATTTTTCTTCCAGCAGTTTGGTCTGGGCATTGCGGTCGGTCTGGCCGGGGGTTGGTTGACCACAAGGATGCTCAGCAAAGTGGAACTGGCACCGGCCCTGTATTCTTTGCTGGCACTGGCCATGGGCTTTTCCAGCTTTGGTCTGGCCAGTTTTATCGGTGGTAGTGGTTTCCTGGCGATTTATCTGTGCGGTTTGTTGATCGGTAATCATCCGGGCCGCCATGTGCAGCATATTCTGCCCGTGCATGACGGTCTGGCCTGGCTCAGTCAGATTGGCTTGTTCCTGGTGCTGGGTTTATTGGTGACCCCCAGTGAAATGCTGCAGTTTGCGCTGCCATCCTTACTTATCGCGCTGGCTTTGATTTTTATTGCCAGACCGCTGGCGGTGCTGCTGACCATTACCCCGTTTTTTAAATTCCGTAAGCGTGAGCTGGGCTTTATTTCCTGGGTCGGACTGCGCGGTGCGGTGCCCATTGTCTTGGCGATTTTTCCGGTGATTGGCGGTGTGGAAAATGCCAGTCTGTATTTCAACGTGGCTTTTGCCGTGGTGCTGTTATCTTTATTGATTCAGGGCGGAACCCTGTCACCGATGGCAAGACTGATGCGGATTCAGGTCCCCAAAGGCGTGGCGCCGCAGCAACGCGGTTCGCTGGGGATCCTGCCAGAAAATGATTACGAAATGTATGTCTACAAGGTGGAAAACCCCAGCCTTGACGATCAGCCTATTCAACTGTTGCAGTTCCCGTCAGGCGCGCTGATTTCGGGCCTGTTCCGCGGCCGGGTAATGCTGCACCCCAAGGGCAATACCCGGCTGCGTATCGGTGATGTGTTGTGCGTGATCAGCCGCGAAGAGGATCTGGAGCAACTCAACCTGATCTTTAATGGTGAAACCAAACTGGCTAAAGCCCAACAGGCCTTCTTCGGCGCTTTTGTGCTCAATGGTGATGCGCCGCTGATTGAGGTTGCCAAGGCGTACGGGCTGACAGTCAGTGGTCGTCAGCAGCATCTGACCCTGGGCGAGTTTATCTCCCGCCGCGTGGGCGGTCACCCAGTGGTAGGCGATGATGTCCACTGGCACGGCATTCACTGGGTGGTCAAGGAAGTAGAAGGCGATAACATCATTAAAGTCGGCATGCGGCTGTACTGACAACGGCACTGACTGGTCGAGGATCTGCTATAATTTGCTGTTTTTTCGACCCTAATCCGGAACACCGACTGCATGACCGTTTACCACCAACTCCACGCCTTGCTTGAAGAAAAAATCCTGATCCTCGATGGCGGGATGGGGACGCTGATCCAGAGCTATCAACTGGAAGAGAAGGATTTTCGTGGGGAGCGCTTTGAAAACCATCCTTGTGATGTCAAAGGCAATAATGACCTGCTGTCGCTGACCCAGCCCGATATCATCCGGGATATCCACCGCGCCTACTTTGAAGCCGGCGCCGATATTGTTGAGACCAACACCTTTAACGGCACCTCGATCGCGATGGCCGATTACCAGATGGAAGATCTGGTCTACGAACTCAATAAAGTCTCAACCGAACTGGCCCGCGAAGTCGCCGATGAATTCACCGCGGCCAACCCGGACAAACCGCGCTTTGTAACCGGTGTTTTAGGCCCCACCAACCGCACCGCCAGTATTTCACCGGATGTGAATAATCCGGGTTTCCGTAACGTCACTTTTGATGAGCTGGTCGAGGCCTATACCGAGGCGATACGTGGTCTGGTCGATGGCGGCGTGGACCTGCTGCTGGTGGAGACGGTGTTCGATACCCTCAACGCCAAAGCCGCCTTGTTTGCTATCGACAAGTTCTGTGAAGACCATGCTATCCATCTGCCGGTGATGATCTCCGGCACCATTACCGATGCCAGTGGCCGTACCCTGTCGGGTCAGACGGCTGAAGCCTTCTGGAATTCGCTGTCGCATATCAAACCCCTCAGTATTGGCCTGAACTGTGCCTTGGGTGCCGAGCAGTTGCGTCAGTACGTGGAAGAATTGTCCAACGTCGTCACCACCTATGTCAGCGCCCACCCCAACGCCGGCCTGCCCAATGAGTTCGGTGAGTACGACGAATCCCCGGAAGTAATGGCGGCGCAAATCAAGGAATGGGCCGAGTCAGGCTTTCTGAATATTGTCGGTGGCTGTTGTGGTACCGCGCCGGCACATATCAAGGCGATTGCCGAAGCCGTTGAAGGCATCAAACCCCGTCAGCCGGTGGAAGACTTGCATCATTGCCGCCTGAGCGGACTGGAACCACTTAATATCACCGAAGACAGCCTGTTTGTGAACGTCGGTGAGCGGACTAATGTCACCGGTTCAAAACGTTTCGCCCGCCTGATCAAAGAAGGTGATTACGACACGGCGCTGGAAGTCGCCCGGCAGCAGGTCGAAAACGGTGCCCAGATCATCGATATCAATATGGATGAGGGCATGCTGGAGTCACAGGAAGCGATGGTGACCTTCCTCAATCTGCTGGCGGCCGAACCTGATATCAGCCGGGTGCCGGTGATGATTGACTCATCCAAATGGGAAGTTATCGAGGCCGGTCTGAAATGTATCCAGGGCAAGGGCATCGTTAACTCCATCAGTCTCAAGGAAGGCGAAGACAAGTTTATCGAGCAGGCCAAGTTGGTGCGCCGTTATGGTGCTGCTGTGATCGTGATGGCCTTTGATGAAGTAGGGCAGGCCGATACCCGTGAGCGTAAACGCGAAATCTGTACCCGCAGTTATGAAGTGCTGACCGAGAAAGTCCATTTCCCGCCGGAAGATATTATTTTCGACCCCAATATCTTCGCGGTCGCTACCGGTATTGAAGAACACAATAACTATGCGATGGACTTTATCGAGGCCACGCACGATATCAAGCAGAGCCTGCCGCATGCCAAGATCAGCGGTGGTGTGTCCAATGTGTCGTTCTCGTTCCGCGGTAATAATCCGGTGCGCGAGGCGATTCATGCCGTGTTCCTGTATCACGCCATCAAAGCCGGTATGGATATGGGTATCGTTAATGCCGGTCAGCTGGCGATTTATGACGATCTACCGGAAGAACTGCGTGAAGCCGTTGAAGACGTCATTCAAAACCGCCGCGACGATGCTACAGACCGCCTGCTGGAACTGGCAGAGAAATATAAGGGCGAGGGCGGCACTGCGGCGAAACAGGAAGACCTGAGCTGGCGTGAACTGCCGGTCGCCAAAAGACTGGAACATGCGCTGGTCAAGGGCATTGCCGATTACGTCGAAGATGATACCGAAGAAGCCCGCCAGGCTTTTGCTAAGCCTTTGGAAGTGATCGAAGGGCCGCTGATGGACGGCATGAACGTGGTCGGTGATCTGTTCGGCGAGGGCAAGATGTTCCTGCCGCAAGTGGTGAAATCAGCGCGGGTGATGAAAAAAGCCGTGGCCTATCTGATGCCGTTTATCGAGGCCGCCAAGGAAGAAGGCGATACCAGTAAAAATAACGGCAAGATCCTGATGGCCACCGTCAAAGGTGACGTGCACGATATCGGCAAAAACATTGTCGGCGTGGTGTTGCAGTGTAATAACTTCGAGGTCATCGATCTGGGCGTGATGGTGCCGGCGCAGACCATTCTCGATACCGCCCGCGAACAGAATGTCGATATTATCGGCCTGTCGGGTCTGATTACGCCGTCGTTGGATGAAATGGTGCATGTCGCCAAGGAAATGGAGCGACTGGGCTTTGAAATGCCGCTGATGATTGGTGGTGCCACCACTTCATTGATCCATACCGCGGTCAAGATTGAGCCTAACTACCACGGCTGCAGCATTTATGTGAAAGATGCCTCGCGCGCGGTGGGTGTGGCGCAGAAACTGGTCAGTAAAGATGCCCGCGACGGTTTTGTCGCCGACGTCAAACAGGATTACCAGGAAAAACGCGCCCGCCATACCGGCCGCAAAAGCACCCGTCGCCAGTTGCCGATTGGCGAAGCCCGGGCCAATAAAACCAAGATTGACTGGCAGGCTTATCAGCCCACTAAACCGGCCAAACTAGGACTGGAAGTCTTTGACGACTACCCGCTGGATGAGCTGGTGGATCGCATTGACTGGACGCCGTTTTTCCAGTCCTGGGAACTGGCCGGTAAATTCCCGCGCATCCTGGAAGATGAAATTGTGGGTGAACATGCGACCCATCTTTTCGAAGATGCTAAGAAAATGCTCAAACAGATCGTTGATGAAAAGTGGCTGAAAGCCAAGGCTGTGATCGGCCTGTTCCCGGCCAACAGCGTCAACGACGATGATATCGAGGTATACACCGATGATGAGCGCGGTGGAGTCCTGATGACGCTGCACAGTCTGCGTCAGCAGACCGAGCGGCCGCCGGGTCGGCCCAATGCGGCTTTGGCCGACTTTGTCGCGCCCAAAGACAGCGGCGTTAATGATTACATCGGCGCCTTTGCGGTCACGGCCGGGATCGGCATTGATGAGCATGTCGAGCGCTTTGAAGAAGATCATGATGATTATCACAGCATCATGCTCAAGGCGCTGGCCGATCGCCTGGCCGAAGCCTTTGCCGAGCGCATGCATGAACGGGTGCGCAAGGAATTCTGGGGCTATGCCAAAGATGAGGCGCTCGACAACGATGCCCTGATCGATGAAAAATACCGTGGCATTCGTCCGGCGCCGGGCTATCCGGCCTGTCCCGATCACACCGAGAAAGCCATGCTGTGGGAACTGATCGATCCGGTGACCCATGCCGATATGACCATTACCGAGTCATTCGCGATGTTGCCCACCGCCGCAGTAAGTGGCTTTTATTTTGCTCACCCGGAATCGCGTTATTTCGGTCTGGGTAAAATCGACCAGGATCAGGTGGAAGACTATGCCCAGCGTAAAGGCTGGGATATGCCTACCGCGGAACGCTGGCTGGGCCCGGCTTTGTCCTATGATGGGGATGATTGATGAACGACGAGATTGTTGATTTACAGACCCGCGTCGCGTTTCAGGATGGGCTGCTGGAAGACCTGAATCAGGTCGTGACCAGCCAGCAGCAACAGATTGATCGGCTGGAAAACCAGCTTAAAGCCCTCAAGTCGCAGCTGGAAAGCCTGCAACACACACAACTGGTGCAGCAGGGTGACGAACCGCCACCGCCTCACTACTGATTCGATGAACCTGCCCCAGCGACAATGTTGGATTCTGCAGGGGGAGCCGCTGATAAAGCAGGCTAGCCTGCTTTATCAGCAAGCTGATCACACTTCACGCTGCTGGTTATCCGATGAGGCTGATCGGCCTGACACAGCAATAGGCCACAAGCAAGCGCAGCAACAACTGGGCCGCGACAACCAGCTGATCGTGTTTGATGCTCGCCAGGATTTTTACGCTGATGCCTTTGGCGCCCTGGTGGGCACACTGCAGGCCGGCGGGCTAATGCTGATCCTGCTGCCAGAGCAGGCAGGGCCGTCACCCTGGTTACAGCGTTTTCTGCATATCGCCGATCAGCACGCTGCAGTCAGATTTTTCAGCGGGGATGAATCTCTGCCCGAGATCACATTGCCGGCCAAGCGGGGTCAGGCGCAAGCGATAACAGCCACCACGGAACAAACTCAGGCGATTGAGGCCGTACTGCGGGTGGTGAAAGGCCATCGACGACGGCCGCTGGTGATTTCAGCTGATCGCGGTCGCGGTAAAACGGCACTGCTGGGGATGGCAGCAGCGCAGTTGCTGCAACAGGGGAAACACCACATCCTGGTCACCGCACCCTCGGTTAATAATATTCAACCCTTAATTCAGCATGCACAGCAGGGCCTGGAAGGGGCTGTCAGCCACCGAACCGGACTGGACTGGCAGCAAGGGAAAATCCGCTTTATGGCCCCGGATACCTTGCTTGAGAATAAACCACAGACCGATCTGCTGATTGTCGATGAAGCAGCCGCGATCCCGGCCGCGATGCTGACAAAGATGCTGGAAAGCTATTCCCGCATTGTGTTCGCCACGACTTTGCATGGCTATGAAGGCACGGGCCGTGGTTTTGCCTTGCGCTTTCAGAAAACCCTCGATGAGATGACGCCTGACTGGCGCGCTATCAGTCTTAAACAGCCAGTCCGTTGGGCTGAGGATGACCCACTGGAAGCCTTCAGCTTTGATGCCCTGTTGCTTGATGCTGAACCGGTTGCAGATGCACGAATATCAATGGCCGAACATGCTGAACTCGACTTTGATCTGATTGATCGTCACAGCCTGGCCGAAGATGAAGTTTTGCTGCGGGAAGTGTTCGGTTTAATGACGCTGGCCCATTACCGGACCCGGCCCTCGGATCTGCAAATGCTGCTGGATCGCGATGATATTTCTATTGCGGTGCTGCGCTATCGTGGACATGTCCTTGCCAGTGCCTGGCTGGTGGATGAACCACCACTGGATGATGCTTTGGCGGAACAGGTTTTTGCCGGACAGCGCCGGCTCAAGGGCCAGCTTTTGCCACAATCGCTGCTGGTTCATAGCGGTCTGCCTCAGGCCGGGCAATATCGTTATCAGCGCATTATTCGTATTGCTGTGCACCCTGCCTTGCAATCACGGGGGCTCGGTAGCCTGTTGCTGGCGCAGTTGCAAAACCAAATCGCCGAGCAGGGCGATGTGCTGGGCACCAGTTTTGCCATGGAAACCCGTTTGAACTGCTTTTGGTTGAATAATGGCTTTGTGCCGGTGCGTCTCGGCCAGCACCAGGATGAAGTCAGCGGCAGCCGCTCGTTGATGCTGTTAAAGGCCATCACCGATGATGGCGCGGATCTGGTTGAGTCTGCGCGCAACCGTCTGAGCAGGGAGTGGCCGTTTTTACTGCAGACACAATTGACTGAGCTTTCGAGCGACAGTGTGGTGTTATTGTCATCGGCGCTCAAGCCGTTCGGTACAGAGCCGGATAAAGATTATCAGGCGCAGGTTCAGGCCTTTGCCCATGCCCTGCGACCGCTGGCATCCAGCCAGTTTGCCTTATGGCAATGGTTACAGCAGCAACTCACCTCAACAGCATTTCAGCAGCTTCCCCCCGATCAGCAGCAGTTGCTGGTGAAGCTGATCCTGCAACAACAGTCGATTGAAAAGGTCGCTGATAGCCTGGCTTTATCGGGCCGGGCCGAGGTGGTGAGGGCGCTGCGTCAGGCGGTTTTTGACTGCTTGTCGTCAAACTCACCGGTGGAGACCAGGTAAATCTCGTCGCTGTCGTTGATGTCGATATTCAGTGGCGTCAGGCTCTCACCGCGGCAGGGCCCGGAAAAGCAGTAGCCGTCTTCCAGTTGAAACAGCGCGCCGTGGGTTGAGCACTGGATATGCGTGCCTTCCATCGACATAAATTCATCCGGCTGCCAGTTAAGCGGAATACCCAGATGCGGACAGAAGTTCAGATAGGCACGGATGTCCCCATCCTGTTTAAGCAGGAAAAAGTTGAGCGAGTCTTCACCGATTTCAACGGTGAATTCCCGGGTCTGATATTCTTCAAGTTCGCCAGTTTGGCACAGATAAATCTTTTTCATAATCAGTGGGATAAATGTTCAAAACCATGCTGGCCACATTTCTGACCGGCCAGCCGACAGGCTGATTCCAGCGCCTGTTTGGGCGTCTGGTCATTAACCAAGGCCGAGATCAGTCCGGCATTAAAAGTATCGCCCGCACCCAGCGTATCAACGACCCGCGCTGGCGGAAAGGCCGGGCTGTGCATAATAGCTTCACCTCGGCGCAGCCAGGCACCGTCTTCGCCCCAGCTACAGGTCATCAATCCGGGCGCGGATTGCGCTTTCAGCAGGGCCTGGGCGTTGTCAAAACCACGGCTGCGGGCATAGGGCCGGGAAAACATCAGCACATCAGGCAGGTTGAACAAGTCCTCAATACCTGCACGTGGCTTTTCCACCTCCAGCGAGCAGGGGATCCCCGGGTAATGCTGACGCAGCCAGTGCAGCATCTGCCCCAGCTCTTCAACATTACGGCCCTCAAAATGAATCCAGTCAAAATCAGTCACTGCCAGATTTTTGAAATGGGCAAAAGGCAGCTCCGGACAGTCGCGGTGATGCACGATAGTGCGGCTACCGCTTTCCTCACTGACACTGATATAGGAGGTGGGCATTTTGCCCTGATTCAGACGAAGTGCAGAGCGGTAATCGATCTGGTGTCGATCAAAGTCCTGTTCCACCACGGTGGCATCGGGTTCGTTGATTAATACGCCTGCCCAGGCGCATTGGTGGCCAAGCTGGCTGAGTACCACCAGGCTATTGCTGGCATTGCCGCCACGCACCTGCTTTTGCGATAAAGCCCGGACCTCATCGTCTTCAGCCGGATAATGGCTGACCCGGTTAATGATATCGATAGTGGCGATGCCGACGGCGAGAATACGGGCCATAGGGAGAGCCGGCTCCCGCAGGAGCCGGAATCACGGTTTAGATCTTGTCGAACACGGCGCCGACCTGGTTGGTGATATTCTCGATATCACCGGTGCCGGGAATAGTGTGCAGCTTGGACTGTTCCTGGTAGTAACCGATCAGGGGCGCTGTCTGTTCTTCGTAGACTTTCAGGCGATTGCCAATAGTCTCTTCATTGTCGTCTTCACGCTGGAACAGTTCACCGCCACAGCGATCGCAGTGACCTTCGGTTTTCGGAGGTGACAAATGAATGTTGTAGATGGCGCCACAGTCCTTACAGGTACGACGGCCGGTCAGACGCTGCATCAGCTCTTCAAAAGGCACGTCCAGCAACACTACGCCCTGCAGCGGCTGGCCCAGTTCTTCCAGCATACTGTCCAATGCTTCAGCTTGCGGGATGTTGCGTGGGAAGCCATCCAGAATGTAACCATTTTTGGCGTCGTCCTCGGACAAGCGTTCGCGGATCAGGCCAATCACGATATCGTCAGATACCAGCGCGCCGGCATCCATCGCACTTTTGGCTTTTTTACCCAGTTCACTGCCGGCTTTGACCGCGGCACGCAGCAAGTCACCGGTGGAAATTTGCGGGATATTGAACTTCTTTGACAGCACCACGCCTTGAGTGCCTTTACCGGAGCCAGGGGCGCCGAGGAGAACCGTTCTCATTGTTAGCCTCTTGTTAAATTCATGAATAATGGGAATACGGGTTAATCCTGACTCAGCATCACAGCGCTGAGATCATCAATTTTCTGATCGACCTGCTCCATCAGCATCGGCATCTGAAGTTCGTTCAAAGCCAGCAGGTCCCAGGCGGTCTCATCCAGTGGTGGCACATGATTGTCGCCACTGTGGCCGAAAGGCACGGAAGATACCAGAATATCGGCGATATGGATAATCGCGACATCCACCGGGAAGTCTTCGGCCTGGGCCGGCGTGTGATGGTAGCGGGCCACTTCCTGCAATGAGTGGGGCAGGTGCCAGGCCCGCGCCAAAGCATAGCCGACTTCGGTGTGGTCAAAGCCGATCACACGTTGCTCCGCACGGAATAACACTTCATGGCCGAACTCAGCACTGCGGATGGCCTCACCGGCCAGTTCCGGCATCGACTGATACATGACCAGACTGCCGATATTATGCAGCAGGCCGGCAATAAAGAAACGCTCGGTGGCGTTCTGCCCGCATTCTTCTGCCAGCAGTCTGGCAGTGATGGCGGTGGCAAAACTGTGACGCCAGAATTGATCCATATTAATCAGAGAAGCAGGGATGCCTCTGAACGCATTGATCACCGAAGTGGCCAGCACCAGGTGAGTCAGCTCCCGTGTGCCAATAATGGTAATCGCCCGCGATATCGTATTGATTTCAGAAGGAAAGCCGTAAAACGGGCTGTTAACGATACGCAACAGGCGCGTTGCCAGCGCTGGATCGGTGTTGATCACCACGCTGATATCATCAATCGCACTGTCTGGATCCTGAATCAGTTTGTTGAGTTGAATATAGGTACTGGGCGGGGAGACCAGATCCAGTGATTTGTTGACCAGAGATTGTGCTGTCAGTCCCATTGCTCAGCCCCCGGTTTTTTATCGGCGGAAAGCTGCATATTAAACAATACTTGCATTAGCGGGTGACTCAGATCGACATAGCGAAAACGTTCTTCCCGCTTTTTGCGCTCTTCTTCACTCAGCGTTGCTTGACTCATTGCAGGCTCCATTTGCTTTTTTCGCTGATCAGGTTAGCAATGCTGCTACCCAGTTTGCCAGTGAACTGGTCAAGATAATTGGGACGCGGTGTGTAATCGATAATTTCTTCAGCACCAACCAGATCACGGGCGACCTTGCCGGAGCCGGCCAGGCCGTCAATCAGGCCCAGATCGACAGCGGTTTCACCCGACCAGAACAGGCCGCTGAATAATTCGTCGTTATCCTGCAGCCGATCGCCACGACCCGCTTTAACCACATCGATAAACTGCTGATGAATGGTATCGAGCATTTGCTGCGCGTGTTCAACATCGTCTGATTTCATCGGCAGGAACGGGTCCAGGAATGCCTTGTTGTCACCGGCAGTCAGCGAGCGACGTTCAATGCCGATTTTGTCGATCAGGCCGGTGAGGCCGAAACTGTCCATGCGCACGCCAATAGAACCGACGATGCTCGCCTTGTCGGCATAAATTTCGTCAGCCGCCACTGCAATATAGTAACCACCGGATGCGCAGACATCCTGAACCACAGCATAAACCGGGAAGTCGGGTCGTTCGGCACGCAGCCGTTGGATTTCATCATTGACCAGGCCGGCCTGAACCGGACTGCCGCCGGGCGTGTTAAGACGCAGGATCAGGCCCTTGGCAGTTTCCGATTCAAAGGCTTCGCGGATGCCCGTCACCAGTGCATCGGCATTGGCTTCGGAGTCGGCTGAAATAATGCCGCGGATATCAACCAGTGCGGTGTGTGATTCAGCGGCTGAAGACAGCTTGCCGGGTGAGTAGGCCAGGATCATAAAGCCCACCAGGTAAAGCAGAATCAGCAGTTTGAAGACATAGCCCCAGCGACGCTTGGCCCGTTGTTCCTTAATCGCCGCAAACGCCAGATCCCTGAGCACGTCGCGCTCCCAACTATTGTCGCCGCTGGCGGATTGGTTTTTTTTAGTCCCGCTTTCCGGCGGGAAGTCTCCAAATGTGGCCATCTTTTTTCTGCCCTGAATCAAAAAATACCATCATATCAAAACTCGGTGACGGCGCGACGTAACCAATGCTGAACTTGATGCAGATCATGCACGATTGCCTGAGGCTCACAGGCCAGAAGCTTGGCTTCATCATGCGCGCCGTGGGTAATGCCCAGACTGTGAGCACCGGCATTTTTGGCCATCAGCAGATCGAATTCGGTGTCACCAATCATCAGCGCATCACTGCCACTGACGCCGGTAAAGTCCATGATTTCACTGACCATTTGCGGGTGTGGCTTGGAATGACATTCATCGGCGCAGCGGGTGGCGACAAACAGGTCACCCAAGCCGGTGGCTTTCAATACCTTGTCCAGACCACGGCGGCTTTTGCCGGTGGCCACGCCCAGAAATAATTCCTGCTCGGCCAGTTCGGTCAGGAGTTCACAGGCATTGTCGAATAGCGGTGTATCGACCGGACTGTCGAGCCAGGTCTGGCGATAGCAATCGGCCAGGCTGGTCCACATGGCCGCGTTGCCGTTGGGATAGAGCGTTTGTACCGCCTCCTGCAGGCCCAGACCGATAATATGGCTGATTTGCTGGTCTTCCAGTGGGGCCAGGTCCAATTTAGTGATGGCGTGGCGCATGCAGTTGACGATATGACCGGTGGAGTCCATCAGGGTCCCATCCCAGTCAAAGATGATTAATTGGTATTGACTCATGTTGCGTCTAATTGTGTGATCAAGGTGTTGAGCGCTTCCGGGAGCGGCGCTTCCAGTTGCAAAGCATCCCCGCTGAGCGGATGTTGAATACCCAGCCGCCAGGCATGCAGGAACATGCGTTTGAGGCCGACGGTTTTCATGCTTTTATTGAATTCACGGTCGCCATATTTGTCATCACCGGCGACCGGTTGACCCAAAGATGCGGCATGCACCCGGATTTGATGGGTGCGGCCGGTGTAGAGTTTGACCTCGGTCAGTTGGGCCTGCTGCCAGCCCTGTTTTTTTATAAACAGGGTTTTGGCTTTTTTACCGGTTGGATCGATGCGCACCATGCGCTCGCCGGAAGACAGGGTATTTTTCTGCAAAGGCTGCTCCACCAGTTTTTCCAGTTCCGGCATTTCACCCTTAAGCAGGGTCAGATAGCGTTTATCAATGTCGTCCGACTGCATCTGCTGCTGCAGCTTGAGCAGGCTGTCACGGCTCTTGGCCAGCAGCAGGCAGCCCGATGTGTCGCGGTCGAGACGATGAACCAGTTCCAGAAACGGCAATTCCGCTTTGATAATACGCAATGCCTCAATCACGCCCAATTGAATCTGGCTGCCGGCATGCACGGCAAGGCCGGCGGGTTTGTTAATTGCCAGCATACAGTCATCTTCGAAAATGATATTCTCTAACAGTTGCTGTTTAAGTGAGTCTTTAACCTGGCTCGGCGGCTTTTTCTCACTGACCCGTAGCGGCGGAACGCGGACGGTATCGCCGGCCTGCAATCTATAGGTTTGTTTGATGCGTCCCTTGTTGACCCGCACTTCACCCTTACGCAAAGCCCGGTAGATACGGCTTTTAGGCACGCCTTTTTCCAGGCTGAGCAGGAAATTATCAATCCGCTGGCCGGCTTGCGGAGCAGAGATTTCGATAAACTGAACTTTTTGCGACTGCGGTTTATGGCCTGTCATTTTCCTGATCTGCCGGGGTTGAAGGCGCGTTAAGGCTGCAATAAGCTACCGCTTGAGAAAGCCACGCCAGTAAAAGCTCTATTCTACAGCATTTGTAGAAATTATCAGTTGCTGACATAGCCCGGGACTGCTATATTCGCACGTTGGTTCGTGCGTAAAATGAGGTCAAAGTACTGGCCTGCGCTATGAAGACCAAAAACAATGTGTCGCTCCCTCCTGTGAGGTTGATGCGGCGCCTGGTAAAGAAATGAATTCAGCTGAACAGGGGTTCAGCGGGTGGGCTCATTGGGAGTCCAGGAAGAACATCAGGTTCCCATGTCTTGATTGCCATCAGAACGAATAGAAAGACGCAACAGACAGGACGACAAGTAATTAATAAAGCGCCGCAGGCAATCTGTTGCCACGGCCACAGCATAATCGCAGAAATCCTATTGCGATGACATTGAACTGAAACAGAAACTCATGACCTGACGATGGGTGCATGAATGGCAAATAACACTAACAATTAATTACTGAACACAGACACAGTCGCTCTGTACGGCCCGGTTGGCCGAAGCGTCCACATCAGTGGTGTGCGGCAGGATATGCGGGAACCTCAAATTTGAGGTTAATGCATGAAACGAATTTTGATTAACGCAACCCATGAAGAAGAGTTGCGTGTGGCAATGGTTGACGGCCAGCGCCTGTTTGATTTGGATATCGATACCCCTTCCAGGGAACAGAAAAAAGGCAACATCTACAAAGGCAAAATTACCCGGGTTGAACCCAGTCTGGAAGCTGTTTTCGTTGATTACGGCTCCGAACGTCAGGGCTTTCTGCCGCTCAAGGAAATTGCCAAAAGCTACTTCAAGAAACGCGACGGCAGCGATGACAAAAGCGGTCGCATCAACGTCCAGGATGTGCTCTCCGTCGGCCAGGAACTGGTTGTACAAATCGAGAAGGAAGAACGCGGTAACAAGGGCGCAGCGCTGACCACCTTTATCAGCCTGGCCGGTCGTTACCTGGTTCTGATGCCTAACAGCCCCCGTGCCGGAGGTATCTCACGCCGTATTGAAGGCGATGACCGCGCTGAGCTGCAGGAAACCCTGCGCCATCTGGAAGTGCCCGATGATATGGGCATGATCGTGCGCACCGCCGGTGTCGGCAAACAGCCGGAAGAACTGCAATGGGATCTGGAATACCTGATCCAGTTGTGGACTGCGATTGATGTCGCCACCAAAGACCGCAGTGCGCCGTTTCTGGTCTATCAGGAAAGCAATATCATTATCCGTGCGCTACGTGACTATCTGCGTAAAGATATCGGCGAAATCCTGGTGGATTCGCCCGAGGTCTACCAGACCGGTTACGACTTTATGCGCATGGTGATGCCGCATGAACTGAGCAAGTTCAAGCTGTATCAGGACAAGGTGCCGCTGTTTACCCGCTACCAGGTAGAAAGCCAGATCGAGAGTGCCTTCCGTCATGAAGTACGCCTGCCTTCCGGCGGTGCGCTGGTGATTGACCCGACCGAAGCGCTGATCTCCATTGACGTGAACTCGGCCCGTGCCAACAAGGGCGGGGATATCGAAGAAACGGCGCTCAATACCAACCTGGAAGCGGCCGAAGAAATCGCCCGCCAATTGCGCCTGCGCGACCTGGGTGGTCTGGTGGTGATCGACTTTATCGATATGGGCCCCAGTCGTAACCAGCGCGAAGTCGAGAACCGTCTGCGTGATCACCTGAAAGCGGACCGTGCCCGCGTGCAGGTCGGCCGTATTTCCCGATTCGGTCTGCTGGAAATGTCACGTCAGCGTTTGCGTCCGGCCTTGGGAGAAGCGCATCAGGAAATCTGCCCGCGTTGTGCCGGTCTGGGTCATGTTCGCGGTGTTGAATCTCTGGGCCTCGCTGTCCTGCGCCTGGTTGAAGAAGAAGCCACCAAGGACAAAATCACCCAACTGGTAGTGCAACTGCCGGTGCCGGTGGCGACCTTTATTCTCAACGACAAGCGGCTGCAGATCGAAGCGATTGAACAACGTCATAACGTCAAGATTGTGCTGATTCCGAACCCGCATCTGGACACACCGCATTACGATATTGAGCGCATTAAAGATGGCAACGCACGCAGTGAAGTCAGTCATCAGATGATCTCCACACCGGAAGCGGAAACGCCCGTGGTGCTGCGTGACAAACCGGCGATGGAACAGCCCGCAGTGACTGGCGTGTCACCGGCAGCACCGGCACCGGTTGTGGTGCGGGACAATAAAGAGCAGGAACAAAAACCGAGCCTGCTGAAACGCCTGCTGAATGTGCTGACCGGCAAGCCGGAGGCGGAGGAGAGGGAAACCTCGTCAAAAGAAGAAAAATCTTCACAGCCACAACGCGGCCGCTCCCAGAATCGCGGTGGTGGTAATAACAATCGTGGTGGTCGCGGCAATGGCGAGCGCCGTAAGCCCCGTCGCCGTAACGACAATAGCAACAATAATAAACAGAGCGGTGATGATAAAAAGCCGGCGACTGACAACAAGAAAACCGACAATAATGACGACAGCAGTAACAACAACGGTAAGCCACGTAGTGGTAATGGCCGTCGTTCACGCCGCGGTGGTCGCCGTCGTCGTTCTTCACGGCCTGAGACTCAGGATCAGGCAGTACGTCAGGAGCAGGAAAAAGGCAATGTGGCACCGCAGCCAGAACCTGAGGTCAATGGTAATGCTATCCCCCAGCCTGAACCTGAAGTAAATGGCAATGTCGTCAAGGAGGATAAAGGCAACGAAGTGGATGGCAACAAAGCGCCATCATCCAAGCCTAAGCGCAGCCGTTCTTCATCTGGTAGCAGTAACCGCCGCCGTCGCAGTGATGCCAGACAAAAACCGGAGACAGGGGAGAACAACAGCGAGTCCTCGGACAAGCAGTCTGCTGAGACCAAAGCGTCGCCTGCAGCAGATGACAAGCAGGATAGTGCCAACAAAAAGCCGCGTGCGCCAAGAAGCCGTCAGAATAAAGCTGACAGCACA
The DNA here is from genome assembly GCF_947259025.1 of uncultured Methylophaga sp. Taxonomy (GTDB): domain Bacteria; phylum Pseudomonadota; class Gammaproteobacteria; order Nitrosococcales; family Methylophagaceae; genus Methylophaga. The sequence continues at coordinate 109,931 of NZ_CAMYKO010000002.1, forward strand.
GCGCAGAAGGGTGAGGCGAAAGCAGAGCCAAGCACTGAGAAGGCAAAAGCAGCATCTGCTGATAAGCCTGATCAGAGCGGTCAGTCGGCAGCCCCGGCTGAAAGCCAGACTGCGAAGTCTGAGCCCAAAGCGCCGCAAACCGGTGTAGAAAAAAAGCTGGCTTCGGTTGATAATGGCAAGGAAAGAAAACCCAAGGCCAAAACCGAAGCGAGTGCAACAACTGATGCCCCGGAACAGTAATATTCCCTGTGAAGATCTGCTGGCCTTAATCGGCCAGCAGGTCAGTTACCATCATCATCGCTGCGAGATCATTGAATTACTGGATGGTAGTGAGTTGGTGCTGCAGGTACTGGAAGATAATCACAGTATCCAACCGACCCAGTATGGCGAGGGTCACCGTAATGTGCCCAAGACTTATACACTGCCGGTATTTGATGGCGAAGGTAATTTACACGCCGAGCTGGTGGCGGCTGGGCTGGACAGGCTGCTGCCGACCCAGCAGGACTAAGCGGCTTCAGCGATTCAGTTAGGCCAGCAAAGCTCTGGCTGCCTCAAGATCATCCTCAGTATCGACCCCATGACCGGCGCTGACCAGCGCTTCCGACATATGAATCCTTTTGCCATGGAATAGGGCACGAAGCTGTTCCAATGACTCGTCGGTTTCCAGCAGGCAAGGTGTCAAATCACTGTAATGCTTAAGAAAACCGGCCCGGTAGCCGTAGAGACCGATATGCCGGTAATGCGGCAGTTCCGGTGGTAGAGGCGTGTCTTTATTGAAATGCTCGCGCATCCAGGGAATCGGCGCACGGCTGAAATACAGGGCAAAGCCCTCGGCATCCATCACCACTTTGACCACATTGGGATCAAACACCTGCTTTTCCTGCTCGATACGGCTGAATAAGGACGCCATATCAGCCTGCGGGAATTCCGCCAGATCGGCAGCCACCTGGTTAATCAATAAGGCCGGCAGGGTCGGCTCGTCGCCCTGCACATTGAGTACGATATCGTTATCGGCAAAGCCACGCTGTTTGGCGACTTCGGCCAGCCGGTCAGTGCCGGAACGGTGACTGTCAGCCGTCATGCAGACATCGGCGCCGAAATTACCGGCCACATCGGCGATTTGCTGATTATCGGTGGCGATGATGACTTCTGCCGCATCGCTTTCAGTGGCGCGTTCATAGACATGCTGAATCATCGGTTTGCCGGCAATATCCAGCAGCGGTTTACCCGGTAGCCGGCTAGAGGCATAGCGGGCCGGAATAACGATTTTAAAACTCATTTATACCTCTTCGTCAGCCGCCAGTTCACGTGCCTCATCGGTCAGCATGACCGGAATATCATCGCGGACAGGATAGGCCAAACGACAGCCGCGGCAGATCAGTTCCTGCCGATCTTTGTTCAGTTGCAGGCTGCTTTTGCAGGCCGGACAGGCCAGAATTTCCAGTAATGCTTTATCCATTGGCAGGATCCTTCAGTTTATTCAAAATAGCCTGAGCCAGACTGGCATCAAGTGTTGCCGACACGGGCAAATACCAGTGATGAGGCTGGGCGAATGACTGGCATTTTACCGCATCTTTTTCGGTCATCAGTACCGCTTCGCCGTCAGCAAAATGGATATCATCGGCAGTAAAGCGGTGATGATCGGCAAAAGCATGCGGGTGCACGACTTTGATGTGCTCGCTGAGCAGGTCAAAAAAGCGTTGAGGATTGCCGATGCCGGCAATAGCGTGAACTTCCTGCGCAGCAAAAGCATCCAGCGGTCGGGTCTGGCTCGGATCGGCCAGATTCACCCACTCAACGGCGTTTAGCTGCATCTGGTAGCGCTGGCTGGCGGCTTCGCCGTTATAAACCACAAAGTCAACGCTTTGCAGGCGTGAAAGCGGTTCCCGCAGCGGCCCGGCCGGCAGACACAGCCGGTTACCGAAGCGCCGCTGGCTATCGACCAGCACAATTTCGATATCACGTTGCAACGCATAATGCTGCAAGCCGTCATCACAAACAATCACATCACATTGCTGTTGACTGAGCAGATGAACAGCCGCGCTGCAGCGATCCGGATCCACCACCACCGGACAAGCAGTACGGCGGGCAATGAGAACCGGCTCGTCACCGGCTTCGCTGGTTGCGGTATCAGCACTGACATCCAGCGGGTAATGGCCACTGCGGCCACCGTAACCGCGGCTAATAACGCCTGGTTTGTAACCGGCCCGTTGCAACTTCTCACAGAGCCAGATAACAAAAGGGGTTTTACCGGTGCCGCCGACGCTTATATTACCGACGATGATGACCGGCACCCGCATTTTATGGCGGGTCAGCCAGTCGCGCTGATAGGCCAGTGTGCGTAGTTTGATGATCAGCCGGTAAAGCAGGCTCAGCGGCAGCAGCAGCCAGCGCACCGGATGCGGTTGATACCAACTGTCGCTCAGCCATTTCATAGACCTTATCTTTACTCCTGGAACTGCAGGCGGTGCAACTCGGCGTAATGATTATCACGGGCCAGCAGCTCCCTGTGGGTGCCAGTTTCCAGCACTTCACCGTTATGCATCACCACGATCAGATCAGCATTTTCAATGGTCGACAGCCGGTGGGCGATGACCAGGGTAGTGCGTTGTTGCATCAGTGCTTCCAGGCCGGCCTGGATATGGCGTTCGGCTTCGCTGTCCAGCGCCGAGGTCGCTTCATCCAGAATCAGGATCGGTGCATCACGCAGCAGCGCACGGGCAATCGCCAGCCGCTGGCGCTGACCGCCGGATAGTAACACACCGTTTTCACCGACCTGGGTTTGCAGGCCATCGGGCAGACGCTGGATAAAGTCCCAGGCGTGGGCTGACTTGGCCGCCTCGATAATCGCCTGTTCATTGACCTCACCGGCCTGACCATAGCTGATATTGTTGGCAATGGTGTCATTGAACAGTACTACCTGCTGGTTAACCAGCGATAGTTGACGGCGCAAATCAGTGAGTTTGAGCTCCTTAATATTGATACCGTCGATCAGGATTTGGCCACCATCAATGTTGTAGAAGCGTGCCAGCAGGCTGACCAGCGTGGTTTTACCGCTGCCGGAGTGACCAACAAAGGCCACGGTCTGCCCCGGTCTGGCTTCAAAAGACACCCGATCCAGCACGTTGCCCTTGTCTGGATTATAGGCAAAGCTGACATCGCGGTATTCGATATGGCCTTCAGCGCGGCTGATGCTGCGCGGGCCGTCATCGATTTCCGGACGTTCATCGAGTAGTCGGAAGATGCTCTCCGCTGCCGCGATACCGGCCTGCAGTTTGGCATTGACCTTGGTCAGCCTTTTCATCGGCGTCAGCAGCATCATCATCGCTGTAACAAAGGAAATAAAATCCCCCACGGTAATTTCATCCAGCATACGCGGCAGGGTAGCGATATAAATAACCAGCGCCATGCCTACAGCAGCAATCAAAGCGGTCAGCGGCTGACTGATAGCGTCGGTGGCGATCTTTTTCATCTGCTGGCGGCGATTGTGCTGGTTGACCCGGTCGAAACGTTTGATTTCATAATCCTGACCACCGAAGGTCTTGACCTCGCGATGGCCTTCGATAATTTCCCCGGAGACATGGCTGACATCGCCCATCGAATTCTGAATATGTTTACTGATACGACGAAAACGAATGCTGACGTAATACACCAGCAGGGCGATAAAGGGCACGGTAATCAGAATCAACAGCGATAGAAAGCCACTCAGGTAGAGCATCCAGGCCAGCAGCCCGATAATGGTCAGACTGTCGCGGATAATGGTCAGTACCGCATCGGTCGCGGCAGAGGCGACCTGCTCCACGTCATAGAGTAGCTTCGACATTAACTGGCCTGAAGTACTGTGATCGTAAAAAACCGACGGCAGCATCAATAATTTATTAAACATCTGCTCGCGCAGCGTTTTGATGACATTGCGGGCAATCCAGCCCAGGCCATAAGTGGTAAAGAAATCCGCCAGGCCGCGCACAATAAACAAGCCAATAATCGCCAGTGGCAGCAGTTGAATGACTTCAGGATCACGACCGACAAAGCCCTCATCCATCAGCGGTTTCATGATCATCGCCACCCCGGCCTCGGTGGCGGAGTAGACGACCATCGCAATGATGACCGCGATAAACGCCCGCCAGTACGGTTTGGCATAGTGCAACAGGCGCTTGTACAACTGTACAGCGCTCATTTCGGCATGGTTATCTGTCATTCGTTGTCTTTTTGAGTTTGCCGGGTGGCCAGGGTCAGCCGCGTGTAGCCCATCTGCTGGGCGGTATCCATGGCGGTGACAATATGCTGGTACTGGGCATCAGCATCGGCGCTGATAATAATATGCGGATCTTCGCGGTCGCCGACAGCCAGCTTAAGCGCATTTCGCAGGACTTCGCTGCTGACTACCGGAATCGCTTGATCGTTGATAAGAAAACCGCCATCAGCCTGAATTACGATATCGACCGGTTGTTCCTGCTCTACCATCGCTTCACCGGTCGCCTCCGGCAGGTTCACTTTGAGTGAGCTTTCGCGGATAAAGCTGGTGGAGACCATAAAAAACAGTAGCAGCAGAAAAACGACGTCAATCATCGGCGTCAGATTGACATCGGGTTCCTCAGACCGTTGTGGTGACAGATTCACGTCGGGTTTCCTCGTCGACATCAAATTGACGTTCGCCGTGCAGGATTTCTATAAGCTGCATGGCCTGCTCTTCCATCCCTACGACCAGTTTGTTGATCTTACCGCGGAAATAGCGGTAGAAAATCAGGCTGGGAATGGCCACCACCAGACCGGTTGCGGTGGTGATCAGGGCTTCAGAAATACCACCGGCCAGGGTTTCCGGGTTGCCAACGCCTTCGGCGGTAATCACGGCAAAGACCTTGATCATGCCGATCACGGTGCCCAGCAAACCTATCAGCGGGGAAATAGCGGCGATGGTGCCCAGGGTATTAAGATTGCGTTCCAGCGCTACGGTCACATGGCGACCGATATCCAGAATGCTTTCCTTGGTAATATCACGTGAACTGTTGCGGTTAATCAGTCCTGCAGCCAGGATTTGTCCCAGTGGCGAGTTGTTTTGCAGCGCCTTGATGCGGCTCTGATCCACCTGATCAAACTTGAGCCACTGCCAGATTTGGGTGACCAGCTCGGTGGGGGCGATACGCTTTTGCTGCAGACTCCAGAAACGCTCGGCAATGATCGCAATCGAGATCACCGAACAGATAAATAGCGGTATCATCAACCAACCGCCTGCTTTGAACAATTCCAGCATAATGATTCAGTCTCTGTTGATTCCGTGATGACAGCGCTCATCATACGTGAAAATCATGTCACTCAGTAGTTCCTGCTGTCCATAAATGATCCCGTTGCCGGCGCCAGCGAATGGGCTGAGCGCTGCCGTCAAACAGCAAAGCACCATCATAATCAGTGCGCATTATAACGCTGCCCTGTTGTTGATAACGTGCCACAACACGCTTTTTGGGAAACTGATAGCGATTGCGGTAGCCCACCGCAAACAAGGCATAATGCGGATCGACCGCTTGGATAAAGTCCATGCCTGATGAAGTGGCGCTGCCATGGTGTGGCACCACCAGGATATCGCTGTTCAGTTTACTACCATAGGACCTGAGCAGACGTTGCTCACTGTCTTTTTCGATATCGCCGGGTAACAGCACGTCGATATTATCAGCACGCACCTGCAAAACGCAGGAGCGATCATTGTCGCTGCCGCTCTGATTTGAACCGGGCAGCAGAATATCGAATTGAACCCCGTCCCATTGCCACTGCTGACCAGCCTCACAGATTCTGGCATCGGTTAATGCCTGTCGATCACTGGTCAGAATGTCTGCAACCACAATATGCTGTTTCAGGCCTTCAACACCGCCGATATGGTCATTATCACCGTGGCTGACGATCAGACGATCGACCTCGGTGATGCCACGGCTCTGCAAGAAAGGCGCTACCACCGCACTACCGGTATTAAAACGGGCGCTGTAGCGGGGACCAGTATCAAACACCAGGGTATGACGACGGGTTTCAATCACCGCAGCCAGGCCCTGACCAACATCAAGCAGAGAGAAATGTAGATGGCCTTCAGCGGGGCGGGCGGGTTGATAAAAGGCAATCGGCAGTATCAGCAGCAGGCATAGTGATTTGCCGGGTACGCCGCGCGGCAGCAATAACAGTATCACCAGCAACATCATCAACAGACTCAGGCTGAGCGGCAAACTGCTCAGTTGCCAGTCGGCAAAAGGTAACGCTGCCAGCAATTTCAGCCAGTGCCAGAGCCAACTGAGCAAAAGGTCGGCAGCCATTAACAGCCAGCTCGCCAGCGTCTGGCTGAACAGCATCATCAGCATAGCCAGCAGAATCAACGGCACGATCAGCAGGCTGACCATAGGGACAGCGAGGATGTTGGCGAGCGGTGCGATCAAGGAAAACTCACCAAAGAAAAGCACCAGCATGGGCAGCAAGCCCACAGCCAGCCACAGATGTATCCAGGCCCAGTTGCCGCGGCGTGGCGGAAATCGTCCGCTACAGGTCAGCAGAATTAAAGCCACGGCAGAAAATGACAGCCAGAAACCGGCGCTGAGCACCGACATCGGATCATAGACCAGCACCATCAATAAGCTGAAAGCCAAGACGTGGGAGGGATAAAGTGGCCGTTTCAGGCACAGGGCCAGCATTACCGTGCTCACCATAATCAGTGCCCGCTGGGTTGGCACGGCCATGCCTGCGAGCAGGGCATAACTCAGGGCAAAAATAAAACCACCGATGGCCCCCGCCTGTCTGGCAGGCAGCCAGCTTAAAGCATGCAAAGACAGGGACCAGCCCCAGCGAAACAGGAAAAAGCCTAATGCCGCCGCGAGACCGATATGCAGGCCGGAAATTGCCAGTAAATGACTGGTGCCGGTCTGGCGCAGGACTTCCCAGTGTGATGCTGTCAGCTCATCCCGCTGTCCGGTAGACAGGCCAAGCAAAAGCGGCAATTGCGTGGCATTGGGGGTTAGAAGGCTGATTTGTTCAATGATATTTTGCCGCAGCCGGTTAAGATGCCAGTCCGGTGCCGTGGCTAATAACTGATTGTCATTGTGCTGACGGATATAGCCGGTGGCGCCGATGCCCTCACTGAACAGCCATTTTTCATAATCAAATCCACCGGGGTTCATCATGCCCCGGGGTGGTTTCAGGCGCACCGTGAACTGCCATCGTTCTCCGGCGCGGGGCGCGCTGCCGTTGTGGTGATACCAACTGAGCCGAATCTTATCGGGTAAGGTCTCTGAGTCCGGCTTAAAGTTAAAACGCAGCACCTGTTCATGCTGTTCGGGAAGTGAGGCGATCATGCCGGTGGTCGTGATGTCCTCACCACTCAGCGCGGGGGAAAGGCGATCATCAAGTCGCCATTGCGCTTGAAATCCAGCCCATAACAGGCCGACAATAAAGCTGGCGATAAGCAGTTGCCTGAACCAGAACAGCACAGGCAAGAGCAAAATCAGCAGCCATCCGTGGCTGGGCAGATTGCTGAGGTGCAGACACAGCACACAGACCAGCAAAAAGGCAATGGCAGTTTTAATCATATGTCCCTATAATGACGCCGGTTTATATCCCTATTTTTGTCGACTTTGCAGCGACTGAGACGCGATGCCTCGTAGATTCCTAAAACGCATCATGCCAGATCACGACACGATGCGTGAACATCCACACCTGCGCAAGTTTGGGCAAAGACTGACCGAACCCAGACTGTGGCACCTGAACCGACGTTCGGTATCCGGTGGCGTGGCACTGGGCCTGTTTGTCGGCTTCATGCCGATTCTGGGACAGATATTTATCGCTGCGGCGCTGGCAATCTGGCTGCGCGTCAACCTACCGATAGCTTCAATGGCGGTTTGGGTCACCAACCCGTTTACTGTGGCGCCGATTTTCTTTTATGCCTACAAGCTCGGCGCCTGGGTGCTACAGATCCCCATGCAGCACTATGCCTTCAGTCTGTCCTGGGAGTGGTTCAGCCAGGAGTTTCTCAATATCTGGCAGCCGCTGTTACTGGGTAGTGTGATCTGCGGCATTGTCGCCGCTTTGCTGGGAATCCTGTTTGTCAGGCTGATCTGGCGGCTGGTGGTGATCCGTAGCTGGATTCGCCGGCCGCACAAAAACAACTCAAGACTCTGACTGCAAAACGCCGTCCATCAGTGTCATGATGCGATCCATTTTGCCCGCCAGCTCGGTATCGTGAGTGACGATCACCAGCGCGGTACCCAGATCGGCATTGAGCTGCAGCAACAGATCGAACATTGACTGTGCGGTGCGGTGGTCAAGATTACCGGTAGGTTCGTCTGCCAGCAGACACGCAGGTTCAGTGATCAAAGCCCTTGCCATCGCCGCACGCTGGCGCTCACCGCCGGAGAGTTCACTGGGCTTGTGCTCCAGCCGGTGGCCGAGCCCGACCTTTTCCAGCAGATCACTGGCTTTCTGCTGCGCCGGTATCGGCGCCTCACCACCAATTACCAGTGGCATGGCGACATTTTCCACCGCAGTAAACTCCGGTAAAAGATGATGAAACTGGTAAACAAAGCCCAGTTGCTGATTTCGCAGGCGACTAGCAGCTTTGTGATTCAGTGCGTGAATATCTTCACCATTGACCAGCACCTGACCTTGACTGGGTGTATCCAGACCGCCCAAAAGGTGCAGCAGCGTGCTTTTACCCGAGCCGGAACTACCGACAATGGCCAGCCGATCTCCCTTGTGAACGCTGAGGTTGATATTGTCCAGCACATGGGTTTGCAGACCGCCATCGGTAAACGATTTAGCCAGGTTGATCGATGTCAGAACCGCATCAGTCATAACGTAAAGCCTCGGCCGGTTTCACCTGGGCAGCACGCCAGGAAGGATAGAGCGTAGAAAGAATGGATAGTACAAAAGCTGTCACCGCAATGATAGTGACATCCTGACTCTGCAGGTCAGAGGGCAGGCTGCTGATGTAATAAACATCGGCGGGCAGGAACTGGTAGCCCAGCAGGCTCTCCAGTTTGGAGATTAAAGTCTCGATATTAAGCGCCAGTAGTATGCCGCCTATCACCCCAAGTCCCGTACCTATCAAGCCGATGAGCGTGCCCTGCACCATAAATATGCCCATCACTTTGCCCGGCGTCATGCCCAGTGTTCTGAGAATCGCAATATCCGCCTGTTTATCGGTGACCATCATCACCAGGGTGGAGACAATATTGAAAGCTGCCACCGCCACGATTAGCATCAGGATGACGAACATCACGGTTTTCTCGGTTTTCAGCGCGCGGAAGAAATTGGCGTGCTGGTAAGTCCAGTCGGCACCACGGTAATGCGTAGGCACATCCTGCATTACATCACGCAGCAGTTGCGGGGCACTGAACACATCATCAAACTCCAGCCGCAGGCCGGTGACCCGCTCGGGAATACGGAACAGTTTGGCGGCATCATTGATATTCATGACCGCCAGTGCGCTGTCGTACTCATACATGCCGATTTCAAAAATACCGCTAACGGTCAGTCGTTTCAGACGCGGGATAATGCCAGCCGGGGTGGGGCTGACATGCGGCGTAATCAGCGTGATCTTATCGCCGGTGACGACGCCCATAGCGGCCGCCAGATCCTTGCCCAGCATAATGCCAAAACTGCCTTCCTCAAGATCCGCCAGTTGGCCCTGAACAACCTTGTCACCAATGCTGGATACAGTTTGCTCCATCTCCACATCAATGCCGCGCACCATGGTGCCGCGCACCCGGTTGCCCTGACTCAGCATGGCCTGGCCTTCGACGAAGGGCGCTGAGTCCACCAGTTCCGGATGATCCTTAATACGGTCGCGCAGGCCCTCCCAGTCTTCCAGGGTGCCGTCGGCACCGGTAATAAAGGCATGGGAAGTCATGCCCAGAATGCGTTCCTTTAATTCTTTTTCAAAGCCGTTCATTACCGATAACACGGTAATCAGCGCCGCCACACCCAGTGCCACACCGAGCATGGAGGTCAGCGAGATAAAAGAAATAAAGTGATTGCGGCGTTTTGCCCGTGTGTATCGCGAGCCGATATAGAGACTGAGGGGTCTGAACATAACTGCGCCAAATCAGAAAGGAAAGAGGACCGGCCCGGTACTGGGCCGGCCTGCCAGGGTATGACTATTTTGCGTGAACGGTTCGGGTACCGTCTTCGCTGCCCACCAGCAATACATCAGCCGGGCGCATCGCAAACAGACCGTTAGTCACCACGCCGACGATATCGTTCAGGGTTTTTTCCAGTTTAATCGGCTCCATGATATCCAGGCCGTGCACGTCCAGGATGACATTGCCATTATCGGTAACATAACCATCACGATAGACCGGCTGACCGCCCAGTTTGACGATTTCACGGGCAACATAGCTGCGCGCCATTGGAATCACTTCTACGGGTAGCGGGAATTTGCCCAGGATATCCACCTGCTTGCTGGCATCGACAATACAAACAAACTGCTTGCTGGCCGCGGCAATAATCTTTTCACGGGTCAATGCGCCGCCGCCACCTTTGACCAGTTCCAGGTAGGCATTGGACTCATCAGCGCCGTCAACATAGACTTCTATTTCGTTGCATTCATTAAGGTCGAAAACCGGAATGCCCAGGTCTTTCATTTTCTGGGTGGAAGCTTCAGAACTGGACACCGCGCCTTCGATGCGGCCCTTGATGGTGGCCAGGGCATCGATAAAGTGGTTGACGGTGGAACCGGTGCCCACACCGACCACCCCGTCGCCCTTGATATATTCCAGGGCCGCCCAGGCCGCCTGCTTTTTCATTTCATCAGCATTCATTTACGCTTCCTCTTGTTCTTTGAGACTTAAAAATAATCCCGGCAATTATAGAGATAAATCAGCGTCAATGGTAACGTAAGCGTCTGCTTCAACCATAATGAATCTGTCACGTTCTGCGTCCTGGATGCTGATACGGACAACCATAAAGACTGAAATGGAATGGCAATGCTAACCGGATACGTAGAAAAAATTCTCAAGGCCAGAGTCTATGATGTCGCCCAGGAGACACCGCTGGACGTCATGCCGCGCCTGTCGAAGCGACTTGATAACACGATTCTGCTCAAGCGCGAGGATTTACAGCCGGTATTTTCTTTCAAGCTGCGCGGCGCATATAACCGCATGAACCAGCTCAGCGATGAAGAAAGAAAACGTGGCGTGGTCTGTGCGTCGGCCGGTAACCATGCCCAGGGCGTGGCTTTGTCGGCCCACAAAATGGGCATTTCCGCGATTATCGTCATGCCCAAAACCACGCCGCCGATCAAAGTCGAAGCGGTGCGTGCGCTGGGCGCGGAAATCAGCCTGCATGGCAACAGCTACGATGATGCCGGCGCTTTTGCCCGCGATATTGCCGATAAAGAAGGCCGTACCTATATCCACCCCTATGATGATCCGGAAGTGATCGCCGGCCAGGGCACCATTGCCATGGAGATCATCCGTCAGCATCCGGATCCGCTGCACGCGATTTTTGTACCGGTGGGCGGCGGTGGTCTGATTGCTGGTATTGCCGCTTACGTCAAAGCTTTCTGGCCGGAGATCAAAATCATTGCGGTGGAGCCGGCTGATGCTGCCAGCCTCAAAGCCGCGCTGGATGCCGATGAGCGGGTCAAACTGGAGCAGGTGGGCCTGTTTGCTGACGGCACTGCGGTCAGACAGGTTGGCGCCGAGCCTTTCCGTATCTGTCGTGAGACCGTGGATGAAGTGGTCACGGTTGACAGTGATGAACTGTGCGCGGCCATTATGGATATCTTTGAAGATACCCGTTCGATCGCCGAACCTTCCGGTGCATTGGCCGTGGCCGGGGTGAAGAAATACCTGGCTGATAATCCGATGCACAATCAGCACATGGTGGTCATCGACAGCGGCGCCAATATCAATTTTGACCGCTTGCGTCATGTGGCTGAACGCGCAGAAATCGGTGAACGCCGTGAGGTCTTGTTTGCGACTGAAATTGATGAGCGGCCCGGCAGTTTCCAGGAATTTTGCAAAATGCTGGGCGACCGCGGCATTACCGAATTCAATTACCGTTATGCCGATGACCAGCAAGCCCAGGTGTTTGTCGGTGTGCGTATTAACGGCAAGGATGAAGAACGTCAGCAACTGTTTGAATTGCTCGACAAGGGCGGATATGGCTGGGTCGATTTCACCGATAATGAAATGGCCAAGCTGCATATCCGTTATATGGTCGGCGGTCATGCGCCACAGGTGGATAATGAACGCCTGATCCGCTTTGAATTCCCGGAACGCCCCGGCGCCTTGCTGCGCTTTTTGACCCGTATCGGCAAGCGCTGGAATATCAGCCTGTTCCATTATCGCAACCACGGTGCGGCCTATGGCCGGGTGCTGGTGGGTATTCAGGTGCCGGCTAATTACGAAGCAGAATTCCAGACCTTCCTCGACACCCTCGGCTACAGCTACTGGGAAGAAACGGACAATCCGGCCTATCCGCTGTTTCTGAAATAAGCAGTGACTTGCGGCTTGCCGCAGCCTGTGATTAGCTGATGGCAACAGCGCCAACAGAGGAGATCGCCATGATCCTGTGCAGCCTGACAGTGGTTGGCTGAAATGAGCCTTGCCACCAGTCTGATGTGGCTGGCTTTGTTGGTATTGCTGGCCCTGTTGCTTCGCCCCTTGAGTGAACGCTGGCATCTGCCTTTTGCCGGCCTGTTGATTGCGCTCGGCTTTGTCGGCAGCGAACTGGTGGTGGCCGCCGGTTTTGATACCGGTATTCGCTACCACAGTTTTCATGACCTGATTTTCTATGTGCTGCTGCCTTTGCTGATTTTTCAGGCTGCTTTGAGTATTGATACGCTGGCCGCCCGTCGTCACTGGCTGCCCGTGTTATTGCTGGCCTTTCCGTTGATGATGCTGGTGCTGTTTATCAGCGGCTGGCTGATGTTTCTGGGTATTGCGCACGCTAGCGGATTTCCCCTGATAGCGGCGATGCTGACCGCAGTTTTACTGGCTGCCACCGATCCGGCCGCGGTAGTCGGCACGATGCGAAGGCTGGGGGCACCAGCGCGGCTATGTATTCTGCTGGAAGGGGAGTCGCTGCTCAATGATGCGCTGGCGATAGTGGCTTTCAGCGTTGTGCTGCAACTGGCGCTGATGCCAGCCGCGCAATTTTCCCCTGCTGCAGTATTGCAGCAGTTTGTGCTGGTACTGGCCGGCGGACTGGCCGTAGGCGGGGTGTTCGGCCTGCTGGCTACAAGTCTTATCAAGCGCTTCAGCGATAATGTGTCACAGGCAGTCGTGACCCTGAGTCTGGCCTACCTGTCTTTTTTGCTGGCAGAAACCGTGCTGGGGGTATCCGGGGTAATGGCTGTGCTGGTCACCGGCTTGATGCTCAATCACCAGCTCCGGGTACAGCGTGAAGCGGCGCAAACCCTGTTTATCGACAGCTTCTGGCAACTCAATGTTTTTATCGCTGAGGCGCTGATGTTTTTACTGATGGGGGTCACCATTACCGTCAGCATGTTCAGTGATAACTGGCTGGCGATGTTGATAGCCATCGCCGCCGTGGTGACTGCCAGACTGATGATGGTGTGGAGCGGCGCACTGCTGTTGTGGCCGCTGAAAGCGCAAAGACTGAGCTGGCCTGAGCAAAAGCTGTTACTGGCAGGCGGACTGCGCGGTGCTGTCACCTTGGCCCTGGTGTTGTCGCTGCCCACCGAGTTGGACTACTGGTGGACGATCCAGTCGATGGTCTATGGCGTCGTCTTGTTCACCTTTTTTGTGCAGGCGCCGCTGATACCGCGCCTGCTCAAAAGCGATCAGTTCAAGTCGAGCTGAATACTGCCGCGCACCGTGACCGAGACTTCATTGCTGCCGCCAGCTAAGGCTGCCGGCGCTCCCTTACTGGCCACATCGGCCGACATCATAGCGGCGCGTTCCATGACGGGTCTGGGACTGAAATAATTACCGTCAATCGACAGGTTGACCAGCTCATATCCACTGCGATCAAACTCGCTGGCAATCAGGCTGGCTTTATCCCTGAAGTTGGCAATGGCCTGCTTCAACAGGTCCTGTTTAACCTGTTCGGCCTTGTCATCGGAGACCTGAAACTGCATCGCCTGGATATTAGCCAATGAGCTGATATCGGCAATGAATTGACTCATCTGATCAAAATTACCGGTTTCCAGCGTCAGTTGCTGTGAGACCTGCCAGGAGCTGATGTTGCCGTTTTTGTATATAGGGCGGGTGTTATAACTGGAGGTCTCGGCTTCGATATCTTTGAAGTTTTTGACGGCGTCCAGCACCAGCGCGGTTTTCTGGTTGACCAAGTCAGTGAGCTGTGCCGGGTCACGGCCATCTTCAATCACCTGCAGGCGGGTGACCAGTTCATCATTGTCGACATCCTGACTGGCACTGGCATCAAGATTGACGATGCCTAGCTGCATTTGCTGATCAGCCACAGCCAGCGGGGACAACAGAAATAGGGTGAGAAAGGCGAGGGTGGGTTTCATAAGCAATCCTTGTTCAGAGCGGAGGCGGGTGTTAAGACAAACTCAATTAGGGTAAGTTTTCATATATCATGCTGACAACGCAAGCACGAAGCTTGGCTAATTCGGCCTTTTCGTGAAACGCATTCAATTTACCTGACTTAATCTTTAACAGAGGACTTACATGAAAGCAGAACAAAAGATCCTGCCTGATTCAGCCAAGCTGATTGAAGCGGCTGCCGAGCATTTTGTCGCCACAGCCCGCGCCGCCATTGCCAAGCGCGGTGTGTTTTATGTGGCTTTGGCTGGTGGTTCCACACCCAAAGGGCTGTATCAGAAGCTGGCGACTTCACCTTATACCGAGCAGATCGACTGGTCCCGCGTACACCTGTTTTTCGGTGATGAACGCTGTGTTCCGCCGACCCATGATGACAGTAACTTCAAGATGGCCCGTCATGCCCTGATTGATCATGTGCCTATCCCGGCCGAAAACGTGCACCGCATGCCCACGGAAACCGTCGATGCACAGGCGGTGGCCGAGCAATATGCCGAGACCATGGCAGAGGTGATGGACGGCGCACCCTTTGATTTGCTTTTGCTGGGCCTGGGTCCGGATGGGCATATCGCTTCTTTATTCCCGGAAACGCTGGCGCTGGATGTCACCGACACGCTGACCACCAGTCTGTTTGTGGAAAAATTTGAATCCTGGCGGGTCACCATGACCTACCCGGTCATTAATGCCGCCCGTCAGGTGATTGTCTTTATTTCCGGCGAAGCCAAAGCTGCCATCGTCAAAGACATCACCAGTGAGGCGGTCACAGGATTGCCGGTACAGCGACTGGCGCCAGAAAACGACTACTTCTGGTTTATGGACGAGGCGGCCGCCGGGCAGTAAGCATGGGGCATTTGCTCGCAGCCGATATCGGCGGGACCAAAACCCTGTTGCAATTAACAAGGGCAGACGGGGAGGTGGTCTCGCGGCAGCGCTTTAACAGCGGTGACTATGACGACTTCGGGCAGCTGCTGTCAGCCTTTCTGGCAGCGCTGGATGCGGCTTATCCGATCGATATTGCCTGTCTGGCAGTTGCCGGGCCGGTGTCAGAGCGCAGTGCCAGAGTGACCAATCTGCCCTGGCAGCTTCACGCTGATGAGCTCGAGACTCAGCATGGCATCAGCCGGGTTATTCTGTGCAATGATTTTGAAGCGGTGGGTCACGGTATTGCCGCTTTGAAGGATGAAGATCTGCTGATCCTGCAAGCAGGGCAGGAATCAGCCGGGCCCCGCGCTGTGATTGGCGCTGGAACCGGGCTGGGGCAGGCCTACCTGATTGAACAGGGCCCGGGCTGGCTGGTCTATGCCACCGAAGGCGGGCACAGCGATTTTGCGCCACTGGACCGAACTCAGGTGCGCTTACTGGAAAATCTGCTGGAGCGCTTCGGTCATGTCTCCTATGAGCGGCTGCTGTCGGGCGAAGGACTGGTTACGATCTACAATTTCCTGCGCGATTACCGGCAGCTGGACGAGGATGCCGAATGCAGACTGGCGATGGTCAATCAGGATGCGGCGCAAGCTATCAGTGATTATGCCCGCCGCGGAGACAGGCTGGCGTCAGAAGCCCTGGCTTTGTTTTTTGAGATCTATGGCGCCCAGGCCGGAAACCTGGCATTAACTTTGATGCCGCGCGCTGGTCTCTATATCGCCGGTGGTATTGCCGCTAAAAACCTGCCGCAACTGGAGCAGTCAGGCTTTATGCGGGCTTTTTGTGGCAAAGGACGCATGCAGGATTTGATGCAGCAAATTCCGGTTAAAGTGATTCTGGCCGAGGATGTCGGATTACAAGGCGCCTGCTTGCTGGCAGCCAAAGCCATGTATAATTGAGCCATGAGCGAACACAATAATCATATTCTGGTTGACGTTGAAGCAACCTACCTCGATCAGGAGTCCGATCCTGATAAAGCCCGTTATCTGTTTGCCTACACCATCACTATTACTAACAACAGTGAAGCGGCTGCCCGCCTGTTGTCACGCTACTGGAAAATTACCGGTGGCGATGGCCATGAGCAGGAAGTAGAGGGCGATGGTGTGGTCGGTCTGCACCCGTATCTGGCGCCGGAACAGGAGTTCACCTATACCAGCGCCGCCATGCTCGATACCCCGGTGGGCATGATGCAGGGTCATTACAAAATGATGGATGATGACGGCAAACAGTTCGAAGTCGATATTCCTGCCTTTACCCTGGCCGTGCCACGCACTTTGCATTAGTACTGATATTCTCAAAGCCAGACTGGGCTAATAGGCGGTTTAGTTCTCTGAGAAGCGGCACTCGCCAGTTGAACCCTGAGCACAGATCCGGCCATCCAGCCAGATGGCATTATCCAGTCGTGCGCCACTCAGTTCACTGCCGCCCAGTCGCGCATTACTGAGATCGGCATAAGCCAGATCGGCATCTCGCAGATCGGCGTAGGACAGATCCGCCTCACTGAGGTTACTGCCAAACAGGCTGGCACCCTGCAGATCGGCATAGCTGAGATTGGCATAACGCAGATTGGCATATGCCAGATCCGCATTGACCAGCAGTGTGTTCATCATGCTGGCAGCGCCCAACTGACTGTTTCTCAGCCCGGCACCACTCAAATCTGTCTGACTCAGATCCGCCTGGGATTTGAGACAGTTATTCCAGTTCACGCCCGGCGCCGCTGGGGCCGCGCAGTTGGGAAGCGGGGTAGGGATAGTAGTCGGAAACAGCACCGCCATAATTGTGATAAGCACTAACAATACAAAGGTCGATAGCAAGGGCCACATATTGCGTTCATGGCGTTCACGAAAGCGCTGCATCAACTGCCAGCGCAAAGCCCGTCTGTCCTGCTCGGATGCCGGCTCACCGGCGCGTCTCTCGCCGCGGCGCTGTTTAGCTTCGGGCGGAAGCACGCGCTGTTGCTGGCGGCGATCCTGGCCGGTTCGCTCATCCAGGTGTCGCCTGGCTTTGTCATCATCAGCGGTGTCGGGGTGTAAGGTGGTTTGCTCTGCCAGTGGCAGCCAGTGTTGCTGATCAGCCGATACTTCATCACGCATGCTCAGCCGGCCCACAATCAGGTGATTCATGATCACCGAGCCGTTAAACGGGCCGGTCACCTCTCCTGCACTTCGTATGTACCACTGTTGATGCTTGTTTGTCATTGCCATTGCTCTGTGCAATCACCCCATTGCTATACTAGCACCATGTCACTGTTTACGTTGCGATCATGCAAATAAATTCATCAGCGCAAGCCCAGGCAGAGGTGGTTCGTGAGGTGCCGGCCCGTTTGCTGGCCAGCCTGTCCCAGGGGCGGCCAGTAGAGGCGACGGTGTTGTCCCGGCCCAGTGCTGACAGTGTGCGTTTGCAGGTTGGTGATACGGTTGTACAACTGAACAGCCGTCTGGCGCTGCAGCCCGGTCAGCAGGTACAACTGGAACGTGCTGTGGAAAATGGCCGCCCGGTAGTCCGTATCAGCACAGAAGCGCTGGATAAAGCGCTGCCTCCACTCCTGCTCAGGCAGGGGCAGCAGGTGGCTGTGGAAGTCGTTAAGCTGCTGGCAGAAAACCGTTTACTGGTCACGCCGCGCTTATTAAATAGTAATCAGCCCGCCGCCGCAGGCCGGCTGCCGGCGCAGATCGAAGTCGATATCCGTGCGCTGCAGCAAACGTTCACTCCGGGGCAGCGACTGGCGCTGGAGGTTTTGCGCGAACAACCGTTGTCGGTTGGACTACGAACTGACAGCCCGTCCCGTGCTGAGCTGATCCAGCGCTACCAGCGCGCATTGTTGCCCCAGTTCACACAGGTAGCGACGCAGCCCTTACAGTCCCTGAATCAATTGGCGTCCAGCACACCAGTCGCTGCGCCAGTAAGACAGGCAGCCAGTCAGTTATTGCAGGCGCTGGCAGATAGTAGCAGCCTGCAGCGTGCCGATGGCCTGCGACAGGCTTTAGGTAACAGCGGCCTGTTTCTGGAAAACAACCTAAGAAATGCGAATCCAGCGCCAGCAGCACAGGATTTAAAAGCCAATCTGCTGCAATTGGCACAGGTGCTCAAAACAGAACTGGTCCAGTCCGGTTCGGCCCGGCTACTGGATAACCCGGCTTTGCTGCAGAAAATGCCGGCAGAGGTGCAGACTGCGCTGCGTCAGTTAGTTAGCACACCGCAACAATTGAGCCAGTTACCGGCCCAGGTGCCACCGGCGCTGGCCAGCCGCGGCCAGACACCCATGCAATTGTTGCTCAGTCTGCTGGCCGGACTTAGTTCCGGTCAGCAGAGCACGCCGGGTCAGAATAGCGCCGCGACGCCGTCCCAGGGACTGACTCATCCTCAGCTCATAGCCGCATCGAGAGAACAGCCCGCTGCACAGAATCAACCCGCAATCCGGGCGATGGAATGGCAGCTCATGCGCGATTTGCTGCGTGAGGTCGAGTCGGCGACCGCCAGAATTCAGTACAACCAGCTATCGATGCTGCGGGAAGCGGATACCACGGCCAATAATAATATCTGGCTGTTCGATCTGCCGGTAAAGGACAAGCAGCAGCTACAAATGCTGCAAATGCGGCTTGAGCAGCATTCAGCGGCATTGACCGATGACGAGGACGCTATCTGGCAGGTGCAGCTGAATCTGGAAACCCGCAACCTGGGACCGATGCAGGCACGTATCAGTCTGCATCAACAGGATGTCAAAGTGGTGTTACTGGCAGAGCGTGAACACAGCGCGGCGATGCTGTCGAGCCATATTGATGATTTGAACCGCCGTCTTCAGAAACTCGATATCAATGTCAGTCATCTCAGTTGCCGGCAGGCGCCGGTCAAACCGCTGACGGCTGAGGCCGATCTGGTTAAGGCGCAACATTTGCTGGATATTTCGGTATGAATGAGCAAGATGATATTTTACGCGCCATTGCCCTGCAGTATGACGGTGAAAACGCGCCGACGGTCACGGCCAGCGGCGAGGGGGAGATTGCCGAGGAGATCCTTCGTATCGCCCGTGAACACCACATTCCACTCAGGGAAGATGCGCTGCTGGCCGAACTGTTGAGCGAACTCAACCTGGGCGAAGAGATTCCGCCCATGCTTTACCGGGTAATTGCTGAAGTGATTGCCTATGCTTACCTGGTTTCGGGAAAAGTGCCTGTAAATAAAAAGGAAAATTAGCCTGACTGAGGCCGGGAAAGGCAAAAGTTGTGCTGGAAAAGCCGGTTATCTCATCTGAAACCTTATAAAAAACATTATGAAAATCACATTAAGTGTTGATTTTCATATATAAAACCGATATCGTCGAATTCATATCAATCTTGGTCCTACCGATGTAGCGCGATATTCAGATGAATTCAAAAATCAAGGAACGTCTGCCGTCTCTGACAAAAGCAGACCAGACAGTCAGCGAACCGGCCTCCAGTGCTGCTGCCGCTGATCTCCTTGATGCCAAAATCATTATCGGTGGCAGTCGCGTCGCCGAAACCGCTTTCACCGAAACCTTGCTGCAAGTCAGTGGCTTCAGCCGTCTCACTACCGCCAGTCATGGTGATCAAGTGCTGCAACTGCTGCGTGAAGGCATTTATAACGATGTCTGCGATGTCGACTTGCTGATTGTCGATGATGATCTCCCCGGCTTTGATCCTGTGGCCACCCGCCTGATGATGGATCAGTTTGATGAGTGGCGACTGATACCGATTATCCGGCTGTGCAAAGAATCACAATGGGATCATGCTCAGGTGCTGACCGATCTGGGTCACGGCGTCACCTCAATGCTGTACCACCCCTTGACTGCTGAATCCCTGCCGCCGGCGATTATGACGGCGCTGGCGGTCAAGCGAGAACGTGATGTCAGTTTCCATAAACAACGCGATCTGGAAGATGAACTGGCCAATCTCAAAGTGATGGAGGCCAGGCTGCAGTTTTCTGTCAGCCATGATGATCTGACGGGGCTTGCCAACCGTCGCCGGCTGGAGCAGGCGCTTGATCTCAGCCTCAGCCAGGTGCGTAATTTTATGAGCACCAGTGCGCTGTTTTATATCGATCTGGACAGTTTCAAGGTGCTCAATGATGCCGAGGGTCATGAAGCCGGTGACACCTTGCTGATACAGGTCGCCAATACCCTGCGCCGCTATTTCCGGGTCAACGATACCCTGGTGCGGATAGGCTCTGATGAATTTGCAGTGCTGGTAGATAACACTGATGAAACCAGCATCAACAAACAGGCACAGGGCCTGAAAGATCTGTTTGATGGCTACAGCTTTGAACATCACGGCCATCACTATCACCTCTCAGCCAGTATCGGCATCAAACAGATTAAACCTGATGAAGTGACGACGGTGGGTGAGATTCTGTCGCATGCCAACCAGGCCTGCTTCACCGCCAAAAAGCGGGGCCGTAACCGGCTGCATTTTTACAACCCGGATGACCGCGAAATGCATACCCTCCGCCATAGCGTCGAGTGGGCACCAAGGATCCGGGCGGCGTTACGCGATGGCAGTTTCATGCTGGAGTTTCAGCCTATTTATGCGCTCGACAGTGGTGAAGTCAATCACTACGAGTGCTTGATCAGGATGCGCGGTGAGGCCGGGGTGCTGTATCACCCCAAAGAGTTTATCCCGGTTGCCGAGGCGATGGGTCTGATCCACCAGATAGATTTCTGGGTGGTGGACAGAGCCTTTGATTTGTTGCGCGGTATGCCCGAGGACATCTCATTTGCAATTAACCTGTCGGTTAATGTGTTTCTGGATGAAAACCTTTACCAACTGGTAGCAGAAAAACTCAAGCAAACGGCGATTGACCCATCACGGGTGGTGTTTGAAATTACCGAAACCTCGGCGATCTCCAACTATGAAAAAACCAAAAGAATGGTGGTCAATCTGCGTGCACTGGGTTGCCGTTTTGCGCTGGATGATTTCGGTGCCGGCTTCAATTCCTATAGTTACCTGAAACATTTCCCGGTTGATATTCTGAAAATAGATGGCGGTTTTATCACCGATCTGGATAACGACCCGGTGGATCAATTACTGGTCAAATCGATGATTGATATTGCCCACAGCCTGGGCAAAAAAACGGTAGCAGAGTTTGTTGAACGGCAATCTACCTTGGACTTACTGCGCAGCTATGGCGTCGATTTTGTCCAGGGCTACCTGGTGGGTAAACCGCAGCCCAATATCGCTATCAAGTCCAGGCCCGCAAACTAGTGCATTTCAACCTGACTGCCACCACGCTGGCCGTGCAGGCGGCTGATCAGGTGGGCTTCCTCATCACTGAGATTGCAGTTATCAATTAACTGCGCGATACCCGCGCCTTTACGCGCCAGTCTTATCGCATGATCGTATGACGGCTGACTGCTGTTGGCGGTCAGATCGATGGCATGCTGGTGATCACGCAGTTTGTTCAGCGTCTGCTCAAAGCGCAGGATACGATCATCGGTGCCTGCCGCACCCTCACACAAAGCTGAAAGCTGATTCTTCAGTGCATGAATCTGTTCTGCCTGGCGCTGATGCATTTTCAACAAGCGCATAGCGGCCAACCCGGTGATCAGAAACACAGCACTCATTACAGTTATCACAAGGACTAAAGTCATCAGTGGCTCCTCACGCCTAAATGGCGCAATTAAACAAAATCAGGATTCCAACTTAACAAGGCCCGGGCCTGTCGCTCACCCTTGTCAGCCGGCGGGGGAGGCCGGCTGACAAGGGCGATGGCAAGCCGCTGCAGATAGCATCAGCAGCAGGGGGAAGTCAGTGTCCAGAAATATCAGAGATCTCCTCTTCGCTCAGCAGCTTGTTCACATCAACCAGAATCAGCAGATAGCGCTCGCGTTTGCTGACACCCTGAATAAAGCGGGAACTGTCATCGCTGATGTTGGGCGCGGTATCAATATCGGACTGATGCAGATAGACCACCTCGGTCACACTGTCGACCAGCATACCGATAACGTGACCGGCGACTTCCGCCACAATAATTCGCGACTCTTCGCTGGCATCTCTGAGCGGCAGGCCGAAACGTGAACGACCATCAATGACGGTAACCACATTCCCGCGAAGATTGATAATCCCCAGCACATAGGATGGCGCGCCCGGCACCGGGGCGATTTCTGTCAGCCGCAGCACTTCCTGCACCTGCATCACATTGATGCCGTAAACTTCATCTTCAAGCTGGAAGGTGACCCATTGCAGTACCGGATCTTCCGCCAGGTTTTCTTTTTCGCTCATTAACCGTACCTTTCTGGTTGAGCTGTCAGTTTTCTGACAGCCTGCGCAATGCGCTAAGGTTGTTGAATATTAAGCAGACTTCATGCCATGTCCCTGGCATCAAGGGATGTCAGCAATGCCGGCAAATCAATCAATGTATGCATGGATTCAGAAAGTAGCCCCTTAAACCAGCTGCGCGGATCATTGTCCTCGCGCCAGTGGACAGCGTCAGTTTCAAGGCTGGCTATTTCTTCAATGGCCTCACAAGCGATCCCGAGGCGACGGCCATCGACCAGCAGGATATAGCGTGGCCGGACTTGTTGCTCACCGGCCGTAGCTTGTAGCGCCGCGCCGATATCGATCACTTCAATTTGCTGGCCACGATCGGACAGCAGGCCCAGTTGCCAATCTGCCTGATCCGGAAACTGAGTCAGGCCCTGCTGCGGCCAGTGCACGATATTGTTGAGCTCAGACACCGGTAACGCCACTTTGATGCCGGCTATCTGGCACAAAAATAAACGCAGCGGGCTCTCCGATGCCTTGGGTTCTGTCTGTCTTTTTTCCGCTGTGGACTCAGCCTGCAGTGACGGCTTATTAGTTGACTCTGGTGTGATTTCGGGTGGTGCTGGGCTTTTAGCAGCAATATTTCGGGGGCTTTTTCGCGGTTCAGCGAGCATATCGTGGAAATACACCGATAAGGCGTCTTTTTGCTGATAAATCTGCGTCTTAGCCATGCGAGCGCTGCGCCTCGGTATGCGTTAATACCTCCAGAAGCCGTTCATAGGCCAGACTGCCAGCGGCCTGCGGGTTCATTGCCGGTAAAGGCTGACCCAGCTTGCTGGCTTCACGGAAGGCATTATCGACCGGAATCATATCGTTCCAGACCTGCTGGCCGTATTTTTCCCGTAATTGTTGCAGGATGTCATGGGCAGCTTGTGAATTCGGATCATGCATGGTGGGCACGATAAAATAAGGCAATGAGCTGTGTCGTGAGTGATTAATCATCGCCACGGTATGCAGCATATGCTCCAGCCCCTTCATAGACAGAAACTCGGTTTGTACCGGAATCAGCAGCCGGTCACAGGCTGCCAGCGCATTGATCATCAAAACGCCCAGCATTGGCGGGCAGTCAATAAACACGTGCTGGAAGCGGTCTTTGAAAAAGCTCAGTGTCTTACGGATCACCAGGCCTTTTCCCTGCTGGGCGCCCAGTTGCCGATCCAGCGTCGCCATCGCAGTCGAGGCCGGTAACAGGAAAATATTGTCGTGCTGAGTTTTTTTCAGGCTCTGGAAAATCGCCCCTTTAGGCGTCTCATCGAGCTTTTGAAACAAGGTGTAAATGCTGGTTTCAATGGCATCAGGATCGTAACCCAGATAGGTGGTCAGAGAGCCATGCGGATCCAGATCCAGAATTAAAGTCGATTCGCCGCGCTGGGCCAGCAGGCTGGCAAGGGATATCACCGTCGTGGTCTTGGCCACACCGCCTTTCTGGTTACAGACTGCCCAGACACTCATGGTGTGGCCTCACTGTCCGTGCTGATGTCTTCGCTGCTGACAGCAGGCTGTGGTCGTTCGCCAGTATTGGCGTTAAATACCTCGAGGCTGCGGCGACTGCTGTCCCGACCGAGAATCACCAGTACCACCCGGCGGTTTTTCTGGCGTCCGGCTTCGGTGCTGTTGTCAGCGATCGCTTTGTATTCGCCGTAGCCGGTCGCTGACATCCGGTCGGGTTGGATGCCATAGCGATCCAGCAGATGCACGACACTGGCGGCGCGGGCCGCAGAGAGTTCCCAGTTGGACGGAAAGCGCGGGGTGTTAATCGGCTGATTATCGGTAAAGCCTTCCACCTGGATCGGGTTGGCCGAGGTTTGCAGAATATCGGCAATTTCACCGATGACCGGGACTGCAGCCCGGGCAAGGCGGGCATCACCACTTTGGAACAGCACCCGCGACTTGATTTCCAGCTCCAGCCAGTCTTCACCCTGTTTAATGATGACATCCTCTGAATCGATCATCTCTGATAAAGCGGAGCTCAGTTGCTGCGATAAGTTATCAATGGTTTTCACATCTTCGGCTGAAGCGGCAGGTGGCCTTTGCGGGACTTCCGGCAGTTCAATCTGGAAAGTCGGTTTAAGTGGGTCGCTCGGTGTCGAGGTCTCCTGGCCTTCTCCACGGCTGATTTCACCCAATTGGATCGGATTGGCACTGCGTACCGGCTGTGAGAACACGGCTTCCAGTGTTTCCGACAATACCCGATACTTGCCTTCATTGACTGAAGAAATCGAGTACATCACCACAAAGAACGCAAACAACAGGGTAATAAAGTCCGCGTAGGAGACCAGCCAGCGCTCATGGTTTTCGGGTTCTTCGTGTTTTTTGCGGCGTGCCATAGCGACCTCAGTTCAGGTAAGCTTGCAGTCGACTTTCGATATTACGCGGGTTGTCGCCGTCAGCGACACCGATCAGCCCCTCGATCAGCATCATTCGTATCCGGGTTCTCTGCGCCACCACCGCCTTCATCTTGTTACCGATAGGTAAAAACAGCAGATTGGCGAGGCCCACACCGTAAATGGTGGCAACAAAGGCCACCGCAATACCGGAACCCAAAGAGGACGGGTCAGCGAGGTTGCCCATCACGTGGATCAGGCCCATCACCGCGCCGATAATACCGATTGTGGGGGAATAGCCGCCCATGGCTTCATAAACCTTGGCCGCCTGGGTGTCATCTTCTTCTTCCAGATCCAGGTCATTTTCCAGCACTTCGCGGATCAGCTCCGGCTCGGCACCGTCAGCGATCAGTTGCAGGCCTTTCTGCACAAACAGATCGGTCTCATCCATTGCCATGGATTCCAGTCTGACCAGCCCCTCACGACGGGCTACCTGGTTCCATTCGAGGATTTTTTCCAGCAGGACGTCCGCTTCCATTTTAGGTGGCACAAAAACCCAGGAAGATCGACGCATGGCGCGCAGGAAGGTGTTCATTGGCGTTTGCAGCATCACCGCGCCAAGCGTACCGCCCAGCACAATCAGCAGGGCGACGGCGTTGAGGATGGTGTCGATATGGCCGCCTTCCAGGTACTGGCCCACCAGGATGGCACCGAAACCGACAATCAGGCCCAGAATGCTGAGTATGTCCATTAATGCATCTCCGCCAGTTGCCGGCCGATTTCGCTAACATCGAGAATTTTATCGGTGAGTCCCGCTTTGGCAACCGCCATCGGCATACCGTAAATGGTGCTGCTTTGCTGATCCTGGGCCCAGATACTGCCGCCGATTTTTTTAATTGCCTGGCAGCCTTCACGGC
The DNA here is from genome assembly GCF_947259025.1 of uncultured Methylophaga sp. Classification (GTDB taxonomy): domain Bacteria; phylum Pseudomonadota; class Gammaproteobacteria; order Nitrosococcales; family Methylophagaceae; genus Methylophaga. Next base: position 135,871 of record NZ_CAMYKO010000002.1, read on the forward strand.
CATCACTGCCCATGCCGGTCAGAATGATGCCCAGGGTCTGCTGACCGCAGAGGCGGGCGATGGAATTGAATGTCAGATCGACACAGGGTTTGTAAGTCTGATCGGCTTCTCCGTCCTCAATATGCAGATAAAAACGGCCGGGACGGCCTTTCAGTAACATTTGCTGACCGCCCGGAGCCAGGTAAGCGGTACCGGCTTGCAGGGATTCCCCATTCTCGCCCTGCTTGACCCGGATCCGGCATTGGGCATCGAGCCGCTCGGCAAAGGACGGGGTGAAAGTGGCGGGCATATGCTGCACCATCAGAATCGGGCAGGGAAAGTTGGCAGGTAGCTGGGTTAAAACCTTCTGCAGGGCAATTGGCCCGCCGGTGGAGGTACCGATTGCGACCAGCTCCGGTGCCTTAAGCTGCTGGACTTGACGCCCGGCCGGAGCCGCCAGGGTAGCCTGTTGCTGCAGTGGTTTTTCCAGGCTGGCATGGAAGCCACTGGCCAGTTGATAGATCCGCTGGCACAGGGTTTTCTGCGCTTCACTGCGGTCAGAGGACAGGTCCTCGAAGCGTTTGGGCAGGAAGTCAGTGGCACCGGCCTCCAGTGCATCCAGTGTTGATTTGGCACCCTCAGTGGTCCAGGTGGAGAGCATTAGTACCGGCGTCTGGCGTAAAGCCTTGATTTTGCGCACGGCGGTGATGCCATCCATCACCGGCATTTCCAGATCCATGGTGACCACATCGGGCTTTAAGGTCTGTACTTGTTCAACGGCTTCCTGACCATTGCTGGCCGTGGCCACTACCTGTAGCCGCGGATCTGCGTTGATGATTTCAGTCAGTCGCTTACGGAAGAAACTCGAATCATCCACTATCAGGACTTTTACGCTCACCATCGCCTCCTAGTAACCGCGATTGGCGTAGGCGTTCATCAATTCGGGGAAGTCCAGAATCAGGGCAATACGACCATCACCAGTAATGGTGGCTCCGGCCAGTCCCTTGGTGCCTTGCAGCAGCGCGCCCAGAGGTTTGATTACGACTTCTTCCTGTCCCAGTAGCTGGTCGACCACGAAGCCGACACGCTGGGTGCCGACATTAACCACCACCACATGTTCGATTTCAGCTTCCTCAGACGGGTTGTAATGTTTCACCAGCCATTTGCGCAGGTAGAACAGAGGCAAAGCTTTATTGCGAACCATAATGGTTTGCTGCCCATCGACCACATTGGTTTTGTCCAGATCAAGATGAAAGATTTCATTCACACTGACCAGCGGCAGGGCAAAAATCTGGTCGCCGAGCATGATCATCAAAGTCGGCATGATAGCCAGCGTCAGCGGGACTTTAATTGACAGGGTCGTGCCCACGCCCATTTCCGACTTGATATCGATCACGCCGTTAAGCTTGGATATGCTGTTTTTGACCACATCCATGCCGACGCCGCGACCGGAAATATCGGTGATTTCCTGTTTCATTGAAAAGCCGGGGGAGAAGATCAACGAAAAACATTCTGATTCGGTCAGCCGGGCGGCGGTGTCTTCATCCATCATGCCTTTTTCCACCGCTTTGCGGCGCAGCACTTCGGGGTTCATACCTGCACCGTCATCGGCAATGGTCAGCAGGATATGGTCACCCTCCTGGGCGGCGGAGAGCACGATATTGCCCTGGCGCGGTTTGCCATTGGCTTCACGGGTTTCCGGCATTTCAACGCCATGATCAACAGCGTTACGCACCAGATGCACTAGCGGATCGGCCAACGCTTCCACCAGGTTCTTGTCCAGATCGGTCTCTTCACCGTGCAGTTCCAGGTTAATATCTTTTTTCAGGCTGCGCGCCAGATCCCGTACCACCCGAGGGAATCGGCCGAAGACTTTCTTGATGGGCTGCATCCGTGTTTTCATCACGGCAGTCTGTAAATCGCCGGTGACCACGGTCAGGTTATTGACGGCCTTGGCCATCTCTTCATTTTCGAAAGCAGCCTCCAGCGTGCTGATTCGGTTACGCACCAGTACCAGTTCGCCCACCATATTCATGATGTCATCCAGGCGACTGGTATCGACCCTGACACTGGTTTCAGCCGGTTTGGCGGCAGGTGGTTTGGGCGGTGCTGCTTCAGCTTTGGCAGGTTCCGGTGTGGCAGGCTGTGCTGCTTTGCTTTCTGCTGATTGCGATGTTGGCGAATCAGCAGCTTGTTTAGCTGTCGGTTCTGCGGATGGCTGCGATTTAGTCTCTGCAGGGGCTTGTGCCTGTTGCTTTGTTTGTTGGCCCTGTCCAGCCGACTGTTTTTTGCCCTGAAGCTGGTCCAGCAGCGCTTCAAATTCTTCTTCAGTGATATCGTCATCACCTGCTTTTGACTCAGATACTGCTTGCTGGGCAGGCTGCGACTCTCCGCTACTGCTGCCTGGTGCGGCATTGCCATGTAGTTGATCCAGCAGATCCTCAAATTCATCGTCGGTGATTTCGTCATCAGCGACATGATCATTATCGGCTTCCGGCTGTGGTGCTGGTTCGGGCTCTGGTTCAGGCTCGGGCGTTGCGGCGACGGGTGCATTGTCGCCACTGAGATAGGCGGCCAGTTGATCCAAGATCGCCGGGTCAGCCGGAGTAGGGTGCTGGCCGGATTTGATTTCATCGAACATGGTGTTGAGGGTATCGAGCACTTTGAGGAAGGTATCCATCATATCGGCATCGACAAAGCGTTCGCCCTGGCGTAGCAGGTTGAACACATCCTCGCCTTTGTGGCAAAGGTTGACCATGGCATCCAGACTGAGGAAGCCGGCACCCCCTTTGATGGTGTGAAAACCCCGGAAAATGGCATTGAGCAGATCGCTGTCCTGCGGGCTGTTTTCCAGCTCGACCAACTGCTCGTTCAGGCCTTCCAGGATCTCCTCGGCCTCAACCAGAAAGTCCTGCAAAATCTCATCATCGGTATCCAGCGTCATGCATTGTTTCCTCAGAAGCCGAGGCTAGATAACAAGTCATCCACATCGTCCTGATCATTCATCACGTCAGGATTGTTTTTGGCGTTTATCTGCGGGCCTTCGGCTTTAATCGGGTCAGTCTGTTTTTGGGTTTTGTTATCCTGCTGATGTTTCCCGGCCACTTTGACCAGTTGCACCAGACTGTCTTCCACTTCTTCCACCAGGCTGATGACCTGACGAATTACCTGTCCGGTCAAGTCCTGAAAACCTTGTGCCAACATCATTTCCGACAGGTTGGCATGCACCTGATCGGCATGGCTTTTGACGGCAGGCAGGTACGCCTCAATCTCCTTGACCAGTTGGCGAAATTCCTCAGCCGTCATTTCCTTTTTTCGGAAACGTTGCCAGCTCTCATCTATCTTTTCGGCAGTCTGACGGAGTTCTTGAGCCAGAGGCATTGTTTGATCGATGTGACCCAGGGTTTTGTGGGCGGCGTCTTCGGTGGTGGTAATGACGTAGTTCAGACGGTCGCGGGTGTTAGGGATATCGTTTTCAGTGAGGTCAATCAGGCGCGAGTCAACGTTGAAGTTGCTCAGCGCTTCATGCAATTCACGGGTAAGCTTGCCCACCTCCTGAAAAAGCTCACTCTCGTGTGACTGGGTGAGAATAGCCAACTGTTTATTGATGGCGTTGTCATCATCGTTTTCCAGCGCAGTCAGCAGACTGCGGGCAGCATCGAGCTGAATCTCTTTGTTAAGCGGGGCCATGAGCGTCAGCGCTCCTTATTGTGCGTTGATCCGTTCAAAAATCTTTTCGATTTTGTCCTTGAGGGTAGCAGCAGTGAACGGTTTGACGATATAACCGTTGACACCGGCCTGAGCGGCTTCGATGATTTGCTCGCGTTTAGTTTCAGCGGTGACCATCAGTACCGGCAGTGTTGCCAGATTGTCGTCGGCACGAACTGCTTTCAGCAGGTCAATACCCTGCATTCCAGGCATGTTCCAGTCAGTGATCAGAAAGTCGATGCCCCCGGCCTGGAGAATAGGAAGCGCAGTGGTACCATCGTCGGCTTCCTGGGTATTATTGAAGCCCAAATCGCGCAGCAGGTTTTTGATAATCCGTCGCATTGTGGAGAAATCATCCACAATCAGGATCTTCATATTCTTATCCAAAACAACCTCCAATCATTACATTATCCAGTCACGAAGTTTGGAACGGAGCCGCAGCACGGTCTGGCTGTGGATCTGGCTGACACGGGATTCACTCACGCCCAGCACTTCTCCGATCTCCTTCAAATTCAGCTCATCATTATAGTACAGGCTCATCAGCAGCCGCTCGCGGTCAGGCAGGGTTTCTATAGCCTGCGCCAGCGCTGACTGAAAACTGTCATCCTGTACTTCGTCGTCCGGGGAAGCGGGTCTGGCCGATAGCGGACTGGCCTGGGTTTCATCATTGTCAGTGAAATCATCCAGACTGAATAGTTGGTGACCGGTCGAGTCCTGCAGGAGCTGATGATAGTCGTTTATGTCCAGCCCCAGTGCCGCGGCCACTTCGCTGTCGGTGGCATCACGACCTTTCTGCTGGGCGATTTGCTGCATTTTTTCCGAGATATCGCGGGCTTTTTTGTGCACCGAACGTGGCGCCCAGTCATTACGGCGGATTTCATCCAGCATGGCACCACGGATGCGGATGCCGGCGTAGGTTTCGAAGCTGGCACCCTGCGACGCATTGAACTGATGAGAAGCATCAAGTAGCCCGATCATGCCGGCCTGAATCAGATCTTCCGCTTCTACCGAAGGTGGCAGGCGCGCAATTAAGTGGTAGGCGATACGTTTGACCAGTGCGGCATGCTGTTCAACCAGTTCTGATTTGGATTGACCTGATGAATACATGGCAGCTCTGCTGTTCATGTCATTTCCATACTTGCCTGAATCAGTCGCTCAACAAAAAACTCCATATGGCCGCGCGGTTGTTTTTGCACCGGCCAGTATTCGATTTTTTTGGCCAGATGCGCAAAAGCGGTGGCCGCCTTGCTGCGGGGGAAAGCATCGACCACACTGCGCTGCTTTTTGACCGCACGGCGCAAATCGTCATCAAAAGGGACAATACCCATAAAATCGAGCGTGACATCAAGAAAACGGTCGCAGACCAATGAAATTTTATCAAACAGCTCGCGACCTTCCTGCACATTGCGGCTCATATTGGCAATGATATGGAAGCGTTCGACGCCATGTTCGCGGCTGAGCAGTTTGATCAGGGCATAGGCATCGGTAATGGAAGCCGGCTCATCGCAGACCACCACGATGACTTCCTGCGCCGCTTTGCTGAAACTGACCACGCTGTCGGCGATACCGGCAGCACTGTCGATCAGTAAGACATCGATATGCTGATCCATTTCACTGAATGCCTGGATCATGCCGGCATGTTCAGCCGTGCTCAGCTCGGCCATTTTCTGTACGCCCGAGGCGGCTGGGATGATTTTCAGTCCGGCAGGACCCTCAACAATGATATCGCTGAGCGTTTTGCTGCCGTCCAGCACGTGCAACAGGTTGAACTGCGGGTGCAGACCCAGCATCACGTCAATGTTGGCAAGACCCAGGTCAGCATCCAGCAGCACCACCTCTTTGCCTTGTGACGCCATTGCCACCCCGAGGTTGACGGTGACATTGGTCTTGCCGACGCCGCCCTTGCCACTGGCAATGGCAATGACCTTAACCGGCCGTGGCGGGTTGACCTGACGTCGCAGGCCGGCAGCCTGATCCTGAGAATTTTCAGCCATAGGCGGCAAAACCTCCGTAGCTGGACAAGGTTTGCGGGTCCAGTTGTTGTTCTTCGTTCATTAATTCACTGGCCTGGTTAACCAGGCTGTTGGGACGGGCCAGGCTCAGGTCTTCCGGCACCTGCTGGCCATTGGCCAGATAAGCCAGCGGCATGTTGTGGCGAATCATGGCGGAGATCGCGCCGCCCAGACTACTGGCCTCATCGGTCTTGGTTAATATACAGCCGCTTAAAGCCAGGTGCGAGAATGCTTTTATGGTGTCGTCCATGGCGCTGGCCTGAGTGTTGGCTGACAGGGTCAGGTAGGTTCTGACTCTGGGTGACTGCTGTTTGAGCAGAGCAAATTTTTCACTCAGTTGCATATCACGCTGATTCATTCCAGCAGTATCTATCAGGATAAAACGGCGATCAAGCAAATCGCCCAGAGTTTCGGCCAGTTCCGAGTGATCTCTGGCGACGCGGATCGGTACACCCAGGATGCGGGCATAGCTGCGAAGCTGTTCCTGACCGCCGATGCGGTAACAGTCGGTGGTAACCAGCGCGACTTGGCGGGCACCGTGTTTCAAGGCGCAGCGGGCGGCGAGCTTGGCGATGGTGGTGGTTTTGCCGACACCGGTAGGGCCGACCAGAGCGTAGATGCCTCCCTGCGACAGAAAGTCTTGCTCTGCCAGCGGGATTTGGGCGGCAAGACGGCCCATGGACTGCCGCCAGGCAGTTTCCAGATCATCGATACCGGCCATCTGCGCAGTGATGGTTTTGGCAATCTCTACATCCACGCCCATGTGCAGGAAGCGTTTAAGTAACTGCATCTGGGTGGGGCTCTGGCGTTCCATATCTTTCCAGGTCAGATCGGAAAGCTGGTTCTGCAGCATATCGCGGAGGCTGGCGATTTCGCGGCGCATCTGAACCAGGGTAGGTTCCTGTGACCAGATATTTTCACGTGGCGCGGCGGCAGCCGGCACGTCGCGTTCCAATGTTGAAGGATTGATTTCCACCCGGGGTTGTTCCGGTGCCGCCGCTGTCGGTTGTGCCTGGCGGCGGAACTGGCTTTCGTCATAGTCAGTAGCGGCGACAATTTCGATACCGCCGTCAACCCGGGTGTTGGACAGGATTACGGCATCGGGGCCCAGCACATCCCGGACTTCACGAATCGCCTGACGAACATCAGCAGCCTGGAATCGTTTGATTTTCATAATTCAGCTCTTCCTCACATAAGCCTAATCATCAGCGGCCGACATTGGCCACAATCCTGATTTGCTTGTTGTCCGGTATCTCGTTGTAGGACAACACGTTCAGGCCCGGAATCGAGTGGCGGATAAAGCGCGAAATCCAACTGCGCAACCCTGCCTGTACCACCAGAATGGCGGCATCGCCTGTCATTTCCTGTCTTTGCGTCACTTCCTGCAGATTCTTATGCATGTTCTCCGCCAGACCGGGTTCCAGACTTGCGCCACCTTCACCGGATGCCTGCAGAGTTTTCAGCAATATCTGTTCCAGTTCAGGATCGAGGGTAATGATGGGCAGTTCATGATTGGTGCCATTGATGTGCTGGATGATGGAGTGACTCAATGCCATCCTTACAGCTGCGGTAATGGCCTCCGGGTCTGGATTACGCGCCGCCTGTTCAGAGATGGATTCGGTAATGGTGCGGATGTCGCGGATCGGAATATTTTCTTCCAGCAGGTTCTGCAGGACTTTCTGCACTGTGCCCAGTGGCACGGTGTCGGGCACCAGGCCTTCCACCAGCTTGGGCGCCGTTTTGGCCAGGTTATCCAGCAGGTGCTGGACTTCCTCGCGGCCCAGCAGATCCTGGGCGTGGTTATTGAGGATTTTGCTCAGATGCGTGGCAATCACGGTATCGACATCAACCACGGTATAGCCCTGTGCCTGGGCATGTTCACGCTGTCCGGTTTCAATCCAGACGGCATCAAGACCGAAGGCCGGATCTTCGGTTTTCACCCCGTCCAGGTCGCCAAAAACTTGACCCGGATTGATCGCAAGCATGCGGTCGGGATAGATCTCGGCCTCACCGAAAGTCACGCCAAACAGGGTAATTTGATAGGCCGTGGGTGCCAGATCCAGATTGTCGCGGATATGTACCGGCGGGATAAGAAACCCCATTTCCTGCGAGATTTTTTTACGTATACCTTTGATTCGATTCATTAACTGACCGCCCTGGTTTTTATCCACCAATGGAATCAGACGGTAGCCGACTTCAAGGCCGATGGGATCGACGGGGCTCAGATCATCCCAGCTCAGCTCACGCTGTTCCTGGCGGTTCTCCGCCTGTGGCTGCTGGGCGGCGACTTCGGCTGCAGCGGCAGCTTTTTGACGTTGGTATGACAGCCACGCCACGGTGCCGCCGATAGCAGCGAGAATCAGAAAGGGCAGATTGGGCATACCCGGGACCAGACCCAGTCCGCCGAGGATGGCGGAAGTGATGGCCAAGGTTTTGTGGTTGCTCATTAACTGGCCGATGATCTGTTCGCCCATATCCTGCTCTTTGGTAGAGCGGGTGACCAGCAGGCCGGCGGCTGAGGCCAGTAACAAAGAAGGAATCTGTGCCACCAGGCCGTCACCGATGGTGAGCAGGGTGTAATACTGTGCGGCTTGGGCAAAGCTCAAATCATGCTGGGCCACGCCGATAATAAAGCCGCCCAGAATATTGATCACCAGGATCAGAATACCGGCGATGGCGTCACCGCGTACAAATTTACTGGCACCGTCCATGGAGCCGTAGAAGTCGGATTCCTGCATGATCTCTTCACGGCGGCGGCGGGCTTCGTCCTGATCAATCAGGCCGGCATTGAGATCGGCATCGATCGCCATCTGTTTACCGGGCATGGAATCGAGGGTAAAGCGGGCACTGACTTCGGCAATCCGAGTCGCGCCTTTGGTGACCACTACAAAGTTGATGATGACCAGGATCGCAAACACTACGAAACCGACCGCGTAGTTACCACCGATCACGAATTCACCAAAGGCTTCAATCACATTACCGGCGGCAGCGGTGCCGGTATGGCCTTCCAGCAAGATGATGCGGGTAGAAGCGACGTTCAGCGCCAGCCGCAGCAGGGTGGCAATCAGCAAAATGCTGGGAAAGGCAGCAAAATGCAGCGGCTTGAGCATGTAGATACTGGCGAGGACAATCACCAGCGACAGGGCGATATTGAAGCTGAACAGCATGTCCAGCATAAACGCTGGCAGCGGCAGGATTACCATTGCCAGCAGGGCAACCAGTAACATCGGGGTGGCCAGGTGGCCGTTCACCACGGATTTGAAACGGGCGGCCAAAACGTTATTTTCCATCTACAATCCTTAACCGTAATAAGTTGTTGCTAAAGCGCCGCAGCGCCTTTTATTACGAATCTCGCTTCAGTTCATCAGGTATCGGCAGGTCTTCCGGGTTCAAGCGCGGTTTGTTGCCACCCTGTTTGTGGTAACGCCGCAACTGGAACACAAAAGCCAGCACCTGAGCTACTGCAATATACAGACCAGATGGAATCTCATCGCCGATTTCGGTTGAGTAATAGACTGCCCGGGTCAACGGCGGCGCAGCCAGAATCGGCACTTCGTTATTGTCGGCGACCAGACGGATTTGCTGGGAAATCAGATCCGCGCCTTTGGCGACCACCACCGGCGCCCCATCGCTGGTCTGGTCATATTTGATGGCAACCGCATAATGTGTCGGGTTAGTGATAACAACATCTGCGGACGGAATATCCTCCATCATCCGCTGCTGCGATAACTGCACCTGCAGGCGACGGATGCGGCCTTTCACCTCCGGATTACCATCGGTGTCTTTCATCTCGTCTTTGACTTCCTGCTTGGTCATGCGCAGCTGGCGGGCATGGTTCCAGATCTGAAACGGCACATCGATCAACGCAATCAGAATCAGGCTGGCGGTGATCGCCAGAAATACCCACAAGGTCAGATAACCCAGATCAGCCATGGCGACTTCGACTTCCTGTCGGCCGAGTGTCAATAATTGGTCACGGATTCCCCACAAAATCGCGGTGGCAAAAGCACCGACCAAAATAAACTTACCCAAAGCTTTCGCGAGTTCTATCAATCCCTGCGGGCCGAAGATACGTTTCAGGCCTTTGAGTGGGTCCAGCCTCTCTCCTTTGGGGGCCATAGCCTGGCCGGAAAAATTCCAGCCGCCGATGAGGGCCGGAGCGGCCAGTGCTGCTACCACGGTTACGGCCATGAAGATCCCCAGATCGAAAGCCATGATTTCAATGCCCTGGATAAAGGTATTGACCATGGCATCGGTATCAAACAGCTGCTTACGGGTGAGGCTGAATGAGAGGGTCATGACTTCACCCAGGTCGGCAATAATGTTTTCGCCCACAAAGAACAGGGCGATCGCACTGAGGATCATCACCAGCACCGTGGTCAGCTCACGGGATCGCGGAACCTGGCCTTTTTCCCGCGCCTCTTCCAGGCGCTTGGCCGTGGGTTCTTCTGTTTTTTCCTGACCGCTCTCTTCAGCCATCGCGTGTTACCAGCAGGCGTGCCATTTGCAGCATATGGTCGCTCATATTCACCAGGTGCTCACCAACCAGCGGCAGCGTTACCATAATGATCACAAACCCGGTAATGATGGTCATTGGGAAGCCGATAGTGAACGGACTGATTTGCGGTGCTGCCCGCGACAGAATACCGAACGACAGATTGACCATCATCAGGGAACCTATCGCCGGTAATGCAATAATGACACCAGCCGCATACATCCAGCTTGCCTGGGCCACCACGTCACGAAAATCATTGGCGATTAGCCCTTTTGCCGCCACCGGCATGGTGGTGAAACTCTCATTGATGACCTGAATCATGATCAGGTGGCCGTCAATCGTGACGAATAATAAGGTCACCATGATCAGGTAAAGCTGACTGATCACCGGCACCATCACGCCATTCTGTGGATCCACCATGGAGGCAAAACCCAGGCCCATCTGCATGGCAACGATCTGACCGGCCACAATAAACGCATTGAATAACAGCTGCAGCATAAAGCCCATGCAGGCACCAATCAGAATCTGATGGGCAATAATCAGCAGGCCGCTGGCACTGAGTGGTGCGACTTGCGGCATTTCGCTGGGGATGGTGGGAATAATGACCATGCTCGCTGCCAACGCAATCAATAGCCGGGCTCGGGCACTGACAAAATTACTGCTGAAAATCGGCGCGACCATGATCATGGCGGTAATACGGAAAAACGGCCACAGATAACTGCCCAGAGCGCCGGTGATCTCAGCGATGCTGAATTCCATCGCCTTTAACCAATCAGGAACGGAATATCTTCAAACAGGCGACGGGCGAAATTGATTAGCATGCCCAGCATCCACGGGCCCGCCACCATCAACACCAGCAGGGTGGTGAACAGTTTGGGAATGAAGGTCAGTGTCTGTTCGTTAATCGACGTTGCCGCCTGGAACATGCTCACTAACAGGCCGATGCCCAGTGCCGGTAACAAAATGGCCGCTATCAAGAGGGTAATGATCTCCAGCGTCTGTTGCATCACGGTGAGTACGGTTTCGGGCGTCATGGCTTATATATAAAAACTCGAGGCCAAAGTGCCCATCAACAGGGCCCAGCCATCTATCAACACGAACAGCATGAGTTTGAACGGCAGTGATATCAGCATCGGTGACAGCATCATCATACCCATGGCCATTAATACACTGGCGACCACCAGATCGATGATCAGAAACGGAATAAAGATTAGAAAGCCAATCTGAAAAGCCGTTTTCAGTTCGCTGGTGACAAAGGAAGGCAGCAGCAGGCTGTAGGGAATATCATCCGGGGTTTCCATGGCCTCGTAACCACCGATGGATGCAAACAGTTCGATATCACTCTCGCGGGTCTGGGCCAGCATAAACTCGCGGAATGGCGCCCCGCCCCGTTCAAATGCTGTAGTAAATTCTATTTCACCATCCATATAAGGCACCACCGCATCGTCGTATGCCTGGCCGAACACCGGGTGCATAAGAAAAATGGTTAGAAACAAAGCCAGGCCAATCAGGATCTGGTTGGATGGGGTGGACTGCACGCCCATCGCCTGGCGCAGAATGGCCAGCACGATGATGATACGCGTGAATGAGGTCATCATCATCAGCCCTGCCGGCAACAGGGTTAGCACCGTCATCAGTGCCAGGATCTGCAAGGTGATGCTATAGCTCTGGCCACCTTCGTCCTCTGTCATGGTAATCGCCGGGATACCCTGTTCGGCACCGAAAGCAAGCAGCGGCGACAACATCAGGGCCAACATCAGCAACCAACGCATCATTGCTTACCCCGTTGCTGCATGATCTGGCGTAGTTTGCCGGCAAAGTCGCCGTTGTTAGAGCTATCGACTTCCAGCGGTGTAGCCAGTTTGTGTAACAAGTTGATTTGTTGTGGCGTGACGCCCAGCAATAACTGTTCATCACCGATCTGAACCAGCACTGCCCGTTCGCGGGTGCCGAGAGGCAGGCCGGCAATGACTTTCATCTTGCCACTAGCGGCAGTGTGAAAACTATTGCTGCGCTTAAGCAGCCAGGCCACCAAAGCAATGCAGACCAGTACCAGGATCAAGCCCAGTAAAGTTTGCAACAGGCTGGATGCTGATACCGGCGACTCGCCCAGTGTTCGAGCAGTATTGGCCTGTTCAGCGGCATAAAGGGGCAGGGCCAGCAGCCACAGGCTGCAGAATGACAGGATCTGTTTCATTATCAGCGCAGTTTTTTGATGCGCTCGGCAGCGCTGATAACATCAGTCAGGCGGATGCCGAACTTGTCATTGACCACCACCACTTCGCCGTGGGCAATCAGGGTGTCATTGACCAGTACGTCCATTGGTTCACCGGCCAGTCGATCCAGTTCTACCACCGAGCCCTGACTCAGTTGCAACAGATTGCGGATACTGATTTTGGTGCGGCCGATTTCCATGGAAATGGTGACCGGGATGTCCATCACCATATCCAGATCCACATCTTTGCCCGGCTTGCCATCATCATCCAGTTGCGCCACCGGTGCCGGATTGGCCTGCTGTTGCTTACCTTCGGCTTCTGCCTGTTCCTCCAGTGCTTCCGCCCAAGGGTCACTGGCATCGTCGCTTTCCGGTTCGTCGGCCTGTTCTTCCAGCGCCGCCGCCCATTCGTCAGCCAGTTCCTGATCTTTTTGTTGGGTGTCGTCACTCATTTTTTCTTACCTTTTCGGAGTTGGTAGGTCGGTGTGTAATCGATAGGATGTTCGATGACTTCCTGTATTTTCAATGCTGCTTTTTCGTTGTGTTCACCATAGCTGGCACGAAACATCGGTACATCTTCCACCATGGTCACCACCTGCTTGGGCATGTCGATGGGGATAATGTCGCCGGCCTTGAGCTTGATGATCTGTTCCAGGCTGAGGGTGGCCTCGGCCAGATGTGACCATAGCTCAACCTCGGCGATCTTGATTTCTTCACGCAGTGCTTTGCCCCAGCGGCCGTCATCCATGGAGCGGTCACTCTGCAGACCGGTATCCAGCAGTTCACGGATAGGTTCCAGCATGGAGTAAGGGAAGGTGACATGAATATCGCCGCCGCCACCGTCGAGCTCGATATGAAAGGTGGAAATCACCACCACTTCACTGGGGCTGACGATATTGGCGAACTGCGGGTTGACCTCGTGGTTTACAAACTCAAAATCGACTTCCATCACCGGCGACCAGGCTTGAGTCAGATCGCGGAAACACAAAGTCAGCACCATGTTGATGACGCGAAGTTCAGTGGCAGTAAATTCACGACCTTCAATACGGGCCTGGAAACGGCCTTCGCCACCAAAATAGTTATCCAGAATGGTAAATACCAGCTTGGGTTCCAGCACAATCAGCCCGGTACCGCGCAGGGGGTGGAGATGAATCAGGTTGAGACTGGTGGGCACAAACAGCGTGTGCATATATTCGGAGAACTTCATCACCTGTACGCCGCCTACCGATATCTCCGCTGAGCGACGCAGCATGTTGAACAAGCTGATCCGCAGGTAACGGCCAAAGCGCTCATTGATCATTTCCAGGGTCGGCATGCGACCACGGATAATGCGCTCCTCATTACCGAAGTCGTAAGAGCGGGCGGTACCGCTATCTTCATCCGGCTGGTCGTTAGTCTCCAGCTCGCCGTCGCCCATGCCATTCAGCAAGGCATCGACTTCGTCTTGTGACAATATATCGTGGACAGCCATGGTTATTGCATGATGAAGCTGGTGAAGTACACCGCTTCCAACTCATCCTCCAAAGAAGTCTCGGATTTCAAAATCCGGTTTATGGTTTCCAGGCAGGCCTGTTGCAGTACCTGAGAACCCTCGCTGGTCTGCAAGTCGTCATATTTTTGACTGTAGAGCAACATCAGCAATTCATGCTGGATGGCAGGCAGGTGAACCTTGACGCTATCAATCACAGCCTGGCTGCGCGCCATCACTTTCATTTTGACTTGCATATAACGTACCTGCTCATCGCTCTGCTCGGAAAAGTTCACGATAAACGGGTCATCAATGCTGTAATAAATCGGCGCCTGCTTTGCGCTGCTCTGCTCTGTTGCCGGATCAGCCTCGCCATTTCCCATTAGCATGAATACGCCCAGCCCGATTACTGCCAGCAATAACACCGCGATAAGACCTATCAACAGTTTGATGGTTTTGTTATTCGCCGGCTCGGCGACGTCAATATCGTCTTTTTGTTCTGCCATAAAAGCTATCCACGTCGGGTTTATTGATTATTAGCAAGGAGTGTGCCGTTACTGCAGGATAAAGCGGGTAAAGTAGACTGCTTCCAGGCCATCGCTACCGGTTTCCCGCTCCAGAATTTGGCTGATTTTCTCCAGCGCTGCCTGCTGAAGTTGTTCACGGCCTGTCACGGTGCTGACTGTCTGGTAGTCCTGATCGGTAAACAATACCCGCAAGGCATCCTGAATCATCGGCAGGTTCATTTCAGCATTATTGATGATGGCCGGATCATCCGATTTCAGCGCCACACTGATCTGCAGGTAACGCATTTTCTCCTGGCTTTGGTTGAGAAAGTTGATAGTGAACGGCTCTTCTATCTCGAAGTAAGGTTTAGGGCCTTCGGCACCGGATGTCGGCTCGGCCGCCTGCAATGGCAGGGATAGCATGATGCACAGCGCCAGTAGGATGGAGATGAGGGATCGAATCATAGCTTGCTATACTCCCGCTTGTTATTACAGTTGATGTCGGCAATGGTGTTGATTATGACAAGCTTGCACGACAGGTTAAAGAGGAGCCCCGGTAGCAGTGAATTCAGAAAACAACAATAACAGGCCATGCAGCATGATGGATAAATGGCTGACGCTACCGCAGTATGTGCTGCCACAGCATCTGCTGTCGGTCTGTATGCACCGCCTCACTCGCAGTGAGGTCCGTTGGTTTAAAAATGCCTTTATTCGCTTTATCTGCTGGAAGTTTAAAGTTGATATCAGCGAGGCGGCTTCTGCCGATCTGGCCGATTACCCGAGTTTTAATGCGTTTTTTACCCGCCGCCTGCGTGATGGCATCCGCCCGCTGGCGGAGGGTAACAAGGTCGTGTCGCCGGTGGACGGTGCGGTCAGTCAACTGGGCCTGATTAGCGATGGGCGGATTATTCAGGCCAAAGGTCGAGATTATTCCGTGACCGAGCTGCTCGGCGGGGACCAAAAATTGGCAGCGCAGTTTGAAGCCGGGCAGTTCGCCACTATTTACCTTTCACCCAGAGATTATCACCGCATTCATATGCCGCTTAGCGGCCAGCTTCAATCAATGCGCTATGTGCCGGGTAAACTGTTTTCAGTCAATCCCCGCACTGCCAGAGCAGTACCGGCTTTGTTTGCCCGCAATGAACGGGTGGTGACGGTGTTTGAAACCGAGTTCGGCCCGCTGGTGCAGGTGCTGGTTGGCGCGATATTTGTGGGCAGCATGGAAACCGTCTGGGCCGGGCAGATTACACCACCTTATGGTAAGTCTATGCAGGAATGGACTTATGTCGGTGATGAGAGACTCAGGCTGGATAAAGGCCAGGAAATGGGCCGCTTCAATATGGGCTCAACCGTGGTCATGCTGCTGCCGCCCGGCATGCCGGCTTTCAGTGATAACTGGCAACCCGGCGGCAAAATACAGCTGGGCCAAGCGATGAACTGATATGCTTTCGCCATCGCCAACCCAATCCGCTGAACAACTCGCCAGACAGCCCGCCTGGCATGCAGTGGAGCAAGCTGAGGTGTTGGCGCAGCTGGACACGACTGAACAGGGACTATCAAGTGAACAGGCCAGAGTAAGGCTGGCTGAGTATGGGCCGAACCGGCTTCCCGATACGGTCAAACGCGGGCTTTGGCAGCGCTTTCTGGCGCAGTGCAACAATGTGCTGATCCTGGTGCTGGCGGTTGCCGCCGGTATTGTGTTGCTGTTGGGACACTGGGTGGATGGCCTTGTTATCAGCGCCGTGATTCTGATCAACGCCTTGATTGGCATGGTGCAGGAGGGCAAAGCCGAGGATGCCATCGCTGCACTGGGAAGAATGCTGAGCACCAGTGCCGTGGTCAAACGTAACAACAGCAAAATTACTGTGTCTGCGGACGAGCTGGTGTCCGGCGATTTGGTGTTTTTTCAGGCCGGTGACAAAGTACCGGCTGATGTGCGTCTGCTGTGGGCGAAGAATCTGCAATTACAGGAAGCAGTGCTGACCGGAGAATCGATGCCGGTGGCTAAAACGCCGGAGGCAGTCGCGCAAGCGACCGAGCTTGCAGACCGCCAGTGTATGCTTTATTCAGGCACGCTGGTGACATACGGTCAGGCCCGCGGCGTGGTCGTGGCTACCGGCACTGATACCGAGTTAGGCAGAATCAGCAGTCTGTTGTCTGACGTCCAGACCATCGCCACTCCCTTACTGACTCAGATAGCCTTATTCAGCCGCCAGCTCAGTGTCATGATCGTGTTGATCGCGATACTAACCCTGCTGGTGGGCATCATCGTGCATCAGTTTACCTTGAGCAGTATGTTTATCGCCGCAGTCAGTGTAGCGGTGGCAGCCATCCCTGAAGGATTGCCTGCCATTATGACGATTACACTGGCAATCGGTGTGCAGAAGATGGCGGCCAGGAAAGCCATTATCCGCAACTTGCCGGCTGTCGAGACACTGGGCTCGGTGACGGTCATCTGTACCGATAAAACCGGCACCCTGACCCGTAACGAAATGACTGTCACAGCAATGTGGAGCGCCGATGAGCATGAATTACGGGTGACCGGCAGCGGCTATGATCCGCATGGCGATATCATGCAGGGAGAGAGCCCGGTTGGTATCGAGCAGACACCCATGCTGCAGGATCTGATTCGTGCTGGCTTGCTATGCAACGATGCCCGTTTGCTCAACAAAGACGGGCACTGGCTTTGTGAAGGCGATCCGACAGAGGGCGCGTTGCTGAGTCTGGCTGCCAAGGCGGGTCTGCAAATTGAATTTGAAAAAGCCGCTTTGCCGCGCATTGATGTTATTCCGTTTGAATCCGAACACCAGTTTATGGCCACACTGCATCATGACCATCAGGGAAGGCATTTCTGTTACCTCAAGGGCGCACCGGAGCGAGTGCTGGAAAAGTGTCATTTTCAGCAGGATGGCAAAGCTTTGGATTTACAGCACTGGCAGCGTTGTATCAAACAACTCGCTTCGCAGGGGCAGAGAGTGCTGGCGCTCGCCAGACTGGATTTTGACGGTAGCCAGAGTGAGCTGAATTTTACTGATGTAGAGAATGGCCTGACCTTGCTGGGTCTGGTGGCAATGATGGATCCGCCGCGTGAGGATGCGATACAAGCCATCCGCCTGTGTCAGGATGCCGGTATCGAAATCAAGATGATCACCGGTGATCACAGCGATACCGCGGCAGCGATAGCTGGCAGGATGGGCATGAACCCGGCGGTGATCAGCGGCAGCGAGATCGAACAACTGGATGAGAGTGCTTTGCGCCGGATCGTGAATGAAAAATCCGTGTTTGCCCGGGCAACCCCTGAACACAAGCTGAAACTGGTGAAAGCCCTGCAACAGAATGAAGAAGTCGTGGCGATGACCGGTGATGGGGTGAACGATGCGCCGGCGCTGAAACGTGCTGATATCGGTACAGCCATGGGCATCAATGGCACCGAGGTGGCGCGCGATGCTGCCGACATGGTGCTCGCTGATGATAACTTTGCCTCGATTGTCGATGCGGTGGAAGAGGGCAGGACGGTCTACGATAATCTGACCAAAGCTATCCTGTTTATTTTGCCAACCAGTGCTGGTGAAGCACTGATCATCATTGCTGCCATTGTGATGGGTGTGATGCTCCCCATTACCCCGGTGCAAATTCTCTGGATCAATATGATCACTGCAGTGACGCTGGGGCTTGCGCTCGCTTTCGAACCGGTTGAGCCAGGGGTGATGGCACGGCGTCCACGAGAGAGGAAGACGCCGCTATTGACGGCGCAACTGATTCGCCGGATTGCTTTTGTCTCGGTAGTGATGATGCTGGGCAGTTTCGGTTTGTTTTTGTGGCATATCGAAGCAGGCCACAGTCTTGAGGTCAGTCGCACCGTGGCCGTCAATACGCTGGTGATGTTTGAGGTTTTCTATCTGTTCAACACCCGCTTTTTGAATGCGCCGGTTCTCAACAGTCGGGGCTTACTGGGCAACCGTATTGCGCTGCTGGCGGTTATAGTTTTGTTGATCTTCCAGTCAGGCTTTACCTATTTTCCGGTCATGCAGTTTCTGTTTGGCAGCGCCGCAATCAGCGGATTCAGTTGGTTATTGATCGTGATGACAGCGTCACTCATCTTGTGGCTGGTGGAATTGGAGAAATGGATATTAGGACGGCATCAGCGCACATAAAAAAAGCCGGCTAAAGGGCCGGCTTTTTTGATTCAGGCCTGACTGCGATCAGGCTTTGTTACGCCAGGCGTGGCAGGAGTCATCCTGCAAGCGACTGACTTCTTCCGGCCCCCAGGTGCCGGCCGGGTAGGTGTGGACAAAGCTTTTATCCTTGGCCCATTTGTTGAGCACGGGATCGACCACTTTCCAGGCCAGGTTGACTTCGTCCGAGCGCAGGAACAGCGAACGGTCGCCCTGTATGGCATCCAGGATCAGCGCCTCATAGGCATCCAGACGGTGCTTGGTTTCGTCGTTATCCACCGTTTCCAAGCCCACAGTGTGGCTCTTGAGCTCAAGACCGGGTTGTTTCGACTGCAGTTCAATGCGCAGGGTGTTATCCGGTTGCAGACCCATCACAATCCAGTTGGCGTGACTGTCACCAATATGCGTGTCTTTGAACAGTTCCTGAGGCGGCTTTTTGAAGCGAATCGCGATCATCGCCTTGGATTCCGGCATGCATTTACCGGTGCGCAGGTAGAACGGCACACCGCGCCAGCGCCAGTTATCGATGTAAATCTTCATCGCCGCATAGGTTTCGGTGACGCTGTCGTTAGGTACTTCTTCGTCTTCCAGGTAACCCGGTTCCGGTTTACCGTTCACTTCACCGGCTGAATACTGGCCGCGGAAAGCATGCTCATCGACGATATCTTCGGTGATGGGGCGAATCGCTTTCAGCACTTTCACCTTCTCATCGCGCAGTGATTCATCGTCCAGATCGGCAGGTGGCTCCATCGCGACCAGTGCCATGACCTGCAACAGGTGACTCTGAATCATGTCACGCAAAGCACCGGAGTCATTGTAGTAACCGGCGCGGCCACCGACGCCCTGTTCTTCGGCATGGGTTATTTGCACGTGGTCGATGTAATTACGGTTCCACAGTGGCTCCAGCAGCAGGTTGGCAAAACGGAAGACAAAAATATTCTGAACCGTGCCTTTACCCAGGTAGTGATCGATACGGTAAGTCTGTTCTTCGGTGAAGTTTTTGCGCAGTACGCCTTCCAGTGCTTCTGCACTTTTCTGGTCGAAACCAAAGGGTTTTTCCACCACCAAGTGACGCCAGCCGTCATCTTCCTTGTTCATGCCCACGGCGGCCAGTTGATCGCCAACGGTGCCAAACAAGGCCGGGCTGATGGAGAGATAGAAAACGATATTTTGCGGGAAGCCGTTTTCTTCACTGATCAGCTTTTTCAGCTCGTGGTAGCTGAAGGCATCATTGATATCGCATTTAAAGTAGTGAACGCGATCCAGAAACTTCGCCAGTAAATCGTTATCGACGCCGCCACGCGCTTTGGGTGTGACAAACTCGGTGACTTGCTGTTTCCAGTCATCCTGCTCACAATCACGACGACCCATGCAGATAATGCGGGTATCGTCGGTGAGTCTTTTCTCGGCATCGAGGTGATACAGAGCTGGCAGCAATTTTTTCTTTGACAAGTCGCCGGTGGCGCCAAAAATAACAATTGTACAAGGTTGCATGATTTCTCCCGTTGCAGGCTATGACTCAGCCTTTGACCGTATATAATTTGCAGGATTGTACAATTTTTGGGAGATTCGCGTGCGAAAAATTCTCTTTGCCAGTAGTGAAGTGCACCCGCTAATGAAGACCGGCGGCCTGGCTGATGTGTCTGCCAGCCTGCCTATTGCACTGCGCGAACATGGCCAGGATGTGCGCATTATCATGCCTGCTTACCGCCAGAGTTTGCAGCATCTGGAGCAACTTGAAACCGTCGCCACGATAAAGCTGGATGGCTATCATTCCGCGGTCGATATTCTGCAGACGACGTTGCCGGACAGCGATGTCGTCCTGTGGCTGCTGGACTCACCCCATCATTATGACCGCGATGGGGGCCCTTACAGCGATCCGACAGGACAGGACTGGGCGGATAATGCCGCCCGCTTTGCGCTGTTATCGCGCGCCGCAGTGAAAATTGCGCTCAACGAGGCCGGGCTCGACTGGCAGCCGGATATTCTGCACTGTAACGACTGGCAGACCGGCCTGGCACCGGCGTTACTGGCAACGCGCAAGCAGCGTCCGCAAACCGTGTTTACCATTCACAACCTGGCTTACCAGGGCTTGTTTAGCGAAGACGTGTTCCAGGCGCTGGATCTGCCGGATTCGCTGTGGCAAATGGAAGGCCTGGAGTTTTACGGCATGATGTCGTTTATGAAAGGCGGGCTGATTTTTGCCGATCAGATCACCACAGTCAGCCCGACTTATGCCCGCGAAATCTGTACGCATGAATTTGGCTACGGGCTGGAAGGCTTATTGTCCTACCGGCTGCAGCAGGGCAGGCTCAGCGGCATTCTCAACGGCATTGATTCGCATATCTGGGACCCGCAGCAGGATGCGTTTATTACCAAAAAATACAGCAGTAAAACGGTGCGCAATAAGGCGCTGAATAAAACGGCGCTACAGCAGCATTTTCTGTTGCCGGAAAATAAAGACAGTCTGCTGATTGGCCTGATAAGCCGCCTGGTATCTCAGAAAGGCATTGATCTGGCTGTTGAAGCCATGGAGCGGGTGCTGAAGGTCGGCCATGATGTGCAACTAGTGTGCCTGGGCAGTGGTGAGGCGGAACTGGAGCAGGCATTGCGCGTATTGCGCGCCCGCTACCCAGACCGCGTTGGTATTACCATTGGCTATGATGAAGCGTTATCGCATCAAATCGAGGCGGGCGCTGATGTGTTTCTGATGCCGTCGCGGTTCGAGCCCTGCGGGCTGAACCAGATGTACAGTCTGCGCTATGGCACGCTGCCGATAGTGCGGAATACCGGCGGCCTTGCCGATACGGTAGTTGACGCCAGCGATGAAAACCGCAAAGCTGGTATTGCTAACGGTTTCAGTTTTGATGAGCCAGCCACTGCGGCTCTGGAACAAACCCTGTTACGCGCCGTCGCCTTGTTTGCGCGACCGCGGATCTGGCGCAGCATGATGCTCGTTGCAATGCAGCACGACTTCAGTTGGGAAAACAGCGCCATCGCCTATATCGAACTCTACCACCACATTGTTAACCGGTAACTTATGACTGATTATCAGCCTGTACTGAGCACAGTTGAAAAACTGGCTTTGCTTGACGACAAAGATTTACGCCAGCATGTCCGCTTTTTGGGGCACATTCTGGGTGAAGTGATTGATGAACGCGCCGGACGCCAGGTGTTCGACATTGTCGAGCATTTGCGCCAGGGCTTTATCAAGCTACGCAAGGGTGATGATGCGACATTGCGCACCGAGCTCCTCAGTTATTTGAATACGCTCGATGAGACGACACTGCATGCGGTCATCCGCGCCTTTAATCTGTATTTCAGCCTGCTCAATACGGCAGAAGAAGCCTTCAATTACCACAACCGCATGTTGCAGCTGCGTAATGGCGGTGATTTGTGGGAAGGGTCTTATCTCGATACCCTGCGCCAGTTCAAGGCTGCCGGGGTCACGCTGGCCCAGTTACAGCCCTTGCTGGATTCCCTAACCTATATGCCGGTTTTCACCGCGCATCCGACTGAGTCCAAGCGTCGAACGGTGATGGAAATTCTGCGTCGCATCTTTCTGCTGGATGAGACGCTGACCCATCAGCCTTTAACCCCGTTTGATGAAGAGCGTACCCGCAAGGAAATCAAGAAACAGGTACAGCTGCTGTGGAGCACGGATGAGGTCCGCGCCATCAAACCGACTGTGCGTGATGAAATCAAAAACGGTCTCTTTTATTTCAATGTTAGCCTGTTTGACGCGGTGCCCAGAACCTACCGCAATCTGGAAAATGCGATTCGCCGGGTTTACAGCGATGAAATTGAAGCTGGTCAGGATTTCAAGGTGCCGGGGCTGGTCAAATTCGGTTCCTGGATTGGCGGTGACCGCGATGGCAATCCTTTTGTCACCGCTGAAACCACTGAAATGGCAATCCAGTTGCAAAAGCGCACGGTGATTCGCCGTTACCTGGAAGACATTACCAAGCTCAGCTATATCCTGACTCACTCGCAGCCCTTGTGTCAGATCAGTGAGGCCCTGGCCGAAGACATGGCAGAGAGCGAACAGCGCTACGCCGGCGCGTTTCTGGCCAAGCATGATCGCTTTGTCAATGAGCCATACCGGCGCAAACTCTATATGATGCGCCACCGGCTGCAGGATAATCTTAACCTGCTGCAGCAGTATTTCCGTCCCGATCTGGAGCCGACTACGCTGGGCGTGGCTTATGCCAATGAAGATGAATTACTGGCCGATCTGCACCTGATTTTCGATTCGCTGGTGGAAAACGGCGACAGCGACATCGCCGGTGGTGAGCTCAATGATCTGATCCGGCTGGTGGAAACCTTCGGCTTTTATCTCTATCACCTGGATATCCGCCAGGAATCGACCCGTCACACTGAGACGCTGGCAGAAGTATTAAAGGCCAGCGGTGTGCATGACGATTACCTGCAGCTGGATGAAAAAGCGCGGCAGGCGTTACTGACCGGTCTGTTATCACAACAGTCTGTGCCTGCTATGCCGGCGCTCGACAGTGACAATCAGGAAGTGCTGAATGTCTTCTCTTTGATGAGCCGTCTGCACAAAGAAGTCAGCCCCCGCGCCTTCGGCAGTTATGTCATTTCGATGACGCACCAGGCCAGTCATATTCTCGAGGTGCTGACTCTGGGACGCTTTGCAGGTCTCTGTGGCTATGATGACAATGGTGAGACCTACTGTCATCTGCGGGTGGCGCCATTGTTTGAAACCATTGAAGATCTCAGCCATATCGACCCGGTGATGTCGGCACTGATGGAAAATGCCGATTATCGCCGGCTACTGGCGGCTTCCGGGAATTTACAGGAAGTCATGTTGGGCTATTCCGACTCCTGTAAAGATGGCGGCATCCTGGCTTCCGGCTGGAATCTGTTCAAAGCCCAGAAAGCCATTACCCGCCTGACCAAGAAGCATGCGCTGGAATGCCGTATGTTCCATGGCCGTGGCGGCACCATCGGTCGCGGTGGCGGCCCCACTCACGATGCCATCCTGTCGCAACCCATGGGCACCGTGCAGGGACAAATCAAGTTCACCGAGCAGGGTGAGGTGCTGTCCTTTAAATACGGCAATATCGAAACCGCCGCCTACGAGCTGGGCATGGGCGTTTCCGGCCTGATCAAAGCCTCACGCAGCCTGGTTACAGAAATTGGCGAAGTGGAGCCAGCTTATCTGGATATCATACATGAGCTGACCCAGACCGGCGAAGCCAGTTATCGCAAACTCACCGAAGATACCCCCGGTTTCCTCGACTATTTCTACGAAGTCTGTCCGGTCACCGAAATCGGCATGATGAATATCGGCTCACGGCCTTCCCACCGCAAACCCGGTGACCGCTCCAAGTCTTCGGTCAGGGCCATCGGCTGGGTCTTCTCATGGGCGCAGTCCCGGCATACCTTGCCTGCCTGGTATGGCATCGGCACCGCGCTGGAAGCCTGGCATCAGGGAGAGGAAGACAAGATCGCCATTTTGCGGCAAATGGTCAGGCAGTGGCCGTTTTTCCGTGCTCTGCTCAGTAACACCCAGATGTCTCTTTCCAAGGCCGATATGAATATCGCCCGCCGCTATGCCGCGCTGTGCGAGGATGCCTTCCAGGGACAGCAGGTGTTTGAACTGATTCAGGCCGAGTACTGGAAAACCCTGGAGCAGGTGTTGCTGGTGGTCGAAGCCGACAGCCTGATGGCCGACCTGCCGGCACTGAAAATGTCTTTGCGTCGGCGTGAGGCTTATCTGGATCCGATTAACTATATTCAGATCCTGTTGCTGCAGCGTTATCGGGATACTTCGGTAGATGAGGCTGAGCGCCAGCGTTGGTTGGATCCCTTGTTGCGGACGATTAGTGCGATTTCTTCTGGGATGAGGAATACAGGCTAATTTCTTTTAATGAGTTAATTGCCACGCCGATGGGTGTGGCAATTTCTCAGAATTGATTTACATCAAAACTCTGGACGCTGCCGCGGGGCGTTCATTTATTTTGCATGCCCAAAATAAACGAACCAAACAAAAGGGCAGCCCACAGCTTGCCCTAACGGGTTCCCTGCGCTTCTCAATCAGTTTGGACACGACGAAAACTCGCTACGCTCAGACACTCGTCGTGTTTGATCCAAACTGATTTGCGATGCTCGGCTGCGCTGAAGGGCGGGCAGTGTTTGGTTCGTGGCATCCCTGCCACTCACCCTTCGGGCGCCGCAGGCCAGCACAGAGGGGAGTTTGTGAGCCCCTTTTCCCGTTATAGTGCCGCCAAAAATTAAACCGGGTTGATGGGAGAAGTGGTCGAGTGTGTGAGCGCAGCGAGTTTTCGGCCACGCCATCAACCCGGTTTAATTTTTGGAAATAAGGCAATATCGGGTGCCTTTTTGTTTGGTTCCGTTTATTTTGGGCAAACAAAATAAATGAACTCGCCTTTCAGGCGAAATAAAACGCTATGAAAAATAGAGGTTCACTGAAGGTGAAACTCAGCTTTGAGCAGAACCATTTGAATCAGATTGTTGATTCTCCAAAAGCCTCACCGTTGACTGCGTCGTCAACATAATCAACAACACCGCCGCACCAAACACATACAAACCCGGATGGATCTGAATACTGGCAATGGCGCCCATCTTGACGGTGACAATCAGCATGGCGACCACCATGACATCGAGCATGGCCCAGCGGCCATAATCATGCATCAGCCTGAGCAGTTTCATTTTGATCGGGTGCGGTTTGTTATCGCTTTGCAGTAGTTTGAACAGCAAGGCAACCTTGGCCATCGGCACCACAACGCTGAAGCAGCCAATCACCACAAACAACACATACTGACCGGCTTTCCATAACTCGCTGATACCGGAAATGACGGAAAACTCATTACGGATCACCACAAACTGGCTGATGGTCAGCATCGGCAGAAACAGCCCGGCCAGCAGCAGGACGCTGCTGATTATCAGTAGCCAGCGCAGTTGCAGCAGTTTGCGATGGGGGCGATAAGCTTCAGGCACGATCTTTTTTGGCGATATAGCGCGGCTTGTCTTTGTTTTTGCTTTTCTTTTTATTGCTCTTGGCTTTGGGTGCCAGGCCTTTCATCTTACGCACCGGCAGGCTTTGGCCGATATGGTGCTCAATACGCTTGAGGTTGCTTTGATCATTGGGCTCAACCAGGTTGATGGCATTACCCGGCTGACCGGCGCGACCGGTGCGTCCTACGCGGTGAATATAGATATCGCCGCGAAACGGTACATCATAGTTAATCACATGGCTGACCTGCGGCAGATCCAGGCCGCGGGCAGCGACATCGGTCGCCACCAGTACCTTGATTCTGCCCTGGCGGAATTTACGGGTACGCTCACGGCGGTCGGCTTGGGAATAATCGCCGTGAATCACCTGGGCTGACAGGTTCTGCGACTGCAGGTAGTCTGCGACTTCCTCGGCCCGTTCTTTCTTATTGCAGAACACCAGTGCGCTCTGGCATTCGGGCAGCGTAATCACGGCTTTCATCAGTGCCTGTTTGTGTTCGCGGTTATCGGCGAGATACACGGTCTGACTGACTTGTTCGGCGTACTGATTGGCGGCATTGACCTCAACGCGCTGGGCATCGGGCAGCAGGGCATTGGCAAACAGTTCCACCCCGGCACCAGCCAGCGTCGCTGAAAACAGCGAGGTCTGAAATGCGGTGGTGATATGTGACAGCACATTAGCAACATCCGGACCCTGGCCCATATCCAGCATGCGGTCGGCTTCATCAATAACGACATATTCTACAGCCGATAAATCAGCCTGATTCTGCTCCAGTAACTGCAGCATCCGGCCCGGGGTGGCAATGATAATATCGCAGCCATCGTCCAGATACTGCACCTGTGCCGCCGGGGACTGACCACCGGTGATCATCGCCACACGGAGCTTGATGAGCGAGTCGAAGCTGTGAATCACATGCTGGGTCTGGAAGGCGATTTCACGGGTTGGCGCCAGTAGCAGTGCACTGGCTTGCTTGCCCGCGCTGGGCTCATCCATCAGTTTCTGCAACAGCGGCAGCACAAAAGCCAGCGTTTTACCACTGCCGGTGGCGGCGCAGGCGAGTACATCTTCACCGGCCATCAGCAAAGGAATGGTTTCCTGCTGCACCGCGGTCGGGGTTAACAGGTTTTGTTCAGCCAGCCTCTCAAGCAGGGGCTGATCCAGCATTAAGTCGTCAAAGGTCATTGATAGGAGATCCGGAAGGCTGAGACCTGGTTTTCCATCATCATCGGTACGATCACCAGATTTTTCTCCGGCATCACCGTGTGATCGGCGCTGCCCTGTTCAAACTCGATCAAGGTCTGGCTGCTGCCGGTCTTGGTGATTAACAGCAAACGTCCCTTCATCCAGTCAGTCACCAGATAATTACCCTTGCCGTCAGCTTCCACGCCATCGAGATTACCAACGGGTGAGCCGTCCCCCAGACTCTCAATAGCACGGGTTTCCAGGTCGATAACTTTGAGGTGGCCGGGCACATCGGTGGCAAAGCCATCAACCATATTGCCCCAACTGCCCACGATCAGTTTATTGTTCTCTACCAACAGACCATTGGGCGCTTCCAGATTCGGATCATCCATCCAGAGCTTGAATTCACCGTCAATGAGACGGTAAATGCGGTTGGTCATCATATCGCTGACATAGACGCCGCCCTGGCGGTCCAGGCTGACATCGTTGAGAAATTTGGCACCGTCAGCGGGGTAACGCTTGACCACGGATTTTTGCTTGATATTAATCTCAACCAGTTCATTCAGATCTGCGACAAACAGTGTATCGTCTTTTATCGCCAGGCCTTTGGGTGCATTGAGGCCATCCAGCCAGTGCAGCGTTTGAATCTCGCCTTCATCCGACAGGCGGCTGATAAAACCATTGCCATCAGCCGCATCCGGACTGCCGTTGACGTTGGAGACAAACAGCGCGTCACTGCCGGGATGGTAAATCACCGACTCAGGGTTTTTCAGATCGGCACTGGTTTTCCAGGCCGGACTGAGCGTGGGCTCAGCCTGCGCGGTGGCAGTAAAAATAAAGCTGGCAAAAAAGACGGGAAGAAATTTCATTGCACCCTCCGAGGTTTGATAGGCAAATGATAACAGGCCTGCGCCTCAGGCGTTGAGTACCAGCAGACTGCCTGCCACCATGACCAGGCAGGCAGCGAGCCGCCTGAGGATATGTTTTTCATTAAAAATCCGGTAACCGAGAAAAACCTGCAGCACCATGCTCAGTTGAAACAGCGCCAGAGAATACGCGACCAGCAGCTGAGAAAATACCAACATGGTCATAAACTGCATCAAAAAGATCAGACAGCCCAGGTAGACAATCGGGTAGATCTGGTTTTTGGCCAGCGCCATATCGGCTTTGAAGTTGTCATGCACAAACAGCAATTGCGCGAGCCCGGCCAGCGGCAGGCCCAGCAGACACCAGAACACGGTAGTGGGCAGCGCGCCGCCATCAACCACGGCATTTTTCAATGGCAGGGTACCGACGGAAAATAGCAGGATCGACAGGAAACGAAACTGCACACCACGCTGTAAAAACAAGTGCCAGATGCGGCCCTGACTGGCTTTGGGTGGAAACAGAAAGTAACTGCCGGCAACGATCACAAAGACGCCAATAAAACCCTGCAGACTGGGGATCTCACCCAGAAACACAAGCGCCAGCAGCATTGAAATCACCACTTTGTAGGCATTGAGCGGACCGAATACCGACAGATCGGTTTTCGATAAAGACATCACCAGGGACAGGGTGCCGGCCATATCCAGTAGGGCAGCGAAAAAGATATTAATCCAGAAGTGGCTGCTTAACTGAGACGGATTGAAAGTCCAGAGCAAAGGCAGGCAGATAACAGCCAGCACCACATAGGATGCAAACACGATAAAAAACGGGTGCAGGCCACGATGGGTCAGTTGTTTCTGAAAAACGTTGGAGAACGCCGAGAACAGCAGGCGTCCCAGCACCACAAGCATTTCCACCGGTATTTATTCCCCGTTGGAAACGGTGTGATATTGCTGATCCGGACCCACCTGATAACGGTTGAAGACCCGGAACTGCTGATCCTTATCAAAGCTGATAACGTTGAAGTCGTCTTTTTTGGGGCCCATTTCCATACCCGGCGTGCCCACCGGCATCCGCGGTACTGACAAGCCGACAATATCGGGTTTTTGCTGCAGCAACTGCTTGATATCGCCAGCAGGCACATGACCTTCAATCAGGTAACCGCCGACTTCGGCGGTATGGCAGGAGCGCATTACATTGGGAACATCCTGACGCGCCGGCACTGCAGCCAGATTATGAGTGACCTGGTCAATCACCGTAAAACCGTGTTTTTCTAGGTGCTTGATCCACTTGTGACAGCAGCTGCAGTCGGGACTACGGTTCACGATAATCTCGGTTTTTTCCTGCAAGGCAGTCTCAACCTGGTCCCATTCGCTCTCAGCAGCAACGGGCAGGCTCAGCAACATCAGTAAAGAAAGAAATAATCTCATCACAAATACTCGACGAATATCGCCTTGTCCTGGCTGTGTTGTTCAACAAAAGTGAGTGCGGCCATCACCGCTTTCTCATCACTGGCATCGACCTGGTAGGGCAGGGAATAAATGTCGATGCCGGCTTTTTCAAACACCGTTAAGTCAGACTCGGATTTCAACGCCGGGTTCAGCCACAGGCCGGCTTGATGTGCCAACACTTCCGGCTCGGCCTCGGCCAGGCCTTCAGCGGTGAAGATCAGAAACAGCATCAGTCCCGCTCAATACTGAGATAGGAGCGTTCTGAGACTGCCGTCCACTCGTCATCCTTGGCGCGAAATGCCTGATAAGCTTCGTAGATGCGTTTGAATTCGGGATCGGCAGCGGCCTCTTCATCCAGCGTTTCTTCGGTCATCGCCTGCAGCCTTGCCAGCACATCATCAGGGAAACGCTGGATTTCAATATCATCACGTGCCTGCAGATCTTTGAGCGCCATCAGGTTTTTCTGTTCCATTTCCGACAGCATCAGCATGTTTTCTGATTCCGCGGCATGAGTGATGATGGCCTGCAAGTCGGCCGGGAGACTGTCCCAGGCGCGTTTGTTGACAGTCAACTCCAGAACGGTGCCGGGCTCGTGCCAGCCGGGATAGTAGTAGTGTTTGGCTGCGCGGTACAGGCCCAGTCGTTGATCATGGAACGGGCCAATCCATTCCGTGGCATCAATATTATTGCGATCCAGCGAGGTGTAGACTTCACTACCGGCTAACAGCACAGGTGTGCCACCAGCTTTAGCAAAGACTTTACCGCCCAAGCCTGGAATACGCATTTTAAGGCCATCCAGGTCTTCTACCGAATTAATTTCCTTGTTGAACCAGCCGCCCATCTGCACACCGGTATTACCCAGCGGGAAGGGCACCACGTGGAAGGGTTCATAGACTTCACGCCATAACTCCAGACCACCACCATGATAGAGCCAGGCATTCATGCCGCGCGGCGTCATACCGAAAGGCACGGTAGAGAAAAACTGCGCTTCCGGCACTTTGCCGGCCCAGTAGTAGGCACTGCCATGGCCCATTTCCACTGTGCCCTGAGACACGGCATCAAAAGTCTGCAGGGCCGGAATCAGCTCACCACCGGCATAGACCTTAATATCAATCCGGCCATTGGACATGGCTCTGACATTTTCAGCAAAGCGCTCAGCGCCTTCCTGTAACACCGGGAAACCGGGCGGCCAGGTAGTGACCATCTTCCAGTTATAGGTTTTGCCGCTGCCTGCCGTGGCACCCGGGCCGGCCTCATTCTCAGGGCCACAGGCGGTCAGCGTGATGAGCAGCAGGCCGGCAAGCCAGAATCGCAGATTTGCAGACTTCAACATGGTTGTTCCTTCGTTATAAGACTTCTAAGTTAGCATAAGCCATGACCAGCCATTTGCTGCCGGCATGTTTGAAGTTGACCTGAACCCGGGCATTTTTACCGGCGCCCTCGGTATCGATCACCGTGCCGGGCCCGAATTTTTTATGCAGCACCTGCTGACCGGTTTTGAGGCCGCTCTCATTGAGCTCGATTTGACCCTGACCGCGCAGGCTGCCCAGCGAGGGAGCAATCTGATTATTGCGGGCACGGACCTGCTCCACGCATTCCGGCGGCAGTTCGCTTAAAAAGCGTGACGGCCTTTGTATCATTTCCTGACCATAAAGGAAGCGCTGCTCAGTATAAAGCAAGTAGAGTGTCTGGCGGGCACGGGTCATGCCCACATAGCAAAGCCGACGCTCCTCGGCCAGACGAAGCGGGTCATCGCTGGAGCGCTGACCGG
This sequence comes from uncultured Methylophaga sp., assembly GCF_947259025.1. Taxonomy (GTDB): domain Bacteria; phylum Pseudomonadota; class Gammaproteobacteria; order Nitrosococcales; family Methylophagaceae; genus Methylophaga. The sequence continues at coordinate 166,697 of NZ_CAMYKO010000002.1, forward strand.
GAAACAGGCCTTCTTCCATGCCCACCATAAACACCACGGGAAATTCCAGCCCCTTGGCCGAATGCAAGGTCATCAGCTGCACACAGTCTTCCCACTGATCGCCCTGGTTTTCACCGGCTTCCAGGGCCGCATGAGAGAGAAAGGCATCCAGATCGGACATGTCTTCGGTTTCATCATCCTGCGGTCTGACAAACTGGCGGGTAGCGGTGATCAGTTCATCCAGGTTTTCGATCCTGCCTTGGCCTTTTTCCGACTTGTCCTTGGCAAAGTGCGCGCGCAGACCGCTCTCGTCAATCACCAGCTGCGTCAGTTCATGCAAAGGCATATCACTGTCTTCTGGCGTCAATGAATCGATCAGCGTAATAAAGGCAGCCAGCGCATTACCGGCGCGGGCGGAGAAGGCTTTGGCATCGAGCATTTCCAGCGCGCTGTGCCACATCGACAGGTTGCGCTCGCGGGCATACTGACGCAGCTGGGTCAGGGTGGCCGCGCCGATTCCGCGGGTCGGGGTATTCACAATCCGTTCAAAAGCGGCATCATCACGGCGGTTTGCAATCAAACGCTGGTAGGACAGCACATCTTTGATTTCGGCACGTTCGAAGAAGCGCAGGCCACCATAAACGCGGTAGGGCATGCTGGCTTGCAGCAGGGCTTCCTCTATCACCCGTGACTGGGCATTGGAGCGGTAGAGTACGGCACAGTCCTGACGTTGGCCATTCTCATCGACCCATTTACGTATTTGTTCGACCAGGTAGGAGGCTTCATCGCGTTCATTGAATGCGTTGTAGACCTGTATCGGATCGCCATCATCGTCTTCAGTCCACAGCTCTTTGCCCAGTCGTTCGCTGTTATTGGCAATAACACTGTTGGCTGCTTTGAGTATGTTGCCGGTTGAGCGGTAATTCTGCTCAAGCCGGACGGTGGCACTACCCTGGTAATCCTGATCGAACTGTTGAATATTTTCGATACGGGCACCGCGCCAGCCGTAAATAGACTGATCATCATCGCCGACAATAAACAGGTGGCCGCTGTGACCGGTTAACAGACGTAGCCAGGCATATTGCAGGGTGTTGGTATCCTGAAACTCATCCACCAGGATCTGCCGGAAGCGTTGCTGGTACTGGGCCAGAATATCGGGACGTTTAAGCCAGAGCTCATGCGAACGCAGCAGGATTTCGGCAAAGTCGATGACCCCGGCGCGCTGACAGGCCTGTTCGTAGGCCTGGTAAATGGCCAGCATTTTCTGCGAGTAGGGATCATTGCCTGCCTGAATATCCTTGGCGCGCAGGCCTTCGTCTTTCTGGCCGTTGATATACCACTGTGCCTGCTTGGGTGGCCATTGTGCCTCGTCCAGTTCCATGCCGCGGATGATGCGTTTGAGCATGCGCAACTGATCATCGCTGTCGAGGATTTGAAAGCTTTGCGGCAGTTCGGCATCTTTCCAGTGCGCACGCAAAAGACGATGTGCCAGGCCATGGAAGGTGCCCACCCACATGCCGCCGGGCGGATAGCCCAGCATCTCCTCGATACGGCCACGCATTTCGGCCGCCGCTTTATTGGTGAAGGTCACCGCCAGGATATTGGCCGGTGAAAAGCCTTCTGCCTGAATCAGCCAGGCAATCCGGTGCACCAGCACCCGGGTTTTGCCACTGCCGGCACCGGCCAGAATTCGGGCATGACCCAGCGGCGCGGCCACGGCTTCGCGCTGGGGCTTGTTCAGATCGTTGAGTATCTCGGATACATCCATTCTTAGATTTGCTGTTGAATTAGACTGCCAGTTTGCCTGTTAAATGACAGACAGGCGGTGAGAAGTCAAAAGCGCAGACAAGCGGGGGTTGCGCGCGAGGGGACGGCTTGTTGCAGGACGGCCCCACACCCGCAGGTGTGGGGGCAGGCAAACTGCTTACAGGTTGCTGTCCAGGAACGCTGACAATTGTGACTTGGTCAGCGCACCGACTTTAGTTGCTTCAACTTCGCCGTCTTTAAAGAGCATCAAAGTCGGGATACCACGGATGCCATAACGAGGCGGTGTGTCCTGGTTCTCGTCGATGTTCAGCTTGGCGATTTTCAGTTTGCCGGCATATTCACTGCCGATTTCTTCCAGAACAGGCGCGATCATTTTGCAGGGACCACACCATTCCGCCCAGTAATCAACCAGGACGGGAACGTCGGATTGCAATACTTGGCTATCAAAGTCGCCATCGGTCACGTTGGTGACGTTTTCGCTCATGTTTTATCTCCAGTGGTATATAAAGTATCGTTGGAGCTTACCCTTGCAACTAAAGTTCAGGCTTTGACCTGACATCTGCAAGCTACTTGGGTATATACTCCCATGCGATAGAGCCTAACATTTTTTCCTATCATCGAACCTAATGCAAATATTTCTATGAGTGCACATCTAACTGACCAGGCCTTTAAAACCCTGCCCTTGAATCCCGCGCTGCAGGCAGGCCTGGCACAGGCGGGCTTTGAATTCTGTACCCCGATTCAGGCGCAGGCGCTGCCGCCACTGCTAAGAGGCGAAGACGTCGCCGGCCAGGCCCAGACCGGCACCGGTAAAACCATTGCCTTCCTGTTGGCGACATTTCAACGTTTGCTGGAAAAGCCCGCTCCAGACAACTGGGACGGCAAACAACCGCGCGCGCTGATTCTGGCCCCGACGCGGGAACTGGCGATCCAGATCATGAAGGATGCCAAACTGCTCAACACCGAAGCCGGCCTGCGCATTACCATTGCCCACGGCGGTAAGGATTATCAGAAACAACGTGATGCCATCAGTGAAGGCTGCGATGTGCTGGTGGGCACCCCGGGCCGCCTGCTGGATTACCATAAACAGCGCGTGTTCAGCCTCAAATATGTTGACGCCATGGTGCTGGACGAGGCCGATCGCATGTTTGATCTGGGCTTTATCAAAGATGTGCGGTACTTCCTGCGCCGCATTCCCAAACCGGAACAACGCCTGGGCATGCTGTTCTCGGCAACGCTGAGTTACAAGGTCAGTGAACTCGCCTATGAGCACATGAATAATCCGCAGAAAGTGCAGATCGCGCCGGAAAAAATGATGGGCGATCGCATCGAGGAGTCGGTGTATTACCCGGCCAACGAAGAAAAGATTCCGCTGCTGCTGGCGCTGATCAAGCGCCTGCAGCCGGAGCGCAGCATTATTTTCGTTAATACCAAGCAGGCTGCAGACCAGGTCTGGGGCTATCTGGAAGGCAATGAGCACAAAGCGGCATTACTGTCAGGCGATGTGCCACAGAAAAAACGCGAACGTTTGCTGCAGCATTTCCAGGATGGTGATTTTCCGTTTCTGGTGGCCACCGACGTGGCGGCGCGGGGCTTACATATCCCTGCTGTGAGTCATGTGTTCAACTTTGACCTGCCTCAGGATGTCGAAGATTATGTACACCGTACAGGAAGAACGGCCCGTGCCGGTGCCAGCGGTGTGGCCATCAGTTTTGCCTGCGAGGAGTTTGTGTTTTCTCTGCCGGATATAGAAGCGTTCATCAAGCATAAACTGCCTGTTGCTTCTACCACTGATGAGACCCTGGTCGAACCCCAGCCACCTGTGAAGCGGCAGAAGAAACCGGCGCATAACCGTAACCGGAATGATGGCGGCAAACGCAGTCGTCCGCGGCGTAACCGCAGCGGGCAGAAACGGTCGCCGGCCACAATGAACGCCCATGCAAATAAACAATAACCGACCGGCTGATTTTTATCCTTTAGTTCCGGCAGACAACCGGAACAACAGCCGTCTGCCGGCGGTTTTCGACAATACTCAGGCGCTGGCGCCGGTCAATCGCGAGCGCAATGACAACACCACGGTGGTGCTCCCAGCTACCCGAAGTGAAGATGGTCAGCAGGCCCGGTTTGTCAGAAATTTTATCAGCAGTGACCGCCGCTTTGATGGCGACAATGCCCAGCCGGGCTTCTTACCACGAGCGGTGCAGCAGTATCTTTATATCAACGACTTAGCCAATCAAACCACAACACAACAGGGACAGTTGCTGGATGAGATGGTCTAGTCTGCTGCTTGCCGCTGTGCTGATGCTCACTGCCTGTGCCGGTAACAGCCAGGGCGGCGGCATCGATCGGCTGGCGAAAAGTGATATTGATGAAGTCATTGAACTGCATCAGCAGGCAGTAATGCGGGATTTAAAAAAGCTGATGATCAAGCTTTACAAACGCAATCCCGATCAGCGCTATGACCGTGACGAAAGAGACATACGCGCCAGCGTGGAACTGACTTTCTCCAGACCGGCCAATTTCCGTTATGCCAATTACCAGCATCTCAATAAGCCTACTGATATTGTGCGGCTGGCTCTGGATCAGGATTATCAGGGCGACCGGGTGCTGGCTTTTATTGTCGGCCTGCAGCAGATGCTGATGGCTTCTTATGGCAACAAGACCGAGTTTTTTTACCTGACTGCCATTGATCAGCAAAAACTCTATAACAGTGCCCGTAATATCGAGATTGCTGCCTGGATCCTGGCAAACAGTTATGATGCTGAGGGCAGACCATTGTTACTCAGCGACAGCCTGGCCGGGGAAAAGCGTAATCTCAGTTACCAACGCCTTATCGGCCGTATGATAGCGACGCAGGATAACCTGGCTCAGATCATTTCACAGAAGACCGGTCGCATCATCAAAACCGTGGTGGTTCGTGCAGCGACCATGGTGTTCCTACCAATTTAAGCAGATAAGCATTAGTCCTTATCACCATTACTGGCCACACCCGCTGTCAGCACAAAGCGCATCGCCTGTTCCATGCTCATGTCAATGGGACGCAAGCGGCTCGTTGGCATCATGATCGGATAGCCACCGATGTTGTAGCTCATCGGCAGATAAACGAGTACCTTCTCCTGTTGTTCATCCTCGGCTAGCGGCAGCGAGGCAGAGGAGTCCAGGGTAACGAAACCGATAAGCTCCATATCATTGCCCATATCCACGGCGACCACTTGCTGAAACTCGGTCTGGCGGCTGGGAGAAAAATACTGGAAAAAATCGCGAATCGCACCATAGACCGACTTGATCAACGGCATGTGATAAAGCAGATCCTCGATTTTATTGAATAATGCTTTAACCACATAAAGCTGCATCAGCATGCCGATAACAAACACCAGCAGTAGCGCGGCAACAAAGCCCATGCCGGGCCAGTAAAGCACATCTGGCAGAATAAATTTGATGACGCCGCCCAGCGCTTTTTCAGTAGACACCACAAACCAGTAGATGAGGTATAAAGTCAGCATCACCGGCAAAATGGTGATGAGACCGGTCAGAATCTGGCGGGTGATAAAACGAAACATCAGCGATCTCCGGGCAAAATAATGCAGCCAGTATTAGCGACAAATGCGGAGCGGTCAATCTGTGGCTGTGACCGTATCCTCATTTCAGGCTATTCGTTATGTTGACGCTGACTGAGCGGTGGCCGGGCGAAGCTGCGGCTGGCAGCCTGATGCATAAACAGATTTTTCAGCCAGCGACTGCGATTGACGCCGCGAAGTCCACTGCGGCGTAGCCACTTGAACGGCGGCAATGGGCTGCTGAACACCCTTTTGAACATATCCATACTGAATTGCATTAGCAGATTATCGGCGTGACGCTGGCGTTGATATTTCTGCAGCGTATGCAGGCTGCCGATATCACGGCCATGGTGGTGGGCATGATGAACAACCTCAGTGAGCGCAGCGGCATCAAGCAGGCCGATATTGACGCCCTGACCGGCCAGCGGATGAATAATGTGTGCCGCGTCACCAACCAGCGCCAGTCCGGGGCGGATATAGCTGTCAGTGTGTTTGAGTTGCAGAGGAAAGGCCGCGCGTTCACTGATGGCGGTGATGTTACCCGGCTTTTGCTGACAGGCCTGGTTCAATTCCTCGATAAAGACCTGCTCACTCAGTGACAGCAGTCGATCGGCACTGTCGCTATTCAGCGACCAGACGATAGAACATTGGTGGGTGTCATGCAGGGGAAGAAGTGCCAGTGGCCCCTCTGGCAAAAAACGCTGCCAAGCCGTGTGCTGGTGGCTGTGATCGGTGGTGACTGTGCAGACCAGCCCTTTCTGTCGGTAGGACCAGCCTTTTAGCTTGATACCGGCCCATTCCCGAAGCGGTGACTGGGCACCGTCAGCCGCCACGATCAGACGGGCGCTGAGGCTGTCACCGTTATCCAGGGTCAACTGCCGGGGTTCATAGTTTACCGGGGTGGCCGGGGTGAGCAGGGTGATATTGGGCATTTGCCGGCATTGTTGCAGGCAGCTTAGCTGTAACAGGCGGTTTTCCAGCAAATGGCCCAGCCAGGGTTCGCCCATATCGGCCGCATTGAAATGCAGTTCATCCTCGCTGTTCTCCCATACCCGCATATCGGTGAAAGCAGAGAGTCGCTCGGCCGGTAGCTGAGACCATATGCCCAGTTTTTCCAGCATGACTTCACTGCTGCGGGTAAGCGCACTGACTCTGAGATCATAGGGAGAGTGGGGGGGCAGGGGATCCGGCTGCCGGGCTTCCACCACTGCAATCTGCAAAGCTTCCTGCTGTGCCAAAGCCACGGCCAGGCTGGCCCCGACCATGCCGCCACCGACAATCACAACATCATAATGCTGTTTCACAGTCCGATACCTCGTCCCAGTCTGGGTTGAGTCTGAGCCAATCCCATACTGCGCTGTGCCAACCAGTTTTTCAGTGGTGGCAAGGTATCAAGCGCTGCCAGTCCGGCCCCGCGAAGATGTCCCAGCAGGCTGATATTGTTACTGAATAGTTGCACCAGGTGGTGGGTGGCGCGAACCAGTTGATCCTGATCTTTCTGCCGCCATTGCTGATAGTTGTGCAGTATTGCTGCGTGACCACAGTCTTCGCCTGCATCAGTTAATAGCTCGGCTAACACCGCGACATCACGCAGCCCCAGATTGAAACCCTGACCTGCAATTGGATGCAGGCTGTGGGCCGCATTGCCAATCAGAACGCAACGGGGCTGGACAGGCATATCTGCCTGCATCAGGGTGAGCGGATGACTGCTGCGCTGGCCGACCTGGATGAAACGGCCGGCGCGGTAACCGAAGCGTTGCTGAAGTTGATCCAGAAAAACCGTATCAGGCGCATCGAGCAGTGCCTTTTCCTGCCCTTCGCTGACAGTCCAGATCAGGCTGCTGCGGTTGTCCGACATCGGTAGCAAAGCCATTGGCCCGCTATCGGTAAAACGCTCGAAAGCCCGACCATTGTGAGCCTGATCGGTGCTGATATTGGCGGTGATGGCAATCTGCTGGTATTGCTGCTCACGGGCATCAAGGCCCACCAGGCGGCGAATCGTCGAATCCCGGCCATCGGCTGCGACCAGCAGTTTAGCACTGAGCTTCTGGCCATTATCCAGACTGACTTCAATGCGGTCATCAAGCTTTGACAGTGATGACACCTGTGCCGGACAGAACAGGCTGAGTTGTGTCATCTGCTGCAAATGCCGGTTCAGATGCTGTCCCAGATCGCGCGCAGTCAGCACCTGTCCCAAAGCCGGGACTTGCTGCTTTTCCGCCGACAAGCGGGTGACGCCAAAACGGCCGCGGTCGGAGATATGAATATGTTTGATGGCAGTCGCACAAGGCGCAATATCAGGCCACAGGCCCATGCTTTGGAATATGGTCTGAGAGCCATAGCTGAGGGCAATACCGCGGTCATCATAGCTGGGCTGGCTGTTATTAGCCAGCGAACGGGCTTCGATCAGGCCGATATTGAGCGCACTGTTTTTCAGCGCAATGGCGAGGCTGGCGCCCACCATGCCGCCGCCCACAATCAGCAGATCGAACTGTGTTTTTTGCTGCTTTTGGTGCGCGTCCGCTAGGTTCATCTTTTTTCTCTGTCGATGTATCAGTGACGGCATTCGGCCATTAATGCTTCGATGTCATCAATTTCTTTGGGCGCGCCCTCGGATAGCACTTCGCAGCCATCTTTGGTGACCAGTACATCGTCTTCTATGCGAATCCCGGTGAAGTGCCATTTTTTATCAATATGCCCGGGGTCGCGGATATAGAGACCCGGTTCCACCGTCAGTACCATGCCCGGTTCCAGCAGTCGCCACTGCTCATCGATTTTGTAGTCACCGACATCGTGCACGTCCATACCCAGCCAGTGGCCGGTGCGATGCATAAAAAACTCACGGTAGGCCTGGTCAGCAATCAATTGATCGCGCTCGCCTTTAAGCAGGCCCAAATCAATGAGCCCCTGGGTTAATACCCCGACGGCCGCTTCGTGCGGCTGATTCCAGTGATTACCGGGTCTGACGGCGGCAATGGCCGCTTTCTGGGCGTCCAGTACCACTTGATATAACTGACGCTGGGCCTGGGTGAACTTGCCATTGACCGGAAAGGTGCGGGTAATGTCGGCGGCGTAGCACTGATATTCAGCGCCGGCATCAATCAGCAACAGATCATTGTTTTTGAGTTTGCTGCTGTTTTCAATGTAGTGCAGGATGCAGCCGTTTTCACCGCCACCCACAATGGAGGGGTAGGCCGGAGAACGACAGCCGTTTTTCATAAACTCATGGATCAGTTCGGCTTCGACTTCGTATTCCCACTTGCCGGGCTTGGTGAATTGCATGGCGCGGATATGCGCCTGTGCTGAAGCCTCGGCAGCGTAGCGCATGGCTTTGATTTCAGCGCTGGATTTGAACAGCCGCAACTCATTCAGGCTGTGTTCCAGGTCGATGATCTCATGCGGTGAGTGCTTGCCGGCTCTGGATGCCTGGCGCAGGTGGTTGAGCCAGTTAACCATATGCTGATCAAAGCCGGGCTGATTGCCCATGGTGTAAAACACTTTCTGCTTGCCTTCCAGCAGGCCGGGCAGAATGTCATCCAGATCGGTAATCGGGTAGGAGTCATCAGCGCCATACTGAGTCACAGCGCCATCCTGGCCGGCACGGTAACCATCCCAGATTTCCTTATCCAGATCGCGTTCCCGGCAGAACAGGATAAATTCACCATGTTCCCGGCCCGGAATCAGCACCATAACCGACTCCGGTTCATCAAAACCGGTCAGGTAGTGAAAATGACTGTCACTGCGATAAGGATAATCGACATCGCGGTTGCGGTTGGCAACCGGTGCGTTGGGTAACACGGCGACACTGTCGTTGCCCATCAACTCCATCAGGCGCTGGCGGCGTTTGGCAAGTTCTTTTTTCAGCATATTTCAGTTAGTGTTCGGTATTTTCCTGGGTCGGGTCTTCAGGCTGCATCTCACCATAGAGCAAAAACAGGCCCATACGCAGATACTCGACCAGTTCTTCAAAATTGGCTTGTTCGTCTTCGCTGTCTTCAATGCCCTCAAAGCTGACCTGGCTGATCTTGATCACATCGGTGACAAACTCCTGACAATCATCAGACAAATCGGTTTCATTGGTCATGCCCGAAGTGCCCAGGCCGAAAACCAGCCCCTGGCACCAGTCGGCCATGGCAGAAAGCTTGGAGCTGAGCGGCGCATCGTCGGCCGGTAATTCCATCTGAAAGTCGAAATCAAGGCTGTTCAGCGACTGAATGGTATTGTCGAACAGGTGAACCAGATCCAGTTGTTCTTCTTCTCCGGGCTGGAAGTCTTCAAACAGCTTTTTATACCAGTTTGTGCGATCGGCCATGGAATCCATACATAGCAGGCCGCATAATGCGCCTTGTAATTCGGCCAGAGTGGCCGGACCGTCACCGGTTTGCTTGTCTGGTGACAGCGAGGGGAAGTAAAGTTGTGACATAAAACTTGAACCTGAATTAAAAATTTCAACTGGGCCGACCGAAATGCAGCGATGCGGCCACGAGAGCCACTATTATGACAGTTGTTGACCCGGTCGGCAGGGCACGTCTATAGTTAGGCATCATTCTCGCATAGCCAAGAACTCATATTAATGGATAAAAACGCGATTCAACAATTGGAACAGCAAGTTGATGAACTGCTTCGTACCAGTCGCCGTTTGCGGGAAGAAAATATGTTGCTCAAATCTCAGCAGGCAGCCTGGCTGAGTGAGCGTGCCCAGTTGATTGAAAAAACCGATGTGGCGCGCAACCGTATTGAAAAAATGGTCAGCCGTCTGAAAGAATTGGATAACGAAATATGAGTTCACCGGTTACTGTTAACATCCTCGGCAAGGAATACCAGATAGCCTGTCCGGAAGAGGAAAAAGAAGCGCTGATTGCTTCTGCCGGGATGGTGCATGACAACATGGAAAAGATCCGCCAATCCGGCAAAGTCGTGGGCGTGGATCGCATTGCTGTGATGGCGGCTCTGAATATTGCGCACGAACTGATTCAGTTCCAGCATGATGAAGGCCATGACCTGGAAAAAATCAACAACAAGATTTCTCAGCTCAAAGAGCGGGTTAGTGCTTTTCTGGACGAGGATCGCCAACTCGAACTCTAAAAAAATCTGGGCTTCACGGCGCAATATTGCGTATCATTCAGTTATGTCCCTGCGGTGCTCGACAGCGACACTGTGTGTCTTGAGCCGATAAGCAAATGCTTAGGAAACCAAAATCTCGGAGTCGAAAAACAAGCCCGCTACGACGGGAAGTTTGCCGGCTTCATGCGGTTTCCCTCTTGGACCCGATGGTTCAAGAACCCCCGTCGCATCGACACTGTGGGGCTACTTTTCCCCTTTATCCTCATTCACTGTGAAAGCAGTCATTGCTGCATGGTGAAGAGGCTATCGTCTTTCTTCGCAGAGCTATCCATTTGAGTGCGATGGGCACCATTACCTCACTCGGTTATCAACAGTAGCTGGCCGTTCTCCCGACTTTCTCACCAAAAGCCATAATACTCTCCTGAATCCGTCAAGCGTCAGAGCTAGTTGCAGATAAAGATTATATTTGACATCCCGGTGCTTGTTTTCAGCCTGTTTCTTTTAAATATGCTTTCCCTAACATATTGATTTAATCAGGGATTTTGGTTTACTGATAAGCCAAGCTAGCTTTTAAAATCTGAATAGCCTGATTACAGAGAGGTATGTCGATGTCATTGCTCGGTCAATTGTCCACCAAGCTGGGTAAGAAACACATTGTTGCAGGGCCCCGCTTCAACCGTTGGTTGATTGCGCCAGCTGCACTCGCCATACATCTCTGTATCGGTTCTGTTTATGCCTGGAGTATTTTTAATCCGGCGTTAACCAAACATTTCGGTGTTGTCGCTGGATCAGCTGATGACTGGAGCTTCTCAGCAGTAGTATGGATTTTCTCTACCGCGATTGTATTTTTGGGCCTCGCCGCTGCTGTCGGCGGTAAATGGCTGGAAGAAGTGGGTCCCCGGGCGACAGGATTTCTGGCGGCATGCCTCTGGGGCGGTGGATTTCTGATAGGCAGTATCGGTATTGCCACCCATCAGCTCTGGCTCATTTATCTCGGGTATGGCGCCATTGGTGGTTGTGGACTGGGTCTGGCTTATGTGACGCCGGTGAGTACGCTCATTCGCTGGTTCCCGGATCGGCGTGGCATGGCGACTGGTATTGCGATTATGGGGTTTGGTGGTGGTGCGATGATTGGGGCGCCGCTCAAAACCTACCTGCTCAGCTTCTATTACCAAGCACCGGAGTATCTCGGTAAGGTCAGTGACGTGAATCTTGTCACCGAAGCGGGCCGCCGCTATGCCGAGGTGGCCGGACAGCAGCTGGAAGTTGTTATAGCTTCAGCTTCGGATATGCTGAAAGCACCGGTGCCGGGACCGGAAGGTGTTTATGTGGTTGGTACCGGTGACACTGGCGCAACTGGGGTGTTTATCACGCTGGGTATTGTTTATCTTATTGTTATGACCATTGCTGCGTTCAGCTTCCGGGTACCAGCAAAAGACTGGAAACCCGAAGGCTGGGAGCCCAAACCCGTTGAGAAAGGTAAGGGCAAAAACGCGCTTATTAGCGACAACCATGTACACATTGATCAGGCGCTCAGGACACCACAGTTTTATCAGCTTTGGCTCATGCTCTGCCTTAACGTAACCGCTGGTATCGGCGTGATCGGTGTCGCCAAAACCATGATCAGTGATATTTTCAGTCCCAATCTGCCATCTATCGTTGATGCCAGCTTTGCGGCTACTTATGTGCTGATGATCAGTGTTTTTAACATGTCAGGACGTTTTCTGTGGTCCTCAGCTTCTGACTATATCGGCCGTAAAAATACCTATCACTGCTTTTTTGTGCTGGGGGCGATTTTGTATATGTCGATTCCATTTATCGCTACCCAGGCTACAGTCAGTCCCGGCGTGACTGCACTGGTGATGTTTTACGCAGTGACAATGATTATTTTCACCATGTACGGTGGCGGTTTTGCGACGATTCCTGCTTATCTTGCCGATATCTTCGGCACCCTGCACGTTGGTGGCATCCATGGACGACTGTTAACCGCCTGGAGCACAGCCGGTATTCTGGGCCCATTTGCGATTACATATTTGCGTGAGCATTCAATGAACAAGGTCTTACACGAACTGGCATCCAAGGTGGATCCGGCCGCCTTTATGCAGAAGTTCGGTGACAGCGTCAGCAACCTGGATCAGTTGATTGCTGCTAAAACAGTAACGATTTCACAGTTGATGGAAATTGCACCTGCCGGCACGATGGATCCGACACCAAGCCTTTACAACACGACAATGTTTGCGATGGCTGGTTTGCTGATGATAGCGTTTCTGGCTAACCTGACTATGCGCCCTGTGCACGAGAAACATCATGTGCAGCATACTCATCCCGAACTCGCGATGGATGTAAAATAAAGTTTGGACTATTTGCTGTTTAAGTTGCTCAAGATTGCGCTCATAGCTGCAGTATTAGTGGCCATTTTCTGCCTGGCAAGACAATCATTGAGCTCCACTGTTAAGGGCTTTGCAGCATGGTATATCAGGGTCGCCAGACAATGTAACGGTGACATACTTTGGGGATTATTTGCGTTGCTGATTCTGGCGATAGTCGCCATCACTTTGGCAGATTATGCCAACTGGCTGTGAGTTGGCTTTAAGGTGTAGGGTTTCGAAGATGTTGAATCACTCTGCTGGTATCAGGTTTTATCCCCCGCCAGAGGCGAAACGCTTCCGCCGCCTGTTCGACCAGCATACCCAGACCATCAATCGATTTAGCGGCCTGATGCTGCTTCGCCCAGCCAATAAAGGCCGTATCCTTATCGCTATACATCATGTCGTAGCAGGCGGCATTGTCGCTGAGCAGATCATCGGGTAGCGGCGGGACTTCGCCCTGCAGGCTGGCTGCGGTGGCATTGATCACCACATCGAATGGCGGTTTGATGTCTTCAAAGCCGCCACCACGAATATGACCCAGATCACTGAACAGGTCAGCCAGCGCGTGGGCTTTACTGGCGGTGCGGTTGGCGACAAACAGTTCAAGCGGTGAGTGATTCAACAGCGGTTCAATCACGCCCCGTGCCGCGCCGCCGGCACCCAGCAGCAAAATGCGTTTGCCGCGAAGTTCAATGCCGTTGTTGTCAGTCAGATCCCGACACAGACCGATACCGTCAGTGTTGTCGCCAAACATCGAGCCATCATCATTAAACACCAGGGTATTAATGGCACCGGCCCGTTTGGCACGGGTTGACTGGTTTTGCACCAATTGCCAGGCCTGTTCCTTGAATGGCACAGTGATGTTGATGCCTTTGAATTTGAGGATATCGCGCAGTTGGCCGAGGCTGCTTTCCAGTCCATCCTGTGGCACTTCAATCGCGGTATATTCCAGTTCCTGCTCGGTTTGTCTGGCAAATTCGCTATGGATCAGCGGTGATTTACTGTGGCTGATCGGGTTACCGATCACGGCATATTTATCGGACATAAAATTTAGCTGCGACTGTTGAGTTGTTGGGCGATATCTTTGGCGAAATAGGTGAGGATGCCATCGGCACCGGCACGCTTGAAGGCCAGCAGGCTTTCCATCACCGTGTCTTCGCCCAGCCAGCCATTGCTGATGGCGGCTTTGAGCATCGCATATTCACCACTGACCTGGTAAACAAAAGTCGGTTTCTGAAAGGCCTGTTTGACTCGGTAAAGCACATCCAGGTAAGGCATACCAGGTTTGACCATCACCATATCAGCGCCTTCCTGAATATCCAGTCCGACTTCATGCAGGGCTTCATCAGAATTGGCCGGATCCATCTGGTAGCTGAACTTGTTGCCGCCAGCAAGATTACCGGCACTGCCCACCGCATCACGGAACGGGCCGTAGAAGCTGGACGCATATTTTGCTGAATAAGCCATAATGCGGGTATGGATCTCACCACTGAGCTCCAAAGCATCACGAATAGCGCCAATGCGACCGTCCATCATATCGGAGGGGGCGACGATCTGGGCGCCGGCCTCAGCATGCGATAGAGCCTGTTTGACCAGCACTTCAACGGTTTCATCATTCATGATGTAACCGGACTCATCAATCAGGCCGTCCTGACCATGGGTGGTAAACGGATCCAGTGCCACATCGGTCATAATGCCCAGTTCGGGGAATTCGCGTCGCAAAGCCCGTACGGCACGTTGAGCCAGACCTTCCGGATTATAGGCTTCACGGGCATCTTCGGTTTTCTTGTCAGTGGGAGTAACTGGAAACAGTGCCATTACCGGCACGCCCAGCTTGTGAATGGTTTCGGCTTCTTTTAACAGCAGATCGATGCTCAGGCGTTCGACACCGGGCATGGAACTGACTGCTTCACGCTGATTATTACCCTCCAGCACGAAGCAGGGATAAATCAGGTCATCCACCTGCAGGGTATTTTCACGCATCAGACGCCGGGAGAAGTCATCTTTGCGCATTCTGCGGGGCCGCTGCATGGGAAAGCCGGATTGGGGAAAAGCGTGGCGAGACATCCAATACCTTTATTTGATAATGATTAACGTATTAATGGTACCGTTGCCACTTGAGAATGTCATCGTTTAAGCGTGGACGAGACAGGCCAAGATGAGATAAAATTGCAAAGATTTTGTCTGGGATGAACGTCATGTTCGTCCCTTTATTATATCTGGTGGAGGTCTCCCTTGCGCACGAGTGCATTACTTGCTCTTGAAGACGGCACGGTGTATCACGGCGAATCGATTGGCGCTGTTGGTCAATCGGTCGGTGAAGTCGTGTTTAATACGTCGATGACTGGCTATCAGGAAATCCTAACCGATCCTTCCTACTGTCGTCAGATTGTGACTTTGACCTATCCGCATATCGGCAATGTCGGTGTCAATGCGGAAGATGAAGAGTCGGATAATGTTTTTGCGAGTGGCCTGATTATCCGCGACTTGTCGCCGGTGGTCAGTAACTGGCGCAGTGAAGAGTCGCTGGATGCCTACCTGAGCCGTCACAATGTGGTCGGCCTGGCCGGTATCGATACCCGCGCCCTGACGCGCCGCTTGCGCGAAAAAGGTGCGATGAAAGGCTGCATTATCGCCGGTGACAACATCGATGTGAATGCAGCGATTGAGGCAGCCAAAGGTTTTGAAGGTCTGAAAGGCATGGATCTGGCCAAAGTGGTCAGCACCAAGGAAAGCTACGAATGGACGGATGGCTGCTGGCATTTGGATGGTTCCTCGCAAGCCGCCGAGCCCAAATACCATGTAGTGGCCTACGACTTCGGCGCCAAGAAAAACATCCTGCGCATGCTGGTGGAACGCGGCTGCAAACTGACCGTGGTGCCGGCGCAGACGTCTGCCGAAGAGGTGCTGGCGCTGAATCCGGATGGCGTGTTCTTATCCAACGGTCCCGGCGATCCCGAGCCCTGTGATTACGCGATTAAAGCGATTCAGACCTTGCTGGAAAAAGACATGCCGATATTCGGTATCTGCCTGGGTCACCAGTTGCTGGGCCTCGCCTGCGGTGCCAACAGCGTCAAGATGAAGTTCGGCCATCACGGTGCCAACCATCCGGTGCAGGAACTGCTGGCCGGCCTGGTGATGATCACCAGTCAGAACCACGGCTTTGCGATTGAAGAAGAAAGCCTGCCGGAGACGCTGGAAGCGACCCACCGCTCTTTGTTTGATGGCACCCTTCAGGGCATCCATCACACCAGCAAGCCGGCTTTCAGCTTCCAGGGTCACCCCGAAGCCAGCCCCGGCCCGCAAGACGCGGCGCCGCTTTTTGATCACTTTATCGATTTACTCGAACAAGCGACAGGTAAATAACTTACGATGGCGAAACGTACTGATATTCAAAGTATTCTGATTCTGGGCGCGGGTCCGATTGTGATCGGCCAGGCCTGCGAATTCGACTATTCCGGTGCTCAGGCATGTAAAGCCCTCAAAGAAGAAGGTTATCGTGTCATCCTGGTCAATTCGAACCCGGCCACCATCATGACCGACCCCAATATGGCCGATGCCACCTACATCGAGCCGATTACCTGGCAGGCGGTACAGAAGGTCATTGAAGCCGAGCGTCCTGATGCGGTTCTGCCTACCATGGGTGGCCAGACGGCACTGAACTGTGCGCTGGATCTGGAGAAACACGGCGTGCTGGAACAGTTCGGCGTGGAGATGATTGGCGCTGACAGCGAAGCCATTAATAAAGCCGAAGATCGTGACCTGTTCCGTGCCGCTATGCACAAGATTGGTCTCGATATGCCCAAGTCTGACATCGCGCATACTTTGGATGAGGCACTGGCTGTTCAGGAAAAATTTGGTTTTCCGGTCATTATCCGTCCGTCATTCACTATGGGTGGCAGCGGCGGTGGTATTGCCTATAACAAAGAAGACTTCATTGATATCTGTCAGCGGGGGCTGTACCTGAGCCCGACCTCGGAACTGCTGATTGATGAGTCCATCATCGGCTGGAAAGAGTATGAGATGGAAGTGGTGCGTGATCGCAATGACAATGCGATTATCATCTGCTCTATCGAAAACTTCGATCCGATGGGTGTGCATACCGGTGACTCGATTACCGTCGCACCGGCACAGACCCTCACCGACAAAGAATACCAAATCATGCGTAACGCCTCTCTGGCGGTACTGCGCGAGATTGGTGTCGAAACCGGTGGTTCGAATGTTCAGTTTGCGGTGCATCCAGACACCGGTCGACTGATCATCATTGAAATGAACCCACGGGTCTCACGTTCCTCGGCACTGGCTTCCAAAGCCACTGGCTTCCCGATTGCCAAGGTCGCTGCCAAACTGGCGGTGGGTTATACCCTGGATGAACTGCAGAATGAAATCACCGGTAATGCGACTCCGGCGTCATTCGAGCCGACCATCGACTACGTGGTCACCAAGGTGCCGCGCTTTACCTTTGAAAAATTCCCGCAGGCTGACAATCGCCTCAGCACCCAGATGAAATCCGTGGGTGAAGTCATGGCGATCGGTCGCAGCTTCCAGGAATCCCTGCAGAAAGCCCTGCGCGGCCTGGAGATCGACAAGGATGGTCTCAATGAAATCCTTGAGCCCAATGCCAAGGATGTTGAAGCCACGCTGCGTCGTGAACTGAGCCTGCCGGGCTCGGATCGTCTGTGGTATGTGGCCGATGCCTTCCGTCATGGTTTCAGCTTTGATGAGGTGCACAGACTGTCACATATCGATCCGTGGTTCCTGATTCAGGTTCAGGAGATCGTCGAGATTGAGCAGGATCTGAAAGAGCGTTCCCTGAACGATCTGGATCAGAACGAGATGTTCCGCCTCAAGCGCAAGGGTTTCGCTGACTCGCGACTGGCCAAGCTTTTGCAGAAAACCGAAAAGCAGGTGCGTGAATACCGTCAGGCGATGAATGTTCGGCCTGTCTACAAACGCGTCGATACCTGTGCCGCTGAGTTTTCGACCAGCACTGCCTATATGTACTCAAGCTACGATATCGAGTGCGAAGCCAATACCAGTGACCGTGACAAGATCATGATCCTGGGCGGCGGTCCCAACCGTATCGGCCAGGGTATCGAGTTTGACTACTGCTGTGTGCATGCCGCACTGGCGCTGCGTGATGATGGTTTTGAAACCATTATGGTCAATTGTAACCCGGAAACCGTCTCCACTGACTACGACACTTCTGATCGTCTCTACTTTGAATCATTGACGCTGGAAGACGTACTGGAAATCGTCGACCTGGAAAAACCCAAAGGTGTGATTGTCCAGTTCGGTGGTCAGACGCCGTTGAAGCTGGCCCGTGCTTTGGAAGCTAACGGTGTGCCCATTATCGGTACGTCGCCGGATGCGATTGACCATGCCGAAGACCGTGAGCGCTTCCAGCAAATGGTCGACAAACTGGGCCTGCTGCAACCGCCAAACCGTCTGGCTCACTCAATTGATAATGCGGTGAACCTGGCGGCGGAAATCGGCTATCCGCTGGTGGTGCGTCCGTCTTATGTACTCGGCGGCCGGGCAATGGAAATCGTCTACAACGAGGAAGAACTGCAGCGTTATATGATGAACGCGGTGAAAGTCTCCAATGACTCACCGGTGTTGCTGGACCGCTTCCTGGATGATGCTATCGAAGTCGATGTCGATGCCATTTGTGACGGCAAGAACGTGCTGATCGGCGGCATTATGGAACATATTGAACAGGCCGGTGTGCATTCGGGTGACTCGGCCTGTGCGATTCCGCCCTACAGCCTGAGTAATTCGGTACAGGACAAAATGCGTGAGCAGGTGCGTCAGATGGCGCTGGAACTGGGCGTAAAAGGCCTGATGAATACCCAGTTTGCCATCAAAGGCGAAGAAATCTTTATCCTGGAAGTGAACCCGCGTGCGTCACGGACCGTGCCGTATGTGTCGAAATCCATTGGTGTGCCGCTGGCGAAAGTCGCGGCCCGGGTGATGTCCGGTCGCTCGCTGGAAGATCAGGATGTCACCAAGGAAGTGATTCCGTCTTACTACTCGGTGAAAGAAGCCGTCTTCCCGTTCATCAAGTTCCAGAACGTGGATCCGATTCTCGGTCCGGAAATGAAGTCCACCGGTGAAGTGATGGGCGTGGGCCGCACTTTCGGTGAAGCGTTTGCCAAATCACAGCTGGCGGCATCCGTGGTTCTGCCGACACAGGGTAAGGCCTTTATTAGTGTCCGGGAGGCTGATAAAGTCAGCGTTATTGAAATTGCCAGAGACTTGGCTTCACTGGGCTTCTCCCTGCTTGCAACCCGAGGTACTCAGAAAACACTGGCTGAGGCCGGTGTGGCTTGTGAGCCGGTCAACAAGGTGGCTGAAGGTCAGCCGCACATTGTTGATATGATCAAAAACGACGAAATCGATCTGATCGTCAACACCACCGAAGGTCGTCAATCGGTTGCCGACTCGCGGGAGATTCGTCGTGCCGCCTTGCAGCACCAGGTCAATTACACCACGACCCTGGCCGCGGCGCGAGCCACCATACAAGCTCTCAATAGTGAAGACATTGTTTCTGTGAACAGACTGCAATCTTTGCATGGAGAATTACGCTAATGGCAGTACCCATTACCTTGCGCGGTGCGGAAGCACTGAAGGACGAACTGAAACAGCTGAAAACCGTGGCCCGGCCCGAGGTTGTAGCGGCGATCGCGGAAGCCCGTGAACACGGCGATTTGAAAGAAAACGCCGAGTATCATGCGGCACGCGAGCAACAGAGCTTTATCGAAGGCCGTATCCAGGAGTTGGAAGGCACGCTGTCTGAGTCACAGATCATCGATCCGGCGACCTTGCCGCAGGATGGTCGGGTTGTGTTTGGTGTGACTGTGACCTTGCTCAATATTGATAACGATGCCGAGGTTCAATATCAGATAGTCGGTGACTATGAGTCTGATATTAAACTGAACCGGATTTCGGTGTCGTCACCGATTGCCCGTGCTTTGATCGGCAAGGAAATTGATGATGTGGTCACGGTGCAGGCGCCGGGCGGCAACATTGAATACGAAGTTGTTGAAATCACTTACCAGGGCTAAGCGAACTGATGTTTTCCGGTTACAGCGGTGAACGGCTGATTTTAACGCTCTGGGTAGGCAGCTTATGGGCTATTGGCTATCTTGCCGTACCCATGGCCTTTGCTACTCTGGAGTTACAAGTTGCCGGCGCTTATGCCGGCAAACTGTTTTATGCGGTCAATATTCTGGGTGTGGTATCGGCCGTGATTTTGCTGATCAGCCGTTTATTTGTGTTCGGCCTGGCTCACTTTCATCGCTATTGGCGTAGTTGGATGTTGCTGTTGATGTTGGCGATCAGTCTGGCTTTTATTGGTTTTATCCAGCCGGAAATGCAGGCACTCAAGGCGCAGGGCGAGCAAAATGCTGCCCGCTTTGGAGATTGGCACAAACTCAGTGAAAACCTGTATCTGCTGCTCAGCCTGTTCGGTCTGATGCTGGTTCTGACCACGGATAAGCGTGCAGAAGCCGGAGGCGAAAGCTGATTATGGCCAAGAGCAAATCCAGTCAGAACTGGCTCAAGGAACACTTTGATGACCAGTATGTCAAAAAAGCCCAACAAGCCGGCCATCGCTCACGGGCGACCTTCAAGCTGGATGAAATCGACAAGAAAGACAAGTTGATCCGGCCCGGTATGAGCGTGGTTGATCTGGGCGCGGCTCCCGGTGGCTGGTCCGATTACGCGCTGAGCAAAGTCGGTGAAAAGGGCACCGTGGTGGCGCTGGATATTCTACCGATGACGCCACTGACCGGTGTGCATTTTATTGAGGGGGACTTCCGCGAAGATGTGGTGCTGGAAGAACTCGAACAAATTCTGGACGGTCGACAGATAGACCTTGTTTTATCGGATATGGCCCCCAATATGACAGGTGTAGGGTCGATTGATCAGCCCGCCAGTATGCATCTGGTGGAACTGGCCCTGGATTTTGCCGTCACTAACCTGAGTAAACAGGGGAGTTTGCTGGTCAAAGTTTTCCAGGGCGAGGGCTTTGATGAATTTCTGAAGGCCATGCGTGACAGCTTTAACAAAGTGGTCACCCGTAAACCGGACGCCTCGCGAGCCAGGAGTCGTGAAGTCTACCTGCTCGGGCGCGGCCTCAAATAGTATATAGTGGTAACCAGAGGTACCAAACATTGAATGACATGATGAAGAATATCGTTTTGTGGGTAGTCATCGCCGTCGTGCTGATGTCCGTGTTCAACAATTTCGGCCCGCAGAACTCAACATCAAACGAGATGGATTACTCGACCTTTATTAGCAACGTCAAAAATGGCGGTGTGTCTAATGTCGAAATTCAGGGTCGAACCATCGAAGGTAAATTGACCAACGGTGACAAGTTCACCACCTACAGCCCCGAATATGATCCGGGTCTGATTGGTGACCTGCTCGATAATGGTGTCTCCATCCAAGCCGAGCCGGTTGAGAAAACCAGCCTGCTGATGCAGATTTTCATTTCCTGGTTCCCGATGCTGCTGCTGATCGCCGTATGGATTTTCTTCATGCGTCAGATGCAGGGCGGTGGCGGCAAAAACCCGATGTCATTCGGTAAAAGCAAAGCCCGCATGCTCAGCGATGACCAGGTCAAAATCACCTTTAAAGATGTCGCCGGCGTCGAAGAGGCCAAAGAAGAAGTGGCCGAGCTGGTCGACTTCCTGCGTGATCCGAGCAAATTCCAGAAACTGGGTGGTCGTATCCCCCGCGGTATTTTGATGGTCGGTTCACCGGGTACCGGTAAAACCCTGCTGGCGAAAGCGATTGCCGGTGAAGCCAAGGTGCCGTTCTTTACTATCTCCGGTTCTGACTTCGTGGAGATGTTTGTCGGTGTTGGTGCTTCGCGTGTTCGTGACATGTTCGAACAGGCCAAGAAACACGCGCCGTGCATTATCTTTATCGACGAGATTGATGCGGTCGGTCGTCATCGTGGTGCCGGTCTGGGCGGCGGTAACGACGAGCGTGAACAGACACTGAACCAGTTGCTGGTGGAAATGGACGGTTTCGAGGGTAACGAGGGCGTCATTGTCATCGCCGCGACTAACCGTCCTGACGTGCTGGATCCGGCGCTGCTGCGTCCGGGCCGTTTCGACCGCCAAGTGGTAGTGCCTCTGCCTGATATCCGTGGTCGTGAACAGATTATCAACGTTCATCTGCGTAAAGTACCGGCGGCAGAAGATGTCGAAGCCCGCGTGATCGCCCGTGGTACACCCGGCTTCTCAGGTGCCGATCTGGCGAACCTGGTTAACGAAGCGGCCCTGTTTGCTGCCCGTGCCAACAAGCGCCTGGTCAGCATGGAAGAACTGGAACTGGCGAAAGACAAAATCATGATGGGGGCTGAGCGCCGCTCTATGGTGATGAGCGACAAGGAAAAAGAACTGACCGCCTATCATGAGGCCGGTCACGCCATTGTTGGCCGACTGGTACCGGGTCATGATCCGGTCTATAAAGTCAGTATTATTCCGCGTGGCCGTGCTCTGGGTGTCACCATGTTCCTGCCCACCGAAGATAAGTACAGCTTTACCAAGCAGCAGTTGGAAAGTCAGATTTCCAGCCTCTACGGCGGTCGTCTGGCAGAAGAAATGATCTTCGGTGAGGAAGCCGTCACAACCGGTGCCTCCAATGATATTCAGCGTGCTACCGAGCTGGCGCACAATATGGTCACCAAGTGGGGCCTGTCAGACAACATGGGCCCGATGTCCTATGGCGAAGATGAAGGCGAAGTGTTCCTGGGTCGCAGTGTGACCCAGCACAAGTCAGTGTCAGATCTGACTGCCAAGCAGATTGATGAGGATGTGCGTGCGGTGATCAGCCGCAACTATGAGCGTGCTCAGCATCTGCTGGACGAGAACATGGATAAACTGCACGCCATGGCACAACTCCTGATCAAGTATGAAACCATCGACAGTGATCAGATCGACGCGATTATGGAAGGTCGTGAGCCGGGTGAGCCTAAAGGCTGGAGCGACAGTTCCAACAACCCGCCGCCATCGGCCAGCGCTGAATCTGATGACAGCGATGAAGCGCCTTCCGGCAAACCAGCAGATCAACTGCACTGAAAAGGACTTCTGCTGATGTTGTATGACTGTGCGGGCAAGTCACTGGATTTGTCCGCTCCTCGCATTATGGGCATTGTCAATGTTACCCCCGACTCCTTTTCGGACGGGGGTAAATTCTTTTCACGCGATGCTGCGCTCAAACAAGCCCTGCAACTGGTCGAAGATGGTGCCGATATTCTTGATATCGGCGGTGAATCAACACGGCCCGGCTCCGATCCGGTGGCACTGCAGGAAGAAATTGACCGGGTAGTCCCGGCGATTGAGGCCATCAGCGCCGAAGTCGATGTGCCTATCTCCATTGACACCATGAAAGCCGAAGTGATGCGCGCCGCCGTATCGGCCGGAGCTGGCCTGATTAATGACGTCAATGCCCTGCGCGGTGACGGCGCCTTACAGGCTGCCGCTGAGCTGGATGTCCCGGTCTGTATTATGCATATGCAGGGTACGCCGCAGACCATGCAGCAAGAGCCGGATTATGAAGATGTGGTGTCGGAAGTGGAAGCCTTCCTGCTGGAGCGGGTTGAAGCTTGTGAACAGGCCGGCATCAAGGCTGACAAGATTATGCTGGACCCAGGGTTTGGTTTTGGCAAAAGAGCACGGCATAATCTGCGTTTAATGAAACATTTATCGCGCTTCACCCGGCTGCCGTATCCGGTACTGGTGGGCGTGTCACGCAAATCGATTATCGGCGATATGCTCAAGGTCAGTGTGGATGAGCGTCTCGCCGGCAGTCTGGCTCTGGCGTCCATTGCCGTTTGGCAGGGTGCCAAATTGATCCGGACTCACGATGTAAAAGAAACGGCGCAGGCAGTAAAACTGACCCAGCACGTACAGCAGGTAGAAGACTTTGACTAGACAACGACGTTATTTCGGCACCGACGGCATTCGCGGCCGGGTCGGTGATGGGGTGGTGACACCCGATTTTGTTCTAAAACTGGGTTGGGCCGTGGGCCGGGTGCTGGCTAACGGTAAAAACAGCCGCGTTATTATCGGTAAAGACACCCGGATTTCCGGCTATATGTTCGAATCGGCGTTGCAGGCTGGGCTCTCTGCGGCCGGTGTGGATATTTACCTGCTAGGCCCGATGCCGACCCCGGCAGTCGCTTATTTGACCCGGACTTTCCATGCCCAGGCTGGTATCGTCATCAGCGCTTCGCATAACCCTTATCACGATAACGGCATCAAGTTCTTCTCGGCCCAGGGCACCAAGCTGCCTGATGATATCGAGCTGGAAATTGAAGCAATGCTGGAACAGCCGCTGGAAACGGTTGATTCAACCCGGCTGGGTAAGGCCCATCGGATTGACGATGCCGCCGGCCGTTATATCGAATTCTGCAAAAGCACGATCCCCTCAGGCGTGGATTTATCCAATCTGAAACTGGTGGTTGATTGTGCTCATGGTGCCACCTATCACGTGGCGCCCGATGTCTTCCGTGAATTGGGCGCTGAAGTGATGGTGATGGGCGCCGAGCCGGATGGTTTTAATATCAATCAGCATTGCGGTTCCACTGAACCCAGCCTGCTGCAGCAGGCAGTGCTGGAGAACAAGGCCGACCTGGGCATTGCGCTGGACGGTGACGGTGACCGACTGATCATGGTGGATCACCGCGGTGAGATCGTCGATGGCGATGAACTGTTGTTTATCATTGCCCGTTCGCGCCAGCGTCAGGGCGACAGCAGCAATGATATTGTCGGTACCCAGATGTCCAACCTGGGCCTGGAGCATGCGCTGGAGAAATTTGATATGGCCCTGCACCGGGCCAAAGTCGGCGACCGCTATGTCATGGAAAAACTGCAGCAGGTAGGCGGCCAACTGGGCGGTGAAGCCTCGGGTCATATTATCTGTCTGGACAAGACCACCACCGGCGACGGTATCGTTGCGGCACTGCAGGTGCTGGCCGAAATTCAGCAGTCGGGTAACAGCCTGCATGCACTGCGCTCCGTGGTGACCAAGTATCCGCAGCAACTGATTAATGTGCGGGTCAAAAAAATGGTCGATATTGATGCCAATGAAGACATTACCCGCGCTGTTGAGGCGGTGGAAGCAGAACTGGGCAGTGAAGGCCGGGTATTGCTGAGGCCGTCCGGCACCGAGCCGGTAATTCGGGTAATGGTGGAAGGCCGTGATGCGCCTCTGACCAAAAAGCTGGCCCAGCAACTGGCTTCCACTATCGAGGGCGTGCTCAAAGGCTGATCCGGCTTTTGCTTGCTGCGGTTTTTGCTGATTCTGATTTGTTATACAATAGCCGAGTTATTTAGCTCGCAGCTTTTGCCCCAGGGCCTGAGACTGTATCGGGCTGTCCTGTCTTTTCTGCATTCGAGAGATCGTATTTGTGCGTAAACCGCTGGTTGCTGGTAATTGGAAAATGAACGGCTCTAGCGTGAGTAACCGGGCATTGCTGCAAGGCATATTGTCGCGGGCAGAGAGCTTTTCCGCGGTTGATGTGGCCTTGTTTCCACCCGCTGTCTATCTGCAGCAGGTACAACAGGCACTGAGTGGCACTGGCCTTTACTGGGGAACACAGAATCTATCTCAGTTTAACCAAGGCGCCTATACCGGTGAAATCTCGGCGACCATGCTGGCGGACTTTGGCTGCCATTATGTGCTGATTGGTCACTCGGAAAGACGTTGTCTCTATGCTGAACTGGATCTGGACCAACGGGTTCTGGATCGCATCGTGGCTGAAAAGTATGAAATGGCAGTAAAGGCTGGGATCACGCCAATTATCTGTATTGGTGAGAGTCCGGACGAGCATGCGGTGGGCCGCACCGAAGAGGTCGTCGCCCGCTTGCTGGATACGGTGATTGCCTATCAGGGCGTCAAAGGCCTCGCGCATACCGTGCTCGCTTATGAGCCGGTCTGGGCCATCGGCACCGGCCGATCGGCAACACCCGAATGGGCGCAGGATGTACACAGCTTCATGCGTCAGCGGGTGGCGAAACATGATCCAGACATTGCCCGTGATCTGCGAATACTTTACGGCGGCAGCATAAACGGTGATAATGCTGCGCCATTGTTTTTACAACCTGACGTTGATGGTGGGCTGGTCGGTGGCGGCTCGCTCAATGCCGATGAGTTCATCAGAATCTGTCAGGCCGCGGTTTTGAAATTAGGTTAACTACATGCACGCTATAATTTTGACGGTACATATTATTGTCAGTCTGATGCTGATCGGCCTGGTGCTGATCCAGCATGGTAAAGGCGCCGATGCCGGTGCTGCCTTTGGCGGCGGTGGCGGCGGAGCCGGCGGTGGTGCTTCCGGCAGCCTGTTTGGCAGCCGCGGTTCGGCATCATTTCTAAGCCGCAGCAGTGCGATTCTGGCCGCCGTGTTTTTCGCGACCAGCCTGACCCTGGCCTACTTCTCAGTAGACAGGCCCGACCAGGCGCAAAGCGTGACCGAGACTGCCCCTGCCGGACAAACGACAGAACAAACTCCTGCAGACCTGCCGGAAATGCCTTAAAATACGCACTCTTTTTAGCCGACGTGGTGAAATTGGTAGACACGCCATCTTGAGGGGGTGGTGGGCATAGCCCGTGGCGGTTCGACTCCGCCCGTCGGCACCATGTAATATCGAAGCCCGAGTCATCGGGCTTTTTCATATCTGTTGCGGAAATGCTGCTATCCATAAGCAGCGCCTTCGACAGAGATAATCCGTCTGGAGTGCATGCCATGGCCGATCCCCGTCGACCCCAACAGGCAGTCAATCCCGCGGTCAGACATCAGTGGCTGACACCGCTGAAAATTGCGTCTATCTATGCCATATTTGCCGCGCTCTGGATTATCTTTTCCGATTATGCGATTGAATTACTGGCGCTGAACAAAAACGTGCTGTCGACCATGCAGACCTGGAAAGGGCTGTTTTTTGTCAGCATTACTGCGCTGATGGTGTTTGTACTGGTGCGGGTCTATTTTCTGCAGCAGCAGGCTTTAATCGAGCAACTCAACAGCAATCGCCAGCGGCTCAACCTGATCCTGGATTCAGTGCCGGGCGGTATCCGCGAAAATGATCTGGCAGGCCGGATCACCTATAGCAACCCCGGCTACCAGCAAATCATGGATTATCCACCAGAGTCGCTCCTGCATGCTTATGTCTGGGACTTTGAAGTCAGCGACAGCGATGCGCAGCAACTGCGTGATTATTTCTTTCACCTGGTCAAGCACCAGCCGACACCAGAGCCCTATATCAGCCGTTGTCTGACCAGGTATGGCCAGGAGCGAGTTACAGAGATTAACTGGGGCTATCAGTACGACAGCGAGGGGCAGTTGTCTGGCTTAATTTCAGTGATTTCCGATATCACCCAGATCCGCCAGCAAGAGCAGGAAATCGCGCATCTGGCTTATTACGATCCCCTCACCGGGCTGCCGAACCGCTTCCGTTCTCTGGAACAACTGGATAAACAGATCCGTAGTGCCGGACACAGCGGTCAGCAACTGGCCGTGATGGTGCTGGATTTGGATCACTTCAAGAAGGTCAATGACTCACTCGGTCATGATACCGGTGACCGTCTTTTACAGGCCCTGGTACTGCGTCTGCAGAAAATCCTGCAGCCACAGCAAATGCTGGGCCGGCTGGGCGGCGATGAATTCATTATCTTGCAGCGCCATCAGTCTGAAATAGACTCCTTGTCAGCTTTTATTGAGTTGGCACTGACACCGTTTAAGCAGGCATTCAGCATTGAAAACCGTGAAATGATGCTTACTGCCAGTGCCGGTGTGGCGGTTTATCCCGATGACGGCACTACGGCATCAGAGTTACTACGTAATGCCGATTCGGCCATGTTCCATGCCAAGGATAGCGGCCGCAATACTTTCAGCTATTTCACCCGCACGATGAATGTGGATGTGGCCCGGCGCTTCAGTATTGAGGAGCAGCTACATTCTGCCCTGGTGCAGGATCAGTTCAGTCTGGTTTATCAACCCCAGGTAGCGTTGAATAATGAACGCATCACCGGCGTAGAGGCACTGATCCGCTGGCATAACCCGCTGCTGGGTCAGGTTTCACCGGATGAATTTATTCCGGTCGCAGAGCAGAGCAGTCTGATCCTCTCGATTGGCCGATTTGTTCTGGCTGAGTCAATAAAAATGCTGGCAGACATCCAGCAGAGCCAGCCCGGTTTTCGCATGGCTATCAACCTGTCGCCGGTACAGTTTCGTGATCTCAGTCTGGTTGACACGATTGAGCAGCTTATTCGGCAATATCAGCTTGCACCGTCGACATTGGAACTGGAGATCACTGAGGGCGTGTTACTGAGTGGTGCGGCAACAGTCAAGTCGACACTGCAGGCGCTGAGTGAACTGGGCATCAGTCTGGCGATGGATGATTTTGGTACCGGCTATTCCTCGCTGAGTTATTTACGAAACTATCCTTTTGATGTGCTGAAAATTGATCGCAGCTTTATTGCAGATATTGTCGAAGATCCGGCCGAGCGCGAACTGATTCATGCGATCGTGGCGATGTCCCAGGGACTGGGGATCCGGGTTGTCGCCGAGGGTGTGGAGACTGCCGCACAGCGTGATTTCCTGGAAACGGTGGGCTGCGATTATGCCCAGGGCTACTATTTCAGCAAACCGCTACCCGCGGAGGAACTGCGAAGTCTGTTGAGCCAATCCTAGGACATCAGGCTGTCGATCGTCTGCTGCAGTTCGCTGAAGTTGATGGGTTTAGTGAGATAGCGGTCAAAGCCTGCTGCCAGCCCTTTATCAATGTCTTCAGCCATGGCATTGGCAGATAGTGCAATAACCTTGATGTAGCGAGTGACTGCGGATTGCTTGAGCTGCTTGAGTGCCTGATAACCGTTCATGCCCGGAAGATTAATGTCCATCAGGATCAGATCCGGCTCTTGATCAAATGCTATGGTCAACCCGCTTTCAGCATCTTGCGCAGTAGTGAGGCTGACACCTTGCTGGCGCTGGAAATACTGCTTAATCAGATCAAGATTGGTCGGGTTATCTTCAATACACAGCAGATGAAGCGCTTTTCGCTGACTCTGATCAGACTCAGTTTCAACAGCTACTGAGGTAGCCGGCGAGGGTGATGAAGGCGTCACTGAGGACATGGGTAAATCAACCCAGAAGCTCGAGCCGACATCCAGGGTGCTTTCAAAACCGAAACGCCCCTGCATCAACTTGACCAGTTCATGGCTGATGGCCAGACCGATACCGGTGCCCGGAATAGTAGAGCGCTCCTTATCCAGTCGGTTGAAAGGCTCGAACAGGCGCGTCTGCATTTGTTCGTCGATACCATAGCCACTGTCATTCACTGCGATACGAATGCTTTCATCATGATGACTGACGCGAAGCAGGATCTGACCGTGGGGTCGGTTGTATTTGGCGGCATTAGACAACAGGTTGAGTAATACCTGTTTGAGTTTGACGTAGTCGGCGCGGACAAACAGCGTGTCAATGTTGTCGGGAAACTCTGTTTCCAGTGTCAGCGACAGCGTTGCCAGTTGCACCTGCACCAGCGGCAGCACATGTTCAATCAGAGGCTGCAGCGCGACATCCTCAACCGAAATGGTCATATGACCGCTTTCAATCCGTGATAAGTCGAGGACATCATTGATCAGACTGAGCAGGTGGTTGCCGGAGTTTTCGATCATTTCTATCGACTCGCGCTGGCCGTCTTCAAGTCTTTCCTGTCGCAGCAACTGTGAAAAACCGATAATGGCATTGAGCGGCGTACGCAGTTCATGACTCATTTTAGTCAGAAATTCGCTTTTTGCCTTGTTGGCCTGTTCGGCTTGCTGCATGGCGTGAATCAACTCTTGCTGATACTGATGACGCTCGGAAATATCGCGGATCACGCCGATAAAAAACTGGCGGTGGCCAAACTGTATCGGTGAAACATGTAATTCGATCGGAAACAGGCTGTCATCCTTGCGCCGGCCCCGCAGAGACAGGGTCTGGTGTATCACCTTGCTTGCGCCGAGTTGGCCCTTAGCCAGCAGGCGTTCATCGTCATTTTGATTGTCTTGCGGCAGCAGTATCGACAACGGCTGGCCAATCAACTCTGCTTCCGCATAAACAAACAGCGTGCATACCGCTGGGTTGACCATGTCAATGATGCCATCGTCAGCAATGGTGACAAAACCATCGTCTGTCTGGTTGATAATGGCATCACGCTGCTGCAGGCTGGCCATGCGTTGCAGGGTGGAACGCCGGTAGAGCAGGGTGCCGATAGCGGTCATCACAATGACCACTATGATGCTGAAAATGACACTGAACAATAACGAGCGATAGAGCTTGTAGACCTCGGCCACATCGGTCTCAGTGACCACGCCCATGTTCAGTTTTTCATCCCATCGCCAGGCCCCGACTACTTTAACGCCGCGGAAATCGCGGTAACCCTCAATATCGATGCCTGATGCCTGCCGGCTTAAAGACTGCGCCATTCGGGTCAACGGCATGGCAGCATAATCGGCCGGACTGATAACGCTATCCGTCTCCAGCAAGTTCACATCGGGTCTGCGGATATGCAGGTTCAGATCGGCATGCGGATTCTCTGCGGGCAACAGACCGGCTTTGCGCAATGCTTGGTTGTAGCGGCTCTCGGTCAGTAGTAAGCCGTTTCTGTCTATGGCGTAACTGTGGCCGCTGTCTCCCACCTGGTTCTGGTGAAAAGCCGGCACAAAGATTTTGTCTGGTGCGGTTTCAAAAGCAAATAACGCGATGATGTCGCCATGCCAGTCAACTACCGGGGCAAACAGCAGCATGGTGGGCAGGCCGCGAAGCAGATGACCGTGTTTATCTGGCCAGCGCTGCAGACTTTTGAATGGCTGTGTGACAAAGGCGCGGTCGGATTTGGCCTGTTGCAGCACAGAGTCGGGCAGCTTAAGTGCTGCTGGAGGGGGAGCAATGCCGTGGCGCCCCGACAACAGCAATTCACCTTGCAGGTTGAACAGTTTGTAGTCGCGGTAATTTTCTGATTCGACAATGGCTGTCAGCGTGCTGTCCAGGCGCCCAAACAATTCATCTTCAACGCCTCCGCTGCCGCCTGCCAACAGTACTTGGGTAACCTGGCGCAAAGACAGGTTTTCCGCCCAGTAACGGGCATTGCGGCTGTGCGATTCAATATCGGTTTTTACGCGGGTCAGTGAGGCATCGAGGGTATCGTTAAGCCGGGTTTCGACGTCGGCCTGAATCAGTGAAAATAAGTAGCTCGCTGCTGCACTGGCGCAAGCAACAGCAATCAGAATCAGCAGTGCCGCTACTGCCACGGGCCGGGTAAACAGCCTGGATTTTTTTACTGAAAGAGACGCATTCATTTTGTCGGCATGGGCTTAAAAGTCAGAACATATGCTGCTCTGTGTTGTCTCTGATTGTGGCGGCGATAAAAACAGGCTGTTGTGCAATCAGAGTCAGCTCAGACAGCGTTCAAACGAACAGCATAAAGGCTTTTTTGTTGCCAGGTAAAATATCTCAGCAATCAGCCGGAGATGAAGCGCATATCCGGCTTCTCATCATGCCCGAGAGTGTGTAGTATCTCTTGCGATGGTTACTCATTGTCTGACGTGACCGGGCGCATGATGGCTCAGCCTTCGTGCTCTGATGAGAATTCGACCGAGAGGAAACAGTATGCTGGAGAATTATCTCCCGATATTGTTGTTTGTCATCATCGGCATCGGCTTCGGCGTGATGCCGTTAGTGGCCGGTTTTATTCTGGGACCACGGCACCCTGATGATGAAAAACGCTCAGCCTATGAATGTGGTTTCGAGCCCTTCGATGACAGCCACATGAAGTTCGATGTGCGCTATTACCTGGTCGCTATTCTCTTCATTATCTTTGATCTGGAAATCGCCTTTTTATTCCCCTGGGCAATCGTGCTGGATGAAATCGGTGTGTTCGGCCTGTTGTCGATGTTCCTGTTTCTTGCCATTCTGGTTGTCGGATTTATTTACGAGTGGAAAAAAGGAGCGCTGGAATGGGAATAGAAGGCGTGTTGGAAAAAGGTGTGGTCACTACTTCGGCCGATAAGCTGATTAACTGGGCCCGCACCGGCTCTTTGTGGCCAATGACCTTCGGACTTGCCTGCTGTGCGGTGGAAATGATGCATGCCGGCGCAGCCCGTTACGATCTGGACCGTTTCGGTGTGGTGTTCCGCCCCAGTCCGCGTCAATCAGATGTAATGATTGTCGCCGGCACGCTGGTGAACAAAATGGCACCGGCCTTGCGCAAAGTCTACGACCAGATGTCAGAACCGCGCTGGGTCATCTCGATGGGCTCCTGCGCCAACGGTGGCGGCTACTATCATTATTCCTATTCTGTGGTGCGCGGCTGTGACCGTATTGTCCCGGTTGATATCTACGTGCCGGGCTGTCCGCCAACTGCCGAGGCGCTGCTCTATGGCATTGTCCAGTTGCAGAAAAAAATCCAACGTACTAACACCATTGCCAGACCGGCAGCCAGTTAAGCGGGAGCCGGATGATGCAAGCCTTGAAAGCCAGACTGGAACGGGACTTTGCGGACGAATTACTCGACTGCAGCCTGGATCGGGGCGAGGTCACGCTCAATGTCGGTGCTGAATATATCACCACGGTCTGCCGTCGCCTGCGTGATGAATACGGCTTTGCTCAGTTGATGGATTTGTGTGGCGTCGATTATTCCGAGTATGGCGGCAGCAGTTGGGAGACCAAGCAGTCCAGTGAGTTCGGTTTCAGCCGCGCCGTCGACGGCCTCGGTCACAGTGAGCCGGTTGAAGACGGTTATCGCTTCGCCGTGGTTTATCACTTGCTGTCCATTGAACACAATCAGCGGCTGCGGCTGAAAGTCCGGCTGGATGCGGAGAACCCGGTGGTCGATAGTGTGACTGGGATCTGGCACGGTGCCGAATGGTTTGAGCGTGAGGCCTTCGATATGTTCGGCATCTTGTTTGATGGTCACCAGGATCTGCGTCGCATTCTGACTGACTACGGCTTTGTCGGCCATCCGTTTCGCAAGGACTTTCCGCTCATCGGCAATGTTGAAATGCGTTACGACGAAGAAAAAAAACGGGTGGTGTATGAGCCGGTTAGTATTGAACCGCGCACGCTGGTGCCGCGGGTCATCCGCGATGATAACCGCTACTGGAAGGATGAAAGCTGAAAATGGCCGAAATTAAGAATTACACACTCAATTTTGGTCCCCAGCATCCGGCCGCGCATGGTGTCCTGCGCCTGATCCTGGAAATGGACGGCGAGGTTATTGAGCGTGCTGATCCGCATATCGGCCTATTGCACCGGGGCACGGAAAAGCTGGCCGAATCCAAGCCGTTTAACCAGAGCATCGGCTATATGGATCGGCTCGATTACGTATCGATGATGTGCAATGAGCATGCCTATGTGATGGCCATTGAAAAGCTGCTGGGGCTGGAGATCCCAACCCGGGCGCAGTACATCCGGGTCATGTTTGATGAAATCACCCGCATTCTCAACCACCTGATGTGGCTCGGCGCTCATGGTCTGGATATCGGCGCGATGACGGTGTTCTTGTACTGTTTCCGTGAACGTGAAGATCTGATGGATGTTTACGAAGCCGTCTCCGGTGCCCGCATGCATGCGACGTATTATCGTCCTGGCGGTGTATATCGCGACCTGCCGGACAGCATGCCGCAATATCAGGCCTCCAAGTGGCACAGCGAAAAGGAAATCAAGCATAAAAATCAGAACCGCGAAGGCAGCGTGCTCGATTTTATCGAAGATTTCACGGCGCGTTTTCCAAACTGCGTAGACGAATATGAAACCCTGCTGACCGATAACCGTATCTGGAAACAGCGCACTGTCGGCATTGGCGTGGTCAGCCCGGAGAGGGCTTTGCAACTGGGTTTCAGCGGGCCGATGCTGCGTGGTAGTGGGATTGAATGGGACCTGCGTCGCAAGCAGCCTTATGAAGTGTATGACCGTCTGGATTTTGATATTCCGATCGGCAGCGAGGGTGACTGCTATGACCGTTACCTGGTGCGTATTGAAGAGATGCGCCAGTCCAACCACATTATCAAACAATGCATCGACTGGCTGCGCGCCAATCCGGGGCCGGTGCAGGCCCATGAGAGTAAAGTTGTGCCGCCCAAACGTGATGTGATGAAAAACGATATGGAAGCGTTGATTCATCACTTCAAGCTGTTCACCGAGGGTTATTGTGTACCGGAAGGCGAGGTCTATGCCACGGTGGAACATCCCAAGGGCGAGTTTGGTGTGTACATGGTGTCGGATGGGGCTAATAAACCCTACCGGGTCAAAATCCGTGCCCCCGGCTTTCCGCACTTGGCGGCGATGGATGAGATGGCCAAGGGCCATATGCTGGCCGATGTGGTGGCGATTATCGGTACCATGGATATTGTATTTGGCGAGATTGATCGATGACGGAAATGCTTTTGACCGGTCCCCGCGAAACGCTGTTCAATGACAGCCTGCGTGAGCAGATGGATAGCTGGATCGTTAAGTATCCGGCCGGGCAGGAACAGTCTGCAGTGATCCCCTGTCTGCACATTCTGCAGGACGCCAATGAAGGTTGGCTCAGCCGTGCCATTATGGATGCGCTGGCTGAGTATCTCGATATCCCTTCAATCAGTGTTTACGAAGTGGCGACCTTTTACACCATGTTCGAGCTGGCACCGGTGGGCAAACACAAGATCAGTGTCTGCACCAATATCTCCTGCATGCTTTGTGGCTCGGAAACCATCATGAATCACCTGCAGCAGAAACTGGATATCAAGCCGGGCGAAACGTCTGAGGACGGCCAGTTCACGCTGAAAGAAGTGGAGTGTCTGGGCGCCTGTGTCGGCGCACCCATGATGCTGCTGGATCGCGATTATCACGAATTTTTGACGCCGGAAAAAATCGATCAAATTCTGGACGGGCTGAGCTGATGAAACTGGATCAAATCTGTTTCCGCACCTCGCATCTGACACCATCATGGACACTGGATGCCTATCGCCAGGTCGGCGGTTACCAGGTGCTGGAACAAGTGCTGAAAAGCAAGATGCGTCAGGAAGAGATCATCGAACAGGTCAAGAACTCGGCGCTGCGTGGTCGTGGCGGTGCCGGTTTTCCCACCGGGCTCAAATGGAGCTTTATGCCCAGAAAGCTGCCCGGTGATAAATACATTGTCTGTAACTCGGATGAAGGCGAACCCGGCACTTGCAAGGATCGCGATATCCTGCGCTATAACCCTCACCAGTTAATCGAAGGCATGATCCTGGCCGGGTACACCATCGGTGCCCACACCGGTTACAACTATATCCGCGGTGAGTTTTACGAGCCGATTGAGCGTTTTGAAGCGGCGCTGAAAGAGGCGCGCGAGGCTGGCTTGTTGGGTAAGGATATCCTGGGTAGTGGGTTTAACTTCGAACTGCATACCCATATCGGTGCCGGCGCCTATATCTGCGGTGAAGAGACCGCCTTACTGGAGTCGCTGGAAGGCAAAAAAGGCCAGCCCCGTTATAAACCGCCTTTCCCTGCCGGTTACGGGCTTTACGGTAAGCCCACCACTATTAACAATACTGAAAGTCTGGCTTCCATCCCGGTGATTCTGCAGCACGGAGCGGACTGGTTTCATGAGCTGGGTACGCCCAATAACGGCGGCAGCAAAATTTTCTGTATGACCGGCCACGTCAATAAACCGGGTAACTACGAAGTGCCGCTGGGTACACCGTTTTCTGAGTTGCTGGAACTGGCCGGTGGTGTCCGCGACGGCAATAAACTCAAAGCCGTGATCCCGGGTGGAACCTCAACGCCGGTGGTGCCGGGCGATGTGATGATGGAAACGCCGATGAGTTATGACGGCATCAGCAAGGCACGCTCGATGCTGGGCGCCGGGTCGGTTATCGTGATGGATGAAAAAACCTGCATGGTCAAAGCCCTGCAGCGTATCGCCTATTTTTACTACGAGGAATCCTGCGGTCAGTGCACGCCTTGCCGGGAAGGGACCGGCTGGTTGTACCGGGTGATTAAACGTATCGAAGAAGGCCAGGGCCGGCAGGAAGATCTGGATAGACTGGTGGATGTGGCTGACAATATCAACGGCAACACTATCTGTGCGCTGGGTGATGCGGCAGCGGCACCGGTGATGAGCTTTATCAAACATTTCCGTGATGAATTTCAGTATCACATCGACCATGGATGTTGCATGGATAACACGGCGTAAAGACTAAGCTATGGTTAATATCGAAATCGACGGTATTCCACTCAAAGTGGATTCAACAAAAATGATTATTCAGGCCGCTGACGAGGCAGGCATTGATATCCCGCGTTTTTGTTATCACAAGAAGCTGTCGATCGCGGCTAACTGCCGGATGTGCCTGGTGGAAGTCGATAGGGCGCGCAAAGCGATGCCAGCCTGTGCCACGCCGGTGGCAGAGGGCATGAAGGTCTTTACTGACTCCAAAGTGGCGGTGAACGCCCAGCGCAGCGTGATGGAGTTTCTACTGATCAATCACCCGCTGGATTGCCCGATTTGCGACCAGGGCGGTGAATGCGAACTGCAGGATCTGTCGATGGGCTATGGTGACGGCATCAGTCGTTTTACCGAAGGCAAACGCGCGGTTAAAGATAAAGATATAGGCCCGCTGATTCAGACCGAAATGACCCGCTGTATCCACTGCACCCGCTGTGTACGTTTCGGTGAAGAAATCGCCGGTATAAAAGAGCTGGGGGCGACCGGACGCGGTGAGCATATGGAGATTGGCACCTACGTCGAGCATAGCCTGGCTTCGGAACTGTCCGGCAATATCATCGATTTGTGCCCGGTCGGAGCTTTAACTTCCAAGCCATTCCGCTACCAGGCTCGGGCCTGGGAAATGCGTGCCCATCCTTCAATTGCGCCGCATGATGCGGTGGGCTCCAATATCGAATTGCACCTGCGCAAGAATGATGTGATGCGGGTAGTGCCCCGTGATAACGAGGAGATTAACGAGGCCTGGCTGTCAGACCGGGATCGTTTCAGTTATCTGGGGCTCAACAGTGACAACAGGCTCAAGGAGCCGATGGTCAAATTCGATGGCGAGTGGCAGGTGGTGGACTGGCAAACCGCACTGGAACACGTCAACGAAGGCCTGCAGCGGGTGATTGGCAAGTTCGGCGCCGAGGAAGTGGCGGGCCTGATTGCACCCACCACCACGCTGGAGGAAGCCTACCTGTTCCAGAAATGGCTGCGTGGGCTGGGCGTTGAAAACATCGATCACCGCCTGCGCCAGCAGGATTTTACAGACAGCCAGGTGGATTACCGTCAGCAGGACTGGCAACTAGCCGATATCAGTGACAGCGATGCCTTTTTGCTGCTGGGCACCAACATTCGTGCCGAACAGCCGATTATTGCTCACCGTATCCGTCAGGCCTCACTGGACGGCGCAACCGTATGCAGCATCAACTTTTTCGAACGGGATCTGTTAATGCCGGTCGACCAGCAACTGGCGCTGAATACCAGTGAGATGCTGGAGAGCCTGGCGGGCATCGCCAAGGCGTTGACTGCCGTTTACCAGGGCGACGATCAGCAATGGCATGATTTGTTGCCGTACCGTTCACCCTCGGCCTTTGAACAGAACGTGGCACTGCAGCTGTCCAATGCCCGTCAGGCGACCTTGTTTATTGGTGATTTAATCAATCATCATCCCCATGCCAGCAAACTGCGTTCTCTGGCGGCACTGGTGGCAGAACTGAGTGACAGCCGGCTGGTGGTGTTGCCGGCAGCCAATGCCCATGCCCACGCTGTTGCCGATACCCAGCCCCGGGGCAAAGCCCGCAACGCTCGCCAAAGCTGGGAGGATGCGCTGCGTGCTTATGTGATGATGGGCTTTGATCCCAAGCTGGATACGGCACAGCCGCGGGTTGTGCATGATGCGCTGCGCCGCGCCAGTTTTGTGGTCAGCATTGACAGTTTTGAAAACGACTGGGCCCGGCAATATGCCAATGTGTTGTTGCCTATGGCCTGCTTCAGCGAAACTTCCGGTACTTTTGTCGGCATCGATCAGCGCTGGCAGCGGTTTGCCGGTGCCGTGCCACCTCGTGGTGACAGCCGGCCGGGTTGGAAAATTCTGCGGGTACTGGGCAATATCGCCGAGCTCAGCGGCTTTGATTATGTCTCATCGCAGGATGTGGTGGATGAAATCGAACATCAGCCGTCATCCAGCGATGACGAGCGGCAATGGTATCTGCCGGACTCCCTGGATATCGATACCGATTTGATGCTGATTTCGGAAGTGCCCATGTATGCCACTGACAGTCTGTTACGTCACAGCGAGGCACTGCAAAAAACACCCGAGTCCAAGGCCAGCCTTGTAGCCCGTATTAATCCGGCAGAAGCGGAAAAACGCGGCCTGGATTCACAGCATCTGGTGCAGATCAGCCAGGGTGAACAGCAGATAACGCTGCCGCTGGAGCTGGATGAACAGATCGCCGATGGCTGCATTTACCTGGCCGCCGCCACCGAATTCAGTGCCCTGCTGGGCGATATGTTTGCCGAGGTTCAGGTGAGCCAAGTCGGGGACAGCTGATGGATATTCTGCTGGAATATATCCTCCCCAACATCGGTAAGATTTTACTGATCGTGGTGCCTCTGATGCTGTCAGTAGCGTATCTGACTTATGCCGAGCGCAAAGTCATCGGCTATATCCAGACCCGTATCGGCCCCAACCGGGTTGGACCGTGGGGCCTGCTGCAACCGATTGCCGACGGTCTCAAGCTGTTGATGAAAGAGGTGATTTTTCCGGCGCGCTCCAATCTTTATATGTTCCTGGTGGCACCGGTACTGGCCATTGGTCCGGCGCTCGCAGCCTGGGCGGTGATGCCGTTTGATGCCGGCCTGGTGCTGGCCGATATTGATGCCGGTTTGCTATATGTGCTGGCGATTACTTCGATGAGTGTCTATGGCGTTGTTATTGCCGGCTGGGCCTCAAACTCGCGCTATGCCTTTCTCGGGGCTTTGCGCAGTGCGGCGCAGGTGGTGTCCTATGAGATCGCCATGGGCTTTGCCCTAGTCGGGGTGTTAATCGCGGCCGGCAGCCTCAACCTGGGAGAAATTGTTTTGGCCCAGCAGGGCGGTATCCTGAGTTGGTTCTGGCTGCCTTTATTGCCGTTGTTCGTGGTTTACTTTGTGTCCGGCGTGGCGGAAACCAACCGGGCACCATTTGATATTGCCGAGGGTGAATCGGAAATCGTCGCCGGTTTCCATGTCGAGTATTCGGGCATGGCCTTTGCCGTGTTCTTCCTCGCCGAATATGCCGATATGATCCTGATCTCAATGCTGGCCGCGACCCTGTTTATGGGCGGCTGGCTGTCACCGTTTGAAGGCATACCGGTGCTGGAAAGCCTGTTCGCCTGGGTGCCGGGCCTTGTCTGGCTGCTCGCCAAGACCGCTTTTTTCCTGTTTATCTACCTGTGGCTTCGGGCCACCTTCCCGCGTTATCGTTACGATCAGATCATGCGTTTGGGCTGGAAAATTTTTATCCCGGTCACGCTGGTTTGGCTGGTAGTGGTGGCCACAGCCCAGGTGCTGGATATTGGTCCGTGGTTTACTGAACAAGCAGCTTTGGCTGCAGGAGGGGCGTGATGAATCAGCAAATACGCCATTTCTTTAAAAGTTTTTTCCTGTGGGAATTGATACAGGGCCTGCGGCTTACCGGGCGCTACCTGTTTGCCCGCAAGGTGACGGTGCAATACCCGGAAGAGAAAACTCCACAGTCTCCACGCTTTCGTGGCCTGCATGCGCTGCGGCGCTATCCCAACGGCGAAGAGCGCTGTATCGGCTGTAAACTCTGCGAAGCCGTGTGTCCGGCGCTGGCCATTACCATTGATACAGAGCCCCGTGACGATGGCACCCGCCGCACCACCCGCTATGATATTGACCTGTTCAAATGCATCTACTGCGGTTTTTGTGAAGAGTCCTGTCCGGTGGACTCCATTGTAGAAACCCGCCAGTTTGAATTTCATTTCGAAGAGCGCGGCGATCACATCATCAACAAAGAAAAACTGCTGGCTATCGGCGATAAGTACGAAGTGCAGATTGCGGCAGACAGGGAGGCGGATGCACCGTATCGCTAGATGGAACAGGTAATTTTTTACGGCTTTGCTGCCATTTTGCTGTTTGCTGCCACCATGGTGATCACGGTCAGTAACCCGGTCAAAGCGGCCTTGTTTCTGGTGCTGGCATTTTTTACCAGTGCTGCCATCTGGCTGATGCTGCATGCCGAGTTTCTGGCGATCAGTCTGGTACTGGTCTATGTAGGCGCAGTGCTGGTGCTGTTTCTGTTTGTGGTGATGATGCTGGATATTGATCTGGCACCGCTGAAAGAAGGGTTTACCCGTTATCTGCCGCTGGGCATTCTGGTGGCAGCCTTGATCGTGGTAGAGATGATTACCGTGCTGAATGCACCGCAGTTTGATGTGCTGCCAGCAGCAGCCGAAGACGGCAGTAATACCCGTGTATTGGGACGTTTGCTTTATACCGTTTACGTCTATCCCTTTGAAATCGCCTCGGTGATCCTGACCGTGGCCATTGTCGCCGCGATTACCCTGACCCTGCGTGAACATCAGCGTAAATTGCAGGATGTGGGCAAACAGGTGGCAGTGCGTCGCGAGGATCGCGTCAGGCTGGTGAATCTGCGTGAGCCAAAACAAGACAAGGGAGAAGAAACATCATGATTGTCTTGTCGGACTACCTGATACTGGCAGCCATTTTATTCAGCCTGGCGGTGGCCGGTATTTTCATCAACCGTAAAAACATCATTATTCTGCTGATGTGCATCGAACTGATGCTGCTGGCAGTAAACCTAAATTTTGTGGCGTTCTCGCATTTCTCGGGCGACCCGGCCGGGCAGGTGTTTGTCTTCTTTATTCTCACCGTAGCAGCGGCCGAAGCGGCGATTGGTCTGGCGATTCTGGTGCTGCTGTTCCGTAACCTCAGCACTATCAATGTCTCCGATATGGACAGGCTCAAAGGATAGCGCATGAAGGGACTCTTGCTCACCATTGTTCTTGCCCCGCTGCTCGGCGCCATTATTGCCGGTTTTTTTGGTAAACAGATTGGCCGCACCTGGGCGCACCGGGTCACGATTGGCGGCGTTGGCGTGGCTTTCGCCTTGTCTGTGTGGGTGTTCAAGCTGGTTGTGGCCGATGGTGTTTATTACAACGACAGCATTTATCAATGGCTGCAGGCGGGATCGCTGACTCTGGAAATCGGCTTTATGGTCGATTCCTTAACGGCGGTGATGATGACCGTGGTGACTTTCGTCTCGCTGATGGTGCATATCTACACTATCGGTTACATGCATGATGATGACGGCTACAGCCGTTTTTTCAGTTATATCTCGCTGTTTACCTTTGCCATGCTGATGCTGGTGATGTCCAACAACTTCCTGCAGTTATTTTTCGGCTGGGAAGCGGTGGGGCTGGTGTCCTACCTGTTGATTGGGTTCTGGTATAAAAAGCCCACAGCGATCTATGCCAACCTCAAAGCTTTTCTGGTCAATCGCGTCGGTGACTTCGGGTTTTTGCTGGGCATTGCCGCGGTGTTGATGTACGCAGGCAGTCTGGATTATATCCAGGTGTTTGCCCAGGCGCCGGCGATGGCCGAGAAAAATATCGTCATCTTCGGTGATGCCCAGTGGTCGGTGATGACCGTCACCTGTATTTTGCTGTTTATCGGTGCCATGGGTAAATCAGCGCAGGTGCCTTTACATGTCTGGTTGCCCGACTCGATGGAAGGCCCGACCCCGATATCGGCCCTGATCCACGCTGCCACCATGGTCACCGCCGGTATTTTTATGGTCGCCAGAATGTCGCCGCTGTTTGAACTGTCGGAAACGGCACTGTCGTTTATCCTGATTATTGGTGCCGTTACCGCGCTGTTTATGGGGCTGCTGGGTTTGGTGCAGAACGATATCAAGCGGGTGATTGCCTATTCGACACTGTCACAGCTGGGTTATATGACGGTCGCATTGGGCGCCTCAGCCTACGCTGCCGGGATTTTTCATCTGCTCACCCACGCTTTTTTCAAGGCGCTGCTGTTCCTGGCCGCCGGGTCGGTGATTATCGCCCTGCATCATCAGCAGGATATGCGGCAAATGGGCGGACTCAGGAAATATATGCCCATCACTTACTGGACCAGTTTGATTGGTTCTCTGGCATTAATTGGTTTTCCGGGGCTGTCGGGCTTTTTCTCCAAGGACGCCATTATCGAGGCCGTGCATGCCTCGAGTATCCCCGGCAGCGACTTTGCCTATTTTGCCGTGCTGGTGGGGGTTTTTATCACCGCCCTTTACAGTTTCCGCCTGTTTTTCCTGGTGTTTCACGGTGAAGAGCGCTTTGACAGTCACGGCCACAAGCCGCATGAATCGCCCTGGGTAGTGACGCTGCCGCTGATTGCGCTGGCCATTCCATCGGTGTTGGCCGGGTATTTTATCGGTGACGTGGTGTTCGGCCGTTTCTTTGGTAATGCGATTTTTGTTGCCGGGCCGCGCGACGTGCTGGGTCAGCTCGGCAGTCATTACCATGGCGTCTGGGCCTTTATGCTGCACGGCTTGCAGGCCTTGCCTTTCTGGCTGGCCATCGCCGGTGTGGCCATGGCCTGGTATCTCTATATGCATCGGCCTGAAATTCCGGGCATGCTCAAAGCCAGGTTACACGGCCTGCACAGCCTGCTGGATAACAAATACGGCTTTGACAGTTTCAACGATAAGGTCTTTGCTGCCGGCTCACGTGGTATCGGCGGTCTGTTATGGCGGGTTGGTGATCGCTTTTTGATTGATGGCGCCGT
Organism: uncultured Methylophaga sp.; assembly: GCF_947259025.1. Taxonomy (GTDB): domain Bacteria; phylum Pseudomonadota; class Gammaproteobacteria; order Nitrosococcales; family Methylophagaceae; genus Methylophaga. The sequence continues at coordinate 209,252 of NZ_CAMYKO010000002.1, forward strand.
GGTCAACGGCACCGCTAAAACGGTTGACTGGGTAGCCAGGCTGGTGCGACAAGTGCAGTCGGGTTACCTGTACCATTATGCGTTTGCAATGATAGTAGGGGTGTGGCTGCTGCTGACCCTGTTTGTAGGTTAAAGGACTGGGATGCTTGCAGAGTTGCCTTTACTGAGTCTGCTTATCTGGCTGCCGATTGCCGGTGGTGTGATTGCGCTGTTGCTGGGCGATGAACGCGCTTTGCTCAAACCTTTCGCGCTCGCTATCGCCGCAGTGACGATGGTGCTGTCATTCGGGCTTTATATCGGCTTTGACAGCAGCACACATCAGATGCAGTTTGTGGAAAAAGCGCCGTGGATAGAGACGTTTAAGATCTTCTACCACCTGGGTGTCGACGGTTTTTCCATGCCGCTGATCATTCTCACCACCATTTCCACCTTGCTGGTGGTGGTGGCCGCCTGGGAAGTGATTCAGCACCGCCTGAGCCAATACCTGGCCGCCTTTTTGATTATGGAAGGGCTGATGCTGGCGGTATTTTCAGCGCTGGATGCGGTGCTGTTTTACGTGTTTTTCGAGGCGATGCTGATCCCACTGTTCCTGGTGATTGGCATCTGGGGCGGACCCAACCGGGTCTATGCGACTATCAAGTTTTTCCTTTATACCTTCTTCGGTTCGGTATTTTTGCTGCTGGCTTTGCTTTACCTGCGTCATGTCAGTGACAGCTTTGCCATTCTGGATTTTCACAACGTCGCCTTGTCCCTGGATGAACAAATCTGGCTGCTACTGGCGTTTCTGATTGCTTTTGCGGTCAAGGTACCCATGTGGCCGGTGCATACCTGGCTGCCCGATGCCCACGTCGAGGCGCCGACCGGCGGTTCGGTGATCCTGGCAGCGATTACCTTGAAAATTGGTGGCTACGGCTTTTTACGATTTGCCCTGCCGATCGCCCCCGATGCCAGTCTGGCACTGGACTGGTTGATTATCGCCCTATCGCTGATAGCGGTGGTTTATATCGGTTTTGTGGCACTGGCGCAGACCGATCTGAAAAAACTGATTGCCTATTCCAGTATTGCGCATATGGGCTTTGTCACGCTGGGCCTGTTTATCGTATTTGATATTTTTGCCAACGCGGCGACTGGCAGCGGGGCGATACTGGCGATTGAAGGGGCGATGGTGCAGATGATTTCGCACGGCTTTATTTCCGCGGCCATGTTCCTCGCTGTCGGCGTCTTGTATGACCGCATGCATACCCGCGATATTCAGGCTTATGGCGGTGTGGTCAACACCATGCCGGTGTTTGCGGCTTTTGCCGTATTTTTTGCCATGGCCAATGCCGGATTGCCCGGCACCTCGGGGTTTGTCGGTGAGTTTATGGTGATCCTGGCGGCGTTCCAGGCCAACTTCTGGTTTGCCTTCCTGGCTGCGACCACCTTGATTCTGGGTGCCGCTTACACCTTGTGGATGGTCAAGCGGGTGTTTTTCGGGGAAGTGGCCAATGATGAGGTTCAAGCCCTGTCGGACATCAACCGGCGGGAATTCTGGATGCTGGCCTCGCTGGCGGTCATTGTTCTGCTGCTGGGCGTCTGGCCTGAGCCACTGCTCGACGTAATGCACACCTCAGTGGAAAATTTACTTACCCAGGTCGCCCAGTCGAAACTGTAAAAGGATAAGCGCAGAAATGTTTCAGGTTCCCAATATGCTGTTTGTGCTGCCGGAGATGGTCATGCTGGCCATGGCCTGCGTAATCCTGTTGCTAGTCGCTTTTACCGGCACACGCCAAATCCATTGGGTGATCGGGCTGAGCCAGTTCACCTTGTTCATCACAGCGCTGATTGTGGTCTGGAATATGGGCGAGGGCGGACTGACCTTTTCCGGTACCTATATCAAGGACAACCTCAGTGATGTGCTGAAAGTCTTTGTCTGTGTGATCAATATGCTGGTGCTGCTTTACTCAAGCCGCTACCTCAAAGCCCGCGGACTGAGGCAGGGCGAGTTTTATGTATTGGCAGTGTTTTCAACGCTGGGCATGCTGATCATGGTGTCGGCCTATCATCTGCTCACGCTTTACCTGGGACTGGAACTGATGTCGCTGTGCCTCTATGCCATGGTGGCGATGCAGCGTGACTCGGCGGTGGCCACCGAAGCGGCGATGAAATATTTTATCCTTGGCAGTATTGCCTCGGGCATGCTGTTGTATGGCATGTCGATTATCTATGGTATCACCGGCAGTCTGGGCATTAACGACATTGCGTTGGCAGTGGCTGGCAGCGTCGGCGATGACAGCATTCTGAGTTTCGGCATTGTGTTCCTGGTGATTGGTATTGGCTTCAAATACGGTGCCGTGCCGTTTCATATGTGGCTGCCTGATGTGTATCACGGGGCGCCGACCGCAATGACACTGTTTATTGCCGCCGCGCCCAAGGTGGCGGCGTTTGCCATGCTGATTCGCTTGCTCGCCGAGGGCCTGCTGGACTTGCAGCATTATTGGCAGGATATGCTGATCATGCTGGCACTGTTATCGATGATCATCGGTAATATTGTGGCGATTGCCCAGAGTAATCTGAAGCGGATGCTGGCATACTCCACCATCTCCCATGTCGGCTTTTTGTTAATGGGTGTGTTGTCGGGGACCGATGAGGGCTTTGCCGCATCGATGTTTTACACGCTGATTTACGCTTTGATGACGCTGGGGGCTTTCGGCATGATTCTGCTGCTCAGTCGCCAGGGCTTTGAAGCTGAGAATATTGACGATTTTAAAGGGCTCAGTGACAGTCATCCCTGGTTTGCGCTGTTGATGCTGATCCTGATGTTCTCGATGGCGGGCATTCCGCCGCTGGCCGGCTTTTATGCCAAACTGTTAGTGATCAAGGCGGCGATAGATGTCGATTTGCTGCTGGTTGCACTGGTGGCTGTGGTGACTTCGGTGATTGGCGCGTTTTATTATCTGCGGGTGATCAAGGTGATGTATTTTGACAAGCCCCTGGTCACACACCGGCTTGATGCCGGCAGGCCAATGCAGATCGCGCTCAGCGTCAATGTGCTGATGATTTTGCTATTGGGGCTGTTCCCCGGCGCGCTGATGCAGCTTTGTTCATTCGTATTTGTTTAGTAGGTAACCATGTCTGTCTGGCTGATGATTGCTTTGTTCGTGTTAATTGCCAACCTCCCCTGGATTGGCAACCGCGTTTTTTTTATTTATCCCATGCCGCTCAAGCCGGTCTGGGTACGGCTGGTCGAGTTAATGGTGTATTATTTTGTCAGTCTGATGATCGGCATTGCTTTCGAGATGCGTTTCTCCGGTGATATTTACACCCAGCAATGGGAGTTTTTTGTCACCACGTTAAGCCTGTTTCTGGTACTGGCTGTACCGGGCGTCGTCTACCGTTATCAATGGTTGCCGATGCAGAAAAAGTTCAAATAGACCGCGCGGTTTTCTACCGCTAAGCCCCAGACAGATAATAGAAAATCCGCTTTAAGCGGCGACAGACAACAATCTGTAACGTCTGTTGTGAATAATGGGTGCAACTCCTGTCAATCTAGTTTAGAATTGGCGGGTTTAACTACCGCGAAATAGCGCGGTACCGTTCGATTAACATCAATTAGAGACACAGGATTATGGCTTCTGATTTAACCAAGTACAGAAATATAGGTATCTTCGCGCACGTTGACGCGGGTAAAACCACGACAACCGAGCGTATCCTGAAACTGACCGGTAAAATCCACAAGACCGGTGAAGTTCACGAAGGTGAATCCACCATGGACTTCATGGATCAGGAAGCCGAGCGTGGTATTACCATCCAGTCTGCTGCCACCACCTGTGCCTGGAACGACCACCGTCTGAACGTTATCGATACCCCGGGACACGTTGACTTCACTATCGAAGTGTATCGTTCTCTGAAAGTCCTCGACGGCGGTGTGGGGGTTTTCTGTGGTAGTGGTGGTGTTGAGCCGCAATCAGAAACCAACTGGCGTTATGCGAACGAATCAGAAGTTTCCCGTCTGATCTTCGTTAACAAACTGGACCGTATGGGTGCTGACTTCTACCGCGTTGTTAAACAGGTTGAAGACGTGCTGGCGGCCACCCCGCTGGTGATGGTCCTGCCAATCGGTATCGAAGATGAATTCAAAGGTGTAGTTGATCTGCTGACCCGTAAAGCGTGGATCTGGTCTGATGATAAAGATCCTGAAAGCTACACCATCGAAGAGCCGCCAGCAGATATGGCTGATGCCGTTGAAGAATGGCGCGAAAAACTGGTCGAGACTGCCGTTGAGCAGGACGACGACCTGATGGAAAAATACCTGGAAGGTGAAGAGCCTTCTATCGACGAGCTGAAAGAATGCATCCGCAAAGGCACATTGAACCTGTCGTTCTTCCCGACTTACTGTGGTTCAGCGTTCAAAAACAAAGGTATCCAGTTGCTGCTGGACGCCGTTGTTGACTATCTGCCTGACCCGACTCAGGTTGATCCACAACCGGAAGTTGATCTGGAAGGTAACGAAACCGGTGAAGTGGCGACGGTTGATATCAACGGCCCACTGCGCGCACTGGCGTTCAAAATCATGGACGACCGTTTCGGCGCCCTGACCTTTATTCGTGTTTACTCCGGTGAACTGCGTAAAGGCGACACCGTACTGAACACCTTTACCGGTAAAACCGAACGTGTTGGCCGTATGGTGGAAATGCACGCCGATGATCGTAACGAGCTTGATTACGCCCACGCCGGTGACATCGTTGCTGTGGTAGGTATGAAAGACACTCAAACCGGTCATACACTGTGTGATCCGAAGCATCCGGCAACCCTGGAACCAATGGTCTTCCCGGATCCCGTTATCTCTATCGCGATTGCGCCTAAAGACAAAGGCTCAGCCGAAAAACTGGGTATCGCTCTGGGTAAAATGATTAAAGAAGATCCTTCGTTCCGTGTTGAAACGGACGAAGACAGTGGCGAAACCATCATGAAAGGCATGGGTGAGCTGCACCTGGATATCAAAGTCGATATCCTCAAGCGTACTCACAACATCGAGGTTATCGTGGGTGAACCACAAGTGGCTTACCGTGAAACCATCACCCAGCCTGTGACTGATACCTACACCCACAAAAAACAAACCGGTGGTTCAGGTCAGTTTGCCCGTATCGATTACACCATCGAGCCGGCTGAAGCAGGTACCGGTTTTGAATTTGAGTCTACTGTTACCGGTGGTAACGTACCTCGCGAATTCTGGCCTGCTGTGCAGTCTGGTTTCGCGAAGATGATGGACAAAGGCGTACTGGCTGGCTTCCCTTGCCTGGACGTCAAAGTAAACCTGCAAGACGGTGCCTTCCACGCGGTTGACTCCTCTGCAGTCGCTTATGAGCTGGCTTCACAAGCAGCTTACCGTCAATCTATGCCGAAAGCGGGTCCGCAACTGCTGGAACCGATCATGAAAGTGGACGTGTTCACCCCGGAAGACCACGTCGGTGATGTGATTGGTGACCTGAACCGTCGTCGTGGCATGATCAAGTCTCAGGATGCAGGCCCAACCGGTGTTCGCATCAAGGCTGATGTGCCACTGAGCGAAATGTTCGGTTACATTGGCACGCTGCGTACCATGACTTCTGGTCGTGGCCAGTTCTCAATGGAATTCCTGCAATACTCACCGTGCCCGAAAAACGTGGCTGACGAGGTTATCAAGGAAGTTCAGGAACGCGAAGCGGCCAAGAAATAAGCAGCATATTTCTGAACTAGAAAAAGGCCGGTTTTTACCGGCCTTTTTTTTGCCAGAATTTGGCATCTACACCGTCAAACGGTTCACGAATCAGCCATCAGTTCTTATAATTGTCATCACGGAGTGTAGCTCAGCCTGGTAGAGCACTGCCTTCGGGAGGCAGGGGTCGGAGGTTCGAATCCTCTCACTCCGACCATCATAAAAATGATGTCAGCCTTGTCCGTTTCTCAAGCTGCTAATTATCGTGAGCGCAGACGGTGCGGTTTAGTTGGCAAAGCAAAATAGCGAGTGCTGCATGGCAGTCAGGCCATCGATACTGAGCCTGATATCAACAGGCCGGAACCCACAATATCAATCATTTATTAACCATCTCAGCGAAGCTGAGATTTGATTGCTTTCTGCTTGACGTCAACTCCTCCATTGAAAGACAGTGTCAGTCAAACTCCCAACGTAACCAGCCAAACAGCACATTGCCCTTATTGCGAAGGCCGGGCACATAAGTGGCCTGAAAGTTGAGGCTTTTATAACCGACTGAGGCCAGCGGTAACAGGTAAGGTACCGGAATATAGTTCCAGTTCTCGCGCATGGTGATGCCGGCAGTGAGGCCCAGGCCCAATCGAAGGTCCTGGTGCTGATCCAGAGGCCGCCAGATCTTTTCGTAGCCATAACCACCTACAGGCTCCCACGCGTATTGTGAGTCCTTGAACAGCATCAGATACAAGCCATGCCAGTCACCATCGGCATCATAACGGGTCAGGCCGTAACCAGCTCCCCAGGGCGTTTCATTGTATTCGTCGCGACGGTCCTTATCCCAGGCAAAAGGTGGATGCCAGGCAATCACAGGTAAATACAAACTTTGATGTGATGGCGAATCCCAGGTCTCGAGGCTGTTGAGTTTGAGTCGTTCCCACAACACGATGGGCAGGGCGTTATCAGTCTGTTCCGGTTCATCACCGGCCAGCGCAGAACAGCAAAACGCCACTAAGGAAAAAAGCGATAAGTGGATCCACATAGCCAGCCTCCTGAAGACTGTCTTCCGATTTTAAGATAGCATGACAGAAACTATCCGGCTCAGCTTTCGTCGAAACCGGAGAGTTGTTTAAAGAGGAGTCAGGAATGCATTCAAATGCTGTAAAAGTCAGTCAAATTCAACTGTTGCTGTTGAGTATGCTCAGCATTGCGCTGTTTTGGTTCTCATCAGTGGCCGTGGCCGAGGGTGATTTAACCCGTCAGACACCGATTGAAGTTGAAGTGCAACTGGGCGTCGGTGAAGCGCACCGTTTTTCACCCAGCCACCTGGAGTTTGAAACCGGCAAACTCTACAAACTGGTTTTGATCAACAACAGCAGTGCCAAACATTATTTCACCTCGATGGGCCTGGCCAAGAGAGTGTTCAGCCGCAAGGTTCAGGTGATGAAAGAAGTCGATGGCAAATTCAGCCGGACGGCAGAAATCAAAGGGGATATCAGCGAAATCGAAGTATTCCCGGGCCACAGGGTCGAGTGGTGGTTTGTGCCGGTGCAGACCGGTGAGCTGACTGATCTGCACTGTCATGTTGATGACGAAGCGTCAGGCATGACACATGAGGAACTGGGCATGACCGGCACTATCAGCATCAAGTAGCGCTACGCCGTGATGCAAGCCGGCACTCATTGCTGCCGGCTTGCAATTGACTTAGTTAACCAGACTTTGAATTGGCGCCGGAATACGGCCGCCCAGGCGCACAAAGCGGTTTTCCTGTTCGCCCATATTGACCGCCATCACCGGACCTTCACCCAAGAGGCCACCGAATACTACATGATCACCGGCTTTTTTGCCCGGTGCCGGAATCAGCCGCGCGGCCGTGGTCTTCTTATTAATAACGCCAATCGCCATCTCATCAGCCATCACCGCCGACAGCATTTCTGCCGAGGTATCGCCGGGCAGGGCAATCATATCAAGACCGACCGAACACACTGAAGTCATGGCTTCCAGTTTTTCCAGTGACAGGGTGCCGTTGGCGGCAGAATCAGCAATGCTTAAGTCTTCACAGACCGGAATAAAGGCGCCACTCAGGCCGCCCACATGCGAGCTGGCAAAAGCGCCGCCTTTTTTGACTGCATCATTGAGCATAGCCAGAAAAGCAGTACTGCCTGGTGCGCCAATGGCCGGCAGACCAATGGCTTCAAAGATTTCGCCGACACTGTCATTTTCATTCGGTGTTGGGGCCAGCGACAGATCCACAATGCCGAAAGGTAATCCCAGGCTCTCTGCAACTTCACGGCCGACCAGTTCACCGGCGCGGGTGAGCCGGGCCGCGGTCTGTTTAATCACGTCTGCGGCGCGACTGAGATCCATATCCTGCTGTTCATTGATCGCACGTTCCAGCGCTGCTTTGACCACGCCGGGACCACTGACACCGACACTGACCACCGCATCGGCTTCACCAATCCCCAGGTAGGCACCGGCCATAAAGGGAACGTCCTGTGGAATATTGGCAAACACCACCAGTTTGGCGGCCGCCAGACCATCATCCTCGGCGGTCATTTCTGCGGCTTGTTTGACCACCACGCCCATGCGCTTAATGGCATCCATATTAAGACCGGCGCGGGTGCTGGCCACATTGACTGAAGAGCAAACGCGCTGGCTTTCGGTTAATGCCTGGGGAATGGCATCAATCAGTGCCTGGTCGCCGCGGCTCATGCCTTTCTCGACCAGGGCACTGAAACCACCCACAAAATCGACGCCCAGTTCCAGCGCGGCTTTATCCAGGGTTAAGGCTATCTCCACCATTTGTTCAGCATTGAATGGGGCGGCCACGACGCCAATCGGACTGACAGAAATCCGCTTGTTGGCGACTTCAATCCCATAGCGACGCTCGATCCGCTCACAAGTGGCGACCAGTTGACCGGCAGTGCGGGTGATTTTGTCGTAAACCCGGCTTTTGAAGGTGTTGATATCGTCACTGACGCAATCAGTCAGGTTAATGCCAACCGTGACTGTGCGCAGATCCAGGTTTTCCTCGCGCACCATTTGCAGGGTGGAGATAATATCTTTGGGATTAAGCATAAAATATCCTGAGTGTGGCTGTGGCGTCAGTTAACAATACTGCTGACCGAATCAAAAATCTTGCGGTGCTGGACGCTGATTTCCAGATCCAGCCGCGTGGCGATATCAGTCAGCGCATCACGCAATGCTTGCATGACCGTGTCTTTGGGGACATCAACTTCAAACACCATCAGGTTATCCATCGGGTTGCTGCCGCCTTTGAAAATCGCCTGAATATGGGTGATGTTAACGCCGTGCTGATAAAGCTGGGCGGCAATCTCGGCGACCAGGCCCTGGCGGTCGGGGCCAATCGCAGTGACGATGTAGGGCTGAACTTGCGCTTTATGCTGATGCCAGTCGCTGCTGCTTTCACGCCAGGGATGGACGCGGATAAACAGATCCATATCCTGGCAGGCGGCTTCCAGCGCCGTTTGCAAAGCCTCAGCGCTGTCGGCATCCGCCAGTTCAACCTGCAGCAGGGCACCAAACACGGTGTCGAGCAGAGTCTGGCTGAGGTTTTCAATATTGCCATTGTGCTGTTTAATAATGTCGGACACGCGGGCGATGATGCCCGGCTGATCACTGCCCAGCACTGAAATTAACACTTTATTCATAGCTTTATTCCAAACATGATGTTCCCGGCCTTTTTATCAGTAGAGATACTGATCGCCATAACTGATGGAAGGCATTATGCACCCTGAATGCGCTGCCACAACAGGCCGATTAACCAGCCAATCAGCATCACGGTCAGAACCAGCGCGGCAATGACCACCAGGATAAACACGATATTGTCGAGCAGGCTGCGACGCACAGTCCGCTCCGGTGACTGCTGATACTGGCGCAGTAAGGCACTGTTTTTCTGATTGGCTTTCCAGACAAAATCAAAGGCATCGCCCACCACCGGCAGGCTGCCGACAGCGGTATCAATCAACATATTGATCAGCATTCGCATTAATACCGTGCGTGGTACGCCGGCTTGATTGGCTTCTATCACAATCAGCGAAGCCAAAAGACTGCTGATAAAGTCGCCCAGCCCCGGAATCAGGCCGATAAAACCATCCAGTCCAATCCTGTAACCACCGGGCAGGGGAATACTGTTATCGAGTAACCAGCTCAGTTTTTCATGAAAACGGCGCGGCTTGTTCATTCTTCAATCAGCGCCGCATCATCGGCCAAAATTTTCAGCACAGCCTGCATATCCTCGGGTAAATCAGCCTGCCAGGAGACCGCCTCGCCACTGCTGGGATGCTCAAAGCCCAGAAAACCGGCATGCAAAGCCTGGCGCCGGAATCCCTGGATAGCGTCCCGGCAGGGCTGTGACATGCCCTTGGCTTGCTTGAAGCGGCCGCCATAGACCGGATCACCCAAGAGCGGATGGCGGATATGCGCCATATGTACGCGAATTTGATGGGTGCGACCGGTTTCCAGCTTGCAGCGGATAAAGGTATGGGCACGAAAGCGCTGTTCAACCCGGTAATGGGTGACAGAGGGCTTGCCGGTCTGACTGACCGCCATACGCTTGCGATCGATGTGATGGCGGCCGATGGGTTCATCCACCGTGCCACCAGCGGTCATCACGCCAACGGCGATAGCCTGGTATTCACGTAGAACCGTGCGTGCCTGTAACTGGGCAACCAGCGAGTTGTGCGCCTGCAGGGTTTTGGCCACCATCAACAGACCGGTGGTGGATTTATCCAGACGGTGAACAATGCCGGCACGGGGAATATTGGCAAGCTGCGGCGCATGGGCGAGCAGCGCATTAACCAGCGTACCCTGCGGGTTGCCAGCCCCCGGATGAACCACCATGCCAGCCGACTTATTGATGATAATGACATCATCATCTTCATAAATGATATCGAGTGAAATCGCCTCGGCTGTCCAGCTATCATCCTGTTTAACCAGTTCGGTGGTGATTAATACCTGTTCGCCGCCCACCACACTGTCGCGCGGGCGCAGCTGACCGGTATCAACCGAGACCTCACCGGCCTTGATCCATTTGCTGAGCTGGCCACGGGAAAACTCGGGAAACATTCTGGCCAGAGCCTGGTCCAGCCGTAAACCGCCGAGTTCATCGGGGACTACGCCATTAAGTTGAATTTTGTCTGACATTTGAACGCTAAATAGTGATTAGGCGGCTATTATAACGTAGGCTAGAAGCTGAGTCTGAATTGGGAGAATCAGATGCTGCCATATCGAATGATTGCAGCCGGTCTGTTACTGCTGGCCATGCCGGGATTACAGGCAGAGGGGCGTGATGCGGCTTTGCTGGCAGCTTCCTGCGCTGCCTGTCACGGCACACAGGGGCATAGTGTCGGCGGTACGCCCAGTCTGGCCGGCTTGGATCAGCTTTATTTTATTGAGCAGATGCAGCAGTTCAAAAGCGGCGAGCGTCCATCCAGCGTGATGATGAAATATGCCCGTGGCTACACGGAAGCCGAGATCCGGCTGCTGGCCAAGTATTTTGCCGCACAAAAATAATCCGCGTAGCCAATAACGCCGGAGATGCTCATGGGAAAACATGATGATGGTTGTCGAATCATCACTGTCGATCAGTGACCTCTGCGGCTAAACAATCAGACTCGCGCTATCGCGGCTGGCACTGTTTACAGAAATAGGTGGCCCGCTGAGCCTGCCGTATACAGCTGATGGGTTGCTCACAGCTCAGACAGGGTTGATCCTCGCGGCCGTAAACATTGAGCTGCTGAGAAAAATAGCCGGGTTTACCGTCGCTTTTGCGAAAGTCCCGCAGCGTGGTGCCACCGGCAAGCAGTGCTTTGTCCAGTACCTGTTTGATGGCTTCAACCAGCTTCACCATTTTCGTCTTGCTAACCTTGCCAGCAGCCTTGGCCGGATGAATCGCGGCCAGAAACAGCGCCTCATTGGCATAGATATTCCCTACGCCGACCACGATTTCACCATTCATGATAAAAGTCTTGATACTGCTGCTGCGGCCTCTGGAGCGCTGGTAGAGGTAATCACCATTGAACGCATCCGACAGTGGTTCGGGGCCCAGGTGAGCAATCAGCGGATGTTCGTCGGTATTATCCTGGGTCCACAGCACCGCGCCGAAGCGTCTGGGATCAGTGAATCGCAGAACATGACCATTGCTGAAATAGATATCGACATGGTCATGTTTGCCGATATGAGCATCATTATCCAGCACCCTCAGCCGTCCCGACATGCCCAGATGTATCATCAGCGTGCCAAGGTCACAGCGCAGTAACAGGTATTTGGCACGGCGCTCTACCTTGTGCACGGTCTGGCCTTCAAGCAAGGCTTCAAGTCCGTCTTCAACCGGCCAGCGAAGGCCTCGATGACGGACCTGCATTTTGTTGATGGACTGGCCTTCAAGATAGGGTTGCACACCACGGCGGGTGGTTTCGACTTCGGGTAATTCGGGCATGATTTATTGGGGCAGTAGTTGTGACCGCATCGCCAGCGGGAATTCGTATTGCAGTTGCAGAGCGGGGTTGGTCAGCTGCAGGGTTTCACCGCTCAGCGTCATAATCAGTTGCAGGGGCTGGCTGTTACTTTCAAGCCACAGGCTTATCTGCGGTGATGGCAGGCTGTTCAGTTCGTCAGCATCAAGATGGCGCACTTGCATGGCATAGGCATGCTGCCAGTTGTCGACCAAGGTTTTCAGGCCGTCTGAACTGGCCGAGCTATTGTTGCTGTGCCAGCGCCCGTCGCGTTGTTCAATCAGCCGCTGCTCATCCGTCTCATTGCTGGCAGGCAAAGTCAGTTTGTTAATACTGACGCCTTCTTCAACCAGGCGGTTATCGACAAAGCTGCCGGCAGAGGCTTTAAGCAAGGGCGTCACATCATCCTGAACCAGATACACCACGTTCCGGTGCAGCACATAGCGATTCTGGCTCAGCGATTCGGTTGCACCAAAAGCAAAGGGCTGTTCATTCATCAATAAAGTCACCTCAGGCTGATCGAGGCCGAACTCAAGCAAGGCTGACTCGTCACTAGCCGGTTGCTGACCATGAATTGGCGAGGACAGCAGGCTGAGCAGTAGGTTGACCCGTGTCTGGTTGGCGCGGGCATTGAAAGGCTGGGTGAGTTGCCAGCTTTGTTGTTGGCGCTCCAGCGTCAGCGTATCTCTGTCCTGACGCTGAATTTGAATGCGTTCTACAGCTTCAGCGCTCAATGCTGATAACCCGGCGGGTTGTTGTTCAGCGGGCTGTTCACGCTGTGATAGCCACAACAGAACAATGACAATAACCAGTAAAACCAGGTTGGTCAGATAGCTGCTTTTCATCGGCGTCGTCTCCGCCACCAAATACCCAGGCCGAAGGCCAGTAGTATTAATGGTATCACCAGCAGGAAGCCAAAGCCGATAATTATTGACTGACTTTTGTCCAGTTCAAGCTGGGTGCCAATGCTGGTTTTGACCGGAATTTCAATCAGCTTGTCGTCCTCTGCCAACCAGTTAGCCAGCGCCATCGATAGCTCCAGATTAGCCACAGTGCCGATATGACTGTTGCTGATAAAGTCACTGTCACCGACGATGGCAATACGCTGTTGCCGGTCTGTATCAGGGTGTGGACGGGTCAGGATTTGTGCCAGCGCCAGCGGCCCCGGCATATCCTCTCCGGCATCATAGCGTTGTTGTGGCAGGTTGCTCTGGCTGATAGCAGTCGACTCCACCCAGGCATCAGGTTGACTGCGCAGCAGCTTGAGATATTGCCAGTCTGTCTGCTGTTCGGTTTTGCTGGTTTCAATGGCCAGGGCATCGGCCATCAACGTCACACTTTTGATGGCCACACCGATCGGATGATTGGCATAGTCACTGATCAACACAAAGCGGGGGTCATCAAGTCCCAGCATTGATGAACTGGGATCCATTACGGTACCCGGTACAAAAGCGATGCCCAACTGCTCGGCTAATGGCGATAGCGACACGGTCTGTTCCGGATCCGCCAGCCACAATAGATTGCCACCCTGGGCCAGGTAGTCTTGAATCAGCGCGATTTCACCTGGCAACCACTCTTCCGTCGGACTGGCGATGACAAGAGCTGCCGTGTTGTCGGGTAATTCAGGTGTTTTGACCAGATTCTGGGAGTGCAGTTTGAAGCCCTGACTCTGCAGTTGTCCGGCCCAGGTAGAGAGGCTGAAATCATGTTGCTCAAACAGGCTGCGTTCGCCATGGCCTTCAATAAATACCAGCCACTGCTGTTGCTGGCGCGACACAGTGATCAGGGCATTGGTCAGTGATTGTTCAGACAGATCCAACACATGCTGGCTCTGCTCACCGCGGCTGATGACCATTTCACCCTGTTGCTGAATACTCATCTGCCGAACCCGGTCGGGTGCAAAATTGGGGTCAATATAGCTGACCTCAAGCTTATCGCTGTGGCGCTGGTAGCGCTGGATCAGATCGGTTACCGCGACGCGGTATTGGTATTCCGGGCTGACAAAAATATCGACCTGAACCGGTTTTTCCAGGCTGCTGAGTACCTGCAGGCTGGTGTCAGACAGGGTATGACGGGCATTAGCAGTCCAGTCGAACTGGCGGTTGTAATCCACACTGAGTTTTGCCAGCAGCACGACCGCGGCAATCAGCAGCAGGTAGAAAATGACCTGCTGCAGGCGGAAGAGACGTTGGGCGCGTTGGGTGACTTTCATAGCAAACTTTTCTGGGGCTCAGTCCAGTCTTTCTCTGTCGAGACGACGAATGGTCAGTAACAGAAAACTAACGATAACAATAGCGAAAAAGCTCAGATCCTGGGTGTTGATCTGACCCTGTGACAGGGGCTGGAAATGGTTCATCAGCGAGAGCCAACTGAGTATGGAAAACTCGCCGCCAGTGTTACCGGCCCAGTCAATAATCCACAGCAGGAATAACACGGTAAAACTGCTGACGGCCGCAATCGTCGGCTGGCGGGTCAGCGAGGACATGAAAATACCGATAGCGATAAAGCTCGCTATCAACAGCATCAGCCCCAGAAAACCGGCACTCAGCAGGTAATAATCGAGGCTGGTGGCGACACTCAGAGATACAGGCATCAATACCGTCAGCAGGGCCAGAATAAAGAAAAAACCGAGGTTGCCCAGATATTTGCCGAGCACGATTTGAGTCATGCTCAGCGGGGCTGATGCCAAAAGGGGCAGGGTCTCATTGCGTCTTTCCTCGGCAATGCTGCGCATAGTGAGCAGGGGACTTATCAGTAACACGATAATCGCCGCATTACTGAGCAGCGGCATCGCAATCATTTCGGTGACACCGGGGGCGCCGGGAATGGCCGAAATCCGGCTCTGAATACTGTTGAAATAATCGATATGGGTGAGAAACAGATAGGCCAGCAGTAACTGGGTCAGGGCCAGCATGACCCAGGCCAGCGGCGACAGAAACAGGCGATGCAGTTCGTTACGGGCAATATTAAACATCGACTTCTTCTTTTTGAATAACCTTCATAAAGACATCTTCCAGGCTGTGCTGCTCCGGCATCATCAGCGTCAGTTGCCAATCATCCTCAACAGCACGGCGCAGCAGGGACTGGGTTGGATTGTGATGTGGCTGGTAATGCAGCCGATAGCGTTTGTCGCTGAGGCTGTCAATTCTCTCTATGCCATCAAGCCGTTGCAGCAAAGCGGTTTGCAAGGGTTTTTCGAACTCGACCAGCAGGGTTGAGGCCTGCATCTGCTCACCCAGTTTGTCGATATTATCGTTAAACAGTAATTGTCCCTGCGAAATGATTTGCACCCGATCGCAGAGCATCTGCACCTCGGGCAGGATATGGGTCGACAGAATGACGCTGTGTTTATCCGCTATGTCACGAATCAACTGGCGGATTTCACGGATTTGAATCGGATCCAGCCCTGAGGTCGGTTCATCCAGAATCACCACCGAGGGCGAATGGATAATCGCCTGGGCAATGCCTACCCGTTGCTGATAGCCCTTGGACAGGTTGCCGATAAGGCGTTGCTGCACCTCTCTCAGGCCACAGCGCTCGATGGCGGTATCCACGGCGGCTTTGTGCTGTTTTTTATCAATTTGATTGAGGCGGGCACAGAACTGCAGAAATTCCCGCACCGTGTGTTCGCGATACAGTGGCGGCGCTTCCGGCAGATAGCCGATATGGGCCTTGGCTTGGCGGGGATAGTCTAGCAGATCAATGCCGTTAATGTGGATCTCGCCATGATCCGGTGCCAGATTGCCGCTGAGCATGCGCATGGTGGTACTTTTGCCGGCGCCGTTGGGGCCCAGAAAACCAACGACCTCGCCTTGTTTGACATTGAAACTGACATTATCGACTGCGGTTTTACCGGCAAACTGTCGTGACAGTTGTGAGGCCTCCAGCAATACGTTCTCGCTCATAGTGTCAGATCGTTTCCTTCGCTTTCATGGTCCATTCTGTGGCCTGCAGATAATAATGACTGAATTGCTCCATGCTGACGTATTTTTCACTGACGTTATTCCAATCACCCTGTTCGTAAGACAGCACATCGCCGAGCAGTTCTCCGAGCGATCCGCTGCGTTCTTTCAGTGCTGATTTTGTTGCATCAGCCAATGGCAGCGGGTCGATAATATCAGCCATCTGGCGATCCAGCATCGCATCAATGGTAGAGAACAACCCGACAATAAAGCCGCTTTCCGCATTACAACCGTAAGCTTCGGCCAATGACTCGCACATCTTGGCGCGAATCAGCGAGAAGTCAAGTAACTCCTTGGGTTTGCAGTTAACTTCACTCATCGCAATCAGCGTAGTCCAGGTGGTGATAGCTTTCAGCCCCAGAATCACCAGACCTTCATGGATGGAGTTAATTTTTCGTGGTAAAGCCAGAGCGGCGGAATTGAGCAAACGCAGCAGCTTATAGGTGAGGCCGGCATCGCGGCTGATGATGGCCTCGACATCCTCAAAATCGGTGTCGGCCCGCTGCAACTGATGGACGAGCTCCAGCACTGTTTGATGATGGGCAGGTACCGCTTTGTCTTCAATGATGTCGGGCTTGCAGAAAAAGAAGCCCTGGAAATAATCAAAGCCTAGTTCCATGCACAGCTCATAATCAGCCTGAGTCTCGACTTTTTCTGCCAGAAGTTTGAGATTGTACTGACGCAACAGGCTGACGTGTTCACGCAGCTCAGCCTCATTGAGGGCAAGAATATCAATCTTGACGATGGAGGCCAGCTCAACCAGCGGCCGCAAAGCCTCGTTGAAAATAAAATCATCCAGCGCAATCACGTAACCTCGGGCTTTGAGCTTACGCAGGCCGTCCAGTACTTCATCATCGACTTCGATGTCTTCCAGCAGCTCCAGCACCACATTGCTCTGGCTGGCAGGGATGGGTTCATCATTGAGAATAAAAGAACGGGTCAGGTTGATAAATGCAATATGTCCCCCGGTTACCCGCTCAATACCCAGTTCCAGAAAGGTGTAATTGATAACCCGGCTGGTAGCGACATCGGCCGACAGTTCACTCAGATCGGCCGTTAAATCCTGGCGGGTACGGCGGAACAGCAGTTCATAGGCGTATAGCTGACAGTGGCGGTCCAAGATGGGCTGTCTGGCAATGATGGCAACTGATGATGTAGCTGATTGGCTCATGCTGAATTTCCGATAAACACCACGACATAGTAATCAGTTTACGGACACAAAAAAACCCGCGATAGCGGGCTTTTTCGGAATCCATATCAAGTAGCGAAATTACTTGATTTTGGCTTCTTTGTACATGACATGCTTGCGAACAACGGGATCAAACTTTTTGATCTCCATTTTTTCCGGCATGTTACGTTTGTTTTTGTCTGTGGTGTAGAAGTGACCAGTACCTGCAGACGAAACGAGTCTAATTTTATCGCGCATCTCTTATCTCCTAGATTTTTTCGCCGCGGGCACGCATTTCAGTCAGAACGACATCTATGCCTTTCTTATCGATAATGCGCAGACCGTGGTTGCTGACACGCAGTTTAACCCAGCGGTTTTCAGACTCAACCCAGAAACGGTGAGATTGAAGGTTGGGTAAAAAACGA
Source organism: uncultured Methylophaga sp. (assembly GCF_947259025.1). Lineage (GTDB taxonomy): Bacteria > Pseudomonadota > Gammaproteobacteria > Nitrosococcales > Methylophagaceae > Methylophaga. Next base: position 226,951 of record NZ_CAMYKO010000002.1, read on the forward strand.
CGTTTTGTTTTGTTGTGAGCGTGGGAAACGTTGTTACCGCTCATTGGGCGTTTGCCCGTAACCTGACATACTCTGGCCATTTTAGAACCTGCTCCTGATGAACTTTTTCAACACAGGGTGCCAACCAAGGTCCCTGCCTGCATCTATATAAAGCCGGACTTTATACCATAACAGCTTTCAGATGTGTAGTGATTTTATGATTGTGCCGGTGTAAGGCCCATTGATGCGAGTTTTTGTTTTACTGATTCGATCTTCAGCTCACCGATTTTGCGCATCACGATTTCACCTTCAGGCGAGATCAGGAAATGCGTGGGTGTGACCCGCACATTATCAAAGGCCGCTGTCATTTTACCTTCCTCATCCCAGGTAATCAGGTAGGGTAGGCCCTTGTTTTCACGCATGGCCTTGATGTGTTGTGGATGGTCGTGAGGCATGGCGACACTGAGCATAGCCAGTCCCTGGTCAGCATATTCCTGATGCAACGCAATCAGTTCAGGCATCTCCTTGATACAGCCGGGGCAGTCGGTGGCCCAGAAGATCATCAGAATGGGCTGGCCTTTGTAATCCGCCAGTTGGTGCTGACCGCCATCAATATCAGTAAAGCTGATCTCCGGCATCGGCTGTCTGGAGCCCGGCATCAGCATTACTGTGGATAAGGCAGCCACAGCTACAATAAGAGCGATGAGAATATTTCTAGTTACAGGTTTCATGTGCTTAAGGTCAGTTGTCCCAGGGTTTCAGTCAGCTTCAGATTTTCCCGGTAATCGACCGGACAATCAATCACCGTGACGGTATCACGCGCCAAAGCCTGCTTGAGTACCGGCATTAAATCTTCGGTTTGTTCCACTCTGACACCGACCGCACCGAAAGATTGCGCATACTGAACAAAATCCGGATTGGTGAAATCCACATGGCTGGTGCGGCCGAATTCGTTCTGCTGTTTCCATTCAATCAGACCGTAGCTGGCATCATTCCAGATCAGGATAACGATGGGAATATGCAGACGCATGGCCGTTTCGATTTCCTGAGAATTCATCATAAAACCGGCGTCACCGGTGACAGCCACGACCTTGCGTTCAGGATGCGCCAGCTTGGCGGCGATGGCGCCGGGCACGGCAATGCCCATACTGGCAAAGCCATTGGAGATAATGCAGGTGTTGGGGTATTCGCAGCGGAACATGCGCGACATCCACATCTTATGGGCACCAACATCACAGACCACGATGTCTTCCAGATCCATCGCAGTACGCAGATCCCAGATGATTTTCTGGGGTTTGACGGGAAACTCTGTGTCGTCCCGGTGCAGGTTCATCTCCTTAATCAGGCTGTCGCGCAGAATACGCAGCGCCTTACCTTCGTGGGGCGAAGTGAGCGCAGCAATCCGGTTCAGGCTGTGGCAGATATTGCCGACCACGGCGAGTGACACGCTGTAATGGGCATCAACTTCAGCGTGGCTGGTGTCAATGTGAATAATGGTGCGATCGCGCGACGGGTGCCACAGGTAAGGATGGTATTCAACCATATCGTAGCCGATGCAGATAATGACATCAGCCCCGGCAAAGCCGCAGTTGGCGTAATCATTGGACTGTAAACCGACACTGCCCAGCGCCATCGGGTGCCGAAACGGAATCACGCCTTTGGCCATAAAGGTGTTAGCCACCGGAATGCCCAGTTTTTCGGCAAATTGAGACAATTCCTCACAGGCCTGAGAGCGGACCACGCCATTGCCGGCCAGAATAATCGGATTCTGGGCATTGGTGATGATTTCAGCGGCGCGCTCGATCTGCTCGGCGGCAGGTTCCGGGGGCGAGGTGTGTCTGACCCGTAGCGGCACATCGTCAATATTCATCTCGGCGATGTTTTCCGGAAACTCAATAAAGCAGGCACCGGTTTTTTCGGTCTGGGCCAGATCAAAAGCTTTACGCACGATTTCCGGTATCACGTTGGGGCTGACAATACGGGTGGAATACTTGGTAATAGGCAGGAACATGGCTTCCAGGTCCAGTACCTGATGCGATTCCTTGTGCAGGCGATGCGTAGACGCCTGACCGGCAATGGCGACCAGCGGCGCGTGATCCATATTGGCGTCGGCGACGCCGGTAATCAGGTTGGTCGCACCGGGACCCAGGGTGCCGATACAGACCCCGGCACGGCCGGTCAGTCTGCCATAGACATCAGCCATAAAAGCCGCGCCCTGTTCATGGCGGGTGGTGATAAAGCGGATATTGGCATCGAGAATGGCATCTATGACATCCAGGTTTTCCTCTCCCGGAATGCCAAATAAAAATTCCACACCTTCGTTTTCCAGTGCCTTGATAAACAGTTCTGCAGCTTTCATTGAGCGGCTTCCTTTTCCCGTTCTGATCGTGTTGCAAGGATAGCAGATTAGGTTTTGTTTACATGACCAACCACAGAGGCACAGAGGGCACAGAGTTAATAAACATAATCATCCGCAGATTACGCCGATTTTCATAGATTAATAAAACAGACTACGAAAAGCCTGCTGAGCAAATAAGCTTGGTGTTCGCGTTGGTGACCAAAATATCTGTGTAAATCCGTATAATTTGCGGATAGTTTCAAAACCTCTGTGCCTCTGTGGTTAAACAACAAAAAAGGGGCCGAGGCCCCTTTTCTTTATGCTTATTTGAACGCTTCCGGTGTGTGCCGGTGCCAGTCGGTTTCCTGCTGGTATTTATGGGCAATATTGAGCAGGCGGGCTTCGTTAAAGTAGTTACCAATGATTTGTAGCCCTACAGGCATATCATCGACAAAGCCTGCCGGAATAGACATGCCGGGCAGACCGGCGAGATTCACATTGATTGTGTAGATATCTTCCATGTACATGGCAACCGGATCATCGGTTTTCTCGCCGAAGCGGAATGCCGGTGTCGGTGCTGATGGGCCCATGATGACATCAACATCTTCGTAAGCTTTTAGGAAGTCATCACGGATCAGGCGGCGGCATTGCTGGGCTTTCAGGTAATAAGCATCGTAATAACCGGCCGACAGCGCATAGGTGCCGATCATGATGCGGCGTTTGACTTCATCACCAAAGCCCTCGCCGCGTGAGCGGGTGTAGAGATCCATCAGATCTTTGGGATCGTCAGCACGGTGACCGAACCGCACGCCATCCATGCGTGACAGGTTGGAAGAACATTCTGCCGGTGCCACCACATAATAAGTCGGCACCGCCAGGTGAGAGTTGGGCAGGGTGATTTCTTTCAGGGTAGCGCCCAGCGACTCATACGTCTTGATGGCGTTTTGCACGGTTTCAGCCACGCGCGAGTCCAGACCCTCGCCGAAATACTCTTTGGGGAGGCCGATGGTCAGGCCTTCCAGAGAGTCATTCAGTGTTGCTGTGTAGTCGGGCACTTCGCGATCGACGCTGGTGGAGTCACGCGGGTCAAAACCCGACATCACATTCATCAGCCAGGCGGCATCTTCAGCGCTGTTGGCCATGGGGCCAGCCTGATCCAGGCTGGAGGCGAAAGCAATCATGCCATAACGGGAAATACGGCCATAAGTGGGCTTGAGGCCGGTCAGATTACATAATGATGCCGGCTGACGAATGGAGCCGCCGGTATCAGTTCCTGTGGCAATCGGGGCCAGCCGGGCAGCCATCGCTGAAGCTGAACCACCGGATGAACCACCTGGTACGCGGTCAGTGTCCCAGGGGTTTTTCACCGGGCCGTAAAAACTGGTCTCATTGGAAGAGCCCATGGCGAACTCGTCCATATTGGTCTTACCCAGGGTGACCATGCCGGCAGCGTCGATTTTTTCCACCACGGTGGCATCGTAGGGTGAAATAAACTTGTCCAGCATCTTGGAGCCACAGCTGGTGCGAACACCCTTGGTGCAGAAAATGTCTTTGTGAGCCAGCGGGATACCGGTCAGCGGACCGGCGTTGTTTGCGGCCAGCAGTTTGTCTGCGGCTCTGGCCTGTTCCAGTGCCCGTTCATCGGTCACGCTAATAAAGGCATTGAGGTTGCCATTATGCTGATTGATACGGTCCAGGTAATGCTGGGTCAGTTCAACACTGCTGATTTCGCCGTTTTGCAGGGCTGTCGAGAGTTCTGGGAGTGATTTGTTATGCATGAATGAGCCTGTAACGCGGGTTATTCGATGACTTGAGGAACCAGATAGACACCGGCTTCAGTCTTGGGAGCAATAGCCTGAAAGGCTTCACGCTGATCAACTTCGGTCACGCTGTCGGGGCGCAGTCTCTGATGCGCATCAAGCGGGTGAGCCATGGGCGTGATGTTCTGGGTGTCGACCGCACTCATTTGTTCGACCAGATTGAGGATATTGTTCAGATCCCGTGCATAATCCGGGATGTCATTTTCCTGTATTGACAGGCGCGCCAGATGCGCAATTTTCTCTACGTCGCTCTTATCTAAACTCATCGACAGTTCCAAATGTTTAAGTATTTAACAAAGTCAGAATTCTAAACGAATAGTTGCTTGCCCAACAGCCTAAAGCGTTGCTAAAGTATTCATTTTGCCCTTTCAGGTGTGGTTTCTTCAATGTTTGAACGTTTACGTGGAGTCTTCTCCAACGATCTGTCGATCGATCTGGGAACAGCGAATACGCTGATTTATGTGCGCGGTGCTGGCATCGTGCTCGACGAGCCGTCAGTGGTGGCGATTCGTCAGGATAAAGGACCCGGTGGTCCCCGTTCGATTGCAGCAGTGGGTGTGGAAGCAAAGCGTATGCTGGGCCGGACACCAGGCAATATTACAGCGATCAGACCATTGAAAGACGGCGTTATTGCTGACTTCACCGTTACCGAAAAAATGCTTCAACACTTCATTCGTAAAGTGCATGAAGGGCGTTTTCTCAAGCCCAGCCCCCGGGTACTGGTCTGTGTGCCTTGTGGTTCCACCCAAGTGGAACGCCGTGCCATTCGTGAATCAGCGGCCGGTGCCGGTGCCCGTGATGTGTTCCTGATCGAAGAGCCGATGGCAGCGGCGATTGGTGCGGGTATGCCGGTCGATGAGGCCAGCGGTTCAATGGTGCTGGATATTGGTGGCGGTACCACCGAAGTGGCAGTGATTTCACTCAACGGTATTGTTTACTCTGCCTCGGTACGTATCGGCGGTGATCTGTTTGATGAGGCCATCGTCAACTATGTTCGTCGTAACTACGGTACCCTGATTGGTGAGTCCACCGCCGAGAAAATCAAGAAAGAAATTGGCTCGGCTTATCCCGGTAATGAAGTCAAGGAAATGGAAGTGCGCGGCCGTAACCTGGCTGAAGGCGTGCCCCGCAGCTTTACCCTCAACAGTAATGAAATCCTGGAAGCGCTGCAGGATCCCCTGTCAGGCATCGTGGCAGCAGTGAAAACCGCTTTGGAACAAACGCCGCCGGAACTGGGCGCCGACGTGGCTGAACGCGGTATCGTGCTGACCGGTGGTGGCGCATTGTTGCGGGATCTGGATCGCCTGTTGATTGAAGAAACCGGGCTGCCGGCGATTATCGCTGAGGATCCACTGACCTGTGTCGCCCGTGGCGGTGGCCGGGCGCTGGAAATGATCGACGAAAAAGGGACAGACGTTTTCACTTTCGAATAATCTGAATTGGCATTAACAGCAAGACCTTTGCGAGTGCCGGGCATTTGCAAGGGTCTTTTAGTTTTGGAACAGCGTTATTAAACCGTTATTTACTCACAATCCATCGATCAATACCCGCATGCTGCTGGCTGTGCTGGCCTCACTGGCGGTGTTTTTCCTGGATTCACGACTGGATTATTTCAAGCCGGTGCGTTCGGTCCTGTCCACCGTGGTCTATCCGCTGCAGGCGACGGCCTCAATGCCCAGTAATTTTGTTGACTGGGTGGGGGAGTTTTTCCAGGATCGCGAGCAGTTGCGTGAGCAAATTACTGTACTCAATGCCAGTAATAAACTGCAAAGCCTCAGGCTGCAGAAAATGCAGGCGCTGGAACGCGAAAACATGCGGCTGCGTGAACTGCTGGGCTCGTCTTTCCGACTGCAGGAGCGAGTACAGGTGGCAGAATTGCTGACCGTCGATCTGGATCCCTTCTCACAACAGGTCATTATCGATAAAGGTGAAAACTTTGGTGTCTATGTCGGCCAGCCCGTTCTGGATGCTCATGGCGTGATGGGACAGGTCACCGAAACCTCTTATCTGTCGAGCCGGGTGGTGTTACTCACTGATCCCAGTCACAGCATTCCGGTTCAGATTAATCGCAATGGCCTGCGAGCAGTAGTGACCGGCCGTGGTCTGGGAGAAACCTTGAAGATGGACTTCCTGCCGCATAATGCCGATGTGCGCGCCGGTGATCAGCTGGTGACCTCCGGATTGGGCGGGCGTTTTCCGGTTGGCTATCCGGTAGGCAAAGTGGTGTCAGTGGAATTTCCCCAGGGTAAAGCCTTTGCCGATATCAAGGTGGCGCCGGCTGCGAATCTCTCAACCAGTCGCGAACTGATGCTGGTTTTGCCGGGTGAAAAAATCAGAACTGAACCCACGGTAGACACGCCGGCGGCATCCGAAGCCACCGCTACGGTCAGCCCCGCTGCTTCTGAAGCCAGCTCAACCTTAAGTGATAGCAACGGCGAGGACAATGCCGGGGAGCCTGCCGATGGCAATGAGTGATATCCCCCGCAACGGCTTTATGATTGTACTGACCATCATTGCAGCGATGTTGCTGATGATGGTGCCCTTGCCGGAAGCAGCACGTTTTTTCCGGCCTGAATGGGTGGTGTTAACGCTGATGTACTGGGCGATGGCCTTGCCACACCGGGTAAGTATTGGCGTCGGCTGGCTCAGCGGTCTGATTATGGATGTGATGATGGGCGGCACATTGGGCGTGATGGCTTTCAGTTATGCCTTCGCCGTATATCTGATCGCACGTTTCCACCTGCAATTAAGGCAATATCCCTTATGGCAGCAGGCATTGACCATTTTTTCGGTGGTGTTGCTGGTGCATTTTGTCTCGGTGATGGCAGGCAGACCAGAGATGAGCTGGGTTGTGTGGATGCCAGTGGTGACAAGTACCCTGATGTGGCCGGTGATTTACCCGCTGTTGCGTAAAATCAGACGTACGTTCCAGGTCAGCTGAGTCTTTTTATGGCTTCCCGCTTTACGCTGAAAGATCATTTCCGTGAGAGCCGGCTGGTGAACGGCAGGCTGTTGTTTGCCGCCTTGCTGTCGGTGATTGTGTTCAGCGTGGTGATCGTCAGGCTGGTGGTGTTGCAGGTGTTTGAATACGAACACTTCGATTCGCTGTCGGACCGCAACCGGGTCGATATCGAGCCGCTGCCACCACAACGTGGGCTGATCTATGACCGTAATGGCGTGATGCTGGCGGAGAACATTCCCACGTTCAGTCTGGAAATGGTGCCGGAAAAAGTCAAAGATATGGACTACACCATTGATGCGCTGACTGAGTTAATGGCGCTGACTGATGAGGACGTGGCTGAGTTTCGTGATCGGCTCAAGCGCCATCGTCGTTTTCAGCAGGTGGTCATTCGCCAGCGCCTGACCGAAGCTGAAGTCGCTCGCTTTTCTGCTAACCGTCATCGTTTCCCAGGTGTGGATATTGAGGGGCGTTTGATCCGTCATTATCCCCAGGCCAACTTGTTTTCCCATGCTGTCGGCTATGTTGGCCGCATCAATGAGCGGGAAATGCAGATCATTGATCAGCAGAATTACAAAGGCACACTGCAGATTGGTAAAACCGGGGTAGAAAAATATTATGAAGATCAATTGCACGGTACAGTTGGTTACCGTCAGGTGGAAACCAATGTGCAGGGGCGGATCGTCAGGGAGTTGATGTCGGAACCCTCACACTCCGGCGACGATTTGTTATTGAATCTGGATATCAACCTGCAGCGTGCTGCTGCCGAGTCACTGACCGACTTCAATGGCTCGGTGGTGGCAATGGACCCCCGTAATGGTGGCGTACTGGCCCTGGTCAGCAAACCTGATTTTGATCCTAATCTGTTTGTTTCAGGGATCAGCAGTAAGGATTATTCTGCGCTCAGAGACTCACCCGAGAGGCCATTGTATGATCGTGCGCTGCGTGGCAGTTACCCGCCGGGATCAACACTTAAGCCGTTTGTAGCGCTGGCTGGGCTGGAATTGGGCGTGGTGACAGAACAATCCAGGGTCTATGATCCGGGCTGGTATTCATTGCCGGGACATCAGCATCGTTACCGTTGCTGGAAAAGCCACGGTCATGGCTGGGTGAACATGAAAGATGCCGTGGCCCAATCCTGTGATACCTACTTTTATGATTTAGCCCATACCCTGGGCATTGATCGTCTGCACCAGTTCCTGGATTTGTTCGGCTTTGGTCATCGAACGGGTATTGATATTCCCAGTGAAAGTGCGGGATTGTCCCCATCCAGGGAATGGAAGCGTGCCAGCCGCAATCAGGCCTGGTTTCCGGGGGAAACCCTGATCTCGGGTATCGGTCAGGGCTTTAACCAGACCACACCGCTGCAATTGGCGCATGCGACATCCACGCTGGCAATGCGCGGGGTGATGCAGGAACCCCGCGTGGTGCGAGCCAGCCGCAAAGCCGGGATGAGTGAAATGCAGCTTCGCAATACCGAGCGCGTCAACAGTCTGCCCATGCAAGACAGCCAGCACTGGGAAGCGGTGATAGACTCCATGGTTGAGGTCGTACATGGTCAACGAGGCACGGCCCGGCACATTGGCGAGGACATGCCTATTAATATCGCCGGCAAGACCGGTACTGCGCAGGTATTTGGTATTGCCCAGGATGAGGAGTATGACGCAGAAACCCTGGAACGCAAGCTCCATGACCACGCTTTATTTATTGCTTTTGCCCCCGCGGATAAACCCGAGTTCGTAGTGGCCGTGGTGGTAGAAAATGGTGGCAGTGGCAGTAAGATGGCAGCGCCGATTGCCCGCAAATTGATTATTGAACATTTCGGACTGGAATTGGATGAACCACAGCCTGATCAATGACAGACAACAGCGACCTAGCTGGCAACCGAGCCGCTTTGTCGAATGGCTGCATATTGACGCCATGCTGATGCTGGGGCTTTTGCTGTTGCTGGGCGTGGGGCTGATGATGCTGTTCAGTGCCGGTGGTCAGGATATGGGGCTGATCTACCGGCAACTGGTCCGTCTGGGCGTTGCGATTGGGGTGATGCTGCTGGTGGCGCAGATCCACCCGGACCGCATGCGAGACAGTGCCTACTGGTTATATGGACTGGGCCTGATGCTGCTGGTCGCGGTGCTGTTTTTCGGACACGAAGGCAAGGGCGCGCAGCGCTGGCTGGATTTGGGCTTTTTCCGTTTTCAGCCCTCGGAAATCATGAAGCTGGCGGTCCCCATCCTGGTGGCGGCATTTCTGGCTGAGCGGCCCTTACCGCCATCAGTGTGGCGCCTGATTGTGGGGTTGTTACTGATAGGCCTGCCGGCCTTTCTGATTGCCAAGCAGCCTGATTTGGGGACGGCGATTCTGATAGCCAGTTCCGGGCTTATCGTTATTTTCCTGGCGGGTATTCGTTGGAAGGTGATTTTTGCTTTTCTGGGGAGCTGCGCGGCGGCAGCGCCGGTGTTATGGTATTTCATGCACGACTACCAGCGGCGGCGGGTGCTGACCTTCCTCAATCCGGAAACCGATCCACTGGGCGCGGGTTATCATATTATCCAGTCAAAAATCGCCATCGGCTCGGGCGGACTTTTTGGTCAGGGCTGGTTGCGGGGCACTCAATCCCATCTGGAGTTTCTGCCGGAACGCTCGACGGATTTCATCTTTGCCGTGATCGCCGAAGAGTTCGGTCTGGCCGGTGCTGTCTTGTTGCTGTGTCTGTATCTTTTGATTGCCGGTCGCGGCCTGTTTATTGCCAGCCAGGCACAAAGCAGTTTTTCGCGTCTGCTGGCCGGCAGTATTTCCATTACTTTTCTTGTCTACGTGTTCGTTAACGTTGGAATGGTCACCGGTCTTTTACCTGTCGTCGGTGTACCTTTGCCACTGGTCAGCTATGGCGGCACCTCAATGGTGACCTTGCTGGCCGGCTTCGGTATCCTGATGTCAATTCATACCCATCGGAGGATGATGTCGCCGTGAAAAAAGTTGTGCTGAGTAGTGCCCTGTTGTGGCTGGCTTCAATGCCCGCTGTTGCTAACCCTGACTTACCCGAGCTGCCAAAGTTCATTGATAAAATGGTGACCGAACATGGTTTCGATCAGGCTGAGCTGGAACAGGTATTTGCTGATGTTGAGGTCAAAGACAGCATCCTCAAGGCGATATCCAGGCCGGCTGAGAAAAGTAAGCCCTGGCATGAGTACCGCGATATTTTTCTGACAGGTTCGCGTATTGAAGGCGGCGTCGAATTCTGGGAGCAGCACAAAGAGGCGCTGTCACAGGCAGAACAGACTTATGGTGTGCCTGCTGAATATATCGTGGCCATTCTCGGTGTCGAAACCCGCTATGGCGGCAATGTTGGTGGCTTTCGCGTGATCGATGCCTTATCAACGCTGGCTTTTCGCTACCCGCCGCGCAGCCCGTTTTTCACCAGTGAGCTGGAGCATTTCCTGATCCTGACCCGTGAAGAGCAGATGTCGCAACTGGATCCGGTTGGTTCTTATGCCGGTGCCATGGGATTGGGACAGTTTATGCCCAGTAGCTATCGGGCCTACGCCGTGGATTTTGATAAAGACGGTCAGCGCGATATTTGGACCAACCCCACCGATGCCATTGGCAGTATCGCCAATTACCTGGCCGTGCATGGCTGGCAGCCAGGCGAGTCGGTGGTGCACCGCACTCAGCTTGACAAAGCCTTGCCTGATGACATCAGCGGTAAAGATCTGAAACCAGCATTCAGTCGCGAACAGCTAGCTGTAGCCGGCTTTTCGCTGGATCAACTGCCGGCTGGAAAAGATAAGTTATCGGTGATTGCGCTGACCCAGAAAGAGGGTGAAGAATACTGGCTGGGTCGACAGAACTTTTATGCCATTACCCGCTATAATCACAGCCGAATGTATGCCATGGCCGTTTATCAACTGGCGCAGGCAATCCGTGAACAATTTGGTGAGTTGTAATGAAAATGGCGCAATATCTACGTGGTGTAGGGCTGGCCACAGCCTTTCTGCTGCTTATCTCCTGTGGCGGGGTGACTGAAAAAGACAGCGCCCCGGACAGGGTGCCGGATGTCAGCCAGATTCCGGATGCGGTGCCTAAAGTGGAGCCACGTAGTAAGTACGGCAATCCCAGTCAGTACGAGGTATTCGGCAAAAATTACTACACCATGAACAGCGCAGAAGGGTACCAGAAAAAGGGTATTGCCTCCTGGTATGGCACCAAGTTTCATGGCCGCCGGACTTCCAGCGGTGAAATCTATGATATGTATGCGATGACCGCCGCGCATAAGACGCTGCCACTTCCGACTTATGTCGAAGTGACCAACCTGGAAAACGGCCGTACCGTGGTGGTCAAGGTCAACGACCGAGGCCCGTTTCATGATAACCGCCTGATTGATTTATCCTATAGTGCAGCAACTAAGCTGGGCATCGTCGACAAAGGCACCGGTATGGTTGAGGTCAGGGCTATCACGCCGGGTAAATTGCAAAAAACGGCCACCAGACCACCCAGCGAGGCGGTGACACCGCCGGGAAAGTCCGTCGGCTCAGCCGCGATGTTTTTGCAGGTCGGGGCATTTAGCAGCCGCCATCGCGCTGAGCAGGTCAAAAGTCGCTTGCAGCAGGATATCGCTGGTACTGTGTTTATCGAAACCTTACCCCAACAACAGGGCACCCTGTATCGGGTACGGATCGGTCCGCTGGCCAGTGTCAGCGATGGTGACAGCCTTGCTGCCAGGCTCGCGGGACTGGGGTTTCGCGACAGCCATATCGTCATTGATTAAATATTCATCCTGAGAGTTCAACATGCTGAAACACACCCAAGTTGTTTTATTTCTAATGCTGCTGATGTCCTTTGTCAGCGTCCAGGCGGGGGGCGTCATTGCGCCGAAACCGTCGGCGCCCAATGTGGCAGCAAAGTCACATATCCTGATTGATTATGACAGCGGCCGGGTACTGGCTTCAGATAACCCGGATCAGAGACTGCCACCGGCCAGTATTACCAAGTTGATGACGTCCTATGTGGTTTCGCATGAACTGCACTCGGGTAATATCGCGCTGGATGATGAGGTGCTGATCAGCGAGAAAGCCTGGCGCATGATCGGCTCGCGCAGCTTCTTAAAAGTGGACACCAAAGTCTCGGTGGAAGCCTTGCTTCGCGGCATGATTGTGCAGTCTGGTAATGACGCCGCTGTGGCACTGGCAGAACATATTGCCGGTAGCGAAGAAGTGTTTGCGCAGATGATGAACCAGTATGCCCAGCAACTGGGCATGGTTGATACCAATTACATGAACTCCACCGGGCTGCCCGATCCCGAGCATTACACCACGGCAAGGGATATTGCGACCCTGTCGGCGGCGCTGATCCGTGATTTTCCCGCCCACTACGAGTGGTACAAAGAGAAAGAATACACCTACAACAATATTACCCAGCACAACCGCAACAAGCTGTTGTGGCGTGATAACAGTGTCGATGGCCTGAAAACCGGCCACACCGAAGAAGCTGGTTTTTGTCTGGCAGCCTCGGCGCAGCGGGGCGATATGCGCCTGATCTCCGTGGTACTGGGCACCCGCAGTGAAAATGCCCGTGCTCAGGAAACCCAGAAACTGTTCAACTATGGTTTTCGTTTCTTTGAGACCCATCAACTGTATCAGGCCAATGCCAATATTACTGACAGCAAAGTCTGGAAAGGCGCACAGGATCAGGTCTCTCTGGGCCTGGCCCAGAGCCTGGCGGTCACGGTACCGCGTGGTCAGTACGATGAACTGAGTGCCAATACCAATATCCAGCAGCCAGTGATTGCACCGATTGAAGTTGGTGCCGAGCTGGGTGAAGTGGAAATTCGCCTGGGCGAGGAAGTGGTTGCCAGACAAACCCTGGTTGCCCTGACAGCAGTGGAAGAGGGTAGCTGGTGGCGCCGTCTGATTGATGAAATTCTGCTCTGGATCTGGGGCTAAGCAGTGGCAACCGTATTTCTTAACGGCGAGTATCTCCCCGCCGAACAGGCCCGTGTTTCTGTGCTGGATCGGGGCTTTTTGCTGGGCGACGGCGTCTATGAAGTGATCCCGGTCTATAACGGCCTGCCTTTCAGACTGACGCCGCATCTAAACCGTCTGCAGCGCAGCCTGGATGGCGTGCGCATGGCCAATCCACATAGCATCGAAGGCTGGCAAAAAATTATCGAACGACTGGTCGCCGACAACGGCGGCGGCGATCAATCCGTGTATCTGCAGGTAACACGGGGTGTGGCGCCGCGTGACCATGTGTTTCCCGAAGGTGTGTCGCCCACGGCTTTTGTGATGAGCAATCCGCTTAAGGCTGTGCCTGAATCATTTAAAACAGCCGGTATCAAGGCGATTACCGTCGATGATATCCGCTGGGCCCAGTGTGATATCAAGGCTATTACCCTGTTGCCAAACAGTTTGCTGCGACAAAAAGCGCAGGATGTCGGCGCTCAGGAGTCGCTGTTAATCCGCGACGGCTATATGACCGAAGGCTCGGCCAGTAACAGCTACGCCGTTATTGATGGTGTGATTTTTACAGCGCCCAAAGATGAAAAGGTATTGCCGGGCATCACCCGCGATCTGGTACTGGAACTGGCGCAGTCAGCTGGCATCGCTTATCGTGAACAAGCAGTCTCATTGGCAGAGTTACAACAGGCCGATGAAATCTGGATCAGCAGTTCCACCCGCGAGTTACTGCCGGTCACCATGCTTGACGACAAGCCAGTCGGCAGCGGCAAACCCGGTCCGGTCTGGCAGCAGGTCGACAGGCTCTACCAGCGCTACAAGCAGGAGGGCAAGGTATGAGCGAACAGGATAAAGATCAGGACACGCTGCTGGAATTCCCCTGTGACTTTCCCATTAAAGCGATGGGCGAAACCAGTGATGATTTCGACCAGCTGGTGGTGGAAATCCTGCGCCGTCATGTTGATGATATTGCCGAAGGCGCCATCAGCCAGCGTCAAAGCTCCGGTGGTAAATTTACCTCTATCACCGTGACCATCCGCGCCACCAGTAAAGCACAACTTGATGCGATTTATCAGGATCTGAGCAGCCATCACCGCATTAAGTTTGCGCTCTAGCCTCCAATGAAAATCAGAGATTTAGGCCTGTCCGACTACCAGCCGGTGGTGGAGGCCATGCGTCAATTTACTCTGGACCGTGATAGCGACACCGAGGACGAAATCTGGTTGCTGGAACACCAGCCGGTGTTCACCCAGGGCGCTAACGGCCAGGCCGAGCATGTGCTCAATATCCACGATATTCCACTGGTGGAAACCGACCGTGGCGGCCAGGTGACCTATCACGGCCCCGGCCAGCTGATTGCCTACACCTTGATTGATTTGCGCCGCATCAAGTCCGGTGTCAGACAGATGGTCAGTCATCTGGAACAGACCGTTATCAGTATGCTCGCAGCCCATGATATTGAGGCCTGTGCCCGACGCGATGCGCCCGGTGTTTACGTCAATGATCGCAAGATTGCATCGCTGGGATTAAGGGTTAAGCGCGGTGCCTGTTATCATGGTGTCAGTTTCAACATTGATATGGACCTGACGCCATTCAGTTATATCAACCCCTGTGGTTATCCTGGCATGGAGGTTATCGACCTCGCATCGCTGGGTATTGAAATGGATATGGCCGAAGCCAAACAACAATTTGTGTCTGCATTTAAAGCGCAGACAGCGGATAAAAATTTATGACAGATACAGCAGACGGCAGACGCGATGTGCGCGCCCTCAAGGGCGAATCCAAAGTCGCGCGGATACCGATCAAAATAGAACCCAGCCAGCCTAAACGTAAACCGGAGTGGATCCGCGCCAAGTCGCACGGCCACCCGCGTGTGCAGCACATCAAAGATATGCTGCGTGAGCATAATCTGCACAGCGTTTGTGAAGAAGCGGCCTGCCCCAACTTGGGCGAGTGCTTTGCCCATGGCACGGCGACTTTCCTGATCATGGGCAATATCTGCACCCGCCGCTGCCCGTTCTGTGATGTGGCGCATGGCCGACCCGATCCGCTGGATCAGAATGAGCCGCAGCATCTGGCCAAGACCATTGCCGCCATGCAGCTCAAACACGTGGTGATTACCTCGGTGGATCGCGATGATCTGCGCGATGGTGGCGCGGGTCACTTTGTCGAATGCATTAACGAAGTGCGCCGCCAGTCGCCGCAAACCGATATCGAAGTACTGGTGCCGGATTTTCGTGGTCGCATGGATGTGGCGCTGGAGATTCTTACCCAGAGCCCGCCGGATATCTTCAATCACAACCTGGAAACGGTGCCGCGCCTCTATAAGGCAGCGCGACCCGGCTCGGATTATCAATGGTCCCTCAATCTGATTAAACGCTTCCAGGCTCTGCATCCGGAAGTACCGAGCAAGTCAGGCCTGATGCTGGGTCTGGGCGAGACCATCGATGAGGTCAAACAGGTGATGCAGGATTTACGCGATCATGGCTGTCGTATGCTCACCCTGGGCCAGTACCTGCAACCCAGCCGCCATCACCTGCCGGTGGATCGTTTTGTGACCCCTGAAGAGTTTGAAGAACTGGGCGCTGCCGGCAAAGCAATGGGTTTTGATCACGTGGCCAGCGGCCCCATGGTACGCTCGTCTTATCACGCTGACTTACAGGCACAGGGCGAAAGCGTGTCCTGATCACAGGAGGTAACATGGCAATTAACCGACGAAGGCTGATGCAAACGGCTGTTGCTGCCGGTTCTGCCGTCATGTTTCCTCAACTCAGCCTGAAAGCCAAGTCAGGCAAAAGAAAGCAACGGGTCGTCGTGGTCGGTGGTGGCTTTGCCGGGGCTACGGCAGCCAAATACCTTAAAATGTGGGCGCCGGAGCTTGATGTGGTCATGGTCGAGAAAAACGACCGCTTTGTATCCTGCCCGCAGAGTAACCTGGTGCTGAGCGGTCATCGCAGCCTGCAGCAACTGACTCATGATTATCAGTCATTATCGGCACAGCATGATGTAAAGACCGTGCAGGCGACGGTGACGGCGATTGATACCGACAACAAACGGGTCAGGCTCAGCGATAACAGCGACATCGCTTATGATCGCCTGATTCTGGCTCCGGGCATTGATTTCAGCTACGAAACCTTGCCGATGCTGACGCCGCAGGTGGTCGCAGAGCAGATCCCGCATGCCTGGAAAGCCGGACCGCAAACCCAGTTACTGGCCGACCAACTCAAAGCGATGCGACCCGGCGGCATTGTAGTGATGACGATACCGGCAGCGCCGTTTCGCTGTCCCCCCGGTCCTTATGAGCGGGCCTGCCAGATTGCCTTATTTCTCAAGCAACACAACCCCACTGGGAAGTTGATTATTCTTGATGCCAATGGCGGCATTGTTTCCAAAGCGGCCCTGTTTCAGGGCGCCTGGGAAAGCCACTATCCGGGACTGATTGATTATTACCCGAGCAATGCGCTGGAATCTGTGGATGTTGCCAGTTTGTCGGTGGAAAGCCTGTTCGATAGCTTCAAAGCCGATGTGCTTAATGTTATTCCGCCACAGAAGGCCGGTAAAGTCGCTGAACTGGCCGGGGTGATCAATGTGGACAGACGCTGGTGCGCAGTGGATTTTCGCAGTTATGAATCCACAGCTGTTAAAGACGTGCATGTGATTGGCGATGCTGTGGCGTCCAATATGCCCAAGTCCGGCCATATCGCCAATTCACAGGCCAAAGTCTGTGCTGCCGCCGTGATTGACCTGCTTAAACACCGTGAAATCGAGGCTAGCCCCAAGTTCGGTAATACCTGCTACAGCTTTGTTGATGCTGACAAAGCCGGTCATGTGGCAGCGGTGTTTGCCTTCGATGAGCAAGCCGGACAGATGACCGCGATGCCGGGCGGCGGGGTCTCGGCTTCGGCCAGCGAGCAGGAGGGGCGTTTTGCCGATGCCTGGGCGCATAATCTCTGGTCCGATATGCTGCGCTAAGTCAGCCCGCTGACCAAGCTGAAAAGACGGTCGGCACTGTCAATGCAGACAGTTTACAACTGACTGAAAATCAAGGCTTAACCATATCCGGGATGTCGCTGCATCGCCAATGCAGTATAATTCCTGACTTTCTGAATGTATCTCCACCATCAAGTTATTTATGAGGTTGTAGATGAGTGATTTTTTACCCGGCCTGGAAGGGGTCCCCGCAACAAAGTCAGCCATTTCAAATATTGATGGTGAGAAAGGCATACTAAGTTATCGCGGTTACCCGCTGGAAACCCTGGCTGAAAACAGCAGCTTTGAGGAAACGACACTGCTGTTGCTGAATGGTGAGTTGCCCAACCAGAAAGCGCTGGATGTGTTCAAACAGGAACTGCGCCAGAACTACCGCATCAAGTACCACATCCGTGAAATGATGCGCCACTTCC
Source organism: uncultured Methylophaga sp. (assembly GCF_947259025.1). Taxonomy (GTDB): domain Bacteria; phylum Pseudomonadota; class Gammaproteobacteria; order Nitrosococcales; family Methylophagaceae; genus Methylophaga. The sequence continues at coordinate 244,401 of NZ_CAMYKO010000002.1, forward strand.
CGCATACCGGCCATCCCATGGATATGCTGCAGACCGCGGTCTCCAGCCTGGGCATGTTCTATCCCGGTACTGAATGCCTGACCGACGCGGCCAGCTGTGAAGACCTCGATTACGTGCGCAACATGACGGTCAATATCATTGCACAAATGGCGCCGCTGGTGGCGATGTGGGAGCATATCCGCAACGGCTGGGATCCGATTGAACCACGTTCTGACCTCTCAGTCGCGGAAAACCTGCTTTACATGTTTACCGGTAATGAACCGGATCCATTGATGGCCAAAATCATGGACGTGTGCCTGATTCTGCACGCCGAACATACCCTCAATGCCTCGACCTTTGCCGCACTGGTAGCCGGCTCCACTCTGGCGACGCCATACAGCGTGATTTCTGCAGCCATTGGCACACTGTCAGGCCCCTTACATGGTGGTGCCAACCAGCGCGTGGTGGGCATGCTGCAGGAAATCGGTTCGGCCAGCAAGGTGGAAGCCTGGGTCGACAGCAAGCTCAAAAACAAAGAAGTCATCTGGGGCATGGGTCACCGCGAATATAAAGTCAAAGATCCACGCGCCACCATCCTGCACAAATTGGTAGAAGAACTGGTCAACCAGCGTGGCGGTCATCTGGACGATATGTTCGATACCGCGCTTAAACTGGAAGAAGTCTGTGCTGACCGCCTGGGTCACAAGGGCGTCTATCCCAATGTCGATTTCTACTCGGGCATTCTCTACAGTGAAATGGGCATTCCCGAAGATGAGTTCACCGCCTTGTTTGCCGTTGCCCGCAGTGCCGGCTGGCTGGCGCACTGGCGTGAACAAATTGCCAATAACCGTATTTACCGTCCTACCCAGATTTATGTGGGCAGTGAAATGCGTGAATACGTGCCGATGTCGGAGCGCGGCTGAGGCGCATTAGCCGCTGTTGTGCCGGAGAGATCCTTCGGCAGGCTCAGGATGACGGCTTACTGAAACGCCCGACCATGTCATGCCGACCGCAGTGGAGGCATCTGGATTCGGAAAGATCCTTCGGCAAGCTCAGGATGACAGGGCGTTGAGAAGCCAAGATGTGTCATACCGACCGTAGTGGAGGCATCTGGGGTCGGAAAGATCCTTCGACAGGCTCAGGATGACGGGGGATGCGACTGAGTGATGGCTTATGACCGGCTATTTTCTCAGCGAATCAAGGTTTTACTGGGCTCACCCTGAATCTCCCGGACCAGCCGGGGCACGAGGTAACCAGGCAACTCAGCCCGGATAGCTTCAATCAAATCAATTGCCCGGCTTTCTTCCACATCAAAATGTTGGGCGCCGGCCACCTTGTCCAGCAGATGCAGGTAGTAGGGCAGTACATTCACCTCGCTGAGCCGCTCGCTCAAATCCACCAGGGCTTGCTTGCTATCATTAACCCCTTTTAGCAACACTGCCTGATTCAGTAACTGACAGCCGGCCTGCTGCAGCTGGTACAGTGCGGTGGCCGTCTCAGCGTCAATCTCATTGGCATGATTGGCATGAATCACCATGACCACTTTCAGTTTGCAATTGGCAATCCAGTCAAGCAGCGCGTTATCAACACGCTCGGGCAGAACCAGCGGCAAGCGGGTATGGATTCGTAAGCGCCTGAGATGGGGCAGTGTCTCCAGCTCAGACACCATCGTCGCCAGTTTTTTATCACTCAGTGACAGCGGATCGCCGCCACTCAGAATGACTTCGTTGATACTGGTATCCGCTTTCAGTTGCGTCAGCGTCTGCTGCCACTGACTGGCCAGCGGGTTACTGTCCGCATAGGGGAAATGGCGGCGGAAACAGTATCGGCAATGAATGGCACAGGCCCCCGTCGTGACCAGTAAGGCTCGACCCTGGTATTTCTGCAGCATGCCGGGAGAGGTGACAGCAAACTGATCGCCCACTGGATCACTGGCATAGCCTTCTGCATCAAAGCTTTCGTCAATCAGGGGAAACACCTGGCGTAGCAGAGGATCTTGCGGGTCACCATAGCGCATCTTATTGATGTAGCTCTGTGGCACGCGCAGGGGAAACTGGCGGATCTTGTCTTTGCTGATCGCCGGCAAGGCATTACTCAGCCCCAGTTGTGCCAGCAATACATCGGCATCGGAGACGGCCTGTGACAGTGCCGTTTGCCAGCCTTGTTTTTCCTTTAAGGGCGGGGATTGCGGTATCATAGTCTCTTTTATTCTCAAGCAGACGAAAGATCGTCCCCCAAAAGAGGTTAAGATGGCAAGTTATAGTACCAATGAGTTCAAGTCTGGTCTTAAATTCATGTTGGATGGTGATCCATGCAGCATCATCGAGAATGAATTCGTTAAACCCGGTAAGGGTCAGGCTTTCAACCGCGTTAAATTCCGTAACCTGAAAACCGGTCGTGTTAACGAACGGACTTTCAAATCCGGTGACAGCGTGGAAGGGGCTGACGTGCTTGAAATCGAACTGGAATATTCCTATAACGACAGCGAATTCTGGCATTTCATGGATCCCAATACCTTCGAACAGTATGCGGCTGATGAAAATGCGATTGCTGAAGCCAAGGACTGGCTCAAGGAACAATACTCTTACCTGGTTACGCTGTGGGACGGTGCACCACTGCTGGTTCAGCCACCCAACTTCGTCAACCTGGCTGTGACCGAAACCGATCCCGGCGTGCGTGGTGATACCTCCAGTGGCGGTGGCAAGCCGGCGACTTTGGAAACTGGTGCCGTGGTGCGTGTGCCGCTGTTTATTGAAGTCGGTGAAGTACTGAAAGTCGATACCCGCACCGCAACCTATGTCGAGCGCGCCAAGGATTAATCCCCTAAGCAGCCCGCATGAGCCGGAAGATGTCGGCAGATAACTGGCAACCTACAGCGACTATCGACACTTTGAAACGGCGGGCTCAGCTTCTGGCTGATGTCCGCCGTTTTTTTGCTGCGCGCCAAGTACTGGAGGTCGAAACCCCGGTTTTGTCGCAGGCTGCCCCCACAGCCACCTATCTCGACAGCTTCGAAGCTCAATACCTGCCACCCGGCAGTGAGCCTCAGAGCTATTACCTGCAAACGTCGCCTGAATTTCCGATGAAACGGCTACTGGCTGCCGGTAGTGGCGATATTTACCAGATTGCCCGGGTGTTTCGTAACGGCGAGCTTGGGCGTTTGCATAATCCCGAGTTCACCATGCTGGAGTGGTATCGGCCAGCGCTTGATTATCATGGCCTGATGGATGAAGTTGATGCGCTGCTGCAAGAAGTCGCGGGTCTGCCAGCAGCACTGAAATTCAGCTATCAAACGCTGTTTGAGCAATACCTGAAGCTGGATCCTTTGCAGGCAGAGGAGGACTCGTTGAAGCAGACGGCACTGGCATCCATTAAAGGTCTGCCGGACGACTGGCAAAGCGATCGCGATGGCTGGCTGGAAATGCTGATGAGCGAGGTGATAGAGCCGGCGCTGGCCAAGTTGAAGCAGCCCGTCATTGTGTATGATTTTCCGGCTTCACAGGCGCAACTTGCCCGGATTATGCAGAAAGAGTCTGGTGTCAGCGTGGCAGCGCGGTTTGAAGTCTTTGCCGGTGGCCTGGAACTGGCAAATGGCTATGATGAATGCCTGGATGCCGCCGAGTTAGAGCAACGCTTTGAGGCAGATAACAGGCAAAGACAACAACAGGGTAAAAGCGTGATGCCACTGGATGTTAGACTGCTGGCCGCGATTGAACACGGTTTACCACCTTGTACAGGGGTGGCAATCGGGCTGGACCGGCTCATGCTTTTGATCACAGGACTGAATCAACTTGAGGCGGTTCAAAGCTTTGGTTTTGAGCGCAGTTGAGTAATAATTAAACTGTGAAACACCTCACGGAATGACAGTCGCAGCAGGGAAGCCGGATATAAGGATGCTGATGACAATGCGCAATAAAACTGGCCTGGTTGAACCGGATAACGACGTTTATAAAACCCTGCTTGAATCAACTCGTGCCATTCCCTGGAAAATTGACTGGCAAACCCTTGAGTTCAGCTATATTGGCCCGCAGATCGAGGATTTACTGGGCTGGACCCCGGAAAGCTGGCAATCCGTCAACGACTGGGCCGAGCGTATGCACCCTGATGATCAGGCGTGGGTGGTCGACTTTTGTGTGTCTCAGTCAAAGGCCGGGTCTGATCATGAAGCCGATTACCGCGCTTTGACCCGTGATGGAAACTACGTTTGGATCCGTGATGTGGTGCATGTGGTCAGGGATGACAACGGTGAAGTTGAGGCTCTGGTCGGCTTCATGTTTGATATCAGCGAGCGTAAGGAAACTGAGCAGAAATTGCTGGATCTGCAAAAAGAACTGGAAGCTTTGTCTTATCAGGATGGTCTGACTGCAGTGCCCAACCGCCGTATGCTGGACAGTGTGCTGGAGCAGGAATGGTTAAAAGCGCGTCATAACCAGCAGCCATTGTCAGTACTGCTCATTGATATCGACTTTTTCAAGCAGTACAACGATTTATATGGTCACATTCAGGGCGATGACTGTCTAAAACAGGTCGCCGAAGTCCTGTCCGGAGCGGCTACCCGCTCGCGAGATTTCTTTGCCCGCTATGGCGGCGAAGAGTTTGTGATGGTGTTGCCGGAAACCGGAGCTGATGCGGCGATGAAGGTAGCGCAGCGCTGTCAACGCCGTATTCTGGCTGCGCAGATTCCGCATCAGCAGTCATCGGCGTCGCAGTTGCTGACTATCAGCATTGGCAGCGGCAGCATTGTACCCACACAGCAGGATCAGCTCAGAGATTTTATTGAACAGGTTGATCAAGCACTTTACCAGGCCAAACAGGCGGGAAGGAACCGGGTTCAGGCAGGCTAAAGCAAGGCTTGCCTGCCTGTTGTCAGAAAACTAACAGTATGCACAGGAAATGATTTTGCCTGTCGCATCCAGTAACATCGTGATTAAGCCATCACCCAGAGCCAAGCCAACAGATACCAATTTATGAAACTTTCTTTAGCACAGCCCAACGCCAGCCACTATGATGCTTTGTCTACCTGGATCAGTGATGCAGAGGCCTGCGTCCACTGGGCCGGGCCGGGCATCGACTATCCATTTTCCGGTGAGGCATTGCCGCAGCTGTTGCAAAAACAAGACAGCAAAAGCTTTTCGCTGACCGATGCCGAAGAGGGACTGATGGGCTTTGGTCAATACTGGCCAGGCAAGCCGGGCACGGTGCACCTGGGCCGGATTATTATCAATCCACTCTACCGTGGTCAGGGACTGGGCAAAGCTTTATTGCAGTTGCTGATTGCCGAGGCCAGCCATCGCCATCAGCCAGAGACAATTACCCTGAACGTGCTGCGCGATAATCCGCGGGCGACGTTCCTGTATCGCAAGATGGGCTTTGTCCCTCATGAAGATCATTCAACAGCGGACATGATCTTTATGCAACTGGATGCCGACTAGCCGGATTGCTATGCCTTCATGCCCCGGCAACAGCTTCATGCACTGATTTGATTGTCAGGCCGGTGCTGGCCAAGCTCAGCTTTGCATCAGCTCCGGTAGCCACAGGCTGATTTGCGGGAAAGCGATCATCAGGCCCAGCACCAGGATTTGCACCACCACGAAGGGTACGATGCCTTTGTAGATTGATTGCAGCTTGAGCGTTGGCGGGGCACTGGCTTTGAGATAAAACAGTGAGAAGCCGAACGGTGGTGTCAGGAACGAGGTCTGCAGGTTGAGCGCAATCAGCAGTGCAAACCACAAAGGATCCAGCCCCATATGAATGGCCACCGGGGCAATCACCGGTACGACGATAAAACAGATCTCGATAAAGTCGAGGAAAAAGCCGAGCAGGAAAATCAGCAACATGCTGAGGATCAGAAAGGTCCATTTGCCACCGGGCAGACTGCTGAAAATATCCAGAATCAAGCGGTCACCGCCCATGCCCACAAACACCAGACCAAAAGCAGTGGCACCGATGAAAATAATAAAGACCATGCTGGTCAGGCGGGTGGTTTTCTGCATCGCATCGCGCAGGTTATCCAGGTTTAGGCGCTGGTGAATAGCTGCCAGGACCATGGCGCCCAGCGCGCCAACAGCGGCAGACTCTGTAGGCGAAGCGAAGCCGAAGAAAATTGAACCCAGCACGGCGATAATCAGAAATAGCGGCGGTACCAGACTTTTCATGACAGCCAGCGCCAGATGACTGTCGAACTCTTCATCACCGTTCATGGCCGGTGCCAGTTCCGGTTTGCGCCAGGCGACCCAGAGAATGTAGAGAATATAGCCGCTAATCAGTAAAAAACCGGGCACGGTGGCGGCAACAAACAGTTCACCCACCGGTACCCCGATCACATCACCCAGCAGAATTAGAATAATGCTGGGCGGAATGATCTGACCCAATGTACCGGAAGCAGCAATAGTGCCACTGGCCAGAGACGGGGCATAGCCACGTTTTAGCATGCAGGGCAGGGCGATGACTGCCATGGTGACCACGGAAGCGCCAACCACGCCGGTGGTCGCGGCCAGCAAAGCGCCCACGACCACAACGGAGATAGCGAGACCGCCGCGCAGTTTGCCAAACAGACGACCCATGGTGTCGAGCAGTTCTTCAGCTATGCCCGACTTTTCCAGTAAGACCCCCATAAACACGAATAAGGGCACCGCCAGCAGTGTGAAATTGGTCATGATGCCCCAGATCCGTAGTGGTAGCAGATTGAAGAAATCCAGACCCAGAAAAATACTGCCAAAAGCAAAGGCAATTGCACCCAGGGTAAAAGCCACCGGAAAGCCTGCCAGCAACAGCAGGAACAACACGGCGAACATAGCCAGCGCCCAGTATTCCATCAGCGGCGCTCCTTATTACGCAGAACATTGATTTGTTTAAGCAAGTCGGACAATCCCTGCAGCATAATCATCACAAAAGCCAGTAAAATCGCCCCTTTCAGAATAAAGCGGTAGGGCAGACCACCGGGATCGGGCGAGCCTTCCATGTAATAAAAGGCGTTTTCAACAAAGGGCCAGCTGGTGACCAGGATCAGAATGCAAAATGGAAACAGGAATAACAGCGTGCCCGCGATGTTGATCCAGGCCCGACCACGGTCACTGACAAAACGACTGAGATAGAGAATATCCACCCGCACATGCTCATCATGCTTCTGGGTGTAGGCCCCGCCCAGCAGAAATACTAGGGCAAACAGATGCCATTCCAGTTCCTGCAAAGCGACCGAGCCCTGCTGGAACACATAGCGCATGGTGACGTCGTAGCTGATAAGCAGCACCATGCCCAGCACCAGCCAGGAGACAGCCCGCCCGGTGGTTTCGGTGAATTTGTCGATGCCCGTAATCAGGCTCTTCGCTGTCAGTTTCATTTTTAATTCATCGGAGTCGATTACAATCGAACAAGTGTCCCATAAACTGGCGTTGAGCTCTAGGTTATCAATTAGTGATAAAGTAATGGGTGGACTGAAATAGGGAGAAATATCATGGAACAAGAAGCCGTTAAGAAAAATATCAGTAATAAAAACCAGTGGTTGCGAATCCTGTACATGGTTTTGTTTGCCGTGATTCTTTACCTGGTGATGATGCTGGTCACGGTGGTGGTCATCGTGCAACTGCTGTTTTCCCTGTTTACCGGTAAACCCAACCAGGATATTGCCGATTTTGCTGCCGACCTTTCTCAGTATGTTTACCGCATTGTTGCCTTTCTGACCTATACCGAAAACCGGCGTCCGTTCCCCTTTAACAACTGGGATGAGGACGATGATAGCGATGACGAAGCTGATTATGCCCGTTCGGTAGAGGAAATGGGCGATGCGGGCCAGCCGGAAGGTGACCGGCCTAACAAGCCCGATAATCAATAACCTAATATAAGGACAGACCAAAGATGCTGATGGTGATTTCACCAGCCAAAACACTGGATTTTGATACCCCACCAGTTACTCAACAACACAGCCAGCCACGCTTTCTGGATGACTCAGCGAAGCTGATCAAACAGCTACGCAAATTGAGCAGTGCCGATATTGCCAGCCTGATGAAACTCAGCGATAAACTGGCTGGCCTCAATGTGGCCCGCTATGAGTCCTGGCAGACGCCTTTCGATCTGGATAATGCCAAGCAAGCGGTGCTGGCATTCAAGGGGGATGTCTACACCGGACTTGAGGCCGAGACGCTGACCAAAGCCGGTTTTGACTATGCTCAGCAGCATCTGCGTATTCTGTCCGGGCTCTATGGCGTTCTGAAACCACTGGATCTGATCCAGCCTTACCGACTGGAAATGGGCACCAAACTGGACAATCCGGCAGGCAAGGATTTGTATGCTTTCTGGGGCAGCAAGCTGCGTGAATCACTGGAGCAGGAACTGGAGGATGAGGTGTTGATCAACCTGGCCTCCAATGAGTATTTCAAAGCGATTGAAGCGAAAAAAATCAAAGCACGCATTATTACCCCGGTATTCAAGGACTGGAAGAATGGCCAGTACAAAATGATTAGCTTTTATGCCAAAAAGGCCAGAGGCCTGATGAGTCGCTACATCATTGATAAGAAACTCAAAGATGCCGAGAAAATCAAACAGTTTGACTACGATGGCTATCGTTTCAACGAGGCTATGTCTGAAGGTGATAACTGGGTTTTCACCCGGGATCAGCAATAAAGAGTATTGAGCTTTATGCGTTCAGGGAAGGACAACATTATTGTATTGACCTGGCTGCTGGGTCTTTGGCTGTTGATGAGTTCAGCGGCTGCTATCTCTGAGCCACGGCTGTCACTGACTGCTGAAGAGCAGCAATGGCTGAACTCGGTGGATGAGATTCGCCTGTGCAGTGATCCGGACTGGATGCCCTATGAAGGCATTAATGAACAGGGCCAGCACACCGGCATTATGTCCGACTTTCATCTATTGTGGTCACAAATGCTGGACAAACCGGTAGTGCTTCAAGTGACTGAAAGCTGGCAGCAGTCACTGCGCTTTATGCAGGATAAAAAGTGTGATGTTCTGTCCAGCGCCCAGGAACTACCCAGCCGCAGGCATTACCTGCGCGTCACCGAGCCTTTTATTGATTATCCCTTCGCGGTGGCGACACAACCGGATCAGCCGTTTATCATTAACCTGTCGCCGCTGATGACGGAGCAGTTTGCCATGGTTCGCGGGTATGCCGCTGTCGATATCATTCGTCAACGCTACCCCGAGATTCAACTTACACTCGTTGATTCGGCGCAACAGGGACTGAAACTGGTGGAAACAGGCAAGCTCTATGGCTTTATTGATACCGTGCCCAGTATCAACTACCAGACTTTGAAGCATGGTATTTCCCACATCACTATCAGTGGCGTGCTGGAAGATCAGTACAAAATGGCAGTGGGCATTCATAAAGATTTGCCGCAGCTTTTGTCGATATACAACAAGGCGATTGACGCCACCCAGGCCGTAGAACAACAGCGGATTCTTAACAACTGGTTGTCACTGAGCTTTGAGTACCAGTTTAATTACACCCTGATGTGGCAGATCCTGGCTGGGGTTATCGCGTTATTGGGGCTGTTCTTCTATCACTACTACACCGTTAACCGGCATAACCGTGAATTACAGCAGGTTAACCGGCAACTGCAGCACATCTCACACAGTGATCATCTCACCGGCCTGCCCAATCGCTATTATCTGCACCAGGCCTTTGAAACCGAGCTCAGTCGTTACCAACGCTATCAGCACGGTTTTTCTCTTTTGATCATCGATATCGACCATTTCAAAACGGTCAACGACCACTTCGGTCACGTGGTGGGTGATGAGATTATCAGGCAAATGGCCGGCCTGTTCAGCGAGCATATCCGCGACAACGATGTGGTCGGTCGCTGGGGTGGGGAAGAGTTTCTGATTTTGTGCCCTGATACAAACTTGCAGGGTGCTCGCACACTGGCCGAGCACCTGCGGGAACGGATTGCTCAGACCCACTTCGGGATTGATAACATGACAGTGACAGCCAGTTTTGGTGTGACTGACTACCGGGATGGAGAAATGATTAAAGACTGTATCCGCCGCGCTGATCAGGCGCTCTATCAGGCGAAACATAATGGACGCAATCAGACCGTAGTGTTCTGAAATAGCAGAATAATGAAACGATTGTTCTTTGCGCTATGGCCTGATACAGACATTCGCAGTGAGATTGATGCACTTAACCAGTCCATCGAGCAGCCGGGCCGCAAACTGGTCCCGGAAAATCTGCACATCACGTTGGTGTTTCTGGGCAATGTCAGCGATGAAATCGCAGAGGCCTTGCAACAACAGGCCGCTTTTATCAGTGCGCGTCCCTTCAGTCTCACTTTTGATGAAATCGATTACTGGCGGCGGCCGAGAGTGTTATGTATGACTTGCCAGCGCCAGCCAAAACCGCTTTACCAATTGGTTAATGCCTTAACCCGAATGGTGGAAGCTTTTCCGGTCAGGCTCGACAAACGCGCTTTCCGTGCTCACATCACCCTGATGCGTAAAGCTAAAAGCCGGCCCCGGTGTGATTTTGAACCCATTGCTATTGATGCTGACAACTTTGTGCTGGTGCAGTCCGTATCAACCGAAAATGGGGTGCGTTATGACGTGCTGGCGCGCTGGCCATTGACAGCAAAGGCCTAGGCCATTTGCTTCAGCGCTGAAGGCTCTGCTTCCCAGGTAGGCGAGACCGTGAACCAATAGGCCTGCTTGACGCCCAGCAGCCGATACAAACCTTCCGGCAGATCTTTGCGGATAGTATCGACATCAGGCTGCACATAGGCATAGCTCATTACACCGTGGATGTAGTGATACATAAGCCTAGCCTGTTGCTGCATATCGCCGCTGCGTTCAAGGTAATCACCGGCATCCAGTGCCTTGATCAGCGCCAGGTTATAGGTAATCGCCATCTGTGACAGATGCTGCAGCGCTTCGATGACTTGTTCATCATCGGTACCGATCTGAGCGCCGGCATTAAAAAACGGGCAGCCCCGCACTCGTTCATCACTGAGTTTGGATTTGAACAGGAACTGGATCAGATTTTCCAGTTGCTCAAGCGGGCTGTTGACGGGAGAAAAGATGGCATCGAGGTCCTGCTTAACCACTTGCCAGTAATAGGCCGTGGCCTCGCAGAAGAGGTTCGCTTTTGATTCAAAGTGATGATAAAACGCCCCCTTGGTGACGCCCGCCTGCTTGCAGATTTCATTCACGCCAACCACGCTGTAGTTGCTTTGCCAGATCAGCGCCAGTGCTGTCTCCAGCAGTTTTTCTCTTGTTTCGTTGACAGACATCTTTTCAGGGTATTGATTAAAACGTGACCAGTATAAATACCATCCGGTTTGTAAGGCAAGAAAAATGTCAGCGTTGTGACAGCTTTAAATATTGACTTGGTATGCCTGCAGACTTATAGACTAGCGTTGAAATCCATTGCAGTTATTGGCTATCTTATTCATATCGGGTTTAGATAATGAGTCACTGTATCAGTGACTTGACGATCATACCGATCGGTATGTATCCTATGGGTCTGCATTTCTGCAGTAACCATTCTCAGGGAAGTTCAGCGCTGCCACCAATGCAGCCGGAGATCATGCATGTCAAAGTCATCGTCCAAACAGAAACAAAGCGGATTTAAATGGATCCTGTTGCTGCTGGTGTGCGCGGTAGCGGCGTTCTTTTATATTAATCAGGCCAGCAGCGAGCAGAGTGAAGATCAGCAGGGCGCTGCCAGTCCGCCGCCGCCCGTCGCTGAGGTGACAGAAGTCAAGCCGCAACAAGTGCGGATTTGGACGCATTTCTCGGGCCGTCTGACTGCCGTGGACAGGGCCGAAATCAAACCCCTGGTGGGCGGTGAGCTGCAAAAAGTCGGTTTTGAAGATGGTCAGCAGGTGGAAAAAGGCGACCTGCTGTTCGTGATTGACCCACGTCCGTACCAGGCTGCCGTCAAGCAGGCCGAAGCGCAATTGGCGTCAGCCCGATCCCGAGCCCGTCTGGCTGAGGATGAACTGGCACGAAGTGAGCGGTTGGTGAAGAAAAAACTGGTTTCCGAGTCTATTTATGACGCCGCTAAAAGCGAATCTCAAATGGCGGCTGCAGCGATTGACGAAGCCAGCAGTGCTTTAGCTAAAGCCAAGTTGAATCTTGATTACTGCTATATCCGTGCGCCATTTAATGGGCAGATCAGCCGTGCTGAACTCACTGTGGGCAATATTATCGAAACCTCGCCCAATGCACCGGTTCTGACCACACTGGTCGCCAATGATCGCCTCTACGCCGAGTTTGATGTTGATGAACAGACTTACATTAAATCCGTGCGTCGCAGTCAGGGGGAGCAGGCCATGCCGGTGACAATGACACTGGCGGCCGATGACAGTGTCACTTACCAGGGCAACATTCATTCTTTCGATAACCAGCTTGATACCTCCAGCGGGACGATCCGTGCCCGTGCCATATTTGATAATACCGATGGGGCTTTGACGCCCGGTATGTATGCCAATGTCAGTTTAGGTGCAGCGGAAGAAAAATCCGTGATGCTGGTACCGGAACGGGCAGTGGGCACCAACCAGGACAAGAAGTTTGTGTTTGTGGTGAACGAGGAAGACATCGCCACTTACCGCGAAATCAAACTGGGCGCCCATCACCAGGGCAGCCGGATCGTGGAGTCTGGCCTAAATGGTGGTGAGCGCGTCATTGTTAATGGCCTGTCTCATATTCGTCCTGATACCCAGGTCACAGCCAAACCCATGGAAACCAGCGAGCAGATCGCCGGAGCAGAATAAAACCCAAGCTGCCTGGCAGCGTGTGAACGAAGGAACGCAATGAACATTTCCAAGTTTTTTGTGGACAGACCGATCTTTGCCGGCGTGTTGTCCATGCTGATTTTTATTGCCGGTCTGATCTCGATGTTCAAACTGCCTATTTCGGAATACCCCGAGGTGGCGCCGCCTTCCGTGGTGGTCAATGCTTCCTTCCCCGGTGCCAACCCCAAGGTCATTGCTGATACCGTCGCCAGGCCGCTGGAAGAACAGCTCAGCGGTGTAGAGAACATGCTGTATATGTTTTCCCAGGCGACGTCCGACGGCCGGATGACACTGACGGTGACCTTCAAGATCGGCACTGACCCTGACCTGGCGCAGCAAATGGTGCAGAACCGGGTCACACAAGCCACTCCGAGACTCCCCGAGATCACTCGCCAAACCGGCGTGACAGTGGTCAAGAGTGCACCCGATCTCACGATGGTGGTGCATTTGATCTCGCCCGATAAAAGCTATGACGAACTGTATCTGCGTAACTATGCATTGATGCACGTTAAAGACGAACTGGCCAAAGTCGAAGGGGTGGGGCAGGTTCGTCTGTTTGGCTCCGGTGACTATGCGATGCGGGTCTGGCTTAATCCGGAGAAGGTCGCCGAACGTGGGCTGACCGCCACCGATGTGGTCGCCGCTATTCGTGAGCAAAATGTGCAGGTTGCGGCCGGGGTGATCGGCGGTGCGCCGATGACCGATCCGGTGGATCTGCAACTGCCGATTAATGCCAAGGGCCGGCTGGAATCACCGGAAGAGTTTGGCAATATCATTATCCGCGCCGGTAGTGAGGGGCAGATCACCCGGCTCAAGGATGTGGCCAGGGTGGAACTGGAGGCTGCCGAGCACAGTTTGAACTCCATGCTCAACAATCAGCCAGCGGTGGCGATTCCTATCTTCCAGTCACCTGGTGCCAACGCCATTCAGATCTCTGACAATGTCCGTGCCATCATGGCTGACCTCAAACAGCGCTTTCCGCAGGGCGTGGATTATGAGGTCGTGTACGACCCCACGGTCTTTGTAAAGGAATCCATCAACGCGGTCATCAAAACCCTGCTGGAAGCGCTGGCGCTGGTGGTCATCGTGGTGGTGGTATTCCTGCAGACTTGGCGTGCTTCACTGATTCCCCTGCTGGCAGTGCCGGTATCGATTATCGGTACTTTTGCGCTGATGCACGTGTTTGGTTTTTCCATCAATACCCTGTCCTTATTCGGACTGGTTTTGTCGATAGGTATCGTGGTCGATGACGCGATCGTGGTGGTGGAAAACGTCGAGCGTAATATCGAGTCCGGTCTGTCACCGCTGGAAGCCAGTTACCAGGCCATGCGTGAGGTCAGTGGGCCGATTATTGCCATCTCGCTGACGTTGGTCGCGGTGTTTGTGCCGATTGCCTTTGTCAGTGGTCTGACCGGCCAGTTCTACCAGCAGTTTGCTTTAACCATTGCCATTTCCACCGTGATCTCGGCAATTAACTCGCTGACCCTGAGTCCGGCCTTATCAGCGCTGCTGCTTCGCAGTCATGATGCCCCCAAGGATCGACTGACCAGGATGATGGACTTTCTATTCGGCTGGTTCTTCCGCTGGTTTAACCGCAGCTTTAAAAACGCCTCGCATGCTTATTCCGGTTCAGTGACCGGGCTGCTTCGGCATAAAACCATTTCGGTGGTGATTTATGCCGTGCTGCTGGGCTTTACCGTCTATGGGCTTAATGCTTTGCCTAAGGGCTTTGTACCGGCGCAGGATAAGCAGTACCTGATCAGCTTTGCTCAACTGCCGGATGGTGCCTCATTGGCCCGTACTGAAGAGGTGATTCGCGAAATGGGCGAGATTGCACTGGCAGAACCCGGCGTAGCGAATGCCGTGCAGTTCCCAGGGCTGTCGGTTAATGGATTCACCAATAGTCCCAGTGCCGGTATCGTGTTTGTGCCACTGGATTCCTTCGAGGATCGTACCGATCCCAATCTCTCTGCCGGGGCGATAGCCGGTCGGTTGCAGGCTAGGTTTGCGCAGATAGAAGAAGCTTTTATCGCCATCTTCCCGCCGCCACCGGTTCGGGGGCTGGGCACTACCGGCGGTTTCAAACTGCAGATCGAAGATCGCGCCGATATGGGCTATGAAAGCCTGGCCCAGGTCGTCGATCAGACCGTGGCTGAGGCCCGTCAGAGTCCGGCTTTGACCAACGTCTATTCCAACTACAAGATCAATGTGCCGCAGCTCTATGCCGATCTGGACCGGACCAAGGCCAAGCAACTGGGGCTTAACGTCAAGGAAATCTTCGACACCATGCAGATTTACCTGGGCTCGCTGTATATCAATGACTTTAACCAGTTTGGCCGCACCTACCAGGTGATTGCCCAGGCCGATTCGCAGTACCGCAACAGCCCGGCTGATGCGCTCAATCTGAAAGTACGTAACAGCCAGGGTGAAATGGTGCCGCTGGGCAGCGTCATTGAAATGCAGGAAAGCTACGGTCCCGAGAGCGCTGCGCACTACAATGGTTATCTGGCTGCTGACTTGAACGGTAATGCTGCACCGGGTTATTCCAGTGGTCAGGCCCAGGATGCGATCAGTGAGATCCTAGAAGACACGCTGCCGCCGGGTATGGCTTTTGAATGGACCGATCTGACCTATCAGCAGGTGCTGAGTGGCAACACGGCAATGTATATCTTCCCGCTTTGTCTGCTTTTAGTGTTCCTGGTGCTGGCGGCGCAGTATGAGAGTCTGATCCTGCCGCTGGTGGTGATTACCATTGTGCCCTTATCAATCCTGGCCGCGGTATTCGGGGTCTGGGTGACCGATGGTGACAGTAATATCTTCACTCAGATAAGTTTCTTTGTGCTGGCCGGGCTGGCCAGTAAGAACGCCATCCTGATTGTTGAGTTTGCCCGTGAGCTGGAAATGAACGGCATGCAGACCGTCAAAGCGGCGATCAAGGCCAGTCGCATGCGTTTACGCCCCATCCTGATGACCTCGTTTGCCTTCATTATGGGCGTAGTGCCGATGGTACTCTCTACCGGTGCCGGGTCTGAAATGCGTAACGATATCGGTGTGACGGTCTTTTCCGGTATGCTGGGGGTGACCTTCTTCGGCTTGTTCTTCACCCCGATTTTCTATGTGCTGCTACGCAAGCTGGAAGGCCGCCGCCGTTATCATGGTCAGATAGCAGGCTAGGCTAGCGTCGGGCAGTGATAGATTGCCCGTCGCTGGTGGTCAGCAGCAGTGCGCCGCGCGGCGTGAAGTCGAGGCGTTTGATATCGCGTAACAAAGTCAGGAACAGCTCTTCCTGCTTCATCAACGCGGGGGCGCAGGCTTTGCGGGTGGTAATGGCGCCGTCAATATCCAGCCCCTCTCTGAACTCATAGGTGGTGGTGTACTGATTGCAGGAGGCCTGACCTGACAAGCGGCCCTTGTCATCAAACTTGAGGGTCACACGTGAGAAGTCGATCATGCCGCGGTTGTTGATGTCTTCGACCACCCACTCTTCACCGGTCAGCAGGGCATCACTGTCACCTCCACAGCCCCTGAGATGTTTATCATCGAAATGGATTTCCACATGCTGGGGGTAGGGCTTGCCCGACATGCTGTCGCGGCACAGGCTGTGTAATACATTGACCTTGAGCAGACGCTCATTGGCCTTGGAGTGCAAAACAAAACCACTGTGGGTCAGGTCAAGCTGTGGATTGGGCATCACCAGCCTCTGCCGGCCATAATTCCAGTTGAGCACTACTTCATTGACCTCTGCCGACAGGGCCCAGCCGGGTTCATTGCCATGAGCACTGAATGGGAAAAGCGCGAGGATGTTCTTACTGACCCGTGTGCATTGCGGCCAATCAAACGAGGCCATGGTCAGCATTGCCCGTTCGCCTTTATGCCAGAACACTACCTGACTATCAGCAGACTGATATTTGGCACCGGAAGCGGCTGATACCTGTTGCAGATGAAAAATGTCATCATCCAGATGAAGCTGCATTTTTTCCTTATCCAGCCGGGTTTTCACTGTTTTACTGCCACAGACAAACAGCCCGGTGTGATTCACCATCTCGCTGTCAAAAGCCTGGATAAGGTTAACATCGCCCAGCTCCAGCTCAGGCATGTCTCGGTTGATACTGTAGAGCTCGTCAGCAGTCCACAATCCACCTTCCGGGGTTTGCAGGAGAATGCGCAATGCATAGGGGGTATCGGCACGAATCTGGTCTCTGAAAACCCGCAACTCAAAGGGCAGGGGACGTTGCTGTTTGTTTAAAACGATGGTTTTTTCAGCAATGATCGCCTTGGTTTCTGGCAGGGCAGCGAGGTTTTCCAAGCGCAGAGTGAGGGTATTGCCATTGCTGGCAGGGAGTTTTGACGCCGCCGTTGCCTGACCACTAATCACTAGAGCGGTCTGCGCTTCTGCTTCAGACTGCGGTGAGTCACAGCCTGTCATCAACGCTAGTGCGAACAGATTCAACCAAACAGCAAACTTTCTCACAGAGGTCATGCCGGCAACCCTTCTTTAATTCATCCTTGTGACTGCTAATTTAGCAGTTATTGCTGTGGCTGTTGTGAATCCAGTTCACTGATTTTTGCCAGGAGCGAGCTGAGTGGCATCGGTTTGGAGAAGAAATACCCCTGAAAGCGATGGCAGTCCATGTCTTGAAGAATGTCGACGTGTTGCTGTGTTTCCACGCCTTCGGCAATGACCTTGAGTTCCAGAATTTCGCCGATTGAGATGATATTCCTGACCATTTTGCGCGCCGTGACATCATGAATCAGAGAGTCGACAAAGCTCTTATCAATTTTGAGTTCGTCAATCGGTAGCTGTCTCAACAGACTGAGCGAGGAGAAGCCGGTACCGAAGTCATCCAGTGAAATGATAGTGCCGCTCTCTCTGAGCTGGTCAATTTTGGGCCGGATCAAATCCAGATCTTCAACAAAAACATTTTCTGTCAGCTCCAGCACATACTGAATGTTGTCAGTCGAAGTCAGGCGACTGAGATCATTGAATTGCTCTACAAAATCCTCCTGCATGAATTGTGTGGCAGAAATGTTAATAGCCAGATCAATGGAGCTGCTCAGTTTGTCATTAATATGTTTCGCGTCAGCAAAAATCAGTGACATCAAGTGTCTGCCCAGACGTGGCATCAGACCTGAAGACTCGGCAACGCGGATAAATTTATCAGGAGGAACAAAACCCAGTGCCGGGTTTTCCCATCTGACCAGCGCTTCAAGGCCTGACAAGCTGCCGTCAGCACTGACCTGTGGTTGATAGAACATCACGAACTGTTCGCTGCCGATAGCTTGTTTCAGCTCCTGTTCAATCGTCAGTTTCTCGTGATAGAGCTGATAGATGGCTTCGTCATAAACTAAAAACTGATTTTTTTGCTTTTTAGCCTCGAACATAGCAATCTGCGCTGCTTTGATGGTTTCGCTCAGGTTAGCTCCCTGGTCAGGGTAGCGGGCAACACCAATACTGGCAGTCAGCAGGATACTGGCTTCATTTCTTGCGTAAGGCCTGGAGAGCTCAGCGAGTAATTCTTCTGCCATTTGCGTCATGCTTTGCGTGCCATTATCGGGTTTGCGAATGACGAACTCGTCACCACTGGTGTGAAAAACACAGTCGGTGTCCGGACAGAAAGTTCTGAGCCGGTGCGCCATTTCAACCAGGACTTCATCACCGAAAGCATTGCCATAAGCGTCATTGGCAGATTTGAAGTTATCCAGATCGACATAAAAAACGGCACAAGCGGCACCATCTTCATTCCAGTTTTTCAGCGAGAGCATTTTCAGCTTGGTGAGATTAGGCAGACTGGTCAGATCATCATGAAAGCTTTTGAATTCGAGCTCATTGAGGCGTTGTTTTTCTGTGTTAAGAAGACGCCGGAATAACCAGTAAATGGTTGCCATGAAGAAGAAAAATGCCAGCAGGTAAACCCAGAAAATATTGAAAAATTCTGAATAGATGGCTGACTTGGGTTTTTGTGAGACCACCCACAGAGAAAATTCAGGCAGATATTTCAAACTCATTATTTGCGCTTCATCGAAGCGATTGTTCAGCTCGAAATCATAAATGCCACTACTATGCATCAGGTCTGCTTTATCAAAGCCTTGTGTGGCTAGCATTTCCAGCGCGTTCTCGTAGACCTTCCGGGAAATGGGCATATCGTAGACATTGGGGCGGCGCAAAAGGTAGTTGGCTGAAACATACTGAGGATAGAGATCGGCTTCTCTGACCAGAAACAGGATATCGTCATCAGCGTTAACACCACTGCCCTCGAGAAAGGAATTAGCACCGGTAATTTTCAGGCCTGCTGTCATCACTGCAACGATTTCGCCACCGTCATCGCGCAGTGATTTACGGATGGGTAATACCCATTCTTCGAGGGCTGGCATGTAATAACTGCGGCCCAGCGTCATTTTGTGGGTATTGAGGGTAAGAGCAAAACTATCCGCTGTTTGAGGGTACGTTCTCAAATTAGGCAGCATGGAGAGGTTTTTCATGTCACTGGTGATCAGAAACTCACCAGTGGTATTGGTCAGTCCAAAGCCAGCCAGTGCCGGATTGTTGTCCATGAGCTGTGCCATGATGGCCCGGCTTTTTTGGGTATCTTTGTAGTTGTCATCATCGAGGAGGTGAATGCCAATCAGATCCAACTGATTTTCCTGGGCATTCAGTGATGATTTAGTTGATGTTGAAACGAGGGTGATGGCATGGCGATGCTTTTCAACTGCATCCTGGTAGATATTTTCCCAAGTGAGCGCGGACACGAAGTAGAGAATCACCGCGCCCGCCAGCAGCAAAACACAAAACGAGGTCCATATGTTTTTTTTGAGGAAGTCAGCCTGGCTTCCCGCCAACTCATAACTTAAAAACATCTGTATTTAGCAGTCCTTTTCAGTTTAGGTTGGCGTAGTGAAAAGTCAGACCAACTAGTTCTACATCGTTATCACACCTTGAATTGATTCACCAGCGTTTGCAGGTCGTTAGCAAGCTGAGCAAGTGACTGGCTGGTTTCAGTCGTTTGTGAGGTGCTGGAAGCATTTTCCTCGGCGATACCGGCAATCTGGTTGATGTTACGATTGATATCTTCAGCCACCGCCGACTGTTCTTCTGCCGCACTGGCAATATGGGTGTTCATATCCCGGATTGTCATGACCCGTTCCGAGATCACAGTCAGAGAATTACCTGCCGATTCGGCCTGGGTCACACTCTCTGATGCCTGGTCTTTACCCGACATCATGCCCTCAACACATTTATTGGCACCGCTTTGCAGACGTTCAATAATGGTTTTGATTTCTTCGGTCGATTGCTGACTTCTTTGGGCGAGAGTACGGACTTCATCCGCTACCACCGCAAAGCCCCGACCAGACTCACCGGCACGCGCCGCTTCAATGGCCGCGTTCAGGGCCAGCAGGTTGGTCTGTTCAGCAATTTCCTGGATCACGGTCAACACGGTGCCGATATTGTCACTCTCCACTTGCAGGTCACGAATGGACTGGGCGTTTTCCTCAACCAGACTGGCCAGTTGTTTAATACCCTGAACACTCATCGATACCACTTGTTTACCCTGCTCAGTCTCTTCGTCCGCTTCACGTGACGCGGTGGCTGCATCAGCCGCACTTCGAGCCACTTCCTGAACGGTAGCGGTCATCTCGTTCATCGCTGTGGCAACTTGTTCACTGCTGCTTTGCTGGCTCATGACCCCTTGGCTGGTCTGGCCGGTGATGACAGACAACTCTTCCGCTGCCGCACTGACAGTTTGTGCCGATGTGATCACTTCATTGATGAGCTTCTGAAAGGATTCAGTCATGGCATTGTAGGCTTTTGCCATGTGACCAATCTCATCGTCTGAATCAACGCTGGCACGAATACTTAAATCGCGCTGTTTGTTGGCCTCTATCATGGTGTCGTAAAGCGAAGACACGGAACGGCTGATACCGCGACCCAGCATCAGAATAAAGCCGACAATCACGATTGAGAGCACCACCGATAACACGATGGCCATAATTTCAATCCTCAAAACCTGTTTGGGAATAATGGCCTGAATATTATTCTGCATATCCGCCAATACGGTCTCTGACTGATGAATGGTCGCCCGCATTTCAGCGCGCTTGCCTTCACTGGAATCAAAGCCCAGCGCCTGCACACCACTCACCAGCGCCATAAAATCTTTTTCGTAGGCTGATAAAGCATTTCGCACAGCACTTTTCTGAGCAGGAGAGATAAAACTACTGTTCAAGCCGTCACGGAAAGCATCGACATTGCCCTGAAAACGGTCGACATATTTCATATCCAGACGCAACATGAAATCTTTTTCGTTCCGACGCAGGGTCAGCATGTCTTTTAATAGCGCGTCAGAAGCTTCCTGCTCCAGGATAGCTTCAACTTCGTGCACGGATTTCCTCAAGGATCCGTAAAGGCCACTCTCAGAATCCAGGCCAATCCGGGTTTGAAGTTCTACCAACTCATTAAATGTCCGCTGGTATTCGTTAATAACATCAATTAACTGCTGGTTCAGCTTTTGTTCTTCGGGCAGATCATTCAGCTGCGTTTCCAGCGCAAGCAGGTGAGCCAGCATACCCTGAACGTTTTCATTAAATTGATCCTGGTACTTGAGATCCAGACGCGCCATAAAATCCTTTTCATTGCGGCGCAGGGTCAGCATATCCACTTCCGCTTGGTAGGTTTGTATGGCGATTTTTTCCAGATTCTCGACTTTTTTGATACCCACACTCTGAACAACGAGCAGGATAAAAAGTGAAATACCCACCAGAATGGCAAGGAGTAAAAGTTTTTTCTTGATGGTTATATTGTTGAGCATGGCACAGACCTTACGCACTGAATTCTCTGTTTATATCGGCTACATTTCAGTAAAGCTTAGGGCTTTTTGTATGACAGAATTGTTACAGTCACCAGAGGAAAGCAGGGTTGAGGGTAAAAATCATTTAAAAGCCGTCTACCAACAGGCTTTAACCATCACTCATATGAGGGTGGATGCCAGGTTTTTACCAGGCCGACTGAGCTTAGAGGGCACTGCAGATTCCCTCGCCCAGAGCAGACAACAGAATTTAGCGAGTCATAACGCCCGACTCAAGCGCCGGCTTAGAGCCACCGAGTGTCGGAGAGTCGGTTATTATGCTGCCAATTGTTAAGGTTTTGCTATCAGATACGAGCCTGCTCCAACCATCAAACTACCCGCCGTAACCTTAAGTGCTCGTTCTGCTCTAGGGTTTCTTACAGATGACACAAGGCCCCTTGCGAAATAGGCATAACCCAGTTTGACACCGCCCACAGCGACTATTGTTATCACCGCAATGTGTACTATATCTAATGCCCCGATAGTGGCCAGATCAACAAAAGCAGGGAACAAACTCGCGTAGAAGAATATAGCTTTTACATCACCGAGGGTGAGGAACAACCCAGAGAAAAAGCTTGATGATAAATTCGATACTGACCGTTCAGAATTCTCCAACTGTAATGAAGCGCTTGATCTCATCAGGCTTACACCAAACCAGATAAGATATCCGCCCGCCAAATATCTCAGGATCAAAAAAAAGTTGCCTAACACTTCCGCCAGTGCGGCCATTCCTAAAACAGCTAGAAACACGAAGACAAGATCACCTAATACAATTCCCGCCGCAGCAGCACTCCCGTTCGCGAATCCGGCAGAGGTGGCGCGAACAACGACCAAAGCCACACTAGTGCTGGGAACTAGTGCCAAAGCTGCCATCGCTGCAAACAGACCTATTATTTCGACGAGACTCATGTTGATTCTTGGGTTTAACGACTAAGCTAAGGGGAGGCTCTAGCCAGAACCAGCGAGTGAATCGAGCGACTTTAGCGCCTTGTTAGGCATTGGTGTTTGGAGTGCTCAAAATGGAAATGGCAGATTCGAGATTTTCAGTGTTAGTTAACTCCCATTCGCGGATAGTAAGAAGTGCTTTTGCTGCTGCTTCAAGATGCGCAATGCTAGCTGGAGTTGTTACTAGGCTAAAGCCATTTCTACCTTTGATATTGCTCTTTACGCGAACCCACTTCCCTGGAAACTCGACAGCCCAAACCGAATGTACAATACGATTTCTAAACTCTTCGGCTGTATTTAAAGCTTTTTTTATTAGCTTTATTTCAACACCATATTCGTGCGTTTTCTTTCTAGGATATAGCTCAGCCATTAGATCAACTTTTTGGCGAAAGCTCATGGCCGATGAAATTATGTGCCTGTCTTCTAGCACTCTAAGTGAGAGTACACTGGTCAATGCCTCGGCAAGCCACAATTCAACTTGCTGGAAATTGACAACAATGTGTCCAATTGCAGCGAAAAGCTGATCCTGTTCTGCTGCGGTCAAGCGCTGTGTTTCAACTTCGTCTGATGTGCTCATAGATGCCTAACAGGATGTTAATGAAGCCATTGGCCTCATAATAATTATTAGCGTGAAAAGATCATAACTTTGAGAGAAGAAAGAGCATGACTCTAATTGATTGAAATTATTTGCTTTTTTCCGGGAAGATTCAGGCGCTTTCATTAATCGTGAATGATTCACGATTAATTTTTCAGAAAAGCCAGTGGCTGGCACTGCTGAATAAGAGTTAGTGGTGGCGTTGGCTTCCATGCTTGATAACCTCGGCTTTTACAGGCCTTTGAATTGGTTGAGCTGACTCAATTTTGGCAATCGATTCAATATTTCATAATGGCTTGTGGTGTGCAAGTGTTTGAGGGGGCTTTGTCGTTTTGCCTCTGTGGGAAGATAGCGACGGGTAGTTTTCATTCTAATCTGGTTTTGGGTGGTTAGTTCTGGGCCTGGATTGCTTCGTCGTGCCTCCTCGCAATGACATTGTGGGGAGTTGCTTTCATGCGGGGTGATAACAGCCTTGTATAACAGGGTTAGTAGAGTGTTTCTTCGCTGTTAATGTAGTCTTTCTTTAACAACGCTATTTGGTTTATTGCAGTTCGATCATCTGTTGCTTGGGGACTTTATCCAGCTCCCAGTGATTTAAGCCCCATGTCCAGAGATCGGGCAAAGATTCTTTCCGCAGGTATTTGGGTGGCGCCATCCCCAGAAACTGCATGGCTTGCCAGAGCATTTCGACGGCATTGTCGGCGGTGATCGGTTCGGCGTGGGTTTGTTTGCTGAGTTTGTCACCATCGGCGGTACCGGCCAGGGGCACATGCGCATAGCTGGGAGTGGCCAGTTTGAGACTGAATTGCAGCAGGATCTGACGGCTGGTGGAGTTAAGTAGGTCGGCACCTCTGACCACGTGGGTGATTCCTTGTTCGGCATCATCAACAACCACGGCCAGTTGATAGGCAAACAGGCCATCTGCGCGTTTGAGCACAAAGTCGCCAATATCTCTTTGGATGCGGTGATCAAACATGCCCTGAATTTCATCTTTAAATACCAGGTGGGCGACATCGGTTTTAAAGCGCCAGGCGCGGGTTTTGCGTTCGCGGCTCAGACCATGACGGCAAAGGCCCGGATAGACCGGTCCTTCCAGACCGGCATGGGCAATATCAGCCACTTCGCGGCGGCTGCAGTTGCAGGGATACACGAGGTCTTTCTCGATAAGGGTATCCAGGGTGGCCTGATAGGCTTCATCGCGTTGGCTTTGATAGAGCACCGGGCCATCCCATTCAAAGCCGTAGGCTTCGAGGGTACGTAGAATATCATCGGCTGCGCCGGGGACTTCGCGGGGTTTATCAAGGTCTTCCATGCGTATTAACCACTGGCCATGATGGCAACGGGCATCAAGGTAACTGGCCACCGCAGCAATCAAAGACCCGAAATGCAAAGGTCCGGTGGGAGAGGGCGCAAAACGGCCGACATAGGGGCGTGGATTCATGAATTGCCCGGCTTGTTCTGCTCGGCTGGCGCCACCGGGCTGAAGCGGTACTGATCCAGTTCAGCCTGATAAAGCTGGGACTGATTGCCCCCTGATTGCTTGGCCCGGTAGAGGGCCTGATCGGCCTGACGGAAGGCGGTTTGTTCACTGAGCTGGGATTCACTGCAATAGAGCGGACTGATCCCGGCACTGAGACTGGCCCTGAACTCGTCGCTTTCGCAGTCGAAGTGGGTATCGAACAACAACTGTCTGATCCGATCGACTTTTTCCAGTGCTTTGTCGGCGGCACTGGCCTGGAACAGGATCATGAACTCGTCGCCGCCCTGACGGATGCAGACATCTTCGGCGCGTGAGATTTTTTGCATCAGGTTGGCCAATGCTTTCAGCACGGCATCGCCTTTTTCATGGCCATGCTGATCGTTGATGTTTTTGAAGTCATCCAGATCCAGCAGCGCCAGGAATACGGGTTTACCGTTATGGACAAACGCGCTGTATAAAGCATCGGCGGCAGTCTGGATCACGCGTCGGTTACTGAGCCCGGTCAGTGCATCCTGATGTACCAGTTTTAATACCCGTTGCCGGTCCACTTCCCAGTGCTGCAGTTTATCGCCCAAAGCCATCAGCAGCATAAACGCCTCAATCACAGCCCCGGCCTGTGCATAAAACAGTGACTCCATGCCCCAGGGCAGCAAGCTGGTGGTGGCGGCCAATACGCTTAAAGTCAGGCCACAGCCGTAAACCACCCAGGCCATGGCATACCAGCGCGCGTAACGCAGGCCGGCTCGGTACGCCATCAGGCCCAGCACACTCAGCAATATCAGGCTGACAATGGACAGCATGGCGATATAAAGCACGCTGGTATAAAGCCCGGCAAAGCGCAGTCCTATCGCGGCTAACATTAGCACTGGCAGCCATTTGAACACTCTGTCCAACCTGGGAAATTGCAGGCGGGTCAGTAAAAACTGGCGTGAAAATACAAAGGCACTGGCGGCGACCAGCAGATAGATAATATGGAAGCCCTCGTTGTGCCAGAACACCGATGTTGGCCACAGGAACTGGTAGGCAAAGCCGTTGAGTAGCGCCCACATCAGGGTGCTACTGAGCAAGAAGAAGCTGTATAAAAGGTAACTCCACTGCCGTAGTAACAAGGCACCGATGAAGGAGATTAAAATCAGGATCAGCATGGCCCCGTAGAACAGGCCGTATAACAAATATTCACGATCCTGCTGGGCGGCAAACGCCTCGGCCTCACTGAGCTTGAAGTTAAGCGTAACGCTGTCGGGCTTGTCGAAATAGAGCTTGAGATAGAGCGTGGTGCTACCAGCAGCGACAGTGCGGTGTGCAAAGGCCAGGTTACGGTAATCTACTGGCCGTTGATGGTAGGGCGCCCGATCCGACAGGAACTGCTGGTCAATGGCGTCCTGATTGTCCTGCCAGTAAATCTCGATGTTGTCGATATAACTGGTTTCGTGATGTAAGACCCAGTCTACCGGCAGCGGTGAAGGGTTTTCGAGTTTGAGCCGCAGCCAAAATGCCTGGTCGGAGATGCCACGGTTGCTGTCTTTATCTGTCAGGGGCTGAAATTGTTCGATGGGCAGAGAGGTCAGGTCACTGTCTTTATCGCTGACCAGGAATTCGACCGGTGCACGCAGCAATTGCTGATCCAGCTTTTCAATATTGATAGCGGGCGGTGACACCAGTCTCTCCGCCTGCGCCAGCGGCGACAGACAGAGACACAACAGGGTGAATATAATCCGGCTCAAACTAGACTGCATGCGTGGTGCTTCTCTATAGGACCTCTTTAGTTTGCCAGACTCAGCCGGTTTGGTTAATTGGCAGTGGCGCCACTGTCAATTGTGATATTCACCAGCTTGCTGGCAATCTCAGGGTTGCCGTTGGACATCATAAGTACCAGGAAGTCACTGAACTTGAGCCCCTCGGGTTTGACCGAACTGACGGTGATATCAAGGCTGGGGTCGTCTGAGGTCAGGAATTGTTGCAGATGCGCCATCAATTCTTTTTCCAGCGGACTGACTTGACGCGTTTGCTCCTGCATGGACTGTTGCATGGCGGTCAGTAAGGTTTGTTTGAGGTTCTCGACAGTCGGCTCCAGCCCCTGGGCCTGCATTGTGGCAATCATCTCCGGGTCGGCTGCAGCGGTCTGATACAACTTGTCCATCAGCCCGCGATCACGATAGGCGAGTTGCAGGCGGGTCAGGCCGGCGTTGCTGAATAACTGCTTCATCATCTCGGCCTGACGTTGCTGCACGGCTTCGGCATCAAGTTGATCCAGAGGCTGATCGAGTTTCGGCAGGTTAACGATCTGCAGGGCAATATCCGAATCCAGCATGGTTTCAGAGCGATAGTGGCTGAAGGCATCAAGCGTTGAAGCGGTCGTGTCATAGTCATAACCCATTTCTGCATCGTAATGCAGGTAGAGGGTGTTATCGCGGATATCAAAGTTGTCCTCAATGAGTTTGAGTGACATCGCATCGGCTTCGGCCAGCATGGCGCTGATGGAATTGACGCGCATTTCCACATCATCCATCGCAATGCGAAGGTTGGTGGGGATTTGCTGCTGATTTTTCTCCAGACCGGTGATGGTGATGGTCTTTATGGAAAAGTCGGGCTGATCCGGCTCTGCAGCGATATAGCTGACCTGTTCCAGCGTGATGTCGTTACTGATTAACGACATCCGGGCATCGGCGTAATCGAACTGCCCCTGACCGGACTCGGCCAGTTGCTGGCGGGCCTGTTCCAGGGTGTCGCTGAGCTGACGGTCGGTCTGGTAATCAGCGTAGGCATAGGCGCCGGCAGAGGCGACCAGCAGGCCGGTAACAATCCATTTTATTGACATGATTCTTCCTTATTGTTGAGTTGCATTTTAAATATCAAAGTGGGCCACCAGAGGCGCATGATCGGAGAGTCGATTCCAGGACGAGTGGGGTGGCCGTTCACATAACACCGGCTCCATGCCCCGATAGTAAATCCGATCCATCTTCAGCACCGGCATCCATGAAGGCCAGGTCCGGGCATAGCGGTTATGCAGCGTCCGGTAAGCTTCTTTCAGTTCCAGGTGCTGGGACAGACGCTTTTCTGCCTGACCGGCCCAGTCGTTAAAGTCACCGGCAACAATCAGCGGCGCATCATGGGGCACATGTTCGTCGATACGTTCACACAAAGTCACGAATTGGCGGCGACGTTCAATCCCGATCAAACCCAGATGGATACAGATAATATGCAGCGTGTCATTGCGCCAGGGCAAGCGGATTTCGCCATGCAGCAGACTGCGGCTGGCCCAGGTAAAGGGTGACACGTTGATGTTTTCCCAACTAACCAGCGGGTACTTGCTTAGTATGGCATTACCGTGGTGGCCGACGCTGTAAACCGCATTTTTGGCATAGGCATAATGCGGCCAGACATCCTGAGCCAGAAACTCGAAGTGGGGTTCATCCGGCCACTGATGCTGGGTCAGACCATGTTCGCTGTGTTCACCCTGGATCTCCTGCAGCAGCATGATGTCGGCATTGGTTTCCATCAGGGCATCGCGCATCGGGTGCAGCGTGAATTGACGTCGGCTGGTGTTAAAGCCCTTGTGCAGGTTGTAGGTCAGAATGCGCAGCTGGTTTGAGGGCATGAAAAATGATGTCCGGTCTCGGTCGGCCAGTGAAGCTGGAAGATACGTCCCTATTATGGTGAGAAGGTGACAAAAATCCAAGTAACACAAAATCTGTCAGCGAGTCTTGATTTTGTTTCAGCCAGTCCCCATTTGCTTTGCATATCCAACCAACAGCCAAATGGAGGCATTATTTCAATGGGCGTTGATGCACATAAGGAAACGCTGGGTTTCCAGACTGAAGTCAAACAGTTATTGAATCTGATGATTCATTCCTTGTATTCCAACAAGGAAATCTTTCTGCGCGAACTGGTCTCTAACGCGGCCGATGCTGCTGACAAGTTGCGCTTTGAAGCTTTGTCAGACGATGCACTCTATGAAGACGAAGCCGATCTGAATATCCGCGTCGCTTTTGATGCCGAGGCCAACACGGTCACCATCAGCGATAACGGTATCGGCATGACCCGCGAGGAAGTCATCGACAACATCGGTACTATCGCCCGCAGTGGCACCCGCAAGTTCTTCGACAGCCTGACCGGCGACCAAAGCAAAGACTCGCAGTTGATCGGCCAGTTCGGTGTGGGTTTCTACTCGGCCTTTATCGTGGCCGATAAAGTCACGCTGAGATCGCGTCGTGCCGGTCTGGGCGCAGAACACGGTGTGCAGTGGGAGTCTGGCGGTGAAGGTGAATTCACCATTGAAACCATCGAAAAACCGCAGCGCGGTACCGAAATCACCCTGCACCTGCGTGAAGGCGAGGAAGAGTTCGCCAATGGCTGGCGTCTGCGCAACATCATCAGCAAGTACTCGGACCACATTAACCTGCCGATCCTGATGGCCAAAGAGCCGGTGCCGAACGAAGATGGCGAGATTGATGAAGCTGATCAGGGCGACGAGACCGTCAACAAGGCCACCGCGCTGTGGACCCTGTCCAAGAACGATATTTCCGACGAGGAATACAAAGAGTTTTACAAGCAGATCGCTCATGACTTCCAGGACCCGATGACCTGGAGCCATAACAAGGTTGAGGGTAATACCGAGTACACCTCACTGCTCTATATTCCGTCAAAAGCGCCGTTTGATCTGTGGGACCGTGACCGCATGCACGGTATCAAGCTGTATGTGAAACGTGTCTTTATCATGGAAGACAGCGACCAGCTGATGCCACGTTACCTGCGCTTTATCCGTGGCGTGATCGACACCAACGATCTGCCGTTGAACGTGTCACGTGAAATTCTGCAAAGCAGCAAGACTATCGACTCAATCCGCGCCGCTTCAGTCAAGAAAGTACTGAGCGAACTGAGCAAAATGGCCAAGAACGAGCCGGAACAATATGCCGAATTCTGGAAAGAGTTTGGTCAGGTGATCAAGGAAGGTCCGGGCGAAGACTTTGCCAATAAAGATACCCTGGCAAAACTGCTGCGCTTTGCCACCACCGAATCCGGCAGTGCTGAGCAGACCGTGTCGCTGCAGGATTATGTCGAGCGGATGAAAGACAAGCAGGACAAGATTTTTTACATCACCGCCGAAAACTATGCCGCGGCGAAAAACAGTCCGCACCTGGAAGTGTTCCGCAAGAAAGGCATCGAAGTCCTGCTGCTCACCGACCGCGTTGACGAGTGGCTGGTGAACTCGCTGACCGAATTTGACGGCAAGCACCTGCAATCCGTCGCCAAAGGTGATCTGGATCTGGGTGATCTGGAAGATGAAGAAGAGAAAAAAGCCCAGGAAGAAACCGATAAAAACTTCGAAGATCTGGTGGAACGGGTTAAGAAAAACCTCGAAGACAAGGTTAAGGACGTGCGCATTACCCATCGTCTGACTGATTCACCGGCTTGTCTGGTTGCTGACCATTACGATATGAGCCAGAACCTGGAACGTATGCTCAAAGCCGCTGGTCAGGATGTCGCTGGCAGCAAGCCGATCCTGGAACTGAACCCGGATCATCCGATGGTCGCCAAACTCAAAGATGAGTCTGACGACGAGCGTTTCGGTGACTGGACCTCCATTATCTTCGACCAGGCCTTGCTGGCAGAAGGCGGTCAGCTGGAAGATCCGGCGACTTACGTCAAACGCATTAACGAGATCTTGCTCAAGATCGCTTAAGTCTCCGGGCTTGGATGCGATAGAATGGGCCGGACATTGTTGTCCGGCCTTTTTTATTGCCCGGTCATTTTTATCCAGTGGGTTTTGATTGTGAGTTCAGATTTACTACAACGTTTTCTTTTCGATAACGCCGCCATCCGCGGTGAGTGGGTCAGCCTGCAGGAAAGCTGGCAGGAAGTGCTTAACCGCCGTGACTATCCGGCACCAATCCGCCGCGCCTTGGGCGAGATGATGGGGGCTGCTGCCTTGCTCACAGCCACGGTCAAAATCGATGGACGACTGGTGCTGCAGATCCGTTCGCAAGGGCCGGTCAGTCTGATGATGGTGGAGTGCACCAGTGATAATACCCTGCGCGCTTTTGCCCAGTGGGACGGCGAGTTGCCGGAGCAGGCGGGGCTCAGCAGCCTGACCGGTGAAGGCACGCTGGCGATTACCATTGAAGTGGCCGGCGCTAAGAATCCTTATCAGGGCGTGGTGAACGTGCAGGGCGACTCGATTGCTGAAACCCTAGAAAGTTACTTTGAACGTTCCGAGCAACTGGCGACCCGCATCTGGCTCTGTGCCAACGATCACAATGTCTCAGGCCTGTTTCTGCAACAACTGCCCAGCGATGAAGAAGGCAAGGAAAAGGCGGAAGAGGACTGGTCACGGATCAGCCAGCTGGCGGCCACCATTACCGATGAGGAGTTACTGACCCTGGAAGTGGAAACGCTTCTGCACCGTCTGTTTCACGAAGAAGAAGTCCGCTTGTTTGATCCCACAGCACTGGCCTTTGCCTGTACCTGCTCGCGAGAGCGGGTCGCCGAGACGATCAGCATGCTGGGGCAGGAAGAAGCCGAGGATATCATCGACGCCGAGGGTGGCATTGAGGTTGCCTGTGAGTTCTGCAACGAACATTACCACTTCGATAAGGTTGATGTGGCCGAAATATTCACTGATAACATTGCCAGCGAAGGTGACCCCGGCACCCTTCACTGAGCATGAAGGGCTAATGCGTCACTGAATATAATCGGCTGACAGGCTCAGCGGTTCCAGGGCATTTTTCTCAGTAACAGGGCCAGTCCGCACCAGCCTGTCAGGCCCGACAGCAACATACCTGCACCCAGTAAAGCCAGGACGGGCAGAGCCAGTGACATATCCATATAGCT
Organism: uncultured Methylophaga sp.; assembly: GCF_947259025.1. Taxonomy (GTDB): domain Bacteria; phylum Pseudomonadota; class Gammaproteobacteria; order Nitrosococcales; family Methylophagaceae; genus Methylophaga. The sequence continues at coordinate 275,808 of NZ_CAMYKO010000002.1, forward strand.
GAGCAAACTCAATATCAGCACGGCCACACCAAAAACAATTTGCACCTGCCGCATTATCGGTAGGGTCGATGCGTTTTTGTCAGTCCCAATCACCTCAAAACCGGCGGCTTTCCAGCTATTGATGCCGCCATCAAGATTGCTGATGTTATCCAGCTTGTTGAGTTCAGCGGCAATCTGACAGGCCATCTCGCCGCGCGCCCCTTTCTGGCACTGAAATATCACCGTCTTGTTACCCTCCGCCTGCCAATGCCGAAGCGTGTCTTTCAGTCTGTCGAGCGGTATGGAACGGGCATGTTGAATGTGTTCCCGGGCAAATTCATCAGGTTCGCGGACGTCTATCAATATGGCCTGGTGGCGTTCAAGTAAGGTCTGGGCCTCACCGGGTGTGAGCGTTTTCATTTGTCTGTTCCTTAAAAGTCAGTGCTGTTGTCGGGCTGGCAGAAACTGCGATACATCACTTCCATAATTTCCAGTACTGCCGGGTGAGCAATGCGATAAAAAAGCACGCGATGTTCTCTGCGAAAATCCACCAGGCCCTCATCCTTGAGTTTTTTCAGGTGTTGCGACATTGATGTCTGGGCGATTTGAGTTGCCTCTATCAGTTCCGTGACACTTTTTTCGCCTTCACTGAGCTGGCACAAAATCACCAGGCGGTGAGGACTGGCAAGTCCTTTCAAAAAATCCGCTGCCTCAGTGGCTTTGCGCTGAATAATTTCTGATTCCATCATTTGGCCTGTTGACATATTTTAAATAAATAATATCATAAAAATGTAAATCAACAAAACGGAATACAAAAATGTCAAAAAATTATGTCGAGATGACAACGCAGATTGCAGCCCAGGCCGGTGAAATTAAAAAGCGGGTGCCGGATGCAATGAGTGGTTTTTACAGCATGTCCCGTGCCGCGACGGCAGATGGCGCGCTGGATAAAAAAACCAAAGAATTGTTAGCGCTGGCAATGGGGATTGTTCAACGCTGTGATGGTTGTATCGGTTTCCATGTGAAGGCACTGGTGAGTCTCGGCATGACAAAAGACGAGTTGGCAGAGGTGCTGGCGATGGCAGTGTACATGGGCGGCGGCCCCGCGCTGATGTACGCGGCCGATGCCATGACTGCCTATGAACAGTTCACGGCATAAAGCCGCTTTCAGCCTGGCTCAGTCCAGTGACCAGTCTTTTCTGACCCAGTGGCAGGTATAACCATTGGGATAGTGCTGCAGATAATCCTGATGTTCGGGTTCGGCTTCATAGAACGGACCGGCTTTGACGACCTCGGTCACGACAGGGCCGGGTAATTTGCCACTCGCATCAAACGCTTTAATGACTTCTGAGGCTATCTGGGCCTGCTCCTCATCCAAGCAGAAAATCGCCGAGCGGTAGCTGTCACCAATGTCATTACCCTGGCGGTTTTTGGTGGTGGGATCATGCATGGTGAAGAAGAATTCCAGCAGCTTTTTATAAGAGGTCTGCTGTGGATCAAAGATGATCTCAATCGCTTCGGCATGGCCGGTGGTGCCGGTTTTGACATCACTGTAGCTGACATCCGGCACGTGGCCGCCGGTAAAGCCGACCCGGGTGCGTAAAACGCCCGGTTGGTGGCGAAACAGCTCTTCCATACCCCAGTAACAGCCCCCGGCCAGGATGGCGGTCTGTTCGTCGCTGGCCTTTTTCTGCTCGAATAAAGGCAGGTACTCGCCATAGCCTTCATGCTCCAGCTGATCTTTGGGGATAAAGCGCAGGCTGGCCGAGTTGATACAATAACGCATACCGCCGCGGTCTGTAGGGCCATCAGGGAAAACATGCCCCAGGTGAGAGTCGCCATGGCGCGAGCGGACTTCCACCCGCTGCATGCCCAGACTGCCATCTTCATGGCTGGTGACATTGTCAGGTTCAATGGCCTGGGTGAAACTGGGCCAGCCGGTGCCGGAGTCAAACTTATCAGTCGACGAAAACAGTGGTTCGCCCGAGACCACATCCACATAAAGTCCGGACGCTTTGTTATCCCAGAAGGCATTGTTGAAAGGCGGTTCAGTCCCGCATTGCTGGGTAACCTGGTACTGCATATCATCCAGTTGCTGGATGGCGTTTTCATCTTTTTTAAAGGGTTGCTTCATAGCGATTTCCGACTTCGTTATAAGAGATACAATATTGATGCCTGAACAGGCCAAATGTTTCACTGTAGAATGCATCTGACCGCAAACATTTCATCAAACAGGGACTGAAGCGCACATGCTCAAGGTGGTGTACAGCAACAACACGGCATATCTGGCCGATTATCTGGCCCAGGTGCAGCGCGCTGAACCCTTATCACCTTTCCAGTCTGACACAATTATTGTTCAGAGTAATGAGCTGTCACGCTGGCTGTCCCTGCTGCTGGCAACCCGGCATGGTATCGCTGCCAATCTCGAGTTTCCGTTTCCCTCGGCCTATATCTGGCAATTGTTTCATGCGCTGTGGCCCGATGTGCCGCTGCAGTCACCCTATGCTAAAACGGCCACCAGCTGGCGGATTTATTCCTTGTTACCCGAATGTCTGGACGAGGCTGGTTTTGCACCGGTAGCAGCGTATCTCGGTGATGACAATGATGATCTCAAGCGCTACCAACTGGCTGAGCGACTGGCTGATACCTTTGACCAGTATCTGATGTACCGGCCTGACTGGATAGCCGACTGGGAGCAGGGCCGGGCAAGCAGTTGGCAGGGCAAACTCTGGCAGCGACTGACCCGGGATGATCCCGAGCCCAAACACCGCGCCCATCTGTTGCAGAAAATGCACACCCTGTTGAAAGCGTCCGATACGCCGCCACCGGGCCTGCCAGAACGCATCAGCATTTTCGGTATTTCCGCCTTACCACCGGTCTACCTGCAGACTTTTGAACTGCTGTCGCGTTTTGTGGATATCACTATTTATTACCTGTCACCCAGTGAACATTACTGGGGCGACCTGCGTGATGCCCGCCAGCTGCAACGCGATCAAATTGAGCTCAATCTGGATGACCAGGATGTCGAGCCGGGGCATCCGCTGCTGGCCAGCCTGGGCAAGCAGGGCATGGAGTTTTTCCGCCAGTTGCAGGACACCGAACATGATGCCGAGACCTGCTTTGTCGAGCCCGAGACCGGCACCATGCTGGCTGATATTCAGCATGATATGTTTTCCCTGAGCCTGCCCGATAAGACGCCGGTGAAAGAAGACGATAACTCGATCAGCATCCAGGTCTGTCACAGCCCGATGCGTGAGATTGAAATTCTCCACGATCAATTGCTGGCCCTGTTTGAGCAAGATCCCGACTTATCACCGACTCAGATCGTGGTGATGACCCCGGATATTGATATCTACGCGCCATGGATAGAAGCCGTGTTCGGCGCCAGTGGTGACAACCCGACTATTCCGTTCAGCATTGCCGATAGCAGCGGTCAGCAGGAAAGCCAGTTGCTCAACAGCTTTTATAGCCTGCTGCAACTGCCACAGTCCCGGTTTGAACTGGAATCGGTGCTGGCATTGCTGGAATGTCCGCCCTTGCAGGCCCGCTTCAATCTGGATGATGCGGCGCTGGCCTGGGTGCGCGACTGGTGCCGGCAGACCCGTACCCGCTGGGGACTGGATGAATCCGATAAAACGGCATTGGATTTGGCGCCCAGTGATGCCAATACCTGGCGCGCCGGACTGGATCGCTTGTTACTGGGCTTTGCCATGCCGCTCAATGAACCGGGTGAGCCCTGGCGTTTGTTTGATCAGCAACTGGCCATGGATGGCATCAGTGGTGAGCGGGCACGTATTGTCGCCAACCTTTGTGCGTTTATTGATGCGCTTGATCATTGGCGTCAGCTGTTTAAACGTCGTCTGACCCTGTCGCAGTGGCAGACCGAATTGAACCTGTGTCTGGATGCCTTTTTCCGCACTGACGGACTCGAAGACAGTGAGGCAGATACCGAGATAACTGGCATACGCCAGCAACTGGAGCGGCTGGTGGAAAGCGCCGAGCATGCGGCTTTTGAGCAGGAGGTGGGTATTGAGCTGGTGTTGAGCTGGCTGCAGTCCCACCTCGATGCGGCCGATCACAGTCACCGTTTTATGGGGCATGGTGTGACCTTCTGCGGCATGGTGCCGATGCGCAGTATTCCGTTTAACGTGGTGTGTCTGATTGGCATGAATGATGAAGTCTTCCCGCGCCGCCAGCCTTCGCTCAGTTTTGATTTACTGGCCAAAGATTACCGCGAAGGCGACCGTTCGCGTCGCGATGATGATCGCTACCTGTTCCTGGAAGCTTTACTGTCTGCCACGCAAACGCTCTATCTCAGCTATGTGGGCGCCAGTATCAATGATAACAGTGATATTCCGCCTTCCGTGTTGATCAGTGATCTGGAAGACTTGCTGGAGGCCCGTTTTCAGTCGGCAAGCGGCGGCTCCATCATTGAACAGATTAAAACCCGGCATCCCTTGCAGCCATTCAGCCAGCGTTATTTTGATGGTCAGGATCCCAAACTTTTCAGCTTCAATGCCGGCCAGTGTCCGGAGCAGACAACAGTTGAGCCTCAAGACTGGTTTGACAACCCGTTGCCCGAAGCCGACGCCAGTTGGCGGGAACTGACCGCTTCGCAACTGGCGCAATTTTTCGCCCATCCTGCCCGCTTCCTGTTGCGCGAGCGGTTGCGCGTCAGGCTGGAACTGGAAGAAGAGGAACTGGAAAGCCGCGAACCGTTTGCGCTGGACGGGCTCGAAAGCTGGCAATTACGCCAGGAGCTGCTGCAGGCGCGGCTCAGTCAATTTAGTGACGAGGGCATGAAACCACTGATCGAAGCCACCGGCATGTTGCCTCAGGGCCATCTGGGGGATGCCTGGTATCAGCAGGAATCAGCCCAGGTTGATGAGTTTATGCAAAAGCTGGCGCCCAATCTGCCGATGGGGGAACAGATAGATGTGCCCGTCGCTTTGCAGGTGGATAACTTTTATCTAAACGGTCAGTTACATGATGTCAGTGAACAGGGACTGCTTCGCTACCGGCTGGCGAAAAAGAAAGGCAAGGATCTGATTTCATCCTGGATTGATCACCTGTTGCTGAATATTCTCAGGCCGCAGGGCGTCACGCTGGAAACCCGACTGGTACTGCAGGACGCGGAAATCGTGTTTTTACCGGTGACCGGACCTACCCAGATCCTGTCTGATTTGCTCAAGCTCTACTGGCAGGGCTGCCATCAACCGCTGAAATTTTTCGATAAAACCAGTTTTGCTTTTGCCGCAGCCAGTCTCGGTGATAAACCGGAAAAAGCCTTTGAAAACGCGTCCAAAGCCTGGGCTCCCCAAGGTCAGTTTGTGATGGCCGAGCAGGACGATCCCTATTACCAGCTGCTTTATCCGCAAGCGCCGGTGGACAAGGAAATGGGCGAAATCGCCATGCAGGTTTATCACCCGATTCACCAGCATCTTGAAGGAGGCAAACTGTGAAACAGTTCGATGCCGATAAGGTGCTGCTGCAGGGCACCAACCTGATAGAGGCCAGTGCCGGTACCGGTAAAACCTATACGCTGGCCGAGTTGTACTGCCGGCTGGTGGTGGAGAAACAACTGGAAGTCAGCCAGATCCTGGTGGTGACCTATACCCGTGCCGCGACGGAGGAACTGCGTGGCCGTCTGCGCCAGCGTCTCGTTAATGAAAGGCAGAATTTATCTACCACAGACGATGCTGATCCGGCAGCATTAAAACGACTGAAGCTGGCCATCCAGAGCTTTGATGAAGCGGCTATTTTTACGATTCATGGTTTCTGTCAGCGGGCGCTGCAGGACTTCGCTTTTGAAAGCGGTCATTTCTTCGATATGGAAATGGTCAGCGATGAGGAAGACATCAAGCAGGCCGTGGTGGATGATTTCTGGCGCAAACAGGTCAATGCCGTGGATCCGGCCTTTGCCGAGTATTTACTGCATAAGAAACAGACACCGGACACGCTGCTCAGGGCGGTCGGCCATCTGCCCGGCAAACCCTACCTGAGGTACCTGGCCTTGCCGGAGAATGATCCGCATCTGGCCAGACAGCGGGCTGACTCGGACTTTGCCTCGCTCAAGCAATGCTGGCAAAACTACAATGCAGAAGTCATTGATATCATCACCGACAGCACCTTGCTCAACGGCAATAAATACCGCAAGAGTTCGGTGCAGAAGTGGCTGCATGAACTGGATCAGTTGTTAGCCGATTCGACAACACCGGTTGCCGTGTTCAAAGACCTGGATCGCTTTACCCGGCCCAGGCTGGAAGATGCGCTGAAAAAAGACAAAACCCTGCCTGATCACCCTTTCTGGGACCATGCCCAGCGGTTTCTTGAATCACATCAGAACCTGACCGCCAGCCGTGAACGCCAACTGCAGCAATTGCATAAAGATCTGGCGGCTTATCTTTGTGAAGAACTGCCACGTCGCAAGTTGCAGAGCAAAAAGCAGGCTTTTGACGACCTGCTGCTGAACTTGCAACAGGCCTTGCATGGAGAGCAGGGCAATAAGTTAGCCGCGCAAATCCGGCAACAGTTTCAGGCAGCGTTGATCGACGAATTTCAGGATACCGATCCGGTTCAGTACGACTGTTTTAACCAGATCTTCAGTGGCAGTGAGAATCCGGTGTTTTTCGTCGGTGACCCCAAGCAGGCGATTTACAGCTTTCGCGGCGCCGATATTTTCACTTATCTCAACGCCAAGGCGGCGGCAGAGCAAGAGTTCAACCTGGATACCAACCGACGTTCACATCCTTTGCTGGTTGAAGCCACCAATGCCCTGTTTGAGCGCAGGGACAACCCGTTTATTTACCAGGCTATTCCGTTTCAGCCGGTCAAAGCCTGGCGTGAAAACAAGCCCGCGCTGACCGTCTCCGGTAAAGCGCCGATGCCGTTGACCTTTACCTGGCTGGATGATGACGGTGATGTTATTAACAAAGGCGAAATGGAAAGCCTGGCAGCCAGCAGCACCGCCAGCCAGATTGCCTTGTTGATCCAACAGGCCGGGCAGGGCGAAGTAATGCTCACCGAAAAAGAGGGCGCGCAGCGTCAACTAAACGGTGGTGATGTGGCGGTGTTGGTACGCAGTCACAGTCAGGCCTCAGCCGTGCAGCAGGCGTTGCGCCAGCGTGGCATTAACAGCGTCCAGCAATCCCGTGACAATGTCTTTGACGCTGCCGAAGCGGTAATGCTGGAACGGGTATTAATGGCCGTCGCCAATCCCGGTAATGACAGCCTGATTGCTACGGCCCTGGCGACCCCGTTTTTTGCTCTCAATGCCTTGCAGATTTTTGAGTTGCAGCAGGACGATAACCAGTGGCTGGAACAGGTCGACCAGTTCATGATGTGGCACGAACAATGGCGCAGCGCCGGTTTCATTGTCATGCTGCGCGCCATGCTGCAAAGCCTGAACGTGCAGCGGCGCCTGCTGCAAAAGTCTGATGGTGAACGACAACTCACCAATCTGATGCACTTGGCTGAGTTGATTCAGGCTTATGCCAGCCGTCGGAACAGTACGATCGAGGCCATCATGGCCTGGTTTGCAGCCCAGCGCCAGTCGGCTGCCGCCACACCTGATGCGGCACAAATCCGGCTGGAAAGCGATGAGCAACTGGTGAAAGTCATCACCATCCACACCAGTAAAGGCCTGGAATATCCGGTAGTGTTCTGTCCGTTCCTCTGGCATCAGGGCAAGCCACGACAGCAACCGGCGGTCATGACTTTTCACCGGCCGGATGATAACCAGGCTTGTGCTGCCTTTGGCGAGCCCGGTTTTTCCGAAGCCGCGCCTATTGCCGAGCAGGAACAACAGGCAGAAGATCTGCGTTTGCTCTATGTTGCCCTGACCCGCGCCCGTGAGCGCTGCGTGATTCTCTGGGGTGCGGCCAAGGAGTCACAGAAAACGGCTTTGTTCAGCTTGCTCCATGGAGACTCGGAAAAACCCGATGCCGGGCGTATGTACCAGGATCTTAAAGATCTTGCTGCCCAATACCCGGACAGCATCAGTGTCGAGAATGGCGCTGATTTACCGGCACCGATGCCAGCAGAGGTAACAGATAATAAGCGTGATCTGGCCGCGCGCCCATTCAACGCCAGTATTGATACGCCCTGGCAGATTGGCAGCTTTAGCGGACTGAGCCGGGGCCACAGTATCGAAAGACCGGATTATGATGCCGATACGGTCAGCCTCGACTGGCCACAGCACCGGGAGGCCAGCACGGATCGCTTTGGCTTCCCACGCGGTGCCAATGCCGGTACCTGTCTGCACAGCCTTTTCGAACACTGGGACTTTGTTGATACCGGCAGTCACTGGCAGCAACTGGTGCACAAAACGCTGAACCAGTTCGGCATTGATACCCACTGGGCACCGGTGGTGGAACACTGGCTGGTGGATGTGGTGAACACGCCATTGACCGCCACGGGCAACTTGAGCCTGAGCCAGATTAAGCCGACACAGAGACTGGATGAAATGGCCTTTTATTTCCCGGTATCAGCCTTAACGGTCAGTCGTCTTAAAAACGCGCTGACGCCTTTTTCAGGGGAAATGCCGGTGCTGGAGCGTATTATTCCGCAACTGAATTTCCATGCCCTGAGCGGTTTTATGAAAGGTTTTATCGATCTCGTGTTTGAACACGAAGGCCGCTTTTATATAGCTGACTACAAATCCAACTGGCTGGGGGATAAATCCTCGGACTATAACAAGCAGTCGATGACCGATGCCATGGTGATGCACAGCTATCCCTTGCAATATCTGCTCTACAGTCTGGCGCTGCATCGCTACCTGAAAACCCGGCTGCCGGATTATGATCCGGATAGCCATTTCGGCGGGGTGTATTACCTGTTTATCCGTGGCATGCAGCCCGCCTGGGAGCAGGCCGGCGTCTATTTTGACCGACCTGGCAGCGATTTACTGGACGCCCTGGATCAATGCATGCAGGAGTCAGATCATGACTGAGTCACTGAACCTACTGCGCCAGCATGGTTTCAGCGAACTGGCCTGCCAGTTTGCCCGCTTTATCGAGCGCAAAGAACATCACCAACATCCGGTAGTCAGCCTGACAGCCGGTTTATTGACTGAAGCCATGGCACAGGGGCATGTCTGTCTGAATCTCAGACATTTGCCAGACACGCTGCATCAGCTGACAGACCTCATTCCAGACAGCGCTGATAGCTGGCAGCAACAACTGCGTGAGGGTCGCTCGGTGGGCCATCCCGGTGATTACACACCGCTGATTCTGACCAATGAGGGGTTGCTGTATTTATACCGTTACTGGCTGGATGAGCGTGATGTGGCGCAGGCTATCCGCCAGCGTCTGCAGGCCGTTGACGAGCTTAACCTGATTCAGCTCAATAATGACCTGGCCGGATGGCACAACCCCATAGCCGGTATCGACTGGCAGAAAGTTGCCGTGGCGATAGCCTTAAGCCGCCGTCTGGCCGTGATCTCCGGCGGCCCCGGCACCGGTAAAACCACCATTGTGCTTAAAATACTGCAATGCCTGGAAAGCCAATACGCCGATAACGTTAATCTGGAACAGCATGGTGGGGACAGGCTGCGTATCGGCCTGGCTGCGCCCACCGGTAAAGCCGCTGCCAGGTTGCAGCAATCCATCAGCCGTGAGCAGAACCGGGAAGTGAAAACCCTGCACCGCTTACTCGGCATTACTGAACACAATGATCAGGGCCGCTTTAATGCCGAGCGACCTTTGCCGCTGGATGTGCTGATTATCGACGAAGCCTCGATGATTGATATCAGCCTGATGGCTAAATTGATGCGGGCGATGCCGGAAAAGGCCAGGTTGATCCTGCTGGGCGATAGCCAGCAACTGGCCTCGGTTGAATCTGGTGCGGTGTTGGCTAACCTGAGCGAAGGTCAGCAGGGCCATTTTTCCGATGACTTTATTGAGCAATTCCCCGTGCTGGAACTCGACCCCCTGTCATTGCGAACAAACGTGAAGCAATCCAGCCCCCAAGCGCAAGAAAGCGAGGAAATCTCTATATCGGAACAAAGCTCAACACAAGCCGTGCTCACCGACAGCTTTGTGCGCCTTCAGCACAGTTACCGCTTTGCCAAAGACAGCCTGATCGGACAACTGGCGAATACCGTGAACCTGGGCCAGTCCGATGCCGCGATTAACTTGTTGCAGTCACAGCCTGACTCTACCTGGCTGCTGCCCGATGAGAGCAGTCTGCTCAATACGTTGGCAAGCGGTTACCAGGGTTTTATTGAAGCGGTAGAAAAGCGCCAATCAGCCCAACAGATTATCGAAGCGTTTGACCAGTTCCGGGTGCTGGCAGCACTCAAACAGGGGCCACAGTCAGTCACGGCAGTCAACCGGATGATGAGCCGCTATCTGGCACAGCGCGGCTGGCGCACCACCCAGACCTATTACACCGGTCGCCCGATCATGATTACCCAGAATGACTATCGCCAGCAGCTGTTTAACGGTGATATCGGTGTGATCCTCAGAGATGAACAGGGCCAGCTCAAAGCCTGCTTTTATTTTGGCGAGGGCCTGCGCTGGGTCGGCCTTAACCGCCTGCCCAGTCACGAAACCGTGTTCGCCATGACCGTGCATAAAAGCCAGGGCTCCGAGTTCGATGCCATCAGCATTTTACTGCCCGATGAAATCAGCCCGATTCTGAACCGGGAGTTACTCTACACCGCGATTACCCGAGCCAGGAAAAACCTCAGTCTTTTGGCGACAGAACAAGTTCTGAGACACACCATTCACAGCCGTCATCAGCGGGAGAGTGGGTTGCAGCAACATCTCCACTCTTTTCCTGAAATTTAACCAAAGCAATTTGGTGCGCTGAGTATGGTGAACAAAAAGTATAAGAACGAACTCAGCCCATGGCAGGCTTAGTCGACGGTCTGCGGTAGATATGCATAAAGCGATGGTCATACCGTCAGTCGTGTTGCAGCACCGACAATACAATGTGGCCCAACCATTTCTCTGAGGCATTCATTTCGCTGTCATCGTTTGGCAAGAGCGCCGTTCATTCACTTTTCGCTGCTTTGGTTTTTATGTTTATGCCCAGTCTCACGCGTCAGCGTCTCTCGCAACAATGATGCGTGATGGACGGAAATGCCAGAACAACGAGGTTGCCAGGATAAATGTCAGCCACTCGGTCAGCGGCATCGCGATCAAGAACAGCGGCGAGGCCAGCATGCTGCTGAGCAGAAACAACAGGCCAACGGGCAAAACCAGCCCACGGGACATCGCAATCAGCATCGACGGTTTGGGTTTTTGCATCGCTGTCAGGTAGATAGACAGAATCACGTTGACGCCGTTAATCAGAAATAATGGCCAGACCAGGCCGATAAACTGCGAAGACAAGTCACGAGTGGCAGCCGAGGTCTCATCCAGAAACAGGCTGGTCAGCCATTGCGGTGAGAACAGCAGCATCAAAGTCAGACCCAGGCTGATTAAAAGCACCATGGCGATGCCGGTGAACACAAACTGCAGAATACGCTGGGCATTGCCCGCACCGTGGTTATGGCTGACCAGCAGATGCAGGGCATCAGCAATGCCGTAATAAAGCATCAGGCTGACGAAAATCAGGTAGTTGATGACGGCAAAGGCGGCAATGCCATCGACGTCCATCTGGGTTACCAGCAGCCAGTTCAACACCAGAATCACTACACCGCCGGAGATTTCATTGATGCATTCCGATAGCCCGTTAACACTGATGTGTTTGAATTCAGCCCATTGCCGAGGCCAGGACCAGTGTAATTGGCGCTGAGAGCGGGCGAAGAAACTCATCAGGATCACCAGTTGCAGGCCCTGCGCAATGGCCGTGGCCCAGGCCGCGCCTACCAGTCCCCAGTCCAGCACGATGATAAACCAGGCATCCAGCAGGATATTCAGCAAAGCACCGGTGACCAAAGCCGTTGTCGCCAGTCGCTGACCATGATCCTGGCGCACGAAGTAGTACAGCACCATGGTAAAAATCTGCACCACCAAAACGGCGCTGAGGATATGGAAATAGGGCATAATCAAGGGCACCAGACTGTCCGGTGTGCCCAGCAAGCCCAGGATCTGTTGGTCCAGCCACCATGCCAGCAGCATAAAAAACAGACCCACGACCAGCACCGCTACCAGACATTTACTCAGCACGGCGGAGGCCGCTTCTTTCATTCCCTGCCCCAGAAAGTGCCCGCAGCGCACGGCACCGCCGATGGCAATCATTAAAGCCAGGCCGAAAATCAGCGTCAGGTAGGGCAGCAGCAGGTTGATGGCAGCCAGCCCGTCACTGCTGACAAAGTGGCCGACAAACATGCCATCGACAATGCTGGCGGTAGTAATAGCCAGCAGTCCCAGGATCGATGGCAGGGCAAAACGCAGGAAGGTGCTGATAACCGGACCTGTCAGGATCGGATTATCTAGGGTTTGTTCGGACATGTTCATAGTGCCTGAGATTGGCTAAAAGCCCAAAATGCTAATGATGCTTATTTTACTGAGCAAGCTGCTTACCTCTGTGACAGCAGCAGGCCATAGACAGAAGATCGTGTTAGCGCGGTTAAGTGCGTATAATACCTGCTCATTTGCTGAAGCTGCGACGTGATAGCCAATCTGTGCTTCGCTGCCGATACCAATTGCTTCCAGAAACCGGACGCACCGGTCAGCGCCCTGCGTTGCTAATCACCATAAAAAATGTAACTGAATGAATAATATACGTAACTTTTCTATCATCGCGCATATCGACCACGGCAAGTCCACCATCGCCGACCGTTTTATCCAGGTATGCGGCGGTCTGAGCGACCGTGAAATGCAACAACAAGTGCTGGATTCGATGGATCTTGAGCGGGAGCGGGGGATTACCATCAAGGCACAGACCGTGTCGCTGGAATACAAAGCCCGCAACGGTGAAACCTATCTGCTTAACTTTATCGACACGCCCGGCCACGTTGACTTCTCTTATGAAGTCTCGCGCTCTCTGGCAGCCTGTGAAGGTGCCTTGCTGGTGGTGGATGCCGCCCAGGGCGTGGAAGCACAGAGTGTGGCCAACTGCTACACGGCCATTGATCTGGGGCTGGAAGTACTGCCGGTACTGAATAAAATCGACCTGCCTTCGGCTGATCCTGACCGAGTGGCACAGGAAGTTGAGGATATTATCGGCGTTGATGCGATGGAAGCGGTGCGCTGTAGCGCCAAAACTGGTCTCGGTATCGAGGATGTTTTGGAAGAACTGGTCGCCAAAGTGCCCGCCCCCAGTGGTAATCCCGATGCGCCTTTGAAAGCGCTGATTATCGACTCCTGGTTCGACAGCTATGTCGGTGTTATCTCGCTGGTGCGTATTGTTGATGGCTCGCTGAGCACCAAGGATAAAATCAAGGTGATGTCGACCGGCCAGGAATATCAGGTTGATGAAGTCGGCACCTTTACGCCCAAACGCGCCCCCTGTAAAACACTGGACTGCGGTGATGTCGGTTACGTGATTTCTGGGGTCAAGAACATTGATGGCGCGCCGGTCGGCGATACATTGACCCTCGCTCATCATGGCGCCGACACCATGCTGCCTGGCTTTAAGGAGATCACACCGCAGGTTTATGCCGGTATTTTCCCGGTCAGCAGTGATGATTACGAAAACTTCCGTGAGGCACTGGCCAAACTGCGTCTGAATGACGCCTCGCTGTTTTATGAGCCGGAAACCTCACAGGCGCTGGGCTTTGGTTTCCGCTGTGGTTTCCTGGGCCTCTTGCATATGGAAATCATCCAGGAACGACTGGAGCGGGAATATGATCTGGATTTGATCACGACCGCACCCACGGTGGTTTTTGAAGTGGTCAAGCGCAGCGGCGAACTGATCAAGGTCGAAAACCCAGCCTCTCTGCCTGATGTCGGCAGTATCGATGAAATCCGCGAACCCATTGTGGTGGCCGATATTCTGGTGCCGCAGGAACACCTGGGTGCAGTGATTACCCTGTGTGCGGAAAAGCGTGGTGTACAGAAAACCATGCAGTACATGGGTAAGCAGGTTTCTCTGACTTATGAACTGCCGATGAATGAAGTGGTCATTGATTTCTTCGACCGCATCAAGTCAGTCAGCCGCGGTTATGCCTCGCTGGATTATCACTTTGTGCGTTTCCAGCCCGCTGATCTGGTCAAACTCGATATTCTGATCAATGGTGAACGGGTCGATGCGCTGTCGCTGATCGTGCATAAAGAGAGCAGTGTCAGCCGTGGCCGTCTGCTGGTGGAAAAGATGAAAGAGTTGATTCCACGGCAGATGTTTGATGTGGCGATTCAGGCAGCGATTGGCGGCCATATTATTGCCCGTTCCACGGTTAAGGCGATGCGTAAAAACGTGCTGGCGAAATGTTACGGCGGTGACGTGTCGCGTAAGCGCAAGTTGCTTGAGAAACAAAAGGCGGGTAAAAAACGGATGAAATCCGTGGGCAAGGTGGATGTGCCCCAGGAAGCCTTCCTGGCAGTATTACAGCTGTCCAAGAATTCATAGAAGGAGCGAAACTAGGTGACTTTTCCGGCGTTAATGGTGTTACTGGTGGCCGTGACCGGCCTGATATGGCTGATCGACAGGCTTTTCTGGTACCCGAAAAGGAACAAGGATGAAGATGAGCCGGTGGTGGTCGAGTACGCCCGCTCCTTTTTCCCCATCATTCTGCTGGTGCTGGTGATCCGTTCTTTTATTGCCGAGCCGTTTCGCATTCCGTCATCATCAATGGTGCCCACGCTGCACATCGGTGACTTCATTCTGGTCAACAAATTCTCCTACGGTGTGCGTTTGCCGGTATTGCATACCAAGCTGTTCAACACCGGTGAGCCTGAGCGCGGTGATGTCGCTGTGTTCCGTTTCCCCAAAAAAGCGGAAGACAAAGACAAGCCGGATGTGGATTACATCAAGCGCGTGGTAGGCCTGCCGGGTGACCGGATAGGCTATTTCAACAAAACGATCTATATTAATGGTGAGCCGGTCGGTCAGGAAAAGTTTGAGCCTGAAGATATGATCCTGCCGGCTTACACCGAACAGCGCTTCGAACATATGGGCGAAAACGGCCATATGATTTGGGTAGATACCGACAAACGGCCGCTGGAAGGCGAAATGGTAGTGCCGGAAGGCCATTATTTTATGATGGGTGATAACCGCGACAACAGTAACGACAGCCGTTACTGGGGCACGGTACCTGATGACAATCTGGTGGGTAAAGCGTTTCTGATCTGGATGAGTTGGGACTGGGATAACGGTGGTATTATCTGGAACCGTATCGGCCAGTCTATTGATTAAGGGGATAATCATGAAAAATCAACGCGGAATGACTTTGATTGGCTGGGTGATTGTGCTCGCCCTGATTGGCTTTTTTGCCACGCTGGCAATGCGACTGGTGCCGATGTACCAGGAGTATTACGGCGTGTTGCAGATCATGAATGACATGGAAATCGAACTCAGAAACAACAACCTGAGCAAAGGTGAAGTAGAAAAGCTGCTGATGAGACGCTTCAACATCGGTTACATCAGCAGTGTTGAAAAGGATGATATCGAGATTCTGCGTGGTAAAAACTCAGCTTATATCACCAAAATCATTATTGATTACGAAGTCAGAAAGCCGTTTATGGCGCATATTGACTTGGTTGGTAGCTTCAGAAAAGAAATAGATACAGAGCCACAGACAAGATGATCACTCAGCGGCAAAAAGCCCTGTGCAAGCAGTTAGACATTACCTTTATCGACACCGGCCTGTTACAGCAGGCATTAACCCATCGCAGCGCCGATCCCAAAAATAACGAACGTCTGGAATACCTGGGTGATGCCATTCTCAGCTTTGTGATTGCCGAGGAACTGTTCAACCGCTTTCCCCAGGTCAAGGAAGGCAAGCTGAGTCGTTTGCGTGCTTCCCTGGTGAAAGGGGAAACGCTGGCCGAAATTGCCCGCGAGCTGAAAATCGGTGAAGTGCTGATCCTGGGGCCGGGTGAACTGAAAAGCGGCGGCTTTCGCCGTGAATCAATCCTGGCCGATGCGGTGGAAGCCATTATTGGCAGTCTGTACCTGGACCAAGGGCTGGAGCCGGTCAAAGCGCTGATCCTTCGCCTGTTTCTGGAAAGGCTCGATAGCATTGATGTGACCGAGACGGTCAAAGACCCCAAAACCCGCCTGCAGGAACTGCTGCAAAGTCGCAAACAGCCCTTGCCGATTTACAGCGTCAAGGAAATCAAAACCGATAAAAAACAGCCGGTTTTTGAGGCCTCCTGCCAGGTTTCTCTGCTGAATAAAGTCGTGCTGGCGCAGGGCAGCAGCCACCGTAAAGCTGAAAAGAAAGCTGCCGAGCGTGCCTTGACCATGATTGAAGAAACCTTATGAACGAAACTGCATTCCGCTCCGGCTATGTCGCCATCATCGGCCGTCCCAATGTCGGCAAATCGACGCTGATCAACCGCGTTCTGGGGCAGAAGCTGTGCATCACCTCGCGGCGACCACAAACCACCCGCCACCGGATTCTCGGTATCAAAACCACGGAGCAGGGCCAGTTTATTTACGTCGATACGCCGGGGCTGCACAGCGATAACAAAAAGGCGATGAACCGCTACATGAACCGCGCGGCCTCCTCGTCGATAGAAGATGTCGATGTCATTCTGTTTGTGGTGGAAGGGCTGAAGTGGACTGATGAGGACAAAAAAGTCCTAAAGCGCTTGCAGGAAGACGCCAGAGCGCCGGTGATCCTGGTGCTCAACAAAGCCGACAAACTTAGTGACAAGGGCGCCTTACTACCGCAGATCCAGGAATTGTCATCGCAGTACGAGTTTGCTGCCGTAGTGCCGATCTCGGCACGTAAAGGCATGAATACCGATGTACTGGAGCAGGAAATCGCCAAGCTGATGCCGACAGGCGAGATGATTTTTGATGAAGATCAACTCACTGACCGCAGCTCGCGCTTTCTTGCTGCTGAAATCGTGCGCGAAAAACTGTTCCGCTACTTGGGTAAGGAGCTACCTTATTCCATTACCGTTGAAGTAGAGCTGTTTGAGGAAGAAGACGGCATGTTCCGTATCAGTGCCGTGGTCTATGTCGAGCGTAGTGGTCAGAAGTCCATCGTCATTGGCAAAAAAGGCGAACAACTCAAACGCATCGGCCAGGATGCCCGCGAAGAGATGGAACAGTTATTCGGTTGCAAGGTCTTTCTACAAGTCTGGGTTAAGGTTCGCGAAGGCTGGTCGGATAATGAACGCATGCTCAAAAACCTCGGTTACAAAGACGATCTCTGATAGTCAACTGCTGTGGAACTGACCGCCGCTTTTGTTTTACACCACCGGCCTTATCGCGAAACCAGTCTGCTGGTGGATGTACTGAGTCGTGATTATGGTCGGGTCAGCCTCGTAGCCCGTGGCCAGCGTCAATCGAAAAAACGTAAACAGTCGGTGATGCAGCCGTTTCAGCCATTGTGGCTGAATTGGTTTGGCTATGGTGAACTGGTCACGCTGCAGCAGGTGGAAGCCGCTGAAGCCGGCTATCGGCTGCTGGGCAATGCCAGTCTCTGTGGTCTGTATCTGAATGAACTGCTGGTTAAACTGCTGCCTTTGCATGAAGCAGAACCGGAACTGTTTGATAGCTATCGCCAGACACTGCGGGCGCTGCAGGGCCAGGATGATCCGCAACTGATATTGCGCTTGTTTGAAAAACAACTGCTGGCGCAACTGGGCTATGGCCTGCAACTGGATGTGGATGCCGGCAGCGGTCAGCCGCTGAATGATGCGCTGAATTATCGTTATCAGCCTGACAGCGGCCCATACCAGGCGGATGCTGAGGCGACGATGACCATTTCCGGCCGTAGCCTGCGCCACCTCCGTGAAGAGCAGGGCTTTGATGAACAGAGTCTGAAGCAGATTAAAACCCTGATGCGGACAGTGATAAATTATTATCTGGGGGGCCGGCCTTTGCACAGCCGTCAATTGTTTGCCGGTCTTAACCAGTACAAACCAAAAAGTTAACGGGAGACTCATGTCCATTTACCTTGGTGTTAATATCGACCATATCGCCACTTTGAGACAGGCGCGCGGTACACGTTATCCGGACCCGATCCAGGCCGCGATCGAAGCCGAACAGGCCGGGGCTGACAGCATCACCTTGCATCTGCGTGAAGATCGTCGTCATATCCAGGAACGTGATGTGGCGATGCTGGCCGATATTCTGCAAACCAAGATGAACCTGGAAATGGCAGTCACCGAGGAAATGCTGACGATGGCGGAAAAATACCGGCCTGCCGATGCCTGCCTGGTGCCGGAAAAGCGCGAGGAACTGACCACCGAAGGCGGGTTGGAAGTGGCTGGTCAACTAGATAAAATCAAACAGGCCTGTCAGCGACTGGCGGCGGCCAATGTCCGGGTTTCATTGTTTATTGACCCGGAAATCAGCCAGATAGAAGCCGCGCTGGCTTGCGGCGCACCGGTGGTGGAATTGCATACCGGGCGCTATGCCGATGCCGAAACCGACGAACAGGCAGCGCGTGAGCTGGCGATCATTACCGAAGCCGCCGAACAGGCGCATGCCCGCGGTTTGCAGGTGAATGCCGGCCACGGCCTGCATTATCACAACACCCAGGCTATCGCTGCCATCCCGCAGTTGGTAGAGCTGAATATCGGCCATGCTATTGTCGCGCGCTCGGTATTCAGTGGTTTCCAGGCGGCGGTGAAAGACATGAAACAGCTGATGCAGGAAGCCCGTCGCGGATGATTTTTGGTATCGGCACTGATTTGGTTCATATCCCGCGCATGCAAAGCCTGCTGGATAAGCATGGTGATCGTATTGCAGAGCGGATCCTGAGTGAAGGCGAGTTTGCCGAGTTTAAGCTGCAAATCAAACCGGCAGCATTTCTGGCCAAGCGCTTTGCCGCCAAGGAAGCGGCTGCCAAGGCTTTGGGCACCGGTTTCCGTGACGGGCTGAGCCTGCGCCATATCGTGGTCAAAAACAATCAGCTGGGTAAGCCGGAATTAAGCTTTGAAGCGGTCGGTCAGAATTTATTAGAGACACTGAATATCGACCGCTGCCTGCTCAGTCTCAGCGATGATCAGGACTATGCCAGTGCCTACGTGATATTGGAATCTGCCTGATGAAGCCTGACGCCGTTAAAGCCTATCCCACTATCGAAAACTGCATCGGTAATACACCGCTGGTGCGGCTGCAGCGGCTGCCGGGGGAAACCAGCAATACCATTCTGGTCAAGCTGGAAGGTGATAATCCGGCGGGTTCAGTGAAAGACAGACCGGTAGCGAGCATGATCCGCAAAGCCCAGCAACGTGGCGATATCAAAGCCGGCGATACGCTGATTGAGGCGACCAGTGGTAATACCGGCATTGCGCTGGCGATGGTGGCGGCGATTCTCGGTTACCGGATGATTCTGATCATGCCGGAAAACAGCAGTGCTGAACGCCGAGCCACCATGCGTGCCTATGGCGCCGAAATTATTCTGACTGATGGCATGGAGTCGGCACGTGACCGGGCACTGGAGATGCAACAGCAGGGCAAAGGCAAAGTATTAAACCAGTTTGCCAACTTTGATAATCCGCTGGCCCATTATGAAGGCACCGGCCCTGAAATCTGGCGGGACACGGACGGACACATCACCCACTTTGTCAGTTCAATGGGCACCACCGGCACCATCATGGGGGTGTCGCGCTATCTCAAAGAGCAAAACCCGGATGTGCAGATTGTCGGTGTGCAGCCAACTGAGGGCGCCAGTATTCCGGGTATCCGCCGCTGGCCGGAGGCTTATCTGCCATCGATTTTCGAGCCACAGCGGGTGGATATGACTCTGGATGTCACCCAGAAGGAAGCCGAAGAAACCATGCGTCTTCTGGCTAGCCGTGAAGGCATTTTTGCCGGCGTTTCCTCAGGTGGTGCGTTGGCCGCGGCATTACGCCTGTCACAGCAGGTAGAAAATGCGGTGATCGTCAGCATCGTCTGTGATCGCGGTGATCGTTACCTGTCGACCGGGGTTTTCCCAGCCTGAGGGCCCGACTATGGCAAGGATAGCCACGGGCGCCCTGGTTTGTCTGATACTGCTGTGGCTGACACCCGCCCAGGCCATAGACAAAATTCACATTCAGTCAGACAACTGGCTCTATCAGGGCTTTGCCGCTGGCCAGTTTGAACTGGGCGTCAGTCTGACAGCATCTGGCTTGCAACTGGATGCCACTGCCCGGCAATTAGATTTGCCCGCCCCCTGGGGCCAACTGGAACAGGTTCATCTTCACTGCGATGAACTACGCCTGGCAGCCGCGACCTGGCAATGTGACAAAGGCCAACTACAGTTTACGCATCCCCGGCTGGGGCCGCAGCAACTTGGCTTTGCCGGTCAGGCCAATGCTGACAGGCAGCAATATCAACTTGAGCTTACCGGACTCAAGCTCGCACAGGGGCAGATGCAACTTAAAGCTGACTATCAGGCAGAGGCCTGGACCGTCGACTTAACAGCTCGTGACACTGTTTTGGCAGCATTGAATCAATGGCTGCCTCTTTTCCTGAGTGAATCACAGCGTGCCTTACTGGCTGAATGGGACTACCAGGGCAAGGTGTCGTTGAATGCCAACGTCTCTGGCAGAGCTTCGCAGCTCGCTGAGCTGACTTTGGACTGGCAACTGGATGCGCTCAGCTTCAGCAACCAGAGCGCCACCCAAATTGCTGAAGATCTGTCCGTAACAGGACAGCTTGATGCCCGCATGAAGCAAAACCAATGGCAATGGCAGGCCAATCTCAAAAGCGATAGCGGTCAGGCTTACAGCGAGCCGATATTTCTGGATTTAATGCAGCATCCTGTGTCGCTGTCAGGCAAAGGCGAGATCTCAGCCGACTTTGATGCACTGAGAGTGGTTGAGCTGCAGTTTGATCAGCAGTCGGTGTTATCGGGCAATCTGAGTCTGAACTGGCAGCAGGGCGGCTTGACCGACTTCAAACTGGCAAGCGAAGCGATTGATTTAAGCAAGCTTTACCCGGTCTGGCTGCAACCCTTTGCCCTGGGCACGGCGGCCGCAAAAATGCAGCTTGAGGGGCAGGCTGCAGTGAACATTGACTGGCAGCAGGGTGATTACCAGTTACAACTGGCGGTGGATGAGCTGTCGCTTAAAGACGAGACAGAGAAGTTCAGCCTGCAAAACCTCAATGGCAAATTGGCCTGGACTAACACCGACAATGCCATGTCCAGCAAGCTGAACTGGTCCCGGGCAAAACTTTATGCGTTGGATCTGGGGGCGGCGGGCATTGCTGCTGAGAGTCGCAATAACGGTCTGACATTGACTGAGGGCCTGGACCTGCCGGTGCTGGACGGTTCGCTGCAGGTCAATGCCTTTGAGCTGCAGCGAAAAGCGGATGGGCATGTCGACTGGCAGTTTGATGGTCTGCTGACGCCGATTTCAATGGAGAGCCTCAGTGCGGCGCTGGAGTGGCCGCCATTACACGGCAAACTGTCGGGCATCATTCCCAGGGTCAGTTACAGCGGTCAACAGCTGACCATCGATGGGGCTTTGCAGATGAAGATCTTTGATGGCACCACGGTGATTCGTGATCTGCGTTTGACCTCACCGCTGGGTAGATTGCCACAGCTTTATGCCAATATTGATATCAGCGACCTGGATCTGGGGCTGTTAACCCGGACTTTTGATTTTGGCTTGATCAGCGGCCGCCTTGAGGGCTATGTGCATGGGCTGCGATTATCCAATTGGCGGCCGGTGCAGTTTGATGCCCGCCTGCAGACGCCTGAGGACAATCCGGGTAAAAGACGCATCAGTCAGAGAGCTGTCGATAACCTGACTGAAATTGGCGGTGGTGCCAGCGGTATGCTGTCACGCAGTTTTCTGGGTTTTTTTGAGGACTTTTCCTACCAGAAACTGGGCCTTGCCTGCCGTCTGCAAAATGAGATGTGTCTGATGTCCGGCGTTGGCGAAGCAGAACAGGGCTATTATATTGTCAAAGGAGGAGGTGGTCTGCCGCCCTGGATCAATGTAATCGGCTATACTCAACGCGTTGACTGGGCGGATCTGATTGCCAGGTTATTGGCGGTGCGTGACAGTTCAGGGCCGGTGATTGAATAAAAGGAGACAACAATGAAGTTATTAAAATGGCTGACAGGTTCGGTATCAGGGTTGATGCTGGTGTCCTGCGTGACGATTAATATTTATTTCCCGGCAGCGGCCGCGGAAAAAGCCGCCGACCGGATTATCGAGGATGTCTGGGGGCCGGAAACACAGCCACAATCAGACCCTGAAGCCACGCCCGAGCCACAGGAGTCTTCCGCCTCACCGTCAGCTTCAGGTCTGGCGCTGCAGGTGCTGGACTGGCTGGTGCCACAGGCTGCAGCCGCCGAGGCCAACATTAATATCAACTCGCCGGCCATTAATGCACTGAAATCGGCCATGAAGTCACGTCATAACCAGCTTGAAGCCTTCTATAACAGTGGCGCGGTGGGGCTGACTGATGACGGTCTGATTACCGTGCGTGATGCCAAGGCGATTGGCCTGAAAGACCGCAACAAGGTGAATGGACTGGTGGCGGAGGAAAACAAGGATCGTAAAGCGCTTTATGCCGAAATCGCCCGCGCCAATGGTCATCCCGAATGGGAAAATGATATCCGTGATACCTTTGCCAAACGCTGGATCAGCAACGCGGCCAAGGGCTGGTGGTATCAGCAGGGCGGCAGCTGGAAACAAAAATAAGCCCGTCTTTCATTTATAATATTGAAGTCCAGTGGCGCTTTTGCGTCACTGGACTTTTTCGTTTCAGAGTTTAAGAGCACAACATGGCAAGACGCAGGCGCAGACAGAAGCTGCCACCGGAACCGGTGAGAGCAACAATCGAATCTTTATCTCACGATGGCCGGGGCATTGCCCGGATTGACGGCAAAACCGTCTTTGTTGACGGCGCGCTGGCCGGTGAAGAGGTTTCCTTCCAGTACTCGCGCCTGCATAAAAGCTATGATGAAGGTCGCACTACGCAAGTCCATCAATCTGCCGCAGACCGGGTCGATCCTAAATGTCAGCACTTTGGCGTCTGCGGTGGCTGCAGCCTGATGCATATGGCGCCAGAGGCCCAGCTTGCCCATAAGCAGGCTACACTGGCAGAGCATTTCACGCATTTTGGCAGCCTGACACCACAAACCTGGCTGCCGCCTCTGACCGGGCCATTGTGGGGCTATCGGCGTAAAGCGCGGCTGGGCGTGAAGTATGTCACTAAAAAAGAGCAGGTGCTGGTAGGCTTTCGCGAAAAAGCCTCACCCTTTATCGCTTTGCTCAATCAGTGTGAGGTGCTGGATCCGCGGGTTGGTATGCGGCTGGGAGAACTGGGCGAGATGATTGCCGGGCTCGATGCCTATAACCGCATCGCCCAGATCGAGGTGGCGATGGATGATGAGCACGTGGCACTGGTGTTTCGTAACCTCGATCCTTTGTCCGATGCCGATAAACAACAGCTGATTGACTATGGTCAGCAACATAATCTGTGGATGTATCAGCAGCCCGGCGGTCCCGATACGGTGTCACCATTATGGCCGCAACGACCACAGCTGTCTTATGCACCGGAAGATGGACTGACGCTGAATTTTGATCCCAGTGACTTTACCCAGGTGAATGCCGGGATTAATGAAAAAATGATTCAGCGGGCGCTGGCGCTACTCGATGTTCAGCCTGAAGACCGCATTCTGGATCTGTTCTGCGGGCTGGGTAATTTCACTTTGCCGCTGGCAAGGCGGGTAGCCGAAGTAGTCGGGGTTGAAGGCGACCAGGCACTGGTCAGACATGCCAATAATAATGCCGCACTGAACCAGCTCAACAATGCCGAATTTGAGCAGGCCGACCTGACCCAGACTGAACTCAAGGACTACCCCTGGGCGCAAAAAGGCTTTAACAAAATTCTGCTGGATCCGCCTCGCAGTGGCGCTTTTGAAGTCTTGCACCAGCTTGCCGAACTGGGTGCGGAGAGACTGGTTTATGTGTCCTGTAATCCGGCAACGCTGGCGCGGGATGCCGGCGAACTGGTCAATCAGCACGGCTACACCATGGAAGCGGCCGGTATTATGGATATGTTCCCGCATACCACCCATGTCGAATCGATTGCGGTATTCACTAAACAGCGCTGATGGCTGATAACCCTTTACTTAAGGATCAGCTGGGACCGGCTGCGGTCAGGCAACTGGCAGCGCGGCTGCAAACAGCCTGGCCGGTCTTTGAACAGCAGGGGTTTATCAATCAGGCCTGTCATCAGTTAGAGTCACTGGAACTCAAGGCCAGGGTGAGCCATATCATCAATACACTGGCAGTGTTTCTGCCTGCCGGCTTTTGTGAAACGGCGCGAATTCTGGATCGGGTGGCCAGCGACTGGCCCTGTGATCCCGAGCGCAACTGGAGCAGTTTTACCGCCTGGCCTTTGATTGATTATGTCAGTGTTTACGGACTGGACTATCCCCAGCGTTCCTTTGACTTACTGGAAAAGATGACGTCGCTGTTTACCGCCGAGTTCGCCATTCGGCCCTTTCTCGACAGGCACTTCGCCCTCACCCATCAGCAATTACTGCACTGGACGCAACATGACAGTGAGCATGTGCGGCGATTGGCAACAGAGGGCATACGTCCGCGTTTGCCCTGGGCCCGGCAGATTAAGACGTTGCGTGATGACCCTGCAGCCATCTGGCCGATTGTGGAGCCATTGAAGGCTGACCCCAGCCTCTATGTAAGGCATTCAGTGGCCAATAATCTGAACGATATCAGTAAAGATCATCCGCAGGCGGTACTGACAATCTGCCGCCAGTGGCAACAGGGCAGTGATGAAAAAACCGACTGGGTGATGCGCCACGGTCTCAGAACGCTGGTCAAAAGCGGTCATCCTGAGGTGTATGCCTTATTGGGGTTCACCGAGCAGCCGATACTGAAAAAGGCGGATTTTCGCCTTGCTGATTCAGTGATAAAAGTCGGTGAGAAGCTGAGCCTGACGATGGCGATTGAGACTCAAGACCAAGCCCGCCTGGTGCTGGACTACCGCATCGGTTTTGTCCGCGCCAACGGCAAACCGGGCTGGAAAGTATTCAAGTGGAAAAATATTGACACGCAGGGCGGACAGACACTGACCATACAGAAAAGTCATGCCTTTATGCCGCTGGCAACACGGCAATATTACCCCGGCCGTCACCAAATTGAATGTCTGATCAACGGCCGGGTAGTGGCCAAAGCGGCGTTTTTTCTTGAGCTAGCCTGAACGCTTACGACATGACCATGCCGTAGACGACCAGCAGAATAAACGCGACTGATAAAACACAGATGATTTCAGCAAAGTGTTCGCTGAAGAGTTCTTCCAATTTATCCATCATGCACCTCCTGTTTGGTGATTGAACGATAAGCAACAAAGCTGTGTTGATTATCGAGCTTGTCCCGGTGGTGAGCATTGATTTGGATCAATTTGTTGTTGTTAATTAAAAAATTACGCCCATAAAAAAAGCCAGTCAAGTGACTGGCTTTTTGATGTAGTGTGTCAGTGGATTCAATCAGGCGTTGTAAAGGCCGAAAGCGACCAGTGCCAGCCAGAAAGCCACAAAACTGAGGATAATGTGGGGAAATTTTTCCACCAACAGTGCATCAATTTTTTTCAACATGTTTCTATCTCGTAGTTAACAGGTTAAACAATTATTTTTATTCTGGCGGCAGAAGATAGCAGGTCTTGATTATTTACGCCAGCTTGTCGTCAGCCACATGATATTGCGGATCTTCCATCACATTGACTTCGATCAGGTCGGCAGCATTATCCAGCAACTCTTTGCACTCTTTACTGAGGTGTCTCAGATGCAGCGTTTTACCTGCCTTGATATAACGTTCGGCCAGGCTGTCGATGGCTTCGATCGCGGAATGGTCGTAAACCCGAGAGTTCTGGAAATCGAGAATAATATCGTCAGCCTCATCATTTTTAGGGTCGAACATTTCACTGAAATTGCGCACTGAACTGAAAAACAACGGGCCGTTCAGCTCGTGGACAATCGAACCTTCTTTATTACGATAGCTGTTGATGTAGATGTGTTTGGCATGCTGCCAAGCAAATACCAAGGCTGACAAAACGATACCCACCATCACCGCAATGGCCAGATCGGTAAAGACGGTGATCACCGCTACCGAAATGCCGATAATGGTGTCGGGCAGGGGAATACGACCCAGCAGGCGGAAGCTGGCCCATTCAAAGGTACCCAGTACGACCATGAACATGACACCGGTCAGCGCTGCAATCGGAATGATCTCGATCAGCGGAGAGGCAAACAGGATAAAACAGAGCAGGAATAAGGCGGCTGACAGGCCTGATAAACGGCCGCGGCCACCGGAGTTGATATTGATCATGCTCTGACCAATCATGGCGCAGCCACCCATACCGCCAAAAAAGCCGGTCACGGTGTTGGCGACGCCCTGACCCACGCATTCCTTGTTGGGACGACCGGTAGTTTCGGTAATTTCATCAATCAGGGTTAATGTCAGCAAGGACTCGATCAGGCCGATAAACGCCAGTACAAACGCATAAGGCGCGATAATAGTCAGCGTTTCCCAGTTCAGCGGCACCATGGGAATGCTGAATTCGGGGAAGCCACCGGCAATGGATGCGACATCACCGACCGTGCGGCTGTCCAGCCCCAGGAAGATGACCAGCAGCGTCACGACAATAATGGCCGCCAGTGACGATGGAATTGCCTTGGTCAGCTTAGGCAGGAAGTGACTGATAAACATGGTCAATGCCACCAGACCCAGCATCCACCACAGCGCACTACCGCTCAACCACTGTTCTTCACCGTTACTGCCGGTGACCTTGAATGACTCCAGCTGTGCCAGAAAAATCACCATGGCCAGGCCGTTAACAAAGCCCAGCATCACCGGCAACGGCACCATGCGGATAAACTTACCCAGGTGGAATACCCCGGCGAGGATCTGCAATATCCCCATCAACACCACGGTCGCAAACAGGTACTCCACACCATGCTGGGCGACCAAAGCCACCATGACCACGGCGAGAGCCCCGGTAGCGCCGGAAATCATGCCTGGCCGCCCCCCGATAGCAGCTGTGATCAGGCCCACCAGAAAAGCGGCATACAGCCCGACCAACGGTTCAACGCCGGCTACAAAAGCAAAAGCCACGGCTTCCGGTACCAGCGCCAGGGCCACGGT
This sequence comes from uncultured Methylophaga sp., assembly GCF_947259025.1. Taxonomy (GTDB): domain Bacteria; phylum Pseudomonadota; class Gammaproteobacteria; order Nitrosococcales; family Methylophagaceae; genus Methylophaga. The sequence continues at coordinate 302,915 of NZ_CAMYKO010000002.1, forward strand.
CAGGCCGGACAAGACATCGTTTTTAATATTCTGTGGTCGTTTCAATAACAGATTGAACATGCAATACCTTTTTCACGGGACAGCGGTGCCGGTGGCAGCTGCCGATATGATTAGCGTTTTGAAGGAGGAGTCAGGCCGCCGCGAGGGAGTCGCCAGCGTCCGTAAAAAGACGCTGATTATCCACGAAAGCCGGCTTCAAGTCCAGTCTGAATAAGAAATAGTGCCTTAATAACAAAGACTTATTTTTGTGTTTGGGATAAGTGAGCAGCGATTGGAAAATTCGCTTGTTTAATGGTGAAAAGTTCTCTATATTTTCTCTTCTCACTATTTTCTCAGACAAGGAATGGGATCATGCTGACTGAACGTGAACAACACACATTGGATTTTATTCGTCATTACATTGATGAACACGGACGTTCACCACTGGTCTCGGAAATTGCCGACGGGCTGGGGATCAGCTCGCAGGGCACCACCCACCGCTATATTCAGGCGCTGGTCGATGCCGGTTTGCTGGAGCGACATGTTGGACGCACCCGCGGGCTCCGCCTGACCGAACAGGCTCAGCCCGAAGCTTTGGGTCCGCTGACTTTGCCGGTCATGGGCAAGATTGCTGCCGGGCGGCTGATTGAAGCGGTCGCCGATGAGTCGGAAATTGATCTGGGCGATATGTTCACCGGCAAAGATCGCTTTGTGCTGAAGGTGAATGGCGACTCCATGATCGACAAAGCCATTATGTCGGGCGATTACGTGGTGGTGCAGTCACAGTCGACCGCCCGCCACGGTGATATTGTGGTGGCGCTGGTCGATGGCTTTGATGCCACCCTGAAAACCCTGCTGCTCAATGATGATGGCACCATCACTCTGATGCCGGCCAATATCGATTATGAGCCGGTGACGCTGCCTGCCGACCGGATCCGGATTCAGGGCGTCGTCGTGGGTCAGTTGAGAACCTACCCGTAAACCGTGAAACCGGATCGGCAACAACCCTGGGAGCGGCTGATTGCGTTGGTTGATATGAACTGCTTTTTTGCCCAGATCGAGCAGCAGGATTATCCATTCTGGCGCAACCGGCCGGTGGCGGTGACCAACGGCAAGCTGGGCAGCACCATTATTACCGCTTCCTACGAGGCCAGAAGTGTCGGTATTCATACCGGCATGCATTTGAAGGAAGCACGCCAGCTGTGTCCGGCGCTGATTCAGGCACCGAGTCGGCCTTATCGTTATGCTGCGGTGTCGTCCAGGATCATGGCTGCACTGCAGCACATCACACCGGATGTAGAAGTTTATTCAGTTGACGAGGCCTTTCTGGATGTCACCGCTTGTCAGCAGCTACATGGCAGTCCGCTGCAGATTGGTCAGTTGATTAAAAGCACGGTCAGTGAGGCTTCAGGGCTGACCTGCAGCGTAGGCCTGAGCGGTGACAAGACCACCGCCAAATTTGCTGCCAAGCTGGAAAAGCCGGATGGTCTGACCCTGATCGCGCCGTGGCAGGCAGAGGCGCGTCTGGCCAATGAGCCGGTGACGGCATTGAGTGGCATCAGTGAGGGAATCAGCCGGTTTCTATCACGCTATGGCATTGAGCGCTGTGGGGATATGAAAAAAGTGCCGATGAGTCTGATCGCCAAACGATTCGGTCATCCGGGACGGCGTATCTGGCTGATGGCACAGGGACGTGACCCGGAGCCGGTGATTATTAATGTTAAAGATCCCAAAACGATAGGCCACGGCAAGGTCATGCCACCGGGGACCGCTGACAAGCAGACGGTGTTGACCTATTTTCAGCATATGTCGGAAAAAGTCGGTAGCCGACTGCGTAAGCATGGATTCCAGTCAGACCGTTTTTTTATTGGTATCAAAACCCGGCGTCAGGGCTGGCTGGCCACCAAAATCAAACTGGCTCAGGCTACTGATGACGGTGGCCTGATTTATGATTTGTGCCGCCGTTTTGTCAATGACTGCTTTGCCGGTGAAGACAGTCGCCAGGTTCAGGTGACCGCATTAAACCCGACCCTGGGACGTCAGGCGGATTTATTTATTGATAACCATGAACAGCACAAACGTCATGCACTGAATAATACCGTGGATCAGATTAACGAGCGTTTCGGTGAGTTCACCGTCGCGCCCAGCCGGGTGATAGGACGCAGTGAAATGCCCAATGTGATTGCCCCGGCCTGGAAACCGAGTGGACACAGGAAGACGATTTAAATGTGTGGCGGTGTTTATTTCAAACACGGCGACGCGGTGATGCGGATGTTTTTTCCCAATCCCAAGGCTGTGCTGCCGATATTACTGCAGGATGGCAATATCCAGTTGCTTGCCTGGGGCCGACGTCAGAAACAACAGGGCCGCCTGCCGGCCACTGGCTGGGCGCAACTGGATGCGATTTACTCGGGCCGCTGGGACAAATTTTTTCCTATCCCGGTCAAGATTCCGGTGCTGAGCTTTATGGAAAAGGATCTGGAAGGCCAAACCCACTGGTATGACCTGCAGAAAGGGCAGTTCATTCAGGGGCTGATTGCCCGTGATCACAATGAAAGACGGGTTTATGTGGTGACGATTCAGCCGGAACTGGAAGATGCTCAGATCCACAGTCGCTGGCCGCGTGTGGTGCAGGCCGGAGAGAAAACCTTCGATCCCCAGGGTTAACTGCTCAGTACCCGGCTGTGAAGGCGGGTCTGGGTACAGTTGCCACCGTCTTTTTTTGCTTGCACAACGTGACGCTGGGCGGTGGCCAGCATGTCGAGTACGCCGTAGTTGTCGTTTTTCACCGGTGAATAAGTGGTATGTCCGATGCTGACAGTGGCGTAACGTCCGGTGGGTGAGTGGGGATGAAAAATTTCCAGGGCGGCGACGGCTTTTTGCAGCCGGGTAGCCAGTTGTTTGCTCTGGCGGAATGTCATCTGCGACGTGATAGCCATGATCTGCTTGCGATTGAAGCGTGCAATGTAGTCGGTTTCGCGGTGAAACTGTTGCCCGATGGTATTGAGAATTTTCTCAAAGCAGACCGATTTGTTTTCCAGCAGGGAGAACTTGTCGACATCGATAATAAACATGGATACCGAAAATTCACCGGTCACGGCATGCCGCCAGTGATCGATGAGATGCTCCAGCAGTCCGGTCTGATCAATCAGAATGTCATCAGTTGCTGCTGCTTCTTGGCTTTGAGTATCCATGGTTCATCATAGTTTGTCCCTACCAGTTCCATCATAGCAGGACTGGAACCGGCAGGGCTCAGGTCAGGATTACTTGTGGTCGCGCTGATAATAATAATTGGTCGCTTCCACAAAACCGTCGATGCTGCCGCAATCAAAGCGATGGCCTTTGAATTTGAGTGCCAGCACCCGCTTTTCCTGGGCCATAGCGCGGATAGCATCGGTGATCTGCACTTCGCCATTGGTGCCCGGCGGCGTATTGCGGATGTAATCGAAAATATCCGGCGTCAGCACGTAACGGCCAATGATGCCCATGCTGCTGGGGGCGTCTTCGGGTTTGGGTTTTTCCACCATATCGTCCACTTCAAACACGCCGTCTTCGATTTCACGGCCGGAAATCACCCCGTAGCTGCTGATGTTGTCGCCCGGCACCTCTTCAATGGCGATAACACTGCAGTTGTATTTTTCGTACAACTCAACCAGCTGACCCAGCGCACGCTTACCTTCCGTGCCTTCCGGGTGGGCGCACAGGTCATCGGCAAGAATAACGGCAAAAGGCTCATCACCGATAATCGGTTCACCGGTCAGAATCGCATGACCCAGACCCAGCATGGCGCGCTGGCGGATAAAGATGAAGTCAGAGTTATCCATCACATTGCGGATATCTTCCAGATAGGATTCCTTGCTGGAGCCTTTGATCTCCTGTTCCAGCTCGTAGCTGGTATCGAAATGATCGGCAATGGCGCGTTTACCTCGGCCGGTAATAAAGCCGCATTCGGTGGCGCCGGCTTCAACGGCTTCTTCCACACCGTATTGAATCAGGGGCTTATTGACGATGGGCAACATTTCCTTGGGCATGGCCTTGGTGGCCGGCAGGAAGCGGGTGCCGTAACCGGCAACCGGAAACAGGCATTTGCGAATTGGTTTAACTTCAGACATGCAATTTTCCTTTTTGAAGCATCAGGAGCTTAATAAAACTGTAACAGTTGATTGTGAATGTACCATGACAATCCTAGCCGTTGGTGATCCACAACACCTGATAGGGGGCGAGGGTGAAGACTTCGGTGCTTTCATCAAAAATATGACCACTGATCAAATCCCACCAGCGGTCAGTCACAATCAGGTTGAGTTCGGCAATCCGCAGTGGCTGCGGCGTGTCGCTGACATTAAAAATACAAAAAATACTTTGCCTTCTGTCCATACTCTGCCGCCAGAAGCCGAACAATTGTTCGCCCATATGCAAAGTGAACTGGGTGGCATTGGGGTGAAAAGCGCGCTGTTGCTGGCGCAGATGTACCAGTTTTTTGAGCAGACCGGAGACCTTGGCATGCTGTGACTCGGGATTGGCAAGCTCACTCTGTAGCTGCTCATAGTCCCACTCGTGGCGATTGATACCGCGGTTTTGTCCGCTGCGTTCGAGTTTTTCCATATCGTTACTGGTCGCCAGCAGACTGTGGATATAAATACCGGGAATGCCTTCCAGTGCCAGCATAATCGCATGAGCGCAGATAAAACGGTCAATATTCCATTCATCCTTGCCCTGAGTCGTGCCCTGCAAGGCATCAAATAGTGAGATATTGATTTCATAGGGCTTTTTCACACCATTGTCGCCGGCGCGCCAGGAAATCTGGCCGCCAAACTGCTGCATCGTGCTGATCAGTGAGGCGATTTCTGAATCTGACAGCAGGCCTTCAGCGGGTCTCAGACCAATGCCGTCATGCGAGGCAATAAAGTTGAAATAAGCGGTGCCGTTCTGCGCCGGCGGCATGCTCATCAGCCATTGTTTGAGATAAAAACAGTTGCCGGTGACCAGCGTGTTCACCAGCAGTGGCGGAAGGGAGAAATTGTAAATGCAGTGGGCTTCGTTGGCATTACCGAAATAACTGAGGTTTTCACGGTTGGGAATATTGGTTTCAGTAATGATCACGGCATCGGGCTGCGCATGCTGGATCAGGCTGCGCATTAGCCTCACCACTTCATGCGTTTCTGCCAGATTGAGGCAGCTGGTCCCCGGTTTTTTCCATAGAAAGGCCACCGCATCAAGACGGAAAATACGTATGCCCTTATCCAGGTAAAAGCGCACAATTTGGATAAATTCTTTCAGCACTTCAAGATTGCGGAAATCAAAATCCACCTGGGTATGGCTGAAGGTGCACCAGACATACTTTGTGCCATCAGCAGTTTCGGTCTCGCGCAGCAGCGGGCTGGTACGTGGCCGCACCACCTGGCTGACCGGGGTATCGGGTGCGGTGGTGTAGAAATAATCATGACCCGGTCCTTCGCCCTTGATGAAGTTATCAAACCACTCACCGCTGCTGGAACCATGGTTAATGACCAGATCGGCCATCAGCCGGTAGTCGCCGGCAATGGCTTCAATATCGTCCCAGTCACCCAGTTTGTCATTGACCTGGTAATAATCCATGACGGCAAACCCGTCATCGGAGCAGAACGGGAAGAAAGGCAGGATATGTACACCGTTGATAAAACCTTTGACCTCGGCATCAAGGAAGCGATGCAGGGTTTTCAACGGCGCTTCGTCTTGCTGTTGCACGCTGTTGCCATAGGTGATCAGCACCATATCCTGCTGATCCCAGTTGTTCTTGTGCGGGACGGTGTCGTGAAACTCCTCGTCCAGTCGCATAAGCGTGATGATTTCCTTGCACAAAGCATCGACCGAAAGCTGCGGTGCAACCTCATGGTAAATCGCCCGCAGGTGGTAACTGACGGTTTGTTTCAGTAAATGCAGTTGTTCTTCACTGGCTGTCATTAATCTCAGATCCTCAGGCAGAAAATTCCTGGTAGTCGGCTTCTACGGCTTCATACAGGCGTTCAAAGATATCCGGCAATGCGCTCTGGACACGGCTCCAGCTTGGCGTGAACGGGGTTTCCATCGGGTTTTCCAGAAACATCTGACCGGCATCCATAATGTTCTTGGCAAACATTTCCACCGATTCTTCTTCCTGGTGAATATCAAAGTTGAGCCCGTTCATCACCGCATCATTGCGATAGGTTTCCACGAAATCGAGCGCAATCCGGTAGTAGGTTGCCTTGAGGCTGCGGAAGGCTTCCGGTGAGAACACCACGCCCTTGGTGGCCAGTTTGCGGAACAGAGATTTGGCAATATCGATCGACATTTTTGACAGGCCGCCACGCTGGTCATCCAGCGATAAGTCCTGGTGTTTATGATCATAGGCATCGGCTACATCGACCTGACACAGTCGGTTATTGGCGTAGTTGCGGTGCATTTCCGACAATACGCCGATTTCCAGCCCCCAGTCGCTGGGAATACGGATATCGGTCAGCACATCACGACGGAAGGAAAACTCACCGGCCAACGGGTAACGGTAGCTATCCATATATTCCAGGTAAGGGTGGGAGCCGATAACCGATTTCAGTGAACGGATTAACGGTGTCACCAGTAGCCGGTTCACGCGGCCATTAAGTTTGCCACCAGCCACGCGGGCGTAATAGCCCTTGCAGAACTCGTAGTTGAACATCGGGTTGGCCACCGGGTAAATCAGCCGAGCCAGCAGTTCGCTGGTGTAGGTGACGATATCGCAGTCATGCAGGGCAATCGATTCGGTCTTGCCTGAAGCCAGTATGTAGCCCATGCAATACCAGACATTGCGGCCTTTGCCCATTTCCTTGGGGGCCAGTCCCAGAGATTGCAGTTCGGCATCGATGGCTTTCAGTCTGGGGCCGTCATTCCACAGAATCCGGTGGTGCTGGGGCAGAGTATTAAAAAATTGAATGGCATGGCGATACTGGTTTTCATCCGCCCGATCCAGGCCAATGACGATTTCCGACAGATAAGGCACATTTTTCAATTGCTGCACGATATTGGGCAGCGCTTCCCCTTCCAGTTCAGAGAACAGGGAGGGCAGCAGCAGGCCCATCGGCCGTTGTTTGCTGAACTGCAGCAGGTCACTCTCCAGATCGGCGAGATGACGGTGAGTCAGGTTATGTAAGGTGGTAATAATCCCATTCTGGTAGAAATCAGCCATGATTGCCTCGGGGTTGCGTGGATGAATCGGGATGCAGCGTTGCATCGAGTATCTGATTAACACCTTCGGCCCAGCCTTTGGGCCCGGTGTGGGTGGAGATGGTCAGGTTCTGTTCGCGGTTGACGGTGGGCAGCGGATGGACCGGTGAGCGGATTAGCAGGGCATAGTCTGCCTGCTCCAGCATGGCCTGATCATTCTGACTGTCACCGATGGCCAGCGACAGCATGGTTTTATCGAGCTCGGCGGCCTGGAAAATCTGGGTCAGCCATCGTAAGGCCCGGCCTTTGTTACAGTCACCGGAGACATGCATGAACCGACCACCTTCGAGGATGTGGGCACCAGCCTGTTGCAGCTCTTCGATAAACTGTTGTTTGAGATTGCCGTTGCCCTGCCAGGCTATTGGCTCACCGAACTGTCGGCGTGCAGCCCGGGCCGCGGCGTGGACATTGAGTCCTGTCATCGCAATAATGCCGTCAATACCGGCATCGGTAAAAGTTTTGAATTCACCGGCATAACGGGGACGCAATTGCTCGATAAGCTGCTGCCACTTTTTACGTGGTTCAACAAAGGCTTTAATCCAGTAACCGTCTTTTTCTACCGTGTCTTCGGGTTGCTTTTCAAAGTAGCCGACTGGAATAAATACCGCCGCGCCGTTTTCAACAATGAACGGGTGGGCGTTGTTCAGACTGTCTCGCAGCAGTTCGACCTCGGCCTGGGTTTTACTGGTTACCGGCATGACCGGGATGTGTACAGAGGCCAGTGCCTTGAGCGTGGGAACGGCATCATCAAAATGATAGTTGTGATGATCAAGCAGGCTGCCGTCCATATCGGTAAAGATCAGCCATTGCTTGTCTTTCATGGCTGAGAGCTTAGGTGGTCTGGATGTCAGTTTGGTGATTTGCCGGGAGGCATTGAGTTCAAAAAGGTAGTGAACACGTTCGGGCAGAGTATTGAGGGTATTTTCTGTGATTCGCTGGTAAAACTTGATAAAGCGGGACAGTTGCAGTTCATCCATCACCTGGCTTTGCTGCTGCGCGTTTTGACGTAGCTTGTTTTCCTGTTCCAGCCGCCAGTTATAGATGCAGTCAAACGACGGGGCTTTCAGCATGATCCAGATATCAATCAGGTCAAACAAAGCGGGGTAGAAGCGGGCGAGCTGCTCATTAACGTAGCGGCGCCAGTGTCCGTCGCTGTCTTCATTGGCTTCCAGATCGTTAACCGCCTGTGAGAGTGCCGCCTCATCTTCGGCTGTGGCACCCAGGCACCAACCTTCCAGTAGTATGATGTCTACCGGTTCATTAATACATGATGCAAACTCGGGTGGAGACCGATCGTCGGTGGCTTTATTGAAACGTGGTACAAACACCGGCAGGTGTCGGTGCAGTAAATCACTCAAGGTTTTTCTTGCCAGGGCAATGTCATGGGTGCCGGGCACGCCACGCGTGGCCAGCAGCGGATGAATGCCCGAAGCCAGCGTTTGTCGCTCGTTGCGGGTGAAGTAAAAGTCATCCAGTGACAGGGTGACAGCGCGCAGGCCCTGTTGCTCGAGTAAAAACTGCAAACACGCCGCGAGGGTGCTTTTACCCGAGCCCTGAGCGCCGTTAATACCGACGATTAAGGGGCGCTTTGCACTATTATGGTGCGATTTTATCGTCTCTGACAGAGGGGCAAACCATTCCTTGATCAGTCCCCGGTAGCTGTCCGGTAACTGTTGCTGTCTGAGAAAGCCGGTAATATCAGTGTCCAGCATATCCGTGTCTCTTGCTCTGTTTTGAAAAGGTTAAAGCAGTCAACGCAATATTCGTACCGCGTGATACATTGACAGCTTTATTCAAGCTTAAAGACTGATAGAGCGGTTGTTTCAGACTTGCTGCTGGCAATGACCATCTTCGCACTGATGCACTTCAATTGTGATGTGTGACAGCCGGTCAAAGTCTTCCAGCAGGGCTTTGTAATATGCCGTGGGTCGTGGCCGGTCAGTAATAATGGTAATAATGGCAGCATAATGATGGGCGCTGAGGTGCCAGATATGAAAATCAGCAATGCGGTTATCAGCGTCCTCCTCTATGCGCTGGCGGATGGCGTCTCGATATTGTTCATCAATGCTGCCATCGAGCAGGATAGGGCTGGTTTCCCGAATCAGGCTGACCGCCCAGGCACTGATAATTAGTGCCCCGACAACGCCCATTACCGGATCCAGCCAGAACAGACCGGCCAGTTTGGCGGCGATCAGCGCTACGATAGCCAGGACCGAGGTCAATGCATCAGCTAATACGTGGATGTAGGCTGCTTTGAGGTTGTGATCATGATTTGGCGAATGCGCATGGCCATGATGGCCTTTCAGTAACAAAGCACTCACCAGATTGACACAGAGGCCGATAAAAGCCACCACGATAGCGGCGTTCAGTTGGATGTTATGCGGGTCAAACAGTCTTTCCACTGACTCCAGCAGCATCAATACTGCAACAACACCCAAGGCCACGGCACTGCTAAAACCGCCGAGCACACTGACTTTACCGGTACCAAACGCAAAAGCCGGGTTATCGGCATGTTTACTGGCGTAGTGATAAGCAAACAGGGTGATCAGAAAGGCGGCGACGTGGGTCGCCATATGCCAACCATCGGCGAGCAATGCCATTGAGCCGTATACAAGTCCGGCGATAATTTCCACCAGCATGGTGACAGCAGTCAGTAGCAAGACATAGCGAGTGCGGCGTGCGCCCTGCTGATTATCAATCACGAAGTCGTGATCCTGCTGCCATTGTTCAATACTGTGCTGGTGCATAATGCTTTGAATGCTGTCTGATCGCTCTGCTTCTATGCTATCAGAGTCAAGCTGGTATATTGCAGGCAAAAAAAAGGGGTGAACATTTGTTCACCCCAAGGCTCAGCACGTAGACAAGAGAGAAATTACAAACAACATGCAGCTGAAAGATTGTTTGTAGTTTTAATGTTGCATCAGCCGTGCCAAAAATAAATTTTATATATAAAACATATGGTTAACATTTTTGTCGCAGATTTATCTTATTATTTTGCTCAGTCTGAGTGCGTGTGGACTTAGCACTGCACCAAGATAAATCGGCAAGTAGGATGTTTATTTATAAGTCACTGCAATAAATATAAAAACACGTGTTTATTCATCCAGGCGCTGAGCAGATCCCAATTTAATAAATAGGATCATACAATCATATTTTTATCTCCATTCTTCTGTGCTAAGTTCCGATTAAAGTATAAAAATAACAAACAAATATGCATTTATTTGCATAAATAGGATGGAGAGAGTAAATATGAGTTCTGCTACAGAATGGACAGCCACGTCCATTCAGTCGATTATCGACCGACTAAAACACAAACCCGGGGCGATGCTGCCCATCCTGCATGCGATTCAGGATGAAGTGGGCTACATCCCTGAACAGGCGGTCAGCCAGATAGCTGACTCATTGTTGCAGACCCGTGCCGAAGTACATGGTGTGATTAGTTTTTATCATCATTTCAGAACCACGCCGCCGGGCCGTCATACCATCGAGATTTGCCGGGCTGAGGCCTGTCAGGCAATGGGCTGCCGCAGTCTTGAGCAGCATGCCAAAACGACGCTGGGTATTGATTACCATCAGACTACCGCCGATCGCCGCTTTTCAATGGAAGCGGTGTATTGTCTGGGCAACTGCGCCACAGCGCCGTCGATCCGTATTGATGATGATATCCATGGCCGTGTCAGTGTGGACAAATTTGATGCCCTGCTTGCCGATTATCAAAAGCAGATGCAGGAGGCCGGCTGATGACTGCACGTATTTATGTCCCCTGTGACACCACCGCCCTGTCACTGGGTGCGGATAGAGTGGCAGAGGCTATCCAGCTGGAAGCGGAAAAGCGCGATATCCCGATAGAAATCATTCGTAACGGCTCGCGCGGCATGCTGTGGCTGGAACCGCTGGTGGAAGTGCAAACAACCAGGGGAAGGATTGGCTATGCCGCGGTTGAGGCGACTCAGGTTGAGGCACTGTTTGATGCTGATTTTGTCAGTGGCGATGAGCAACACCCGGCTTGTATCGGCCTGGTTGAGGCCATGCCCTATCTGAAAAAACAGCAGCGGCTGACCTTTGCTCGTGCCGGTATTACTGATCCAGTGTCGCTGAATGATTATGAAAGTCTGGACGGTTACCGCGGGCTGAAAAATGCGCTCAAGCTGGAACCCCAGCAGATTGTGGATGAAGTTAAAGATTCCGGCCTGCGCGGCCGCGGCGGCGCGGCTTTCCCCACCGGTATTAAATGGCAGACCGTTCTTGATACCCCGTCCGAACAGAAGTACATCGTCTGTAATGCCGATGAGGGGGATTCCGGCACCTTTGCTGACCGACTGGTGATGGAATGTGACCCGTTCATGCTGATCGAAGGCATGACCATCGCCGGGCTCGCGGTGCATGCCACCCAGGGCTATATCTACCTGCGCTCGGAATACCCGGTTGCTCACAAGCTGCTTAACGAAGCTATTGAAAAGGCTTATCAGGCCGGTTATCTGGGCGACGATATTCTGGGCTCAGGCAAACATTTTGACCTGGAAGTACGCCTCGGTGCCGGCGCCTATATCTGCGGTGAGGAAACCTCATTACTCGACAGTCTGGAAGGCAAACGCGGACTGGTACGGGCCAAACCACCGTTACCGGCGATTATTGGTCTGTTCGGTCAGCCCACGGTGGTCAATAACGTGCTATCGCTGGCAGCGATTCCTTTTATTCTGGACAAAGGCGGTCAGGCCTACGCTGATTACGGTATGGGGCGCTCGCGCGGTACTTTGCCGTTGCAACTCGCCGGTAACGTCAAGCAGGGCGGCATGGTGGAACTGGCTTTCGGCATCACGCTGCGGGAACTGATGGAAGATTTCGGTGGCGGCACCCTGAGTGGGCGACCGTTGAAAGCGGTGCAGGTCGGCGGTCCACTCGGCGCCTATATGCCAGCAAGCCAGTGGGACACGCCGGTCGACTACGAGGAATTTTCCGCCGTTGATGCTGTGCTCGGCCACGGTGGTGTGGTGATGTTTGATGACACGGTTGATATGGGCGAACAGGCACGTTTCTCAATGGAGTTCTGCAAGATCGAATCCTGTGGTAAATGCACCCCCTGCCGGATTGGTTCCACCCGCGGGGTGGAAGTGATTGAGCGCATTCGCGACGGCAATAATGCTGACAAGAACTGGACCCTGCTGGAAGATCTCTGCGACACCATGATTGATGGGTCTTTATGCGCCATGGGCGGCATGACGCCATTTCCTGTTCAGAGCGTAATGAAATATTTCCCCGATGAGCTTAGAGCTCAAGGAGGCAAAGCATGAGAGTAGAAACCTTTAATCCTGACAAAGATTACGGCACGCCGGCCAGTGTTTCTGAGACGCTGGTGACGATCGAAGTTGATGGCGTTGAAGTCACTGTGCCTGATGGTACTTCGGTGATGCGCGCCGCCGCCCAGGCTGATATCAATATTCCCAAACTCTGCGCCACCGACAGCCTGGAATCATTCGGTTCCTGCCGCCTGTGTGCGGTACAGATTGAAGGCCATCGTGGTTATCCGGCCTCCTGTACCACCACCGTTTATGACGGGATGAAAGTCACCACTCAGAATGAAAAGCTGGGCAAACTCCGACGTAATGTGATGGAACTGTATATTTCCGATCATCCGCTGGATTGTCTGACCTGTCCGGCCAACGGTAACTGCGAGCTGCAGGATATGGCGGGTGATGTCGGACTGCGCGAAGTCCGCTACGGCTACAGTGGTGAAAATCATCTGGACAGCGAAAAAGACGAGTCCAACCCGTATTTCAGTTTTGACCCCAGCAAATGCATTGTCTGTTCACGCTGTGTGCGTGCCTGCGAGGAAACCCAGGGCACGTTTGCGTTGACCATCGATGGCCGTGGTTTCGACTCCAAGGTTTCAGCCGGTCAGAACGAAGCCTTTATGGATTCCGAGTGTGTATCCTGCGGTGCCTGTGTGCAGGCCTGCCCGACCTCGACGCTGATGGAAAAAAGCATTATCGATATGGGCCAGCCCGAACACAGCGTGATTACCACCTGCGCCTATTGCGGCGTGGGCTGTTCTTTCAAGGCGGAAATGAAAGGTGACAAGGTCGTCAACATGGTGCCTTACAAGGGCGGTGACGCCAATCACGGCCACTCCTGCGTGAAAGGCCGTTTTGCCTTCGGCTATGCCACCCACAAGGACCGCATTAAATCGCCGATGATCCGCAATGCGATTAATGAACCCTGGCAGGAAGTGAGCTGGGAAGAAGCCTATGCCTTTGCTGCCGAGAAACTGAAAGGCATTCAGGCCAAATACGGGCGTGACAGTGTCGGCGGCATTACCTCGTCACGCTGCACCAATGAAGAAGCCTACCTGGTGCAGAAACTGGTGCGCACGGCATTTGGCAACAACAACACTGATACCTGCGCCCGTGTCTGTCATTCACCCACCGGTTACGGTCTGAAAGTGACCATGGGCGAGTCGGCCGGTACCCAGAACTTTGACTCGGTAATGAAATCCGATGTCATTGTGGTGATCGGTGCCAACCCGACCGATGCCCACCCGGTATTTGGTTCGATGATGCGCCGCCGTCTGCGTGAGGGCGCGGAGTTGATTGTCGCAGACCCACGTCATATCGATTTGCTGAAAAGCCCGCACTTGAAGAAAGCCCAGCATCTGGCGCTGAAACCGGGCACCAATGTGGCGCTGATCAATGCCATAGCGCATGTTGTCGTGACCGAAGGCCTGGAAGATCAGGCCTTTGTGGAAAAACGATGCGACATGGACAGCTACAACGCCTGGCGTGAGTTCATCAAACAGGATCGGCACTCACCGGAAAGCGTCGAGGCGGTCACCGGTGTGGCGGCTGAGGCTATTCGCCGCGCCGCGATTACCTATGCCAAAGCCGAAAATGGCGCCATCTATTATGGCCTGGGCGTGACTGAACACAGTCAGGGTTCCACCATGGTGATGGGGATTGCCAACCTGGCGATGGCGACCGGCAATATTGGCCGCGAAGGCGTCGGTGTCAACCCGCTGCGCGGTCAGAACAATGTCCAGGGTTCCTGTGATATGGGCTCATTCCCGCATGAACTGCCGGGCTATCAGCACGTGTCCAATGCCGAGGCACGGGCCCATTTCGAACAGGTCTGGGGCGTACCGATTGATGATGAACCGGGTCTGCGAATCCCCAACATGTTCGATTCGGCGATTGCTGGTAGTTTCAAGGCACTCTACGTTCAGGGCGAGGATATTGCCCAGTCCGATCCGGGCACCCAGCATGTGGAAACGGCGCTACGCGCACTGGAATGCCTGATTGTGCAGGATTTGTTTCTCAACGAAACCGCCAAGTTTGCCCATGTGCTGTTACCGGGGTCCTCCTTCCTGGAGAAAAACGGCACTTTTACCAATGCCGAGCGCCGCATCAACCGGGTTCGCAAGGTGATGCCCGCCGTTGCCGGGAAAGAGGACTGGGAGATCACGATGGACTTGTCCAATGCATTAGGCTATCCGATGCATTATAATCATCCCTCTGAAATCATGGATGAAATTGCCAGTCTGACGCCCACCTTTACCGGTGTGAATTACCAGCGTCTGGATGAGCTGGGCAGTATCCAGTGGCCCTGTAACGATGACAACCCGGTCGGTATGCCCACCATGCACGTGGATGATTTTCCGATTGGCAAGGGCCGTTTCAGCGTGACCGAGTACGTGGCAACCGATGAGAAGACCAACAGTCGCTTCCCGCTGCTGCTGACCACCGGTCGCATCCTGTCCCAGTATAATGTCGGTGCTCAGACCCGGCGCACCAACAATCAGGTCTGGCACGATGAGGATCGGCTGGATCTGCATCCGCATGACGCGGAAGTCCGGGGCATCAAAGAAGATGACTGGGTGGGCATTACCAGCCGCGCCGGCCAGACCGTGTTGCGGGCCCGGATCACCGATAAAGTGCTGCCGGGTGTGGTCTACACCACTTTCCATCATCCGGGCAGTGGCGCCAATGTGATTACCACCGACAGCTCCGACTGGGCCACCAACTGTCCTGAATACAAGGTCACCGCGGTGCAGGTCGAGCGTGTCAGTCAGCCATCGGAATGGCAGCAGAACTTCAGGTCATTCGAGGCCCTGCAGTTGAAGCTGTTGCAGGGTAAAACGCAAACACAGACAGAGGCAGAAGCGAAGTAAATGCAAAACAAAGACGACACCGCCATTAATCTTGCGGTCACCGTGCATGAAGATGACACGGCAAGCCGCTGGAAGCACGACGACATCGCCGTCGAAGTGCCGGTGTCGCTCGTCTATAACTACATCTCGCATGCGGTAATGATGGCCACACCCAATGATTTGCAGGATTTTGCACTGGGTTTCAGCCTGACCGAAGACATTATTGCTGATGTCAGTGAAGTCAGTCATATCCATGTGCATTCGGGCAAAAACGGGATTACCGTTCGCATGCAGATTAGCGATGAGCGCTTTGAGGCTTTGCGTGAACGGCGCCGCAGCATGGTCGGACGCACGGGCTGTGGCCTGTGTGGCGTTGAGAGCCTCAAGCAGGCGATTCGGCCTGTCGAGCCGGTGCAGCCAGTGTCGGTTAGCGATGATGCCATACAGACGGCGCTGGCCAACATCAAGCAACACCAGCCACTGCAACAGACAACCGGTGCCACGCATGCTGCCGCCTGGTGTGATCTGGATGGCAACATTCTTCATGTCAGGGAGGATGTGGGACGCCACAATGCACTGGATAAGCTCATTGGTGCTTTCAAAAAAACTGAACTATCAATGCGGGATGGTTTTGTCCTGGTCACCAGCCGTGCCAGTTATGAAATGGTTCAGAAAAGCGCCAGTGCCGGTTTTGGCTGTCTGGTGGCGGTATCAGCGCCGACTTCGCTGGCCATTGAGCAGGCCCGGGAAGCCGGGCTAAAACTGGTTGGTTTTGCCCGCGATGGCCGCCATACCATCTACCATGACCCTGATATCGGTAACGGGCATGACAGCGCCCGACATGCAGTCTGAGGAACAATCGTAATGAGCCACAATCAACTGGACAGCCTTATCCGTATGGTTAACCAGATAGCCGCCAACAACGGCGCTTACCAGACCGAGGAAGCGGCTCAGCGTGTCGCCAGTCATATTCAGCGTTTCTGGGCACGCAGCATGAAAACGCTGATCATGGATTACTACCATGAAGGCGGCGAGGATCTCAGCCCAATAGCCAGACTGGCGGTAGCACAACTGGCACAGCCCAAAGAAGCTATTAGCTAGGCGGTATCAGGAATAAGCGTGACGGCGATCCCCATCCTGTCGCTGTTCCTGATGCTGGAACTGGGCATGCATCGCGCTGCTTGCATGGCGACGATCTTCGCCACTGCGGCGATCAGCGTAATGTTTGTAGGTACATTGACAGCGTGATGCATCACAGCCCGCCACCGGCAGGCTGCTGACCTCACGGGCCAGAAAACGTTGCCCCTCAAAGACTTTGACTGCACTACAAGCGTGAGTGCAGGGCACTATGGTTACCGCATGAAAGCGGTTGTCAGTCTTGCTGGCGTGTTTATCGCTGGTTCTGCGTAAGGGGGAGCGACTGCCTCGGGTTTCGGGCCAGAACCAGATGAGGCAGAGCAGGGCGGGAATGAGTAGCAAAAATAGCCAGTCGTTCATCACACGATCCTCCTGTCAGGGGCGGCTATGCCATCTCAGGAATGCTTATACACTGACTATATCACATCTAAATTGATGTTAGATCAATATCTTGCATGGGTTTAGCAAGAAGCTCAGTCCTGCTTTATCGGGGTGGGTTCGCGGTCATCGTTGATATGCACATAAGTGATCTCGGCACTGGCCACTTTGAGGATATGCTCGCGACCGGCTTGGCGTCGTTCAGCATAAACCTCAATGGTCAGGGTGAGCGAGGTCGTGCCGATTTTAATGTCCTCAGCGTAGATGCTGACGATGTCGCTGACCAGTACCGGTGCCAGAAAGCGGAAATCTCTTACCGCAACAGTGACCACCCGGCCTCCGGCACGGCGGCTGGCCACAATGCCGCCGGCGATATCACATTGCGACATCAGCCAGCCACCGAAAATATCTCCCGCCACATTGACATCATTGGGCCGCGCCATGATCCGTAAAATGGCGTGCTCCTCGGGTAATCTGGTCATTTAAAGTCCTTACTGGAGTGAGTCGTTATCATGGTGTGTAGGCATAATAAACGAGTGAATTTTAATATTGCCAGCCGATTTCGTGTCAGTTTCATCTTTCTGGTTTTAGCCATGCACAGATATATACAAGCATTTTTTTATCAGCAGGCCACTGACAGCTTTTCCTTAACGCCAGCATTGGGTATTTTCAGATAAATCACAATTATTGCCCAAACTTTGTTGGCGTGAACATGCCCTTGAACTAAGATGGTACCCGCAGTGTTAAACGCCTTAGAATGGCACCTGAGTAATTCATAAAAGGAATGTATCAACGCTGCAAAGATGAGCAGTCAGAGTAAAGCAATAGACAGGTACAACATAGATTGGCTTGGTGCAACGCAGAACATTGCCAACTGCGCCAGGGAATTTAAATGGGTATAAACAAAACATCAAAGCTTATTGAAAAGCGGTGACTTTTTTTCACAGGAAATTGCTGGATCAGCAGATTTAATTACTATGTCTGTTGTCATAAAAAGTCAGTCACAACGGAGAGAGATATGCGGATAAGGCACATACTGGGCGGTTTGAGCTGCCTGATGTTGATCACAGCTTGCTCAGTAGAAACCGATGAGGAATGGCCGCTTTTTGGTGGTAATGAACTACACCAGCGTCACAGCACGTTGACGGCTGTCACCCCTGCCAATGTGGATGCGCTCACTCCCTCCTGGGAGTTCAATACTGGTATCGAGGCGACTTTTCAGGCCACACCTATCGTTAAAAAAGGCGTGATGTATGTTTCTCTGCCATTTAACGACGTGGTGGCGCTGGATGCCGCCAGTGGCAAGAAGATCTGGCGTTACCGCCACGACTGGAACAAATCGCGTGAGATGTGCTGCGGCCCTGCTAACCGTGGTGTGGCTGTCGCTAATGGCCGCGTTTTCATGGGCACGGTAGATGGTCGTCTCATCGCGCTTGATGCCGGCAATGGGAAGAAAGTCTGGGACCAAGATGTCACCAAAGGACAAAGCGGTATCCGAGAGGATATCAACAGCCTGGCTGATGACACCGAAGGTCAGGTCTCGGGCACGTCCGGTGCCGGGCTCAATATGGCGCCGATGGTCTACCAGGATAAGGTGATTATCGGTATCACTGGGGTCGGTTACGGGCTGCATCTGGACTCTCCCGACCCTGATGCGCCATTGGGTGCAGTGGTCGGTATTGCCGGTAAATACGGGCGCCGAGGTTTTCTGGCGGCTTTTGACGTCGATAGTGGTGAGCCGTTATGGCAATTTGATACTGTCCCGGAACAGGGATGGGAAGGTAACTTTGTCGCCACTACGCCCGATGGTGAACCCCTGCCGCGTGATCTGGAAGCAGAAAAAGCCGCAGCAGCAGATTATGCTGATGCCTGGCGTTATGGCGGGGGCTCGGCCTGGAGTACACCGGCTATAGACCACGAGACCGAAACCCTGTTCTTCGGCACCGGCAACCCCTCACCGCAAATGGAGGGATCTTCCCGTCCCGGCGATAATCTCTATACCTCATCGCTGGTCGCGCTGGATGCCAACACCGGTAAGATAAAATGGTACTTCCAGCAGGTGCCGCATGATATGTGGGGCTATGATGTAGCCAGTCCGCCGGTGTTATTCGATGTGCAGCGAGACGGTGAGCGTATCCCGGCAGTGGGTCAGGCAGGGAAAACCGGCTGGTTTTATGTACTCAACCGCAACACTGGCAAACTGTTGTTCAAAAGTGATGCCTATGTCCCGCAGCAGAATATGTTCCAGTCGCCATCCAGTGACGGCACAGTGATTTATCCCGGCGTGCTGGGTGGCTCCAACTGGTCACCGGTGTCTGTCGACGCTGAGCGCCGCCTGGTATTCATTGCCGGTATTCACTGGCCGGTGAATTACAGTCTTCACAAACTGGAGAGCAAGCAGGGCGAAGAAGATCTGCAGTACTCCTCGATGTCGCCGCTAGATACCGATGAGCGATACGGTCTGCTCAGTGCCATCAACATCGATACCGGTAAACTGGTTTGGCAGCACAAAACTGATAACCCGCTGCTGGGCGGTGTGCTGAGCACGGCAAGTGGTCTGGTATTCAGTGGTGAGGGCAGTGGAGAACTATTTGCATTGGATGCCGAGAACGGCGAAAAACTTTGGTCAGGGGAGACTACAGCGGGTGTCAATGCACCGCCAATCAGTTACCAGATCGACGGTAAGCAATATATTGCCGTTACCGCTGGTGGTAATAAGCTGTTCGGTTATAAATCCGGTGACAGCATCAAGACATGGACGCTGCCCTGAGCAGCAAGCGGTGGATTCAACTGAAACAAGGCATCAGGAGAGTGGTGCCTTTTTCTTTTGGAAGAGGGGAACATCCCTGTCCTGAACGCCTGCAGCCAGATTGCATCGTCCCGTGTCCCTTAAAGACAGAGTGAGCTTATCTGATACAGCAGATAACCCCTAGAATGCGGGGGCGGGACTCAACGAGGCCAGCATTAAATCCACATGCGGGCGCGCATGATGAGGCAGGCGGCGGTGGCAAGGCTTACGCCTGATAGAAAGGCAAAGACGTTATCCAGCGCTATAGGGATGGAAAAACCTGAACCCAGGTAAAAGAAAGGCATGATGTTGTAGAGCGGCGCAGGCAGCATGATTAACGATCCTTGTTAATTTTGAGAACTGCTTCACACTATAGCGTTGTTAAACCTGCCAGTGCAATAGGGCATTATGCCTTTATCAACATGGGTTAAATCTGCCAGAGCAGACTGCAATCGGGTGTTATTCAGATAGAGACTGGCATCCCTGCCCGGAACGCCGCCGTCCGGTTGGCAGCGCTCCTTTTCCGTTATCGATAGCATCGCTTATCAGCAGGCCTATAACGACCCCTTATTTGAGGGGGCGGGGGGGAATTTCAGGCAAAAAAAAGCCCTGCAAAAAATTGCAGGGCTTTTTGATATTTTGTTTGGCTCCCCGAGCTGGACTCGAACCAGCGACCCAATGATTAACAGTCATTTGCTCTACCAACTGAGCTATCGGGGAACAGAAAGATGCGTATGATAGAGGCTTGCACAGGGCGGGTCAAGCCTTGTCATACATAAATTTGCTAGCCAATAAATTCCGCCAGTCGTTTCAGTGCGTTACGCAGGTTGTCTTCGCTGGTGGCAATCGACAGGCGCACATGATTCTTAAGGCCAAATGCGCTGCCCGGCACCACGGCGACACCCTTATCAACCAGCAGAGCTTCGGCAAAATCCATATCGTCCTTCAACTCGGGTTTGCTTTCCAGCACACCGGCGATGTTGGGAAAGACATAAAAGGTGCCGTGCGTTTGCAGGCAGTCGATGCCGGGCATTGCATTGAGGCTTTCAACCACAAAGTCATGGCGTTTTTTGAATTCGCTCAGCATGCTGTCGATGCAAGACTGATCGCCGTCCAGGGCTTCCACCGCTGCCGCCTGTGAAATCGAGGCCGGGTTGGAGGTGCTTTGTGACTGCACTTTCTTCATTGCGGCAATCAAGTTAGCCGGACCGGCCGCATAACCGATGCGCCAGCCGGTCATTGAATAGGCCTTGGAGACGCCGTTCATGACCAGGGTGCGGTCATAGAAATCGGGGTTGGCATTGACGATATTGCAGAACGGTTCATCCGCCCAGTAAATATGCTCGTACATATCATCAGTGGCAATGAAAATATCCGGGTGCTTGCGCAGCACTTCACCCAGCGCTTTGAGCTCAGCATCGGTATAGGCCATGCCTGTTGGGTTGGACGGGCTGTTAATTACAAACAGGCGAGTTTTGTCTGTAATCGCTGCTTCCAGTTGTTCTGGGGTGATCTTGAACTGGTTGTCCTGACCGGCTTCGATAATGACGGGCTTGGCACCGGCCAGCAGGGTCATATCCGGATAAGACACCCAGTAAGGCGCCGGTATAATAACCTCATCGCCTTCCTGCAGATAAGCCTGAGCCAGGTTGAAAAAGCTCTGCTTGCCCCCCACTGAAACCAGGATCTGATTGGCTTCGTAATTGAGTTGCTGATCACGGGCGAACTTTTTGATGATAGCCTGTTTCAAATCTGGCGTACCATCAACCGGCGTATACTTGGTTTTACCGCTGTTGATCGCTTCGATAGCAGCCTGTTTGATGTGGTCGGGGGTATCAAAGTCGGGTTCACCCGCACCCAGACCAATCACGTCTTTCCCTTCGGCTCTGAGTGCCGCGGCTCGGGCAGTAATCGCCAGGGTGGGAGAGGGTTTGATGTTTTGAACGCGTTGGGAGAGCTTGATAGTCAAAATCTTTCCTTCAGTAATACAAACACTACTTAATAATAACCACCAGTAATATACGCCAAACCTAATCGATGCTAAAGATGTATGAATAAAGAATTACAGTTAGTCAGCGAATTTTCACCGGCCGGCGATCAGCCCAAAGCCATCAGCACCTTGATCGAAGGTCTGGAAAACGGCGAGATGTGGCAAACCCTGCTCGGGGTGACCGGTTCCGGCAAGACCTTTACCATCGCCAATGTCGCGCAGGCAGTGCAGCGGCCGGTGATGGTTCTGGCCCCCAACAAGACACTGGCGGCCCAGCTCTACAGTGAAATGAAAGAGTTTTTTCCGCATAACGCGGTGGAATATTTCGTTTCCTATTATGACTACTATCAGCCTGAAGCCTATGTGCCGTCGTCGGATACCTTTATCGACAAGGACGCCTCGGTCAACGAGCAGATTGAACAAATGCGGCTGTCGGCAACCAAGGCGATTCTGGAGCGGCGCGATGCGATTATTGTCTCCAGTGTGTCCTGCATTTATGGTCTGGGTGAAAAGGATGCCTACCTGGAAATGGTCTTGCACCTGGTTCAGGGCGATGTCATCAGCCAGCGCGATATTCTGCGCCGACTGACCGAACTGCAATATACCCGCAACGATATTGAACTGCATCGCGGCACCTACCGCGTGCGGGGAGAAGTCATTGATATTTTCCCGGCCGAATCCGAGCGTGATGCAGTGCGGGTAGAGTTGTTCGATGATGAAATCGAGCAAATCAGTTATTTCGATCCGCTGACGGGTGAATTGCTACAACGCCTGAGCCGGATCACGATTTATCCCAAAACACACTACGTCACACCGCGTGACAGCCTGCTGAAAGCCGTCGATGCTATCAAGGAAGAGTTGCGCGAACGTCTGAAAGATTTGAATGACCAGAACAAGCTGGTGGAAGCCCAGCGGCTGGAACAGCGCACCCGTTTTGATATCGAAATGCTGCTGGAACTGGGTTACTGCAACGGGATTGAAAACTACTCCCGTCATCTGTCGGGGCGCAATGGGGGGGAAGCACCGCCTACCTTGTTTGACTACCTGCCGGATGATGCGGTGCTGGTCATCGACGAGAGTCACGTGATGGTGCCGCAGATCGGTGCTATGTACAAAGGCGACCGCTCACGCAAGCAAACGCTGGTGGACTATGGTTTCCGTCTGCCCTCGGCCATGGATAACCGCCCCCTGCGCTTCGAAGAATGGGAACAGCTGGCACCCCAAACGATTTTTGTCTCGGCAACCCCCGGCAAATACGAAGAAGCACATTCCAGCACCGTGGTCGAGCAGGTCGTGCGGCCTACCGGTCTGGTCGATCCGCAGGTGGAAATCCGTCCGGTCAGTACCCAGGTCGATGATTTGCTGTCCGAGGTCAACAAGCGCAGCAAAGTCAATGAACGGGTGCTGGTGACCACCTTAACCAAGCGTATGGCTGAAGATCTCACCGAATACCTGCGCGAACACAACGTCAAGGTGCGCTACCTGCATTCGGATATTGATACCGTCGAGCGGGTGGAGATCATCCGTGATCTGCGTCTGGGTGAGTTCGATGTGCTGGTCGGGATTAACTTGCTTAGGGAAGGGCTGGATATACCGGAAGTCTCACTGGTGGCGATTCTCGATGCTGACAAGGAAGGCTTCCTGCGCAGTGACCGTTCATTGATCCAGACCATTGGCCGCGCCGCCCGTAACCTTAACGGCAGGGCCATTCTCTATGCTGATGAAATCACCGGCTCGATGAAGCGGGCAATGGATGAAACCGAGCGTCGCCGTGAAAAACAGGTCGCCTTTAATGAAGAACACGGCATTACCCCGCAGGGGATCAAAAAGGCCATCCGTACCGGCATGGACGATATGCCTGAGAAGAGCGGCAAGAAGCAGTTTGCCAAGGTCGCCGAAGAGCAGGCCGAGTATGCCTCTTTGACGCCGCAGCAACTGGCCAAGCGGATCAATAAAATCGAACAGGCCATGTACAAGCATGCGCAAAACCTGGAGTTTGAAGATGCTGCCAAGCTGCGCGATGAACTGGAACATTTGCGTAAAGTGGCGCTGGGGCCGGTTGCGGTGTAAAAGGCTTGCAATATGAGTCAGGCTGCGTATAATTTCGCAGCTTCCACGGCAGGCACGTAGCTCAGTTGGTTAGAGCACCACCTTGACATGGTGGGGGTCGGTGGTTCGAATCCACTCGTGCCTACCAGATTTTCAAAAGCACCCCAGGGTGCTTTTTTGGTTTTTAAGGCCCCTCGTATAGGCCACAACCAAGGATAAGACAATGATCTCAGTCACCCTTCCTGATGGCAGTCAACGCCAATTCGATAATCCCGTTACCGTTCATGATGTCGCCAAATCTATCGGCGATGGTCTGGCCCGTGCCACTGTAGCCGGCAAAATCAATGGTGAGTTGGTTGATGCCTGCACGCTGATTGAACAGGATGCCGAAGTCGCTATTGTGACGCCCCGGGACGAGGAAGGCATTGATATCATTCGTCATTCCACCGCGCACTTGTTTGGCCATGCGGTCAAGCAGCTTTATCCCGAGACCAAAATGGTGATCGGACCGGTGATTGATGAAGGCTTCTACTACGACGTGGATGGTGATCAGCGTTTCAGTCCGGAAGAGATGGACAGCATCCAGAAGCGCATGGAAGAGCTGGCCAAAACCGGCTATGACGTGATCAAGAAAATGACCCCCAAAGACGAAGCGCGGGCCATTTTTGAAGCGCGTGGTGAAATCTACAAAATGCGCATCATCGACGATATGGATGATGACGTAAAAGAAGTCGGCCTCTATTACCACGAAGAATATGTCGATATGTGCCGTGGTCCCCACGTGCCTAATATGTCGTTCTGCAAAGCCTTTAAACTGACCAAACTGGCCGGTGCCTACTGGCGCGGTGATGCCAATAATGAAATGCTGCAGCGCGTCTACGGTACCGCCTGGCCGGATAAAAAAGCGCTGAAAGCCTATCTGCAACGTCTGGAAGAAGCGCAGAAGCGCGACCACCGCAAGATTGCCAAGAACCTGGATTTATTCCACCTGCAGGAAGAAGCCGCGGGCATGATTTTCTGGCACGACAATGGCTGGCAGATTTACCGGGTGGTGGAAAACCATATCCGTGATGTCTTGCGTGATAATGGCTATCAGGAAGTGCGCACCCCGCAAGTGGTGGACCGCACCCTGTGGGAGAAATCCGGTCACTGGGACAAGTTCGGTGACATGATTTTCAGTACCCATTCGGAAAGCCGTGATTACGCGGTCAAGCCGATGAACTGTCCCTGCCACGTGCAGATCTTCAACCAGGGCCTAAAAAGCTATCGTGAGCTGCCGCTGCGCATGGCGGAATTCGGTTCCTGTCACCGTAATGAGCCTTCCGGCACCTTGCACGGCCTGATGCGTTTGCGCGGTTTTACCCAGGATGATGCGCATATCTTCTGTACTGAAGACCAGATCCAGTCAGAAGTGGCGCAGTTTATCGAACTGCTGCATGAAGTTTATGCCGACTTCGGTTTCAACGAGATCATTGTCAAACTCTCCACCCGTCCGGAAAACCGGGTAGGCAGTGATGAAGTCTGGGACAAGGCCGAGCAGGCACTGGAACAGGCACTCAATGCCGCGGATCTTGAGTGGGATCTGCAACCGGGCGAGGGCGCATTCTACGGGCCTAAGATCGAATTTTCGCTGAAAGACTGCCTGGGCCGGGTCTGGCAGTGCGGCACTATCCAGGTCGACTTCTCCATGCCGGGCCGTCTTGATGCCAGCTATGTCGCTGATGACGGCAGCAAACAGGTGCCGGTCATGCTGCACCGTGCGATTCTGGGCTCACTGGAACGCTTTATCGGTATTCTCATTGAAGAGTATGCCGGCGCCTTCCCGACCTGGCTCGCACCCAAGCAGGCTATGGTGATGGGAATCAGTGATAAACAGAGCGAATACGCACAAAAAGTTGCTCAAGATTTGCAGAAACAAGGCTTTAGAGTCGATACAGACTTGAGAAACGAAAAAATTGGCTTTAAAATACGCGAGCATACACTTCGTCGCGTTCCGTATTTGCTGGTCGTTGGTGAACGCGAAGAACAAAATCACGCCGTGGCGGTACGTACTCGCAAGGGTGAAGATCTTGGGGCGATGCCCATTGAAGACTTCGTCAGCTTGCTAAAAGAAGACGTCGCTCGCCGCGGCCGAATTATTTTAGAGGATTAGAACATCGCTAAAGATCAAAAACGGCTGAATGGTGAAATCACAGCCAAAGAAGTTCGACTGACTGATTCTAATGGTGAGCAGCTCGGTATTGTTTCTCTTCGGGAAGCAGTGCAGAAAGCTGAGGACGCCGAATTGGACTTGGTGGAAATTGCCCCACAGGCAAAACCACCGGTATGCCGTATCATGGATTACGGCAAGTTTTTGTTTGAAGAGAACAAGAAAAAAGCTGAAGCTCGGAAAAAACAAAAACAAATTCAGGTCAAGGAAGTGAAGTTCCGACCTGGCACAGAAGAAGGGGATTATCAGGTAAAACTACGCAACCTGATACGTTTCCTTGAAAGCGGGAACAAAACCAAAGTCAGCCTCCGCTTCCGCGGACGTGAAATGGCGCATCAGGAACTGGGTCTGCAATTGCTGCAACGTGTGGCAGAAGACCTGAATGAGATTTCCAGCGTCGAGCAGCGTCCCAAGAAGGAAGGACGGCAAATGATTATGGTTCTGGCTCCTATCAGTAAAAAATAACTACATAAATCAATGCGGAGTTGTTAAATACAATGCCTAAGTTAAAAAACCATAGTGGTGCTGCGAAGCGTTTCAGACGTACCGGCAGCGGAAAATTCAAGCGTTCACAGGCTTTCACCAGTCACATCCTGACCAAGAAAAGCACCAAACGTAAACGCCAGTTGCGTTCTACCCTGACCATCTGCAAAGCAGATCACCTGTCAGTGCGTAAAATGCTGCCGAACCTGTAATTAAGGAGTTTTCCGATGTCTAGAGTAAAACGCGGCGTTACAGCCCACGCACGCCACAAAAAAGTTCTTGCCCAAGCCAAAGGTTATTACGGTCGTCGTAGAAACGTCTATCGTGTTGCCGTCCAGGCGGTAACCAAAGCGGGTCAATATGCCTACCGTGACCGTCGTCAGAAGAAACGTACTTTCCGTACCCTGTGGATTGCCCGTATCAACGCGGCAGCCCGTGATTGCGGTTTGTCCTATAGCCGACTGATCGATGGCCTGAAAAAAGCCTCAATCGAAATCGATCGTAAAGTACTGGCCGATATCGCCGTGCATGACGAAGCGGCATTCGCAGCGATTGCGGAAAAAGCAAAAGCAGCGCTGGCTAAGTAAGACGCGACAAAGCGCGTTATAGCCATTGTGCTGTAGTTAAGTCGAAAAAGGGCCGCAACCACGGCCCTTTTTTGTTTCTGATGAGGGGGAAATATGGCTGAGCTGTCTTCACAGTTACAGGCTTTGGAAGAAATCACGGCAGCGGCCAGACAGGCTGTGGCTGACGCCCGGGATAACCGTGCGCTGGACGATGTGCGGGTCGAGTATCTGGGCAAAAAGGGCAAAATCACCGCCTACCTGAAACAACTGGGCAATGTCAGTGTGGAAGACCGGCCGGTGATCGGTAAATCGGTCAATCAGGCCAAGCAGGAAGTGACCGGCCTGGTGGAAGAGCAAAAGCAGGCTCTGGCCGCCGCGGCGATGGAAGCGGCGTTAAAAGCCGAAACCGTCGATGTCAGCCTGCCCGGTCGTAACAGTGAAGTCGGTGGCCTGCATCCGGTGACCCGCACGTTGCAGCGCATTGAACGCTACTTCCGTAACATCGGTTTCGAAGTCGCCGAAGGCCCGGAAATTGAAGACAGCCATCATAACTTTACCGCATTGAACATTCCGGAAACCCACCCGGCGCGGGCAATGCACGATACCTTTTATTTTGATGCCGACAAACTGCTGCGCACCCATACCTCACCCGTACAAATCCGGGTAATGGAAGAGCAGCAACCACCGCTGCGCCTGATTGCGCCGGGCCGTGTTTACCGCTGTGATTCGGACCTGACCCACACCCCGATGTTCCACCAGGTGGAAGGCCTGATGGTCGATGAGGAGATCAGCTTTACAGATCTGAAAGGCGTGTTGTCCGACTTTCTGCAGGCCTTTTTTGAAAAGCCCTTGAAAGTGCGTTTCCGTCCGTCTTATTTCCCGTTTACCGAACCCTCAGCGGAAGCGGATATCGAATGCGTGATCTGTGGCGGTGAAGGCTGCCGGGTCTGCAGCCATACCGGCTGGATTGAAATTCTCGGTTGCGGCATGGTGCATCCCAATGTGTTTGAGCACGTCAATATCGACAGTGAAAAATACCTGGGCTTTGCTTTTGGCCTCGGTGTCGAGCGGATGGCGATGCTGCGTTATGGCGTCAACGATTTGCGCCTGTTTTTTGATAACGATCTGCGTTTTCTCAGTCAGTTCAAATAATCGGCGGGTATAACAACAATGAAGTTTAGTGAGAAATGGTTACGCGAGTGGGTCAATCCAGCCCTGGATACGGACGCACTGGTAGAGAAACTGACCAATGCCGGTCTGGAAGTCGATGCCGTCGAGCCGGTTGCCGGTGAATTCAGCGGCGTGAAAGTCGGCCAGGTGACTGCGGTCGAGCCGCACCCCGATGCCGACAAACTGCGTTTGACCAAAGTTGATGTTGGCGAAGCAGAGTTTCTCGACATTGTTTGTGGCGCCAGCAATGTGCGCGAAGGCCTGAAAGTGCCGGTTGCCGTGGTGGGTGCAGTGTTGCCCGGTAATTTCAAAATCAAGAAAGCCAAGCTGCGCGGTGTTCCATCCTTCGGCATGCTTTGCAGCGCCAAGGAACTGGGCCTGGCCGAATCGGCCGACGGCTTGCAGGAACTTGCCGATGATGCCCCGGTAGGAGAAGACTTCCGTGATTATCTGGGTCTGGATGATGTCGCCATTGATATCGATCTGACGCCCAACCGCAGTGACTGCCTGGGTATTGCCGGCGTCGCCCGTGAGGTCGGTGTGCTGACTTCAACGGATTTGTGCTCGGTGGATACGGCTGACGTTAATGCCAGCTCGGACAAAACCTTCCCGGTTACTGTCAGTGACGAAGCTGCCTGCCCACGCTACCTGGGGCGGGTGATCGAAAATATTGATCCCAAGGCCGACACGCCGGTATGGATGCAGGAAAAACTGCGCCGCAGCGGTTTGCGAAGTCTGGGCCCGGTCGTTGATGTCACCAACTACGTGATGCTGGAACTGGGTCAGCCGATGCATGCCTTTGACATGGATAAGCTGAGTGGCCAGATTGATGTGCGTATGGCCAAAGCCGGTGAAAAACTGACTTTGCTTGATGGGCAGGAGATTGAATTACAGCCTGAATCGCTGCTGATTACTGATAACAATGGTCCACTGGCTCTTGCTGGCGTTATGGGTGGTGAAGGCTCAGGTGTGACCGATAGCACGCAAAACCTGTTCCTGGAAGCGGCCTTTTTTGCCCCCGCTACTATTGCCGGTAAGGCCCGTAGCTATGGCTTGCATACCGATTCTTCACATCGTTTCGAGCGTGGCGTTGATCCAGAACTGGCCAGTCAGGCTATGCAACGCGCCACCGCCTTATTGCTGGAGATAGTCGGCGGTCAGGCTGGTCCGGTCACGGAAGTGACCAGTGATAAAGACTTGCCGCAGGCGGCCTCAATTTATCTGCGGGAAGAACGTATCAAGCGGGTGTTGGGGATTGCACTGGATCGCCAGGAAGTCACTGAACAGCTGACGCGTCTGGGCCTGACTTTGCAACAAGAAGATGATGGTTGGCAGGTCAGTGTGCCCAGCTTCCGTTTTGATCTGGCAATTGAAGTGGATCTGATTGAAGAGCTGGGCCGGCTCTATGGTTATGACAAACTGCCGGACACCCGTCCGCACGGCACTGTGCTGACGACCAACATTACCGAAACTGAAACCCAGCTGGAACGCCTGCAACATCTGCTGGTCGATCGCGGCTATTTCGAGGCGGTCACCTACAGCTTTGTTGAACCCAAGATCCAGGCTTTGCTGGCAGAAGATGAGCAAGCGCCGATTGAACTGGCGAACCCAATTTCGGCCGATTTATCAGTGATGCGTACATCACAATGGCCGGGCCTGGTTCAGGCCTTGGTCTATAATGCCAACCGCCAACACGATCGTATTCGTTTGTTTGAAGTCGGCCGTGTATTCAAGGGTGATTTGGCGAATATTGAGCAGCAGCGTCAAATCAGCGGCCTGATTTATGGCAACCGCTATGCCGAGCAGTGGGCTGAAAAAAATCGCGAAGTCGATTTCTTTGATGCCAAGGCCGATGTTGAGGCATTGCTGGCTGTCGGTGGCGGCGATATTCGTTTTGAAGCCGACACGCATCCGGCACTGCACCCCGGTCAGTCTGCCCGTGTCTACAAAAACGGCGAAGCGATTGGCTGGCTGGGGGCTCTGCACCCCAAGCTGAACAAACCGCTTGATATTAACGGCCGCGTGTATCTTTTCGAACTTAATCTCAGCGCTGTGTTACAGTCGCAAGTGCCTGAGTTTGAAGCATTATCGAAATTCCCGGCCAACCGTCGAGATTTGGCTTTACTGGTTGATGAGGCGGTGACAGCAGGACAAATTGAAGATTGCCTGAGCACAATTGATTCTGATATTCTTAAGGCATTTCAACTATTTGACGTTTATACCGGAGATGGAGTCGAGGTCGGTAAGAAAAGCCTGGCTGTCGCTTTCCAACTTCAACACGCTGAGCGCACCTTAACAGATGAAGAGGTGGACAGCCTGATTCAAACTGTGACCGAGACCCTGGAACAGTCTCTGGGCGCTACGATAAGATCCTGATCATTAATATAAAAAAGAACAATTACAGAGGTATACATGGCACTGACTAAGGCCGATATGACGGAACAACTCTACGATGAACTGGGTTTCAACAAACGGGAAGCCAAGGAACTGGTAGAAATGTTTTTTGAGGAAATTCGTGTTGCTTTGGAAAACGGTGAGCAAGTGAAATTATCCGGTTTTGGCAACTTCGAACTCAGAGACAAGAGTGAACGGCCTGGTCGTAACCCCAAAACCGGTGAAGAAATCCCAATCTCGGCCCGCCGCGTGGTGACTTTCAGACCCGGACAAAAACTGAAAGCGAGGGTGGATGGTTATGCTGGAAGCAAGTAATAACAACGAATTACCGCCTATTCCAGGGAAGCGCTACTTTACTATCGGTGAAGTCAGTGAATTGTGTGGCGTTAAACCACATGTTTTGCGTTACTGGGAGCAGGAATTTTCTCAACTCAAGCCGGTCAAACGTCGTGGTAATCGTCGCTACTATCAGCGTCATGATGTGATTCTGATTCGTGAAATACGAGGGCTGCTTTACGAGCAGGGCTTCACGATTGGCGGCGCAAGACAGCAACTTGGCCCTTCTGGAGAAGTCAAAAATCCCGCGGTCAATACGGGTAACCAGAAAGAACTGGTTCGTGAACTGCTGAAAGAATTGGAAGATTTAAAAACCTTGTTGAACTAGGTTTTGCCTCTGACAATTTCAATGCTCAGCCACGCAGTCCGATGATTGCGTGGCTTTGTTGTAACTGAAACAAGCAAATGTGTAGTTTTAGCCAGGGATAGAGGCGGAAATCTTTACTTTTCACAGGGTCTTGCTTGCATCAATGCGAATTTGCATCTGCAGCCTGGTCTCCCTAGTATGAGGGGGGCAGAGTAATGCATGACTACTGGAAATAAGCTATATGACATTTTTATCTGCTCTAACGCGCTCACTGTGGCTGAGCTTTTTTATCTTCATGAGCTCCGCCACCGCCGGTGAGTTCGATTTCTTTGTTACAAATGAGCGGGGTGAAGCATTGGAAGCGGCTGTTATCGAACCGATATCAGAGTCGCCGGTCATTGCCGATTCTCAGCCGGTTGCGGTGATTGACCAGGTCAATAAACGTTTTAAGCCGGCGCAACTACTGATCACCACCGGTCAGGACGTAGATTTTCCCAACAGTGACAATATCCGCCATCACGTTTATTCATTTTCCCGGGCCAAGACCTTCGAGCTGAAGCTCTATGCCGATACCCCAGAACAGCCGGTCAATTTCCCCGAGCATGGGGTCGTTGTGCTGGGCTGTAATATCCACGACACCATGATTGGCTATATTTTTGTATCCAATCACCCTGATACCGTTACCACCAATGAAAAAGGACAAGCCAAGCTGAATACTGAGGCGAATATGACTTCAGTCAGAGTCTGGCACAAACACCAGTCACAGGGACCCGAAAAGCTGAAACAAGTGGCACTGGATACCTTAAGCAGGGATGAGATGGGGCGTTATCAGATCCGCGTTGCAACTACTGCGCCTGAGCCCACTAACAGCTTTGAGGATACCTTCCGTGGAATTTCTACGGCGGATTAAGTTACGTAACAAAATCTTCCTGCTGTGTACCGCACTGGTTATGCTCACCACACTGGTGATTCAGGCGAGTTCTTGGTGGAGCAGCAACCAGTTCAACTTGCGCCAGCTTGAAGCTGAAGTCGGCAAAGCCAGGGCGGTATTGACCCAGTATCTTGATGCCCAGGCGTCGCTTTTGGTGACGGCGTCCAAAGTGCTGACCGCTGATTTTGGCTTTGTCAGGGCGGTAGCGACCTCGGATGCCGCCACTATCGAGAGCGTGTTGTTAAACCATGCGGCGCGTATTGATGCTGATGTGATGGTGTTGACAGATATGTCAGGTCATGTGTTGTCATCAACTACCGATGATATGACGGCGGCCAACGAACTGACACCTTCTGAAGTGATGACGTTGATTGATAATCCCAATCAGTCACATATCGTGACGCTGGGGAAGAGCGTTTACCAGGTGATTTTGTCTCCGGTCAAAGCGCCACATATTATCGCTTACAACATTGTCGGTTTTGAGATTGATGAGCAGGCTGCTGCCCACCTTAAATCGCTGACCGGTTTTGATATCAGTTTTTTTCAGGGCGACAGTCACTTACTCAGTACCAGCTTCAGGCTGTCCAGTTTTGATGCTTTCAGACAGTTGCTTAATCGTCAGGAATCAAACTGGCTGTTGTTTGAACGGCCCGCTTACCTGACCGAAGAAGTCACGCTGAAATCGGCGTCAAATATGCCAGTCAAAGTGATGCTGGTTAGCAGCCTGGCACCGTTGTATCAACAATATGACCGCTCATTGCTGCATAACTTTTTACTGGCGCTGCTGATTGCCCTCTCGGCGACGTTGTTAAGCATTCCTTTCGCACGAAGTCTGACCGGCCCTTTGCATCAGTTGGAAGAAGTCGCCAAAGCCTACGCTCAGGGCTTTTATCAGAAAAAAGTCAACATTCATGGCGGGGAGGAAATCCAGAGTCTGCACCAAAACTTTATGGATATGGGCCGTGAAATCAAAACCCGGGAAGATAAAATTCGCTACCAGGCTTCCCATGATGTGCTGACTGGACTGCCTAATTTCTACACCATTGAAGAGCGGCTGGACGAGGCTCTAACTAGAAACCGCCAGCTGATTCTCATCAATATCAGCATTCGAAATTTCCGCCAGATCAATGATCGCCTGGGCGTGGATATGGCCGATGCCTGTCTCAAGTCGCTGGCGACACTGCTCAACAAGCTGCCTATGGACACGGTGTTCTCTGGTCGAATGGAGGGCGCCGAGTTTATCACTGTGATGCGCCTCAGCGATGATATGTCTGCGATTGAGCTGGTAGAAAACTATCTGCATCAGTTGGAAAATGCGCTTTATGTGGCCGAGCTTCATATCAAGCTGGATCTGTCTGCCGGCGTGGCTTTGTATCCTGAAAATGGTCAGGAGGCACGCACTCTGATACGCCGCACTATGATTTCGTTGGATTCGGCACTTAAACAAAAGCAGCGTGTGCATTGCTATGAAGAGGGTGAGGATGAGTTGCATATGCAGCGCCTGGTCATGGTGGAAGCGCTGCGTAAAGTGATTCTGGCGGGTGGTGACAATCAGCTTTTCATGGTCTATCAGCCAAAAATAAACCTTGATGGCAGAGCCTTTATCAAAACTGAGGCCTTGATCCGCTGGCGCCGCGAAAATCAGAACATGGTGTCTCCGGAAGTGTTCGTCAACCTGGCTGAAGAGGCCTCATTGATTGTCGATCTGACCCGCTGGGTGGTTGATAATGTGCTGCAGCAACTGCGCGACTGGCACCAGCAGGGGCAGATGATAGGGGTGGCGGTGAATGTATCGGCACAGGATCTGGCGCAATCCGAGTTTGAAAGTATCATGCTGCGCTGTTGTGACCAATACCAGGTCTCGCCCGAATATATTACTATCGAAATCACTGAGCGCGACATCATGCATGATGAAGCTTCGGTCGTGGTGGCTCTGCGTTCGCTTAAGCAAAAAGGCTTTATCATTGCCATTGATGATTACGGCATTGGTCAGTCCTCTTTGTCAAAGCTCAAGGGCCTGCCGGTTGATGAAATCAAGCTGGATAAAAGCTTTATCATGCAACTTGATCAGTCGCCCAAAGATCAATTGATCGTGCGTTCGACTATTGAACTGGCTCATGGTCTGGGTTACCAGGTCGTGGCCGAAGGCGTGGAGAATGAGGCCAGCCTCGCGCTGCTTAAGACCTTTGGCTGTGACCAGATTCAGGGCTATTACCTGAGCAAACCCCTGACCGCAGAGACGGTCGCAGATTGGCAGAAGGATTATGTGGAAAAAACTGTGCATTCTATTACCGCTGCTGGCTCCGCTTAGCATTGAGGCGGCTGACGGCAAACTGATAGCGACGCCCGGTGTGTCGCAGATTGAGGGAGCGGCGGGTGGCGGCCTGGTGCCCTGGGCGCAACTGGCCGGCTATGCCAGTCGTGACGAAATTGCGGTCAATGCTTTTGCCAGCCGTGGCAGTGTTGATGATTACAGCCTGGATGTTTTCGGTGCCCAGCTTAATTTATATGACCGCTTGGAGCTTTCCATTGCGGAACAGGAGTTCAAGGTTGACGCACTCAATCTCAATATCCGTCAGCGGGTACTGGGCAGCAAACTGCGACTTTATGGTGATATTGTCTACAGCCGCTGGCCACAGTTGAGCGTCGGCCTGCAGTACAAGCAACTCGATGATGCCCTGGTCGCTAACCTGCTGGGCGCGGAGGATGACTCAGGCACCGATTATTATATTGCCGCCTCAAAACTGCATTTGGGGGCGATTGGCGGTTTGAACTGGTTATGGAATGTGACCGGCCGCTATACCGAGGCTAACCAGATTGGCCTGCTGGGTTTTGGTGCTGACGGTGAAGGCTATGAGTGGATGCTGGAAGCATCGACAGCCGTGCTGTTTGGCCGCCACCTGGCCGTGGGGGTAGAGTACCGACAAAAGCCTGATAATCTGGGGCCCAAAGAACAGGACTGGAAAAGTGCCTTCGTGGCCTGGATGCCCAATAAATACGTCAACCTGACAGCAGGCTATATTGACTTGGGTGAAATTGCCGGCAGCGATGATCAGGACGGACTTTACTTCTCAATAATGGGTACTTTCTGATGCGCTTATTGTTTACAGTCATTCTCGCCGCCAGTCTCAGCTTATCCGGCTGTGCCGGCACCCAGCAAAAAACCTTGTATGACAAACTGGGCGGTGAGGCCGGCGTCGATAAAATCGTCACCCATCTGGTGCAGAACATCGGCCGAGACCAACAGGTTTTCCATTATTTCGCCGAGGCCAACGTCAAGCGTTTCAAAAAACATCTGGCGTGGCACCTGTGTGATATCAGTGATGGTCCCTGTGATTACACCGGGGACAGCATGAAGCAGATTCACGACGGCATGCAGATCAATGAGCGTGACTTTAATCATCTGGTCGATCTGCTGATTGATGCCATGTATAAAGCGGACGTCAGTCACCGGGTTCAAAACCAGTTGCTGGCAAGGCTAGTCCCGCTACGACAAGATATTATTTATCGTTAATCTAGCGTTTCCATCTGCATACCAGCCGACTGACAGTGGTGGATGACCACCCGATCACGGCCCTCGGACTTGGCTTTATAAAGCGCCTGATCGGCCCACTCGATGAGTCTCTGTAGCGTGACCTCACCGGAGAAGTCAGCAAAGTCGATAAAACAGGCGCCGATGCTAAGTGTCATATCTATGCGTTTGTCCTTGTAGCTGAAAAGCTCACCGGAAATCACGTCCTTAATTCTTAACAGGTTGTGACGGCAGTCGTTGGCTGACAACTGGCCGGCAATAATAAATTCTTCGCCACCATAGCGGCCCAGAACATCATAGTTTCGCAAGCTGCTTTTGAGTCTTTGTGCGACTTCTGAGAGCACCATATCACCGGCTGTGTGGCCATGACTGTCATTGACGGCCTTGAAATGATCCAAATCCAGCAGAGCAATAAAGAAGGGTTTTTCCGCGCGTTGTGATTCAGCCAGACTGCGCTGGCACAGCTCGGAAACGGTGAGCCGGTTATGAATACCGGTTAAATGATCGAAACTGGCCCGATGAAGCAGCTTTTTCTGCAGGTTTTCAAACGGCATCACCATGCGTCTTGAAACCAGCAAGCTGGCAATGGTGATCAAAGTCACCAGTAGGAAGGTAACGATCAGCATATTAATGCTGAAACGATCGAACTGCCGGTGAAAGTCCGATAAATCAGCAGTCATATAGAGTTTGATATCCCCCCGGGGCAAATCATTGATGTTAATTTGACGGCTGATGAACCGCTGCCTCTCCCAGGGCGAGGGAACCAATGTGTCATGCTCGCCATTTTCAATAAACCGGGCGACCTGAGGACTGGTATTGAGAGCATAGCCCATCATGTTTGAGTAGATCGACAAATCGACACCGGTGAGCGACTGGATATGATTGAGCTTGTCGATGTCCACTGCGGTGCCGGCGATGGCATAACCTACTATATGCGGCGCCTTGATCGACGACAGATATAACCAGTAAAAACCATTCTGTAAGGCGATAAGATGCGGGCGATCCGGGGTGTCTTTCAGCAGTTGGTAGACCCTGCCATCACTGTCATCATCAATCAGGCTGCCATAGCTGGACAGGAACTGCCCGTCGCGATCGGTAATTAACAGCAGGTCAAGCCCGACCCGCTGGGCATGGTTATCAAGCATGCTGGCGATGGTATCGGGATCACCATCAGCGACGGTACGGCGAAAGCCGAAATCAGTAATGACGCCTTTAACCGCAGTCGTGTGCAGCGCCTGTTCCGATTCCAGAAAGCCCTGCAGGAAATAATCGGCCCGGTTGATCTGTTGTTCAGCCACCGCCTCACTGTATCGCTGACCAATCCACCAGCCACTAAGTAGAATCGCACAGGTCGTTACACTGATCAGGGCGATACAAAGCCAGTAGATAAGACGGGAAAACGACGTCACGCTAAATATGTAATGTTTTGATAGCCACTCGCTGATGCTAATACGCGGCGGCGGGTGTGGCAATACAATTCGCGCGTGGGTGGGTTATATCACCAGCAGGTCGACAAACTGATGCACCGGCATCGATGACAGATCTTGCCTGTCATTACAGACAGCCAGAATGGTTTTTTGCTGACGGTCGGGGAAACGCCGGGCAAGGTTGGTTTTAAACTTCCTGACCAGCTCAGGGATACCCTCAGCGCGGCGACGACGGTGACCAAGCGGATATTCCACAGCCACTTGTTCCGACTGGCTGCCATCGTTAAAAAAGACCTGGATGGCATTGGCAATGGAGCGTTTGTCCGGATCAAGATAATCGCGGGTATAGGCCTCACTTTCGACACAGACCATTTTGTCGCGCAAGGCGTCAATGCGGGGATCGGCGGCCACATCATCCTCATAATCGGCGGCAGTCAGGCTGCCTTTGAGCAGGCCGACAGCGGTCATATACTGAATGCAGTGATCCCTATCAGCCGGGTTACTCAGCGGTCCTTGTTTATCGATAATGCGGATGGCTGATTCGTGGGTGGTAATGACGATTTTATCGATCTCATCGATAGCTTTGAGCGTATCCACACGATCAGTAAGCTCGGCATGCAACTGAAAAGCACACTCGACCGCTGTCTGCGCATGAAACTCGGCCGGAAACGCGATTTTGAACAAGACGTTTTCCATCACGTAACTGCCATACTGGCGCTGAAACTTGAATGGCTGCCCATGCATATAAACATCGTAAAAGCCCCAGGTATTGGCAGAGAGGGCGGTGGGATAACCCATTTCGCCTTTCAGTGTCATCCAGGCCAGCCTGACTGCCCGGCTGCAGGCATCGCCTGCGGCCCAGGATTTACGTGAACCGGTGTTAGGGCTGTGGCGATAGGTACGCAGGCTCTGGCCATCAACCCAGGCATTGGAGACGGCATTGATAATATCGTCCTTGCTACCACCCAGCATGCCGGTGACGACTGCGGTGGAGGCCACCTTGACCAGTACCACATGATCCAGGCCTACCCGATTAAAACTGTTTTCCAGTGCCAGCACGCCCTGTATTTCATGGGCTTTGACCATAGCGACCAGCACATCGTGCATGGTGAGTGTCGGCTTATCGTCAGTGTGCTCAGCATGACGCGACAGATAGTCTGCGACAGCCAGAATACTGCCCAGATTATCTGATGGATGGCCCCATTCGGCTGCCAGCCAGGTATCGTTGAAATCTAGCCAGCGCACCATGGCACCGATATTAAACGCCGCCTGCACCGGATCCAGTTGGAACTGGGTGCCCGGTACTTTACTTCCACCCGGCACAATCGTTCCTGGCACGATCGGGCCCAGCAGCTTGGTGCAGGCCGGGTAGGACAGAGCTTCCAGCCCGCAGCCCAGGGTATCCATCAGGCAATAGCGGGCGGTATCCAGTGCTTCTTTGCTGGTGACTTGATAATCCATCACGTAGTCGGCGATATCAACCAGCACCTTGTCCGGCGCCGGTCGCGTCTGGGTCATAGCAGCAGTCATGAATGGGGTTCCTCAAAAATCATAGGGATCAGCCGCGCTGATCGAGCGGCAGGTAAGGCCGGTTTTCCGGGCCGGTGTATTCGGCATTGGGACGGATAATCTTGTTATCGATGCGCTGCTCGATAATGTGTGCCGCCCAACCGGTCACCCGTGAGATAACAAAAATCGGGGTAAAGAAGGCGGTGGGAATGCCCAGCATGTGGTAACTGGAGGCACTGTACCAGTCCAGGTTGGGGAACATGTTTTTCTCCCGCCACATGACCTGCTCGATGCGTTCGGAGATATTGAACAGATTGCTATTGTTGCCATCCTCACACAGCCGTCTTGCCACTGCCTTGATTGCCACATTACGGGGATCGGAAATGGTATAGACCGGGTGGCCGAAACCGATAATAATTTCCTTATTGGCAATGCGTTGCATGATATCGGCCTCGGCTTCATCCGGGCTCGCATAGCGCTGGATAATGGCCATTGCCGCCTCGTTGGCACCGCCATGTTTGGGGCCGCTGAGTGCACCTATGGCACCGGTAATGGAAGAGTAGAAGTCGGCCAGCGTGCCGGCAATGACCCGTGCCGTGAAAGTCGAGGCATTAAACTCATGTTCGGCGTAGAGCACCAGAGATTGATTCATCGCTGCGATATGCAGATCAGAAGGCTTTTTGCCATGCAGTAAATGCAGAAAATGACTGGCAATCGAATCCTCATCACTATCCACATCAATGCGTTTGCCATGCAGGCTGAAGTGATGCCAGTAGAGCAGGGCACTGCCTAGGCAGGCGATCAGCCGATCGGCTAAGGCTCTGGCGCCATCAGCCGAGTGGTCAGGCGCTTCCGGCTCTAACGTACCCAGCATGGACGTTGCCGTGCGCATCACATCCATCGGGTGAGCCGTGGCGGGTAATTGTTCCAGCACCACTTTCAGCGCATCAGGAATATCACGCAATTGGCGCAGCCTGGCATGATAAGCATTCAGCTCTGACTGATTAGGCAAGTGGCCGTGAATCAGCAGAAACGCCACTTCTTCAAACGTGCTGTTGGCAGCAAGTTCCAGAATATCGTAGCCGCGGTAATGCAGATCATTGCCACTGTGGCCAACAGTGCAGACGGCCGTGGTGCCAGCCGATACGCCGGCAAGGGCAACGCCTTTTTTCTTTTTCTGAACCTGGGTCATGGTGAGCTCCTGAGCAGCGTTGCTGCTGGCTAGGGACGAGGTTTAGCTTTTATCGTCACTGTTAAAAAGGGCATCCAGCTTTTGTTCATAAGCGTGGTAGTCAAGGAAGTCGTAAAGCTCGCTGCGGGTCTGCATGAGATCAACCACATGTTGCTGGGTGCCATGCTCACGCACCGACTGATAAACCTGCAGGGCGGCGGCATTCATAGCGCGGAATGCAGACAACGGATACAACACCAGGCTGACCTCATGCGCAGCCAGCTCCTCGACTGTGTAAAGCGGGGTACTGCCGAACTCGGTAATATTGGCCAGCACCGGGACTTTGACGGCTTCGGCAAATTGTTGATACATGGCGAGATCGGTCATCGCCTCCGGGAAAATCATATCGGCGCCGGCCTCGACACAAGCGCAGGCGCGGTCAATCGCTGATTCGAGACCTTCCACCGCCAACGCATCGGTGCGGGCCATGATCACAAAGTCGTCATCGGTTTTGGCATCGACGGCGGCCTTGATGCGATCGACCATTTCCTGCTGGCTGACAATCGCCTTGTTGGGGCGATGACCACAGCGTTTGTTCTGCACCTGATCTTCAATATGCACCGCACCGGCGCCGGCCTGAATCATTTTTTTTATCGTGCGGGCGATATTAAACGCGCCGCCAAAACCGGTATCGATATCGACCAGTACCGGCAACTCAGTGATCGCGGTAATACGCTCGACATCGGTGACCACATCATCCAGCGTGGAAATACCCAGATCAGGCAGGCCGAGAGAAGCGGCAGCGACGCCACCGCCTGACACATAGAGCGCGCGGTAACCGACTTTTTCCGCCATGCGGGCGTGATAGGCGTTAATCGCCCCCATCACCTGCAAAGGATGTTCTTCTCTGACGGCCTGACGGAAGCGGGCGCCTGCTGAAGGTAAAGTCATAAGCAATCCTTTAGAAAAATGCTTTATCTGCGTCTGCCGGCACTTCGACGCCAGTCTGTTTGGCGCGCTGCAGCAGTTCCCAGAAATAACGGTAGGTGGCGCGATCGTGCAGCTCACCCTCAAACTGGATCGGGCCCCAGTCAGCCTGCTGGGCGGCCAGCAAAATGCTGGCGGCGCTGATGACTTCGCTGTAATCGGGTTTCATGGCATTCACAATCGCGGTGATTTGAGTCGGATAAATACTCCACATCCGCAAAAAGCCGAACTCATTGCGGGCACGGGAGGCATCGCTGTGGGTGACTTCCTCGTTTTTCAAATCAAGGGTCACGTTATGAGCCGGCACCACGCCGTTGGCAAGGGCAGCAGCCACCACTTCGGCTTTGGCCCGGGCCAGCAGGCGATGATCGAACTGACCGGGACTGCGCATCGCGGTGGCAGAAATGGCGCCGTGATGAGCGCTGACAAAATCCATCAGGCCAAAGTCCAGCACCTGCACCCAATCCAGTGCGGCGATCTGATGTACGTCTTTCAGTGCACCGTGGGTTTCTATCAACACATGAATTGGAATTTCGCGCTGAATATCATTGTGCTGGGCGACTTTCTGGATGTAGCCGATCATCTCCGCCACCTGATCCACGCTGGTGGCCTTGGGAATAGTGATATACGTCAGTAACTCGCCGGCACCAGCCACCAGGATATCGACATCCTGCTGCCAGCTGTTATGGGTGTAATCGTGAATACGGGCCCCGGCCATCTTGTGTTTGTTGAGGTCGCTGTTGAGCACGCGCACGATCATCTCGGCATGTTCTTTTTCGGTACCGGCGGCGGCGCCATCTTCGCAGTCACAGGTAATATCAAATACCGGGCCGACTGTGTCCTGAAGGCCCAGCGCTTTGCTGATCAGTTTTTCACTACCAGCGAAGTGTTCACAGCTGGGAATGATCGGAAACGCCTGTTCACCCTCGAACAGGGCCTGACTGGGATGAGTGAGATTGGTCATGTTCATGGCTTTCCTCTTTTAAGCCTGGCGCGGCATTAAAACGGTGTAATCAAGATCGAGCACTACATTGGGGTGGTACTGGCGTTTGCCGTCGATATCGACATGGGTGGACGCGAGACTGTCAGCGCTCTGATTCTTGAGGCCAACCATTCGCAGACGAAGCGCTCCCAGATCATCGCGACCGGGCATGGGCCATTTTTCCAACACTTCGCTCCAGCTATAAAACGTATCGCCACCAAAGCTGGGATTGGCATGGGTCCCGGCGTTAATTGCGGCGATAAACAGGGCATTCTCCAGGCCGTCGTAACTCAGGGCACGACAAATCGATATGACATGGCCGCCATACATCAGCCGTCTGCCGAAGGCCGTATCCTGCATGGCCAGATCATCGAAATGCAGTCTGGCATTGTTCTGATAAAGCTTGGTGGCCAGGGTGTGGTCACTGTCATCGACGGTCATACCGGCAGGATGGTTAAGTCGTTCACCGACTTCAAAATCTTCCCACAGGCGGCCTGACCCCGTGACCGCGGTATCAAAATCCCGGGTATCCAAATCTTCGCTGATCATCAAATCTTCCACAGCCACAACTTGATCAAGTTCCGGTATCACGGTCTCAGGGGCCGGCGCCGACATATTGTTTTTATGCACCATCACCCAGCGCACCCAGGACAAGACTGGCTTGCGGTTATGGTTGAAACTGGTCGAGCGCACAAACACAATGCCGTTTTTGCCGCTGGAATTTTGCTTGAGGCCAATGACCTCGGTTTCGGTGGTCAGGGTGTCACCGGCATAGACCGGGTGCTGGAACTTGATTTCGGCATAGCCCAGGTTGGCCACCGCGTTCACCGAGATATCGGGCACGCTTTTACCGAAAGCGATATGGAATGCCAGCAGGTCATCAATGGTTTTATCTTCCAGGCCCAGCGAGTGAGCGACCGGTTGTGCACAGTGAACAATATGACGGGAGCCGGTCAGGGCAATATATAAAGCTGCATCGCCTTCAGTAATAGTGCGGGGCGTGGCATGGACAATGTTCTCGCCCAGTTTGAAGTCCTCGAAAAAACGGCCCCGGTTGAATTGCGGCTTAGTCATTGTCGAGCTCCAGATCCTGAATCATGTCAGAGAGCAGCAAAAAGCGTTTGGCCGCTGTGACATGGTGGTGTTCTACCAGCTTGCCATTGACCAGCACCGTGCCGCGCCCGGCTTTATTGGCTTCACTGAGGGCCTGGATGACTTCTTTGGCGTTCTCGACCTCGGCCGGTTTAGGCGTGTAAGCATCATTGGCATACGGCAACTGGAAGGGATGTACCAGCGACTTGCCGTCAAAGCCCATATCACGACCGATACGGCAGGCGTATTCAAAGGCCTGCATATCTTTGAGATCACTATGGATGCCGTCAATAACGGCACGGCCATACGCACGTGCTGCCAGGACAACCCATGACAGACTGGTGCGAATGGCGGTGCGCTCCAGTGTGGTTCTGGCATGCAGATCAGAAATCAGATCTGACGTTGCCAGCACCATGCAAGCAATACGATCAGAAGCGCGGGCAATTTCCTCGGCATGCAGCACCGCCAGCGGGCTCTCGATCATCACCATGATAGGGGTATCGCTGTTACCGGCCTTTTCCACGGCGTCGATGGCGGCCAATACATCTTTCTCGCTCTCTATATTCGAGAACAGGATGGCATCGGCACCGAGGTTAGCCACAGCGTTGACATCGTCATAGCCCCATTCGGAGTCGAGATCGTTAACACGAACGACGACTTCACGATTGTCAAAACCGCCTTGTTTGAGGGCGTTAACCACATTCCGGCGTGACTCTTCCTTAGCCGACAGCAGGATGGGGGCACCCAGATCCAGAATGATGCTATCCACTTGCAGGCTGCGGGCCTTATTCAGGTAGTGCGGATTGCAGCCCGGCACATACAGCATGGAGCGTCGTGGCCGGAAATAATTATTCATACGGCTTCCTCATCGAAGTTTTCAGCCCGCGGCTGAACTTGATATTGATTCTATGCCAGACAAAATTAAAGTGTCAATAATTATCTTATGTCTTATATAAGATATAAAACACTAGACAAATAAAATGAACTGGTATACATTCAGTACTACAGCGATTTCAGAGGTTTACAACATTGTCTCTGGGATAGCAGTTAGCGCGATGGGTGACACATAAAGTCAGAATAAGCGCAAAAGAGTGATACAGATTTCTTGTGTCTTATATAAGATAAGAGTGGTTTGGTAGGCTATAGATAATGATTGATGACCATACAGGAATGACGATGAGTAAATCTGCTACCGC
Source organism: uncultured Methylophaga sp. (assembly GCF_947259025.1). Classification (GTDB taxonomy): domain Bacteria; phylum Pseudomonadota; class Gammaproteobacteria; order Nitrosococcales; family Methylophagaceae; genus Methylophaga. The sequence continues at coordinate 346,883 of NZ_CAMYKO010000002.1, forward strand.
GCCGGTATTTAAACCGCTCTATGAACAGATCAAGGTCTTTATTACCCAGAGCCTGATTGCCGGTGAATGGAAACCGGGGGAGAGCATTCCCAGCGAGATTGAACTGGCCGCTCGCTTTAACGTTAGCCAGGGCACGGTGCGCAAAGCCATTGATGCGCTGGCGATGGAAAATATTGTGGTACGGCGCCAGGGGAAAGGTACCTTTGTGGCCACTCATAAAGAAGAACAGAGCAAGTTGCGCTTTTTGCGCCTGACTTCTGCCGATGGCCACAAACAACCACTGAACAACCGGATGCTCAGTTGCAAGCGTGTTAAAGCCACAGCTGAGATTGCTCAGCTGACCGGGCTTAAAAAAGGCACAGCGGTGATTGAGATTCAGCGGCTTTTGAGTTTTGCCGACGAGCCTAAAATCCTTGATTACATTATCGTGCAATCGAAGTTTTTCCGTGGTCTCAACAGTAGCCGCATCAGCGAAAATAACGGCTCTCTGTACAGCATGTACGAAACCGTCTACGGCATACCCATGGTACGGGCTGAAGAAAAACTGACCGCGGTCGCCGCCAGCGACGATCAGGGCCAATTACTCAATGTTGAGCCCGGTTTTCCCTTACTGAAAGTAGAAAGGGTGGCTTACACCTATGGCGACAAGCCGATGGAATGGCGCGTTGGGCTCTGTGTGACTGACGAACATCATTACATGAACGAACTGGAGTAATCCTGATGACTGACAATCCGTCCAGCTATAGACAGCTTGCCCTCGATTATCATGAGTTTCCCCGTCCCGGTAAGCTCAGCGTCGAGTCCAGCAAGCCCTGCGCAACCGGGGCGGAGTTGTCGCTCGCCTACACCCCGGGGGTGGCTGAACCGGTGCGGGAAATTCACCGCAATGCCGGCAATGCTTATCGCTATACCAACAAAGGCAATTTGGTGGCTGTGATTACTGACGGCACCGCGGTGCTGGGCCTGGGCAATGTCGGTCCCCTGGCCAGCAAGCCGGTGATGGAGGGCAAAGGCGTTCTGTTCAAACACTTTGCCGGTATCGATGTATTTGATATCGAAGTGGAGGCGCCCTCGGTGGAGTCGTTTATCGAGACGGTGGTCAATATTGCACCGACCTTTGGTGGCATCAACCTGGAAGACATTGCTGCACCGCATTGTTTTCGCATTGAACGTGAGCTTCGTGAAAGACTGGATATCCCGGTATTCCACGATGATCAGCATGGCACGGCGGTGGTGATCTGTGCTGCGCTGATCAATGCGCTGGAACTGCAGGATAAATCACTGGCCGCTGCCAAAATCACATTTCTCGGTGCCGGTGCGGCCGGCATGGCAACAGCGCGCCTGCTCAAGGCCATGGGCGCGACCGATATTACCCTGGTCAATAAATCCGGTGTCTTGCACAGCGGTAGTGAAAACGTCAGTGAAGAGGTGATTGACCTGCTGCGTGACACGGAGGCCCGCACCCTGGCTGATGCGGTTGAAGGTGCCGATGTCTTTATCGGCGTTTCTGCGGCTAATGCCTTGCCAGCTGACTTGTTAAAGACGATGGCAGCGAAGCCGATCGTGTTTGCCCTGGCCAACCCTGACCCGGAAATCCTGCCTGATCAGGCACAGGCTGTGCGTGATGACATCGTCATGGCCACCGGTCGTTCTGATTTTCCCAATCAGGTTAATAATGCCCTGTGCTTTCCCTACCTGTTTCGGGGGGCTCTGGATGCCAAGGCGCCACAGGTCAGTCAGCGTATGCAGATAGCTGCCGCCTATGCCCTGGCGGACCTGGCCCGTGAGCCTGTGCCCGACTCGGTGCTGGCAGCTTACGACCTGGACGCACTGGCCTTCGGCCCTGATTACATCATACCCAAGCCTTTTGATCCGCGTTTACTGGAGAAAGTCTCCACGGCGGTGTCTGATGCCAGTCTGGCCGAGCAGGCCGAGTTGCAGGAAAAGACGGGCTCATAGTCCGCTAAGTGGGCCCAAGCCCGGATGAGAAAAACAGGGGGAACCTGATGGAATATCCCAACAAACAATATGCTGAACCTTTTGCCGATGTCGACTTCTGCCGGGTATTCAACAACTCGGTGCTGGGCGATTTCTGGCCTGGTATCCAGCTTTATTATCCACCGGTCAAGTACGCGCCGTCGCTGGGCATTTATGAAGATCTGGAACAGGCAGCCCAACGTATTAAAAAGCATGCCTATGAGACTCGGGCCCATACCCTGATTTTTGACCTGGAAGATGGTTGTCGGCAAAAAGAAATGAGCCGCACGCTGCTGCGTCAGGAGCTGCCAGGGCTGCGTCAGCATAATAAGGACGTTACGATTGCGGTACGCGTCAATCCATTCCGAACCTACGAGTACGAACAGGATATGGATATGGTGCGCGATATGGGCGACTGCATTGATGTGGTGATGCTGGCCAAAGCCGGTGAAGCCTATGGCGCTGCCGAAGTTAGGGATCTCTCCAATCTGCTGGTAAGTATCAACAATAAAATCAGCATCCAGCCGATTATCGAACATCCCAAATCGCTTAAGATTGCCCCGGATCTGATGCAATACAACACGGTTAAACACGTGGTGTTCGGCATCCATGACTTTTCCAAAGCCATGGGCATACATATCACCCCGGAACACTGGACCGAAGAGCTCAAACACTTCCTCTATCAGATCATGTTCGAAGCCCGTATCGCCGGTAAAGGCGTGATCGGCGGGGTCGAGACGCTGATTGGATCATCGAGCATGCCGGAAAAATATGTCGAGCCGAATGATGTCCGTCGCTGGCTGGACCTGCATGGTGAGGACGAATCACGCATTGTATACAAGCATGCCTGTGAAGAGTCGGCGATGGGCCTGACCGGTAAGCAGGTGATCCATCCCGGTCATATTCATCTGTGTAAAGTCGCTTACACACCATCGCCGGCGGATATTGATCAGAAAACAGCCATTCTGAAGGCAGCCATTGAGGCTGACGCGCTGCTCGGCGGTGCCATTAAATTCGATGGTGAAATGCTTGACCCGCCGATGTTCGGTAAAGCCTTGCAGACACTGCTGCGTGCCAACGCTTTACGGGCGCTGGATGAAGCCGATCGTCAATTTGCGATGGAAGTGCTGCAACTGATGCCGACCCAGGTGATTCGTGAGAACTGGCCCTATGGAGCAATCTTATGAGAAATCTACCCCCGTTTCCTCACTGGCACTGGCAGGTGCCCAGCCATTTTAATATTGCTGTGGCCTGCACCGATCGTCACCTGGCTACCACGGTAGGTAAAACCACGGCAATGATTGTCGAGGATGATGAGTTGGGCACTGACACCATCACTTATTCTCAGTTATCTCGCCGCACCAACCAGTTTGCCCAGTGCCTGAGGAATGCGGGCATCACTCATGGTGACCGGGTGTTGATACGTTTGCCCAATTCGCTGGACTATCCTACGGCTTTTCTGGGCGCGATGAAGGTGGGGGCGATATCGGTACCGACATCAACCCTGCTTACCGTGGAAGAAGTCTTGTATCTCGCCAAAGACTCGGGTGCCAGCGTGCTGGTGACGGACAAGGCTTTCTGGCCGCAATTGAAGCCGGCTTTGACTGACTGCCCTGATATCCAACTGGTGCTGCTCTCAGGAGAAGGCGCGGTGGACAGTGATCTGCCCGGTATCAAGGTGCAGGATCTGGCCCGTTCTCTGGCTGAGATTGAAAAATGGCTGCCGCCGCGGGAAACACGTGCTGACGATCCGGCATACCTGGTTTATACCTCGGGCACGACCGGTTATCCCAAAGGCGTGTTACATGCCCACCGGGCGATGATTGGCCGCAGACCGGCGTCCAGTTACTGGTTTGATTTTGATCCTGAACGTCAGGATCGCATTCTGCACTCAGGCAAATTCAACTGGACTTATGTGTTGGGTTCAGGGTTGATGGATCCGCTCTATATGGGCAAAACCGTGATTGTTCACGAGGGCAAAAATGACCCCACGCTGTGGCCGAAGCTGATTGCCAGGCACGAGGCCACGATCTTTATTGGTGTACCGACGATTTACCGTCAGATCTTGCAGAAAACCGCTTTGGGTAAAGCGGATGTGCCCAGCCTGCGGCATTGTATGAGTGCCGGTGAGCATTTATCCGATGAAGTACTGACGCAGTGGAAACAGCGCTTTGCTATCGATATTTATGAAGCGGTGGGTATGTCTGAGTTTTCCTATTATCTGTGTGAAACCAAGACGCGACCTATACGGCCGGGCTCTGCCGGTTTCCCCCAGCCCGGCCACGATATTCAATTGCTGGATCCGGACACGATGAAACCGGTGCCGGTGGGTGAAGAGGGCATGATCTGTGTGCCCGATAGCGACCCCGGCCTGTTCCTTGAATACTGGAATCTTCCGGAGGAGACGGCCAAGCTGCGCCATGATGGCTGGTTCTTTACCGGTGATTATGCGCGTTACGACAAGGACGGCTATATCTGGTTTCTGGGGCGCAAGGACGACATTATCAAAAGTTTTGGCTACCGGGTCTCGCCTTATGAAATAGAGCGGGTGTTCAAGTCTCACCCGGCAGTCAGTGACAGTGCCGCGGTGGGCGAGGAAATTGCCAAGGACAAAATGCTGGTGGTGAATTATGTCATTCTGCACGAAGGCGAGACCATCAGTGCTGAGGAATTACTGGCGTTTGGTCAGCAACACCTGGCTGCTTACAAGGCGCCGAAAAAAATCTATATTGCCCGCGATTTCCCACGTACCAAGAACGGCAAGATTCTGCGAAGAGAGGTGAGTCCGCATATCGCGATTGTAACAGCGGGGTAACAAATTTCTTGATCAATCGATGCTTTTCAGCACATGATTAGCGAATGGCAAATACAGAACAGCATCAATCAGATCAGCTGCGTAAAGTTTTTTTTGTCTCTGATCGAACCGGCCTCACCGCTGAGTCCTACGGAAAATGCCTGCTTGCGCAGTTTCCCGATCTTGAGTTTGAAACCATCACGCTGGCTTTCGTCGACACCTCAGAAAAAGCCCTGCACGCGCGCGAGCAGATTAATCAGGCGAGTTATGAAACCAAGCTGCAACCTGTTGTGTTCAGCACCCTGGTCAATGATGACGAACAATACATCATTGAAAGCGCCGATGCCTGCGTGATCAGTCTTTTTCACAGCTTTATAGGCTCCCTTGAAGGCTTTTTTGGTGTAGAATCCTCGCACAAACAAGGGGTCTCTCGTATTTCGTTCAGTGATACGACATACCAGAGACGTCTGGATGCGATTGATTTTTCACTGGTTCATGATGATGGTGTGCGCATCGATCATTACGAACAGGCTGATGTGATTCTGGCTGGTGTATCGCGCTGCGGTAAGACACCGACCAGTCTCTATCTGGCGATGAACTTTTCGCTCAAAGTGGCTAACTATCCGCTGACGCCGGAAGATATGGAGTCAGAAGAGTTGCCGCCTTGTCTGCAGCAGAATGTCGACAAACTGGTGGGCTTGACTATCAAGCCGGTGCCGTTGAGTCGAATCCGGCGCCAACGGCGTCCTGACAGTGATTATTCGTCGCTGGAAATCTGCCAGGCCGAGCTGAATAAAGCCAAAGGCATGTTTGAGAAAGCAGGCATCCCTGTTTTTGATACGACAGATACCTCAATCGAAGAAATTTCCAGCCGTGTCGTCCGTGCCCTGGGGCTCGTACGCGAGCGTGTGAGAGAGTCTGTTTTAATGTTTAACAAGAAAACTAAGCAAGGTAGTTAAATCATGACGGAATACGTAGTCACTCTGGATAAGCTGTGCATGGAGGATGTCGGCAGAGTCGGTGGCAAGAACGCCTCATTGGGTGAAATGCTGCAAAACCTGGCGCCTCTGGGCGTGGACGTTCCGAGTGGTTTTGCGACCACCGCGGATGCCTACCGTGAATTTCTGCGCCATGATGGTCTGCAGGATCAGATTAATGATCTGTTACGTGATTTGGATGTTGACGACGTCAACGAGTTGCAACGGGTCGGTAAACAAATCCGTGACTGGATTATGACCATTCCTTATCCGGCAGCGATGGAAAAAGCGATTGATGATGCTTATGCCGCGCTGGAACAGGAATACGGTCCCGAAACGACCTACGCCGTGCGCTCCTCAGCGACTGCTGAAGATCTGCCTGATGCTTCTTTTGCCGGTCAGCAGGAAACCTTCCTCAATGTCTCCGGCCTCGACAATATCAAAAACCAAATCCGCGAAGTATTTGCCTCGCTGTTCAACGACCGGGCGATTGCCTACCGCGATCACCAGGGCTTTGATCACAGCGAAGTGGCGCTGTCGGCCGGTGTACAGAAAATGGTCCGCTCGGATATTGCCTGCGCCGGTGTCGCCTTCTCACTCGACACTGAAAGCGGTTTCCGTGATGTCGTGTTTGTGACCGGTAGTTACGGTCTGGGCGAAATGGTGGTGCAGGGCGCCGTCAATCCCGATGAATTCTACGTGCACAAAGGCACGCTGGCGGCAGGTCGACCTGCTGTACTGCGTCGCACCGTCGGCCAGAAAGCCATTAAAATGGTCTACTCCGGCGAATCAGACAACCCGGTGAAAACCGTGGAAGTGGAAGGCAATGATCGCCTGCATTTCTGCCTGACCGACAAAGAAATCGAAGATCTGTCCAAGATGGTCGTCACCATCGAAGAGCACTACCAACGTCCGATGGACGTCGAGTGGGCCAAAGACGGTAACGATGGCCGTATATATATAGTTCAGGCGCGTCCTGAAACCGTACAAAGCCGCACCAAGAAAAATGTGCGTGAACAGTTTGTATTGAAAGAAAGCGGTGACCTGATGGCGGTCGGCCGTGCGATCGGCAGTAAGATTGGTCAAGGTAAAGTGCGCCTGCTTAACAGCCTGGACCAAATGGATAAGTTTGAAGCCGGCGATGTCCTGCTCACCGACATGACCGATCCGGACTGGGAACCGATCATGAAACGGGCTTCAGCGATTATCACCAACCGTGGTGGGCGTACCTGTCACGCTGCAATTATCGCCCGCGAGCTGGGTATACCAGCTGTTGTTGGCTGTGGTGATGCCACCGAGAAAGTCGCTGAAGGCACTAATGTCACCGTCTCCTGTGCCCAGGGTGATGAAGGTAACATCTACGAAGGCCTGCTCGAGTTTGAACACCGTGTGGAAGAACTCGACAACATGCCGGAACTGCCGGTCAAAATCATGATGAACGTCGGCAACCCCGACCGCGCGTTCAGCTTTGCCCAACTGCCGAATAAAGGCGTCGGTCTGGCGCGGCTGGAGTTCATTATCAACAATATGATTGGTATTCATCCCAAAGCCCTGATGAATGCCGACCAGATGGAAGGCGATGTCAAACAGGCCATCATCGATCGCACCACCGCCTATGGCGACCCGGTTGAGTTCTATATCAGCCGTATCGCAGAAGGTGTGGCCAGCATTGCGGCTGCCTTCTACCCGGAAACCGTGATTGTGCGGATGTCAGACTTCAAATCCAATGAATATGCCAACCTGATCGGTGGGCCGCTGTTCGAGCCGGAAGAAGAAAACCCGATGATTGGTTTCCGCGGTGCTTCACGCTACAGCTCTGACGATTTTGCTGAATGCTTCAAACTGGAAGCCGAAGCGATGAAGCGGGTACGTGATGAAATGGGGCTGACCAACGTCGAACTGATGATCCCATTCGTGCGTACCACCAAGGAAGCGGAATCGGTCATCAACATCCTCAAGGAAAACGGTCTGGAGCGTGGTAAAAATGGTCTGCGCCTGATCATGATGTGCGAATTGCCATCTAATGCGGTACTGGCGGAAGAATTCCTCGAGTATTTCGACGGCTTCTCTATTGGTTCTAACGATATGACCCAGCTGACATTGGGGCTGGATCGTGACTCGGCGCTGGTGGCGGACTCTTTTGATGAACGCAATCCAGCCGTGCTCAAAATGCTTGATATGGCGATTAAAGCCTGCCGTGATGCCGGTAAATACGTCGGTATTTGTGGACAGGGCCCGTCGGATCATCCGGATCTGGCTGAATGGTTGCTGGAACGCGGTATCAGCAGCATCTCACTGAACCCGGATACCGTGGTCAGCACCTGGCAGATGCTGGCTGAGCAAGACGCCGGTAAATAAATTAATATTTGGCAAAACCCGGTCTACCCAAGCAGGCCGGGTTTTGCTAATATACTCGCCTTCATTGACGAGCCCTCCCCGGGCATTCAACTCGTCAACATGATAACAGTCGGGGCATGGCGCAGCCTGGTAGCGCACTTGCATGGGGTGCAAGGGGTCGTAGGTTCAAATCCTACTGTCCCGACCAAATTTCTCAGTCATCGTCCAATCTCAAAGTGTGACTTGATTCACACTTCTCAGTGTTGTAGTTTAGCAAGCATCTTTTTTTAGATTGCGTGGTAGGGACACACGCGTTAAGCAAGGAGTAAGCATGGAAGCGAGAGCGGAATCGGAGTGTGGGGGACTTCGTACCTGGGGCCTGTTCGAGGTCATCGAAACCGGGGAACAACACATCATTGGACATGCCACGGCATATGGCTTTGACGTCATTACCCAGCAACTGGCGCATGTCGAATTTAATCCTAAAACCAAATCCGGTATTGCCGTTACCAACAATGGCATTCTCTACGCTTTGCAGGGCAAGCCACTGAAGTTCGGCGTTAAAGGCCACGAACAATTACGTGAATTTACGGCTATTCATAACTGCTCAATCAAAGTGCTCAAAGTCTGACTTATTTCACGCGAATTTCGCAGTATCCTGATAAATTGAATCCTGAACTTTGATAGCTAAAGTTCACTCCACCTTCAAACCAGTTCATTCCCGGTGAGCTGGTTTTTTTTTGCCTGAAAGTCAGTCAGTTTTAACTGACTGGGTTGCCGATTTTTTAGTTATTAAATCATAGCGGCGATATTGAGCTTTTTTTTCAATGGATAGATGATGATTACGCGCAGTCATAAATAACGCTGACGGTCACTGACCTGTCGTCAGCTCCTATCTGCGCGAAACTCCCTGCGGGGAGGGAAGGGTGGCACCATTCTGGTGCCACCCTTTTTTTGTATGTGGCACAGGAAAAGACAAGATAGCGTCAGATTGGAAAATGCTAATGAGAATTGTCTTTGTATCAATCTAGCACTGGATATAATGCGACGAACATTTTTATTGTTTTGCTGATGCATTGCTGGTAACTTGTATGTAGATTTTATGCATACATAGTATTATGGCGTTATGGCAACCTCACCTGCACAATGATGCAGGCAAAAAGTATCTCGGCATTGTCCAGGCTCTGGAAGCCGATATCTATGCAGGTCGAATCCGACCCGGTGATCGCCTGCCATCACAGCGTGCCATTGCAGAAGCGCTGGAGGTGGATCTGACAACGGTGACCCGCGCCTTTAATGAAGCACGCCGGCGGGGGCTGGTTGAGGGCAATAAAGGCAGTGGCAGCTACATTCGTGATTCGGTGCAGCAGCAACTGACCTCCAATAAACTGGCGCTGCTGGATCTGAGCATGAATAATCCACCGCAGCCACCACAGGCCAATCTGCAGCAGCGCGTCCCGGAAGGTATCGCCGGTTTGATCGCTGATGAACGGCGGATGCTGCAGCTGCATTATCAGGACAGCGCCGGCAACCCGGTTGACAGAGAAGCAGCCCGTTTCTGGCTGCAGCGTAAAGCCCAACATGTTGATGTTGACCACATTCTGATAGCCAGTGGTGCGCAGAGCGCCCTGTATGGCGTTTGTAAACATCTGCTTCCCTCAGGCGGCATTATGCTGACCCCGGAATATACTTATCCCGGTCTTAAAGCCGTGGCCCGTCAATTGAATATGACTTTGTTGCCGGTTGATTGTGATGAGTCGGGGATCCACCCAGATGCATTGGCACAGCTGTGCCGCGACAATGAAGCAAAGGTGCTGTACCTGATTCCGGCCATTGATAATCCAACGACGGTCACCATGCCACTAGACAGAAGACAGGCGCTGATTGAAGTGGCAGAACAGTATGCACTCAACATCATAGAAGATGATCCCTACTCATCGCTGCAGACTCACCCCGTTCCGGCATTTGTCGAGTTGATGCCAGCGCGCACCTGGCACATCGCCACTTTATCCAAATGCGCTACCCCGGCATTACGGGTGGCGTTTGTGATCGCACCTGATAAACAGGCTCTGCTGTCGTTGGCCGATATTTTAAGGGCAACCAGTTTAATGGCGCCGCCACTGATGTGCGCGCTGGTCACGCGTTGGATTTACGACGGCACGCTGGACGATATTGCCCAGGCCATCAGAGAGGAAAATAAACAACGCCAGCGGCTGGTCGCTGATCTGCTGTCAGATTACACATTCAACGCCGATCAGGATGGTCACCATATCTGGTTGCAGATGCCGCGACACTGGCGGGCTGATGATTTCGCGCGTGAGGCGCAAAGCCAGGGGGTCAGCATCGTGGCCGCCAGAGATTTTGCCATTGCCAGTAAGCCGCTTGAAGCGGTGCGGGTATCGCTGGGACTGGCCGTCGATAAAGGCGCCCTGAATCAGGCCATCAGTATTTTGCAGGGCTTACTGGAACAAACAAAGGTCGCGGAACGTACCGTGATCTGATCGTTCCAAATAAATAGCAGCTAACAGGTAACAGTTATGTCAGTAAATGATATGCACGACGTGGAAAACGTCGACGACATCTACGAAGAAGTCTCCGACTGGCACGTCAACACCGGCGGCGAGAAAGTCGTTGCCAAACGTCTGAAAGGACGGTTCCGGCTGCGTAAATGGATGGGCATGTCCGTCTGGTCGCTTTTCTTTCTCGGTCCCTACCTGCGTTGGG
>NZ_CAMYKO010000003.1 GCF_947259025.1 uncultured Methylophaga sp.
GACGCTGGCGAACGGTGAATCAATAACCATTGATGCTGGTGATAGCAGTGGTGATTCAGCGCCGGTTGCTGTTAATCAAGACGATCTGGTGCTTGAAACCGATAGTATCGATAACAACATCACCGGCATCAGCGAAGATAATGCCGGTACTGATGGTGCGTTCGAGAACCTGGGTTATGACAGCAGCACTGTCAGCACCACAATCACTGATGACAGTGATGGCGTAAATGTCGTTCTGAGCGCAACTAGTTCCACAAGCGAAGATGGCGGTAGCATTACCTACACTGCCAGCCTGGTTGATGGTGATAACAATCCGGTTACCACTAACAACGCCATTACCGTGACGTTGGCGAATGGTGAATCAATTACCATCGCTGCGGGTGATAGCAGCGGTGATTCAGCGCCAGTTGCAGTCAACCTTGACGATGTGTACGTGGAAACCGACAGTATCGATAACAACATCACCGGCGTCAGCGAAGACAATGCCGGTACTGATGGTGCGTTCGAGAACCTGGGTTATGACGATAGTACTGTCAGCACCACAATCACTGATGATAGTGATCCGGTTACCGCCACGCTCACAACCTCAACCACTGAGGTTGATGAAGATGGTGGCGATATCACCTACACCATCACATTGACTGGTGGCCCTGGCGATATCGACCCGGATGCCGATCTGGTCTTCAACCTGGCTAATGGTGAGCAGGTGACTATCTCTGCCGGCGATACCTCAGGTTCGTTCACCCGCACCTACACTGATGCTGAGATTACTAACCAGGTGTCTATCACCAATAGTATTCAAAGCATTCAGTCAGGCGGTAGTGAGTATGAAGATCTGCAGACTGCTGGTGAAACCAGTGTGGATGTCTACTACGCGCCGATTCCTGATGAGCTGTATGTCGGTACGAATGAGCCCAATACGCACGAAACCAGTGGTGGTAATGATGTCCTGATTGGTGATTTGGGCGGTAAAGATCAGCAGTTCAATCCTGGCAAGAACTACAGTATTGCGCTGATTGCAGATGAGTCAGGCAGTATGGATGATGACGGCCGTGCACAACTGCTGAAAGATGCGCTCGAATCGTTTGTGAATGACTTGGCTGATCATGATGGTGTGATCAACATCGGGCTGATTGGTTTTTCCAATAACTCATCACTGGAAATCTCGGTCAGTGATATTGCCAATGACTCTAATGCGTTGAATGACCTGCTCGCCGAGATCAGTCAGCTGGAGGCAGATGGTGGTACTAATTACGAGGCGGCATTTGAAGATGCTGTCGATTGGTTTGGTACGCAGCCCTCAGGCCATGAGTTCATCAGTTACTTTATGACTGATGGTGATCCGACCTACAGCAACAGTGGTAGCAATGGTGGTGGTAGTACAACCAACTACGAGGACCTCTATGATGCTGTACAGGCCTTCCAGGCGCTGAGTGCCATCAGTGAAGTCAATGCCATCGGTATTGGTAGTGGTGTGAACACCGACTATCTGCGGTTCTTTGATAACACCAATAACACTGGCACTGGTACTGAAACCTTTGGTACAACGACCACTGTTCTGGCTAATTTCTCGGGGTCGAACGATGACCTCGATACAGAAAGCGATTGGACAATATCAGGTGATCCTCAGGGTGACTTCGAAATAGATAATGGTTACATGACCATTCAAGATCGTCGTAATGATGGGCAAACAACTCTTACCAGTACAATGTTTGGTGTAGCTGTAGATGGTTCTATCCTCCAATTTGATTATCAGACCTCTAATCTTGGTAATGATGAGATCACATGGTCTTTGCAGAAGCTTGATGGAGGAGCTTGGGTTGATGTCAGTGGTGAAGGCGGTGTACTGCCTGAGGAGACTTCACGGGATACAATACAATCGTCGCCACTAGATTCAGGAAGTTACCGCCTTGTATACACCGTTGATGCTGATGGGGTTGGGTCAACTGAAGAACTATATTTAGATGATATCGAGCTTCAAGTACCACAGCAGGTCACCGGTCCCGTCGGTGAACCTCAAGTCATCAACGACGCCGATGAACTGACTGCTCAACTGCAAACCGGTAACACCACGGAAGGCCCTGCCGACCTGGGTGATGACGTGCTGCAGGGCGGTGAAGGTGATGATGTTATCTTCGGCGATACCTTGTTCACTGATGACCTGACCTGGACCAATACGGATACTGGTGAAACATTCAGTGCCGGACATGGCCTGGGCTATGAAGGTCTGGTGGAATATCTGACCTGGTCAGTGAATGGTGGTACAGCGCCGGATGATGCACAAATCATGCAGTACATCCGTGATAACTACGAAGATCTGATTAACCCGAACCCAACTCAGGCTGAGATTGATGCTGCTGGTGATGACACGCTCATTGGCGGTGGCGGCAACGACATCCTGATTGGCGGTGAGGGTGCTGATATCTTCCAGTGGAACGAAGGCGATGACGGCACAACGGGCTCTCCGGCTGTGGATTATGTTGTTGACTTTGATGCCAGTGAGGGTGATGTGCTTGACCTTGCTGACCTGTTGGATTCAGACGGTAGTAACAACATTAATGCAACTAACCTTGATGATTACCTCAAGGCGAACTTCGATAGTGTTGAAAATACCACTACCGTTGAGGTCTACACCAATGGCGATGCCAACTCCGGTGGCCAGTCAACACAGAACATCGTGTTGAATGGTGAGTTTACTCAGCAGGATCTGACTAATCTGCTGAACAACAACAACCTTGATGTTGACCAGAGCTAGTCACTCTGGTGGCCGGTAACAGCGCATCGTGACCGGTCAGCATCGTTAAAACAAAAGGCCCGCGGTAGTCATACCGCGGGCCTTTTTGTATGCTGAGTCAGCATCATTGATTGAGAGACCATGAGCCAGAATCAACCTACTGTTTTTGTTGCCATTGCCAATTACCGTGACAAGGAGGTGACGTCGACAATCAATGACCTGTTGCGGCAAGCGACCAGGCCGGATCTTATCCGGATAGGCGTATTGTCTCAGGTGATGGCTGATGATGACTGCTGTGCGCCGGCTCATCCGCAAGTGGAAGAAATAGTGATAGATGCTGCGACCAGCCAGGGTGTCTGCTGGGCGAGGAGTCGTTTGTATCAGGAGATGTTGGGTGATGAGGCATTCATACTGCAAATTGACAGTCATATGCGTTTTGAACCCGGTTGGGATAAGCGGTTATTTGCCATGTGGGAGCAATGCCAGAACCCCAAAGCGATAATCAGTCACTATCCCTTGGGTTATAAGCCACCAAATCACTTACCGAACAAAGAGATCACGGTGTTAAAGCCGGGTAAGTTTAATCTAGGTGGGACGCTGGTGTATCAGTCCGATACTTATCCCTACAATGACAGACCTGAAAGCCCCATTCCCTCCGCTTTTTTCTCAGGTAATTTTTTGTATACACCGGCCTCAGCACTGAAAGAGGTGCCGTATGATCCGAAGCTTTATTTCTTTGGTGAAGAAATTACCATGTCAGTGCGTTTGTGGACCCATGGCTGGGACTTCTATGCACCCAACGATGTATTGGCATACCACAATTACGGCAAACAAACTGCACGCCCCCGTCACTGGGATGACCATGCAACAGTGGAGCAGTTGGAAGCTCGCAGTGTTGATCGTATTCAATACTTGTTGACTGGCCGTGAGCCGCTCAATGACGAATCCCTGGAAGATATCGAGCATTATAGTTTGGGGGAACAGCGTGCGTTATCCGATTATGAAGCAATGACCAAGGTTGATTTTCAGCAACAGAAAATCCTGGAAACGCACTATGTGAAAGCTGGCAGACCTGTTCGTCTTTTCAAAGCCTGACATTTTCTGGCGTTGAACCAAAAGTGACAGCCATAATTTAACTTTATTGTAAACAAAGGTTTACAGTTTTTGTAACGCTTTTATTACATTGTACCAAGGTACAATAGATCGCTATAAAATCCCGGCGCAATAATAAATCCAAACTGGTAAGCCACAGTCATGTTCTAAATTGTTTCTCTTACGGAGGGATTCAACATGGCGTTACAAGTCGGTGTAGTCAATATTATTCATGGTGAGGTCTCGGCCATCAGGGCTGACGGCACAAGCCACGCGCTGCAGGTCGGCGACAGTGTCTATTTTCAGGACTGCATCTCCACAGGTTCGCACGCAGCCATCGAAATCAGTTTTGCTGATGGCAGCCTGATGGATTTGGGCCGTGACTCCCAGGTCATGCTCAGCAGTGAATTCTTCTATCCCAAAGCGACGAATGTCGAGGCCACTGATGATTTATGGGTGGCTGTGGCAAACGCCAATTTCCTGATTGATGCTGAGGGGGATGACATTCTCTCTGGTCATCAACAAACAAGTGATACCCATTTTGCTGACTCTCAACCTCCCGTTTTTAGCTTTCCTGATGACGCGGGTGAACTCAGCCTGACTGATGTATTGAGTCAGGGCAATAACCATATTGCGGGTGTTGAACACGAAGGCTATCTGCAGGTTCAGGTCAGCAACCAACACGGTGTTATTGAATGTATCAACTTAACCTCGGTGGCAGCGGTGAATGATGCGGCTGCACAGAACGCCCTGGATATTTTACTCAATCCGGGGTCGGCTGAAGACAGTTATTAAGGTTTGTTTAGCAAGGCGGGCTTTTATCAACGCAATGTTTCACACTCACGCATCCTGGAAGGGTGCCGACTGATTAAAAGCTGACAATTAATTTAACCATGGATGGTGTTCCTACGGGAGGCGATAGCCATGGCGGTACAAATTGGAATTGTTAAATCATTAGTGGGTCAGGTCACAGCAACGGCGGCTGACGGTTCAATCAGAACATTACAAGCCGGCGACCAGGTTTATGCCGATGAATTAATCTCAACAGGTCCCAACGGTGCCATCGAAATCGAGTTTGAAGATGGCAGCGTCATGGATCTGGGACGAAACTCCCAGGCCACGTTGGACAGTGAGCTCTATGATCCACAGACTGCGGTTGCCGAATCAGATGAACCGGTAGATGACGACATCGCTGCTATTCAACAGGCCCTGCTGGAAGGCGAGGACCCAACCGAAGCCGGTGAAGCTACCGCAGCGGGTGCTGGGGTAGAAGGCGGTAATGAAGGTCATGAAGCCGTTTTTGTGGATTACCTCAATCCTGAGGTCACCCCGACCGCCGGTTTCGACACCATTGGTGTGACTAACGAATACGACCTGCCGGAAGAGGACCTCATCATTCTGGATGAAGAAGATGGGGCTCCAAGCGCCGGTGGCACTGAGGTGTTTATCGATGAGGATGATTTACATGACGACGACAGCTTTTCAGCTATCATCGCTGCATTTCAGCTAGACACCTCATATTCTGTCAGTTTCCCAAATAAATCAGGTAACAATGATGAAGAACCCGGCGATGATCTGCCGCCTGATTCATCCACCACTCAGACCGGCAACCTGAATGCCAGCTTTGGCCCTGACGGTCCGGGAAACGCTGGCTTTAATGCCGCATCATCTCAGCCTTCGGATCTGACTTCTGAAGGTTATCCGGTGCAAATCTGGGTGTCTGATGATGGTGCCATGCTGGTTGGCTATATTCTGAAGTCTGATGACTACGGCGATTATGGCGATGCCCGGGCTCAGTTTATTGATTCGGCTTATGGTGAATTGGCCGAGATCATTTTCACTGCAGAAATTCCTGACAGCGGCGCCCTGGATTATGCTTTCACATTGCATGGCCCGCTGGATCACCCCGCCGGTGACGCAGAAAATAATCTGCTCATCGAACTGGGTTATACCGTCACTGACAGTGATGGTGACAGCGCAAGTGGCGTATTAAGCATCAATGTCGATGATGATGTGCCCAGCATTGTTGCTGTTGAGGGCGACTTTAATCCTGTTACCGCTATGGTTGTGGAAGATGCCTTATCTACCACTGTAGAACCCAGCGATAGCTCAGAAGGTATTCTGGATGCGGGGCAAACCACTGATGATGATAGCGCCAGTGGCACTGCCGGTTCGCTGACCAGCCTGGTGAATGTCACTGGGGGTGCTGATGAGCCGACCTCTCTGAGCTTTGGTTTGCTCTCTGATACCAGTGATCTGCCAACACTTTATTCCAACGACGTTACCGTCACTTATTCTGTCAGCGGCAATGTGCTGACTGCCATGGCAGGCGATACAGTCGTCTTTACCCTGACCGTCAATGCCGACGGCAGTTGGGCTTTTGATCTGGATGATCAGTTGGATCACGTTGATGCTGACGGTGATACGGGCACCATGCTGGTCACTGACGGTGATCCGGTTGCAGCTATTGATTTCTCATCGGTCGTGACGGCCACGGTGGAAGATGCCGATGGTGACACAGCCACGCTGGACGGTTTATCCGCTGGTGCATTCACTATCAGTGTTCAGAATGATGTGCCCGTAGCTAATGATGAAACACCGCACAACCTGACTGAAGCCGATCTGGCCATTGATGGCAACGTGCTGGGCAACGATTCTCCAGGCGCTGACGAAGCCATAACCCTGACCCACGTGAATCTTGGCAGTGGTTTTGTTGCCATCAGCAGTGGTACTGACCTCGGCGATGGCAACTATGGCTTTAATGTGGCTGGTGTCGGTAGCTATAGTTTTAATGCAGACGGAAGCTGGACTTTTACCCCGGCTGACAGTGTTGATAACACCGAAGGTGATGTAGATGCCGGTTTTGACTATCGCATCAAGGATGCCGATGGAGATCCTGCAGAAGCGAATCAGCCTATCACAATTACTGATGGTGCAGGTCCGATGGCCGGAGACCCCATCACCCTTACTGTGGATGATGAAAACCTGGCTGACGGCTCCAACCCGTCCTTACCGGTGGAAGACTCAGACGATATCGTCTTCACCGCCGGCAGTGACGCCATTGCCAGCATTGTGTTTGCCACTGATCTGACTGGTCTGGACAGCAGCCTCGACTGGACGCGGGTGAGTGACAACCAGATTGTGGGCCGTGATGGCGGGGTGGATATTGTTACCCTAGACCTCAACGTTGTCGGTACAACCGCTACTGTTAAAGCGACGCTCAATGATAACTACGACAGCCATCCCACCTTTACCGCGGATGACCTGCAATCACTGGGCAGTGTGGGCGTCATCGCTACTGATATTGATGGTGATACCGCGACCGGAACGGTCAATGTTGAAGTGTCTGACGACGTGCCGGATATGACCGTCAGTGGTACTGGTACCGTGGCTGAAGACGCTGGCAGCCCGATTAACGGCACCTGGGATAATGCCAGTGCCGGTGCTGATGGCGCGGCCAGTACCGTGGTCAAAGTCGGCAGCGATGAGTATGCACTGGACAGCGATATCAACCTGGCCCAGGGTACGCTGCGGGTCAATGCCGACGGCAGCTGGACTTTCGATCCAAACAGTCTGGATCAGGACGATCCACAAAGCCTCACCTTCAGCGTGGAAGTGACCGATGCGGATAATGATGTGGCCAGTGACGATCACACCATCACCATTACTGATGGTGCAGGTCCCATGGCCGGAGACCCCATCACCCTCACCGTGGATGATGAAAACCTGGCTGATGGCTCCAACCCGGCATTACCGGTCGAAGATAGTGACGATATCGTCTTCACCGCCGGCAGTGATGCCATTGCCAGCATTGTATTTGCCACCGATCTGAGCGGTCTGGACAGCAGTCTTGACTGGACGCGGGTGAATGACAACCAGATTGTGGGCCGTGATAACGGGGTGGATATCGTGACCCTCGACCTGAACGTTGTCGGTACCACTGCGACTGTTAAAGCGACGCTTAACGACAACTACGACAGTCATCCCACCTTTACCGCGGATGACTTACAAGCACTGGGCAGTGTGGGCGTGATTGCCACTGATATTGATGGTGATACCGCGACCGGTATGGTAAATGTTGAAGTGTCTGATGACGTGCCGGATATGACCGTTTCTGGCACCGACACCGTGGCCGAAGATGCTGCCAGCCCGATTAACGGCACCTGGGATAATGCCAGTGCCGGCGCTGATGGTGCGGCCAGTACCGTGGTCAAAGTGGGCAGTGATGAGTATGCACTCGATACAGATATTGTATTGACTGAAGGCACGCTGCGGGTCAATGCAGACGGCAGCTGGACTTTCGATCCGAACAGTCTGGATCAGGACGATCCACAAAGCCTCACCTTCAGCGTGGAAGTCACCGATGCGGATAACGATGTGGCCAGTGACGATCACACCATTACCATTACCGATGGTGAAGGCCCGATGGCTGGTGATCCGATTACCCTCACCGTTGATGATGAAAACCTGGCCGATGGCTCTAACCCGGCCTTGCCGGTCGAAGATAGTGACGATATCGTCTTCACCGCCGGCAGTGATGCCATTGCCAGCATTGTGTTTGCCACCGATCTGAGCGGTCTGGACAGCAGTCTCGACTGGACATGGGTGGGTGATAACCAGATTGTGGGCCGTGATAACGGGGTGGATATCGTGACCCTCGACCTGAACGTTGTCGGTACCACTGCGACTGTTAAAGTCACGCTCAATGAAAACTACGACAGCCATCCGACCTTTACCGCGGATGACTTACAGGCACTAGGCAGTGTGGGCGTGATTGCCACTGATATTGATGGTGATACCGCGACCGGTACTGTGAATGTGCAAGTCTCGGATGACGTGCCGGATATGACCGTCAGTGGCACCGACACCGTCGCTGAAGACGCCGCCAGCCCGATTAACGGCACCTGGGATAATGCCAGTGCCGGTGCTGATGGCGCAGCCAGTACCGTGGTCAAAGTGGGCAGCGATGAGTACGCGCTGGACACAGATATCAACCTGGCCCAGGGTACGCTGCGGGTCAATGCCGACGGCAGCTGGACTTTTGATCCAAACAGTCTGGATCAGGACGATCCGCAAAGCCTCACCTTCAGCGTGGAAGTGACCGATGCGGATAACGATGTGGCCAGTGACGATCACACCATCACCATTACCGATGGCGAAGGCCCGATGGCTGGAGACCCCATCACTCTCACCGTTGATGATGAAAACCTGGCTGATGGCTCCAGCCCGGCCGTACCGGTGGAAGACTCAGACGATATTGTCTTCACCGCCGGCAGTGATGCCATTGCCAGCATTGTGTTTGCCACCGATCTGAGCGGTCTGGACAGCAGCCTCGACTGGACGCGGGAGAATGATAACCAGATTGTGGGCCGCGATGGCGGGGTGGATATTGTTACCCTCGACCTCAACGTTGTTGGTACCACTGCGACTGTTAAAGCCACGCTCAATGACAACTACGACAGTCACCCCACCTTTACCGCGGATGACTTACAGGCACTGGGCAGTGTGGGCGTCATCGCCACTGATATTGATGGTGATACTGCAACCGGTACTGTGAATGTGCAGGTATCGGATGATTTGCCATCCGCGCAGGACTATATCGGTGGCAGCTATACCGAAGGCAGTAGTAATAATGTGGTTGCCGCCGATGCTGCCGCAGCACTGGGCATTGCAGGTGGCGCAGACGGCCTGAACAGCAGCCTGCAGGCAATCAGCTTCACTGGTGGCCAGGGCACGCTGTTCATTAATGGCAGTGGTCAGTTGGTTTACACTCCGCCTGCCAATGTGGCGAATACCAATGGCAATCCTGTCGATGATGTCTTCAGCTACACGGTGACTGACAATGATAATGACAGTGTCACCAGACAGGTTACTGTCAGTATTACCGATACCGGTGTAACCGAACTCAGCGCGAGCAATGCGCTGGTCGATGAAGATGATCTGCCGCTCGGCAATAATGACAGTGCCACCGGTGATGACAACCCTGTGAGTACTGGCAGTATCAGCTACACCGTTGGTGCTGATGGTTTCGACAGTGTCAACTTGTCCACAACCGGTGATACAACGGGTCTGGTGACACATGACGGCGATGCCGTTGATACCACCTGGGACAGCGGCAGTAACACATTGATTGGCTATGTTTCTGGTACTGACAGCAGTGATGCCGCGAACCATGTGTTTACTGTTTCGCTGACCAATATCACTGCCAGTGGCGCAGACTATGATGTGACATTATTGCAGCCGGTCGCGCATGCGGATGCCGATAATGAAAATAATGTCGACTTCAGCGTCAACGTCAGCGTTTTGGATAATGATGGTAGTGAGGGAACAACCAGCTTTAACATCAATATTGATGATGATGTGCCGGTTGCCACACCAGAAGAAAACAGTGGTGATGCGACCCTGGTGGTCAATACCAACCTGATGCTGATATTGGACGTGTCAGGCAGTATGGATGATTCGGCCAACTTCCAGGGCATGAGTCGACTGGAAGTGATGATTAAATCCAGCCTGAAACTGATTGAACAGTATGAAGCCCTGGGTGATGTGATGGTTAATATCGTCACTTTCAGTCAGGATGCTTCAAATTCTGGTTGGGTATCCATCGCCGATGCAAAAGCGATCCTGCTTGGATTGGATGCCGGTGGTGGCACTAACTACGACCGTGCCTTGGGTGAAGCCATAGATGCTTACGGTGTTGCGCCGCTCACAACCGATGCCCAATCAGTGTCTTACTTCATGACCGATGGACAGCCAACCTATGGGGCTGAAAGCAATGGTGGACCACCATGGGATCAATTTGATGGCGATCTCCAGGGCAATGGTAATGATGTGAATTCTAGTCCTGATAATGGTATTCAGGCCGAAGAAGAAGCCGAATGGAAAACCTTCCTCGAAGACAACGATATCAAGTCTTATGCGCTCGGTATGGGAACAGGCAGCGTCCAGGCACAGCTTGAACCGATTGCCTACGATGGCGCCAGTGCCAGTGAACAATCGGCTATCGTGGTGACCGACTTTGCCGACCTGGAGCAAACCTTGATTGGTACGGTAGAAGTACCGCCACTGAGTGGAGATTTACTCAATGACGGCACACCGCCAACTGCTGGGGCAGACGGCGGTTGGGTCTTCGCCGTGACAGTAAACGGCGTCAGCTATCAATATGATCTGGACTCTGATACAGCGTCTGTTACTGGCGGGGCATCCAACGGTGTCTTTGATGCGGCTGACAATAAATGGACGATCACCACAGCTGCCGGCGGGACTTTAACTGTCGATATGGATGACGGTGATTATGAGTATCTCGGTCCGGATATGGCGGTGACAGAGGTGTTTGGCTATACCATCGTCGATAATGACGGCGATATGGCCGCTAATACACTGACCGTGACAATAGACCCGGCTGATGGACCGATGGTGGTTCGCGATGACTTTGTGCTGACCAACCAGGATCCGGTTGATATTCCCGACTGGGCATTGCTGGCCAATGACACAGGTCCGGATAGTGACAGCCAGGTCATTTCGGCAGTGTCCAATGCCAATGACGGCAGCGTATCTGATAACCCTGACTCTGTTGCATTTGATGACAATGATAACGACGGCGGCAGCTTTGATTACACCAATACCGCGGGCAGTCGATCAGATGACGCGAATGTCTCAGTCGAACGGCAGTCCGGTGATACCATCCAGGGCGATTATCTGGATGAAATCCTGATTGGTGGCGATGATGCTGAAACACTGAATGGCGGAGCCGGGGACGATATCCTGATTGGTGGCGATGGCACGACGGGTACTAACCCCGTTGCCCGCCAAGTCAATCTTGATGTGCGATCCGGCTCAACATTTGGCAACAGTAACCAGTTTGGTTTCGCCTTTGCCTCAGGGGCAGGCCTGTATATCACTGAAATCAGAATTGATATCTCCAGTGAGGGTTTCTTTGACCAATCGGGTGGCAGTAGTTATCCCTTTACCATCGGCAATGAGTCCACGGTGTTGATGGCTGACATCAATACCGTGACAGCGGGTGATACGACAGAATTGGTCATTAATTTCGCTCCCGGTAGCTTTGTTGCAGGAGAAACCCTACGCTTCGGAGTCGATACCGATGGTGATGATATTGATGAGGGCGGGGAGTTTGGCGATGAATCTATCCCCTACAGCATCAGCTTCAGTGATGGTGAGACGATCAATGGCAACTACACTGATGGACCAGGAGGTGGTAACAGTGATACGAGTGATGCCACTGCTGTTGGCTCGCCGGTGGCAGAGCCTGCTGTTGATGACATTCTGGATGGTGGCGATGGTAATGACATCCTGCAAGGTGGCGGCGGGAATGACCTCCTGACCGGCGGTGAAGGGGATGATATTTTCCTCTGGAGAGCCGGTGATGAGGGAACAACCGCACAACCAGCGATGGACATCATTACCGACTTTAATGCCAGCGGTGAGTCTGATGCCATAGACCTCAGGGATATACTGGATGGTGAGAGTTACCAGCTATCCGGTGCCAATGAAGTCAACGGCGGCAATATCCTTGATTACCTGAACGTTCAGGAAGTGGGGGATGATGTAGTGATCAGTGTCAGTACTGATGGCAGTGGTGATGTGAATCAGACCATTACACTTCAAAATACCAGCTTCACTGATTTGGGTGTCACCGGGACAACGCAGCCCGAGATCATCGGCCAACTGTTGGCAAGTGGCTCCATTCAGACAGATGAAAGCTGATAACTAGCGGGATTGTTAAACATTGAGGCCGGCTTTTTAGCCGGCCTTTCTTTTATGTACCTGAGTCATTATGGCTTATTGAAGCCATATCAATGCTTGAGCACGGGTTGTTTTCTGTTGAGGTTTAGCAACTGGGACTCATTAATTCCAGCAACCAGCGGGGGTACCGGCACTGGTTTCATCCAACACCATGGTGCCGCAATTATCAGCAGCCTGTGAACCCTGAGGCACAGCCTGAACATTAAACCCAGTATCAGTGAGGTTGTTGAGATTCAAATTGTAATAGGCTTGTCCGGTCTTGGGTGACTGCCCGAATGGTTGATTGCCACCCCCGGCTCCCTGATAAGTGAAGTTTTCACCGTAAAATCGCTCAAGGTAACTGGCCAGTTCCAGCATATCTGCCTGGGCATTGGCGCGGCGTGTCTCTCTGACCTGTTCCAGGTAGGACGGATAGGCAATGGCCGCAATAATGCCAATAATGACCACCACGATCATCAATTCGATCAGGTTGAAACCGCGGTTTTTGCTGGGTCGATTATTAATCATCATTGTTATCCAGAGGCCAGATTTCGGTAATGTAATGTGTATCATCACGTAATTGCATATTGAAGCCAATCTCACTGCCGATGACGGGGGTAGGCCCAAGTTCTCCTCCAGGCATGAGGCCGTGAATTTGGGTATTCAGGTCAACATCATAGGTCTGGTTTGAGATGACAATCGTGCCACTTTGCTCAGGAGCACTGGTAATCACCCCGGTGTGCTCATAGGGCAAAGACTCTTGTGCGTGCAAGCTCGAGGCAAGCAGCAAGCCAAACACTGATAAGATTCGTTTCATTATTAGCTCCTGCCTAATAATCCAACTGCCGCCACGACTGACGACCCACAAAGCCAGGACCCGGGTTTTCCACGGTGACTTCAATATTACCGTCAGCACCACTGGTGTATTTAAACTCACGTTGTCCGCCGGCTTCACTGGCGATACTTGGACGAGCAATAATACCTACTTTGGATTTTTTACCTGATACGGGTACAAAGTCATCTTCGCCATCACCATCAAGGTCGCCGACATTGAGGAAATCACCCGGCGTAAAGCTTTGATCGCCATTCAAGTCAAATGGTGAGTAGGATAAGCGCGAGCCCGAAGCATAATTGACTTCCATCAGCCAGCCGGTACCGCCATCGTCGCAGGGGTCATCAGAGGGAACCAAGGTAACGAAGATCACTCTGCCATTACGAATAATGGCGTTACTGACCTGTCGTTCCCCGAAGTTATTACTGTTACCACCCTGTGTATTCACCAGGTCGATATACCAGCCATTTTTACTGGACCAGTCAATGGCGTAATTGGAGCTGATACGGAAATCATCATTGTCACTACTGACTTCTTTCACAATTTGTTGCTGTAACAAACTAGAGCGATTGAATGCAGTCAGGGAGTTCAGACGTTTGTCCCAGATACTGTAAAAGCTCTGAGTGACCTGACCTGTCGCACTGTTATCACCGACTTCAAAGTACTTACCTGTGCCAAACAACAGCAGGTAACCCTTTTCACTGGGATGACTCACCACCTGAACCTGGGTGGTGATAGGTTGAACGTTCGAGCCAGTGCAACTGTTTCCGAAACAAGCAGTATAAAGCGGACGGGGGTTGGCTCCTGTTTTGTAGGTGAAATCCCAGTTCGCTTCATCGTTAGAGGAAACATCAACACTCCATACGTTTCCAAACAGGTCTCCAGCATAGATTAAATCAACAATACGGTCATTGTTGGTATCAACAGCAGTAGGAGTGGAGAGACCATTAGGACGGTTGTTGCCAGTTGGATCATCAGCAGTGCCGACGAGCGTGTCGAATTTCTTAATCAATGCACCGGTTTCGATGTTAACCAGATACATCACGCCATTGCCGGTAATGCTGTCAGTCGCGTTGTTACCATCCAGGTTGTTATCGTCATTGTTGTTGTACCCGCCACTGAAAAGGGCTGCCCACTCACCATTGTTCATGCGGATAATACTGGGTTGCCCAAAAGTCAGGCCCATATCGCGGTCGTCATCATCGCTGAATTCCCATAACACGTTAGCGGCAGCATTAGCTTCGGTGTCAAAAGTTGAGGGATCTGTCACATCCAGCGCAAATATGCCCTGACCCCCTGCACCCAGTCCTGAGACTAGAACGGTGTGCCATTCATCATCGCTGAAAAAGGCATCAAAGATAGTTGGGCTACCATCTACAAAGTATTCATGGTTGTAGTTGGTAGAACTCAGGGACGCCAGTTTGTCGAAAATAATGTTGGGAATATAGGCAAATTCTTCCTCACCGGACATGGCATTGAAAGCGTGCATCATGCCATCATTCGCGCCAACATAAATCAGGGGCTGACGGTTGGCTTTGTCGGTGACAAAAGCGGAGTAGGGCACAGCATTTTCCGGCTGGTTGGCGCCCCAGTAATTAGGATAGCTGGCGTTGGGTTTGGCTACGTAGGTTGGGGTGGAGTTGATAATATCGCCCAATGGTGTATTGCGGTTTCGATAGCTACCACCGTTTCTTATCTCTCTGCTGGCATTACCACGGATATAGCTCTGCACAAAGGTATCACCCAGTTGTGCCTGTTGAGTGGCATTCAACTGATTCCAGCGAAAGCGTTGCCCCGTTGAGCCGTCAGAAGTAATGATGATCCGCTGACCCGGGCGAGGAATTAATGTGCTGGCATCCCAATCCAGGTCGGCGATCAGCGCTTCGGTATCAATTTCATAAGCAAGCAATTGGCCACTCCAGTCACCACTTTTAAAGCGCGCCTGGTAAATCCGGGTATCACTGGAAACAGAGCCGGAGTTAAGTGCCACCGAGGCGGCAGAAGACGTTCTGGATGTAATGTTGTTTAGAATGGCAGATAGAGAATCTGAAAATTGTTCAGGTTCAGAGGCACTGAAGAACTGTCCACGGGTATTCACTGCGGCGTGCCACATATCGTCAATATTTTCTTCCCTGTCACTGCCAGGCTGAGGCCAGTCGATGCTGCCATCAGTTAAATCATCCAAGTCACTGGTTGGATCAAGCGTGCCGGTGACGCCCAAGCCCACGGTGAAAGTCACCAGGTGCTGCCAAAAAGCCGGATCCTGCTGGTTCTTAGTCACTTCATTGGAGAGGTTGGGCCGCAGATCGCGTTTCCAGAAGTCCATGGCAACATCAGCGAGTGTATTGCTGTGGTTATCTGAGTAGGGGGGCGTCGGCGTATATTGATAGTCATCGTCGTTTGGACCGGTAATGACATTCCCAGCGGTGTTATCACTATTGCCTACACCAGGGTTGGAGCCATTCCAGTACCCATCTGTGGTAAGGATGTGGTAACTCTGACGACAAACTAAATGATCGCTGTTGTCATTAGTGCCGGGCGTATTACCCCACGGCCCACGGTTATCACTGCGTTCAAAATATTCACCTACCTCTCTCGCCGCGGTGCGGAGTGGCGTGCCGTTAGCATCGATAGTATGGTCGTAAAGACGATCAAAAAAGCCCGACCGGGAGGTGCCGGAAAACTTCCTAACTCCATCAATCACAGCGCGGCTACTATAGACGCCATCCACCGTTCTGCCACCCTGGTTGATGGCTGCAAAACCAACACGCAGATTTGTTCCCTGTTTGGCAAAAGCCTGACCAACACCGGCACGGGCCATCAACACCCGCGAGCGATAGTATTGAAACCAGTTGGCAAAGTTCTGGATCTCTTCATCACGGGTTCTGGGAGGTTCACCGGAGTTGTTTGGATAGGTTGTTCCAGAAGGCGTGCTGCTGGTTATTCGAATTCGAGTGTAGTTGCCCCTGTCTTCTCTGTCACCAGCACCGTCATAAATGTAGTAGGTGATGGGCCAGAATGAATGGTTGCCATTACAGGGATCCCCAAAAGCGCTGCCAAGGTTAGTGCTTCTATACCAACACGCATATTGTGATTGTTGGGCAACCAGGTTTATATCTCCCACCCATGGAAGTGCAGGGTTGTAGTAGGCTGCGTTAGGATCGGCATCAGGCATGCTACTGCCATCCGCGTTGCTCCATGGGACATACTCGATGTCTGGGTTGTAATAAACGGAATTGTTGGCTGAGGATCGGAGGAAAAAGTTATGGACATTGTCGTCATCAAAATTTGGTATCTGGTTTACGTAGACCCCAGCACCATATTGATTTGATTGTCTGGGGTATAGATAACTGGCAAATCCTCTGATTTCATCAGGCATGATTTCAAACTGCATTGAACCAGAGTCATCCAACGTAAACATGATGTTGGGCTCTACAGCACCACCCAAGTATAGCGGCACATTGCTGATATCCAGTGTCGCGGCCGAAGCCAACTGATGCACCCCAAATAAAAAGATAGCAACAGTCGAAGATAAGAACTTTTTCATTATCAGTACTCCTTGACCACGGTGGATTGCAACATAACTCGAGTGACCGCTGAACCACCGGTTCCTCTGGCTGTGATCCGGTAATAGTAAATACCGGCTTTGGGTTTACTCTCGACTTCGTCGAATGATTTCACATCTATTTCTTCGATGATATAGCGGGGCGCAGCAGCCACATTACCGGGCAGAACAGAAGCCACGGCGTTATTGGCCCACCATGTAGCATCGCGCTCCTGCCACCAGGGTTGTGCATTGGTGGGGTCAGGATCGAGATCGGTTGAATTAAGTATATAAATATTACTGTTAGCGCCTGACACCGTCGGATCTGGGCGATTGATAAGTGAGGAAACAAAGCGCTCAGCATCACGCAAAGCCAC
The DNA here is from genome assembly GCF_947259025.1 of uncultured Methylophaga sp. Taxonomy (GTDB): domain Bacteria; phylum Pseudomonadota; class Gammaproteobacteria; order Nitrosococcales; family Methylophagaceae; genus Methylophaga. Next base: position 17,325 of record NZ_CAMYKO010000003.1, read on the forward strand.
TTCGGCTGCCTGATGGGCCAGTTCCCTATCTCGCAGGTTATTTGCCATTTTTTCCTGCATGACACCGCCGCGCATGGCAAAAATACCAATCAAGGTCATCAGCAACAAAATGATAAGGCCGACAATCAATGCCGCACCGTGTTGTCTGGAATGATATACCTTGCTCATGAGCTACGATTCTTTAACATGATAGTTTGGGTGTAGACGCGGCGTAGCCTGCCATCATCAGGCGTCACTTCAACACCATCCAGAAAATAACTGCCATCACCTAGGGCCAGGTTCGTATCAGTGCTGGTCCCGTCCAGATTGATCATCACCAAACTGATTCTGACGCTGATAACGTCAGACCAGAAACCGACGTTGTTTGCATTTTCATAGCTGTCGACAGACAGGTCGCCATTGGAGTCAACGCCATAACTCACCTGCATTTGTTCTACGCCTTCAAGCAGCGCCTGAACGGGGGAGTCGTTAGTCTTCTGGTACAGAGAAGGCATACCATCAGCGTTGTTACGAATGTAAAAACTGTGAGATGCGATGGTATTTACCCAACTGTTCGGTCCATAGATACCCTCAAGCGGCTCGTTTTTATTGCCCGGCGTTCCGACATTGGGAGCATAGTAAAGGTCACCACTGGAAGGGTCATTGGACACCTGGAATACCGTCGTGAATTCACAGTTACTGACCATCACGATATTGCTACAGGTTGGTTCTGAACCTGGATCACAATTATCCAGACCATTATTTGCCCCGATATCAAAGTGATCACTTTGCTGACTCAGTATGGGGATGTAGGCAGCGCCCACGGTGCGGATAGTCAGAATATCACTGCCTGGTATAGCGTCGGTCAAATCTCCGGGTTTAGCGGGTGCCCAGTTGTTTCCTGCTGATTCATGACCAGACACGGGCTCATCCATTGACCAAAAATAACTGGTGTCAGTAGTGAGCATGTTTTCCATGACCCGTCCACCCTGGGCTTCACCCGAAGTGGCATCATCGTCATCGGCAGCTTTTTGGGTACTCAGTGAGTTACAACCCCGGTAGCCTGCGCGTGACAGAAACTCACCAATGTGGAAAATGGCGTAGCGGCCATCCTCCTGCATACGCGCCTTGACGTCCTGAGTGCGGTAAAGTTGCCTTGAACTGATAAACAGTTCAATCACGGCTGCGACGACAAGCAAGCCAAGCACCATGGCCACCATTAACTCAACCAGAGACAGACCGGTTTGTTTCTTCATACGGCACCATCCAGTGTCATGGTTGAGGTGGCCCGCTCGTTGTAGTCGGTGTCAGCGGCGGTACCAGTCTGAATATCAGTCCAGGTGATGGTGATGGTGCAGACAAACTCATTAAGCGGATTGAAAGCGGGGCAGGCGACGCTACCGTTTCCGGCCGGGAGTTGTTGGCTGACAGTGGTGCGCCACTGGAATAAGTCGGTATTGGCGGTTGTATCCTGATTAGCGGGTGGGTCATCGTCGATGTCTATCGCATAGTTGCCCGCGTAAGCAGCGTTTTGATTGGCTTTCATGCGGTTAAGCATATCCACAGCAAGAATTGAGGCCTGCGACTTAAGGTCAGCGCTTTGTGTGGTTTTCAGGGTGACGACCTGAAGATGAGCCAGGCCCAGCAGACCAATGCTGAGCACAAAAACGGCGATCATCACTTCCAATAATGTGAAGCCTCTGTTTTGGAGAGCGTTATTTAGCATGGAGCGCCTCCGTCAGTCACTCTGGCGCTACCAGAAATATTGACCGTGATATCTTTGCCGTTGTTTGCGCCGGGTATGCAGACAGTGAAAGTATCCCCTGTCCCGCCAGAGCCACGTATTTCACCAGTGGGGCTGAAAGCAATCCAGTTGTCGAAAGTGCCGCCACTGGTAATGGTGATGTTGTTATTCAGAGCAGGTTGTGTGCGGATTGTGCAGTCAAGATCTTCTGCTGCACAATTTTCGTTGGCCACATTATCGTGTATTTCGTCTCTGTCCCAGTCAGTAAAAATAGTCCAGCCACCATCCCAGACGGAGGCTGTACCACTGTCACTGAGCATGGTGATTTGCACACCACGGCGAATAGCTTCGCTCCTGGCCAGTTGAAGTTCACCCAGAAAATCATTGGCACGGGTCGTGATTCTGTGATCTCGCAGCATTTGGGTAAAGCTGGGCGCAGCAATAGCCGCCAGAATGCCGGCTACCGCCAACGTAATCATCAGTTCGATTAAAGTAAACCCTTTGGTGCGAGTCATTCCTGTCACTTGCACTCCTCCCTTAGCCTAATTTTTATGTTCAAAACCGTTCTGAGTCAAGTAATTAGAAGAAATATTTTGTGAACTACGTCACACGTCGTAGTTGATTCTTTATATAGCGACACAATCTGGCAGAACTTAATCGGCACTTTGCAGGTGGCAATGCTTGCCGCTATGCCGCCTGAATAATTGCCGCCCGACAGTGAAATCCCAGTAAAAACAGCCGCTTAATTTGTTGGCATGCAAACTGCTAAAACCACAGCAAGAGATGTTTTAGTGGAGTGTGATATGTCATTCAATTTTGATGCTGCTCTGGGTATTCATGCTGATGCGCTGAGAGTGCGTTCCCAGCGTGCAGAGCTGCTGGCTTCCAATCTGGCGAATGCCGACACGCCGAATTTTAAGGCGAAAGACATTGATTTTCGTCAGGCGCTGAATCATGCCATGGATGACAGTGCGCCATCAAAGATGAAGACAACGCATCAGAATCATATTCCTTTTACCGGTGGGGCTGGCAGCAGTGGGCAATTAGCGCCGGTGCAATATCGCACCGCCCTGCAGGACTCGCTGGATGGCAACACCGTGGATGAACAAATCGAGCAGTCACAATTTATGCAAAATGCGGTGCAGTATCAGGCCAGCCTGCAATTTCTGGGCGGCAAGTTCAGTGGCATCACTAAGGCCTTGAAAGGAGAGTAAGCATGTCGATGTTTAATATTTTTGATATAGCGGGCACCGGCATGAGCGCTCAGTCTCTGCGCCTCAACACGACGGCCAGTAACCTGGCTAATGCCGACAGTGTCAGCAGCAGCGTTAATGAAGTCTATCGTGCCCGTCAGCCGGTCTTTTCCGCGGTTTTGGATGATGCCCAACAAGGCTACAAACAGGGCTCGGTTCAGGTTCATGGTGTCACCGAGAGTCAGGCTGCAGTTCGCTCCGAATACAACCCGAGCCATCCGGCCGCCAATGAAGACGGTTATGTCTTCCACTCCAATGTTGATCCGATTACTGAAATGGCCAATATGATGTCGGCCTCGCGCTCATATCAGAACAACGTTGAAATCGCCAATACATCCAAACAGCTCCTGCTGCGAACACTGCAGCTGGGCCAGTAATTTAAGCACAGGAGTAGACAGTCATGGCAGTGAACGGTGTAGGTGACAACCCATATGGCTTCCTTAACAGCCAACAGTCGGCGGACAAAAAGAACGAGACAAAAGATACCGGCCAACTGGCGTTGGAAGACTTCATGTCGCTGATGACAACCCAGCTTCAGAACCAAGACCCGCTGAAACCGATGGAAAGCGGTGACTTTCTGGGCCAGATTGCTTCATTCGGCACGGTTAGCGGTATTGCTGATTTGCAGGATTCTTTTTCCAGTTTTGCCAAATCTATGCAGTCTGATCAGGCGTTGCAGGGCTCATCTCTGGTGGGGCGTTCGGTACTGGTTCCGTCTTCTATCGGTCTGATGTCACCGGACAGTGGCATGACCGGGCAGATCAATGTTGCTGAGCCAGTCAGTGATCTGAAAGTTCAAATCTACAACGAAGCCGGTGTGCCGGTAAAAACAATTGAAATGGGTGCCGCTTCCGGCTACACCAACTTCACCTGGGATGGCTTTGATGACAACGGTAATGCCATGCCTGAAGGTATTTATCAGTTTAAGGCGACCGGCACAGTGGATGGTGAAAACACCGCCTTTGCCACTGCCACAGTTTCTAAAGTTTCAAGTGTTCTGGTGGGCTCCGGCAGCCAGGGTTTAACAGTCAACCTCGCGGGCATTGGCTCAGTGCCGTTCAGCGAAGTACAGGAAATCATCTAAGGAGGACATGCCATGTCTTTTAGTACAGCATTAAGCGGTCTCAATGCAGCCACAGCGGACTTGAATGTTAAATCCAATAACATTGCCAACGTCAATACCACCGGTTTTAAAGAGTCACGGGCTGAGTTTGGTGATGTTTTTGCGACTTCAGCTTTCGGCACCACCAGTAAAACTGCAATCGGCAATGGCGCGGTGCTGCAGAATGTGGCGCAGCAATTCAGTCAGGGTAATCTTGAGTTTACTGATAACGCTTTGGATCTGGCGATTAGTGGTGAAGGCTTCTTCGCCATGGCGCCTGAACTGGATAGTGGCGAAGTCATTTACAGCCGAGCTGGCGAGTTCGGTGTGAACAAAGATGGCTACATCGTCTCGAATGAGGGCTGGTACCTGCGCGCTTTTCCCGTTGATAGTAGCGGCCAGATTTCAGCCACAAGTATGAATGCGACCGGCCCTGTGCAACTGCCACCTTCATTTGGTGCGCCGGAAGCAACGACGGATTTGAATATTGCCACTAACCTGCCTTCTACTTCTCCGGGTATTGATGACGGTGCGGGTGGCATTCTAGCCATTGACCCTTCTGACCCAGACAGTTACAGCTTTTCGACCTCTGCCACCATTTATGACTCACTGGGTAATGAGCACATTGTGACAACTTATTATCAACACATTGACTCCAATGCCGGAACACCAGCTGCAGGAGATAACCAGTGGCAGATGGCTGCCTATGTTGATGGTGGTGAGGTGAAAGGGGGCACACCAGGCACACCGTTTGCTCTGGAGACCGGTGCAAGAGTGAGTTTCAATGCTGATGGTACGCTGGACACGGTAAACCCTGATCCGATTACCTTGTCTTTTGCTGATGGCGCTGCCTCAGAATGGGCCAGTGGTGCTGATACCCAGACAGTGAACCTGTCATTGGGCGGTTCAACTCAAAACTCCGGCTCATTTAATGTGGGTGCACTGACGGTGAATGGCTTCCCGACTGGTCGTCTGACCGGGGTCGACTTCAGTGAAGAAGGCCTGATCCGCGCCACCTACAGTAATGGTCAGGCTGTTCCTATCGGCAAATTGGCTCTGGGCGATTTTGCCAATCCACAAGCGTTGAATAAAATTGGTAACACCGCCTGGAAAGAAACCACGGATTCCGGTCCGGTGATTGCTGGTGAGGCTTCAACCGGTAGTTTTGGCAAGGTTCAGGCTGGTGCACTGGAAACCTCAAACGTCGATTTGACCAAGGAACTGGTGGGTTTGATTACCGCCCAACGGAATTTCCAGGCCAACTCCAAAGCGATCGAGACCAATAACGCGATCACTCAGACCATTATCAACCTTCGTTAGTCACCTTCTGTTCCGGGCCCTGCCTGATAGCAGGGCTTTGGGAGGATAAATCTATGGACCGCAGCCTTTTTATTGCCATGAACGCCGCCCAGCAGACCATGCAGGCGCAGGCGACCAATGCCAATAACCTTGCCAATATCAACACCACCGGTTTTCGCGCCGACTTTGAGCAGTTCCGCAGTATGCCGGTATTCGGCGAAGGTTTGCCGACCCGGGTCTATTCCATGACCGAACGACCTGCGACTGATTATCAGCAGGGTTCGGTGCAGTCGACCGGTCGTGATCTGGATATCTCGGTACAGGGCGAGGGCTTTATTGCCGTGCAGGGTAAAGACGGCCGCGAAGGTTACACCCGTGCCGGTGATTTACACATTACCGAGACTGGCCAGTTGGTGACCGGCACCGGTCTGGCCGTGATGGGCGAAGGCGGTCCGATTGCGATACCGCCAGCGGAAGAAGTCGAGATCGGCAGTGATGGCACTATCTCTATTCGTCCGATTGGTGAAGCTGCCAATGCTCTGGCAGTGCTGGATCGCATCAAACTGGTCAAACCGGAGCTGCAGAATGTGTTTAAAGACAGCGATGGCCTGATGCGCATGCGTGATGGCGGTGAAGCACCTCTGGATGCCACTGTAAAGGTCTCTTCCGGCACTTTGGAAAGCAGCAATGTCAACGCGGTCGGTGCTTTGGTCAAGATGATCGAACTGCAGCGTCAATATGAAATGCAGGTCAAGATGATGAAAACCACCCAGGAAAACAGTGCTGCATCGGCACGTTTAATGCAGATGGGTGGCTAAGTCGCGCTTAACGAAAGCGGCTTTAATTGAGGAGTTAAGAGTATGAATCAGGCTTTGTGGATTGCTAAAACTGGTCTGGATGCCCAGCAAACCAGAATGTCGGTTATTTCTAATAACCTGGCAAATGTGAATACCACCGGCTTTAAACAGGACCGGGCGGTATTTGAAGACCTGCTGTACCAGACCATGCGTCAGCCTGGTGCTCAGTCATCCACTAGCACCCAGTTACCTTCTGGTCTGATGGTCGGTACTGGTGTGCGTACAGTGGCCACCGAAAAACTCCATACCCAGGGCAATATCCAGCAGACACAGAATGCGCTGGATATCGCCATTCAGGGCCGGGGCTTCTTCCAGGTTTTGATGCCGGACGGCACCATATCCTACACCCGTGACGGCACCTTCCAGCTTGATTCCACCGGCCAGGTGGTGATGTCCAATGGCTACCAGTTGGAACCAGGCATTACCATCCCTGAAGATGCCCAGAGCATTACCATTGGCTCAGACGGCACAGTCAGTGTTTTATCAGCTGGTGACAGCGATCCGACGATTGTCGGCAACCTGGATTTGGCAGACTTTGTAAACCCGACCGGTCTGCAGCCTGTCGGTGAAAACCTGTTCAAGGAAACAGCAGCCAGCGGCGCACCGATTATCGGCACACCAGGGCTGGATGGTTTTGGCACGACGGTCGGTGGCGCACTGGAAACCTCCAACGTCAATGTGGTCACCGAACTGATTAATATGATCGAGACCCAGCGGGCTTATGAGATGAATTCGAAAGCGATTTCCACCTCCGATCAGATGCTGCAGTACGCCAGTCAGAATCTATAATTGCTGACTTTATTTCAGAATAAATAGCGTAAAGCGGTTATCACTTGGTTGCGGCAAGATGATCCCCTCTCCCCTGGCGGGAGAGGGGCAGGGTGAGGGGGCGTCAAATTAAAACTGCTTTCCCCGACATAGCTTCTTCAGAACACGCTCCAACACTGCATCGAGTTGATTTAATACTTCATGATTCCAGAAACGAACTACCTGAAAACCCTGCTGTGTCAGATATTGTGTTCGTTTATCATCGTAATGTGTATTTTCGGCATGCTGCCCATCATCTAGCTCTATGATGAGCTTTGCCTCAAAACAGGCAAAGTCGACAATATACTCACCAACTATCACCTGACGCCTGAATTTAAGGCCGTTCAATTGTCTCTGGCGGACGTTCTGCCACAGCTTTTGTTCAGCGTCCGTCATGTTTTTCCGTAAATGGCGGGCACGTTCTTTGAGTACTTCATCCATGAGCATTGATTCCGTAATGTGCATAAGCACCCCCATCCTAACCTTCCCCCATCAGAGGGGGAAGGAACTGTTACTTCACTGTTTGGGGGCGTATTAGCGACAAAACAGGAGACTGGCACAAAGTCTGCAAGAAGTTAGAACAAAGCTTTTTTGCGGAGAGTGATCATGAGATCAGTGCTGTCATTTCTCGTCCTGTTCAGTGCGGCATTATTGTCGGCCTGTGGTGGTAATACGGTAAAACGTGACCCGGCCTATGCGGCGGTGAGACCGGTGCCGGTTCAGCCACAGGAAAAACACGATGGCGCTATTTTTGACGCGCGCAACAACATTTCCCTGTTCGAAGATTACCGTGCCCGCCGGGTTGGCGATATTTTGACGGTGAGACTGGAAGAGCAGACCGATGCTGAGAAAGAGACCGAAACCACGGTCAATAAAACCAACAGCAGCAGCGTTGCCAACCCCACAATTTTTGGTGCCAGCCCGGAGTTCAGTCTGCCCGGCGCTTTGCCGCTGGATAACACCAGCAACAATAACCTGGCTTTTAACTTCGGTTCCGAAACGGATTTCGAAGGCGAGGGGGAGAGCGAACAAAACAACCTGCTCAGCGGCAATATCAGTGTCTCGGTGGTGGAAGTGCTGGCAAACGGCAATATGTTTGTCCGCGGTGAAAAGGTCATCACCATCAATCAGGGCAATGAATATATCCGCCTGTCGGGCATTGTCAGCCCACGTGACATAGAGGCAGATAATTCCGTTTCGTCGGTAAGAATTGCCGACGCCCAGATCGCCTATGTCGGCGATGGCCCGACCAATGATGCCAATGTGATGGGGTGGCTTAGCCGTTTCTTTGCCAGTGCGCTGATGCCGTTCTGAGGGTAGCAAGATGAAAATGAAACTGTTTTTGACCTTTGTTTTACTGCTGGTAACCGGTGTGGTTCAGGCAGAACGCATCAAGGACCTGGCCTCCATTGCCGGGGTACGTTCCAACCAGTTGATCGGTTACGGCCTGGTAGTGGGCCTGGATGGTACTGGTGATAAAACCAAGTTCACCGGTCAGAGCCTGCGTAACATGCTGGTGGAAATGGGCATCAATATTCCGCCGGGCACCGATCCGAAAAGTAAGAATGTGGCTGCCGTGTCGATTCATGCCGACTTGCCGCCCTTTGTGAAACCCGGCCAGAAGATCGATGTCACCGTGTCATCTTTGGGTGATGCCAAAAGTCTGCGTGGCGGCAGCCTGCTGATGACACCTTTGAAAGGCGCTGACGGTAATATTTATGCGATGGCGCAGGGCAACCTGGTTGTCGGTGGTTTCGGTGCCGATGCTGCTGATGGTTCGCGGGTCACGGTAAATATTCCCAGTGCAGGCCGTGTACCTAACGGCGCAACAGTCGAGCGTACGGTGAAAAATGCCTTTAATGTCGGGGACCACATCATTCTGAATCTGCATAACCCGGATTTTACTACCGTCAGCCGACTCACTGATTCCATTAACCACACACTGGGCAAAGGCACCGCGCGTTCGATGGATGCCTCCTCGGTTAAAGTCAACGCGCCGCGCGATCCCAGTCAGCGTGTGCCGTTTTTATCTCTGATTGAAAACCTCGAGTTGAACCCGGGCGAGGCGCCGGCCAAAGTCGTAGTCAACTCCAGAAGTGGCACGGTCGTTATCGGTCAGCATGTCCGTGTCAGTCCAGCGGCAGTGACCCACGGCAATCTGTCCGTGACTATTTCTGCCGACGCCGAAGTCAGCCAGCCTGATCCCCTATCGCAGGGACAGACTGTGATCACCCCCAATTTTGATGTGGAAATCACTGAAGAAGACAGCCGCATGTTTGTGTTTGATCCGGGCGTATCGCTGGATGAGATTGTCCGCGCTGTCAATCAGGTGGGTGCGGCACCGGGCGATCTGGTGGCGATTCTTGAGGCGCTGAAACAATCGGGTGCGCTTCGTGCTGAGCTGGTGGTGATCTGATCATGGCGCTTGAGTCCAAAGTTGCTCAGTCGGCGATTGATTTTCACGGTCTCAATCAATTGCGGAGCAAAGCCGCTCAGGATGACAGTGATCAGCAGACTTTGCGCCAGGTTGCCGGTCAGTTTGAGTCGCTGTTTGTCACCATGATGCTGAAATCAATGCGACAGGCGAGTTTGGCAGAAGGCCTGTTCGACTCAGAGCAGAGCAAAATGTATCGGGATATGTCCGATCAGCAGCTGGCTTCAGATTTATCCTCACGAGGCGGACTGGGTTTGCAGGATGTGATCATGCGTCAGCTCGGTGGTGAGCGTTACGCTAACAGCCAGACAGCCTTGCCCGGTCAGAGCTTCAGTATCGATACCGTAACGGTGAGACCGGCGCTGGGCATCAGGGTCAACCAGGAAATCATTGAACAGATCCGTGAAGCCAAGCCCGAGCAAGCTAAGCCGCTTGAAGCAATGCCAACTCAGACTTTGCCTGAGCAGTTTACCTCGCCGCAACAATTTGTTGAGACGCTCTGGCCCTATGCAGAACAGGCTGCTAACAAGCTGGGCGTTGAACCGGAAGTGATCCTTTCTCAGGCTGCGCTGGAAACTGGCTGGGGGCAATATGTCCTGTCCAATCAGCAGGGCAGCAGCCACAACCTGTTCAATATCAAGGCCCATGGCTGGGAAGGTGACACCATTAACAAGCAGGCACTGGAGTTCCGCGGAGGAAAAGCCCTGCAGGAACAATCACAGTTCCGCGCTTATGACTCCTATCAGCAGAGCTTTGACGATTATGTGCAGTTTCTCCAGACACAGCCACGCTACCAACAAGCGCTGCAGCATGTTGGTAATGCTGAAGCTTTCATCGAGCATCTGCATCAAGCCGGTTATGCCACCGACCCGCAGTATGCCGACAAGATTAAACGCATTATGAATGGCGATACGCTCAGTCGTGTCTCGCTGGACATGAAGCTGTTCTGACCGGGGCTGATATGAGATGAGGACAAGAATATGAGCATTCTGAATATCGGTACTTCGGCGTTGACCGCAGCGCAGACAGCACTGTCGACCACCAGTAACAATATCAGCAATATCAACACTGAAGGCTATACCCGCCAGCGGGCAGACCAGGTGACACGTCCGTCCAGTTACCAGGGTGACTTTTATTTGGGCGCCGGGGTGACGGTCAATGGTGTTGAACGCATTTACGATAACTTTCTGGCCAGTCAGGTTAGAAGTTACACCTCACAGGAAGCACAGCAGGGCAGCTTTCTGTCCTATTCGAATCAGGTTGATGATCTGCTGGGTTCGTCCGAGCTGGGTATTAACGATGGCTTTGATGCTTTTTTCGGTTCCATCCAGGAAGTTGCCAACGATCCAACCTCCATCTCTGCCCGGCAGGTGATGCTGACCCAGGGGGAACTTCTTGCCAGCCGCTTCAACACGCTGGACTCTCAATTGGGCCAACTGGAACGTAATATTGATAACGATATCAGTGTGGCGGTGGAGGACATCAATAATCTGAGTCAGGGCATTGCTGAGCTCAACCAGGCGATTCTGGAAGCCAAAGGCTCAGCCAGTGGTGCCAACCCCAATGATCTGCTCGATAAGCGTGATCAATTAATCAACAAACTTTCCGAATATGTTTCTGTCACCACGGTCGAACAGAGTAATGGCACCGTCAATGTCTTTGTCGGTAGTGGTCAGGGGCTGGTAGTAGGGGCTTCACAGGTGGATTTATCCACTATCAGCGACAGCTCCTTTAATCCACCGCGCCTGAACATCGGCTTTGGGCCTACTCAGATTGATATTACCAATCAGGTCACCGGTGGCAGCCTCGGCGGTGCTTTACAATTTCGTAGTGATATTATCGACAACACCCGGAGCGAACTGGATCTGTTAGCAGAGTCAGTCGTCACGGCGTTTAACAACGCACACAGTAACGGCTTTGATCTGGATGGCAATGCAGGCGGCAACCTGTTCGACCCGTCGGCAACGACTGCCGCCGATATCAATATGGTCATCACCGACCCAAGAGCCATTGCCGCTTCATCCGGCACCAATATCGGTACCGGTAATAATGAAAATGCCCTGGCCCTGGCTGACTTACAGACTGATGACAGTCTGGTACAGGTCAGTGCCGGCCCGCCGCCAGTGACTCGCTCATTGGCTGATCAGTATGGGGTGATTGTGTCTGATGTCGCCACCCGAACCCGGCAGGCAGAAGTCAGCCAGGAAACCCAGCAGGCCTTGTTACAACAGACCAAGCAGCGCTTTGACAGCGTGTCCGGCGTCAACCTGGATGAAGAGGCCGCCAATCTGATCAAGTATCAGCAGGCTTATCAGGCAGCATCACAGATTATCGTGGTCTCCAATACCATCTTTGATTCGCTGATTAACGCCGTTTAGGAGTCCCGCATGCGTATATCAACTAACTATATTCAGCAGCAAAGTGTCGAGTCGATGCTGCGTCAGCAGACTGAGCTCGCCAAAACACAGCAGCAGGTCTCCACCGGTGAACGCATTCTTTCACCCTCAGATGACCCGGTTGCTGCAGTCAGAATTCTGGGTATTGAGCGTGACCTGAACTTGACCGAACAATACCAGGGCAACGCCGATGTGGCCGAGAGCAAGCTCAGCGTGACTGATGGTGTGCTGGACAGTGCGGCAGACATCCTGCAGCGGATTCGAGAGCTCGGCGTTCAGGGGCTGAACGATAGTAATGACGCTAACGCCCGGGCTGCGATCGCCGAGGAAATGGATCAGCTTAAACAGAGCCTGCTGAGTCTCGCGAACTCGACCGACGCCAATGGTGAATACCTGTTTTCCGGTTACCAATCCAACACCCAGGCCTTTGACCCGGGTACATATGCCTACAACGGAGACAGTGGCCAGCGAAATGTGAGAGTGGGTGGTGGCTACCTGGTCGAAGTCAGTGAGCCCGGCGACCAGATTTTTGTGACCAATAATCTGGATGGCAGCACTGAGGCAATTTTTCAGACCATCGATGAATTCACTACCGCGCTGAATAACAATGATGTCTCCACCGCCCCCAACAATGGCGACTTTCTGTCTAACATCGACACCTCTCTGGGCCAGGTACTCGGTGCCAGAACAGCAGTAGGCACAAGACTGAATGCCGTCGATCAGCAACGAGCCGTGAATGAGGCCAGCATTGCCAGCCTGGAAAGCAACCGCTCTCAACTCAAAGATTTGGACTACGCCGAAGCCATCACCCGCCTGAACCAGCAGTCTGTGGGGCTGCAGGCAGCACAACAGGCCTATGTTAAAGTGCAGGGGCTGTCTTTATTTAACTTTATCTAGAGCGTCTAAATTTACAAATGAGTGCGGTTGTCGGTCCGGTCAGAGTCTGTATGAGCTCTGTAGAGCTCACTTTGGGTTGTGAAGCACACATCCAGATACCTCTAGCATAAAAGCAATCAACCTGAGTCTTCACCAGCAGAGATAACTATGGAAAACAAAACATACACCTTCAATGAGGAAACACGCGTTTATTCTCGTGATCGTAATGCTGTATTTGCTTATAGCGATGGTGATAGAACTGAGGAGATTATTCTTGACACCATTCAGTCGTGCAATGATCTATCGACAGGATCTGAAGAATTACAAGAACATATATCAGACTGGCCAACCAAGTATCACCTCTCACCCTTGCGATCTAATCTTTTTCGGCCCTTAGAACAAAATTTACATGGAAAAAAAGTTCTCGAACTAGGTTCTGGGTGTGGTGCGATAAGCCGCTTTCTAGGAGAGGTAGGGTGTGACTTAACTTGTGTAGAAGGCAGCTTCAGGAGAGCCACCATAACAGCAGCCAGGTGTCGTGATCTGGATAATGTGAAAGTCTACAACGACAACTTTCAGGACTTTGAAACTGAAGAGCAATTCGATGTTGTCACGATGATTGGTGTGCTGGAATACAGTAGAAAATTCATCGGTGGTGCAGACCCTGTGAGTAAGGCATTGAGTCTGGCTCGCTCATTTTTGAAACCGGATGGCGTTCTGATAGTGGCTATTGAGAACAAGTTGGGTTTGAAGTATTGGGCCGGCGCATATGAGGATCATCAGGGTGTTCCCTTTTACGGAATTGAGAGCCTGTACGGAGAGGGTGAGGCTGTCACTTTTGGCCGTCATGATTTGACCAGAATCATCAAACAAGCCAACTTCTCTGAAGTTGAATTTTACTATCCGTTCCCTGACTACAAGCTACCCAACTTATTGCTGACTGATCTGGCTATGGATCAGCCCGAATTTGTTTTGAATAACCTTTTGTCCACCGCTTTTGCACCTGTCCAGAGTGCCTCTTATCAAAAAACACTCTCAGAAGGTGCGGCAACCAGAGGCCTTATAGAAAACCGGCTTGTCGGTGACTTAGCAAACTCATTCATGGTTATTGCCAAAAAAGGCAAAGGAAACTGGCAAAACAACAAGCATGGTGTGGCTTTCCAGTATTCACAGGGCCGTCAGAAACTGCTTGCCAAGGAAGTGAGTATCCTGGCCAAGGATAATGAGTTACGTGTTTATCGCCGTCTTCTGGCAGGGGGAGAAAAGCCTGATTGGGTGAAGTTTCCTGACTCTGAACCATTGATTGCGGGCGAACTGCTTTTCAATGCGTTGCTCCCTATTGTCAATAAAGCCGGATGGAATGCCAATCAAATTCTGGAATGGGCACATCCTTTGATGCAGGCACTGCTTGAGCATTCACAGCTGTCCGGTGAACGGTATGTTTTACCGGGTGAATATATCGATGCTACACCTTTTAACCTGATTATTGATGAGACAGGCAAATCGAAGTTTTTTGATCTTGAATGGAGTCCATGGACTGAAATAGACCTTAGTCATGCGATATTCAGGGGCCTTTTTCACTCTCTGGCCAGGGTTGGAACCGTCGCGCAGCCCGCTCCGGGGACATCCCTGAACATTGCAGACTTGTCTGCGCTGGTCACCAGTCAGTTGACGGATAATCCTCAGGATATTGATTATTACCTCAAGAAGGAGATTGAGTTTCAGAGTTTGGTGTCTGGCCTCAGCGTTGGCAGCTCTGATGGATTGAAGGCGGTTGCCTTGGCTATCAGAATGCAGCCCACTCAACTGAAACAATCGCTGGAAAAGGCAGAAGCCACGATAACTGAGCTGAAAGGTCAGTTACTCAACTCTGGTGATGGCAAGCCCATAAATCTGTTCAGTCAGAGCGATTTGGAATTTATTGGTGAAATGCAGGATTTGGTTGTCCGTGCCATCAATTCCTCCAATTACAGTGAACAAATCTTCATTGACTCCTCTGCCCGTAGACAGATTAAAAATAACATCAAACTACTGTCACGCGAATCAAGCTTGTCCTCTGCCATGGAGCAATGTCTGGAACTCCTCAAATCGACACTTCAGCACGACAATTACCAGCAATGGATAGTCAGGCATGAGCTGAGAGAGGTCGATGCCGAGGTGTTGGCCGAGCGGATGGTATTGCATTGGCACCAGCAACCCACCATGCACACTTTTATGTTTGTGCTGCCTGGCGAAGAGCATCTGCTCGCCGACACTATAGACTCCTTGGCTGGCCAGTTATTGAAAAGCTGGCAGCTGACTGTCGTCGGCTTTGCGCCAGCTCCGGATGTGATATTTGAGCAGACCGAGTTTCTGCACTGGCGCACCCTGGAAGATCAGGAGGATCCCTACGATGCACTCAATCAAGAGATAGCGAAATATCCTGGGCATTGGGTAACTTTTGTAGAGCCCGGTGTGCAGTACAGTCAGCAATCACTGGCAAAAATTGCCGACACCATAAACCTTAATCCTGGCTGCAGCTTTATTTACACAGATGATGACCAGGTTGATGACAAGGGCATTCGAGGCTTTCCCCGTTTTAAACCGGACTTTAATCTCGATTTGCTGCGTTCTTCCCCATACATCGGTAATGGCTGGGTGCCAGTTGCACACCTAATTCAGGCGGGTGGCATTCTGGCATTGCCCGGCGCTGAAAACTACGACCTTGCGTTGCGCTGGTTTGATACTTTCGGTGATGCGGCATTTGCCCATGTTGCTGATGTATTGACCCACAAGAGTGGTGAAGTCGACAGGCCATTTGATTCCAAGGCCGGAGAAATTGCCTTACAGCAGCATTTCGATAGACAAAAGCTGCCGGTGGAAATTAATGCCGGCTATGTTGATAACAGCTATCGCATTACATACCTGCACCAGCGTCAGCCTAAAGTAAGCATCATCATTCCGACAAAAGACAAGCTCGAGTTTCTGCAGCCTTGTGTGGAGAGCTTGCTGGATAAAACGACTTACCCTGACTACGAAGTGCTTGTTGTTGATAATCAGAGTACTGATCCCGACACTCTGAGCTATTACCAGGAGCTGACAAAAGCCTATCCCGAGAAAGTGCGTGTCTTGTCATTTGATAAGCCCTTCAACTTCTCTGAAATGAATAACTGGGCGGCGCAGCAGGCAACAGGCGAATACCTACTATTGCTTAATAACGATACTGAAATTATTCAGCCTGAATGGCTTGATAGAATGATGAATCATGGTCAGCGCGAGGATGTGGGGGTTGTCGGTGCAAGATTACTTTACCCGGAGTCAGGCCGCATTCAGCACGCTGGTGTCGTGCTTGGAATCAGCGAAATCGCAGATCATCCATTCAACGAACTGCTGACAATTAACAGCACCTCGCACATGGAGCGGGCTCGCCTGGACCAGAGTTACTCTGCTGTTACCGCAGCAGTAATGTTGGTCAAGCGTGAGATATACGAGGAACTGGGCGGGATGGACAGTGAGAACCTGGCTGTCCTCTATAACGATGTAGACTTTTGTCTTCGTGTCGGTAAGCAAGGTTATCGAGTGATTTGGACACCATTTGCGATAGCCATTCACCACTGCAGTGTAAGCCTGAAGTCGATAGAAAACGGGTTCTACTCCGATGTTGAAAGCATTGCAAAAAAAGCTTTGAACAAACGCAGAGAACAACGCTACATGCTTAATACGTGGCTGCCACTTCTGGCGAATGATCCCGCCTATAACAAGAATCTGTCATTGCGTAAGCATGAGTTTGACATTGATGTGGGGGCGTTGCAGAACTGGGATATTGAGCACCATCTGCGTCTTAGAGTTTATGGTCTACCGGTGAGAGGCGGTTCGGGTGACTACAGAATGAAACAGCCTTTTTCCTCACTGGCCAAGTCAGGGTTGGCACTTTGTGAATTCGGAAGTCACCACCTCAGCATCACTGAGCTGGAGAGAATGAGTCCGGATACCGTCGTGATGCAGAATGCGATCAGCGATAAAGAAATAGAGCTGTTGCAGATTTACCGCGAATTCAAGCCAGAAGTCCAAGTGATTTTCATGTTGGATGATCTCCTGCACGACCTGCCAGAGAAGAGCTCGCAATATCGACGTATGAAGGCTGCTTACCGAGATGCTCGAGCCAGACTCAGAAGGGTGCTGGGCTTCTGTGACCGTCTGATTGTATCGACGCAACCACTGGCAGATATGTGCGCAGAAATGATTGATGACATCCAGATCATTCCCAACCGGTTACAAAAAGAGAAGTGGCAGGGACTAAAGAGTCTACGGCAGCAATCGAGCAAGCCTCGGGTTGGCTGGGCCGGTGCACAACAGCACCAGGGCGACCTTGAACTGATTATCGATGTAGTTAAAGAAACAGCCAATGAGGTTGACTGGATTTTCTTCGGGATGTGTCCGGCAGAAATCAAGCCGTTTATCACAGAAGAACATCAATTTGTAGATATCGAGTTATATCCGCAAAAACTGGCTTCACTGAATCTTGATTTGGCGATCGCGCCATTGGAAGACAATGACTTTAACCGGTCTAAGAGTAACTTGCGCCTGCTGGAATATGGCATCATGGGCTGGCCGGTGATCTGCTCTGATATCTTCCCCTACCAGACAAAAAATGCGCCGGTTATCCGGGTTGCAAACCAGAGGGCAGAATGGCTGGCGGCAATCCGGCAAATCCTTGCCGATCCGGCTGCGTTGCAAAAAGCCGGTGATAACCTGAAAGCCTGGGTAGAACAACATTACTTCTTAGAAGATCACTTGGGTGAATGGTTCTCATCCCTCGCCACAGCTGAGTTTCAGGCGAGCGAGCAGCGCAATACAATGGCTGGGGGGAGAGCGATGAAAGCTTGATGGCACATATCATGCTTTACCTGGTCTGTGCCCACGCAATGGCGTGGTAATTAACAGCATAGACAACCATTTTAGAGGGTAAAGTCATGGCATTGATCATCAACACCAATATTGCGTCTCTGAATGCGCAGCGCAATTTGAATGAGTCCCAAAGTGACCTGAATACATCTTTGCAGCGTTTGTCATCCGGTCTGCGTATCAACAGCGCTAAAGATGATGCTGCAGGCCTGTTTGTTGCCGGTCAGATTTCCCGCGATGTACGCGGTAATAATCAGGCAATTCGTAATGCTGCGGATGGTATTTCTCTCGGCCAGACAGCTGAGGGTGCATTGGGCGAGATTGCCAACAACCTCCAGCGGATTCGAGAAATCGCCGTGCAGGCATCCAATGACACAGTGGGTAATGCTGCTGGTCTGCAGTTGGAGGTCGATCAGCTGACTCAGGAAATCTCCCGTATTGTATCCACCACCAACTTTAATGGTCGGTTCCTGCTCAGTGGTGGTGAAACTGTTAATTTCCATGTCGGTGCTTCGGGTGATACCAACAACCAGATTTCAGTGACGTTGGATGACATCACCAACATCAACGCTTTCAGTGCGGCACTGGATGCTACCGGTGTTATTGATGTGACTACCACGGCCGCAGCCTCTGCTGCGTTGTCTGACCTCAGTGGCGATATTGATGATGTGAACGGTGCCCGGGCCACCTATGGTGCTGTGCAAAACCGCTTTGAAGCAGTCATCTCCAACCTGCAGAACTATGTCGAAAATCTGACTGCGGCCCGTAGCCGGATAGAAGATGCCGACTTTGCCGCCGAGACGGCAAAATTAACCCGTGCACAGATTCTGCAGCAGGCTGGTACCTCGATTCTGGCACAGGCCAACACGCTGCCACAGAATGCGCTGACTTTATTGCAGGGCTAAAAAACTTCAGAGAAACAGGCGTTAGGACAATAAGGTGATGGTGAGGAAAGGTTTCTTTATTTTTTACTAAAGTATCTTTTGCTCCTGCCGTTAAAGTTGTCGGAGGCGGTAAATACATCAGTAATGTATATCTGCCATAGTCAACAAACAGTACGCTAAATGAGAGCGTACTGACGGTCAGGAGATAATCATGGCTCTTATTATTAACACTAACGTTGCTTCTTTGAACGCACAGAGAAACCTGAATGAATCACAAAACTCTCTGAACACTTCTTTGGAGCGTTTGTCATCTGGTCTGCGTATCAACAGTGCCAAAGATGATGCGGCCGGTTTGTTCGTTGCCGGCCAGCTGACCCGTGATATTCGCGGTATCAACCAGGCAGTTCGTAACGCAGGTGACGGTATTTCACTGGGGCAAACAGCAGAAGGTGCACTGGGCGAAATTGCGAATAACCTGCAACGTATTCGTGAGCTGGCTGTACAGGCTTCCAACGATACAGTCGGTAATGCCGATGGTCTGCAAGCAGAGGTTAACCAGTTAACTCAAGAAATTTCTCGAATCGTTGCTACAACCAACTTCAACGGTACTGACTTGTTGAGTGGTGGTGCCACTGTCAACTTCCAGGTTGGGTCTTCTGGTACAGCTAATAACCAGATTTCTATCGATTTGACAGAGTTAACCGGCATCAACGCGTTCAGCGCCGGCCTGGCAGCAACAGGCGTTGTCGATGTTAGTACAACCGCCGCTGCATCAGCTGCACTGGCAGATCTGAGTAGCGACATTGATACTGTCAACGAAGCCCGCGCCACATTCGGTGCGATTCAAAATCGTTTCGAGGCCGTTATCTCTAACCTGCAGAACTATGCAGAAAACCTGACTGCAGCCCGTAGCCGTATCGAAGATGCGGACTTTGCGGCAGAAACTGCTAACCTGACCCGTGCACAGATTCTGCAGCAGGCAGGTACCAGTATCCTGGCGCAGGCTAACACACTGCCTCAGGCAGCACTGCAGTTGCTGGGATAAGGTAACTGAACTGGCATCCCGGAGCTTCGGCTCCGGGTTCACCAGATTTAAAAAGGAATAGGTAAGATGGCTAATAACGATTTATTAGTGCAGTCAAGCCTCCCGACGTTGCCAAAGCAAACTGATTCGAAGCAGCAGGTCACCCAAGCGGTGGAACCTGCTTTTGTCGTCTCAGAGAAGCAACAATCAGCTACCGCCACGTCAGAAAGCTTGGAGCAGCAGGAGTTAGAGCGGCAACAGCGGGCTGAAGCCCTGCAGCAAAAAGTCACTGAACTGAATGACTACATGCAGAACTTCAACCGCAGTTTACAATTCACAGTGGATGAAAACAGCGGCGACAGTGTCGTGAAAGTCATTGACTCGGAAACAGATGAAGTCGTCAGGCAGATCCCGTCAGAGGCTTTGCTTGATGCCCGTAACGCAGCGGAAAAGTACCGTGGTATTTTACTGGAAATCTCGGTCTGACTGGCCCGGGATTTGCAGTAAAAATGTAACGGTTTATTGTGGAGATTTAACATGGCTAGCATAACGTCAGCCGGCATCGGTTCCGGACTGGATGTCGAAAGCATTATCAGCCAGCTGGTGGCCCTGGAGCGTCGGCCTATTCAGAGATTGCAAAGTGAGCAATCTCAGGTCAGTGCCCAGATCAGCGCCTATGGCAATCTGAAAAGCAAAATCTCTGAATTTCAATCGGCTATGGCCGGTCTGGGAAGCGCATCCAGCTTCCAGGTTTTCCAGGGCCAGTCCAGTGATGAAGATATATTTACCGCCAACGTAGACAGTAATGCCTTGGCGGGCAGCTATGCTGTTGATGTTCAGGCGCTGGCTGAACGTGACAAGATTGCTTTTGGCCCTTTCGCTGACAGCAGCACTGCGCCGGGCAGCGGCACACTGAATCTCTCAGTTGGCGCTGACAGTTTCAGTATTGCGGTCGGTGCCGGTGATTCACTGGCGGATATTCGAAATGCCATCAATGAGTCAGCTGATAACACCGGCGTCACCGCCACTATTGTTAACAGTGATGATGGGGCCCGGCTGGTTTTGTCGTCGGATGAAACCGGTACTGATAATGCACTGCAGGTTTCCGTCACTGGTGATGGTGACGGCAATGATGGCGATAATGCCGGACTGTCGGCGCTGACTTATGTGCCATCCGGTACCAATTATGCCACCTCAATTTCCAGCGCCAGTGATGCTGTTGTGGAAATTGACGGCTTTACCGTGACCAGTAGCAGCAACACCATTACCGATGCCGTTGATGGCATCAGCTTCACTGCTGAGAGCATCGGCACTGCCAGCCTCAATGTGACTCGTGATGACGAAGCTATTCTGGAGGCAGTCACCCAGTTTGCAGATGCCTACAATGCGCTTCGCACCGAAATTGACAATCAGCGCAAAGGACAATTGGAGGCCGACAGCACTCTCCTGAGTATCGAGCAGTCAATCTTCAACGCATTCAACGTTGGTTCAGATATCACCGGTTCAGAGTTCAGTTACCTGATCGAAGCCGGTATTTCCGTCAACGAAGAAGGCGTGATGGAAGTGGATACGGATACGGTCAGTGATACGCTGAACTCGGACTTCAATTCATTTGTCAATTTATTTGCAGCTGAAGGTGAAGGTTATGCCAACCGACTAGCCTCCTTGGCTGACAGCTGGCTGGCCAATGATGGTCTGATTGAGGCGCGTGAAGATGGTCTGAATACGCAGTTGGATCGTCTTGAAGATGATGAGTTCCGGATGGAAGCGAGGCTGGAGATTGTCGAACAGCGGATCCGGGCCCAGTACACTGCACTGGACACCCTGGTGAGTGAACTGAGTAACTCCGGTAATTTCCTGTTACAACAACTGGCCACCATGCCTGCCGCCAATCGACAGAACGGATAATAGGGAGTCGTTTTGATGACGCAATCCATGATCAATAAAAAAGCTCTGGAAGGTTATGGCCGCAATGCCGTTGAGTCAGAGGTTAATTACGCCTCACCATACCGAATCATTCAGATGCTGATGGAAGGGGCATTATCCAAGTTAGCCACTGCCAAGGGCTGCATTGCCCGCGGTGATATTGCTGAAAAAAGCAAGCAAATCACCTGGGCCATGAACATTATTCAGGGCCTGCGTACCAGTCTGGACGCCGATAAAGGCGGTGATATCGCCTCTAATCTGGACTCGCTGTACGAATACATGGGACGTCGCTTGCTGGAAGCCAACGTCAGCAATGAGACGGCCATTCTGGATGAGGTCACTACCCTGTTGCAGGAAGTTAAAGCTGGTTGGGATGCGATACCGGCAGAATACCAATAATGTCAGACAATGCTGTCACGCAATTACGCCAAGCCGTTGACCTGACGCGTGCCATGCTGCAAATGGCGCAGGATCGTAAATGGTCGGCCTTGCCGGAAATGCAGCAGAAAAGGGCGGCGCTACTGGAACAGATCTTTCCGCTCGGTGAGGAGCAGCAGACACTTGATACCAGAGCTTTGCTGGAATCAATGATTGCTGATAATCAACAGCTTGAACAAATCTGCCGAGATGCGCAGCAGACACTTCGACTTGAGTTAAGCGATCTCAATAAAAATCGTAAAGCGGTCGCGGCGTACCAGTCCAGTTAACACCAACAAGCTCGCGGCATAGACCGCCCCCACTGATTTTCATGCCTGTCATTTTTTTGACAATGGCGATTTAAAAATGCTTAACTCCATTGCAAAATAATTGTTTCGATACTGTCGATTAACATGGAATAAAGCTGGAGTTAGTATGAGTGGAAATCATGTGCTGGTCGTGGAAGAAAACTCTGACCGGCGCGAGAAGCTGTCGACCCTTATCGAATTTGTAAATTGCCGCCCGGTGGTGGTGGATGACCCGACAATCTGGTTTGACCAGGTTGATAATCTCAGTGATATCGTCATGGCCATTATTGGTGACTGTGGTAACCGCCACATTACCCGTCAATTGCTGCGTGAGCTGGTTAATCACGAGTCCCGCGTTCCGGTATTTACGCTCGACCTGCCTGATGCTGAATCTCAGGAATTTCCCGGTACCATCGGCTCGTTGCGTTTCCCGATCAAATATCCCCAGCTGAGTAACGCGCTGCAGCAGGCGACCATCTACCGTGGCCAGTCCAACAACGATCAGGATGACAATAGCCTGTTTCGTTCTCTGGTCGGTAACAGCCGCTCCATCAAAATGGTTCAGCGCATGGTGGATCAGGTTGCCGACTCTGATGCCAATGTGCTGATTTTGGGAGAATCCGGCACCGGTAAAGAAGTCGTGGCCCGTAATCTGCATCACTTCTCCAATCGTCGCGACAAACCCTTTGTACCGGTCAATTGTGGCGCCATTCCCGGCGAACTGCTGGAAAGCGAATTGTTTGGCCATGAAAAAGGCGCGTTCACCGGCGCCATCACCGCACGTAAAGGCCGTTTTGAACTGGCTGAGGGCGGCACTTTGTTTCTGGATGAAATCGGCGATATGCCCTTGCCGATGCAGGTGAAGTTATTACGTGTTTTGCAGGAGCGCACATTCGAACGTGTCGGCAGCAATAAAACGCAAAGTGCGGATGTCAGGGTGATTGCCGCCACTCACCGCAACCTGGAAGAACATATTACTGAAGGCCGTTTCCGTGAGGATTTGTTTTATCGCCTGAACGTCTTTCCGATTGAAATGCCGGCTTTACGTGAACGTCCTGAAGACATTCCGCTTCTGGTCAATGAACTGATTAAACGGATTGAGCATGAAAACCGCGGCACTATCAACCTGACGACGGCAGCCATGATCTCACTCTGTCGTTATAGCTGGCCGGGTAACGTTCGTGAGCTGGCCAATGTGGTGGAGCGGCTGGTGATTCTCTTTCCCTATGGCCGGGTTGATTATGATGATCTGCCAGCCAAATATCAGTTGGAAGGCGAGGCCTTACCCGAACAGGTCACCGCTGTGATTAATGCCGGTCCGTCACCTGACACCCACCGTAACCTTCCCGGGACAGTGCCCGAGCCGCAAACGACGCAGCCCAGCGTCGCGGTGTCTGAGCTTGATACGGAAAACCTGCCGGAAGAAGGGATTAATCTCAAAGAGCATCTGGCCAATCTTGAATATATGCTGATCAAACAAGCGCTGGATGAAGCGGAAGGCGTTGTTGCTCATGCTGCCCAGCGCTTGAAAATGCGCCGCACCACGCTGGTGGAAAAAATGCGTAAATACGGAATACAGAGAGAAGCTGACTGAAGATTGGCGGTCAGCCGTCGGGCTTTTGACAAAACACCAACGGTAAAGCTCTAACGCATTGTAAATAAAAGAAAAAATTTTCGGGCATAGTAATTGCAAATCCCGCTACACGGCATTTTGCCGGAGGGAGCAGTTAATTATGAATCTGAAACTATCCAGCGCCGCTGGCCCTGCACAGGCTATCAGCAAAAGGGTCAGTGCTTTCAAACAGGCCGAGTCACACTGGCAGCCAGCCGGTAACAGCCGCCATCACGATGTCAAGCAACAGCAAAATGCTGAGCGATTGGCTGATCGCCACAGCCGTTTGCTGGAAGTGTTGCCGGCCGGCGTTGTCGTTATTAACGGCGAGGGGATAGTTCAGGAAGCCAATGCCGCTGCAATTGAATTGCTGGGCGAACCACTCTCCGGTGAGCGCTGGGTCGACATCATCGCCAGGGCTTTTGCACCACAGCCCGGAGATGGCCACGATGTGTCGCTTCAGGACGGTCGTCTGGTGCATATTTCCACCAGTCCTCTGGGGCACGAACCGGGTCAGATTATCCTGCTGCAGAACGTGACAGAAACGCGTGACCTGCAGAATAAAGTCTCGCATCTGCAGCGTCTCTCCACCATGGGCGAAGTCGCCGCCAGACTGGCGCATCAGATCCGCACCCCGCTGTCTTCTGCCTTGCTTTACCTGGCACCCTTGCTGAAAGACGAGGGCGATGCTCAAATCCGTCAGCGTTTTGCCGGTCGGCTCAAGCATAGTCTGACGCATATGGAACAACTGGTAAAAGACATGCTCGCCTTTTCCCGTGGCAGTATGGCTTCGACCTCACCCGTGGCCATCAGCAACCTACTCGATGAACTACAGCAGCAATATCATGCCCAGCCGCTATCTGAGTCGAGTTCGCTGAGAATCAGCAACAACGTCAATGACGGACATATCTACGGCAGTCAAGCCGCCCTGGTGAGTGCTATCAATAATCTGCTTAACAATGCCCGCCAGGCTTGTGGTGAAGCAGGTCAGGTTCGCTTGTCAGCGGATTTTGTCGAGGACGACAACAGACTGAGCTGGATTGATATCAGTGTCACCGATAACGGCCCCGGTATCACAGCAGAAGAACAGGAAAAAATTCTGACGCCTTTTTACACCACGCGTTCAAGCGGCACAGGGCTGGGGCTGGCAGTGGTGCATTCAATCGTTAAAGCGCACAAAGGCCACCTCTGGATTGACAGCGAACCAGGCAAGGGCAGCACTTTTGCCCTGCGCCTGCCGATGTACCAGTCACAAGCGCGGGCAGAGGCGGCGTCAGCACAACAACAGGAGTGTGTTTTATGAATCAGTCAACAATTCTGGTAGTTGAGGATGATGCCAATCTGCGGGGAGCACTGTGCGACACGCTGGAATTGGCGGGTTACCGGGTCAGCGGTATGGAACATGGTCAGTCTGCCCTGGATAAAATGGCCAGTGAACCGGTCGGCCTGCTGCTCAGCGATCTACAAATGCAGCCCATGGATGGTCACACACTGCTGAAAAAAGCCAAGGCTTTGATACCGGATCTGCCGGTGGTGATGATGACCGCTTACGGGACGGTACAAAGTGCTGTAGAAGCGATGCATCAGGGCGCGTCGGATTATCTGCTCAAACCGTTTGAGGCAGAAGAATTACTGCAGCGTGTTCAGCGTTACCTCAGCCAGTTGGGTCAGCAGGAAGAGGACATGGTCGCCGAATCACGCAGTTCCAGAGAACTACAGGCGATGGCCAAACGGGTGGCCGATAGTGAAGCCACGGTGTTGATTAACGGCGAAAGCGGCACCGGTAAAGAAGTCCTGGCGCGATATCTTCACACCCATTCGCAGCGGGCGGACAAGCCGTTTGTTGCCATCAATTGTGCGGCGATCCCGGAAAACATGCTGGAAGCGACCCTGTTCGGCTATGAAAAAGGTGCGTTCACCGGTGCCAGCCAAGCCTACGCCGGTAAATTCGAACAGGCGAATCACGGTACCATTCTGCTCGATGAAATCTCGGAAATGGATCTGGCCCTGCAGGCCAAACTATTGCGAGTGTTGCAGGAAAAAGAGGTGGAACGTATCGGCGGACGCAAAGTGCTGTCGCTGGATGTGCGGGTGCTGGCCACTACCAACCGCACCCTGCGCGATGAAGTCAGGGCAGGCCGTTTTCGTGAAGATTTATTCTACCGGCTCAATGTCTTCCCCTTATCAATAGCGCCATTACGTGAGCGCCGGGACGATATTCTCGCCTTGTCACAGCGATTGCTGGGCAAACATGCCAGCCAAAGCGGTCGCGTCACTCCGCTGCTGGATCACGCTGCCCGAGAAAAGATGCTGACGCATCACTGGCCGGGTAATGTACGTGAACTGGATAATGTGCTGCAGCGTGCGCTGATTCTACAGGGCGGCGAAACCCTGCTGGCAGAGGACATTGTATTTGAGTCTTTGTCAGGTGATGTTGATCCGGCGCCTGTCGCCCAGAGTATTGAGCCTCAGCCAGATTCCGCCGATCTGCGCAGTCAGGAACAGCGTCATATTCTCGACGTACTGGAAAAAAACCATGGCAGCCGCCGTCTCAGTGCCCGTGAACTGGGTATCAGCGAACGTACCCTGCGTTACAAGATTGCCCGTTTTCGTGAGCAGGGTGTAGAAATCCCCGAAAAATTTGGCAAGAAGTCTGCATAAATATATACCAGTCACAGACACTATCTGACGGAGACAACTATGATTAACGCGATTGACCCCAACCAGCTTTTAACCCAGATGCGGGCCATGCAGGCGCAGGCGTCTGACACGGTCAAGCCAGCACCGATGCAGGATGATCAGGGCCAGCCATCGAACCGGGTCGATTTCTCCAAAGTCATGCAAAATGCCGTAGGCCAGGTCAACGAACTGCAGCAAAGCTCCGGTGATCTCAAAACTGCATTCGAGCAGGGTGACCCCAACGTCAACCTGGTTGATGTGATGATTGCATCGCAGAAAGCCAGCGTGGCATTTGAGTCCACCCTTCAGGTCAGAAACAAAATGGTAGAGGCGTATCAGGAAGTGATGCGCATGTCGATTTAATCACCATTGTCCTTGTCGTAGAGAACCACTATGGAAAACGCACCGGCCACCACCGCCAGTCTTGCTGATAACCGAGCAGCACGTCCCACCACCCCATTGGCAGCGATGCAGAATAATGTTACCCGTCAGCCGGTGGTTAAACAGGTGCTGTTTTTATTGGCCATTGCCGCCAGTATCGCGCTGGGCGGCTGGGTGTTGATGTGGTCGCAGACACCGTCTTACCAGGTACTGTATTCGGGCATGGCCCCGCAGGAATCATCAGAAGTGGTCGAGGTGCTGCAACAGATGAACGTGGACTACGAGTTGGATCCGGCCAGTGGCGCGCTGATGGTGCCAGCCGGTGAAGTGCAGAACCTGCGCATCCGGCTTGCCGCCGAAGGATTACCACGCAGTACCTCAAAGGGCATGGAAATGCTGAATGATGATCAGGGTTTCGGGACCAGCCAGTTTATCGAAAGAGCCCGTTACCAGAGAGCCCTGGAGCAGGAACTGTCGCGCTCTATTGCCGAACTGAATAACGTCAAAAGTGCCCGTGTGCATCTTGCCATTCCCAAGCAGTCAGTGTTTGTCCGCGACCGTAAAGACCCCACCGCTTCTGTGGTCGTGAACCTTTATGCCGGACGCAGTCTGGAGCAAGGGCAGGTTGCCGCCATTACTCATATGGTGGCTTCCAGCGTTCCCAATATGACCAACCCGGATGTGACGGTCGTCGATCAGCGAGGCAATTTGCTCACTCAGCCCGAGCGTGAAACCGGCATCGCCATGAGCGACAGTCAGCTGGAATATACCCAGAAGCTGGAACAGATCTATATTGACCGCATTGAAAACATTCTGACGCCGATTGTCGGCAGAAACGGTGTCCGCGCTCAGGTAGTGGCTGATGTCGATTTCACCATGACCGAGCAAACCATGGAGAGCTACAACCCGGATATGGCTGCCCTGCGCAGTGAACAAATCCGTGAAGAAGCACGGGTGGGTAGCAGCGGTGCTATCGGTGTGCCGGGTGCCCTGAGTAACCAACCACCGGGTGGTGGCGTTGCGCCCGAAGAAACGGCAACCGATGAAGACGGTAACCCGATCCCTGCGCCGCGGCCCGAATCATCGACCAGTAGTTCGACCCGCAATTTTGAACTGGATCGCACTATCAGCCATACCCGTGCCGCACCAGGCCAGATCCGCAAACTGAGCGTGGCGGTACTGGTGGATGAACGTCGTAACATTAGCGCTGATGGGGCCACTGAGTCTACTCCGCTCAGTGAAGCGGAAATGACCCGCATCAATGCGCTGGTCAGTGATGCCATTGGTTTCAGCCAGGCGCGGGGTGATAGTCTTAATATCGTCAACGCGCCATTCGTGGCGCCGGAAGCGATGGAACCCTTGCCGGAAAAACCTATTTGGGAACAGGCATGGGTATGGACTGTAGCCAAGCAAGTCGCTGGTGCGTTGGTGGTTTTGTTCCTGATTTTCGGAGTGATTCGTCCGGCATTTCGAGATATGAGTAAGGTCCCGGCTGAGGCACGCAATGAATCAGCCGCTGATGGCATGACCCCGCAGCAGGCGCTGTCCAATGATAGTGGCGTTAGCAGTGAAGAGATTGCTAAACTGACAAAAGGCTCGGATCAAATGGAAGAACAGCTGACCAACGTCCGGAGCCTGGTACAACAAGACCCTGCGCTGGTGGCACAAGTGGTCAAGAACTGGACGGCGGGTGATGCCTGATGGCAGAAGAAGTCAGAAAACTGAGCGGCACTGAAAAAGCGGCCGTGTTCCTGCGCTCTATCGGTGAGGCCGATGCCGCAGCGATCCTGAAACACATGAGTCCCAAGGAAGTTCAGAAAGTGGGGCAGGCCATGGCCACATTGCAGAATGTGACCCGGGAGGAAGTTAAAACGGTGCTGGGCAGCTTTGTCAGCACGGTGGAGCAGGAAACCGGACTGGGTATTGGCTCGCATGATTATGTGCGTAATATGCTGGTCGGCGCCCTCGGCGAGGACCGGGCTGGCAGCCTGCTGGACCGCATACTCTCAGGTAGCAACACCAATGGCCTGGAACAGCTCAAGTGGATGGATGCCCGTGGTATTTACGAGGTTATCCGCCTTGAACATCCACAGATCATTGCCATCGTCTGTTCCTTCCTGGATGCAGATCAGGCGGCTGAGGTTTTATCTTTATTCCCGGATCGGGATCAATCCAATATCGTGTTGCGTATTGCCACGCTCGATGGCGTTCAGCCGGCCGCCCTGAGTGAACTCAACGAAATTCTGGAAAAACAGTTCAGCGGTAATGCCGGTGCCCAGACCACCACGGTTGGCGGCCTTAAAACCGCAGCGGATATCCTTAACTTTGTCGATACCACGGTGGAAGCGTCCATCATGGAGAAAATCAAGGAGTCCGAACCGGATCTGGGCCAGAATATTGAAGATCTGATGTTTGTCTTCGACAACCTGATTGATATTGATGACCGAAGTATGCAAACCCTGATGCGTGAAATTCAGACTGATCAACTGCAACTGGCGCTGAAAGGAGCTGAAGATAACCTTAAAGACAAATTCCTCAACAACATGTCGCAACGGGCTGCAGAAATGATGCGTGATGACCTGGAAGCGATGGGCCCCGTGCGTTTAAGCGATGTAGAAGCGGCACAGAAAACGATCCTGGCTACAGCGCGCAGTCTGGCAGAAAAAGGTGACATCATGCTGGGCGGTGGAGCCGGCGATGACTTCGTCTGATGATTTAGTCACCAAACAGACCGATGTGCTGTCGGCAGAAGAGCTAGCCGATGCCTTCGAGCGCTGGGAAGCGCCGCGCATGGCCTCTGCCAGTGATGTTGAAGGCGATGCAGGCATACTTGATGTCAAAGCCATTGAAGCGCTGCAGCAGCAAGCACAGGAAGAAGGGTATAAAGCGGGCTTTGAAGAAGGCCACAAAGCCGGTTTTCAAGCCGGTCAGGATGCCGGCAGTAAGGATATTCAACAACAACTGGCCTATCTGCAGCAGATCGTACAATCTCTGGATGAACCGCTTAAAGAACTGGATCAGCAAATCGAACAGGATCTGGTTAAGCTGGCGATCACCATGACCCGGCAATTACTGCGGCGTGAACTCAAACAGGAACCTGAGCATGTGATCGGCGCCATGCGCTCTGCATTGCAGGCACTGCCAGTCAGCGACCGAAAACTTAAAATTTATGTACACCCCGAAGATATGGCGATTGTGCAGAAGGGCCTATCTTTGGATGAAGATGACAAGCAGCGGCAGTGGATTGAAGACCCTTTACTGACCCGTGGCGGCGTAAGATTAGAAACCGCCGATACCACGATAGATGCTTCAGTTGAAGCGCGCCTCAACAGTGTGATCAGCAAACTGCTCGGCGACGATCGGGGGGACAGCAGTGACTGAAGCCAACCGCCAGCCTCTCTGGCAGCAAAAACTTAGTGAATACCAGCAACGGCTGGATAATGACACCTCAGAAGATGTGCTGGTGGAGGGCCGGCTGACCCGCATGGTCGGGCTGACACTGGAAGCGATTGGTTTTCAGGCGCCGGTGGGCAGTCGCTGTGAAGTGCTGGGCAGTGGTCAGAAACCCATTGAAGCGGAAGTGGTGGGCTTTGCCGGTGAAACACTTTACCTGATGCCCACCGGTGATATTAGAGGTCTGGTGCCCCACGCGCGGGTGCGGCCGATTCGCAGTGACTCCCAGGTGCCGGTGGGCGAGAGCATGCTGGGCCGTGTGGTCGATGGGGCGGGCAAGCCGCTCGATGGTAAAGGCCCGCTTAAAGTCAAAGATAAAGTGCCGCTGCATGGTGAGCCGGTCAACCCGTTGGCCCGGTCGCCGGTCAGAGAGCACCTCGATGTTGGCGTGAAAAGCATTAATGCCCTACTCAGCGTGGGCCGTGGTCAGCGCATGGGCCTGTTTGCAGGTAGTGGCGTGGGTAAAAGTGTGTTGTTGGGCATGATGACCCGTTTTACCGAGGCCGATGTCATTGTAGTGGGTCTGATCGGCGAACGGGGCCGTGAGGTTAAAGAATTTATTGAAGATATTCTGGGCGAGACCGGTCTGGCGCGGTCAGTGGTGGTGGCCTCACCCGCGGATCATTCGCCGCTGATGCGTTTGCATGGCGCCATGCTGGCGACGTCGATTGCTGAGTATTTCCGGGATCAGGGCAAACAGGTGTTGTTGTTGATGGATTCCCTGACGCGCTTTGCCCAAGCGCAGCGTGAGATTGCCCTGGCTATCGGCGAACCGCCGGCGACCAAAGGCTACCCGCCATCGGTGTTTTCTTTGCTGCCGCAACTGGTGGAACGC
Organism: uncultured Methylophaga sp.; assembly: GCF_947259025.1. GTDB lineage: Bacteria > Pseudomonadota > Gammaproteobacteria > Nitrosococcales > Methylophagaceae > Methylophaga. The sequence continues at coordinate 48,475 of NZ_CAMYKO010000003.1, forward strand.
GCCGGCAACGGGCCTGCCGGTGGCGGTGCGATCACCGCGATTTACACCGTATTAACTGAGGGCGATGATCAGCAGGATCCGGTTGCTGATGCCGCTCGCGCCATTCTTGATGGTCATATCGTGCTGTCGCGGCAACTGGCCGAGTCCGGGCAGTATCCTGCGGTGGATGTTGAGTCTTCCATCAGTCGGGTGATGCCGCAAATTGTCGACAGCCAGCAGCTACAACAGGCACAGCAGTTCAAACAGCTTTATGCGACTTATCGTCAGAACCAGGACTTGATTAGCGTCGGCGCCTATAGCCGCGGCAGCGATGCTTTGATTGATGAAGCCATAGCCATTTATCCGGCCCTGAAACAGTTATTAACACAAGGTATGGATGAAGCGGTAAACTGGCAACAAAGTACGCAGCGCCTGCAACAGGTGATCGAAATGCGTCAACAGTTACAGAACCAGATGCAACAGCAACATAGTCAGCCACCGGCTTTGGCTGATGCCAGTCAGAGCCGCTTCTAATCTCCGGCCTCAGGGAGCAAAAGGATGAGCCGCAGTCGAAAACTGGATCCGGTGATTGATATGGCCCGCAGGGCCACTGAAGCAGAATTGGGCAAGCTGGGGGAAACCAATGCACTGCTGCAGCAGGCGCAAAACCAGCTTGATGATCTGTTGCGATACCGTGATGAATACCTGGCTCGCTTCCGTGAAGATGATCCGATGCTGATGTCAGCCAGAAAAGCCCTGGAATTACGGGGGTTTCTGGCCCAACTGGATCAGGCGATTCAGGCCCAGCAACTGCAGGTCAATCAAAGTCAGCAATTGCTGGGCAGGCAGCAGCAAAACTGGCAGCAGGCCCGCAACAAAGAGCAGGCTTTGGATGCTTTGATGGATCGTTACCGGGCTGATGAACAGCAACGCCAGTTGCGGCAGGAACAGCGGGAAAACGATGAGCACACCAATGCCCGCTGGCTCAGACAGCGGCGGCGATCATAAAAGCTTTGCAGCCAGCAACAACAGACTGAAGTCCGTGGTTAGCCAGTAAAATTTTTTGCCCCTGAGCCGATACAGATGAAGACACTCATCTATTTATTGCGCTGTGACCGGCAAAGGAGCCGTCCCCTGGCAAAACCAACAAGCAATCGCTATGCATTTGCTGGTAAGGAATCTCAAATGACCCCCGACCACATCAAAGAAATCGATTTTGCTGAACAACTCAGCCTGGCCGACTGCGCCGAGATATATCTACAGTTGCTGAATGCTATGGCTGAAGGCCGGGCTGTCAGTCTCAATGCCAGCCGGGTGGAACGGGTGGATACCGCCGCTTTGCAACTACTTTACGGATTCCAGCGTGATGCTGTTGCGCAGGGGCTGGTTACAATCTGGTCAAAACCGAGTAAGGTTTTTTGTGATGCAGTCGATACAATAGGCATGCACGCATTCTACCTGCAGGATGCGTGACACCGGGCTCAGTAAAGGAAAGGAGAAAGCTTGTTATGGCAGAGACTCTGGCAGCCGAAACAGCCGCTGGCTGGCAGATTTTTTTCAAGCCACACCGGGCGCTGCTACAGGCAGGCCATGATCCACTGCTGTTGATTGGTGAGCTTAATGAGTTGGGCGCGCTGACGGTCGAACTGGATACCAGTGACTTGCCGCCATTCACTGAGCTGACACCGCAAGACAGTTTTCTGAGCTGGCAAATGCGACTGGAGTCGGAAGTGTCACTGGAGGCAGTCAATAAAATATTCAAAGGGCTGGAGGATGACTGCGAGCTCAGTATTCTGCCGCTAAAGAGCAATATCGCGGATGCTGAAAAAAGCGCTAAACAACCGGCGGCGGGGTTTGATTCCGGAGCAGACAGTGAAATCCTGCCACAAGCCGAAACGACTACTCCATCACCTGAGCAACCGATAAGCATGGATGGCAAGATCATTCAGCTTGCCGATCAGCTTTATATTCTGCCCGCTATCTCGGTGATTGAGTCCTTTGATATCGAGCCAGGCAATATCAAAAAAGTGACGGCTAAGGCGGAGGTCTACTGCCTGCCTAATGAGTATGTGCCGCTGATCCGCTTGCATGAGTTATTCAATCTGCCAGCGTACAGTGACGGCCAGCCTCACGGCCAGCTGCTGATCGTAGAGTCTGAGGGGCAGAAATTCGGTCTATTGGTGGACGAGTTACGGGGGCAGCAGCTCGTTGTGAGCAAGTCACTGGAAATCCATTACCGCAAAGTCAGAGGGGTGGCGGGGGCTGCCGTTCTGGATGATGGCAAAGTGGCTTTGATCCTCGATATCGACGGCCTGGTAGCGATGTACCGACATCCCGACCTGAACGCTGATAACCCTGAGAGCCGGGTGGCCTAGACTTAATTTATGAATGATCTCAGTCACACTGATGAAATCCTCGAGCTCTTCGATTTGAGCGATAAAGATGAGGCGGGCTTGCTGCCTTACCTGGGCTTTGAACTGAACCAGGCGTTTTACGCCGTCGACATCCAGCGAGTGAGAGAAATTATAGGCTGGGAGCCTTTTACCCCCATCCCCAACACCCCCGAACATCTCTGCGGCGTGCTTAACTGGGGGGGGGAGATCGTGCCCGTCGTCGATTTGCGCTTGTTGCTTGAGATGCCGTTTCAGCCCTACAGCAAAACCACGGTGGTGTTGATCCTGCAGGTACAGGGGGAGACTTCTCGGACGGTAGGGGTTGCGATAGATGGGGCCTGTAACGCCCATTATATCGATCCGCCAGCGCTCTCCGCAGTGCCGGACTTTGGCGATAGAGTCAGTACCGAATTTATCAGCGGCATTAGCCATATCAATGACGATATGCTGATGCTATTGGATATTGATCAACTACTGCACCCGGAGCGGCTTGGCTGATGGCGGCGCAGGCTAAGGTTCGCATTATCGCCATCATGAACCAGAAAGGCGGCGTCGGAAAAACCACCACCACGGTCAACCTAGGACATGCCTTGTCGCGGGCTGGCAACAAGGTCGCTTTGATGGATCTGGATCCACAGGGGCAGGTGGCAACCAGTCTGGGCTTTGATAACAATTTGCCGGGGCTGGACCGGGTGTTGATCGAGGGCCTGGCGCTTGATGAAATTATCGTGCAGGCACGTGACGGGCTGGATTTGATTGTCGCCGGTAGCAAGCTGAATCAGTTTGAGCACACCAGTGAGGGCGGTATTCAGCGTGGTCACCGCTTACGCGAAGCACTGCAACAATCGTCTTTGCAGCAGTACGATTATGTATTGATTGACTGTCCGCCGTCATCAGGCTTGCTGGGCGTCAACGCGATGTTTGCTGCGGCGGAGCTGATGATTCCGGTGTCGGGTGATTACCTGTCCCTCCAGGGCTTGTCGCGCATGATGCAAGTGATGAAGCGCGCTGAAGAACTGGCCGGTCATCGCATCCGCTTGTGGCTGGTATCGACCCGTATGCAGATGCGACGCAAGCTAACCACTGAGGTTCGTAACCGGATTCTCAAGTATTTTCCCGGGCGGGTCTATTTCACCCCGGTTCGGGAGAATGTGGCTTTGGCCGAATGCCCCAGTTTCGGTAAAACCATTTTTGACTATCGTGTTAACAGCCCCGGGGCTGAAGATTACCGAGGACTGGCGCAGGATGTGATGAGCGGGAGAACAGCCGATGGCTGAAAACAAGCATTCGATGGGTGATGATCCGCTGGCCTGGCTGGCAGAGGATAAGGTGTCTGACAGCCAGGCCCCGTCTGTGCGGCAGGCGGCAGTTGAGCAGGCGGAGACCGAACAGCAATCAGTATCACCACAATCCGACACCGCCATCGTTGAAGACAGTTTTGCCGGGCTGGCTGACAAGGGTCACCAGATTGTCAGCGACTTTTATCATCATCTGTTTGAACATCACCCCAGTCTTAAACCCCTGTTTGAAGGGATATCCAGTGATGGTCAGCAGAAGAAGCTACTGGCAGCACTGATATTGTTAGTCAATAACCTGCGCAGGCCGGAGGTATTGGAAGACTATCTCAAAGGCCTGGGCCAGCGCCATCAGAACTACGGTGTGGTTGCAGAGGACTACCAAAAAGTTATCAGTAGCCTGCTGGTGGTGCTGGAGCAGCATGGAGGAGAGCAGTGGACTCCGGCTGTGGCGACAGCCTGGCGTCATACCCTGCAAACAGTGGCTGAGACCATGCTGGCTGCTTATGATTCAACGGACGAAAAGGCCATACCGCCAATCAAGCTGGAAAAATTGAACCATCACGTTCGTCACGAGGACTATGCCAGTCAGGTTCATCAACTTGCTGCTGATGCCACTGATAAGGCAGAAAAAAGCGGCACAACCTTGCACCATGCGGCTGAGGCAATATCAGCTATCAGGGCTTCTAACCACAAAGCCTCCGAGATTAGCGAAGAGGTCGATGAAATCGCCTTCCGACTCGATTTGTTGGCGTTGAATGCCATTGTGGAAGCGGCGCGCTTGGGCGGGCAAGGCCGGAGTATCGCCGTGCTTGCCGCCGAGCTTCGTAAGCTCACACAGCGAAGCGCCAGTGCGCTCAGCGAGATCAAAACTTTGGTGAGCGGTAATAGCGATAAGCTCAAACAAAGCGCAGTACTGGTCGATGAATCCAGTCTTACATTGAAAGCGCTTGTTGAGGACAGCAAAAAAATGGGCGAGATTTTTGCCGATATCATGGCCGCCAGTAACCTGCAGCCGGCAACATCTGCGGACAATGGCAGAAGCGACAAGACTGAGTAAGCGGAATAATCAAATCAACCGCGTACTCCTATCAACAGTTGAAATAGCGCTTAGCGGTCATGGCATAGCGATTGCAAACACTCCTGTGACGATAAACGGTCAGCATGACCTTAGCAGGAGGCCTTATGCCACAATCCGTGATTATTCAGACCGAATCAGCCAGTCCGGTCAGTAGCAGAAAAGCGGCACCAGCCAATGAAAAAGCAGAGGGCGGGGGCTTTTCCGATCACTTCAATAAGCAGGTTCGCCAGGATGAGGCTGGCGAAAGCCAGGGCATGGCTACCCAGAGCAAAACGGCAGAGGCAGGTAAAGAAGTTGCCGCAGACGGCAAAAACTTGCCGACTGAGAAAGCCCAATCATCCTCTTCTGCAGATGGCGACAAAAAAGCATCAGAACAGCCTGATGATCAGACGCCGGCTACAGAAAGTCATGATGACAGTAAGCAAAGCGATAAGCAGAAGGAGGCAATGGCTGAGTCAAAAACCGCTGAGCCTAGTATTGTCACTTCGCCTTCTACAGTAGCGGCCAAGCAACAAACGACTACCGACCCTGGCAAGCAGATTGTGAATCAGGCTACTACGACCGCCGCTGACAAGGTGGCGGACAAACAAGCCGCCCTGACTAACAACAATGCGTCCGCTGAAGTCTCAAATCCGGCCAAGACCATCGGCCAGCAAGCTAGTGTGAAAGCTGAAGCAGAAACAGTAAAAGCGGCGCTGACACAACAAGGCCAGGAAAATAAAAAGGCCGTGCCCAATCTGGCGACGACATTAAAGCAGTTGGCCAAAGAGCAGACAGACAGCCCCAAGATCCGCGCCGATATCCTCAATGCCTTGCAGCGTCATCAGGGTAAAGAGGAAATCTCCACCAACCTGCGTAACCTGATTGCTGCCCAATCTCAACAACAGGATGGTAAAGCCCCGCAAATTTTGCTGCGTCCGGCTGCTGCAATGCCAATCCTTGATAGCAGCGCTCATGCGCAAAATGGTGCCAGCCCGTTGTCTGGCCTGACAGCCAGTGCCCAGCCGATGAGTGGTCAGGCCGTCGCCAGCGCACAGTCAGCTTTGAGCTTGCCGGTTCAGCCCAATATGCAAAATCCGGCCTGGGGACAAGTGATGAGCAGCCGCGTTGCCTGGATGGCAAAAGAGGGCATTCAGGAGGCTGAATTAAGGATGAATCCTGCCCGTTTGGGGCCGGTGGAGGTCAAACTGCATGTACAAAATGATCAGGCCAGTGTAACTTTCCTAGCTCAGCAGTCGGCCACGCGGGATGCGCTGGAGCAGGCTCTGCCGCGTTTGCGTGAGAGTTTTGCTGAAAATGGCATGCAATTGACCGATGCCCAGGTTGGCGAGCAGGAACAGCAGCAGGAACAATCCGAACAAAGCGGAGAATCCCAGTTTTTTGCTCAAGCCCAGGGGCACGCTGACGATATAGATGATGAGACCGTGGAATCGGTCAGCTCAGGGGGCGAGTCCGAAGGGCTTAGTTTGTATGCCTGAGCCAGAATGATAAAAACAGCATAGCTGGGAGAGACGCGTGTTTAAACTCGAGAATTTTTCGCTCAGAAAAAGAATGTATATCATCGCGGGCGGCGGAATCGCCGCCCTGTTGGGGCTGGCCATCATGGTCTGGTATTTGCTCATTAGTGGTGCTGATAGCAGCACCCAGCTATATGCCTTGCTGACTTATGTGGTGTTAGGCAGTGCCGTCGTGATGTATTTGGCTCACTACATTGGTCGTTTTGGTGACAGGCGTGCCACCACGCTGGTGGAAGCTATCCAGAACATCAAAAAAGGCGACCTGACCCAAAAGGTCGTTATTCCCGGAAAAAGTGACTTCAGCTGGATGGCTTTTGAGCTGAACAGCGCCCGTAAAAATGTGGCCAATCTCGTTCACACGCTGGTTGGCGGTGTGTCACAGCTCAATACCGCGACCCAGAATATGGAAGCCATCAGCAAGGAAACGGTGGATGGCGTACTCAAACAACAGACTGAAACCACTCAGGTGGCGACAGCAATGAACGAAATGACTGCCTCGGTACAGGAAGTGGCGCGTACGGCTTCTAATGCTGCAGATGCTGCCCGGAATGCCGACAGTGAATCCAAAGCCGGTAAACAGGTGGTCATGGAGACCATGGAAGCGATTGACTCGCTGGCCAATGAAGTCGAAAAAGCCGCTGAACAGCTGAGCAGTCTGGAAGCTGATATAGGCAATATCGGCGCCATTGTTGATGTCATCCGGGGTATTACCGAGCAGACCAATCTGCTGGCCTTGAATGCCGCGATCGAGGCAGCCCGTGCCGGCGAACATGGTCGCGGATTTGCTGTGGTAGCCGATGAAGTGCGCACGCTGGCCGCTCGCACTCAGTCCTCCACTCATGAAATTGAAGAAATGGTGGAAAGGCTGCAACAAGGTGCGCAGGTTGCGGTTAAGGTGATGAATGACAGCCGCGAGCGCGCTCGTGACAGTGTCGAAAAAGCCTCCAGTGCCGGTGCGGCGCTGGACACCATCACAGCAATGATTTCCACCATGGACGAAATGAGTGCGCAAATATCCAGTGCGGCCAATGAACAGTCTTCAGTAGCCGAAGACATCAACCGCGGTATCGTCAATATCAGTCAGGTAGCAGAAACGACTGCCGAAGGCGCCCGTGAGTCGTCAGTGGCGGTGGAAACTTTAAGTAGCCTGTCTTCTCAACTGCAGGAAGCTTCAAGCAAATTCAAGGTTTGATATAGAACAAGCTGAACCGATTTAAAGCCCGCTCCAGCGGGCTTTTTTGTGGCTAAAAATTCCCACTGGTTCACAATAGCGCTAAAATTAAAGCCATAAACGGAAACTCGGCGCTGTATCAGCCCTCTCAGGGATTGCTTTGAGGAATGGTTTCCGGGTACGGTTTGAGCAACTGAAAAGACGGATCATTCAATTTTGACTTTGCCAGGCAACTGATAAAGAGAGGATTTGATGATTAGAAAACTGCTTAGCAGAATTGGCATTGTGGCCGTGCTAACAGGATTGAGCACCGGCGCTCTGGCTCAGCAATCCTATGGCTGGGTAGAAAAAATCAGGATTCAACCCTGGGATGTGGAGGCCAAGGCCAAACTCGATTCCGGTGCGCTGACTTCATCGATGCACGCAGAGGATATCGAACTGTTCCAGCGTGATGATGAGGATTGGGTGCGTTTCACTGTTGAGCTGGGTGATGATGAGCAGGGCCAGCGGGTCACAGAACGAATTGAGCGTCCCTTGTTTCGTGAGTTCAGTGTGCGTGGTGCCGGAGGCCGTGATCAGCGGGCCGTGGTATTGATGGAAGTCTGTATTGGCAATACCGTTTACCAGGAGCAGTTCAGCCTGCGCAACCGCAGCAATATGAATTATCCGGTGTTGTTGGGCCGTCGTACGATTCAGCATCTGGGGCCCATTGATGTCACGCAAACTTTCCTTATTAACTCAGAATGCGGCGGTGATGCCCGGGTGCTTAGTTATAACGAAACCGAAAAAGATGAGGGGATCGGGGTTAATTAGCCTGTCTCAGCTCTAACAAAAAAGGCCATCATCAGGATGGCCTTTTTTGTTTCTGTCTCTGCTCAGTCATAGACTGTTTTCAATTGCCTGCAATGCCTGCATCGGGTCTGGGGCAGCACTGATCGGGCGGCCGATAACCAGGTAATGGCTGCCTGCTGACAGCGCTTGCGCCGGTGTCATGGTGCGATGCTGATCGCCGCGCTCACTGCCGGCGGGCCGGATACCCGGTGTCACCAACTGAAAATCAGCGCCCAGCTCGTCGCGTAGCATGGTGGCTTCCTGCGCGGAACAGACCACCCCATCCAGTTGACTGTGTTTAGCCATGTTTGCCAGTCTGAGCACGGTATCGCTCATCTTGCCAGTCAGGCCGATTTGTTCGAAGGTCGCTTGATCCATGCTGGTCAGCAAAGTGACGCCGATCAGCAGCGGTGAATCAGCATCTCTGCCGACGGCTGCTCTTGCCGACTGCATCATGGCTGTGCCGCCCAGCGTGTGAACATTGAGCATCCACACGCCCAGATCAGCTGCGGCAGCACAGGCGCGGCCCACGGTATGCGGAATATCGTGGTATTTGAGATCCAGGAAGACATCAAAGCCGCGATTGACCAGTTGTCTCACGACATCGGGGCCGGAACGGGTGAATAATTCCTTGCCCACCTTTACCCGGGCACGCTGAGGGTCGATTTGATCGGCCAGGGCCAGCGCTGAATTCGTATCCGGGTAATCGAGGGCAACAATGATCTTGGGATCGCTCATGCATGACTCCGTGTAAGTTAATGGCGACGATCTTAGCGTAACGTCGTTATCAATGCGTGGTTTTCGCTGCCGATAAACAGAAAATGGTATCCTGTGCGGCGTTTTTTGCGGAAATCAATCGATGAAGTTTGAGCTTTTTGAGCAGGATGGACACGCCCGGCGCGGTCGACTGACCTTTGAACGGGGCACGGTGGAAACACCGGCGTTTATGCCGGTGGGGACCTACGGCTCGGTCAAGTCAATGACACCGGAAGATGTGACTGACACCGGCGCTGAGATTATCCTTGGCAATACTTTCCACCTGATGCTGCGGCCCGGCACTGACATCATTGCCCAGCATGGTGACCTGCATGACTTTATGCGCTGGCAGGGCCCGATTCTGACTGACTCCGGTGGGTTTCAGGTATTCAGTCTCGATGAGCTGCGTAAGATTACCGAAGAGGGGGTGCATTTCCGCTCACCGGTCAATGGCGACAAGGTCTTTATGGGGCCGGAAGAGTCAATGGCGGTACAGCGCGCGCTGGGCAGCGATATCGTGATGATTTTTGACGAGTGCACGCCGTACCCGGCTGATGAAAAAACGGCCGCAGCCTCAATGGCGCTATCATTGCGCTGGGCTGAGCGCAGCAAACAGGCACATGGCGACAACCCGTCGGCTTTATTCGGCATTGTGCAGGGCGGAATGTATGAACACCTGCGTGATGAATCCCTGCAGGGCCTGACCCAGATTGGTTTCGACGGTTATGCCATTGGCGGCCTGTCGGTGGGAGAGCCCAAAGAAGATATGGTGAGAGTGCTCGATCACCTGGCCGACAAACTGCCGGCAGATAAACCGCATTACCTAATGGGGGTGGGGCGACCCGAGGATCTGCTGGAAGGTGTGATGCGTGGCATCGATATGTTTGACTGCGTGATGCCCACCCGCAATGCCCGTAATGGTCATCTGTTTGTACATGAGGGCGTGATTAAAATCCGTAACAGCCGCTACAAGACCGACACCGGTCCGCTGGATCCGTATTGTGACTGCTATACCTGCCGTAACTATAGCCGCGCCTATCTGCATCATCTGGATCGCACCGGTGAGATGCTGGGGCCCAGACTCAATACCATTCACAACCTGTATTACTACCAGACTTTGATGCGTGGCATTCGCGATGCCATTGAAAAAGGACAATTGCACGAGTTTCGTCGTGAGTTTTACGCGTTGCGGGAAACACTGGCGGGCTGATCATTGTCAGTGCTATCGGTGTGCTTGCCTGCTGTGGCATAATCGGTTTCTTTTTTTATTGTTGAATTTGAGGATTAACGATGGATTTTTTCATTTCTGCTGCCCAGGCTGCTGAAGGTCAGGCTGCCGCTGCTGGCTCCCCAGGCCTGCTTGATTTTGCTTTCCCTATCATCCTGCTGGTGCTGTTTTATGTGATGCTGATCCGTCCTCAGCAAAAACGTGCCAAAGAGCACCGTGCGATGCAGGCAGCGCTGTCTAAAGGTGATGAAGTCGTGACCGATGGCGGCGTCATGGGCAAGATCCTGGAAATCACGGATAACGCCATCACTGTGCAGATCGCCGAAGGTGTGGACGTTAAGGTCCGCCGCGAGTCAATCAGCTCTGTTCTGCCTAAAGGAACGCTGAAAAAACTGTAAGTCTTCATTGAGCCAAGACGGTTTAGAAAAAATCAGGAAATCAAAATGAACCGATATCCACTGTGGAAGAACCTGCTGGTTCTTGTTGTATTAATTGCTGCTGCTGTGTTCGCCATGCCTAATCTCTTTGGCGATGACCCGGCGGTGCAGATCTCGGCAGGTCGCACTGCCACAGTGGACCTGGCACTGATGGAAAAGGCTGAAACCGCACTTCAGGATGCCGATATTGAGTACAAAGGCGCCGAACTGGAAGCCGACAAGCTTTTGATTCGGCTGACCTCCAATGACAGTCAGTTGAAAGCCAAGGAAGTCCTCACCCAGACACTATTGGGCGATTACATCATTGCTCTCAACCTGGCCCCCACTACACCGGAGTGGCTGGCATCGCTGGGGGCTGAGCCGATGAACCTGGGCCTGGATTTGCGCGGTGGCGTTCACTTCCTGATGGAAGTCGATATGGTCGTGGCGGTCAAACAGGCACTGGAGAGCTATGGCAGTGATATCCGCCTTAACCTGCGTGATGAAAAAATCCGCTACAAGCAGATCCGTAATGATGCTGAAACGCTGGAAGTGGTGTTTCGCAACGAAGCGGACCGTGATGCTGCCGAGCAGTTGATCAGCCGTGAAATCAACGAGCTTGAGATTAACGTAGCCGAGGACAGTGCCGAGCCGACCCTGGTGATGAATTTCAATGAAACCACGCTGCGAGAAACCAAGCGGCTGGCGCTGCAGCAGAATATCACTACATTGCGTAATCGGATCAATGAACTGGGCGTGGCTGAACCTACCGTTCAGCAGCAAGGTGAAAACAGGATTGTGGTGCAACTGCCCGGCGTTCAGGACACGGCTCAGGCTAAGAAAATCCTGGGGGCAACGGCGACTCTGGAGTTTCGTCTGGTCGATTTTGAACACGATGTGCAGGATGCCCTGAACGGCCGTGTTCCCGCTAACTCCGAACTGTTCTATCACCGTGACGGCCGGCCTTATCTGCTCAATAAAAGGGTGATGTTGACCGGTGAGCATGTGATCAATGCTCAGTCGACACTGGATGCCCAATCTGGTTCGCCGGCGGTATCGGTGACACTGGATGGTAAAGGTGCCCGCGCATTCAGTAATGTGACCCGCGACAATATCGGCAATCCGATGGCGGTCGTGTTTATCGAATCCAAATCGGAAACCAAAGAAATTGATGGTGAACTGGTCAAGGTCCGCCGTCAGGTGCCGGAGATTATCAACGTCGCCACTATTCGTGATCAGTTGAGCAAGAAATTCCAGATCACCGGGCTCGACAGCACTACCGAAGCCCGTGACTTGGCATTGTTGCTGCGTGCCGGTGCCCTGGCAGCGCCGATTGAAATCGTCGAAGAGCGTACCGTGGGCCCGAGCCTGGGTCAGGATAATATTGACCAGGGCTTTGCCTCGGTGATGATTGGTTTCGCCTTTGTACTGGTGTTTATGCTGATCTGGTATCGGGTGTTCGGCTTTGTCGCCAACCTGGCGCTGGCCAGTAACCTGGTCTTCATCGTGGCATTGCTGTCGATGCTGCAGGCCACGCTGACCTTGCCGGGTATTGCCGGTATCGTGCTGACCGTCGGTATGGCGGTGGATGCCAACGTGCTGATTTTTGAGCGGATACGTGAAGAGTTACGTAACGGCAACAGTCCGCAGAACAGCATTAATGTCGGTTATGGCAAGGCGTTTTCCACCATTGCTGATGCCAACATCACCACCCTGATTGCTGCGATTGTGCTGTTCGGTTTCGGCACCGGCTCCATCAAGGGCTTTGCCGTGACCTTGTCACTGGGCATTATCACCTCGATGTTTACCGCGATTATGGGAACCCGCGCCGTGGTCAACCTGATTTACGGTCGTCAGCACAAACCCAAGCTGTCAATTTAGGATTTATCGGACATGCAGTTTTTAAGTAAAGAAACCCATATCAATTTTATGTCGAAGCGTCTGCTGGCAGCGGCGTTTTCGATTATTCTGGTACTTGCCTCCTTGGGCTCGCTGGCTGTTCAGGGGCTGAGTTTTGGTATCGACTTTACCGGCGGCACCATGATCGAACTGGGTTATCAGGAGCAGGCTGATCTCAATAAGCTTCGCCAGGATCTGGCTGAGGGTGGCTATCCTGATGCCACGGTGCAGAACTTTGGTTCCATCCATGATGTGCTGATTCGTCTGCCGGTCATTGAAACCCAGAATATGGCGGAGTTGAGTAATGACGTCGTCTCAATGCTACAGAGCAAGCACGAGACTGAGATCGATGTGCGCCGCGTCGAGTTTGTCGGTCCCCAGGTCGGTGATGAACTCACCGAGCAGGGCGGTCTGGCGATGCTTTATGCGCTGATTGGCATTCTGATTTATGTCTCGCTGCGCTTTGAATACCGTTTTGCGATTGGTTCGGTAGTGGCCTTGATCCACGACGTGGTCATCACGCTGGGCTTTTTCTCTTTGACCCGTATTGAGTTTGACCTGACCGTACTCGCTGCGATTCTGGCGATTATCGGTTACTCGCTCAACGATACCATCGTGGTGTTCGACCGTATTCGTGAAACCTTCCTCAAAGTGCGTAAAGGCACCTCACAGGAAATTGTTAATCGTGCTTTGAACGACACCCTGAGCCGGACCTTGATGACATCCTTGACCACCTTGCTGGTGGTGCTGGCCCTGTTCATGTTCGGGGGCGAAGTGATTCATGCCTTCTCTATCGCACTGCTGTTCGGCATTATCATCGGTACCTACTCATCGATTTACATCGCCAGTAACACCATCCTGGCGATGGGGGTCAGCAAGGAGGACTTGTTGCCGCCGGTGAAAGAGGATGATGAAAACGTCAATGCCGACGGTAGTCAGGTCTGAACTTGATAAACAAGTGATAAAAAGCCCGCTGCTGCGGGCTTTTTTTATGAGTGATAGGACTGATCGCTGAATCTCAGCGCTTTGCTGATGGCGGTGCTTGCTGAAGCCTTGCGCCGTGACTCGAGGGTGACCACATTGGCGCTGCTTTCCGCCTGCTCCCGCTGACCGGCTTCTTCAACAGTTTCGACGCTTAAAATGCGTACATCTTTAAAGTCACTTTGGTAGCTGATCTGCGTCAATAGCTCCTCTGCAGCCTCCAGCGCCAGTCGCATTTCAATTTCCAGGGCTTTATCGGTCATAGTCATTGATCCATTTCATTACTCTGGATATCGGCCGCAGATACGCTGACTTGAGTGAGAACAGCAAATTCCTGGTTTTTGTTATTTCACTGACAAAGTGCTTTGCAGCGGGTAGAGGTATTCAAGGCAATCCGTGATGAAAGTTTTTGTCCGCCTGCAGACGACGGGGTATGATGCCTGTCATGATTTTACTGCAGCGCTTTTTCCAGATCTGCCTGTTCAAGGCTGGGCCGGCGGACTTGCCGTCTTCACACTGGTTTCTCAAACTGGTGTGCCTGATTTATTTCGGCATCGGGGCAGTCGTCAGTCATATTGACCATGACTGGCTGACCAGCCTGGCCGCCAGTCTCAGTGATACCCTGCTGTTGCTGGCAGTGTGCGGGTTGTTGCTGTATCTGCGTCGTCTGCATGGCCGTTTTCTGCAAACGGCGACTGCGATGGCGGGTACAGGTGCCATTATGGGATTGGTGGGGCTCCCCATTTTCTGGCTTTATCGTCAGGTAGAAGCGCAGGGTCAGCTAACCAGTCTGGTGCTGCTGATGGTGCTGGTGCTGATGTTCTGGAGCCTGTTTATTACCGCCCATATTTTCCGTCATGCGCTGGAAATTCGTCCCGGTATGGCGGCGATCGCCACAGTGGCCTATACCATTTTGTCTGTGGTTGTGGTGGGGCTTACTATTTCGGGCATGGCGACTGGACCTGAATCGATTGGCTGAACAGGCTTTTTCATTCTCTGGGGAACATTGATGCACATTCATATTCTGGGCATATGCGGCACATTTATGGGCGGTATGGCATTGCTGGCAAGAGAGCTGGGCATGACCGTGTCCGGCAGTGATGCCAATGTTTATCCGCCGATGAGCGACCAACTGGCTGCTGCCGGTATCGCTGTGTCCGAGGGCTACGATCCCAGGCAGCTGGATCCGGCACCGGATCTGGTGGTCATGGGCAATGCCATGACCCGTGGTAACCCGGCAGTAGAGTATGTATTGAATAAAGGCCTGCCTTATGTCTCGGGCCCGCAATGGCTGGCGGAAAATGTGCTACGCGGCCGCTGGGTGCTGGGCGTGTCAGGGACGCATGGCAAAACCACGACCAGTAGCATGCTGGCCTGGATCCTGGAACATGCGGGCATGTCTCCCGGTTTTCTGATTGGCGGTGTACCGGGTAATTTCGGCGAGACCGCCCGCCTTGGCGATACCCCGTTTTTTGTGATCGAGGCCGATGAATACGATACGGCTTTTTTCGATAAGCGCTCCAAGTTTGTGCATTACCAGCCACGGACGCTGATCATTAATAATCTGGAATTTGATCATGCCGATATCTTTGATGATCTGGCAGCCATTCAAAAACAGTTTCATCACCTGGTGAGAACGATTCCCTCAGAGGGGCTGATTGCCTCACCCCAGGAAAAAGCGATTGAGCAGGTGTTTGAAATGGGCTGCTGGACGCCGCGGCAATTGCTGGGTGATGTCAGTGGCTGGCGCAGCAATCTGTTGAACAAGGATGGCAGCGAATTTGAAGTCAGCTTTGAAGGGCATAAATCGACGGTCACCTGGTCTTTGCTGGGACAGCACAATGTCAGTAATGCGCTGGCTGCCATTGCGGCGGCCCGCCATGTCGGGGTCACTATCGAGCATGCCTGCCGGGCGCTGTCCGAATTCAGCGGCGTTAAACGCCGGCTGGAGCTGCGTGGTGAAGTGAACCAGATCCGCGTCTACGATGATTTTGCCCATCACCCGACCGCGATTGCGACTACCATTGCCGGGCTGCGGGCAAAGATCGGCAACCGTAAACTGGTGGCAGTGCTGGAGCCACGGTCTAATACCATGAAAATGGGTGTGCATCAGGACTCACTGGCACAATCTTTAATTCAGGCTGACCGTGTCTTGTTATTGCAGGACAGTGGCCTTAAGTGGTCGCTGAAGCAGGTTATCGAAACCCTGGGCGACCATGTCAGTGTGCATGACTCGGTGGATGCTATCGTCACTGCGCTACAGAAAGAGTCAGGACAGGGCGATGAAATCCTGGTGATGAGCAATGGCGGGTTTGGCGGCATACATCAGAAAATTCTGGAGGCCCTGCAAGCATCATGACGGATAACAAACAAGTTGCTTTAGCCATTACCGGTGCCTCGGGTGCGCCTTATGCCCAGCGTTTGCTGGAGGTGCTGCTGGCCAGCAATATCACCGTTCACCTGATGGTCTCTGCGGCCGGTCGAATAGTCCTGTCCGATGAACTGGACTGGAAGCTGCCAGCCCGTGCCGGTGATATCCAGACCATGCTGGCTGAGCAATACAGCTGTGAGCGCGATCAAATCCGTGTTTACGGTGAGCAACAGTGGTCAGCGCCGCTGGCCAGTGGCTCGCACCGTGTGCCGACCATGATTGTTTGTCCCTGCACTATGGGCACCCTGTCATCGATTGCCGTTGGGCAGAGTGATAATCTGATTAACCGCGCCGCCGATGTGATGCTCAAGGAAAACCGCAAATTGATATTGGTACCGCGGGAAGCCCCATTTTCGGCAATTCATCTGGAAAATATGCTGAAATTGTCGCGCATGGGGGTCTGTATTTTGCCGCCTAACCCCGGTTTTTATTTCCGCCCTACGCAGTTGGATGAAATCATCGACTTCGTGGTGGCGCGGATTCTGGATCAGACTGGCATTGAACACATGCTGATGCCACGCTGGGGTGAGTGAGAATTCAGCCATAACTCGCGTATAATGCTCACTGAGATCAACGCGCAGGGGAAACATGTCAGACATCGAAATCGCACAACAGGCGGCCATGCAGGAAGTGACCGGTCTGGCCCAAGGCAGGCTGGGCATCTCACAACAGCATCTTGACCCCTATGGCCGCTACAAAGCCAAAGTGTCTCTGGATGTGTTTGATGAGGTGGCCGACCGCCCTGATGGCAAGCTGATTCTGGTCACAGCCATCAGTCCGACCCCGGCCGGGGAAGGAAAAACCACCACCACTATCGGTCTCAGCGATGCCTTGAACCGCATTGGTAAACAATCACTGGTGTGTGTGCGCGAACCCTCCATGGGCCCATGTTTCGGTCTCAAAGGTGGCGCTGCCGGTGGCGGTTATGCCCAGGTGGTGCCGATGGAAGATATCAATCTGCACTTTACCGGTGATTTGCATGCCATTGCTGCCGCCCACAACCTGCTGGCAGCGATGATCGATAACCATATACATCATGGCAATGCGCTGCAGCTTGATGCTCGTCAAATCGCCTGGCAACGGGTGGTGGATATGAATGACCGGGCACTGCGCGATATTGTGGTGGGCATGGGCGGCACTGCCAATGGTTATCTGCGTGAAGACCGCTTCGATATTGTGGTCGCCTCCGAGGTCATGGCAATTTTCTGTCTGTCCAATTCCCTACAAGAACTCAAAACCCGGCTGGGTGACATCCTGATCGGCTATTCCACCGACGGCACTCCGCGCTATGCCCACGAATTGCAGGCACATGGTGCGATGGCGGCCTTACTCAAGGAAGCGCTCAAACCCAACCTGGTTCAGACTCTGGAAAATAATCCGGCCTTTGTTCATGGCGGACCGTTTGCCAATATCGCTCATGGCTGTAACTCAGTTGTCTCTACCAAGATGGCGCTGAAGTTGAGTGATTATGTAGTCACCGAGGCCGGTTTTGGTGCCGATCTGGGCGCCGAGAAGTTTATTAATATCAAATGCCGTAAGGCCGGCATCAAACCGGATATGGCAGTGGTGGTCGCGACCGTCAAAGCCCTTAAGTATCACGGCGGCCTGGGCCTCAAAGAACTGGGCAAAGAAAATCTCGATGCCTTGAAAGCCGGCCTTAAAAATCTGCAGCGGCACTTGGATAATTTGCAGAAAGAATTCGGTCTGCGCTGTGTGGTGGCGATCAATCATTTTGTTAATGACAGTGACGCGGAAATAGATTTGATTCAATCGGCCGTGACCGAGATGGGCGCTGAAGCGATACTTGCGCGCCACTGGGCCGAAGGTGGTGCCGGCGCTGAAACACTGGCGCGACGTGTGGTTGAGATGCTGGATGAAAAGGCTGAGCCTTGCCAGTTGCTTTACCCGGATAGTATGCCTTTATGGGACAAGATCGAAGCCGTCGCCAAACGCCTTTATGGCGCAGCCGATGTGGTGGCCGATAATAAAATCATCAATAAAATCGCCAAGCTCAGCGAACAGTATGGTGACATTCCAGTGTGCATGGCTAAAACTCCTTACTCCTTCAGCAGTGATGCCAATCTGCGTGGAGCTGCTGAGGGTCATACGCTGACCGTGCGTGATGTCCGCTTATCGCATGGGGCGGGGTTCTTGGTGGTGCTTTGCGGGGATGTGATGACCATGCCGGGTTTGCCGAAAAAGCCGGCGGCGGAGCGGATTGATATTGATGATAAGGGGCAGATCACCGGGTTGTTCTGATACTGCCGCCGCAGGGGCTTTCTCAATCAGCCTGCAATTAAGTTATTTGTAACTCTGGTTCAAGTTTTAAGCCCGAATGCTCTCTATCCAAGCTGGGACGCTGCCGCGGGGCGTTCATTTATTTTGCTTGCCCAAAATAAACTAACCAAACAAAAGGGCAGCCCACTGCTTGCCCTGCGGGTTCCCTGCGCTTCTCAATCAGTTTGGAACACGACGAAAACTCGCTGCGCTCAGACACTCGTCGTGTTTAATCCAAACTGATTTGGGATGCTCGGCTGCGCACAGGGCGGTGACACCCTCACCCCAGCCCTCTCCCATCAAGGGAGAGGGTGACCAGATCATAATGGGCGGCGAACACCAAGGATCCCCTTTTGTGCTGATGAGTAGCACAGGCTTATCTGGATAAGGATTGGGCAGTGTCTGAGCGTAGCGAGTTTTGGCCAATCCCCAGATAAGCCGAGCAACGCAGTGGAGCCGCAGGCCAGCACAGTAGGGTGCCCTAGGGTTGTTAGGGAAATGGGCAAGCATTTCCCTGACTCGCCACAAAGGCGAAATAGTCAGGCCAGATTCAGTCAGCTCAGAAAACCAGCACTGCCTGAAAAACGCCTTTGTATGGGGTTATTTAGATATCCCGATGCTTCTTAATCAAGTCATAAGCGACTTGGATCTCTTTAGCCTGCTCAGTGGCCACCGCAATCATATCTTCCGGCACACCCTGACCCATTAGCTTGTCCGGGTGATACTGGCTCATCAGCTTGCGATATGCGCGTTTGATTTCCTGATTGGAAGCGTCTTTGCTAACGCCCAGTGCTTTGTAGGCATCATCCAGCTGGCTGGCACTACTGGCTCCGGCCTGGCGGTATTGCTGTTGCCCACTGGAGAAGTGCGCCTGGCTTAACACCATTTCCAGAATACGGTTGAACTCAGCTTGGTTGAAGCCGAGGTGACGGGCAATCTGTTCCAGGATCTGGCGCTCGGCCGGGTCTAGTTTGCCATCGGCCAGCGCCATCACCGTGAGGTAAACCAGCAGCACCTGACGCAGGTTGAAGCTGGAGCCACAGTTTTTCATGAAGTGATCCAACGTGGCATTGATCTCAAATTCGGGATCCGCACCACGCTTGAATTGGCGAATCGCTTCCTGACGATGTTCGGCCGACATGCCCATTTTCTGGATAAAGGCTTCCACATGATCGATTTCGACCTGTGAAATACGGCCATCAGCCTTGGCCAGTTTGCCCATCAACACAAATACCGTTTCCAGAAACACGGCTTGGCGTTGCTGGGCTTTAAGCGGGTTGAGGCTGAAGTTGAACTGGGGCATCCGGCCTGTGATGGCGGCATAAATCAGCCCAATCAGTGCGCCTACAACGCCCAGGATCAGAATGCCAATACCCAGTGTGCCGAGCAGAATAATGCCCAGAATGATTGCAATTAATCTAAACATGACGGTTAATTTCGGTTGCTAAGACTGAAGTAGAGCAGCATCACACCCCAGATCCCCAGCAGCCAGCTGAGGATGGGCAGGCCACCCAGCATGGTCGGTGCGTAGCCATCCAGACCTTTAATGACGGCAGCACCGACCACAAAGGCGGCGCCACTGGTGGCAGCAGCAGTACGGTAACTGGACTCACGGATTTCGCGTCGCAGCTTATCCATATCTTTGGATGACAGGTTGACGTGCAATTTGCCTTCCTGGGCTTTTTTACTCAGATCGTGCAGCATGCGCGGCATTTGCGGCAGGGTTTCAGCCCAGTGCGGGGCTTCCTGCTGCAGGGTCTTGACGGCGGCTTTCCAACCCAGCTTGTCCTTCATCCAGCGTTCCAGAATGGGTTTGGCGCTCTCCCACAAGTCCAGATCCGGATACAGTTCGCGACCCAGTCCTTCGATATTAAGCAGGGTTTTCTGCAACAGCACCAGTTGTGGCTGCACTTCCATATTGAAGCGACGTGCAGTCTGGAACAGTCTTAATAGCAGTTGACCAAAGGAAATATCTTTCAATGGGCGGGCAAAAATCGGCTCACAGACGCTGCGGATAGCAGCTTCAAACTCATCCAGCCGGGTATCGGCCGGCACCCAGCCCGACTGGATGTGCAGTTCGGCGACGCGGTGATAATCGTGGTTGAAAAAGGCCAGGAAGTTTTCTGCCAGATAACGCTGATCATCCGGCGAGAGCGTGCCCATAATGCCGAAATCGACGGCGATGTAGCGCGGATTTTCCGGATCATTGATATCCACCATGATGTTGCCGGGGTGCATATCGGCGTGGAAGAAACTGTGGCGAAAAACCTGGGTAAAGAAAATCTCGACGCCAATTTCCGCCAGCCGCGCCATATTGACGCCTTTGGCTTTGAGCCCATTCACATCGCTGATGGGCATGCCATAAATACGTTCTTGCACCAGCAGGTTTGTGCGGGTCAGGTTCCAGTAAACCTTGGGCACGTAGAGCAGCTTGGTGCCTTCGAAATTACGCTGCAGTTGTGAGGCAGACGAGGCTTCGCGCAGCATATCCAGTTCGTCAAACAGGTTCTTTTCCAGCTCGGCGACAATTTCCCGTGGCCGCAGCCGTTTACCTTCCGACCAGTAACGCTCGGCAAAGGCGGCCAGGGTATAAAGCAGATCGACGTCGCGGCGAATCAAAGGCTCAATACCGGGACGCACCAGTTTGATAACGACCTGTTCACCGGAAACAAGCTGCGCGGCATGAACCTGGGCAATCGAGGCCGAGGCCATGGGTTCAGGTTCGATATGGGCAAACAGGGTATCCAGTGGCTCGTCAAAAGCCTGCTCGATGAGTTCGCGGGCCTGCTCGGCCGGAAAGGGCGCGACCTGGTCCTGTAGTTTGGCCAGCGAGTCAGCGACATCGGGCGGCAGCAGGTCACGCCGGGTCGACAGAACCTGACCGAACTTGACGAAAATAGGGCCAAGATCCTGCAATGCCAGTCGCAGCCGTTCGCCGCGTGGCAGATCGGAGCTGCGACGCCAGCGGTTGGGCGACAGGAAACTGAGATAGCGCAGCGGCCTGAGCAGGTGGATCGCTTTGATCACCTCATCGAGCCGGTGCTTGGCCAGAACATGGTTGATTTGTATCAGTCGGGTGAACTGACTGGCCTTCATTCAGGGCTCCTTGGGCTGATCAGGTTGGGTTTGCAGTCGCTTTAGCCGGGCTTCCAGCCGATCGAAGTCAGCGCGGAGCTTATCCACGGCCTGCATATAGTCTTCAATCTGAATTTTATCCGGCAATATTTGTGCTTCTTCACGCAGGTATTCTGACAGCGACCATTGCAGGGATTGACTGCTCTCGCGCAGCCAGCCAAAACCTTGCTTGAGTCCATAAGCCAGCGGCTGGGCAATCACATCACCGGTCAGCCGGGCCAGTTGTTGCTCCCAGTCAAAGTCGAAACCATCGAGCACATCCTGCAATTGCTTGGCAAATTGCACATCACCGTGAATGCGGATCTCGGAAGAAAACAGGTTATCGGGATGCTCGCCAAGTTTGAGCAGGGAAAAGCCGCTGCCCGCAATCAGCAAATCAGCGCCTTCATCGTCGTTGTGGCTCAGCTCCAGTCGCTGTTGCTGGAAATGAATATGCACGTACTGATGCAGGTCAGTGATATTGACTACGATAGTGCGCTGGTTAAAGGCCTGGAGTTTTTCCAGTGTTTCCGGATCCTGCTTGAGAGCGAAATTAAGCGCCTGTTCCAGCGGTTTAAGCAGAGCTGAAGCCATGATCAGAATTTATATCCACGATGCAGGGCAACAATGCCGGCGGTCATATTGTGATAGTCACAGCGTTCAAAGCCGACATCCGCCATCATTTGTTTCAGGGTGTCCTGATCCGGGTGCATGCGAATCGATTCCGCCAAGTAGCGATAGCTGTCTTCATCGCCGGTAATCGCTTTACCGATTTTAGGCAGCAGGTGAAAAGAGTAGGCGTCGTAGGTTTTGGCCAGCCAGTCGGCCGGTTTGGAAAACTCCAGCACCATCAGCTGACCGCCGGGTTTAAGTACCCGATACATCGAAGCCAGTGCTTTGTCCTTGTCAGTGACATTGCGCAGGCCGAAAGCGATGGTGATACAGTCAAAACTGTTATCGGGGAAGGGCAGGGCCTCGGCGTTGGCCTGCACAAACTCGATATTACCCACCACGCCATCATCAGTCAGCCGGTCACGACCGACATTGAGCATAGAAGCATTAATATCAGCGAGCACGACTTTGCCGCTGTCGCCCACCAGTTGCGAAAATTTGCGTGTCAGATCGCCGGTGCCGCCGGCAATGTCCAGGACTTTGCCGCCGCGGCGGACACCACTGTTGTTGACGGTAAACCATTTCCACAAACGGTGAATGCCCATCGACATCAGGTCGTTCATCAGATCATATTTACCGGCGACCGAGTGAAACACTTCAGCCACATGCCGGGCCTTGTCCGCAACGGGCACTTCCCGGTAACCGAAATGCGTGGTGTCTTTTTGTTCCATAGCTGTCCTAATGGGCTTGCCGCTGATAACCGGCCTCGTTGAGCCGGTCCAGATAATCCTGCCACAACGCATTCTGGTTGATGGCCATATCGTAAAGATAATCCCATGAAAACAAGCCACTGTCATGGCCGTCATCAAAGTAGATTTTAATGGCGTAGTGGCCGACCGGTTCTATCTGGTCGATACCCACATTTTCCTTGCCGGTCTGTAAAACTTCCTGACCGGGGCCGTGGCCGCGGACTTCGGCAGAGGGCGAATAAACCCGAAGGTACTCGGCGCTGAGCCGATAAGACTGCTCGCCGTAGACCAGCTCCAGGGTTTTCGATTTTTTGTGCAGCGTAATGTCGCTTGGCAATGGTGTTTCAGCCATGACGGCTCCTAGAGAATGTAACGTGACAGATCTTCGTCCTGCGCCAGATCGCCCAGTTGCTGGTCAACATAGGCTTTATCGACCGTGACTTTGAAGCTCAGTTCACTGCCGGCGTTGTAGGAAATATCTTCCAGCAGTTTTTCCATCAGCGTATGCAGGCGGCGGGCGCCGATATTTTCGGTTTTTTCATTGACCTGCCAGGCCAGTTCGGCCAGCCGTTCAATGCCATCTTCACTGAAGGTCAACTCCACGCCTTCGGTGGCGAGCAGGGCAGTGTACTGCTCGGTCAGCGAAGCATCCGGTTCGGTCAGAATGCGGACAAAATCCTGGCTGGTCAGCGCATCGAGTTCGACCCGGATAGGCAACCGGCCCTGCAGTTCCGGGATCAGGTCCGACGGTTTGCTGAGGTGGAAAGCCCCGGATGCAATAAACAGAATGTGATCAGTCTTGATCATGCCGTACTTGGTTTGCACCGTACTGCCCTCAACCAAAGGCAACAGGTCGCGCTGGACACCTGCACGCGAGACATCAGCACTACCGCCGCCGTCACCACGGCCGGTGATCTTGTCGATCTCATCGAGAAAGACAATGCCGTTCTGTTCGACATTATCCAGTACTTCGGCTTTGAGCTCTTCTTCATTGATGAGCTTCATTGCCTCCTCTTCGGCCAACAGGCGCATAGCTTTTTTGACGACCAGTTTGCGCGTGCTTTTACGCTGGTTGCCCATGTTCTGAAACATATCCTGCAACTGGTTGGTCATTTCTTCCATGCCCGGCGGTGACATGATTTCGACGCCGACATTGGGCGATTCCAGCTCCAGCTCGACTTCGCGGTCATCCAATTTGCCTTCGCGCAGCATTTTGCGAAAGCGCTGGCGGGTGGTGGATTCATCTTCTGTTTCCACATCACGGGCCGGGCGCAACAGGGCATCGAGAATACGTTCCTCGGCGGCATCTTCGGCCTTACCTTTGACTGACTGAATGGCTTTTTCGCGCAGCAGTTTCATGGCAGTTTCGGCGAGATCACGAATAATCGACTCGACATCACGGCCGACATAACCCACCTCAGTAAACTTGGTGGCTTCCACCTTGATGAACGGCGCTTCCGCTAACGCAGCCAGGCGGCGCGCTATTTCGGTTTTACCAACACCGGTGGGACCAATCATCAGGATGTTCTTAGGCGTCACTTCCTGCTGCAGGTCATCATCCAGTTCTTTTCGACGCCAGCGATTGCGAAGCGCAATAGCCACGGCTTTTTTGGCGGCCTGCTGGCCGATGATGCGTTTATCCAGTTCGTGGACGATCTGTTTTGGGGTGAAGTGAATACTCATTTATTTGTTTGAATCCAGCGTTTCGATTGTCAGGTTGTGATTGGTATAGATGCAGATGTCTGCGGCAATATTCAAGCCTTTCTCGACAATCTCGCGGGCAGACAAGTCGGTATTGTTAGCCAGCGCCGTCGCTGCCGCCTGGGCAAAGGGGCCACCGGAACCGATAGAAATCAGGCCCTGTTCAGGTTCAATCACATCACCATTACCGGAGATAATCAGTGACGCTTCAGCATCAGCCACGGCCAGAAGCGCTTCCAGACGACGCATCATTCGGTCAGTGCGCCAGTCTTTGGCCAGTTCCAGTGCGCTGCGGGTCAGGTTGCCCTGATGCTTTTCCAGTTGACCTTCAAAGCGCTCAAATAAAGTAAAGGCATCGGCGGTGCCGCCGGCAAAACCGGCAATGACCTTGCCGTGATAAAGGCGGCGGACCTTGCGGGCATTACCTTTCATAATGGTGTTACCCAGGCTGACCTGGCCATCGCCACCGATCACAACCTGACCGTTTCGACGATAGGAAAGAATCGTCGTACCACGGTACTGCTCCATAGAATGCTCCTGTGAAATTTAAACGTGAAATAAGCGTGCGCTTAGTATACTATGTTGGGTTTGGCACTGCAGTGACGGCGGCTGAAACCCGCTTCAGTCGATCGATTTATCCGGCCGCGCTTACATTGCCTGATTTTAAGTGTTGACATTGACCGGGCTTTTCCGGAAAATGCCACTTCTTTTAGTGGAGGGGTTCCCGAGTGGCCAAAGGGATCAGACTGTAAATCTGACGGCTCCGCCTTCGGAGGTTCGAATCCTCCCCCCTCCACCATTTAATTGCGAGTTTACTGTTTAGCGGGTGTAGTTCAATGGTAGAACTCCAGCCTTCCAAGCTGACTACGTGGGTTCGATTCCCATCACCCGCTCCATTTTTTGCTTGGAAGCAGTATTAAAGAATTTGGCCCGCATAGCTCAGTTGGTAGAGCGCATCCATGGTAAGGATGAGGTCATCAGTTCAATCCTGATTGCGGGCTCCATAAAAATGTGTATTTGTTTAGGCAGGTGTTTCCTGCCTGTTTTGATTTTTTGACTCATTAAAAAATTACTGGCGGGGAGACTGGTCATGTCTAAAGAAAAATTTGAACGCTCGAAGCCCCACGTCAATGTGGGCACCATTGGTCACGTTGACCATGGTAAAACCACTTTGACAGCGGCGCTGACTAAAGTACTGGGTGAAGCGTCTGGCGGCGAATTCAAAGATTACGCGGATATTGATAACGCACCTGAAGAGC
>NZ_CAMYKO010000004.1 GCF_947259025.1 uncultured Methylophaga sp.
TATACGTTACTCACCCGTCCGCCACTAATCCGAAACAGCAAGCTGTTTCTTCATCGTTCGACTTGCATGTGTTAGGCATGCCGCCAGCGTTCAATCTGAGCCATGATCAAACTCTTCAGTTTAATACTAGCTTGTAACTTTATAAGACAAAGTTACCAAATCTTGATTGACGTTGAACATGAATGTTCACGTCAGGTTTTCTACGACCTAACGTAAGCACCCACATAAATTACTTGATACCAGTTTGTTAAAGAGCGTTTCCTGCAGAACTTGCTGCAGCAAAGAAGCGAGAATTATACAGTGCCTCGCCGGACTGTCAACCGAAATTTTCGACTCATTTTAAAACCGGAAATTTCGCTGAAATTCGTTGTTGTCTGCCTGCTTTCAAAGCCAAGCTCATCAACTGAGGCTGCGCATCTTACGTGACAGGCTGAGGCATTGCAACAGCTAATTTTCGCCGCTGTCATCAATTTGTCATTTTCCGCCTGATAAAAGCAAACATCAAGAGTGAGTTAGCGATTTTTCACTATCAAATACCGCTGCCCCGAATAGCCATTCGATGGCCACTGTGAGTCTGGTCACAGACCGGCGCTCCGCTTTGGGTAATGATGAAGCTATCTGGGAGTAGAACACGCTGCGGCGCAGCGCTCAGGAAAGATGGTGGTAGAAATAAAAAAGGGCTATGCTTAAAAAGCATAACCCTTTTGAATCTTGGTGGGCCGTCTGCGACTCGAACGCAGGACCAACGGATTAAAAGTCCGGTGCTCTACCAACTGAGCTAACGGCCCGTAAGAAGCCGAGAATGATACCGTATTTGAGATAAATGACAACCCCTAAACCCAGATTTTTTTCATTTTGCTGACGAGGCGGACATGGCAGTCATAACCAAACCTGATAAAGCCACATTCACCACGGCACTGAACAACGCCGAGCTGCTGCGCGAGACGGGCAATGATCATCACCATATTGCTCATGCGGTACTGTTTCTCGAAGAACGCAACCGGATGTTGCAGGCTGTCGCCGATGCGGCCGAGGAATATGTGCGCTTTGGTGAAGATAGCCAGTTGCACAGCAAGTTGCTTAAGGCGCTGGAAGCCCTGGACAAATATGAACTGGAAACCGACACCGATGAACCACCGGGCTTTGGCCTGGATCAGGGCTGATAACGGGTCGGGTCTGTCATGCCGGCCTGGGCAAAGCCCTGTTTACGAAATCGGCAAGAATCACATTGACCGCAGGCACGGCCTTGGTCATCCGCCTCATAGCATGACACCGTCAGACTGTAATCGACGCCGAGTTCATTACCGCGTTCAATAATGGCCTGCTTGCTCAAATCAATCAGCGGGGTTTCAATCTTTAATGGATGTCCTTCCACCCCGGAGCGGGTGGCCAGGTTCGCCATTTTTTCAAAGGCCGCAATATACTCGGGACGACAGTCCGGGTAACCGGAATAATCAACGGCATTCACACCCACAAAGATCGCTTCGGCTTCCAGCACTTCGGCCCAGCCCAGGGCTATCGACATAAAGACGGTATTGCGCGCCGGCACATAAGTCACCGGAATACCTGCCTGCTCCTCATGAGGAACGTCGATATTGGTGTCAGTCAATGCCGAACCGCCAATAGCGGTCAGATCGATATTAATGACTTTATGCGAAACCGCACCGAGTTGTTCTGAAAGCAAGGCGGATGCATGAAGTTCAGCGCGATGACGCTGGCCGTAATCAAAGCTGATGGTGTAGCTTTCATAGCCCTGCGCTTTGGCAATCGCCAGTACGGTCGCTGAATCAAGACCACCGGATAATAAAACTACCGCGCGTTTCATCGACCCTGCTCATCTCCCCACAGATATTTATGTAACTGCAACTGCATTCTGACCGGCAGATTATCTTCGACAATCCAGTCAGCCAGATCCGCCGGTTTGAGTTCACCATGAATCGGTGAGAACAGCACTTCACAGCGATCGTTTAATTGATACTGAATCAGTTTGCTTCGGGCCCAGTCATAATCTTCACGATGACAGATAACGAACTTGAGCTGATCTTTTTGTTCCAGCAGTGCGATATTGTCGTAGCGGTTTCTGCTTTCCTCGCCCGAGCCTGGTGTTTTAAGATCCATCACCCGCACGACCCGTGGATCAACGTCGCTGATATCCATGGCACCACTGGTTTCCAGTGAGACTTCGACGCCCATGTCACAAAGCGCTGTGAGTAAAGGCAGGCAGTTGCGCTGAGCCAGCGGTTCACCGCCGGTGACACAGACATAGCGGGGTTTGTAGGCAGCGACCTGGGCGACGATATCGTCGATCTCCATTTTTTCGCCACCATAAAACGCATACTCGGTATCACAATAACCGCAGCGAAGTGGACAACCAGTCAGCCGCACGAACACCGTGGGCAACCCCACGGTGCGGGACTCGCCCTGTAAAGAATAGAAAATTTCGGTAATGCGGCACTGGGCCATAATAATTCCCGGCTCAGTGTTTATTGTGACTGCTGGATACGATCCAATCTGACTTTGGCCAGTCTGGCGGCCGAAGTGTCAGGATATTGTTCAATGACCTGCTGCAGCGTGGCAGTAGCTCGGGCGGGATCACCCATTTCCTGCTCGCTGAAACCACGCTTGAGCATCGCATCCGGCACCTTGGTACTGGAAGGATATTGATCAATGACGATCTGAAACAGCGCGGCCGCATCAGCAAATTCACGCAACACGTATTTGGCTTCACCCTGCCAGTAATAGGCATTAGGAAGATAGGTACTGCCCGGATATTGTTCCGGGAAAGCCTGTAAAGCGGCAATGGCTTCTTCGTACTGACCGCTACGCAGGGTTTGCAGAGCAGACTGGTAAGCCGCTTCGCCATCTTCTACCGAGGCCGGCGCAGAATCCGGCGTCTGGGTTTGCTGTGCTGACTGTTCGCCAGAAGCAGGTTCAGTGGTTTGCGACGCCGGTGCAGGTGTTTGACTGCCATTGGTGTTATCGGCAGGCATGCTTGTCTGCGGTGGTGTCGCCTGAGCCTGTTGCGTCATACGCTCGTCCAGATCGATATACATCTCGCGCTGGCGCTTTTGCATCTGCTCCAGTTCATGGCGCAGGGTTTCATTTTCGCCGTTCAGCCGTTTGACCTCGTTTTGCAACTGGTCAACACGGGTGATGAGATTCATCAATCCCTGGCCCTGAATAATGCGTTCCAGGCGCTCCACCCGCTGTTGCAGCGGCTGGCCATCCTCTGCCCAGCTAATGCCGGGCAGAGTGGCGGCCAGAATCACGGCACTGATAAGGCTTGTTTTGCCGTTAAACTGCATAATTATCGACCTACGTAAACAAGTTCAACACGACGGTTCTGTGACCAGGCATATTCGTCACCGCCCTCTTCGGCAGGACGCTCTTCACCAAAGCTGGTGACCTGGAACTGGTCAATGCTCGCGCCCTGCAACATCAGAATACGGCGCACTGACAAAGCACGACGTTCGCCCAAAGCCAGGTTGTATTCGCGTGAACCACGCTCATCAGTATGGCCTTCCAGACGCACGGTCAGGTTAGGGTTTTCCGCCAGGTAGGCAGCGTGAGCCTGCAGGGTTTGCTGATCCTCGTTACGAACCACATCGCTGTCGTATTCAAAATAGACAGTGCGGTTGGATAGCGGGCTATCCGGATCATTGAGTTCATTACCGGCATACTGATCTTCACCGACTACGACTTTGGCTTCAGCGCCCATGTCTTCACCGTCAGCACCCTGACCATCAACACCGGCAGATTCAGCGCCACGGTCTTCAACCAGCACATCCCCTTCCTGCATCCCTTTATCCGGCGAAGAGCTACAGGCTGCCAGCGCGAACAGCGGCAGAATAATTGCAAATAATTTGAATAACTTCATTGATTATCTCCTATCGGATTATTGTCTGAACGGCGACCAGGCCGGTTCTCGAACTGCACTGCCTGATTCTCCCAGGCGTTGTTTAATACGGCCGTCCACGGAGACTGCCGCCAAAACACCTCTGCCTTGTTGCTCTGTCGCATACAGGATCATGCGGCCGTTGGGCGCAAAGCTCGGGGATTCATCTGCCGTGGTTTCTGTTAACACCTGCACGGCACCTGTCTGCAAATCCTGGATAGCAATATGGAACTTGCCATTGACGGCATGCACCATCGCCATATTGCGGCCATCCGGTGAAATATCCGCAGACGCATTATAACTGCCTTCAAAGGTCACCCGCTCGGCACGACCACCATCAGCATTCACCCGGTAAATCTGCGGGCGACCACCGCGGTCCGAAGTAAACAGGATTTCGCGGCCATTAGGCAGCCACACCGCCTCGGTATCGATGGCCTGTGAATTATGCGTGACCCGTGACAGATTACCGGAAGCCAGTTCCAGTACATAAATTTCCGGGTTGCCGTTTTTCGACAAAGTCAGCGCCAGCTTCTTGCCGTCCGGTGACCACGCAGGGGCACTATTAAGGCCACGGAATGAAGCAACCGAGTTGCGACGACCGCTGCTCAGTTGCTGCACATAGACTTCGGCTTTGTTGTTTTCGAAAGTCACATAGGTCAGTTGCTGACCATCCGGTGACCAGTTGGGAGAAAGGATTGGCTGCGTGGATTGCAGCACTGTGCGCGGGTTAGCGCCATCGGCATCAGAGACCTGCAGAGCAAAGCGCTTGCTGCCATCCGCATTTTTCATCTCGCTGACAAAAGCCAGCCGGGTTGAGAACACGCCTTTTTCACCGGTCAGTGTCTCATAGACGATATCGGAAATCTGATGCGCCAGATTGCGCAGACCTGAGGCAGGCACATTATAGCGCTTGCCTACCAGTTGCTCGGCTTTGTAAACATCGTAAAGCTGGAACTGAACCTGGTAGTTTTCGCCATCCTGACTGCTGATCTTGCCGATCAGCAAACCTTCGGAGCGCAGCAGGCGCCAGTCCTGAAAGTTGACCTGCTGGCCTTCATGCGGCTCTGAAATCAGATCACGTTTTTCCAGCGGCGCGAAGCGGCCACTGCTTGCCAGATCGTTGCTGACAATATCGGAAATATTTTCCGGCGGTGCATAACCCTCAACCCCGAACGGGACAATCGCAATCGGCAGTGCTGCTTCGGAACCGCCGGTGATCTCAATCGTAAGCAGGGCATGCGCCGGCCATGGCACCAATGCTATCAGTAGCGCGATGAGTTTGAACCACTGTCTGAACATTGTTTCTGTCCTCTATTCTGGTTTGAAAATAAACTGGAAGTCGCGCAGCGCGTCAGCCGCTTTGGGATCAGAAGGCTGAGGCAGAGGCGCTGCCTTGTAAACCGCATTTTCTGCAGAGCGATCAAACACCGGGTTGCCACTGCTTTTAACGATTTTAACGTCACGCACATCACCGCCCGGTAACAAGGTGACCCGGAGCGTGACTTGCAAGCCCTCTGCCGTATTGGCGGGACGGATCCAGTAACGCTTAACGCGTTGCTTGATCATAATCGAATACTGATCGACTACGCCCTGCACCCGGCGTGCCTCGCGTTCCTGCTGCTCCTGCTCCAGTTGTTGCTGCAGCGCATCTTCGGCAGCCTGACGCTCGGCCTCTTCAGCTTTACGCCGTGCTTCTTCGGCCTTGCGTTTTTCTTCCTCGGCTTTGCGACGTGCCTCTTCCTCAGCTTTACGCTTTTCTTCTTCCAGACGTTTGCGTTCTTCCTCTTCCTTGCGGCGCTGCTCTTCTAATCGCTGGCGTTCTTCTTCCGCCTTGCGCTTTTCTTCTTCAATGCGCTGACGTTCGGCTTCGGCTTTGGCTTTCTCTTCCTCGATGCGCTGGCGTTCAGCTTCCGCCTTGGCTTTTTCTTCCTCGATAAGCTGGCGCTCGGCTTCAGCTTTGGCTTTTTCTTCCTCGATACGCTGGCGTTCCTGTTCGGCTTTCAGCTTTTCCTGTTCGATACGCTCACGCTCGGCCTGAGCCTCTTCACGCCGCTTTTCTTCCTGCTGGCGTTGCTGTTCGGCTTCTTTACGCTTTTGCTCTTCCAACTCCCGTTGTTTCTCGAGCTCAGCAATGCGTTGTTGTTCTTGTTCCGCCTGTTTCTGACGGCGCTGTTCTTCCAGTTCAGAACGCTGTTCCAGATCCAGGGCTTCCTGTTCTTTGCGGGCCAGTTCTTCCTGGGTCTGCTGCAAGCGATCTTCCAGTTCCTGCTGACGCTGCTGTTCGGCTTCACGCTCCTGTTGCTCGCGCTGTTCAAGCTTGGCCATTTCCTGTTCTATCAGATTTTCATCCAGTACTGTGGCCTGCACGATTTCAGTTTCTGGGTTAGAGGCAACCTGTGGTGTGCTGGTTGACTCCAGCCCCACCACCAGCAATACCAGCAGAGCAGCATGCAACAGCAGTGAGTAGCTTCCTGACAGAAAATTTTCAACGAATGCTTTTTTCATTGTGCGTTCTTATTCGTCGTCGCTCACCGGATCAGGTTGCTGAGTTATCAAACCAACGCTGGGTGCACCGGCTTTTTGTAACAGTGCCATGGCACTGACCACGTAGCCATAGCTGGCGGCATTATCGCCTCTGACCATCACCGGCGTCTGCGGATTACGGCGCAATACAGCTTGCGTTTTCGCCATCAGCTCACGAGCAGCTATTGGCTCGTCCTGGCGATCACCGATGGCAGCGTAAAACTTGCCATCGGCATCAACCGATACGATCAAGGGCTCGGTATTCTCATCCGGCATTTCTACCGGCTCTGCCGTCGCCTGCGGCAGGTTCACCTTCACACCCTGGGTCAGCATCGGTGCGGTGATCATAAAGATAATCAGCAACACCAGCATCACATCGATATACGGTACGACGTTTATCTCGCCCATCGGCTTACGGCGTTGTCGCATTGGTTTGTGAACAGCCATATCTCTACCCGGGTACCTTAACGGTTAATCCTGTTGACGCTGCAAAATGGAAGAAAATTCCTCCAGGAAAGTATCGTAGCGGTTAATCAGCCGCTCTACTTCGTGGGAATAACGGTTATAAGCGATGACCGCCGGAATCGCAGCAAACAGGCCCATCGCTGTTGCAATCAGGGCTTCGGCGATACCAGGAGCCACCATTGCCAGGGTCGCGTGTTGCACATTACCCAGCGCCCGGAATGAGTTCATGATGCCCCAGACTGTACCAAACAGACCGATATAGGGACTGGTGGAACCGGCGGTCGCCAGAAACGGCAGCGAGGTTTCCAGTTGGTCAATTTCACGGGCCAGCGAAATACGCATCACCCGCTGCGAGCCTTCCAGCACCGCATTATGACCGCTGCCGTTCGATTTTTTCAGGCGAACAAATTCCTTGAAGCCGACTTCGAAAATGCCTTCCATGCCCCGGCTGGCATGCGGCCTTGAAGAAATGTCTTCATACAGCCGGTTAAGTTCGTTACCGGACCAGAATTTGTCTTCAAAAGCATCAGCATCACGCTTGGCCTGTTCCAGTTCACTGCGCTTGCGAAAAATCAGCAGCCAGGAATAGAACGAGATCAGTAACAACGCCAGCATCACCAGCTTGACCAGCAAACTGGCTTCAGAAATCAGCGTGATAATGGAAAGATCAGCAGTCACCATGCATCTCCGTCAAAATAAAGGTGGGTATGGACTTGGGGCGAAAGGACTCGGCATCCAGGCTCGCAATTCTGACTGAAGCCTGACATAACAGTTCCTCGCCGCGATAGATGTTTTGTTCAAACTGCATACTAGCACCGGATGCTTTATTTATCCGTGATTGAATCAACAAAGCATCATTAAAACGGGCCGGCCTGCGGTAAGTCAGTTGCATCGAATGCACGGCGAACAACAGATTATGCTCTGTCCTGAGCTGGTCCTGTTCAAACCCCAGGGCACGTAACCACTCTGTCCGCGCCCGCTCCATGAAATTCAAATAGTTGGCATGATACACGACTCCGCCAGCGTCGGTATCTTCGTAGTAAACCCGCACCGGCCAGTCAAACGTCTGCATTAATGACCGTCCAGCGTCAGGTCCGGTGAGTTCAGCCCGAGGTGCAGCCAGGCGCGCTTGGTCGCCACCCGTCCACGCGGGGTACGCATAATGAAACCTTCCTGGATCAAATACGGTTCCAGCACGTCTTCAATGGTGCCGACTTCCTCGCCAATGGCCGCTGCCAGGTTGTTGATGCCGACCGGGCCGCCTTCAAATTTTTCGATAATCGCCAATAATAATTTTCTATCCAGCATATCGAAACCGTAGTTATCGACATCCAGTAAATCCAGTGCCTGACGGGCCACTTCAGCGGTCACTTCACCGTTGAACTTGACTTCGGCATAGTCACGTACCCGTCGTAAAAGGCGGTTGGCAATCCGTGGCGTGCCCCGCGAGCGGCGGGCAATTTCATTGGCACCGCCCTGCTCCAGCTTGACGCCCAGAATGCCGGCGCTGCGCTGGACGATGGTGCTCAGATCCTCTACCGCATAGAACTCCAGCCTTTGTACAATGCCAAAGCGGTCGCGCAGGGGTGACGTCAGAGAACCGGCGCGGGTAGTGGCACCTACCAGAGTGAACGGTTCCAGATCAAGCTTAATCGAGCGTGCTGCCGGCCCTTCGCCGATCATAATATCGATTTGATAATCTTCCATCGCCGGATATAAGACTTCTTCCACCACCGGACTCAGGCGGTGAATTTCGTCCACGAACAGCACATCATTGGGTTCAAGATTGGTCAGCAAGGCGGCCAGATCACCGGGACGCTCGAGCACCGGGCCCGAAGTCTGCTTGAGGTTGACGCCCATTTCATTGGCGATGATATTTGCCAGCGTGGTTTTACCCAGCCCGGGCGGGCCGAAGATCAGCGTGTGGTCGAGCGCTTCTTCACGGTTGCGGGCTGCGGAGACAAACAGATCCATCTGCTCACGCACCACCGGCTGGCCGATATAATCATCCAGCCTGACCGGACGAATCGCCCTGTCGATGCGCTCTTCATCGTTGGTAGGCTGCGGCGAAATGAAGCGTTCTTCCATTAGTGCCTCTGCAACGCCTGGCGAATAATCTGTTCGGTGGACATGCCATCTATATCAAAACTGCGCAGCATCTTGTCAGCTTCCGCGGGTTTATAGCCCAGCGCCATCAATGCTTCCACCGCTTCGTTCTTGGCGCCACCCGCCGGTGCAGAAACACTATCGACCACAATATCCTGCAGTCCCATCGCGCTGCTGACTTCCTTGAGGCGATCGCGCATTTCCACGATCAGGCGTTCGGCGGTTTTCTTACCGACACCGGGCAGGCGGGTCAGGCTGGCGGTATCACCGTCCTGCACACTGCGGGCAAAGGTATCAACATCACTGCCGGAGAGAATGGTCAGCGCCAGCTTGGCACCGACACCATTAACTTTAAGCAGGCTGCGAAACAGGAGGCGCTCGCGTTCAGTGGCAAAGCCATAGAGCAGTTGGGCGTCTTCCCTGACCACCATATGCGTGAACAAGGTCACTTCATCATTGACGGCGGGCAGGTTGAAAAAGGTCGACATCGGCGCTGATAACTCATAACCCACACCCTGCACATCCACCACCAGCTCAGGTGGCTGCTTTTCAATGATAACCCCACGTAAACGTCCAATCATCGACTATATCGTCCTCCGCGACGGCTAGTGCGCATGCCTGCCGGTAATTTGCTTTGACTGCTGCCGACCGAAGCGTGATGGGCATGTGTCAGTGCACAGGCCAGCGCATCAGCGGCATCTTCTTCCGGCACTTCCGGTAGGTTCAGAATCACAGACATCATATACTGGACCTGATCTTTTTTCGCGTGGCCATTGCCGACCACGGCTTTTTTTATCTGGGTGGCGCTGTACTCCGACACCGCCAGTTGTTTGTTGACCGCGGCACAGATGGCCGCGCCGCGTGCCTGCCCCAGCTTCAGTGCCGAGTCGGCATTTTTATGCAGAAAGACTTTTTCTACCGCGACCATGTCCGGCTGATAGCGCTCGATCAGATCACTGAGGCCTTCAAAGATCTGCCTTAAGCGGTCAGCAAACTCGCCGTCGCCGACTTTGAGGCGGCCATTGATCACGTGTTTAATTTTTTTGCCATCCAGCTCGATAATGCCAAAGCCGGTTTTACGGGAACCGGGATCAATACCCAGAATGCGCGGCATAGAATCGGCTTCAGCCTTCCAGCTGTGCCATCACCTCATCAGAGAAATCCGCGTTGGAATAGACTTCCTGCACATCATCCAGTTCTTCAAACGCTTCGATCAGACCGATGGTTTTCTTGGCATCGTCCACTTCCAGGCTGACGGTGTTATCCGGGTGCATGGTGACCTGCGAGGATTCAACTTCAATCCCGGCGGCAACGAGTGCGTCTTTGACGGTGGAATAATCTTCCGGAGAAGTGAAAACATCCAGACTGCCATCGCTGTTGGTGACGATATCTTCTGCACCGGCTTCCAGTGCCGCTTCCATCACTTCATCTTCTTCAGTACCGGAAGGCAACGTAATAATGCCTTTCTGGTTGAACATGAAGGCGACACAGCCATCGGTGCCCATATTGCCGCCGCGCTTGGAAAACACATTACGCACTGCGGCAACTGTGCGGTTTTTATTGTCGGTCATGCAGTCCACCATGATGGCAATGCCGTTGGGGCCATAGCCTTCGTAACGGATTTCCTCGTAGTTGACGCCTTCCAGCTCACCGGCACCACGCTTGGTCGCGCGTTCGATGACATCCTTGGTCATATTGCTGCCCAGCGCCTTATCAATTGCTGCCCGCAAACGTGGGTTGGAATCGGGGTCGCTGCCACCCATTCGTGCTGCGACGGTGATCTCACGGATCAGCTTGGTGAACAGTTTGCCGCGTTTGGCATCCTGTGCGCCTTTACGATGCTGAATATTAGCCCACTTACTATGACCTGCCATTGTGCTTATTACCTCTTGCTTTGCTTACAGCCGGTTTACCGGCCTCAGTAATGTTCGTTATCAGTCGACCAGCGTATTCCAGTTGCGGTACATCTCGCTGCGGCCCAGAACCTGGTCGAAGTACATCGATTGCAACTTCTCGGTGATGGGTCCACGGCTGCCCTGACCGATAGGACGATTATCCAACTCACGGATAGGTGTGACTTCCGCCGCGGTACCAGTAAAGAAAGCTTCATCGGCGACATAAACTTCATCACGGGTGATGCGTTTTTCACGCACTTCCAGGCCGATATCACGCGCCAGGGTGATGACGGTGTCGCGGGTAATGCCTTCCAGCGCTGATGTCAGCTCCGGGGTGTAGAGCACGTCATCACGCACCATAAAGAAGTTTTCACCACTGCCTTCACAGACAAAGCCCTGAGCGTCGAGCAGCAGTGCTTCGTCGTAGCCACAGTTGACTGCTTCCTGCAAAGCCATCATGGAGTTCATGTAGTTACCGTTGGCCTTGGCTTTACACATGGTGATATTGACGTGGTGGCGGGTAAATGACGAGGTCTTGATGCGAATGCCCCGGGTCATGTTTTCTTCGCCCAGATAAGCGCCCCAACTCCAGGCCGCGACCATGGTGTGCACGTTCAGGTTATCGGCACGAATGCCCATGCCTTCCGAACCGTAAAAACACATCGGGCGGATATAGGCGGATTCAAGGTTATTCTCACGCACGACCTGGCGCTGCGCTTCGTTGATGGTTTCCTTGTCCTGCTGAATACCCATGCCCAGGATCTTGGCGCTGCGGAACAGACGGTCGGTGTGTTCCTGCAAACGGAAGATTGCGGTGCCATCATCGGTCTTGTAAGCGCGGACACCTTCAAACACGCCCATGCCGTAATGCAGGGTGTGCGTCAAAACGTGTACCTTCGCTTCACGCCACGGCACCATTTTGCCGTCCAGCCAAATCAGGCCGTCACGATCCGCCATTGTTGCTGCTACCATATCCAAAATTCCAAGTCTGTCTGTTAATCGGAGCCGGTCAGATCTTCGTCCAACCAGCGTTGCCAAATTGTGGCTACCTGCTGTGGATAGTCGCCCACTTGCGCAACAGGAGCCAGCGCCGGCCGCTCCTGCAATACGCAGTAATTCGCCTCTGAGCGATAGCGCCGATAGGCTTCTGCCAGCATTTCACCCTCATCGGGCTCCAGTTTGCCGCTGGCCACCAGCGCTTCCAAAATCCTGATATTATCAGTGTAAACCAGTAGTTCAGGCAAGTTTGCTGACCAGGCCAGTACCGCATATTGCACCATGAACTCGATATCGGTCATGGCGCCGATACCCTGTTTCAGATCAAACAGTTGACCCTCAGTTTTATCCAGTTGCCCGCGCATCTTGGCGCGCATATCGCGCACCTTGTCAGCCAGCTCGGCGGTATCACGTTGCTTTGACAGCACCTGTTCGCGGATTTGGCGAACCTGCGCCGACAGTTTTTCATCCCCCACCACGCAACGCGAGCGCACCAAAGCCTGGTGTTCCCAGGTCCAGGCCTCGGTCTGCTGATAGTCCGCAAAGCCACTGACCGGACTGACCAGCAGACCGGAGGCGCCGCTGGGGCGCAGCCGCATATCCACTTCGTAAAGGATGCCACCCGGCGTAATGGTGGAAAGCAAATGAATCATGCGCTGCGCCAGCCGGGTATAGAACACCATCAGCTCCACCGGCTTATCACCGTCAGTCATGCCCTGCTGGCTGTCATCAAAGATGAACACCAGATCCAGATCCGAACCATAGCCCAGCTCCAGGCCGCCCAATTTACCGTAAGCCAGAATGGTAAAACCGCAGTGGGTGGGATCATCGCCCTGGGCTGCGGGTGGATAGCCGTGACGCGAAACCAGATGCTGCCAGGCCAGTTGCCAGACTTTTTCAAGCTGAATTTCCGCCAATTCCGTTAGCTGATCGCCCACCCGCATCACCGGTAAAACCCCGGTCACATCGGCGGCCGCCACATGCAAAGTGGCGATCTGGCGAAATTCCCTGAGGCGATTCATCAATTCTTCCAGGTCACCGGCATCGACCGAGGAAAGGAACTGTTCCAGACGCGCCTTTTGCTCTTCCCGTTCAGGTACTTCATAAAGCGACCGGGGATCCAGTAGCTCATCCAGCAAAACCGGGTAACGAGCCAGCTGATGACTGATCAGCGGACTGGCAGCACAGAGTTTAATCAGCTGCGACAGGGCCAGTGGATTTTCCACCAGCAGAGACATGTAAGCACTGCGACGCATAATCGAGGCCAGCAACGGCATCAGTCGCGACAGACACTCGTCGGCATTATCAACGCCAGCCGCGGCCTGCACCAGCAGTGGCAGCAGTTTTTCCAGCCGCTGGCGTCCGGTCTGGCTCAGGTTGCGGCAAATGTGCATTTCCAGCAATTTGTCGATGACTTCCAGGCAGGCTTCCGGATCCTGATAACCACATTGAGTCAGGTACTGGAGCTTGTCTTCCTCGCCGGCATTAAGCAGCGATATGTTATTCGTGGCCGCCTCGTCTTCGGCTTGCGGCGCCGCCAGTAACTGGTTGAAATGATCGTGCACCTGCTGACGATGCTGTGACAGCGTCTCTGCAAACGTCTCCCAGTCTTCAAAGCCCATGCCGCAGGCCAGGCGCTGACGCCCTTCCTCTTCAGCGGGCAGCAAGTGTGTTTGCTGGTCGGCCCAGGCCTGAATACGGTGCTCAGTACGGCGCAGGAAATCATAAGCCTGCTTGAGTTCCTCCACGGCATAGTCGGAAAGCAGCTGCCTCTCGGCTAAACCATCGAGAATAGTGAGGATAGGTCTCTGTTGCAGCGGTTTATCCCTGCCGCCATAAATCAACTGAAACACCTGGCCGATAAATTCAATTTCACGAATGCCGCCCGCGCCCAGTTTGATATTGTCTTCCATGCCGTTGCGATGCAGTTGTCCGGCAATCATCGACTTCATCTCACGCAGCGAATCAAACATGCCGTAATCAAGGTAGCGTCGATAGACAAAGGGCTGCAGCATCTCCCGTAATTGTTCTCTGGCTTCATCAGTGCCGGTAATGCTGCGCGCTTTGATCATGGCGTAGCGCTCCCATTCCCGGCCCTGGGTCTGGTAGTACTCTTCCATCGCATCAAAGCTCGAAGCCAGGGCCCCGCTCTCCCCGAAGGGACGCAGCCGCATGTCAACCCGGAACACAAAACCATCGACAGTCTGACTGTCGAGCGACTGGATCAGCTTGCGACCGACACGGGTGAAAAACTCGGTGTTAGTCAGCTCGCGGCGGCCACCGCGGGTCTGACCATCTTCGGGATAGGTGAAGATCAAATCGATATCCGAAGACAGGTTAAGCTCGCCCGCCCCCAGCTTACCCATGCCCAGTACCACCATGTACTGCGGGTTGCCATCCTCGTCACAGGGTTCACCCAGTTGCTCAACCTGCCACTCATGCAGCAATGCCAGACTCTGGGCAATAGAGACATCGGCCAATGCTGACAGATCGGCCATGGTCTCGGCCAGATCAGCCCAACCGGCCAAATCCCGCCAGATAATGCGGACCATTTGCTGATGACGAAAACGCCGCAGTTGTTGTTGCAGTAACTCTTCCGTGGTGACCTGCTCCAGCCTGGTGGCAAGCTGCTCGGCAAAGTCCTCAGCTGACAGCGTCTTTTCGATAATATTCGCCGCCATTAACTCTGCCAGTTGCGCCGGCTGGCGTTGCCCCCACTGATTCACATAGTCACTACCGGTCAACACTGCCGGCGCCGACTCCTGCAGCGACGGATAATCGTTCAAGATGCCTTGCCAGTCTTCGGGCAGGGAAAAGGCAGCGGTCATATGATTTCCTGAGTTGAAGCTATAAAAGCCCTACTTTACCGCAAGCGGGCGGATGTCCAAACATGAACTCTGTCACAGGCCGAATAGATTTTCAGGGTGATTTTGCCGGCTGGGTCACAAAGCGGGTTTCAACTGGTCGAGATTTTCAGATGAATTTGTTAGCTTGCCAGTTGTCTTATAACTGCCACGGTTAGCAGTTGTGGACTACTTCACTTTGATAAGGAGTATTTATGCATTTTTTCAGACGACTTGGAAAAATCATCCCGGTGCTGTCAATTCTGGCATTCCTGAGTATGCACATGGCACCGTTACAGGCCGCCATGGTCGATAACAGCCAATTGATCGCCGACTCACAACAACAAATAACCAAACAGGAAGTATTAAGTCAGCTTGATCGCCAGGATGTGCAGAACAAGCTGGTCGCGATGGACGTGGATATCGACGATGCTAAACAACGCATCGCTCAGATGAGTGATCAGGAGCTGGCCCAGATCGCACAGGATTTTGAACAGATGCCCGCAGGTAGCGGTGTCCTCGGTGCCTTGCTGGTCATCTTCATCGTTTTTGTTGTCACCGATATGCTGGGGGCAACAGACGTGTTCAGTTTCGTTCACAACATTAATCACTAGGATGAACGCAAGCTTGATACAAAAAAGCGCCAGGCTGTTGTCTGGCGTTTTTTTTGCTCTGCTGCTCAGTGCCTGTGCCGGGACACCGCAAACCCGGGAGCTGATCAGCCAGGTGCCGACAAACCTGCCCAGCCAGGTTGAACTCAGCGGCATTGCTTTTTATCCGCAGGAAAAATACCAGTGCGGACCGGCGGCGCTGGCCACCATGTTGACCAGTGAGGGCATTGACGTCACGCCCCAGCAACTGGTCGATAAGGTTTATATCCCCGAGCGCAAAGGCAGCCTGCAGATAGAAATGATCGCCACTGCCCGCAGTGCCCAACTGCTGGCCTATCAACTGGCCCCTGAGTTAAAAGCAATTCTCAGAGAAGTCGCATCAGGGCGGCCGGTGTTGGTATTTCAGAATCTGGCGCTGGACTGGTTACCGCAGTGGCACTATGCGGTGGTGGTCGGTTATGACCTCAGTGCCCAGCAACTGATCCTGCGCTCAGGCACCCAGAAACGCCATTTAGTGGCATTCTCAACTTTTGAACGCACCTGGCAGCGCGGCAAACACTGGGCTTATGTGTTTACCGCGCCTGATGAAGTACCGGTCACCGCCAATGTGCTGCAATACAGCCGCAGCGCCAGTGAATTGATGCAATCCGGTCATCAACAAGCGGCGTTAACCGCCTTCCAGACTGCCAGTCAGCACTGGTCGAATGAGGCTCTGCCACAAATGACGCTGGGCAATGCTCTATATCAGATGGAAGATTTTGAAGGTGCGCATCAGGCGCTCAGCCGCGCCGTGAAAATTGAACCCGACAATGCCCGTGCCTGGAATAACCTCGCTTACGCGATGATGGCCCGACAATGCCGGGTGGGCGCGATTAAAGCCATTGGCTGTGCCGTCAGGCTGGATCCCGAAGATCAGAACCTGGCTGACAGTCTCAAAGAACTGGTCGGCCAGCGCACAGTGCCGGCAGGACAATGCGAAGTGCCACGCTGCCCGCGCTACCAATAAACCTTTTCTCGGGTTAGCATTTTGCTTTTATGTGGAGACGTTGATGGCTGATTTAAGCTGGCCTGAATTTGAGCAGGTCGAACTGCGGGTGGGCACCATCATTGATGCCAAGCCGTTTCCGGAAGCCCGCAATCCAAGCTATATTCTGCAGCTGGACTTCGGCCCTGAGATTGGCACGCGTCAATCCAGTGCCCAGATTACCGATCTCTATTCTCCGGAAGATCTGGTAGGCAGGCAGGTGATGGCCGTCACCAACTTTCCTCCCAAGCAAATCGGCCCTATCATGTCAGCCTGTCTGGTCACCGGCTTTCACCGTGACGATAACAGCGTGGTGCTGGCCGTTCCGGATGCCGAAGTGCCCAACGGCACCCGACTCGCCTGAGGTGATAAATGCGTTTTTTGCTGTTGTTAAGCCTTTTCTGTTTACCGGCTACGGTCATGGCCCAACTCCCCTGCACTGAGGCAGACACCACCGTGGCGATGAATGCCTGTCTGGAAGCAGAGCTGGAAAAAGCAGACAACACCATGCAACGTTATCTGGAGGCCAGCCGCGAGCGTTATCAGGACAATCAGGCGGTTCTGACAGCCATCAGCAAAGCCCAGCATGCCTGGCAACAATATCGCGATGACCACTGCAACTCGCTCTACACCATCTGGATAGACGGCACCATTCGCGGCCCGATTGGCTGGCGCTGTCTGATTGATAAAACCCAACAGCGCAGCCATGAGTTGTGGTCTACCTACCTGAACTTTATGGACAGTCAGGAGCCACTGTTGCCGGAGCCTTCACCCTCGCCCTGACGGCGCGACGCTCAGCATTGAGACTTTACCTGTATACCCGAAATCGGTTTAAATTCTCACAGATGCAAAGATAAAGGCTTTACAGGACACAGCATGGCAGAAAATTATCAGTCGCCCCCGCATTATTCACCGCGTTGCTTTTCCGACAGGCTGGCCTTGCGCGTGGTTAAATTTATGCGCTTTTTTGCCGATGCCTTTTTTGCAGGACGCTATGGCCACCGTGCCGTGATCCTGGAAACCGTAGCAGCGGTGCCCGGCATGGTGGGCGGTGCTTTACAGCATCTACGATCTCTGCGAAAGATGAAGGATGATGACGGCTGGATT
Source organism: uncultured Methylophaga sp. (assembly GCF_947259025.1). Classification (GTDB taxonomy): domain Bacteria; phylum Pseudomonadota; class Gammaproteobacteria; order Nitrosococcales; family Methylophagaceae; genus Methylophaga. The sequence continues at coordinate 17,466 of NZ_CAMYKO010000004.1, forward strand.
GCCACCTTGCTGGAAGAAGCTGAAAACGAGCGCATGCACCTGCTCACCTTTATTCATATCGCCAAACCCAATATCTTTGAGCGCTTGCTGGTCATCGTCACCCAGGGTGTGTTTTATAACTTGTTCTTCCTGCTCTACCTGTGTTCATCACGGGTGGCCCACCGTATTGTTGGTTACCTGGAAGAAGAAGCGGTGTACAGCTACACCGAATACCTTAACGGCGTTGATAACGGTCAGTACGAGAATGTCCCGGCACCGCAGATTGCCATTGGTTACTGGGATCTGCCCGCCGATGCGCGGCTGCGCGAGGTGATCGTGAAAGTGCGTGATGATGAGGCCAAGCACCGTGATGTGAACCACGACTTCGCCAATCAAGTGCAAAATGGTGAGCACCCTTAATCATGGCAGCCTTATTATTCCGACTGGCTCAGGTGCCGGAAGATGAACATCAGGATATCCGTCAGCTCCTCGATGAGGGCGGCTTTGATATCTATGAGACTTCGGCCGGGCTATTCGGCCTGGGCGTGGCGGCTATCTGGTTGCGTGACCGCGATCAGTTATCTCAGGCACAGGCTGTGATTGACGATTATCAAAAGCAGCGCGCAAAGCAAATGCAGGCTGACTACCAGGCCCGTGTTGCCAGTGGTGAAGAGGCAAGCTTCTGGGAATACAGCATCCATCACCCCTTCCGCCTGCTGGGCGTCATTGCCGTGGTGGCCCTGGTGCTGGCAGTGATGCTGCTGCCATTCTGGAAAACCCTGCACCTCTGAACCCTCCCCCATACAAAAAAGCCCCGACACAATGTGTCGGGGCTTTTTGTTTCAGAAGGACTGAACGGCTGATTACATCATGCCGCCCATACCGCCCATGCCACCCATATCAGGCATGGCTGGTGCGTCTTCCTTTGGCAGTTCAGCGATCATCGCCTCCGTAGTCAGCATCAGGCCTGCTACAGAGCCGGCATTTTGCAATGCGGTGCGAGTCACTTTGGTTGGGTCCAGAATACCGAACTCAATCATGTCACCGAACTCACCGGTCGCAGCGTTGTAACCGAAGTTACCTTTTCCTGCTGCCACTTCGTTCTGAATGACCGATGCTTCAGCACCGGCATTGCTGACGATTTGACGCAGTGGTTCTTCCATTGCGCGACGCGCCAGTTTGATGCCCATGTCCTGATCGTGGTTGTCACCTTTGAGCTCACCCAGACTGCTTTCTGCGCGAACCAGTGCGACACCACCACCCGGGACCACGCCTTCTTCAACGGCGGCACGGGTTGCGTGCAGCGCGTCTTCAACGCGGGCTTTTTTCTCTTTCATTTCAATTTCGGTAGCCGCACCGACTTTGATCACGGCAACACCGCCAGCCAGTTTGGCCACGCGTTCCTGCAGTTTTTCTTTGTCGTAGTCTGAAGAAGACTCGGCGATTTGAGCACGGATTTGCTCAACACGTGCCTGAATTTCATCAGCACGGCCCGCACCGTCAACGATGGTGGTGTTTTCTTTGCTGACAGTGATTTTCTTGGCTTGACCCAGGTGATCCAGCGTCACTTTTTCCAGGCTCAGGCCGACTTCTTCAGAAATCACGGTGCCACCGGTCAGCACTGCGATGTCTTCCAGCATCGCTTTACGACGGTCACCGAAACCAGGGGCTTTCACCGCGCAGACTTTAACGATGCCGCGCATGTTGTTGACAACCAGTGTCGCCAGCGCTTCGCCTTCCACGTCTTCAGCGACGATCAGCAGCGGACGGCTGGACTTGGCAACTGCTTCCAGGGTTGGCAGCAGATCGCGGATGTTAGAGATTTTCTTGTCAAACAGCAGAATGAACGGGTCTTCCAGTTCAGCATTCATGGTTTGCTGTTCGTTAACAAAGTAAGGCGACAGGTAACCACGGTCGAACTGCATACCTTCAACCACGTCCAGCTCGTTGTCGAAGCCGCTGCCGTCTTCCACGGTGATAACGCCTTCTTTACCGACTTTCTGCATCGCTTCGGCAATGATTTTACCGACTGACAGATCAGAATTGGCCGAGATAGTACCGACCTGGGTGATGGCTTTATCATCATCACAAGGTGATGACATTTGACGCAGCTCTTCAACCGCAGCCTGAACGGCTTTATCGATGCCGCGTTTCAGATCCATCGGGTTCATACCGGCAGTCACGGCTTTCATGCCCTCACGCAGAATAGCCTGAGCCAGTACGGTCGCAGTAGTGGTACCGTCACCGGCAGCGTCAGAGGTTTGTGAAGCGACTTCTTTCACCATCTGGGCGCCCATGTTTTCGAACTTGTCTTCCAGTTCGATTTCTTTGGCGACTGATACACCATCTTTGGTCACGGTCGGTGCACCAAAGCTCTTTTCCAGAACCACGTTGCGACCTTTTGGACCCAAAGTGACTTTGACAGCATTGGCCAGGGTGTTAACACCGGTGACCATTCTCTGGCGCGCATCGACGCCGAATTTGACTTCTTTAGCAGCCATATTGATTCCTCTTATCCTTTATAAAGCAAATGAATCCAGAAAAGATTAGCCTTCGATAACAGCAACGATGTCGTCTTCGCGCATAACCAGCAGCTCTTCACCGTCAGCCTTGACTTCGGTACCGGCATATTTACCGAACAATACTTTGTCACCGACTTTAACAGTCAATGCACGAACGTCACCTGAATCGGTTACTTTGCCATCACCAACGGCAACGACTTCACCGCGTGATGGTTTTTCTGCCGCGTTATCGGGGATAACGATACCGCCAGCACTCATTGTTTCTTCTTCCATGCGACGCACAATCACACGATCATGAAGGGGACGAAGATTCATCTGTAATTCCTCCGAAAAAATGTCTGTTTAGGACCAAGTTGTTTGTTTTGGCTCCCATTAAATGGGGGCTGAAAACCCGCTTTCAAGGGGCTGAGCGAAAATTTTTTTAAGCTTTTTGTGCTATTTGAGGTGTCTGGAATCGTCTTCGTCGACCACTTCACCTTCAATGATGTCGTCATCCTCTGTCGACGACCGATAGGAACGCTGCTGATAAAACCCGGCTTTGCCACGACCACTGAAAATCATCCGGCTGTTTTTGAGCATCTGTTTAATCAAAGCCTGACGCACCGGCGGTGTCAGCAGTAAGAAGCCCACAGTGTCAGTGAAAAAGCCCGGCGTCAGTAGCAATGCACCACTAATCAACAGGCACAACCCTTCCAGCATTTCTGTCGCCGGGATTTGCCCCTGCGCCATTGAAGTCTGTGCCCGGTACAGCGTCTGGAAGCCCTGCAGCCGTAAAAGAAAAGCCCCTATCACTGCGGTGGCCACTACCAGGAAGATCGTCCAGCCAGCCCCTATTACCTGTCCAACCTGGATCAGGAAATAGATCTCCACCAGCGGCACTATCAGAAATAAAACAAACAGCAATCGAAACATAAGCTTTTCCAGTTCCTGGGTGTAATAGATGACATTGGGACGACAAGGCTTTTTTCAAGTCCAGCGCGAATTTGTTGCACAGATACAACAAAAAATGTCGTTTTGTCGCATTGTCATCAAACTGTCATGGTTTTTTCATCAGCGTGAAATATTTCGGGCATAAGGTGTGCGGGACTTCGGCATTGGACCGGATTTAAAAACCAACCAAGAGGATAGTCCCTTGAAACTCAAATCAACATCTCTTTTAATCGCAGGTGCGTTGTTTGGTGCAGCAGTCATGCCAGCACAAGCTAACAACGATGCCATGATGGATCTGCTGGAAGTGCTGCGTGACAAAGGCACCATCAGCTCTCAGGATTACGACTTGCTGAAAAATGCCGCGGCAGCGGACAAAGAAGCCAGCGAAGAAGTCGCTAACAAAGTTAATAAAGTTGAGAAAGAAGCGGTTTCAGTCAGTCTGAAAAAAGGCGCGATGAAGCTTGAATCCGGCGACGGCGCATTCAAGGCACAGGTCGGCGGTCGTGTGATGGCTGACTACGCCTGGATCGATGATGATGATCGCGCAGAACGTATTGGCGATGCCAGTGGTGACGGTTCTGAACTGCGTCGTGCCCGCCTGTTCATGAAAGGCACTGTTTTCAACGACTGGAAATACAAAATGCAGGTCGGTTTCGCCGGTGACGAAGTCGAAATCAAAGACGCTTATATTGGTTACACCGGTTTCGATGCCGTTGACTTCACACTGGGTAACCACAAAATGCCTTTCAGCCTGGAAGAGCAAACCAGTTCTAAATACATCACCTTTATGGAACGCAGCCTGACCAACGACATTTTCTCTCCCGGTCGTCAAAATGGTCTGAGCGCTGCCACCAACGGTGATAACTGGTCTTTGAAAGGTGCGGTACATATGGACGGTATCGACAACAACAACGAAGACAAAGATGAAGATTACGGCTACGGTGCCCGTGCTCACTTCGCACCACTGGTTGACGGCAGCAACGCCATTCACCTGGGTGTGTCATGGCACCACCAGGAATATGAAGAAGAAGGTCTGAACAACGGCACACACGGTGACCAGCGTTTCCGTGCCCGCCCTGAAATTCACACTGTGGATACACGCCCTTACCTGACAAACATTGATGGCGTTGAAGATGACGATACCATCGGTCTTGAAGCAGCTGGCGTGTTTGGTCCTTTCTCTTTGCAAGCTGAATACTTTGACAAGAGCATCAATACTGAAACTGATGATGTCGATTTTGACGGCTGGTATGTCTACGGTAGCTTCTTCCTGACTGGTGAATCACGTGCCTATGAGGCAGACGCTGGCGAATTCGGCCGTGTTTCTCCGAAGAGCACTGTGGGTAACGGTGGCTACGGTGCCTGGGAACTGGCACTGCGCTACTCTGAAATTGACCTGTACGACTCAAGCTCAGCGGCTGTGACTGATGCCGGTGAAAAAGGCGATATCTTTACCATTGGTCTGAACTGGTACGCCACACGCAACATCCGTGTGATGGCGAACTATATCGATGCCACTGTTGAATACCCGGGTCAGGGTATTTCTGATGAAGACATCAAAGCCTTCCAGCTGCGTGGTCAAATTGACTTCTAAGCTAAAGCACTGAATTGATGTCAGTCTTAAAAAGCCCCGCTTAATCTTTTAAGTGGGGCTTTTTTATGGAGAAAAAATTAATGAAAATGATGTATCAAACTTTGCTTGCCACTATGGCACTGAGCGTCAGTGTCAATGCATCGGCTTTGGATACTGTTGAATTGCTGGATGTGATCCAGACCGGCAACAAGAAAGGCGATGAGATCGTCTCTGTGCAAAGCAGCAGCAAGCAGCTTGCCGTCTCTAACAGTAAGAAAGGCAGCGTCGATATTTATTCCATTGCCAACCCCGGTCAACCTGTCAAACAACACAGCCATGCACTGTCACTAACTGACGGCGAGCAATTAACTTCTGTCGCCATGCACCCGGAATATTCCTATTTTCTGGCTGCGATTCAGGCTACAGGTGCCACTGCCGCAGGTCGTGTTCAGTTTCATGACATTGACTCGGGTACATTGCTGGCCAGCTTGCCAACCGGCATAGGCCCGGACGCCGTGGTGATTGATCCCACCGGCCGTTATGCGATGTTACCCAATGAAGCTGAAGCCTTTATCTACCACCCGGAAGATGAAACTTTCAGTTCTCCTGAAGGCTCTCTGACTCTGCTTAAGCTGGCACAGACAGCGCAGCAGAGTGAAGCCGTACAAATTGCATTGCCAGACCTGACCGGTAAAGCCGGGTTTGTCAGTGCGGCTGACAAGCGTTTTATTGAGCGTGAAATTGACTGGAATGGTGATGGCAAAATCACTGAAGAAGATGTCGATCTGGACAACAACGGTACGATTAGCGAAAACAAAATGACTGTGGGCACATTCCGCGGAGAGCCGGTCAGAGTGGAAGAGGAAGACGGAGAGCTTTTCCTGTTTCCATTATTCGATAATCAACCTGATGTGCTTGAGCCTGAATACCCGGCCTTTTCGCCTGATGGCTCAACAGTCTGGGTAAGCCTGCAGGAGAACAATGGCATGCTCGTAGTAGATACTGAGTCAGCCACTATCATCGACAGCTTTGGCCTGGGCACCACAACCCATCCGGCCGATCTGGACGACAACCAGAATGTTGATTTCAGCGAGACTCTGACCGCCCTGAGAGAGCCCGATGGCATTGCCATCAGTAAAAGTGGTCGTTTCCTGCTGACCGCTGATGAAGGCGATACCGATCCCAAGGCCTCTAAAACTAAAAAAGGTCCGGCAGGTGGTGGCAGAACCATCAGTGTATTTGATGCCGGCAATGGTGAGTTTATTGCTGATACCGGCAATCAGATTGATCTGATGGCACATAATAAAGGCATTTACCCGGAGTCGCGCAGTGACAATAAAGGCTCCGAACCGGAAATGCTGATCAGCTTTACCGACATGGGTATCGACTATGCGGCAATTGGTCTGGAGAGAGCGAATGCGCTGGCATTGTTATCCCTGCAAAACCCTCAGCAGCCCGTCATTCTGGATATTACTGCGATCAATGCTGATGCAGAAGATGGAAAGGTGGCCCCAGAGGGTGTGGCCTACTATCAGGACAAAGACAGTGGGTCGCATTATATATACACCGCCAATGAAAAAGACGGCACACTGGCCGTATTTCAATTACGTTAAAAGCCACAGTAGCTCAGTCTCTGCCTGGCAGGGACTGAGCTTTACTAAACTCGAAACAGCTTAAGAATTCATCGAATGGTAATAATTCACATATATGATGTGTATTGAGTTTATTCAGCAACCTGCCGGTTTATAGGCACAGACGCTCAAGACAGCCGGCTTACTGAGATTACTCATCTCTCGTGGTGACTTATCCTGCCTCTCCGGGGGCAGGATTTTTTTTGGTAGCGGCTCAGTATGACACAAGAAGAACTTCGCCATTTTCACTCACTGGAAGAGATTCTCAGTCAAGGGACTTTGACACCACTGTTTCAACCGATAGTCTCGCTACAACAACAGCAGATTCTGGGTTATGAAGCTCTGATTCGTGGTCCTTCCGACAGTCCGCTGCACTCTCCTATCAACCTGTTCAACACGGCCCACCGCCATGGCCGCCTGGCCGATCTGGATTTGTTATGTCGTGAGACGGTGATCCGCCGTTTCGGTGAGTTAGGGCTGAACCACACCCTGTTCATCAACACCTCTCCGGCTGCATTGCTGACAGAGGGTTACCCGCATGGCCTGACCCTTAAGTATCTGCAACAGGCGGGGCTATCACCACAACAGGTGGTCATTGAACTGACCGAGCAACATCCAATTGATGACTATGAGCTGATGCGCGATGCCACCCGCCATTACCGCGACATGGGCTTTTCCATCGCCATTGATGACCTGGGCGCGGGGTACTCGGGCCTCAGAACCTGGTCTGAACTCAAGCCTGATTATGTCAAGCTGGATAGGCATTTTATGCAGAATATCCACGACGATCGACAAAAACGCCATTTCGTTCAATCAATGATTGATATTGCCCGTAGCATTGGCTGTAAGGTCATTGGTGAGGGCGTCGAGGTGCGTCAGGAGTATCTGGCGGCACAGAGCCTCGATTTGCAATTTGTGCAGGGTTATTATTTCGGTCGCCCGACCCGTCACCCACAAGCCAGCCTTGATCCAAATCTGTTCAGTCAACGTCAACAAAACAGCCTATTACAGGCCGGCAGACCCAGAAAAAATACCCTGGTGGGCAGCCTGCTCAATGAACTGGCACCGCTGCGCTGTAACGACAGTGTCGAGCAGGCGGCAGAACGCTTTCAGCGACAATTGAAACTCACTGCTTTGCCCGTGGTGGACAACACCAATCGAGTCAAAGGCATGCTCTGGCGGGATGAATTCATGACGCTGTATGCCAGCCGTTTTGGCCGGGAATTATATGGCCGTAAATCGGTAGAGACATTTATCGATACCACGCCCGTTGTCGTAGAAACCAGTCAGTCTCTGAAAAATCTGAGTTACTACCTGACCAGTCAGCAGTCAGAGCAACAGCACAGCGTTTTTATCATCACCGAAGAACAACGCTATCGCGGGGTAGGCAGCCTAATCGACCTTTTACGACAGATCACCGATATGCAAATCACCATGGCCCGCCATGCCAACCCGCTGACCGGCCTGCCAGGCAATGTGCCGCTGAGCGAGCAGACCCGGGATGTGTTGGAACAGCAACGGGATGTCACCGCCTGTTATATCGACCTGGATAATTTCAAGCCTTATAACGATATTTACGGCTACGGCAAGGGCGACCAGGTGATCCACCACACTGCCAAAATCCTTCGTGAGCACATCAATAACGATATTGATTTTATCGGCCATGTCGGCGGCGATGATTTTATTATTCTGTTCGAAAGCCCTGACTGGCGTCAGCGCTGTGAAGCCATCCTCGACGCGTTTCAGCAAGTTCAGCCGCAGTTATATAATCATCGACATATGCAGCAGCAAGGCATTCACGCCATGGACCGGCACGGGCGAGAGATGTTTTACCCTCTGATAAGCCTGTCGATTGGCGCGGTAAGGTTCAGGGATTTCGCCGGCATTCTGGTTGAGAGTGAGTTGGCGGAGTGTGCTACTAAAGCCAAATCAATGGCAAAACAGATAAATGGCAACAGTCTCTACCTGCTGGGTAAACAGCAGTGTGAATGCAATGAAAATCTCGTTTCGCCTCGCCTGATGGCTAGTAATAATCAGGCCTAGATTGCGGCTTCCAGCGCAACTTGTTCCAATACGAACTCAACCCGTTGCCGGACTTTCTCACGGCTTTCCCGAAACTCTTCCAGCAACTGTGGCTCACTGCCGCGCATTTTGGCCGGATCCGGCAATGGCAGATGCACCTTGATGGTATGTGGGCTCAGCAGCGGGCATTGTTCTTCTGCATTGTCACATAGGGTCACCAGCAAATCGGCCCACTCCAGCATTTCTCCGTTAACCTTGATGGACTGCTGACGGGAAATATCAATGCCGACTTCCGACATCACCCGAATGGCATGGGCATTCTGACCATGTGCCTCGATACCGGCTGATTTGATTTCCACATTGTCACCGGCCAGGGCCCTGGCCCAGCCTTCTGCCATTTGTGAACGGCAGGCATTGCCGGTGCATAAAAACATGACTCTTAACGTTTCCATTTTCTTTACCTTATTTATCGGTGGGGGCGACCATACCAGCGCTTTGTGACAAGCCGATGAATCCAAAGGTTTTGCCGACTTAATCGCAGAATCATCAAGGCAACTTGAAGCCAACTGACCGGCATCTGCTAAAATGCGGGTTTTAAATTAAATAAAGCCAAGCACCGTGAAAAAAATCTTCAGTTGCACTCTGCTCATCGCTGCTCTTTGCCTGCCAGCCCTCAGCCAGGCGCAAACAACGCGTTATGTTTCCGACGAACTGGAAATCACCATGCGTAACGGCCAGGGCATCAAGTTCGGCATCAAGAAAATGCTGCAGTCCGGCACCCAGCTTCAGGTGCTGGAAACCGACCCCGCCGGTTACTCCAAGGTCCGGACCCCGGAAGGTGCTGAAGGCTGGGTCTTAACCCGTTATCTGAGCAACAGCCCCAGCGCCCGTAATCAACTGGAATCCAGCAAGCAGCGAGTGGCAAACCTGGAGCTGGAAATCAGCAAATACAAAGAGGAAATTGCCTCGCTGAGTAACCAGAACTCCGATGTTGATTCCAAGAACCTGACCCTGCGCGAGAAATCACAGCGCTTGAGCAAGGAGTTGGATGATCTGCGTCGTACCGCTTCCAACGCTGTAGCACTGGAAAACGAAAACCGCCAGCTCAAAGAGAAACTGCAACAAATCGACCACGAAAATCAGTCTTTGGTGATCGAAAACAACGCGCTTAAAGACAACAGCACCCGTAACTGGTTCCTGGTCGGCGCAGCGGTATTGTTCTCCGGGATCTTACTGGGCCTGATTCTGCCCAGACTGCGCATTCGCAAGAAAGACAGCTGGGGTAGCCTCTAATCAGAAAAAGGCGCCATTATGGCGCCCTTTTTACCTGCTCAAGAAGATAAGTTCAGGCCTTCGCATCACTGCGCTTTTTGTGGCCCTCACGCAGGTGCGACAGACTGTCACCGGACAGGGTCCCGCCCTCAATCTGATAGGCTTTGCCAAACCCTTTCACGTAGCGGCCACCCTGAGGATGCAGGCGGAACAGCTTAAAGTCGCTGAGTTGACTCAGATTGCTGATTCGCTCGCCATGACGGCTTTGCAGGCAATCAACGCCCTGTTGCCAGTCTGCCGTTTCCGGTTTAATCATTTCTGCCCACAGCCGGTAAAACACACGCAGGCGGGCAAATAATTCATCAGCGGTATCTTCATCTTCAATGATCAAAGCCGAGGCCTGCGGGTTGTGTTGCAGATTCCTGCCGTGCACGGCGATTTCACTGATCAACACATACAGGCAGTCATCGCCCACCGCAAACGGTGCATAAGAAGCATAGGGCAGGCCGTCTTCATCCAGTGATGACAGCATCAGGCTTTTGCGGCTGTTGACCATGGCCATAATCTCATCGCGGATTTGGGTTTCCAGACCTTTGTTATTCATACATTCAATCCTGTTGGTACTGCAGCTGCAGTTGTTTAAAACGTGCTGTTTGCGGGGCAATCAACTTACCGTCCGAATCCCGGCCCAGAAAGATCTTGAAGATGGTGTCGCCCTCGGCATCTTCAAACACAAAAGCATAGCTTTCCCGGCCACGATGGGCTTTATCCTGAAAGCGGATATGCGACACCCGCTCCAGGTTCAGATGGCCGTGAAAACCCGGCAGCGGGCCTTCCAGATTATAAAACCCATGCCCCTCGCTGCCGCGGGGAAACGGGCCTTTGAACTCAAACACCGACCCACCGTGCAGGATGATGGTGGTTACCCATTCCCAGTCGGCAATTTCCTCCAGCAGCGCCCTGGCCTCTGTGCCCGGCATGCAGTCAATATGTGTGGTGCTCATCTTGCCTCCTTTAGAAATCGTATCTTACACCCAGGCGAATATCTTTACCGGGCATGTAAAGCTGCTCAAAGGCGACGATATATTTCTGATCGGTCAGGTTGTTCACTGACAGATCTACGGTCAGGTTTTCAACGTCACGTGGTGTCCAGCTGGCATAGAGATCCAGCAGGGTGTAATGATCATAGTCTGCCGAATCGTTGATTTCATTGGGCAGATGGTCCTGCGCCTCAACCCGGGTCAGAGTAAAGCCGGTTTTCAGGCTGTCAGCCAGCCAGGCTTTATTCAAATCCACAACCCATTTATCTGCAGGCACTGAATACAGGGCGACACCGGTTTTTTTATCCTGACCACGGGTCTGCCCATAGCTTACCAACGCATTCCAGCTTTGCCACTGGTAATTCATCGCCAGTTCAAAGCCGACCAACTGAGCTTCATCCACATTTCTGTTAAAGGTGGTACCGGCACTGACTGGAATCACTGTAGGCGGACCTGGCGGGTTAGGGATCACATTGAATACCGGGTCAGTGACTACCTGCTCAATAAAGTTATCCACATCATTATGGAAGGCTGACGCGTGCCAGTTAATCTTGTCTCCCTGATTGAAGACATCGCGCATCTGGTAATCCACCAGCAACTCTATATTACGGGATTCTTCCGGTTTCAGATTGGCATCCGGCACAAAGCTGTTACAAAAGCCCGGGAAAATACAAAAGTGACTGCCTGAGGTGTAAAGCTCTTCGGCGCTGGGGGCGCGGAAAGCTTCGTCATAGCGTAATGTCAGACGCAGATCCTGGTTGGGTAACCAGCTGAGCGCGGCTGACGGTGAAAAGGCATTATCACTGCGATCATCGTTGAGGTTATCGGCTTCGGTAGCAAAATAATCGTAGCGGCCGCCCAGTTCCACCAGCCATTGTTCATTCAACGGCATCTGCATATTCACAAAGGCGCCCCAGACATCGGTGGTAGCTTCAGGCGGGGTAGGTCGGTTGCTACCGCCGCGGCTGGTGTCGAGCTTATCCTGGTAGCCGTCGATACCATACAGTAAGTGCACATTGCCCAGATCACTGCGGTTATTCAGGTTGATGCCCAGGGTACGGATTCTGGTGTCATCCGGCCTGCTATCTGTGATGCGGCTCTCTTTCATCTCGGTTTCATTCCAGTAGAGCTGCAGTTTGCTGTTAATCAGATCACTGTGCGGGTTGAAATGGTAGTCCAGAGAGGCATGCTGGGTTTCGTTTTCCCGCTCGACCAGAAAGTTGGAAGTGGCATTCGGCACTGCGCTGCCATTACTGGGTACTGAACCATCGGCGCGGGAACTGCGGAAATTAAAAGTCGCGGTCTGGCTGTCATCTATAAACCAGTCCATCTTGGCCATCATGCCACGGTCACGAACGGCCGAGTCCAGCAAGTCATCACCACCGCCAATTTCGATATCATTCCCGTCACGGTAAAAACCTGACACCAGTAAATCGACATCACCGTAGCGCCCGGCCACCGCAGTGGTGGTCAGCCATTTGTCATTGTTGCTGTTATAGCCCTGCTTGACGAAGCCACCCAGGCTCTCTCCCGGCGACAGCAGATCAGCAGCATGGATGGTGTTGGATGCGACCACCCCACCTAAAGCCCCGGAGCCCCATAATGAGCTGACCGGACCTTTGACGACTTCCACGCTTTTCAAAAGCGCCGGATCCAGAAAATAGGTCGGACGGTGCCCTGAGAAAAAATTCACTCGTTTACCGTCGACCAGTTGTAACACCCGTTCTCCCCCCAGTCCTCGTATGTTCACATTCTGCAGATCCTCACGGGGGCCGCCATTAGTTGTGACATTCGGCAGATAACCGACCGTCTCAGGGACAGACACGGCTTGTTGCTGATCCAGTTGCTCCGTTGTGACCCGTTCGACATGACGGGTTTGCACTGTGTCAGAATCACTGCGCGTCGCGGTGATCACAATGGTGTTCATTTCATATGCAGGAACAGTATCAGCGCTGGTCGCTGGCATCGCTGCTGCAAGAGCGCTGCACAGCAAGGTCATATTACTTTTTAGCTTCATCGAATAATCCTTCTGGCTGGCCCAACCGGGCAATCGTCTTTGATAATGTGAATTATTATTATTTGCATTACTGGATTTTCTTGTAAAGGATTGTTACATTTCATTTTTCTAAAGCTGTTTTGCTATCTGCCTGTCACCAGGCGCCATAACTGGAGATTGAAATGTTGTTACGCCGTTTTCCTGTGCTGCTGATATTGCTGGTTTTCTTATTGCCGCTGCGGGCACAGGCTGAGCCAAATCAGCGCATCGTCAGTGTCGACAGCAATGCGACTGAGGTGCTGATGGCACTGGGATTAAGTGAACGGATCGTGGCAGCCGATGTCACCAGCCAGTCGCTGTTATCGGCAGAAGTCCCCGATCTGGGCTATCACCGGGCACTGTCTGCAGAAGGCATTCTCGACAGTAATCCTGACTGGGTGGTCGGCAGTAATCACATGGGGCCGGCGGAGACGCTGAATCTGCTGAAAAAGGCACCGCTCAAACTGGTGCAGCTGGATAGTCCGCATACACTGGATGAGTTGCAAGCCAATATTGCGGAACTGGGGCGGTTACTGCAGCGAGAACAGCAGGCCGCGTCACTGGTGGCCGATATTGAGCAACGTCGCATGCAATTGCCTTCGAACATGGCGCAAAAACAGCAAATGGTTTTCCTGCTGGATTTGGGCGACCGCGGCTTGTCCCAGGCTGGCAAGGGAACCACTGCTGATGCCCTGATCACTTTACTGGGCGGTGAAAACGTCAGCCAGTTTGGCGGCTATAAATCCTTGTCGGTAGAAGCCCTGCTGGCTATCAACCCGGATGTCATCCTGCTGGGACAACGGGCTGATGGTGAGCTCGATGTCGATGTTATCCAAAAGCGTCATCCGCTGCTTTCAAAGACCCGGGCAGGTAAAAATGGCCATATCGTTGGCGTTAATGCTGCCAAGTTGATTGCCGGTATCAGCCTCGGCGCGCTGGATGAAGCGCTGGCTATTGCTGACAAACTGACACCGTAAGCACACACTACCATGGCGCATACGATCCGCTTTCCGGCCTGGCTGGCCTGGTCCTCCATGTCAGTCATACTGCTTGCCGGGCTATTACTGTCGCTGACCTCCGGGCCAATGAAACTGACGGCTTCAGACTCGATGCTGACACTCTGGGATGCCATCGCCGGTTCCAGCTACAGTCAACTGGCTGAATACCAGCAGCTGGTGATTACCGATATTCGCTGGCCGCGAACGCTGCTGGCCCTGTTTGTCGGCGCTATTCTGGCAATCTGTGGCGCGGTGACCCAGGGCCTGTTTCGCAATCCACTCGCTGATCCGGGCATCATCGGTGTCTCTTCCGGCGCCGGTCTGGGTGCAGCCATTGCCATTGTCCTGTTACCAGCCAGCCTGACGCTGATATTTACGCCTGTTGCTGCCTTTACTGGTGGCCTGCTGACAACAATTCTGGTTTACCGCCTCGCACAATCCCAGCAGGGCTCGACATCGGTGCTGATCCTGCTGCTGGCCGGGGTCGCCATTGGCGCTTTCAGCGGTGCGGTAGTCGGGTTTCTCACTTTTATCGCCAACGATCAGGCGCTGCGTGACCTGACCCTGTGGGGAATGGGCTCGCTTAACGGTGCCACAACATCAATGTTATGGCTGACGGCCCTGACCAGTCTGTTTCTGTTATTTTATTACCAGCGTCAGGCAGTCGCACTGAATGCGCTGTTGCTGGGTGAAGCGGAAGCTGAGCATCTGGGTATAGATACCGAAAAGCTTAAACGACGACTGATTGTGGTCACGGCGATCGGCGTGGGCGTTGCCGTGTCGGCGTCCGGAATTATCGGTTTTATCAGTCTGGTTGTGCCGCATCTGATCCGCATGAGCCTGGGCCCCGATCATCGGCTGCTGTTGCCTTTTTCGGCTCTGACCGGCGCCGCCCTGTTATTGATGGCTGATGTCGGTGCACGGGTGTGGATGGCCCCGGCGGAATTACCGGTAGGGCTGGTCACTGCCTTGATCGGCGCACCGTTTTTTGTATTTCTGCTACTGCAACAGCGGCAGCGACTGAGCACGCTCTGAGGTAGTCATGCTGATAATCGACCAACTCGAACTGCACCGCAGTGGACGCGCCATTCTCTCGGTCAATCATGCTGAACTTAAACCCGGCGAAGTGATTGCTGTTTTGGGCCCCAACGGCGCCGGTAAATCCAGTCTGCTCAAGACCCTGGCCAGCCAGTGGCAGCCTGACAAGGGCGATCTGCTATTGCATGGGAAAGCGCTGCATGAGTGGCCACGCCGGCAGCGTGCCCGCCATGTTGGCGTGTTGCCGCAGAGTAGTGAGCTGACCTTCCCTTTCAACGCCCGTGAAGTGGTCGCTATGGGTGCCACGCCGCTGTCTCTCGAAGCCGCAGAAATCGACGAGCAATCACGTCACTGGATGCAGGTCACCGACACCCTGCCCTTTGCGGACAGGATTTATACCAGTCTCTCCGGTGGTGAACGGCAACGGGTGCAACTGGCACGCGTGCTGCTGCAACTCTCAAGCGCAGAACAGCCGCCATTGTTACTGCTGGACGAACCCACCTCAGCGCAGGATCTGGGTCAACAGCATCATATGCTGACATTAATTCGTCAGCTCAGCCGTGAACAAAATGCCGGTGTCGTTGCCATATTGCATGATCTCAACCAGGCCGTGCGCTATGCCGACAAGATTTGGCTGCTGAATGAGGGTAAAATGGTGTCATCAGGCTCACCCGAGACTATTTTACAAGCCGAAACCATTGCAAAAATCTGGGGCTATCATCCGGAGATACTCAGCAGCAAAGATGGTCGTCAGGTGCTGGTCTGATACCCTGCCTGATTACTGATTTGACTGACGCTGATGACAAGCAACAACAACTACGATCTCAAAAGCATCCTGCAGCAGGCGCTGGGCTATAAAAAGCACCTGATCAAAGCCAATATTATCGCTTTGCTTGCCACTGCCTGTGCCGTGCCCGTGCCCTTGCTACTGCCATTGATGGTGGATGAGGTGTTGTTGGATCAGCCCGGTCCCACGGTACATTTTATTGAGCAGTTCACCCCTGAACACTGGCATGGGCCGGTGCTTTTCATCCTGGCGGTATTGCTGTTTACCCTGATTTTGCGCGTCTTTTCGCTGATACTGAACGTGGCGCAGTCGCGTTACTTCACTTTGATTGCCAAGCGCATCACTTTCCGCATCCGGCATAAACTCATTAAAAGACTGGGGCGCATCGCCATCAGCGAATACGAAACCCGCGGCAGCGCCGGTATCGCTTCACATTTTGTTACGGATATTGAAGTTATCGACGACTTTATCGGTAACACCGTCAGCCGGTTTATCGTCGCCTTTCTCAGTATTCTCGGTACCGCGATTATCCTGCTGTTTCTGCACTGGCAACTGGCCCTGTTCATTCTGTTTATGAATCCGCTGGTGATTTACTTCACCATGGTGGTCGGCAAGCATGTCAAAGAACTGAAGAAAAAGGAAAACTCGGCCTTCGAGGTGTTTCAGCAGAGTCTGACCGAAACGCTGGATGCCGTGCAGCAGATCCGCACAGCTAACCGCGAAAAACATTATCTGGGCCGCGTTATCGACAACGCCAGGCAGGTGCGCAATCACGCCAGTGAGTTTGCCTGGAAAAGCGATGCCGCCAACCGTTTTTCTTTTGTGATCTTCCTGTTTGGCTTCGATGTTTTCCGTGCCATCAGCATGTTTATGGTGGTGTTCTCAGATTTGACCATCGGTCAGATGTTCGCCGTGTTCGGCTACCTGTGGTTTATGATGAGCCCGGTGCAGGAGATCCTCAATATTCAGTATTCCTACTACGCTGCAGGCGCGGCAGTGGGCCGGCTCAATAAACTGTTCTCGATGAGAGAGGAAGCCCAATACCCGGACAAAATCAATCCTTTTGTTGCGGGTCAGGCCTGCAGTATTCGCATTGACGATCTGCACTTCAAATACGGTGATAACAACAAAGTATTGAGCGGCGTTTCGCTCAATATCAAGGCCGGCGAAAAAATCGCACTGGTCGGCGCCAGCGGCGCCGGTAAATCCACGCTGGTCAATGTGTTGCTGGGTCTCTATCCGGCCGATCAGGGTATGGTCTATTTCAACGATGTCGCGGTCAGTGATATCGGCCTGGAAACCGTTCGCGAGCATGTAGCGACCGTGCTGCAGGCACCGGCTTTGTTTAATGACAGCGTGCGTCAGAACATCACCATGGGCCGTGAATTTGCTGATGACGCGGTTTGGCAGGCGATTAAGATCGCTCAGCTGGAAGACACCATCCTGGCCATGCCCAATAAGCTCGATACTATTATCGGCCGGGCCGGGGTCAAACTCTCAGGCGGTCAACGTCAGCGGCTGGCCATCGCACGCATGGCACTCATCGACCCCAGTGTAGTAGTGCTGGACGAGGCAACCTCAGCGCTGGACAGTGAGACCGAATACCACCTGCATATGGCTTTGGAAGAATATCTTCAGGGCCGGACTACCATCATTATTGCCCACCGCCTGAGTGCCGTGCGTCAGGCTGATCGGGTGGTGGTCTTCGATGGCGGGGAGATCATCGCCGAAGGCGATCACGAGTCTTTGATGCGTCAGGAAGGCCTGTACCAGAAGCTCTACGCCCAGCAGATTTAAATTTGATTCAACCACAGAGGCACAGAGGGCACAGAGCGTTTGTTATCCGCAGATTTCGCTGATTAACACAGATTTAAAGTCTCTCAGAAATCGGCGCCCATCTGCGAAATCTGCGGATCAATTGAACTGATGCGCTAGTGAAGAACGCCGTGAAAGAACATTTAATACTCTCTGTTCCTCTGTGGTTAGCCTCCAATCAACGGCGCTTAAGCTGCTCCACATCACGCACCGCGCCTTTCGCCGCCGAGGTGGTCAAGGCCGCGTAGGCCTGCAGAGCCAGGCTGACTTCACGCTCACGCGCCACCGGTTTCCAGGCATTTTCGCCGCGGGCTTCCATCTTGGCCCGGCGGTGGGCCAGTTCTTCATCGGTGAGTTCAACATCGATCTTACGGTTGGGAATATCGATATGAATCATATCGCCCGGTTCCACCAGCCCGATATTGCCACCCTCCGCCGCTTCCGGTGAGGCATGGCCAATCGACAGACCGGATGTACCGCCAGAAAAACGACCATCAGTCAGCAAGGCACAGGCTTTACCCAGGCCTTTGGATTTCAGGTAACTGGTCGGATACAGCATTTCCTGCATGCCCGGACCGCCTTTGGGACCCTCGTAACGAATCAGCACCACATCGCCTTCTTCAATACCGCCGCCGAGAATACCGGCGACTGCCGCATCCTGGGACTCGAAGATCTTAGCCGGACCTGAGAAAGTCAGAATCGACTCATCGACACCGGCGGTTTTGACGATGCAGCCATCCTCGGCCAGGTTACCGTAGAGTACGGCGAGACCACCATCCTGACTATAGGCATGCTCGATATCACGGATACAGCCGTTTTCACGATCGATATCCAGTTCCGGCCAACGGCAGTCCTGGCTGAAGGCGACCTGGGTCGGAATCCCGGCCGGGCCGGCCAGATAACGGCTCTGCGCCATTTCATATTCACTGCGCGCCACATCCCACTGCGCCAGGCCGTCAGCCATGGTTTTGCTGTGGACGGTCGGCACTTCGGTGTGCAAAAGACCACCAGCGGCCAGCTCACCCAGAATACCGACGACGCCGCCTGCACGGTGCACATCTTCCATATGGTATTTGTTGGTGGCTGGCGCGACTTTGCAGAGGTTAGGAATCTTGCGCGACATGCGGTCAATATCAGCCATGGTGAAATCAACCTTGGCTTCATGCGCTGCTGCCAGCAGGTGCAACACGGTATTGGTGGAACCACCCATGGCAATATCAAGCGCAATGGCATTCTCAAACGAGGCCTTGGTCGCAATCGCCCGCGGCAAGACATCGTCTTCATCGTTTTCGTAGTATCGCTTGGCCAGATCAACGATACGACGACCCGCTTCCAGAAACAGTGCTTCGCGGTCAGCATGAGTTGCCAGCAGCGAACCATTGCCCGGCAAGGACAGGCCCAGCGCTTCGGTCAGGCAGTTCATCGAGTTGGCAGTAAACATGCCGGAGCAGGAACCACAGGTGGGGCAAGCGCTACGCTCAACCTGAGCCACATCTTCATCACTGACATTGTCATCGGCGGCCTGCACCATGGCATCAACCAGGTCCAGTTTGACGTCTTTACCGGCCAGCTTGGTTTTACCGGCTTCCATCGGGCCGCCGGAGACAAAAATAACCGGAATGTTAAGCCGCATGGCGGCATTGAGCATGCCCGGCGTAATTTTGTCGCAGTTGGAGATACACACCAGCGCATCGGCGCAGTGGGCATTGACCATGTATTCAACCGAATCGGCGATAATATCGCGTGACGGCAGGCTGTAGAGCATGCCGCCATGGCCCATGGCAATGCCATCATCGACCGCGATGGTATTGAATTCCTTGGCGACGCCGCCAGCACGCTCGATTTCGCGGGCGACCAACTGTCCCAGATCTTTCAGGTGCACATGCCCCGGTACAAACTGGGTGAAAGAGTTGGCAATAGCGATAATCGGTTTGTTGAAATCATCGTCTTTCATTCCCGTCGCCCGCCACAAGGCGCGGGCACCTGCCATATTGCGGCCGGCTGTTGACGTCTTAGAACGATATTCAGGCATGCTGAGACTCTCCAAAAATCTGTATTGAGCGCGAAATGCTATGATCGCACTGAATTTAATGAATATTTAACCCAATAATTTTACACCACACTTGGCAAGCGTGCTGAGTCTGAGATAAAAAGAAGCTATGAATAACGCGTCACCGTTCAATTCGGAAAACAATCTGGCCACCACAACCAGCTGGTTTCGTACGGCTGCGCCTTATATTCATGCGCATCGCGGCGCCACCTTTGTCATTGCGTTTGATGGCGAAACGATTGCCAGCGACGGCTTTGCACCGTTGCTACATGATATTGCCATTCTCAATAGCCTCGGCATCAAGCTGATACTGGTTTACGGTGCCCGTCCCCAGATTGAGGCGCAGTGCGCCGCACAGGACATTGAAGTCCACTATCACAAGGGGCTGCGGATCAGCGACGACGCCAGCATGGAAGCGGCCAAGGCTGTTATCGGCAGGTTGCGTCTTGATATCGAGTCCCAGCTTTCCTTTGGCCTGCCCCACACGCCAATGGCTGATGCCCGTATCCGCTGCACCAGTGGCAACCTGGTCACTGCCCGTCCTGCTGGTATTCTCGATGGTGTCGACCTGGGCCATACCGGCGAAGTACGCCGCGTCGATACCGTTGGTATAAACCAGCAACTGACGCTGGGAAATATCGTGTTATTACCGCCGCTGGGCTACTCATTGACAGGTGAAATGTTCAATTTGTCCGCTGAAGCGATTGCCACCGCAGTCGCTGTCGCATTGAAAGCCGATAAACTGATTTTTGTGGGCCCGTCCAATCAGGCACTTCCCCGTGAGCTGACCCTGACTCAGGCCCGTCAGCACCTGGATGAACATCCCTCAATTGCAGCCTCAGTCAAAGCCTGCGAAGCAGGCGTTCAGCGGGTTCACCTGCTGGATAGGGACCAGGATGGCGCCCTATTGCAGGAACTCTTCAGTCGTGACGGTGCCGGCACCTTGCTGTCTGCCACCTCATTTGAAACCACGCGCCAGGCAAATATTGACGATGTCGCCGGGATTCTTGAACTGCTACAGCCACTGGAAGCCAACGGCACGCTGGTCAAACGTTCCCGCGAGTTACTGGAACGCGAAATCGAACATTTCACGGTGATGGAGCGTGATGGCACCGTGGTCGCCTGTGCGGCTTTGTACAACTATCCGGACAACCAGATGGCCGAACTCGCCTGCCTGGCAGTATCGGCGGGTTACCAAAGCAAGGGGCGCGGTAAACAGCTGCTGGCCAGCATTGAGCAAAGCGCGCTACAGGCAGGGGTAAAAGCCATGTATGTGCTCACCACCCAGACTGCTCACTGGTTTCTGGAACAAGGTTTTAAAGCCGCTGATATTGCCGACTTACCGGTAGAAAAACAGGCGCTGTATAACTACCAGCGGAACTCGCGGGTATTTCGCAAACCATTAGCGTCTGCTTAAGTCGTTTTCAGAGACACAATATAGTCAGCAGTGCGCAAAGCCAGGGCCTGAATGGTCAGAGATGGCGCTTCGCCACCACCGGTTGAGGGAAATACACTGGCATCGGTGATAAACAGATTGGCATGGTCATGACTCTGACCATAAGCATTGACCACAGATTTCAGCGGATCAGTGCCCATCCTGCAGGTGCCAAACACATGGGTCGCAGAAAAGTGGTCATAGGTGGTGAACTCCTCTACCAGCTCTGCACCGGCTTGCTTGAGTAATGCTCTGGATTTCTCTGCCATGAACCTGAGCCGCCTCAGTTCCTGCTCACCCAGCGATGAGTGGATTTGTGGGCTGTAAAGTCCAAGACTGTTTTTTTGACTGCGATCCAGATCCACATAGCTGTCAGGATTGGGTAAAAACTCGCCAATCGCTCCGACACTGAGCGCTTTACCAAAGGACTGTCGCATTTGTTGCTTCATCTTGCGCCCAAAACCACCGACAGCTCTCGAGGCATAGGCGATCGGGCCGGTAAAGCCGATCTCACGGGTCGCCGAAGTCAGACGGCACCCACCGACCACACCTTCAATCGCATCAGGCCTGTTAAAATCCCAGCAAATGGCATCGGCCGGCAGGCCCATATGTGTGTTGCTCAAATCGGAGACGATTCCTGTTGAGTTCCACACCAGCGTTTCCATAAAGTTTTTACCCACCTGACCGGAACCGTTGGCCAGCCCCTCTTTCGCGCCCGGCTGTGAAGCATTAAGCAATAAGGCGGGCGTTTGAATCGCACCGGCGGCGAGCACGACGCTAGTGGCAGACAGACGCTGTTTTTGACCCTGTTCGATAAAACTGACAGCCGTGATATCGCCATTGTCAGACAGCTCAAAACCGACTACCGGGCAGTGGGTTTTAATTGTCAGACGTCCGCTCGCTTCGGCATGACGGATAAAGGTCACATCGGCCGAGCCCTTATCCGAAATCGGACATCCCTTCGAGCAATTGCCGCAATAATTACAGGGCGGCCGGTTATCATAGGGCTGCGACAATGCCGCGCGGGAGTTGGCCTGCCATTGCATGCCCAGTTGCTGTCCTGCCTGCACCAACGCCTGGGCCGAAGTGCTCAGAGGATGGGCTGGTAGAGGAAACGGTGCCGAGCGCCAGCGTTCGCCCTGCTCAGTGGGCCCCGCCACACCGATGAGCTTTTCTACCTCAAGGTAATAAGGTTCGAGTTCAGCGTACTCAACAGGCCAGTCGTATCCCACCCCGAACTCCGTTTGTAGTCGCATTGAGGCTGGGTTGAGGCGGTGGGCTTCCCCCACATAGTGCAGCGTCGAACCACCCACTCCCTGGACATGCCAGTATCCGGGTCCACTGGGTTTGCGTTTGCCCTCTCTGGCGAGTTTGCCGCGGGTTTGGCTCCAGGATGCTAAATCAACGTAATCGGAATTAAGTGGGCCCAGTTCAGCAATACTCACCGCGCCCTGACTGTTTTTCTTTTCGGGGAAGGCATGGCGTTCCCAGTCGGGCTGATCCAGTTTATAGTCAGCCTGCGGATCAAAACGGCCACCGGCTTCCAGAATCAGTACATTGAGTCCTTTACTGACCAGTCGCCAGGCTGTGGCGGCACCGCCGGCACCGGCGCCAATGATGATCACATCAGGATTCGCTAGTGCCATGGCGGGGAATATCCCAGCGGCTGGGGCGGCCTGTCAATGGCCAGGCCTTCCCAGGCTGCAGGCTGAGCAAAATAAAAGCGCATGGCGCTACTGCGCACTATTTCGTAAAACAGGCGGGGCACGTTCTCCCAGTCGGATTCGGCCATCCAGGCCACCAGTTTGTACTGTTGCTTATATTTCAGCTCGGAAAAAGGCGGGCCGCCAGTCTGGTTCAACCATTCACAGCCTGCGGCCAGGAGTTGTCTCAATTTTTCTGAGGACTCAGCTAAAGACCATAGCTGAGCATCCACCTGCAAATCGGTCGCGGAGCCGGTGAAACGGTCTTTTGGAATCAACACATCCACAAAAGCGGCCAGCGTTGTTTTTTCCGAGTTTGTAGGCGCCCCCTGATTCAACACCTCTGCACTGAGACTCACGCTATGAGCAGCAAAAAAAACGCCAACAGATTGTAGAATCTGTCGGCGCTGTTGATTGAAGCTTTTATTTCTCAAACTAATGTTTAAATGTTCATCATTATATTTGGCATGTAACACCAGTGATGCTTAATATGGTGATAAAGATCTAAACGACCTGCCTCATGCCGCGCGTTAATCTCAACCGGGATCAAAAGGGTACGCCATTGAATGGCACAGAGCAGTCAGCATCGACAAACTCGCCACCACCACCAGGTCCACGGCTTAAACAGCTAGTTTCTTCATCAGGTTTATCAAACTCATCACGGGTATGCAGCATAAAGTAAGGTTCGATGGCAGATCGATAGACATCCAGCCCTCCAGCCACATGCGGCGCATTGACCCCAACCGGGATCAGAAATGAGTTGGTCTTCAGGTCATAGCCGATACCGGCTTCACCCTGGAAATCTTCTTTACCATTCAGGTAAGTGAGCTTGGCTTTGCCGAGTTGAAAGCCACCGGCAAAATTGATACTGAGAGAAGCATGTACGCCCTCGGTATCACCATCGGCTTCCACCTTGCCGTGGGAAAAACCAATCACGGCTGAAGGTGTCATATCACCCCAGGTCCAGACCAGGCCGGCATAAGCCTGATTATCGGTTTTTTCTTTTCCAGAATCAGAAACCAAATCGTAAGTGACAGGTGGAACATTTGGAACTTGACCAGCAAAGGCATTTGCAGAGATCAGAGCAAAAAGTGCGAAAAAACTAATGAGCAGATATTTCATGGTGAATCCTTTTATTTGCAAACCCGTTCAAACTGTTTGCGATTTATCCTGTTTTTGTGAACTACGTCACATAAATTAATGCTTTTACTTTCTCTTGGCAAGCACACGCCGTTTGTATTCCGGGAACAAAATGGGGGCAAATTCGTGTAGCGCTTTTTCATAGACCCGGCGTTTGAAAAACACGATTTCTTCTACCGGGGTCCAGTAATCCACCCAGCGCCAGTCATCAAACTCGGGTTTTTCGTGCAGATCCAATCGCACGTCCTGTTCATTGCCGGTAAAACGCATCAGAAACCAGCGCTGTTTCTGGCCGATGCACAGAGGTTTGTTGCCGTAGCGCAGATAGCGCTTGGGCAGACGGTAGCGTAACCAGTTTCTGGTGGTTGCCAGCAGTTCAACATGCTGCGGTGACAGGCCCACCTCTTCCATCAGTTCACGGTAAGCCGCCTGTTCGGCAGTTTCATGGGCTTTTATGCCTCCCTGCGGGAATTGCCATGAATCATGTTGCGCGCGCTGTGCCCACAGCACCTGGTTGTCATCATTGCAGAGTATGATCCCTACGTTAGGCCTGAAGCCATCTTTATCAATCACGACTTATGTCTCGACTGGCTGGGCGTTAACACCCCCAGCAGGTTAATCTTAATAGCAACTAGATTAGTAAATGCACCGACAGGTTGCAATGCATTTTGGCGTAGAATGAACACTTTACTGAATTAACACGGAGACAAATTCTGGATCATGGCACTGGCAATTTTTGACCTTGATAACACCCTGCTGGGGGGAGACAGTGACTTTCTTTGGGGTCGCTATTTGTGTGAGAACGGGATTGTCGAGGAAGCCGACTATCGCCGAGCCAATGAGCATTATTACCAGCAGTATCTGGAAGGCTCGCTGGATATTTATGACTTTCTCGAATTTGTCTTCAAACCACTGGCCACCCACGATATGGACACCCTGCTGCAATGGCGCGAAGCTTATCTGGAGCAGAAAATCAAACCGATCATGCTGCCGGCTGCCGAGCAACTGGTGGAAAAACACCGAGCTCAGGGCGATACCCTGCTAATTATTACCGCCACCAACAGTTTTCTGACTACGCCTATTGCCAACTTACTGGGTATCGAGCACCTGATTGCCACCGAACCGGAAGTCGCTGATGGCCGCTTTACCGGCCGGGTTGCCGGCAAGCCTTCATTTCAGCACGGCAAAGTCGAGCGGCTGCGCGGCTGGCTAAGCGACCGTGATGAAACGCTGGCGGGCAGTATTTTTTACAGCGATTCGCACAATGACCTGCCGCTGCTTGAGTTGGTCGACACCCCGATCGCCGTCGATCCGGATCCCAAACTTAAGGCTGAGGCCCAGCAACGTGGCTGGAAAATTCTCAGTTTAAGGTAATGCTTGCTACAATCTATCGTTTTTCAGAATCATCATCAGGCCGTCATTATGGAATGGGAAGTTGTTATCGGGCTGGAAATTCACGCCCAGCTCGCCACCAAAAGTAAGATTTTTTCGGGTGCTGCCACAGCCTACGGTGCTGCGCCCAACACACAGGCTTGTGCCATCGATCTGGGCTTGCCGGGCGTATTGCCAGTGCTTAACGAGGAAGCGGTAAAAATGGCGCTCAAGTTCGGTCTGGCGGTTGATGCCGAGATCGGCGAGCGCAGTGTGTTTGCCCGTAAAAATTACTTTTACCCGGATCTGCCCAAGGGCTATCAAATCAGTCAGTATGAACTGCCGGTTGTTGGAAAAGGCAGTATCAGCATCGAACTGGAAGATGGCAGCGAAAAAGACATCGGCATTACCCGCGCTCACCTGGAGGAGGATGCCGGCAAGTCGCTGCATGAGGACTTCCACGGTCAGACCGGTATCGATTTGAACCGTGCCGGCACGCCGCTGCTGGAAATCGTCTCCGAACCGGATCTGCGTAGCGCCAAGGAAGCCGTGGCCTACATGAGAAAGATTCACTCGCTGGTACGCTACCTGGAAATCTGTGACGGCAATATGCAGGAAGGCTCTTTCCGCTGCGATGCCAACGTTTCCATCCGTCCCAAAGGACAGCAGGAATTCGGCACCCGCGCCGAGCTGAAAAACATCAACTCTTTCCGTAACGTTGAACGCGCGATTAACTTCGAAGTTGAGCGTCAGATTGATGTGCTGGAAGGTGGCGGTGAAGTGGTGCAGGAAACCCGTCTCTACAATGCTGATAAAGACGAAACCCGTTCCATGCGTAGCAAGGAAGAAGCCAACGACTACCGTTATTTCCCCGATCCCGACCTGCTGCCTTTGCTGGTCGATCAGCCCTTGATTGAATCAGTGCGTGCAACATTGCCGGAACTGCCTAATGAAAAACGCGATCGTTTTGTCAATGAGCTAGGGCTCTCTTTATATGACGCCTCTATTCTGATCAGTAGTCGTGAACTGGCTGATTATTTTGAAGCTGTGCTGACAGCCACTGGCAATAAAGATCCCAAGCAATGTGCCAACTGGGTCACCGGCACTTTGTCCGGCGCATTGAACAAGGCCGACCTGGATATCAGTGAGTCACCGGTAACGGCTGAACAACTGGGCAGCATCTTGCAGCGTATCGATGACAAGACCATTTCCGGCAAGATTGCCAAAACCGTATTCGAAGCGCTGTGGGCAGGTGAAGGCAAAGATGCGGATGAAGTTATCGAAGCCAAAGGCCTGAAACAGGTGACCGATACCGGTGCCATCGAGGCCATGATTGAGGATGTGCTGACTAACAATCCGGACCAGGTGCAACAGTACCGGGACGGCAAGGAACAATTATTCGGTTATTTTGTAGGCCAGGTCATGAAAGCCTCAAAAGGCAAAGCCAACCCGGCGCAGGTCAATGAAATCCTCAAACAAAAGTTGGCTGGATAACAGCGACACACTCATCAACGTAAAAAAGCCACTTTTTGTTGTGGCTTTTTTGTTTGTCAGTGCATGACGAATTGTGAACTTCGTCACAGTTTTGTCAGCGCATGATTCCCCAGCACGAAAAAACTGATGTAGTATCAGTCGATATTTATTAATTTGTTCAGGCGCAGGATGCGTCATTTTCTCGGAGTCAGATTCGCGAGCCTATGAAGTTTGAACAGGAACACCTGCCCGCCAAGACGGGCTTGAACAAACTGCCGTCGACCTCACCATTGCCGGATGCAAACTGGGTCTTGGTTTTCGGTTCGGTCAACCGATTCAACGAACGCGGTTTTGCCAAAAACCTGCGTAAGCGCTATCCGCAAGCACAAATCATCGGCTGCACGACCTCGGGCGAAATCACCGGTGAGGGCGTTTACGATGACAGTGTTCACATCAATGCGATGAAGTGGGAGCGCAGTACCCTGCGTTTCATCACCAAGCCGGTAAACAGCATGGAGCAGTCACATGCGCTGGGCGCACAAATTGCCGGCGAGCTGAAAATGGATGATCTCAAAGGCGTGTTCGTACTCAGCGACGGGCTCAATGTGAACGGTTCCGAACTGGTGGAAGGCCTGCAGGAAGTATTGCCCAATGTGCCTATCACTGGCGGTCTGGCTGGCGATGACGCTAAGTTCTCCAAAACCCTGCTCATCAACAATGACAAGATCCAGGATCGGGTGGTCATTGCTGTGGGTATTTACGGTGAAGATGCCATTGTCACCAGTGGCGCGCTGGGCGGCTGGAATCCTTACGGTCCACCACGACGGATCACCCGTTCCAATAAAAACGTTGTCTACGAAATGGACAACAAACCCGCCTTACCCCTCTATAAAATGTATATCGGCTATTACGCCAATGAGCTGCCGGCTTCCGGACTCAATTTCCCGTTTGCGATCATGGACGACAAAAACGTCAATGTGATTCGCACGCTGCTGTCGATTAATGAAAAAGACAATAGTCTGACCTTTGCCGGCAATATTGATCAGGACTCCACCGTCCGCTTTCTCAAATCCGATCACGACAGTCTGGTGATGGGGGCCAGTGAGGCCGCCCGCCAAATCCTGCAAAAGGATGTCAATATCAATGACCGGGCGTTGGCTATCTGCGTCAGCTGTGTCGGCCGTAAACTGGTGATGGAGTCACAAGTGGCCGATGAAGTGTTTGCGGTACAACGTTTGCTGGGCATGCAAACCGGTATTACCGGTTTTTATTCCAACGGTGAAATCTGCTCCGGTGAAGACGACAGTCACAGCCAGTTGCATAACCAGACCATGACCATCGCCTACCTGAGCGAGCATAACGCCTAGACCAGCTCCCTGGCTGCTGCCAGTAAGGCCAGCCGGGCAATGACGCCGTAAGCATAAAAACGGTTAGGCTCAGAGTCCGGTTTATCTTGCTGATCCGGCGTAATACAGGACTGGGCAAAAGCCAGTGGTTCAAAATGCATACCCGGTGCATTGAGGTTTTCGTTGACACCACGGCCGGTATGCACCCGGTAAAAACCGCCGATCACAAAGTGATCCATCATATAAATCACCGGTTCGGCCACCGCTTCTTCCTCGCCCAGCGTTTCAAAGGTATACACCCCTTCCTGCACCAGTACGTTATCCACCACCAGCCCGTCCTTGGCAGAGGACATCTTATTACGCTGCTTGCGGTTGAGATTCATGATTTCATCGACACTCTTCACCGTCATGATCCCCATGCCATAGGTGCCGGAATCAGCTTTGACCACGACAAACGGTTCGCGGTCAATATTGTACTCACGGTATTTGCTGCGGATTGACATCAGCAGGTTATCAACGTTTCTGGCCAGACATTCCAGGCCGGCTCTTTCCTTGAAGTTGACCTCGCCACACTGCAAGGTCAGCGGCGAAATCAGCCAGGGATCAATATCAATCTGGCGGGCGAACTCCTTGGCCACATTGTTGTAATGGGTAAAGTGCTGTGACTTCTTACGGGTTGACCAGCCAGCCTGCAGCGGTGGCATCACTTCCTGCTCCAGCCCTTCCAGGATTTCGGGACGCCCCGCTGATAAGTCGTTATTCAGCAATACCAGACAGGGAGAAAAGTCTCCCACCGCGACCCGGTTCCCCTTTCTTACCAGCGGCTCCAGTAGGCATTGCTTGCCCGATGGCAAATCGATAGTCACCGCTTCGGTGATATCGTCACGCAGGCTACCGATACGCGCCTCCAGGCCGGCTTTCTGGAAAATATCACGCAAGGTTTCCAGACTTTCCAGATAAAACAGGTTGCGAGTATGGTTCTCGGCGACAATCAGTACCCTTTTTGCTGTAGGGCAGGCGCGTTCTACCGCTGCCTGTGCAGCCTGAATCGACAGTGGTATAAAGGCTGGATTGAGATTATTGAAGCCGGCCGGGAACAGATTGGTATCGACCGGTGCCAGCTTGAAACCGGCATTACGCAGATCGACTGAGGCGTAGAACGGCGCTGGTGTCTGCAGCCATTGTTCTCGCAGCCAGGTTTCGACCTGGGTCTGTTTTTCCAGCAAATGGGCTTCCAGTTGCAGCAGCGGGCCATTGAGAGCGGTGATCAGGTGGGGGACGCCAGAGGTCATAGGGTTATCTCGCTGTTTCGATTGCAGGATGCGGGGTTATGGCCGCATATAGTGTGAGATGGGACACAGTTTCCATATTTCAAGTGATACATACTCGTTTGTCGATTAAATTCGGGCGGCAAGCAAGGCAGAAAAAGGCCTGGCACATCACTAGCCTGCAGACAAAAAATGGGTTATCTTCGTTCGACAGGATTGTTTTAAATGACGACTTTATCAGGTACAGCATAACCGTGAGTGAGAACCAATCTGAATTTTCAGGCCTGAAGGTCATGGTAATTGATGACAGCAATACCATTCGTCGTACTGCCGAAACTTTGCTCAGCAAAGCCGGTTGCGAAGTACTAACTGCTGACAATGGGTTTGAAGCGCTACCGGTTATCAGTTCTCATCGTCCGGATATCCTGTTTATTGACATTATGATGCCACGGCTGGATGGATACCAGACCTGCGCGTTGGTGAAAAACAACCCCAGATTCAGTGACATCCCAATTATTATGCTCTCCAGCAAGGATGGCTTGTTTGACCGCGCCAAAGGCCGTGTGGTTGGCGCTGAGCAATACCTGACCAAACCCTTTACCAGAGACGATCTTCTCGGTGCCATCCGCCAATATTTGCTGGAAAACAACCAGGACGCTGATTAGCTTATGGCACTGATTCTGATTGCTGATGACTCACCGACCGAAGTCTACGTTTTGCAAAAAATGCTGGAGCAAAACGAACACCAGGTCCTGATTGCCGAGGATGGCGAACAGGCAGTCAATATGACACATCAAAACAAACCCGACTTAATCCTGATGGATGTAGTCATGCCCAATCTCAACGGTTTTCAGGCGACCCGCAAACTGTCCAAGGATGCTGAAACCAGTCACATTCCCATCATCATTGTCTCCTCCAAAAATCAGGAAACCGACAAGATGTGGGGATTGCGTCAGGGTGCAAAAGGCTATCTGGGCAAGCCGGTTGATGAAGCCAGCCTGCTCAGTCAGATTAATGAACTATTGGGAAGTCAACATGGCTGAATTGCAGACGCCCGAGGACATCATCGCACTGTTGCAGGACATGGAACGCCGCAGCAAACAACAGGCGGCCGGGCTGAGTCAGCAGGAACAAGCCGGAGACAGTTGGACTGCTATCGGCTTTCGCATCGGCAAGCAGCATTTTGTTATTCCCCTCAGCCATTCCCGCGAGGTTTTTCCGCTTCCCGAGCAGGTGACACCGGTGCCCAAATCACAGCACTGGGTTTACGGAATCGTTAATCTGCGCGGCGAACTGTTACCGGTGTTCGATCTCAGCCTGTTTCTGGCCGGAGAGCCCGCCAATGTCACCAAGCGCAGTCGCATTATCGTTATCAATGACAGTGATATCAGTTCCGGTGTTCTGGTCGATGAGGTGTTTGGCCTCAAACATTTCCAGCGTGCACCGGAGCCTATCGCAGAACAACTTGAGCTCAAACCCTACTTAAGCGGCAGCCTTTATCAGCAGGACACGCTCTGGCACGTGTTCAGTTTTGAAAGGCTGATTGCCGATCCCCGTTTTATTAATGCCGCCGCCTAACAAATCGATATCAGGACAAGGTTTATGAAATCCACCAGCAAGCTTTTTTTATCTTCCCTGATGAGCAGAAAAAACTGGCTCAATCTATTCCTCGTGATCCTGTTTTCAGTGGCAACGCTGGCCGGCCTGTGGCTGATAGTCAGCGGCCAGTATCAGAGCCTATATAACAATCTGTTACACATCGGTGCCGGCGTGGCGGTCGGTTTTATTCTGACATTGGTGTTTGCGGTCAGGCTCAGCTTCCCAACCATGAATGCTCTCAAGGCATCGATGGATGACATGGAATTACAAAATCGTCATAACCAGGATGCGATCCTGCGCCTGCTGGATGAAATGGGCGACTTGGCCGACGGTGACCTTACGGTCAGCGCCACCGTCACCGAAGACATCACCGGAGCCATCGCCGATTCGGTCAACTACACCATTGACGCCCTGCGCAGCCTGGTCGAGCAAATCAACTCCACCACCCTGCAGGTCTCATCGGCAGCGCAGGAAACCCAGGCCACCGCCTTGCACCTGACCGATGCCAGTGAGCACCAGGCACAGCAAATCACCGAAGTCAGTAGCGCGATTACCCAGATGGCTGGTTCCATCGAGCAAGTATCAGAAAATGCCAGTCAGTCGTCTGAGGTAGCCCGGCAATCGGTATCACTGGCGGTTCAGGGTAACGGCGCGGTGAAAAAAGCGATTCATGGTATGGACACCATCCGTGAACAAATCCAGGAAACATCCAAACGGATCAAACGCCTGGGTGAAAGCTCACAGCAAATCGGCGATATCGTGGAACTGATCAACGACATCGCCGAGCAGACTAATATCCTGTCACTCAACGCGGCCATCCAGGCGGCAATGGCTGGTGAAGCCGGTCGCGGCTTTGCTGTGGTCGCCGATGAGGTGCAACGTCTGGCTGAACGCTCCAGTAACGCCACCCGCCAGATCGATGCGCTGGTAAAAACCATCCAGAGTGATACCAGTGAAGCCATTGCTTCAATGGAACAGAGCACCACCGAGGTGGTTAGCGGGGCCAAACTGTCCCAGGACGCCGGCGCCTCACTGGAACAGATTGAATCGGTGTCACAGCAACTAGCCGAACTCATCAACAACATTTCTGCCAATGCCAAGCAACAGGCGACAGCAGCGGTCAGCACTTCGGAGAACATGAACGTTATTCAGGAAATCACCATGCAGACCTCGACCGGCACCAATGAGAGTGCCGCAGCTATCGGCCGGCTGCTGGATTTGACTAATGAACTGCGTAAGTCGGTTTCCGGCTTCAAACTGCCACAGTAAACAGACAGGCGAGAGCGGACAGCGAAAATGGCACAATTTATCAAGGGCAACTATAACGCTTTGATGTGGCTGCAGGAGGAACTGCAGCAGTCACTGGCACATGCTCTTTACGCCATGAACAGCTACATCGACGGCGATACCGATAGTGCTAAATCGTTGTCCGACTGTATCGGTGCGCTGTATCAGGTCAAAGGCACACTCGATATGGTCAATATGAGTGGTGCCGCCATGCTCGCTGATGAAATGCAGCAAACCGCAATTGCCCTGCGTGACCACCGTACTGCTGATAAGGAGCAGGCTCAGGATGCACTGGTCCGGGCTCTGCTGTTACTGCCCAATTATCTGAAGCTACTGAGCAATGACTTTCAGGACCATCCGCTGTCCTTACTCGATAGTTTCAATGAATTGCGTCATACCCGCGGCGCTGAAAAGCTGACCGAACAGGCATTGTTCAACCCCATACTCAGTGTGGCATTACCTGATAGCATCGCCCCCAACCCGCTTCGCAAACCGCCCGCGATCGCCATTGAACGCAACAAGCTGGGTCATGCCTTCCAGGTTATGCTACTCAACTGGTTAAGACAGCAGGATCAGGAAAGTCTGCGCAAAATGCGTGGCGTTACCCATTATCTGCGATTAGCGAGCCTGGAAGAAAAAACCACCCTGCTCTGGTGGGCAGCGGAAACGATGTTGGAAGCCCTGGAACAGGACGGCCTCGAAACCAGCGCGGAATGCAAACAACTGCTCGGCAAACTGGTCGCCCCCATCAAAACCCAGAGCGAACAAAGCGAAGCGGTGTTGCTGGAAACCCTGCCGACCGAACTGATTCACAAACTGTTGTTACAGGTGGCCCGGGCGCAGAGCAGTGGCCCGCTGGTGACACTGCTGAAAGCCACCTTCAACCTGCATTTCCTCGATCACAAGCAGAAAATCTACGGCATGAGCGACAATGCGCTGGGCGACGCGCATTTGGCTCTGCTGGAACAACTGGAAGACCTGAAATCCAGGCTCGATCGCTACAATCCGGATCAGGATCTGGATGCAGCCACCATCAGCGAGATCACCCAGCAGTTGCAGAGTATGACCGATACACTGGCACTACTGACCGAATACGAAGCCAGCAACCTGTTGCAACTGCAGGCTGAAAAACTGCAGGCCCTGAACGAAGATAACCAGCGTCCTGATGAAGACGCATTGACTGAACTGGCCGATGTGTTGCTGCAGGTAGAAAAATTCCTGCAAACATCAACCCAGGCCAGTGTCAATGACCAATTACGTCATACCGTGATGTCGGAATGTCTGCTGGAAATGGCGAATATCAAGGAAACCCTGACTTTGATGAGTCAGGCTCAGCGCCATCCCGATCAGCTAGGTGAAACTGAAAGACAACTCGGTTTGATCGCCGGCAGCATGGAAATGCTCAACTACCCGGACTGTGCCGACATTCTGCGCCAGACAGTCAGCAAAATCAGCGAGCACAACGATAGCCATGAAGCGTTCAGTCCGGCCCAGCTCAATTATCTGGCCGATATTCTCGCCTGCTGCGACATATACATGGAAGGCATCAGCCAACATGGCCACGCTGAACCCGGCTTTCTGGCCGATGCCCGAGACAAGCTGGCCTACTACGACCAAGCTGATGAGTATGCCGACGACAGCGAACAGACGCCTTCAGAATCAGGGGAAACTGTTCAGGATCCGGCATTAGCGGAACTGGACTCTCTACTCAACGGTGATAATGAGCAGTTATTATTTGATGCTGAACCGGCCAATCTGAGCATCGATGAACAAGCAACAAAGGCTGGCAATCATAGCGCTGAGACAGCATTAAGCAGCCCGGAAAGCGCTGGTTCCGTCGCCGATATCATTGCAAATCGCGATCAATGGCAGTTTGCTGAAGGCATTGATGCGGAAATCGCCGATGTCTTCATCGAAGAAGCCCAAGAAGTGCTGGGCGAGTTGGATAGCTTGATGCCGCAGTGGCTCAATCATAATAATGAGGCGGCATTAACAGATATCCGCCGTCACTTTCATACGCTGAAAGGCAGTGGCCGTATGGCCGGGGCGACGGTGCTGGCGGAGCTGGCCTGGGGCGTGGAAAAGGTGCTCAACCATGTGCTTGATGGCACCCGTCCGGAGACCGAGCAGGTTCAGCAACTGACTGCCGAATCTCACCAGCTTATTCCCGAGTTGCTGGCCCGTTTCACCCGCGCTGATAACAGTAGCACCGCCCGCGTCGATGCCTTACATGAGTTGAAACAGGCCTGCCTGTCGGCAAGCGCAGATGACAGTGCCGCAGCAGATCTGACCCTGTCTTTCGCTGAGACGGATGACGCTGATATCAGTGAGACCGCATCTCCTGAAGCCGACAATGCAGCATCGGTGCTTGAATTTGATCCGGCTGACTATCAGCCAGCCTCAGATAACAGTACCTCACAAACTTTCGAGGCCAGCGACTTTACAGTCGAGACTGCGCTACTGACCGGCGTTGAACGTTATCTTCGCCGTCAACAGAATACAGCGGTTCTGTCGCAGACTGATGAGCAGCCCGCGGCGCTGACCGGGGTTGAGCAATACATCCGCAGCCAGCGCGAAGCGGCGCCAGTCACTGACACCGCTGCCCCCTCCCTGACCGGCGTTGAACGCTACCTGCGACAGCAGGCAGACGAGACTAGCGTGTCGCGCTACATTCGCCAACAATCATCAATCGCAGAGCCGGAAGCTGACTTAATTGCCAGTCCTGCAGTGCCACACCAGGCCCTGACTTCGGTTGATCGCTACCTGATTGAACAGGCCAGACAACAACGACCTCTCACCGGGGTAGCACGCTACCTGGCCGAGCATGACGCCCATACCGAAGCCGATGATGTGGCCGCCGAGGAAGATGACGAACTGCTGCAAATCTTTGCCAGCGAAGCTTCGCAGCATATCGAGCAACTCAAACAGGGACTGGATGATATTGCGTTCTCCCGTCAGTTGAATAAAGCCATGTTGCGCGCTATCCACTCACTGAAGGGCTGCGCCAATATTGCCGGTATCACGCCAATGGGACTGATCGCCACTGATCTCGATACCGCTATGAAGCAGCTCTACGCCAGCGACAGCGTACTTGATAACACGCAGATGCAGCAGCTTAATTTGTGCGTGGGTGGTCTGGAACAAATCCTGGCCAGCGTGACCGGTGACGTCAATGAGCCCGATATGCTGGCCTTATCAGCTGCGGTTAGCAGCCTGCAGAGTGAGATTGATAGTGACAGCGGCACAGTCGTTATCGACCCTGAGTTTCTGGTCGTCTTTCTTGAAGAAACCGATGAATTACTCGACCGTTATACAAATCAGCTGAATCTCTGGCGTCAACAGCCCGGTGACAATGACAACCTGCAGGCCCTGACCCACACGCTATACGATCTGGAACAGGCTGCCAGTCAGGCCCAGCAACAGCAGATTGCCCGCGTTTATGCGGCCCTGTCGCGGCTTATCCAGCAGCGCCAACCGGACACGCCCGGCCTGGAATCCTTACTTGAACAAGGTTACGAACAGCTCAACCAGCACATCGAAAACCTGCTGCAGAACAAACCGCACACCGCCGAATTTGATTTTGCCGATCGGGTCGATAACTATCTTGCCAGCCAGACTGCCCCACCTGTTCAGCACGAGCCCGTTGCCGCGATAGATGAAACCGAGTTTGCCTTGCCGGCCGATGCCGATCCGGAACTGCTGGAAGCCTTCAGTGAAGAAGCGGCGGAGCTGCTGACCTCCAGTGGTCAGTCGATTAAAGCCTGGCAGCAGGATACTGACAACAGCAAGGAACCGCTGCAGCTACAGCGAGACTTGCACACACTCAAAGGCGGGGCACGCCTGACCGGCATCACGCCGATGGCCGATCTCACGCATCAGCTGGAAACCCTGGTGCTGGCAGTCTGCGACCAGCAACAAGCTGCTGACGAAGACTTTTTCGACTTGATGCAGCGCTGTCAGGATAAGCTTAGCGAGATGCAGGAGCAATTGGCCGATAATCAGTCGATTCAAACGGCCTTATCACTGATCGAAGAAATTGCTCAGCGCACCAATGGCCAGGATCTGGATATCGACAACCGGCCCCTGCCTGAACCAGAAATCACTCAGCCAAGCGTCACCGAAACGCTGGCCAAGGCAGTGGCATCGGAAACAGCTGCAGTCAAGCCCTCCCCACATGTTGAGCAGGTGCGGGTACGGGCAGAACTGCTGGATTACCTGACCAATTTCGCGGGTGAAGTCAGCATTGCCCGTGACCGCGTTACCCAGCAACATACCGCGCTGCGTCAGCAACTGCAGGAAATGGAAGAAACCGTGAGCCGCCTGCATGGCCAACTGCGTAAACTGGAAATAGAAACCGAAACCCAGATCCTGTTTCGTTATGAGGATGAACGGCTGAAACAGGACTCAGACTTTGATCCGCTTGAGCTGGACCGTTTTTCGATGATTCAGCAATTATCGCGTGGCCTCACCGAGAGTGTGATTGACCTCAATGACATCAGTCAGTCAATGAATACGCTGGTCAAGGAAACTGACACCATTTTGCTGCAACAATCCCGGATTAACACCGACCTGCAGGAAGGCTTAATGGCCACCCGCCTGTTGCCGTTCAGCGGGGTGACGCCGCGACTGGAACGTATCGTCAGGCAGACCGCGACGGAACTTGAGAAAAAAGCCAGCCTGAGCATACAGGGCGCTGAACTGGAGCTGGATCGAACCATTCTCGATCGCCTGGTGCCGCCGCTGGAGCACTTGCTGCGTAACGCTATCGCTCATGGCATTGAAGCGCCGGGCGAACGGCTGGCCAACGGCAAAAATGAACAAGGTCAGTTGCAGCTGCAGATTGAACGCCAGGGTTCAGAAATGGTGCTGACCCTCAGTGATGATGGCCGTGGTATTGATATCGACAAGGTCAAACAAAAAGCCCTGTCGCTGAACCTGGTATCAGCCGATAACATGCCGGGTGAAGAGGAACTGATTCAGTTGATCCTCAGCTCCGGCTTCAGCACTGCTGACAATATTTCACAGCTCTCAGGTCGCGGTGTCGGCATGGACGTGGTCAGCAACGAAATCCGAAGCCTCAAAGGCAGGCTCAGCATTCATTCCGACGCCGGACAGGGCACTCATTTCACTATTCGCCTGCCATTGACCTTGTCGGTGGTCCAGTCTTTGTTGGTACGGGTACAGGAAGAACAATATGCGGTACCGCTGGGCAGTATCAACGCCGGCGAACGTATCAGTGTTCGCGATATCAAGCTGCTGCTGGGCACGCACAACCCGCACTACGTATTTAATGGCGAAAAATACGACTTTATGCCGCTGGCTTCACTGATGGGTAAACCGCTGACCCTGCCGGATAACCTCAAACAGCAACTGCCCTTGTTGTTGTTCCGTTCCGGTGAGATGCGGGTAGCGTTACTGGTGGATGACATCATCAGTAACCGCGAGATTGTCATCAAATCCGTGGGCCGTCAGTTGGGCACTATCACCGCTATCAATGGGGCCACCATCCTCGGTGATGGCCGGGTGGTATTTATTCTGGATATTCCGACGCTGATTGAAACCAGCCGCGATATTCGCTTCGACAGTCCGGATGCCGCGCAATTGGATGTCGATCTCAACCAGGTTCGGGAAAAATCCGCCACCGCCATGGTCGTCGATGACTCGATTACCATGCGTAAAGCTTCTGGCAACTTGCTCAAGCGGCTGGGTTTTGAGGTGATGACCGCACGTGACGGTGTCGACGCCCTGTCACAACTGCATGAGCAAAAGCCGGATATCATTTTGCTGGACGTAGAAATGCCACGCATGGACGGCTTTGAGTTCGCCTCAATTGTGCGCAATGACGATAACTTCCAGCATTTACCCATCATCATGATTACCTCCCGCACCGGCCAGAAACATCGGGAGCGCGCACTGGAGATCGGTGTTAACGCCTATCTGGGTAAACCCTATCAGGAACAGGAACTGGTCAGTGAAATGCAAAAGCTGTTGGGCCAGCAAGCCTTTCCGGTTCAGCCAGCCTAATCAGCAAGGATTGTTATGACAGCACAAACGCCACAATTTGTTCACTGCATGCTGATCCCGCTCAACCGGCATTATCTGCTGTTACCCAACAGCAGCATCAGCGAGGTGATTCCGGTTACCGGTGTCAGTCAGGAACAGACTGACAGCGTCAATTGGCTTGGCTTTATTCACTGGCAGCAGGAGAAACTGCCGCTGGTTCGCCTGGAGCAGTTACTCGGCGATCAACCGGAGAGTGAAACCTCCAGCGGTAAAATGTGCATCGTCAACGGTATTAATCCTGAGGCAGGCCTCAACCGCTATGCCATTCCCTGCAGTGGTTCGCCGCAGTTGATTACTTTGAACCAGGCTGCCCTGCACCTGACTCATGACGACAATAACTCGCCTTATCTGCATTGTCAGATCAAAATCAGTAACAAAATTGCGCTGATTCCGAACCTGGATCATCTGGAAACCACGATACAATCACAAATTGCCTGAATACAGTGGTTGAACGCGGTTAAAACAACGCTCATTGGTGCAGATTTTTGTACTCCAGATAGTTTAAGATAGCCGCATGAACTGGATTAAAACACTGCCGTTTTGTCTGTTACTGCTATTATGCTTGCCAGCCAGCCAGCTGGCGGCTGAGCCGCAACTGGAAAAACAGCGGCAAACCTTTCAACTGGCGCGCAAGGCGCTGGAAACCAACCAGATAAACCTCTACCAGCAATTCTACGCACGGCTTGATGGCTATCCCCTGCAGGGTTATTTGCAATACTTGTATCTGCGCCATCGCCTGAATCATGTTTCAGCCAGTACCATCAGCGAATTTTTGCAACAGCAGGATAATACTTTCTATGCCGAAAGGCTCCGGGCTGCCTGGCTCAAAAGACTGGCCAAACAGCAACGCTGGGAGGATTATTTACAGTTTTACCGTGAACCGCAGTCGGCCGAGCGAGACTGCTATCGCCTGCAGGCTTTGCTGGCAACCGGTCAACAAAGCAAAGCCTTCGAACTGACACCCGCCATGTGGCTGGTGCCACATTCGCAGGACAAAGCCTGTGATCCGGTATTCAAACGCTGGCAGCAGGCCGGGCTTTTGACCGAAGATTTGCGTCAGCAACGCATGATGCTGGCATTACGCGACAAGCAGTTTTCCATTGCCAGCTACCTGGCCCGCTCAGGCCCCCGTGCCACACAGGATCTGGCCTGGGTAGAGCGCTGGCAGAGCATTCACAGCAACCCGGCCTCCCTGCTGCGCCAGTTGCCCGCCCAGTCCCCCGCCGACAGTGGGCGGGTGACATTAGCCCGCGATGAAGCGCTGTCGCGTGAAATTCTGGTGCATGGCTTTAAACGACTGGCCCGACGTTCACCCAAAGACGCTTACAGTTACTGGCTAAAGCTGCGAGATCATTACCAGTTCAGTGAACAGGACCGCATCGAAGTACGCCGTGCTATCGGCACCTGGGCCGCACTGAACCGTGATGAGATGGCGCTGATCTATTTTGGCAATATTCCCGGTGGCGAATGGCAGGCCAGAGCGGCTATCTGGCAACAG
Source organism: uncultured Methylophaga sp. (assembly GCF_947259025.1). GTDB lineage: Bacteria > Pseudomonadota > Gammaproteobacteria > Nitrosococcales > Methylophagaceae > Methylophaga. The sequence goes on from NZ_CAMYKO010000004.1 coordinate 57,341, forward strand.
GACTGGCGCGCCGCTCAGAAAGCCATCAAGCAGATGAATATTGATGAGCAGGGATCGACCCGCTGGCAATACTGGCTGGGCCGCAGTCAGGCGGGGCTGGGGCAACAGACTGCGGCCGAGCAGACCTTTGCCGGCATCCTGGGCCAGCGTGATTTTTATTCATTCCTGGCTTCCGACGCCCTGGGCCGCCCCTACGCCATGAATCATCGGCCAATAAGCACCAGTGATGCGCAGCTTGAACCGTTTAGACAACAACTGCCGGTGCAGCGCCTGCGGGAATTCTACCTGCAGGATATGATGCTGGAGGCACGACGCGAGGCCTATTACCAGTCGCAGTATCGCAGCGATGCTGAGCTGCAAATGCTGGCTGAACTCACCCACCAATGGGGCTGGCATCACCAGACCATTGCCCTGCTGGGCAAGGCACAGTATTGGGATGCGCTGGATCTGCGTTTCCCGGTGATTTTTGACACTGATATGCGCAAAGCCGGACAGACCCATGGCCTCAATCCGTCCTGGCTGATGGCTATCGCCCGCCAGGAGAGTGCCTTCAATCCCACCGCCCGCTCCCACGCCGGTGCGATGGGTCTGATGCAGTTAATGCCGGCCACCGGCCGGCAGATATCGAAGCTGATCAATCGGCCGCTCAAGCAGCTTGATGAACTTTACCACCCCGAGCGCAACATTGAGTTGGGCAGTGCTTATCTGAAACGTATGCTGGATGAAAACCAGCATAACCCGGTGCTGGCCACCGCGGCCTATAATGCTGGCCCACATCGGGTTCGCAAATGGCTGCCGTCCGAGCCGCTGGATGCAGCAATCTGGGCGGAAAATATCCCCTACAATGAAACCCGCCATTACGTGCAGACGGTGATGAGCTATGCCGCGATTTTCGACAGTCAACGCAACCAGCCGGTTAAACCATTGTCAGAACGTATGCCTGCAGTAGAACCCAAAAAACCGTAAACTGTTGTTATGCAAACGTATTTAGTTGGCGGCTGTGTCCGCGACAAATTACTGGGCCTGCCGGTCAAGGATCGCGACTGGGTCGTGGTCGGGGCCGGCCCCGATGAGATGCTGGAGCTCGGCTTTCGGCGGGTAGGTAAAGATTTCCCGGTGTTTCTGCATCCGCAGACGCAGGAGGAATTTGCCCTCGCCCGCACCGAGCGCAAAGCCGGTCGCGGTTACCATGGCTTTACCTTTTATGCTGAAGCCGATGTCACGCTGGAGCAAGATCTGGCGCGCCGCGATCTGACGATTAATGCGATTGCCGAGGATCCTGACGGTCTTATCATCGACCCGTATAACGGTCAGCAGGATCTGAAAGACGGCGTATTGCGTCATGTCTCCCCGGCTTTTGTTGAAGATCCGGTGCGGGTGTTAAGAATCGCCCGCTTCGCCGCCCGTTTCGGCTTTAGCATCGCTGATGAGACGAAGGCCTTGATCAGCAAAATGATTGCCGACGGTGAACTGGCGTATCTGGTGCCCGAACGAGTCTGGCAGGAACTCTACAAGGCGCTGCAAAGTGACAAGCCCTCGCCGTTCTTCACCAGCCTGCGCGAAGTTGGCGCCCTGGAAACGCTGTTCCCGGAAGTGGATCGCCTGTTTGGCGTGCCGCAAATCGCCAAATGGCACCCAGAAGTCGATACCGGGGTGCATGTGATGATGGTAATCGACCAGTCGGCCAGGCTGACTGATGATGTGTCGGTGCGTTTTGCCGCCTTATGTCACGATCTGGGCAAGGGCGTGACCCCTGCTGATATTCTGCCCAGCCATAAGGGCCACGAAGCCACGAGTATTAAGCTGACCCGCGACCTGTGCCAGCGTTTACGCGCCCCCAAAGAAACCACGGCTTTGGCCGTGCGGGTGGCTGAATTTCATACCGATGTGCATCTGCTGTTTGAACTGGATGCCGAGCGGGTGCTGACCGTGCTGGAAGGCGTCGATAGCTTTCGCCGGCCGCAACGCTTTGAACAATACATGCTGGCTGGTGAAGCCGATTTTCGTGGTCGTCCCGGTTATGAAGACGCGCCAATGCCCGAGGGCGAAGCGTTCAGAGCCTGTTATCAAGCCGCTGCCGCAGTCACCGCCAGCGAGTTTGTCGAAGCCGGTCTGACCGGTATGGCAATCGGCGATGCAATCCGTCACAAACGCCTCGAGGTCATAGCACAAACGCTCGACAGCTACCGCCCCGCGGCTTGAACCCTGACTGCCATCATGCTGGCATTCAGCCCTTGTAAGATCACAAGCCTGTCCCCATATCACGTATAATTCGCCTATTTTTCATTTTCAATTTAGGACTTATCATGAGCAGTGAACTCTCAGCCAACTGGACCAGCGTTAACGCTGCGTGCCAGCCGCTGGTCGATGCATTGGTAGCCGATGCACAGGCCCTCAACCTGGAAATCAGTACCCTGGAAAACGGTACCCGTATCGTTGATGCCGGAATCAATTGCACAGGCGGGCTGGAAGCCGGTCGCCGTATCGGTGAAATCTGCATGGGCGGCCTGGGTACTGTCACTCTCGGTACTAACAGCGGTTTTAATAACTGGCCCTGGTCGGTGAATGTCCACGCCAAAAGCCCCGTCCTGAGTTGCCTGGGCAGTCAGTACGCCGGCTGGAGCCTGTCGCATAAAAACGAAGATGGCCAGTTCTTTGCACTGGGCAGTGGCCCCGGTCGTGCGCTGGCAGGCCGCGAGGAGCTATTCAAGGAATTCGGCTATCAGGACAAGGCTGACTCGACCGTGATTGTGCTGGAAGTCGACAGCCTGCCACCGGTCGAAGTCGCCGAGAAAGTCGCCGATAACTGCGGTATCAAGCCCGAAGATCTGACCTTTATCCTGACCCCCACTTCCAGCCTTGCCGGTGTGATGCAAATCGCCATCCGTGTGTTGGAAGTCGCCATGCACAAAGCCCATGAACTGCACTTCCCACTGGAAAAAATCGTCGATGGTTACGGCGTGACGCCGGTCGCACCACCGGGCGGTGACTTTATGACTGCAATGGGTCGCACCAACGATGCCATCCTGTTTGGCGGCCAGGTTCACCTGTTTGTCGATGCCAGCGATGAAGAAGCCAAAGAGCTGGCCGAGAAAATGCCCAGCAACACTTCCTCTGACTACGGTCGTCCGTTTGCTGAAGTGTTCAAATCCTATGACTATGACTTTTTTAAAGTCGACGGCATGCTGTTCAGCCCGGGCAAGGTCATTGTGACCAATGCAAACACGGGTAAAAGCTTTACTGCCGGCGAACTGAACCAGGATCTGCTGAATCAGTCTTTCGGCCTGTAGGCACGCATGAATCCACGCATCGTCATTTTTAACGACACCCACGGCTGGCACAGCGAACAATTATGCGAAGCGCTGAGCAGGTTGGGTATCGAGGCGGTGCTGACTGATCTGGCCGAATGTCGTATTGATCTGGATTCGCCCACCGGCCTGTCGATACCAGGTTTTGATGATGAGCTGCCAGCCGCGGCAATGGTCCGGGGCATTGCCCCAGGTTTTCTGGAGCAAATCACGCTGCGCATGGATGTGTTGCATACGCTGGCCGAACTTGGGGTGCCGGTGTTTAACCCAGCCAGCGCTATAGAACATACCGTAGATAAAGCCCGCACCTCTCTCAGGCTGCATCTCGCCGGCTTGACCACGCCCAGAACCTGGGCCTGTGAAAACAGCGCGATGGCCACGAAAATTGTTGAATCGGAACTGACTGCCGGCCGGCCATTGGTGATGAAACCGCTATTTGGCTGCCAGGGCAAGGGCGTGGTGTTAATTGAGAGCCTGCCGCAATTCCACCAGCAACAGCCTATGGGTGAGGCGTTTTATCTGCAGCAGTACATTGCCCCGGAAACTGCAGGCGCCTGGCAGGACTGGCGTCTTCTGGTTATTGATGGTGAAGTCTGCGCCGCCATGTCACGCCGCTCCAGCCACTGGATCACCAATTATGCCCAAGGCGCCAGTTGTTTTGCTACGCCGGTCTCAGATGAAATGCGTTCATTGGCGCTTGCCGCCACTGAAGCCGTCAATGCCGACTATGCCGGTGTCGACTTAATCCGCGACGCCGATGGCCGCTTCACCGTACTTGAAGTCAACAGTGTGCCAGCATGGAAAGGGCTGTATCAGGCGACCGGCGCCGATATTGCCGGCAGCCTGGCAATCGCCATTGATCAACGTATCAGGACAGCGCTCACTTCACATGCTGTCTAAAGACGAAATAAGACAAGCGGTTTTCTGGGCCTCTGAGCAGGAAGTCATGGCACCCAAGCCAGGCAATGTGAATTGTTTCAGTGATGGCCACAATATGGCGGTGCAAGACTTTATCCGCAGCGCTAGGGCAATTGCGCCAGTCATGGCCCAGCCCGGTCTCAGCGTCGGTCAACGTATTCTCCGAGCTGTTGAGGCGACTCGTGAGGTTGTTGACTGTAATACCAACCTGGGCATTGTGCTGTTGTTTGCGCCGCTGTGTTCAGCCGTAGAACGCTGCGAACGGTTTGATCAGTTGCCCGATGCGTTGTCAGCAGTCTTAGCACAACTGACCGTGGATGATGCGCGACTGTGCTATCAAGCTATCCGTCTGGCCGAGGCCGGCGGCCTGGGTAGCAGCTCAGAGCAGGACATCAGTGAAGAGCCCAGCGTGACTTTGCTGAACGCCATGGAGCTGGCCCGCGATCGTGATCAAATAGCCCTGCAATATGTAAGTAATTTCAACACATTATGGCAAGTTAGCCTGCCTGCATTGACAAATTCGCTCAATTCTGGGGAAAGTGTTGAATGGGCTACGGCTTTCGCGTATCTTAAACTCCTATCAGACGCTCCTGACAGCTTGATTTGTCGCAAGCAAAATCGGGAGACCGCAACCGCAGTGACCAATAAGGCAAAACAGCTTGTTTTTCAAATGAATAAAAACAGTAAGTTAAATACTTATTCAGCTCAACTCACTGCCTGGGATATCGAATTAAAACAGAAATCCATCAATCCGGGAACGACCGCCGATCTTGTCGCAGCAACGTTGTTGCTTTGGGCATTTGAGGATGGATTTTCTGCTGACAGAATTTCAGTACCATGATGCATTCAGCGGACGGCACTGAGCAGGTGATACGTTCCTTTATTACGTATAAACCCTTCCTTGTCCGCAAGGAGGGAAAAAAATGAGCCTTTTTGACAATTTTTTTGGAACAGGAAAATATAACATGCCAGTTATCGATCGCGTACTTGTAGGTGAATCTCTAGTCATCGAAGACGGTGACCTTGACAACGTCGCTCACATTGACCTGATCATGGGCCCACGTGGCTCGGCTGCAGAAGATGCCTTCTGCCGCACTTTGACAGACCAGAAACAAGGGGTTAACGGTCTGTTGGCTGTTGTTGCGCCTAACCTGATGGTTAAGCCAGCGACTGTGATGTTCAACAAAGTGACCATCAAAAACATGAAGCAAGCCGTACAAATGTTCGGCCCGGCACAGCGTGGTGTTTCCCTGGCTGTCGCTGAGTGTGTTGAAGATGGCACTATCCCGGCTGGTGAAGCGGATGACTGCTTCGTTTGTGTGGGTGTTTTCATCTCTCCAACTGCTGACAGCGATGAGAAAATCCAGGACTGGAACTATCGCGCCACTAAAGAAGCTATCAAACGCGCGGTTGCCCGTGAACCGAAAGCGGCTGACGTGGTAGCGCAATACAAATCTTCTGAACACCCATTCGGTGCCAAGTAAGATTTAAAGTTTAAGATGCACCGCCCTTCTCAGGAAGGGCGGTGTTCTTGCTCCAGCCAATAGGCCACGGACTGCCTGTCCAGTTGACCAGTGTGTAAAGCACTGGCAACCAATGCCCCTGTGACCTTATTTTTTTCCAGCGTTAGCAAATCCCGCTGATCGCGAACCCCCCCCGCCATATACCATTGAATGTCATCACGGCAGGCCTGCAACTGCTTTAACCAGTCCACCGCCGGCCCCTGATTAGCACCCACATGATCCAGACTCATCACAATGACTCTTTCCGGCCATAACTTCGACTTTTCTAGTAAACCGGGAGGCCCCAGCACGCGGCCATGATGCCGATCCAGCGACAGCACCAGTTTTTGCTGATTGTCCTTGTGGCTAAGCAACTCAACCTGTTTCAGACTTTCACTGCCAATCACCAGGCGCAGGTTATGTATTGTCTGGTAGGCCTCTGAATCTTGTTGCTGTGCTATCCCGCTATCCAGCCAGAACTCCACCTGTGGGAAACGCGCTGTTAAGTCCCGGTAAAATTCAGGCTGTTGATGACCCTGCGTTATGGCATCCAGATCGGCAATATAAAATCGTGGAAACGGTAACCAGGCCAACAGATCAGCAATGACCTCTGCGGGCTCGGTGGCGGATGTCAGTTGTGACTCAAGCAAAGGGTAAGCCTGTCTGTCTCCCCCCCTGGCGTGAACCACCCTGCCACCCTGAATATCAAGGACCGGTATAATCTGCAACATAATGTAATCTGAGCTATGACGATTTTTATCTACGAACATCTTACCAGCGGCGCGCTGGCCGACACCGTCTTTTCCGAAGGATTGCTGCGTGAAGGTGATTTGATGCTGCAGGCCATATGCCGGGATCTGCTGGTACTGGGGCATACACTTTGTGTCATGCGTGATGCCCGTTTGCCAGCCATTGAAGCCCAGCCCGAGCTCAGACAGATCCGCATCACGACTGAGTCTGATTATGCTGCGGCCTGGCTGCAATGCCAGCGCGATTATCAGCAGTTTATTGTGATTGCGCCGGAAACCGGCAAAGTGCTTGAGCAACTGGTCCGGCAACTGGAGCAGAACAATAAGACTCACCTGGGCGCCACTGCCGATGCCATTGCCCAATGCAGCGATAAACAGCACTGTGCTCAACTGCTGCAAAGGGCGGGCTTGCCAACCCCTGAAAGCTGGCTGGCCCCTGATTGGGCTTCACAGGCTGCAGGTGAAGATAAAAAGTGGGTGTGCAAGCCCATTGATGGCGCTGGCTGTGAAGACACCTTTCTAATGGACACACAAACGCTGAGCGGTTTTATAACCCGGCAGACTGAGGCGCATCGACAACAGCTGATGGTTCAACCTTACATTGAAGGTATCGCGCTGAGCATCAACCTGTTCATCGATGATGAAATTGAATTATTGTCCGTCAACCGCCAGCATCTCTCACAAAGCGGCTCGCAACTGCATCTGGATTATTGTCAGCCGGGTTGTGACGATCTGCTTGAGAAACAGCAGGCATTAAAACTGGCCCGGCAGATTCATGCTACGATTCCCGGCTTATGGGGGTTTATCGGTGTTGATCTGGTTTTGTCTGATAAGGCACTGTGGATTATCGACATCAACCCCCGGTTAACGCTTTCCTATGCCGAGCCGGCCATCAGACTCAACACTAATCCGGCCCTGGCTCTGCATCGAAAATTACGCTTATGACACAACAACAGACTGGATATTGCGGCTGGGATATCGGCGGTGCCCACCTTAAAGTCGCCCGCTGCGATCATAACGGCCAATTGCAAACCGTGCGCCAATACCCCTGTGCTTTGTGGCGGGGTATCGACGAACTGGCGACGGTGCTACAAAAGGTTATTGACGAGCTCGACTGTCAGGCCGATATCCATGCTATTACCATGACCGGTGAACTGGTTGATGCCTTCAGCAACCGCCGCCAGGGTGTGGCAGCCATCATCGACTGTGTGGCTCAGACGCTGCCCGCCTCTTTATCTCATGTCTTTGCCGGTGACCGGGGCTGGCTATCTTTCGAGCAGGCCAAAAACCAATGGCAGTCAGTGGCTTCGATGAACTGGCAGGCCAGCGCCATGCTGGCGGCAAACCAACTGGACACGGGTCTGTTTGTCGATATCGGCAGCACCACCTGCGATATCGTGCCTTTCCAGCAACAGCACATTCAGCCCCGCGGTTACAGCGATCATGAAAGACAACGTGATGGCGGACTGGTCTACACCGGCGCCATCCGCACACCGCTGATGGCCATCAGCAATAAGGCACCGCTGCATGGTTATTTTGTGCCCCTGGCCGCCGAGTGGTTTGCCAGCAGCGCTGATATCTGGTGCCTGCTGGATGAGCTGGGCGAAGCACAGATCCAGGATAGCAGTGCTGACGGCCAGCCCTGGCAAAAGCCATACTGCCGCCAGCGGCTGGCACGGATGCTGGGTACTGATGCCGAGGCCGCCAGCGATGATGAATGGCAGCAGGTCGCCCGCTGGTTTGCTGACAAACAACTGCAAACTATCCTGGAAGGTTGTTTCCAGGTCATCAGTGCTTCAGGACTGCCTGCTACTGCACCGCTGGTCGGTGCTGGTGTCGGCCGCTTTATGGCGAAAGCCTGCGCTCGACGCCTGAACCGGCCTTATCTCGATTTCAGTGAGCTATGTCAGCATACCGATGCCGCCGCCGATCATGCGCCGGCCACTGCATTGGCCCTTCTGGCAAAACAACAGTTGTCGTAAAATAGCCGGATGAGTCAGTCACGCCCACCGCTCTGCCATGAACTGCCCTATCCCGGTGACAGTGCCCGTTATTTTAATCAACTGCGGCAACATCACTGGCCCGTCATGCTGGACAGTGCCAACACCGATCCGGTCAGTGGTCGTTATGACATTCTGGCGGCCGATCCCTTTATCACCCTGGAAACCCGCGGCGAGACCACGACCATCTCAGAACATGGTGAGCAGCGCTTTTCCGGTGATGATCCTTTTGCCCTACTCGATGGGCTGCTGAAACCGCGTCAGCAAACCTATACCGACCTGCCATTTGCCGGCGGCGCTATTGGTTACTTCGGCTATGATCTGGGCCGTCGCATTGAAAAGCTGCCGACAAGTGCGGCCGATGCTGAACATATTCCTGATATGGCGGTGGGCATTTATGACTGGGCAGTGATCACCGACCACCAGCAACAACGCTGCTGGCTGGCCAGTTTTGGCCTGAACCCCGACACCCAGGCGCAGTGGTCAACATTGATTGCCCTGTTCAGCGAAGCCAAGAACGAGAATGAAACCGATCCCTTCCATGTTGAGGGCAGTTTGCAATGCAATCTCAGCAAGGCTGAGTACATCAAGGCATTTCAGCGTATTCAACATTATATTACCGAAGGCGACTGCTATCAGGTCAACCTTGCCAAGCGCTTTGAAATCCAAGCCCAGGGTGATCCCTGGTTTGCCTATCAGCGTCTGCGGCAACAGAATGCCGCGCCGTTTTCAGCCTATTTCAGCTCCGGCGAAGTCACGGTAATGAGTTCCTCACCGGAGCGGCTGTTACAAATGCATCAGGGCCAGGTGGAAACCAAGCCGATAAAAGGCACCCGCCCCCGGGATCTGAACAATGCCGACAATGACCGGGCTTTGGCGGAAGCTTTGCAACAGAGCATTAAGGATCGGGCAGAAAACCTGATGATCGTAGATTTGCTGCGTAATGACCTGGGTAAAGTCTGCCGGCCCGGAACCATCAGCGTTCCCCGCCCTTTCGCACTGGAAAGCTTTGCCACCGTGCATCACCTGGTCAGCACTATTACCGGCCAGTTAGCCCGGGCGCAATCGGCAGTGTCCTTACTGCGGGCCTGCTTTCCCGGTGGCTCGATTACCGGTGCGCCCAAATTACGGGCGATGGAAATTATCGAAGAGCTGGAACCCAACCGCCGTGGTGTCTATTGCGGCAGCATCGGTTATATCGGTTTTGATGGCAATATGGATACCAATATCACCATCCGCACCCTGGTGTTCAGCGACCACAGGCTGCGCTTCTGGGCCGGGGGTGGTATCGTAGCAGACTCTCAGGAAGAGGCTGAATATCAGGAGGTACACGATAAAGCCGCAGCGATGCTGCGCTTGATCGAGGAATTACAGCAAACATGAGAGTGATAAAACTGGGCGGTAGCCTTTTTCATACACCGGAACTCAGACAGTGGCTGGAACTGCTGGATAGCGCCAGTCAGCAGGACACCGTGGTCATCGTCCCCGGCGGCGGACCGTTCGCCGATGAAGTACGTCACGCACAGCGCCTGCACCGCTTCAGTGACAGCAGTGCCCATCATATGGCATTACTGGCGATGGCCCAGTTCGGCCTGTTGATTGCTGATCTGGCACCTGAAAGTCAGATTTTCTATTACCCTCAACAGGATCCGCAGCAACTACCGCCGGGCTTACACGTCTGGCTGCCCGATCGCAGCCTGTTGGAGTCAAGTGAGATTTCCCATAGCTGGGATGTGAGCTCCGACAGCTTGGCACTCTGGCTTAGCCAGGAATTGGAAGCCGATGAACTGGTCATGATCAAACGCAGCACCGTGGTTTCCAGCCGTATTCAGGCATTGATTCAACATGGTGTTATCGACAAAGGCTTCACCTCGCTCTACCAGAGAAAGCCGGTGCTGACCAAGTTATTCCATTTTCAGCAACAGGCGCTGTTCCCTGATAACGGCCTGGTTTTACGATGAACCAGCCGCTGCCGGTAAGCGAAGCTAATCGCTTGCTGCAACAACTGTTTGCTGGCAGTGCAGCGGATTTAAACCTGTTGCCTGCCAACTCACAGGCTCTACTGGAAGAAGCCGAACAGCAGCGCAGCGCCGACCAGGCTGCCCATATGACACCCCGCCGGCTCGCCCCCTACAGCCTGTTGGGAATGCAACTGGCCGGCCTGCACCAGGGTAACTTGCTGTCAGCAGCGCTCTACCCTGAGCTAAAGCAAGCAGAAAGCGACACCCTGGACTGGCTGAAAAGCTTGTTCTACCTGCCTTATGCCCAGTTCAGTCATGGCGGCAGCTATAACAACCTGCAGGCTCTTTGGCAGGCCCGTGATCAGGACGGCCATAACCGCAGTACCGTCTATGCCAGTCAGGCCTGCCATTATTCGATTGCCAAAGCCTGCCGTATTCTGGGTCTGGAACTGCAACTGATTGAGACCGATGACCGGGAACAAATGCTTGTCGACGAGCTGGCTAAAGCTTGTGCAGACAAACCACCGCTGGCAGTGGTGCTGACTGCCGGCACACCGGTGTCAGGCGGTTGGGATCCGCTTGATGAAGCATTGGAGCTTGCCGGACAAACCGGTAGCTGGGTCCATATTGATGCGGCGTGGGGCGGCGCTTTATGGACGCTGGAAACGGCTTCACTGCGGTCTGTGAGTGGACAGGCTGACAGCCTGGGCTTTGATCCGCACAAGGCGCTGTTTCAGCCCCGTCCCTGCAGTGTCTATTTCAGCCGTCATGAATTGTCAGCTACACAAGAAACCGCTTATCTGAGAGATGCACCGAAAGACCGGCTGGCCGGCTCTCATGGCGCAGAACTGTTTCTGCCTTTATGGCTGAATCTGCAAATGCTGGGACAGCAGTGGTTTACTGAACAAACCCGCCAGCGCCTGGCCCAGGCTGATCTTTTTGCCCGGCAGCTATCACAGCTCACAGACGGTTTGGTGTTGAATAACGGCAACGGCATCATCTGCTTCTCCGCCCCGGTGGGCGCTTTACAGAATTTGGTGGCTGACGGCGTGCTGTCTTGCGCGCGCCTGAATGGTCAAAACGTGTACCGGGTGGTCTTTACCAGTTATAGCACCCGGGCCGATGCGCTTATTGCGCGGCTACGCCCTTTTCTTTGATTTGCTTTTGCACACTGTCAAAGCGACGTAACCAGGTAGGCAAAGTGTTCATTGGTGCCGGCCATTGATTACTGGCATCAAGGGCTGCCTGCTTGCCTGAATAAACCCCATAGATCAGCACATGCCAGGGCTTTTGATTACGCAGGCTGGTAAATCTGGCGACCTGTCCGGTCAAAGCATTTTTTTCAATAAAGGCATCGACTTCTGAGGCCTCCCAGGCGCCCATCAGTTGGAAGGTATAATCGGTCGACTGCTGCTGCATTACCCAGTCGCGGCCATGAACGGGACTGTTATTTTTTTCAGCATCGGCTTTGGCTACTGGGGCTTCAGACTCTGCCGAATTGGTGGAAGCAGCCTGTGACGTTTCGCTGTCGCTGCTTGGCACAGTCTGTGGCTGTGAGCTTGGCGATGGCTCAGCCTGTTCATCTGCCGGGGTCTCAGCGAGTCGCGGAGTCTCGGTCTCGGTCTCGGTCTCGGTCTCGGTCTCGGTCTCGGTCGCCAAATCCTGTTCGTCCTGGGGAATTTGTGCCAGCAGATCGGCTAATTCCTGTCTGGCGGCTTCGGGGGGATGCTGTTCATTTTCCCCCACGACGACCGTGGCCACTTCATCATCCTCTGCCAGCTCGGGCAGGCTGATGGTCTCCTGTTGTTCAGGTTTGACTATCCACTGGTTAATCTGTTGCTGATAAATCAACGCGATAATAATAATCAAACCAACAATAATCACGCCTGACCAGCGCCCGGTTTTTCTGAGGATCTGCATCCAGGGGTATTGATAGGTTGGGCTTGGCTTGCTGCCCAGTAAATGCTGATGGGCCAGTTGATTGAGGCGGCCGGGATTACCGCCAGAGAGACGATAAAAACGACGCAGCACTTTGGCTGTAAAAGGCAACTCGCCCTGGTAACCGACCGCCTCCAGGCGCTGCTGTAAATACGGCGCGACTTCAGCCATCTCCAGTAGTGGCATATCCAGTTTCTGGAAGTTGACAGTCTCAATCTCGGGGTTGGTTTCAGCGCTCAACACTGCCTGCCACAGCGGCTGCTCATCCTGCCATTGCAGCCACTCAGACAGTTGTTGTCGGGCGGTGGCTGACAATTGCTCAGCATCATCCACCACCAAAACCGGCACGATATTGACTTTCCGTAGCTGCAATAGCCGCTCACGGATCGCAGCTTCACAGGCGGCCGCATCATCCGGGTCAATAATATCTGCTTCCAGCGTCTCGGTGATGGCTCTGTCCAAGGCCAGGTTGGGGGTCTGAGAAGAGACAAAACAATAGCGGATATCACTGGCCGCCTGTCGCTGCATTTCCTCCAGCAGGGTCGTTTTGCCGCTGCCCTTGGCAGACTGTAATAATACCGGTGTTTGGGTAGCGCGCAGCAGATGCTGTAACAGTAAGCGGCGCTGCTTGATATGGCTGCCATCATAAAACGCCGCGCTCTGATTAACCCGGGCGAAGGGCAAGTCATTCAGTGCCAACCGGTTAAGGTAGGCTGGCTCGGCGGATGTGGCCGCTAACTCGCTCATCGCTGATTCACGCTCCTAAGCCTGAAAAAAATCCAGCGTTTGCTGCAGCTTGGCTTTATCATAATCATCACTGATCACGGCTTTGCCAATGCCCCTGAGCAGGATCAGTCTGATCACGCCATCCTGAACTTTTTTATCTACCGCCATCAAATCCATAAACTGCTGCGGACTCATCCCCTTCGGCCCGGTCACTGGCAGGCCGGCTTGTTCAAACAGGGTTTTGATTCTGCTGACATCTGACTCAGACATCCAGCCCATTCGGGCTGACAGATCGGCCGCCATTAACATGCCGGTGGCGATGGCCTCACCATGCAGCCAGTTGCCATAGCCCATGCCGGTCTCAATCGCGTGACCGAAGGTGTGGCCCAGATTGAGCAAAGCCCTGACGCCCTGCTCGGTTTCGTCTTTGGCGACCACATCGGCCTTATCCTGGCAGGAGCGCTCTATGGCATAAGCCAGTGCAGCCGGATCGCGGGACGTGAGCTTATCAATGTTCTCCTCCAGCCAGTCGAAAAAGGCCGGATCACTGATGAGTCCGTATTTGATAACTTCAGCGATCCCTGAAGCCAGTTGACGATCTTCCAGAGTATTGAGCGTGTTGGTATCAGCAATAACGCACTGTGGCTGATAAAACGCCCCAATCATGTTTTTACCCAAAGCGTGGTTAACCGCGGTCTTACCGCCCACTGAGGAGTCAACCTGTGACAACAGCGTGGTAGGCACCTGGATAAAAGGCACGCCACGCTGGTAGCAGGCAGCGGCAAAGCCCGCCATATCGCCAATCACACCGCCGCCTAAAGCGAGCAGCGTGACCTTGCGCGAAAACCGCGAGGCCAGCAATTTATCAAACACCTGGTTCAGTACTTCCAGCGTTTTGAACTGCTCACCATCGGGCAGCACGACGGCCTCGGTCTGATAGCCATCAAGGCTGGCCACAAGCCGATCCAGATAAAGCGGCGCAATGGTTTCATTGGTGACCACCAACACTTCTTTGCCTTTGATATGCTGCTGCAACAGGGATTGCTGCGACAGTAAGTCCTTACCGATATAAATCGGGTAGCTGCGGTCAGCCAGTGCGACGTTTAAGGTTTTCATGACGTCTTATTATCTTTTCCTGTCTTTTTGAGCTTTCTGATCACTTCATTCACCGTGTGTTGAATAGACTGATCACTGGTTTTTAATACGATATCAGCCACTTGTCGATATAGTGGATCCCGGCTTTGCAGTAAGTCATTAATTTTCTGACGGCGATCCCCATTTTGCAGCAGAGGCCGTTTCTTATCCCTGGCAGTGCGCCGGTACAGCTGCTCAGCCGTGGCCGACAAATAAATCACATGGCCGCGGGCTTTGAGCCAGTTACGGTTTTGTTCCGATAGCACCACCCCGCCGCCAGTGGCCAGAACGATATTCTCCATCGCCGATAGTTCTTCTATCGCCCGTGCCTCGCGCTCCCTGAAACCGGCTTCGCCTTCCATTTCAAATATCCAGGAAATCGACACGCCGGTGCGCTGTTCAATGACCTTATCACTGTCATAGAACTTTTTATGTAATGCCTTGGCCAATTGCCGGCCGATGGTCGATTTACCCGCCCCCATCGGCCCAACAAGGAATATATTACCTGATATCAAAAGCCTGCCCTTGAATTCCTGATCACAAAAAAGCCGGATCAGTCTGATCCGGCTCTTTGATTAATAAAGCGCTGCAGGGAATTTTAATACTGTAGGCCTTCTTTCACAATTTTTGGTGTGACAAAGACCAGTAGTTCACGTTTACGATCTTCCTTGAATTCATTTTTGAACAGGAAACCGACGTATGGCAAATCACCAAAGAACGGTACTCGTTCTACGTTATCGTTGATGCTTTGCTCGTAAATCCCGCCCAGCACCACAGTCTCGCCATTATCCACCAGTACCTGGGTAGCCACGCTGCGGGTATCGATACTGGGCACGCCCAGGAACACTTCACCCACCTCGTCCTTGCTGACTTCCAGATCCATCACAATGCGATCATCCGGGGTAATCTGCGGTGTGACATCGAGTTTCAGTACTGCCTCTTTGAACGACACATTTGTGGCACCAGAGGAAGTCGCTTCCTGATAAGGGATCTCTGTACCCTGTTCAATGGTGGCCTGTTTCTGATTGGCGGTGATGACCCGTGGAGAAGAAATCACTTCGCCGCGGCCTTCCGCCTGCATCGCTGACAGTTCCAGTTCCAGAATCATGCCCAACGGCAGTTTAGCCAGCGCCAGACCGATTGAGCCGGACGGATTGGAGACCGGTAGATCAACGTTCAAATCATTGGGGAAGCTGACACCCGCACCACCGGCCCCAGTCTCAGGCGTTTCCACCAGATTAGGATTGGTATTACCATTTCGTGCATCCAGACCGTCGAGTGAGCCTGAGACACCGGCTCCAAGCGTACGACTTCGGGCATTAGCACCGAAGCGCACGCCCAGTTCTTTATTAAAGTCATTATTGGCAATGACGATTCTGGATTCGATCAACACCTGTCTGACCGGTTTATCCAGTTGGTCGATGACCTGACGCATTTCCTCGAGGCTGTCAGAGGTATCACGGATCAGCAGTGAGTTAGTGCGCTGATCGATGGTGATATTGCCTCTGGGCGACAGGAAGCCTCTCTGATTGCTACTGCCACCACCTGCACCGCCCGAACCGCGTGAACTCAGCAATGTTGCCAGCTCAGTGGCTTTGGCAAACTTGATTTCAACAATTTCGGTATAGAGTGGTTCGAGTTCCACCAGTTGCTTCTGCGCTTCCAGTTCCTGCTTCTCACGCGCTGCGATTTCAGCCGCTGGGGCCACCATCATCACGTTGCCGCTCTGACGCATGCCCAAGCCTTTAGACTTGAGGATAATATCCAGCGCCTGGTCCCAGGGCACATTTTTCAAACGCAGAGTAAGGTTACCTTTGACGGTATCACTGGTGACCAGATTCATGCCGGTAAAGTCGGCCAGCAGCTGCAGCACTGCGCGTACTTCAATATTCTGGAAGTTGAGAGAGAGCTTCTCACCGGTATAGCCGAACTGTTCGCTGCGACCGGCCTGAGGTTCATCAGGTAAAGGCTTCACTTCCACCACCAGGGTATTTTCCGACTGATAAGCCAAATGCTCGTATTGGCCCTCCGTGGTCAATGTCAGCGTGGTGGCATTGGCACTGGACTCGGTGTCAATAAAATGTACCGGGGTCGCAAAATCCATCACATCCAGCCGCCGGTTCAGCTTTTCAGGCAATGTGACATTGGCAAGATCGACCACGATGTTGCCGCGCTCCTGACGCACATCCAACGCCGCATCTTCATTGTTCAGCTTGACGATGACGCGGGCTTCACCATTTTCGCCACGGCGAAAATCGACATCAGTAATGGCCGTTTCAGCGCTGCCGGCCGAAGCTCTGCTCGCTGTTCTCTGTCTGCCACTGTCGATAGTAATCAGCATCTGGTTGCCATCCTGAGTGATGGTGTAGGGCACTTTCTGTAACAGATTAATCACCATCCGGGTTCTGTCGCCGGCTTCAACAGCAGAAATGCTGCGGGTCATACCGACGTTAACCTGTCTGGTGCGTTCAGTTAAGCGGTTCTGCACACCCGCGAAATCAATCACAATCCGCGCCGGATCATCGGTCGCAAAGCTGTGCGGCTTGCTTACCGGCTCCGAGAATATCAACTGAATCCGGGCTTTATCGCCGGGCATGGCGCTGTAATCCAATGCCGTCAAATCAGCAGCCTGGACAGTGAAACCGAAAAATAGCAGGCCTGAAGCCAGGATGAGCTTTTTCATCATTGCCATTACCCCCACCTGTGCGCTGAGCGCTAAAGTCTGCTGATTCATGTTCATTCCATTTTGATTTGTCATGGTATTCATTGCTGTTTCACCTCTACCGCAGATACAGAGGTATCTCTTTCGATAAACCCGCCATTGCCCTTGGGAACGATTTCTCTGAGTTCCAGATTGTCATCGCTAATCGCCGTGATCTTGCCGTGGTTTCGGCCCATAAAGTTGCCATTCTGCACCCGATGAATGACACCATCCGGGGCTCTGACCAGCGCCCAGACCTGCTCCTGCTCCAGCGTGCCGACAAATTGCAGTTCTGCCAGCTCAAAAGCTTCCAGCGCCTCTTTGCGGCGGTTGGAGTCAGGCTGAATACCGTTGTCCACTATCGGCTCCGGCTCCGGCTCGGCCATATCCACGACGGTCGGGACAAAAGGATCGCGGAGATCGGCGGCAGCATATTCAAAATTCTCGTAGGGTTTCATCACCGGAATAGGGGGAATATCCGATTTCTGCTGTGATTTGATTTGCGCGACGTAGGCGTTGAGATCGCTTTTATTCTCCTGGCAACCCGCCAGTACCGCCAGCGCCATGACAATGATAGAAAGTTTAAATCGTTGACTCATGACTGATTCCTTATCCATCCCCAACTTATTGTTTTAGTTGTCATCATCGTCAAAATACCGGTAGGTTTTGGCCGTCATGTTCATGGTCATTTTGCCGGTCTTTTCACTGATTGAACCGAGGGTGATGTTGTGCATGGTGACGATCCGTGGCAGCGCCGCCAGACCACTGACAAACTCGCCGAACTGATGATAATTGCCGGTCACTGTCATCTGAATCGGCAGTTCAGCATAAAAGTCCACCGGCCGCTCACCCTGTGGCTGGAACAATTCAAACTCGAGACCATTGATCAGTCCGGTGCGGGTAACATCCACCAGCAATTCAGGCACTTCGCTTTTTTTCGGCAACTGTTCCAGCATTGATGAGAACATCACCCGCATTTCCGCCAGTTGCTCTTTATAGGCTTCCAGGTTGACTGCTTTGGCCTGTTTGGTTTCAAACTCCTGCTTGAGCTCGACTTCTTTCTGCTGCAACGTTTCGAGTTCAGCCTGTTTATCCTTGATCAGGAAGTAATAGCCGCCCCCCCAAATCACGGCGCAGATAAGCAGCACCGCGATGACCTTGAAAGCTACCGGCCATTCGCCGCTTTCATTAAAATCCAGTTCGCTAATTGAAGACAATTCCATCTCTATTCTCCGCCTTCAGCTTCGGGCTTGGCTTCATTCACTTCAACCGTGAATTTCCTGATCGCATCATCATTGCTTGAGGTGCGCTTAATCACTTTAAGCCGTGACTCACCGTATTCCTCATTACCATCAATTTCCTGCATGAATACCGAGACGCGGGCATTGGACTGGGCGACACCATCGAATTTAAGCAGATTCCCGGTGCGATCGACTTTCTCCAAGTTGACGCCTTCCGGCACCACTCTGGCCAGTGAGTCAAACACCTTGACGATTTTGGGGCGGCTGGCCTGCAGTTCCTGAATCACTTGCATCCTCGCCAGCAGACGTTCCCGCTGTTTTTCAAGATCTTTAATTTCTTTGATTTTCTTATCAACTTTAGCAATTTCCATTTGCAGGAAACTGTTTCGCTGATTCTGTCCTTCAATCAGGCTGTCGGCATACATCACCACCGCATATAGCACCGCGGCAGCAAATATCAGCCCGGCAACCAGCGCCAGGTAAAACTGCTGCTGTCTTTCCTGGCGGCGTTCTTCACGCCATGGCAAAAGGTTTATGTGGGCCATCAGTCAAAACTCCTCATTGCCAGTCCGCAGGCAATCATCATTGACGGCGCATCGTTGCTGAGTGCCTGTATTTTTACCCTCGACCCCAACACCATGTCTGAAAAGGGGTTGGCTACCGACGTCGAAGTGCCGGTTTCTTCTTCAATCATATCGGCGACCCCTTTAATCGAGGCGCAGCCGCCAGCGAGAATGATGTGATCAATTGATTGATATTGAGTGGAAGCTGAGAAAAAGAACTGCAAAGCTCGGGTAACGGTCATGGTCATTGACCGTTTGAAAGGTTCCAGCACTTTGGGACCGTAATCATCCGGCAGGCTACCGTCTTTTTTGGCGCGGCCGGCCTCCTGATAGGACAGGCCATAGTGGCGTTCTATATCTTCGGTCAACATGCGGCCACCGAAAGTCTGTTCGCGGGTAAAGACGATTTTGCCATCGACCAGCACATGCAAAGTGGTCACGGTAGCACCGACATCCGCCACAGCCACAGTCAGCCCCTGACCATGATGGGGTAACTGACGAGCTATCAGCTCGAAGGAATTCTCCATGGTATAAGCTTCAACATCGACCAACATCGGTTTGAGGCCGGCTTTTTCCACCACTTCGGTGCGGGCATCGACATTTTCCCGTCGCGAGGCCGCCAATAGCACGTCCATGGCATCCACATCAGCGGCAGAGGTGCCAAGTACTTCAAAGTCGAGCCGGACTTCTTCCAGTGGGTAGGGAATGTAATTTTCCGCTTCCATCATCACGTTCTCTTCCAGTTCTCTTTCAGAGAGGGAGGCAGAAAATGAAACAGTTTTGGTTATGGCGGAATTGGCGGAGACAGCGACAGCGGCTTCTTTGGCTTTGGTTCCTGAGCGTTTGACGGCGCGGCGGATGGCGCCGGCAACTTCCTCACGATTTTCAATACGGCTTTCAACCACCGCATTAACGGGCAAAGGCTCTACAGCGTAAGACTCAACAGTATATTTATCTCCTTTCTTGTGGAGTTCAAGCACTTTGACTACCGATGAACTGATATCGATCCCTAGTAAAGGAGATTTTTTTCGTCCAAACATCTGTCGCCTCAATTCCCGTTGATTCTGTCGTTATAAGCTCACTTAGCCTTATTAGTTAAAGTAGTTTATTAAGTTCGACGCGAATGTCAACAACAATTGTCAATAAAACTAAGGCTTTGTACTGAATCACTGTTTTTATTCCTGCCTTTATATATACTTTAGTGACTTATTTATTGCGAATATTTTTCAACCCAATGTCTCGACTAGCCCGCAAATTTATTGTCCTGCTCCTTGCTTTGTGCATTCTCTCAGTTATTGCCGCCGCCGGCGCCTACTATCTGCTTGCCCCGAAGTTACCCGACACCCAGACACTAAAGCAGACTCAGCTGCAGATACCGTTGCGTCTGTTCAGCTCCGAGGGCGCGCTGATGGCCGAGTTTGGTGAAAAACGGCGGGTCCCGGTCGAGCACAAGGATCTACCCGAGCGCCTGATCCAGGCATTTCTGGCCGCTGAAGATGATCGCTTCTATCAGCATCCCGGTGTCGACTATCAGGGCATCATCCGTGCAGCCTACTCGCTGTTAATGACCGGTGAAAAAACGCAGGGCGGCAGCACCATCACCATGCAGGTTGCGCGCAACTTCTTTCTCAGTAATGAAAAAACTTATCTGCGCAAGCTCAACGAAATCATCCTGGCACTGGAAATGGAGCAGGTGCTGAGCAAGCAAGAAATTCTCACCCTCTATATGAATAAGATTTATCTGGGTAAACGGGCCTATGGCGTCGGCGCTGCCGCCAATGTCTATTACGGCCGCCCCATCAACGATCTGACACTGGCGGAAATGGCGATGATTGCCGGACTGCCTAAAGCGCCGTCGCGGTTTAATCCGGTCGCCAACCCGGAGCGTGCGGTGATTCGCCGCAACTATGTACTCAAGCGCATGTGGGAAGTCGGGTATATCAGCGAAGCAGCGTTCCTCGAAGCCAGCGAAGCACCGGTCACCGCCCGCTACCACAGCCGGGAAATTGAAGTCTATGCGCCTTATGTTGCTGAAATGGTGCGTACAGAACTGTTTGAACAATACGGTGAAGAAATCTATACCAGCGGCTTCAATGTCTACACCACGATCCGTGGTGATCAACAGCAGGCCGCCAATAAGGCGCTGCAAACAGCGTTGCTGGAATATGACCGTCGCCATGGCTATCGTGGGCCGGTTGCCGAAATCGAACTGGCACCGGAGGAAGATGAAGCTGCATTGAGCGGAAAACTCGAAGCCTATGAAGCTATCGGTCCATTGAAACCCGCTATCGTCACTAAAGTCACTGACGACTCCGCCACCGTCTTTATTCAGCAGGCCGGCTTTGCTCAACTCAGTCTGGGCTCAATGAAATGGGCGCGCAAAAAACTGAGTACCAATAGCCGTGGTGCTGTGCCCAAAACAGTTAACGATGTGATGAAAGCCGGCGATATTATCCGCGTGGAAAACATGCAGGGTGAAAGCTGGCAACTGGCTCAACTTCCTGAAGCCCAGGGCGCGCTGGTGGCGGTCGCGCCTTTTGATGGCGCGGTTACCGCACTTAATGGCGGCTTTGACTATTTCAATAACAAGTTTAACCGGGTGATCCAGTCACGCCGTCAACCGGGCTCGGGTTTCAAGCCCTTTATTTATTCGGCTGCACTGGAAAAAGGCTACACCGCTTCCAGCATTATCAATGATGCCCCGGTGGTGTTTGATGATCCCGGGCTGGAAAATGTCTGGCGTCCGGAAAACTACAGTGGCAAGTTTTTTGGTCCTACCCGACTGCGTGAAGGGCTGATTCACTCGCGTAACCTGATCTCGATTCGCCTGCTGCGCGATATCGGCGCCGATTATGCGGTGGAATATGCCAAAAAATTCGGCTTTGACGACACCATGCTGCATAAAAACCTGTCGCTGGCCTTGGGCAGTGGCAGTGCCGCACCCTGGCATATGGCTACAGCCTATGCGGCGCTGGCCAACGGCGGTTATAAAGTCGAGCCCTATATTATCCAGCGAGTGGAAGATGCCAACGGTGAAATTATCATGCAGACCACGCCCACCACGGTCTGTGAAACCTGTCTGCTGGATAACAACAACGCCGACAATACCGGTTTCAAAGTGGCCGAGCAGATCATGACACCGCAGAACCACTACATAATGAATAGCCTGCTGCGTGATGTAGTGAAGCATGGTACTGGCCGCAAGGCGATGAGCCTGGGCCGTAATGATTTAGCCGGTAAGACCGGCACTACCAATGATCAGCTTGATGCCTGGTTTAACGGCTTTCACCCGGAGCTGGTGGCGGTCAGTTGGGTCGGTTTTGATACACCGCGCTCGCTGGGTCGCTATGAAACCGGCGGCCGCGCGGCCCTGCCCATGTGGATAGATTTTATGGAAGTGGCTTTACAGGGACTGCCTGAAGCCCCGCTGAAACAACCGGTGGATATGGTCACCGTCAGAATCGATCCGCAAACCGGCCTGCTCGCCAGACCCGGTGCCAGCGATGCGATTTACGAAACCTTCCGCGAGGATCATGCGCCAACCAGGGTGGCACCGGCAAGCAGTGAATATGCCGGTGACAATGGCGGGTCGCCGGTTATAGATTTATTCTGATCAGCGTACCCGTTTGGCCATCTGGCCGGCCTGCAATTCGCCATCAGGGTAATCATCATTGAGCAGCCGCAGCTGCTGGATCGGACTGTTGCTGATACGTGACTCGCTAGCCCAGCGGGCATAGCTATCGCTGCCCGACACCGTGACGACTTCCAGTTCCTGCTCACGTGCCAGCGCAATTTCATCGTCCCTGAGCGTGTGCAGACTATTGATGCTGGCCAGAAACGCCGGATCATAGGCATTGAATTCGCGGCTGTTTTCGCTGGTGCCGAAAAAGATAAAGGCCTGCTCCCGCAGATAAACAACTCCTATCCGCAGCGGCTTGTCTTTTTGTAAGGTAATGCCGGTATAGCCGTCGAGTCCATGCGGCTTAATCACCTCACCCGAACGCAGATTATCGACTTTCAGGCGCTGTTCAATAAACTGGCGCGGTGTCAGCTTACGATTCAGATCGGTGGCCCCCATTTCCATAAAGGCTTTACCTTCCGGTGCGATAGCCTGCAGGCTGTCCGGGTTATTGTTGATATGCCAACCTTGCGGAAAATCCAGCGCGAAACGCATGGAAAGATGATAAAAGTGGTTTTCCGAGCGGATCCCCTGAGCTTCACTGTCGCCGAAGGTCATCCCGGCAATACGCTGCAGATAGGGTTCGCGTTTGATAGCGCCGTTACTCGCCTCAGTGTATTTATTCGCCTCGCCGACGACTTGTTGCAGGCGGGTGTCGTTATCCGGGTGGCTGGCAAACAGGCCATGGTAACCCTGGTAATCACGCCCCTGTTTTTGAGCCTCTGCTTCGGCGAAGGTCGCCTGATCCTTGAGTACACTGATGACATCAATCATGGCTTTCGGCGTGTAGCCGGCCTTGGCCAGATATTCGGCGCCCAGCCGATCCGATTCCAGCTCATGCTCGCGGCCATAGCCACTCAGCAAAGCGCCCCCCAGCATATTGAACAGGTTCTGCGAACCGGCGCCGCGCAGCTCGGGTAATAAAATCGCGCCCAGCGTATAGCCGAAGTTGGCCGCCTGCGCCGCGCTTTGCTGACGCACACCATGGCGGGCGGTCACGTGACCAATTTCATGGCCCAGCACCGCTGCTAATTCCGCCTCGGAGTTCAGATAGGCCATCAGCCCGCGGGTGATATAGATATAACCACCGGGCAGCGCAAAAGCATTAATCACCGGTGAGTCGAGTACCGTAAAGCGATACACCAGATCATCACGATGGCTCACCGCCGCCAGCTTTTCACCGACTGACTGCACATAAGCCTGCAAGGCTTCGTCATCATAACGACCATACTCGGCGATGATCTTGGGGTGGTTGCTGCGTCCCATCTGCAGCTCGGTGTCTTCACCGAACATAACAAAGTCCTGATCGCCGGTGACCGGGTTGGTGGCACAGCCAGACAGCCCCAGAAACAACAAAGCCCCTACCAACAGGCAGAGGCTCCGGAGTCTGTCGTGCATGGTACTGATTTGTACTGACACGTGTTTCATCATCAAACCATAAAGTTTGATTCCGACAGATTACTTACCGTATTTCTGACGGAATTTGTCTACACGACCCGCGGTATCCAGCATTTTTTGCTTGCCGGTGTAGAACGGGTGGCATTCTGAGCACACATCCAGAGACAAGTCTGAAGTGCGTGTAGAGCGAGTTTTAAAAGTGTTACCGCAGCTGCAGGTAACATTGATCTCGGTGTATTCAGGGTGGATATCCGCTTTCATATCTGTACTCGTTAATGTGTGTTTGCGATAAATCTCGCTCAAATCTTCTAAGCTGAGCTTTTGAACCGCATTATTTTATAGATCAAGCAGGGCGCAGGCAAGTCTCATTTTGTCACCTGTGTTTCAGGGTTTCTCCGCCACCAGCATCGCCTGATTTCGCCAGCCCTGATTATGAGCACCAAGCAAGGATTCCTCCCTGAACACTCTCAAATTCAGACCGGCAAACAAAGACAGGAGTTCATTGTCAGCCAGTAAATAATCCGGATTGCCTGGTCCCTGCGGGAACACCTTGTCCCGGCAGTAGGTCTGGTAAAACAGCAAGCCGCCGGGCCTGAGCGCGGCCATCAGGGCCGGTGCCATTTCCCTGGCCAGAAAATGCGTGACCACCAGGACATCTAAACTGTGCTTTTCCGGAAACTCCCGCTCTACATCAGCCACCCGGGCATCAATATCCAAACCCTGCGCCGCTGCTTCAGCACTCAGTTTATTGATGGCAACCGGGGAAATATCGCGGCTGATCACACTCAGCCCGGCCTTAGCCAGAAACAGGCTATTGGCACCCAAGCCGCAGGCGAGATCCATGGCTACGCCATTGGCCGGCAACAGGTGGCCATTTTGCTGCAACACCTCGGCCGCCTCAGCCAATTGCGTCTGCTGATCGCGGTAACGTCGATCCCACTTTTGCTGCAGTTCACTCATTCAGCGGCGCCAGAATGCCGGAGTCAGCACCACCAGCAAGGTGAAAATTTCCAGCCGCCCCAGCAACATGGCCATGCACAATACCCACTTCGACGGTGAGTTGATATCACCGAAGTTAGCGCCGACTTCGCCCAGCCCCGGCCCCAGGTTGTTAAGACAGGCGGTCACGGCCGAGAACGAGGTCACCACATCCAGCCCGGTCGACATCAAAAACAGATGCATCATGGTGAAGCAGAATACGTACATGGCAAAAAAGCCCCAGACCGCGCCGACGACCTTGGCCGGCAAGGCCTTGCCATTGATCTTGATGGCAAACACGGCATTAGGATGAATCAAACGCAGGATCTCACGATAGCCTTGTTTGAACAGCAACATAATGCGGATCACCTTGATGCCGCCGCCGGTGGAAAAGGCACAGCCACCGATGTAACTCGCCATCAGCAGCAGGATCGGTAAAAAGCCCGGCCACAGGTAATAATCGGTGGTGGTAAAGCCCGCCGTGGTGCCAATGGAGACCGCCTGGAACACGCCTTGATGCACGGCAGTCCACAGGTCATCAAAGGTATCACTGAAATACAGGTAACTTGAAGTCACCACCGAAATAAAGGCCAGAATCCCCAGGTAAGTGCGCAGCTCCGAGTCACGCCAGTAATGCTTGATTGACCGGTGTCGCCAGGCCAGAAAGTGCAGCGAGAAGTTCATCCCGGAGATCAGCATAAAGGCCACTGCGATCATTTCAACCGTGGCACTGTTGAAAAAGCCCATGCTGGCATCGTGGGTGGAAAAACCACCGATAGCGACCGTGGAAAAACTATGGCCAATGGCATCAAACCAGCTCATGCCGGCCCATTTATAGGCGATGGCGCAGGCGATGGTAAGGGACAGATAGATATACCAGAGCGCCTTGGCAGTTTCGGTGATACGCGGGGTCAGTTTGGAGTCTTTCATCGGCCCCGGCGTTTCGGCACGATAAAGCTGCATGCCCCCCACGCCCAACAGTGGCAGGATGGCGACGGCCAGTACTACGATCCCCATGCCGCCCAGCCACTGCAGAAACTGGCGATAAAACAACACGGCCTTAGGCAGTGTATCGAGCCCGGTCAGCACTGTCGCCCCGGTGGTGGTCAACCCTGACATTGACTCAAATACCGCGTCGGTAAACGACATCTTGGGGACTTCGGTCAGGAAAAACGGCAGAGAGCCCGACAGGCCCAGCGCAATCCAGAACATCACTACGACGATAAAGCCGTCACGGATTTTGAGTTCTTTACGATGATTCCGCGCCGGCAGCCAGAAACACAGACCGATGGTCAGCAGCAGAAAGAAGGCCGAGATAAAGGCCTGGCTAGCCCCGTCACCATAATACCAGGACACCAGAACCGGTGGCAGCATGGTAATACTGAACAGGGTCAGTAAAATCCCTAAAATGCGCTGAATCGTCAGAAATTGCATCGAAGTCTTAAATTACACAGAATTTTTTGGTCGATAATACGCCCACAGCAGCAACATCAACAACGACAGCAGCCAGATTGGCCATCGCTGCAGAGTGACATAAGGCGTCTCGCCTGTCCGTGGCTGGATTGAGCTTGTCAATGCGGCCTTTTCAAACTGCGGGGTTTGCGCCATCACCCGGCCCTTGAAATCGACAAAGGCGGAAATACCGTTGGTGGTGGCCCTGACCAGTGGCCGACCGGTTTCCAGCGCCCGGCTGCGGGAAATCTGCAAATGCTGATGCGGGGCAAAGGAATCGCCATACCAGGCATTATTGGTGGCATTCACCAATAGCCCCGCTTCCGGCACAGTCTGCAACACTTCGCTGGAAAACACGTCTTCATAGCAAATGGATATACCGACTTTGTGCCCCGCCGCTTCCAGCAATGGCTGTCCGGCAGGGCCCGGCACAAAGGCCGACATCGGCAGATTGAAAAAGGCAATCAGGCCCCGTAACCATTCAAACGGCACGTAGTCACCAAACGGCACCAAGTGCTGTTTGTGATAAAAACCTTTAGTGTCACCAGCAACCATCATGCTGTTGTAGTAGCTGACGCCATCATCATCACGCACCGGCAGCCCCAGCAGAATATCGCTGTTATTGTCGCGGGCTTCCTCGGTCAGCGGCGTCAGATAGAAGTCTTCCAGCTGGTGATAAAAGGCCGGCAGCGCATTTTCCGGCCACACTATCAGGTCGCTGTCCCAGTGCTGACGGGTCATGGTCTGATATAGCGCCAAGGTATTCACCAACTGCTCCGGCTGCCATTTGATTTGTTGAGGCACATTGCCTTGAATAATGGTGGTGGCCACGGGCTCACCACTTGCCCGGGTCCAGTCCAGCGGCTTAAGTGCCTGTCCCGCGCCCCAGAGCAACAGTAAGGGTAACAGCCACAAAACCCGTCTTTGCTGCCAGACGGTCAATAGCAGACCGGCAGTCAGGGCCACCAGCAGCGAGACGCCACTGATCCCGATTAAAGGCACAAAGCCGGCCAGTGGCCCTTCGATCTGGCTAACGCCAAGTTCGAGCCAGGGAAAACCGCTGAGGAACCAGCCTTTGAACAATTCGAAACCAAGCCAGCCAGCCGGCAACAGCAATAGCCAGTCTCTGGTTGAAAGCATGCCGGGGCTGAGTTTTTTGACCAGCCAGCCCAATCCCGCCAGGTAGAGCGAGAGAATAGCAACAAACAGAAAAGTCAGGATCGAGGCCAGCAGCAGGCCAGACTGACCAAACACATGAATCGCGACAAAAACCCAGGAAACACCGACACCAAACAGGCCCAGGCCAAACAACCAGCCCCGCCAGGCAGCCTGTTTAGGTGTCACCTGCTGCCAGCTCAGAAACAAGCCGGCCAGACTGAGAATAGCCAGCGGGTAGATGAAAAACGGGGCAAATGCCAGCGGCATCAGGGCACCGGCGATCAGTGCCAATATGTTTCCTTTCCAGCCCTGCATGCTTAGCGCACTCCCTGTTATTCGGTTTCGGCTTCGAGTTCTTGCTCGGGTGGCAACACTATCATTTTCATCAGGTACAAACGCCGGTTGTCAGCGCGCAGCACGGTAAACTGGAAGCGCCCCACATTGATTTGCTCACCGCGTTGCGGCAGGTGGCCAAACTGGTTCATCACATGACCGCCGACGGTATCAAAGTCTTCATCGCTCCATTCGGTGTCGAAATGCTCATTGAAGTCTTCTACCGTGGTCAGCGCCTTGATCGTGTAGGTGTCTTCGCTGCGCTGCAGGATCGGCGCATCATCATCAATATCGTGCTCATCTTCGATTTCACCGACGATTTGCTCCAACACGTTCTCGATAGTAATGATCCCGGCGACCCCACCATATTCATCCACCACGATGGCCATATGATTACGACGGGCACGAAATTCACGCAGCAGCACGTTGAGCCGTTTGCTTTCCGGAATAAACACCGCCGGTCGCAATAGTTCCCGCAGGTCAAACTTGAAATCCCCGCTGTTGACGACCGCCGCCAGCAGATCTTTCGCCAGCAGAATGCCGATCACATCATCGCGATCATCGTCGATCACCGGAAACCGCGAATGCGCCGTTTCAGTGACCAGTTTCAGGGTTTCTTCCGCCGGTGCATCACGCGAGACCATGACCACCTGTGAACGCGGCAGCATAATATCGCGGGCCTGCATTTGCGAGACGCTGAGCGCGCCCTCGACAATCGATAATGCCTCAGCATCAAGAATGTGACGCTCGGAGGCGGAACGAATTAATTCAATCAGTTGATCCTGATCCTGGGGTTCCAGGAACAGGTTGCTCAGTTTTCGTACCCAGGACGGACTACTCGGTCGACCTTCGCTCATGAATCAGTTACTCCCGGCGACTGATAGGGATTAGCAATGTTAATAGACTGCAGGATGTGAATTTCCAGCGCTTCCATCTGCTCAGCTTCGTCGTCTTCAATATGATCGTAGCCCAGCAGATGCAGACAGCCATGAACCACCATATGCGCCCAGTGCTCATCAACGGCCTTGCCCTGCTCGGCGGCTTCGCGCTCAACGACCTGCAGGCAAATCACCAGGTCACCCAGCAATCTGGGCTCGAGTTCAATCGGCGCCTCGAAGGGAAACGACAACACATTGGTGGGGCCGGTTTTGCCGCGATACTCGCTGTTAAGCTCGGCACTTTCTTCGCTATCAACCAGGCGAATACTGAGCTCGCAGTCTTCTTCGACTTGCGCCAGCGCTGCCTCAGCCCAGTTCTGAAACTGCTCGACATCGGGCGTTTCGCCGCTACAGGCGTGCTGAAAATCCACGATCACGGTCATGACGGTTTATTGGCCTTATCGTAGGCCATAATAATTTTCTGCACCAGTTGATGACGCACCACGTCCTTAGCCTGGAAGAAGGTAAAGCCGATGCCCTCGACATCCTTCAATACTTCAATGGCATGGCGCAGACCCGATTTCTGATTGCCCGGCAGGTCAATCTGGGTAATATCGCCGGTGATCACGGCAGTCGAGTTATAGCCCATGCGGGTCAGGAACATCTTCATCTGCTCGATGGTGGTGTTCTGTGCCTCGTCCAGAATAATGAAGGATTCATTCAGCGTGCGGCCACGCATATAGGCCAGTGGCGCCACCTCGATGACATTACGTTCCATCAACTTGGCGACGCGTTCAAAGCCCAGCATTTCATAAAGGGCATCAAACAGGGGCCGAAGGTAAGGATCGACTTTCTGAGCCAGATCGCCAGGCAGAAAGCCCAGTCGTTCACCGGCCTCCACCGCCGGTCTGACCAGCACAATACGACGGGCAAAATCACGCTCCAGTGCTTCCACGGCGCAGGCCACCGCCAGATAGGTCTTACCGGTACCGGCCGGACCGACACCGAAGTTAATATCATGAGTCATGATCCGGCGCAGATACGCCTGCTGATTATCACCACGGGCCTTGATCAGACCGCGCTTGGTTTTAATGACGACCTCTTTATCCGGCTCGCTGAACGACGAGGTATCCTCGCCGCCACTGTCGCGAATGGCGAGGTGGATTTGTTCGGGCTGTAAAACATGGTCAGCGGTATCGGCATAGAGGTCATGAATCACCTCCTGCACCAGAATCAGCACATCGGCCGGGCCGATGATCTGAAATTTGATCCCGCGGTTATTAATCTCGACGCCAAAGCCACGTTCAAGCATTCTTATATGCTCGTCCAGATGGCCGCAAAGGTTGGCAAGTCGGGGATTATCGGCGGGACTCAGTTCGAAGCTGACGCTATCGAGCGAATGAGTAGAATTGGTCACTATGGGTTCCGAATGTTTATGCTGTCACGCTATCAGTTAGCAATTCACCGCGCAAGGAATTGCTGTGGGCTTCTTCGATGAGCACATCGACAAACTGGCCAACCAGGGAGGTATCGCCCTGAAAGTTAACCACGCGGTTGTTTTCGGTGCGGCCGGCCATATCACCACCACCCCGATGCGCTTCTCGTTCGACCAGGATTTTCTGGGTGGTGCCGACCATGGCTTTGGCATGCATATCTTCCAGCTCACGCAGGCGATCCTGCATGATTTGCAGTCTTTCTTTTTTGACATCTTCCGGCACTGAGTCATGGAAGGCGGCGGCCGGCGTACCGGGACGGGCACTGTAAATAAAGCTGAAGGAATGATCGAACTCAACTTCATTGATGAGATCCATGGTCGCTTCAAAGTCGGCCTCGGTCTCATTGGGAAAGCCGATAATAAAGTCACTGGACATGCTCAGTTCAGGGCGCACTTGCTTGAGACGGCGGATTTTCTCCAGATATTCCTTCGCAGTATGGCCGCGCTTCATCATCGCCAGAATGCGATCGGAGCCCGACTGCACCGGCAGATGCAAATGATTGACCAGCTCCGGCACTTCGCCGAAAGCCTCAATCAGGCTGTCGGAAAACTCCACCGGGTGTGAAGTGGTAAAGCGGATGCGCTCAATGCCCTCAATCGCTGAGACATAATGAATTAATAGAGCGAGATCGGCGGTTTCTTCACCTTCAATAACACCCTGGTAGGCATTGACATTCTGCCCCAGCAGGTTCACTTCCCGCACCCCCTGCGCCGCCAGTTGACGGATTTCGCGCAGAATCGGCCCCACCGGCCGGCTGACTTCTTCGCCACGGGTATAGGGCACCACGCAGAAAGTGCAGTACTTGCTGCAGCCTTCCATCACTGAAACAAAGGCGGTCGGCCCGTCAGCACGCGGGGCCGGCAGATTGTCGAACTTCTCGATTTCCGGGAAGGAAATATCAATGCTGGGTTTACGGCTGATTTTGACTTCTTCCAGCATCGCCGGCAGCCGGTGCAGGGTCTGCGGACCAAACACCAGATCGACGTAGGGCGCACGCTTGCGAATCGCTTCGCCTTCCTGACTGGCGACACAGCCACCGACCCCTATAACGAGGTTAGGCTTTTTATCTTTCCAGCGCTTCCAGCGACCCAGCTGATGAAAGACTTTTTCCTGCGCTTTCTCACGGATCGAACAGGTGTTCAGCAGCAGCACATCAGCCTCTTCGGCGATGTCGGTCGGCTCCAGTTGGTGAGAGTCTGCAAGCACCTCCGCCATCTTGTTCGAGTCGTACTCGTTCATCTGACAGCCGAAGGTTCTGATATAAAGTTTGCCAGCCATAAAATTGCTTAGTGTAAAAGGGCGCACAGGATACTATTTTTTCGCTGTTTAGTATAGACAAGTGTTTGTTTTTACTAACAACAGCAAATATAGTGTTAAGCAGTTGAATGACAAGGATGTGAATCATGGCAATCAAGGACTGGCCTGCCGATGATCGCCCGCGCGAAAAGCTGCTTAATTCGGGTGCTCAGGCTTTATCAGATGCCGAATTACTGGCGATTTTCCTGCGTACCGGGGTGAGCGGCCTGTCGGCCGTCGATCTGGCCCGGCAATTACTCAATCAGTTTGGCAGCCTGCGGGCCCTGCTGGAAGCCGATAAAACCACGTTTTGTGGCGGTCACGGCCTGGGTCAGGCCAAATTTGTGCAACTGCAGGCGGTGCTGGAAATGGGACGCCGCCACCTGGAATCAACCTTGACCCGCGGTGATGCCTTTACCGACTGTGACACCACCCAACGTTATCTGAAGCAGCGATTGCGCCCCTATGCCTTTGAGGTCTTTGCCTGTCTGTTTCTGGATAACCAGCACCGGCTGATTCATTTTGAGGAACTGTTTCGCGGCACCATTGACGGTGCCAGTGTTTATCCCCGCGAAATCGTTAAACAGGCGCTGGCGCATAATGCGGCGGCGGTGATCCTGGCGCATAACCATCCATCCGGCGTGGCCGAACCCAGCCAGGCCGATATTCAGATCACCAGGCGTATCCAGTCGGCGTTGCAACTGGTCGATATCCGGGTTCTGGATCACATTATTGTGGGTGATGCTGAGACCACCTCGCTGGCGCAGCAGGGTCAGCTATAAGTGACCGGCTTGCATTGTGATCGATTGTTTTGCCTCGCGTCTCAGCAAAAGTAACCCCAGCCCACCCAGTAACAAAGCAAACAACAGCAGGCCAAGACTGATAGCGGCCACCTGGGGGAAGCCAGCCTGCCAGAGTGATGCAATAACCGCTGTCATCAAGGTGCTGTCAACCACCACTACTCCCAACAACAGCAATGCCGAGAGCACACAACTCCAGCCCAGGTAACGCAGATAGCGGCGGTTCAAATAGGCCATTACAACGGACAGCAACAGCGTCAGGCCAAAGCCGGTCATCATCCATTCGCCGCGGTCGGTAAGCGCCACAGGTAATACCCGCTCCAGAAGAAAAGCCATGGCCGTAGCAGTAATCGTGCCCATGGTTCCACCCAATGTCAGCCCACGCATAACGGCAAGCGTTCTAGCATGACGGGATTGTTTTTGTCGTTTGGTCATCCAAAGCAAATTACCGGCAACAATCATTGCGCATACGCCAATTGCCAGCAGGAAATAGAGCAGTCGCAAATCAACCCCGGCGTAATTCGCCATATGCAGGCTGAATAGCATATTGACACCATCAGTAAACAGATTATGCTGCTGCGGATTCATCGCCTCAGGGAAGCTATCCGTTGATAGCTGGTAAAAGCGATCCACGCTTCTGGCAAAACTGCCGTTTTCCAGCACTGAAAAACCAATCAGCGCACTTTGATCACCATAATTCTGTATCGAAATGGTATGCACCGTAGTGTTGGCCTGTGCCTCAACTTTTTGCAGCAACGTATCCAAATCCGGCATTGATGCTGCCTGTTCGGTCATTTCTGCTTGATAGCTGGCAAAGCCGGCATCCTCCATCATGGTCTGCATATCGCCCTGATACAGGGTAATCATGGTGGTGATCTGGAAAATGATGCTCAGGTTAAACATTACCCCGGTCAGCGCATACATCAGGCCATAGGGCAGACTGATAACCCCCACCACAGTATGGATATCATTCACTTGCGAGCGGGTAGTGCTGTTATTGCGATAAAGGAAAAAGTTTTTAAACAGGTTTTTAAGCTGAATCACCAGGCCGGTCATCACCAGCACTAAAAAGAAAAAAGTGACGATACCGACAAGATACAAGCCCTGGGGCAACTTGAGGTTGAAGTGCAGTTGGTTAATAAAGTCAGCCAGTTGAAACGGCTCTGACGTCGACAGGGTCTCGCCACTGACCGGGTCAATCATCAGATGGACATGTTGGGCATGGTGTCCGCTTGCTTCCGGCAACGGTTCAAGCAACGGGAGTTCCATCCACAGATAGGGGGTGTGTTCTCCCGGAAGATGCAGTCTCAGCCTGTGGCTGGAATCAAAATCATATTGTGCAATCTTGTCCTCGACCACCTCATCAAGTGGAAGCGTCGCCTCACTGCCGCTTAACGGATAATGAGGCATTGTCGACCAGCGTTCGACTTCGGGATGAAACAGGGTGACAGCCCCCGCCCAGAAAATAATAAACAGCGGTACGGAAATAATCAGCCCTACCCAGCCATGAGCTTCAACAGCATGTCGGACAGTGCTGGCTTTCACGCAAAGACTCCCAGCATAAATGCACCATTAATAGCCAGTGATATGACTAATAAAGTTCCGCAATACCACATGAGCCGACCGACTCCACTGGCACAATAAAACATCGTCATAATCACGCCCCAGAGAACAATGCCGCCAACAAAACCAAGCAACAGGTAAACCTCTCTGGGCAACGGCAAAAGGTAGGCCGTGTTGAGCATCAGGCTGAGACTGAGAGACAGACTGACGAAAAATCCCAGCAGGGTTTTAAGCCACATAGTCCCCCCCGGACAAGGCCACCAGCAGCATCAGCACTGACAATGAAACTATGACCAATGAAGGTCTGGTGCAATGCGGCATGCTGATAGCCAGCAGGATCCACACCATCATGACCACCACCGCAATGATCAAACAGGCCGTCAACCACAGATAAACATGGCTCAACATCCATGCCGCACTCAGCATGGCAACAGAAAAAATAAGCCAGGCCAGGGGCTTGGGCAAAGGATGTCGTAAAATCCGCTGCTGCTGGGATGTGCAGTAAACAGGCACAGCGCCCAGCCAGGCCAGTTGTAAGGCGAGAATTTTTATTGCCAGTAGCATCCTGCTATTTACTCATCGTCGAGAGGTCTGGAACTAAACACTTTACGCCCACTAAACATCGCCGAGATAAGACCGTTACGCTCGCGCACTTCAGCAAACACCACACCGGCAATATGCAACACAATCAAAAAGCTGAGCAGGAAAAAATTGATCTCGTGAATGTCCTTGAAGGGTGAACGGAAATCGCGCATTTCCTTGTACGCGGCTTTATCGACGCCAACATCGGAATAGGGTTTAACCAAATCCATGGTTTCCGGACTCTCCGCCACCCAGGTTTTAAACTGCTGCCCAAACGGCGGCTTGTAGATATCGGTGCCTGCCAGCACCAACCCGGTTACGGCTTGTACCGTCAGTAAAACCAGCAGAGCTGTCACCATCATACGACCCAGCGGATTGTGCCCCTTAAAGCCAGCCGCGTTGCCCGTTTTCAAACCCTGAAAAAAGGCCTGACGCTGATGTTTGAATTTTTTGCCAACCGGCAAGATCGCCGACCAGCGGCTGTAACGACCGCCAATAAAACCCCAGATCAGGCGCCAGCCCAGGTTCAGGGCAAATACATAACCGATATAGACATGCCAGGTTTTGAGTAACACCTTGCCATCATCGGTGATACCCAGCGCCTTGCTGTTGAGGATCACCAAACCAATCGCTGACAAAGCCAGCACTGTAAGCACGTTAATCCAGTGAAACCAGCGAGTTGTGCGATCCCAGACCGGATATTCCTGTAAAGCGTTTTGTTGATTCATTTCCATTTCACCATGTTGAAAGCTGTAACTGGCTCATAGCTTAAACAGTGATTATTAAATTTGGCTTAAATTTTTACACCGAAAAAGGGTAGGAAATGGGCTCATGACACTGATAGCCCTCGACCTCAAAATCATCCAGTGTCACCCAGGATTCCAGATCCTGAAGCGTTTTTATCTCGGGGTTGATATGCAGCCTGGGTGAAGGATAAGGCTCGCGTTTGAGCTGCACATCGCGCATCAGTTCCAGTTGATCTTCATAGATATGGGCATTAACAATCTTATGGTAGGCCTTACCCGGTTTCAGGCCACTGATCTGCGCCATGATTTTGAGTAGGAAAAACACCTGAACCTGGTTAAAATTGAGGCCCAAAGGGACATCACAGGATCGCTGATAAGAGGTCAAATACAGGGTATCGCCCAACACGGAGAAGGTATGGGTATGCATACACGGTCGCAGGCAGCCCATCTCAAACTCACCTGGATTGTAGAAAGTCAGGATCTCACCGCGATCATCGATGCCCTGTGCCAAGTGATCGGCAATTTTCTCCAACTGATCCAGCGTGCTGCCGTCCGGTTTCTGCCAGCTGCGGCCCTGCACCCCGTAAACCCGGCCCATATCATCTTCGCCTTTGCGGTGGGGGTTATTGAGCCAGTCCGGGTTGTCGTTGGCATTGGCATTCCAGGTTTTGCAGCCAATGGCACGAAAGTCGGCGGCATTATCATAGCCACGCAGATAGCCCAGCATCTCGGCAATGGCGGCTTTCCAGTAACTTTTTCGGGTGGTGATCAGCGGGAACTGATTATTGGCAACATCATATTCCAGATCGGCATTGATGACCGTCAGGCAACGCTTGCCGGTGCGTTTATTTTCGACCCACTCACCTTCATCGATAATGCGTTGGCACAACGCCAGATATTGTTTCACTGCCTGTCCTCAATTTCGCTGGATGTTGGCGATGATTTTGGCATTGCCTGCATGGACGAACAAGCTTTAGGAAGAAATATTGTATTTCTGCATCCGGTAAAGCAGCGTATCGCGGCTGATCCCCAGCAAGCGGGCGGCCTTGGAGCGATTACCCGCCGCCATCTCCAGCGCCTGTTCAATCAGGTCCAACTCTACCTGAGCCAGGTCAATGCCACTGGCCGGCAACTGAAACGGACGCTCACTGATCGTGGATTCCGGTTGCATGGCTTCCGGTAGCTCATCGGCCTGCAATAATTGACCAGGGTGCAATAAAGCCAGCCGCTGACAGCAGTTTTCAAGTTCACGCACATTGCCCGGCCAACTGTAACTCTGCAGGCTTTGCTCGGCCTCACGGGAAAAACGCACCAGAGCATTATTGCCAGCAAATTCGCGTAAATAATGTTTCAGCAGCAAGGAAATATCATCGCGTCGTTCGCGCAGCGGCGGCAAATCAATTGGCACCACCTGCAGGCGGTAGTATAGATCGGCCCGGAAACGACCGGCTTTGACCTCAGCCGGCAGATTGGCGCTGGTTGCCGCCAAGATCCGGACATCGGCCACCTGCAAACGATGACTGCCCTGAAGCTGACACTCCCCTGCTTCCAGAAAACGTAACACCTTGGCCTGCACCGCCATGGGCAAGGCGTCGACCTCATCCAGAAAAACGGTCGATCCTTCCGCTGCCAGCAAACGGCCACGGAACGTCACATTGCCATCGGCATCACAGCGGCCGAATAGATCCAGCTCTACATCCTCGGTCGGCAAGGCAGCGCAGTTGATGGTGACCAATTCCTGATCACGGCGGCGGCTCTGCTCGTGCAGCGTCTGGGCAATCAGTTCCTTGCCGGTGCCGGTTTCGCCGCTGATTAAAACACTGGCATCACTCAGCGCAATCATCGGCAGGGTGCGCAGGATATGAGTGATCTCGGGGGACTGACCAAGAATATGCTTCATGGCTGCTCATCCTTTGCCAGCTCCGCCGCCGGCGCATGAGAAGTCGTGCCTGAATGATGCTGATGTGCCGCTTCCAGCGGCCAGAACAAGGTCGCGACCGCCATCATAATAATCAATATCCCGGCGACCTGACGCAATTGCCTGGAACGTGCCAGCGAAGCCAACATGCCGGTAAACAGCCCGGCCCCCATCACTGCCGGCAGGGTGCCGGCACCAAAACTCAGCATCACCAGCCCGCCTTTAAGTGGATCGCCGGCAGTCGCTGCGACAGCCAGTGCCGTATAGACCAGCCCGCAAGGTAACCAGCCCCACACTGTGCCCAGAAAGAAAGCCTGAGAATAGGAACGAACCGGTAGCAGCTTCTGGCCGATCGGTTGCAGCAATCGCCACACGGGTGCACCCAGCTTTTCCGCACGGGCAAACTTGGGAAACCAGCCGGCCAGATACAGGCCCATCGAAATCATCACCAATACCGACAGGATGCGCAGTACCCAGTGGGCATTGAGCTGGGTCAGCGGCGCACTGAGCAGGCCCACAATCAGGCCGGCGACACCGTAGCTGAGAATGCGGCCAATATTGTAATTAAAAACAAAGGGCAGCATGCGTCGCTGACTTTCCCTGACTTCGGCAGGCAGGCTTAATGTCAATGCACCTATCACTGAGCCACACATCGCGATGC
The DNA here is from genome assembly GCF_947259025.1 of uncultured Methylophaga sp. GTDB lineage: Bacteria > Pseudomonadota > Gammaproteobacteria > Nitrosococcales > Methylophagaceae > Methylophaga. Next base: position 95,020 of record NZ_CAMYKO010000004.1, read on the forward strand.
AATGCACCGTGCTGAAGAGTCCCAGCAGAAAAGCGGTAATGTAGGAACTGACGATGGCATCCATTATTTAAACGTCCGGGGAACTGAAAACCAGCTCAGAATAACATGGGCCAAAATCCATCAAGTGTGTGATATCACACACCCCGATCTGTAAAACCCTGAATTTTGTCGCCTTGTGTTCATTTATCCTGTGCCTGATAAAAAGTAGGAGAAAATCATGACACGAGCAAGCTTTCTGACCCTGATACTGACAGGCTCACTCACCATGCCGGTGCTGGCTGATCATGTGGAACTGCCCGGGATGTCAGTCTCTGGCGTAGCCGGAGAGGCCGCGCCTTATTCCTTGCCCCCCAGCACTCTGGCAACGGCTGACAGCGGCGAGTTGTTCAAAAAACTGCCCGGTGCCAATATCAATCAGAACGGTCCCCTCACAAGTCTGGTGCAATACCGTGGTATGTATGCTGATCGCGTCAACGTTCTGGTTGATGGTCTGGCACTGAGCGCCGCAGGTCCCAACCGGATGGACAGCCCGCTGGGCTATCTGCCCAGCACTCAGCTGGATAATATTTCCATTTATCGCGGTATTGCGCCCGTCAGCAGCGGCATTGAAACCATTGGCGGCACCGTCAAAGCCGAGTCCAGGCAGGCTGAATATGGCAGCAGTGATGAGGTTGAGGTGCATGGCAACCTGAATACGCTTTATGCCACCAACGGTAACACCCGCTCTGTGGGCGCCAGCACCAGCATCGCCAACCAGAACCACCGCCTGCAGCTCTCCGGTAGTGTTGATCGCAGTCATGATCAGGAGTTCGATGGCGGTAAAATCCGGCCCAGCGAAGCAGACCGCGACACGCTGGGCGTCGCTTATGGTTTCAGATCCGGTCAGACCGAGTACGAGTTTGATCTCAATCATCTCGATACCGGTGAAACCGGCACCCCCGCCCTGCCAATGGATATTCTCTGGATCCGGGGTGAAACACTGAAAACCGGCCTCAAACACCAGCTGGATAATGGCGGTGAAATCACGGCTCGCGTTCACTACCAGGATGTCGATCACCGGATGGATAATTACAGCCTGCGCGCACGTGACATGATGTTCCGCTACAACGATGCTGATGTTCTGGCCAAAGGTTTTCAGCTCGGCTACAGCCAGGGTGGTTGGGAATTTGGACTGGAATCAGACAGTGCTGAACACAACTCTTTTATCTCTGATCCCACGAATGCCCAGTTTTTCGTCAACAACTTCAACGAGGTTGAGCGCGATCGACTGAGCGCTTTTGCCGAGTGGTCAGGCGAACTCAGTGATAAATGGCAGATGCAATCAGGCCTGAGACTGACACATGTCAAGACCGATGCCGATGAGGTCAATATCAATAACCCCATGGCGCCGCCAATGATGCAAATGATGGTGATGGGTCTCAAAAACAACTTTAACAATGCTGATCGCAGTCAGGAGGATACCCTGGCGGATATCGCTTTCACCTTTACCCGCGAGTTGACCACGTCGCTTGATTTGGAGCTGGGTTTTGCCAGAAAAGAACGGGCACCCAGCTACCAGGAGCGTTATTTGTGGCTGCCTTTGCAGGCCACGTCAGGGCTGGCTGATGGCCGCACTTACGTAGGCAACATCAACCTGGATCCGGAAACCGCGCATCAGTTCGAGATTGGCCTGGACTGGCACCATCCCCGCTTTGCCATCTCACCCCGGGTGTTCTATCACCATGTTGATGATTATATCCAGGGCACCGCGGGTGGGCCGAATGGCGCGCTGGTCTTCAGCAACGTCGATGCCAAGCTCTATGGTTTTGACACCAACTGGTTGTGGAGTGTGTCTGATCAATGGCAACTGGACGGCACAGTCAGCTATGTCCGCGGTAAACGCCGTGATGCCGATGACAATCTGTATCGCATTGCACCGCTGACTGCTCGTACCCAGCTGAGCTACATTCAGCCTGACTGGCGTGTTGCCGCTGAGGCGGTGACCGTGGCCAGGCAAAACCAGGTTTCATCATTCAATGATGAAGAAGAAACCGGTGGCTACGCCATTTTCAACCTGTCAGGTCAGTACAACGTCAACCAGAGTCTGACAGTACAGGGCGGTGTGACTAATCTGTTTGACCGCAAGTACCGTGATCATCTGGGGGGATATAACCAGGCCATGGGCAATGAAGATATCGCGGTGGGTGAACGTCTGCCGGGACTGGGCCGTAGTTTCTATGTCGGCATGAACCTGAGCTGGTAACGCTCAGGGTAATAACTGTTCCAGTACCGCATGGTGTGGCGCGAGATGAAAAATTGTCTCGCGCTGCTCCCCACGGCTGGTGACATAACGGAAGTTTAACTGCTGTGCGCCTTGCATCTGCAGGGTCAGATGCTCACCCGGGTCCAGTGGAAAATCGACCACTTCGGGCCGCCTGTCAGCAGCAAGTTCGGCGTACTGATCGGCATCCCAGCCAAGCAACTTCAGTACGTCAGGTTTATCTCCGTCTCCACGACTGCCGCTGAAGGCCCAGTCCGACTCGCTCTGTTCAAACTGATAGACGACTTGCTGGCTTTTGGGCGCTGGTGCGCCGCAGGAACGAAAGCCCTGCTGCAGCTTGATGGGTTGGTGCTTGTCTACCTGCAGCACAATCAATTCATGACTGGCAAAGCTGGCAGTGGTGCGGTCACTGAGAAATAAGGAACCCCAAACCTCACCATTGGCCAGCCGCTGAATAGTGAGCAAGTCGCCGTTATTATGGCGAATCTCAATAGCTGTAGTCTGAGCCTGCAGGCCCGGTCCCAGCAGCAATAATGTGATAAAAATCAGGTGTTTCATCGCTGTCCCCCACTCACCCTTGTGAGACTGCCGTCAGCACAGCGAGTTCGTTCAGGCCTGCACCAACAGCTTTAAGTCAATTTTTTTCAATTGCTCGGCTTCATGTTCCAGATCGGCTTCCGTCAGCGGGTGCTCTCGCAGCCACCCCTCAGGCAAGGTCAGCAGCAGCTTTTTGCCCTCGACCCTGAGCTTGACGTAGGTATCGGCCAGTTCACTGCGGCCACGGTTAAAGACCATGGCGAGACGTAACAAGACTGTGAGGCGCTGGCTGCTGAGCTGAAGTTCATCGGGGAGTTTTTTAATATGTTTCTTGGGAAAGGAGCGCCGCTGCCCGCGCACCATCACTGACAACACCTGCTGCTCTTCGCGGGAAAAACCCGGCAGGTCGGAATAGCCGACCAGATAGGCCGAGTGCTTATGAAACTGGTGATGGGAAATCGCCAGTCCAACCTCGTGCAGTTTAGCTGCCCACTGCAGCCGGTAGAGTAAGGCTTCATCATCAAGCTGCCAGTCCTGCGCTACCTGCTCGAACAGTTGTGTCACCATCACCGTGACTCTCTCAGCATGAGCCTCATCCACATCATAGCGGCGTGCCAAAGCCGCCACGGTGCGCTCGCGCTCATCATCATGCTGAATACGGCCCAGCAGGTCATAAAGCAGGCCTTCACGCAGGGCGCCGTCTGAGACGATCATCCGGTCAATGCCCAAACGGTCAAAAGCCGCAGATAATACACATAAGCCGCCGGGCAGGACATCGCTGCGCTCTTCACTCAAGCCCTGCAGATTGGCATTTTTCACACTACCGGCATCGATCAGGTGCTGCACCATTTTCTGCAGCGCTTCCGCAGTAATGATGCCGTCGTCGGCCCAGCCCTGCTCCTTGCAGATATTGGCGACACAGCGAATGGTGCCCGAGGCACCGACCGCTTCCACCCAGCCTGCCTGTCGATAGGGTCGCTGGATGGTACGAATTTGCCGGGCAGCGGTCAGCATCGCTCTCTGCATGGCACTGGCCGGCGTCTGGCCATCTGCAAAATATTTCTGTGAATAGCTGACGCAGCCCATTTCCAGACTCTCACGCATCTGCCCGCGAAAGCCTTCACCAATAATGAATTCGGTACTGCCACCGCCGATATCCATCACCAGCCGGCGACTGTTATCAAAAGCCAGTGCATGAGCCACGCCAATATAAATCAGCCGCGCTTCTTCCTCACCCGTCACAATCTCAATCGGGTGACCCAGCGCCTGCCGTGCCTGGTTGAGAAAATAGCGCGAGTTATGCGCAATACGCAGCGTGTTGGTGCCCACCACGCGGACATCGCCATAAGGAAGATGATTAATGCGCTCACCAAAGCGCTCCAGACAAGCCAGCGCCCGTTCCTGCGCTTCCAGTGACAGGAAGTTATCCTTATCCAGCCCGGCGCGCAGTTGCACCATTTCCCTTAGACGATCGACCACCTGAAAATGGCCATCGCGCAGGCGGGCAATGATCATATGAAAACTATTAGAGCCGAGATCGACCGCGGCCAGCACATCGTGCGTTTTTTGCTGTTGCATAGAGAATGCCGTGATTGTTTAGCCTCATTTTGCCCCAGCCCGGCAGCCTTGAACAATGCTTAATCGGCTTCAGGCAAAAAAAAGCCCGTCCGGGAGAGTGGACGGGCCAAGCAAATAGAGAGAAATTAAAAACCTGAAAATCAGTCGATAGGCTCGCCTTTAACGACTTTTTCCGCCTTTTCGATGCTCAGGTGACGCACGTCCTTACCCTCCACCAGGTAGATAATATGCTCACAGATATTATTGGCATGATCACCAATGCGTTCCAGTGAACGCGCTGACCACATCATGTCCACGACCCGCGACACATGGCGGGAGTCTTCCATCATGTAAGTCATCAGTTGGCGCAGGATGCCTTCGTATTCGGCATCAACTTCGCGGTCTTCCTTGGCCACCCGCAAGGCCATTTCCACATCAAAGCGGGCAAAAGCATCAAGGCTGTCACGCAGCATGCCGCGGACATGGTTGCCCAGACTTTGCAGCTCGCGGTAGTTGCGTTTGGGGCGGTCTTTTTCTGACAGGTTAATCGCCATGCGCGCAATGCGTACCGACTCATCACCGATACGTTCCAGATCAGTGATGGTCTTTTCAATACCGGTCACCAACCGCAGGTCACTGGCAGTGGGCTGACGCAGGGCAATGATCTGGATGCATTCTTCGTCAATGTTGATTTCCAGCTCGTTGACCTGTTCGTCCAGGCTGATCACTTCACGGGCCAGCTCGGAATCAGCCGTGATCAATGCTTCCATGGCATTAGCCACCTGCTGCTCGACCAGGCCGCCCATCGCCATCACATGCGAGCGGATATCCTGCAGTTCGTTCTCGAACTGCTGTGAAATATGTTGCGAATTATTGGTTACCATTTTTCTATCTCCTGGGCGCCTGCATTAACCGTAACGGCCGGTGATGTAATCTTCGGTCTGTTTCTTGGCCGGGTTGGTAAACAGCTCGTCGGTGGCACCAAACTCGATCAGTTCCCCCATGTACATAAAGGCGGTGTAGTCGGACACACGTGCCGCCTGCTGCATGTTGTGGGTAACAATTACGATGGTGTACTTTTCCTTGAGCTCGTAGATCAGTTCTTCGATTTTCAGTGTCGACAGCGGATCCAGCGCCGAGGCCGGTTCGTCCAGCAGCAACACTTCCGGCTCAATGGCAATAGCGCGGGCAATCACCAGACGCTGCTGCTGACCACCAGACATGCCCATGGCAGACTCGTGCAGGCGATCCTTAACCTCATCCCACAAGGCCGCGCCTTTCAGCGAGGATTCGACCACCTTGTCCAAAGTCGAACGGTCATTCACGCCCTGCAGACGCAGGCCGTAAGCAACGTTTTCATAAATCGACTTGGGGAAGGGGTTGGGTTTTTGGAACACCATGCCCACCCGGCGACGCAAATCGGCGACATTGACCGACGGGGCATTGATTTCACCGCTATCGAGCAGCAAATCACCCTGCATTTTGACGGTATCAATCAGATCGTTCATCCGGTTGAAACAGCGCAGCAATGTTGACTTACCGCAGCCACTGGGGCCGATAAAGGCGGTCACCCGGTTTTTAGGGATCTGCATAGTGATGTTATGTAAAGCCTGCTTGTCGCCGTAAAACAGGTTGAAGTCTTTGGTCTCCAGGCAGATAGTTTCATCGGCAAAGTTGACTTTGGGGCCGCGGTGCATTGATTCGATATCAATACCGCGGGCCACGTTTTTCTGTTCGTTGACTGCTTCCATCGCTTAACTCTCGGTTGCTTTATAGGTTTCACGCAGGCGATTACGAATACCAATCGCTGCCAGGTTCAGTACGATAATGATCAGCACCAGCAAAAAGGCGGTGGCATAGACCAGTGGCCGCGCGGCTTCCACATTCGGACTCTGGAAGCCGACATCGTAAATATGAAAGCCCAAGTGCATAAATTGTCGATCCAGATGCAGGTAAGGCGCAATATTATCGACTGCCAAAGCCGGGGCCAGTTTCACCACACCGACCATCATCAGCGGTGCTACCTCACCGGCTGCCCTTGCGACCGCCAGGATCAGCCCTGTCATCATAGCCGGCGCGGCCATCGGTAACACTGTGCGCCACAGGGTTTCGGCCTTGGTGGCCCCCAGTGCTAGGCTGCCTTCACGGATGGCGCGGGGGATGCGTGACAGGCCTTCCTCGGTCGCCACAATCACCACCGGTACGGTCAGAATGGCCAGCGTCAGTGATGCCCATAACAGGCCCGGTGAGCCAAAGGTCGGTGCCGGTAATTTAGCCTGGAAGAAGACCTCGTCGATGCTGCCACCGACAAAGTAGACAAAGAAACCCAGACCAAATACGCCATAAACAATCGAGGGCACCCCGGCGAGATTATTGACCGCAATACGGATCAGACGCACCACAGGTCCCTGCTTGGCATATTCCTTCAGATACACCGCTGCAATCACACCGAACGGCGTCACCATCACTGACATAATCAACACCATCAGCACGGTGCCGAAAATGGCCGGGAAGATACCGCCCTCTGTGTTGGCCTCACGCGGTTCACCGGAGACAAACTCCCAGACATGGAAGAAGTACTGTCCCATTTTCTCGGTAACGCCCATGCCGTTTGGCTTGTAGGCCTGGACGATTTTCGCCATCGGGATTTCAACTTCACGGCCATCCGCCATGCGCACCATGATCTGATCCCGGTTCAGCGCCTGATAGAGGCCATCCAGCTCTTCACGAAGCTTGGCATAGCGGTCGTTGTATTGCTGGCGTTCTTCTTCAATTTCCTGGTAAGGCAATGAGCCTTTAGCCACGTTGTCGAGTTCCAGTCGGCGTTCATCCAGGCGCAGTTCTTCCAGGCCGTGGTTGATTTTGCCGATCTCGTTTTTCTCCAGGTCTTTGATTTGGCGATAGAACGCATTACTGCGGTCCAGTCGGCTCTGGAACGCATCCCAGGCGCCCTCGCCCTGGGCAACGATATTACCCTGTTCCTTCACACTGACCAGGTAACCATAGAAATGACCCCATTCACGGCGCTCAATCGCCATAATGCCGTCCGGATAGGTGACATTCTGAATCCAGGGATCATAAATCCAGCGGAAATCGAGACCGTAATAGTCGCGGTTACCCACTTTCATCAGGGTACGCTGGGCAAAGTCCTGCCCCTCCGGTAATTCAATGCCGGAACGGGCCAGGCGTGCGGCCGAGACTTGTTCATGGTCGACTTTTTCACCAATCAGAATTTCGGCCTGCTGGCCCGGTTCCTGATAACTCATTTCCGCAATATCTGCGGGCCAGAAATGGCTGAGGCCGCGCACTGCGATCAACAGCAGCAGGCCGATCACCATGACGAGGCTAATACTGACGGCACCGGCATTGAGCCAGACCCAGGGGCTGCCACTTTGAAACCAGGTTTTAATAGAAGAACTCTGAGACATCGTTTTATCCATTACAGCGTGCTGTATTTTCTACGTAAACGTTGACGCACGACTTCAGCCGCCGTGTTCAGAACAAAGGTCGCCAGGAACAGCACCAGCGCTGCCAGGAACAGCACCCGGTAATGCGAACTGCCGACTTCAGATTCAGGCATTTCCACCGCGATATTGGCTGACAGCGCGCGGAAACCTTCGAAGATATTAAAGTCCATGATCGGCGTATTACCGGTGGCCATCAGCACGATCATGGTCTCACCGACAGCCCGTCCCAGGCCGATCATCACCGCCGAGAAAATACCGGGGCTGGCGGTCAGCAATACCACCCGGGTCATGGTCTGCCACGGGGTCGCCCCCAGCGCCAGCGAGCCCACAGTCAGATGCTTGGGCACACCGAAAATAGCGTCTTCAGTAATAGAGAAAATGGTCGGGATAACAGCAAAGCCCATCACCAGACCCACTACCAGCGAGTTACGCTGGTCGAAGTCAATACCGACATCGTTCAGAAATTGCGGCATATTGCCGTCGAACAGCCATAACTCCAGCGTCGCGCTGAGAGACATCGAGATAATGCCAACCACGATTACGGTCGGGATCAGAATCGCGGCTTCCCAGCCATCGGGAATCGATTCACGGAATTTACGCGGCAGCTTGGTCCAGGCCCAGGCCGTTAATATCACCATCAACGGCAAGGTGATGAGGATGGTGAACACCCCGGGCAGATTGTCTTCCACCAGCGGCGCCAGCCACAGACCAGCCAGGAAACCGAGAATAACGGTAGGCAATGCCTCCATGATCTCGATGCTGGGTTTGACTATCGACCGCATTTTGGGCGACATGAAGTAGGCGGTGTATATCGCGCCCATGATCGCCAACGGAATCGCCACCAGCATTGCGTAGAAAGCCGCTTTGATGGTGCCGAAGGTCAGCGGCGTCAGGCTGAACTTGGGCTCGAAATCATTACTGGCTGAGGATGACTGCCAGATATGTTCCGGTTGCTGACGACTTTCGTACCAGACTTTTTCCCACAGGGCATGCCAGGAAATATCCGGGTGCTCATTGTCGATATGCAGTTTCTTGATTTGGCCATCCGCATTGATGCTGATCAGACCATTGGCGCGGGGTGACAAGGCCAGCGATGCATCGGCCGTGCTGAGGTACGGCTCGACCAATAGGGTGCGATGCGCCGTGGTGTGATAAATGCCCAGATTGCCACTACGATCCAACGTCAGGAAGCCTTTACGGGCCTCTTCGGGGATGATGGCCACAATCGCGTCGCTTTGCTCGTTAAAGCTGCGGACGTTGTGTAGGTAATAGTTGTTGTCTTGGTCACGAACCGGGAACCACTGATCGACCTGGCCGTCGCTGCGACCTACCAGCACCGAAATACCGCCGGTCAGAAACTCAAAGCTGGTCACGCTGACACCGGTGGGTACAGCTTTTACCTTCTGCACCAGGCGTGGCGTAGCGGCGTCTTGTACATCGTAGAAATAGATGAAACCTTTATCATCGACCAGGTAAAGTTCACGCTGATCGATATCCAGCCGCAGATGCGTGATCGCTGCCGAACCATTCAAATCGATTTGCGCCGACGCTTCTTTCAGCGTGAACTGGGTCGGATCGATAAAGTTTTCTTCCTTGCGGATTTTTTTCAGCACCACCCGTTTATCAGCGGTGACCGCGGCAAAACTGGTGATATTGTCGTGACTCTGTACGCTGAGCATGTCCAGCGCCTGACCTTGTGGGTCAACCTCGATCCGCTTTTCGCCCAGCGGATATTCAATGCTGGGCACAATCACACGTTGAGTACCGGTGGGATAGGTGATCTTGTAGTCGCGCTTAAAGACAAAGGCGCTGCCGTCATTGAGACCATAGCCATAGACCCCGGTCACCGCACTGCCGGCTGCCACCGAGCTGATAGCATCTGAATCCAGCGGCAATTCAACATTGAGCATGGTCTCGCCGCTATTGGCTTTAAAGAAATGCGCAGTACCGTCGGCATTCACGCTCAGCGCCACATCGTTGTACTCATTCATCGACAGATAACGGCTTTGAGTCTGATTGCTCTGGTACTGCGTGTCAGTCTCGATGCTGGCACCTGAAAACAGCGGTAAAACCACGTACAACAGGTAAAAGAAAATAAGCACAATCGCCAGGATGACCGAAATACCACCAAAACCAATCCCGTATTTCGCAACGCGATCTTTCACTTCTCGCCAGTTGCGACGACGTCTGGCGATGGCAGAACCCGGTGCCGGCAGCACACTATTATCAGCAGTTTCTTCGTGCATCGAAATGTCCAAATCTCATTTGTTGTTCAAACAATCCCAAGCTTGCTGCAAGCAACAAACTTGGGATTGTTAAGCGTAAAAACGCCCCACACTCCTAAGGGTGTGGGGCGTTCACTTACAACGATGTTATGACTTACTGAATTTTATTCAGCTCTGCTTCAACAACCGCTGGTGGCAGTGGCACGTAGCCATCTTTTACAACAACTTGCTGACCGACTTTAGACAGCACCATTTTCAGGAACTCACGGTCAATCGGTGTCAAGTCTTTGTTCGGTGCTTTGTTGACGTAGACATACAGGTAGCGTGACAGCGGGTAAGTACCGTTTGCCGCGTTGTCTTTAGTCGCAGGAATGAATTCCGCACCTTCTTCTTTAGCCAAAGCAACGGTTTTGACACCAGAAGTCTTGTAACCGATACCTGAGTAGCCCAGGCCGTTCAGCGACTTGGTCACGCCCTGAACAACAGAGGCTGAACCCGGTTGTTCATTCACGCTGTTTTTGTAGTCACCTTTACACAGGGCGATTTTCTTAAAGTAACCGTAGGTACCCGATACGGAGTTACGGCCGTAGAGCTGAATGTCGCCCAGACCTTCTACACCCAGTTGACCCCAGTCAGTGATGTCTTCGCCGTAACCGCATTTGCGGGTCGCAGAGAAAACCGCATCAACCTGTTCCATGGTCATGCCTTCAATAGGATTGTCTTTGTGAGCAAAGACAGCGAGGGCATCAATCGCAACACGGATTGGTGTGGCTTTATAACCGAATTTAGATTCGAAAGCGGCTTCTTCTTTGTCTTTCATCATGCGGCTCATTGGGCCGAAGTTTGAAGTCCCTTCAGTCAGGGCCGGCGGTGCCGTTGAAGAACCGGCAGCTTGAATCTGGATGCTGACGTTTGGATATTCTTTTTTGAATTCCTCTGCCCACAGGGTCATCAGGTTTGCCAGGGTGTCAGAACCGACACTGGACAGGCTGCCTGAAATACCACTGACTTTTTCATAGTCAGGCAGGTTTGCGTCGACATCAGCAAATGTCATCGGTGAGAACGCCATGGTGACGGCGGCACCCAGCATTGCAAGATTTTTCTTGAACATATTGTTCAGCTCCCAAGTTAAAAAATGATCAAACGTTTAAAACGCTGGGAAAGTATGGAATTAGACTGTGACAAGGATATGAAAGATATATGACAGTTCTATGACAAACCCTGCCATAAATTAGCCAAGCCACTGTCAGACGGAGATTTTTTCCACCACGATGGTGGCCGGGAAGTCGCAGCTAAAGCAGCTGCCTTTGCCCAGTTCACTGCTGATATGCAGTTGAGCGCCATGACGCTGCAGCACGTGTTTGACAATAGCCAATCCCAGGCCGGTGCCACCAGCATCATTACTGCGGCCTTTATCGACCCGGTAAAAGCGTTCGGTCAGTCGCTCTAGGTGATGCTCAGCAATGCCCTCACCCTCATCCGCCACCGCCAGTCGCGCCCCTTCATCCAGCAAGCGCCAGCTCAGGGTGACAGCACAGCCTGCGGGGGTATATTTGACGGCGTTGAACACCAGGTTGGACACGGCGCTGCGGATTTCATCCACATCACAGACCAGCCATTTTTCGGTGTCCATTTCCAGCGTAATCTGATGATCGCGGTAATGCTCCAGCGTGTGAGCATCGTCGATGATCGACTGCAGCAATTTACCGACGTCGGTTGGGATGCGTCGCAACGCTTTTTCACCGGTTTCCAGCTGTGACAGCACCAACAAATCTTTGATCATCAGGTGCATACGTTCGCTTTGCTGTCGCATGGCCGGCAAGGCCGTCCGCCACTGACTGCTGTCAGTGTCATCAGTAAAAGCTTCCAGGTAACCGCGTAATACGGTTAGAGGTGTCTTCAGTTCATGCGAGACATTGGCGACAAAATCGCGACGCATACGCTGCAATTTGATGGTATGCGTCATATCACGGGCAATGAGTAAACGCCCGGCCCCCATGTAATTGACCAGCTTGAGCTCCAACTGCATGGCTTCATCCAGCGGCGACTTGACGGTAATCGACTCACCTTGTCGATGCGGATCTTCCAGCAATTGCTGAAAGGCCGGGTCGCGGATCAGATTATTAATGCGAACGTTATTATCACGCGGCCAGCGCACCCCCAGTAATTGCCGAGCAGCCTGGTTAGCCCAGTCCACTTGACCGAACTCCCCCAGCACCACAATCGCGTCGGGCAAGGCCGCGGTAGCCATTTGGAAACGTTTGAGATAACCGGTGAGTTTTTTCTTGCGATTGCTGTTTTGCTGTCGCATGTGCTCAATCTGGCGACAAACATCGTCTATCATGCCATCAGCACTGGGCGAGCGGCGCTTTTTGGGCTTTTCCAGCCAATGCTTGAGCTTGATCCAGTTGAGCTGAAGCCAGATGGCGTAACCCAGTGCGGCCAGGAACAGAAAGGCCATCATTTGCCCGAATATCAGTCCGGCGAAGCCGGCCAGGCTCAGCAGTGTCAACAGCCGCCAGTTATCCCATTGCATAAAAAGGCCGTTTAATCGTCGGAGAAGCGGTAGCCTACGCCACGCACTGTCTGAACCAGATGCTCGTGCCCACTCGGCTCCAGCGCCTTGCGCAGACGTCGGATGTGAACATCCACCGTGCGCTCTTCGATATAAACGGTATCGCCCCAGACATAATCAAGCAGTTGTGAGCGGCCGTAGGCACGCTCCGGGTTTTTCATGAAGAAATGCAATAGCCGGAACTCGGTGGGGCCTAACTCGATACGTTCGTCTTTGACCGTCACCCGGTGACTCTTAGTGTCCAGCACCAGGTCTCGTAACTGCAGCTTCTGCGCCTCATCACTGTCAGCCGGCTGACAGCGGCGCAGCACCGCCTTGATCCTCGCCATTAATTCCGGTGGTGAAAACGGCTTGTTAATGTAGTCATCGGCACCCACGCCCAGTCCCTTGACCATATCCTCGCTCTCGCCCTTGGCAGTGAGCATGATGACCGGAATATTGGCCAGAAACTCATTAGCACGCAGGCGGCGAATAAATTCAATACCGTCAATGCCGGGCAGCATCCAGTCCAGTAGTATCAGATCGGGTTGCTGGTGCTTAAGAAAATCCAGGCCAGCCTCGCCGTCACCGACGCTGTCACAATCGTAAGCTGACTGTTTCAGCGTGAAGGACAGCATGTCCCGGATTGCTGCATCATCCTCGACCACCAATACGCTTGTTGCCATAACGGTTGTTCCTTAATAGTCATTATCCTTGGCGCATCATACAAAGCAATTATGACAGTTTGATAACAAGCTGATGACGGCCTCATCCCTGCATGCCTGATTGGTATGTAAGTAGCTACTTACCTGACGCCCCGGCAATTTTCCTGACCACAATATGACAAATCAATGACAGCTCGCGGACACCAGCCATCAGCCCACGATGCCGCGGATCATGTAATACAGACAGGCTGACAAAACGGCAGCGGAAGGCACGGTAATCAGCCAGGCAGTAATAATCTTTTTGACCATATCGCGCTTAACATAAAGACTTTTCTTCTCTTTTTTCAGGGTCTTTTTGGCTTTCTTCAGGGTGCCTTTCTCTTCCTCAATGGTGCGGTAGAGATCAGTAATGCGCTCATAATCGCTGACGGTTTTGTCTTTTTTCTCCATCAGGTTGTTAAGTTCACTGCGCAGTGCGCTGAGTAAACGTTTTTCTTCCTGGATTTCGCGCTTATCCTGCTCGATTTCATCTTCCAATGTTTCCGAGCGATCCAGCCATTCACGCAGAAAACCCACACCAAACACACCGCCGATTGCGATGTGGGTGGAGCTGACCGGCAGCCCCAGCTGGCTGGCAATAATGACGGTGATGGCGGCGGCCATGGCAATCGCATAGGCACGCATCTGATCCAGCTCGGTAATCTCGCCGCCGACGGTGCGGATCAAGCGGGGTCCATACAGCGCCAGACCCAGCGCAATACCCAGCGCACCGACCGCCATGACCCAGAACGGAATGCCGGCTTGAGTATTGATACCGCCCGTCATCACCGCATCATGAATGGCGGCCAGCGGACCGATGGCATTGGCAACATCATTGGCACCGTGGGCAAAACTCAGCAGCGCCGCAGCAAAAATCAGCGGAATGGTAAACAAGACGTTAACGCTGGCCCTGTCATTAGTGAGTGTAGGCAGCCGTTTTTTTAGTGAGCGTTTGACCAGGAAAAACACCAGCACAGCAATAATAACGCCGATCACCGAGGCGTCGAGCAAACTCGGTTTTTTGCTGATTTCCAGCCCCAGGAACAACACCTGGTTAACCAGTTCCAGAAACTGCGGCCAGACTTTTTTCAGGCCTTTGAGCACCAGGTAGGTCACAAACGCCCAGGCCATGATGGCGACATAGACCGGCACCCATTTCATCGACGCCAAGATCTTGTCCTCACGGAAAATAATGGTTTTCTTGATAGCAAACAGGAAGGCCGCGGCAATGACACCACCAATCACCGGTGAAATCACCCAGGAACTGGCGATGGCCCCCATCGTGCCCCAATCAACAATGGTGAAACCGGCAGCGGCAATCCCCGCCCCCATGACACCGCCGACAATCGAGTGGGTGGTCGATACCGGCGCCCGCGCAAAGGTCGCCAGGTTGAGCCACAAGGCCGCCGCCAGCAGTGCTGACATCATCGCCCAGATGAAGCTCTCGGTATCACCCTGGAAGCCATTGATATCAACAATGCCTTTTTTGATGGTGGACACCACTTCACCACCGGCAATAATAGCGCCGGCGGCCTCAAAAAACATCGCAATGAATATCGCGCCGCCCATGGTTAAGGCTCTCGAACCCACTGCCGGGCCGACATTGTTAGCCACATCGTTGGCACCGATGTTCATCGCCATATAGGCACCGAATACCGTGGCTACAGCCAGGAACAGGCTGTGCGGGCCATCACCGCTGAGGTTAAAGCTATAAACCAGCGCAATCGCCATGAAAAGCAAAGCCATGCCGATGCGGGCAAGCTCACCATGACTCTTTTTATAAGCTTGCTTTTCGAGTTGATGGATATCTTTTATTTCCACGATAATCCCGCTATGTGCTTACCAAAATGCGGCAATTATTACAGTATTGTGACGACGCGCCTAGCCTCAACAAGACGGTTGTAACTATGCGCTGTTAAGATTGTCTAGTGAAAGACTGTCATGACAAGCCTTGGGGACTGATGAAAAAATTTCTGTTTTTAATTCTGCTGTTAACGGTTTTCAGCGCTCATGCGCGGCCCGGTTTTCTGGAGGGACTGGGGCTGAATCAGGCAGAGGATGTGCCGCCTTTAGTGGATGAGGCTTTTCAGTTCAGTGCTGAAGTCAATGACGATAATGCCATAGTGGCACGCTGGCAGGTCATGGAGGGCAATTACCTTTACCGCGACAAGTTGCGCTTTGAAGTTCTGGATAATGCACAGGTCAAACTGGGCGAAGTCAGCCTGCCTGCCGGTGAAAACAAACGTGATGAATTTTTCGGCCTGGTGCAGGTTTATCATCATGATATCGCTCTGAACTTACCGCTAAGCCGCCCCGCCAGCGAACAAACGCTCACCCTCAAAGCTTATTTCCAGGGTTGCTCGGAAACCTTCGGCATCTGTTACCCCCCCGGCGAACAACAGGTGACGCTGACACTGCCCGCTGTTAGCAACGCCTCGGACACTGAAGCGAATGCGCCGCCGCCCACATCCCCGGCTAAGCTCGCTCAGAATCCGCTATCGGAGCAGGACAGGCTGGCACAAAAACTGGCCCAAGATAATCTGCTGCAGATTTTTCTCGGGTTTCTGGGGCTGGGCTTATTACTGACCTTCACCCCTTGCGTGTTGCCGATGATCCCCATCCTCTCCAGCATCATTGTGGGTGAGGGAGAAAAAATCACTACCCGCCGGGCGTTTTCACTATCTTTAGTCTACGTGCTGGCCATGTCTGCGACCTATACGACCGCTGGCGTCCTGACTGGCCTTTTGGGTGAGAACCTGCAGACCCTGTTCCAGAATCCCTGGGTCATTGGCAGCTTCAGTCTGTTGTTCGTATTGCTGGCCTTATCCATGTTTGGGCTCTATGAATTGCAGTTACCGCATGGCCTGCAACACCGTCTGCATCAACTGACACATCGTCAGCAGGGGGGCAGTTTTGTTGGGGTTGCGGTGATGGGCCTGTTATCGGCCTTGATTGTCGGGCCCTGCCTGGCGCCGCCACTGGCGGCCGCGCTGATTTTTATCGGCCAGCATGCGGATCCTTTCTTGGGCGGCGCCGCTTTATTTGCGCTGAGTCTTGGCATGGGCATTCCGCTGTTGATTGTCGGTACCTCAGCCGGCTCTTTATTACCGCGCGCCGGCGACTGGATGAACGTGATCAAGGCTGTCTTCGGTGTATTACTGCTGGGTCTGGCGATCTGGATGCTGGAGCGCATTATTCCAGGCTGGCTGACACTGATGTTATGGGGCACCCTGTTAATTGTTTGCGCCGTGTATTTAGGCGCTTTAAATCAGTTGCAGATCGACAGCACCGGCTGGAGCAAACTGTTCAAAGGGCTGGGACTGATTCTGCTGATCTACGGTGCTTTGTTAATGATTGGCGGTGCCAGCGGCAGCCAGAATCTGCTGCAGCCTCTGCAGCTTCTGGCAGCCGGTCAGAGCCAGACTGAATCATCACAGCCTGCCCGTTTACAATTCAGCCAGGTAGATAATCTTGAACAACTTGAGTCACGGCTGGCGGAGAGCAATCAGCCGGTGATGCTGGATTTTTATGCTGACTGGTGTACCGATTGCAAGACCATGGAGCGCACTACCTTTCGGGATCCAAAGGTCATTGCTGCGCTGGACGACTATTTGCTGCTCAAGCTGGATATGACCGATAACACCGAGGCGCATCAGCAGATGTTGCAGAAACTACAGGTGTTTGGTCCGCCTAGCATGCTGTTTTATATGGCTGACGGTTCGGAACTGCGCGACTATCGTCTGGTCGGGCACATCTCGGCGGAAGCCATGCTCGAGCACCTGACCCGGCTGCCCTGAGGCATAAAACGGCAAAACTTCAAGAAGGCAGCCATTTCGGCGAAAATAGCGACAAAAGTCCGCTTTTTAAACCGCTAAACTGGACATCAACGGGTCGCTGGTGCACAATTCCGGCTAATTGTTTATTTGACCGGTGCAAAGGATCGTCATGGCGACTATTTTGGTGCTCAACGGCCCCAATCTGAACCTGCTGGGAACCCGTGAGCCAGAACATTACGGTGCCGACACCCTCGCTGATATCGAGGACCGCCTGAAAAGCCAGGCTGGCGATGCCGGGTTGCAACTGGATTTTTTCCAGAGCAATGCCGAACATGCGCTGGTCGATAAACTGCATCAGGCGCGCAGTGGTGTTGATTTCATCATTATCAACCCGGCCGCTTTTACGCACACCAGCATTGCACTTCGCGATGCACTGTCGGCCATCGCCGTGCCTTTTATAGAAGTACATCTTTCCAATGTGCATGCCCGCGAAGCATTCCGGCAGCACTCCTATTTATCCGATATCGCCCAGGGCGTGATATGCGGACTCGGCGCGCAGGGCTATGAACTGGCTTTGCAAGCCGCCATCAGACAACTTAACTCATAACTATTATTAAGGTCATTGCATGGATATTCGTAAAATTAAAAAACTCATCGATCTGATTCAGGAATCTGACGTCGCCGAGATCGAAATTGCCGAAGGCGAGGAGTCAGTTCGTATCAGCCGTAATAGTTCAGCCCCGGCTTATGCGCCAGCACCGGCCCAGGTGTCTGTACCGGCAGCAGCACCGGCGCCAGCACCTGCTGCTGAACCGGCCGCCGAAGCGCCGGCAGCCAGTGATAGCCAGGTCAATGAAGCCAACGCTGTGCGTTCTCCGATGGTCGGTACCTTTTACCGTTCCTCGTCGCCGGAAGCACCCGCCTTTGTTGAAGTCGGTCAGAGTGTCGCTGCCGGTGACGTCATCTGCATTATCGAAGCGATGAAAATGTTCAACCAGATCGAAGCCGATCGTAGTGGCACCGTTAGCGCCATCCTGGTAGAAAACGGCCACCCGGTTGAATTCGATGAGCCTTTGATCGTTATTGAATAACGTTTCCATTCCGCCATTGGCGAACCTGCTCATCCTGAACTGTGGATAAGACTACCGATATGATCGATAAAATTGTTATTGCCAACCGGGGCGAGATCGCCCTGCGTATTCTGCGTGCCTGCTGGGAAATGGGCATCAAGACCGTTGCCGTGCATTCCAGCGTGGATCGCGATCTGAAACACGTGCTGCTGGCCGACGAAACCGTCTGCATTGGCCCGGCACCGTCTAATGAAAGTTACCTTAATATTCCGGCCTTGATCAGTGCCGCTGAAATAACTGATGCCACCGCGATTCATCCCGGCTACGGCTTTCTTTCAGAAAATGCCGACTTTGCCGAGCGTGTCGAAGAAAGCGGCTTTATCTTTATCGGCCCGCGTGCTGAGACCATCCGCATCATGGGTGACAAGGTCGCCGCGATTAAAGCCATGAAAGAGGCCGGTGTGCCCTGTGTGCCGGGTTCCGATGGCCCGCTGGGTACCGATGATGAAACCAACCTGCGTCTGGCCCGTGAAATCGGCTATCCGATTATCATCAAGGCCGCTGGCGGCGGTGGTGGCCGTGGTATGCGCGAAGTACATAGCGAAGCGCATCTGCTCAATGCCATCGCGCTGACCAAGAGTGAAGCCCGCGCTGCCTTCGGCAACGATATGGTTTACATGGAAAAATTCCTGGAAAACCCGCGCCATGTCGAATTCCAGGTATTGTCTGATCAACACGGCAATGCCATTCACCTGGGCGAACGCGATTGCTCAATGCAGCGTCGTCACCAGAAAGTGGTCGAAGAAGCGCCAGCGCCCGGTATCACCCAGGAAATGCGTGATCGCATGGGCGCCATCTGCGCCGAAGCCTGCGTGCGTATCGGCTACCGCGGTGCCGGTACTTTTGAGTTCCTGTACCAGGATGGTGAGTTCTATTTTATCGAGATGAACACCCGTATCCAGGTCGAGCATCCGGTCACTGAACGAGTCACTGATATTGACCTGGTTGCCGAGCAGATCCGTATTGCTGCCGGTGAAAAACTGAGCATCAAGCAGGAGGATGTGGTGATGCGTGGTCATGCGATTGAGTGTCGTATTAACGCCGAAGATCCGCGCACGTTCATGCCCAGCCCCGGCAAGATCACCCATTACCATGCACCAGGTGGTGCCGGTATCCGTATGGATTCACACATCTACAGTGGTTACTCAGTGCCACCGAATTATGACTCGCTGATCGGCAAACTGATTGCCTACGGCAAGGATCGTGACTCGGCAATTGCCCGCATGCAAACCGCACTCAAGGAAATCGGTATTGAAGGCATTAAAACCAATGTCGAACTGCAGCGTGACATTATGGACGACACCCACTTCCAGACCGGGGGCACCAATATTCACTACCTCGAGAAGAAGCTGGGACTCTGATGGCCTGGATCCAGTTTGTCTGCCACACCTCACAAGACAAAGCCGAGGCGCTCTCGGAAGCGCTGAGTGAGTGTGGTGCGGCGGCGGTCACCTTTGAGGATGATGCCGATCAGCCGATTTATGAGCCGGACCCGGGTGAAACCCCGCTATGGAGCGAAACCCGGCTGACCGCCCTGTTTGATGCTGAAACCGAGCAGCAGCAAGTGCTCGATATGCTGGCCACCCTGGTCGATGAGGTGCCGCGCTTTCGCGTGGAAGCCGTCGAAGACAAGGACTGGGAACGGGAATGGATGGAGAACTTTAAACCCATCCAGTTCGGCGACAAATTATGGATCGTGCCCAGTTGGCATGAAGCGCCCGATGAAAAGGCGGTCAATATTCTGTTGGATCCCGGTCTGGCCTTCGGTACCGGCACCCATGCCACCACGGCTTTGTGTCTAGGCTGGCTGGATCAGGCCGATCTCAAAGGTAAATATGTCATCGACTACGGCTGCGGCAGTGGCATTCTGGCGATTGCCGCCGCCCTGCTTGGCGCTGAGCGTGTGATTGGTGTCGATACTGATCCGCAGGCGCTGGAAGCAACCCGTGCCAACGCTAAACGTAACGGCGTTGAAGTTGAAGCCTATCTGCCCGGCGATTGTCCCGATGCTCTCTGCGACCTGCTAATTGCCAACATCCTGGCCGGCCCCCTGCAGAACCTGGCACCACGGTTTGCCAACCTGTGTAAAGCCGATGCCCATCTGGTGTTATCGGGCGTATTGCAAACCCAGGCTGATGAAGTGGCTGAGAGCTATCAAAGCTGGTTTGCCATGCAGCCGGCTGCGGCTAAAGAAGACTGGGTCAGACTGACTGGACAACGCTATGGCGCAAAATGATCTGACAATCGGCCCCTACAGCCTGCCCAACCGGCTGTTTCTGGCGCCGATGGCCGGCGTCACCGATCGCCCTTTCCGCCAGCTTTGCCGCCGTCTGGGTGCCGGCATGGCAGTATCGGAAATGATCACGGCCAATAAGGCGCTGTGGGCCAGCAAAAAGTCTTTGCTGCGCGCCAATCATGATGGTGAGCCGGAACCACGCAGCGTGCAGATTGCCGGTGCCGATCCGCAAATGATGGCGGAAGCCGCCCGGCATAATGTCGATCAGGGCGCGCATATTATCGATATCAATATGGGCTGTCCGGCGAAAAAGGTCTGTAACGTGATGGCCGGCTCGGCGCTGCTGCAGAACGAAAAACTGGTGGCCGAAATTGTTGAATCGGTGGTCAATGCCGTAGATGTGCCGGTGACCTTGAAAATCCGCACGGGCTGGGACCGCGATAACCGCAACGGGACCACAATTGCCCGTATTGCTGAAGATGCAGGTATTCAGGCACTGGCCGTGCATGGCCGCACCCGCGCCGATGCCTACAAGGGCGATGCCGAATACGACACCATTGCCGATATCAAAAGCCGTATTCAGATCCCGGTGATTGCCAATGGCGATATTACTTCGCCGCAGAAAGCGCTTGAAGTGCTCAATAAAACCGGGGCTGATGGCCTGATGATCGGTCGTGGCGCTCAGGGAAACCCGTGGATCTTCCGTCAGATTCTGCATTTTCTGGATTCCGGTGAGCTGCTGCCTGAGCCGGAAGTCACTGAAATAAAACAGGTCTTGATTGAACACCTGCAAAACCTGTACGATTTTTACGGTGACTATACTGGTGTCCGCATGGCACGCAAACATATCGCCTGGTATAGCAAGGGACTCCGCAATGGTAATGCGTTCCGGCAGCAAATGAACCAGTTTGAACAGCCGCAACAACAACTCCGCTTTACCCGCGAATTTTTTGAGCAAATACAAGAACAACAGGACTCTCAAGCCGCATGACTAAACCGCTAGCCAAAGATGAATCGACTTGCGCTGAACTTGGTGTAGCGGCCGAGCACACGACGGCTCCCCTGAGTGACTGTGTCACACAAGCCCTGGCTGATTATTTCGAGCAACTCGAAGGTCACCCGGCGGCCAATCTCTATGACATGCTGATGACCGAAGTTGAAGTGCCGCTGCTCAAAGCCACTTTGGCCCATACCAATGGTAATCAGAGCCGCGCCGCCGAAATCCTCGGCATCAACCGCGGCACTTTGCGTAAAAAACTCAAGCTGTACGGCTTGTAAACAAATTCTCAATACCCTGGAATTTCTTTCTCAATGAACACGATCAAACGAGCTCTTTTGAGCGTCTCTGACAAGACCGGTGTGCTTGAACTGGCACAGGAACTGAACCGCCTTGGCGTTGAACTGCTGTCGACCGGCGGCACGGCCAAACTGCTGAGCGAGGCCGGTCTGCCGGTCAAGGAAGTCTCCGAACATACCGGCTTTCCGGAAATGATGGCGGGCCGCATCAAAACCCTGCACCCCAAGATCCACGGCGGTCTGCTGGGGCGTCGCGGCACTGATGATGCGATTATGAATGAACACGATATCGCGCCCATCGATCTGGTGGTGGTCAACCTTTATCCATTCGAAGCCACCATCGCCCGTGATGACTGCACCCTGCCGATGGCGATCGAAAATATTGATATCGGCGGCCCCACCATGCTGCGTGCGGCGGCCAAGAACCATGCTGATGTCACTGTGCTGATTGATCCGGCAGACTACGGCCGCGTTATCCAGCAACTGGAAGCCCATGGCGGCGTCGATGATCAGACCCGTTTTGATCTGGCGGTCAAAACCTTTGAACACACCGCCCATTACGATGGCGCCATTGCTAATTATCTGGGCAAGCTGACCGATAACGGGGATATGACCGAGTTTCCGCGCACATACAATAATCAGTTTAATAAGAAACAGGATATGCGTTACGGCGAAAACCCGCATCAGAATGCGGCGTTTTACACCGAAGCCGACGCCGAAAGCGGCACTATCAGTGCGGCAGAGCAGATCCAGGGAAAAGCCCTTTCCTATAACAACATTGCTGATACCGATGCCGCGCTGGAATGTGTGAAAGCTTTCCCCGAGTCCCCGGCCTGCGTCATCGTCAAGCATGCCAATCCCTGTGGTGTGGCCACCGCAGACAGTCTCCTGGCGGCCTATGATCTGGCTTTCCAGACCGATCCGACTTCCGCGTTTGGCGGCATTATTGCCTTTAACCGGCCTCTGGATGCTGACACCGCCAAAGCGATTATTGACCGCCAGTTTGTCGAAGTGATTATCGCGCCGTCGGTCTCCGATGAAGCCAAAGCCGTGGTCGCACAGAAAGCCAATGTGCGCCTGCTGGCCTGTGGCGACTTTGTTGAACATGCGGCGGCCAGCCTCGATTTCAAACGCGTTAACGGCGGCCTGCTGGTACAGGATCGTGACGATGCGCTGGTCGAAGCCCACGAATTGTCAGTGGTTACTGAAACCTCACCATCTGATGAACAAATGCAGGATCTGCTGTTTGCCTGGCGGGTGGCCAAGTTCGTTAAATCCAATGCCATTGTTTATGCCAAGGATCAGCAGACCGTGGGCATCGGCGCCGGCCAGATGAGCCGGGTGGTCAGCAGCCGCATTGCCGGCATTAAGGCTGAAGATGCCGGTCTTGTCGTTCCTGGCGCGGTGATGGCATCCGATGCTTTCTTTCCTTTCCGTGACGGCCTGGATGCCGCCGCCGAAGCCGGGATCAAGGCAGTGATTCAACCGGGTGGCTCGATGCGCGATGAGGAAGTCATTGCCGCCGCTAACGAACACGGTATTGCCATGGTCTTTACCGGTATGCGTCACTTCAGACACTAAGGGAGCAAGCAGGTCGTGGATCGGGTTCAGGCGCACCGTTTTTTCCAGGCGCATAACCATGAACGCATCCACCGCCTGCTGCAACTCGCCCCCCCACGGCACAGCCTGCTCCTGGAGCTGCTGCCGTTTCTGTTTCATATCAATGCCAAAGTCCTGCCGGGCTATGTCAATGATGACACCCCGGCCGGGCTGATTGACTACCGGCCGGACAAACTGATTGTTGATCGTGCCCAGCAGCTGGAAAAAAGTTTCCGTTACCGGCGCCGGGCGCTGCGCAGCTATCCGCTGCAGGGCCTGTATTTAATCAACCCTCACGGACTGCTCAGTTACCCGCAACAAGCCCAATTCGAGTTATGGTTGCTCCACAGCCAGCGCGTCAATACCGAGCAAAAAAGCCTGCTCGAGGAAAAACTAAAGCGGATCTGCGACTGGGCTGGCAAGTCTGGACTGCGCTTGCAGCCACGCTTGCTGTCCAGCGAAGATCTTTCTATGGGCAAACTCAGCCACTGGGATCGCGATCAGTTCTACAGCAGCGGCCTGGTGCTGGCCGGCAGCCAACCCTACTGGTGGTTTACCAGTCCCGATGAAGACAGGCATTACGCCGACAGCATCGCTGAGCTGCAGGCACAGCGCATGCTGAACCAGGTCAGCCTGGTGGATTTCGGTGAGGTGACTGAATTTGAGAGCGGGCCTGTATTCCAGCAAGCGTTGGCAGCACTGGATCACAGTCTGGATCATGGCAATCAGCTTCTCAACTTGCATTATCTAGATGCCTGCCTGCAACAGCCGGCAGCGATGTCCTTGGCACCTCGCCTCAAACAGCAGATCTACCTCCAGCAAACTGAGACCGCCGCCCTCGACCCACAGTATCTTCGATTGTTGCAACTGGAGGATATCCAGCCCGCACAAGCGCTGCGCGAGGCGTTCTACCGGCAAAGCCAGGAAAAACTCAGCAAAACGGTGCGTCAGGCCCTGTTGCCCTGGCGTCGCAGCTTTATTGCCAAACTGGCCGAATACTGGCACTGGGATGCCGACTTTCTGCAACAACGCGATGAGGAGTCGGCCAGCCTATCTTTCCGCCGTCAGCAATTCCAGTTACAGGGACAATCCGCTAAGGCCCTGCTGCAACGCCTGCAACAATGGGGGCAGCAACACCATGCACCGGAAACGCTGACATCGCTTCGGCGCAAACATCGGCTGCGCCATGAGCCGGCGCTGGATCAGGTGGCATGCCTGCCGCTGGCAATGCGTCCCGACAGTAATGATGATCGGCTCTACCTGACCCGTTTCAATGACAGCCAGACCTGGTATTTGAGTCGACAAGCCCTCAATAATCCGCGCGGCAATACGCTTTTTCAGCATGACAGCCTGTTGCAGGTTTTAGCTTTTGCGATAGCCAACCGTCTGCTGAGTCGCAGCAACTGGCTCAGCGTGAATGATCAGCAACAAACCATCCGTAGCGCCGATGTGCTGACACTGAGTCAGCAACTGTTAAAAACGCCACTTGCCGAGGGTGATCTGGTCAGTGATGCGTCGACGCTGGCGGCCCCCGAAACTTTTCATCAAGTCTGGTTGTTTATCAACCTGGCACAGCAACCCGAAGACAAACTGGCACGGCAGGGGCTGCAACTGTCCAGCAAGCTCAATGATCCGCTTAATTACAGCTCCAGTCAGCAGAGCCTGGTGTTATCAATAGACGGCCTGGTTCAATCCAGCTTCGGCTTGTTTTACAGCTTCCAGTTCCAGGGTGATGCGGTCGTGCCGGAAACCCTGAGATACCTGTTGTCCTGGCCCCCGTCAGCACAGGCCGCAGTGAAAAGCTGGTGTCCCACTGCGATTTTTGGCCAGGCCATCAGCCAGCGCCTGGATGATCTGCTCGGCGAGCTGTTCTCTGTCTATCATCGCCACACTGAACAGGGTCGCTTTCTACTCGATATTGCCGGTCAGCCCTACCAGCTCAATTGGCAACAGCAGCAAGTCAGCTTTGAACCCAGTCCACGTGCCAGCGATATCTGGCCGGCGCTAGCCAATCAGCGCAGAAGCTTTTCTGCACTGTGGCTGGACCAAAAACTGGATAAAACAGGGCTGCTCAAGACAATACTGCCCTATCAGACCCCCCGCAGCGTGAGCGTCTTTGTTCTGAGTGAAGCGCGCTGGATAAGTTGTTATTTCATCGATGAATTCGGCAACCTGCTACATCAGCAGATTGAGGATTTGAACGAATCCATTTTACTGAGTCACTGGCAGGCTTTTTTGTCGTCGGTCAAACACGGTAATCAACTGCAGCAATTGCGCTTTTACCGGCTCCAACAGCGACAAACTGGGTGGCAAGTCACGCCTTTGGCTTTGCCACAGCATGACAGGGGTTATCTGCCTGTCAGAATCACACAGAGCAGTACCGCCGGGGATGCCAACTGCACCCTGCGCTGCGGCCAGCATCAGTTTGACGGCCGGGCTGATGACCCAGCACTTTTCGCGCCGGTACAAACACTGGTTCAAAATCTGCCGCATAATTATCCGGTACTGATCAGCCAACTGCAGTTTGCCGATGAGGCTTATCATCCGGCCGCCGTCTACATCGAACATAAACTACGCCTGCAACACAGGTTAAATGAGCAAACTGCGAGCTAGGCCTGTCTGCAGACCGCTTTAATTTGGGTATACTGTAGGATTTATATCCAAGCTCAGAGCAAAGCATGATCAAAGTCGGAATTGTAGGGGGCACCGGATACACCGGCGTCGAGTTATTGCGGTTACTGGCCGGCCATCCTGATGTGTCTCTGGAAGTTATCACCTCGCGCAGTGAAGCGGGACTGGCAGTCAGCGACCTGTTTCCCAACCTGCGTGGTCACGTCGATCTGAAATTCAGTGAGCCCGATCCCGATGTGCTGGCGCAATGTGATGTAGTGTTCTTTGCTACCCCGCATACCGTCGCCATGGCGCTGGTGCCGGAGCTGATTAAACGCGGAACCCGCGTTATTGATTTGTCGGCCGACTTCCGACTCAAGGATCAGGCAGTCTGGGAGCATTGGTACAACACCCCGCATACCTGTCCGGAACTGTTTGATATCGCCGTCTACGGCCTGCCGGAAATCAACCGCGAGGCTATCCGCGATGCCCAGTTAGTCGCTGTCCCCGGCTGCTACCCGACCGCGATTGAACTGGGTTTTATGCCGCTTTTGCAGGCAGGCCTGGTTGATTCCGGTCACCTGATTGCCAACGCCACCACCGGAGTCAGCGGTGCCGGACGTAAAGCCGCCATTCCCATGCTGCTGGCAGAAACCAGCGGCAGTTTCAAATCTTATGGTGTCAGCGGCCACCGTCACCTGCCGGAAATCCGCGAGAAGTTATCCGAATACAGCCAGCAAAAGGTTGATCTGACCTTTATTCCCCATCTGGCGCCGATGGTGCGCGGAATTCACGCCACGCTATACGCTCGACTCACCCAGCAGGCTGATCTGCAGGCCCGGTTTGAAGCCCATTTTCAGGATGAGCCTTTTGTTGATGTGATGCCTGCCGGTGCCATGCCTGAAACCCGCAGTGTGGCGGGATCCAATGTCTGCCGCATAGCGGTGCATCAGCCGCAGGACAGCGATACCGTAGTGGTGCTGTCAGTGATTGATAACCTGGTTAAGGGTGCCTCAGGACAGGCTATCCACAATATGAACCTGATGTTCGGTCTGGAGGAGACCAGCGGCATTAACGTCATCGCGACCATGCCCTGATGCTGGACCGGCCTTATATTATTCATCACCGCCGGCCGTATCGCTGTCTGCTAGTGATTCTGCTCAGCCTGGCACTGGGCGTGGTAGCGGTCTGGTACTGGGGTCAGCAGTGGCGCGCGCAGCAACTGGAAAAATTGACCGCATTACAGGCCCAGCATCAGCAGTTGCTGCAGGAGAACCAACGTCTGAGCGAACAGAACCTGGCCCTGAGTACGCAAGTTGAGGACAACAAACAAAGGGATGCCATGCGTGAAGCTACCGATTCGCAACTGGAAGCCGAATTGCAGGCCATGCAGGAGCAAGTGATTGCACTCAATAAAGAATTGCTGTTCTACCAGAATATTACCCAGGGCAATGCCAGCAGCAAATTGCAGGTTCGTGAACTACTTCTGAGACCGGCAGACGCCGATCCGTCAGCCTTTCTCTACAGAATTGTTTTAACTCAGGGTAAACGCATTACCAAGCCGATTGCCGGCGAAGTGCTGCTGACTCTTAACCTCAAAGGTGACGGCGAAGCCCACTCACGCCTGCTTGAAAAACATGATTTGAGCATCCGTCACGTACAAGTGCTTGAGGGCACGGTAAAATTAACAGAGAATGAACAAGCAGAGAGTTTACGGGTTCTGTTGCGACAGGAAGATAAAACCCTGATAGACAAAACATTTGAGTGGGAAGTGACGCCATCTCCCGCACCATGAGGTAAACCATGTTCAAGAAAGACAAACCCAAGAAAAAGAAATCCGTTAACCGTATCGACACGCTGATCGGGCGCCACACCCATATCAAGGGTGATGTCAGTTTCAGTGGCGGCTTACGGGTTGATGGCAGTGTTGAAGGCAATATCAACGCCACAGGTGATGACAACTCGGTGCTGACATTGAGTGATCATGGCCGTATTGATGGTGAGGTGCGTGTGCCCAATGTCATTATCAACGGTGAAGTGAACGGTAATGTGTATGCGTCTCAGCATGTCGAACTCGCGCCCAAGGCGCGCATCAATGGTAATCTATATTACCGCATGCTGGAAATGGCGATGGGAAGTGAAGTGAACGGTCACTTAATCCGCGCCCAGCAGGAGGACGAGAATATCCTCCAGGTTGAACACGAAGTGTTTGATGATGATGCTCAATTTCACCTGGAACAGAAAGCCTCATCGTGAACTTTCAGAGGCTAAATCTTGACTATTTTAGTCAGAATTGGATAATAATTGACCAGTCAACACGAAATCTTTGGAGTTACCTATGACCAGCGAAATGCCCAGCCCGATTCTTTTCACCGAGGCAGCGGCAGCGAAAGTCAGCGATTTGATCGCTGAAGAAGGCAATGATGAACTGAAACTGCGCGTCTTCATTACCGGCGGCGGCTGCTCCGGTTTCCAGTATGGATTCACCTTTGAAGAAGATATCAGTGATGATGACACCAAAGTCGTCAAAGATGGTGTCACCCTGCTGATCGATCCTGCCAGTTACCAGTACCTGGTCGGCGCGGAAATTGATTTCACCGATGGCATTGAAGGTTCACAGTTTGTGATCCGCAATCCGAACGCCACCACCACCTGTGGTTGTGGTTCGTCGTTCTCACCTTAAGACGCCATTGAACCAACACAAACCGGTGCGGCGCTGCCCCACCGGTTTTTTTATGCGCGTTTTTCGCAGTCATTGTCTGCCACCGTAGGCTTGGTTATGCTTGAGACGACTGAGAAGGAGTAAAGCATGTTTTCCAAATGGCAGTGGTTGCTGACCCAACTGACCCGTACCCTGTGGCTGCGTGCTTCTCTGTTTGCTCTGCTCGCTGTAACCACAGCATTAATCGCGATCCCGGTCGAGCGCTTTATAACCGAGCCGTTTCCCTACAGCATCGGTGCCGAGTCAGTCGGCGATATCCTCAATATTCTGGCCTCCAGCATGCTGGCAGTGACCACCTTCTCTCTCAGCGTAATGGTCTCGGCCTACACCGCCGCCAGCTCCGGCGCCACGCCGCGGGCAACCCAACTGGTGCGTCAGGATTCCACTACCCAGAATGTGCTGGCAACTTTTATCGGCTCCTTCCTGTTCAGTCTGGTCGGTATCATTGCACTGAGCACCGGCGTCTATGGGGATAACGGCCGCTTGATCCTGTTTGTGGTGACCATCGGTATTATCGTTCTTATTGTTGTCACCATACTGCGCTGGATTGAGCACCTGTCACGGCTGGGACGGCTGGGTGAAACCACCAACCGGGTGGAACAGGTGGCCAGTCAGGCCGTACAGCAGCGGATTGATTATCCTTGCCTCGGTGCGCGCCGACTGGACTGGGATAATATGCCCGCCTATCTTGAGAACGCGATTTATCCCGACAATACCGGTTATATTCAGCATATCGATATCGGCAAGCTCAACCGCTGTGCCGAGCAGGCTGAAGCCGAAATCACCGTGTTAGCCGAGCCCGGCCAGTTTATCCACCCGGCCGAAGCCGCTGTCTGCTTCAGTGGTGAACTGACTGATGAGCTAGAAAACACGATTCGCTCTGCGTTCACGGTCGGTAATGAACGCTCTTTCGACCAGGATCCGCGTTTTGGACTGTCAGTGCTGGCTGAAATTGCCTCGCGGGCTTTATCACCTGCAGTCAATGATCCCGGTACAGCGATTGATATTGTCAGCCGTGCGGTGCGGATCCTGGAACCCTGGCGAGAGCACCTCTCCATCGATGACAGTCATGAAGACATTATTTACCCGCATGTTCGGATTGCCGAAATCAAACTGGAGGATCTGTTTGACGATGTGTTTCTGCCGATAGCACGTGATGGTGCAGCACTGATAGAAATTCAGCTGCGCCTGCAAAAATCACTACTGGCACTCAAGCAGCTTTGCCCCCAGTGTTTTGCCGAGCAAGTAGAACGTCACTCTGAAATGGCTTTCGAGCGTGCCCGCCATGCGCTGACCCTGGAAGCCGATCAGCAGCGCCTGCGGCGGATCGTCGATCAAATCCAGTCCTGTCTGAATTAAAAATTTAGTCTGTTTACAGCACATACCGATCGGTATATCATGAATGAACGTTCATTCATAACTCAGGTAACACCATGGCTCAAACCGCCGCCACCGATAAAAAACAACGCATTCTTGAGGCCACCTTACAGCTTCTGGCCCGCTGCGGTTTTCATGGGTTTTCGATGAAACAGTTGGCCACAGAAGCCGGGGTCGCCACCGGCACCATTTATCTGTATTTCCGCGATCGCGAGGCGCTGATCGCCGAGCTTCACAGCATTATTATCAGCGCCTTTGCCGAGGCGGCGTTTGCCGATTTTAATGCGCAGCGTCCACTGAAACAGCAATACCAGCGGATCTGCGCCAACATCTGGCAGTTCTGCATTGAAAACCGCTCTGTCACGTTGAGCAAGGCACAGTTTGATCACCTGCCCACAGATGTATTGCGCAGCCAGCGCAGCGATGCCTGGCAGCAGTTTCAACCGCTGCGTGACTTGTTTCAGCAGGGCCGCGACAACGGCCAGATCAAAAACCTGCCTGATGATGTTTTGGGCAGCCTGAGTTTTGAACCCTATATGTACATGGCCAGTCAGCAATTACTGGATGTCATTAATGTCGATCAGACACAGCTTCAGCAAATCATGGATGCATCCTGGGATGCTATTGCCACAGAAACCGGACAGGCCGCGGGGTAGGAGTAAATGATGAAACAATTAATTCAATGGCCCCTGCTGGGCTTGTTGCTGCTGGGCCTTGCCGCCTGCCAGCAGGAAGAGGCTTCACCGTCTGCCAATGCACAGACGCCCGCTGCCACACCGGTCAATGTGGTCACGCTGAAAGCTCAAGCTGTGACCCTGACCCGCTCTTTACCGGCCCGGACCGTAGCGCTGCGCAAGGCCGAGGTGCGGCCACAGGTGAACGGTATTATTGAAAAACGCTTATTTGAGGAAGGCGCTCAGGTGGAAGCCGATCAGCATTTGTATCAGATTGAACCGGCGCTGTTTGAAGCGAATCTGGCTAATGCCGAAGCCGGACTGGTGCGGGCCAGGGCCGCTTTGACCACCGCTAAAGCGCGTGAGACCCGTTATAAAAACCTGTTGGATGACAAAGCCATCAGCCGCCAGGAATACGATGATGCGTTGGCGACGTTCCAGCAGGCACAGGCAGAGATTCAGGTGCAGCAGGCTGCGGTCAAAACCGCGCAGACTAACCTCGGCTATACCAAAGTGACCGCGCCGATTGCCGGTCGTATTGGTAAATCCAATGTGACTGAGGGTGCCCTGGTCACCGCTCAGCAGGCCGCTGTGATGGCCACGATTCACCAGCTTGACCCGATTTATGTGGATATTGCCCAACCTTCCAAAGAGCTGCTGGCGCTGCGCAAGAAAATTATCGATCGCGAGCTGGATCAACAGTCCGCGCCCACCGTGAAACTGACACTGGAGGATGGCAGCCAGTATCCACTCGAAGGCAAGCTACAGTTTGCCGAGGTAGATGTCGATCCCTCGACCGGTGACGTGGTGCTGCGTGCCATTATGCCCAACCCTGAGCAACTACTGTTACCGGGCATGTTTGTCCGCGCTGAAATTATTGAGGGCGAACTCGATAATGCCATTTTGGCACCACAAAAAGGTATTACCTTCAATCGTCAGGGTGAGGCCAGCGCCCTGGTGGTTAACGACAATCAGCAGGTTGAGGCACGCCAGCTGAAACTGGGCCGTGCCATTGGTGATAACTGGCTGGTGCAGTCCGGACTTGAGGATGGGGAACAACTTATCGTCGCCGGGCTGCAGAAAGTAAGTCCGGGCGCCGATGTCCAGATTGATCAAAATCAGCAGCAGACCGCGCAGGGAGAGCAGTAATGGCGCGCTTTTTTATCGACCGCCCGGTCTTTGCCTGGGTCATTGCCATTATCATCATGCTGGCCGGGGTGCTGGCAATCATTCAGTTGCCGGTCTCGCAATACCCTGATGTGGCCCCGCCTTCGGTAGAGATCCGCACCACCTATCCCGGTGCTTCTGCCAAAACAGTGGAAGATTCCGTCATTCAGGTACTCGAACAGAACCTGACCGGCATCGACAATGTGCTCTATATGTCGGCCACCAGTGATTCCACCGGTGTCGGCCAGTTAACCATCACCTTTGAGGCCGGCACTGATCCCGATATTGCCCAGGTGCAGGTACAGAACAAACTGCAGGGTGCAATGCCGCTGTTGCCCCAGGAAGTGCAGGAACAGGGGATCCGCGTAACCAAGTCTTCGACCGGTTTCTTGATGGTACTGGGGTTTGTCTCATCCGACGGCAGTATGGATAAATACGATATCGCCGATTTTGTCGGTGCTAATATCCAGGATCCCTTGAGCCGGGTTGATGGTGTAGGCCGTATTCAAATCTTCGGATCCCAGTACGCCATGCGGATCTGGCTCAATCCGGAAAGACTCAGTCACTATAAACTGACCACCAGCGAAGTCGTGACCGCTATCCGTGCCCAGAATGTGCAGGTGGCAGCCGGCGAACTGGGCGGCGCGCCAGCGGTCGAGGGTCAGCAGTTCAATGCCAATATCGTGGTACAGACCCGCCTGGAAACCCCGGAAGAATTCAGCAATATCATCCTGCGGGTCAATGAAGATGGGTCACGTATTCTGCTCGGCGATGTCGCCCGCGTCGAACTGGGCGGCGAAAACTATCAGTACGAGACCGAGTACAACAAACAACCAGCAGCTGGCCTGGGTATCTCGCTGGCATCGGGTGCGAATGCGCTGGAAACGGCAGCGAACGTCCGCGAACGTATTGATCAACTGGAAGCATTTTTCCCCGCCGGTCTCGACGTCGTTTATCCCTACGACACCACCCCGTTTGTCAGGCTGTCGATTGAAGGCGTGATTCACACCCTGATTGAAGCCATCGTACTGGTGTTCTGTGTCATGTATCTGTTTTTGCAGAATTTTCGTGCCACGCTGATCCCGACTATCGCCGTGCCGGTGGTGTTGCTGGGTACCTTTGCCATTCTTTATGCCTTCGGCTTTTCGATTAACACGCTGACCATGTTTGCCATGGTGCTGGCCATCGGCCTGTTGGTCGATGACGCCATCGTGGTGGTGGAAAACGTCGAGCGGGTGATGCACGAAGACGGGCTCTCGCCGAGAGAAGCCACCCGCAAGTCGATGGGCCAGATCACCGGTGCTTTGGTGGGGATTGCACTGGTGTTGTCAGCAGTGTTTGTCCCCATGGCTTTCTTTGGTGGCTCCACCGGTGTCATCTATCGTCAGTTTTCCATAGCGGTGGTATCAGCGATGGCGTTATCAGTACTGGTGGCCTTAACGCTGAGTCCGGCTTTGTGCGCGGCCATGCTCAAGCCGACCAATGCCGATCATTATCAGCGCAAGGGCTTTTTCGGCTGGTTCAACCGCGTATTCAACTCTGCCACGCAGCGCTATCAGAATAGTGTTGGCCATATGATTGGCCGCACCGGCCGTTATATGCTGATTTACCTGCTGATCGTGGTCGGCCTGGCGTTAATCTTCAACCGTCTGCCGGGCTCATTCCTGCCTGATGAAGATCAGGGCCTGATGTTCAACCAGATGGTCTTACCGGCCAATGCTTCCAAGGATCGGTCGATGGCAGTGATGGACAAAATCGAGGATTATTTCCTGGAGCAGGAAGCAGACAATGTCGAATCCGTGTTCTCGGTCATCGGCTTCAGCTTCGGTGGCCGTGGCCAGAATAACGGGCTTGCCTTTATCAATATGAAAGACTGGGATGAACGGCCGTTAGCGGAACAGGAAGTGCAGCAGGTCGCAGCCCGTGCCAATGGCTTTTTTGCCACACTGAAAAATGCCATGGCCTTTGCCATCGCGCCACCGCCGATTCGTGAACTGGGCAACTCCAGCGGCTTTGACCTGCAACTACAGGATCTGGGCGGTCTGGGTCACCAGAAATTGATGGAAGCGCGTAATCAGTTGCTGGGACTGGCAGCGCAGGAGCCACTTCTGACCGGCGTCAGACCCAATGGCCAGGAAGATACGCCACAGTTCAAACTTGACGTGGATCACACCAAGGCGGCGGCCTTCGGAGTCTCGCTCAGCGATATCAACAACACTTTCAACACCGCCTGGGCATCTAGCTACGTCAATGACTTTATCGACAATGGCCGCATTAAAAAAGTCTACGTACAGGGTGATGCCCCCTACCGAATGATGCCCGAAGATGTCGGCGAGTGGTATTTACGCAATGACAATAATGAAATGGTATCAATGGCCTCGTTGACTGAAGGCCGCTGGATTTATGGCTCACCCAGGCTCGAACGCTATAACGGCGTGTCGTCCGTCAATATCCAGGGGGAAGGCGCACCCGGTGTCAGCTCCGGTGATGCCATGCTGGCCATGGAGTCACTGATTGAACAACTACCGGAGGGCATAGGCTATCAATGGACAGGCCTGTCGCTGCAGGAGCGTGAATCCGGTGATCAGGCCCCGTTATTGTATGCATTGTCGATCTTGGTCGTCTTCCTGTGCCTGGCCGCGCTTTATGAGAGCTGGTCCGTGCCGTTCTCGGTGATGCTGGTGATCCCGCTGGGCGTGCTCGGGGCGGTGCTTTTTGCCATGGCGCGGGGGCTGTCCAACGATGTCTATTTCCAGGTTGGCCTGTTGACGACCATTGGTCTGGCATCCAAGAACGCGATTTTGATCGTGGAATTTGCCAAGGCCTTGTATGAAGACGGCATGGAGCTGATTGAGGCCACGCTGGAGGCGGTCAGAATGCGTCTACGCCCGATTATTATGACCTCAATGGCCTTCATGCTGGGCGTGACACCGCTGATGATTGCCAGTGGTGCCGGCTCCGGCAGTCAGAACGCTATCGGCACCAGCGTGTTCGGCGGCGTATTCACCGCTACCGTGCTGGCCGTGTTCTTTATCCCGGTGTTCTTTGTGGTGGTCTTTAAACTGGCCGATAAGCTGAGTGGCCGCAACAAAAAAGTCGAGAACCCGCAGGAGACGCAGGCATGAAGGTATTGAGCAGAACCTCGCTGATTATGGGGCTGATAGCAGGCCTTTCCGCCTGCTCACTGATGCCGGATTATCAGCAGCCCGACCCGGACGTTGCTTTGGCTGACACCGGAGCGACGAATGAAACGGCTGCCGCTGAACTGGGCTGGCGTGAATTCTTCCAGGATCCGTCCCTGCAGGCGATGATTGAACGGGCACTTGACAACAACCGCGAGTTAGAGGCCGCCTCGCTAAGCGTGCAGCAACTGCAGGCCCAGTACCGGATTCAGCGCGCTGCCAGACTGCCGGCTGTGGATGCCGAGGCGGCAGCCAGTCGCTCACGCACACCGGAGTCGCTGAGCTTTACCGGTGATAGCGGCATTAACGAGCAATACAGTGTTGGCCTGGGTATTACCAACTGGGAAATTGATTTCTTCGGCCGTCTCGACAGCCTGTCACAATCAGCTTTGCAGCAGTATTTTGCCAGCCAGGCAGCCCGTAACAATATTCAGCTCAGCCTGGTGGCCCAGGTCGCTGATGCCTGGTATAGCTGGCAGGCGGCGCGCGCCCAGTATCAACTGGCAGTCGATACTCGCGAAGTCCGTGAAGAAAGTTACCGGTTGATTCAAAAGCGCTTCGATAACGGCCTCGCCTCAGAGCTGGACCTGCGCCAGTCTGAGACCGCCGTGCATGAAGCGCGGGTGTTGGAGGCTCAATACCGGCAACAGGCAAACCAGTTTTTTACCACGCTACAGCTTTTAACTGGTGACACGCTGGACAAACAACACTGGCAGGCTGAGTGGCATGAAATCGGTGAGATTCAGGCTATTCCTGCCGACTTGTCATCAGCAGTTCTGTTGCAGCGACCCGATGTGTTACAGGCCGAACACCAAATCAAATCCGCCAATGCCGATATCGGTGCTGCGCGGGCAGCCTTTTTTCCCAGGATCAGCCTGACCACCAGTCTGGGACTGGCCGGGAGTGCGCCGGCGCAACTGACCGAGACCAGCAGCCGTCAGTGGCAGATTGCACCGCAGTTCAGCCTGCCGCTGCTGGACTGGGGCGTGAATCAGGCCAACCTTGATGTCGCCGAGTTACAGAAAGATATCAATATCGCCAACTATCAACTCGTGATTCAGCAGGCTTTCAAGGAAGTGCGTGATGAAATGGAAGCCCGCATCACGTTGGATGATCAGTTTCAGGCACAGCATGACCTGACAACAGCCACCCAGCGCAGTCTTGAACTGGCGCGCACGCGTTTCGATGCCGGCGTCGACAGTTATCTGGATGTACTGGATGCCCAGCGTAGCTCAATCAATAGTCAGTTAAATCTGATTGATATCCGCCTGCAAGGTCTGCGTAATCAACTAACGATCTATAAAGCGCTGGGTGGCGGCCTGCTGGAAACCACCGTCAACGCGGAGTTGGCAAAATAGCAGCGTTTAATTTAAGCTGAGCCGGAACCTGACCAAAACAAGGAGACAGCAATGGGTTTAGAAGTAGGTGGTTTACTCGGTCTAATCTGGCTGATTATTGTTATCTGGGCCATTATCAAAGTCGCCAACAGTCCTGCCGGCGGCGGTGCCAAAATTCTGTGGATTTTGATCCTGTTGTTGTTCCCGTTGATCGGCTTGATCATCTGGTTCTTCCTGGGGCCCAAGGGCTAGCGGATAACCACAAAAAAAGGGGCTGAAAAGCCCCTTTTTTATTACCTGACTATTCTTTATCAAGCCAGATGTTCCTTCAGCAGCCCCGGCTGACGTTCAGGGGTGAAGATTTCAATCCAGTAGCCATCCGGATCCTGGATAAAGGCAATACCTTTCATCTTGCCGTCATTGGGCTTTTTCACAAAAGGCACGCCGAACTCTTCAAAGCGGGCACAGGCCGCATCAATATCCGGCACGGCAAAACCGATATGGCCAAAGCCTCGCGGATCACTGTTGCCATTGTGATAGCTGACATCATCCTTGTCTTCATCGCCCCAGTTATGGGTCAGTTCCAGCATCGCCGGCATGGCAAAAGTCTGTTTGATGCGCTCATCGTTATCCTCGGAAATCGCCTTGGCCTGTTCCGGTGACAAAGCGGCCATAAAATACAGCGTGAATTCCATCGCTGGAAAATCAAAACGTTTGACCAGCGTCATGCCCATCACTTCACTGTAAAACTTGAGCGTACGCTCGGGGTCTTTGATACGAAACATGGTCTGGTTAAACACAAAGTCATGCGTCGCCGGATCATGGTTCTCGGTCAGGCCTTTAGCCTCGTCAAAATGTCTGCTCATGCTGTCCTCCTCTATAAATAACTAGGTTTCCTGCCTGCTTTGCGCCGGGCGTGAAAAATAACGCTGGCTTTCCTGTTTCACCACTTTCGATAGCAGCAGGATGCCAATCAGGTTTGGAATCGCCATCAGGCCGTTCATCAGATCGGAAAAATTCCAGACGAAGCTGAGTTCACGGGTCGCCCCCACCATCACCACCAGCACAAAAACAATACGGAATGCCGTAATGGCTTTATCGTTGAACAGATATTCAATCGCTTTTTCACCGTAATAACTCCAACCCAGCAAGGTGGAAAATGCAAACAGCGCGGTGCTGATGGCGACAATAATGGTGCCGGTGTCGCCCAGGGTTTGGGCAAAGCTGAGGCTGGTCAGAATACCGGCACTGACGCCCTCACGCCAAACATCAGCGGTCAGGATGACCAGTGCCGTGGCGGTACAGACTACCAGCGTATCAATAAAGGTCTGCGTCATCGATACCAAAGCCTGCTTGACCGGATCTTTGGTGCGGGCTGCAGCCGCGGCAATCGGTGCTGAGCCCAGGCCGGACTCGTTGGAAAACACACCGCGGGCCACACCATAGCGAATGGCAGCCGCGACTGCGGCACCGGCAAAACCACCACCGGCGGCAATCGGATTAAAGGCGTGCCAGAAAATCAGGCCGAAAGCTTCGGGCACTTCACTGGCATTGAGGACAATGACCACCAGGGCGGTGCCCAGATAAGCCACGATCATAAACGGCACCAGCATCGAGGTGAAACGGCCGATGGAGCGAATACCGCCGATCAACACCAACCCGGTCAGGATCATCAGGATGCCGCCGGTCGTCCACTCGGCCAGGCCAAAGACTTCATTCATCACAGCAGCCGCTGAATTGGCCTGGGTCATATTGCCGATACCGAAAGCAGCACAAGCGGTAAACAAGGCAAACAGCCAACCCAGCCAGGGCAGTCCCGCCCCTTTGGCGATGTAGTACATGGGGCCGCCACGCATGCCCTTGTCACCCTGCTCACGGTAGCGCACCGCCAGCAAAGCCTCAGCATACTTGGTCGCCATGCCTACTAGGCCGGTCACCCACATCCAGAAAACGGCCCCGGGACCGCCCAGGGTGATCGCCGTGGCCACGCCGACGATATTACCAATCCCCACCGTGGCTGCCAGCGCCGTGGTTAAGGCAGCAAAGTGACTGATATCACCTTCTGCCTTGGCCTCTTTATCAAACACTAGCCGAAAAGCATGGCCTAAAGCGCGAAACTGCAGGCCCTTGAGTATGATCGTCAGGTACACACCCGTGCCGACCAGCAATATCAGCATCGGTGGGCCCCAGACCCAGCCAGACATGACCGACACCCAGTGTGATATCAGTTCCATCACCACTTTTCCTTCAATTAAGTTTTAGTGAAGTTAAGTGGAGATCAGGCTGCCTGTCAAACTGCCTTCGAAGCCCGCACAGTCAGGTGAGACTCAGACGATATCATCGACCACACCGCCATCAACCCGAAGCGCTGCACCACTGGTGGCCGAAGCCTGGGACGAGCAGACGTAAACCACCATATTTGCCACTTCTTCCACCGATGCAGGGCGTTGAATTACTGAACTGGGCCGCTGGGCCATAACAAATTCCTTGCCCAGTTGATCGATGCTTTTGCCTGTGCTTTCTGCTTCATCGGCAAACAGCGCATCGAATCCATCTGACCGCGTCGGACCAGGCAACACGCTGTTAACGGTAATGCCGCTACCCGCCAGTTTTTTGGCCAGCCCGCGGGAAAGCGATAATTGCGCGGTTTTGGAGACTCCGTAATGAATCATATCGGCAGGAATGTTGCGTGCCGATTCAGATGAAATAAACACTATCCGGCCCCAGTCCTTGTTTTGCATGCTTTCAATATAATGCCGTGACAGGCGCACCCCTGACATCACATTGGTCTGCCAGTAGCGATCCCAGGTCGCATCATCGGTATCGAAAAAGTCCAGCATGCCGTAAATACCGGCATTATTAACCAGAATATCGACTTCAGGCACTTGGCTTATCAACGCATCGCATCCTTCAACCGTGCCCAGATCAGCTACAGCGCCGCTGATGACAGCCTTCGGCAATGTCGCTTGCAACCGCTCAATTGCCCGATCCACTGATGTCTGACTGCGGCCATTAATAGTCACACTGGCCCCCGCGGCAGCCAAACCCTGTGCTATCCCGAAACCAATACCGCCACTGGATGCGGTGATCAAAGCCGTTTTGCCTGTGAAATCAATCTGCATTATTGCCTCCCAATACTGAAATCAAAACGATGGGCATTATTGTAGGCCTCGGTTACAATTGATTAAACAGAGATAATCTAAATTAACTATTTCCAATAATGCAACAATGAAACGTATCGACGATTTACTGGCCTTACGCGTGTTCGAACGCATTAGCAGCCTTGGCAGTCTGACTGAAGCTGCCCGTGATCTGGGTCTGTCGCTGGCCGTGGTGAGCAAACGTCTGGCAAAACTGGAACAGCAGTTGGGCTGTCAGTTAATTCATCGTAATACCCGCAAACTCACTATCAGTGATGAAGGCCGGCAGCTGGAAAAATATGCCCGTCGCATCATTGCCGAGCTGGAACAGGCAGAAGAAGCCCTCAGCGATACCCAGCTGACACTATCCGGCCCACTCAGGATTACCGCCCCCAATAGTTTTGGTCATCGCCACCTGATTGCTTTGTTGGCCCGCTTCCATCAGCTTTATCCGGCTGTTGAAATACAGTTACAGCTCAGCGATGAGGTTGAGGATTTGATTACTGATGACATCGATATTGCCATCCGTTACGGTGAGTTACCCGACTCAAGGCTTGTTGCCCGGCGCCTGCTGGATAACAAACGTATTCTCTGTGCCTCACCCGCTTACCTGGCACGGCATGGCATGCCTGAGACACTGCAGCAGTTGCAAAACCACCGACTGATTGTGTTCAGCCGTCAACAGGGGCGTGAGTGGCGGTTTGACGGAGAGACGGTGGATATTAACCATGCCACAATCTGTAACGATGGTGAAGCTGCCCATATCATGGCGCTTAGCGGCATGGGGATTGTGCGTAAATCCTACTGGGATGTTGCCGAAGATCTGGCCACGGGCACATTACAAACCGTGCTTGCCGACACGGTCTGGTGGGATGCGCCGATTCACGTGGTATATCTGCGTAATCCACACCAGCCCCGGCGTATCAGCCTGTTTATTGAGTTTTTAACGGAGAATATGCGAGCCTTGCAGCGCTCGGCCGAGGCGCCGTGAATTACTTGCCGATGCAGAAACTGGAGAAGATATGATCCAGCAGATCCTCGGTGGTGAAGGTACCGGTAATCTCGCCTAATGCATTTTGCGCCTGGCGCAGTTCCTCAGCCAGCAGTTCACCGGCGCCCATACCGGCCAGACAGTCATAACCATTTTCAATTGCCTGTCGGGCCCGCCCCAAGGCATCGAGGTGACGACGACGGGCGATAAACACGCCCTCTTCCTCGGGGTGAAAGCCCACCGCCTCAAACAGGTGCTGACGAAGCAGATCAATGCCATCGCCGCTTTTGGCACAAAGGAAAATAGTCGGCCGGCCATCTTCTGTGCTTTCACCGGCTTCGCGGCCACTTTGATCGATCTTGTTACGGATTACCGTCAGTGGTTTATCAGCCGGCATGTCAGCGAGGATTTTCTTATCCTGCTCGGTCATGCCCTGGCTGTCATCGATGATCAACAGAATATGATCGGCCTGCGCCAGTTCATTCTGGGTGCGGCGTATGCCTTCCAGTTCGACAATATCATCAGTGGCTTCATGCAGACCCGCAGTATCGGAAATACGCAGCGGCAGACCATCCAGGTGGATCTGTTCGCGAAGTACATCACGGGTAGTACCAGCGACATCGGTGACAATCGCTGCATCATGCCCGGCAAGCTGATTATGCAGACTGGATTTACCGGCATTGGGCTGGCCGGCTAACACCACGCTAATGCCTTCACGCAGCAAGCGACCCTGACGGGCGCTGCCGGTAATGCCATCGAGCGTTTTCAAGAGATCCTGCAGTTGCTGATCCACCTGAGCCTCGGCAAGAAAGTCGATTTCCTCATCAGCAAAATCAATCGAAGCTTCAACGTACATACGCAGGTGAGTCAGTTCTTGCAGAAAGGCATTAATGCGCTTGGAGAAGTCACCCTGCAGCGAGCGCACCGCACTGCGGGCGGCCTGCTCGGTAGAGCTTTCAATCAGATCAGCCACAGCCTCGGCCTGGGCCAGATCCATTTTATTATTCAGGAATGCGCGTTCAGAGAATTCACCGGGACGGGCCATACGGGCGCCCAGTTCAATGGCGCGTTGGCACAGCTTATCCATCACCATCGGACTGCCATGCCCCTGCAATTCCACCACATCTTCACCGGTAAACGAGGCCGGACCGGGGAAATACAAGACAATGCCGCTATCGATGACTTCGCTTTCCGCATCACGGAAATGGGTAAACTTGGCGAAGCGTGGCTCAGGCAATTTACCGCAGATGGTGCGGGCGATATCAGCGGCCTGTTTGCCGGAGAGCCTGACCACGCCCACACCACCGCGCCCGGGCGCGGTGGCGACTGCGACAATGCTATCCATCAGGGCTTAGAGTGCACCCATTTTGCGGGTGATATACCACTGCTGGGCAATCGACAGGATATTGTTGACCAGCCAGTACAAGACCAGACCCGCCGGGAAGAAGGCAAAGAACACGGTGAAGACCAGTGGGAAGATCTTCATCATCATCGCCTGCGCCGGATCCTGTGGTGCCGGGTTCAAACGTTGCTGGAACCACATCGACAGACCAAACAGCACCGGCAGTATGAAATAAGGATCCATCGCGGTCAGATCGTTGATCCACAGCATAAAGTCAGCCTGGCGCAGCTCTATACTTTCGACCAGCACCCAGTAGAAAGCCAGGAACACCGGCATCTGCACCAGGATCGGCAGACAGCCACCCAAAGGATTGATCTTCTCAGTGCGATACAGATCCATCATCGCCTGATTGAATTTCTGCTTGTCATCGCCATAGCGTTCTTTCAGCGCAGACAATTTCGGCGTCAGCTTACGCATGGCCGCCATTGAGCGGTAACTGGCCGCTGACAGACGGAAAAAGGCCAGTTTGATCAGCACTGTCAGCAGGATGATTGACCAGCCCCAGTTACCGGTCAGTTTGTGCAGCCATTCCATCACCCAGAACAGCGGTTCGGAGATAATGGTCAGCATGCCGTAATCGACGGTCAAAGGCAGGTTTTCAGCGACTTTTTCCAGACGTTCATGTTTTTTCGGCCCCAGGTAGAGTTGATAGTCTGCCTGAGTCTGTTCACCGGCATCGGCGCTGACGACTGGCATACGCACGCCGGCAGTGTAGTTCGTGCCATTGATGGACTTGCCGTAAAAACCCAGCTCTTGTTGCTGCTGTGGAATAATCGCAGCCACAAAATAATGCTGGATCATCGCTGCCCAGCCGTCATTAACGCTACGGTTGTATGGCGCGTCATCGAGTTCGTCGAAGTCTACCTTCTGGTATTCATTGCCTTCACTAGAGTACACCGCACCGGTATAGGTGTAGATGAACATCGATCCATCATCGCCACGGTTACGATTAAGCTGGGCATAAGGATAGGCGCTGAAACGCTCGCCGCTCTGGTTGATAATTTGATAATCGACATCCACCAGATAGCTGTCACGCTTGAAGGTGTAGGTTTTGACTACCTGCAAGCCATTTTCAGACTCCCAGTAGAGTGGCACCTGGATTTCATCCTGGCCATCCTGCAATTCGTATTGGGTCTGTTCGGCACGATATTCCGCATAGTGAGTGGGTGCTTCACCTTCACCGCGCAGGCCGGACTGGGTCACAAAGAATTGACCGGCGCTGTCATTCAGGAATTGTACGGGGGTGTCGGGTTGAT
Organism: uncultured Methylophaga sp.; assembly: GCF_947259025.1. Classification (GTDB taxonomy): domain Bacteria; phylum Pseudomonadota; class Gammaproteobacteria; order Nitrosococcales; family Methylophagaceae; genus Methylophaga. Next base: position 138,219 of record NZ_CAMYKO010000004.1, read on the forward strand.
CAGAGCTGACGGCATATTCCAGCAGCGCCAGTTCACGGATATCGCCGCCCTGGGTGGCAATCTGCAGATCCATCACATCGGTTTTGACATGAATTTTGCTGGCTACGGCCTCTGCCTGGGGGCTGTCCGGCACATCAGGCATCGCCTGTGCAGACTCTGATGGCAGCGCCGGTAAATCGGCTTCATTATCAGCGGCGGGTGAACCGTTCACGGTCTCACTGGCAGCATCGGCGGCCTGTTGCTGAGGTCGGACATAGTCTTCCTGCCAGGCTTCCCACAACAGCAGGGAAACGATAAGCAGACCGAAGATAAAGAGCGTTCTGAGATTATCCATTGTGATTCTTTGTTTTTAATTCGGGAACGGGATCGAGGCCACCCGCATGCCAGGGGTGGCAACGTGACAGGCGACGCAGACCGAGCCAGACGCCGCGCAGGGCACCGTGACGTTCAATCGCGTCGATCATATATTGCGAACAGGTAGGCTGGAAGCGGCAATGCATGCCGACAAAGGGGCTCAGCAGAAGCTTGTAGCCTCGAACAAGGCTGATCAGGATTTTTGCCATTGCGCCACCACGGTTAACCAATGTCGCTCCAATGCTGCCCATATTTGCGCATTGTCACGCTGGTTTACACCCGGCCGTGACAACACCACGATGTCGATGTTGGGAAAAGCGGATTGATGTTGCCGGAACGACTCACGAATAATCCGCTTTAATCGGTTGCGGCCGGTCGCCAGCTTGATGTGCTTTTTGGCGATAGCCAGCCCCAGACGGGGATGCCCTACTGTGTTCTCAACCGATATCACCGTCAGGCCGCCCCCTCCGGTGCGTTTTCCCTGACGGAACACCCGAGAAAAGTCGCCCGGGTGGTTCATTCTCATGGCTCGGCGGAAAGGTAATAATGCCAAGTCATGCCCTCTCAAAGAGGTCAGAGGGATTATGCTGACAGCTTAGCGCGGCCCTTGGCGCGGCGAGCGTTAATAACGCGGCGGCCACCAACAGTTTTCATGCGGGCGCGGAAACCGTGAGTGCGTTTACGCTTGAGATTACTAGGTTGAAAAGTGCGTTTCATTTCACCAACTCCACAAATAAATAACGATTTTGCTGCCCGCGGTCTTACAGGAGCAAAATCCGACCAGGCAAAAGACACGGGATTATAAGGTTTCCTGCCACTGCAAGTCAAACCAGAAAACGTCTTTAGGCTTTCTTTGTTTTTACTTGCCAAACAAGACACAGAAAGATAACTTTAGTGGTCTTGCGCGGGGCGTTATACTATAACAGCAATGGCCGCCCGTCGCTGCCTTCTTTAATTTAAATGATTGATAATCAAGGAGTTCATGTGTCCTCACCCCTTTGGGAAAAATGCCTGTCCCATCTAGAAGGTGATCTCTCGGCACAACAGCTAAACACATGGCTCCGGCCCCTGCAGGCCATCGAAACCGAAGATAGTTTGCGCTTACTTGCGCCCAACCCCTACGTTAAAGCCTGGGTTCAGGAGCAACTGGAAAATCAGATCAACACTTTGATCCACGGTCTCAGTCAGGGGCTGATTGAGCGCGTTGCAATTGAAGTCGGTACGGTAGACACCCCTGAGGGCAAGCCGCGCAATAACACGCCTATCAACGACGAGCCCATGGCAAAGCCCAAAGAAAATGAACCGGATGGTGAAAAGGCAGCCCCCGCTATCGGCAGCCCGATGAATCCGCTGTTCACCTTTGATAATTACGTCGAAGGTAAATCCAACCAGATCGCCCGCGCCGCTTCATTGCATGTGGCCGAAGCGCCCGGCACCAGTGGCTATAACCCGCTATTTCTTTACGGCGGCACCGGCCTGGGTAAAACGCACTTGATGCTCGCTGTGGGTAACAAGATCCGCCAGAACAATCCCGGCGCCCGCGTGATTTACCTGTCTTCCGAGCGTTTTGTTCAGGACATGATTACCGCGCTGCGCAACAATGCCATTGACCAGTTCAAGGCGCATTACCGCAGTGCCGATGCGCTGCTGATTGACGATATTCAGTTCTTCGCCAAGAAAGAGCGCTCGCAGGAAGAGTTTTTCTATACCTTTAATAGCCTGCTGGAAGGTCAACGTCAGATTATCCTCACCTGTGACCGCTTTCCCAAGGAAGTGGAAAACCTAGATGAACGCCTGCAGTCGCGTCTGGGCTGGGGCCTGACCGTCGCTATCGAGCCACCGGAACTGGAAACCCGGGTCGCGATTCTGATTAAAAAGGCTCACCAGAACCTGATCACGCTGCCGGAAGATGTGGCGTTTTTTATTGCCAAGCGCATCAAGTCCAACGTGCGTGACCTGGAAGGTGCGTTGCAGCGGGTTTTGGCCTTTTCGCGCTTTACCAACCAGCCTTTGTCGATTGAAATGGCCCAGGAGGCACTGAAAGATCTGCTGGCCCTGCATCAGAAACTGGTCACTTTAGAAAGCATTCAGAAAACCGTCGCTGAATACTTCAAGGTGCGCGTCTCTGATCTGTTGTCGAAAAAACGTACCCGCTCCATTGCCCGCCCGCGCCAAATCGCGATGGCACTGGCCAAGGAACTGACCAGTCACAGCCTGCCGGAAATCGGTGAATCTTTTGGTGGCCGCGACCACACCACCGTTTTACATGCCACCCGCAAAGTGGCGGAACTGCGTGAAACGGACAATCGCGTCGAAGAAGATTACCGTAACCTGCTAAGAACCCTGTCGAGTTGATTAATTAACGGACCCTGAGAGAATCATCATGCAATTCACTGTCAGCCAAGAAACCCTCGTCCGCCCCTTGCAACTGGTGTGCAGCATTGTTGAACGGCGTGCCACACTGCCGATTCTGTCCAATATTCTGCTAAGGACGCATGGCAACCAGTTGTCGATGACCAGTACCGATATGGAACTGGAAATGATCGCCACCCTGCCGGTGTCGGTGGAAGAAGAAGGCAAAACCACGGTCTCTGCGCGTAAATTGCTTGATATTGTCCGTGCCCTGCCGGCCAACGCCACTATCAGCTTTAACGCCAGTGATAATAAGGCCCTGGTGAAAGCCGGTAAAAGTCGCTTCTCGCTGGCGACCCTGTCCAGCGACGACTTCCCTGACAGTGAGGGTGCCAATTATGTTGATGAAATTGCTCTGCCACAATCGGCCTTAAAAGCTTTGCTGGATGAAACCAGCTTTGCCATGGCCAGCCAGGATGTTCGTTATTATCTCAACGGCCTGTTACTCGAACGCGAAGACACCACGCTGCGCGCGGTTGCTACTGACGGTCACCGACTGGCAATGGGCAGCCTGACTACCGCCAATCCGGTAGAAGAAAAGAACAGCGTGATCGTACCGCGTAAAGCGATTATTGAGCTGGGCCGCCTGCTGGGTGACACCGATGATGAAGTGAAACTGGCCTTCAGCAACCAGCAGATTAAAATCGAACTGCCTGACATTCACTTCACTTCCAAACTGATCGACGGTCAGTTCCCCAACTACGAGCGGGTGTTGCCGGTCGGTGGTGATAAGGAAGTGCTGGCCGAACGCGATGCACTCAAACAGGCTCTGTCACGCGCCGCCATCCTCTCCAACGACAAGCACCGCAGCGTGCGTATCAACCTGGATACCGATCTGCTCAAAGCCACCGTCACCAATCAGGAACAGGAATCGGCAGAAGAAGAAATGGCCGTCGATTACAAAGGCAGCGCCCTGGAAATTGCCTTTAACAACGCCTATCTGCTGGATCTGCTTAACGCCATCCCCGACGACAAGGTGAAAATCCTGTTTACCGATGAAACCAGTAGTGCCCTGGTAACGCCGGCCAACGACAAACTTGAACGGCAATATGTCGTGATGCCTATGCGACTGTGAAACAGTCAGCCCTCGTCCCGCCCAGGGCCTGTCGAGGGGCGGCTCTCTGTGCTATTACATTCAGCAAAAACATTGGTAGCTTAGTGACTCTATCAATACTTTTTAGTAATGTTTCTCTCAAGGATTGAACCGACGTTTTTCTTTTCAGGGATTGAAAAAATTGCTACCACGCCCCTCAAGTTATACTCCCTCTTCTGCATTACAACCTCTGACATTACTCCCCGAAAGACGACCTATAACATCAATCATAGCGATGTTTAGCGCCATCAGAGTGAGTCATCGTTTATAAGCTGATAATTAACTCGATCAGGAAATACCTAAGTCATGCCTACTCTATCTCATCGTTCTGTTGTCTTAATACTGCCTCTGGTCATCTCACTGCTTTTAATAAATACTGCTCTGGCAGAGACAAGCTCGATAAAAACAGCTTTGTCGAGCCAACAGCTTGTTAAGCAACTTATCGACAGCGATCCTCAATACCAGGCTTGGGAGAGCCGATACCAGCCCAAAGGGCAAGGCAATGATCTGGTGAATTACAAGCAGGTCGAAAACGGCGTAAACATTGAAGGCGCAGAAATTATGAGGGTTTGGCTAGAATTTAAACCCGGTACGGAAAAGGATCATGCGCCTCAATATCGCTATGTCCTAAAGCCGGTAAAGAATGTCACCGCACAAGAAATTCTATCCCGCAACAAGGGCCTCTATCTTGACCAGCACCCTGAATTCCCTGCAGGCGCAATGGGCAGGTTTCCTGTGTTTCCCAAAACGGATTTTCCGGCACCCGTGCCAGAAAAGGTGACTGATGGTGCCATTGTCACTGATTGGCAGTATTGTGCTTATTGCTTTGATGCCTCTCATAATTATGACTGGGTGACCGTGGAAAAAATTGCCCGAATGAGGGAAAGGCGAGAAGAAAATATCAGTAATGCCCTGAATATTGAGCAGATAAAATTCGGCTCTGAAGAAGATTTCAGACAAGCCACGTATCAAATGTACAAAACAATCGGTTCTGACTTAACGCTTCAAGAACTTGAAAAAAAGTGGAGCCGCTTTGATTTTGGACTATTCACCGGCAAAGAGGCCGAGAAGCAGAATAAGCTTTTTAATCGCCGGGTCGCCGCCGTAGAAATAGGTGGTAAGGAATATCAGGTATTTCTCGATAAAGCATACTACCCGTTAACCTTTGAAGCTTGGGCAGATTCAAAAGGCTGTCTGGATGAGGTAATAGGCATAAGCACTGACATGGCACAACAGATCGGGCTTCCTCTGAAACCAAATGAAATTATCTCTAACAACACTGATTACATTGATTGCAGAAGTAAAGCATTGGCCTCTTTTGATATCGACGCCTACGCTGAAGCCTATCCCGCTCTTGATAATCAGGAAGAGAAATTATTGGATAAAGCCGGTTTCAGCATGGATTTAGATGCGCGTAAAAAAGCCAAGAAAGTGCTCACGCCACAAAAGATGATAGCCGATGCAATTGCAGGCCTTGAAGAGGCTGAAGATAAGCTTGATGTGGCTTTCAATGCAGCTGAAGAAGAAAGGAAATTTCAGGCTAAACGAAGGGCAGAAGAGCAGCAGCGCAAAGCCGAACATGAAGCCTGGTCGCGAGCGCACTGGGCAAACACAATGAACTCAATCAGTCAGCGTAGCCAATGGGTGGCCAATAACCTTGACTCGACCAACCGCATGATTGAAAAAACAATCGCCATGAATAAAACCAGCCATGGCACTGAGTATCGCAGAGAAAACATCCGTCGCACTGCTGAAAAAGCCAGGTCAAAAGCCGAGCAAGCAACGAGTCGCGCTAAAGAAACAAGTGAAAATCGCTTATCAGATTCGGCCAAGTCAAGCCCGGCTAAACTACCTGCAGATCAAAAGCAGGATGCGCAGGCAACGCCCAACCGCCTTGTAATTGAAGCTGAACCGGTTAAAGGCGCAACTGAAACCTATCTAAGCAAAGATACGGCTATCGATATTGCTCGTACCAACCTGGAAAATAACGCAGCCAAGCTGTGTGGCAGCAGCTTTAAAGCCGAGATCCAGTGGGGTGACATGAAGTGCGAGCAGAGTGAGAGCAGTGATGACTATATGTGTCATGCCAATAGTCTGGTGAGCTGCTGGGAGCAGCGATGTGACGCCGATTTTTGCGGTACCCGGCATTAACCTCAATAACAAAAAAGCCCCTTTTCAGGGGCTTTTTTTTATTCTTATTGGCTAAAACAGTTAGTGTTTTAACTCACCCAGGACCACTTTGTTCTCGGCAACTTTCTGCACCACGTTGGAGTAGTAGTCATCCCGGAACTCGTCGATAACCCTTGAGGCTTTTTCGGCCTCGACGCCACTCCCCAACAAAATTTCCTCGGTCAGCCGCAGACTGGTTTCCAGCGTTTCTGAGACAGCCGATGTGGCGCCGGTGGTAATCAGATCAGCGCAGTGTTTTCTATCCCGTGCCCGCGCATGAATCGGCATATCGGGATAAAACTGGCGGACCTGGGACACCAGCCGGTCAATCTGCTCCGGATCATCAAGGGTGACCACGATCATTCTCGCGTGATCGGCCCCAGCCGCCTGTAATACCTTGACCTTACTGGCATCACCAAAAAACACCGGGAAGCCCTGGGCGCGGGCATCCTTGACCCGTTTCTGTTTCATATCCAGCGCCAGGTAAGGCACACCGGCCGCACCCAGCAAAGTACCAATCCGGGCACCCACACGACCAAAGCCGGCCAGAATGACGTGCTCCTCACTGGCCTCGACAAACTCGGCGTAGTCCTCATCTTCAGAGGGTTCGGGTGTATAGAAACGCAGCAACAGCCAGTTGGTCATATTCACCACAAACGGGGTCAGCACCATGGTCAGCGCAATGACCAGCGTCAGGATATCTCCCAGTTGTTTTTCCAGCACACCGGAAGCGGCAGCAAACCCAAATAGAACAAAGCCAAACTCACCACTTTGTGACAATAAAGCACCGTTTTGTAAGGCAATATCGTGGCGGGCACTGCTGAGCCGTGATAGCACGTAAACGACCAGACACTTGAGCGTCATCAGCCCCCAGGTCAGCAGCAGAATATCAACCAGCCGGTCCCACAGCAGGCTGAAGTCGATGCCCATGCCCACAGTCATAAAGAACAGTCCGAGCAAAATGCCACGGAACGGCAGAATATCGGCTTCTATCTGGTGACGGTAATGTGATTCAGCCAGCATAACACCGGCGACAAAAGCGCCCAGTGCCATCGAGAAGCCCACACTTTGCATGATCCAGGCAACGCCCAGCACCAGCAATACCGCCATGGCGATAAACACCTCGGCATCCTGACTGGCAACAATTCTGCCCAGCACCGGGTTGAGCAGGTAACGTCCGGCAAACAATAAAGCAGCCAACACCAGGATGGCGTACACCGGTTGCAGGCTGGGCTCCATAATGTCCTGACTACCGCCGGCAAAATAGGATACCAGCGCCAATAGCGGTACCACGGCAATATCCTGTAACAGCAGCACCGAAAACGACATCCGCCCCATCACGGTGGAAATGCCACCACGCTCGGCCAGCAACTTGAGGCAGAAGGCGGTTGAAGACAGGGCCAGACCGAACCCGATAATAATCGCACTTTGGTTGGAGACGCCCAGCCAGATAGCAATACCGTAAATCAGCCCGGCCGTGATCAATACCTGGCCCAGCCCCAGGCCCAGCACCATCTTGCGCATTTGCCAGAGCTTGTCGGGTTTGAGCTCGATACCGAGAAGAAATAACAGGAAAATGACGCCAAATTCGGCTAAATGTCGAATATCTTCGACTTCGGTAATGACGCCAAACCCCCACGGGCCCAGCACCATACCGGCGAAGAGGTAGCCCAAAATCGCGCCCAGCCGGATTCTGTGAAAAATAGGAATGATAACCACTGTAGCCAGAAGTATGGCCAGGATATCAATCAGGTAGTGTCCCCCCGCTTCCTGCACTCAGTTACTCCTAGCCGACCCGATTTTCGGCATGGCTGAGCATCAGATCCAGTCCGGTTTTATAGGTTTCTGCCGCGGCATCAGGCTTGCTTTGTGCCGTTTGTACTTCCGCCAGTGCCTGATAGGTTTCACCGCGGGCACCGTACTGAATACTGGCCCGCAAGTATTCTTCCGCTTTGGTCCACAAGTCACTCGCCTTGGCCAGGCGGCCCAGTGTCAGTAACAGCCAGGGGTTATGCTGATGCTGCTTGAGCCATTTTTCTGCTAAAGCCAGACGCTTGAGCAAATCACCCTGAGTCAGGCGGCCATATTCATAGACCAGCGCATCACTCCAGTTTTTACGCATAAATTGTTCGATGAGTGTGATCGCCTGCTCGCCTTCTCCCTGCTCAATCAGCCCGCTGATATAGGGTTTAAGCATGGATTCGGTCTGGCGAACACGGGCAGGTGACTGTTCCCAGATTTGCGACAGTTTGCGCCAGTCCTGACGCAGTAAAGCTGATTCCATCTGTCCCACTGCTGCTTCCTGATCCAGCGCCTGGGCTTCATCGCTCTCCAGCACATGACGTTTACGTAAATCGGGCAGCACTGCCTGTACTTCCTGCCACTGATCCATATCCTGATACAGCGATTGCAGTAATTGCAGCACATAAGGATGTTTGGGCGCCATTTCACGCAAATGCCGCAGCGTCGCCAGCGCCTGTTCATTCTGCCCTGCCGAGATCTGCAGTTCTGCCTGCACCACACCCACGGCAATATCCGCCCCTTCCGTGGTTTCATGGGCGAGTCGCAGATAATTATCACGCCGCTCCGGCGCCTGTTGTTTCTGTGCTGCCCGCGCCGCAGCCAGATAATGCAGCAGCGGCGTTTCACTATTGCCGGCATGACGGATCAACACCCGCTCAGCCTCGGCCCAGCGGCCCTCTTCCAGTGTGATCAGGCCCCGGGTCAAAGCACGGTTTGCCCGTTTATGACGCTGGGTTTCTTTCCAGGCCGAGAGTTTGCGGGGGGACTGTTTGACCAGTACCAGGCTGCGCAAAGACAAATAGGCCGCCACCAGCAATAAAATAAAAGCGATGGAAAACACCACCAGCGAGGTTTCCAGACTCCAGCTGCCATATTGCAGCAGCACAAAACCGGGCTCAAAGTCCGCCGCCCAGATAACGGCAGCGCCCAGCGCCAGGGCTAAAGCAATAACGATCAGCAGCTTCATTGCTGATACTCCTCAAGCCAGTTCAGTGAGCCGGATATATCCGGTACATCGACTTTAATCTGTGCCGAGTTCAGGTTTTCCAGGGTCGCGATTAGGGCATCACGCTGGTCACCGGTAAAGTATTGCCTGAGCCATTGGATCGCGGTCTGCATACTGTGCTGATAACTGGCATTGTCAGCATTGAGCAGGGCCAGACGGGCGCTTTCCAGTTGCAGGCGCAGATTCTGATAGAGGAAGTAGCGTTGCTCCGGTACCAGCACCGCTGCCTCTCCACTTTGATCGTGACGAATCACCACCAGCGAGCGTAATTGCTGCCAGATATCGGCGGCGGCCTGTTTCCATCCAGCTTGTTCAGGGACCACGCCGGATTCATTTTCGCTGGCAGCCGTGACTTCAGGGCCTTTTTTCACACGCAGCTTGGCAATATTATTGGCGGCCGTTTGCAGCTTGAGGGCAATACCTGCGGTATCGACATCAGCCAACGCCTGCAGCGCCATAACTTCTTCTGCAATCAAAGCCCGCAGTGGATGCAGGCGGTAGTCAGACAAAGCTTTAATCTGCAAATCCGCCATTTGCAATGCCTGCAATGCGCCAGTCACATCATGTGCTAGCAAAGCGCGCTGGTTAGCGACGTTAAGCAGATATTTGATTTCCTGCAGTGCCCAGGTGCGTTTTAAATCAGCGCTGGACAGGGCTTCACGGTTGAGCAAATCTTCAATTTTATCGGCCAGCCCCTGCTGATCCTGTTGCAGCGTCGCCAGTCGTTGCCGGGTATCATCATCGGCATCAGCCAAAACCGCCATTTCGGACTGCAGGGCGCTGTGTGCATCAATTTGTTGCTGCTGTTGTGCCATTATCTGCTGATAAAGCCAGCCACCCGCTGCGATAAGCAAGACCAGCAAAATCGCGATGGCAATCCACAACAGACGATTGTCTGTGCTGCCCGGCGTTGGCTTTTCGTTGAGTTCAGCATCCTTTACGTTAGCATCAATCTGCTGCTTTTCATCGTTGTTTGCCATGCTGTTTGTCCATTTCCGTCAATGTTTGTAAAACCGCGCTATCGCTCGCATTGTCACTGACTTCGACCCATCTGAAGCCGAGCCCGTGGGCATGCTGTTTTAGTCTGTCACTCACTACCACCAGCGGCTTGTACAACAGCTCAGCTTTGAACTCGCTCAGCAAGCGGCACAAATTATCGATGCCGGCGGCACTGGTACAAACCAGTTTATCGGCATACATCGCGTGAATACAGTCCTGCCGATCCGGTGATGGCAAATCCCGGCGATAGACTTCCATATAGTCAATACTAGCACCTCTGGCTTTCAGGGTATCAGCCAAGCGTTCACGGCCGCCCTGACCACGGACAATGATCATTTTTTGACCGTCCACATCCTGCATCTCAGGCATTTGCAACAGTCCGTCACTGCCGGTCGAACGCTGCGGCTGGCAATCTACCGACAAACCGGCCGCTTGCATCGCACTGGCGGTCGCATCACCGACAGCCGCCAGTTTAAGCTGCGATGGCAAAGCTTCTGACCAGCCTGATACAAAGCTTTCAAGGGCGTTGCGGCTGACAAAAATCAACCAGTCTGCCTGATCCAGATTGTCAGTTAACCAGTCGGTGGCCGGCAGTGGTTCAATGTGGATAACCGGAAAACAAATAGCCTGTCCGCCAGCCTCATCAATCAGCGATGCCATTTTAGCCGACTGTGCCAGTGGTCTTGTCACCAACACCCGCTGACCGGTCAGCGCCTGTTCAGTCACCATAAACATCCGCCAGGATCTTGTCTGCGCCCTGTGCCAGCAGCATTTCTGCTACTTCCAGGCCTATCGCCTCGGCCTCGGCAGCCGGACCACGTTTTTCAGCATAAAGGGTATTAGTGCCATCCGGACGGCCCACCAGGCCGCGTAACCAAACTTCATCATTCTCCAGAATGGCATAACCGGCAATCGGCACCTGGCAGCCACCCTGCAAGCGCCGATTCAAGGCCCGCTCAGCCAAAACCGTGGTGGCGGTATGGGAATCATGCAGCGGGGCTATCAAAGCATTCATTGCTTCATCATCAATGCGGGTTTCGATGCCCAAAGCGCCCTGGCCGATAGCGGGCAGACTCTGTTCCGGCGTCATCTGACCACGGATGCGCTCGTCAAAGCCCAGCCTTTTCAGACCGGCGCTGGCCAGAATAATGGCATCAAACTGGCCTTCATCCAGCTTGCGTAGACGGGTATTGACGTTGCCGCGCAAAGGCAGCACCTCCAGATCGGGACGACGGGTACGGGCCTGACATTCACGCCGCAAGCTGGAAGTACCGAGTCTGGCACCGTGGGGTAAATCATCAATGCTGTCGTAATGATTAGAGACAAAAGCATCGAAGGGATCTTCCCGCTCACAGATCACCGGCAGATGCAGGCCTTCAGGAAACTCGACCGGCACATCTTTCATTGAGTGCACGGCAATATCGGCGCGGCCGTCGAGCATGCCCTGCTCCAGCTCCTTAACGAACAGGCCTTTGCCGCCGACCTTGGCCAGCGGCGTGTCGAGAATAATATCGCCCTGGGTTTTCATGCCGATGAGCTCAACTTCCAGATCGGGGTTTTGAGATAACAATTCGGCTTTGACAAACTCGGCCTGCCAGACGGCAAGCGGGCTGTTGCGGGTGGCGATTCTTACGGTTTTCTTTGTCATGAATGTGGTCTTTTCGGGCTTAAATTACGGAAAATCAACGCTGATTCTAGCACTTTGACAAGCTTCAACTCGAATAAGCACGTTATAATGACGCCCTGTTTTCAAATCGCGATCATGATCCACTATGAGCACAGCCAACAAGAAACTCTCATCCGCCCGCCTGACCCAGCCTACCGACAAGTTTGTCGAAGAATTCACCGCCTCGGTAAGCTTTGACCAGCGTCTGTTCCGCCAGGATATTCAGGGCTCGATTGCGCATGCGACCATGCTCAGCGAAGTCGGCGTGCTCACCGGTGAGGAACGTGATCAGATTATCCAGGGCCTGCAGCAAATCGAACAGGAAATCGAAAACGGCGAGTTCGAATGGTCGGTGGCCCAGGAAGATGTACATATGAACATCGAGGCGCGGCTGATCGCGCTGATTGGTGAGGTGGGCAAGAAACTGCATACCGGCCGCTCACGCAATGACCAGGTGGCCACCGATGTGCGCCTGTATCTGCGCGATATGATTCAACCGATTCGCAGCGAACTCAAGCGCCTGCAAGGCGCTTTGCTGGATGTTGCCGAGCGTGAAGCTGACACTATCCTGCCCGGCTTTACTCATCTGCAGACGGCGCAGCCGGTCACCTTCGGCCACCATATGCTGGCCTGGTATGAAATGCTGGTACGTGATGCCGAACGCCTGGATGACTGCGAGAAGCGCGTCAACAGCATGCCTCTTGGTGCCGCTGCGCTGGCCGGCACCACGTTCCCGATTGATCGCGAAATGACGGCCAACCTGCTGGGCTTTGATCGAATCTGCCAGAACTCGCTGGATGCGGTCAGCGATCGTGACTTTGCTATCGAGTTCAACAGCTTTGCCTCGATCCTGATGATGCACCTGTCACGCTTCTCGGAAGAACTGATTATCTGGTCTTCGGCCCAGTTTGATTATGTCGATCTGGGCGATGCCTTCTGCACCGGCTCCTCGATCATGCCGCAGAAGAAAAACCCGGATGTGCCCGAACTGATCCGCGGTAAAACCAGCCGCGTTTTTGGCAATATGTTCAACCTGCTGACCCTGATGAAAAACCAGCCTCTGGCTTACAACAAGGATAACCAGGAAGACAAAGAACCCTTGTTCGACACCATCGACAACCTGCTGGGTTCGCTGCGGGTCTATGCCGATATGATGGCTGTGATTACCGTCAAAGCCGACAATATGCGCCAGTCGGCGCTGCGTGGTTATGCAACGGCCACCGATCTGGCCGACTACCTGGTGCGCAAAGGCACGCCGTTCCGTGATGCCCATGAAGTCGTGGGCCTGTCAGTCGCCTATGGACTCAAGCACAACAAAGACCTGTCAGAAATGAGCCTGGAAGAACTGCAACAGTTCTCCGACCGCATTGAGGCCGATGTGTTTGAAGTGCTGACGCTGGAAGGCTCGGTCGCCGCGCGCAACCACCTGGGTGGCACCGCGCCGGAGCAGGTTCGCGCCGCAGTAAAACGCGCCCGCCAAGCCCAATAAAGCGCAGCAACGCTTTCCCGGTATTGCCCGTCCGGATGGTGACTATACTGTCGCCATCAAACGGTCTCTGCTGCGTCAATAACGACACGGCTCATGATATGCCAGCATCGTCTGAGCAGCGATGCGCCTGACTCAGTGATGATTGTTCAGCCATAAAAACATGATACAGATATTGAATTCTTATTTGATAATAATTACTATTTGCATCATTAACTAGCAAATAGGGACAACCATGATCGCAGTAATTTATGGCTCAACAACCGGTAACACTTCCGACGCCGCCGTCAAAATTCAGGACGTGCTGGGGGAAGAGGAAGTCGAGTTATTTGATGTCAAAGATGTCGGCCTCGACGCGCTGGAATACTTCGACAACATCATCTTCGCCATTCCCACCTGGGACTACGGTGAAGTTCAGGCTGACTGGGAAGAAGTCTGGGACGATGTTGATGCCGTGGACTTCAGTGGGAAAACCGTGGCTTTTCTGGGCATGGGCGATCAATTTGCCTACGCAGAATGGTTCCAGGATGCAATGGGCATGCTGCATGACAAGGTCAAAGCACGCGGTGCCAGCGTTATCGGTCACTGGCCGGTAGAGGGTTACGAGTTCGACGAATCCAAAGCCTTAACTGAGGACAAACAGCACTTTGTCGGCCTGGCCCTGGACGAAGACTGTCAGCCTGAACTGACCGAACAACGTCTCACTGACTGGTGTGAAATGATCAAAACCGGGTTTATGGCGCCCGCCTAAACCTGGTCAGACTAAACAACGTACAGGCTGCTTTCTACTCTAGCCTTTGTCGGCAAAAAAAGACGGGCAGATAAGCCGCAGCCACTGCGGTCTGCGGCTGAGCAGCATGGCTACGGTCATCGCTGCCACTGCCAGCAGCATAATCCACACCAGTGCCGCCATCGATGGATGATCGGCGGCCAGGCAACACACTGCTGACAACAGCAGAAACCCTCTTCCCAGCAGTTTGAGCAAGAAAGTATTGGGCCCGCCCGCGTGACCCGGAAATACCTGCTTCCAGTGTGACTGGTAGCAAAGTGCAAACCAGCCCATGCTAAGCATGGTGGATACCACTGCCGCGATTAGCCAGCCTGCCTCAATCATATGCATTCACCTGCTTGTTGTGTTGCGCCGATTTACCGCGCTTGGGTTTAACTGTTTCCGTTGCCTTGGCACCCAATTTACGTGCTACCAGCATGGCGATCAGCGCCGTGGCAATCAGGCTTAAATCGACGCCGGCCACCGCCCAGTAGGTATCGGTAAAGAGGGTTTTAATCAGGTGATCGCCGGTGGTCACCCAGTTCATCACCACTGCCAGCAAGCTCAGTGCAGCCAGTACCCAGCTTTGCTCTCGCCAGGCCGGGTTAACGCGTGCTTTGGCAACCGGCGAACTGCGCCAGGCAGCGTGCAGGAAGGCCAGCCCCCATGCCCACCAGAAGACGGTCTGTTCCCACTGACCTTTGCCCGCCAGATCAGCAGGCAGAATACGGTTGGCCACCAGCATACTTACCGCGGCAATCACCATACCGGTAACCGTGGTCACAGCCATGGCATCGACGATACGGCTGCCCTGGCTGCCGGCTTTCGCATGGCGGGCCTTGCGTTTTTCCACAAACAGAATAAAGCCGGTGGCGATACAGATCGCGCCCAGCAAACCGCCGAACACATACAACCAGCGCAGCATCCAGTGCTCAAAGTGCTGCAGATGCAGACCCGTCAGGAATTCATCAATCGAGGCGACGACACTGCGCGGCGGCTCTTCACGAATAACCTCGCCGGTACTGGCTTTGAAATGGATACCCTCACCCACCAGCGCAACACGATCACTGCCGGCACGGTAGATGCTGACATAGCTGTTTTCGTCGCCAATATGGTCCATAAACAGGTAGCCGACCTCGCCCGGCATATCACGCTCCGCCCAGCGACGTTTAGCTTCCGCCACCATCGCATCAACCGATGCCAGCGGCGCGGCTTCACCGGATTCTTCATGCGGCAGACCGGTGCGTTCGGCTTCCAGCTTCTCATGTTGCTCATGCAGGGGTTTCAGCGTGGTATGCGACAACGGCAGATAGATATTGGTGGCAAAGATCACCAAGGCCGTAAAAGCAAAGAAAAAGTGGAACGGTAAGGCCACCACCCCGGTGACATTGTGCAGGTCGAGACTGCTGCGTAAAACATGCTTCCAGGGGCGGAAAGTAAAGAATTCACGAAACAGTTTGCGGTGAATAATCACCCCGGTCACCAGCGCTGCCAGCAGCACCAGCGCCGCCACACCAACGATCCAGTAACCCAGCATGTTCCAGCGCAGATGCAGATTAAAGTGCATCGGGTAAAACCAGTCACTGCCGATTTTAAGCGCACTGTCACTCAGGGTTTCGCCCGTGGTGGGGTTGACCGTGGCCCAGCCATGAACGTGCAAATGATCATCCGCGGGATCTTTGGGCTCATTGGGAATACCGAACTCACCGCCAATGCGCAGCACCGGATCACGGTGCGTGGTGTAGGCATAGAGCGATTTCAGCGGCATGGTATCGGGATCGGGCAAGTCGCCAATCACCCGTTGCTGAGTGGCAGCCATATCGGTGGGGTGCGGCTTTAATTCATCAAAGACCGGTTTCAACACCTCATCAAAAGAGGGCATCGGCTGCGGTTCAAAACGGGTATCGGGAATGGCCCAGCGATCAATTTCCCGGTCAAACACCGACAGCGCGCCGAAGAAAAAGCAGATCATCAGCACAAAGCCGAGTACCAGACCCAGCCAGGTGTGCACCCAGCCCATGGACATACGGAAAGAATTAAACATCGTCGCGCTCCTAACTGACCAGACTGTTTTGCAGCATGGTGGCAATCAACATCATCACCGCGGCACCACCGGCCAGAACCAGCCACACCCGAAGCATACTGGCGGCGGCAAATGTCCAAAGGAAAAGCGCCAGAAACACCAGAAAGGCGACCAGCGTCATGCCGGTTTCCGCTTCGTGGAAATCAATGCCCAGGGTGACCATGGTAGTAATGGCCAAAGCCGATAAGCCCCAGGTGAAGGCGTAACCACCGAGAAAGGCGGCAATAATGCGGTTGGTGATGTGCAAAGCAGTTTGCGAAATCATGGTAAAGCCTTAGTTCGAACAACAGGGCCTGAGCGCCCAAATGTGAATAAGACGCATTATACCTATCTGTTTGATTAACGCCCAGTCAATTGGTCTAATCTCTCGACATAGCTGATTGAATTATCATCTAATATAAAAAAACAGCGGCCGGTGGCCGCTGTTTTAATTAGCTCGAAACGGCGCATAAGATTTTAAAAATCGAGTGCGTAGCCCAGCGTGACCACCCGGCCGCGCCCCTTGAAGTTGCGGGTATCAGAGCCGTAATTGGTCTGTGAAGAATAACTGAAATAATCTTTATTCAGCAGGTTACTGACAGCAAGATTAACCGTGCCATCACCCAGCTCATAGCCCAGCGACGCATCGATCAAGGCATAACCATCAAAGTCTTCATCATCGGCATCATTAAAGCTGCGATCAAAGTTATAGCTGGCCTGAATGAAAGAGCTCAGCTTGGGTGTCCAGTCCGCGCTCCAGCTTGCCAGCAGACGGTTGGGCGGAATGTTGGAGCCATTCAAATCGGCATCGACCCGGCCATCATTATCGCTGTCAAAACGACCGCGGATTTGGGAATACGCCAGGTTGAAATAGTGATCGGCATTGGCCTGCAAACCCAGGCTGGCTTCGACACCCTCAATCTCGGTTTTTTGTCTGCGGATAAAGTATTCGGTGTTATCGGCATTGGCGACAAGACGAGAGCCCAGATCGGAATCCGACTCGTAATAACTGATTTCAAAATCAACCGGCGCCCAGTCAATGCGGATACCGATTTCTTTGTTGGTCGTCAGAATCGGCTTCAAATCCAGCAGTGATTCCACACTCAGGCCTGGGGTGCCGATACCGCGTAGCACACGGCCGACATCGGGCATACCGAAGCCTTCCGAATAGTTGGCAAAGACACTCAGCCATGAGGTCGGGGAAACGACCGCGCCGCCATTAAACAGGGTTTCATTAAAGTCCGGTTTACCGCCCTGCACCGTCACCCCGCCTTTTCCGAACACCGTATTGAAAGTATCGATGTCCAGCTCGGCATGTTCATAACGGGCACCGGCATGTAACACCAGAAAGTCTGCTGGCTTGAACTGGGCCTGCAGGAACGGTGCATAGTTTTTATACACAACTTCCGGCACATAAACTCGATCGGTCATCGCCAGACGCTGCAATGAGCTGTCTTCCAGCAAATCGAGGCCAGTGGTCAGTTTCAGTTTGTCATCGAACAGGCCGTCCTTCACCAGGGTGAATTTGGCGCCGTTTTTATCAGACTCGATTTGGGTTTGATCAATGCTGTCCGGTGCCAGCACCGGGTCGGTAAAGCTGCCGGAAGCCAGCGCCCCATACAGCGCTTCAAACTCCTGGCGGTAAGCCTGGGCGGTAAACTCCATGCCCGCCAGATCGTAATGCTGATAATTAACACTGGTCGTCAGCACCCGGTTACGTGGCGCTTCGCCGATCGGTGTGCCCCTGCGTGAAGTGGTGGGAATGCCCGCCGCCTTGTTGCCATCAACACTGACATAATCATTGCCGCCTTTGATCTGGTAGCGGTTGAGGGTGAACTCCAGGTTCTGATTATCATCGAACCAGTAACCCAGCTTGGCAAACACGTCATAGCTCTGCGAATTCATAATATCGCCCTGGACATTATCGACACCGATTTCAGTGCCATCGGCATCCAGAAACACGCCCTGGCGCTCATAGCTGAGACCCAGCGTATATTCGAAATCGTTTTTACTGCCGCGTAGGCTGTAATCAGCCCGGTAACCCATGGTTTCATCACCGAACTCGCCGGTGGGTGAGCTCATCTGAATATTGGCATGCTGTTTCAGCGTATCGCTGCTGGGACGACGGGTAATAAAGTTGATAATGCCGCCGGTGGCGCCGAGGCCGTGAATGGCATTGGCACCGTGAATCACTTCAATGCGCTCTACCATTGCCATATCTATGGTGTGACCATCACGTTGACCGTCACGCAGGGGATTACTCTGTGGCACGCCATCAATCAGGAATAAGGGAGAACGACCGCGAAAGGTTTCACCGCCGCTGGTCAGTTTCTGGCGGCTGGGCGAAAACGCCGGCAGCAATCGGCTGAGGATCTGAGAAGTGTCACTGCTCATTTCCATCTGTTTTTCAATCTGCTCTCGGTCGATCACCGTCAATACCTGGGCAGAATCTTCCAGCCGGGTTTCAGTACGGGTTGAGGTGATGACCATCTCATCCAGCTCTACCGTGTTCATATCACGCGACCCTGGGCTAACAGTAGCAGCCGACTGTTTAACAATGGTGTAGCTGCCATTTGCCAGTTGCTTTGAACTCAAGCCCTTGTCACTGAGCAAACTGTCGAGCAAAACATCAGGGGCATAGCTGCCTTTATACTGCGGTGTGGTCAGCCCCTGCACGACCTCCGGCGCAAAAGACACGGTAATGCCACTTTGCACTGAAAACTGCACCAGGGCCGACTCCAGTGAACCGGCATCAATATTAAAGCTTTGCTGAGTGACCGCAGTGTCGGCATGGGCTGCCGTGCTGAGCACTGCACCGCTCAGCAGGCTGGTGCTGACAATCCCGGCCACCAGCAAACGACGACTCAGGGGTTTCAAGGGATATTTCTGGACACGTTGTTTCATTGCATTGCCTGTTAATTGGAAAATCATGGCGTCAATTTGCAACGCCTCTATCTAACAGGCCGAACGAGATTCAAAATCAACAACCCCTGGTTACATTTTTTTCAGCAGCGAAAACTCAGCCTGCTTCAACCCGGGCCCAGAACCGCGTCAGGTAACGCACTTTTACCGGCAGGGTACTGCTGAGGTTTTCCAGTACCGAGCGGGTATCGTTTAAATGAAAAGCCCCGGAAATCCGGTAATCGGCCACCTTTTCATCACAACTCAGCATGCCCTTATGATAGCGGGTGAGTTCCTCGATAAAATCAGCAAGCCGCCAATCGCTGACAATCAGCAAGCCCTGTGTCCAGGCATCGGCATTGGCAGGGATAGCCGTGGAAGCACCGTAGTGCTTTTTGGTCATGTCGGCCTGGTTACCAGCCTGCAGAGAACGACTGTGTTCCAGACCGTCGGCGGTCATTTTCACGGCATGCTCAAACACTTTGACTCGGCTCCGGGCTCCGTCACTGCTGACACTAAAGCGGGTCCCCAGTGCCTGCACCTGACCATGCGCGCTTCTCACAATAAAAGGCCGCTGATGATTATCACTGGCCGTGGTCAGCATCACTTCACCGCGATGCAAAAACACTTCCCGTTTATCAGAGCTGAAACGCACATCCAGTGCCGAGTCGGTATTAAGTTGAAGCTGGCTACCATCGGCCAGAGTGATATCACGGCGCTGTCCCACGGCAGTGCGGTAATCGGCGGTCAGACTGATCAGCCGGTTTTTTTGCTGCCAGGCTGTCCCCGCCCCGCCAACTGTCACTACCACCATCAAGGCTTTGATCATCTCCCGGCGTGAGCGGCGGGCTTTATCCAGTGTTTCGTGACGAATATCACGGGGCAGCCCGCGAAAGCGTTTTTGTAGTTTCTGAATCCGGCGCCAGGCCAGGACATGCCTGGAGTCGGCTTCCAGCCACTGTTTATGGGCATCGTGCAGCGGGTCGTCGGCAGCAGCAGATTTAAGATCGACATACCAGGTGGCGGCGGCTTCCAGAATATCGGCATCCAGCTTCATCGTATCACTCATCCACTGACAGCAGGCACTGGGTCATCGCACGGATAAAGTGTTTCCGCACCGTGTTGACGGAAATATCGAGGCGACGACTGATTTCGACATAAGACAAACCATCGAGCTGCGCCATCAGAAAGATCTGACGTCCCCGTTCGCTCATGCTATCCAGCATCTGGTCGATTTCCATCAGGGTCTCAAGAATGCTGTGCTGGAGTTCAGGTGAAATAGCATATTGTTCCGGCTGTAGCGCTAACGCATCCAGATAGGCCTTTTCCACGCTGCGGCGGCGGAACACATCCACCAACAGGCCGCGTGCAATACTGCTCAGATAGGCTTTAGGGGCACGCAGATCTTCAGCGCGGTTCTGAACCAGCAGTTTGATAAAGGTTTCCTGAGTCAGATCGCTGGCCTGATCATCACAGTCCAGGCGGCTTTTGATCCACTGCCAAAGCCAGCTGTGATGTTCTCGATATAAGATTTCCAGGGTCTGCTGTGTCATCCAGTAAAAACAAACGATTACGATTGATAATGAGATACATTATCGTTTATGTGTTCGTTTGGCAACTAAATCGTTGTTTTACAGCCTATTCAGGCAGTGCACGCTGCTGAGCAGGCTTGCTAACAGGCCTGAATCCGGGAAAATTGCCCGAGTTCGGCGTCGCCATATACACAGCATGAACAGCATGTTAATTTGACCCGCAGCTTATTGATTGGAGCCGTTATGAGCAGACTTTACGGTGATAAACACCGCGATTTTCAGGATCAGTTTGACAGCCGGCAGATGGCAGACCGGGTTGAAGAACTGGCTGTTGTGACAGAAATTTCTGAAGAAGCGGCAGCGTTTATCGAGCAGCGGGACATGTTCTTTCTGTCCACCGTCGATCACCAGGGCCGCCCCACGGTCTCCTATAAAGGTGGCGAGGCAGGCCGCTTTGTGAAAGTGGTTGATGACAACACCCTGGCCTTTCCCAGTTTCGACGGCAATGGCATGTACTACTCAATGGGCAACATCGACGGCCAGTCCGAAGTGGGCATGTTGTTCATCGATTTTGAGAAACCCCACCGCATCCGGGTTCAGGGTAAAGCCAGCGTATCGGCTGATGATCCGCTGTTATCTCACTGGAAAGAGGCTGAACTGGTGGTCAGGGTAAGCATCACTGAACTCTGGCAGAACTGCCCGCGTTACATCCATCGCTATCAGAAAGTTAAAGATTCACGCTACGTGCCCAAAAACGAATGTGAAACGCCGGTCGCGACCTGGAAACGGGTGGATGAAGTCCAGGATGTGCTGAAAAAGCATGAACGGGAGCAGGTTGAAAAAGCCGGCGGCCAAATTGCTATTGAAGAATGGGCGGAGATGGTTCAATCCGGTGACGAAAACGCCTGAACAGGCTCACTCCCCCACCACCCGAAGCTTGGTCGCAATAAAATCTTTATGGGAAACATGTAACAGATTGGCCAGCCGGCGGATCACGTGCTGTTCGAGTTCATGAATATGCTCATCAGCCCAGGCCAGTTTCCATAAAGACTCGATCAGCTCGATTTTTTCTTCGGCGCTGAACTCGCGGTTGAGCTCGGAGGTGAAGCGATAAAAATCGGTGGAATCTTCATGCGCATCCTCCGCTTCAGCAATCAGCTTCTCGGCATCCTGCTCGCTGATGTGAAAACGGCTCGACAAAATATGGCGCAGCATCGCTTTTTCCGTCTCATGCTGCTCATCATCAACGGCAATAATCTCCACCATCAGCGCCACCGCCGCCAGCAATTTTGATTGCTCGCGGTCAGCAAGCATGGCATCAGTCTCTTCGCCAAGCGTTGTGCTCAGCATTTGTTTCAGTTTTTCTATCATCACGTCTCCTCAGCAAAAGCGACTCGATCTTCAAAAGAAAGTTCTTGAACCACAGGAATCAGGAATAATGCCAGTAAACCGGGCCTCAATAAAAGCAGGCCCGGTGTTTTTCAACAGCCGGGCCTGCCCCAGGTTTATTGCTGATTAAGACTCTGGTACAAGTCAGAAATCGTAGCGAAGGCTGGCAGTCACATTACGCGGCGCACCGTACGCCAGTTGGCTGTAAAAACCAATCTGACTGTAGTATTCCTCATCAAAGACATTATTAAGGTTGAGCTGTGCCTGTAATGAAGCGCTGATTTGATACCTCGCCATCAGGTTCACCAGTGCAAAGCTGTCCTGCTTAAGTTTATCCTGGTCCCCCACCGGATTGGTGGCAATCGTGTAGTTACTGCTTTCCCAGTTAAGACCACCGCCCAGCGTCAAGTCCTGGATACGATAGGTCGTATAAAAGGTGGCTGTTCGGCGAGGGTGCTCGGTATTAACCGCATCGCCATTGGCATCCTCGGCTTTGAACTGTGACCAGCCCAGCAGAATATTCCAGTTCTCGGTCAGCGCACCGTTGACCTCAAACTCAAAGCCTTTGCTGGTCGCACCTTCAGCAGGATCATAGGCTTGGTTCGTAGTGCCTGGCACCAGGTTATCCGGATCCACCTGGCCCAAGTTATCCTGTTCAATCCGGAAAACCGAGAGTGTGGTACTCAGCCTGTCATCCATAAAGCTGGCTTTGATACCCGCTTCGTAGTTTTTACCCTCTATAGGCTCCAGGAAGTCACCATTTTTATCCTGTAAGTTCTGCGGTTGGAAAATTTCGGTGTAACTCACATAGCTTGAGTAAGTATCGTTGATATCGTAGATAAGGCCAGCATAGGGTGTGATTTCGTCATCATGTTCAAACTCATACATGCTGCCATCCCAGTTCATACCGGTGACTTCCCAGTCAGTCACACGACTGCCCAGAATCAGTTTCAGCGGATCCGCCAGACTCAGTCTGGTCACGGCATAAAGCCCGGTCTGTTTGGTATCACGTGTAACGTAGGTTCGTTTGGCCCCCCAGCTTGGCTCTGGGTAGCTGCCATCCCAATCATAGAAGTTACCCACTGCTGAGGATGTCAGCGCATCGCGGCGCTTGGCAACAAAGTCCTGATCACTGTGCATCAGGCCCAGCGTCACCTCATGACCTTGCCCGAATAGTTCAAACGGTATGTTGCCGTAGATATCGATGTTTTCCTGTTCGCGTTCGTTGTCATACCAGGAGGGGCTGGAAGACATCCCCAGCCCGGTGTTGCGGTCCGGCGATCCACTCAGATAAAGCAGGCGCAGGTCACCCTCGTTGACGCTCTTGCTATAGGCTGCATAGACCATCGCACCGGAATCAAAAGTGTGCTCAAGATTCGCATAATAATTAGTCACCTCAGAGCCCCAGCGTGTCCAGTCTGCACCCGTCGTTTTCGATCGGCTCCAGTCTGTGCGTGAGCCATCGCTGAACCAGACAGGTAAACCACCCCAGGTTGATGATGTGGGGTTGTGATCCTGATAACTGACGCCGACATTTAACAGCGTTTGATCGGTCAAATCAGCAGCGATAGTCCCCATAAAGACCTGACGCTCATCTTCAAGCAGGTCAACATAGGAACGGCTGTCATGATAGCTCCCCACCAGACGGCCACGAACCGTCGCCGCTTCGTTGAGTGGTGTTGAGATATCAACAGTGCCCTGATACTTGTCCCAGGATCCCGCGGTGAGGGTTGCCTGTCCATCAAACTCGCGGCTATCTGCCCGCTTGCGAACCAGATTGATGGCAGCAGAAGGATCCCCTGCCCCGGTAATCAGACCCGTCGCTCCGCGGACTATTTCCACACGGTCATACAGCACGGTGTCGGTCATTGTCTCGCCGGCAGAATACCCACTTTCCCAGGTCGTGGGTACGCCATCAATCTGGAGATTATTAATCGCAAAACCACGCGCCGAATAATTAAAACGTGAACTGTCATTGGCTTTAGCAGAGACACCCGTCGCCAGATTGACGACATCAGTAATCGTCTCCAGCTCAAAATCATCAATTAACTGGCGGGTGATCACAGACACCGACTGAGGCGTTTCTTTAGCTGAAAGACCCAATCGTGTCGCAGTGTTCATCTTGTTGACCTGATATTCGCCAGTATGCTCTGACGCACCAGTCCAGTCAGCTGAGACTCCCATTTTGGGGAGTGAAATGGCGTTGGAATCCTGCTCTTCAGCCATCACAGGCTGAATGACAAGCAGGCCAATAGAAGAGGCTAAAAGGGTTTTTACAAATTGCATTGATAAGCTCCATCTGCGTGAAGCTGATGGAGTTTAACAAACAGTAAATATAATGCAAATAGTAATCGTTATTATTTAGTAAACTTATGGCAGATTACACTGACGTTAATCCTTGTTAATAACAACTGCCGCCTGATAACGGGATTTACCATAACCCAGCATGCGGTTGAACTCTTTATGCGTGACCGGAATGTAGCCGCTGTCGGTGACGCTTTTATTATCATCCCAGGCCACATCGGGGTCATGAAAATAAACGAAGGTATCAGACACTGATACTAACAATACCCAGTGAGGTGATTTGCTCTGATTAAGCCGGTAAGAGCTGATCAACACCAGAGCCAGCCCACCTTGTTGCAGGTAAGGCGCTAACAAGGCGATATCAACAGGCGCCTGGATCTGGATAATGTCGGCTGCATCCAACTGTCTGGCAAAGTCCTGGTGCACGCATTCAATCACCGCCTTTTTATCCTCGCTGCGCACACCATCAATGAACGGCACCGCATCCGTGTTCGTAAGTAACGTGACATCAAAACCGCGCCGCTGAGCTGCCAGCGCCAGCCCATGCGGGCTGCAACCGCCATGACCCGAGGTCATGAAAATGGTCGTGGCCTCACGCCATAGCTGAAGCTCGAGCTGACGCTCAAGCTCAATTCCTCTATCAAGGCTTTTCATCGCCATCATCAGACAGGCCGGGCCGCAGCTGAAGTCGGTGGTTTGTGAGTAATGTGCCACTGCCGGGTGGCTGACTTCGGGCAGGTGATGCAAAACCTTCATCATGCGCAGCGCATCACTGTGATCTTCATAGAAATCACTGACAATGTCGAAACGCTGATAGCCGAGTTTCTGATAGAGGCTGATAGCACGCTCGTTATCGGGCCTGACTTCCAGCCGCAGGAAACTGCGGCCATCGTCCAGTGCCCGGCTTTCAGCCTCAGCCATCAGTCGCTGCGCTATACCCGCCTTACGGAAAGCGGCATCAACAGCGAGAGAATAAACCCGGCCCAGTGATGTTCCCTGTGAATAAAGCAACAGGACATAGCCTGCCAGTTGCTTATCGGCCTCGGCCACCAGCAACAGGCTGTGGCCTTTTTCGATCATCCAGCGAAAACTACGGCGGGAAATGCGATCGCTGTCAAAACAGGCTGTTTCAAGCTCATTGAGGGCATCAACATCCGCTTTGCATGCCGGTCTGATAGTGAGTTCAGCGGCTATTGTGGTGGACATTGGCATTATCGGTTAATCCGTCCAGGGCCATACCGATGACCTGGCGGCCCCGGAACAGCACCAGCTCCTGCCACTGCTTGTCCTGCGGGCAGAAAAAGTCCTGCATGGCATGCTTGATATCCAGTGTGTTGTCATCAGACCAGTCTACCTTGCCCGATTGCTGCAGCTTTTGATCCTCTGATAAGACCTGCAGCATTTGCTGGTTGCCATAGGTGCCAAACTCCAGTGTCAGGTAGCAGACATGCTCGCCCTGGCTGTGCCAGAAATAGTCATGCAGGCCCAGCTTGGTGCCCGAGCTTGAGTTGCCCAGTGAGGGTTCCGTGACCGTGGCACCGAACAAATCCACCGCATAATCATGCGCCTTGCTGTCGACCGGATGATCACAGATCAGCTCACCATAGCCGTAGGGGCCGAGACCGCTGTGAATATCGAGCACAATGATTTGTTTGCGCCTAACCGGTTTGATTTCGGCGACCAGTTCTTCGATCACCTGGCGCGACCAGCTCGCCTGTTTGCCGCCGTAATAAGGCATCTCCGGCTTTTCGTATTGCCCCTCCGACAAAAGGTCAAACTGCTCACGATCCCGGGCAATGCTGGCAATATCGGTTTTACCCTGCGCCAGTTGATCCCAGATCGCAGTGGCACCGGACTTCGGTAGCTTGGCATTGAAATCAACAAAGTTACGGTTAACGTCAATGCCTTCGTCATCGTTGCGACTGGCCCAGGCAAAGCCCCAGGGGTTGAGCGCATGAACCAACACGACACCGACATCGGCGGGTAAACGGCGATAACGGCTGAGAAAGTCCGACTGAATAGCGGAGCCGGCCCCGCCCTCAACACCGTGCACACCGGACACCACTACCAGCACCTTATCCGCCTTATGATTGCCGGCCCAGGCAATATCGCAGAACAGTTTTTCATTTTTGGGGCCTTTCATCGTGTGTGGCAGATGGCTGAACTTTTCGACAATTGAACTGGTTTCGGCATGGCTGACGAACTGATCACGGGCATCCGCATAGCGCTGCGAAAAAACACTCAAAACGGCTTCTGCAAACATGGCAAAAGGGCCTCCAGCATGGGTCGATATAAAAAGATAAACAGACACACAATGCTGACGCAAAAATTTTTGTACCCTGTCAGGTGATTAGTCGTATTATTCGATTTTTTAGCGCCTGATCAGGCCACACTGCGGAACTGCATAGAATGACTAAGCATTTGATTGTTGTTGAAAATATTGAAGACTGGCGGCCTTATTTTCCCAGCGAACAGGTGGTTGCAGTTGATGACTATTTGCAACAGCTATTGCCGCAGACTGACGGTCGTGCGCAAATTATCAACCTGTGCCGCAGCCTGGATTATCTGAGCCGCGGCTATTATTGCTCAATGGTTGCCGAAGCCCGCGGCCACCGCGTGCTGCCGGCATTGAAAACGATTAATGATTTGTCGCGTAAAAGCCTGTACAGCTACGACCTGTCGGACTTGTCCCAGCAACTCAGTAAACTGATCGCTGCCAGCCCACAGCAACAAAGCCTGCTGCTCAAAATCTATTTTGGCCAGAGCCCGGACACCTCGCTACAAAAACTGGCAAGACAGGTGTTTGAACAATTCCCCTGCCCGATTATCGAAGTTGAATTCAGTTTCAGTGATCACTGGCAAATCAGACAGATTCGAGCCGCGGCGCTCAACAAGCTGAATGAAGCTGAGCAGGACTTTTTCGCCCAGGCACTGGATAATTTCCGCCACCGCTTATGGCGTAAACCCGCCAAACGCCGGCAGTTTCGTTTTGATATGGCGATCCTGCATAACCCGGATGAAGCGATGCCGCCCAGTAACCCGGCCGCTTTAAAGAAACTGATCCGCAGTGGCCGCCGTCTGGGAATTGATGTCGAGCTGATCACACCGAAAGACTATATTCGTCTGGCGGAATATGACGCCCTGTTTATCCGTGAGACCACCGCGCCGCACAATCACACTTATAAATTTGCCCGCCGCGCTGAGAAAGAGGGGCTGGTTGTGGTCGATGATCCGACCTCCATCATTCGCTGCACCAACAAGATTTACCTGAAAGAACTGCTGTCGGCCAATGATCTGCCGATGCCCGAGTCTCACCTTTTATATCGCAATGACGAGGCCGGACTGAATGCGTTGTGTGCGACGGCAAACTTTCCGCTGGTCATGAAAATCCCCGACGGCGCCTTTTCACGGGGTGTCATCAAGGTCAAAACTGCCGAGGAATTACGCCGTGAAGCAACCGCCTTCTTCCAGCAGTCCGCCATTATTCTGTTGCAGGAATTTATGTACACCGACTACGACTGGCGTATTGGCATTTTCAATCACAAACCCATCTATGCCTGCCAATACTTTATGAGCAAAGGCCACTGGCAGATCTATAACCACAACAGTAAAAAAGGCACTGACAGCGGCAAATCAACGGCTTTGCCGATCAGTGAAGTACCGGAAAAAGTGCTGCGCATTGCCAGCAAAGCTGCCCGGCTTATCGGTGATGGGCTGTATGGAATTGATATCAAACAAAGCGGTTCGCGCACCGTCATTATTGAGATCAACGATAACCCCAGTATCGACAGCGGGGTGGAAGATGAATATCTCGGCGTCGCGCTGTATGACGATATTATGCGCGAGTTTTTACGGCGGCTGGAGCTGAAAAAAACGGCGGGGCGGTAGTTTGTGCTCCGGTTTCTGTTATCCCGGTGGGGACTGGATTGCCGCGTCGCAAGCTCCTCGCAATTACAGGGGAAAAGTTGAGCCGCATAAGTGGGGTGTTGGCAAAGCGTTTTGGTTTATGCATCCACGGCTGGACTGGATTGCCACGGCGCAAAGCGCCTCGCAATGACAAGGAGAAAGCTGAGCCAATTAAGTGCGGGTTTTGGCAAAGCGTTTTGGTTTATGCATCCATGGCCGGGCTGGATTGCCGCGTCGCAGGTGCCTCGCAATGACATAGAAGAAGCTGAGCCACTTAAGTGCAGGTTTTGGCAAAGCGTTTTGGTTTATGCATCCACGGCCGTGCTGGATTGCCGCGTCGCAGGCTCCTCGCAATGACAAGGGAAAAGCTGGGCTGATTAAGTCTGGGTTATGGCAGACGTTGTTGGTTCATGCATCCACAGCCGGGCTGGATTGCCGCGTCGCAGACACCTCGCAAAAACAAGCTGTAAAACCCCGTCATCGCGAGGCTTTGCCGAAGCGATCCAGGCCCGGATTCAAATGCCCTGAGCCAGACTTGCATCAGCAAAACCCCACGCTAACGCGTATTCTCGTCAGCTATCAGAAACGGTAACTGGCACCGACGTGTAGGTAACGTTTCTCACCGACAAAGTAGCGATAGCCATCCGGATCCGAGTTGGTGTTGAAGTCAGCCCGTTCGGCATATTCGGTGTTGAACAGGTTCTTAATGCGGCCATAAACCGTGAAGTTACTGGTGACATCATGCGATGCACGCAGGTTAAAGACATCATGTCCCTCGTACTTCTTGTCATTGGCGTCATTCAGGTAATAATCACTCATATGCACCCATTCCAGTTCGGCACGGGTTTGAGTTGAGATATTCCAGCCCAGGCGAATATTGCCGATGCGCTTGGGCGCAGTCACCAGATAATCACCTTTTTCGATATCCGCATTGGGCTTGTCGAAGTCATATTCATGCTTGGCAAACGCCACGTTGGCGGCGATATCGAATGAGTCATTGAATGGGTAGAACATGCCCAGTTCCAGGCCGGTGTGCTCGGTTTTACCGTTGGGTACGTTCTGATCGCTGCTGTCAGTAAAGAAGTAATCACGCTTCTTCATATGATAGGCAGTGACTTCATATTGCAGCCCCTCACCCACTTTACGCAGCCCCACTTCAACGCTGTCGATTTCTTCGGAATCAGCAGTACCGGTTTGTGAAGGCCCGATCTGGGCACGGTACAAATCACTGGTTTGCGGTGCCCGCGTACCACGAGAATAGTTCACAAAGGCTGCGGTATCTTCGGTTAATTGCTGAACCAGACCCAGCTTGGGACTGAAGTTGCTGAAGGTATCGACATCGCTGTCCGGTCGCAGATAGCGCCCACTGTCTGGCAAAGTGCGGGAGTTCGTATTGTTGGTATAGTCATAACGCGTGTATTCATAACGCAAGCCCGCAGTCATCCGAGTATTTTCAAGAATCTGCCACTCTGTATGAATGTAGGGCGCAATTACCGTGGCATCGACCTCGTAATCGTAGTGTGTGCCTTGAACAAAATCGCTCACAAAGCCACTAGGGAAAACTACTGTTGGGTTAGCCTGCACCTCGGAAAGCTCACCCTCGGTGTACTCCAGATCAGTACCGACAATAATCTTATGCCCGCCGTCCAGGTCTTTGGTGAAGGAGGACAACAGCCCTACACTGCTGTGCTTGTTTTTCTCCAGCGGCTTACCAGGCAGGAAGTGCATCAGGAATTCCATTTCGGTATGGCGCATATAAGGCGTCAGGGTAAACCGTGATGAATCACTGAGTTCACGGATCCACTCGGTCGACAGTCGGTATGATTTGGCATCACGGTAGGCATCCGGATCAGGATTGGTGCGTGAGCGGCTTTCACTCTCGTAAGCCTTGAAACCGGTGATGTATGGTGTGGTTTCCTGGTTCAGGTTGGTGTAGCTGAACAGGGTTTTGAAGCTGTCGATATCGCCATAATAATCATGGCGCAGCGAGACTTTCTGCTGGTCGTAACCCGAGTCATTGGCATAACCGCCGTCGGTGGTGCCCAGCACATTCACCCGGTAGCCATGACGACCGACTGTATCACTGACAGAACCTTTAGCGGTGTAGAGGTCATGAGGACCGACTGAGAGATCAATTTCCCGTTCCAGCTCCAGCGACGGTGCCCGACTCAATACGTTGATCAGACCATGCACAGCGTTGGAACCATAAAGCGCACTGCCGGGACCACGTACCACTTCAATGCCACCCGCTTGTTCATAGTTCACTTCAAACAGGCCATTGACGTTGGCAAAGCCCGCAGCACGCAATGGAATACCATCTTCAAGAAACAGGAAGGAGCCGGCACCGGCACCGCCACTCAGAACCGGCGAGCGAATCGAGGTCAGGTGCTCCTGACCGTTACCGTGCTGTACGTTGACACCGCTGATACGATTAACGACCTCAGTCACATGATCCGGTCTGACCAGATCAATTTCTTCCTGAGACACTTTACCGGTATTACCAGCCTGTTCCAGCAGTGGTGACTCTGCACGGGTGCCAGTCACGACCAGGTCATCCAGGGTTGCAGCTTCTTCCGCTGCCATTAGCTGTCCGCTGCCTGCCAGACTCAGCGCCACCATCAGCGTAATTTTGGATTGTTTAAACATCATCTCTCCCACTTTTATTTGTTAGTTTGCTTATTTTTGTGGCTATGCTCTCACAGCAGCTGGGCTATCCGCATCAGGAAAATTCCTGATTTGTGTTGAAAACGCGTCGATAAATCCCCATTTACTGATCCAAATCAATTTCAGGTGTATAAGTCCGTTTATGGAATACAAAGACTATTACAAGATCCTCGGCGTCGCCCGCGATGCCTCGCAGGACGAGATAAAAAAAGCCTATCGCAAGCTGGCACGCAAGTATCATCCTGATGTCAGCAAAGAGGCAGATGCCGAGGATAAATTCAAAGAAGTCGGTGAAGCCTACGAAGTGCTGCGCGATGCACAAAAACGCGCCCAGTACGATCAGTTCGGCAGCAACTACCGTCATGGCCAGTCGTTCAACCCGCCTCCAGGCTGGGATGAGAGCATGGGCGGTTTCGGCGGCGGCAATTTCAGCAGCTTCTTCGAAAACCTGTTCGGCGGTATGGGTGGCATGGGTGGTGCTGCCGGTGGTGGCATGGGTGATAACTTCTTTGCCAAGGGCGAAGACGTTAACGCCAAAATCACGATTTCTCTGGAAGATGCCTATCATGGTGCGACCAAAGCGATACGCCGCCCCGCCGGCGCCAGTCAGGGCGGCACGATTAACGTTAAAGTCCCGGCCGGCATCAGTTCGGGTAAGAAAATTCGGCTGGGAGGTCAGGGTAAAGCCGGTGCCGGTGGCAAGTCCGGCGATTTATTCATCGAAGTGAATATTGCACCACACAAACTCTACCGGCTGGATGATAAGGATATTTATCTGGATTTACCCATTGCTCCCTGGGAAGCGGCACTGGGTGCTAAAGTCACGGTGCCGACCCTGGCCGGAAAAATCAGCCTGACCATCCCGGCCGGTGCCCGCAGTGGTCAGAAGATGCGCCTGAAAGGCCGCGGTCTGCCGGGCAAAGAACCCGGCGATGAATTTGTGGTCTTGCAAATCATGACCCCGGCCGCCGACAGCGACAAAGCCAAACAGCTTTATCAGCAAATGGCTGAAGAAATGCCGTTCAACCCACGCGAGGCACTGGAAAAAGTCTGACACTGGAGGTTTTGATGAAACGTAATATCAAATCATGGCTGGTCTGGCTGGCCGGGCTCACCTTGCTGGCTCAGGTTGCCTCAGCGGCGCTGCCGCTGAACTGGTTTTCAGAACAGGGTGAAATGCCAACGCTGGCGCCGATGCTGGATCGCAGTAAACCGGCAGTGGTCAACATTGCCACCCGCAGCCAAGTCCGCAGGCAGGACAACCCGCTTCTCAACGATCCGTTTTTCCGTCACTTTTTTGATCTGCCCGAGCAGCCCCGGGTCAGGCCCCAGCAAAGTCTGGGTTCTGGCGTCATTATCGATGCCCGGGAAGGGCTGGTGATCACCAATAATCACGTCATTCGCGGTGCGGATGAAATCAGTGTGTCGCTCAATGACGGCCGAAACTTTCAGGCTGAGATCGTCGGCAGTGATCCGGCCACCGATGTCGCCTTGATTAAAATCCCTGCTGAAAATCTGTCTGCTCTGCCACTGGCTGATTCGGAATCACTGCGGGTGGGTGATTTTGTGGTCGCTATCGGCAACCCCTTTGGCTTAGGTCAGACCGTGACTTCGGGCATTGTCAGCGCCCTGGGTCGCAGCGGACTGGGTATTGAAGGGTATGAGAACTTCATTCAGACCGATGCCTCCATCAACCCCGGCAACTCAGGGGGTGCGCTGGTGAACCTGCGCGGTGAACTGGTCGGCGTCAATACCGCGATTTTCTCCCCCGGTCGCAACCCGGGTAATGTCGGTATCGGCTTTGCTATCCCCAGCAATCTCGTCAAACAAATCAGTGACCAACTGCTCGAATTTGGTGAGGTGCGCCGGGCCTATCTGGGCGTACAAATGCAGGACATCACCCCGGAACTGGCCAACGCCTTTGGTATCAATGTTCAGGAAGGTGCGGTAGTCACCCATGTGGTGCCCAACTCGGCGGCTGATGAGGCCGGCATCAAAGTCGGTGATGTCATTACTTCTGTTGATGGTGCCCGCCTCGCCAATGCTGATAGTCTGCGTAATACCATCGGTCTGATGGTGGTCGGTCAGGAGGTTGAGCTGGATATTATCCGTAACGGCAAAAAGCAAACCCTCAACGCCCAGGTCAAACAGACCCGTCAGACTTCACCTAATGGCGCGGTGCATCCCAAGCTGTCCGGTGCTACTTTTGGTGATATCGAAGAGGACTCGCCTTACTTTGGCAAGGTCGAGGGCGTGATGCTGTATTCAGTCAAACGCGGCAGTCCGGCCTGGAATGCAGGCCTGCGCAGTGAAGATGTGATTACCTCCGTCAACCGCCAGCCGGTCGATAGCTTGGAAAGCTTCAAACCACTGGTGTATAACGCCGATCAGCTACTGCTTAATATCGTTCGTGGTCGTCGTGCCATGTTCTTGCTGCTGAAATAAGATTTTAAGTGAACACACCCGCTCCGGCGGGTGTTTTTATTACAAGCCGCGCTCCAGATCCAGCCTCTGACTGTAAACAAACACCCCGTTGGAAAACAGCAGCCACTCGATCGTGATTTCATCCTCGTTGTGAATCACGACATCAGACAACACCTCGACATAACGGCTGCCACCGCGATTTCCACCCCAGCTTCGTCGCTCCCTTTCTTCGGCATTGGCACCCTGCTCACTGATTCTGAGTGAAGTCATACTGCCTTTATTCATCAGAAATACCCGGTCACCATCACTGATATAGCTGCTGTCGTATTCCTTATTCATCGAGATCAGCAACAAAGCCGTGTTGGAGTCGTGCAGCTCTGCCTCGACCTCAGCATAGCGCTGAATCGGTTCCGGTTGATCGCGGGAGCCTTCGCAGATCAACTCGGTCAGTTGACCGTCCCATTCTCCCTGCAGGTTCTCAAGCACTCTCAGTCCCGGTTCATCGCCGCCCACAGCAATTTTTTGCTCCCGGTCATCAAAGTAGCTTTCTCCCAGGCGCAGGTAAGCCGGTGAAGGCTCAAAACAATAAAAGGCCTGCACCGAAAAAGGCATCAGTAGAATCAGAAACATTAATGCTCGGCTTGTAGTCACAGTCCACCTCCGCTAAACGATTACTGCTATGACAGCTGGCGAGGGCCAATTGTTTGCCAGCTTGTTGCCACTGAGTGGTTGAGCTTATAAGCTGGTCGCACATGCCATCAAACCCAGCCCGGTCGCAATGATGCAGGGGCAAAAAAAGGAACGGGGAGCACATGTCGAATTACTCTGATACGGTCTCTGACATTTACCAACAGGTCATTCAGCGCAGCCCGGGAGAGCCGGAATTCCATCAGGCACTCTACGAGGTGCTGGAAACCCTGGCACCAGCCCTGGAAAAACATCCGGAATATGCTCAGCACAAAGTCATTGAAAGGCTATGTGAGCCGGAGCGGCAAATTATTTTCCGCGTGCCCTGGGAAGATGATAATGGTGAAGTGCAGATCAATCGCGGGTTTCGCATCGGTTTCAATAGCGCTTTAGGCCCTTATAAAGGCGGACTGCGTTTTCATCCCAGCGTCACGCTGGGCACGATGAAATTTCTGTCGTTTGAACAAACTTTTAAAAATGCCCTCACCGGCCTGCCAATCGGCAGCGGTAAAGGCGGTTCTGACTTTGATCCCAAAGGTAAGTCGGAAAATGAAATCATGCGTTTCTGCCAGAGCTTTATGACCGGACTTTACCGTCATCTGGGAGAAAACACCGATGTGCCCGCCGGAGATATCGGCGTCGGTACCCGCGAAATCGGTTATTTATTCGGCCAGTACAAACGTATCACCCAGCGTTATGAATCCGGCGTGATTACCGGTAAAAGCCCGCAATGGGGCGGTACCTGGATCCGGCTCAAGGCAACCGGTTATGGTGCGGTGTTTTTCTGTGAAGAAATGCTGCGCGCCGTGCATAACGAAGAAATGAAAGACAAGGTTGCCGTGGTATCAGGCTCGGGTAATGTCGCCACCTATGCCATGGAAAAATTACGGGTCATCGGCGCCAAAGTGATTGCCTGCTCGGATTCAAGCGGCGTCATTATCGACCGCAAAGGCATTGACGTGGATACCGTCATTCATATCAAAGAAGTGGAGCGGGCCCGTCTGAAAACCTATCTCGATTTCCACCATGATGCCGAGTACATCGATAACGGCAATATCTGGGACATCCCCTGTGATATCGCTATGCCCTGCGCCACTCAGAACGAACTGGAAGAAGAAGACGCCCAAAAGCTGGTAGCCAATGGCTGTATAGCCGTCTGCGAGGGTGCCAATATGCCCAGCACCCCGGAAGCTATCAAGGTTTTCCAGGCCAATGGCGTGGCGTTTGGTCCGGGTAAAGCGGCTAACGCTGGCGGTGTTGCCTCATCGGCGCTGGAAATGCAGCACAATGCCACCCATGGCAGTGGCTTTGAGTACAGTGAAGAACGCCTGCATGAAATCATGAACCATATTCACCGTAACTGCTGTGAAACCGCAGAAGAGTTCGGCCAGCCACATGACTACGTGTTGGGTGCCAATATTGCCGGTTTCCGCCGGGTGGCAAATGCGATGATTGCTTTTGGGATTATCTAGTCGGTCTGAGTACTTGCTTTCACATCCCACAAAAAAGGCCCCGAAGTTCGGGGCCTTTTTTGATCATCAGAAGTGGTAGTAAGCGTTAGCGGTCACATTCCGACGCTCACCAAAGCCACAGTCACGTCCGGCGCCCCGACACCATGAAACATACTCTTCATCGGTCAGGTTCTTGGCATCCAGAACAAAGTCCCAGTTTTTATAGCTATAGCCGATCATCGCATCATAGAGGGTTTCAGATAGGACTTTCGGACCTGCGCCATCTCCATAATCTGAGCCCACATTGTCACCAATATAGCGAATACCGGCACCGACACGCCAGTTAGTACCCAGATAAAGCTTATTCCACCAGGATGCGACTTTTTCAGACACATAAGGTAAGCGCTCACCAGTCTCACCGTTATCAGCATGCATATCGGTATAGCTCAACTGCGTTTCAAACTGGTTCCAGCGTTTGTTGACCTGCATTTCCCAGCCATCAATCGTGGCACCGGTCTGCTCGACACCGTCAGGTATATCGCCGGCCTGAACACGATTGGTCTGCAGAATGTCGAAATAAGCTGCCGTAATCGCCAGGCTTTTATCATCAGACAGATATTTGAAACCATATTCACGTTGCTTACCTGTTGTCGGCTTCAGCGTGTTGTCTTGGCTGGTCCCCAGGTTCATGGTGAAGGCTTCTGAGTAACTGGCATAAGGTGACAGGCCATTTTCGAAGCGGTACATGACACCAATACGTCCAGTGGTTTCATTTTCATCACTGCTTACATTGTCCCCCACCTCTGCAAGTAAGGTATTCTTCGCCCAATCACGACGCAAAGCGGCGGAGATCACAACAGGGCCAATCTGCATATGATCCGCGATGTAAAAACCTACCTGTCTGATTTGGTTATCATCGGGGTTGGTCGGGTTGAGAACACTCGGATCAAAATTGCCATAAACCGGGTTATAGAGATTCAGAGAAGTGCCGACAGCAGAAGCCCGATTTTCGGTTTCCCAAACAGCATCCTGCCGGTCAACACCGATAGCAATATTGTGACTGGTGACGCCTAACTCAAACTCCCCCTGCAGGCGTGCATCCAGATTGAATATGCGGGTTTGCCGATCAGCCATGGTGATCAGCCGGCTCATATCGCCATTGGGCTGTGGATTAACAGCAGCATAAGCGGTTGTGTAATGTTCCCTGGTACGGGTACTGGACTCTGTGTAACGTGCGGTGGTTGAGAATGACCAGTTATTGCTGAAGCTGTGATCAAACATCAAAGTTACTTCAGTCTTCTCACGGTCGTATTTATCCCAGCCAGGCTCACCAACAAAGGTTTCAGAACCAACGTAACCCAGAGGCCCACGATCAAGCGTGCCTGACTGCGGTAAGAATTGTGCAGAAACCTGGCCGGTGTTCATCTGCCGGTTGAACAGCACGGTGAAGCTGGTATCGTCTGTCGGCTGCCAGGTCAGAGAAGGTGCAATAAAAAAGCCGTCATCATCAACATGATCAACCTGAGTCTGACTATCACGCTCAAGGCCGACCACCCGATAGAGCAGCTTTCCATCCTCAGTGGCAGGCCCGGTCACATCAAAAGCCAGTTGCTTGCGGTGAAACGAACCATACTGCGCCCAGATTTCGCCCTGCTTTTCAGCTTTTGGTAGTTTGGAAACTGAATTAACGATGCCACCAAGATCACCTTGTCCATACAACACCGAAGAAGGGCCTTTAAGCACTTCTACGCTCTCAAGTGCATAAACATTCGTACGAACGGAATTATAAGATCCGTAGACTTGGCGCAGACCATCCACATATTGGGTAGGGTCAATACCACGAATCTTGGCTGAGTCACCGCGAGTATCAAGGCCAAAGGCACCGGCATAGACACCGGAGCTATATAGCAATGCATCCTGAATGGTCTTAGCGCCGGTATCTTTAATAAAGTCTTTGTCAATGATTTCGATCGAGTATGGCGTGTCCTGCACCGGGACATTCAGCTTGCCGACATCCGGTGTCTTTTCCAGTTCAATGTAACCGTTACGGTCAACTTCGCCAGACGTGACTTCAACTTTAGGCAGTGCAACGGACTGCTTTTCTTGATCTGCTTCAGCCATGACATTAATGCTGGCCATCATAAGAACAGGCAGAATGGCCACGCGAAATGCCGGGGCACCCACCCTGCGTCGATGATTGCTAAAACTCATAGAATACCTTGGAACGTTATATAAATAGCAATTATTTGCGTTCGCAATACTATGTAAGAATGTAACAATTGTCAACGACAGACTTTTTTATGTGTTCAGGCTGGGGCTTAAACATGAAGGTAACTAACGGAGCTTGATACGTTATCAATGAAACAGTGATTCTCCATCAATGATCATAACTGCCAGACCAGCAGCTCATAGGTCTGTATGCTCCCCCCCCCCTCATTTAACGGCTTGATATTGAAATAATTCTGACGTAATTTAAGAGTTAAATGCACAGTAACCTCTTGATGCTAGGGAATAGCCAAGAACTATAAATATGAAAAATAGCATTTAATGGCGAGGAAGCCATAGAGGTCACGGAGACAATTTGATGACTAGCAGATCCGAGCGCGCACTCGTATACATGGGGAATGGCAACGTCCCCGACGATCTGTGGGATGAATTCCAGTCAAATGACTGGTATGTGCAAAAGGCACAGACCGTTGAGGATGTTAAGCAGTCCGTTATTGATCACGATCCCAAGGTCGGGCTGGTAGAACTATCCTGTCAACAATCAGAGTCGTGTCTTCAGGCAATAGAAGATATGCTCAGACAGCATGCCAGAATCGAGTGGATAGCGCTGGTACAGACAGAGTCATCTTTGCCTCCCAGGCTAAGACAAATCATTGCTGATTCCTTTATAGATTTTCATACCTTACCGGTTGATACCAGTCATCTGCTGGCCAACATTGGCCATGCTTATGGTATGGCGCGAATGAAATGGGACAATGTCCAGTTTCCAGATGAAGTCGAGACACTGGAAAAGGAGATGGTCGGCAGCAGTCAGCAGATCCGTAACCTGTTTTCCAAAATCCGCAAGGTCGCCGGTGTCTCTGCCCCCGTATTGGTCACTGGTGAAAGTGGTACCGGCAAGGAACTCACTGCCCATGCTATTCATGAACGCTCAAAGTGTGCTGACGGCCCCTTTGTCACGGTGAATTGCGGTGCGATACCGACCTCTCTGGTGCAGTCAGAATTGTTTGGTTACGAAAAAGGCGCCTTTACCGGTGCCAACCAACGCAAGATCGGTCACTTTGAAGCGGCCGATGGTGGGACTATTTTCCTGGATGAAGTCGGCGATCTGCCGCTGGACCAACAAATCAACCTGCTGCGTTTCCTGCAGGAAGGCACGATTCAGCGTGTCGGCGGCAGTCAGCAGATTCCGGTCAATGCCCGTGTCATTGCGGCCACGCATGTGGATCTGGAAAAAGCCGTCAAATCAGGCAAGCTGCGTGAGGATCTTTTCTACCGCCTGAACGTATTGCAAATACACACTCCGCCGCTACGGGATCGGGTCGGTGATATTGAACTGCTGGCCAATTATTTCTTCCAGAAGTTCTCACATGAGAAAAGTAATAACGTCAAAGGCTTCTCCCAGTCCTGTCTTTCTGTGATGCGTGACTATCACTGGGAAGGCAATGTAAGGGAACTGGTCAACCGCATTCGTCATGCCATGGTCATGTGTGAAAACCGCATGATTTCTGCCGAGGATCTGGGCATTGACCAATCCTCTCCCCGCTATCACTTTATGACACTTAAAGAAGCCAAGAACCGGGCCGAACAGGAAGCGATTCTCAACACCCTGGCCCGCCACAATCACAACGTCACTGCTGCTGCCAAAACTTTGGGTGTTTCCAGAGTCACCCTCTATCGCCTGATAGAAAAGCACGGTATCTCGGTTAATCTCTGATTCATCTCCTGACACGCTTTCCAACTGTCCCCACTCGGTCTTTGCTCCGTCCTCCGTAACCAGTGTGAATATTGTGTGACTGTAAACAAATTTTTACACCTCCCCGATCTCATCCCTAAGCTCCCGTCATTCAAAGAATTTCCTGTTGGTTCCCTGAATCACCTGTAACAAAAAGTTTACATACCGGCGTATGTCGCCTTTCCTCAAAAAATAAGTTATCTCTATATTTATCAATGCCTTACAAGTTGTGGCACAGTCCATGAATTGTTTTCTTTCACCAAGAGAACAAAGCAGAGTCGCTTTCCATGAAAAACAGCCTGACTACATTTGCTATCACTGCGCTACTACTGGCCGCTCCGGTCAGTGTGTGGGCTGATGATGCTGATGCATGGCTGCTCCCGGCGACCCTGGAAGTGTCATCGCAACCCTCTCCCAAACTGATCCACGACACAGATTTATCCACCATGCG
The DNA here is from genome assembly GCF_947259025.1 of uncultured Methylophaga sp. Lineage (GTDB taxonomy): Bacteria > Pseudomonadota > Gammaproteobacteria > Nitrosococcales > Methylophagaceae > Methylophaga. The sequence goes on from NZ_CAMYKO010000004.1 coordinate 177,927, forward strand.
AGGCCAGGGCTTCAAAATGCCCGAGTTCGATATTGGGGTGATTCTCTGGGATGAGGTTGATAGCGGTGCCAAACCCAAAACCCATCACTCCAGTGGTGATGGCGCTTTCACTGTCACGGTTGAATAAAATGAAATCAAGTAACAATAAAATTTATTCACTGATTGATGCGGCCGTCATTATTATTTTGCTGGCGATGGCCTCGTCAGTTCAGGCTGATCCCGGCGATATCATTATTCTGCGCGACGTCCCACCACAACGCTGGGATGTGAATCGTCATACCGGCCAGCCCACTATCATCAATCCATCCCCGGTCAAAGAAACGACAGCCCTCGGCAATACATTGCAGGACATGGGCGTTGATGAACTGACCGATCAACAATTTTCCGGTATCACATCCAACGCCGTATCAGGCTCCTCGACGGTTAACAGTAACTTTGCCAACACCGTGACTAACCAATTGGGCAGTCACGGCAGTGGTAATGGTGTTTCCAGTCAGATGAGCACACTCAACAGTATCACCTCAGGTCTTGGTGGCAGTATTTCCGGCAGTGTCGGCGGTGCCACCAAAAACCTCGGTAGCGATATCCGTGGTGCGTTATCGGACACTTTTCCAGGTAGATAACTATGAAGCTCTTACCTTTCAGTCTGCTGTTTGCTTCATTGTTGCCATCATTGCCGGCGGCGATCGCTGACGATGCATTGACCGGACTGCCTTATGCCATCAACAGCAGCATGATCGACGGTCATGCGCTTAGTGGCAGCAGAGGACGGAACGTCGTCAATATGGCGGCGGGTGATGCCAATGCCCAGCAAAATGCGGCGGCCATTGCACTGAGTCCTAATGGCAATGCCAGCATTGGACTCTTCACACAGCAGAACCTACATCAGAATTCCAGCACAAGCCCGGGCATGTCCATCTCCGGTATTGGTGGTAACGCCTTTACCAACACGATGGGCGCGCTCTCGATTAACCAGACCAGTGGCACGGGCAATGCCCAGGTCAATGGGATGGCAATCGGGATTGGGCTGGATGTCGACGTCATGTCGGAAAACATGCTTTCCAACATGTCGACCGGGGCTGGACTGGCAGCCCGCGAGCCAGACGATGGAACCCGGAGTGCCACTATCGCTGATAGTGCCTTCACCGGTTCACGTGGGCTGGTGCAAGTTAACCAGTCAGCCGGGTCGGGCAATAGCACGGCCAACAACTTTGTTCTCCAGATTGAACTGGGAACGAAATAATTGTGATTAAAAGGAGAAAGTCATGAAATTATCAACCAAGTACACACCCATTGCTGTCGCGTTGGCTGCGTTAGCTGCTGGCCCAGCAATGGCCGGTCAACCAGGTCACAGCGGCACACTCGATGTTGGCATTCTGGTCGACGCCAAAGTCAATGCCAGAGCTGATCTGGGACTGAGCGTATCGAAATACAAAAACGATACTGAAGTCACAGTCGAAAAAACCTCTGACACCGATCGTTACATTGATGTGAAAGGTGATATCGACGTTGACGGAACCATTCCTGTTGGTAGTAGCTCTGCGGCTTTAACTAGTCAGAATCAGAACAACTACAAAAACGGAAACGTTTACGATCCTGAAGATCCCGAGAATGCAGCTCTTGTTGCGAGCGACACACCTAACGATGGCGACTTTCTTGTCGACAATAAAGCTGAGTCCGTTGAAAACGGTCTGCAAGGAGCCAGCGGTAATATCGGCCTGAATATCTCAGCAGGGCAAAACAACGCACAGGACAACAGTGCTGCCTTATCAAAAGTGGATGCCGAGTTTGTGTTTGCTGCTGCAGACTCTATCTCCAACCAGAACGCTGAACGTAATCAATACGTTTACAAAGGTAATCAGTTTGATGCCACTCTGGGCGGAAACACACTACGTGATGCCAGCGGTAATATCGCTGTAAACATTGCAGCCGGTAACAGTAACCTGCAAGCCAACTCCCTGGCTGCCTCTGTTAACACCAGTGGCACTATGGCTGAAGCGACCGTTTCCAGCCAGCAAACACAGGATCATAACTTCACTTCACAACAAGGTATGCTGGAAAAAGTATACGACACAGTGAATGTGACTATGGTCGGTGGCATGGTTGGTGGCTATCAAGGTACCTCTGACCAGATTGGCGATCTGTATGCTGACTCCTGGACTGGTGATACTCATCCAGATGGCACACAAACCGGTCATATTGACTTCGACAGTGAAGCCCAGGGCGCTGTAGATCTCAATGATGACGGTGGTGCATTTGCATTCAATGAAGAAGGCACAATTGGTCTGCTCGGCGTATTCAGTGGCCAAGTGGTAACCGCACGCTGGATTGACCGTCCACATCAAAACAATGCCACTCTGAGTGGTAATGCACTGCGCGGCGCCAGCGGTAATATCGGTGTCAACATCACTGCTGGTACTAACAACCTGCAAGGTAACCACCTGTCAATCGCAGCAGCGACTGGTGGCCCAGCAGGCGGTGGTGGTGGTGGCGAACAATAAAATCAAACCTTCATTGGTTTGATGCCACAACCAAAGAGAATCTCCGGCTCCTTCGGGAGCCGGAGTTTTCCTCCCACAAGGTTAGTATTATGAAATTCACCAAAACCACACTGCTGCTTCTCACCACATCCAGCCTCTGGCTGTCGATGTCAATAAGCAGTGCGGCCAATATGCAATTTGGTGGTGTCGTCCCCGGCACCATGATTACTAAGAACATCATCAGTATGCGCGAGCGGCACTTTATCGATATGGTGCCTCAGCAGACTGATTTCAGTTGCGGGGCAGCGGCCCTGGCGACCATTCTCAACTATGCCTATGGCTATGATTTTACAGAAGCCGATGTCATCGCCGGCATGCTCAAGGTCAGCAACCCGGAACTGGTACAAACCAAGGGGTTTTCACTGCTGGATATTAAACATTATGTGGAAACCCTGGGATTGCGAGGCAGGGGTTATACCGTGAACCCGGAAATCCTTGACCGCATCAAAATCCCCACCATTGTTTTGCTTGATATACGTGGCTACAAACATTTCGTCGTCCTCAAAAAGGCGACGCCCGAAAAGGTATATATCGCTGATCCGGCTCTGGGCAACAGAGTCATGGACAGGCAAGACTTCGTAGATGGCTGGAACAAAGTCACTTTTGCCGTTATCGGCAATGGCTTTGATCGTGAAACCATTCTGTTACGTCCCAAACAACCGCTGACAGCCAGAAATACGGTAGACACCTGGAGACCGCTAACAGATGCCGAGTTGGTTGAGTACGGATTCTATCGTTCCGAACTGTTCTGAAGTTGGCCTGACCATTGATTGTCATTCAGGGAAGGATCAAGCAAAGATAGGGAGAAAGGACAAAATGAAAACTAAAACAGTCACGCGCGGCAGGGAAAACCGCTCGTCAACAGACAAAGGAGGTCGCGCTGTCAGCAAGCTGTTGAAGCCCCGCATTGTAGCGGCTTCAGCCTTGTTATTCTGTCTTTCCCCGGTTCATTATGCACACGCTGAATTGCCTGAAATGAGCGTTTTTGCCAATGCTCAGGAGTTATCAGACGATGTGCTGGGTGAGACGCGGGGTAAATTTGTTTCTGCCGGAGAAATCATGACCTTCGGCGTAAAAATGGTAACGGAATGGGTCACCTCAACAGGTGAAGTCATTAATGCCAGCGGGACGCTGGCTGTGAACATGGGGACGGGGCAACCCACTGTCCGTTTTGAACCGCTGATCAGCGTCCATCAGGGTCAGCCAGTCAACCAAGTCGCTTCATCGGGCAATAATATCGTCAATAGCGGGCAGGGCCTGGAAAACGTGTCCGGTGTCGTACAGACCATACAGGTTGCCGGTAATACCAACGGCATTGGTAACACCATTGGTGTGTCTGTCAGACGCTATCAACAGGACAACAATACGCCTGCTGGAAATACTGCTTCCAACCTGAATGTGACAACACCGTCCGGTAACACAGCTGGCGTGGCTTTAGCCAATAATGGCTTATCGGTGAACGTCAATGTGCTCAACCAGGGTCAGGCACAGCAGGCAATTCGCAGCGTTTCCCAGGGTAATGGGCAGGTGCTGCAATCCGTTCGTCTGGGCGGTGATCTGAACCAGATCCGCAACATGATCAATCTGGATATTCAAACCCGTAACCGTGCGGTGTCATCAACTGCCAATACGCAAAATCTGGTGTCGTCATTACGGCAGTTGTCGCAGAGCACACCTTTTTAGGGAACTCAACATATAAAGGATTAAAAGGCTGATGAATGTGATTGAGTCTTCACAAAAATTTGACATCAATAAACCCGTGTTTAATACTCCAATTAAACGGGGTTGTCTCATTAGCCGAGGACTTGAAATGCATTCAATATCATTTCGTTACACTACCCTGAGCTTCTGTATCGGTCTGGCCCTGGCCACACCGGTACAGGCTGCTTCAGACCCGGAAGTCGAAGCGCTGCAACAACAAGTTAAGGAAATGCAGCAACGCTATGAGCAGCAAAATGCGGTGCTCAAGGCGATGGCGGTCAAGATACAAAAACTTGAGCAGGAATCGCAGCCCCGTAATGTCAAAGTCGGCGGCGCCCAGCCTCAACCCAACACCTCTGCTGAGCAGGGAGAACCGGGCGGCACAACACCAGCCAATACCCAACAGGCCCAGAACGGCGAAGAAGTAGTTAAAGAAGCCCCCGCCTCACGTAGTGCGGAAGCGGTCTATCGTGAGCAGCACGCCCTCTTTGACCGCAAGTTCACCATTGAACCCGGCATTACCTATTCACATTCAGACCGTCGCGATCTGTTCCTCAATGGTTTTTTGGCACTGGATGCTATATTCCTGGGTAATATCAGTCTGGATCGAGTCAAAGCCGATACCTGGACCTTTGATTTAACCGGTCGCTACAGCTACAGCGATCGGCTGCAATTTGATGTCAATGTCCCCTACCTCTACCGTGACTCATCGTTCAATACCTCTGGTGCTGGATTTGCCACCGATCAGCTTGCCGAAGGCGATGTGTCTAATGGTGATTTTGGTGATGTCAGCTTTGGTGCCTTCTATCGACTGTTTCAAGAACAGGGCGCCCGACCTGACACCGTGCTGAGCCTGCGGGTCAAGACACCAACAGGTAAGGACCCCTATGGCATCAAATTTGTAGAAGTGGCAGACAGTGGTGGTAATCTCACCCTGCCGACCGAGTTGCCGACCGGTAATGGTGTCTGGTCAGTGACGCCGGGCATCAGCGTGATAAAAACCACCGACCCCGCGATTCTGTTCGCCAACTTCTCTTATACCTATAACTTTGAAGAGTCATTTAGTGATATCAGCACTGATGTCGATACCCGCACCAGCGCTGATGTCGACCTGGGTGATAGCTTTGCATTCGGCGCCGGTTTTGCTTTTGCCCTCAACGAAAGGTTGAGTGCCAGTATGTCGTACTCTCATCGCATCACACGTGAGACCACTATCAAACAAAGTGGCCAGTCTGAGCAAAGCATTAACGGCAGCGATGCCAGTGCTGGCCTGCTCAACTTCGGTATCAGTTACAGCCTGGGTGATAACCTGACTATGACCGGTAATGTGGGCATTGGTATTACCCCGGATGCCCCGGATGTCACGGTCGGCTTCCGTTTCCCGTATAACTTCTGATAAGCCTCAGTAGCAATAATGTCTTAGAACCGGCTTCCTGCCGGTTCTTTTTTATCTGCCTTATAGAAGCTTTTGCGCTGTGATGCTGTCACATTTGTAGAGTGATTTGTTAGCCATCATATTGTTGATGGGCCTGATTGTTCAGAACAACAGGAGGACACCATGAGTGTACAAAGTCATCTTCATTATCAAGTGCCGGCTCAGTTTTCGATTCAGCATGCCGCCTTTCTGCGACCGTTCGTCTGGCTGGCAAAAGGGGGACAGGATCTGCTCCACCACCCCAAAGCCAGTCTGGTCCATGGCCTCATTGTCACCGGTCTGTTTTTACTGACTTTGCTTATCACCAGCAGTCACGCCTACGTGCTGGCCGCCGTCATCTCCGGCTTTATGCTGGTGGGGCCGATTATGGCTGCCGGGCTTTGTGAAATATCACGCCGGGCACAGTTTCATGATCATGTCAGTTTCGATGATTCGCTGGAGGGACTGAGCCGAAACCAGACTTCCTTGCTGCGTTTCGCCGGTATTCTACTGGGGCTTAGCATCGTCTGGTTTGTGATATCCGGCCTCGTGTTAATGGCCACAGTCGGCAATGTGGTGCCCGCCTTCGATCAGTCACTCTGGGGTGACTTTTTCAGTTATGTCAGTCCAATGCAACTGGCTCTCTATCTGGCTGTAGGCGGATTGCTGGCCAGTATTGTGTTTATTCTGTCGGTGGTGTCAGTGCCTGCGATTATCGACAGTGAAATCAGTGCTACTGATGCGATGTTCACCAGTATCAAAGTCGTGGCTCAGAATGTGCCAACCATGCTGGTCTGGGCTGCTTTACTTGCCCTGCTTACCGGCGTTGGCATCGGCAGTTTTCTGTTAGCAATGGTGGTGATTTATCCCCTGCTGGGACATGCCAGCTGGCATGCTTATCGGGATCTGGTGGAGAATCAGGCTTAGTCTGGGATTCTGTCAAAGTACTGGGGCTGGATTATTCGCCACGTCCATGTGGCTCACCCGTTAACGGGTTGCTTCGCAATTCAAAATCATTCCCGATGATGTTGTGCCACGGCCTTCGGCCTCGCAATGACAACAAAACACACTCACACTGTAAGTGCAAAAAATAACGTCACTGCGAGAAGCGATAGCGACGAAGCAGTCCAGTCCGGAGTTCTATCAAAGTACTGGGCCGGGATTATTCACCACCTCCATGTGGCTCACCCGTTAACGGGTTACTTCGCAATTCAAAATCATTCCCGATGATTTTGTGCCGCGGCCTCCGGCCTCGCAATGACAACAAAATACTCGCACTGAAAGTACAAACAACACCGTCACTGCGAGGAGCGATAGCGACGCGGCAGTCCAGTCCAGTGCGTTACCAGCAAACCCAGGCTGAACTTTCATGATCTGCGCTCGCAATGACAACGCAAAGCAATGACCAAAAGTTCACCACGCTACCCCTCACGCGAATTATAAATATGCCCACCCGACAAAAAATAATCTGATAAAACCGCCACGGCATCATCACGCTGCACTTCAGTGACCACCTCAATCCCCCGTGCTTCCAGTTCCCCGGCCCAGCTGGGGTGATGAGGGCCCTCATCAAAACCAATATGGCGGGCATCGACGTCTGATGCGCCGCATACAAGCTGCCTGACACCCGACCAGGGAATCGCACCGAAACACATGGCACAGGGCTGGCAGGATGTCACCAGGGACAAAGCCGGCAAATTCTCCTGACCCAAGTCATAGTGACCCCGAATCCGCTGGGCCAGACTCAATGCCACAATCTCGGCATGCAGTATCGACATCTTCCCTGTCGGCACCAGGTTGACGCCCAGGGCAATCAACCGACCGCTTTCAATTTCAAACACGCCTGCTGCAAACGGGCCACCGGTCTTTTTTTTCACATTGCGCTTTGATGCCTCGATCACAAAACGCATCTGCGCCTCTAAAGATGTGGTTGCAATGTAGTCTTGCTCGTATTCCGCTACCCAACCGGGCAATTCAAATGTAACCTGCATTGTCACGCTGCCTCCGGCATTTTTTCTGTGGTCTTTTTCTGAGTCTTAAATCACAAAATTATCAGTATTTACATACTTTTACATTACTTAACCCAAACTTTCGCGGCATCGGTTTAAGGTCATAACTGTGAAAGCTTGTTTAAGCGAGGTAAAAGCTATGCGACTTATCAAAAATAGCAGAATCCTGATCATCGGTCTGTGTTCCGGCCTGATGCTGGCATTATCAGCCAACCCGGCCAAAGCCGGTGATCTGAGCATCGGCATAGGCTTTAATCTGGGCCATCCCGGTTATTACCAGCGTTATTATCCCGATAGTTATGTCATTCATTATCGTGACTATGATCGGCACCGTCATCATTACGGCAAAAAATATCATCATAAGAAACACTGGAAGCATTACTACAAGCACCATCGCTATAACCGTCACCATGGTCATCACAGAAGCTATGGCAAACACCGCTATCACAGCAAGCGAGACTGGGGTTATGCCCGCCATGATAGACGCTACAAACGTCATGACCGACATGATGGTCGCCGCCATTACCGGCACTGAAGCTTCTGAGCTCCCTGTCCTGCTTATCGGGACAGGGAGTCATTTTATTGCGGCAGTCTATTCACCCGATTTCAGCGGTTCAACCAGCTCAGCGCCTCAGCAAAGTCATCGAAATAGCGTGCCTCACCGGAAATGAACCAGCTACCTATCTTCGCTGCCCATTGCTGCCAGTACTTATCGCCCACAATCGCGATCTTGTTAAAGTCCGAACCATGTTTGAGCCCCAGCTTGAAGTCATCCCAGGCAGCACGCAGCTCCCACCCTTCAAACTCGGTAGCATCAAGCAGCACATTGGCTTTTGGGTGATCCACCTCATTCAGCGCTGCATCCAACATGGGTGTGATACGGGCATAGTCTTCATGGGTCAGCTTGCCCTGCACCCGCATGCTGATGAAAAAGTCATCTCCAACACGATCTATACCGACGGATAAACCATGACGTTGTATATCCATACGACCTCCTGCCTGCATGTCTGCTGACTAGATGATAAACCTATAAGCATCACTAATCCTGCAGCAGGCTCATTGCCTGTTCGACTTCTTCCTGCCAGTGACCACTCACTGTTTGATAGCCGCTTTGTCCGGAAAAGGCACTGGAAAACACCACGTCCGGCTCCAGCCTTTGCAGCAGCGTCAGGCTCTCGGCCAGCTTATCAGGATCACTGAAAGACAGGAGGCCCGGCTTCCAGCCATCATCGCTGAGATAGAGCGTATCACCGGTAAACAGGTAGATCTGGCCGGTCGACGACCGGACCTGGAAGCAGCAACTGCCCGGCGTATGACCCGGTGTGGGGATAACTTCGATATCACCCATAACCCGCTCGCGCCTGGTGAACACCAAGTCGGGGACGCAGTAGCGGGCAAAGTCCGCCATTTCAGATTGATGGCCACCGAGCTGACAGGAAAAGCGCTCACGTAGCGTCAGCAAGGAGTCACCCAGTTCATCACGGTGACTCAGTAACTGCCAGCTGATGCCGCCCAGCCCGGCCATTTGATCGATATCATCAGGCTGGCTGGTATTGTAAAACAGCACATTGCCGCCTTCTCGCAACAGCAGGTAGGCATGGGTGGTCAACCCAGGAAACGGACTTTCCGTTTCGGTTTCCCATAAGTCCTCAAACAGTGCTTTCATCTGTCACCTCATCGGGGCTTTTTATTTTTGACCCTGTATATCGGACTTGGTTTTCAACTCACCGTCGGCACCCGTGCCTGCAGGGCTGGGGGCAAGCTCGATACCAGTCCCCGTCTGACCCGGTGCCAGAAGCCGGACAACAACAACAGAGAAAAGCCAATCACCACGCCCACATAGGCAAAGCTATCGCCGGCCAGACCATAGGTATCTAGCACCTCGGTCAAGGCCACCAGCACATAAATCAACGCCGACACCATAAAGGCACGCCGGTCGATGACCAGCGAAATCAGCGTCAACAGCAAATACAGCAGTAGGACAATGCCCAGATCCAGCGCGGCCTGTTGCCCTTCAAAAATCCCCAGGTTGGAAAACACTGGATGCACAATCAGCGGCGCCGCAGTCAGGTGCAGCCAGAAAGCCACATCGGATTGTCCTGACAAGCGTTTAAGATCAGCCATATCCCAGCGCATCGCCAGTAAAAACACCAGGACGCCACTGAGCAACATCATCGAATTGAGATAATCCTTGAGCTGCGGCATCAGCGAAATCAGCGAGGCCACGATAAATACTACCGCGGTCGCTGCACCGGCAGCCACCGTAATCGGCACATGAAAGCGGATCCAGTGCAACCAGGCCGCCAGCGTGCCGGCAATGGCCGCAAACACAAAAGCCTGCTCGGAAGGAAAGCCTGCCAGCACCAATACCGAGCCGAACACACTACCGACAAAGCTCATTAACAGGACAATCGCCGGTAAAGCCATTTTGCGTTTGAGTACAAAAAACTCAGCCAGTCCCCAGGACAACGCTGCGACCACCGCTAATGCCAGTGGCACGCTGACAGCCTGCACAACCCAACCTGCTGACAACAGCAACAGCAGGCAGGCAATCACCACAAAAATATCATTAAAACTGGTGATCAGCCGGAAGCCTTCCTCATCCTCGTTATGGGTCTGATTGCGCCGGGCGATAAATTCACGAAACTGACTGACAGCTGAGGACTGGAAGATGCCTTCATCCACCGCTTGTTGCAAATCATCATCGGTATACATGGCGGGCCTTCATTTATTTGGGGACGGTAATCGGGTTATGCTCAACCCAAGCTTTTAATTTCAGACAGGATACAGGCATGAACCCGCTTATCCCAGCCGAACACAATATTGCCGTTTTTGCCGCCCTGTTTGCTATTGCCCTGTTCGGTTTCTGGGCCGAAAGCAAGCGATGGGGCAAATTGCTGACCGGCGCGGTGTGGGCAATCCTGCTCTCAATTCTGCTCTCCAACCTTAATATCCTGCCCAAGTCGGCACCGGCCTACAGCGTGGTATTTGGCTATTTTGTACCTTTGTTATTACCCCTGTTTCTGATTCATGCCGATGTGCGCCGCATCCTGGCCGAAAGCGGCCGGGTAGGCATGGGCTTTGTTCTCGCCTGCTTTGGTACGGTGCTGGGGGTGATGATCGGCGCATCACTGGTCGATCTGGGCGAACATGAAGCAGTTCTGGCCGGAATGTTTACCGGCACTTACACCGGCGGCTCGGCCAACTTTGCCGCGGTGATGCAATCCACCGGTTTTAACGACAGCAATATTATTGCCGCCGCCACTGCCGTGGATAATCTGCTGGGTATCCTGTTTCTGGTGCTGATTATCATGATGCCGGCCTCGCGCTTTTTTATGCAGCGCTATATCCAGCGGGATTACGAGTCGGATGAGCAACAGAGCCTGGAGAACGGCGAACAGATCAGCGGCCTGTCGATAGCCGCCGCCTTGACCTTTGCCCTGGTGGTAGTGGCAGTCTCCGATCTGACGGTTTATCTGCTGAATCAATTAGCCATCGGCTTTGATTTCACGCTGCTGCGTTACCTGTTTATTACCCTGTTCTCGGTCATCCCCGCGACCTTGGTACCACGACAAATGCAGAGACTAAAAGGCGGACAAAGCATGGGCTTTGTACTGGCTTTGGTGTTCTTTGCCACCATCGCTGCCGGCGCTGATATCGCCACCCTGCTCGCTTATGCGCCGATCCTGCTGGTCTTTGTGTTTGTGCTGTTGCTGGTGCACTGGATTGTGGTGTTTATCGGCGGGCAACTGCTCAACAGTCTGCTGAAACGGATGGGCAAAGACTCGCTGCAACTGTCTTTGCCGGAACTGATTATTGCTTCCAATGCCTCGGTGCTGGGCGCGACCACCGCACCCGCGCTGGCTATGGCGCGTGGCTGGAACACCTTGATCACGCCGGGCATCCTGGTCGGTGTGGCCGGTTATATTATCGGTACGCCCTTAGGTCTGCTCATTGCATCAATATGGTGATGACTAGCGAGCGCTGTAAGCGCTATCCGGCTTGCTTTTAATCATCCTGGTAATGCGCAACCCCATGCCTGCCAGCAACAAGAACACGACTGGTATGTAAGCAGCGTCCTGAAGTGCGCCTTTGCCATAAGTTTCCAGGAAAATCAGCCAGATCAGATACATGCCGATGGAGTGCAGCCACTGCCAGGCTTTAGACCCAAGCCAGCGTCGTGGCGGATCAAACGAGGTAATGGTCATCGCCAGAATAAACAGGTAAGTCAGACTGGCCAGCCCGATCTCAATCGGATGCAGCTTGGCAAGCGAACCCTCCGGGTAAAACTTCATCAGCAGGATCAGAAACAGCAGGTGCACAAAGTGAGAAAAGGCAAAAGACACGCCGAGATAACGACGGTTTTGTAGGAGGTACCGCGCCCAGCGCGTTTTAAACAAGGCAAAGAGACTGGATGCGGTGAACGCCAGCACAAACAGCAACACCGAACTGGCGGCGGTCGCCCGGATCATGCTGCGAAGCGCTTCCTCGCTGAAACCCAGCAGGATAAAGCTAATGAACGACGTTATCACCAGCACCAGTGCCACCAGCCCGGTTATCCGCCACGCGGAAATAGAGATCATATGCACCCTGCTATAGCTTGAGACAACTAAAATCCAGCATAGAGTTCAGCGTCGGCACTGTAAATACTTACTAAGTAGCGTAAAGAGAAAATACTGTTCGCCTGCCCAACTAATAACCAAAACTTGAAAGCAGGGCAGACACTTACACTGATTGAAAACCTTGTATGTCCAACTATTTCCTCGCTTACCCTCGTTGCTTTTCATGATGATATGATTGCCTACTTGTGCGCCATAGTTGATAACTGGTTCACATTTTTACATTCATCAAACCAAATCTACAGGAGGTTGATTTGAAACTTAAGCTTATTATGGCCGCACTCTCTGCAGTGGTACTTTCCGGCTGCGCATCTATCGTCAACGACTCTAATATCCCTGTCACCGCCTCATTCTCAGATGGCAGTAACGGTGAGTGCCACTTTCAAAACAAGCGTGGCGCATGGTCTGCTGATATGCCCGGAACTGTTCTAATCAGACGCTCCGATGATGCCCTGATCTACCGCTGTGAAACCCAAGATGGCAGAAACACGACTGGCTCTATTGTCAGTGAAATTGAGGGTGCAAAATTTGGTGCCAGTGTGATTTTTATGGACTTGGGCATCACCGATGCCATTACCGATAAACACCGCACCTATCAACACAACATCGTCATCCCTGTCAGAAAAGCCGAAAGCTGATTAATTACTGTGGAATAGCATTGGAGATGTCCGCTTGGGCATCTCCGCCATCTCCTAGGCAGTCATTAGGCCGCGTGACAACAACGCTCAGATCATGCAAGCTAATTACATCTAAAAATACAAAATCAACATCAGTAGGCAGCGTTATGAAAGGTAGTCAGAAAGTTATCGATTTGCTCAACAACCTCTTAGCCGGTGAACTGACCGCCATGGATCAGTACTTCATCCACTCCAGGATGTATGAAGACTTCGGCCTGACCCGGCTCTACAACCGCATCGCCCACGAAATGCAGGACGAAACCGATCATGCTGACCAGATGATCCGGCGCATTCTGTTTCTGGAAGGCATGCCCGACCTGGTCACCCGTGAACCGATTCATGTCGGCCACGACGTGCCGCAGATGCTGAAAAACGATCTGGACCTGGAATATCAGGTCGTCGATAACCTGCGCAAAGGCATTGCCCTGTGTGAGGAAGAAGGCGACTACGACACCCGCAAAATGCTGGTGCAGCAACTGGAAGACACTGAACTTGACCACACTCACTGGCTGGAACAGCAACTGGGTCTGATCGAGAAAATGGGTCTGCCCAATTATTTGCAGGCGATGACATTAGCCGAAGCTTAATTTTATTTTTTGCCGTCTTAGCTAGCAGGCCTTGTCGGCACGGTAACCCGGGTCACACCTCTGAATCTGGGACTGGATTGCTTCACTGCGTTCGCAATGACGGTTATAAGCGCTTACAAACTTTTCTCAGATCCGCAGCTTGGGCTGAATGCAATAAGCAAAACCCGGGCATGGTTTGAAGTGTTGGGCTTCGCGAGCTCAGCACCAACCTAGATTTATCCCGTCATTGCGAGCCGGCCATGCCGGCGCGGCAATCCAGGCCTCACCTCTGAACCTGAGACTTGATTGCTTCACTGCGTTCGCAATGACGGTTTCAAGCCCTGACAAACTTTTCCTTTGATCCGTAGCTTGGGCTCAATGCAATAAGCAAAACCCCGGCATAGTTTGAAGTGTTGCGCTTCGCGAGCTCAGCACCAACCTACATTTATCACGTCATTGCGAGCCGGCTGTGCCGGCGCGGCAATCCAGGCCCCAGTTCTAAACTCGGGACTGGATTGCTTCACTGCGTTCGCAATGACGGTTATAAGCCCTGACAAACTTTTTTCTCAGATCCGCAGCTTGGGTTGAATGCAATAAGCAAAAGCCCGGCATGTTTTGAGGTGTTGGGCTTCACGAGCTCAGCACCAACCTACATTTCTCCCGTCATTGCGAGCCGGCCTGCCGGCGCGGCAATCCAGGCCCCACTTCTGAACTCGGGACTGGATTGCTTCACTGCGTTCGCAATGACGGTTATAAGCGCTGACAAACTTTTCTTTTGATCCGTAGCTTGGTTTGAGCCCAACAAAACCCAGGCATGCTTTGAAGCTTTGGGCTTAGCGAGCTCAGCGCCAACCTACATGTATCCCGTCATTGCGAGCCGGCTGTGCCGGCGCGGCAATCCAGGCCCCAGTTCTGAGAGTGGCACTGAATTATGTGCCTGCACTCAGTTATGTCTTTGCCCTATCCAGATCTTACCGCACTGACTTTCCCTGCCCGCTCCCTGGCATCAGCAATATCACCCCACAGTTGTGGCACATGACTTTCCACCGGCCGCAGGTAACCGGCCACGATCATGATGCTCAGTGTGGTCATAAAGCCATAAACGCCCGGTGTCCAACCATGAGTCTGAATAAAGGCCGGCTCAGTCAGGGTCAGTCCGAACGACACGGCCATGCCTGATAAAAAGCCAATCACAGCGCCGAACTTGTTGGCTCTTTGCCAGTACAGGCCAAGTAACACCACTGGTGCCAGCACGATCATGCCCTGATAGGTCATCAGGGCCAGGAACACCAGTTGCCCTTCTTTCAGATAAGCACCGACCAACGCACCGATACTCATCACCACTACCGTCCAGCGCGCGATCAGCAGGGCTGTTTTCTCACTGATTTTGCGATTGATGACCTGGGCGATATCCCCCGAGATTGCCGTTGACATGGCATTCAGAATGCCACTGACTGTACCCAGACTGGCCGCCATCACCAGGACGGCAAACAGGGCCAACGGCCAGACACCGGCCTCACTGTGTGCCCAGAACAAGGCTTCTTCCGGGTTTTCCTGTGCAAAAGGTAATGGGTGCAGCGCCATCGATAAAATAAACAACAGCGCAAAGGATAAAATGCCCAGCACCGGGGCAAACAACACCGACTGCTTGATTGTGCGAATGCTGTCTGCCGCAAACAATTTGTTATACACCCAAGGCCACATAAAACCGCCCAGACCACTGGTGATAATGATCGCCGTCCAGTAATTAGGCGACACATCCCAGCCCGGCCCCGGGAAGGTCATCGCAGCCGGGCTTTCATAGAACAGCCTGTCCATCGCTGCCGACAAACCGCCCAACTCGGTGAACAGCACATAAATCAGCACACCTGAGCCCACGATCATCATGTACATCCCCTGCACGATATTCGCGGTGACCACACTGCGCATACCGCCCATGGCGACATAAAACACCACCACGAAAATACCGATAATCATACCCAGCAACGGGCTGATAAAACCCTCGGTCGCATAGTTAAAGACATAACCAATCGTGTACCACTCCATCAGCAACCACGGCACCGATAAGGCGACACCGGCAAACCCCGTCAGCACCCGGATAAAGTCACTGCGATAACGCAGGCCCAGCAACTCCGACTGGGTGCGAAGCTGATACTTCTTGCCCCAGATAAAGGTTTTCTCGGCCACCAGATACATCACCAGCAAAGTGATAATGCCGTAGGGGATCACATACATGCCGATCATGCCGAAACTCACGGCAAAGCCGGAGAACACGGTATAACCCGCGCCGACATACCAGGTCGCCAGAAAACCGAAGGTAATGCCCAGCACGCCTATGCTGTGATTCGCCGTGGCATAGTCAGCCATTGTCGACACGCCCAGTTGGCGGCGGTTGATAAAGAGAATCAGCCCCAGAAAGGCCAGTAATGACAGAACCGGAATCATCTAACTTTCTCCACCTCAACATCCAACTCCATCGCCCCGCTACGGCTCTCCAGCAGATACCAGGAGGCAAAGAACACGGCGGCCACCAATGACAGCCCAATATGCCAGACCATGGCAAAAGGCAGTCCCAGCCAGCGCGGTTCTATGGTGTTGGCCCAGAGGAAAACGGGCGGATAGGTGGACAGGAAGGTGGTCGCCAGGATCAGCGTTATGAACAAGGCCGACCGGCGGCGGGAATGAGGCCGGGTAAAAGACATGGACTGCTCCGTTGCAGATTGATCAGTCCTTCACCTTATCAACTGATGCCCGGATGTAAACGGGAAATTTGCCCGACCGTTCTAAACGTTGGGCTTCGCAGGCTCAGCCCAATCTACTTGCTAGACTTTAACCTTGTAGTTAAGGTCTTTAGCTTCGTCCCCCGTCATGCCTCGAAAGCCCCATTGATAGGGCTGTTGTTCTTTGATGGTGATTTCGACATCAATGGGTGCCAAAGAAAGCTGGCTTTCCAGCTCGGAGAATAAAGCTTTGATCAGGGCCTTCTGCGTCTCAGCTTTACGGCCTGCCATCATATTAATCTCGATCACGGTGTAGGCATCACTTCTGCCGCCGGGATAATAAAAATCATCCCTGTCGAGTGGCATAAAACGATGCGCCCGCTTATCTTCCGGCAAACCCAGCACGCTCTGCATGCAGCCATGAATCACATCCGAAAGCTGGGCTTTGATGGGATTCAGTTTTTCTTTTATGCCATAAATAACAATCATGGGCTTCCCTGTTTGATTATCTAGATTCGGTGAGAGTCTAACATCCTGTTGTCGCCTTGATGGCGGGTGAGGAAACCTGCAACGAAAGCCTGAGAAGTAATAAACCAGACATCAATGGTGTCTGCCCCTTTGCTCCACTGACCTCAATATCACCCGTTGGTTGGGCAAAATGCCATGACTCCCAACAAGCCCCAGGATTGATGAGCTTCGAAGACTCAGCGCCAACCTACCCAACTCGTCATTGCGAGCCGGCCGTGCCGGCGCGGCAATCCAGGCTCCACTTCTGAACTTGGGACTGGATTGCTTCACTGCGTTCGCAATGACGGTTATTAGCACTTAGATGCTTTTTGTTAGTTATCAGCTTTGATATGACTCGAAGCATATTTCGCCTTAAGGGCGAGTCAGGGATTTGCGCGGCCAAATCCCTAACTACCCAAGGCCGCCCGACTGTGCTGGCCTAACGGCTCCACTGCGTTGCTCAATTTGTCTGGCGGACGGCCAAAACTCGCTGCGCTCAGACACTGCCCGTCCTTCTCCCAGACAAATCTCTGCTACTCGTCAGCACAAACGGGGAGTATTGGGGTTGAAACTCAAATCTGAGTTGTTGCCCCCTCTCCCTTGATGGGAGAGGGTTGGGGTGAGGGTGAAAACGCCCTTTGCGCAGCCGAGCATCGGAAATCAGTTTGGATCAAACACGACGAGTGTCTGAGCGTAGCGAGTTTTCGTCGTGTTCCAAACTGATTGAGAAGCGCAGGGAACCCGATAGGGCAAGCTGTGGGCTGCCTTTTTGTTTGGTTCGTTTATTTTGGGCATGCAAAATAAATGAGCTCGGGCTTTAGTCCGAAATAAACATGAAGCAAGTTAGCTATCAGTATAAGTCTGAGTTCATCTATTTGACTATTCTCAGTGGATTTTTTGGCATGTTTATGTCGGGCAAAAACTCTTCAACTGTAGTCTCAGTTAAACCTAGCTTTTGTAACACAGATTTCCATTGAATTAAGCCAATACCATTAATCATTGTTTCAAGTAATGCCGGCTGCTCAAAAGGAATATCCTTATCCGAGGGCTCTCCTGTCGCCCAACCTTTTTTATTGATGTAAATATAACCAGAGCGCATTTGATCTTCGCTGATCAGCCCCAGTGATTTAGCCCTATACAGCAAAGCTTTGGAGCTAACTTTAAAATGAAGTTTTAACTTTGTTATATTCACCCAATTTAAGCTTTTCGCGCCCCGGGTTATAGGAAAGTTTTCTATCGCTTCAGAAAAACTAATTCTCGGCATCAAGAAGGCACTTGCAAAATAATTAGCTTGCTTTTCAGTAGCTTTACAACCAGTCACTACCCCATCATGCATGATTAGATGACCTAACTCGTGTGCTAGGTCAAACCGATATCTGCAAGGATTGTTTTTTGCATTATTTCTGATAATGATCGGTCGACCACTTGATAATGAAAACGCATCAACTTTATCGTCAGCACCATCTATTGTGGTCACAATTACACCAGCATTTTCCAAAACAATAGTGATATCAGAAATTGGACCTAAACCTAACTCCCACTCACGTCGAAGAGACTCAGAGGCTCGCTCAATACTCTCAGTAGTAATGGATTCAAAAGTGTCCTCAAGAGTTATCTGAAATTTAGGTAGGTCATAGTAACTTTCAATCTCTGAGATGAGTTCGGACAAGAGTTCCGCCCTTGCCATGACCATATTCGTGATCGCTTTTGTTCTTGCTCTTACACTTCTGAAATGACACTTCTCCTCCACAACAGGCAAGATACGCTCGGTATAGAAGAAGCTTTTCTCTACGCCTAACTCAAGGCATAAAGTATCCAACTGGTAATCTCTCGGTTCTTGGCCTGACTCCATTTTAGAAATATTTTGCCGAGTTACGCCGAGAACCGAACCGACATTCTCCAGAGAAAGCCCCTTTGCTAGTCTAGCTAAACGGAGCTTATCTCCCCGATATATTTGCAGACTCTTTATTTCTCTCATTGCTACTCATCCAAATGTTTTGTTCTTTCTTGTTCTTTTGCTTTTAATATTACTTGTTTTCTTTCTACCGGCTTTTCTTGAATTAATTGCTCGCTAATTGGACGAATCTTGTTGCTGAAATTATCATCCGAATACCAGAGCGATACTAGTGAGTTATTTGTTGGGTGATAGCCTGCTAAAGCCACTTTGAAGTCATCTTCAATATCAACAATATCTTCACCAATACTAATATCTGTTGGTGCGACAACCATTAGTCGCCAATATAACTCCTGTGTAGCAAAATCAATTTCATCACGATCTTCTAGAAGAAGAATTAGCTGGTCTTTCTCAATTTCGTTCTGATTAAAGATCTTCACTCGCTTTTTTGGTGAGCGAGGTTCATCTCTAAAAACACGCAATGGTATGTTGTTGATCCTTGGTACATAATCCATTCCACTACTCGCTAAAGTCAACCATGGCTTATCAGTATCACGATTAAGCTTTATAAATAGCTGTCTAAGACGTCCATGAAGTGTAGTCTCAAATGTGTAACGATCATCATACTCACCCGTATTCGAGAGCCTTGTCTGCTCTGCTACCTCTAAGATTTCTCTGGAGAGTATATTCAGATGGTCTTCATCAAAAGCTGAGCAAACTTCAAAAGGTGATTCAAAATCTGTTGACATAAGAGACCTCTAATCATGGGAAAATCGCAGTATGTCAACCAGATTAGTGCTATATCTGTCTTTTGTCAACCAAAAAGGTGGGTTATTTTTATTTTGTAAACTTATTTTTTCTTAACCGGCCTCTTCCATCCCTCAACCGTCTTCTGCTTAGAGACAGTCAAAGTCAAAGCCTCACCTGGTGCGGTCTTCCGAATCGTAGACCCAGCCCCAATCGTCGCCCCATCCTCAACCGTAACAGGCGCCACCAACTGTGTATCAGACCCCACAAACACCCGATCCCCAATCACAGTGCGGTGCTTATTGGCCCCATCATAGTTACAGGTAATCGTCCCGGCCCCAATATTCACATCCGCCCCCATATCGGTATCACCGATATAGCTCAGGTGATTCACCTTGGAACCCAGGCCGATATTGGCATTTTTGACTTCGACAAAGTTACCCACCTTGGCCTTGGCTGCCAGAACGGAACCGGGACGCAAACGAGCATAAGGACCAACCGCACAGTCGGGGCCAACCTCGGCATTTTCGATAATGCTGTGGGGCAGGATGTCGGCACCTTCATGAATCACGCTGTTGATAATGATGCAATTGGCACCGATGCTGACGTTATCAGCAATGGTGTTGCTGCCTTCGAAGATCACGTTGATATCCACCGTGATATCTTGACCGGCATTGATAGGACCGCGGATATCAATCCGTGCCGGGTCACGCATGGTGACACCGGCCATCATCAGATCGGTGGCGGTTTTCTGCTGGTAGTAGCTTTCCAGTTCGGCGAGTTGGACGCGGTTATTAACGCCGGCGACTTCCATCTCGTCATCACAGACCACGGAGCTGATCTCGATGCCCTGCTCGACAGCATTGGCGATCAGGTCGGTCAGGTAATACTCGCCCTGGGCATTGTTGTTATCGAGTTGAGACAAAGCCTCGTCCAGCCATTTGGCCGGGATGCACATGATGCCGGTGTTGATCTCGTTGATCAGTTTGGTTTCTTCGTCAGCATCTTTTTCTTCGGTGATTCGCAACATTTTGTCATCGAAGTCGCGGACAATACGGCCATAGCCGGTCGGGTTATCCAATAAGGCCGTCAGCACCTTCAAGCTGTTCTGATCACCGGAATCAATCAGTGCTTCCAGCGTGTCGGTTTCTATCATCGGCACATCGCCATAGAGCACCAGTACCTGATCCGATTTCTGAAAGAAGGCTTTGGCCTGCTCCACCGCATGGCCGGTGCCTTTTTGCTCATGCTGCATCACGGTGTTGATGCCCTGCTGCTCCAGATAGGGCACCACTTCATCGGCACCATTGCCACAGACCACGGCCATTTCGGTTGGGTTAAGCATGTTGGCGGTGTCGATAACATGCTGCAGTAATGGCTTGCCGCCCAGGGTATGCATGACCTTGGGCTTGTTGGATTTCATGCGGGTGCCTTTACCGGCGGCGAGGATGATGATGGATAGTGACATAGGGTTTTCGGCTGTTAATTCAAATTGGGCATTTTAGCAGATTGGCTTTATTGATCAGAAAATGAACCACAGAGGCACTGAGGGCACAGAGTTAACAACTGTCATTTCGGGAGCTGCCGTGACATGCCTGATGCCTCCACTGCGGTCGGCATGACAATATCCTCCAGCCTTTTTCATTCATAGACACGGCAATTCACTGACGTCATTTTATTGAGTACTGGGCCTGGATCGCTTCGGCTTCGGGCCTCGCGATGACTAGGTCGTTCTCCCGTGGGTTTTCGTGATTACCTGTATCCAGAAGTGCACTGTCATTGTGAGGAGCTTGCGACGGAGTAATCTATTTCAGTACTGGGACTGGATTGCTTCGTCGTGCCTCCTCGCAATGACAAATTATTTATCTCTGTGTCCTCTGTGCCTCTGTGGTTAGCTTTCAAAAGGGCAAAAAAAAAGGCCGTCCGAGGACAGCCTTTTTTCTTTCCAGCAAAGCGCTGTTAGCGTTTTGTGGTTTTTCTTGCACGCTCGATAGCACGCAGTTGCGCCATTGCTTCGGCCAGCTCTTTCTGGGCTTCCGCAAAGTCACGCTTGGCAGATGAATCAGACAGCGCACGCTCTGCGTCGGCCTTGGCCTGCAAGGCTGCGGCTTCATCAACATCGGCAGCACGTGACGCGGTGTCAGCCAGAACGGTGACAACGTGTGGCTGAACTTCCAGCATACCGCCCGAGACATAGAACTGCTCTTCCGAGCCGTTGTCTCTCAAAACGCGTACTTCACCTGGCTTGAGTCGAGTCAGCAACGGGGTGTGACGTGGGTAAATACCCACTTCACCTTCCACTGCCGAGGCAAAAACCGCTTCCGCCAGACCTGAGAAGATCTCATTTTCGGCGCTAACGATGTCGACATGAATAGTCATAGCCATGCTTTACCTCCCAGGGGATTAGAGCTTCTTGGCTTTCTCGACGGCTTCTTCGATGCTACCTACCATGTAGAACGCTTGTTCCGGCAGAGAGTCGTATTCACCATTCAGGATGCCTTGGAAACCAGCAATTGTGTCTTTCAGCGATACGTATTTACCAGGTGCACCGGTAAAGACTTCGGCAACGAAGAACGGCTGAGACAGGAAACGCTGGATCTTACGAGCACGGGATACGGTCTGTTTATCTTCTTCAGACAGTTCGTCCATACCCAGGATCGCGATGATGTCTTTCAGTTCTTTATAACGTTGCAGGGTACCCTGAACGCCACGAGCGACATCATAGTGCTCGTTACCAACAACCAGTGGGTCCAGCTGACGTGAAGTTGAATCCAGCGGGTCAATCGCAGGATAGATACCCAGCTCGGCGATAGAACGTGACAGTACAACGGTCGCGTCCAAGTGAGCGAAGGTGGTCGCTGGAGACGGGTCAGTCAAGTCATCCGCCGGTACGTAGACCGCCTGGATAGAAGTGATAGAACCGGTCTTGGTTGAGGTGATACGTTCCTGCAGTACACCCATCTCTTCCGCCAGGGTCGGCTGGTAGCCTACCGCTGATGGCATACGACCCAGCAGGGCTGATACTTCGGTACCGGCCAGGGTGTAACGATAGATGTTATCAACGAAGAATAGTACGTCACGGCCTTCATCACGGAAGAACTCGGCCATGGTCAGACCGGTCAGCGCCACACGCAGACGGTTACCAGGTGGCTCGTTCATCTGACCGTAAACCAGCGATACCTTGTCGATAACGTTGGAATCAGTCATTTCGTGGTAGAAGTCGTTACCTTCACGGGTACGCTCACCGACACCGGCGAATACTGAGTAACCGCTGTGCTCGATCGCGATGTTACGAATCAGTTCCATCATGTTGACGGTTTTACCAACACCGGCACCACCGAACAGACCGACTTTACCACCCTTGGCGAATGGGCAAACCAGGTCGATAACCTTGATACCGGTTTCCAGCAGTTCGTTACTGGCAGCCAGTTCATCGTAAGGCGGCGCTTTGCGGTGGATACCCCAACGCTCTTCTTCACCGATATCGCCTTTTTCGTCGATAGGGTTACCCAGGACGTCCATAATACGACCCAGTGTTTGTTTACCCACCGGTACGCTGATCGCTTTACCGGAGTTGGTGACTTCCAGGTCACGTTTCAGACCGTCTGAAGTACCCATGGCAATGGCGCGAACCACACCGTCGCCCAGCTGCTGCTGAACTTCGAGGGTCAGACCGGTTTCTTCGACGTTCAGTGCGTCGTAGACTTTTGGCAGGCTGTCATGTGGAAACTCCACATCAACGACCGCGCCGATAATTTGTACAATCTTTCCAGAGCTCATCTCGCTTCCTCTTATATATCTATATCAGTTATACCGCAGCGGCACCTGCAACAATCTCGGAGATCTCTTGCGTAATCGCAGCTTGTCGAGCCTTGTTGTAAACCAGTTGCAAGTCATCGATGAGGTTACCGGCGTTGTCAGTCGCGTTTTTCATCGCGAGCATACGAGAAGCCTGTTCACAGGCAATGTTCTCGACTACGCCCTGGTACACCAGTGACTCGATATAACGGACCAGCAGGTCGTCCAAAACTTCTTTTGCATCCGGTTCGTAAATATAGTCCCAGTGGTGGGACAGCTCTTCGCTCGGCTTTTCCGGCGTTGCCGGCAACAGGCGCATCAGCTTGTCGTCCTGAGTCATGGTGTTCACAAACTCGTTATAGACAAGATAGAGGCTGTCGATGCGACCTTCGTTGTAGGCATCCAGCATGACCTTGACTGTGCCGATCAGCTCTTTTAGCTGAGGGGCGTCACCCAGTTGGGTGGCTTGGCTGACAAGGTTGACCGGCAGTCTGGCAAAGAAACTGGAAGCTTTCTGACCGATGGTGCAGATATCCACTTCCAGACCTTTGTCTGACTTGTCCTTAATATCATTCAGGACTGTCTTGAACAGGTTGTTGTTCAGACCGCCACAAAGTCCACGATCAGACGAGACAACGATGTAACCGACGCGTTTGGTTTCTTCGCGATCCATCAGGTACGGATGTTTGTACTCAGGATGGGCGAAGGCCAGATGCTGGATGACGTTGTAAATCTTGTCTGAATAAGGACGTGTCGCTGCCATGCGATCTTGAGCCTTACGCATTTTACTCGCGGCAACCATCTCCATCGCAGAGGTGATCTTCTGCGTATTTTTGATGCTGCCAATTTGAGTCCGTATCTCTTTACCGCTAGCCATGACTTATGCTCCGATTACCAGCTACCGGTTTTTTTAAAGCTCTCGATTGCTGTGCGCATTTCGCCAGCAATGTCGTCATTAAAGTCACCGGTGTCGTTAATTTTCGCCATCAAGTCAGCTTGGTTTGATTTCATGTTAGACAGCAGGGCCGCTTCGAATGAACCGACTTTATCTACTTCTACGTCGTCAATGAAACCTTCGTTAGCTGCGAACAGCGAAATCGCCATTTCAGCTACTGACAGAGGTTGATACTGAGGCTGCTTCATCAGCTCGGTCACGCGTTGACCACGGCTGATTTGAGCGCGTGTGGCTTCGTCCAGGTCAGAAGCAAACTGAGCAAATGCCGCCAGCTCACGATACTGAGCCAGGTCAAGACGAATACCGCCACCCAGTTTCTTGATGATCTTGGTTTGTGCAGAACCACCCACACGCGATACCGACAGACCGGCGTTAATCGCAGGACGGATACCGGAGTTGAACAGGTCAGTTTCCAGGAAGATCTGACCGTCAGTGATGGAAATAACGTTGGTTGGTACGAAGGCCGATACGTCACCCGCCTGGGTTTCGATGATTGGCAGTGCAGTCAAAGAACCGGTCTGGCCTTTCACTTTACCGTCGGTGATTTGTTCAACGTAGTCAGCATTAACACGGGCAGCACGTTCCAGCAGGCGTGAGTGCAGGTAGAAAACGTCACCCGGATACGCTTCACGACCCGGTGGACGACGCAGCAGCAGTGATACCTGACGGTAAGCCCAGGCTTGTTTAGTCAGGTCATCATAGATGATCAGCGCGTCTTCACCTTTGTCACGGAAGTACTCACCCATGGAGCAACCCGCGTATGGTGCGATGTACTGCAGCGCAGCAGAGTCAGAAGCAGAAGCGGCAACGATGATTGTGTGTTCCAAAGCGCCGTGTTCTTCCAGCTTGCGAACCACGTTAGCAATAGAAGAAGCTTTCTGACCGATAGCGACGTAGATACATTTAACGCCGGTACCTTTCTGGTTAATGATGGCGTCAATCGCAATCGCTGTTTTACCAGTCTGGCGGTCACCGATGATCAGCTCACGCTGGCCACGGCCAACGGGGATCATGGCGTCAATCGATTTCAGACCAGTCTGGATTGGTTGGTCGACTGATTGACGGGCGATAACGCCGGGCGCGACTTTCTCGATTGGAGAAGTGCTTTCGGCCTGGATGTCGCCTTTACCATCAATCGGTGTACCCAGTGAGTTCACAACACGACCCAGCATGGCTTCGCCAGTTGGGACTTCCAGAATACGACCAGTACATTTAACTTTGTCGCCTTCGGAAATGTGTGTGTATTCACCCAGGATAACGGCACCGACCGAGTCACGTTCCAGGTTAAGCGCCATACCAAAGGTGTTGCCCGGGAATTCCAGCATTTCCCCTGACATGACATCGGCTAAGCCGTGAATACGTACGATACCGTCGGTCACACCGACTACGGTACCTTCTGTGCGCGCTTCAGTGGCCCCTTCAAAGCTTTCGATACGCTTTTTGATCAGGTCACTGATTTCTGCTGAATTCAGTTGCATCTCTGTTTCCTCTATAACGGGCCGCTTAATTAATAGCGTTGGCCAGTCTGTTCAGTTTACCCAAGGCAGATCCATCAATTACCAGATCCCCTGCACGAATAATTGCGCCGCCCAGCAGACTTTCATCGATGCTGGTGTTGAGCGTGATATCACGACCCAGGCGCTGTTTCAGCGCAGCAGAAATTTTATCTGCCTGTTCCGGGCTGAGCTCACGCGCTGAGATGACATCGGCTGTCATCTGTTTCTCAGCTTCTGCGCGCAATGCTTCGAAGAGAACGGTGATCTCTGTCATCAACAACAGACGATCATTTTCTGCCAGTAACGCCAGGAAGTGTTTTGCATCGGTTGTCATGCTGTCACCGGCGATATCCGCCAGCACATCAACAACCTGCTCATCACTGACGGCAGGGCTAGTGATTATGGATTGCATTTCTGGTTCACTAACGCATTGCGCCAGAACCGCAAGCAGGTCAGACCACGCCTTCAACTCACCTTTTTCCTGTGCCAGCGAAA
This sequence comes from uncultured Methylophaga sp., assembly GCF_947259025.1. GTDB lineage: Bacteria > Pseudomonadota > Gammaproteobacteria > Nitrosococcales > Methylophagaceae > Methylophaga. Next base: position 204,065 of record NZ_CAMYKO010000004.1, read on the forward strand.
ATACCGCATTGGCATAGGGACGAGCGATGGTTATTGCTTCTGCCATCCTTAATTCCTCTAGATTCGGCTTACCAATTCGTCAAGCAAATCGGTATGGGCCTTTTCATCAATTTCACGGCCAAGAATTTTGCCGGCACCTGCCAGAGCAATACCGCCGACCTGTGATTTCAGTTCATCACGGGCACGGTTGGCTTCCTGGTCAATCTCTGCTTTGGCAGAGTTCAGGATGCGCTCACCTTCAACACGGGCATTATTTTTGGACTCGTCCACAATTTCGTTACCACGCTTTTGCGCCTGAGAAACGATTTCGCTCGCTTGCTCTTTGGCTTCGTGAATCACTTGTTGCGCACGCTTTTCCGCCAGTTCCTGCTCATGTCTGCCTCGTTCGGCAGCAGCCAGACCATCGGCAATTTTCTTTTTGCGCTCTTCCAGCGCTTGCATGATGGGCGGCCATACATATTTCATGCAGAAGGCGACAAAAACCGCGAAAGCGATAATCTGGCCTATGATGGTTGCATTGATATTCATGCCTGTACCTCTGTTTTTACCGCAATTGGGGTCGGATTATGATTATTAACCAGCCACCGCGAACAGTACGTACATAGCCAAACCAACTGCGATCATAGGTACCGCGTCAACCAGACCCGCAACCAGGAAGAAGTTAGTACGCAGCATTGGCACCAATTCAGGTTGACGAGCTGAAGCTTCCAGAAAACGACCGCCCAGCAGACCAACACCAACAGCCGCACCCAGTGCGCCCAGGCCGATCATCAGAGCACCAGCAATGTAAACTAAACCCATATCCATTTTTTTCTCCTACAAAAAGTAAAGACTAAAAATAAAAAGTTAAAACCCAACAAACATCAATGATGTTCTTGATGAGCCATATCCAGATAAACCGTTGTCAGCACCATAAAGATAAATGCCTGCAACGTGATGATCAGAATATGGAAAATCGCCCAGCCAATCTGCAGCAGACCAGCGAATGAACCCAGTACCAGACTTGCGCCGTACATGGTCGCAATCAGGATAAACACCATCTCACCGGCGTACATGTTACCGAACAGACGCAGGCCCAGTGAGAAGGGTTTGGCAATTAAAGTGACGGTTTCCAGCACGGTGTTAATAGGCATCGCCCATTTGCCGAATGGTTGCAGCGTCAGCTCACCGATAAAGCCGCCCGCGCCTTTGATCTTGAAGCTGTAGTACAGCATCAGCATGAAGACAAAGATTGCCATGCCCAAAGTCGCATTGGGGTCGGTGGTCGGTACGATCTTGAAGTAAACGTGGTGTGGATCAACGCCGAAGATGGCACCGGCAGACTGCATCACAATCTGTGGAATCACGTCCACGGGGATCAAGTCCATCAGGTTCATCAGGAAGACCCAGACGAAGATGGTTAGAGCTAAAGGAGCAACGAGGTTGTTTTTACCACCGGAGAAGGAACCTCTCACGGTGTCATCGATGAAGTCGATGATCATTTCTGCAAAATTCTGGGTGGCGGTGGGGATGCCGGCGGAGACTTTTTTGGCGACGCTGCGGAAGAACCACATCATCAAGGTACCGAGGAGAATCGACATGAACATGGTGTCAACGTTGATTGACCAGAATCCCATGTTGGCGGCTTCTCCGGTGGACATCGCGAAGCCCCACTCGCCTGTGGGTGCCCATACACCGGGCTCTGTTTCTACTTGTTTCTGACCAAAAGTCAGGTTCTGAAGGTGATGCTTGATATATTCTGATGTAGTAATTTCACTAGCCATGTTCGGTTCAAGCCCGGTTCGAATTTCCCAAAAACAACATCAGTTGTGTCAGAGCAAAACCCAGTAACAAAGGCAGACCTTTCAGCTCCAATGCTCCCAGTGCGGTGGCAAACATCATCATCGTTACCATCCAGCGCTCCGCAACACATCTGTATGCGCTACTCAAATTTTTCTCGGCATCTGCCCTCGCCGTTTTGGCTGCGCGCAGAATATGCCATTTCATCAGCAAAGTGTTGATAACGGCGGTTAATGCCCCAAAAGTGGCGGCAGATAATGTCTCAACACCCCACCAGACGGTAAAAAAGGCGATAAAAGCCAACATCGCAAGTTGCCATTTCAAGACGCGGTTGAGCGGCTGTAACCTGGCTAATTGCTGCATTTTTACCCGTGGTTTTGGAATTTGCCTTAAGCAAATCAGGGCATTATAAAGACACCGCGCAAAGGCGGTCAATGAAATTCTTGCCTTACTTGATGCGCTTGATCAGTTTTTTCAGCTCATCCACATTGCGATAGTTGATGACCAGGCGACCCTTGCCGCTGGCGTTATGCTTGATACTGAAGGCCGAATCCAGTTTTTGCTTGATACTGTCTTCCAACTGACTGATTTCTTCAAGCTCGCTTTGTGATTGTTTTTGCGCCGGTTTTTTCGGACTCTGCAAACGCCGAATCAGTTGCTCGGCTTCGCGGACAGATAAACCTTTTTCAATGATCTGGCCGGCGGCTTCACTTTGCTGATCACTTTCCAGTGCCAACAAGGCACGGGCATGCCCCATTTCCAGATCACAATTTTCCACCAGTTTTTTGACATCTTCGTTAAGATTGCGCAAACGCAACAGATTCGTCACGGCAGCCCGGGATTTCCCCACTGCTTCGGCAGCCTGCTGATGAGTCATTTCAAATTCTTCACGCAGACGGAATAAAGCGTTGGCCTCTTCCATCGGGTTGAGATTTTCGCGCTGGATGTTCTCTATCAGTGCCATCGCAATGGCGCTGCGATCAGAGACATCACGCACCAATACTGGCACTTCCACCAGCCCGGCCATGCGCGAGGCACGCCAGCGACGCTCACCGGCCACGATTTCGTATTTGTCTTCAGCAATCGGCCGCACCACGATAGGCTGAACCAGTCCCTGGGCTCGGATAGAGTCAGCAAGCTCTTCCAGAGACTCCTGCGACATATCGACACGCGGCTGGTATTTACCAGGCTGGATCATATCCAGCGGGAAATGTTGCAGGCTGTCATCCAGGTTGGCTTTTTCTTCCTGGTTCACATCCGCCAGCAATGCATCCAAGCCTCTGCCCAAACCTCTCTTCTTTGTTGCCATGCCAGTATCCTGTTGTTCAGCCATTTGCTTTTTGCTGTCGTCGCATAAATTCACTTGCCAGCGCCATGTAGGCTATCGAGCCCCTTGACCCCCGATCGTAAGCCAAGACCGGCATTCCGTGACTGGGCGCTTCAGCCAACCGGACATTACGGGGGATGATGGAATGAAACACCTTGCCCTCGAAATGATTGATCAATTGACGCGACACCTGGTTGGCCAGATTATTTCGGGCATCAAACATGGTGCGCAGCAGGCCGGTGATATCAAGCTTGGGATTGGCCCGTTGCTTGACCCGTTCTATGGTGCGAAGCAGCGATGACAGGCCCTCCAAAGCGTAGTATTCGCACTGGATCGGGATCAGAATGCCCTGTGATGCGACCAAAGCATTAACAGTAAGCATACTTAATGAAGGGGGGCAGTCAATGAGAACGTAGTCATATTTCTCACGGGTTGATTCCAGCGCGATCCTCAGACGGTGCTCACGCAGCTTGATTTCCAGTAGCTCAACTTCGGCCGCAGTCAGATCAGAATTGGTGGGCATCACATCAAAGCCCAGGCCTTCTGGTGTAATGATGGTATCAGCCGCTCGAGCCTCGGCCATGATGACTTCATAGCTGCTGTTATCAATCTCGTTTTTGTCGAGACCGCAACCGGTGGTGGCATTACCCTGAGGGTCAAGGTCGATAAGCAGGACTTTTTTACCATATTCCGACAGCGCGGCTGCCAAGTTGACGGTGGTCGTGGTTTTACCCACACCCCCTTTCTGGTTGGTCACTGCGAATACGTTTCCCATCTCAACCCTGATCTTTGATTAGTCTCACCAGATGTCGCTCGCCATCACAGGCGGGCACGTTCAGCGACACCACATCCAGCAGCCGGAACTGATCAGAATCAAACTGCAATTCCTGTTCGGGGTAGACCCCTTTCATCAGCACCAGGCGACCGCCCTGCTCACAATGCTGCCCGGCCAGATCGAGAATATCGTCGATGCTGGCAAAGGCACGAGCAGTGATAATAGCAAATTGAGGTAAAGATACCTGTTCCACGCGGCCATGCACAACCGTGACGTTGCTAAGGCCCAGCTCGGCCTTGACCTGCTGCAGAAAACGGGTTTTTTTGGAATTACTGTCAAGTAAGGTCACCGCGCAGTCAGGATAGGCAATGGCTGCCGGGATACCGGGCAGACCACCGCCGGTGCCCACATCGAGCAAGCTGGACGCCTCCAGATAAGGCAATACCGACAGGCTGTCGATAATATGGCGGGACAGCATTTGTGCCGGGTCACGCACCGAGGTCAGGTTATAGACCTTGTTCCATTTGACCAGCAGCGCAACATAATCGAGCAACTGCTGTTTTTGAATATCACTCAGATCAATCGATAAAGCAGCACAGCCCTCGTCGAGCTTTGCTCTGAGATCCGCCGCCATTAACTGGCTTCGCTCAGGCCGCTGCGTTTCAGATGCACCAACAGTAGCGAGACGGCTGCCGGGGTCACGCCGGAAATCCGCGCTGCCTGACCCAGGTTGCCGGGTCGGGCCTGTTCCAGTTTTTCACGGACTTCATTGGACAGCCCCCGGACGTTTTTATAATCCATATCCGCCGGCAATGCGGTGTTTTCATTGCGCTGCAAACGCTCAATCTCGTTTTGCTGGCGATTGATATAGCCGGAATATTTAGCCTGAATCACGACCTGTTCAGCGACTTCGTCGGTCACATCCTGCTCACGCTCCATCATTGCCAACAGGGCGGCATAATCAACTTTGGGCCGGCGTAGTAGATCCTTGGCCGTAGTAACCTTGCTCAGCTTTTCACCGAGGATGGTTTCGGCCCTGGCCTGATCCATTTTTTCCGGCACAAACTTGTAGCTATCAAGGTAGGCGTTTTCTTTTTCCACCGCTTCCTGCTTGGCATTGAATACCGTCCAGCGCAGGTCATCAATCAGGCCCAGTTCACGGGCAACCGGTGTCAGGCGGATATCGGCATTGTCCTCACGCAGCATCAGCCGATATTCGGCGCGGCTGGTGAACATGCGGTAAGGCTCGCGGGTGCCGGAAGTGATCAGATCGTCGATCAGTACGCCAATATAAGCTTCGTCACGGCGTGGATACCAGGTGTCCAGTCCACGCGCCTGCAGACCGGCATTCAAACCGGCAATTAGGCCCTGGGCCCCGGCTTCTTCATAACCGGTGGTGCCGTTGATTTGACCGGCGAAGAACAGGCCCCCCATATGCTTGGTTTCCAGCCACGGGTTCAGATCACGCGGGTCGAAAAAGTCATATTCAATGGCATAACCCGGACGGGTGATATGGGCATTTTCCAGGCCTTTCATTGAACGCACGATCTCGTACTGAACATCGAAAGGCAGACTGGTGGAGATGCCGTTGGGATAAACTTCACCACATTCCAGTCCTTCCGGTTCCAGGAAGATCTGATGCGAGGCGCGGTCAGCAAAGCGCACCACCTTGTCTTCAATCGACGGACAGTAACGCGGACCGATACCTTCGATTTCACCCCCATACATCGGCGAGCGATCCAGGTTATTGCGAATCACATCATGGGTCTGCTCATTGGTGTGAGTGATATAGCAGGAGATTTGCTCAGGGTGATGTTCGCGTTTACCCAGGAAAGAAAACACCGGTGTCGGATCATCACCCGGCTGTTCGGTCAGCTCTGAGAAATCAATGCTGCTGGTCGCAATCCGTGGCGGTGTGCCGGTTTTCAGGCGATCAACCCGGAATGGCAAGGCGCGCAGACGCTGCGCCAGCGCATTCGATGCCGGATCACCAGCGCGACCACCCTGATGATTCTGCATACCGATATGAATCAAACCACCGAGGAAAGTCCCAACGGTCAGCACCACGGACTTGGCAGAGAAACGCAAACCGGCCTGGGTCACGACACCGACCACACGGTCATTTTCCACCACCAGATCATCGACCGCCTGCTGGAAGATATAGAGATTGGGCTGATTTTCCAGATAAGCCCGCACTGCCGCTTTATAGCGAACCCGATCCGCCTGGGCACGGGTAGCACGCACGGCCGGGCCCTTACTGGAATTCAAGGTACGGAACTGAATACCGGCGCGATCGGTAGCCTGGGCCATAATGCCGCCCAATGCATCGATCTCTTTAACCAGATGTCCCTTACCGATACCGCCAACCGCCGGGTTACAGCTCATCTGCCCCAGGGTGTCGATATTCTGGGTCAGCAGCAGGGTTTTAACGCCCTGACGCGCCGAAGCGAGGGCCGCTTCGGTACCGGCATGACCGCCGCCGACAACAATGACATCATAGTGATCCTGGTAACTCATAGCGCACCAATAACAATTTGATTAGCGAAAAGACGATAATTTTAACATGCCGTTAATAATGTTTGCCTAATATTCAAACATTTATCTTTCATCAGACAGGAAAAATATGGAAAAAAATCGTGGCATCAAGCGTCTTGTTTTCGCCCTGCTGTATTCCTGGCAGGGACTCCGGTCAGCACTCAAGCACGAGGAAGCTTTTCGCCAGGAATTCATCGGTTTTGTGGCGCTGACGACCTATAGCTTTTTCCTTGATGTCACGCCGATGGAACGGCTGATGATGATCAGCACACTGGTGTTGGTGATGATCGTCGAAGTGCTCAACTCGGCGATTGAAACCACCATTGACCGGGTCAGCTATGACAAACATAAGCTTTCCGGCCGGGCTAAGGACTACGGTTCTTTTGCCGTTCTGATGACGATCCTGATCGCCACCGCCACCTGGCTGACTATCCTGTTTGCCTAGCGCGGCGGTAAGCCCAGACCATCATCCAGCCGCCACCGATGATCATGGGTAGGCACAAAACCTGCCCCATGGTCAGCCAGCCAAAGGCCAGATAGCCATACTGTGGATCGGGAATACGCACAAACTCGACAATAAAGCGGAATACGCCATAGCCCAGCAAGAATAGCCCCGAGACAGCAGCCCTGGGTTTTGGACTGGCCGAATATAGCCAGAGGATAATAAACAGCAGCAGCCCTTCCAGCGCTGCCTGATAGAGCTGGGAAGGATGCCTGGGTAAGGTCCCGGCTCCAGGGAAAACCATCGCCCAGGGCACATCACTGACCCGGCCCCAGAGTTCACCATTAATAAAGTTACCGATGCGGCCCAGCATCAGACCGATTGGCACCAGCGGTGCAATAAAGTCACTGATCTCAAAAAATGTTTTGCCGGTCTTGCGACTGAAATACCAGAAAGCGGCCAGAACACCGAGCAGGCCACCATGGAAAGACATGCCCCCTTGCCAGATCTTGAGCAGATTGAGCGGATTATCGAGGTTGGCAGGCAAGTCATAGAAAAGCGCATAACCCAGGCGACCACCAATAATGACGCCTAATGCCCCATAGAACAGCAAATCCTCTAGCTGATTATGCTGCCAGTCATATCGTGCAGCCCGATAGCGACCCAGCAACCAGACCAAAGTGAAGGCGAGCAGGTACATCAGCCCGTACCAGTGGATATCCAAAGGCCCGACACTGATGGCGATCGGGTCGATTTGTGGGTAGGTCATGGCTTTCCCTTAAGAATGATGTGGCGGCTATGTTAGCAACATAACGTGAGCAAATCTAAGACTTGAAGCACTGTTTCGCACCAGTTTGGCTCAGAGATGGTTTTTGACCGCACCAAAATGATCCTGCAGGGTGAACCAGTGAATAGCAACTGTGCGCTAGTTCACTGTTTTTTCAAGGTTTTACGAAGTTGGCATGCTATCTGCTCAACTTGTTGCAGTCTGAATACAGATGTTGCAAAAAATCAACGCTGACATTCGAACGACTAAACAACTAAAAATGTTAAACCGAGGAGTAAACCATGAAATTGAGTAAACTTTCAGCACTTTGCTTTGCAGCAACCACTATGTTCGCTGCTTCATCAGCAATGGCTTGGGAAAGTGAAGACGGCCAGCACTCAACCAGTGCCAGCGTAGCCGTTTCATCTGAATATATCTGGCGTGGTATTTCACAAACTGATGGCGACCCTGCAATCTCAGGTAGCCTTGATTATTCACACAGCAGCGGTTTCTACGCTGGTGTATGGGGTTCAAACGTCGACTACGGTGATGACGCCAGTGCTGAATTCGATGCTTACTTTGGTTACGGCGGTGAGTTCGGTGACTCTGGCATTGGTTACGATGTTGGTTTCCTGCGCTACATGTTCCCAGGCGAAGATTACAACTTCAATGAAGTATACGGCTCTTTGAGCTACAGCATCTTCTCTGCAGGTGTTGCTTACTCAAGTGATACGCTGGGTTCTGGTGAAGATGGCTATTACTACTACATCGATGCCGGTTATGACTTGCCAATGGGTCTGAATCTGTACGGTGGTTTTGGTGTTTATGATGCCGACGAAGATACCTTCGGTCCTGAAGATTCTTATAACCACTACTGGGTTGGTGTTTCTAAAGACGTTGCCGGCTTCACTCTGGACCTGTCTTATCAGGACGCAGACAGCGATGCTGAAGACATCTACGGTGATCTGGCTGAGGAAACATTCCTGTTCTCAGTTTCTAAATCATTCTAAAACTTCTCTCAGCTACCCCCTCGATGTTGAGGGGGTAGGTTTTCTACAGAAGGAAAGTACTTATGAAACAAGTAGTAGCAATTATCAAGCCCTTCAAGCTTGATGATGTCCGGGAGTCTCTCTCCGAGATCGGCGTGCAAGGCTTAACCGTTTCAGAGGTCAAAGGTTTCGGACGTCAGAAAGGCCACACCGAGTTGTATCGTGGTGCCGAGTATGTCGTTGATTTCCTGCCTAAACTGAAACTGGAAATTGCCGTCGATGATGACATCGTCGAACAAGTGATCGAAGCCATCATCAAAGGTGCCAATACTGGCAAGATTGGTGACGGTAAGATCTTCGTTTACCCATTAGAGCAAGTGGTTCGGATTCGCACAGGCGAAACCGGTCCCGATGCCCTGTAAGCTTGAGGAGTAGATAACAATGGAAAACGAAATCTTCCAACTCCAATATGCACTGGACACCTTCTATTTCCTGATTAGTGGTGCCTTTGTTATGTGGATGGCCGCCGGCTTCGCCATGCTGGAAGCGGGTCTGGTCCGTGCGAAAAATACAACTGAAATCTTAACCAAGAACGTGATGCTGTTTGCGATTGCGTGTACTGCCTATCTCGTTGTTGGTTATGACATCATGTACGACGGCGGTGTGTTCCTGGCCGGTATTGTTGGCGACGGCGTTGCCGGTGCTGATGAGCCAGCGACTTATGCCCCTTCTGCTGACTTCTTCTTCCAGGTCGTGTTCGTGGCTACCGCCATGTCTATCGTCTCTGGTGCGGTTGCAGAGCGCATGAAACTGTGGGCTTTTGCTGCCTTCGCTATTGTGATGACTGCGTTCATCTACCCACTGGAAGGTTCCTGGACCTGGGGTGGCGCTGATGTATTCGGTCTGTACAACCTGGGCGACCTGGGCTTCTCTGACTTTGCCGGTTCCGGTATCGTTCACATGGCGGGTGCCGCTGCAGCTCTGGCTGGTGTTATCCTGCTGGGCGCTCGTAAAGGCAAATACGGCCCTAACGGTGAAATTCACCCGATTCCAGGTGGCAACCTGCCGCTGGCAACTCTGGGTACTTTCATCCTGTGGTTGGGCTGGTTCGGCTTTAACGGTGGTTCGGTTCTGGCTACTGCCTCAGTCGAAAGCGCCAACGCCGTTGCTGTTGTCTTCATGAACACTAACGCTGCTGCGGCAGGTGGTGTCCTGGCTGCACTGATTGTCGCCAAACTGATGTTTGGTAAAGCTGACCTGACCATGATCCTGAACGGTGCATTGGCTGGTCTGGTTGCCATCACTGCCGGTCCTGACACTCCGACTCCGCTGATGGCCACTATCATCGGTGCAATCGGTGGCGTTATCGTTGTGTTCTCCATCGTGTTCCTGGACAAAATCAAAATCGACGACCCAGTCGGTGCGATTTCAGTCCACGGTACCGTTGGTCTGTGGGGTCTGTTAGCAGTGCCTCTGACTAACGATGGTGTTAGCTTCTCTGGTCAGCTGATCGGTGCAGCCACTATCTTTGTCTGGGTATTTGTTGCCAGCTTCATCGTCTGGTCTATCCTCAAAGTGGTCATGGGTATCCGTGTCACCGAGGAAGAAGAGTATGAAGGTGTTGACTACGTGGAATGTGGTATGGAAGCATACCCAGAATTCACTAACTCTGGTAAATAATCGAGAGTCATACTCCGTAAAAGGGGACAGGTTTCGGCCTGTCCCCTTTTTTTATGCGCTGAACAAAAGCAGCGCAAAGGCTTCAATCAGGACTGATGATACTGCGCGCTATGCTTATGCACAGCGTCAACAAGACGCGCCATATTGTCCGGGTTCACGGTCGGATGAATACCATGACCGAGATTAAACACATGGCCTTCGCCACGGCCGAAGTCGGCCAGAATACGGGCAACTTCCTGTTCCACCCGATCACCTGACGCATAGAGCACACACGGGTCCATATTGCCTTGCAAGGTGACCTTATCACCGACACGCTTACGCGCCTGGCTGATATCAGTGGTCCAGTCCAGGCCCACACCGTTCACGCCGGTTTCAGCCATCCACTCCAGCCATTGACCGCCCCCCTTGGTGAACATCGTGATCGGCACTTCACGGCCATCAGCTTTGCGGGTCAGGCCGTTGACGATCTTTTCCATGTAGGTAAGTGAGAATTCGCGGTAATTCGCCGGGCTCAGACTGCCGCCCCAGGTATCAAACAACATCAGCGCTTGCGCGCCAGCTTCAATCTGGGCATTCAAATAGGCAATGACTGAATCAGCCAGAATATCCAGCAAAGCGTGCATCTGATCGGGGGCATCAAACAACATGCCTTTGACCTTGGCAAAGTCTTTACTTGTGCCGCCTTCCACCATGTAACAGGCCAAAGTCCACGGGCTGCCACTGAAACCAATCAAGGGCACTTTACCGTCGAGTTCTCGGCGGGTCAGGCTGATGGCATCCATCACATAACCCAGTTTATCCGCCATATCGGGCACGGCCAGTTGTTTGATATCGGCTGCTGAGCGAATGGTGCTGGAAAACTTGGGCCCTTCGCCGGTAACAAAATGCAGCCCCAGCCCCATGGCATCAGGAATGGTCAGAATATCGGAAAAGATGATGGCGGCATCCAGATCAAAGCGACGCAGTGGCTGCAATGTCACTTCACAGGCGAGATCGGGCGTACTGCACAGGGTCATAAAACTGCCTGCTTCTGCCCGCACTTCACGGTACTCTGGGAGATAGCGTCCAGCCTGGCGCATTACCCATACCGGGGTGCGATCTACCGGTTGTCTGAGCAAGGCTCGCAGATAACGATCGTTTTTTAATTCCGCCACAACTTCATCCTGGTTTTGGGTCTGCAGATACAAAAAAGGCTTGATCATACAGGAATGCGCCTCCCGTGATGAACAAGCCTTTAGTGTCTGGCTGAGTCGTTTAGTTCAGATCAATCAGACATCGAGGTAGTCGAGCATGCCTTCGGCAGCCTGACGGCCTTCCCAGACCGCGGTGACAACCAGGTCAGAACCACGCACCATATCGCCACCGGCGAAGATTTTCGGGTTGGTGGTCTGGTAAGCATGACCGCCATTAGCCGGAGCAACAACACGGCCACCATCATCGATGCTGACATTGTATTGCTCAAACCAAGGTGCCGGACTCGGGCGGAAACCGAATGCGACCACCACGGCATCAGCCGGGATCACTTCCTCACTGCCGGGCACTGGCTCCGGACGACGACGACCACGCTCATCAGGTTCACCCAAAGCGGTGGTCACTACTTTAATCCCGGTAACTTTACCGTTTTCGCCAACGATTTCTACCGGCTGACGATTCCACAGGAACTGCACACCCTCTTCACGGGCATTGTTCACTTCGCGGCGTGAACCGGGCATGTTTTCTTCATCACGACGATAGGCGCAGGTGACGCTGCTGGCACCCTGACGAATCGCGGTACGGTTACAATCCATCGCGGTATCACCACCGCCCAGCACAACCACGTTTTTACCTTCCAGATTCACATAAGAATCAGTGGGCATATCGAGCAGGTACTTATTGTTAGCAACCAGGTACGGCAGGGCTTCATAAACCCCCTCCATATCTTCGCCCGGGAAACCGCCTTTCATATAGGTGTAAGTTCCCATACCCAGGAAGACAGCATCATATTCGTCGATCAGGGTCTGGAAGTCGACATCTTTACCGACGTCGGTATTGAGGCGGAACTCAACGCCCATGCCTTCAAGCACTTCACGACGACGTTGAATAACGGTCTTTTCCAGTTTGAACTCGGGAATACCAAAGGTCAGCAGACCACCGATTTCCGGGTAGCGGTCATACACCACCGGTTTAACACCATTGCGGACCAGTACGTCAGCTGCACCCAGACCAGCCGGGCCAGCACCGATAACCGCGACGCGTTTGCCGGTATCGGTCACATTGGACATATCCGGACGCCAGCCCTGTTCCAGGGCGGTGTCGGCGATGTACTTCTCTACCGAACCAATCGTGACCGCACCAAAGCCATCATTAAGGGTACAGGCACCTTCACACAAGCGGTCCTGGGGACAGACACGGCCACAGATTTCCGGCAGGGTGTTGGTCTGGTGAGACAGCTCGGCCGCTTCTTCCAGGTTGCCTTCGCTGACCAGTTTCAGCCAGTTGGGAATGTAGTTGTGAACCGGACACTTCCATTCACAATAGGGGTTGCCACACTCCAGACAGCGATCCGACTGATCGGCCGCTGATTCTTTATCAAAATCGCCGTAAATCTCGCCAAATTTCTGGACCCGCACATTGGCATCCATTTTCTTCGGGTCGACACGACCTACATCTAAAAATTGAAACGTATTTTTTGCCATGATTTTCTTATTCTACGCTGAGTCCTTAAGCTGCCTTGGTGGCCATTTTGAGCAGACCGTCCATTGCAGCGGCTTTGGGTTTGACCAACCAGAACTCCTTGAGGCGTTGTTCAAACGCGTCCAGCAGTTGGTGGCCCCAGGCACTACCTGTTTCCCGCACATGATCTTCAATCATGCCTTTCAGGAACAGGGCAATTTCGGACATCTCGTCGCTGTCGAGTTTTACCAGCTCGACCAGTTCATCGTTGTAGCGATCAGCGAAGCTGTTATCACTATCCAGCACGAAAGCCAGGCCGCCGGTCATACCGGCACCGAAATTGAGACCAGTCTGACCCAGTACTGCAACCACACCACCGGTCATATATTCACAACCGTGGTCGCCTACGCCTTCAACGACGGCAGTGGCGCCCGAGTTACGCACTGCAAACCGTTCACCAGCGTTACCGGCCGCATACAAAGTGCCGCCGGTGGCACCGTAAAGACAGGTGTTACCGAGGATGCTGGCTTCGTTGGTCTGGAACTCACTGTCGGCCGGCGGGTACACAACCAGTTTGCCATCAGCCATGCTCTTACCAACATAGTCGTTGGCATCGCCTTCCAGGTACATTTCCAGACCGCCGGCATTGAACACACCGAAGCTCTGGCCGACCGAACCTTTGAGGCGCAGGCGAATCGGCTTGTCGATCATGCCGTAGTTACCATGAACCTTGGCAATTTCACCCGACAGACGGGCACCGATCGAGCGATTGATATTGCGTACATCGTAGCTGAATTCACCACCGGTCTTATTGACGATAGTGTCTTTAATATCAGCCACCATCTGCTCAGCCAGCTCACCTTTATCATAAGGCTCGTTTTTCGGCTCAATGCAGAACTTGGGCTTATCAGCAGGCACACCGGCATCTGACAGCAGTGGCGCCAGATTCAGTTTCTGCTGCTTGGTGGTTTCACCCGGCAGGACTTCCAGCAGATCAGTACGACCAATCAGATCCTGCAGACTGGATACGCCCAGCGCAGCCAGCCATTCCTGCGTTTCGCGGGCCACGAACTGGAAGTAGTTCATGACCATTTGCGGCAGCCCGATAAAGTGCTGCGTACGCAGTTTTTCGTTCTGAGTCGCGACACCGGTTGCACAGTTGTTCAGGTGACAGATCCGCAGGTATTTACAACCCAGCGCGACCATCGGACCGGTACCGAAGCCAAAGCTTTCAGCGCCCAGAATCGCGGCTTTGACCACGTCCAGGCCGGTCTTCAGACCGCCATCCGTTTGCAGGCGGACTTTGTCACGCAGGTCATTCGCACGCAACGTTTGATGCGCTTCTGACAGACCCAGCTCCCATGGACCACCGGCATACTTCACTGAAGTCAGCGGACTGGCACCGGTACCACCGTCGTAACCGGAGATGGTAATCAGATCGGCGTAAGCCTTGGCCACACCGGCGGCAACTGTACCGACACCGGCTTGAGACACCAGCTTGACCGAAACCAGCGCCTGCGGGTTGACCTGCTTGAGGTCGAAAATCAGCTGCGCCAGATCTTCAATCGAGTAAATGTCGTGATGCGGCGGCGGTGAAATCAGCGTGACACCCGGCACCGAGTGGCGCAGGCTGGCAATCATCTGATTCACTTTCTTACCCGGCAACTGACCGCCTTCGCCCGGTTTCGCACCCTGTGCCACTTTAATCTGCAGCACTTCAGCGTTGACCAGGTAATGCGGGGTCACACCGAAACGGCCGGAAGCGATCTGTTTGATCTTGGAGACACGCTCGTTACCGAAGCGATCCGGGTCTTCACCACCCTCACCCGAGTTAGAACGACCACCCAGGCGGTTCATCGCTACTGCCAGCGCTTCGTGTGCTTCCGGCGACAAGGCGCCCAGCGACATACCGGCACTGTCAAAGCGTTTAAGGATGTGACTGACATCTTCTACCTGATCCATGGTCAGTGGCTGATCGGCCAGTTTAGGCTTCATCAGATCACGCAGCACCATCGGATCACGGTCATTGACCAGAGAGGCGTAAGCCTTGTAGTCATCGTAGCTGCCGCCCTGTACGGCTTTTTGCAGCGTGGCAATCACATCCGGGTTATAGGCGTGATACTCACCGCCATGGATAAATTTCAGCAGGCCGCCCTGACCGCGTTTCTTACGCTGATTCCAGGCCACTTTGGCCAGCTTTTTGTCATCCGCCTGGATATCATCAAAGTCAGTACCACTAACACGGCTGGTGGTGGATTTAAAGCACTTGTCGACAACGCTGTCATTGAGCCCCACGATCTCGAACAACTGCGCACCACGGTAGCTGGCAATAGTAGAGATACCCATTTTCGAAGTGATCTTGAACAGGCCCTTGTTGATACCTTTACGGTAACGACGGCACAGTTCCGGACGATCCAGATCCTTGATTTCACCGGTCTCAATCATGTTGTTGAGGCTGGCGTAAGCCAGGTAAGGATAGATACCGGTAGCACCATAGCCCAGCAAGGTGCCGAAGTGATGCGGGTCACGGGCAGTACCGGTTTCCACAATCAGGTTGGCGTCACAGCGCAGACCGGCCTTGATCAAGCGGTGGTGCACGGCACCGGTGGCCAGCAAGGCATGAATCGGCAGTTTGTCTTTGGCGATATCGCGGTCAGACAGCACAACCACCACATGACCTGCAGCGACGGCTTTTTCCGCCTGGTCGCACAAATTATCCAGTGCCTGCTCCAGGCCGGTAGCCGCATCATAGTTCAGTGACAACGTCACGGCGTCGTATTCAGGGTTGTGTTCACCCATTGCCAGCAATTGGCGGAATTGGCTTTCGGAGAGCACCGGCGAATCAACAACAACGCGCTGGGCGTGGTCTTCGCCTTCCTCGAACATGTTGCGCTCTTCACCGAAACAGGTTTCCAGTGACATCACGATGTTTTCGCGCAGCGGATCAATCGGCGGGTTGGTGACCTGGGCAAATTGCTGACGGAAATAGTCGTAAACCGAACGCACTTGTGTCGACATTACCGGGAACGGCGTATCATCACCCATGGAACCGACCGCTTCCTGACCGGCTTCACCCAATACGCGGATTACCTGGTCACGCTCTTCAAAGGTAATGTTGAACAGCTTTTCATAGGTGTCGTAATCATCACCGTCAATGGTCGGACCGGTTTCATCATCGTCAGCGACTTTCAGGCGCTGCAGATTATTGTCCAGCCACTCGCGGTATGGTTGACCGGCTTTCAGCTTGTTGTCGATATCTTCCGGCATCAGCAGATCACCGGTATGAGTATCAACGGCCAGCATTTGACCAGGCTTCAGACGACCTTTGGCGACCACATCCTGGGGCTGGTATTTCCAGACACCGACTTCAGACGCCAGCGTGATATGACGATCCTTGGTAATGATGTAACGCGCCGGACGCAGACCGTTACGGTCCAGAGAACAGGCGGCATAACGACCATCAGTCATCACCACACCAGCCGGGCCATCCCAGGGCTCCATGTGCATGGAGTTATAGTCGTAGAAGGCTTTCAGGTCATCATCAATAGTGGGGTCGTTCTGCCAGGCTGGCGGAATCACCAGACGCATGGCGCGGAACAGACTAACGCCGCCAGCCAGCAGCGCTTCCAGCATGTTATCCATGCTCGATGAGTCAGAGCCCGTGGTGCCCACCAGCGGACGGATTTCGTCCATATCCTCAATCAGCGAGGTAGCAAACTTGGCACCGCGAGCCAGAGCCCAGTTACGGTTGCCCTGGATGGTGTTGATTTCACCGTTATGGGCCAGCATGCGGAAAGGCTGAGCGAGGCGCCACTGGGGCATGGTATTGGTGGAGAAGCGTTGGTGAAAAATGACCACCGAGGTTGCCATACGCTCGTCATAAAGGTCTTTATAAAATACCGGCAGGTAAGTCGGCATGACCAAACCTTTGTAGGAAACGACATGCGACGACAAACTGGCAATATAAAAGTCGGCATCATCAGTGACTGCTTTTTCCACCAGACGACGAGCAATGTAGAGTTGGCGCTCAAAGTCGGCTTCATCCATGCCTTTAGCGGCGTTCACAAATACCTGACGCATGACTGGCAGGGACTCCAGCGCCTGATCACCACAGGCATCAGCCGGATTAACCGGCACATCACGCCAACCCAGCACTTCCAGTCCTTTGCTGGTCAGTTTTTCATCAACGATAGCCTGAGCCGCTTTGGCTTTGGCTTCATCATTGGATAGAAAAACCATGCCTACCGCATACAACGGTGCCAGTGCGTAGCCCTTTTCTTCAGCAATAGCCTTGAAAAAGCTGTCGGGTTTTTTCAGCAACAGACCACAGCCGTCACCGGTTTTACCATCAGCGCCAATCGCGCCACGGTGGGTCAGATTACCCAGCGCCTCGATCGCCGTATTCACCAGCCAGTGGCTGGCCTTATCATCCATTTGGGCGATCAGGCCGAAACCACAGTTATCCTTTTCAAATTGTGGTCTGTAAAGACCTTGATTCATTTCTGTTGGCAGACTCACGTCAAGTACCTTCGTCAATTGTTTAGTGCCGTCATTGCTCCCCCGGCGGATGTCCGGCGCTTTATCGTCAGCGTTGAGGAGCGTTCGCCAAAATACGGCAGAAAGGATCGTCTATTATAGCGATCCACGGCGTTGCATTCAATTCTGGCGTGCGTTGATTGGACAGGATCAGCAGCGTTAAATTTTCCTATTTTCAATAAAATAGCTAAAATGCACTGTTTTTCTATCGAAGCATTGGATCCGTTATGGAAAAACCACTCGTTGGTGTGGTGATGGGCAGCAACAGTGACTGGCCCGTCATGGAAAAAGCCGTCGAACAACTGGAAGCCTTTGGCGTCGCTTATGAAGCCAAAGTCGTGTCCGCCCACCGGACGCCGGACTTGCTGACCGAATACGCAGACACCGCTAAAGAGCGCGGTTTGGCCTGCATTATCGCCGGTGCCGGCGGTGCGGCGCATCTGCCTGGTATGCTGGCAGCCGGCACGACCGTGCCTGTTCTGGGCGTTCCGGTGCCATCGCGCTATCTCAAAGGTCAGGACTCATTATTGTCTATAGTGCAAATGCCCAAAGGCATCCCGGTGGCGACCTTTGCTATCGGCGAGGCCGGTGCCGCCAATGCCGCGCTGTTCGCCATTGCCCAGCTAGCCACAAACGATCAGGCGCTGAGCGACAAACTGGAAGAGTTCCGCCGTGACCAGCATCAGAAGGTGCTGGATATGACGCTTCCACCCAAGGCATAAACCCCGTCGCACGTTACATGACGTGCCCGGTTGAAACAGTCAAAGCGCCGTTATCAGGCGCTGCAACAGAATGAGGTTGATGATGAATTCACAGATTTTACCTGGTGCAACCTTAGGCATGCTTGGTGGCGGCCAGCTGGGCCGCATGTTTACCGTAGCCGCCCAGACCATGGGCTACAAAGTGTTGGTGCTGGATCCCGATCCAGGCAGCCCGGCCGGTATCATTGCCGATAAACACCTCTGCGCTGCCTACGATGATGAACAGGCGCTGGCCGAGATGGCAGAAATATGTGCTGCCGTCACCACCGAGTTTGAAAATATTCCGGCTCAGACGCTGGCATTCCTGGAAGACAAAACCACGGTGCGTCCGTCATCAAAAGCATTGGCACAAACCCAGAACCGCAATGTGGAGAAAAACTTTATTGCCTCGCTGGGTATTGCCACCGCCCCTTATGTGCCGATTCAGCGCCGCGAGGATATTGCCGAGGTGGAAAAAACCATCCAATTTCCGGCGATTCTGAAGGTGGCGACCTTCGGTTATGACGGTAAGGGCCAGGTGCCCTGTGACAACTTGGATGATGTTTACAAAGCCTTTGAGTCGCTGGGCGAGAAAGAATGTGTGCTGGAACAGAAAATCCAGCTCGAGCGCGAAATCTCGGTGGTGCTGGCGCGCAGCGAAACCGGCAGTATGACCAACTTCCCGGTGGCCGAGAATGCGCACGTCAACGGCATTCTGCATTCCACTACCGTACCCGCCAATGTTAGCGCCGAACAATCCCAGGCTGCGATTCAGATGGCCGATGATATTGCCCGTGGTCTGGGTTATATCGGCACCATGGCGGTGGAATTCTTTGTCTCCACCGACGGCGACATTATCGCTAATGAAATCGCCCCGCGGCCACACAACTCCGGCCACTACACGCTGGATGCCTGTCATACATCACAATTCGAGCAGCAGGTACGCATGCTCTGCGGTCTGCCGGCCGGTGACTGTGACCTGGTGAGCCCGGTGGTGATGATCAACACTCTGGGTGATGTCTGGGGCAACAGCGAACCTAAATGGGATCAACTGCTGGCCGAGCCCAATGTCAAATTACATCTTTACGGTAAAAAAGAAGCCCGGGTAGGACGCAAGATGGGCCACTTCAATGTACTGGCCGCCAACACCGACGACGCAATGGCGCAGGCCAGCCGTCTGTTTGATGCCATTCACGGCGAGTAAACCATGGCTGGCAAGGTCACTATTGTTTACTGCACCCAGTGCCGCTGGCTGCTGCGCGCCGGCTGGATGGCGCAGGAGTTGTTGTCGACCTTTGATGAAGAATTGGAAGCACTGACTTTAAAGCCCGGCACCGGCGGCATTTTTGAGGTCTATGCCAATGAGGAGCGGGTCTGGTCGCGTAAAGAGGAAGGCCGCTTTCCGGAGATCACCGAGCTCAAACAACGGGTTCGGGACCAGATTGCCCCGGAGCGGGATTTAGGCCATATCGACCGTAACAAAAGCTAAAGCTAAAACGGCGCCTGAGGCGCCGTTTTTATTTCTATTCAGCCGATTCGACCTTCTCGGTGAAGTCACACTCACGCTGCGGACAGACTTTCTCGGTGCCGCGGCTCTTGGTGGTTTTCAAAGTCAGAATGGGCCAGTGACATTGCGGACAGGCTTCCTTCAAAGGCTCATTCCAAATCGCGTAATCACAATCCGGATACTCCGAGCAGGAATAAAACACTTTGCCGCGACGTGATTTACGGGTCAGGATCTCACCTTTCTCACACTTGGGACAGCCCACGCCGGTATTCTTCGGTTGCTCCAAGGACTCAATGTGCTTGCACTTGGGATAGCTGGAACAGCCAATAAACTTGCCATAGCGCCCGGTGCGGATCCACAGATCAGATTCACACTTGGGACATTTGCGACCTTCCACCACTTCCGGCTCATTGCTAGTTTCTTCGCCGTTGATATTTCGGGTGTAGTCGCATTCTGGGTAACCGGTACAGCCAATAAAGCGGCCACTACGACCCAACCGGCTGGACAGTTTCTTGCCACACTTGGGGCAGTCCTCATCCAGGATTTCCTGGGTCACATCACTGCGCTGAACTTCCTTATCCTTGGTTTCTACCTGTTCTTTGAACGGCGCCCAGAATTTGGTCAGCAGCGGGATCCACTCTTCCTCACCCCGTGCTACCGCATCCAGTTCATCTTCCAGTTCAGCAGTGAAGTTGTAATCCACGTACTTGGTGAAGTGTTCGACCAGGAATTTGCCCACCACGCGGCCGACATCGGTCGGGTGAAAGCGTTTCTTGACCAGCTCGACATATTCACGCTGCAGCAGGGTGGAAATGATGCTGGCATAAGTGGATGGACGACCGATATCGTGTTCTTCCAGCGCCCGCACCAGGCTGGCTTCGCTGTAACGCGGAGGCGGCTCGGTAAAGTGCTGCTCGGGGCGGATGGCTTTTAGTTCCACCACCTCGCCGACTTCCATCGGTGGTAGCAGGTTTTCATCCTTATCTGACTTACCGCTGTCATCCTTGCCTTCCAGGTACACGCTCATAAAGCCGGGATTGACCACGGTGGAGCCATTGGCACGGAAAGTGTTGCCTTTGCCACAGCCCAGATCGACGGCCACCGTGTTGAGTGTTGCATGCACCATCTGACAGGCCATGGTGCGCTGCCAGATCAGAGTATAGAGCTTGAGCTGATCACTGGTCAGGTAAGCTTTCATGTCCTCCGGTGATCGCAAAACCGAAGTGGGACGAATGGCCTCGTGGGCCTCCTGCGCATTTTTAGACTTGGTTTTGTATTCCTGCGGCTTACCCGGCACCATTTTCTTGCCGTATTTATCCGCAATAAAACCGCGGATTTCATTAACCGCTTCGTCGGCCAGAGTCACCGAGTCGGTACGCATATAGGTGATCAGACCCACAGCGCCTTCGCCGGTATCGACGCCTTCATAGAGCTGCTGGGCAATGCTCATGGTGCGCTGGGCACCAAAGCCGAGCTTGCGCGAAGCTTCCTGTTGCAATGTCGAAGTGGTGAACGGCGCAGCCGGATTACGGCGACGCTGCTTCTTCTCGACATTGGTCACCAGCAGTTTGCCTTCGGCCGCCTTGTTAAGGGTTTTAACGACCTCTCCAGACTGCTTTTCATTATCGATGCTGAACTGGCTCAGCTTGTCACCATCAAAGTGCGTCAGCTTGGCCTGAAATGCTTTTTTATCGGCTACCGCATCCGCTTCGATGGTCCAGTATTCTTTGGGGTTGAAGGCTTCAATTTCCAGCTCGCGTTCAACGATCATGCGCAGAGCCGGACTCTGCACCCGACCCGCTGACAGGCCGCGGCGCACCTTTTTCCAGAGCAGTGGTGACAGTGTAAAACCCACCAGGTAATCCAGCGCCCGCCGTGCCTGCTGGGCATTGACCAGATGCATCGACAGGTCGCGTGGATGATCAACGGCGTCGTTAACCGCTTGCTGGGTAATTTCGTGGAATACCACCCGGTGGGTTTCCTTATCCTTGAGCGCACCGCGTTTTTTCAGCAGTTCATACAAGTGCCAGGAAATGGCTTCCCCCTCACGATCCGGGTCAGTCGCGAGATAAAGCGCATCGGCTTTTTTCATCGCCTTGGCAATGGCATCAACATGCTTACTGTTGCGGTCGATCACCTGGTATTTCATGGCAAAGTCATTCGCCGGGTCAACAGCCCCTTCCTTGGGCAGAAGATCACGGACGTGGCCGTAGGAAGCCAGTACTTCGACATCTTTACCCAGGTATTTTTTAATGGTCTTGGCCTTGGCAGGCGACTCGACGATAACTAGTTTTTTTCCCATATTACCTTTCGCAGGCGCTCCCTTTTTCAAAAAGCAGCAGATAAAACAAAGCCCGCTGTGTCGCGGGCAGAGTTGAATTAGATTTGTGATTCACCTTGGTTTTAGTGAATGACAGCCTCCACGTCCTCAAACACCAGATCTTCCATCCAGGCAAAAGCCACTTCTCTGCCGGGTTGGTAGAACAAGACCATCAGCACGACCCATTTCAACTGGTCCAGATCAATATCTTCACTGTCCAGGGCCAGTACGCGCTCAATGACCACTTCACGGGTTTCGACATCAAGCACACCGACCTGTTCCAGGAACAGCAGATAGCCGCGGCATTCCACGTCCAGGCGTTCCAATTCATTATCGTTGTACAGACGTATGCTGGCATCGCGGTTGACAGGCCGCTCGGCGACGACGGTCATATTTTCCAGCCAGTCCAGGGCTTTATGGATTTCCAGTTCCTGGAAGCCAACGCGTTCCAGTTCCAGTTCGATGGTGTCTTTATCGGGTTTTTGACTTTCTTCAGTGTCGATGTAGTTTTCAAACAAATACAGCAACACATCAATGATATTTTCTTTCATTCGATTCTCTGTTGAAGAAGGATGATGCTTCTCTCAATCAACCCGTACGCACGTATCGTCCGCCCGGCAATGACTCTACCTCGCCTTCTAATTCCAGTAATAACAGCATGGATGAAACCGCATCGGCCGTCAATCCACTATTTTCTATCAACTTGTCAATAGGTATGGGGTCAAATCCCAGAGTTTCAAACAAAATCTGATAATCGCCGTCTTTTTTGTGTGAAACTTGGCTTTCTGTGACCGGCTCAATTTCCGGCGCGCTCACACCGGCCAGTGCGCCCAATTCTTCCAGGATGTCATCCGCCGTTTCGACCAGCTTGGCACCTTCACGAATCAACTGATGACAGCCCCGCGACAAGGGGTTATGTATCGATCCGGGAATCGCAAACACTTCTCGAGCCTGCTCCATTGCCATCCTGGCTGTGATCAAAGAGCCGCTTTTCAAAGCCGCCTCCACAATCAGGGTGCCCAGTGACAAACCACTGATTATCCGGTTACGCCGGGGAAACAATTCGGCCCGGGGTGAGGTGCCCAATGGAGATTCGGAAACGATCACGCCCTGTTCGCTAATCTGGTGAGCCAGATCCCTGTGTTTGGCCGGATATACCCGATCCAGGCCGGTGGCGACCACCGCGATAGTCTTACCGCCAGCCGCAAGGGCACCCTGATGTGCTGCGCCGTCTATGCCTGCAGCCAGTCCTGAAGTGATGGTCAAACCACCACTGGCCAGGTAACGGGAAAAATCAAAGGCGGTCTGGCGACCGGATGCCGACGGATTGCGGCTGCCTACAATGGCCAGTTGCCATTGTGACAGTAAGGACAAATCGCCCTGAACGTAAAGCAAAGGCGGCGGATCGGAAATTTCTCTGAGCAGCGCCGGATAACGCTGATCATCGATTGGCAAAAGATAACGATGGTCGGCTTCCAGCCAGGCCAGGTCGGCCTCGACCTGCTGCCAGTCAGGCCGGCGCAGACCGTCCATCACCGACGCGCTGAGACCTTGTGCCAGATTCGGGTTATCAAGGATCTGCTGCGGACTTTCAAACTGCTGCAGCAATCGGCTCAGGGTTGCCGGCCCCAGTCCAGGCACCCGTTGCAGCGCGATCCAACAAGCGAGCTCATTGTGCTTGTCGGCAGACATCAGCCAACGGCCCTCAGGGTGCGCTTTTAACCTTGTCCAGCAAGTGAATGGCCTGGCTTGCTTTCATTACGATGGCGTAGCTGACTTTTTCGTAGGTTTTAAACACCATGGCCTCGCCAGCATGTTCATCAGGTAATGTGACCTTGTCATTTCGATCCGCAGTGACCTGATCGGGGATGGTCTCACCGGCAGCGAACACCGACAGGACATGACCGGTTTCCAGTCCATCGCGGGCGCCGAGGTTAAGTACCACGATCTGATACTGGCCTACCTGCGACACACCATCGAAGACAGAGATGATGTAGCCGTTCATTTCATTACCCGGTGAGCGCGGAATGAAGTTCAAATCAAAGTCGTCTTCTTCTATTTCCAGCAGACGGTCACCGATTTGCACCTCACGGTTGGTGTAGGTCAGATCAACTCTGGCCGGATCACCATGGGCCGACACGACGGCATCGCCGGTATATATGGCTTCATAGCCGAGTACTTCTCCACTATCCGGATCGGTATAAACCTTGCCACCACGGAAAATGCTGTAATCATCGGCATCTTCCTGCTTAACACCGCGGGCATAAACAAAGTCACCGGAACCGGAGATCAGGCGTTCATCAGCACTGGCAACGACATAGGGCGCATTGTCCAGCACTTCCTCACCCACCACTTTAGGCTTGCTCAGGAAGGGGCCAATTGCCGACAGCGGGATAGTTGGAATGGGTTTGTCTATCAGGGTCTCCCGCACTTCAGGGCCCAGTTTCACGGTGCGCTGGCCACGATTAATCTCCAGCACCGGGCGACCATCACGCCACACCAGCGACAATTCATCACCGGGATAAATCAGATGGGGGTTTTCAACCTGCGGGTTGGCATACCAGATATCCGGCCAGTGCCAGGGAAATTTGAGGAACATGCCGGAAATATCCCACAGCGTGTCACCTTTTTTGACGACATAACGCTGTGGATAGTCAGGGTTGAGTTCAACATCGTTCGCTATCAGCGGTAAGCTTATTAAAACGAAAAACAGGCTTAAGACAATGCGTCGTATCATTGAGCTATCCTCATGGATGTGAACGTTACCCTGATCCATTATTCGAGTAACAACGGTCATAGTGTGTTATAAGCGTAAACAGTAATCAAGCAATCAGGCAACTTTGCGACGCTGTGACAGTCTGTTAGCTGTTAATTAACGTGACCGGGTTCATAATTCCGGCATAAAAATCGGAGCCTACTATGAAAGCATTTCTTTTAACTTTGCTGGGTCTGTTTCCGCTTTTTGTCACCACCACTGCCACTGCAGCCGGTGACCCCGAGGCCGGTAAGGCAAAAGCTGCTGTCTGTGCCAGTTGTCATGGTGCTGACGGCAAAGCATTGATCCCCACCTATCCTAACCTCGCCGGTCAGAATCAGGAATATCTGGTCATTGCGCTGAAAGCCTATCGCAGCAAGGAACGCCAGGGGGGTAATTCAGCACTGATGCACGCCATGGCCGCCAATTTGTCGGATGAAGACATCAACAACCTGGCGGCTTATTACGCCAGCCTCAAGTAATCTAGCCGATCACTCGGGCTTCAAGGCGGCTGCGGCCGCCTTTTTTGCTCAAGCTTTAATTTTTCAACTGGCCCCGGACAGACTAAAATAGAAGAAATGAATTTAGTTCTGCTAAACAGAACGCAACAGGTACAACCATGGCTATTTTGAATATTTTGCATTACCCCGACCCGCGGCTTCGCAACCAGGCTGAGCCGGTCAACGAGGTCAACGACGAGATCCGCCAGCTGGCCGACGATATGCTGGAAACCATGTACGATGCGCCCGGTATTGGTCTGGCTGCGATCCAGGTCAACGTTAAAAAGCGAGTGATTGTGATCGATATTTCGGAAGACAACAGCGACCCGCTGGTGTTGATTAACCCGGAAGTTATCGAGGCTGATGGTGAGCGTGAATTCGAAGAAGGCTGCCTGTCAGTGCCCGAAGCCTATGAGGCCGTAACCCGTGCCGACAAAATCAAGGTTAAAGCCCTGAATTTTGACAATGAAAGCTACGAGTTCACCGCAGATGGCCTGCTCGCGACCTGCATTCAGCATGAGATCGATCATCTCGATGGCAAGTTATTTGTTGATTACCTGAGTAATCTTAAACGCCAGCGGATCCGCAAAAAACTGGAAAAACACCAGAAACAAAAACTATAAGGACAAGCTCACCCACAATGCGCATCATTTTTGCCGGTACGCCGGATTTTGCCGCTGAAAGCCTCAAAGCCCTGCTACAGACTGAACACACGGTCTGCGCTGTTTACACGCAACCTGACCGACCCGCCGGACGTGGCCGCAAACTGACGCCAAGCCCGGTCAAACAGATTGCGCTGGAACACGCTATCCCGGTGGAACAACCACTGAACTTCAAATCCGAGGACAGTTTAGCAACGCTGGACAGCTACCAGGCTGACTTAATGGTCGTGGTCGCTTACGGCCTGCTGTTACCACAAGCCGTGCTGGATACACCGCGACTGGGCTGTATTAATGTGCATGCTTCATTGTTGCCACGCTGGCGGGGTGCTGCGCCGATTCAGCGGGCGATTCTGGCCGGCGACACAGAGACCGGCGTCGGCATTATGAAAATGGAAGCGGGCCTGGATACCGGACCGGTCTTGCTGGAAAAGCGCTGTCCCATCGACAACGACGATACCGCCCAGGTGCTGCATGATCGTCTGGCCACGCTGGGTGCTGAAGCACTGGTGAGTAGCCTGGCGGAAATTGAAAACCGCCTTGCTCAGGCCCGGCCACAGGATGAGGCCCACAAAACCTATGCGCACAAGCTGGAAAAGCAGGAAGCACTGATCGACTGGCAGCACACTGCCGAGCAAATCCTGCGCCAGGTGAACGCCTTCAACCCTTGGCCGGTCGCGCAGACTCAGTGGCAAGGCGACACCATGCGGATCTGGCTGGCGCAACTGGCCGACACTCGTCAAAGCGGCCAGCCCGGTGAAGTACTGACAGTGGATAAACAGGGAATCGATATTGCCTGTGGCAGCGGCGCATTACGCATTACCCAGTTGCAGGTGCCGGGCAAACGGGCGATGACCGTGCGCGATTTTCTCAATGCCAATCAACTAAAGGTCGGCGAACAGCTTGGCTAAGTCCTCAACCCTTTCCGCCCGCAGCGCTGCCGCTGAAGTGGTGGCCGCCGTTATCGGCGATCAGCGTTCGCTGACTGCCTGCTTGTCACAATGTCTGGATAAGGTCGATGAACGCGATCGCGGATTCTGCCAGCAGCTTTGTTACGGTGTATTGCGTTGCTACCCGGCTTTGGCTTTTCTCGCTGAACGCTTATTGAAGAAACCATTCAGAAATAAAGACAAGGATATTAATGCGCTGCTGCTGATGGGCCTCTACCAGCTTCGGGAATTGCGCACCCCGGCACACGCCGCTATTTCAGAAACCGTCAATGCGGCCAAACAACGCCGCAAGCAATGGGCCGGCGGCCTGCTCAATGCCTGTCTGCGCAATTATCAGCGTCAGTCTGCTGAACTGGAAGCAGCCCTCGCCGAACATGCTGAGGCACGTTATGGCCATGCTGACTGGTGGCTCAAACATTATCAGCAGGACTGGCCTGAAAACTGGCAGCAAATCTGCGAAGCCAACAACCAGCAACCGCCGATGATGCTGCGGGTCAACCGTCAACGGCTGAACCGGCAGGCATACCTCGACAAGCTGGCCGAGGCCGGTGTTGATGCACAGATCCTGCAAGACACGGATGACGGCATTCTGTTATCCACACCCTGTGATGTAGGGCGCCTGCCCGGCTTTTTTGATGGCGAAGCCTCGGTACAGGATGGCGCCGCACAGAAAGTGGCGGCATTACTGGATATCCGGCCCGAACAGCGCATTCTTGATGCTTGCGCCGCGCCCGGTGGTAAAACCGGTCATATGCTTGAGGTCGAGCCGGGCAACACGGTGGTCGCCCTGGATATCGCCCCTCAGCGACTGAGCCAGATCGACGACAATCTGACGCGGCTGAAATTAGCGGCACAACTCAAGGCGGCTGATGCCGCTGACACGGCCAGCTGGTGGGATGGCGAAAAGTTCGATCGCATCCTTATTGATGCCCCCTGTACCGGCAGCGGCGTGATTCGCCGCCATCCCGATATCAAACTGCTGCGCAGGCCCGAAGATATCCCGGCACTGGCCCGGCAACAGCAACAACTGCTGGATAATCTGTGGCCACTGCTGAAAGCCGATGGTCTGATGGTTTACACTACCTGCTCTGCTTTCAAACAAGAGAACGAGCAGCAAATTGAAGCGTTTCTGCAAAGACATCCGGACGCCGAGGAGCTCAGACCGGCAACGCCACCGGCCCGGTCACGACCATTTGGCTACCAGCACCTGCCCGGCAGCGATGTCATGGACGGTTTTTATTATGCCTGCCTGCGACGCCGTTAAACGTTTCCTGCCCATCCTGATGCTGCTCGCCCTGGCCTACAGCGGCATTGCAGCAGCGACTATCTTCAGTGTTAATAATCCCAAGGTTCATCAAATCGGCAATGGTTATGTATTGTCAGCACAAATCGACTACCCACTGACCCCGCGGGTCATTGAAGCGCTGCAAAACGGCGTGCCCATCACCTTTTTCCAGGAATTAAAGCTGGTCGAGAGTTTCCCTTTGCTGGGTAAGTTCTGGCAGTGGGAAACCGACCTCTGGCAGAGCCGCTTGTATTACGAACTCCGTTATCACGCCTTGTCGGAACAGTATGTGCTCAAATCTCTGGATACCGGCGCCCAGCAGAACTTTCCCCATATTGATGGCGCGTTGGCTGCCTTGGGCCAGATTGAAGATTTGAGTCTGCCGCCGGAGTTTACCCAGCAGCCTGATAATTTACTGTTACTGATTCGCAGCGGCCTCGATCTGAATGCATTACCGACACCGATGCGTCCCGGTGCCATGCTCTCCAGCAAATGGCAATTGACCAGCCCCTGGGTGCGAGCAGTATGGCAATAGCTTTAATCAAACGCCTCAGCACCGGCACCGCACCCTATTTGTCCCTGGCCTTGCTGTTGCTGGTCATGGCTTTGCTGCTGAGCGCAGCGACTCAGGACAAGTCTCGCCTCAATGACCTGTTTCTGGTGATCTTTGGCATCGGTGTGGTCTGCCTGTTGTTGCTGGCCGGGATCCTGATCCGCAGCATGATCCGGCTTTACCGCGACTTCCAGCGACACGAGGCGGGGTCGAGGCTCACCGTCAGACTGGTCAGCCTGTTTGTGTTATTGATCCTGGTCGCCACTACCATGGTCTATGGCTTTTCAATGCACTTCCTGCACCGCGGCATCAACAGTTGGTTTGACGTCAAGATAGAGCAGGCTTTGAATGACTCGCTGGAACTGAGCCGCACCTCTTTCGGCATCCGTATGCGTACTCTGTTAAGGCAGACCCGGATGATGGCCGGGGTGCTCAGTGAGCTACCTGAATCCGAGCTGTCCCACAGCCTGCGGGATCTGAATAACCTCAGCGGCGCACTGGAAGTCAGTATCTGGGGCATGGACGGCACACCCGTCGCTTCCAGTATAGAAACCCCGACCATTATGGTGCCGGACCGGCCCAATGACAGCATTCTGGGCCAGTTACGCCAGGGTGAAGATTATATCGGCCTGGATCCCACCGAGGATGACAAGCTGCGACTGCGCGCCACGGTGCGTATCCCTACCCAGTCGGTACTGGCCGAGGAAAGGCTGTTAAACGTCCTGTTCCCAATCAATGACCGGCTCAGCGAACTGGGTGATGTGGTGCAGGATGCCTACACCGATTACAAGGAGCTCAGTTACCTGCGTAAACCGCTGATCACGGTGTTTACCCTCAGTCTGAGCCTGATTGTATTTCTGACCATCCTGCTGTCGATCTGGTTTGCGGTGTGGATATCCAGACGCATTGTCGAACCGCTGCAGGGTCTGGCCGAAGGCACCCAGGCGGTGGCCTCGGGTAACTTCAATATGCAATTGACCGCTTCCGGTCATGATGAAATCGGCTTTCTGGTGCGCTCATTCAACCAGATGACCCAGCGCCTGACTCAGGCCCGCAATGCCTCACAGCGCAGTCACCGCTTGCTGGAACAAC
This sequence comes from uncultured Methylophaga sp., assembly GCF_947259025.1. Taxonomy (GTDB): domain Bacteria; phylum Pseudomonadota; class Gammaproteobacteria; order Nitrosococcales; family Methylophagaceae; genus Methylophaga. Next base: position 233,907 of record NZ_CAMYKO010000004.1, read on the forward strand.
AGACCAGCTACCTGACCACGGTACTGGGCAGCCTCTCCAGCGGTGTGGTGACCATCGACAAGCGCTTGTATCTGCACACCGCCAATAATGCCAGCAGCAAAATCCTCGGCGTCAACCTGCAGCAACGCCTGGAAAGTCCGCTGTCACGGCTGGCACAGCTTAATAACAATATGCAGACCTTCTGCCAGATGATCGAAAGTTGTGCTGACAAAGGCAAAAACTGGGAACAACAGATTGAACTGCATCAGTCCAAAGGCAAGCAGACCCTGATTTGCCATGGCACTGAACTGCCTAACAATGCCGGCTGGGTGGTGGTGTTCGAAGATATCACCGCCCTGCTTCAGGCCCAGCGCAATGCGGCCTGGGGCGAGGTAGCCCGGCGGCTGGCACATGAAATCAAGAACCCGTTAACCCCGATTCAGTTATCGGCAGAACGGCTGCAGCGCAAATACAGTGCGCTGGTGCCGGAGGAACAGACCGACACCGTCAACAAGCTGACCGGCACCATCGTGCAGCAGGTTGAAGCGATGAAAGAAATGGTCAATGAATTCTCCGAATATGCCCGCACCCCGGCTTTGCAATTGCAGCCCCACAACATTGGCCCCCTGATCCGTGAAGTGCTGACGCTGTACCAGAGTAATCCGCGCCACCAGTTCACCTTGCTGAACTGTCCGCAACCAATCCAGGTTCGCATAGATGCCAACCGCTTGCGCCAGGTCATGCATAACCTGTTGAAAAACGCTATTGAAGCTTGCGAAGATGCCAATATCCCGGTTGATATCGTGATCAGTTATCATCCGCTTGAATTTGCTCAGCGCCAGTGGCTGGAAATCAGCGTCCGCGATCATGGCCCCGGCATTCCCGATAGCATCATCGACAAGCTGTTCGAGCCCTATGCCACCACCAAGCACAAAGGTACCGGACTGGGGCTGGCCATCGTCAAGAAAATCGTTGAAGAACACGGTGGCGATGTGTGGGCGGAGAATCACGACGGACAGGGAACCAGTATAATTATCAGATTACCTCTGGAGGACATGCATTCGTGAGTGCTGATAAACCGCTTATCCTGGTTGTTGATGACGAGCCCGATATTCGCGAGCTGATCAAAGACATCCTGGAAGATGAAAACTACCAGGTCACTATCGCCGCCAACGGCGAAGAGGCCCGGGCTGAATTCGATAAACAGATGCCCGATCTGGTGCTGCTGGATATCTGGATGCCGGATATCGACGGCATCACCCTGCTTAAGGAATTCAAACAACAGAATAAAGCCGTCACCATCGTCATGATGTCGGGTCACGGCACTATCGAAACCGCAGTGGAAGCGACCCGGCTGGGTGCGGTCGACTTTATCGAAAAGCCCTTGTCGATGGCCAAGCTGCTGCGCGGCGTGGAGATGGCGCTGGAAAACAGGGCCAAGCAGGCCGCTATTCAACGCGAGCTGTCACAGGAGCCAGTCGGCAAGAGCAGCCAGATGAATCTCCTGCGTGAGCAGGTAGAGCGTATCGCCGGCCATGATATGCCTATCCTGCTGGTTGGCGAAGCCGGTGTTGGCAAGCATTGTTTCGCCCACTACCTGCAGAGCCTGGGACAGTTTGCCGATGGTAAATTTGTCGAACTCAGTCCGGAAAGTTTTCCGCTCGATAGCGCCAAGATCAAATCTTTGGCCGAAAATAACTGCCTTTATATCAACGATCTGGCGCTGCTCAGTGATGAAGCTCAGGCGCTGCTGCTGCACCTGCTGGAAAGCAAGCAACTGGAACATAGCCAGTTGATCTGTGCCACCCAGTATTCGCTGCAGAAAGCCGTTGATAACGGCGACTTTCTCGACAGCCTGCTCTACCAGCTCAACAGCATTACGCTGATGATTCCGCCACTCAGAGACCATATCGAGGATATCCCCGAACTGGTGCATCACTTTGTCGATCTACAGACCACACAGGCCGGCCTGCCTTACCGCCGCTTTACCGTGGCCGCCCAAAACCGGCTGCGCAATCACAGCTGGCAAGGCAATGTGCTGGAACTAAAAAATGTTATTCAGCGCTTGCTGGTACTCGGTGATGGTGATGATATTGACGTTGATGATGTCGAACACGCGCTGGAAACCGAAGCGGAAGCCACCGCCGAGGGCGATGAAACCATCAACTATGATTTACCGCTGAGAGAAGCGCGGGAGCAATTTGAAAGGCTCTATCTGTTGCGTAAACTGCAGGAAACCGACGGCAATGTCGGCAAGGCCGCCAAACTCGCCGGCATGGAAAGAACGCACCTCTACCGTAAACTGCGTTCTTTGGGCATCGACACCAAGCAAATTTAAATAGCGAGACGATAATGAAGATTCTGATTCTGGGCGCCGGCCAAGTCGGCTCATCGGTTGCCGCTACGCTGGCACGCGAAGATGATGACATTACGCTGGTCGACAGTGATAACACCAATCTGCTCAAATTACAGGATCACTATGACATCCGCACCATTCAGGGCGAGGCCTCGCATCCCGATGTGCTGGCGCGGGCCGGTGCTGAAGATGCCGATCTGATTCTGGCGGTCACCAACAGTGACGAGACCAATATGATCGCCTGCCAGATCTGCCACACCCTGTATCACACGCCGACCAAAATCGCCCGCATCCGCACCACCGGTTATCTGACTACGCCGGAGCTGTTCGAAAAAGATAATCCGCAGGCGATTGCCATCGATATGCTGATCAGCCCCGAGCAGATCGTGACCGAATATATCCAGCGCCTGATCAGCCAACCTAATGCACTGCAGGTACTGGACTTCTCCGATGGCAAAATCCAGTTGGTTGCGGTGAAAGCGGTACATGGCGGGCCACTGGTAGGCCATCCGCTGCGCGATTTGCGTAAACATATTCCCAAGACCGAAACCCGGGTGGCGGCGATTTTCCGTGAAGGCCGGCCGATTACGCCCACCGGCGATACCGAGATCGAGGCTGATGACGAAGTGTTTTTTATCGCCGCCAGCAAGGATATTCGCGCGGTCATGGGCGAACTGTGCCGGCTGGAAAAACCCTACCGCCGCATTATGCTGGCCGGTGGCGGTAATATCGGCGCGCGCCTGGCCACGGCACTGGAAAATGATTATCAGGTCAAACTGATTGAGGCTAACCCCAAACGCGCGGAATACCTGTCGGAAGAGCTGGCCAACAGCATCGTGCTGCTGGGCGATGTCGCCAACGAAGAGCTGTTGCTGGAAGAAGAAATCGACAAGGTCGACCTGTTCTGTGCCCTGACCAACGACGACGAAGCCAATATCCTGTCAGCGATGCTGGCCAAACGCCTCGGTGCCACCAAAGTGCTGTCGCTGATTAACCGTGCTGCCTACGTGGATCTGGTGGAAAGTGGCACCATCGATATTGCCCTGTCACCACAACAGGCCACCATCGGCAGCCTGCTGGCGCATATCCGCCGCGGTGATATTGTGGCGGTTCACTCTTTGCGCCGCGGCGCCGCCGAAGCGCTGGAAGCGATTGCCCATGGTGACAGCAGCTCATCCATGGTGGTTGGTCGCCGCATTGATGAAATTGACCTGCCGCCGGGCACCACCATCGGCGCTATCGTGCGCGGCGAAGAAGTCATCATCGCCCATCATGATACGATCATAGAAAGTGAAGACCATGTGATCCTGTTTTTGGTCAATAAACGCTATATTAAAGAAGTAGAACGCTTGTTCCAGGTCGGCTTTTCATTCTTCTAGGAGCGTCATGGAATCGACTTTGCAAAATCATTTTCTGGTCGCCATGCCGGCCCTGATCGATTCCTTTTTTTATCGGTCAGTGGTCTATGTCTGCGAACACGACAGCAACGGCGCAATGGGATTGATTATTAACCGGCCCACCAAGGTGATGCTGGAAGAACTGCTGTCACACCTGAAAATCGACAACCACACCGACTATATTAAAACCACGCCGGTCCTGTTCGGCGGCCCGGTTCAGAAAGGCCAGGGCATGGTGATTCATGATCAGCATGAGGCCGAATGGAAATCCAGCCTCAAACTGGCTGAGGATGTATTTCTGACGACTTCCACCGATATTCTGGAAGCCATCGGCACCGAGCAAGGGCCGGAACATTCTCTGGTCACCCTGGGGTATGCCGGCTGGGGCGCCGGTCAACTGGAAAAGGAACTGGCAGAGAATAGCTGGCTGACCGTGCCGGCCACTCATGATCTGATGTTTGATACCCCCGCCGATGAACGCTGGCAGGAAGCCGCCAAATTGCTGGGCGTCGATATCAACCTGATGTCCAACAGTTCAGGACACGCATGACCACGACCAGAACCCTGCTGGGCTTCGATTTCGGCATGAAGAACATCGGCATTGCGGTGGGCCAGGAGCTGACCCGCACGGCCAATCCGCTCACCGCCATTAAGGCCCGTGACGGTATTCCCGACTGGGAGCTAATTGCTCGACTGTTACAGGAATGGCAACCGGCACTGCTCGTCGTGGGTTTGCCGCTCAATATGGACGGCACCGAACAAACAATGACCGCCGCCGCCCGCCGCTTTGGTAACCGCCTGCATGGCCGCTTCGGACTGCCGGTAGAATGGCAGGATGAAAGACTCACCACCTACGAGGCACTGGATCAAATGGGGATCCGCAGTAAAATGGATTCCCGTCAGCGTAGCGACGTCGATCAGTTATCGGCACAACTCATACTTCAATCATGGCTGAATCAACAATGACCACCGCACTCTCACAAACGCAGATAGACGCTTTGCTGCAAAGCATGGCAGCCGATATCCGTGATCGCCTTGGCGACAGTAAACCTTTGCTTATTGGCATACACACCGGCGGCGTCTGGGTCGCCAAGGCACTGCAGAACATTCTGGGTGCGGAATTTTTCGATGCGCCGCTGGGCACGTTGAATATCGCCTACTACCGTGATGACTTCACCCGCATCGGCATGCATCCACAGGTCACGCCCACCGATCTGCCATTCAGCGTTGATGGCCGCCATCTGCTGCTGGTTGATGATGTCTTGCTCAGTGGCCGCACCACCCGCGCTGCGCTTAATGAAATCTTCGATTACGGCCGACCGGCCAGTGTCACCCTCGCCGTGCTGGTGGAACGCAATGGCCGTGAGCTGCCGATTCAGCCCGATATTATCGGTGAGTCGATTGAGCTGGCCCGCGACAAGCACGTCAAACTGGTCAACAATAATGGCCTGCAGCTCGAATACCGCACCAAGGGAGTGGTGAATGAAGAATAACCAACTGACCGAAACCGGCCAGCTGCGACATTTCCTGACTATTGAAGGGCTGAAAAAGCCGCTGCTGACCGAAATCATGGATCGAGCCGAACAGTTTTCCGGCATCACCAGCCGTCAGGTCAAAAAAGTCCCGATCCTGCGCGGTAAAACTATCGTTAATCTGTTTTTCGAAAATTCGACCCGCACCCGTTCCACCTTTGAGCTCGCCGCCAAGCGACTTTCTGCTGATGTGATGAACTTCAACATCAGCACCTCGGCTACCTCTAAGGGGGAAAGCCTGCTCGATACCCTGCACAATCTGGAATCCATGCACACTGATATGTTTGTGGTGCGCCATAATCAGAGCGGTGCCGCCGAGTTTATTGCCCAGCACGTGGCGCCACATGTCAGTGTGATCAATGCCGGTGACGGCTGTCATGCCCACCCCACTCAGGCGATGCTGGATATGTTTACCATCCGCCGTCACAAGCAGGAATTTCACAACCTGCGGGTCGCCATCGTCGGCGATATTCTGCATTCGCGGGTAGCGCGCTCGCAAATCCAGGCGCTGGCAACTTTAGGAGTCGGCGAAATCCGCGTGATCGGCCCTCAGACATTACTGCCTTCTGACTGCCAGACATTGGGCGTACACGTCTATCACGATATGGAAGCCGGCCTGGAAGGCGTGGACGTGGTCATTATGCTGCGACTGCAACTGGAACGCATGCAGGGCGCGCTGCTGCCCAGTGCCCGTGAATACTTCCACTGCTACGGACTGACCGAAGACAAACTCAAACTGGCCAAACCTGATGCCATTGTCATGCACCCCGGCCCTATCAACCGCGGCGTCGAAATCGCTTCCAGCGTGGCCGACGGGCCGCAATCAGTGATTCTGGAACAGGTGACACACGGCATTGCCGTCAGAATGGCGGTAATGTCGATGGCACTCGGCTCCCAGTCAGAACAACACGAGATACATGCATGAAGATCCGCATACAAAATGGCCGTGTGATTGATCCGGCCAGTCAGCTTGATGCCCGCCAGGATGTGTTTATTGACGATGGACGCATTGTGGCGATAGGCGAAGCCCCCGCTGGATTTAGCCCCGATAAGATCATTGATGCCACTGGCCTGCTGGTATTACCGGGGCTGGTTGATCTCAGTGCCCGTCTGCGAGAACCCGGACAGGAACACACCGCGACCATTCTCAGTGAAACCTCGGCTGCTGCCGCGGGCGGCGTGACCACATTGTGCGTGCCACCCGACACCGACCCGGTAATCGATAACCCCGCTGTGGTGGAACTAATTGAAGATCGGGCCAAGAAATCGGCTCAGGCCATGGTGCTGACCATTGGCGCCATGAGCCAAAACCTGGACTCTGAACTACTGGCAGAAATGGCCCGGCTTAAAGCCGCCGGCTGCGTCGGTATCAGTAATGGCCTGTCGGCGATTAAAAACAGTGTGATTCTGCAACGGGCGATGGCCTATGCGGCCACATTGGATATGACTGTGTTTCTTAATGCCGCCGATCCCTGGTTGCAGCATCAGGGCTGTGTGCATGAAGGCACGGTCAGTGCCCGGCTGGGACTGGGCGGCATTCCTGAAAGCGCCGAAACTGTTGCTGTCAGCCGCGATTTAATCCTGATTGAACAAACCGGAGTACGCGCTCACTTTCATAATTTATCATGTGGTAAAGCGGTGAAATTGATTCGCGATGCACAAAATCGCGGGCTGCCGGTCACCGCCGATGTCAGTGCCCATCATCTACACCTATCGGAACATGATCTGGGCAATTACGATGCACTCAGCCATGTGCTGCCACCACTGCGCAGCATCCGTGACCGCGAACAGCTACAACAGGGCGTGCGTGATGGCGTGATCGCGGCGATTGCCTCACATCATCAACCGCTGGATCGGGATGACAAGCTGGGGCCGTTTGCTGAAACCCAACCAGGTATCTCCGGGCTGGAAACCTTGTTGTCATTAACGCTGAAACTGGTCGAAGATGATGAAATCGAGTTGCAGCGTGCAGTAGCCACTTTAACCTGTAATCCGGCTGATATTCTGGGCATTGATGCGGGTCAGCTTAAAGTCGGCGCGCGGGCGGATATCTGCCTGGTCGATCCCGATTCGGAGTTTGAGTGCCAGCCACTCAATTTTGTCAGCGCTGGCAAGAACAGCCCCTTTGCCGGCTGGCTGTTCAATCACCAGGTAAGCCATACCCTGTTCCAGGGCCGGCTGGTTTTTGAACGCGATTAACTTAAATTGAAGGACAGCAACATGCCAAAACCTTTGTTAAGCCTCTTTATCGCTGCAGCCCTGTTACTGGGCCTCGCAGCCTGCAGCCCCGAAGTCGGCAGCGAGAAATGGTGCCAGCAGATGGAAAACAAAGCCAAAGGTGACTGGACAGCAAACCAGGCCGCCGATTACACCCAACATTGTATTTTCCGCACTGATGAGTCATAAGCTTTACGCGCTCGATTTCGACGGGGTGATCTGTGACAGCGCGGTCGAAACCGGCATGGCCGGCTGGCTGGTCGCGCGCAAGCTGTGGACCGATATGCCGGATGCCCCGCCTGCGGAAATGATGCAAGCCTTCCGCCAAGTGCGGCCGGTGATGGAAACCGGCTATGAAGCGGTACTCATTATGCGCCTGCTGTTTGAGGGCATGCAGCCGGACAGCTTGATGGCCGCCTTTCATCATCAGATTGAAGCTTTAATGATTCGTGATGAACTTGGCGTTGATGAACTCAAGCAATTATTTGGTACGACCCGTGACCAGTGGATTGCCGACGACTTTGACAGCTGGATCGAGATGAACCCGCTTTTCGACGGCATTGCTGACAAATTAAAACAGATCGACACAGATAGCAGCTATATCATCACCACTAAACAGGAACGCTTTGTCGATCATATTCTCAAAGCCAACCAGATTTCTTTCCCCCTGGCACAAATTTATGGGCTAGAGCGCAATCTGAGTAAACCACAGATCCTCACTGATTTGAGCCTGGAACGGCCAGATGATGAGATTCTGTTTGTGGAAGATCGCCTGCCCACATTAATCAATGTGATTACTGATGACCGATTGGACAAGATCCGGCTGTTTCTGGCCGACTGGGGTTATAACACCCGCCAGGATCGTGACAGCGCCGCCGATATCAAACGCATCAATACGCTCAGCCTGAAAGACATGCAGCAGCTCTGATTCAGCCTTTTAGCATGGCGCCGAAACCGCCGCCACCCGGTGTCAGAATCTCGATCTGATCACCCGCCGCCAGTTCCACCTGGGCACAGGCAGTCAAGTCCTCCACCTCGCCTGTCCCACGAATGACGCGGTTACAGCCGGGCTGCCCGGCTTCACCGCCGTGCAGTCCGAAAGCCGGATACAAACGGCCATTGGAGAGTATGCTGACGGTAACCGGCTCGGTAAACAATAAACGCCTGACTGCCCCCTCTCCACCCTGCCAGCGTCCTTGCCCGCCGGAGTTGGAGCGAATCGCATGGGCCACAATGCGAACCGGATAACGTGATTCCAGCACCTCCGGATCAGTCAGCCTGGAATTGGTCATCAGGCTCTGTATCACCGCAGTTCCGTCAAAGCCCCCTGTTAACTGGCCATTGTCATCATAATCACCGCCGGCACCACTGCCGCCCGCCAGGGTTTCGTAATACTGGTGTTGCTGATTACCAAAGGTCAGGTTATTCATGGTCGGCTGCGCCGAAGCCATCATGCCCAGCGCGCCATAAAGCGCATTGGTAATACAGGTTGAGGTTTCAACATTGCCGGCTACTACCGATGCCGGGTAAAGCGGGTTGAGCATACTGCCTTCGGGGATGATCAGGCTGAGCGGTTTCAGACAGCCCGCGTTCAATGGGATCTCATCGTCCACCAGCGTACGGAATACATAAAGCACGGCAGCAATCGCCACTGCCCGCGGTGCATTGAAATTATTCTGCTGCTGCTCACTGGTGCCAGTGAAATCAATCTCCGTTGTCGCTGCCGCCCTGTTAACGCGGATTGCTACCTGGATTTGACTGCCATTATCCAGGCTGACTTTGAACTGGCCGTCTCTGAGTCGGTGAATGACGCGGCGCACCGCCTGCTCAGCATTATCCTGCACATGTTGCATATAGGCCTGCACCACGGACAGGCCGTAATCGGCGCACATTTTCCGCAAAGCCTGCACCCCGTTTTCATTGGCGGCAATCTGCGCCCGCAGATCAGCAAGGTTCTGGGCAATATTGCGTGCCGGATAGCGGCCCTGTTGCAATAAATCCGTTAACGCCTGCTCAAGAAACTGCCCTTTGCTAACCAGCTTAAAATTCGCTATTCGAACGCCTTCTTCGTCGATATGCGTCGAAAATGGCGGAATTGAACCAGGCGTCATGCCACCTACATCAGCATGATGGCCGCGACTGCCAACATAAAATGCCGGCTCTGAATGGCCCGGCAGAAACACCGGCGTGATTACCGTCATATCCGGCAGGTGGGTGCCGCCGTGGTAGGGATCATTGAGTAAAAACACGTCACCGGCTGCTATCGTGCCGCGATTGGCTTCGATCACCGACTTTATGCTTTCCCCCATCGAGCCCAGATGCACCGGCACATGGGGTGCGTTGGCAATCAGCTGGCCTTCTGCATCAAACAAGGCACAGGAAAAGTCGAGCCGCTCTTTAATATTGACCGACAGGGCTGTGTTTTGCAGTTGCAGGCCCATCTGCTCGGCAATATTCATAAACAGGTTATTGAAGACCTCCAGCATCACCGGATCAGCCTCGGTACTGACCGCCGCGTGACCAACCTCGCTGACCTGAGTCAACAGTAGATGCTGGTATTCGTTCACCTCGGCCTGCCAGCCGGGTTCAATCACCGTGGTGGCATTTTTTTCCACCAAGATCGCAGGGCCGTTAATCTTATCGCCTGCTTGCAGTTTGTCGCGTGCTATCAAGGCGGCCTGATACCAGTCACCATTGCTGTAAAACTGCACGGTTTTTCCACTCGGCAACGCGCGCCCGGCTTGCACGGTTTGTTTTTGCTCTTCGTCTGCGGCCGACTTTAACAAGGCTTCGACGGAAATCGCATCAACAATCAGGCGCTTGTCGGGGAGCAGGAAAGAGAAGCGCTGCTGGTAAGCCTCATTAAAGGCATCGCTTATCTGCTGCAAGCTGCCATAAGGCACGATCATCGCGGTATCACTGTCCTGGTAGCGCACATGCAGGCGCTGTTTCAGCTGCAGGTCTCCGCCATCCACATACTGCATTTTCAACTCGGATTCCGCCTGTTGACTGAGTTCACTCAGTTCGGTCTCAAGCTGCGGCAAGGTCGCCTTATTCAGTTCATAGTCGAGCGTTTTTTCACGGATCAGGCTTTGATCAGCGAGGCCCATGCCATAGGCACTGAGCACACCGGCAAAGGGATGAATCAGAATTTGTTTGATGCCCAATGCCTGGGCGACCAGGCAGGCATGCTGGGCACCGGCACCGCCAAAACACTGCATCAGATAGCGGGTGACATCATAGCCGCGTGCCACCGAAATCTTTTTGATCGCATTGGCCATCTGCTGCACGGCAATACGAATAAAGCCCTCGGCCACCGCTTCGGCGGCCAGCCCGGTGTCAGTGGCCAGCTTCGTGAATTTCGTTTCCACCACCGACTTATCCAGCGGCTGGTTGGCTTCCGGCCCGAATACCGCGGGGAAAAATTCAGGCTGAATTTTACCCAGCATCAGGTTGGCATCGGTGACGGTCAGCGGTCCGCCACGACGGTAACTGGCCGGACCCGGGTTGGCACCGGCACTTTCCGGCCCCACTCGTAAGCGGGCACCGTCATAGTGCAGAATCGAGCCGCCACCAGCAGCGACAGTATGGATCCGCATCATCGGTGCCCGCATCCGCACCCCGGCCACTTGGGTTTCAAACTCGCGCTCAAACTCACCGGCATAATGCGAGACATCGGTCGAGGTGCCGCCCATATCAAAGCCGATAACCCGGTCAAAGCAGGCGGTTTCTGCGGTACGCGCCATGCCCACGATACCACCCGCCGGCCCTGACAGAATCGCATCCTTGCCCTGGAACTGATGAGCATCCGTCAAACCGCCCGAGGACTGCATAAAAAACAAAGGCACGCCCGGCATCTGCTCTGCCAGTTGATCAACGTAACGGCGCAGAATCGGCGACAGGTAGGCATCGACCACGGCCGTATCACCACGGCTAACCATTTTGATCATCGGACTGACCTGGTGCGAACAACTGATCTGACTGAAACCGATAGCCTGCGCCAGCTCTCGCGCCTGCCGCTCATGCTGGTGATAGCGATAGCCATGCATAAACACAATCGCCAGCGAGCGATAACCCTGCTGGTACAAAGCCTTTAACTGCTGGTCCAGTGCCCCTTTATCAAGCGCTTTCAGCACCTCTCCCTGGGCACTGATCCGCTCATCAGCTTCAACCACGGAATGGTAGAGCAACTCGGGACGCTGGATATGCCGGTCAAACAGACGCGGCCGGTTCTGATAGGCAATCTGCAATGCATCGCGGAAACCTTTTGTGGTCAGCAGCGCGGTTTTCTCGCCTTTGCGTTCCAGCAGGGCATTGGTGGCCACGGTAGTGCCCATTTTGACCGAGCTGACCCGCTCGGCCGGGATCAGTTCATCCTTAGCTAAGCCCAGCAGAAAGCGAATACCAGCCACAGCAGCATCAGGGTATTGCTCGGGATTCTCGGATAGCAGTTTATGGGTGATGAGATCACCATCAGGCCGGCGGGCAACAATATCGGTAAATGTGCCGCCGCGATCAATCCAGAACTGCCATTTCGGTGTTGAAGCTGTCATGCCACAAGGATAATGCAAAAGCCGGATTATAACGGCTATTCAGCAGCAGACCTATCCAGAACCTGAAGCAGCTTCAGAAAAGCGTTGAGCGCTTAATTTAAATCAGGCCGTCAGGCTTACCATTGATAGCGATAGCCAGCCCTGATTTGCTGATCCTGCTCCGTGCCGGAAAACTCGCCCTCATAGGCAACACTCAGCGAAGCGCGCTCGCCCAGTGCCATAGCCACGCCGGTGCCGAGTAACAACCGGTCGCGATCCAGATCCGCGCCATCCACCTCGAAACTAGCCACGCGGTTATTGACAAACCCCGCCTGGGTTCGGGCCTTATCATCGCCAAACTCATGCAGCCAGGCAGCATTAAGGTGCCAGACCAATGAGCGGTTTTCTGCGCTGCTTAAGAACTGCTCAAAACGCAGCCCTGCCCGTGACTGAATTGACTCCAGCGACTCACTGGACACATCCAGATTGGCGGCGCCGGCACCGGACTCGCTGAATGACTCGCGGTCACTGTAGGCATAATCCAGCCCGATGTAGGGCGTCAGCATTATCTTATGCTTAAGCAAAAAGCTGTGACCGCCTTCGATACCGGCGAAAAAAGCCGTGGTATCGTAATCCGACTCTGCAGTCTGGCGGCCGCCCACATTAATCCGTCTCTCACTGTCACTGCCATACCAGCCCAGACCGCTGTAGCCTTGCATGTAATAGGCGTCTTTATCCCAGCGGGAATAGAGGGCTGCCTCGACCCCGTCCATATCGGTCGAGCCTGCCGCAAAACGGGCGTCAGACTGGGTATAACTGAGCGCGGCACCCAGCAGCCAGTCAGCATTTAACTGTTGATCCAGACCCAGCGATAGACCGGCATAGTGATAATCCATACCGCTGGCATTGCCGTCACCATCGACATCACCTTCACCGTAAACCGGGGTAAACCAGTATTGGCTGCCTTGTTGCGCTTGCGTATCGACGGCGTTCAACGCGGCTATGGGCGTATCCAGGCTCGCCAACTGCAGCGATGAGCCAGCGTCAAGGCCTGCCACACGGGTCGCCGGGTGTTGACTGCGCTGCACACTACGACTACTGAGCAGGCGGCCAAAGCGCTGCTGACTCTGTCGGGACAGTAACAGGCTGTTTCCGAGGCCCACGCCCGAGAGCTGGTCAAAGGCATCACGGGCCGCCGCACGACTGAGCACCGTGATTTCGCCCAGCAAATCCTGCATGCCGTTGGAAGCGCCACCGTCACTCAGCGTTTGCAAGGTCTGACCCACGGCAAGCTGGTTGGGCGTCCCGGCCACAGCAGTAAAATCATTAGCGTTACGCACCAGACTCAATGTGACATCGGTGGCGCTATAACTGAGGCTGGCATCGAGAAAGGCAAAGTTCACATTATCCACGCTGACACCTGTAAAGCTGTTGCTGATACTGCCTGCCTGCAGAATGGTGTAATCGGTAGAATCGGCATAGCTGCCCGCCTCCGGCAGAACCGATACCCGCGCGCCGCTGAGATCGGCATTACCGCTGGCAACAATCCTGTCGCTGTTACCGGCGTCAGCCACTTCCACCTCATAGACACCGCTGCTGAAATCCACATTGCCGGACACAGTCATGGTGCCGATGGAATTACCCGGTGCCAGGGTACCGCCGTTCAGAGTGATATCGCCCAGCGTACCGCTGCCACCAAGACTGCCGCCGGTGTTAACGGTAGTGGCGCCGACTAGGGTGCCGTTCACCGCGAGCAGCCCGCTGTTAACAGTTGTGGTGCCGGTGTAGCTGTTATTGCCTGTCAGCGTCAGTGTGCCGCTGCCGGATTTGGTGACATCAACCGCGGTCGCACTTTCCGCCAGGCTTCCACTAAAAATAGCGCTATCGCTACCTTGCACATCAAATGTGAAGCCCGGAAAACTGTCAGGGAAAGTAACCGTTTCATTATTGGTCTCGCCATCGCCCAGTGTGACCTGGGTGCGGAAACTATCGGCTACCACATCGTTACCGTCACCGGCATCCAGCGAGACAACAGAAAAGAGCTCGCCATCACTGCCCAGGCTGCCTGTACCCGGGGTAAAGCTGCCGGCGTTGCCGTCACCACCATCATTGCTGATCAGAATATGCTGCGTTTGGATCGGCAGATCATCGAGATCGCCAAGGGCAACCACATCCAGCGTGACATCATCCAGCGTCATATTGCCGTTCACATTGATGGTATCGGAAACGCCGCTGCTATCCACTTCAAAAAGCAACGTTGAGCCGGAATTTGCAAGCAGATCAGCGGTATTAATACTATCAATCGAGTTACCCGGTGCCAGGGTGGCGCCACTCATCAGGGTTACTGACCCCAGCGTGCCACTACCTCCCAGCGTTGCGCCGCTGTTAACGGTGGTGGCTGAGTTAGCGATAGAGCCATTCACTAACAAGGTGCCGTCATTGATGGTGGTATCCCCTCGATAGTCGTTATTCGCAGTTAGGGTTAAAGTGCCACTGCCGTTTTTTATAAGCCCCAGTTTATTGTTGGCAATAGCATCACTTATTTGACCCGTCACTCTGGTATCGCCTGCACCGGTAAAAGTCAGTTCACTCGCACTAAAACCTACATAAGCAAGCGTCGTTCCAATATCAAGCCCGCCGGTGCCGGCATCCCAAGTTAGGGATTGAAAGAACGCAATTTGGTATAAATTGAGCGTTTGTCGCTGACCGGACTGGTTATTCACACCGGAATCCAGACCCAGCCCATTCGACCCCGACAACTCAAATGCTCCAGCGCCAGCATCAAAACTAAGATTGTTGATATTATTAAAACCGGCACTGTCCGTATCCGGATTAATGATTTCTCCTGCCCCCGTAAATACCAGATCATCTCCATCCACTGGTACGGTGTCGGTATCCCAGTTGGCTGCCGTTGACCAGTTATTATCCGCCCCGCCGCTATCCCAGGTCACGGTATCGGCCTGAGCTGCCGAACATAACAATAAAGAAGTGGAGAAAACGGTTACGGATAAACGTTTCAGTTCGTTGTGAGGCGTTGATTTGGAGGACATACTGACAATAACCGTGCAAGAAAAAGCAATGGCTCATGATAGGCGGCCCCGTTGCGCTGTGATAGTCTCTGATCAGTGACACTTTTGCCCGCAATATCGCAGTAAGCTCATGGAAGACTCTCAAAAACAGGCCATTCACCGGCTCTGGGATAAGATGACCGCCAAACTCATGCGGCCAGGCGGCATTAAGATGCCAGACTAGTGATCGGTTTTCTGCGCTGTTTAAGAACTGCTCGAAACGCAGCCCTGTCCGTGACTGAGTTGACTCAAGCGACTCACTGGACACATCCAGATTGGCAGCACTGGCACCGGATTCGCTGAATGACTCGGGGTCACTACAGGCATAACCCAGCCCGATATCGGGCTCAGCATTATCATTTTCTTAAGTACAAAGCATAAGCGCATGAACCTATGCTTCTAAAACATCAATTGCTTGTTTGTCCGAGTAGTCGGGGGTATCGAATAAACATGCGATTTCAGTACACAACAAGGCTATTTTCTCAAGGGCAGCTGATATTGCCATTGGTTTCAATTGAGCCTGTAATGGAGCCGCCGACAGGAATATAACAATTGACGAGGTTTGATGTATTACCTGTACCCGAGAGGTTATTGATCGTCACACCGCCAGTGAGCATGTATGTACGCAAAGTTGGGGCTGTGCCGCCTATGTTCAGGCTATTATTAGAAAAGTCGATATTAGCGTTATTACCGACAAAGGCTATGACATGAGCAGTTGAGCCATTGGCGATAATGTTCATAGTGTTATTGCGTATGCTGACATTGCCGCTATTCTCTACATGTAGAATACTGGCTGTACTGCTACTCACCTCGGTGGTGAGCATGTTGTTCAGAATCTTGACGTTGTCTTTGCCCTCGATTCTGGCGATTGTTGTTGACAATGAAGTTGTTATTTTGGCTTTCATACCGATAAGACTGCTGTTATCAGCCATATCAAAAAACCGGGCTGCGCCATAGCCACTGCCACTCATGCCTGCACCTGAGAGACTGGCTGATGGTGTGGTAATGTTGACGGTTCTTCCTGAAGGGGTTTTGACCTTAAGGTTTGCAGCCCCCAGAATGTCTTGCCCTTGCTGTACTGTCGTGATGGTGTTTACCCCGGTGTAATCACCGTTCAGGATGACCGTCGTGTTTTCACCCGCGTTAGCAATAGCGGTACTAAAATTATTGCCATTAACGCTGTCATCAAACAGCACAATGCGTTTCCCATCGGCGGTTTCGCGAATCTTTTCTGGCGAGCCATAACTGCCTCCCTGGCTGACCACATCCACATCGCGGACAACAGGATCTGTCATCCGTTGCTCCATTGCTGTCAGTGCTCGACTTGGTTTGGCCTTTGTGTCACCCAATGGAATACTGAGTCGCAACATGGCAAAACGCTGACTGCCACGGGGATCATCATGCTGGTATTCCAGCCCCAGTGATAAACGCGAACCTCTCGACAAGAAAGGTAAAGCGTTGAATTTCATTTCCAGTCGAGCACGCGGTCCCTGGATGGTTTCTGCCCGGCTGTCGGTAAAGCGGTAGCCACCGGCATAGATACGTAATTGCTTATCGTCCTCGGGAGAAAATACGGGTATACGCCAACCGATTTCAGCGTCGTAACCGCTCATGGAACGTTCTTCACCGGCACGATAGGTGATAGCTGTGCCGGAAAAATCGACCGTGTCTAAACTTTCTTCAAAGTGGCTGGTTTCCCCCACGGGAATATAGGCATTAGCACGCAAATCCCAGTCCATCGACAGGGCTTCGACACCTAAGGTCACTTGGTTGAAGAAATTGTCATACGGGCTTTTACGACGGTCAAAATAGCCATAGCCACCGAGGTTCCAGCCATTGTCCAGCATGTGCCGAAGACCCACACCGATGTTGCCTTCATAGCTGTCATCGTTATCCATTCGACCGCGCAAATTCGCAAACAGCAGGCTGTCGTTGTTTTGCCACAGCGGGATCAGTAAATCTGCTTCACCCAGGCTCCGTTCGTTACCGAGTTTACCTTCGAAGTCGATGCGTGAGTGCCACTTGTCAGTTGAAGGGGCGACTTCAGCTTGGGCAGTTGAAGTCGCTGTCAGGCTGGCCGTTAGCATGAGAGAGAGCAGTAATTTCTTCATTCTAGTTCTTTATTTTTAAATTTTCATTTCAATGATGGCCAGACAGGAACAGTTACTTAGCAAGAATTGCATCCATGCTCTTAGCAGTTCATCATCAATATACAATGGAGAATATTTCCCCTTTTTCGATGACAATGCCTCCAGAGTTTTGTTACATCGAAGATATTTATATTGGGTTATGGTTAAGCTACAACAAACGCCTTAACGCCAAGGCTGAAATACTTTCGTTGTTAAAACGATTATTCACGACTGCATGTTAAGTAATGAGGCATCGTAGTGATAGTCACTGATCAGTGACACTTTTAATCATTCAGAACAGAAACACACATGGAAGATTTTCAAAAACAGGCCATTCACCGACTCTGGGATAAGATGACCGCCAGCAGTGCCTCCCGCTCACTAGAGATGCTGGATACCGTGTTGACCCAACTTGCTGATCTGGTGGATGCCCAGGAGGCTTACTGGATGGGCACCCTGCGTATTGATGCCATTGCCGACACGGATCCGGTTTCCGGCTGGCGGGCCCGGCACAATTACTACTTACGCCATACGGCTGAAAGGGAAGCCAACCGCAAGGAACATTACCGCCGTCTTGAAAGCGGCCAGATTGATCCCAGTATTCTGGCCAATATTCAGCATGCCGGTCACTTCCGAATCAATATCAAGCATGAAATCGTGCCAGCGGCATGGTTTGAGTCAGAGTTTTATCAGACGCTGTTTGCGCCTTTTGAGATTCAGGATGTCATCTTTGTCGCCACCCCGGTCAGCCCCGATGTGGAATCCTGGATGGTATTTGAACGCTGCGGTAAAACCCAGCCTAACTTCGGCGAAAAAGATCGCCAGTTGCTTGATTACGCCGTACGCCCGACCCAATGGTTTCAAAAACAACTGACCCTGCATCACGGTATTTATCTCGCCGAGGAAAAACTCACCGCCGCCGAGCGCCGGGTACTGAGCGGCCTGCTCACAGAGAAAACGGAAGACGAAATTGCTGCTGAAATGGGCTTGAGCCAAAGCACCGTACACACATACTGCGTACGCATCTGCCGCAAATTTGGCGTGCGTGGCCGCAATGGCCTGATTTCTCTGTGGCTGGGTGAAAATCAGCAATAGACCTTTTCAGCGCCCGGCATTGTTGTCGAACCACTGATTTGATGTCGCGGGTTCTCGTCGTTCCTGACACGGGAAACGGTGCTGAATTTCTATGGGGAGATGTTAAAGAAAAAATGGCGGAGCGGACGGGACTCGAACCCGCGACCCCCGGCGTGACAGGCCGGTATTCTAACCAACTGAACTACCGCTCCGCAGTTTTTCTTTGAACCGCCTTTGATAAGCCGGTTGCGAGAAGAAGCGTGCAAATATACAGCAAATTTTCAAAAGGTGTTAGTGTTTGCTGAAAATTTTTTTATTTGCGTTTCAATCCGGCTTTTTCCAGAACTGTTTTTTCGCCTGCTGCAGTTTTTCATAGCCCGCCAGCAGCGCATTGTGGCGCTCAAAGCCTTGCAAGCTCAGACCCGGTGTGTGCAGACCATCAAACACGACTTCTGCTTCCACGATATGGATGCATTGCGATACCAGTTCCTCACCAAACATCTGCGACAGCCCCTGCTGATAATCCTGGTACTGGCGGCTGTCATCCCACTTGATATCAAGCAACGCCCGCAGACAGCGGTAAAAACGTAGTTGCCCGGCATCACCCTGTCCCAGCGACAGGCACCAGTCGACCCATTCCAGCGCCTGCTCGTCCTGTAGCGCCAGGCACAGCATCAATTTGATTTCGCCCAGTCTGACACTGGCCCACAATGTGCCCGGGTCCGGAGCCAAACCGATAAACTGGGCTACCGGCGCATGATCATTAAAGCCGCCCTCTTCCAGCGCCAGCAGCAATTCGCGCCAGCTGTCTTCATTGCCCTGCTTAAGTGACAGCAGCGCTTCACGGAACATCGCGCCTTCGTTGTTGTTTTCCCAGACCAACTCATCGACCGGATAAATATCCGACATGCCCGGCACCAGAATGCGGCAGGCATAGACATCGAGATGCTCGTAATCAGCGATATAGATATCAAAGCCCAGCTCATGAATAATGCCGGTCAACCAGGCAAATTCATCGCGGGTGGAAGCGTCATGATCCCAGTCATTAAATGCAAAGTCGGGCGCTGCGCGGAAAAAGTCGAAGGAGATATAACCACTGGAATCAATAAAGTGCATTTCCAGATTCTGTGGTGAGGCCACCTCTTCCATATCAAAGGTCGGCGGGTGGAACACATCCAACTGATCCAGGCCGCGTCCCTGTAACAGTTCGGTGACCGTACGCTCCAGCGCCACTTCAAAGCTGGGGTGGGCGCCGAAAGAGGCGAACACCGAACCATCCTCGGGATTAATCAATGTGACATTCATCACCGGGAACTGCCCGCCCAACGAGGCATCGGCCACTTTCAGCTGATACCCATGCTGCTTGAGTTCATCCAGTGCTGCTTTGATTTTAGGAAAGCGGTCGATCACCGACTGCGGCACCTCGGGCAGACAGATGCCTTCAGCGATAATGCGGTTTTTCACATAACGCTCAAACACTTCCGATAGGCCCTGTACCCGGGCTTCATGCTGGGTATTGCCGGCCGACATGCCATTGCTGACATAAATATTGCCGATGATATTCACCGGGAAATAGCGCGTCTCGTTATCCCTGACCCGGACATACGGCAGAGCGCAGATACCGCGCTCGGCATTGCCCGAGTTGGTATCAAACAGGTGCTCAGGGCTCAGCGCGCGCTCTGGATCAAAGTGATCCCACAGGCCTTCATCCAGCAAGCCTTCTGGCATTTCGCCATACTCAGACTTGAACCATTTTTCATCCGGGTAATGCACAAACTCAGCCTGGCTGTAATGCTCGCCCAGGTAAAAGTCAGCAAAGAAATAGTTACAGCTGAGACGTTCAAAATACTCGCCCAAAGCACTGGCCAGACAGGCCTTGGCCGTGCTGCCTTTACCGTTGGTGAACATCAGCGGGCAGGTCTTGTCGCGGATATGCACCGAATAAACATTGCTCACCGGATTGAGCCAGGACGCTTCCTCAACGTCAAAACCGAAGGCTTTGAGCTTGTTCTGCATGGTAGCGATACTGGTTTCCAGATCGCTGTCCTTGCCTTTGATAAAGGTTTTCTCTGTCATACCGTTTTCCAAAAAAGAACCCCCTGCCCGGCTGGCGGGCAGAGGGTTCATCAATCGTGATTACTAATAATTACATCGCTTCAGCAGCGGCGATGGCTTTCCTTGCCAGTCGACCTTCCGCGCCTTTGGCATCAGCGGCCTTGATGGCATCCAGGTTCACCGGATCACCGACAATAATCGCACCGCCCATACCGGCGCCGATGTGCGGGGTGCATTTATAAACGTAAATGCCTTCCTGGCTGAAAGTGCGTTCATAGTTTTTGCCCAATTCTGAGTGCCAGGCTTCCGCGCCTTCCGGAATCAGGCCTTCAATTGACTGCGTGTCATGGGTCGGCATATTTTCCCAGGCGACGGTATCACCAGGCTGGATTTGAATCACCAGCGGGCTGTATTTCAGGCCCTGAGCGGTAACAATATGCATTTCACCACCGGTTGCGGCCTGCTTGGCTTCTTCTACTACCTGCTCCGCTTCCTGGGCAATATCTGCAGCGGCTGTTTCGGCATCTTCAGCCATACCGGCAGCGGCGCTTTCCGCTTCTGCCATCATATCGCCGGCTTTAGACTGCAATTCCTGCGTCGGTGTCGGCGTGGCCTCGACTTCGTCTTCCACCACGGTTTCCGGCACGGCTTCCTGAGAATCTTCCATATGCTCGGTCACGGTTTCATTGACGCCGCCGGCTTCATTCTGTGCCAGGGCTTCGGTACTTTCATCCTTGACCGCGGTTGAGGCGATTTCTGCTTCCTCCGTCATCGCTTCGGATTCTGGCGAGCTCACCTCACCATAGCGTTCCTGACTGTCATCTTTGAATACACTGGTTGATGCAAACACCACAAAAATGGCGACGATAGCCAGAATAACGGCAACCATTACTGCTTTGTTCTTATACATAATCCCTCCTGATTAAAAGAATCTGATTTAATCATAACATCTCTGTATGACTGCTCTGTGTCGACAAAATCAAAATTCCATGCGGTTTTCTGTCATAATAGCGCCCTGCTGCAAGGAAAGCACTCACCAGCGCGCCTTGCTTGACTTCCCGGATCACCACCGCTGTCTCCAAATCACCGACAAGCCTGTTCCCAGAGTTGTTCCCTCTGCCCCCCTGAGGGTGGCGAACGCTCGGCTTATCGTTCTGAACATGGTGCTGATATGCCGGTTTTTATTTTTGAGTATTTTTTATGACATTTTCTAATCTCGGCCTGTCCGATCCTATCCTGCAGGCTATTGCTGATCAGGGTTACAACCAGCCCTCTCCGATCCAGGCCAAGGCCATTCCGGCCATTCTTAAGGGCGGCGATGTGATGGCCGCGGCACAGACCGGCACCGGTAAAACGGCCGGTTTCACGTTGCCAATTCTGCAGCGACTGTCGACCGGCAAACCGGCTTCTGCCAACCAGGCCCGGGCCCTGATCCTGGCACCGACCCGTGAACTGGCCGCGCAGGTGGCTGACAGCATCCAGACCTATGGTAAGCACCTGCCGCTACGATCGAGCGTGGTGTTCGGCGGCGTTAAAATCAACCCGCAAATGATGCGACTGCGTAAAGGCGCCGATATCCTGGTGGCGACTCCGGGCCGCTTGCTGGACTTGTATCAGCAAAATGCCATTCGCTTTGATCAACTGGAAGTGCTGGTTCTGGATGAAGCCGATCGCATGCTGGATATGGGCTTTATTCACGATATCCGCAAGATTATTAACTTATTACCCAAAAAACGGCAAAACCTGCTGTTTTCGGCGACGTTTTCCAAAGATATCCGCAACCTGGCCAAACAGCTGGTCAATAACCCGGTTGAGATTTCCGTTTCTCCCGCCAACAGCACGGCCACCTCGGTCAAACAATGGATTGTGCCGGTGGACAAAAAGCAGAAATCGGCGCTTTTGGGTCATCTCATCAATGACAGTAACTGGTTCCAGGTGTTGGTGTTTTCACGCACTAAACATGGTGCCAACAAGCTGACCCGGCAATTGGAAAAAGTGGGTCTGCGCGCGGCTGCCATCCACGGTAATAAAAGCCAGGGCGCCCGCACACGGGCGCTGGCCGAATTCAAAAGCGGTGAGGTGCAGGTACTGGTCGCTACCGATATTGCCGCGCGTGGCCTGGATATCGATCAACTCCCTCATGTGATCAATGTCGATTTGCCCAATGTGGCCGAAGATTATGTGCACCGGATTGGCCGCACCGGCCGCGCTGGTGCCAGCGGTGAAGCCGTGTCACTGGTTAGCGCCGATGAGAGCGATCAGCTGTTTGCCATTGAACGCCTGATTGGCAAAACCCTGCAGCGCGAGTTTATTGAAGGCTTTGAACCGGTGCATGATGTGCCAGCCTCCAGGCTCAGTCAGCCCAAGCATCCGCGTCACCGTCACAAGCCACGCGCCGGCCACCGTGACGGCCAGCGCAGTGAAACCGCACATAGCCAGAAACGTCGCCGTCAGCCACGCAAAGCGGCCGGCCGCGGTCGGGGCTGATCCGATTCAGTCCTGCCCAGGCTGCCGGGTGGTGCGCAGATAAGGTTTAATCGTCTTGAAGCCCGACGGGAACAGCTCGCGGGCTTGTTCATCGCTGACGCTGGGCACGATGATGACATCATCACCATTTTTCCAGTTGACCGGCGTCGCGACTTTGAACTCGCTGGTCAACTGAATCGAGTCCAGCACCCGCAGGATTTCATCAAAATTACGCCCCGTGGTCATCGGATAGGTGAGCATCATTTTGATGGTTTTATCCGGCGCGATAATAAACACTGAACGCACCGTGGCGTTGTTGGCCGCGGTGCGGCCCTGGGCACCGCCCGGCTCTTCGGCGGGTAACATGTTGTAAAGCTTGGCCACCGCCAGATCCTGGTCGCCGATAATCGGGTAATTAACCTTATGGCCCTGGGTTTCCTCAATATCCTGCTGCCATAGCTGGTGATCGTCGGTGGAGTCGACGCTGAGACCGATCAGCTTACAATTTCTTTTGGCAAATTCATCCGCCATTCCGGCCATGCAGCCCAGCTCGGTGGTACACACCGGTGTAAAGTCTTTGGGGTGGGAAAACAGCAAGGCCCAACTGTCGCCCAGCCATTGATGAAAATTGATCTCGCCCTGCGTGGTCTGGGCGTTGAAGTCCGGCGCGGTATCGTTAATTCTCAGTGACATGATTGCCTCCCATGAATAACTGTTATTTCGCTGAAAAACTTCTTTTTATTTGTTCAGCATACTGCCAGCGCGCTATGGCTGACTACTGAAATGTTCAGTCTTTATTGACCTCACGCTTATCGATATACATCAGCACGATCTGGCGATCGGTGTAGATATCATTGCCGCTGTCTTTGCGGACCGTATCGTAAAAGGCCTTGAATTCAGGATCCCGCTGTTTCATGCCTTCCAGATCCTGCATCAGCACCTGGGCCTGAAATGCGGTTGGTGCGGTGTCAAAATGCCGGGAAGTGCAAAAAACAGCCACACTCTGTCCTGCCTGTTCTGCCCGGGTTTCACTTGATTCATCAAACAGGCACTCATGGTAATTGGCGTGCTCTTCGGCCTGCGCCGATGCCTGGAAAAGAATAAGCGCCAGTGGCGCCATACAAAGTTTCATATTCATAATTTCACCCTGTTTATTCACCCAGGCTATGACCGGTGACAAAGCTGAGCAGTTCCCGCCAGTTCAGCCTCTGCCGGTCGAGGTGAAACAGGACTTTACCCGCGATCTGCGCTGTGGGCAGGGTGCCCCAGAAACGGCTGTCACGACTGTTGTCACGGTTATCGGCGAGCACAAAAAAGCGGTTTTCAGGCACGCGCGAGGCGACTGCCCCCTCAGGAATTCGGGTTTTATTGCGCATGGCATCAAGATAGGGTTCCGACTGCCACTCGCCATTGATAAACAAGCCGCCCTGATGCACTGCGACCCGCTCACCGGGCAGCCCAACCACCCGCTGCAATACCGATTCGCCGGTTTCCGGATGGATAAACCAGATGACGTCACCACGCCCGATAAGCGCAGCAGAGGGCTGGCGCTCAAGCAACACCCAATCGTACTTTTTGATACTGCCACTCATCTGGTTCCCCGATACCTGCAGTGGCATCACGCCGGTCTTAACTACCAGCAGTGCCAGCCATATCGCGATAAGCAAGACAAAACTGATCCAGAACAGCAGATAGCCATACCAGTGCGGGGTCGTCGGCATCACCACCGGCCCTTCATCACGAGCGCGGTGCCAGCTAACCAGGGTAATGATGAGCAACACCAATAAGGACAACAGCCCGGCTGATAGCAAAATGAGTCCGGACTGGGGAAAATGGCGGGGCAACAACAGCCAGGCGAAGCCCGGCAACAAGGTAAGCAGCAAACACCAGCGCGCTGCCGTCGTTCGCCCCAGGTAATACAAACCCAGGCCCGGTGTCAGCCAGTTGAGCCAGGCTGCCAGAGCTGCACTGTGATGTTTAATCTGCAAAGGCTGCATCCGCCATCCTCCTTGTGCCGCGAGTTCGTTGCCTGGCCCAAGCTTACCAGTACCAGAGCCAGGTCGCGACTACGCCACTGATACCGGCCAGCACCAGCGGACCGGCGGCTTTCAGTCCCAGTGCGCGGCCACCGATTAAGCCACACATTATGCCCTTAACAATGCTGTTGGCGCAGGCGGCAATCACGCAGCCCATCACGAACAGGCGGGCGGACAACTGATCTTCCGCCATGCCCACCAGTGACAACATGATGGCATCGACATCTGCAATCCCCGACAGCGCCGCCAGTGTCATCAGCCCGGCTTCGCCGTAGGCATTTCTCAGCACCACACTGAGCAGCATCACCGCTGTCAGAATTGCGCCGAAAGTCAGTGCAGTTTTCAACTCGAGTGGATTTTGCAGAATAGAAGAGGCATCAGGCACCTTGCCGGCATTACCGCGGTGGAAAAACAGCAAAGGCGCATAAGTCAGCAGTGCCATCAACACCACCGGCGGCCAGAGTGAGGCCAGCATCGACGGCGCCAGAAGACCGACGATGATCAGCATGCGGATAAACATAGTGCCGCAGGCAATCAGAATGCCGCTGGCCGCCACAGACACCACGCCATGATTGTGGTGACCCAGCCGAGATAAATGCAAGGTTACTGCAGTCGATGATGCCAAACCGCCAAACAGACCGGTGAACAAGATGCCACGACGGGCACCGCCGATTTTGATAGCCACATAACCGGCAAAGGAGATCGCGGCAATCACCACCACCATCATCCAGATCCGGTACGGGTTGAGGGCTTCCCAGGGACCATAACCCTGATCCGGTAACACCGGCAGCATCACTACTGAAATCAGCAACAGCTTGATGCCGGCACGTAATTCTTCCACCTGCAGGCGGCTGACCAGGCCATGAAGTTGGGGTTTGTAACTGAGCAGCAACACCGCCACGACCGCGGTGGAAGAGGCAACCAGCACCTCGCCGCTGGTCGCCAGCGCGGCCAGTACAAATACCAGCAAGGCGGCCACCAGACTGGTAATGCCCCACTCGCCCTCCTGCTGCTGCTTGGCCAGAAAGATCATGCCCACGACTACCGCCAGCGCGGTAAACCCAAACCCCAGCACCAGCGCGCCGAACTGCTGGGCCAGCAAACCGAAACCACCGCCCAACAGCCCAATCAGACCGTAAGTGCGAACACCGGCGATGCGCTGGCCTTCCTGGCTGGCCCGCTCCTGCCAGCCACGTTCGACCCCGATCATCAAGCCGATGGCAAGCGCTACCAGAAGAAAGTACAGGCTTTCAATTTCTGCTGTCATGGGCTGTCACTCCTGTCACGCCATTGCCAGAAAGCGGCAAACACAGCACCACTCATATTGTGCCAGATACTGAATAGAGCTCCGGGCAGCGCCGCCAGCGCGGTGAAATTTTTCAGCGCCAGTGCCACCGCGAGGCCGGAGTTCTGCATGCCCACTTCAATCGCCAGCGTCCGGCACACCACGCTGGAATAGCCCAGCGCGCGGGCAACCAGAAAACCCAGTGTCAGACCAGCCAGATTGTGCATCATCACCGCCGCCAGCAAGACCAGTGACAAACTACTCATTCGTGACTCATTGAGCGCCACGATAATGGCAATAATGGCGATGATCGCGACCATCGCCAGCAATGGGCACAGTGGCTGCAAAGGACGCACCAGTCGGGGTAAAAAGCGGTTCAAAGCCACACCGGCGGCTACCGGCAGGATCACCAGGGTCAGAATTGTCTGCAACATCGACCACACCGGCACCTCAATGGCCGCATCAATATAAAGCCAGCTCAGCCACGGCGTCATGACCACCGCAAGCAGGGTTGATACCGCAGTCAGCGAAATCGATAAAGCCACATCGCCGCCGGCAAGATAGGTCATCACATTGGATGCGGTGCCACCGGAACAGGCGCCGACCAGAATCAGGCCGGTCGCCAGCAAGGGATCCAGCGCCAGGGCCTGAGCAATCAGCCAGGCCAGCAGCGGCATCAGACCGAATTGCAGACACACGCCTAACACCACCAGCAAAGGCATGGTCAGCACCCGGCGGAAATCGGTCGCAGTCAGGGTCAGCCCCATGGCAAACATGATCACTGCCAAAAGCGGCAAAATAGCCGGCTTCAAAGGCAGCCACCACGACGGCTGCCACCAGGCCAGAAAGCTGAACATTACCGCCCACAGCGGGAATAAACGCGTGATGACTGTCATTTGTAAAATAATGTAAACATGGTGATACAAGCCTTGCCAGCCGGGCTCAACTATCATTAAATTGCCAGTTCTGATGCGCTGCCGGCATGGTTGAGGAACTATTGCTGCGACTGACAACCCAAATATACCGAACTTTACGGACCGCAATCACATGGAATCTTCATCAATGCCCCCGCTGACGCGACTTTTTATATGGTCTTTTTTCTGCCTGCTGCCCCTTCACCTCAACGCCAATGATGCCACGCCGGTCTCCACCACTAAACCGACTCAATCCACGATTGCGGAAACCCTGACTCTGTCAGGTTCGCTGACTGCTGAAAAAGAAGCGATGCTGTCACCCCGGGTCGACGGACTGGTGCAGCAAGTGCTGGTCGATGCCGGCAGTGAAGTGGAAAAAGGGGATCTTCTAGTGAAGCTGGATCCGGCCATTGCCAGCCAGCAATACGCCCAGACCCAGGCGGCCACGGCAGAAGCAGAGGCTGCCCGCAATGAAGCCCAGCGTCTGGTTGACGAAGCCCAGCGCCTGCGAGGCAAGAATTATATTTCAGCCAGTGAACTGGCCAACCGTGAATCCAACCTGGCGCTGGCCGAAGCCTCACTGGTTGCGGCCCGTGCCACTCAGCGCACGGCGCTGGAACAGCTTCGACGCCACGAATTGCCGGCACCTTTTTCCGGCGTGATTAGTGCCAAGATGACTGAAGCCGGTGAATGGATAAACCGTGGCACCGCCGTATTGCAACTGGTTGCCACCGATAAAGTCCGGCTGGATGTCAAAGTACCGCAGGAACGTTTTTCATCAATCAAGAAAGACAGTCCGGTACAGGTCATCCCCGATGTCTATCCTGATCGGCGGCTGCCCGGGCAGATCAATGCCATCGTACCGGTCAGTGATCCTCAGGCTCGCGCCTTCCTGGTCAGGGTGGTTGTCGATGCGTCAGAAATCGACTTATTGCCGGGCACCTCAGCGACTGCGGTGATCGGCCTCAGTGACGGTGAAAGGCAGAAGCTTATCGTGCCGCGTGATGCTTTGTTGCTGCACCCGGATGGCGGCTACAGCGTGTTTGTAGTGGAAGAAGGCGTGGCAGAGCGACGCCAGGTGCAGATTGGTCAACAGGGCCAGGGCGGGGTTAGCATCCTCGATGGCATCGAAATCGACGATGAGGTGGTGATCCGCGGCAACGAAGTGCTTCGCGATCAGCAAAACGTCACTGTGACTAACTAATAAGGTCTGTTTGCTCATGCTTGAAGCCCCTATCAGAAACGGCAAACTGCTCACCGTCATCGTACTGATTATCGTGGTGCTGGGCATTGCTGCAGCGACTCGCATTCCGATTCAGATGATCCCCGATCTTGATGTGCGCACCATCAGCGTGGTGACCGGCTGGCCCGGTGCCACACCACAGGATGTGGAAAAGGAAATCCTGATCGAGCAGGAACGCTACCTGCGCAGCGTGCCCAATATGACCAGGATGGAGTCACTGGCCGATACCGGTCAGGCGGAAATCGAGATGGAGTTTCCCTTCGGTGTTGATATCAATGAAACCCTGATTGAAGTCTCCAATGCGCTCAGCCAGGTGCCGAGCTACCCGGAAAATGTCGATCAGCCGCGCATCCGCAGCAGTTCATTCTCTGAAAATGCTTTTATGTACTTTGCGGTCAAAACCCTGCCCGGTAATCCGCTTAATCTCGATATGGACATGGTCACCGACTATATCGATGACGACGTTCGCCCCCGCATGGAGAGGGTCAGCGGTGTCTCTGAAGTACAGCTGCGTGGTGGTGCCGAGCGTCAGATTCAGATTTATGTGGATCCGGCCAAACTGGCCCAGCGCGGCCTGACCCTCACCGAAGTCCGCGATGCTATACGTGAACGAAACCAGGACACCTCTGCCGGCGATCTGGATGATGGCAAGCGTCGCTACTTCATCCGCACCACTGGCCGCTTCAAGGACCTCAAGGCGCTGGAAGAACTGACCCTGGCTCACCGCAACAATACCGATATCAAACTCAAGGATGTCGCCAGCGTCGAACTGGACCACTACGAAGTGCGTGGCGTATCCATTGTTAATAACGAGGCTGCCCTGAGCATGGCGGTCAAGCGCGAGTCCGGCTCCAACGTGATCAATATCAAAGAGGATATGCTCAAGGTGGTGGAAGAGATCCGTCGTGATCAGCTTGAGCCTAACGGCATGACCATCGAACTGATTGGTGATGATGTGCGCTACGTGCAGGCCTCGGTAGATAAAGTAAGTACTAACTTGGCTTTAGGTGCTTTACTGGCAACCCTTATTCTGTTCCTGTTTTTACGCTCCGGCCGCGCTACCTTGATTGGTCTGATGGGTATGCCGGTCTGCACCATTGCCGCCTTCCTGGGCCTGCTGGCCTTTGACCGTACCCTCAATGTTATCTCGCTGGCCGGGGTGGCCTTTGCCATCGGCATGACGGTGGACAACACCATCGTGGTACTGGAAAGTATTGAACAATGCCGTCGTCGCGGGCTGGATCGAATTCAGGCAGCCATTACCGGCGTGCGGGAAGTCTGGACCGCAGTGCTGGCTTCCAGTATGACCACCATTCTGGTGTTCGCGCCGGTGCTATTTGTACAGGAGGAAGCCGGTCAGCTTTATTCTGATATCGCTATCGCCATTTCCACGGCCATTCTCGCTTCCATGCTGTTCGCCGTAGGCGTGGTGCCAGCTGCCTGTGCCCGGGTGGGTTTTGGTGATGACCGCGATCACGGAGATGATCTGTCGCATCCGGGGCCTATCCTCCGCATGGTGGGCTGGCTGAACGGTGGTGCCCTGCGTCGCATGGGTTGTATCGTGCTGATCTTTGCCGGCACCATGGGCGCCGGGGTCTACCTGATGCCGCCGGCTGAATACCTGCCTGAAGGCGAAGAGCCCAAAGCCTTCAGTGTGATGACCGCGCCGCCAGGCTATAACCTGTCGGAAATGAACCGACTGGGTGATGAGATTCGCGAACACCTGAAAACCGCCCTCAATGCTGATCCGGCCAAGTTCGACAATGGCGAACATGAACTGCCTTCACTCAAATACTACTATCAGCGTACTGCGCCGGGTGTGGTCTGGGTGCTGAGTGAACCGACCCGCAGTGAAGATATCGAAGCGATGATGAACGGCCTGACTGAGATGTTCGAACAGTATCCGGGCATGCGTGGCTTCTCTCACCGTGGCTCCATTATTGCCAGTAACCAGGGCGGCACCCGTGCGGTCAACCTGGATATTGCCGGTCCCGACCAGGAAAGTCTGTACAGCACCGCCGAATTTGCGCTGCGCCGGGCAGAAGCCCTATTCGGTGATCCGCAAATCGAATCAGAACCGTCAGCCCTGTCTCTGGATCAGCCTTTGATCGAAGTCCGGCCCAACTGGGATCGGCTGGCTGAAGTGAACATGACTGCCGATGACTTTGGTTATACCGTCGCTGCCCTCAGTGATGGTGCCTATGTCAGTGAGTTTTTCATGGATGATGACAAGGTCGATATGTTCATCTTCAGTAGCGCCGGCCAGAATCAGAAACTATCCGATTTGTCAGCCATGCCCATTATGACGCCACAGGGCACGGTACTGCCATTGAGTGCGCTGGCTGATATTACCGAAACGGTCGACAGTGACCAGCTGCGCCGCGTTGATGGCCGTCGTACCGTGACCCTGTCTATTATCCCACCCCGGGAAATCGCCCTGGAAACAGCAGTGAACCAGGTCAGAACACAAATGCTGCCGGAGATGCAAGCTGCTGGTGAAGTCGGCAAAGGCGTCGCCATCAGTATTTCCGGTGCTGCCGATCAGCTTGATGCCACCCGTGATTCTTTATCCGGCAACCTGGTGATTGCTTTGATTCTGATCTACCTGCTGCTGGTCGCGATATTCAGTCACTGGTATTACCCCCTGCTGATCCTGGCCACCGTGCCACTCGGTATTGCCGGGGGTATCGTAGGTCTGGTTGCCATTAACAGTGCCGGGCCGCTGCTTAATGCCGTTGGGCTGCCGGCGATTATTCAGCCGTTTGACATGATCACCATGCTGGGCTTTGTGATTCTGCTGGGCACGGTCGTCAACAACCCGATCCTGATCGTGGAGCAGACCCGTAAAAACCTGATGGACAGTGCGGTCAGTATTCGTGATGCAGTCAATCAGGCCGTCGCGACCCGGCTTCGCCCCATCCTGATGTCGACCGCCACCACCGTGTTTGGCCTGGCACCGCTGGTGTTTATTCCCGGTGCCGGTACCGAGCTCTATCGCGGGGTGGGTATCGTGGTGCTGGTCGGTATTCTGTGTTCCATGATCGTGACCCTGACCTTCCTGCCCAGTCTGCTGATCACGGTGCTGTCATGGACACGAAACCGCCGCACGCAGACCGTTCAGGCCTGATCTTCCTGCTTTTTGAGGAAGTTGCCGAACTGGAAAATTAAAAAACCGATAATCGACAGCACCAGTGCGATTTCATAACGGCTGTAGGCAACCGAGATACCAATCGCCCCGGTCAGCCAGATACCGGCGGCATTGGCGGTACCCATGGCGCGGCCCGAGTCTTTGACAATAGCGCCGCCGCCAATAAAGCCCATGCCGGTGATGACGCCATACATGACCCGGGCTTCGGCATCGCTGCCCTCGTAAACGTCCATTGCAACCAGCATAAAGGCGCAACAGGCGATCGATACCAAAGGATAGGTTCTGACCCCGGCACCGCGGGTCAAGTATTCACGGTTCAAGGCAATCGGCAGCGCCAGCACAAAGGCAATGCCTATCTGGTATAAGTTGAACCAGACCAGCGAAAAATTAATATCCGGCATTCTGTCTCCTCCATGCAGCGAGATTAATCATGATCGACAAAGATCAACTCATCCAGCTCAAAACCCTTGTCCCGGGCCAGTTCGATAAAACGCTTTCTTACCTTGTCACTGACCTGCGGCTCGCGTGCCAGTAACCATAGATAATCACGGCTGGGGCCGGTGACAAAGGCATACTGGTAATCCTCATCCAGTTCAAATACCACATAACTGGCATAAAATGGCCCGAAAAACGAGACTTTCAGATGCGCGCTGTTGTCCTCACTGACCATAAAAGCTTTGCCTTGCGCCTGCTCCCACGCCCCCTCAGCCACGGAATAACCACGGTTAATCACGGTAATACCACCTTGTTCACGGGGTATATACTCTGCCGTCACCCGACTCAGGCCACGTTCAAAACCATGATCGAGGCGCGCAATCTCATACCATTTACCCAGGTAACGTTCGAGTTCGAAGGGTTTGACCGGCTCAATTCCCTGCGGCAGGCCGGTACAGGCTGTCAGGAGAAGCAGAGCCAGGACCGGTAATAAAGTTCTCAACATATTTCACCTGTTTTTGATTCGCGGCGAGGCAGAGTTCAGTTATGAAACATCAGATCAAAGATGCTGATCGATCCCGCATTATCGAAATGGCCTGGGAGGATCGTACCCCTTTCGAGGCCATCAAAAGCTGTTACGGCCTGGCTGAAGCCG
Source organism: uncultured Methylophaga sp. (assembly GCF_947259025.1). GTDB lineage: Bacteria > Pseudomonadota > Gammaproteobacteria > Nitrosococcales > Methylophagaceae > Methylophaga. The sequence continues at coordinate 266,428 of NZ_CAMYKO010000004.1, forward strand.
ATGTTATCCGGCTGATGCGGCGCGAGCTCAAGGCCGGCAGTTTCCGTCTCTGGCGTGAACGGGTGTCAGGCCGTAAAAGCAAGCACCGCAAACTCCGTCATCCCTCAATTTCCCGGGGATACTGCCCCAGCCAGTACAAACACCGCTAAATCTGCCTAAAACGCAGTGACTGCCCTCAGGCCGATATAAAAACAACTCAGCCAGCCTAGCAGAAACACCAGCGAACGATAGCTGTGCATATCCAGCATGTAAAACACCGGATGAGCAATACGGCTCAGCAGAAACAAACCAGCCGCATAGCTGAATTCGGTCACATCGACGATGGAGACCTGGGCCAGAAAACACATCACCGCATAGAAAATCAACGCTTCCCAGGCGTTTTTCTGGGCGCCCAGAACCCTGGCCCCCAAACCGCTCATCTGCGATTGCTGCAGACGCGGGTGATGGTTATCAAAGCGGCCAAACTGACGGTAACGCAAATAACCGCCTATCACTGCCAGGGTGATAGGGAATAGTGACACAATAAACAGGACTTCAAATAAAAACGGCATGATTACCTCATGGGTTGCGTGGTCAGATGATCGAGCGCTTCCAGCAATGCGCGGTTAAATAATGCCGGCGACTGGATATGGGGTGAGTGTCCCAACTGCGGAAACAGGTGCAGGCGGGCATCAGGAATGCGGGCGACAGTCTCGGTCGCCAGTTGCGGGTAGTTGCCCAGTGTTTGCCTGATGCTATCGGTTGCAAAAGCTTTGCCCACCGCCGTATTGTCTTGTGCTCCGATTAACAACCAGGTCGGCACTGTTAGCTGCGGAAACTGGTGCACCACCGGTTGCGTCAGGATCATGTCGTAAATTTTTGCCGACAGCCAGGCGGATTGCTCACGATCTGCAGCAAACTGTCCGGCCAGCATGTCTACCCAGATATCGTACTCTTCACGCCATTCGCCAGCGTAGTAGGTGTTTTGCTGATAGCGTTTGATGCCCTCGGCATTGATATTAAGCTGTTGCTGATACCACTGATCAATCGGCAGATACGGCACGCCTTTTTGTAACCAGTCTTCCAGCCCGATCGGATTGACCAACATCAGCCCTGAAACCTGCTCCGGATAAAGCAGCGCATAACGGCTGGCCAGCATGCCCCCCATCGAGTGACCCATCAGCAATACCCGGCCCGGGTTCAGGCTGTTGATAAGCTGGCGGGTGTTGTCGGCCAGTTGATGAAAACTGAATTGATAATCCAGCGGCTTGGATGACTTGCAAAAGCCCACCTGATCGACAGCAATCACCCGGTATCCGGCTTCGCTGAGCGCAGCAATCGCCGACTCCCAGGTCGCAGCGCAGAAATTCTTTCCGTGAAACAGCACAATGGTCTCGCCCCTGGCTTCTCCGCTGGGCGCGACATCCATATAAGCCATTTCCAGTTGTTGCTGTTGTGACGTCAGCGAAAAGCGTTCGACTGGATAGGGATAATCAAAATTTTCCAGTCGAAAGCCGGTATCGGCCTGCCCTGTCATACTGAACAGCAACAGGCTTAACATCAGGATACGCTTGGCGTAGAACATCTTTCCTCCTTAATTATGCCTGGCAGCGGGCCACCAGAGCTGAGCCTCGTAGCCGCGCTGACGATACGCACTGACCCGGGCCTGAACCGGTGTGGATAAAAGATAATCGCGCAGCATCTCAGCGCCGGCTTTATTGATGCCTTGGACTTTGTCGGCGTTGACCAGGCTGATAGCCATCACCCGCTGCAGCAGCGGATCGGCTGACACCAGAATCTCCAGATCAGGCTGGTGTTGTTGGCTGAAACGTAAAAACGGGGTCGCTCCCCACAGCGTATAGGCCTGCCTCTTATCAGCCTGTTTCATCGCCTGACCTTTGGCTACCGCCTCATCGATCAACCAGCCCTGTTTGTCGGGCTTGCCAGCCTTGAGCCATAACAACTCGAACAGATCTTTAACGCCCTTGATCTGGTTGAGCACAAAGGGCTGTTGTTGCTCAGCAATCCGCTGCAAGGCTAGAGAGGCATTTTTCATGCCCCGGATTCCGGCAGGATCGCTTTTGGGCCCGATAATCACCTGCTGATTGGCAAACACCAGTTGTGGCCAACTCCCCAGCCGGGAAAGCACAAACGTCTGCATCGGGCTTTTGCCATAGTGGGCAATCAGCAGGTCAGCTTCACCCTGCCGCGCTTGCTCAAACACATCATTACCGCTGTAGAGTGATACCCGGTAACCGCTCCGGGCCTCAAAGTCGCTGATGAGCGTCTGCAGCAAGCCACTTTGATAAGGCGTGTTAACTACTGCCAGCCGCACCAGGCTGTTATCAGCCTGCGCCGTGACACTGCAGAGAATCAGCAGCAAGCTGAAAGCTGTCAGCCAGCGCCTGCTCATCGTAACTGGCTTTGCAGAAAGCCAAGCAGTCGCTGCCAGGATTTTTTATCTGCTTCAGGGTGATACTTGGGATTATCAAACTTGGTAAAGGAGTGCTGAGCGCCGCCATAGCTGATCATTTCATTAGGAGCACCGTCTTGTTCCAGCGCCTGGCTTAAAGCAGCGAATTCAGCCATGGAAATATTGGCATCTGCCGCGCCGTGCTGAACCAGAATGTCAGCTTTGACATTGCTGTAATCCTGTCCGGCCGGAGTGCCCAGCCCCCCATGAATGGCAACAAAACCTTGCATGGGTGAACCGGCCCTCGCCATTTCCAGCACTGCGGTGCCGCCCAGGCAATAGCCAATCATAACGCTATTATCGGTATTGGCGCCCAATTCAGCAGCCTTTTGCAGCGCGGCATTGATCAATCCGCGCATGCGATTCCGGTCACGATACAGTTCACCGGTATGATGGCGCTTGTCAGCGACTTCCACCGGCCGGATACCGGCGCCATAGATATCGGCAACAAACACGCTGTAGCCTTGTTCTTTCAGCATCTCTGCACGGCGAAATTCATAGCCGGTGGGACCATCCCAGTCGTGAATCAGCATGACCAGCGGCGCTTTTTCACCGGCACTGAGGTAGAAACCCTCCAGCGCTTGTCCCTGGTAGCTGTAGCGCACGGTCTCTGCACTGACCGCGCTGGCTAACAGCCACAATGCCGCGACAAAACCTGTAGCGATAGTTTTCAGCATCATACGCTCCTGTTTCAATGTACCGATGCAGTTTACTGGTATTTGGCTGCGCTGATAAACAGGCTGAATGATTCGCACCAGATAATCACACTGTTGTAGTCTTCCAAATCGACAGATGCCGCCAGCGGCAATACAAAATCTTTGAACCTGTTGACCTCTCCTACCTGACGCATCCGGTGTTGATGACTGAGAAAATCCGCCTTGGTCTCGACAAACTCGGGCGACAAGTACAAACGATAATCGGGTCCCGGCGCAATGCTGCCGGCAAAAGCAATCTGGCTGTCACTGAAATAAATGCTGCCTTCTGCAAAATGCAGTGGATCACTGCCTTCCAGTTCGCGACGGAACTGGCCGCTGAAACGCGCTTCGCTGGCCACCTTGTCAATCTGTTGCTGTGACTGCGCCGGCGGTTGGATCAGGATCGGTAATAGATAAATGCCGGCAGCAAACCCGAGTAAAAGAACCAGACCGTGTGAGACCACTAACAGCATTTTTTTCATGCGCTGGTTCCTCTGAGGAAAGACGGCTTTCAGGGATATAACTGTTCAAGGGCTTGCTGGTTTTTCTCTATCTGTTGCTGCAAAGATTGCATATTTTGCTGATGACGGGCATCCAGCTCATCCATTTTTTCAAACAGACCGTATTCACGGGTGGCAACGCGCCCGTCACCGAAGTCATAGGTTCTGTCCTGCAGTTTTTGCATCTCCACCTGATGCTGCTGTTGCGCCTGGCGCATTTGCTGTTCCAGTTCGTCATTGCGTTGATTAAGCTGGCGGATTTCACTGATCCGCGACTCTTCTTCAAAAGTCGCTGTCAGCGATTGCTGGGCGCTGACGGCATCAGGATCGGGCTGGCGAACTTCAATACGGATAGTTTGCGCCTGTTCAGAACAGGGCTGATCACTGAACTCGACAGCACCATTTTTTTCACATTTATAGACTTCAGCCGCCGACACTGACAGGCTCAGTAACAGCGAACACAGGGCGATAAAGCATCGCCAATCAAGTCTGCTGGTGATATTTGATAATACGGTCAACTTCATTTTTCGATCCCAGGATCACCGGCACCCGCTGATGAATATCTTCAGGCTGCACTTCCATAATGCGCTGATAACCGGTGGTACTGAGTCCGCCGGCCTGTTCAATAATAAAACTCATGGGACTGGCTTCATACATCAGCCGCAGGCGGCCACCCTGTTTCACCAACCGGCTGTCCATCGGGTACATAAACACGCCGCCGCGGGTCAAAATGCGGTAGATTTCGGCCACCATCGACGCATTCCAGCGCATATTGAAGTTCTTCTCGCGGCCGCCGTCCACGCCCTGAATACATTCATCGATATAGCGACGAACTGGCTCCTCCCAGAAACGGTGGTTGGAAACATTGATGGCGAACTCGGCGGTATCTTTAGGAATGCGCATATTGGGATGAGTGAGCATGAACTCGCCCACATCCCGGTCCAGGGTGAAGCCGTTGACGCCGCGGCCGGTAGTCATCACCAGCATGGTAGAAGGGCCGTAAATGCAAAAGCCGGCACAGACCTGTTCGGTGCCGGGCTGCATAAAATCCTTGAGCGACGGGTTTTTCGACGCTTCCGGGGCACGCAGGATGGAAAAAATCGTCCCCACCGAAAAGTTGATATCAATATTGCCCGAGCCATCCAGCGGATCGAAACAAATCAGGTACTTGCCCTTGGGATAGCGCGCCGGGATCTGGATAATCTCTTCATTTTCCTCGGAGGCCATCGCAGCCAGGTGACCGGTCCACTTAAGGTGCTCGATCATCACTTCGTTGCTGATAACATCAAGTTTTTTCTGGGTCTCGCCCTGTACGTTTTCCGAGTCGGCATATCCGCCCAGCCCGGATAAGCCGATGCGGCCAACCTGGTGAGAGATTTTTTTACAGGCGCTGACGATATCACTGAGCAGACCCGACAAGTCGCCGCTCGCACCGGGATTGGCACGCTGTTCTTCAACAATAAACTGGATAACGGATTTACCGCTGTCAGACATGCGCCATCCCTCTCTTTTTTCTCCGACTTGCATACGGTTTTATCACCGCTCTTTAACACAGAGATTAAACCAATTCGGCTGTTTTGCCAAAATCCTTTAAGCCAAAAAAAGCCCGCGTTGAAGCGGGCTTTTTTAGGCAATATCGAGCATCTGATGCTTAGATCTTAACCAGAATCTCACCCATGCCGATACCAGCCAGATCACCAGCATAGCGCTGGACCCGCGAGAACGGTTCCACCCGGGCAAACTCGCTGTCGAGCTTTTTGAATGAAGCAAACATCAACGGCAGAAAGGCTAAAGTGTGGGAGCCACAATCATTGAAGTTACCAGCCAGCCCGTGGGCCGGTGGCTGTTGCAACAACAATGTGCCACGCTTCATCGCATAGCCCAGGTGTTTACCGACCTGACCCAACACAGCAATCGTGCCCGACACCATACGTGAACCACAGTAATCGCCAGCATCGCCCTCAATCAGGATCATGCCACGGCGCATATGATCGCCGGTACGGGCGCCGGTATTACCAGTGATAATCACGGTGCCACCGGTCATACCGTTTTTATAGCCAATGCGGGCTGCGCCGACAAAGTCACCAGCATTGCCATCGACCTTGATCTCGCCGCCTTTCATTTCACAGGCGGTATAGATATGGGTATTGCCATTAACGGTAATAGAGCCGCCGCTCATAAACTGGCCCAGATAAGCGCCGGCATCACCGTTGATTGTTATCGTCCCGGTGCTCATGCCATGACCGATGTGATCCAGTTTATCCGTGGCTTTTTCAAAACGGATTTCCGCCAGATCATCACCGCTGAGTTCAAATAACGCATCGACGCGGACTTTCTGATTGCCGACCACCAGCGTTAAAGCCGCAATATCAGCCGCTGATTTGTCGCCCAGCTTATCGGCGGTTAGCGGTGAACAATCAACCCGCTGTGCAGGCGGATTTTTCAGGGTGAATGTAAATGCACTCATGCCATAATCTCCTGCAGATGGAAGTGGAACGGCCCCAGTTTGCCGCCGTAGTTACCAGCACTGATACGCCGAATACCGTTTTCTGCGCCCAGTTCACAGGCCGCCTCGATACCGGCGCGCATGGCCTTGTTGATATCTTCTTCGGTCAGGCCGTCAATCACGATTTCCATCACTGATTCGACTTCCGCTGACAATTCCGATTTGGTCTGCCCTTTTAATGTCGGGCAGAAGGCATCATTAGTGGAGGCATTCAAAGCTTTGTACTTTGAGCCGACTTTAGAGCCGGAACGCACCACCCCGCCCGGGAACGGCATAATCACATTGGGCAGTTTTTTCATCGCGGTAACTGCCGCTTCACAGGCAGCCAGCGCCTGTGGCTGCGACTCAGCCAGGATCAGAAAATTACCGCCACCGACTGCGGCGCGCATACCGGTATTTTCTTCAGTCAGAAATTCACCGTCCATCACCGGAATCCGCCAGTAGCGTTTACCGTCAATGACCTTGGAGATCTGATAACCGTCGCCGAAGAAGCGCAGGTTTTTACCCAAAGCGATTTCTTTACCTTCTTCATCCATCTCCAGGCCAGAGAATAAAGCAGACGTAGGAGAAGTAAGCACACACTGACCCGCACGGGTTTCAACCTGTTTCGCCAGCCCTTTGCCGCCCATGGCAAAGATCAGACAGGCCACACCGGGTCGACCATCCGGCGTTTCGCTGGGCTCAAGCGTACGTTCAATCGCTGCTTCACAACCGCAGGCAATGACCGAAGTCGCAAAGCCGGTAAAGGCCTGGGCCGAGTTCATCGCCCATGTCAGGTTCTGCGCGGTGATAATGACGCGGGTACCGCGCATCGGAAACGCTTCAGCAAAGGTTTCGTCAATCGTGACACCGTTGATAATCATAGTTTGCCTCCTTGTCTCAACGGCTGTACGGTCAGGCTGCCACGCCCGTCATCGACGATCTCATCATCGCTGATCTTGAAGTTACCCATCTTCATGGTGTGGAACTCATCAAAGTAGGACTGCAATGGCTTTTCAATCGAGCCATCATATTCCGGTTTGACCACATGGGTCGTGCCCCAGGTGATTTTCACCAGTTCGCCTTTTCTGACTACCATCTGACCGTCTTTAAAGACATAATCCGGTTTGCTGAACATTTTTTCGCGATCAGCATCATCGGTGTAAACGGTAATGTCAGCTGCAGCACCTACGCCCAGATGACCGCGGTCAGCCAGACCCAGCAGTTTGGCAGCACCGGCACGGGTCATAATCGCAATATCGTACAGCGAGTACTCGCGATCCAGTGAGGCCAGATGAGTGGCTTTCTGTGCTTCAGGATGCAGGGTGGACAGCATATCGTTACGGAAAGATTTATCCATCAGCAGCTTGATGAGATGCGGATAACTGGTAAATGGCGCACCGTTGGGGTGGTCGGTGGTCAAAAATATCCGCCAGGGATCATCAACCATCAGGAAGGTTTCCAGGCCAATCATCCATTGCAGAGCATTCACAAAGCTTTGATCTTTGTATTTGAATGGCACCACGCCACAACCGGCATCACACTCGATGTCCATACCGACCCACTTATTGGGGTGGGCATGCGGTGCACCGGCAAACTGGCGCATGGTATCACCGGAGGCGGTTACGGTCTGACCAAACAGGATCTGACCAACATCAACGGTAATATTTTTATTGCGGTTAATGGCCTCGGCAATTTCCGCGGCGCCGGAAGAAAACTTGAAATCCCCTTCAGTGCCATAGCTGTGGAACTGGATATGGGTCAGGTGCATGGGCAAACCTTCGATGCCCTGAATAGTATCCAGCGTGGTGTCCTTGTTACCCGGCACGCCCAGGTTACAGCCATGCACGTGCAGCGGATGCGGCACGCCCAGCTCAGTCACCGCGCGTGACAGTCTTTGCAGGATTTCCCTGGGCGAGACATTGTAAAAAGTATTTTTCTCGTCCAGATCCAGCTTGCGCTGGTTGAATTTAAAAGCGTTGATACCACCCGGGTTGACCACTTTCAGCCCCAGCGCCTGGGTATGGTTCAGTGTCCAGGCGACGTAGTTGTTAATGGCTTCCTGATCTTCATTGGCGGCCATCATTCTGAGCAGAAAATCATCACTGCCCAGCATCGCATAGCCGCCCTTGTCGATAATCGGGGTATCAGCCATTTCCATATGTGCCTGGCGGGCATTGACCGGCAACACAGCGGGTTCAAAACCGGCGGTGTAGCCCATTTCGGCATAGCGGTAGCCGGTGGTCAGGGTGCTCGGTGCAGCATGGCCACAGCCGCTGCGCATCAGCTCGGTGCGTTCCAGCAGCGCCTCGGCGTGATCTTCGGGCAGCATGGTACGGGCTATATTGACCTTGCCGCCACCGATATGGGTATGCATATCAATGGCGCCGGACATAATGATTTTGCCGCGCACATCGATTTCTTCATCAATTTTGCCGTCGGACGGGGCATCGACAATGCGGCCGTCACGAATGTAAATGTCGCGGACCACATCATTCTGCCCGTGTTCGGGATCAAAGACGCGGCCGCCGGTGAGTTTAGTCAGCATGGGAAGTCTCCGTTTACAGCGCTTGTTCAACAGCAGTCAGCACGTCAAAAGTGCTGGGCAAGCCGCTGTCACGTAATTTTTTCAGGGGTAACGATACCGCACTGTCGCAGCGGAAGGTGCGTCCGGCATGGTCAATACCCGGGACACCGACCGGGATAAAGACTTCCGGTTCCTCCTCGAAAGTCATGCCTGAGCGTCCCAGCACCACGGTGGTGGCATCAGTAACAGGCGGTGTGCCGGCGGTATTAAAACTCGATACCCACAGCAACAGATCGACCTCACCCTCATCCAGCATACGCTGGCCACGGTTCAGGTAGGGATCGTAGTCCGGCATATTGCGGCTGAAACTGGTGCGCATCGGATATCCCGATTGCCAGGATGACACCGCATTAACTGTGGTATCGCCCTCTTTACCACCGAGAGGCAGCCCATTACAGCGGGTGGTGTTATTGATTTCCTTAATCATGTCACACAGGGTCTGGATGGTGACCTCGGCATGATCGTGATTAAGCTGGCTGCCCGACCAGCTGATAACACCGTAACTGGCGCCTTTGAGTTTTTCAGCAATACCGGCGATATCGGCAGTCGCAATGCCGCCAACGCTCTCGGCCTGAACGTTTTTGCCATTGACCAAGGCGCGCAAAACCGCGACCACTTCCGGCAGATCATCCTCACTGCATTCCACCACTTCAGCGCGACGTCCGCCGGGTGAGGTAGAGGCCGTGCCTGATGGTGCTTTGCCCAGGTAAACAATCTCGCGGCTTTCAATTTCCTGGCCGAACATACTTTCTTTGGGCCAGACGACGCGTTCGAAAAAGCGCGGAAACGCCGATTCGATATCAGTCCCCACCACCAGCAGGAAATCAACGCGGTTTCGTACTTCGGTCAGAGTGGTGGTCATGTAGCCGGTATCCTGCAGCACCAGAATGTTTCTGAATGCGGCATCGGAAAACTGACTGTCCAGCGTGGCACGGCTGTGATCAGCCAGTGCCATCGCAGCGCGGGCGCCGTTCAAGTCGGTTCCCATGCCACCAATCAACGGTTGCTTACTGTTGTTGAACAGACCGGCGATATGCCTGACCGCCTCATCCAGCGAGACCTCCTGCCCTTTGATTCGCGGTGAAAGATCCGTCAGCGGCGTTTCAAACCCGGGCCGGGTCACGCTGTCACCCTGTTCTTTCACCGTGACCGTATTGCCCTCGACCTGCACCACCAGATCATCAGAAGCAATACCGCAGAAAGGACTGACAACATCGTGAAAGATGCCATCCTGTTGTTTGTCCGTCATATCGGTGTCCTCAATCAATTATTAAATCGTTAAACCGGGTGCGGCAGACCGCGGCTTACAGCAACCGCTTGACCTAGGCAGATAGCAAGCTTATCAGCCACGCTTGGCTTTGAGCAGCAGCGAGTCAATATCGTTTTCACGCAATTGCTTCTGCAGTTTATCCGCCTGGTCACGGCCGGCAATCGGGCCGACTTGCACCCGATGCCAGGTTTCCTTGTTATCTATGGTAACGGTCTGAACTTTGGACTCAATACCCAATAAGGCTAACTTGGCACGAAAACCATCGGCATCGGCCAGCTTTTTAAATGAACCGACCTGAATCATATAACTTTCAGCGGGCGCGGTTTTGGCCGGCGTTTCAGGCTGCTGAGCCGGTTCTGAAGGCGAGGCCACGACCGGTTGCTTGCCCTGATTTTTATTTTCCACCACGACTTCGGTTTCCGGCAGCAATGTGTAGAAATCGAAAGTCGGTTCCACACCTTTCGGCTCTACCTTCTTCTGCTGTTGTTTGGGCGTGCTTTCGCTGCTTTGATCCTCGGGCACATTATCTTTCAGGTGCAACAGGAACATGATGAAGGCGCCGACAGCAAAGCTCAGCAGCATCGGCCCCCATGGCAGGGAACGGTTGTCGTTGTTACGGGTATTTCTCTTGGCAGCCACGGGCAGTCCCCTACATTGAATCCGGTGCAGATACGCCCATCACTGTCAGGGCGTTGGTAATGACCTGACGCACAGCGCTAATCAGGGTTAACCTTGCCTGGCACAATGCTTCATCATCCACAATGAACTGATGGGCATTGTAGTAAGTGTGGAAATCGCGGGCCAGATCGGTCAGGTAGTGCGCCAGCATGTGCGGTGTGTGGTTCAGTGCCGCATTTTCCAGTGCTTCCGGATAAGCCGCTAAACGGGTTAGCAACGCTTCCTCATGCACTTCCGTGAGTTTGTCCAGGTTGGCTTCACCCACAGCCTGATCCCAGCTTTGACCGCGCTCTGCCAGCTGCCGGAACACACTGCAGACCCGGGCATGCGCATACTGGACGTAATAAACCGGATTATCGTTACTCTGCGACTTGGCCAGCTCCAGATCGAAGTCCATGTGTTGATCGGCGCCGCGCATCACGTAGAAAAAGCGCGCCGCGTCTTTACCCACCTCATCACGCAGTTCACGCAGGGTGACAAACTCACCGCTACGGGTCGACATGCCTACTTTTTCCGCACCGCGATAGAGCACGGCAAACTGCACCAGCAGCACTTTCAGCTGATCGACATTCTGCTGCATCGCCTGCACTGAGGCTTTAACCCGCGGAATGTAGCCGTGGTGATCAGCGCCCCAGATATCGATGATCTGGTCAAAACCGCGCTGATATTTATTCAGGTGATAGGCGATATCCGAGGCGAAATAGGTCTTCTGACCATTGTCGCGAACGACCACCCGGTCTTTTTCATCACCATAATCAGTGGACTTAAACCACCAGGCGCCCTTGTCCTGATAAAGCTGACCGGCGGCTTTGAGCTGTTCAATCGCTTTATCGACTTCACCGGATTCCACCAGCGAACGCTCGGAGAACCACTCGTCGTATTCACTGCCAAATTCAGCCAGATCCTGACGGATATCTGCAAGAATATGATTCAGCCCCTTATCGAATACCGTCCGGTAGTCAGCATCTCCCAGCAGTAACTTGGCTCGGCTGCCGAGAGCATCGATATGCAGTTCTTTATCGCCACCTTCGGGTTCATCAGCCGGTATCCCCTCAAATACGGCGGATGCCGGGTGACGGAATTGTTCGCCGAATGCCTGCTTTAACTCTTCTGCAATATCGCGGACATAGTCACCCTGGTAGCCATTGCTGGGAAAAGTGAAGTGCTCACCGCAGGCCTGCAGGTAACGCAGCCAGACACTGGTGCCCAGAATATCCATCTGACGGCCGGCATCATTCACATAATATTCGCGGTGCACATCAAAACCGGCAGCCATCAGCAAGCTGCTCACTACCGAACCGTAGGCGGCACCGCGGCCATGACCGACGTGCAAAGGGCCGGTCGGGTTGGCAGAAACAAACTCTACCTGCACTTTTCTACCTTTCCCCACTTCACTACGGCCATAGGCTTCGCCTTGCAGCAGGATATCTTTGACCACTTGCTGGCTGGCTTCGGCAGTCAGGAAAAAGTTGATAAAACCGGGACCGGCAATCTCAACCTGGGTCACAAATTCGGATTCGGGCAGGGCTTCAACGATCTCACTGGCAATCTGACGCGGATTCATACGTGCTGGTTTGGCCAGCATCATTGCAATATTACAGGCGAAATCGCCGTGGTTTTTGTCTTTGGTGCGCTCGATCTGAATGGCTGGCAGATCGATATCAAGTTGATGTTGTTGGGTAAAAGTCGCTAAAGCCTGGCTGAGCAGGTTTTTCAGTTGATCTTTCAACGTATTAAAGCCCTGAATGCAAATTGGAATGTGTGGCGCATTTTAACCGATCATGGGCAGTGATAACATCCTTGTCTGCTGCTGTCAGAGCAGATCGATGGGATCAATATCCATTGACCAGCGCAGTTTCCGCGCCAGTTTATGGCGGCTGATGCTGTCCGTACATCGATCCAGAAGCTGATGCAGGGGTTTGCGCTCGGCACTGTTCAGCAGCAGCTGTGCCCGGTACCGTCCGCCTTTTTTCTCCATAATCGCCGGAACCGGCCCCATGACCATCACAGTCTGCTGAGACTGACTGCCCAATATGCCTGCCACCTCTCCCAGAAAGTCCATGGCCAGACTGCGATCTTTGGCTTCTGCCCGAATCACCGCCCAGTGACTGGCTGGCGGCATGCCCATTTCAATACGTTCCTGCAACAGTTTATCTGCAGTCAGCGCGTAACCTTCACGGATAAGATTTCGCCAGAATGGATGTTGCGGCTGTTCACTCTGGATCAATACTTCGCCTTCTTTGGCACCGCGACCGGCACGTCCGGTGACCTGGGTAATCATTTGTGCCAGGTTTTCGGTTGCGCGGAAGTCGGCACTGTATAAACCCTGATCGGTATCCAGCACGCCGACTAGTGTCACATCATGAAAATCATGGCCCTTGGCCAGCATTTGCGTGCCCACCAGGATCCGCGCCTGCCCCTGTCGGATTTCGCTGACCATTTTGTCAAAGGCATTAACCCGTTGGGTGCTGTCTCGGTCAACGCGGATCACCGGTGTATCGGGAAACAGAGTCTGCAGATGCTGCTCAATTTTTTCGGTGCCGGCGCCGTAGCTTTTGAGCTGTTTCGACTCACACTCAGGACATTTATCAGGCAGTCGCTGGATAGACCCGCAATGATGACAAAACAGGATATGGCGTTGTTTATGCACCACCATGCGGGCATCACAATGGTTACACTGCGCCTGCCAGCCACAATCATGACACATCAAAACCGGCGCATAGCCCCGACGGTTGATAAACAAAATGACCTGGTTGCCGGCTTCCAGATGCTGGTGCATTTTTTTCAATAACTGTTCGGTCAGACCATGGTCAGGGTGTGCTCCCTGACTGTCTATCAAATGCACAGCGGGCAGACTGGCACCGGTGGCACGCTGTTGTAACTGCAGAAATCTGAAACGTTGTTGCTTTACCTGGTACAGACTTTCCAGCGATGGTGTGGCACTGCCCATCAGGACCGGCACCCCCATTTTCTGCGCCCTTATCAAAGCCACCTGACGGGCGTGATAGCGCAGTCCATCCTGCTGTTTGTAGGAACTGTCGTGTTCTTCATCAATGATGATCAAGCCCGCTTCCGGCAACGGCGTAAACACAGCACTGCGGGTACCGATGATGATTCTGCCCAGCCCCTCTCTGGCCAGCAGCCAGCCCTGTTTTCTCTCGCCGTCGGAGATGGCTGAGTTCAATACCACGATGCTGGTATTCAGTCGCTGTTTAAAACGCTCCACAAACTGGCCGGTGAGACCGATCTCGGGAATCAGAATCAGCACCTGTCGCCCGGCAGCCAGCATTTTTTCACTTAATGCGATATAGGCTTCGGTTTTACCGCTGCCGGTAATGCCTTCCAGCAGAAACGGTTGAAACTGCTCTCGGCTCTGCCAGACTTCGTCTACGACCTGTTGCTGTTCGCTATTCAGCGCACAAGGTAAATTCAGTTCTGTACGGGCAATGGGCAGCTTCGCCTGTGGTTTTTGTGTAATCCGCTGTTGTTGTTGCAAACTTTTCAGTGAAGTTGAGACATTACCCAGCTGGGCTTTTATCGCCGACTGACTGATGCCTTCCGGATAATCTTCCAGCAGACTTAAAATGGCCTGTTGTTTCTCGCCTGTTTTTTTATTATCGCTGTCTTCATTTTTGAACCACCAGGCTTCATGTTGCAGCTCAGATGAATCGCCTTTTCGCAGTCTCTTAGGCAGCACTGTCTGCAGGCATTCACCCAGGGGATGATGGTAATAGCGGCTGACCCAGAGCACAGTTTGCAATACTTCTTCAGGCAGCAGTGGCTGGGCATCGATAATCTCATCAATGCTTTTTAACTTGCTGCCTTCTTCATTGCTTTGGACATCACTGGCACGGATTACGATGGCAATGCAGCTTCTGCCGGCAAAATTAACTCTGACCCGCATACCGCTCTGCCAGAAACTGGCCGGTTTATCGGTCAGATAGTCAAACAGCTGTCTGAGCGGAGTCGGGATCGCGAGATGAACGATGCTTGCCATGAATTAATAACTAAAAGAAAGATAAAAGAATATTTTTGATGATGTTAGTGTTTTATGCCTGTGGATTGTTGGACGGATTCAATTAAGGCATCGAATTCAGCATCTTATCCTGTAATGGCATTGTTGATAACTTTTTTGCTGCGGGGCGAATTAGCTGTGGACAAAATAGCGACTTATCCACAGGCAAAGTTATCCACAACTTGTGATCGATCTTATTGGCGACTTATACAGGACTTATTGAGCATCACATTTAACGGTATCCTTAGGGTTTGACTGACAGGATTATTGAATGAAAATCGCGATCATTGTTGCCATGGATCAGCAGGGACTGATAGGACGGGATAATGGACTGCCCTGGAGGATTTCCGCTGATTTACAGCATTTCCGCCGCACTACAATGGGCAAGCCTATTGTGATGGGTAGAAGCACCCATGAGTCGATAGGCCGGCCGCTGCCGGGACGGCGGAATATCGTGATCACCAGTCAGCCTGATTATCAGGCTGCAGGCTGTGATGTCGTGCATACTGTTGATGAAGCACTGGATTTATGCCGTCAGCAGGAAGAAGTGATGATTATGGGTGGTGCCTCGCTGTATCAGCAGCTGTTGCCGCTGGCCGACACGCTTTATCTGACCCGCGTTCATGTCACGCTCAACGGTGATACCTGGTTTCCTGATTGGTCAGCAGCGGATTGGGAGCTCGTCAGCCGTGAAGATCATCAGGCTGACGATAAAAATGAATATGACTACAGTTTTATGCAGTATCAACGGCGGGCGAAGTCATAATCCGCAGCGCATGTTGCAGATGTTCAGCGGCTTCATAACCGAGATCCGTTAAATAGCCGCCATCTTCCTGACTGATCAGTCCTTTATCAAACAGGTTTCTTGCTGCGTCGACCAGGCCATCACGCGCATCGTGATGGATTTTAATGCCGGTCTGCGTACTGTCCAGCGGGAATTGCAGCAACACTTCCAGTTCATCGATCAGGTTTTGTTTGATGGTCATCAGTGGCACCTCTTTGTGAGTTTGATGTCTCTGCCAACATAGCATACTCAGTGGCAGTAAAGCGGCCGTTTACATCTCGGCAAACGACTTGTAATCTTGAGATCTCAAGCAAGGAGGTTAATCATGGCTGCACCGGTAATTTCAGACAACCCACTCTATCAATTACTACGCGAAGGCGAAGTGGACAGCTTCAATGCCAAGGTCGCTGCGGGTGAAACGGTCGATCTGACGGGGTGTGATTTCCGCCATTTAAACCTGCAGGGCTTGAATGCGCGTGGTCTGGATTTCAGTAACAGCTATTTCCGTCAGGCTGATTTGCGCGGCGTCGATTTCAGCCAGTGCATCAGCTTGGAAGGCGCCAGTATTCACGGTGCCAAGATTTCCGGCGTTTATTTTCCCAGTGAACTTGGGGCTGAAGAAATCCGTTTATCACTGGAGCATGGCACACGGCTGAGATACCGCCGCTAAGCTTCTTCTGTACGTCTTTTGGGTAACCAGCGGGCACTGACCAGGCCCAGCTCGAATAACAGCCACACAGGCAATGCCAGTAAGGTCTGAGAGATGACATCCGGTGGGGTCAGCAGCATGCCAATCACAAAAGCGCCCACAATTACGTAGGGACGTTTCTCACGCAGGCTTTGCACCGTCGATGCCCCGCTCCAGACCAACAGGATAGTTGCGATAGGCACTTCAAAGGCGAGACCGAAAGCAAAAAACAGCTTCAGCACAAAGTCGAGGTAACTGCTGATATCGGTCATCACGGCCACGCCTTCCGGTGCAGCCTGGGTTAAAAAGCCGAATACCAGCGGGAACACCACGTAAAACGCGAACATCACCCCCAGGAAAAACAGCAGGGTGCTGGCAAACAACAACGGGAAAACCAGCTTGCGTTCATGATCATAAAGACCGGGGGCGATAAAGGCCCACATCTGATAAAGCAAAAACGGCACTGCCAGCATAATCGCCGTGCTCAGTGTCAGTTTAAACGGGGTCAGAAACGGCGATGCCACTTCAGTGGCAATCATTGAGCTGGTTTCGGGTAAATGTTTGAGCAGCGGATCAGAGAGAAACAGGTACAGATCATTGGCGAAGGGAAACAGACAGGCGGCAATCAGTAAGACTGCCAAAACTGCCCGCAACAAACGATCACGCAGTTCAACCAGGTGAGAAATCAGCGGTTGTTGTTCATCCATCCCGATCTTTGTCCTGTGAGCGCTGTTCGTTTTTGTTGTCATCAACCCGGATTTCTTCGTTCATATCGGGCATATTGTCGGGCTTTCTCAGCGCATCCTGTAGTTCCTGCGCCCGTAACTCACGGTTGATTTCATTGCGGATAGATTGCACCGAAGCCTGGGCGCGGCCCAGCCACAAGCCCACAACACGAATCAGTTTGGGCAGCCGTTCGGGGCCGACCACCAGCAGTGCTACCACGGCGATCAGCAGGATTTCCCAGAAACCGATATCAAACATGACAGCGTTTCAGGCCGCTTAGCGGGATGTCTTGTCCTTGTCCTGCTGGCGGTGCTGGGTGTTGTCGGCCTCGTCATGCTCGATCACATCACTGTCGTTATCTTCAGCTGTATCCCGGCCTTCCTGCATGGAATCCTTGAAGTTCTTGATGGCACTGCCCAGGTCACCGCCCAGCGAGCGTATTTTCTTGGTGCCGAACAGCAACACAACAATCACCAGGATGATTAATAACTGCCAGATGCTGATGCCTCCGATACCCATAATGCGCTCCTAATGAAAGCCCGGCAGTTTTTTACCGCCGAGTATGTGAATATGCAGATGATCGACTTCCTGACCGCCGCCCGGCCCGGTGTTTATGATACTGCGAAAACCGTCTTCCAGCCCCTGCTGCCTGGCCAGTTTGGGCAAAGACAGCATCATGTGTGACAACAGTTCTGCGTGCGCCTGGGTGGCCTGATCCAGCCGGCTGATGTGGATTTTGGGGATCACCAAAAGATGGACATCGGCCTTGGGATTAATATCCTCAAACACATAGATGTGTTCGTCTTCAAACACTTTGCTTGAGGGAATCTCTCCATCGACAATCTTGCAAAACAGGCAATCGCTCATTTTTTGCTCCTGCTGGCTTTTTCTTCATGGCCGGACAGACCGAAACGCCGATCCAGTTCGTCCAGAACCAACTGCGGGTCTATCTCATTATGCGCCAGTAACACCAGACTATGAAACCACAGATCCGCGGTTTCGTAGATTATTTCATCCCGTTGACCGCCCTTACCGGCGATGACGGTTTCGGTGGCTTCCTCACCCAGCTTCTTCAGAATCTTGTCAGTGCCGCCGGCATAGAGGCTGGCCACATAGGAGCTGTCGGGATCAGCCTGTTTTCGCTCCTGAAGTACCGCATTAAGTTTTTGCAGAATATCGCTCATGAATAAATCTCGTCGGGGTTTTTCAGCACCGGTTCCACTGGTTGCCATTGCTCGTCTTCGAGACGGAAATAAAAACAGTGATGGCGACCGGTATGGCAGGCAATGCCGCCCTGCTGTACCACTTCCAGTAAGACCGCATCGTTATCGCAATCAATGCGGATCGATTTGATGATCTGCTGATGACCGGATTGTTCACCCTTGTGCCAGAGTTTCTGTCGTGAACGTGACCAGTAAACGGCATGGCCGGTTTCATTGGTGAGCTTTAAAGCTTCACGATTCATCCAGGCTAAAGTGAGTACTTGCTTTGTCTCAAACTCCTGAGTGATGACGGGAACCAGACCGTCTTCATTCCATTTCACCTGTTCCAGCCAATGGCTCATAAGCGTACCTCAATACCTTGGCTGGCCATTTGCTGTTTGGCTTCCCCTACCGTGTGCTCACCGAAGTGGAAAATACTGGCCGCCAGCACTGCATCGGCATGACCCTGTTTGATGCCATCGCTCAGATCCTGCAGTTTGCCGACACCGCCGGAGGCAATCACCGGTACATCCACTGCATCGCTGATGGCCCGGGTCAAATCCAGATCAAAACCCGACTTGGTACCGTCACGGTCCATACTGGTCAGCAGAATTTCTCCAGCCCCGAGATCCACCATTTTTCTGGCCCACTCGACGGCATCAATACCGGTGGGTTGTCGGCCACCATGGGTAAAGATTTCCCATTTCAGCGGCTCACCCTCAGCCGAGACTTGCTTGGCATCGATAGCCACGACGATGCATTGCGAACCAAACCGTTCGGCGGCTTCACGCACAAAGTCAGGATTTTTGACGGCAGCGGAATTGATACCGACTTTGTCGGCACCGGCATTAAGCATGCGGCGGATATCATCGACCGTGCGAATGCCACCACCGACGGTCAGTGGAATAAACACCTGGCTGGCGACCGCTTCGACCACATGCAACATGGTGTCACGTTCGTGATGAGTCGCGGTAATGTCGAGGAAGGTAATTTCGTCGGCACCTTGCTCGTCATAGCGCTTGGCGACTTCGATCGGGTCACCGGCATCACGGATATCGACAAACTGCACGCCTTTGACCACGCGGCCGGCATCAACATCGAGACAGGGAATAATGCGCTTGGCGAGACCCATCAGTGATTAAAACTCCAGCGGTGGATTCAGTTTATCGGCCAGTTCCTGAGCCTGTTTGAGTTCGATGCTGCCTTCATAAATGGCACGGCCCAGAATGGCACCGGTCACACCCTCGCCTTCGGCTTCACATAAAGCTTCGATATCATCATAGGTGCTGACACCGCCTGAGGCGATCACCGGGATTTGAATCGAGCTGGCGAGCTTGCGGGTCGACTCCAGGTTGACACCCTGCATCATGCCGTCACGGCTGATATCGGTGTAGATGATCGATTCCACCCCATCCTGTTCGAATTGCTGTGCAATATCAATAACGTCGTGGTTCGACAACTTGGACCAGCCATCTATCGCCACTTTGCCGTCTTTGGCATCCAGACCGATGATGATATGACCGGGAAATTCGGCGCAGACGTCACCGACAAAATGCGGGGCATTGATCGCTTTGGTACCCAGAATGACATAGCGTACGCCGGCATGCAGATAGGTTTCGATGGTTTCCTCATCACGGATACCGCCGCCTACCTGAATGTCGAGATCGGGAAAGCTTCTGCAGACTTCGTTAATCACATCGGCATTGACCGGATTACCGGCAAAGGCACCGTCCAGGTCGACCATATGCAAACGTTTTGCCCCTGCTTCCACCCATTTGGCGGCCACTGCCACCGGGTCTTCCGAAAACACGGTATTGTCTTCCATTCGCCCCTGACGCAAACGTACGCAGTGACCTTGTTTGAGATCAATGGCAGGGATTAACAACATAAAAATTTTCTCCGTTTTAGGGCTGGTATTAGCTTTGCCCGTCCCAGTTTACAAAATTTTCCAGTAATTGCAGGCCGGCATGCTGACTTTTCTCCGGGTGGAACTGGGCAGCAAATACGTTATCGCGGTAAATGGCCGCTGCAAAATCATCTGGATAGGGCGTGGTGCCCGCCACCACGGCCGGATCGGCCGGGCTGACAAAATAACTGTGTACAAAGTAAAAGCGACTGTCCTGCTCAATGTTTTGCCACAGCGGGTGATCACAGGTCTGGTGAACCCGGTTCCAGCCCATGTGCGGGACTTTCAGCTTGTCACCATTATCGGCCACCGGCTTGTCAAAAAACTTCACTTCACCTGGAATCACGTCCAGGGCATCGACACCGTGATTTTCTTCGCTATGGCTGAGCAGGGCCTGCATGCCCAGACAAATACCCAGAAACGGCTTGCTACCGGCAGCCTCAATGACCACTTGATCCAGTTGCAGGCGCTTCAGTTCGGCAATGCAGTCGCGAATCGCACCGACACCGGGGAAGACCACATGGCTGGCTGACAAAATGGTGCCGGGGTCGGCACTGACAATTATCTCGGCCTGATCCGCGGAAACGGCTTCCAGTGCCTTGGAGACAGAGCGGAGATTGCCCATGCCATAGTCGATCACTGCTACGCGACGCATGTTAAACCTGTTAGCTAATAATTGAGTTCAGTGAGGGATCGGCTTACAAGGCCCCTTTGGTGGAAGGCAACTGCTCCAGCGCCCGCTGGTCCAGGGCTACCGCCATACGTAATGCACGACCGAAAGCCTTGAAGATGGTCTCGGCAATGTGGTGGGCGTTGCGGCCCTTGAGATTGTCAATATGCAGGGTCAGGCCGGCATGATTAACCAGGCCCTGGAAAAACTCGTAAAACAGATCGACATCAAACTCACCGATCTTGTCACGGGTAAAGGTCACGCCGAATTCCAGCCCCGGACGCCCGGACAGATCCAGCACTACCCGAGACAAAGCTTCATCCAACGGCACATAGGCGTGTCCGTAACGCACCACGCCTTTCTTGTCGCCCAGCGCTTTTTTCAGCGCCTGACCGATAGTGATACCCACGTCCTCAACGGTGTGGTGGGCATCAATGTGCAGGTCGCCGTTGGCTTTGACGGTGAGATCAAACAGACCGTGACGGGCGATCTGATCCATCATGTGATCGAGAAAGGGCACACCGGTCTCGGCTTCAAACCGGCCACTACCATCCAGATTGAGGGCAACTTCGATTTGAGTTTCCAGCGTGTTTCGCGCAATTGTCGCGCTACGAGCGGTCATTTCAAGTCCTGCTTTTAATTTTAAAAGGAGATAATAACTGTTTCAGACAAGGGTTTGAAGGGTTATTATACCCTGCAAGCGTAATAAGGAATTGCTATGTCTCAATTGAACAACGTGACGCCTTTATTCAGAGACCTCGCCAAAGTTGAGCATGATCATCAGATCGCCTGTCAGGAATGTGCCCTTTACCGCCTGTGTCTGCCACTGGGGTTGCACAACAATGACCTGGCCAAACTCGATAGTATTATTGAACGCAGCAAAAGTCTTACACGTGGTCAATCGCTGTTCAGCGCCGAGACACCGTTCAAGTCAGTGTTCGTGGTGCGCTCCGGCTGCTTCAAAACCACGGTGGATGCCGTTGATGGCCGCGAACAGGTGACCGGTTTTTACTTCCCCGGTGAATTTATTGGCATGGATGCCATTTATCAGCAGGCTTACCAGTCTTCAGCCAAAGCGCTGGAAACCAGCACCGTTTGCGAGCTTCCCTACGACAAGCTGCAGCAGTTCAGTACTACCATTCCGCAGTTACAGACTCAGATGCTGAATCGTCTGAGTAAAGAGTTATCGGGCGATAAAAACCTGATGTTTCTGCTGGGTAAGAAAACCGCAGAAGAAAAGCTGGCGACGTTTCTGTTATCACTGTCACGCCGTTTCCAGGAGCGCGGTTTTTCAGCGCGGGATTTTCAGCTGAGTATGTCGCGCGGAGATATTGCCAATCATCTGGGGCTGGCGATTGAGACTGTCAGCCGTCTGTTCAGCCGTTTTCAGGATGAAGGTCTTATCCGTATTCATAATAAAGCGCTGACTCTGCTGGATATCGACAAGCTCAAACAACTCTGCGGTTGATTCACGCAACGCTGACTTTTTATTGATCCAGGTCAATGCGCCTTGTTGCGCCCTCCCCGACAATATACCCATGTTTAACGGACAGGGTTTGTCCAGAGGAGCGATAAAGTGAAAAAAACCGTTTTTGCCGCAGTAATGATGACCGCGCTGGGCCTGGGCGCCGCGGCACCGGTCATGGCCTATGAAGCCGGTGACTGGCTGATTCGAGGCCGTGTTATCCATATCAATCCCAATGATGACAGTGGCCAGCTTTATGCCGATGTCGGTGGTGGCTATTTTGCCGCCGGTGAAGGCGTCAAGGTCGATACTGACACCGTGCCGGAAATTGATATCACCTACATGCTCACTCGTCACTGGGGTCTGGAATTAATTCTGGGCTATTCCGAGCATACTGTTGCCGGAGAAAAAAACTGGTCGGCTTTGGGGGATGTGATCGATACCAAGGTTCTGCCTCCCACGCTGACATTGCAGTATCACTTTTTGCCTGATGCCAGTGTGCGTCCCTATGTCGGTGTCGGCATCAACTACACGCATTTCTTTGATGAAGAAGTGGCGGGTGTAATTGATACTGCCGGTTCTGACGTGGAACTGGATGACTCCTGGGGTCTGGCTGCTCAAGCCGGGGTCGATATTGCTATCAACCAGGACTGGTTTGTGAATATGGACGTCAAATATATCGATATCGACACTGAAGCCCATTTCGACAATATTGCCGGCGGTGCTTACCAACGTGCCCGTATCAACGCTGATATTGATCCCTTTGTCTGGGGGATAGGTATCGGTCGCCGTTTCTGATTCGAGACTGGTCCTCTCGTTTAGCACCACGTTAGTCCTCGTAGTGCCCTTAAGCCCTCCCAGTGAGGGCTTTTTTTTATCGGCTCAACGGTCTGATAAGCTGTCTGAGCCTGATTCCCAGCACCATTAGCAATACAAAATAAACGACCGCAGCACCACCAATAAGACCAAATAATTGCCCCGCGCGCTGCCAGGCTGTCCACTCGCTCCAGGCTGAGGCCTGCGGTGTTAACCACACCAACAGGGCCAGCATCACAGCATTGGCCAACAGCAGTTTGAGTCCGAGCACCGCCCAGCCGGCGTTAGGCGAATAGACACCGCGTTTTCTCAGGCCGATATAGAGCAGGCAGGCATTGAGCGCAGCTGACAGGCCAGTGGCCAGTGCCAGACCCACATGGGCCAGATACATCATCAGGATCACATTCAGCACCATATTGGTGACCATGGCGATAATGCCGATTTTGACCGGGGTTTTGGTGTCCTGGCGGGCGAAATAGCCCGGCGCCAATACCTTGATAAAAATAAAGGGTAACAGGCCCAGACCATAGGCCATCAGGCTCAAAGAGGCCATGTAGGCATCATCACTGGCGAACTCGCCATACTGGAACAGAGTGATCAACAAGGGCTGGGCCAGCGTTATCAGCCCTACCGCAGCCGGTGTGCCAATAATAAAGACCCAGCGCAAAGCCCAGTCGATAGTGTCTGAAAAGCCCTCTGCTGACTGACTGGCATGCTTTTTCGACAGGCTGGGCAGGATGACTGTGGACAGGGCAATACCGAATACCCCCAGTGGAAACTCGACCAGGCGGTCAGAGTAATACAGCCAGGATATACTGCCGGTGACCAAGAAGGAGGCCAACAGCGTATCCAGCAGCAGGTTGATCTGTGACACTGACACCCCGAACATGGCCGGAATCATCAGTCGGGTAATTTTTCTCACGCCCTCACTGCGCCAGCCCCAGCGCGGTCTTGGCAGCTTGTTGATTCGCCACAGAAACGGCAGTTGAAACAACAGCTGCACCACCCCGCCTATAAACACGCCCCAGGCCAAAGCCTTGACCGGTTCATCCAGTTGCGGTGACAACCAGATAGCAGCCCCGATCAAAGATAAATTCAGAAATACCGGGGTAAAGGCCGGTACCGCAAAGCGGCCGAAGCTGTTGAGGATGGCACCGGCCAGAGCGGTTAGCGAGATAAACATTAAATAAGGAAAGGTGATAAACAGCAGTTCACCGGCTAGTTCCAGCTTGAAGGGATCACTGATAAACCCCGGTGCGAAAATCATGATAATGACCGGCGCGGCCAGCATGCCGACAGCGGTAATCAGCATCAGAATGAAGGCCAGAGTACCGCTGGTACGGGCAATCAGTTCTCTCAGCGGCTCCTCGCCGCGTTCTCGGAATTCGGCCAGCACCGGAATGAAGGCCTGGGAAAAAGCGCCCTCGGCAAACAAGCGACGTAGAAAGTTGGGGATTTTAAAAGCAACGAAAAAAACGTCGGCGCCCAGACCGGCGCCAAACAAACGGGCGATCACAATATCCCGCAGAAAACCCAGGATCCGTGACAGGAAGGTCATTACACTGACAACTGCGGTAGACTGAAACAGCTTTTCGCTCATTGAAAACTCGCGGCTTGCTCACGCGCTGATAATCGGGACCAGACACAGTGGCATTATTCAAAAGCTTTAATTCTAAGGGTTTTTTACTGTTATATCTTGTTGTCTTTGCGGCAATGCTGCTGGTGTGGTTGTCGAGACAGGAAAGTGCGGGTGAAGACAAGCGGCAGATTCCCGCCTCCCTGCAGGCTGAAATTGTGTCGCCAGCCGGTGATATCCCACAGTTTCTGCTGCAGTCGACGGCTAGGCAAAAATTAACGGAACAATCGCTGCGCGGTAAATGGACTTTTATCTACTTCACGCACCCACATTGCCTGCCCTACTGTGAGCCAGTCCTGGAAGTGCTGGAAAACCTGCAAACATTGCTCGCCAATGATGAACAGCAGTTTGTGGTGATTAATTTTGACAGTGAGCGCAGTGGAGAACTTTCATCCTTGCTGGCTTCACGCGAGATGAGTCTGCCGGTGTTCAGTGGCGAACAATCCATGCTGGAAATGTTGGCCGGGGCTTTTGAGTTTCTCTACTTGCGTGAAGAAATTGGCGACATCGCACAGATAGAACAACAGCACAGCTTATTTCTGACCGATCCCAAAGGGCGTCTCTACGCCCGCTTTGAACCGCCATTCAGCTCACTGTCGATACAGCAGCAGTTTTTTGCCCTGCGCAACTTTTATGCGCGCAGTGAATAATCGGTATCTTCCAGTGCGTCAGACACCGTCTGCGCCAGTTGTTCCAGGGTCTGGGTGCGGCGGAAGCTGGGACGCCAGACCAGGCCGATTTCACGGGTGGCCTGATCATCTTTGTTTTCCAGCGGTACCAGGCTGATATCAGAATGGCTGACCATATCAGAGTTGATCGCCATATCAGGTATCAGAGTAATGCCCAGGCCACTCGCCACCATTTCAATCAAAGTATAAAGGCTGGTGGCCTGAACACTCCGGCGCTGCGCCGATGCCGGCAACTGGCAGGCGCTGAGCGCGTGTTCACGCATGCAATGCCCTTCTGCCAGCAGTAACAACTCATTGGTGGGCAGCTCAGACGCTTTCAGTACCCGCTTCAGTGATAAGCGATGCTGCTTTGGTACAGCGACCCAGAACGGCTCACGCGCAAAAATACGGTGTGTCAGACCGCGGATATTAAAAGGAAAGGCCAGTACCGCGACATCAATACTGCCGGCTTCCAGCTTATCCAGCAGCCTTTCCGACTGGTCTTCAATCAGAACAATTTCCAGGTCGGGCAGTTGCTGGCGAACAGTGGGTAGTACCTTGGGTAATAGAAATGGGCTGATGGTTGGAATGATGCCAACCTGTATGCGGCCTGAAAGCGGGTTTCTCTCAGACTGCGCCAGATCAACGAGGTCCTCACTTAGCGACAGGATCTGCAATGCGCGACCTGCTATTTCCTCGCCGATGGCCGTGGGTAACACTTTACGATTGGTCCGCTCTAGCAGGGAGACTTCGAGTAACTCCTCTAAATCCTGAATACCGGCACTTAAAGTTGACTGGGTAACAAAACATTTCTCTGCTGCGTGACCAAAATGTTTTTCATCGACCACGGCCGTGAGGTACTGCAATTGTCGCAAAGTGGGGAGTCTCATAATCGGATTTTCCGCTTAAAAGTCATTAATTAATCAGTATAGTTGAATTTTAAAATTATTGCTGTTTCTGCAGCAGTATGTTTTAAAACAATATTAAATCTGTCTGACCAGCAAAGCTGCAGATAGTTTTCCTGTGACTGCGCTCAAACGTTAGCAGCCCATATTTGTTAGAATCGCTTTGACTCGGGGTAATTCAAACAATGATTTAGGAGAACAAAAAATGAAACAATGGCAGTGCATCGTCTGTGGATTCATCTATGATGAAGCAGAAGGTTTGCCTGAAGAAGGCATCGAGCCAGGCACCAAGTGGGAAGATATTCCGGATGACTGGGAATGCCCTGAATGTGGTGTTGGCAAAGAAGATTTTGAAATGATCGAAATCTGATCATTCCATTACAATAACAGCCAGTTTTGCGGTTCACGTTAAGCTGGCTGTTTTTTATACTGAGAAAGTAAACCCTGTGCTGGCGCAAATTAGAACTCTTTCTTTTCGAAATATCAAGCAGGCAGATATCACCCCGGCACAGGGCATCAATCTTATTATTGGTGAAAACGGCTCCGGCAAAACCAGCCTGCTGGAAGCGATCTACATGCTTGCCATGGGACGCTCTTTTCGATCCCGGTCACTAAAGAATGTCGTCAACCATGATGAGCAACGGCTGACTGTGTTTGCCAGGTCGCTCGATCAAACCCCTATCGGTTTACAATACGATCTTGCTACCGGGTTACAGATTCGCCTCAATAATGCGCCACTCAAACGTCTCTCAGATCTTGCTACACATCTGCCACTTCAGTTTATCCCTGCTAACTGTCACCAGTTTTTTGAGCTTGGTCCCAAATACCGAAGACGGATGGTGGACTGGGGTGTGTTTCACGTGGAACATCAATTCAATTTCCACTGGCAGTCATACAAAAAAGCCCTGCAACAACGAAATGCAGCGATAAAAAAACTGAAGCCAATTAAGGAAATTCAACTCTGGGATAAGTATCTCGTCGAGCATGGTCTGGTTATCAACGCTATGCGTGAACGCTATCTTCAGACCTTACTGGAATACTTTCTTCCCCTCTTCCATCAACTTTGTCCTGAGCTGAATGACTATCAATTTAATCTACGCTATCTTCGGGGGTGGAATAAAGATAGTGATTTTGCGACTTATCTCATAGCGCATATAGAGCGCGATCGTGCTCTTGGCTACACCCGTTCAGGGGCCCATGCAGCTGACTGGTCGCTTAGAGTTAATGGCGCCGACCCCTATGAAATGCTTTCAAGAGGTCAGCAAAAACTGTTTTTCCTGGCACTGAGTATGGCGCAGATTTTGATCCTGGCAGAGAAAAAACAACTCACCTCAACCGTATTATTGATTGATGATTTAAGCTCAGAGCTGGATTGGCACCATCAAAATACAGTGATTAATACACTGCGGTCGTTACCAGTCCAATGCTTTATCAGCAGCACTAACGAAGAGCTAACAGGGCTGATTGATCAGAAAAAAGAGAAAATGTTCCACGTGAAACACGGCGTCATTTTTGATAGAGAGGGTGATGCTATCAACGGGGACTCAGACATAGTAGAATAATAGGTTATTCAACATCCTACCAACAGGAACAGTTTGATTATGGCAACGGATAATAACAGCACCTACGACTCCTCGAATATTAAGGTTTTGAAAGGACTTGATGCGGTAAGAAAGCGGCCGGGCATGTATATCGGCGATACTGATGATGGCACCGGTCTGCATCACATGGTTTTCGAGGTGCTGGACAACGCAATTGACGAGGCGCTGGCAGGACACTGCAGTGTTATTGAGGTCAGAATTCATCCTGATGATTCAGTCTCGGTCATTGATAATGGCCGCGGCATTCCCGTCGATATTCACGAGGAAGAAGGCGTTTCTGCCGCCGAGGTCATTATGACCGTGCTTCACGCTGGCGGTAAATTTGATGACAACTCCTACAAAGTCTCCGGTGGTCTGCATGGCGTCGGCGTATCAGTGGTCAATGCCCTGTCGAAGAAGCTGACCATGGATATTCATCGTCATGGCCGCCTTCACAAGCAGTCTTACACGCATGGTGTGCCTGATGCACCGTTGACCGATGTTGAAGACACCACTGAGACCGGTACCCGCATTCAGTTCTGGCCCAGTGAAGACACCTTTACGAACGTCACCTTCGACTACAACACGCTGGCCAAACGGATTCGCGAGCTGGCGTTTTTGAATTCAGGCGTCAGAATCAAATTAACCGATGAGCGTGATGAACGTACTGAAACCTTTTATTACGAAGGTGGTATCACCGCTTTTGTTGAGCACCTGAATAAAAACAAAACGCTTATCCACGACAACATTATTCAGATCTCCGGTCTGCGTGATGATGTTACGGTAGAGCTGTCAATGCAGTGGAACGATTCCTTCCAGGAAAATATCTACTGCTTTACCAACAATATTCCACAGCGTGATGGTGGTACCCACCTGGCCGGTTTTCGTGCCGCCCTCACCCGCACCCTGAATCAGTACATTGACAGCGAAGGGCTGGCGAAAAAGTCTAAAGTCACAACCAGTGGTGATGATGCACGTGAAGGGCTCACCGCAGTACTGTCAGTCAAAGTGCCGGATCCCAAGTTCAGTTCGCAGACCAAAGATAAACTGGTCTCCTCCGAGGTCAGAACTATTGTTGAGTCGCTGGTCAATGAGTTCTTCCATGATTTTCTGGTGGAACACCCCAACGATTCCAAATTAATCGCCAACAAGATGATCGACGCCGCCCGCGCCCGTGATGCCGCCAGAAAAGCACGTGAGCTGACCCGTCGCAAAGGCGTGCTGGATGTCGCTGGTTTGCCAGGCAAGCTGGCCGATTGTCAGGAGCGTGATCCCTCGCAATCTGAACTATTCCTGGTGGAGGGTGATTCTGCGGGCGGTAGTGCTAAACAGGGCCGTGACCGCCGTACCCAGGCTATCCTGCCGCTGAAAGGGAAAATCCTTAACGTAGAGCGTGCCCGTTTCGATAAGATGATCAGCTCGGCCGAAGTCGGCACGCTGATTACCGCGCTGGGCTGTGGTATCGGCCGTGATGAATATGATCCGGAAAAGCTGCGCTATCACCACATCATCATCATGACCGACGCCGACGTGGATGGTTCACACATCCGTACCCTGCTGCTGACCTTCTTTTACCGGCAAATGCCGGAGCTGATCGAGCGCGGCCATGTCTATATTGCGCAGCCGCCGCTCTACAAGATCAAAAAAGGT
Source organism: uncultured Methylophaga sp. (assembly GCF_947259025.1). Taxonomy (GTDB): domain Bacteria; phylum Pseudomonadota; class Gammaproteobacteria; order Nitrosococcales; family Methylophagaceae; genus Methylophaga. The sequence goes on from NZ_CAMYKO010000004.1 coordinate 295,806, forward strand.
AAGCAGGAACGCTACGTGAAAGATGATGCCGAGATGGAGCGTTACCTGACTGAAGTCGCGCTGCAGAATGCCTCGCTTTACCCGACCGCTGATGCCAGTGCCATTGAGGGCAATGCGCTGGCGGCGCTGGTAGAGGAATATCAGACCATCAATGCCATCATCGGCCGTTTGTCCAACCACTACTACCCGGCTTTCCTTGATCAACTGGTGTATCAGCCACAGATCCCGGCATTCGGTGATCCGTCGATGACAGACTGGCTGCAGGCGATAGAAGTGGCGATGAATAAAGGACTGCCAACAGGTACGAGCTACCAGCTGAGCATTGAACAGCATGACGATGAACCAGTGCCCATGGTGAATATCAGCTTTACCCGTCATGGTATCAGCACGGATTTCCATGTACCGGGTGAATTCTTCTCCAGCACTGAATACCAGAAAATCCTGGCATTTTCTAATAAAATCAATGGCTTGTTCGGTGAGGGTGCGCGTGTTGAACGCGGTGAGCGCTCAGAGCCGGTGTATTATTTCTCACAAGCTGTCAATTGGCTGTTGGCTGAAGCCCGCCGTGGCCAGCATGTGCAGCGTTACAAAGGTCTGGGTGAAATGAATCCGGATCAGTTGTGGGAAACCACCATGGATAAAAGCAAGCGTCGCCTGCTGCAGGTCAAAATTGAAGATGCGATTGCCGCTGATGAGACTTTCAACACGCTGATGGGGGATCATGTCGAGCCCCGGCGAGAGTTTATTGAAACGCATGCGCTGCAGGTGTCCAACCTCGATATCTGATTTTGCTGCCTCCCGGCAACAAGGCCATCCAGCCCTCCCCGCGGTTGGATGGCCTTTTTTGTATGCGAGGTTTGCTTAGCAAAGGCCGCTGTCAGGCCCTGAAAGCTCGCTGAACGCATTAAAGTGTTTTTGTGAAAGATTGTCTAGGATAGACGGTAAAAACGCCTCAGGCGCTTTCCAGGGCTTTCAGATGAAGACAAACGGCTAAAAATAAAAAAGGCCCGTGGCGGGCCTTTTTCGTTCGTGGAGAACTGAAATTAGTGCAGCTTGATTTTGGGATGCACACTGCGGCGGAACAAATGTGATAAAGACAGCATGACCACTCGGAATGGGCCGAACAAAGCAACCTGGTGCATTTTGTACAATGACAGGTACATCATTCTGGCCATAAAACCTTCAATCAGCATGCTGCCGCGGCTGAGGTTGCCCATCAGGTTGCCGACCGTGCTATAGCGGCCCAAAGAGACCAGTGAGCCATAGTCGTGGTATTCGTATTCGGGAATCACTTTATCGTTGAGACGATGGATTAAAGATTTGGCGACCAGCGAGGCCATCTGGTGGGCCGCCTGTGCCCGCGGTGGCACGTTTTCATCATGGCCCTGCCATTTGCAGGCACAGCAGTCGCCGATAGCGTAGATATCATCATCCATGGTGGTCTGCAGGGTCTGGCGTACTACCAGTTGATTCATCCAGTTGGTTTCAAGGCCATCAATGTCTTTGAGGAACTCCGGTGCTTTGATACCTGCTGCCCAGACTTTGATGGCAGCCGGCACGACTTTGCCACTTTCGGTCTTGATTTCGGCTTCATTGACTTCAACCACACGCTCGCCGGTCATGACATTGACGCCGAGATTCTTCAACTCACTGAGGGTAGCGTCAGAAATATTTTCCGGCAGACCGGGCAGAATGCGATCTGCCGCTTCAATAATGCTGATGTGCACGTCTTGGGGATTCACTTCATCCAGGCCATAAGCGGTCAGCAGGTGCGAAACTTCGTGCAACTGGGCGCTGAGCTCAATACCGGTTGCGCCAGCACCAACAATAGCAATGTTGAGCTGACCTTCATGCAGCGGTTTACCCTGGGTGTGGGCACGCAGATAAGCCTGCAGCAGTTTGTTCTGGAAGGTTTCAGCCTGTTTGGTTGTGTCGAGGAAAAGACAGTGTTCACGCACGCCCTTGATACCGAAATCATGGCTGATACTGCCAACCGAGACCACCAGATAGTCATAATCAAAACTGCGGCGGGGAATGATTTCAACGCCTTCCTGATTTAATGTGGGCGCAACGGAGATTTGCTTTTTCTCGCGATCCAGTCCATCCATGCGGCCCAGACGGAAGCGGAAACCGCTGCAGTTAGCCTGACCCAGGTATTCGATTTCGTCTTCATGCGAATCCAGCGTCCCAGCCGCCACTTCGTGTAACAGGGGCTTCCAGATATGGGTGTGAGTGCTGTCGACCAGGGTGACTTCAGCTTTTCCTTTCTTACCCAGTTTTTTGCCGAGTTTAGTGACCAGTTCCAGGCCCCCTGCACCGCCGCCAACCACGACAATTTTGGGAATATTATTAGACATTCGCTATGGCTCCAATCCGACGCTGAACTTGAGGGCCACTGTGAATGATGCTGGCAGTTTGCGAGTGCTCGTGAGCAACAAACGAAGCAGGCAAATGCAGAAAAGGCGCAGCGGGCCCGTCAATTTAAAGCTGTGATTTTAACGTAAAAAACCCTACAAAAACTATCTTATTTTTACTATATATGCCGAGTCTGGCAAAATTTATGGTCTTAACCACTGCTAGAGACTCATTATGCAAGCAAGGCCTGAAAAGCCTCGTCTGGCCTGGGCTGTGACCGGCTCCGGACACTACCTGGAAGAATGTCTGGAAATCGTGCGTGAACTGGATGATGTGGATCTTTTCTACAGCCGCGCAGGTGAGGAAGTCGTCAGGATGTATGGTCACGATCCCAAGTCGCTGGTGCCGGAAGGCCGCGTTTATCGCGACCGGTCGGCCAGTTCGCCACCTGTGGGCCTGTTCTATCGCGGTGATTACCATACCCTGGTGGTCGCCCCGGCGACCTCGAATACCGTTGCTAAAATGGTGCTGGGCCTGTCAGACACGCTGGTGACCAATATTTACGCTCAGGCGGGTAAATGTCGGGTACCGAGCATTGTACTGGCCTGTGATGCGATACCTGAGGTCGATACCCCTGCCCCCGATCGCATGGTGCGGCTGTGGCCGCGTAAGGTTGACCTGGAGCATACAGAGCGTCTTAAAACTTATGAAGCCACCACCGTGGTGGAGTCAGCCGAACAACTCGCTGCGGCGCTGAAACAACGTTTAACCGAGGTAGAACAAGCCGGCTGATGGCGGACAAGATTCTGTTTCTGACCGGCAAGCTGGCAGAGCCCAGTGTGCAGAAGGTGTTACAGGAAATGGCGCCGCTGCCGTTTGAATTCCGGGTGCACCAATTGGGTTTATCGGTTGCTGCGCTGATGACCGATAAAATGATAGCCCGTCGCCTCAAACCGGAGGACTATCAAGACTGTGATCAAATCATTGTGCCCGGCCGTTGCCGTGGCGACCTGGACTCATTGAGCGAGGAGCTGGGGATTAAGGTCATCCGCGGCCCGGAAGAAATCAAGGATCTGCCCATGCATTTCGGTAAAGCCCGTAAACAACCCGATCTGAGCCAATACCGGGTCAATATTTTTGCCGAGATTGTCGATGCGCCCGAGCGCGATATCGACAGTCTGGTCGAGCGGGCTTTGTATTACCGCGACAATGGCGCCGATGTGATTGATATCGGCTGCTTGCCGCAGGAACCGTTTCCGCTGATGGAGGAAGCGATACAAGCCCTGCATGAGGTTGGTTTAAAAGTAAGTGTGGACTCACTTTCAATCCCAGACTTGCAACGTGCTGCCCAAGCAGGTGCCGATTATTTGTTGAGCCTGACGGAAGAAACCATCGATCTGACTAAAGAGACGGATGCCGTGCCCATCCTGGTACCGGCAGAACCGGGCTCACTGGCCTCGCTGGAGCGGGCGATGGAGGCCATGGATAAAATCGGCAAACCCTGGATTGCCGATCCGATCCTGGATCCGATTCACTTTGGTCTAACCGCTTCCATCGTGCGCTATCACGAGCTACGGCGAAAATACCCTGAAGCGCCGATGATGATGGGCATCGGCAATCTGACCGAACTCACCGATGCCGACACCAGCGGCATCAATGCCATGCTGTTTGGCATTATCTCGGAACTGAATATTGATTGTGTACTGGCGACGGAAGTCAGTCCGCATGCCCGTCGCGCCATACGCGAGGCCGATGTCGCCAGGCGCATGATGTATGCGGCCAAAGAGGACAACAGCTTGCCACGGGATTTAACGGGTGATTTGTTGGTCGCCCACGAAAGGCGGCCATTTACCGATACCGCCGATGAAATTCGTGAGCTGGCGAAAAGCATTAAAGATCCCAACTACCGGATCAAAGTGGCCCGCGAGGGAATATTTATGTTCAACCGCGACGGCTTAATGCTGGATAATGATCCCTTCGAGTTTTATCCGCAATTGCAGGTCAAGGATGATCCCGGTCATGCTTTTTATCTGGGCGTTGAACTGGCGCGGGCAGAAGTGGCCTGGCAACTGGGTAAACGCTACACCCAGGATGAAGATCTGAACTGGGGCTGTGCCGTTGAGCAGGAAGAAGAGGACCTGACTAGGCAAAAAGCGGAAGGCACCACGATGAAAAAAGGCCGCAAAGATCATGCCTGTGGCACAGCCGATAAACCGTCACTGAAAGCCTCTCGCGCCAACACCAAAACCAAGTCGAAAACAAAAAAGGAGCGCCCCTGTGGCACGGCTGACAAGTCGGATACATGAAGTCATCGTGACAACGATGGATGAGGCGGGCAGACCGCACTCGGCGCCGATGGGTATCAGTGAAGTGAATGGTTACTTTCTCATAAAGCCCTTCAAACCGTCATCGACCTATGACAATCTAAAGCGTCACCCGCAGTGCACGATTAATTACCTGGATGATGTCCGGGTCTTCGCCGGCGCCCTCACCGGCCATCGCCAGTGGCCTACCCTGCCCTGTCGCCGAATTGAAGGTGTGTACCTGGAGCAGGCGCTGGCGCATACCGAATTGGAAATCACCCGTTTCGACGATGATGATCCGCGCAGCTGTTTTTACGGGCAGGTGGTGGAAGAAGTCACCCATGCTCCTTTCCGTGGTTTTAATCGGGCCCAGAGCGCGGTGATTGAAGCGGCGATCCTGGTTAGCCGTCTGGGTATGTTGCCGCAAGATAAAATCCGCGATGAACTCCGCTATCTGCAAATCGGTATCGATAAAACGGCCGGGGATAGAGAACTGGAAGCCTGGGGCTGGCTGATGGATAAGATCAAACAAGCCGATATTGAGATCGATAATGAGTAAATGGCTGGCGAGCGTACAGTCGCTCAGAGAAGCACAAACCTTGGCAGATTGTCTGCCCGATATCCTGGATCTGAAAAATCCCGCTGCTGGCGCGCTGGGTGCCCTGCCGCTGGACACAGTCAGTGACATTGTAAACTGGGCCTCCGGGCGTTGCTTGGTCAGTGCCACGGTCGGCGACTTACCGATGCAGGCGGGCATCATTGCCGATGCTGTACAGCGGATGGCGGCTTGTGGGGTCGATTATGTCAAAGTTGGCCTGTTTGCTGAGCCGGGTTTAGCGGCCTGTATCGACCTGATGCAGCCGACACTGCAAGCACTGAATAAACCGGTGATTGCCGTGTTATTTGCCGATCAGATCCACGATATCTCGCTGATTGATGCTATCCAGCAGGCGGGCTTTGCCGGCGTGATGCTCGATACTGCGAGCAAGAATGGCCAGGGTTTGCTGGATCACTGGACGGCGGTTGAGCTGGGAGATTTTGTCAATGCCAGCAGGCAACACGGCTTGTTATGTGGCCTGGCTGGAGCGTTAAAGCTTCAAGATATCGACAGGCTGGAACCGCTGGGCGCTGATTACCTGGGCTTTCGCAGTGCTTTGTGTGACAAACAGCTGCGAACCAGCACGCTGAACCCGCAGCGGGCCGTGGCAGTCCGTGAGCGCCTTCAGCAGTTTGGCCTGGCCAGTTAGAGCCACTATAGGCTCAGGCCTTTTCCACGGTGTAACCCACCAGCTTGGTTACCAGTGGCCGAACCAGCATCACGCAGATAAATGCTGAGGGCATGGCGATTTGATAGGCCTGTACTGTGGCCAACAGATAACCATCACCAAACCCCTGATTGACCGCCGTAATAATCAGACACATCAGCACAGCCATAATCGCTGACATAAAAAAGGCGAAAACCACCGGTGTCAGACTGACCGGTAGTTTTCGGCGTTTTGTATGTGGTTGTTTCGCTTTACTCATTTGTTTTTCCTTGAACATCATGGGGGCTAGTTTAAGCGGCCGGTAGCGAGCGAACTAGAGGATTCGTCCTATAAAGACTGTTAAGTTAAACTTAATAAACTTTACATAATTGGATTGTTTTGACGATGGATAATCTGCGCGGTGTCGAAAATTTTGTTAGGACAGTCGAGCTTGGCAGTATCGCTGCAGCGGCAAGAGCGCTCAGCATTAGCCCAGCTGCCGCCAGTCAGAATATCGCTCGTCTGGAAGCGGCACTGGGCACTCGCCTATTAACCCGCACGACCCGCAGGTTGGCATTGACCGATGCCGGTGAGATTTATTTTCAGCGGGTAAAAGGGTTGTTACAGGAGCTGGAACTGGCTGAGCAAGCGGTTTCAGCGCTTCAGGGAGAAGTCGGAGGCAAGCTGAAAGTAGCCTGCTCGGCGGCTTTTGCCCGTCATGTGCTGGCACCGTTGATACCGGGTTTCCAAAAGGCTTATCCACAGATTAGTCTGGAAGTAGTGGCAACGGATCGGCGGATTGATCATATCCAGGAAGGCGTCGACATCAGTATCCGTATTCGACAGCAGCTTGAGGATGGGGTTATTGCTCGTCGACTCGCCACGGTGCCGCTGTTATTCTGTGCAGCACCCACTTATCTGGAACAAGCCGGCTGTCCGGACTCACCCCAGGCTCTATTGCAGCATGACTGTCTGATGTTCCGGATCCCGGTAGATGGCAAGATTTTCCCCTGGGCATTTATTCGTGACGGGCAGCGTTATCAACCGCAAGTCAAGGCGACGATGATCAGCGATGATATTGATATGCTGGCGAGAATAGCCATGGCAGGAGGCGGCATTACACGGCTGGCCGCCTTTGTGGCGCAACCCTATATCGATAATGGTCAATTAATTCCACTGTTCAACCAGGAGCATGGTCCAGAGGTTGAAGTGGAAGCCGAGCCGCTGGAGTTCTTTTTCTGCATGACAGATCGCTATGCCAAAACTCCCAAGGTGACGGCTTTGTTCGATTACCTGTCGCAGCAACTGCCGGCTGAATGGTAGAAAACGAACACTCAGGGCCTGCCTGCCCTGTCTGTCCGCAGATTGATCAGGCCGCGGCATCCTGCCTGAGTTGACGGGCGGCATCTACCATAGCCTTCAGAGCCGGTTTCACTTCGGCCCACTGACGGGTTTTGAGACCACAGTCCGGATTGACCCAGAGTCTTTCCGGCGGAATCCGCTGCGCCGCCATTTCCATCAGCTTCTGCATTTCTGCGATGCTGGGGATATTGGGGCTGTGAATATCATAGACGCCGGGGCCGATTTCATTGGGGTAGTCAAAGGCGTTAAACACATCCAATAGCTCCATATCCGAGCGTGAGGTTTCGATGGTGATCACATCGGCATCCATCGCTGCAATCGCCTCGATAATGTCATTGAACTCCGAATAACACATATGCGTGTGGATCTGGGTCTCATCCTTGACTCCGTTCGCGGTGATGCGGAAACAGTTGACCGCCCAGTCCAGGTAGTGCTGCCAGTCCTGCTGCCTTAAAGGCAGCCCTTCTCGCAATGCAGCTTCATCAATCTGGATAATGCCGACACCGGCTTTTTCCAGATCCAGCACTTCGTCACGAATGGCCAGCGCCAGTTGCAGACAGGTCTGGCTGCGCGGCTGATCATCGCGAACAAAAGACCAGTTGAGCATGGTCACCGGCCCGGTCAGCATGCCTTTCACGGGTTTATCGGTCAGCGACTGAGCGTAGTTGATCCAGTCCAGTGTCATGGCTTTGGGCCGATCGATATCACCAAAAATAATCGGCGGTTTTACGCAGCGCGAGCCGTAGGACTGTACCCAGCCAAAGCGGGTGAACGCATAGCCTTCCAGTTGTTCACCGAAGTATTCGACCATATCATTACGCTCGGCTTCACCATGCACCAGCACGTCCAGTCCCAGTGTTTCCTGTTCTTTGATCGCATACTGGATTTGCTCCTGCATAGCTTTCCGGTAACTGACCAGGTCCAGCTCACCTTTGCGATACAGCAGGCGGCTTTGGCGAATGGCGGTTGTCTGCGGGAACGAGCCAATCGTCGTGGTTGGGAATAATGGCAGTGGGAAACGCTGTTGCTGGGCGTCAATACGCTGCGAATAAGGATTTTGCCGCTGGCTCATGCTGTCAGTTACTGCCGCCAGTCGCTGTTGCACACTGGCTTTGTGTACTTTGACCGAATCCTGGCGCGATGTGATGGCTTGCCGGTTGGCTGTCAGATCGGCCTGGATACTGTCACGGCCATGATTGAGGGCATCAGCTAATAAAGCCAGTTCCTGCAGCTTTTGTACAGCAAATGCCAGCCAGTTAGTGATATCGCTATCCAAGCCACTTTCCTGCTCCAGATCCACAGGTACATGCAATAGCGAACAGGATGGGGCGAGCCATAGCCGATCCTGCAGGCGCCGATGTATGGGCTCAAGCCAGTTCAGCAGCTTGCTCAGATCGGCTTTCCAGATATTTCGGCCATCAATCACACCCAGAGAGAGTATTTTATGCGGGGGTAACCAGTCTATGACCTTGATGACCTCATCCAACGCTTTGACAGCATCAATATGCAGGCCAGCAGTGGGTAGTTCACAGGCCAGGTTGAGGTTTTCACGCAAGGGACCGAAATAGGTGGTCAGCAACAGTTTGACCGGTGTTTTATGCAGGGCGAAATAGGCCTGGCTCAGCGCATGTTGCCAGTGTTGATCCAGCTCGGTGGCCAGAATCGGTTCATCAATCTGCACCCATTCGGCACCGGCCTCTGCCAGCGCGATCAGACACTGCTCATAGACCGGCAACAGGGCGTCGAGCAAATCCAGTTTATTGCTCTCGTCCTTGCTTTTACCCAGCCACAGATAACTGACCGGACCCAGTAACACCGGCTTGGCCTGATGGCCCTGGCTGACGGCCTCGCGATACTGCGAAAGCAGACGTTCAGCATTCAGTTCAAACTGGGTGTCAGTATCAAATTCGGGGACCAGGTAATGATAGTTGGTATCAAACCATTTGGTCATCTCAGCCGCCGCAATCGGGGTCTGCTGCAAAGTTTTGGACGACTGACCGCGGGCTGCCTGGAAATACCGATCAGTCTCGGCCAGTCGTTTATCCGTGCGTTTCGGCAGATTGCCGACCAGCAGGCTGGTGTCGAGCACATGATCATAGAAGGAAAAGTCTCCTACCGGCTGCCAGTCCAGCTGACTTTGTTGATGCCAGTGTTGGCGTCGCAGTTCAGCGGCTTGTTGTTCCAGCTCATTCAGCGCGCTGTCGCCACGCCAGTAGTTTTCCAATGCAAATTTGAGTTCGCGGCGTTGTCCGATACGCGGAAAGCCGAGGTTGTGTGTGGTTACCATGATTTTTCCTTATCTGTCAGAACGTGGCGGCCATTGTAATGAGCTCAACTGATAAGTAATAATGATATTTTTTAACAAAACTATAAGTGAACCTCATACATGATTGAGCGTAATCATCTCAGGATCATCCAGGCACTGGCCGAGCATGGCAGTCTGACCGCGGCCGCCAATGCCCTGTTTGTAACCCAGCCCGCTCTGTCGCATCAGATTCGTTACCTGGAACAGAAGCTCGAGGTCAGTTTATGGCAGCGTCAGGGCCGAAAGCTGCGTCTGACCCAGGCGGGGCAGTTATTGCTGCGACTGGCCCGGCAGGTGCTGCCGGTGATCGAACAGACGGAAAACACCCTCAGAGCCTATGCCGACGGCAAGCAGGGGATCCTGAGGCTCGGAGTTGAATGTCACCCCTGCTATGAATGGCTGAAGGGCATTCTGGCCGAGTATCTGCAGATCATGCCCAGGATGGATGTCGATATTGTGCATAAATTCCAGTTTTCCGGCCTGGAGGGCTTACTCAACCATCACATTGACTTGCTGGTGACACCGGACAAGGTTAATCAGACCGGACTGAACTATTCGCCGCTGTTTGATTATGAGTTGGTATTGCTGGTTGATAAGCAGCATCAGTTGGGAGAAAAACGCCTAGTGGAAGCTGATGCATTATCAGGTGAGTTATTACTTACTTTCCCTGTAGCCCATGAAAGGCTGGATATCTATACCCAGTTCCTGATGCCCGCCGGGATCAGCCCCAGGCATAAGGCGATGGAGTCGCTCGAGATCATGATCCAGATGGTCGCGCTGGGACGTGGCGTCACCGTGTTACCTGACTGGCTGGCACGAAACTACACGCAAAACCTGCCGGTGACCATAGTGAAACTGGGTAAAAAGGGAGTCAGAAAAACCCTGTTTGCCGCAATGCGTGATGGTGAAAAGGACACGCCCTATATGCAGCAGTTTGTTGAACTGGGACAGCAGCGCGGTATCAATCAGAACAGCTAGTCAGGCTTCCAGCACCCGGAACAGCATTTCGCGAATCGTCTGCGGTTCGAAGGGTTTATCCAGAATCGCTGATACCCCGGCCTGTTGCACATTGCCCAGCCGGGTCTGGTTGTTTTCAGTGGTGGCCATCAGGATGGGTAAGACGACATCCCCCAGCTGCTTGCGGATGTAGCGGGTCAGTTCATGCCCATCCATTTCCGGCATATTTAAATCGGTTACCACCAGGTCATATCGTTGCTGGGATAACAGCTTGACCGCCTCACGGCCGTTTTCTGCCAGATCAATCTGGCTGATTCCCATGCTGCCCAAAACCCGTGATAGATGATTACGTGAGGTAAAGCTGTCATCCACCAGCAGGATATTGAGCTCGCTGACATCATAGCTCTCTAATTCAATCTCGGCCGGATCAATCACATCCAGCGTTGCGCGGATCGCGCGTTGCAGATCCTCATGATTGAAAGGTTTGGGCAGAATCGCCATCACGCCGGCCTGGCGTATGGGCTCCAGCGCATCCTGTCCGGTCTCGCTGGAGATCAGCATAAAGGCGATATCACTATCGGTCTCAGCCTGCTGTGCCTCAGAAATCAGTTGATCGGCCGACATATCCGGCAAATACATGCTGGTGATCACCAAGTCGGGCGGATACTTGGCGATTTGCGCCAGGGCCTCTTTGCCGCTGCGGGCGCTATCAATCTGACGCACATCAGCCTGTTGTAAATGGCGCATGATCAGCTTCAGCTGCATCGCAGAGGGTTCAATCAGCAGGATGGATAAGTCAGCAGCAGTTAAGGGCATGGTGGTATCTCAGGCACGGACCAGGCTGGTTTCAACCTGGTCGCGGGTGGATTTATCGCTAAGCAGTTCGATTATGGTCAGGGCAAAATCCATAGCGGTGCCGGGGCCACGCGATGTCAGGATTTTGCCATCAATGACTATCGGGTCGTCGCAGATATCGATATCAGGCCATTTCTGTGGGTCCAGAGCGCCCGGGTAGCTGGTGGCACGCTTGCCGTCCAGTACGCCGCTACTAGCCAGCACCATGGGCGCCGCACAGATAGCCGCCAGGTACTTGTCAGCCTGTTGCTGGCGATTAATTAAAGCATGAATGCGCTCATCGGCATCCAGTTTGTTGGTGCCCGGCTGACCGCCGGGCATTAACAACATATCGAAGTCCTGTTCCAGCACCTCATCCAACAGGCTATCAGCGACCAGCTTCACCTGACGGCTTGCCGTCAAGCTGTGTTGTTGATTGAGGTTGGCCGTGGTCACGCTGATACCGGCGCGACGCAGCAGGTCAATCAGGGTGACGGCTTCCAGTTCTTCAAAACCGTCTGCAAGCGGAATCAAAACACTGGCCATGGTGCGCTCCTGCTTAGCGTTTGAGAATATTCATGCCTTTGAGCAGGTTCAGCGCCTGAGACAGTACGTAGTCTCTGACTTCCAGTGGTTGTTTTTTGGCCTCTGACTCTGCTTCTTCAGACGCACTGTCAGCATCATCCTGCCCGGTTGGAGCGGCATCATCCGCGGCATTGTCTTCCTCTTCGCCATTTTCCAGGTGACGGGTCAGATCACGCTCACGCAGCGGCGTGAATTCACTCTCCTGAATTTCGGCGATATGAATACCATTAATTTCGATATCAGGCACAATACCCTCGGCCTGGATCGAGCGGCCTGACGGCGTGTAATAACGCGCGGTGGTCATTTTGACCGCAGTTTCGTTGGTCAATGGCATCACGGTTTGCACCGAGCCCTTACCAAAGGTTTTGCTGCCCAGCACGATACCGCGTTTCTGATCCTGGATAGCACCGGCCACGATTTCCGAAGCTGAGGCTGAACCGCCATTAACCAGCACGATTAAAGGCGCGCCTTTGAGCAGATCATCGGGCGTGGCGTGGAATTTCTGGTCGGAGTCGGCAATACGACCATCGGTGTAAACAATCATGCCTTTTTCGATAAAGGCATCAGAGACATCGACAGCGGCTTCCAGCACCCCGCCCGGATTGTTACGCAGGTCGAGTACCAGCCCGTTCAGCATGCCGTCGCTGTCCTGCTTCAGTTCAGTGATAGCCTCACGCAGGCTGGCGCCGGTGCGTGACTGGAAAGTGGAAATACGAATATAGCCGTAGCCGGGTTCCAGCATTTCATGTCTGACGCTTTTCACCTTGATAACATCACGGGTTAATTCGACTTTAAGTGGCTTGTCCTCCCCTTCCCGGATGATAGTGAGTAGTAACTTCGAACCGGGTTCACCACGCATGATGTCAACCGCATCATTGAGTGTCATGCCTTTGACCGGTGTGTCGTCGAGACGAATGATCAGGTCACCGGCCTGGATGCCGGCTTCCGCAGCGGGGGTGTCATCAATGGGGGCGACCACTTTGACAAAACCGTCTTCCATGCTGACTTCGATACCGAGACCGCCGAATTCGCCTGAGGTGCCTTCACGCAGTTGCTGGAAGTCTTCCAGATCCAAGTAGGTGGAATGGGGATCCAGCCCTGACAACATGCCACGGATGGCATTTTCCAGCAGCTTTTTGTCTTCTACCGGTTCCACATAACTACTTTTGATACGGCCGAAGATTTCGGAGAAAGTGCGTAAATCTTCCAGTGGTAGATCGGGTTTGACGGCTTCCCGCTCGGCAAAGACCATCTGGCCGAACACCAGACTGGCACCGAGAATGACACCGCTGGTTATCAGTCCGAAATCACGTTTAAACAAGCGCATAAAAATTCCTTCGTGTTTGGCACCGTCTCGCCTAACCCCGATTCACCAGCCACTTGATAGGGTTGGTGGGAGCGCCACGGTGACGAATTTCAAAATATAGTCCGGTCAGACCGCGAATTCCCTGCTCGCCGGACTGGGCAATCACTTCTCCTGCCTGAACCGTTTCACCGGCAGATTTCAGCAGCGTTTCATTGTTGCCATACAAAGTCATGTACTGCTCACCATGATCAATGATGACCAGCAGACCAAAGCCCCGCAGCCAGTCAGCAAACACCACCCGCCCTGCGGCTGTGGCTCTCACATCATGGCCGGTGGGCGAGTCGATGACAATGCCTTGCCACTTGAGTTTACCAAGATTTCGCGGGCTGCCATAGCGTGCCAGCAGTTTTCCACTGAGCGGCCAGTCGAGCTTACCTGTCAGACGTGAAAAAGGTGTGTTTGGTTTCAACGGCACTGATTTAGGGGTGACCGTTTGCTTTTGCTGCTGCTTCGTTTCGGCCATGGCCTGCTGTTCGCGCTCGCGGGCCAACTTGTCGAGCAAAGACTGCAGATTTTGTTCTTCCTCTCTAAGTGCGCTAAGCCGGGCATCCTGCCCAGAGATCTGTTTATCGAGGGCCGCCAGTGTGTGCTGACGTTTCTCGGTTTCCTGTTGCAAAGCTTGCTGTTTTTCCAGTTGCCGGGCTTTATCCGCTTCCAGTGACTGCTGAGCCAGTAATAGCGCTTTTTGCTCCTCATTAAGCTCGCTTAACAACTGGTTAATGGTTTCCAATTGATTTTTGCGAGCCTGGTGAAAGTAACGGAAATAGGTACTGCCGCGACTCAGAGTCGCGATATCCTGTTGATTGAGCAGCATTTCCAGATAACTGGGCTCGGCGTTGATAAATGCGGCACGCATCTGCGCATAGAGCGCATCCAGTTGCTGTTGCTGCTCTTCCTCCTTGATACCGGCCTGTTCTCGCAATTGCTGCAGGGACGCGTTTTTCTCATTGATTTGCTGTTGCAGTGCGCGCAGTTCACGGTTGAGTTCGGAGACTTTGCGGCTCTGGGCTTTCAGCCGCGCGTACATCTCTTCGCGGCTGGCCTTTTTCTGCGACAGATCGTCACTGAGCGTATCGATTTCCTGCTTTACGGATTCCAGCCGCTGTGCTGAATCTTCGTCTGCACGAACGGCAGACATCAGCAACAACAGCAAAACAAAAGCGAGACGCAGCAACATCATCAATCAGTTTTTGGCTTCAATCAGCAGGTGTTTGCTCATTTCAGCCGGGATAGGCAGCTCCAGCAGGCTCAGCATAGTCGGGGCGATATCCGACAGGGTGCCATGCTCATGGCAGACAGCGTCACGACCGGCGAATAACAGCGGCACCACGTTATTAGTATGGGCAGTATGCGCCTGACCGGTTTGGTGATTGACCATGCGCTCGGCATTACCATGATCGGCGGTGACGATCATTTCGCCGCCCACCTGCTCTAAAGCATTCCAGACCTGGCCCAAGCAACTATCCAGGGTTTCCACGGCTTTAACAGCTGCATCAAAGTTGCCGGTGTGACCGACCATATCAGCGTTGGCGAAGTTACAGATAATGACATCGTATTTGTCAGAACGGATTGCTTCAGCCAGTTTATCAGCCACTTCCGGCGCACTCATCTCGGGCTGCTGATCGTAGGTCTCGACTTTGGGTGATGGGATCAGAATGCGATCCTCGCCTTCAAACGGGGTATCCAGGCCGCCATTAAAGAAAAAGGTCACATGCGCATATTTTTCGGTCTCAGCGATGCGCAATTGTTTCAGGCCCAACGAAGACAGGTAGTCGCCCAGAATGTTATTCATCTTTTCGTTGGGAAAAGCAATGGGCGCGGTGTAATCCTTTTTGTACTCAGTGAGCGTCACGTAATCAGCGAGTGCAATCTCACGTGGTTTTTCAAAGCCATCAAAATCTGGCTGGATAAAGCATTCAGTCAGCTCACGGGCACGATCTGAGCGGAAGTTCATAAACACGATGCTGTCGCCATCTTCGATGCGCACCGGTTCACCGATGCTGGTGGCTTTGACGAATTCATCGGTTTCCTCACGGGCGTAGGCATTATTCAGCGCCTCGCTGGCCGAGTCAGCATGAAACGCACCTTCGCCCTCTGCGACCAGGCGGTAGGCCGCTTCTACGCGGTTCCAGCGCTTGTCGCGATCCATGGCATAAAAACGACCGATGATGCTGGCGAAGCGGCCTTTGCCCAGTGAAGTAAAGACGGCTTCCAGCTTATCAATCCCGGCCTGGGCACTTTGTGGTGGGGTATCGCGGCCATCGAGGAAGGCATGCACAAAGATCTTGTTTGCACCCCGCTCTGCAGCCAGCTTGACCATGGCATGGATATGTTCTTCATGACTGTGGACGCCGCCATCTGAGAGCAGGCCGAAGATATGCACGGCTTTATCGTTTTCAACCGCTTTATCTACCGCCGAAGTCAGCGTTTTATTATCAAAGAAACTGCCCTCTTCAATAGATTTACTGATGCGGGTAAATTCCTGGTAAACCACCCGGCCGGCACCGAGGTTGAGGTGGCCGACTTCGGAGTTGCCCATTTGATCGCCGGGCAGGCCTACCCCCTGGCCGGAAGCGTGAATCAGTGTATGCGGGTATTGTTGCCAGAGTTTGTCCCAGACAGGGGTGTGGGCGGCGTGAATAGCATTATTATCAGGATCGTCACTGTATCCCCAGCCGTCCATGATAATCAGCGCCAGTGGTCGGTGTTTGAGCGTCATTAAAAAGTCCTTAAAGCTAGTCGTGGTCGGGCTCTCTTGTCGCTGACCGGTGTCATTTATATTAATCAGCTTATTAGCCGTGTATTATATGGGCTTTTGTGATGAAATACAGTCGCCGCTACTGGCTGAGCCTCTGGCCAATCCGGCCGTAAAGCCTCAGCCTGACGCTCCGGCAAGGACTTTGAAAGCGGCGTGATCGCGTTGTCAGCCGGGTTTTTGCTGAGGCTGGTTTGCGACTATCGAAGTTTGTTGGCGCTGAATAAAGTGCTGCAGACGGGGCCGGTTTATCCCGGCTCGCTCAGCACGGCTGAAACGATTGGCCGCAATGCTTACCGTATTGATCACCGGGTTAAACTTAGACCCATCCGCATTATCAACATAATGCAAAAAAGGGTGCTGCCTGCCAGCATCAGATTCTATGTATTGAGTGGAGTGAAATGGAAAACCTGGGTGAATTTATTGTTAATCACTGGATCCTGGTAACCGCTTTTGTGGTCCTGGCCTGGCTGGTTTTTTCTGATTCGATTAACCGTCAATTAAGCGGTTTACGGCCTTTGGGCGCGACCCAGGCTGTGACGCTGGTCAATCAGAACAAAGGTCAATTTGTTGATGTGCGCAGCAAGGATGAGTTTGATAAAGAGCATATCGCCGACTCCATAAACTTGCCGCTGGCAAGCCTGGGTGAGGACGCCGCTCAACTCAAGGACAAAAATCAGCCGCTGGTGATTGTCTGTGCCAGTGGTCAGCGGGCACGCAGTGCTGCCAAGCAATTGCGCCGTCAGGGTTTTGAGCAGGTTTATGTGTTAACCGGTGGCTTGCACGCCTGGAAAGAGGCGAAGCTGCCTTTATTTAGTTAATTTCGAGCACGACAGGGTTTTATCGTGGCAAATGTAATCGTTTATTCTACTGCGCAATGTCCTTTCTGCGTTATGGCCAAGCAGTTGCTTGACCGTAAAGGGGTGGACTATGAAGAGATTCGCGTCGATCTGGATCCGGCCCGACGTGAGGAAATGATGCAGAAAAGCCGGCAACGTACCGTGCCGCAGATTTTTATTAATAACAAAGCCATAGGCGGCTACACCGACCTGGTAGCGATTGATCGCGCCAAAAAGTTGGATAGTCTCCTGGCACAATCGTAGAGAAGGAAGAAAGATGGCTGAAGAAAATACAGCAGCAAGCAGCGAAGAACAGCAAAAGCCGCGCTTCGTTATTCAGAAAATTTATACCAAAGATGTGTCGTTCGAGTCGCCTAATTCGCCGGAAGTTTTCCGTGACGAATGGCGTCCCAAGCTGGATCTGCAACTGGGCAATGACTACAAGCGTATTGATGACGACAACCATGAGGTGGTATTGACTGTCATGGTTACGGCCAAAGTCGATGATAAAACCGCGTTTCTGGTTGAAGTTAAACAAGCTGGCATCTTTACCCTGACCGGCTACAGCAACGAAGAAATGGGCCCGCTGCTGGGTAGCTACTGCCCCAACACCTTGTTCCCGTTTGTACGTGAAGTTGTGGCTGATCTGGTGACTAAGGGCGGTTTCCCGCAACTGGTTCTGTCACCGGTCAACTTTGATGCCATGTACCTGCACCAGAAAGAGCAGGCCCAGAAACAGGCGCAACAAGCACAGTCAGAAGCAACCCACTGATAGTCAGGACGGCAAGTGGCTGAAAAGCTTTTACCGACATTAGTCATCGGTGCCGGTGCCTGGGGTACGGCACTGGCGCTGGCGATTGCCAGAAAAGGCCACGATGTGTGGCTGTGGGGGCGTGATGCCGAGCAAATGCGCGCGATGGAAACAATGCGAAGCAATGCGCGTTATCTGCCTAAAATTCGCTTTCCTGAAGCGCTGAAACTGACCCCGGACTTGGAACATGCCGTGCGACATTGCCGGCACGTATTGATTTCTGTGCCCAGCAAGTCTTTTGTTGAGACGCTGCGGAAGATCAAACCCTGGCTGGGACCGGATGTGCCGGTCAGTTGGTCGACCAAGGGGCTGACTCCGGATGAAGGTCGTTTTTTGCATGAAGCGGCACGGCAAGAGCTGGGCGAAAGTCATCCGCTGGCGGTGATTTCGGGGCCTTCTTTTGCTGCCGAAGTGGCTTCTAACCTGCCAACCGCGGTGACTGTGGCTTCACCGGATCAGGATTTTGCCGAAGCGCTGGTGAGTCTGTTGCATTCACAAACGCTGCGGATCTACACCACGCATGACATGCTGGGCGTACAGATCGGTGGCACGGTGAAAAATGTACTGGCCATTGCAGCCGGCATTTCTGATGGGCTGGGTTATGGCGCCAATGCCCGCGCTGCGCTTATTACCCGCGGAATGGCCGAGATTCGGCGGTTGGCGGCTGCGCTGGGGGCTGATTCTGAAACCTTATTCGGCTTGGCCGGTATCGGTGACGTGATTCTCACCTGTACCGATGATCAAAGCCGAAACCGGCAACTGGGGCTGGCCATTGGTGGCGGCCTAAATGTGGATGAAGCGGTGAAACAGCTTGGCAAAACGGTGGAAGGCATGCATGCTGCCCGTGAAGTCCTGCTTCGGGCTCAACAGGCACAAGTGGAAATGCCCATCGTCGAACAGGTATGCAAAATCCTGTTTCAGGGTTACGATCCGCGCGAATCAGTTCAAGCATTGTTGTGCAGGGAACAGAAAGCAGAAATCAAACACCCTGCCTGACTGGGTTTATTAACAGAGGAATTATTTTATGCAAGGCATTAAGAAGTACAGCGCGACGATCGCCGCGGTTGTCATGCTCAGCCTGGGGCTTAGCGGCTGTGGTAATCCGCTGAAAAGTGATGAGCCCGAAATTCAAGTTGAAGGTAAGACAGTCTTTGAAGCTGGCTTGCAGTACGTTCAGATTGAAGAGCGAAAACAAAGCGGTGTTGCTAACGACCACCCGTTCCCGATTTCATCTGAAAATATGCGCACGGTGCTTGAGTCACTGTACATTTCAGATACGGTGCTTTTTAAAGAACGCCAATCGCCGCTTTTTTCAGCCTATGAGTTACAAACACTGAGTAATGCGTTGTCATCAGGCCTGGCACGAGCAGAGAGTAACGAGGACGTGACTTTTGTCACCATCGGTACCCACAAAAGCACGATAGCTAAAGAAAGAGAGACCAACACTGGTCGTGTTTTCTACAGTGGTGGCAGACTCAACATCATCTTCGGCAAAGTCAGAGAGCTTTACCGCGAAAAAGATCCCATTACTAACCAGCCGATTGACCGCAGAACCAATCCTTTGCTGCCAGGTAACCGTGCTGTCGATTCCGAGCCTGATAGACGTGTTGCACTGGACAACGGCCAGGCCTATTACATTGATCCGGAAACCGGAGAGGAACGCTCTGACTGGATTGTATTGGATATCCCAACCATATTGGCGACCATGGCCGAGCGCCGCTCATCCACTCAGGATGGCACGCTGAGTCCTGAACTGCGCGAAGATATCGCCCGCAACAAGCAGGAAACCAGCAACCTGCGTGACGATATGGCCAATATCAAGGAAGTGCTGTTTGAAATGAGCGATAAGCTCGACAAATTGCAAAAAGAACTGGATGACATGCAAGGCGAATAAGCCTGGCGGCACATTCACTGAAAAGGCGCCTGCGGGCGCCTTTTTTGTTTCATAACTGGTAGCGGCGATCAGCGGCCTGCAACCGCGGGAATACGCCCATATCGCGGCTCAGGGTGAGAATTTTAAACTGATGGCCCATGGCGCCCGGCAACAGCAGTTGTTTTAAGTTGCTGCTGTGTTTGAGCCAGTCGAGGGTCTTCGATTGCTGTTCCAGTTCGGCGCTCAACTGGGTGATATCTCCGGCTAAAAGAAAATCAGCTTGCTCGTGAAACCCGTCGACATCCAGGCCGGCAGCATGGGCACTGTGAGCCAGTGAACTGAAATCGACATGGGCGGTGATATCCTGCAGTCCGGGAAGTAACAGCGGATTATCATGTGCCTGCTGGCGATAGTAGCAGCGCAGCGTGCCCAGTGAGCGATCAGGGCGGTAATACTCCTCAAAGGCGTAGCCGTAATCAACAATGAACACTGCGCCCTGCTGCAGCTTATCAGCCACCGTTGTCAGCCAGTCTTCGGCGGCCAGGTTGACCTCTGTCTGGTAAGGCTGTTCGCCTATACAGGCACGGATCTGGCGAGCTTTATTCTGCAGACGTGAATTTTGTAGTGGCCGTTTTTGCCAGACAAACTGATCGTTATCGACACTGACGCCCTGCTCGCTGACATCGTTTTCAGTAAAAGTCAGTAAATGTAGCGGCATGGCATCAGCGACTTCATTGGCCAGTATCACGCCAGTAAAACGCTCTGGTATTGCAGATAGCCACGCGACCCGTGATGATAGCGAGGGGAGAGATTCTGCAATCAACTGCTGCTGACGCTGCTGCAGGTCGGCACTGGTTTCCAGTATCAAATAACGCCGGGGCAGACAATCAATTCGAGAGAGTTGCTCCAGCACCGTGACGGCCAAACGGCCGCTACCGGCGCCGAACTCCAGCACGTCAAAATCCTCGAGCTGTTTCCCGGCATCGGCAATGTGTGTCGCCAGTGCCTGGCCAAACAGGCTGCTGGTCTCGGGCGCTGTGGTAAAGTCGCCGCCCTGCCCCAGCTTGTGACTGCCGGCGCTGTAATAGCCCAGCCCGGGCTGGTAGAGACAGCGCTGCATAAAGTCGGCAAAGCTGAGCCAGCCACCCTGCTCGCTGATCAGCTCAGTAATTAGCTGTTTCAGTTTGTCACTATGCTGTTGCGCTGCCGGGTCAGCCGCAGCTAATGTTGATTTATCCATTATCAGAAGGAAATTGTCTTGCAAAAAAAGGTTCTTGTTACCGGCACCAGCCGCCGGGTCGGTTTGCATCTCGCCAAGCGTCTTCATGAGGATGGCTATGCTGTTCTGGCACATTACCGCAGCCAGACCGAGGGTGTCCAAGAATTACAGAAACTGGGTATTGAGACGATAGCAGCGGATTTTGACAGCGGTGAGCATATTCTCGACTTTGTCGCTAGGCTGCGTCGTGATTATCAGGGGTTTCGGGCCATTATTCATAATGCTTCCAGCTTTACCCCCACCGATGAGGACCTGGCGCAGGCTGCGCAGCAATACGAACAGTTTTTTTATGTGCATATGATGGCCCCCTTTCTGATTAATCAGGGCCTGCAGGATCGTTTGCAGGGTGATGATGAACAGCCCGCCGATATCATTCATATCACCGATATTAATGCCGAAAATCCAACCCCGCGCTTTGATATTTATGGCACGACCAAGGCCGGGCTGCACAATATGACGCTGGCGCTGGCGAAGAAATTCGGTCCTTCTATCAAGGTCAATGCGGTGGCGCCCGGTCCGGTCTTGTTTACTGAGTCACACACGGATGCTGTGCGGCAGGCGATGATGGCAGAAACGCCGCTGGCAAAGGAAGGCGGAGCCGAACCGGTCTATCTGGCGGTGAAAAGCCTGATGGATAATCCGTTTTTGACTGGTGTTTCAATCCCGGTAGATGGAGGTCGCCGCCTCTCCAAAGGCTGAGCTGCCAATCCGCAAACGGGTACCGGCCTGTGCAGCGGCCATCTCATTGTTTTCGGTCAGATAAGCCTTAAGTTCATCGATCAGCGGATAGAGAAAATATTCATCGGTGATGCTGCTGGCACCACGTTGCCAGTCTGCGTCCACGTTGAAATAGGCCAGAATATCGACATCAGCCGGTCGATCCTTGTACTTGCTGTCCGGATCATCGCGGTCCCGTCCCAGCGAGGTTTCTATCTCGTTGCAGCGTTGCTTGAGTTCGCGCTCATCCATGTCGGTTTCAATAAAGGCGACCGCATTGAGGAAAGCACGATGGCTGTTCATACCCACAGGCGGAATATTCAGCACCCGGCTCAGGTGCACAGGCTCGAAGCTTTCCAGCAACAAAGCGATAATGCGGGCAAAGTTCTGATCCGGATCGATATTACTGCCCACACCGAGCAGGTAACCACGGGGAAAAGCTGACATTTAGCGTGAGCGCTCGATAACGATGCGGGCCGTGTTTTGGCCATAGAGCGCGACGGGTTTGCTCAGGGTGAGTTTAACGCGCGGGATTGAAAACTGTTCCAGCAGCATGGCGCACAGATCTTCGGCAAGCGTCTCAATCAGCAGGTATTCACTGGCTTTAACAAAAGCCACAACCTGCTGTGCTACAGCGCCATAATCCAGGGTCTTACTGATATCGTCGCTTGCTGCGGCAGGCTTGATATCCCAGTCCATTTCCAGATCAAAGCTGAGGGTTTGCTGGGTCTGGCGTTCCCAGTCATAAATGCCGATAATTGTGTCTATCTTGAGGTCGTTAAGAAAAATTTTATCCATCTGAAAAAGCTGCTTATGCTGGTAATCCGGTTCTGGCGACCTATAATGTCGCAACAGTCATAACAGGTCGCATCATATCATGCTGGAAACAATCGCCTTACCCGTCGCTTTGCTGGTCATTGCCTATCTGTTCGGTTCTCTCAACAGCGCTATTGTGCTCTGCAAGCTGGCCGGTTTGCCGGATCCGCGCAGTCAGGGTTCAGGCAATCCCGGTGCTACCAATGTATTGCGCTTTGGCGGTAAAAAGCTGGCCGCTACGGTCTTGTTTTTTGATGTGCTGAAAGGTGTGTTACCAGTGTTAATGGCGCATGCCTTGGGGCTGGAGATGGTCTGGGTGGCCGCCACTGCCCTCGCCGCTTTTGTCGGCCATCTGTTCCCACTGTTTTTCCAATTCCGCGGCGGCAAAGGTGTGGCCACCGCATTAGGCGGTTTTCTGGCTCTGTCCCCTGCCCTGGCGGCTGCCGGTCTGCTGACCTGGCTGCTGGTGTTTGCTATAAGCCGCATCTCATCTTTATCAGCACTAATGGCTGCGGCATTAACGCCGTTTTACAGTCTGTGGTTGATAGGCAGCATAGGTGCGCGCTGGCTGATCCTGGCGGTGGCGATGATGCTGATTGCACGACACCATACCAATATCCGCCGCCTGATCAGCGGTGATGAAGAAAAGTCTTAGGGCGGCGTCAACTCATTCAGTGGCCAGCGCGGCCTGACACTGAATACCGGCCGTTCCAGCATGGTCAGCGCTTGCTGCCGGACAGCGCCGGCAAAGGCAATCATTGCGCCGTTATCGCTGCAAAACTGCTGCCTGGGGTAATACACCTCAACGCCGGGCATGGCATCCAGTTTTTCCCGCAAAGCTTTGTTGGCACTGACGCCGCCGGCGACCACCAGCCGTGAGTGGCCCGTATGCTTCAATGCCCTTTTGCATTTGATCGCCAGCGTGTCGACCACCGCAGTCTGGAAAGCCAGCGCGATATCGGCTTTGTCCTGTTCGCTTTGCTCACTATCGAGCCAGGTATTCATGGCAAAGGTTTTCAGGCCACTGAAACTGAAATCCAGACCCGGCCGGTTGGTCATTGGCCGCGGGAACTCATAGCGATCGGGCGTGCCCTGCTCGGCCTTGGCGGCAAGGTAAGGGCCACCGGGGTATGGCATGCCCAGTAATTTGGCGGTTTTATCAAAGGCTTCACCGACGGCATCATCGACCGACTCACCCAGCACTTCGTATTCCCCTACGGCTTTCACATCAACCAGCAGCGTGTGACCGCCGGAGACCAGCAATGAAATAAAGGGAAACGCAGGCGCGGGCTCTTCCAGTAAAGGCGATAACAGGTGCCCTTCCATATGATTTACAGCCAGCGCGGGTTTATCCAGCGCCCAGGCGATACTGCGACCGATAGCCGCGCCGACCAGTAAAGCGCCGGCAAGACCTGGCCCGGCAGTGTAGGCCACCGCATCAATTTCATCGCGGGAAAGTTTGGCCTGCGCCAGCACCTCATCGATCAATGGCAGGGTTTTGCGGATATGGTCACGTGAGGCTAACTCAGGCACTACGCCGCCGTATTCCGCGTGCATTTCAATCTGGCTGAACAAGGCGTGGCTCAGCAGTCCCTTTTCGGTGTCATACAGGGCGACCCCGGTCTCATCGCAGGAGGATTCGATGCCTAAAACGCGCATTTTTTGATCCTGATTCAATTGCTTAACTGCGGTTATTATGCCTTTTTTTGAAATAAAGTGATTTAACAGTTTGCTTTCTTGAACATATTTCGTACAATTGGGGGTTTTCCAAACATGAATTGATTAGGGAATATTAATGCCTTCAGTACGAGTTAAAGAAAACGAGCCATTTGACGTGGCGCTGCGTCGCTTTAAGCGTTCTTGTGAAAAAGCCGGCACCGTCGCCGAAGCCCGCGCCCGCGAAGCTTATGAAAAACCAACCACTGCTCGCAAACGCGCTGCAGCCGCTGCGGTTAAACGTCACCAGAAGAAACTGGCCCGCGAAAACGCCAGCCGCGTTCGTCTGTACTAAAAACGATTAGATACAGAGCTCACGACGATGCCGCAAGAAGCCAGTCCGCTAAAAGTCACTATCATGGACAGCGTCAAAGACGCAATGCGCGCCAAAGAAAAAGAGCGCCTCAATGTCCTGCGTCAGATCACGGCGGCCATCAAACAGGTTGAGGTGGATAACCGCACCGATTTGTCCGACGACGACATCGTGGCGATTCTGACCAAAATGACCAAGCAGCGTCGTGAAGCGCTGGAGCAATACGAAAAAGCCGGTCGTGATGATCTGGCCGACATCGAGAAAGCCGAGCTGGTCATTATCGAAGAATTTCTGCCGGCACAGCTGAGTGATGACGAAATCGCCGAGGCTGTTCAGGCGGCGATCAGTGAAGCCGGTGCTTCCAGCATTAAGGATATGGGCGCAGTGATGAATGTACTGCGTCCCAAACTGCAGGGCCGTGCCGACATGGGCGCGGTCAGTGGGCAAGTCAAGGCAGCGCTGAATAAATAACCACGCTGCCATCGTCTGTCACGACGTGGTTAATATTTCCTCCCGTTTTCAGCCATAATAGCGCTTATGGCTGGTCAAATTCCTACACAATTCATTGATGAGTTACTCGCTCGCGTCGATATCGTAGACGTTATCGACGCGCGGGTACCGCTCAAAAAAGCGGGCAAAAATCTGCATGCCTGCTGCCCCTTCCATAACGAAAAAACGCCTTCCTTCACGGTCAGTCCTGATAAGCAGTTCTATCATTGCTTTGGTTGTGGTGCCCACGGCACGGCCATCGGCTTTCTGATGGAGTATGACCAGCTCAGCTTCCCGGAAGCGATTCAGGATCTGGCTGATATGGTAGGCATGACCGTGCCCACAACCCAGCAGGTAAACCTGACACCGGCCAAGCAGAATCTCTATGATCTGATGGATAAAGTCGGCCGCTATTACGTGCACCAGTTGCATAATCATCCCCAGCGCCAGCCCTTTCTGGATTACCTCAAGCAACGCGGTCTGTCAGCCAAGACGATTGAAACCTTTGGTCTGGGCATGGCCCCCGAAGGCTGGGATAACGTGCTCAAAACCTTCGGCAATAACCCGCAACTGACCAAGCAACTGCTTGACGGGGGCCTGCTGATTAAAAATGACAAAGGCCGGACTTACGACCGCTTTCGCAACCGGGTGATGTTTCCTATCCGTGATCGCCGGGGCAGGGTGATAGGCTTTGGCGGCCGGGTGATGGATGACTCCACGCCCAAGTACCTGAACTCGCCGGAAACGCCGATATTCCATAAGGGGACTGAGCTCTACGGGCTGTACCAGGCCAGAAAAGCCAATCGGCGGCTGGAACGGATCCTGATCGTGGAAGGCTATATGGATGTGATCGCACTGGCCGAACATGGCGTCACCAATGCGGTGGCCACACTGGGTACCTCAACTACAGCCGATCATTTAAGACTGCTATTGAGAGCGGCACCCGAAGTGGTCTTTTGCTTTGATGGCGACCAGGCCGGCCGGGATGCGGCCTGGCGTGCGGCGGAGAATGCACTGCCCATGCTGGGCGGTAATCAGCAGCTCAAGTTTATGTTCCTGCCCGATGGCGAGGATCCGGACAGCCTGGTTCGGGGGCAGGGGCCTGAAGCCTTTAATCGGCGGGTGCAACTGGCGCAGAATTACTCCGACTTTTTCTTTGAAACCTTATCCGGCCGGGTGGACATTAATTCCATGGATGGCCGCGCGCGCCTGGTGGAAATGACCAAGCCTTATCTCAAGCATGTGCCCGCCGGCGTTTACCGCGATATGCTGGAACAGCGGTTGGCGGAGCTGAGTAAAACCAACCTGGCAACCCTTAACCGTCATCTGGAAAAACCGGCGCAGCCCGCCAGAAAGCCCGTTAAAAAGCCAACAATGGCGACGATGACGCCGATCCGTATGGCTATCACGATTTTGCTGCAGTATCCGATTCTGGCGCGAGAAATTGAAGATATCGCTGTCATCCGTCAGTCTCAGCAGCCAGGCGTGAATATTTTGGCGGATCTGGTTGAAACCCTGCATCAGCATCCCCATTTAACCACTGCGGCCCTGCTGGAACGCTGGCGTGATAAAGAAAACGGGGCGCACCTTCAGAAACTCGCACTGCAACCGCTAAGCCTATCAGCGGACGCGCTCAAACATGAACTCACGGGCATAATTTCTCGCCTAAGTAGGGAAGCGAAAGAGCAAAGGCTGGAGTATTTAGACAGCAAGCCGTTGAGTGAATTGACTGATGCTGAGAAAGCGGAGTACAGGTCGTTAAGAGGTTAAGTAAATGTCAATTTTGATGCAAAGGAACAAGCACTTAGGTATAATGAAAGGTTCACGTCTAAAAGCGTCAGGGGTTAAAGGGGCCGCATGAAAGATCAACAATCACGCGTTAAGGAATTGATTGCCTTAGGTAAAGAACGTGGTTACCTCACTTACGGTGAGATCAACGATCACCTGCCAGAGGACCTGGTGGATGCTGATCAGGTTGAAGATATTGTCAGCATGTTCAGCGATCTGGGTATCATGGTCCACGAGGACGGCATGGATACCGACGAGATGGAACGCCTGGCTGAAGCCATCTCATCCAACGACGAAGTCTCCGATGAAGAAGCTGCCGCCGTGCTGGCCAGTTCTGACGGTGAATTCGGCCGTACCACCGACCCGGTTCGCATGTATATGCGGGAAATGGGTTCGGTAGAACTGCTGACCCGTGAAGGCGAAATCGTCATTGCCAAACGCATCGAAGCCGGTCTGCGTGAAAGCCTGCAGATGCTCTCAACCTACCCTGCCTGTATCGCCCAGTTCCTGGCCATGTTCGACATGGTGGAAAACGGTGAAATGCGCCTCAATGAGCTGATCAAAGGCTTTGCCTCGGTCGAAGAAGAAGCCGAGCAGGAAGATGAAGAAGTCAGTGATAGCAGCAGTGATGATGCCGACGTCGATGATGATGACAACGACGACGATGATGACGATAACGATGATGTAGATGACGACGAAGATTCCGGTGAGATTGATCCGGAAGAAGCGCGCAGCCGTGTTGAAGCACTGGCCGAAACCTACCAGCGTTATATTGATGGTCAAGGCGATGCCGCCGAAGCCGCCCGTGAGCAGGCCAGTACCCTGTTTATGGACTTCAAACTCACGCCTAAAGCGCTGGCTATTCTCAATGCCCTGATGGCAGAAACTGTGGATGAAATCCGCAGCCAGGAAAAAACCATCATGGAAATCGTGGTTGAACAGGCGCGGATGAATCGTCGTGACTTTATCGATTCGTTCCAGGGTAATGAAAGTAACACCGAATGGGCGGATAAACATATCCGTGCCAAGAAACATTATTCATCCACCATCAAAAAGCATCACGACGATATTGTCGCCGCACAGAGCAAACTGGCAGAAATCGCCGAAACCCGTGGTATTTCCATTGCTGAAATCAAGGAAATCTCACGTCAGATGTCGATTGCCGAAGCCAAGGCCCGTCGTGCCAAGAAAGAAATGGTGGAAGCCAATCTGCGTCTGGTTATCTCGATTGCCAAGAAATACACCAACCGCGGTTTGCAGTTCCTGGATTTGATTCAGGAAGGTAATATCGGCCTGATGAAAGCGGTCGACAAGTTCGAATACCAGCGTGGTTACAAGTTCTCCACCTACGCCACCTGGTGGATTCGTCAGGCGATTACCCGTTCTATTGCTGACCAGGCCCGCACCATCCGTATTCCGGTGCATATGATTGAAACCATCAACAAACTCAATCGTGTCGCCCGTCAGATGCTGCAGGAAATGGGCCGTGAACCGACACCGGATGAGCTGGCAGAACGCGTCGAAATGCCGGAAGACAAAGTCCGTAAAGTGCTCAAAATCTCCAAAGAACCGATTTCCATGGAAACCCCGATCGGTGATGATGAAGACTCGCATCTGGGTGACTTTGTCGAAGACGTCAACGTGGTATCACCGTCAGACTCGGCCATTATTGAAGGTCTGCGTGAAGCGACCCAGGGCGTGCTTAACGGCCTTACCGAAAGAGAAGCCAAAGTGCTGCGTATGCGCTTCGGTATCGATATGAATACCGACCACACGCTGGAAGAAGTCGGTAAACAATTTGACGTGACCCGTGAACGTATTCGTCAGATAGAAGCCAAAGCGCTGCGTAAACTGCGCCATCCAACCCGTTCCGATCAACTGAGAAGCTTCCTCGATTCAGAGAGCTAATCCCGATCCCGGGCCTATAGCTCAGTTGGTTAGAGCAGGGGACTCATAATCCCTTGGTCCCAGGTTCGAGTCCTGGTGGGCCCACCAAACACCAAAGCCCCGCGATTAATCCCGCGGGGCTTTTTTGTTTGTCCCTTTTTTATCTTCACGCGCTAAAGTCAGTCTTCAAGCCGCTTGGCGGCATCTCCGGCTAGAAAATAAGCAGCTGTTTTTGTTAGCTATTTTGGACATTTCTAATTTGAGGCGATAGTGTGGTTGTGCACAATCAAAATAAAAAGGGAGTGATATGAGTCAGATAGCTGCTTTTTGGAATCAGTATGAAAGCTCGGTGCTACTGTTTGTAGTCGCCGTTTTATATCTAATCGGCTTTTACATTGTCGCGCGCATTGTCAAAAGCATCTTTCATCGTATTTTAGTTAAAACCGAGATCGATAACCGCTTTACCAAAACTGTGGGGTTAAGTGATAGTTTCCCCATAGAAAAAGTGATCTCGGTGACCGCATTCTGGATCATCATGGTGTTCGGCCTGTTGACCTTCTTCGACAAGCTGGACTTAAAGACGGTGACCCAGCCACTGAATGCGTTACTTACCGAAATCTTTACCTATTTGCCTAAACTGGGGGCGGCTGCAGGTTTATTGATATTGGCCTGGATCTTGGCCTCATTGCTGGAAAAGGGGATTACTAAAGCTTCTTCTGTGGCCAGACTGGATGAGCGCCTGAATAACCTGGATGAGGATCAGGAAGAACAGTTGTCTGTCAGCAAGTCCTTTGCGCGTGCCGGTTACTGGCTGGTATTCCTGCTGTTTCTGCCGATGGTGCTGGGCGTGCTGCAGATGGAGAGCCTGGTAACACCACTGCAGGATATGTTTGCCAAGCTGTTCAGCTACCTGCCTAATATCATATCGGCTGCTTTGATCTTTGCTGTCGGTTATTTTGTGGCCAGACTGGTCAAGCAGGTGGTCTCAAGCCTGTCGGCGGCGGCCGGTATAGATAACTTCAGTAACCGGGTGGGGATAGAGAGCAAGTTTTCTACCCTGCTGGGCACGGTGGTTTATACCTTTATTCTGCTGTTGGTCATTGTTCAATCGCTGGATGCCCTCAAAATTGCGGCGATCTCCGCACCGGCACAGAATATGATCCAGATGATCTTCGCGGCGATCCCCGGCATTCTGGCGGCGGCGCTGGTGATCGGCATTTCTTATTACATCGGTAAGCTGGTCGCGCAATTAGTGACTGATCTGCTTACTGCCGCTGGATTTAATAAGATGGTCACCAATCTGGGTTTTGAAATGGGCTCAGAACGCACCCCAAGTCAGTATGCCGGTAGCCTGGTGTTACTGGGCGTGATTTTGTTTGCCATTCTCGGTGCCACCGAGCTACTCAGCTTTGAGCCGCTGAGCGCGATTGTCACGGCGATGATCGAGTTTGCTGTTCAGGTGATACTG
This sequence comes from uncultured Methylophaga sp., assembly GCF_947259025.1. GTDB lineage: Bacteria > Pseudomonadota > Gammaproteobacteria > Nitrosococcales > Methylophagaceae > Methylophaga. Next base: position 325,868 of record NZ_CAMYKO010000004.1, read on the forward strand.
GCTGCGCTGATACTGGCAGTGGGTATTTATCTGGCCAGAAAAGTGAAATCACTGGTGGCTGAGGCCGGCATGCCCAATGCGGCGGCCAGCCTGGCCAGTGTGGCTATCCTGTTCCTGACTATTGCCATGGCGCTGCGTCAACTGGGACTGGCGCAGGATATTATCAATATTGCCTTTGGCCTGATGCTGGGCGCTGTAGCCGTTGGTGCAGCGATTGCGATCGGTCTGGGCAGTAAGGAGATCGCCGGACAGGAAGTGCAGGCAATGCTGGAGAAATTCAGAAAATAAAACCTATAACCCTGAGCCCCGCCATCTGGTGGGGCTCAGTCTTATCTGTTCACTGTTAAACAACCCTCGCGGCCGGGAAATCTACTTCCAGCCGGCTTTCCACTTGTTGTCGTCTTTGAGGCTGTGCCAGTCAATGCGGTATGTGCGTCCGCTGATGACGGCCTCAAGTTCACAGTTTGTGGCAATGCCTTTTTCATCGAACGTTACTTGCGTGACGATAAAGTGCTTTTCTTTGTTGGCAGGGGTGACAGCAGTCCATTTGCTGCCTTGTAACTTGGTCGGATTTATACGATTCATAGCTTGCCTTGCTTAAAAACTGTCACAGATTATTCACGATCCGAGTGAGTAAACTGTGAACATCAAAACACGCGCTTCGAAGAGGGCAAGATAAGCGATGACAAGCGATAATGCTTCACTACAGGCGCTCAGAAAGACCTACCAGAAAGGTTGTCTTGATGAAGCACAGGCGTTTAGCGATCCGTTTCAGCAATTCCAGCATTGGTTTGAGCAGGCCCTGAAACACGGACTATTTGAGCCCAACGCAATGACATTATCGACCGTGGATGAGCGGGGCAGACCGTCAAGCCGACCAGTGTTGATCAAGGAATATGATGACGCGGGCCTGATTTGGTATTCAAACTATCAGAGCCGGAAAGGGCAGGCACTGGAACATAACCCTTTTGCGTCGTTGCAGTTTTATTGGGCCGAGCTTGAGCGTGTCATTAGAATTGAGGGGCAGGTAGAAAAAATCCCGCCTTCACAATCTGACGCTTATTTTCATTCACGGCCCCTGGGCAGCCGAATCAGTGCCTGGGCATCCCCACAAAGCCGGGTTATTGTTAATCGTGACCAAATACTTGGGTGGGCCGATGAGTATCAGGCGCTATACGGGGATGCGCCGCCACGACCTCCTCACTGGGGAGGCTATCGATTAAAACCTGATTACTGGGAGTTTTGGCAGGGCAGGCCTTCAAGGCTGCATGATCGCATTGCCTATCGCTTGACTGATACAGGGCAGTGGCTTCAGCAACGCCTCGCCCCGTGAAACTTGAGCATTAAATAGAAACAGGCCCACGTGCAGTGGGCCTGAAAAAGTAGTGATGGGATCTAGTAGTTTTTGTTCTCGTCGGCACTGTCTTCAATGGCATCGCCAGCCGCTTCCACGTCTTTGCCGACGCCTTCAACGGTATTACAGGCAGTGAGACTGAGGCTGAATGCCAAGGTCAGTAAAAGCGTTAAAAATTTCATCAGTTTCTCCTTGTTTGGCGCTAAGTAAAAATTTACAACCTGGTCCATTCAGGACTGGTGTCCAGATAGGCTCTGTCAAAGCCAGACAATTCGATCAGACCTTCCAGGTCAAGAATGTGCAAATTGCCGTTTTGATGATCAAGCAAGCCCAACGTTTTGAGTTGTTTGAAAGTGCGGCTGATATGCACCGATGACAAGCCCAGTGTGTCGCCGAGCATGCTTTGATTAATCGGTAGTTCAAAAGGCATATTGCGCAAGGTCAGTCTGACCTTGATTTCAACGATAAAGTGCGCCAGCCGTTCCAGTGCATTACGCCGACCAATATTGGTGACCCGCTCTATCAGCATTGATTGTTCCCGGGCCATGGCCAGAAAAAATAAATCGGTCAGTTTAGGAGACTGCTCAAAAATCTCCGTCAGACGCTGCTTTGGAAAAGGGCAGGCCAAGGCATCGGTCATCGCGTAAAACTCGGTCAGGCTATGCCGCATGCCCATCTCGCGTAAGCCCAGGATCTGGCCAGGCAAGAAAATATCCAGAACCTGCCGCTGACCATCAGCGAGAATGCGTGTCGCACAGGCCCAGCCCGACTTGAGCATAAACAGTCGGTCACTGAACTCACCTTCCGCCGTCAAGGTAGCGTTCACCGGGTAATGGCGGGCATCCTGCTCCAGCGCTTGCAGCAAGGTCATTTCCCTGTCTGAGAGTGTTGAAATGTTCTCAAACTGAGGAATCAGAAGGCTCCTGTTGTCCGGTGCTTTGACAGTCGAATCCATGAATGCTCACTTGTATGAAACAGCGCGACATGAGCCAATGAGCATTCATTGAATTCAGTGTCTGCCTTGCCGGCGACCATCACTGCTTATTCAAGCGGTGGGCGGCGACCAGTAATAAAGAAAATGACGGCCAGGATCAGGCCAATCACGAATAAAATCCAGGCAATATTAGTGGCGGTACCGGCGATGCCACTCAGTCCCAGTGCCCCGGCAATGATGCCGATAATCAGAAATGTTAAAGCCCAACTCAACATAGTTCATCTCCTCGTTTGTAAACAATTGACCATGTCACAATAATCAAGCTTTCACAAAGCGTCTTTAACCTATGTTAAGGCAAGACGGGAGTCATGGCATTTATGCTGTTTTGCGAGTACATTCATTAGACACTATTTTCCTGAAGGAGGAAATATGAAAACTTCAGTTACTCAATCACCATCATGGTTTATTCGCACATTAGTTATGTTCCTGGCTTTGTCTGGTGCTGCTGTGCTGACTGCCTGTGAAGAGCAGGGCCCTGCTGAAGAAATGGGCGAAAACATCGATGAAAGCGTTGAAGAAGCCGGTGACGCCATGGAAGACGCTGCTGATGATGCTGAAGAGGCAATGGAATAAACCGCTACGGTATTTCTTGTTTTAAAGATTGATTCACACAGGAGGTTAAATCATGGCAACACAGAACAATAATCAGGATTTACAGGCTCAGCTTGATACCCTGCGAGAAGATTTCAGTGAACTCACTAAGACAATGAAAACAATGAGCACTGACTATGCCAAGCAGGGTCAGCAAAAAGTCCGCGATGGTGCCCAGCAAGCCAAAGCCCAGGCAGCACAGAGCCTGGATCAAGCCAAACAGGAAGTTGAAGCGCGCCCATACACCAGCATGGCTGTGGCTTTTGGTGTTGGCCTGGTGGTAGGCAAACTGCTGGACAGATAAGTGGCAATGGCGATGACAGGAGTTAAGTCATGAGATGGCGCGCGAAGTTACAAGTGAATACCGTTGCTACGCTGCTGGCAAGCTTGCTGGGGGTGCTGGCGACGGGCTTTGCCGCCGTCGGGCTGTATCTGTTTCTGGAGAAACAGGTGCAGCCTGACTTAGCCGCTTTTTACACAGCCTGCGCGCTATTGCTGCTGGCCATTTTTATCCTGCTGCTGGCGCGGTTTGTCACCAGTCCTCCCTCGACACCTCCGGCCAGGCAAAATGAAGACCCAACACAGGGTGTTCAACAGATCCTGGATCAGATATCTGACACGGGGGTGACCGCATTGGTGGAAAAGTATCCAGGCAGGGCGGTCGCGGCGACCCTGGCAGCTGGCTTAGTGCTGGGCTACAGCGCTGAAGCCAGAACTGCTGTAAAAGCAGCCTGCCGGGAATGGCTCAATGAGGAGTCGAATCAAAAAAAGCCCCAGTGAACGGGGCTTTTTTATCAGTAGTTCTTGTTTTCGCTGGCTTTTTTTTCAATGGCATCACCCGCGGCCTCTACGTCTTTACCCATACCTTCGATGGTATTGCAGCCTGTCACCACGCAGGTGAGACAAAAAGCTATCAACAATGAAATAATTTTCACAGACTTCTCCAGATTGATGAGGTAGAAAAATTATTGCGTTAAAATAGCCTGATCGTTCAGGCAAATCAAAAAATTATCTTGCCCCTTCCATTTGCTTGAACGTCTCTCCCTGCAAGTCATGTCGGTGGGTGCTACGTTCTGGCCTGACTTTACAGGTCACAACTGACAGGTGCATCAACATGGTGCTGTTTGAGAGGTAAAGGTCAGACAGGGTGAGCCGACGCTCGTCGGGACATCGAACGTTTTTCTTCAGCGCCAGATAATATAGGCTTTTCACCGACAGTTGTTTAGAAACACGCTTCAGGTAGGACATGTCAAAATTCTCATCATTACCCTCCGGTTGTCATCATTGCCTAGATAAGAATGGCGCGGAAATAGACTTTTCAATGGCATTTCAGCCTATCGTTAATGCCGAAAGTAAAACCATCTTTGGTTATGAAGCGCTGGTCAGAGGAGTCAATAACGAACCTGCGGGGTTTGTGCTGGATAAGTTAAATGATGAGAATCGTTACTTTTTTGACCAGTCCATCCGAGTCAAGGCGATCAGTACTGCAGTCGACTTGGGGCTTGAGTCCTTGTTGTCGATTAACTTCTTTCCTAACGCGGTCTATCGCCCTGAAACCTGCATCAGAACCACATTGAATGCCTGTGAAGAGTATGGATTTCCCATCAACAGGGTAATGTTCGAGGTGACCGAGTCAGAAAAGATTGAAGACCGTGAACACCTGAAAAATATTTTCAGCTATTACAACGAAAAGGGCTTCATCACGGCCATTGATGATTTCGGTGCCGGGTTTTCCGGTCTCAACCTGATATCAGACTGGCAGCCCAATATCGTTAAACTGGATATGAACCTGATCCGCAATATCGATCAGGATGTGACACGGCAGCATCTGGTGGAATCGGTCATTGGGTTTGCTCACAAGGTCGGTATCGATATCATTTGTGAGGGTGTGGAAACCAAAGCGGAACTCGAGACACTGATGGCAATGGATGTGAGGTTGTTTCAGGGTTTCTTATTTGCCAAGCCGCAGTTTGAGGCATTACCGGAAGTGGATTTTGATACCATTCTCTAAGGCTCAAGCAAGGCCCATATTGCCGCCGCGAAGCTGACAGGCATCAAGAAAGGCTTCAAAAAATACCCGCGCTTGTCGAGTCAGTTTATCGACACTCCTGGTCTCCATCATATCCTCAAATAAATCGTAAACTGTTTGATAGTGATGTAATGCGTCTTGCGGAATATGGCGCAAGGCCATGGTCCAGTCTCGAAAAGCCCGGGACTCAATCATTTCATGGCAAAGCAACTGAACATCCTGGTGGCGATGGTCATCGGCAATGGACGGGTAAATGAAGTCCAGAGACGTTTTGGGTCCTTCAAGGTATTGAATGATGCTGCCTTGGTGATAAATGAGGCAGCCGGTAACGCCGAAATGTGCATTTTTCCTGCGTGCTGAGTACATCAACTGGTCCAATTCCTCACCACTGAACAATTCCACAGCGGTGCTGGTGTACATAATTTTGTGGAGCGGGCTCGCCATAGCATCACCTTTGAAGCTGTTTACCGTCGAGCCTATCAAAAGATTAGATAAAAAGACATTTCTGTAAATCGAGGGGTAGCGACATCATCACAAATTTTTGATGACTGTATCAGCATCCTCAAAATTCACTTTTTATAAGCAGAGGAATCAGCCATGCGAAATGCCATTGTGTCAGCCCTGTTATTCATTCCGTCCGTTGCGCTGTCGGCCCAATGTCCGGCTTTTCTTAATTATGATTTACCCCGCCTGCACTCAGATGAAACTGTCAACATCTGTCAACAGGCCAGTGGTAAGCCCTTACTTATCGTTAATACTGCCAGTCACTGTGGCTTTACCAAACAATTTGAGGGACTGGAAGATATCCACCAGACTTATAAAGATCGCGACTTGATGGTGGTGGGCTTTGCCAGTAACGACTTCAACCAGGAAGCGAAAACGGAAGAAGAGGCTGCGAAAGTGTGCCGTGAGAACTTTGGTGTGACTTTTACCATGGTGGCGCCCAGCTATGTGAAAGGCCAGCGGGCCAATCCGGTTTTCAGGGAAATCAACCGGCAAAGTGAGGAGCCAAGCTGGAATTTCAATAAGTACCTGATCAATGCCAATGGCGAAGTTGTGAAGCATTTTGGTAGCCGGGTCGCTCCCGATGATGCGTCTCTGCACGAAGCGATTGAATCCATGCTCTAGACTAGGCTGATTGCCTTGGCATAAAATGTGATAGAGTTAACATTTTTGGTCAGTGGCACCAAGCAGACTGAGGCTGGGCGCATCGGTCATAAAGTTATCGGGACAATTTTGCTGATAAATCAGCCGGCTGTTTGGATAATATGGCCCGCTCAGCGATGTTGGCTGTGTTGACTTGCTTTTAATTAGCATTGATACTTCACTGACACAGAGATTTCACGCAAGTTTGTCGGCATTTCAGGGAGATAACAATGAAGCAGGATGTGTTGCAGCAACAGGCATCATTGCCGACTTTTCCCCCCGACTGTGGCAGCATGGCCGTCAAGCTCATGCAACGCAGTGTCCGGCCTTGTTTCTTGGCTAATACGCATATAGTACATTTTAAGAGGCATCAGGATGATTGATTTACGCCGTTTGTGTCTGCCATTGATGGTCACGCTGGTGGCGACAGGCTGTAGTCCAATACACGGCACCTTAGGGCCGGACAAGCAGCAGTCGGATTTGCGCGAGTCGGTTGAAGCACCGTTTCAATTAAGCGAAGGCGAATCGCCTTTCTGTAACGTGCCACCCATGCAGATACCCGAGGTGCCGGAGTTAGCCAGAGCGCCGGATATCTTCAGCTACAAACTGTTCTTCCTGCTGGATCAGACAACATTCACAGAAGAATCCAGGCGTGAGTCTGAAGAGATTTATCAGGAAATCCTGGATCGAGATTTCAGTGAAATCACCATCAGCGGCCATACTGATACCTCGGCTTCCAATGCCTATAATGAAGCCTTGTCACTGCGTCGCTCCAAGAAAGTACGTCAGCAGTTGATTGAGTATGGTGTGCCGGCAGATACCATCAGCATTTCTGCTGAAGGTGAGTATCGTCTGCTGGTCACAACCCCTGATGATACGGTTGAAGTAAGAAATCGTCGCGTCGAAATTACCGCACGCTGATTGACGGAGATTAAGCAATGCTACACAAATTCAAGCTGGTGACTTTAACGGCTTCCGTGCTGAGCGCAAGTTTGCTGATGTCGCAGTCGGCTTCAGCGCAGTCACTGACCGAAGCGGTTGATAAAACCATTCAAAGTAACCCCAACGTTCTGGCTGAAGGCTACTATCGTCGCAGTGTCGATAAAACCATCGACCAAGCACGTGCCGGCTACTATCCGCAGGTTGATCTGAACCTCGGTATCGGGCGTGAACGGGCTGAAAATAATTCCACAGCACCGGGCCATAGCCACCTGACTCGCGGTGAAGCCGGTCTCAGTGCATCACAAATGTTGTATGACGGATTTGCCACCAAAAGTGCGATTGAACAAAGCCAGTCAATGGCTGAGTCAGCCGGTTACAGTGTGTTTGATACTGCCGAGACTACCTCACTCAGAGCGGTTCAGGTTTACCTGGATGTACTGCGCCGGCAGGATCTGCTCAAGCTGACTGAGGACAACATGGAAAGCCATGAGCGCATTTTCTCGCAGATAGAGCAACGCAGTGAGAGCGGGGTCGGAAACAGTGCTGATTTGGAACAGACCCGTGGTCGTCTCGCCCTGTCTGAAGCCAATCTGACATCCAACCAAGGCAACCTGGAAGACGCCCTCAGTAGTTATAACCGAGTCGTGGGCAATATGCCGGAATCACCGGCCGATCCGGGGCTGGATTGCTGTGATAAAGCGCCTGCCACGCTGGAAGATGCGATGACAATCGCTTACAACCAGCATCCGGCTTTGCGCTCTGCCATGGCTCAGCATGAAGCTGCGCTGGCCCAGGAGCAGGGCGCAGAAGCGCCGTTCCATCCACAGGTGAATTTTGAACTCAGCACTAGAGCTGATAATGATCTGGATGGCCAGAAAGGGCATGAAAAAGAAGTACTGGCCATGCTCAGACTTCGCTATAACCTGCTTAATGGTGGTGCTGATAAGGCGCGGCTGGAAGAAACTGCCTTCCTCAGCCAGCAGGCGCGGGAAGAAGCCAATATCGCCGTACGCGACATCGAGCGCGATGTGCGTCTGGCCTGGAATTCTCTGGATAATCTCTCGCACCAGTTGCCGGTTCTCAAGCAGCGTATGGAGTCTGCCAAACAGACCCGCGAAGCCTATCAGCAGCAATTTAATCTGGGACAGCGCACGCTGTTAGACTTGCTGGACACCGAAAATGAAGTGCTGACAGCCAGCTCCGAGTACACCAATGCCTATTATGATCATCTCTATGCCTGCTATTGGCTGGCAGAGACTATGGGCAAACTGCTGGAGCACCTGGAACTGGAAGCACCGGAAGAAGCCATTACTGTGGCCAGTCCCGAGCCGGTCGAATAAATCATTCTGCTGAAACAAAAAGCCCCGTTCATCGGGGCTTTTTTTTGCTATCTCGCTCGCTATACCAAAGGGAATGCGTGATAACAGCGACTGGCCGGCATATCAGGAAGATCCTCCCTTTAATCGCCCGGGCAACTGAGCGATAGTAAAACAGTGATGTTCAGGGATAACAAATGATCGAACGCGATGAAGATACCTTTGCAGCGCTCAGGGAGATGGCAGAGGACATTCACCTGGTTTCGCGCAACCACAACGATGAACTGATAGGCATCGAGTATTACAACAATCTGCAAGTGCTCAGCACAGAAGAGCTGGATGAACTGGTCACCTTGTGGCAGCGAAAGAAAATCACCTGTCGTAAGGAAAAGCTTGCCTCTCAGTGGCTGGTGTTGCAGGTACTGATGCTGATTGCTTTCGCTATCTATATTGGCTGGTTATCCGGCGGCATAACTGGCACGATTTCCAGTCTGATCGGTGTTATAGCCATGATCAAGATGATCGAAGATAAACGGGTGCGGATCGCCAGGCGTAACCTTGCTGATGCCAGCCGTGTTTATCAGCATCTGGCAGACTTCCAGCAGTCCCAGCGCTGAACATATCACGCTGCTGGTTGACATCAAATCATCAGGATGTAAGGCTCATGCAGCCACAATAAACATCAATACTCAGGAGGAAATTTTTATGGCAACAGTCACATTAAAAGGTAATCCATTTAAAACTGCCGGCGAACTGCCTGCGGTTGGCAGCAAAGCACCAGCTTTTACCCTGACCAAGCAGGATCTGTCAGATCTGAATCTGTCTGACATTTCGGGCCGTGTTGTACTGAATATCTTCCCTTCAGTTGATACCCCAACCTGTGCAACATCAGTACGTGAATTCAACAAAAAGGCCGCTTCGCTCGATAGCACCACCGTTGTCTGTGTTTCCAAGGATCTGCCGTTTGCACTGGCGCGTTTCTGTGGTGCGGAAGGCATTGAAGACGTGGAAGCAGCCTCAGCTTTCCGCTCCAGCTTTGCCGATGACTATGGCCTGACCATGAAAGAAGGTCCTCTGGCTGAACTATGCTCCCGCGCCGTTGTGGTAATTGGTGAGGATGGCAATGTGCTCTACACCGAGCAGGTCGCCGAAATTGCCGACGAACCTGATTACGACAAAGCCCTGGCTGCCTTGTCCTAATCGCTGTGAAGATACCCCGGCTGCTCGCGTGGCCGGGGTTTTTTTATGTCTGAAAAACGCAGCCGTGTTGAAAAAATAAGCCAACCCACTAAAGCGTCATTTCATCGCTTTTATAAAAGCGATACTTAATCCTCAATAAGCGTTCGCGTGAAACTCAAAAAAACGGCTTCTGTCATTGAATTAAGGGCCGGGTTTAGGATTAAATTGAGTTATGAACGAATCTGCGGGCATGTTTTCTTCGGTGGCGGTGCTGGCCGAATTTCATCCTCAGGCTAAAGCACTGCGCTTCTGGCGTGATGAACAGCAGGAAATGCTACACGCCAAGGTTGAGCTTTATGATGCGCCGCTCGAGGCGCTACAGGAGCTTGAAGCCGATATTGCGCTGGTCTCCAGCTCGCTGAGCGATGCTGCATTGCCGGACTTTCACGCTTTTTGTACCGATATTGAGAGTATCTTCCGTGGCGCACAGCCCAGTGGTCCGGTGACACAATTGTCAGCAGTGGACTGGGCCCGTTTTCGTCGGATATCAGCCTATGCCCAGTACTGGCAGGATCGCAACCCATGCGAAGTCAGTAAGCTGCTGACCTTTATGATGGGTATTCCGCTTTTCAGCCAGTTGCTGGGCAGTTTTATCACCCGCCGCCATGGCGAGACCGAGCAGGCTATTATGCAGCAGACAGCAGAGCCCGGCGGGATTTATATCATGGGGGTGAACCGCTTTCATCAGCTGTTCAGTGATGAGATCGATACCGCCTTCAATGAAGCCAAGCTACTGGTCTCTACCTTTCGTGGCACGCGCGATGATAATGCGGCACGCATTATCAACGGCATGGTCAAGTCGACTTTTTTCCATTCATAAGTTTTAAAAAACCAAGTTATCACCGCCGGGTCGGGAACCAACTGATCCGCTATCTGTCGGAGATTTCATGGCGCACAGTCTGTCGCCATCGGCAAAGCTGCCAACCTTTTGACTTCTATTGTTTTGAGTTTACCCGCCCCTGTTTTGCAGGGGCGAGGTTTTTTGTCTGAAAAGGGGCTGGCCATGGATGCATTCAATGACTTTGTCGATACCATCAGCTGGAGCCTGCTGATTGGCACTACCGTTCGAATCCTGTTAATTCTGATGATTGCCTGGGCCGCGGCGCGGCTGCTCAGAACAGGGCTAGTGCGGTTTGAAAATAACCTGGTGCAGCGCAGCCTGTCTCGTGGCGAGTCCTCCACCGAATCCAAAAAGCGCATTGAAACCCTGATTCGCCTGCTCAGACAAGCCGGCATGATGGCAATTTGGATCACATTATTGTTGGTACTGCTGCGAGAAATCGGGGTGGAAATCGGTCCGGTCATTGCCAGTGCTGGTATTGTGGGGCTGGCGATTGGTTTTGGGGCTCAGAACCTGGTGCGTGATGTTATTTCCGGCTTTTTTATGATTCTGGAAAATCAGATCCGGGTCGGCGATGTGGCGATTATTAACGGCACCGGCGGGCTGGTGGAAGCGATTAACTTTCGAACAACCGTGCTACGCGACCTGGCCGGCATCGTGCATTACTTTCCCAACGGTACGGTGACCACACTGAGTAATATGACCACAGACTGGTCAGCCTACGTGTTCGATATCGGGGTGGCCTATAAGGAAAACACCGACCAGGTTTGCCAGATCATCCAGCAGGTCATTGATGAGATGCTGGCCGAAGAGGAATATGCTGAGTTAATTGTTGAGGCGCCGGAAATCTTCGGGGTGGATAAGCTGGATGATTCAGCAGTGGTCATCAAAGGCCGTATAAAAACCCGGCCCATCATGCAGTGGAAAGTGGGGCGGGAATTTCTGCGCCGCATCAAATTAGCCTTTGATACCCATAATATTGAGATCCCGTTCCCGCACAGTACGGTCTATTTCGGCGAAGCCAGCCCGCCATTCGATGTGCAAATGCTGGAAACCGCCGTGACTCAATCACGGGCGATGTAACCCCACTTGCCCTGCAGTTTGACCCGGGCCAGGCCTTCGTGGAAAGACTGGGCATCGTCATAGTCAGCAGCGATTATCATCTCACCCTGTTGGTTGATAAAGCCGTATTTCCAGTAATCCAGCGTGACCGCTGCCAGCCCCTGCTTAAAGGAATGCCCCCATTTGAATTGGGGCGGGATCACCATCTCACCCTGCGGGTTGAGGTAGCCGACTTGGGCATCGACTTCGATCCGGCCCAGCCCTTCGCTAAATGACCAGGCATTATCCAGCGTGGGTTTAACCACTTCTTCGCCGTCGCGATTGATATAGCCATAAAGCCCATCCCGCATCACCACGGCCATTTGCTGTCGAAAAGGTTTCACCCGCTGATAGCGTTTGTCGCTCAAAGCTGAGCCGTCAGGGCGGATAAACCACCACTGATTACCCTTGCTCACCACGGCCCGTTGATTATCAAATGCCTGTGCCTGACTGAACTGAGGCGCGATAACGGTTTCACCCTGGGGATTGATATAACCCCAGCCGTCAGCGGTTTCAACCGGAGCTAGCCCTTCTTTGAACAACAAGGCATTTTTAAACTGCGCGGCAAGCTGCCAGTTGCCATTATTATTGATAAAGCCCCACAAGCCATCCTGCTTAACAGCCGCCAGCTTCTGACTGAATGACCTTGCCGCTTCAAATTGTGGCTTTATCTGCCACTGCCCTTGGTTGTTGATAAATCCCCAGTGGCCTTCTTTGAGCACCGCGGCCAGGCCTTGTTGAAACGGCAGTACCTTCTGGAATTGCGGAGCAATCACCGTCTCGCCCTGCTGGTTGATAAAGCCCCAGCGGGTGTCTTGCATGATCGGTGCAAGTTGTTCATTGAATGCCTGCACTTTCTGGTTTTTAGCCGGTGTTAGCAGCGTATCGCCATTTTTGCCGATGAGTCCCATTTGTGGCCGGCCCTGTTCGACCATAACCACGGCGGCAACGCCATCTTCAAAGTTGCCGGCAGCATCAAACTGAAAGTTAATCTGCAGATCACCGGGGTCGGCTTGCAGCGTGCTGAGCCAGAGGGATAAAGGCACTATTAATAGGTTGCGCGGCAACATAGGAATCTCCATCTGCAGCAAATAAGTGGAGCCTGTCGCGGTTTACGTGAATTTCACGTCAACAGCACAACACTGTTTTAGTTATGACTCCCCGCGAAGAGGCCGGCGACAATTGAAAGCAAAATTAAGCAAACCGTTGCTGCATGGCATGATTGCCAGTGGCCTGGTGTGGCTGACCAGTGCCTGTTCACCGGTGACGGTGCTCAATGCCGTGATACCGGAGCAGGGCTATCAGCGAATCGATGATATTGCTTATGGCAAGGCACCACGCCAGACACTGGATATCTACCTGAGTCAGCAACCTCAGCCAAAGCGCAGTACAGTGGTATTCTTTTACGGCGGCAGCTGGGAGTCGGGCGATAAAAAGCAGTACAAGTTTGTTGCCGAAGCACTGACCTCAGCGGGTTTTGATGTGGTGATACCCGATTACCGCGTCTATCCCGAGGTGCTGTTTCCGGCCTTTGTTGAGGATGGCGCCGCAGCATTGAGCTGGGTCAAAAACAATATAAGCCAGTATGGCGGCAATGCCGACCGGCTGTTTGTCGCCGGTCATTCAGCCGGGGCTCATATCGCCGCCTTGCTGGTGTTGGATGAGCAATACCTCAAGCGCCATGAGCTACAGGCAAGTGATCTCAATGGCATGATTGGCATGGCCGGGCCCTATGACTTTCTGCCGCTGAAAAGCCGTACCTTGAAAACGATTTTCGGTCCGGAAGCCTCGCACTGGCGCAGTCAGCCTATTCACTATGCGGATGGCAATAATCCACCGATGCTATTGCTGGTGGGGAATAACGATTTGACCGTCTGGCCGAAGAACAGCCGTAATCTTGCCGCTAAAATACGTGAAAACAACGGTAACGTGAAGCTGGTCGAGTTCGACGATTACGGTCATGTGGCGATGGTGGCCAAGCTTGCCAGGCCGCTGCGGGGCGATGGCCGTTTACTGGACACGATCACCACATTTATCCGCCGCCATTGAGGGCAAACCCCGGCTTGGCCGGGGTAGCAATGAGTGGCTAGCTGATGCCCTTGGAAGTGACCACGATCATTTTTTCTACCTGCATATCTTCCATGCTGTAGGGAATGCCGCCTGTGCCCAGGCCCGAATGCTTAAGGCCGGCAAACGGCATCCAGTCGACCCGGAACGCGGTCTGCTCGTTAATCATCACCGCCGAGGCATCGAGTCTGTCGGCGGCAGCCATGGCAGTATCAATATTCTGGCTGTAGATCGCGGCCTGGAAAGCAAACTCCAGACTGTTGGCCTTAACAATGCCTTGATCCACACTGTCCACCGGGTAAATACAGACTACCGGGCCGAAAATTTCTTCCTGGGTCACTTTGGCGTTTGCCGGTGGATCAAACAAAACGGTGGGGGCATAACTGTTATGGGGCAGGGTCTGGCCACCGCAGAGCATTTCCGCGCCTTTATCCACCGCCTCCTGTACCCAGGAGGCAATGCGGTTAAGTTCGCCTTTACGGATAATCGGGCCCACCTCGGTTTTATCCGACAAGGGATCGCCCACCACCATTTTCTCGGCTGCAGCTGCGAGTTTTTCAGCCAGTTCACGGGCAATGCTGCGCTCAGCATAGATCCGCTGCACTGAGACACATACCTGGCCAGCATGGTAGAAGCTGCCCTTGGCCAGTCCCGGCACCGCCTTGTCGATATCGGCATCTTCGGCCACCACCACCGGTGCCACACCGCCATGTTCCAGGGCACAACGTGCGCCGGGGGCCAGCTTGGAACGCAGATACCAGCCGACTTTGGCACTGCCTATAAAGCTGAGAAAGCCGACCCGTGAATCCGTGGCCAGTTTTTCGGCAACATCATGATTTTCTGTCAGCAGCGCCTGACACCATTCTGCCGGCAGGCCGGCGCGGTGGAAAATCTCTACCAGACGAAAGCAGGACAGCGGCGTGTTTTCCGCCGGTTTGACGATCACCGGACAACCGCTAGCAATGGCGGGTCCCACTTGGTGAGCAATCAGGTTAAGCGGGTGGTTAAAGGCACTCACTGCCACCACCACCCCAATCGGCTCCTTGCGCATCATCGTCAGACGGTGCTGGGAGGCGGGGTTAATGCCCATCGGAATGGTGTGAGGGGCATCGTTTCTGAGGCCGTCGATGCAGGCACGGATACTGTCGATACAACGCACCATCTCGACTTTGGAGTCGAGCAAAGGTTTGCCACCTTCCTCGGCTGCCCCGGCCGCCAGTGTATCAGCCTGATCTTTCATCATGGCGACTGCTTTTTCCAAGATATTGATGCGCTCTACGGTTGACAGCCACTGGCTGCGATCCCGAAACAAGGCATGCGCTGTTGTCAGCGCCTGATCAACATCGGCGTGATCCGCCTGATCCACCGTGCCAATCAACTGATCGTTATAGGGCGAATAGACTTCAGTGTGTTTGGCCTGTGATTTGTTGATGCCAGCAATCATCAAAGGAAAGTGGGGAATGCTGCTCATAGCGGGCTCCTTACAAAATGCAGATTTTCTGTTTCAGTCCTTCGCTTAAGATCGAATGGTTCAGCGAATAATCCACAGCCAAATCGATCAAATGCACGCCCTTGCCGTTAAGGGCGGCCTCAAGCACTTTAGTAAATTCAGCATGACTGGCCGGACGATGGCCGGTAGCACCATAACTTTCGGCGTATTTAACGAAGTCCGGATTGTCGAAGCTGAGACCATAATCCTTGAAGCCCATACCCTCCTGCTTCCAGCGCACCATGCCGTAGGCATTGTCATTGAGGATCAGTACCACCAGGTCCAGCCCCATGCGCACGGCAGTTTCCAGCTCCTGTGAATTCATCATAAAGCCGCCGTCACCGCAGACCGCCATCACCCGCTGTTCCGGATGCATCAGTTTGGCCGTCATGGCGGTGGGCAGGCCGGCCCCCATGGTCGCCAGCGCGTTATCCAGCAGGATCGAGTTGTAGTAGTAGCTGGGGTAATTACGGGCGAACCAGATTTTATATACACCATTATCCAGCGCCAGGATATCTTCCTCGCCCATCAGCTCACGGATAATGCGTACCGCCGACTGTGGCAATACAGGGAAGCGTTCATCGTCGCTGTATTTAGACAGGCGCTCGTTCACCTCCTGCTTGACCCGGTAAAAATAGGAAAAGTCCCAATGCGGCTGCGGACTGAGACCGGCGCGCAGACGGTTGATCGAGGTGGCGATATCACCCACCACATCGAGCTGCGGGAAATACACCGGGTCGATCTCGGCAGCGTGGAAATTGATGTGTATCACCTCGGCGCCGCCGTCTTTCATGAAGAAGGGCGGTTTTTCCACTTCGTCATGGCCGATATTGATAATCAGATCGGCGCGGTCAATCGCACAGTGCAGAAAGTCTGATTCCGACAGTGCCGCTGTGCCCAGGTAACTGTCATGGCGTTCATCGATCACGCCCTTGCCCAACTGAGTGTTGAAAAACGGAATGCCGGTATGTTCGACAAACTTGGTCAGCGCCACGCTGGCACGTTTACGGTTGGCACCGGCCCCGATCAGCAGCAGCGGCATGGTCGCTTCTTCGATCATTTTCAGCGCATGCTGAATGGTGCGGTTATCGGCATCGGGCCGGCGGATAGTTTCCACCGTGTAGATGCGCTCATTGGCTTCCTCGGCGGCAATATCCTCGGGCAGTTCGATGTGGACGGCTCCCGGCCGTTCTTCAACAGCCACGCGGAATGCCTCGCGGACGATAGCGGCGACAGTATTGCCGTGCACCACCTGCTTGGTGAATTTAGTAATCGGCCGCATCATATTGACGACATCGACAATCTGAAACAAAGCCTGCTTGCTGGCTTTGATGGGTTTCTGACCGGTAATAATCAGCATCGGCATGCCACCAAGCTGGGCATAGGCAGCTGGCGTGACCATGTTGGTGGCACCGGGCCCCAGGGTCGAGAGACAAACACCGGGTTTGCCGGTGAGCCGACCGTAGTTGGCAGCCATAAAGCCCGCTCCCTGCTCGTGGCGGGTAATGATCAGCTTAATCGAGGAATGCTGCAGAGAGTCGATAAAGTCCAGGTTTTCCTCACCCGGAATACCAAAAATATATTCGACCCCTTCATTTTCCAGTGCTTTGACGAGCAGGTCAGATGTTTTCATGCTGTGTCCTTATGGTTGGGTGACAAGGTTCTCATCGAAGCCATTTTTTTGGATTATATCGCCATCATTCCGGCTGCGACCATGGCTTGATAATGCCGATTTCTACCCGCCGGTTTACCGCCCTTCCCGCTGCGCTGTCATTGGGCTTCAGCGGCTGGGTGTCAGCGTAGGCCTCAATTCTGAACTGATCGGCATTCAGGCCCGGATGCTGCAGCAGGGCATGCACCACTGAGGTGGCGCGGGCGCCGGATAAATCCCAGTTGGATCGGTAAAGACCAGCCCGTAACGGGACGTCGTCGGTATGACCTGCGACCACAAATTGGGCGTTGATATCCGCCAGGGCATTGGCAATGCGATCGAGTACCGGCACAAAGCCGGGTTTGAGACTGGCGCCGGCCGAGGCAAAAGAAGCCTGTTCATTGATGCGGATCAATACTCTATCCTGCCTGGTTTCCAGGGAGATCAAGTTGTCATTGAGGGCGCTGGATAAAACCTGCGTCAGTTCCTGTCGCAGGCTATTCATCTGTGCAGCCTGATAAACTGCGGCATCCTCGGTCTTAAGTACATCCTTGTCGGATTGTCCGGCCTGGAGAACCTCATCAATGGGGGTAGGTTGATCCGGGTTGGGAGAGAAACGCTGTTGAATAACGCTGGTGCCTTTGACGATCTCGTCTTTCGGTTTGGGCCGCTCAACACCGAAGGCGTCTTCCATGGTGCGCACCACCATTTTGAATTTGAGCGCATCAATTTCCGCCATGGCTACCAGCAATACAAAAAAACACAGAAGCAAAGTCATCAGATCGGCAAAAGTGCCCATGTATCGCGGGATCACAATGTCCTTCGCTGCGGTGCGAGGCTCAGGACGTTTTGGCTCCGGTTCTGATTGACTCATTGCTGGCTATCGATAGTAGTTTGTATCAGGCTAGCGCGTTTAAGGTATTAAGCCAAATACTGCTATTCAGCCAATCTGGTTTATGACTGAGTGACTGCCCGGCTGTGAGAAACAGGTTAATGAGTTGACTGTCAGGTTGGTGTTTATGGAAAGCAATTTATATTTCATAAGTTGATGATAATAAATCATTATTTTGATTGCATTGATGTTGTCATCACCCGCCCGGCAGCGCATATGCTCATTGCCAATTAAATGAAGACTATCGCGCTGAGCAGGCCAAAATCTTGTCTGGGATTGGCGGTATACGCGGCAATAAAGTCTTGTTTATCACTGCAATGTTCTCTCTGTATGCGCTACTTCAGAGTAGGCTGGAGGGCGATTTTTCACCGGCAATGTCAGAAAATAGAGACTGTCCGAAGAGCCGCGTAGGGACGGTCAAAGTAGTGCTGATCAATGAGTCATACAGCCACTCGCACAAAACCCTGAGCCCTGCGTATAATCAAACGCAGATCAGAAATCTAGCCACAACTTTTTTGCGCCACAACAATAACTGAGCCGACCGCCAGCTGATGCAAGCAAATATCTCTACGAAACTGGCTTTTTACAGCATGCTGACGGTGCTTGCTGTGCTGTTGTTCGGTGCCGCAGCGTATCTCAATCACAGCCTGGTACAACAACATCAGGCGCAGCTTCACAGTGAAACCCAGAAGCATCTCACCTTTTATCACAATCGCCTCTACAGCAACCTGCAAAACCATATTCAAATCGTTCGGGGCTTGCCGGGTCTGTTTGCCGTCAATCCGGAACTGACTCAGGATCAATTTGCTCGAGCAGTCAGCCATCTGGTCAAGGGGGATTCAGAAATCCGCAATATTGCTGCCGCACCGGATATGGTCATCAGGTACATGTATCCGATAGAAGGCAATGAAGCGGCAATCGGGCTTGATTACAGAAAAACGCCACAACAAGCTGAAGCTGCCGACAGAGCGCGACGCACACGTAATCTTGTTCTCGCCGGCCCCCTGCAACTGAAACAGGGTGGTGTTGGTTTGATCACGCGCATCCCCGTCTTTCTGCAAGAGCCCATTAGTGGTGAAGAATATTACTGGGGGTTGATATCAGCCGTTATCGACGTCAATCGCTTTTTTGAAAAAAGCGGGCTACTGGATGACGACTTACCTATAGATTTAGCGATCAGGGGCGCTGACAGTCTTGGCAGAACCGGCGATGTGTTTTTTGGTGATCCGGCCTTGTTCAATGATGACAGTCTAATTCATACGCTCAACCTGCCGGAAGGCGAGTGGTTGCTGGCCGCTGCACCGAGGAGAGGCTGGTCAGCGCTGCCATCCGATTTCTGGCAAAAGCGCATCTTGATTTACGGCATTGCTGCTGCTTTGTTTCTGCTTATGGCGCTGTTTATTCGCTTTATCTTTGCCGCTTCACTGGCTAATCACAAGTTCCGTAATCTGATCGAGAGTTCACCAGTGCCATATATGTTGTTGGGTGCGGGAAACAAAATTATCTCTATCAATCAGGCTTTCATCGAGACCTATGGCTATCGGCTGGATGAGATTAAGTCTCTCAGCAGTTGGTGGGAGATCACTGCCGAGCCTCAGCGTTACCGGCATGATTTCCAGAGCTATCTGGGGCTGCAACGCCTTAACAGCAGTGGCAGGCAAACCCACACCACGCCGATGGAAATTGAACTGCGTACCAAGTCAGGCACCCGAAAAGTGGCATTGCTGAGCACTTCTTTGCTGCAGGATACCTTCGAAGATGAAAAGCTGCTGGTGGTCTATGACATCACCGTGCGCAAGGAAGCGGAAGAGCAACTGCGATTCTCGTCGCGGGTATTCAATCAGGCGCAGGAAGGCATCATCATCACTGATACTGTCGGCACCATCACCGATGTCAACCCGGCGTTTTGTGAAATTACCGGTTACAGTCGTGAGGAAGTGATTGGCAAAGGACCGCAGCTGCTGAACTCAGGTAAGCACAGCACTGAGTTTTTCAGCAAAATGTGGCAGTCCATTACCGAGCATGGTTACTGGCAGGGAGAGGTCTGGAACCGTCGCAAGAACGGCGAGCTCTATGCTGAACTGCTGACGATTTCGGCGTTGACCGATGATGATGGTCAGAGCCGGCATTTTGTCGGTCTGTTTTCCGATATTACCCAGACCAAACAACAGCAGGAAACGCTGGAGTTGATGGCGCATTACGATGTGCTGACCAAGCTGCCTAATCGTGTCCTGTTCGCCGACCGCTTCTCCCAGGCGGTGGCGCACAGTAAGCGCACTGAAACCCTGCTGGCGATTTGTTTCCTGGACCTGGATAACTTCAAACCGGTAAACGACAGCTACGGCCATGAGGTCGGCGACCAGTTGCTGATCGAGGTCGCGATGCGACTACGCGCCAATGTGCGTGATGAAGATACCATTTCCCGGTTCGGTGGCGATGAGTTTGCGATTATGTTCCGCGATATCGAAACGCATGAGGAATGTGAGTACTTACTCAAGCGTATACATGACTCACTGTCCCAGCCTTACGACGTTAGCGATTTGCGGCTGGAAATCAGTGCATCCAGTGGTGTGACTTTTTATCCCAGTGATAATGCCGATCTTGATACCCTGCTGCGGCATGCCGATCAGACCATGTATCAGGCCAAGTTATCAGGGCGTAATACCTTCAAGCTGTTCAATCCGGCGCACAACCGTCAGACCATGGAAAAACAGCAGTGGCAGCAGGAAATTCGCGAAGCCTTGAAGGCCGGCCAGTTTTGCCTGTTTTACCAGCCCAAGGTCAATATGCGCACAGCGAAAGTCTATGGCGCTGAGGCTCTGATTCGCTGGCAGCATCCTGAGCAGGGCCTGTTATCACCGGCCGCATTTTTACCCTTGATCAGTGACAGCGATCTGGAAATCGAGATGGGTAACTGGGTGATGCAAACAGCGCTGGCTCAGGCCAGTGCCTGGCATCAGGCCGGGTATCCGCTGGAAGTCAGTGTCAATGTCGCTTCCTCGCACCTGCAGTCAGCACGCTTCATTGATGATGTAGAAGCGGCGCTGGCCACCTGCCCTGATCTGGACTCACGCTACCTGCAGCTGGAAATTGTGGAAACCAGTGCTTTAGGTGATATTGCCTCGATTTCGAGGGTGATCAAGCTGTGTCGGGATGTACTGGGTGTGTCTGTGGCGCTGGATGATTTCGGTACCGGCTACTCATCATTAACTCATCTGCGCCACTTGACCGCCAGCACCATTAAAATTGATCAGACTTTTGTTCGCGATATGCTCGATGATCCCCAGGATTACACGATAGTTGATGGCGTCAGTGGGCTGGCTGGTGCCTTTAATCGTCAGGTCATCGCCGAGGGCGTAGAAACCGTCGAGCATGGTTTGATGCTGCTGATGATTGGCTGTGAACATGCTCAGGGTTACGGCATCGCCAGACCCATGCCGGCAAGGGAGTTACAGCCTTGGCTGGAGCAATACCGGCCTGATCAGCAGTGGCTTGACTGCGCCGCCTTGCCTTTGACGCCCAAGCAGCAGGCGCTACGCTTGTTTGAGCTGACCAGCCAGCGCTGGTATCGACTGTTTGTGCAGAACCTGGAGCAGGATAAGGACGAAGTGGAGCACTGGCCGATCATGGATCAACGAAAATGCCATTGTGGTAGCTGGATTCAGCGCGTCAAATCACAAGGCCTGTTTGATGCTGAGTGGCTGGAGAGGGTTGACCACGCCCACACCGAGTGGCACCACCTTGCGCGTCAGATGCGGGACATGCTGCTTGCTGGCGAAGCTGCCGCATGCCGGGCCCGGATTGATGATTACCAGCGTCGTTATGCGGCGATGGCCACATTGGTTGATGAAGCCATTTTTCCGGCAACAGTGCTTGCCAGAAATAGTTCGATGACCAATAATTCACAGACAAATAACAGGGTTATGGAATAGGTATGGATATCAGTGACATAAAGGCGCAGGAAATCATCAGCAAATTCAATATCCCGCCTAAGCCGGAAGTGTTGGTAGCGCTGCAGCAGGAGCTGGATAAGTCCGAACCCGATCCCATTGATTATGCGGATATCATCAGCCGTGATGTGGCGCTCGCAGCAGTCGTTTTGAAAACCATCAACTCACCGATGTTTTCTCTGAAACGGGAAATCGCTGACATTCGTCAGGCGGTAATGATGCTGGGCACCGACAAGCTGGAGCCGCTGGTTAACTACTTTGCACTGCGTTCATCGATGAAAGGCAAAGCGGTTATCTCGCTGGAAAAATTTTGGGATAACACCATGGAAGTGGCGACCATGTCGAAGTTGGTGCTGAGTTACCTTAATGACCGCTGTGATGTGGATGATGACCAGTTGTATGCATTGGGGCTGTTTCGTGACTGTGGCATTCCGCTGATGGCGATGAAGTTTGATAACTACCGGGATGTCCTGTTTGAAGCCAATCATTCACCGCATCACAGCTTTACCGAAATTGAAGAAGGTCACTACCAGACTAATCACGCCATCGTTGGCTATTTTGTCGCGTCTTCCTGGCATTTGCCTAAATCCCTATGTGAGCTCATCCTGCGTCACCACGATCCTCACTTTCTCAATGATCGCCGTGTCAGCGAACAACAAAAAGATCTGTATGGGCTGATCAAAATTGCTTCAATGGCGGCAACCCGTTACAAATACGGCAAAACTGACAGTGAATGGCCAATGACCAGTGAGTTAGTGCTGACGCATTTCAAAATGAGCGATCTCGACTATAAGGAAATGCTGGCTGATTTGCTGGATGAATATGAATCCCAGTACGGCGAATTTTAGTGTGTCTTGCCGTTGTTTTCAGCCTCAAAAGTCAATGAACCACAAGGGAAACTCTGCGACCCCGGCAACAGTCATAGTTTGAGATTACATACTTGGCAGACAACGCCTGGGAGTCATGATGAAAGCTTTAGTATCTTTGTGCCTGCTGTTTCTGGTCGGCTGTAGTAATGTGCCGGTGGCCATCAAAACAGCACCTCAGCCTGATTTGCAATTGAGTCAGGTGACCGGCAAAGCGGCCAGCCATCAGGATGATACAGTCCGCTGGGGTGGACAAATCGTCAAAGTAGAGAACAACGACAGCGGCTCATTACTGCACATTGCTCAGTTCCCGGTCAACAGCTACGGCCGTCCTGATGAAACCGCTGACAGCCAGGGACGTTTTCTGGCACGGACCACAGACTTCGTTGATCCTTATATCTACAAGTCAGGCACGCTGGTGACTGTGGCAGGCAGAATAGCAGAAGAACAAACCGTTACCGTCGACAAGAAAAACATGACGATTCCGGTGATCGAGATTGGTCAAATCTATCGCTGGACACCACGCCAGTACGTGCATGATCCCTACTGGTATGACTCGCCCTTTTATTACGACCGCTTTGGCTACGGCTTCAGTCACCCGCGCTGGAGAACACGCGGGTACTATAGCTATGGCCCTTACTGGTAGCCGATCAGCCGATCTCAATTAGCGTTTCGCCCGGCGTGACCCGATCACCTTTGCTGACGTGGACAGCTTTGACGGTGCCGGCGACATTGGCCATCAGCTCGGTTTCCATCTTCATCGCTTCCATGACCAGCAGGGCCTGGCCGGCCTCAACCTCATCGCCTTCTGCGACCAGCACCTCGACTACATTACCCGGCAGTGGCGCGGTGGCATCGCCCGGGCTGGAGGCTTTCTTGCGACCGCCTCCGCCTTCTTTGATGTATTCGTTCAGCGCCTCAAAGGTGACCTCTTCCGGCATGCCATCTATGGAAATATAGAACTTACGCTTACCGCCGCCGACGTCACCGACGCCGGTAATCGCGATATCGTAGCTCTCGCCATGCACATCCACCTTAAACTCGGTGGCAATCGGTTCATTGTCGTTGTTGCTGGCATCACTGGCAGGCAGCAGGGGTTCAGGTTTGAGCTCCCCATCCTGGCGTTGCTGCAGAAATTCACGGCCTAAATCGGGGAACATGGCATAGGTCAGCACATCTTCTTCTGATTGCGCCAGTTCGCCGATGTCGTTACGCAGCTTATCCAGTTCGGGTTTAAGTGCATCAGCCGGTCTGGACTCAATGATCTCTTCATTACCCACGGCTTTTTTCTGCAGATCGGCATTGACCGCAGCCGGTGCCTGACCGTAACCGCCCTGCAGATAACGTTTAACTTCATTGGTAATGGTCTTGTAGCGCTCGCCGGCAAGGACGTTATAAACCGCCTGGGTGCCGACAATTTGTGAGGTTGGGGTTACCAGCGGTGGATAACCCAGATCTTCCCGCACCCTGGGAATTTCAGCAAACACGTCACGGATCCGATCCAGCGCGTTCTGCTCTTTGAGCTGGTTGGCCAGGTTCGACATCATGCCGCCCGGCACCTGATTGATCTGAACTGACACATCTTCACGAGTAAATTCGCTCTCAAACTGGTGGTATTTCTTACGAACTTCGCGGAAATAGTCGGCAATTTCCGATAACAGGTTTAAATCAAGGCCGGTATCGAATTCGGTATTTTTCAGCGCCGCCACTTGTGACTCAGTGGCCGGGTGGCTGGTGCCCCAGGCAAAGGCGGAGATGGCGGTGTCAATGCGATCGGCACCGGCCTCAATCGCTTTCAACTGACACTGTGCAGCCAGACCCGAGGTGGCGTGGCTGTGAATCACCAGCGGCAGATCCACCTCGCTTTTAATAGCTTTAACCAACTCATAGGTCGGGTAAGGAGCGAGCAGACCGGCCATATCTTTAATCGCAATGGAATCGGCGCCCATGTTCTGCAGGTCTTTGGCCTGTTTTACATAAAGCTCGGGCGAATGTACCGGGCTGGTGGTATAAGCGATGGTGCCCTGGGCATGTTTACCGGCCTGTTTGACCGCAGCCATGGCAGTTTCAAGGTTACGCAGATCATTGAGCGCATCGAAAATGCGGAACACATCAATACCGTTTTCGGCAGCGCGGCTGACAAAAGCTTTCACCACATCATCGGCATAATGCCGGTAGCCCAGCAGGTTCTGGCCACGCAGCAGCATTTGCAGGCGGGTGTTAGGCAGGGCCTCTTTTAACTGGCGCAGTCTGTCCCAGGGATCTTCCTTGAGAAAGCGCACGCAGGCATCAAAGGTGGCGCCGCCCCAGACTTCCAGTGACCAGAAGCCTGCCTGATCCAGCTTGTCGCAAATTGGCAGCATGTCATCGGTGCGCATGCGGGTGGCAATCAGAGACTGGTGGGCATCGCGCAGAATGACATCGGTAACTTCAATTTTTTTCATCATTAATTCTCCAGCTTTAGGGCGGCTTACCAGCCGGCATGGGCTGCAATTGCAGTGGCCAAAGCCAGCGCGACCGCGCTGGGACGTTGTTTATCGGAATATTTCAGCAGTTCCGGGTGGGCCGGGACAAAACCGGTATCAAAATGGCCGCTGCGGAAGTCTGCGTGGTTGAGGATCTGCTTGTAGTAATTGGCCGTGGTTTTGATGCCATGCAGGCGCATATCATCCAGCGCCCGCTGACCGCGGTTAATGGCATCATCCCAGTCCAGCGCCCAGACCACCAGCTTCAGGCACATTGAGTCGAAATAGGGCGGAATGTCGTAACCGGTATAAATCGCGGTATCCACCCGCACACCGGGACCGCCGGGCGCATAGTAGTGGGTAATACGGCCGAAACTGGGTAGAAAGTCGTTTTTGGGATCTTCCGCATTGATACGGAACTGCAGGGCAAAACCGCGATAGCTGATGTCCTGCTGGCGGTAGCTGAGCGGCTTGCCTGCGGCAATCCTGAGCTGTTCACGCACAATATCGACACCGGTAATTTGCTCGGTGATGGTATGTTCGACCTGCACCCGGGTGTTCATTTCCATGAAATAAACTTCATTGCCGGTGAACAGAAACTCCACCGTGCCGGCATTTTCATAGCCCACGGCTTCCGCGGCGCGCACTGCCAGATCACCCACATAGTCGCGCTGCTCCGGGGTCAGTTGCGGACTGGGGGCAATCTCGATCAGCTTCTGGTTGCGCCTTTGTATCGAGCAGTCACGTTCATAGAGGTGAATCACATTACCTTGGCTGTCAGCGAGGATCTGCACCTCAATATGGCGCGGATCGACAATACATTTCTCCAGAAACACCTCGGCACTGCCAAAGGCCTTGGTGGCTTCCGATATCACCCGCGGGTATTGCTGACGTAGTTCATCGGCGTTGTCGCAGCGGCGAATCCCCCTGCCACCGCCACCCGAGGTGGCTTTGATCATCACCGGATAACCGACTTCGTCTGCCAGAGACAGGGCTTCATCCAGGCTGTCCAGATTGCCGTCCGATCCCGGCGTTATCGGCACCCCGGCTTCACGCATGCTGTCACGGGCCGCGGTTTTATCACCCATTTTCTCGATCACACTGGATTTGGGGCCGATAAAGGTGATCTGGTGTTTTTCGCAGAGGCGGGCGAATTCGGCGTTTTCAGAGAGGAAACCATAGCCGGGATGAATCGCATCACAACCCGTTTCTACTGCCAGGTTCACAATGCGCAGCGGATCCAGATAGCCGGATAAGGGGTCTTCGCCCAGAGAATAAGACTCGTCCGCACGTTTCACATGCAAAGCATAGCGGTCGGGTTCGGTGTAGATCGCTACCGAGCGTATGCCCATTTCGGCACAGGCCCTGACGATACGAACCGCAATTTCGCCGCGATTGGCGATCAAGACTTTTTTCAGCATGCAGCAGACTCCTGGATCAGATGCCAATAATGTAAAGAAACGGCCTCATAATGAAAAATTGATATAATTTTTATCTGCGATAAGCAATAACTTATGGATGGAGAGGAAGTGGCTTTATGCCAATGACATTAAAGCAGTTATTAAGTCGTTTGTCGTTCAGGCAGATGCAAGTGTTTCAGGCGGTTTATGAGTTGCAGGGCTATGGTCGGGCAGCAGAAGCCCTGGGCCTGACCCAGCCTGCTGTCAGCTCACAAATCCGCAAGCTGGAGCAGGCACTGGATCAGCCCTTATTTGAATATGTCGGCAGGCAACTTTATTGCACCCGCGCTGGTGAAATGGTGGCACAGCGCATTAATGCGGTGTTTGAGCAGGTTGCTTCATTGCAGGCTGATTTGCATAGTTTGAGGGGACAGTTGTCAGGGGAGCTGAACCTGTGTGCGGTGAGTACAGCGCAATATGCCGTGCCCCACCTGCTGCAGCCCTTTCTGGACCGCTACCCGACAGTTAACGTCAATCTCAGGGTCATGAACCGGGCCAGCGCCATTGAGCAACTCAACAATAACAGTGACGAACTGGTAGTGATGGGACTGGTGCCCAGCGATCGCTCATTGGCGACCCTGCCATTTTTAGATAATGAGCTGATTCCGGTCATGGCAGCTGATCACCCGCTGGCAAGGCAAAAAGCCTTAACGCCCCAGCAGTTTCTGGATGCGGGTTTATTATTGCGTGAAGCCGGCTCCGGTAATCGCCTGGCTTTGGAGCAGCATTGCCAGCAACAACGTTTGTCACTGCGCTCATTGATGGAGATGACTTCTAATGACGCTATCAAGCATGGGGTATTGGCAGGACTCGGCGTGGCCGTTTTACCCAAGCTCAGCGTGCTGGCGGAATTACGGCAAGGGCAGTTGCTCAGTCCTGAGCTGAAAGGTTTTCCCTTACGTCGCAGCTGGTGTCTGGTCTATCCTAAAGGCAAACACCTGACACCGGTGATGCAGGCTTTTCTGGAATACACGCAGGCCAATCTTAAGCAGATAAACCAGTATTTTGCCAAATTGATGGCTGCCTGATCAGGGCTTGATAAAGCGGGTTTCAACGTGCAGCGAGTCTTTCTGCTTTTCCCGTTTCAGCTGCCAGCCTTGTTCAAGGATGAAGTCCAGCGCCTGCTCATAGCTGTCAAAAGCCTGCTCGACCTCTAAAGTCTGGTCATTTTCCTCGTAGCTGACATGGAACACAGATTCTGACTGGGTAATGGTAGCTTGTGGTTTCATGAGAACTCCTCAACTGATTCATGCTTGATCGTTAACTAAATCCGTGGGCGGGTAAAGCGGTCATTTGCTGAATCAGTAAAATCCTGAGTGTTCTCAAGAAAATCACTGTATTGCCTGCTGACCCAGCTTAGTAACATTTGAACCGCAGTCGAAGTAAACCAAACCAAGAGGTGATTATCATGTGGACTAAACCAGAATACTCAGACATGCGTTTCGGTTTTGAAGTGACCATGTATATCTGCAACAGATAATACAAGTATCGAACGTAAAAAAGCCCCGCTCAGCGGGGCTTTTTTTTGCCTGTCGTTGATACCGCCTCTGCGGTAATGCTTGAACTAGACTTTAACGTTGATATTGTTACCGATGCTGGCTGAAGGCTGACTTGGTGTTGCCGCGCCCACTGCCGCCTGGATCAGTTGCACACTGGCCTGACCTTGAGCCTTGGCAGCATCATTACTGAGTTTGAGTGCTGCCACTTCCTGCTGGGCGGCGATACGCTCTGCAGACAGTATGGGTGAAACGTTTTGCGTTCTTTCAATATCCATAAGCACACCTCTTAATTTGTCACCAGCATAATACAAACTGGCGCCGATGTGAAGCTAATCTATTGTCACGATTAGCATTTTTGTCTGAGTTTGCCTGATGCGGCTGGTGTTTTGAATAAAAGCATTAGAGAATGAAACTATACGGTAGCCATTCCGTCGTAAATTACAGAGGCTTTAATCACTCCGCAGGGAATAGAAACCATGGTCAAAACAGTTGATGAGCGTCATCAAGAGGCCCGCCTTGATCCCGGCACTTTGCCGCCATGCGAGAATGAGGCTGAATGCCGCAAAGCAGCACAGAGTGGAGAACCGCATGCACTGCTGGCGCTGGCACAGGCTTTGATTGACGACAGCATTGAGCATCAGGATCCGGACGAAGCACTCAAGCTGCTGGAGCGGGCGCGAAAGGCAGCCGGCAGCGATGCTGAGACGATCAATGAATGGGTCACGATTATCGAGGCCCGGGTTCATAAAAAGAAACATGAACTGGGGGAAGCCCAGCAACTGGAAATGATGCATAACGAAGATGCCTGAGCATCGCTGACTGACCTCAGGCCGTCTGCAACAGATGCGCCAGTATCAACGGGTAGACATCGATATCGGCCTTATCACCGAAAATACAGTCTATGTGGGCATAAGCCGGAATCACATGCCGCTGGTACTGGCTGTTGCCAAAACGCTGGCACAAGCGGTTATAAGTTCGCTTGGTGCTCTCCGGCAGATAACATTCATTGTCTTCACCGGAAATAAACAGGATCGGCAGATTCAGCCTTTCCAGATGCGGCAGGTAGCTATCGTTGCCATCGCTATCGACCAGCTTGCCGGCCCGGCACATGGTAGCGAGATGGGCCAGGGTTTCGATATTGGCTTCAGCAAATAACTCATCCAGGTTGCTGTGCAACAGATGATTGAGTTGATCATGACGATACAGTGAGGCATACATAAAAGTGATGCGGTGACAGCTATCGTTATGGCACTGGCCCTGGGCATTGGCCAAGGCATTGATATCCAGCGCTTTATGATAGAGGTCTGTTAGTAAAGAGCCCCCGTCATCAGGAGGATCGGCAGTGAGTGAGTCTACACCCAGCCGCTCCAGGAAAGAGGGTAAATGTAAGCCGGTTTTCAACGCTGTGGTGGTCGGCACCACGATATCGGTGGCAATTTGCGAACAGACAATACTGCGCACCCCTTCCAAACCTGCCAGCATCGACATAATGAAGGTGGTGGCCCCGTAGCAATGCACCAGCGCCTGTACAGTGTCGGCCCCAGTGATGAGTTTAATCTTGCTGATCGCCGCCGGGTAATCAAAGCGGGCCACCTGGTCGCCGTTGGATTGATGGGCTGCTGCCGGCAGCAGAATGCTGACCCGATAATCCAGCAGCCAGACATCAAAGCCATTGGCCACCAGATACTCCACCAGATTTGTATCGATCATATCGGTTGAGAAGATACTGGAAGCCACCCCCAGCCCGTGAACCAGCATTACCGGGCCTTTCTGACCGCCCTGATAGCGGGTCAGTTTCAGCTCAACCCCGTCCTCGGTCAGCAGAGGATACACTTCCGGTGCCGGTGCCCGCAATGGCCTTTTCTTTCTGGGCAAAGTGGGAGTGTCGCTGTCGGGATTAAAAAACACCCCGCCATAGGTCTGGTAAAGCGTCCCGGCAAAGAAACGGCCGAAATCGGCGGTGGCCCTGAGCCGCTGCTCCCAGTTGTCGGCGCGGATGACTTCCAGCGTACTCATCTGCCGCAGTAAATCCACGGGTGCAATGTGCAGCACGGCTTTGCCGACCAGAGAGCCGCTGTCGTCGGTGCCCCGGTAGAGGGTCACAAACAGCGTGGTGGTATCGGTCCAGACTTCGCTGATCCCCGGATCATTTTTGATCAGTTTGAAGCCATCAAAAAAATAGGCTTCACCGCTTTCTGCATGTAGCAGCATGCGGTAACGCATCTGACGGCTGTCGGGCGGTGAGTCGATGGACTGGAACAGGTTGAAATGACCGGCACTGACGGTCAAAGCCTTGTCTGACAGCGCCGGGCAATGAACACTGCCATTAATCCGGGCGGCATGGGCCGGATCGTTGAGCATGTTTTGCAGATCATCACTGACAATGGTCAGGGTGAACTCCATCGGGTTATCGTCGGCCTGTCCGGCCAGCTCTGCCTGGTAGAAGCTTTGCAAATCATCCTGGTTATCGCTCAGCTTGGCAAAATGACCACGCATGGTCTCGGTAAAACGTAAGCCCATGGTCTGAGGGGGATGCGGTCGATTTGGGGCAGAAGGCAGACTGTAATCAATAACCCAGCCGTTATCCCTGGCCATCAGCGCGCAGCAGCGCTCGGTCAGGGCGCTGATAGTGAACAAAGGGTTGACCGCAATCGAGGTGGGGATCACCGAGCCATCCGATACGTACAGATCGGAATAGACCGTATCATCCTGGCCCGTGAAGACCTGGCCCTTGTGATTGACGACGCCCTCACTGGCATCGGCGGACATCGCACAGCCACCCAGCGGATGAACGGTGACCAGGCTGTTGTGAAACAGCGGTGACCATAGGGGATTTTCGACATAGCTGCCGCCCAGAGCCGTGGTGGCTTCGGTAAGCCGCTGGTGGGCATGAGCAAAGTTAGCCTGTGCGCCCAGATCGGGCCAGTCGATATTGACCCGGTCATGTTCCAGCGTGATGACGCCCTGTGCATCATCATGGCTCATCACCAGAAAGGTCTGGGTTTGATTGACAGCGCCGTGATAAGGGCCGCGCAAAATGCTCTGCCAGACATTGCCCTGTTCATCCAGGGCATCGTCATTATCCGTATCATCACCCAGCCATCCGGCAGCGCTGGCCAGTGCCGAAGGCAATGCCTGACCCAGCGCACCGGGTAAAGCGCCTTCCTCAATCACCATGCGCTGATGCTTGTCGGGGTGATGGCGCAGATCAATCAAGCCGGTAATGCAGGGGCCGACCGGGTTGAGCTCGCCCGGCGGCCGAGTGCCGAAGCCGACGCCATTGATCAGATCATCGCAGTTATAAGCAAAGCCCAGCATATCGCCGTTGCCGGTAAAGCCATGACCCAGTTTGTCGGATAACGCCAAACCCTGTTCACGACTGCGCAGCAGAATCTCATTACTGCCCAGGGTGCCTGCCGCCAGCACCACTTTGCGGGCATCGACAAACATCAGCGGTGCATCAAAACGCTCACGGCCCATTTCCACAGGCTGGTAATACACCCGCCAGCCATCGGCTTTCTGCTGCAGATGATGCACGCTGGCCTGGCAAAAAATCTCGGCCCCATGATTCCAGGCATCGGGCAGGTAGTTCATCTGTGTGGTGTTTTTGGCGCCATAATTACAGCCGCTGACGCAGTCCCCGCAGTTGTTGCAGGGCAGTTGTTCGACACCGACATGGTTGACGCCGGCGGCAAAGCTGTCGAAATTGACATTGATGGGGGGCCGGGAAAAGTCGGCGCCCATGGCCTGTGCCGATTGGCGATGCGCTTTGAGTTTATTCAGTGGCGGATAGTCATCCGGATAAGGCGTCGGCTTGAGCATGTCGGCAGCCAACTCAAAGCCCTGCTGCAACAGGCCATCCTCATCATCGCGGATTTGCTGTGGCCAGGCCGGGTCGCTCAGGACTTCCGCTGTAGGCGGCAGCGACACATTGGCATTGATTAGAGAGGTGCCGCCCAACCCACAACCGACCACCACATTCTGTTGTGCCTGAACATGAATATCATAGAGGCCGGTTTCATCACCCAGATGTTTGCCGGGCAGGTGAAACTGCATTTCCCTGAGCGCCTCGGCTTCGGTATCGGGAAACTCGCCCAGCAGAAATTCGCGGCCGCGTTCCAGCAGGCAGACGGTCTGACCGGCTCGCGCCAGTCTGGAAGCGGCAATGGCCCCGCCGTAGCCGGAGCCGATAACGATCACATCATAAGGATCAGATTGGATGTCTGAGAGATCGGAGGACAGGCGTTTCATCGTGTCTCCCTTGCCTTACCAGGCTGCGAGTTTGAGCTGGGATTGTATCGGTCTGCCGGGCAGGCCGAACCAGCCGCCAGCTTCCAGGATCTGACCTTTATTACTGAAAGTGGTGACCTGGATATGGTGACTCGCCGGATCAACATCAATCCGGCAGAAGTTATCTTCCTGGGTGAAGTTCCAGGCCCGGTAATCCATCTTGCAGACTTTGCCATCGGCGCTGAACTCGAAACTGTCTTCCTGACCTTCCGCCTTTGAGTCATGCACATAAGCTGACGGCTCGCCATCAGCAAAGGGAAAAGGCCAGTAGAGCGCGGAAGAGACAATGGAAAAGGCCCGGATTTTTTCGGCATCGGCAAAGCCGCTGAATGCTATTTCCGCCACATTGCTGCAGTGAATATCGCCGGACAGGAACACCACGTTCTGGATTTGATGCTCAATCAGTGTGCGCAAAATGGCCTCGCGGGTGTTGGGAAAAGCCGGCCAGGAATCGCTGTCCTCTTTCCACTCAATCTTCTGTTTATCAGTCCCTTCGCGGCCAGTTCGGGCATCAATAGGACTGGGTGCAAACACGCTGGCGCTGACAATAAACTTGGGCGCATTGCCGAATTTTTGCTGACTTTGTTTCAGCCAGAACAGCAGTAAATCCAGTTGGCTGGGTTCTTCTTCGGACAAGCTGGGCCGGCCCAGTAAATGGTTATCCCTGAGACTGTCACCCAGATCGCCCATATGTCGCTGAGTACGGGTATCCAGCACAAACAGCGGATAGCCACTACAGGCAAAATCATAAAACAGCCGGTCACCATAACAGGTCGGCCCATGGACCCACTGATAACTGCGATAGGCATTGATGGCCAGGTTGAATACACGGCGGCTGTCGGCACGGCGGATCCGGTCCTGATGCCAGTTGTCCTCGATCTCATGATCATCGAGAATCATATAAGTCGGCACCTGCCGCAGCAGCTTACGCATATGCCGTGAACCGAAAGCCGAGTGATAGCGTTCCTGAAATTCCTCAAAAGTATCCGCCAGCCCCAGCGGTATATGGCGGTTGAGCATATCGGCATAAATCTGGTCACCGACCATCAGCAGCATATTCACCGGTGGCCGGCCGTCGCGGCCCTGCGCTTCAGCGAGCAGGGGCTCAAAGATGGCATCGGAATGACGGGTTTTCCACAATAAGCCTGGGTAACGGCAGGAGCCCAGCAAAAGACTGAGCGGCCGTTGCTCGTTGCCGACAGCAGGGAAGGTGGTGAAGCTGGCCTCGGAAAGCTCGGGGTCGAGCCGTTCCAGATCATTAAACCAGACCATGGCATCCGGCAGGCGCTCGGCCAGTGCATCATGCGGCATGCTGTCCAGTTCGGGGCTGGGATCATCAATATGCAAAGTGCCGACACGCACCGTGTAGTGGGTGTTGGGTTTTAGAGGAACAGGGCGGTTATCAGCAGGCTTGAGCCCCACTTCCTCGCCCAGCGTGAAAGTGCCGGTGCGGTCATATTCGCGTCGCAGCCGGAAGTAATAGACACGTTTTTTTCTGGGGCGGCGGTCGTTTTCATGGGTGATGGCAATCACCCCCACTGTGCGCCGGTGCGCATTGACATCTGCGCCTTCATCACCTGCCGCGCCACGAATCCAGATCCGTGACGTGGTATCGGTGGTATGACCCACAATCGGCCCCAATTGAGCCGGACGAAGACTGCTCATAACCCCTCCTTTCCCTGGCGACTGCCTGAGCTTGTCGTGACTAGCCTTAACTATGATCTATTTCAGTTTGGGGATCAATAAGATACCTGAGTCATTATCAGCCAGCACTGAGCGCTTTTACCTTGGACCCGTTCGCAAAAGCCAGAAGCGAGCATGACGCAAGAGCGGGCGGCGGCGAACAGAGAGAGGGGACAAAAAGAAGCCAGGTAAAAACCTGACTTAATTTAACAATAGAAGGCGAGGTATGACCCTATGAAGCTGGATGCCTCAGTTATGTTATCGGTCTTTTTTTAAAAAACTGCAAGCCTTTTTTGAACCATGGCGATTTTTTGTGAAACGCATCGCAATCGGGCATCAAGCTACGATGCCGAATAAATTCACTCTTGTTGCTGGCGGGAAGCCCGGCATTCCTCGTATACGGTTTCACTGAACTGCTTGGCAGCGAAGAACTGGGATTCATAGTCCTCTGCGATAGGCTCGGCATAGGCCCTCAGTAATAAACCACGCGAGAGGTTGCCGGGCGTGTCCTTGACCGCTTCGCTGATGGGCATGCCCTGCTGTCGCCAGCTCATAAATTGACTCGCTTTATTTTTCCAGCCATCGCAGTCCAGCGTTTGTTCAGCATGAGCCGCGGCAGAAAAAGAGACTAAAATCAGCATCAGTAAAAAGCGCATCGTTCTACCTCAATTTATGTTTGATGTGTGAGTATTTCTCTGTCCGGGTGAAGAGTCTGTGAACCTGGCTTGGGGCTGTTTGACCAGAGCGACGGAGACGGACTTTTGCCGCTGTGAATTGGGTGAGCCCCCACCTCTGCGGTAAAGGCAACTGCGAGCCAAGCCTGTACTCGCATGCCTTTGGAACTATTGTCCGCGTATTTTTTCAAAATTACGCTTGCTACACTTACTTATACAAAAGCTCTTTAAGCTGATGGCTGATAGGTTTATGAGCGACCGCTGAGCAGGCGAAATTTATGTTACTTTCATTTCAACATTGCCTGGCGGGCCGAAGTGAATGGAATATTCAAACATGATGGGTGAGATTGACGCAGAAAAAGAGGACATGCAGTCATGAAAACTGTTGTCTACCGCTGTAGATATGCGCTGAGTCTGGCACTGTTTATCGCCGGCTCCGTGCTTGCTGACGAGCCTTCATCAGATAAAACCACTGATGACTGCGAAGTCGTGGGCATCAACTACCAGGACAATCCGGAGCTGACCCGCGCAGAGAAACTGGCTCTGATGGAACAGGCCTTCTACGAATCACTAAAAAAATTCGAAGACTGTAATTTGTCCATCAACGACAGTTCATCAGCAAACGGCAACGCCGCATCAGCCGCAGGCAGTGCGGGCGGTGAGTCTGCTGCCAGTGAGGCTATGCAGGGTACTGAGGCTGAAACTGAACAGGAAGCGGTCGCCGCCAGCGACGCCAGTTCAGCGGTGAGCAGTGAAGACAACAGCGAACAAGTGCTCAGTGGCCCGGCAGACAATGGCAAGATCCCCGATGATATTCCGCCGGCTGAAAATGATGATGCCATTGCCGCCCAAATCCGCATTGCAGCTGAAGCCGAAACCGACCCCGAAGTCCGCAAAAAATTGTGGAATGAATACCGTAAATACAAAGGAATGAACGTTGAACATTGATCGTTTCAGACAACCCTCCAAACTGCTGGTCTACCTGCTGATCATGATGCATGCGCTGACCGCCTGCGTCGGTGGTCAGAGCAAGCCTTCAGCGACCGGGCCGCAGCTGGCTTCAAGCTTCGAAGAAGACAGTAGCGAAGTGGCCTACACTGGCCCCAGGCTGGATGTCATTATTCCGGCCTTTTCCCCCGGCCTGTCGGAAGATGAAGCCAATTATGAAGAAGAAGGTATCTGGCCCGAACTGCGCCGCGCCGAAGCCAACCGCTTTGCCTATAAGCTGAAACAGGCACTGGAAAAAACCGGCAAGTTTGGCGCTGTGCGGGTCACGCCGGATAACACCGCTTCCGGCGATTTGTATGTGCTGGGAGAAATTATCGAATCCAATGGCATGGATCTGGAATTCGATATGGAAGTCGTGGATATCAGTGGCAAGCAGTGGCTGGATGAAAACATCGCACATGAAGTCACGGAAGGCTTTTACAAAAATCCCAGAAACGAGGGAGTCGACGCCTACGACCCGGCCTTTGAGGACGCCGCCAATCGGATTGTGGCCGCCCTGCTGGAACAACAGCAGCGCCGTCTCGCCGAACTTAAACAGATTGCCGATCTGCGTTTCGGCGCCAGCTTTAATGAACAGGCTTTCCTGCCTTACCTCAACACGGATGCGCAGCCGATGACGCTTAATGCCATGCCCAGCGATGCCGACCCGCTGTTCCAGCGCGTGAAATCGGTGCGGGTTCGCGAGCAGTTGTTTATCGATAATCTGCAGCAGGATTACAGTGGTTTCAGTCAGCAGATGGAAGACAGCTATCTGGTCTGGCAAAAAGCCAGTTTTACTGAAATGCAGCTCAGAAAAGAAGCCAACACCAAAAGCTGGATGAAGATTGCCGGCGGTGTGCTGCTGGTCGCGGCCGCTATTGCGGCTGCCGCCTCCGGTGAGCCATACGATAATAATATCGGTGCTGATATTGCCGCGGTGGCTGCCGGTGTTGGTGGCGCGGTGCTCATTAACAGCGGCTTCACCTCACGTGAGGAAGCCAAGATGCATCAGGATGCCATTAATGAACTTGGGGAGTCGGTCAACCTGGAAATGTCGCCGCAGGTCATCAGCTTTGAGGAAAAAACGGTTGAACTTACCGGTGATGTCGAGGAACAGTTCCAGCAGTGGCGCGCCTTTATGTCACAAATGTATGAGCTCGAGGCCACCCCTGAAACCCAGCTGTAGGTCAGCCCATGCTTAATGAGAAAATCGCCCGGGCCAGACAGGCAAAACGACAGAATTTTTTGCGTCTTATTGCCTTCGGCAGCGCCGCGCTGTTGTTGCTGGCGCTGGTGTTTTTTTTCAGCAGCTATTCCCCCTCTGACCCTGAACAACCGGTTGCGACCGAGCAACCGGAAACAGCGGCTCCACCTCAGCCGTCAGACTCGACAGCGACGCCGGTAGGCGACAGCGAGGTAAGAGAAAGCTATCTTGAAGCCTACGCGCATTATCAGAATGTCTTGAGACCGCAACTCGATGAGATAGATATTAAAAGTTGGGATAAAGCGCTGGCCGAGCGCCTTCAACAGGGGGAAGCTGATGCCATTGAGGCCTTTTCAGCCGGTGACTATGGCAAAGCCAACAGCGCAATGAAAGCGCTCAATACGCTGGCCGAAACCACGCTTGAAAACAGTCGTCAGGCATTCAATGAAGCGATGAAAAATGCTGAACAAGCTTACGATGCGCTGGATTACAACCGTGCACGCCTTGAAGCTGACAAGGTGCTGATGCATAAGGCCGAAGATGAGGACGCTCAGCAGCTGTCGGCCAAAATAGAACAGATCCCGCAGCTGGCCTCACTGGAAAAAGCGATTAACGTGGCCCGAGCAGAAAACAATCCGGCCAAAGAGCTGGCGCTTATCAATGATCTGCTGCAAATCGATAGCGAGCAGGAGGCCATGAAACAGCGCGCCGCCTCACTGCGAAGTCAGCTCGCCGCCAATCGTTATGATCAGCATATTGCCCGGGGCTACCGTGCTGTTGATGCAGCCGATCTTTCAGCGGCAAAAACAGCGCTTAATCAGGCCAGACAGCTTTATGCCGAGCGCGCGGAAAATCAGCAACTGGCCGCAGCGATTACTGAACTTGAGTCCCGTCTTGTTTATGAATCGAGTGTCGCCGCTGCGCAAGCGGCGCAACAGGCGGATAACTGGCAAAGCGCAGTCAAAGAATGGAAACAGGCACTGCAGCAACGCCCTGCTGATAAAACAATCAGCGATAATTTGACCCGCGCCGAGCGCATTGTCTCGCTGCAGCAGCAAATGCAGGCCTTGCAGGCCAATCCTCAACGCTTGTCCAACGAACTGGTGAAGTCCAAAGCAGAGATTGCATTGATTCAGGCAGAACCGCTGCGCGGGGCCAGTCCTTCACTCAATGCCGCCGCCAACAAACTGCGTGACAGCATGAATGCGGCGAACAAACCCGTCACCGTGGAAGTCATTTCCGATGGTGAAACCGCCATCTCAGTGCGCGGTGTGGGTGTAGTGGGTACCACCCGCGCCAAGACCATCGAGTTGAAACCCGGCACTTATCAGTTCGAGGGCAAACGTCAGGGCTATAAGTCCAAAATCGTTGAAGTCACCATTCCCCCCGATACAGCGTCTTACCAAGTGAGCATTGTCGCCGATGAGCGAATTTAAACAGGCCGTTTTTGAAGCCAAACAAAAAAGCCGGCGCCGGCGTCTGCTATGGAGCGCCGGCAGCATGCTGGCAGTGCTGTTTGTTATCAGTCTGCTGATCATCGCCAAGGCCAGCCGTATTGAAGTATTGCCTCAGGAAATCAGTAAGCAGGCCGAAGTCTCGGCCATTTCCGGGCTGGCTTTTGTGATCGACAATCATCTTTACAGCCTGACCTCAAAGGCAGAGATTGAAGCCACTGCAACGGGCTATAGACCACAGACACGCACGATTGCCAACCAGGATTTCGGCAAGGTCATTCAACTGGTGCTGGAACCGTTGCCGGCCTGCCTGCTGATGAGTTCGCCCATTAGAGACAATCAAACCCGCTGGTCCATCAACGGTTCGATGATTGCGGTGGCTGACACACTCGAACAGCAGTTGGAGCCGGGAGACTATCAGGTTGAAATCAGCCATCCCTATTACCAGCCGCAAACCCTCAATCTGACGCTCAAACCCGGCGAAGTGATGGAACAGACCCCCAGCCTGTCGCCACTTCAGGGTGAGCTTGCCATCAGCAGCATCCCTGAGGGCGCCTCGGTGAGCATTAATGGCGAAACACAGGGTCAGACCCCGCTCACATTGGCACTGGTCGGTGGTGAGTATCAGGTCGAGGTCGCGAAAGCCGGTTTTGACCCCAGCCGCGAGCAGCTTGAGATCAGTCAAAGCGACCCCAACCCCAGCCGCGAGTACCGACTCGCAGCCAAAAGCGCCGGCGTGACGGTGTCACTGGATCCGGCAGGCGGCACGCTGACACTGAACGGCATTAATGTGAATCCACAGGGTAAAATTCGCCTCAAGGCTGGGCAGGAAAACACACTCCGCTACCAGAAACCTGGCTACTTCAGCCAAACACGGACGCTAACGCTGACTGCTGAGGAAAGTCGTCACCTTGATTTCAGCCTGGAACAGGAAATGGGGGCGCTCAAAGTCACTGCCAGCAAAACGGCCGAGGTCTTTATCAATGGCAAAAAAGCCGGTGACACGCCTTTTGAAACCCGGCTGATGGCGATTCCGCATCAGATCGAGGTCCGTGCGCCTGGCTACAGGACAATCAAGCAGACTGTGACGCCGAAAGCCAGTGCCACAGCGACGGTGCACGCTGTCATGGTGTTGGAAGCCGAAGCACGGCTTGCCGATGCCCCGCCGGTTTATAAAACCAAAGCCGGGGGCGAGATGGTGCTGTTTAAACCCAGCGACCAGATCAGGATGGGGGCAGCCCGCGGAGAGCCCGGCCAGCGCGCCAATGAATTTATTAAAACCGTACACATTAACCGGCCGTTTTATGCCGGACGTCATGAAGTCACCAATGCCGCTTATACGCAGTTTGATAAGGCCCATGGCGGCCAAGCACAACTGCCAACCACCGGTGTCAGCTGGGTTGAAGCGGCCCAATATGCCAACTGGCTGAGCCGGAAAGAGAACCTGCAGCCGGTGTATCAGTTCAGTGGTAACACTCTCACGGCTATCAATTCCAGCGCCGATGGCTATCGCTTATTGACTGAGGCCGAATGGGAATGGCTTGCCAGAAAAGCCGGCAGAGCACAGCAAAGCCGGTTTGTCTGGGGGAACAGCCAGACCATCCCTAAAAATGCCGTCAATATCGCCGATGTCTCGGCCAAAGGCAGTGTCACGGTTTATGTGCCGCGCTATGATGATGGTTATGCCGGGATGGCACCAGTGATGTCGATGCAACGGGAACAGTCAGGGCTGTTTGATATGGGCGGCAATGTCAGTGAGTGGACCCATGATGCCTATACACTGATACCACCAACGGCAACTGCGGCAGAGCCGCATCAACTCGACACCAACCTCACTGCCAGCCGTGTCATCAAAGGCGCGAACTGGCGTTCTGGCTCCTTAACCGAGCTGCGCGCTTCCTACCGCGATGGCAAGACCGAGGGGGCCGAAACACTGGGTTTCAGGCTGGGCCGATTTGTTTACGGAGGGCATGACAATGTCACGCATTAAAAAATTGGGGGCGCTGCTGGGCGCTGTCCTGCTGCTGTTCGTCATTGGCTTTACCGCGCACAAGGTTTATGCCGGTAAACCGGTCATCAGTCTTAACTCGCCCGTTTCTTTTCCGGTGGATATCTGAACATGAACGAAACGTTGAAAAATTTCGCTGCGCTGGTGGTGTCGGTGATTGTGGTACATATGCTGTTTATCGCCTACGTCAGGCCGGAAGCGGCACAGTTAATGGCAGAGGCCGCGGCACAGGGACAGTCTGCACCGCGCGATATCGTGGTGCTGATCAAGGACTATGAACAGCAGATCTGCTTCATTCTGCTGCTTTGGGGCTGTTTTCTGATTAGCAGTGCTTATCGCCAGATTCTCAAAACCAAGTATCTCTACAATGTGGATCTGATTGAAGATGTGCGCATTGAAAACAGCGAAGAGACCAATGCCCGACACGATCTCGACGTCAACGGCATCATTCAGCGCCTCGATCATGATATTCCGGAAGACTGCCGCCAATCCCCGCTGGTGCAGACGTTGCGCTCAGCATTATGGCGTTACAGCTCCACCGATAATGTGCAGAATCTGTCCGATGCTATCGAGAGCAACCTGGAAGCCATCGCGGTCAAGCAGGATTCCGAGAACACCATGATCCGCTATCTTATCTGGGCGATTCCCTCGATAGGCTTTATCGGCACTGTGCGCGGTATCGGTCAGGCGCTGTCTCAAGCCGATGAAGCGCTGGCCGGTGATATTGCCGGGATGACCGACAGTCTCGGTATCGCCTTTAACTCCACCCTGGTTGCCCTGCTTATCAGTATCTTTCTGATGTTTCTGTTCCACCAGCTTCAACGCCTGCAGGACAGTCAGATTGTCGATACGCAGGACTATTGCGACAGGTTCCTGCTGCGCCGCATCAGGTAAGTTGCTTTGGCACATAAACCCCGCCGCGCTGAAGGATCGAGTCTCGCCTTTCTGGACATTATGTCCTGCGGGCTGGGCGCGGTGATCCTGGTCTTTATGCTGGTCAAGCAGAGCGTGGATGAAGCCCCGGCCGAAATTGAAAATCTCAAAAACGATATCAGCCAGCTGGAGCAGGCCAGAGATGAGTCACAGCAGCGGCTGAATGACATCCGTCAGCAGCTGCAACAGGAAAACATCGATATCGCCAGCCTGCGACAGAGCCTGTCATCTCAGCGGGCTGATCTGCAGGCCAAAAATGAGGCACTGTCGGCCGCCACTTCCACGCTGGACGAGCTCAAGCAAAGCATCACCAGCATCAAGGTGCCGGAAAAACAGGATCTGGTCGAAACCCAACAGGTGAACG
Organism: uncultured Methylophaga sp.; assembly: GCF_947259025.1. Classification (GTDB taxonomy): domain Bacteria; phylum Pseudomonadota; class Gammaproteobacteria; order Nitrosococcales; family Methylophagaceae; genus Methylophaga. The sequence continues at coordinate 367,357 of NZ_CAMYKO010000004.1, forward strand.
AAGAACAGTATCTGATGGGGCTCAGGGTGGAGGGCAGCAAGATCGCCATTTTGCTCGATGCCAGTGCCTCCATGACCAATGAAAAACTGATTGATATCATCAAAACCAAGAGCGGCAGCGATCAGAACAAAATCAACGCCCCCAAGTGGCAGCGAACGCAACGGGTACTGAGCTGGATGCTGGCCAGACTGCCACAAAACAGTGAGGTGCTGGTGATGGCCTACAATGAACAAGCAAAACAACTGGGTGGCAAGGGCTGGATTAATGCCAGCAGTGAGTCAGCCAATCGTATCATCCGCGAAGCCAGCAGCCTGGTGCCAACCGGGGCAACCAATCTGCAGAAAGGTCTGAACGCCATCAAAAGCTTTTCACCCAGCAATGTCTATGTGATTACCGATGGCCTGCCGACCCAGGGCGAGTCGCGCTTTAAAAGCCTGAATCCCTTTTCAGATTGCAGTTCACTCACCGGTGGCGGTAAAACCATCAGTGGTGAGTGCCGCAAACGACTGTTCCAGCAGACCATCAAGGAGAGCGGCAATATGGGTGCCCAGCTCGATGTCATCCTGTTACCTATTGAAGGCGACCCGGAAGCGGCTTATCAATACTGGCTGTGGGCGGCCAGTCAGCGCGGTATGGTGATCAGCCCGGCGAAGAACTGGCCATGAAGCGACGCAGCAGAAGTCTCGATATTTTCAGCCTGTCCTTTCTGGATGTGATTTCCTGCGGCTTCGGCGCAGTAGTCATGCTGATCCTGATTTCCAAAACCGATATCGACCAAAGTCAGGCTGGTGCCGATGAAGTCAGCGCGCTGCTGGCTTCGCTATTGTCGTTGCAGAATTCGGTCACGGAGATTGAAAAAACCATGCGCGAGGATTTGGCTGCGCTGGAGTCGTTATCCGATCAAAAGTCCTCCATTCAACAGGCCTCAAGTTCTTTGCAGCAGGAACTCAGCACGCTGGATAAACAATCCGAAGCGATGGCCGAATCGGTGGAAGGCTTGAGTCTGGTAGAACAAAGGCTGAAACAGGCCTCGCTCAGCACACCCCGGCCACCGGTCAGCGAGCGTGATGATGAGGTCGGCGGCATCCCGGTCGACAGCGATTACGTGGTATTTATTGTTGATACCTCGGGCAGTATGAAAAGCATCTGGGGCAGAGTGTCCAGCGAAATTATCAACGTGCTCAATATTCATCCTGAAGTAAAAGGCTTTCAGGTACTGAATGATATGGGAAAACCGCTGATCTCGGGCTACGACGGCCGCTGGATTCCCGATACCCAGAGCCGGCGCAAAAATGCCATTTCGCTATTCTCTAAATGGAATGCTGTGTCCAATTCCAGTCCGGTGGAGGGGCTCAGCGTGGCGCTGAGAAAATATGCCAAACCCAATATCACCACCTCTATTTACGTGTTTGGGGATGAATATTCCGGCGGCAATTATGATGCGGTGATCAAAACGGTGACCGAACAGAATAGGGTCTTAAGCTCCGGCCGGCGCCTGGCCAGAATTCACGCGGTCGGTTTTATTTCGGCGGGCACCACTGACCGCTTCAGTGTGTTGATGCGGGAAATGACCCGCCTGAATGACGGCACTTTTATCGCCTTGCCCAACTAGGCTCTTTGTCAGAAAGTGAGCGAGCGCTCACATCGAATTACCCTCGACGTACAAACTTAAACAGATAAAATCCGATGACAGCCAGCAAGGCGCCGGCAAAGTTGAATACCATATCCAGCATCAGGTTGAAGTAACCACCAACGCCGTTATCAGGCACGGTCAGCACGGCGATAAACTCAATCATTTCATTGACCCCGCTCACACCCAAAGCCGCCATCACTGCGATAAAGCCGACCAGAAGCTGACTGTGCTGATTGCCAAAATATTGCCGAAGTAAATGCAGAAACAAGAGACCAACAACGGCATACAGGTAGCCATGCACCACCTGATCAAATTTGAGAATAAAAAACTCACCACCGCCGTCATAAAACGGATAAATCCGCCAGGCATAGAGCACGCCATCAGCCGTCTGAACACTGCCGCCCATCATATGCATCAAGCCCCACAAAGACAGGCCTGCCAAGATATAAGTGGGGATACGGGTTTTATCGAGCGTGGCGTAAAGCAGGGTGAAAATAAACACGATCACGCCGACATAGCCGATAAATTCCATATTCAACTGGCCAATGTAGAACACGGCAAACACAATGGTATAAAGCGCGGTAAAGATCAGAATGGCGAATTGTGATTTTGAAAAGGTCATCAAGCACTCCCTGGCTATCATGAATAAGCTAAACACTTTTAGCGACGATAGCAGAATTTATAAGGAGTTGTTTGCAATCTTTGTTAAGATGGCGGGGTTGGTGAAGAGCTCGGTCTCACCGGTATTGAGATGAAGTAAGGATGATTGAGATGGATAAAACGACAATTACAGTTATTGCTGTGGTGGCGCTGCTTGTTATTGCTCTGGTGTTTAAAAAACTGATCAAGCACGAAGAAAAGAAAAATGACCCCAATCTGGCTGAGCCACGCGACTCAAACAGCGCGCCCGGCAATCAGGGCGTCAAAAACCGGGGCGACGACAAATAATTTTTGTCGCCCAGCCCTGAAGAAAAGCCCCGGCATCACAGATGTCGGGGCTTTTTTGGTTTAGACCATGCGTTTCAGGGTGTCATCACGGCGAATGAAGTGATGGAACAGGGCACCGGCAAAGTGCGCCAGTACCAATCCAACCAGCACTAATGCCAATACGGCATGCATATCGCCGATAGTGATCATCCACTGCGTTTCACCGGCCGGTTTATCCAGCATCGTCATACCAAACAGTTTGACCGGGTAGCCTTTGCCGTAGATGTAGAGCACACCCAGTGGCGGCATTACCAGCAGACAGAAATACATGATGCGGTGACTGCTGCGGGCGATGGTACCGATAAGCCCCGGGGTTTTGGGGCGCTGAGGCTTTTGTTTGCGGGTCCACAGCAGGCGGGCAATGGTGAGCAACATGATCAGTGCCCCAATCGAGGTGTGGTAGGGGCCGAAAGTGTCGCCCAGCCAGTGTTCGCCGTCATTAATATAATCAGCGAATTTAAAGAATTGCTGGATTACCAGCACAGCCATGAACCAGTGGAAAAAACGGGTAATCAGGCCATAGCGTTGTTGTGAGTCATGCAGCATGGCTCTCTCCTGAAATCTTAAACGAGTGGTTCTTTTTGTCGCGCAGTCCGGCGCAACAAGAAAAACAGTCAGACTTTAACTTAATGTTATAAGTAGGAGAACATGGCATTATGCATAAAGAGCTTTAACTGAGAGTAAGAAATAAATGCTGGATCGCTTTTTGAGCATGCGCGTGTTCAGCCAAGCCGCCGCATTGGGCAGCTTGTCTGCGGCGGGCCGCTCGCTGCATATGTCGCCAGCGATGGCGACCAAGCACCTTGATGCACTAGAGGCGCGGCTGGGTATTAAGTTATTGCGCCGCACCACCCGCCAACTGACGCTGACCGATGCGGGCAGCCAGTATCTCGAATCCTGCCGACGTATTTTACAGGAAGTCGATGAAGCAGAATCCGAAGTGCTGGCCCAGCGTAATGAAGCCGTCGGGCAGTTGCGGATGAATGTGCCGCTGTCATTCGGGGTGCGCTTTATTGCACCGCTGCTGCCCGAGTTCAATCGTCTTTATCCGCATGTTGAAGTTGAACTGGGGCTCAGTGATGCAAAACAGGACTTGCTCCGCGAAGGCTGGGATCTGGCCATCCGCATTGGCCATCTGGCTGACAGTTCGCTCAAGGCTCGACGGCTGGGCGATTGTGAACTGCTGGTATGCGGTTCACCGGATTATCTGAGCCGCTATGGCAGACCGCGCCGCGCAGCAGAAATCAGCGATCATCACTGCCTGAGTTATACCCTGTCGCCGATGCAGGGTGAGGGTTACTGGTGTTTCGGTCGTCAGGGCGAGGTCCGGGTAGCGGTAAAAAGCAGCCTTAAAGCTAACAACGGTGACGCGCTGCTGGCAGCAGCCCTGGGCGGTCAGGGTCTGATTTATCAGCCCGACTTTATTGTGGGGCAGGCGCTGGCTGACGGTACGCTGGAGGCGATAACGCTGGACATCCCAACAGTCGATGTGGGCGGCCTGCATGTGTTATCACCGCCGGACCGGCGGCCACCGGCCAAGGTCCGCGCGATGATCGACTTCCTGCAGCAGGCACTGAAGGATCGCTAAAACTCACGTAGCAGATGCATCGGTGGCACCCTGACCACGGTTCTGCTGGCGCTGATGCCGATTGCACAAATAATGCCCATGCCAATCAGCGGACCCAACCCCCACAACAGCGGATGCCAGCTGGCCTGACCGTTGAATACAAACACCTGCAAACCAAACAGACAGGCTTCCGCCCCGGCAGCGGCAATCAAACCGGAAAACAGGCCCAGCGCGCCAAACTCAACAAACAAAGACTGCTGTACCAGCGCCTTTCTGGCGCCTAAAACACGCAATAAAGCGCCTTCTTCCAGCCTCTCTTCCAGCGTCGCGCGCACACTGGCCAGCAACACCAGCCCACCGGCACTGAGGATACAGATAAGTACCAGTTGAATCGCCTGAGACAACTGGCCGATGACGGTCTGGATCTGCTTTAACAGTTCACCGACATTGAGCATCGAGACAGTGGGGAACTGTGCCATTTCACGATAAAAAGCCTGGGCATTATCGTTACTGACAAAAGCACTGCTGACAAAGTTGGCGGTGTAGTCCTCCAGTGCTGTTTTGGGCAGGATCAGGTAAAAGTTGGGCTGCATCGATCCCCAGTCCACCTTGCGAATTGAGGTGATAGGCAGCGTGACCCGTTTGCCGCCGATATTGATTTCCAGTTCATCACCGAGTTGGAGATTGGCTTCCTGAGCAGCACTCTGTTCAACCGAGAGGCCATTTGCTGCAAAGTCACCGGCGACCAGCTCATTGCCCTTGCCAATGCTGTCGGCCCAGGTCAGGTTGAGTTCACGCTCATATAACTCGGGTTCGCCCCTGCCCTCGGGGTAGAGCGACTGAATACTGGTGCCTTTGGCGGTCACCACCCGGCCGCGCACCATGGGATACCAGTCAGAACGGGGGATAGCGAGCGCATCAGTAACTTGGTTGATGCTGTCAATCTGGCCGCTTTGAACGTTAAACAGATAATGATTGGGGGCATCGGCCGGCAGTTGCTGCTGCCAGTCCGAGACCAGGCTGGTTTTTATCCCCACCAGGATCAGCCCCAGCATGATAATCAGCGTGAACACCAGCAGCTGAAACAGGTTGGGCACCAGTCGCCGGTATAAAGACGCCAGCCCGATCTGCCAGCCGCTGGTGGCGCCCGAAGTCAATGATCGGCCCAGACGGAATACAGCAAAGCCGATGACCGACACCAGCAGACCGATACCCAGCATTGCCAGCGTCATAATGCTGGGTAATAAAAAGCCCTCTGTGTAAAGGCACATCAGACCGTACATGCCGATAAAGCCAAGCCCGTAAATGATGAGGGTGTTGTGTTCCAGTTTTAACGCCGGTTGCAAAACCGACATCGGCGAGATTTGAATCAGCCTTTGCATCATCGGCAGGCAGAACGCCAGCATCGATACCAGACCGGTCGCCACGCCCAGCCATAAGCGACTGACAGAAGGTGCCGGTAAGGCCGTGGACATCAGACCCGATAACAGCGAGGAAATCAGTCCCTGTATCAGCCAACCAGCAACAAGCCCGATAGCCACACCGCCGATAAACAAAAGCGAGAACTGGATCAGGAAGGTTTTCACCAGTGACCTGGGCGTGGCCCCCAGGGTTTTTAATACCGCGACCTGCATCAAATGCCGTTTGGCAAAGCGCGCTGATGCCAGTGCAATGGCGACACCGGACAGGATCACCGCCAGCGTGCCGGCCAGCAGTAAAAATGACTGGGCTTTGCCAATGGTGTCACCGATGCGCTCGCCTTTTTGTATGGGTGTTCGCCAGCGCTGGCCTTCATTGAGCTTTGGTGTCACCCAGTCTTGATAGGCCTGCAGCGCTTGCCTTTCTCCGGCCAGCAACAGACTGTAACGAACACGGCTGCCGGGAATAATCACGCCGGTGGCTTCCAGATCAGCGTGGTTCATCACTGCCCGGGGAGATACCGCAAAGGCAGAACTGCTGGAGCCGGGATCCCTGACCAGGTAGCCGCTCACCGTTAAGCTGGTTTCACCGACTTCTACTGCATCACCGATCTCGGCATTAAGCAGGCTGGCCAGACGCGATGACAGCCAAATTTCGCCCTGCTTTGGCGAATGACTCGTGCTGGTGCCAGCACCGAACAGCGTGTTATCGACCAGATAAGCCCCTCTTAGAGGGTAGCTGTCAGTGACAGCACTGACCCAACTCAACTGCAGGGCATCGCCGGCAAAGATCATGGTCCTGAATGACGTTCTTTCCGCCTGCTCAAGCGACAAATCACGGGCTTTTTGCCGCCAGCTTTCAGCAATTACGTCATCGCTGCGGATCTGGCGATCGGCGGCCATCAGGCTGGCTGACTCTTTCTCAAAAGACAGTTGCAAGCGGTCGATAAATAAACTGATGGCGGTGACGGTGCTGACCGAAATAATCAACGCAACGATCAAGGTCAGGATATCGCCACTTTTCAGATCACGAAGCAGTAAACGTAGCGCAAAACGCATAATCAGTGCTCCGCCAGTTGACCGGCTGACATCACCAGTTGCCGGTCACATTTCTTGGCGAGTTCATTGTCGTGGGTGACCATCACCAGCGTCGTGCCCTGCGAATGATTGAGGTCAAACAACTGATCGATAATAATTTTACCGTTGCCCTCATCCAGATTACCGGTAGGCTCATCGGCAAACAGGATTTTGGGGCTGGAGGCAAAAGCACGGGCAATAGCCACGCGTTGCTGCTCACCACCGGAAAGCTGGCTGGGGTAGTGGGTCAAGCGCTCTGCCAGACCGACTTTGTCGAGTAAGGCTTCCGCTTTTTGACGGGCATCTTTATCGCCTTTCAACTCTGCCGGGAGCATCACGTTTTCCACCGCCTGCAGACTGGGTAATAAATGAAATGACTGGAAAATAAAGCCGACATACTGACCACGCAGTAATGCCCGCTGTTCTTCATCCATCTCGGAAAACGCATGGTCGTAGAGATAAATGTCACCCGAGGTATTGATATCAAGGCCGGCCAGTAAGCCCAGCAGGGTCGACTTGCCCGAACCCGAGGCGCCGACAATGGCCACGGACTCACCTTCCTTGATTTCCATATCGATTTTTTTCAATATCGTTAAGTCGCCGGTGTTGGCAGTCACGGTATGGGTTAAATTTTTTACTCTAATTGCTGTCTTAACTGCCATCTGGGCTCACTTTAAATAAGGTATTTATGTTTGTGAAAAGATGCATCGGGTTTGTATTGCTAGCTGGACTCTTGCTGAGCAAGCTGGCATTTGCCTCAAATTTGCTGGTGATGGGAGACAGCCTCAGTGCTGCCCACAACATGCGACCAGAAGCAGGCTGGGTAAGTTTACTGGAGAATCAACTTTCTGAAACATACCCGGAGATTAAGGTCATCAATGCCAGCGTCAGCGGCGAGACCACGCAGGGCGGCCTGGCGCGTTTTGATAAGCTGCTGTCAGCGCATCAACCCCGCTGGGTCATCCTGGAACTGGGCGCCAATGATGCGCTGCGTGGCTATCCACTGGATCAGACTACCCAGAATCTGGAAACCATGATCAAACAGGCCCGGCAAGCGGATGCCAAAGTGCTGCTGGTGGGCAATCAAATCCCCCAGAATTACGGCAAACGTTACACCGAAATGTTTTTCAATCTATACAAAGACATCGCCGAAGAATATGAACTCGCTTATGTGCCGTTTATGCTGGAGGGCGTGGCGCTGGATAAAAGCCTGATGCAAAATGATGGGCTGCATCCTAATCAGGATGGCCAGCCAATCGTATTGGAAAATATTTATCCGCACCTTGAGCCTTTATTAATAAAGTCAGATTAGTGGATAGCCTTGTCGCACTAGTCGAGCGTTTTCACTCCACACTGCAACAGATAATCATAAGTTTGTTGATAAAACGCAGCTTGACGAGTGCTGTCATTGTTGTCGCCCGCAGGAATAAATATAACCATGCCCTGCCTTGCACGGGATAAAAGAACTCGATAGGCATTAGCCAGATAATTTTGATCAGCTTCTTTTAGTCGTCGCTGCCAATTAGCGCCCCGAAAACGCCAATATTCAAATTGATTTTTTTGATAACGGAAATCAGCATCCCAGCAAACGATAGTCCAATCCAACTCAAGCCCCTGTACTAAAAACTCGGTGCCAACATCCTCCAGAAAGTGCGATGACCTGACGTCCTGTCTCTGCCCCAAGAACCAGTTGGCTGGGTCAATCTGGTTATCAACAAAAACGCCGTTTGCTTTGAGTCTTTTGCCATTCGATGAGGCAATGATGCCTGCACTTTGCTCACCACGGCACTGACCTTTCACCCAGCGCTTAGCAACTTCTAGATCTCTGGTAACGAAGAAGGGATAGGCAGATTGAATTTGGCGCGATAGCTGGCATGCCTTGTCAGGTTGATTGTGAATGATGTAATGAACGAAATGTGAGACTCTTTCAGCCCGAAATGAGCGCATTGAACTGGCAAGGTGCAAAGAAGAAAGCTCGTTGAGCTGGTGATCTTCAAGCTGCAGCGCTTGACTGTCGCCGACATACTCAGCTTGCATAAGCTGTGGTGAATAATAAACCTTCCAGTCAGGGAAGGAGTCTGACAATGCCGTAAACCAACCTTTTAACCCGGCCTCTCCATCATGAATTTCTTGCCCACCTCCGATCAGGGCAATAATCACAGTCCAATCTTTGTGACGATCCATCACACTGATCAAGAATTCTGCTTCTGACTGATCGAAGTTATCGACACCCCGTTTCTGACGCATAAACTTAACCGCCTTTTCTCTATTCCAGGCTCTTTGAGCTTCATCGAATATCACAACATGGTTGTGTGGCGGTTTATCAGCGTCGGTTAGCATCTCATCCCGAAAATGATGAATGTTCTGGATAAAGGCTTCGGTTTCTCTTCTTGCCTCACTGATGTTCAGCGTTTTGGCCGAACGCTTTGATTTGTCTTGACGGTCCCGGGCTAGAGCCTCCCTAAGCACATGCACAAGCGGGCCATTTCCCGATAAAAAAACGGCCTGCTCTTCACCGTGTCTGTTGAAGTGCCCATTGGCGACATTTAAGCCAACCAATGTTTTGCCTGCACCAGGCACACCAGTCACAAAGCAAATCGTTTTTTGTTGATGGAGCCTCGAGTGATGGATGATATCGAGCAGTTGCTCCGAGGTATCTGTGAGGTTAATTGCTTCAGCGTCACCGCGTGATATTTCAGTCACATCATGATGGGCATAAAGAGCCTGAGCCGCCTGAATAATGGTTGGTGTTGGTTTATAAGATGCCTTTAACCATTTCTCAGGCTCAATCTGTTCTTGTGGTGAGACTTGAAGCAGACAGTGCGAGACTAGTTCGGTGATAGTTTGAGCATTAGCTCTTAATGGCTTGGCAACCTGATCTTGAAGTTCTAGAGGGACTAGTTCAGATGTTGGAGCATCTGTGGCAATAAGGATTGGAATAATAATTTTGTTATGGCTGGCTTCATGAAAGTGGCTCAGGTCAAGCGCATAGCCTTCAGCCTGTCTCAAACTGGTCTGGTGGAAGGATTTTTCACCGACTTTGAATTCCAGGCAAAATATCATGCCGTCAATCAGCAATACTACATCGACGCGACGCCCCATTCTTGGAATTAGTAATTCAAAGCAAATAAAGGCATCGCTGATTTGTTCAAAAATCGAACGGATGACTTTTATTTGCTCTCGCCAAGCCCATGTTTGCTGTAAGACGATATCTTGAGAGTGGTGTTGGGCAAGTCTTCCGATGATGGTCTCGGGAGAAAGCCGCAAAAACTCATTTCTCGTGGCTGAGAAAAAGGCACGTTCAAGCATCAGCCACCTCTTCGAACATCATCAGGGTGGCAGGTGAAACCTCAAGAGCATCAGCGAGCCGGAGAATATTCAATAAACTGATATTACGTTTGCCACGTTCCACGGCGCTAATATAAGTTCTGTCGAGATCTGATAGTAAGCCAAGCTTTTCCTGACTTAAGTTTTTCTCGCTACGTATTTTTCTGAGATGTCTGCCAAATGCTTGCAGATGGGGGGTGTTCATCATGATGAGCTCGTTTTTTGCCAATCATGATGGTTGATAAATGTTGCCTATAAGTCTACGGACTATAAGTCACAATAGCTGATTGGCAGGGCTCTGAGCTTGATGATGAAAGTACCCTCAGTCTCTGTATGCCCGAATATAGCGAGAAACATGATAGGCGATCAGATTGACCTCAGATTCATCAAGTTTTTCACTACTGTTGGAAATAAATGTGGGCAAGCCCTTGGGATTAAGCACCCACACATCGCTACTTTTGGCATCACTGGTGGGTTCAATAAACCAGCCTGGAAATACAATCACCGGTTTGGTTGAAAAGTGTTTACCCGTCGTTTCCTTTAGTAACTCCCGAATCCAGCTACTGGCGGCTTTGACTTGAGTAATCGGCTTGTCTGTTTTATAGCCATTGCCCAAGGTAAGTTGAGAGCCATCGAAAATAATCCGGTGCGAGCCATCGTCTGACTTTGAGTAAGTTTTGGTTTCAACAACATAAATACCGCTTTTTGCGATCACAAGGTGATCAATATTGAAACCCTTGGCAGGAATATCATGAAATACTCTGGCTGAGGTTTCCCTGAGCCTCTCCAAATATTGACCTACTGCTTTCTCACCGTCGCGGCCGAGGCGGAGCTGAGTGACCTTCCTCCGGTGTTTAAGGATGCGATAAACAAATATTGGAGCAATCAAAAGTGCGGCAATGGTCATGTTGATTGGGTGGGCATCGACCTCTTTAAACCATGTCCACCAATCCCAGACGACCAGGACCATAAGCATCGCCAAGACCGTCAAGTCTTGATTGACTTTATCGTTGATGATTTTGTCAATTTCTCTATCCAGAGACTCGGCAGGATTGTGTAAAGGATTGTCTTTAATCGGCGACTTCAAAGCTTTTCCGTCCTTGTGAAGCAAAATTAATTTATAGTTTTGATTTGGTTTTTGGTCAATGAGAACTGTCACTCAGCGTCTTGAATCAGATAATGAAAACACCAGTCAGGTACGGCAGTTAAGTATTCGACTTCAAATATTCAGCCACTTGCCGAGCTATCTGTAGCTCCTCGTCGGTGGCTATAACCAGAATCCGACTGGGGCTGTGTGAGTGTGAAATGTCTGCGTTGCTGGTATCAGCTTCAAGGTTTCGCTGTTGATCCAGAACAAGCCCGAATTTTTCCAGGCCCTCGCAGCATCGCGCCCGAACTTCTTCGGCGTGTTCTCCGATACCGCCGGTAAAAATAAGCGCATCAATCTCGCCCAGTGCAATGAGATAAGCGCCAATGTACTTACGCACATGATAGATAAACATATCGAGTGCGAGCTCAGCATCGGGCTCTCCCTGAGCGGCACGACTGAGAATTTCCCGCATATCATGCGACTGACAGATAGCCTGCAGGCCGGACTCAAAATTAAGCTGGTGGGCGATTTCTTCTGCTGACAATCCCTGTTTTTGTTGCAGGTAGAGTGGAATGGAGGCATCCAGATCGCCGCTGCGACTGCCCATCATCAGGCCTTCAAGCGGGGTAAAGCCCATCGAGGTATCCACACTCCGGCCCTGACGAATGGCACAGGCACTGTCGCCGTTGCCCAGATGCAGACTAATCAGATTAAGCTGCGACAGGGGTTTGTTCAGAATCGAGGCGGCTTCACTGGCCACATACTGATGCGAACTGCCGTGAAAGCCATAGCGGCGAATGCCAAACTCAGTGAACCAGCGTTGCGGCACCGGATAGCGATAGACATGCTCGGGCATGGACTGGTGAAAGGCGCTATCAAAGACCGCAAGCTGAGGCGTGTCAGCAAATCGTGACAGACACAGTCTGATTCCCTGTAAGTTGCCCGGTAGATGTTGAGGTGCCAGCTCGGTCAGTGCTGCTATCTCATCGACGACCTGGTCTGTCAGCCTGGCCGGTTGGGTAAATGTCGTGCCGCCATGCACAACACGATGACCGATCGCCGTCAATTCAGCGTCTGCAACTGAGCCGAGGAATTGTTCCAGATCCTGATCCATCTGGGCGAAAGCAGCCTCGAAATCAGCGAAATGCCTCTGCTGTTGAGTGGTCTCTGCATTCCCCTGCTGAATCAGCGTCAGCTGATGCTGGCCCTGCTTTTCAGCGATCCCTGTGACAGTGCCGTTGAGCAGCGTGGCTGAGTCAGGCAGGGCAATAATTTTGTATTTCAGTGACGAGCTGCCGCAGTTCACCACCAGAATATGCTGTTTCACGGCTTATCAGGCCAGGTCCAGTCAGCATATTCCGGTTTATCAACACCAAATTCGTAGGCATAAAGTCGGCACTCAATCTGCGCATCCTTGAGTTGCTGCTTGGCATGTGCACCGATTGTCTGCAGTTTCTCCACCCGGTCGATGACATCCATGGCCAGACTGAAGCGGTCGATTTCGTTTTGAATAGCCAGCTCCAGTGGGGTGTTGATGTTGCCTTTTTCCTTGTAACCGCGGACGTGGATATTCTTGTGGTTGGTGCGGCGGTAGGCCATGCGGTGCACCAGCCAGGGATAACCGTGGAAATTGAATATCACCGGTTTATCAAGGGTGAACAGGCTATCGAAATCTGGATCATTCAGCCCATGCGGGTGCTGGCTGTCGGGCAGTAACTTGAACAGATCGACGACGTTGATGAAGCGGATCTTCAAGTCTGGAAAATGCGTTTTGAGCAGCACGATGGCAGCCAGGGCTTCCTGTGTCGGTATATCACCACAACCGACCATCACCACATCTGGCTCCTGACCCTGATCGGAACTGGCCCAGTCCCAGATACCCAGGCCCTTGGTGCAATGCTTGATCGCTTCATCCATCGTCAGAAACTGCAGATGTTTTTGTTTATCGGCGACGATAACGTTGACGTAATTGTCGGCGCGTAGACAATGATTCGCCACTGACAGCAGGCAGTTGGCGTCGGGCGGCAGATAGATGCGGCAGACACTGGGGCTTTTGTTAACCACCAGATCCAGAAAACCGGGGTCCTGATGAGTGAAACCATTGTGATCCTGCCGCCATACCGTGCTGGTGATCAGCAGGTTGAGCGATGAAATCGGTGCACGCCAGTCTATCTGGTTACAGATATCCAGCCATTTGGCATGCTGGTTGAACATCGAGTCAATCACATGCACGAATGCTTCATAACTGGAGAAAAAGCCGTGGCGCCCGGTGAGCAAATAGCCTTCCAGCCAGCCTTCCAGGGTATGTTCGGAAAGCATCTCCAGAACCCGACCATCCCGTGACAGGCGGCCGCCGTCTTCATCTTCCGGTAACAGATCGGCCATCCACAGCTTGGGGCTGGCATCATAAACATCATCCAGTTTATTGGAGGAGTTTTCATCCGGGCCAAAGACTCTGAAGTTGTCCCCGTTTCTGCTCATGATGTCTCGCAGAAACCGGCCCAGTGGGCGGGTATTTTCCACCAGCTCTGCGCCGGGCGATTTCACCTCGACCGCATAATCCTCAAACCCGGGCATTCTCAGAGCGCGGCGAATCAGGCCACCATTGGCATGCGGATTGGCGCTCATGCGCTTATGACCGCTGGGTGCCAGTGCTTTCAGTTCTGGTTTTAAGCGACCTTCATCATCAAACAATTCATCCGGGCGATAGCTGAGCAGCCAGTCTTCCAGTTGTTTCAGGTGCTCGGCATTGTCTTTGACCCCTGCCAGAGGCACCTGATGCGCGCGCCAGAAGCCCGCCACTTTATGACCATCCACATAATCCGGGCCGGTCCAGCCTTTGGGACTGCGTAACACGATCATCGGCCAGCGTGGTCGTTCGACATGGCCTGATTGTCGGGCTTCAGACTGAATCGCCTGAATATCATTGACGCACTGCTCCATAACGGCTGCCATTTTCGCGTGCATGGCCATGGGCTCATCGCCTTCCACGAAATGCGGCGTCCAGCCGTAGCCTTTGAGCAGGTTTTCCAGCTCATCGTGGGAAATACGTGATAACAGCGTCGGATTGTTTATCTTATAGCCATTGAGATGCAATACCGGCAACACCGCGCCGTCGCGGGCCGGGTTGAGGAATTTATTCGAGTGCCACGAAGTCGCCAGTGGTCCGGTCTCTGCCTCGCCATCCCCTACCATCACGGTAACGAGAAGGTCGGGGTTATCAAAGGCGGCCCCGAAAGCATGTGACAGGCTGTAACCCAGTTCACCGCCTTCATGAATTGACCCCGGTGTTTCCGGTGTGCAGTGGCTGCCGATACCGCCGGGAAAAGAGAACGACTTGAAGAACTGACGCATCCCATCCAGATCTTCACTTTTATTGGGATAAACTTCCGAGTACGTGCCTTCCAGATAGACCGGGGCCAACACACCCGGTGCGCCATGACCGGGCCCGGCCAGGAAAATGGCATTCAGATCGTATTGCTTGATCAGCCGGTTCATGTGGATATAAGTGAAACTCAGCCCGGGACTGGCGCCCCAGTGACCCAGTAAACGGTTTTTGATGTGGTCAGGTTCCAGGCGGGTGCGGAGCAGGGGATTATCCTGCAGGTAAATCATGCCGGCGGCGAGATAGTTACACGCACGCCAATAAGCATGCATCTTTTCAAGTAGTGCGTTATCAAGCTCACTGGCATCTTTTGATGCATTCATAATCAAGCGCTCCCGAGTGATATGAAAAGATTCTGCTCAGGTCATCATTAACAAACGGCTCATACAATTTGATGACACTAGCGATAGACTTGATCAGATAGGGTTGTAATTCAACTGCGGTCTTTAACAGCGCCCAGCGAGTGAGCCGGCGCATGAAAAGCCTGCTCTAAACACGCATCATCAACCTGATAATACTGCTGAGCAGCAGCACACTGAGCAGACCACCAAGCCACAGGATCGCGAACCAGAGCCATTGACGCTGCTTCTCAGAGCAGTGTCTTTCAAGTAACTCAGTAATGAATTTCATCACTGGTTTTCCCCCTGAACACATAGTAGCTGTAGGCAGTGTAGGCGAGGATGATGGGAAGAAAGACAACCGTTCCAATCAACAGCAAAGACTGAGAGGTTGACACTGCGGCGGCATCCCAGACAGTAAAACTGTAAGGCACTATCCAGGGGTAAATGCTGATAAGTACGCCCAGGTAGCCAAGCAGGAAAATCAGCACAGCCATCAGAAAAGGCCTCAACTCACGGTTGCTGTGCAGGTCACGCCACAACAGCAGAAAAGCCGCCATAGTCATCAATGGTATGACAGACAGGTACAGCATGTTGGGTAGACTGAACCACAGGTTCTGGATACGGATATCATTCAAGGGCATGAATACGCTGACAATCAACATACCCAGCACAACATAAGCACTGACATACCTGGCTACACGCCGGGCCCAATCCTGGGTGTTGCCTTCGCTTTTCCATATCAGCCAGGTAGCGCCAATCAATGCATAGCCAAAGATCAGGGCCAGCCCTGTGACAATGGCAAAACCATTAGCCCAGTCCAGCGGCCCACCGGAAAAACTCCTCTGGGTGACAGCCACGCCCTGAACCAGATTGCCCAGAATGATGCCTTGCATAAAGGCCGCCAGGACAGAGCCGATATGGAATGAGGCATCCCACAATTTACGATCGCGGCCCTGGGTTTTGAAACGAAATTCAAAGGCGACACCTCGAAAAATCAACCCCAGCAGCATCAGGATGACCGGCAGGTACAGCGCCGGCATCAATATCGCATAAGCTACCGGGAAGGCTGCAAATAAGCCGCCTCCACCCAGTACCAGCCAGGTTTCATTACCATCCCAGAAAGGGGCGATGGAATTCATGATGGTGTTGCGGGACTGATCCGAGGGGGCAAAGGGAAAAAGAATGCCACAGCCCAGATCGAAGCCATCCAGCAGCACATAAATCAGCACCGCAACCGCGATTAAACCGCCCCAGATCAGGGGTAAGTCAAGCCATGATGATGAAAAGTCGAACATAATCAACGCGCCCCTTGATGATCGCCGGCGATGAGAGGAGCGGCAGTCTCATGGCCGTGCTCATAATAGCCTTCTGCCTGTTGAGACTCTATCGGACCTTTGCCGATCAGTTTGAGAATGTAGTAACTGCCAGCGCCGAAGATCAATGTGTAAAAAACGATAAAAATGACAAGACTCAGCAACACCTGCTCTGCGATAACCGGTGAGATGCTCTCGCTCGTCTTCACCACCCCGTAAACGGAGTAGGGTTGGCGGCCCACTTCTGTCACAAACCAACCGGCCAGCACTGCAATAAAGCCTGTGGGCGTCATCGCCATACACCATAACTGAAATTTCGGTGAGTCAAACAGACGCTTTCTGAAATACAGCACTGAGGCGATGACGCCGGTAAAAATCATTGCCATGCCGATCCCAACCATGATGCGGAAAGACCAGAAAACCGTGGCAACAGGTGGCCGCTCCTCTTTGGGGACATCTTTGAGACCGGGTATGACCCCATCCCCAGAACCCGTCAGCACCCAGCTGGCGCCATTGGGTATGGTAATGCCGTAGTCAGTGGTTTCAGTGTCTTCATTGGGCAGGCCAAACAGATATAACGGCTTGTTGCCGCCCTGTTCCCAGTTGCCCTCCATGGCTGCGACCTTGACCGGCTGGTGGTGCATGGTGTTCTCGCCATGCATATGGCCAATAAATAATTGCAGCGGTGAGACGAATACCGCAATCAGCATAGCCATGGAGAACATCACTTTGGCATGTTCAACATGCAGCTTACGCCAGAGGTAATAAGCACTGACCCCGGCTATCACAAAAGCAGTGGTGAGATAGGCGGCGGTGAGCATGTGGAAAAAGCGAACCGGGAAAGAAGGGTTGAAGATGACCTCCAGCCAGTTTGTGGGATAGAGCAGGCCATCAGCACCGATCTCAAACCCCTGAGGCGTTTGCATCCAGCTGTTGGCAGACAATATCCAGAAAGCTGAAATGACGGTCCCTACAGCGACGATCACCGTCGATGCAAAGTGCATTTTTTTGCTGACGCGTCCCCAGCCAAACAGCATGATCCCGAGAAATGAAGCCTCTAGGAAAAAGGCCGTCAGCACTTCATAGCCCAAGAGTGGGCCGATGACATTGCCCACCTTGTCCGAAAAGACTGACCAGTTGGTTCCGAACTGGTAAGACATGACCACGCCGGAGACCACACCCATACCAAAGCAGACAGCGAAGATTTTGATCCACATCCTGTAAATGTCTTCATACACCTGTCGGCCTGTTTTCAGGTATAACCCTTCAACCACTGCCAGCCAACTGGCAAGACCTATGGTGAATGCCGGAAATATGATGTGGAAGCTGATCGTGAAAGCAAACTGCAGCCTGGCAAGTAAAACGGGGTCAAGTTCTAGTCCGGCCATCTCAAATCCTACCCATCAATATTCATAAAATTATTCATCACTGTTGGGACTGGTATTGCTACGCTTAATATGCAAACCGAGTATAAAACATGATTGATATTTCCGGTTGATGATACCGCCTGCAAGTTTCAAGGGTTTGATCTGGATCAAACCTGGGCCATAGCGTCAGTGTTTCGTTCGTTTTCCCGGGGCTTAATGAGTACTGTATCCTGACTTATTGATTGTTTATTATTTGGCCACTGGTTAATAACCGCATTCAAGAGAAATGAATGTGACCAACCCACTCATGAACGAGGTGAAATGAAGTACGCCGCGCTGTCGAACAGAAAACAGATTTTTCTTCTGGTCACCTTCTTTATTCTCATCTTTGATGCTTTATTTGTCTGGAGCAACTACAAAGCCGCCAAAGACACGCTGCATGAAAACCTCTCGCAACGTGGTGAGCAATTACAAGACAGCTATCAAATTGCACTGGCTCAACTCAGTCAGTTTATGTTGCAGACAGCGACCTACATTGCCAACGATCCGGTGGTGGCACAGCGCTTTTACGAGGGCAAAAAAGCCGTTGCTGAGGAGGGTGGTGGCGCGGGTGGTGAGAGAGCAGATCGCCTCAGAAAGCAGCTTTACAACACTGTATCCAGTGGCTGGCAGGCGCTGAGACAGGATTATAAGGTTCGCCAGCTACACTTTCATTTGCCACTGGATACCTCATTTCTGCGTGTCCACAAGCCAGAGAAGTTTGGTGATGATTTATCTGCCATTCGTCACAGTGTCGTTGCCGTCAACAGCAAATAGGTAAAGTCGAGTGGCTTCGAGTCGGGACGCGTTTATGCGGGGATACGAGGTGTTGTACCGGTTTACTTCAACAACATCGAAACAGGTGAAAAGGTCCATGTCGGCGCATTGGAAGCCGGAACTTCATTCAACCTCATGCTGCAGGATCTGCAAAAAGCCCTGTCTGCAGACTTTGCGGTGCTGATGACAATGGAGCATGCCAGGCAGACGATGTGGCCGGACTTTTTAAAATCGTATTTAAAAACAAAGACTGAGATTCAGGACTTTTTACTGGAAGCCGCCACAAACCAGCAGCAAGTAGAGGCTATTTTCGCTCAGGATTCCGCTCAAAAGCTCCTCTATTCCTCTGATACTCAGCTGATTACCGTGGATGGCATGCCCAGAGCGGTCAGTAGTTTTCCCCTCAGAGATTATCTGGGCTCGGTCGATTCTGACAGAGATGACATCGGCCGAATCGTTGTTTGGACTTCTGCAGAAAAAGAAGTCGCAGAGTTTGAGGAAAATACCAGAACCAATCTTTTTATCGCCATCATCGGCTTTCTGGTGATTGAAAGCCTGCTGTTCTGGGCAATCAAAATGGAATCCAAATTAGAGCTGCATAAAGAGATAGCCCTGAGAGATGGTCTCACTGGTATTTTCAACAGACGTGCTTTTGATAAACGCATCTCAGAAGAGTTTTATCGTGCGAAACGTCATGATGAAGCGCTATCGGTGATCCTCTGTGATATTGATAACTTCAAAAGATACAACGATCACTATGGGCATATTGCCGGTGATCTTTGTTTGCAGAGCGTGGCTAATGCCCTGACAAAAAATCTGAAACGGTCAGGAGATTTTCTTGCCAGGTATGGCGGAGAAGAGTTTGTGATTGTGTTGCCCTCAACAGATGAACAGCACGCATTCACGATTGCAGAACAATTAAGGGCGCAGGTTGAGTCACAAAAGCTCGAGCACCTGCAAAGCTCAACGGGCAATATTGTGAGTATCAGTTGTGGTGTGGCGACAAGCAAATCGGCCGATTATGCAGCAGGTATGGAACCCGGCGCTTTACTCAATCAAGCGGATAATGCACTTTATGAAGCCAAGCGCAAAGGGCGCAATAGAGTCTGCACTGCCCGCATAGCGGTCAATAAGACTGCGGAGTCATTAAGAGCCTGCTGACAGCTGGCCGATTCACTCAGACGCAAAGCCCGATAAGCAGATAATGTTTTCCCAGTGATGAATAAAAACGCTAAGCTGGCAGGATGACATTGCTATATGACTTGGGTGAAAATAACAGGCATGAAGTTTTCATCCCCAAGCATTACAGAGCGTGATGCAATTTATCCAGGACAACGTTGTCTTGAATGGCGGGCTTTAATGGCCTGTGACAAATAGAGCAAACCACAGATGAACACCGCACCAAAACAAAAATCCAACTCGATGCTGGACCTCGTGCTCAGCATTATTCTGCCTTCCGTCATTTTGATGAAATTCAGCTCAGACGACTACCTCGGCGCCAGCGGCGGTTTAGTCGTCGCGCTGGCTTTTCCGTTGGGTTGGGGGCTGTTTGATCTCATCAAAAATCGCAAGTTCAACTTTATTGCGTTGCTCGGTTTGATCAGCATTTTGTTAACGGGTGGTATTGGGCTGCTGGCGCTGGATGTCAAATGGCTGGCAATCAAGGAGGCCGCGGTACCGGGGATTATCGGTCTCGCCGTGCTGCTGTCAGTATTCACGCCTTATCCGCTGGTGAGAACCTTGCTGTTTAATCCGGCTGTCATGGATATCAAGCTGGTTGAAGACAAGCTGGCGCAAACCAATAACCGTCAACAGTTTGAAGATCGCCTGATGAAAGCCACGTATTTTGTGGCCGGGTCTTTTGCCTTTTCAGCAGTGATGAACTACATCCTGGCAACAGCCATCGTGACAAGTCCGGCCGGCACCCAGGCCTTCAATGAGGAGCTGGGCCAACTGACTTTGTATAGCTACCCGGTGATTGCCTTGCCATCGATGCTGATGACAATGGGCATTCTTTATTACTTGTGGCGAAGCATCCGTGACTTGACCGGGCTGAAGCTGGAAGAGGTGGTGGGGCCTAAGTAAGCCTGAGAGTTTATAGCTACAAGTAAAAAAGCCCCAACACCTTTCCGCATTCAGGCTTTAAACTCTGAATCCTGTCCGGGGCCGGAATGTCACTGGCAATCAAATTGAAATGATTATATTCAGTCTGGTCGCCAAATCAGCAACCCCGCTATCCAGGATAGGGTGAAGGAATGGCTCCCTCTCCCTATCACAACACAAGACGAATTAGTGACCTGAAAGGTAAGTGTCATCAGAGACGGTTTCCATCCAGTGAACATTGCTGCCATCGTGTTTTTCCTGAATAGCGATATGGCTCATGCTGGTGGTTGATGTCGCACCGTGCCAATGCCTGTGACCAGGTGGGCACCAGACAGTATCTCCCTCATTGATAGTGATTTTTTTGCCATTTTCTAATTGGGTCCAACCTTTGCCAGACGTTACGACAAGTAGCTGACCTCTCGGATGGCTATGCCAGTTTGTGCGCGCGCCCGGTTTAAATGTCACTTGTGCTGAAGTGAGCACAGAGGGCGTCTGAGCTTCAAGATGAAAAGGATCTATCCAGGCCTGTCCAGTGAAATACTCTGCTGGCCCTTCAATCATTTGACGGGATTCTTTCGTTTTGTGGATCAGGGTGTCCTGCTTTTGAGTGAGTTCTTCTGCATTGATACTTACGGCGAAAAGCGCTATCAGAGCTGTAGTGAAGGGTAAAAATTTATTCATAAAATCTGACTCCTCTTCTTAGTCATCTGCAACGGTGATGTCCATGACAATTGTTCCAGGGTTGTTAAAAGTCGTTACATCAGCATCTATGCGGCCAATTGGTATCAGCCCTTCTGCATATTTGTCATCTTTGTAAAAGATGGCGAGGTTATTCCAGGGTGAATAGATGGTTAACTCACCGGCGGCAGGTTTATGGCCCTCAATGGCGTTTGTGGGGGCGAGTTTTTTGGGTAAAGCGTGACTGGCTTTTTCTGTGCCAGCAAAATCACGCAACTCCAGCGACAACGGCAAGAGAGAATAAAAGTCCTTGGCCGTTTGATTGTTATCAAGCTTAGCGTTGATGGTTTTCTCACCGTTAACTTGAATGATGATGTTCATTGCTTTTTCCTCTGCCATAAGCAAGTTGCAATATAGGGTCAGCCAGATAACACAAATGAATCGCAATTTTTTCATAGTCGGCCGGATTTAATTCGCCAGCATTGCCCTTTTTCTCTGTCCATCCTGTCAGGTGTAGCAGGCTTTCAGGTATCTGAAAAGCTCGCCATATCAATAACAAAGCGATACGAAATATCCCCTTTGGCTAGGTGCGTATAGGCCCCATTAATTTCATCCATGCGAATCATTTTGCAGTCCGGGTAGATATCGTGCTCAGCACAAAAATCCAGAACCTCCTGTGTTTCCTCAATGCCGCCAATCAGAGAGCCAGCAATCCGGCGGCGACCAAAAACAAGGGGCAAAGTCATCGGTTCTTCAAGCGGACCAATCTGGCCGACAATGACCAGCGTGCCGTCTACATCCAGCAAAGGAAGGTAAGGCGTAACATCGTGTTTTACCGGGGCGGTATCAATGATGAGATCGAAAAAGTTGGCTGATTGTTGCATCTCTTTTTCATTAGTAGATGCCAAAATACCCTGAGCCCCAATTTCTTTGGCTTCATCTTCTTTCGCCTTGGAGCGACTGATCACAGTAACCTCGGCGCCCATTGCCACAGCAAGTTTCACCGCCATATGTCCGAGACCTCCCAGTCCAATGACGCCCACCCGGCTGCCTTTTCCGACACTCCAGGTGCGCAGTGGTGAGTAAGTCGTGATACCCGCACAGAGGATGGGTGCAGCTTTGGCCAGGTCGAGTTGCTCGGGCACGTTCAAAACAAACTCCTCCCGAACTACGATATGTTTCGAGTAGCCGCCTTGAGTGGTTTCACCGGAAATGCGGTCGGGCATACCATAAGTTGCTGTCATCCCATGTCGACAATATTGCTCTTCGCCGTCATGACACTGATCACAGTCCTGACAGCTATCAACCATGCATCCCACAGCAACGTATTGACCGATGCCGAATTTTTGCACTTCAGGGCCAACATCGATGACACGACCCACAATTTCGTGCCCGGGAATGAGTGGATAAGGCTGAGGTCCCCAGTCACCATTAACCGTGTGCAGGTCGGAGTGACAGACACCGCAATAGAGGATTTCAATGGCAACGTCATTTTGACGTAATTCTCTACGTTCAAAATGAAATGGTTTAAGATCCGTATTTTCAGAATGAGCTGCGTAGCCGATAGTTTTCATGCCTTATCCTTACAATATGAAAAAAGGTATCAATGCTTTCAATTAGTTACTGATTTATTCAGTGTAGTCATTAACTGATTAATCGGCTTGCCTGATGCTATTGCATTGATGCTTGTTTCTCTATAAGTGGGGAGTAGCGTTATAACTTACACAATGATTATCCCCAGTCAGAAGTCTGATGAGTGGACTATCCACACAGAGGAGCCGTGACTTTGTATGGTAGGCGCTTGAGTTACGCATAAAAAAAGCCCCAACACGTTTCCGCATTGAGGCTTTTATATTCTTGATGGTGCCCAGGGCCGGAATCGAACCGGCACGGCCGCAAGGCCGAGGGATTTTAAGTCCCCCAATTTGAATCCTACCAAATCGTAATAGCTTGTAACAATCCTTGTTCTGGCTTACTATGACTCATATTAAATCGTATTAAGGCATACCTAGTTGTAGTCTGTTTGCTACCTATCTGTTACCTAATTCGACCTTCATGACTAGAAAAATAACTATAAGCCAAAAATCTGTTGAAGCGCTTCCAATAACGGGGAAGCAAGTAGATTATTGGGATTCAAAGCTTACAGGTTTTGGCGTTAGGGTTTCACCTGGTGGAACCAAGTCATATTTTTATACGGGTCGCCTTGATGGTAGACAGGTTCGTTGTAGCATAGGTAAGAATCAAATATTCAAGGCCGAGGCAGCCAGGCGAAAAGCCCTGGAGTATGCAGGCCAGTTAGCATCCGGAATTGATCCCAGAAAAAAAAGAGCTGAAGGTGTTTCTTTCGGGGTGTTGCTTGAGGAGTACATTGATTATTGCCGTAGAAGGGGCGTGGTCAGCACCAAACAGATAGAAAACACTTTAAGAAGAAATATTGAAAAAGGCTATCCCTCAATATGGAATAAGCCAGTATTGAGTATTTCAGACGATGACTGCATGAAAGTCATCAGGAAGCTAACCAGTAAAGAAAAGCTTAGAACAGCTGATAGAGTTCGCTCCTACATAAAGAGTGCGTTTACATACGCAATAAATTCGAAATCCAACACGCTTGCCTCTCAGTCCGTCCAGGATATTGGGGTTACAGTTAATCCAGTAGCACAAATGAAAAAAATAGTTGGATCAAGTAACCCCAAACAAAATGCACTGAGCGCTTCTGAACTCAAGACATACTTCAAACATGTCAGTCAATTGCCAGAGCCCACAAAATCATTGATGACACTCCATCTGTTAACAGGTGGTCAACGTCAATCGATGCTGCAAAGGGTATTGATTGATGACATTGATATGGATGCGCAAGTCATGACTTTGTATGATCGCAAGGGGCAGAGGCATAAACCAGAAATTCACATAGTCCCTTTGCTGGACAGTGCGGTTGAGTGCATCAAAAAAATCACTGCTGGACCATATATATTCTCTTGCGATGGCGGTATAACACCAGTTAACACGGATTACTTCAACAGCAATGCTAAGAAGATCTTTGAAAAAATGTTCCCTGAAGATCAGATGGGCAAAGGTAAATACTCTGCAGGGATTATTAGATCAACCGTGGAGACACGTCTTTTAGCGAAGCCCTACCATGTTAGTAGTGATATTTTAGCGAGCTTATTAAGTCATGGCCGAGGTGGCGTTCAACAAAAGCACTACCAGCATTATGATTTTTATGATGAGAAACTTCAGGCTCTGCACATGCTTGAAAGAATGGTCAATGGATAATGCCTAGCGTTAACAACATCATGGAGTCAGCACTAGAGTTTTTAGGTCAGTTTGACGAAGCTCTCAAAAGTCCAGGGCGAGATTACAAAGATCTTTGCTTCATCGATTACAGCATGGGTTTGGTTGGTAACCATTACTTGACGGTCAGAGACTCCACCAAGATAAACGAAGATGCTCTGCAATCGTTAATCTCAGAGGTTGAGAGCAACATTCTGGCATACGATACATGCGTAGAGCTTTTTGAGAGGCTTGCGCGAAAAAACCTACGTATACCCATGCCTCTTGTTGACACCATTTCAAAAATGGCCAGAAACGATTTAAAGAGGCCCACCCCCAGGGGGCGAAAAACTAAATACTATCAACATAGGATAATCCGTTCGGCAATAGGCCACCTGGCATCAGAATATGAGATGCCGATTTACCATTCATCCGATAAAGATTCGGTTTGTTCGGTGGTCAAGGAGGCGCTAGAACGACTAGGCATCTACTTAAGCTACGACCAATTGGTTGATATCTATAAAGGCAAAACACAAACAAGAAAGCCACCCGGAACGTCATAATTTCGCAGCTCAGACTAATCCAAATTTAATACGAGCTAATACGAGCTAATACGAGTTAATACGTCGAAGGGGGACTATTCACTATATGTACCCCCCTGATATTAAATTGGAGTTGTGGCGTAATTGAGCACAAGTTGAACGTGTGGAGGGGATGTTATGTCACAGCCAAATCGCTTGCCAAAAATGCTCACCCAGGAGGAAGTTGCGTCCTATCTGGGTAGGTCTAAACATTGGTGCGAAAAAGCCAGATACCAGGGTTATGGGCCCAACTATATCAAGATGGGACGACACGTAAGGTATCTGGAAGAAGATGTTTTATCTTACCTTGAGAGTTGTAAGGTGGTTCATCATGTCGATTAGATTTCCAAAGATGATGAACCCTTCTACTGGGAAGCCCTTTGTTCGAGGTGATCCTTGGCCATTTGATTGTGATCATAAAGAATATGGTCATGGTCATATTCATTTTGGTAAAAAGTTTGATCAATATCTAACTGCAGTTCAAGACTCATGCTTTAGAGGGTTCGCCTTCATGAGCTGGGCTGATGAGGCCAGAATTCAAAGGAATCGTAATAAGAACAAAGAAGGCATGAGGCTGAGATCTATATCTGAAGATTTAGACACACGCCTTCATCGGAGGGCGGCAAAAAAATACAATGAACTAGCCAAGCATCGCTCTCCAAATTTTACATTTGAAGAGTTTTTCAAAGCCCTGATGAAGGCGTGGGTGGGATGCCGAGATATACCGGGTGATTCCGGAGAGTTTGGCAAACTATGCCCTGTCCTTGGGGTGCCAATGTATCTAAATGCTGGATTTGAAGAAAGAGATAGCTCAGTAAGCATACATCGTATCAATAATGAACATAATTATAGTCCCAGCAATGTGATGCTTATATCTTACAGAGCTAATAGATTAATTAGTGATGCAAGTTTTGATGAGATTCAATCTGTTTATCAGTTTATGCTGAGACACCAATAATCGATCCTTATGCAATAAACGATATATGAACAAGCTATCACTTGAGAGTCAGTGTCAAATGTTATCGCTTCCTTTGGATGAGATTGAGCTGAGCTATAGTGGAAAGCCAGAGCCAGCACTACTTCAGCATTTTGAGACTCAGGGATACATTGGATCATCAAATGAGGGAATCACTTTCCACACTGTTTTGAAGGCGTTAATGCTGGATAAGCTTGCTGAGATAAACACTTTCAACGAGAGAGCTGACGCTTGCACCAGGTATTTAGAAGCGCAGCTGACCATTCATAAAGACAAATTACCTGAAATAATCGGTTCGATTAAAGGTGCAAGCAAACAAGCATTTTGCTTAAATTTGAAGGAAATACTTCAGCAGCCATTTATTAAAAATGAGTATCCAACCCTATCTTTTGAGTGTTGCGAGGCTTTGTTTGATGCGATTGACCTGGACACCTTCACCAAAGTCGCTGAAAAGTTTTCTGAAGACCCTTACACCTACCGGAGTGGGTGGCCAGATTTAACCTTGGTGAAAGGAAGCGAAGTACGATTCGTTGAGGTTAAGACGACAGATAAACTTCATCAAAGTCAGTTGGTGACCATACCCGCTCTCAGGGAATGCCTCCCGTATGACTTCAGTGTTTATAGAGTCAAAAAGCTAGGATCAAGCAAGGCGTATGATTAATACAAGGAGAGAAATATGGATATTTTCACGAAGTTTAACCGGAATAAGATTCAAGATCGGCAGGTAGACACCCTGATTGGTCTCAGTAAGGGCATTACTGCTGATGGAAAGGTAGACCAGGCTGAGGCGGAATTCTTGCAATCCTGGCTTGTGCAAAACTACCATACCGACAATCCCATCATTATGAATCTCTTGGATAAGGTCACCGTCATGCTTGAAGACGGGATTCTCGATCCTGACGAGTCTACGGAGCTGCTCTCTATTCTACGTTTGATTTCCGGTGAAGAGACAGAAATCGGGGAAGTGGCCAAGCCCTCGGCTTTGCCCGTTTGCTCTCCAGCCCCAAGTATTGCTTTTGAAGATAGCCTGTTTCTTTTCACTGGCACTTTCGCTTATGGCACACGCAAAGAGTGCCAGCAAGCCATTGAATCTCTTGGAGGCCTGAATGCCAAGGGTGTTACCAAAAACCTCAATTACCTGGTTTTGGGCACTTATGTCACAGACAGCTGGGCACATGAAAGCTTTGGTAGGAAGATCGAAAAGGCCATGGCTTACCGTGATTCAGGCGTGCCATTGTCGATCATCACTGAAGAACATTGGGTTAATGAGGCTGGGTTTTAATCAGTGAGTGCCCCGGAGCAATCTAAGGCAGACAAAAGATACATTCTTGCAAATGCATTAATGACAGCTTCGGAAGATTTGGGCCTGGACACAACAGAACTGGCCAATGCTATTGGCGTTGATGCGGCTGAAATTATTCAAATCAGGGAAAACTCATCTCTCGACCCTGAGAGCAAACAAGGTGAGATAGCACTTCATCTTATCCGCATATCTCGCGACTTACATGCATTAACCAATGGCGACAAAGACTGGATACAGGCTTTCATGCGATCTGAAAACCGCGGCACCGGTGGCGTGCCAGTCAAACAAATTGCCAGTGTGGATGGCTTGATGAAGGTTGTTCGCTATATTGATGCCATGCAAGAAAGCAACGGAACCGGTCAAGTTTTTGGTAGCAGTTAACCTTCAATGATTGAAGAAAGGATAGCGCTGGCTTCATCCACAACATGCCTTGGAGCTGACTCAACCTTGACTGCTTTTCTCGCAGTCAAATCCATCATCCGAATAGCGTTAAGCAGCACCACGCCCTGAGTCTCTGTGCCGCTACCCATTAGCGGCACAGTAAACCCTTTATATCGGGCATGATTACCACCTTGAGTGATAGGCGCCACTAAAACCATACCAAGCTTGTTGAATAGCGCAGGAGATAACACCAAGCATGGTCTGAAATCACCTTGTGTTTCCCGGCCAACTGTTGGGTTAAGAGAAACCCTGACAATGTCTCCCTTGTTGAAACTCGCTCTTCTTACCACACTTCATTCCCGACAGGTTCAGAGCGATCCCATTCCTTGAGTTCTTGCGACATAGGTGCAGACTCATCGCATTTCGCCACTAAGTCCTCAAGGCGATATTTTGGCTTCGTTGAGCTGATGACAATCTTGCCATTAATCTCTTCAATGCTCACTTTGTCACCGGCCATCAGATGTAATTTCTGAAGCAAGGACGCCGGGATAATTGCGCCTTCAGAGTTGCCGATTTTTCTAATGCTTGATTCCATAAAACCACCTAATCAATTGTGATTTGTTAATGAGAGTATTCTATTTGATATCACTTAATGTTTCAACATTGTTATAACTTTAGCTGACTTTAAAAGACGTGAGAAAATATTGAGAACACGTTATAATCACATTCATGTGCGGCGGCGTTTATTACCAAAAAGACGGTGAAGTACACCGGTCTTACTTCCCCAACCCCAAAGCCCAACTGCCGGTATTAACAGCCGATGGCGATCTCGAACTGGTCCAATGGGGCAGACGGGATAAACAGGACGGTGATTTACCCATGACCGGCTGGGCCCGGCTGGATTCCATCAAAGCCGGCAAGTGGGAGCACTGTCATCCGATCCCGGTCAAAATCCCGGTATTGAGCTTTATGGAAAAGGACTACCAGGGGCAAAGCCATTGGTACGATCTGAATGCTGATCAATTCATCCAGGGCTTGTTGGCCCAGGCAGGCTCAGAAAAGCGGGTTTATGTCGTGACGGTACCGCCAGAGGCAGCCAATGCCTATATTCATAACCGCTGGCCGCGGGTGTTGAGTGAACCGATTTAGCTCATCGGTACTCATAGGTCACTTTACGTCCTTTGTATTCAAACTTCCTTGATACCCGGCTATTTTTGACTGCGACTTGTCGTCCAAGTGGGATTTGATTCGTTTCACCCTGGTTATACTTATCAAACCCAGTGGTGGTGACCACCTCTACACCTAGCTTTTTAAGGGCATCTTTGGCAAGCGAGGAAATTGGCTTAACCGTGATGGTGTCTCCAGTGAGAGGCGATTTTTTTGCCTTGGCATAAACACCACGGCTGATTCGCTGAATTTTTTCCTGCTTTTCAAGCGAACGAAGCGCTCTGCTAACTTGAGCTGGATCTGAGAGGTCTGCAAAATCACGAATGAGGAACACCGAATCCTTGCTACGGGAAATGCGGTATTTGATTTTTTGCTTCAGTGTTTTTAAGGCCATGGAGACCTCCGTGAGTTATGCAGCTCGACTGATAATGTAAGTAACACTTTCTCTGCTAGAAATCAGTAGTGGTACCGAAGCTGTGCAATAAGCAAAGCATCATCAGTTACCTTGTAAACAAAGCGATGTTCATCATTAATTCGCCTTGACCAATAACCAGTGAGACTGTTTTTAAGTGGTTCGGGCTTCCCTATTCCATGAAACGGATGGCGTTTGGTTTCTTTGATAAGGGTGTTCACCCTTTTTACTATTTTTTTGTCGTTTTTCAGCCAAAAAAGATAGTCATCCCAAGCATGCTCTGAAAAGATCAGCTTCATTCAACAAGAGCCTTTTCCTTTCCACCGCCTTTTTCTAATTCGTTGATAGATTCAAGTAAACGTTTCGCATTATTTGGAGCACGCATTAGGTAAGCCGTTTCTTGCAGCGCTTCATAATCCTCAAGAGATAGCATGACAACTGATTCAGACTTGCTTCTGGTAATGATGACCGGTGAATGATCATCGCAAACTTGCTGCATGGTTTTCGCCAAATTAGTTCTGGCAGCTGTATAACTAATTGCATCCATAATGTTAACCTGTACAAAATATTGTTATGTACATAATACCGTACAGGTTTAGTTTTTACAATTACTAAACCTTTGCCGATTTGGAAAGATACAATGAGAAAGACAAGCAAAATACTGTCATCCAAAACGATTGGAATTACGGAACTAAAGCGCAATCCCATGGCGGTTGTTAAGCAGTGCGATCCTGTCGCGGTTCTTAGCCGGAATAAACCGGTGTTTTATGCGATTCCAGCGGAGACCTATGAAGCCATGTTGGAACGTCTGGAAGACCTGGAGCTGGCTGCCATTGTTCGAGCAAGGCAAGATCAACCGCGTTCAGAATTAGATTGGTCCAACTTGTCGACTTAATGATGTTCAACTGGCAAGAGGGAGTTATAAGAGATAGCGAGAGGCAACACGGATGAAATTATTACTACAATCAGATCTGCACATGGAAATGGGGGAATTCATTGCTATCGATCAAACTGAAGCAGATGTAGTCGTGCTCGCCGGTGACATCAATATTGGTACGAGGGGGCTTGAGTGGGCCATCATGAAAGCAAAGGCGCTTTCAAAACCGTTCATTTATGTCGCTGGTAACCATGAGTATTATCGCAAGGAATACTTCGGCCTGCAGGCAGACCTTCGAGCAATGGCGGCCGAGCATGAAAACGTGCACTTCCTGGAAGAAGATGAAGTCGTCATCGATGGCGTGAGATTCTTGGGCGCGACGCTCTGGACTGATTACAAAGCGACAACGGAGTTCAGCCAGGCGGCGAACATGGGTATTGCCGGTGTTTCACTCAACGATCACAGACTCATTCGCTATGGTGATGAGCGATTCACGCCCGAGCATGCCCTGGCGTTGAACCAGAAAAGCGTTGCCTGGCTGACTGAAAAACTCGATACGCCATTTGATGGAAAGACTGTCGTGGTGACCCATCATGGGCCCAGCCTGAAATCAGCACATCCGGAATATGGTTTGAACCAGCTGAGCACAGCATTCATTTCAAACCTCGATGACTTGGTCGAAAAAGCCGATGTCTGGTGCTTTGGTCATACCCATTCAGGTATCGATACCCAGGTCGGCAAGTGCCGGCTTGTCAGCAATCAGCGGGGTTACCCGATGGAAAGGCTACCGGTACCGTTTAACAGACAATTCACTGTCACTGTTTAACAGCCTGACAATTATTAGTTTATCGTGTCTTTGAATCGTTAGTTTATTGTGTATTTATGGCTTAAGAATGCGGGCTAGAAGGGAGTACCCCGTGCAAATGTATACCCCACTACTCACCTAACCCGTTTATTCATAAGCTCAATATCAGCGAGCTTGCGCCCCAGCTCATCATCGCCGGCCACCTTCAGCAAGTCATTTTCCTGATTCAGGGTGGCCAGAACATTCATGTAATGACCAATCGCCACGCTGGGGCTGCCTTTCTCAATATTTGAGACCGTGAGCCGTGTTGTGTCTGCCCGTTGCGCCACCATCTCCATGGTGAGCTTGCGCCGCTTTCTGGCCAGTGAGATGTTCTCACCCAGCTGCTTAAGAATGCGCTCCCTGGCCGGCAATAAGACCGGTGATTTTCCGCGTAAGTTTTTTGATGACATGATTAATATGCTTCGCATTGATAATGTTTAATGTAAAGCATATCAAACAATACGCTCGATTCGGAAGCTTAATTAGTATATAATCCCATATTTATAGGATTATATTGCTTAAGTAACGGTCAGGCATTATAAATCCTATTAAAATAGGACTATTCCAATATTCTCTAGCAGAAGGTATAATAATCCTACTAAACGAGGATTATACCTATGGCAAAGCGTATTGTTGTCAGTGACAAACCCGAAACAGATCAGCCTGTAGACCCGGTGCTAGTCGGTGAGACGGTGCGTTTTGTTCGCACCTCGGCAGGCCTCACTATTGAAGATGCAGCGAGTCTTGCCGGTGTTTCCAAGCAAACCTTGAATGATCTGGAAAAAGCCAAGCCGGGCGCCCGCCTGGATACCATGCTGAAGGTCATGGGAAGCCTTGGCATTAAGCTCAAAATTGAATTGCCGGGAGCTTAAAGATGGCTATGCTTCCCATTTACTTTAATGATAAAGAGTTAGTCGGCACCATTGGCGTCCGGGACAACCAGTTTTTCGTCGAGTACGACAAAGCCTGGCTTGAAAAAGGCTTTGCGTTGTCACCGCATATCCCGCTGGATGGCACCGGCCTGCCGGTCTCTATCGAACATTTTTTGAGTAACTTGTTTCCAGAAGGTGACCAGCTGGACGTACTGCTGCGGAGCATGCAAATTCGCAAAAGCAACGTCATGGGCATCCTGTCAGCGATTGGCCTGGATGCGCCCGGTGCGATGGCTTATGGCGCTGCTGAGGCTGATTCCGACCGGTTGCGACCGGTCACCGGTGAAGAAATTACGGCCAAGCTTGATAGTGGTGATCCAAATGAAATCCTCGTCTGGGATGGTAAATACCGGTTAAGCCTGGCCGGTGTGCAAATGAAGCTGAACATCGTTGTCAGTGAGGGTGAGTTCTTTCTGGCCGACGGCCGGTTGGCCAGTACCCATATTCTGAAGTTTGCCAAACCTGAACACCGGCACCTGATTGCCAATGAATTTGTGTGCATGCGCCTTGCCCATGCGGTAGGTCTCGATGTAGCCCAAGTTGAGTGCCTGCAGTTTGGTGACCACCGGTCACTGTTGGTGAAACGGTTTGACCGGGAGGCAGGAACCGATACCGGTCAGGTTCGCCGGCTGCATGTCATTGATGGCTGCCAGTTGCTGGATTTGCCGCCGGAATACAAATACGAGCAGATCCACGGCGGCGGCAGAGATGTAAAACACATTCGAGACGGCGCCAGCATTCCGATGCTGTTTGATGCCATCAATCAGAGCTTGATCCCGGCCAAGGCCAGGCAGCAGCTGTTGGATCTGATTTTGTTCAATCTCATCATTGGCAATGCTGATGCCCATGGCAAAAACGTCAGTTTCAGAATTGATCAGAAAGGTTTTGAAATGGCGCCATTCTATGACCTGGTGTCTGTCTGCTTCGAAGCCAGGCAGAACCCGAAGCTCGATACCAACCTGGCCATGGCCATCGGTGATGAGTTCGATCCAGGTCAAATTACGGCTTACCACCTGATTACGATGGCTGAGAATGTCGGTATTGATCCAAATCTGTTGAAACGTCGTCTGCTCTTGATGTGTGACAAAGTGAAAAAACTCACTGGTCAATTAAACCTTGGAGGATTAACCGGTCCTGACAGGGAAGTCGCTGACTCCCTCATTGAATTCATTCTGGCTCGCACAGAAGGGTTTGAGCAGCAGGCTGGTGAATTTCAGGCGGTGATGGATAGCCTTAAGGACTAATCGATCATTCTATTAATACCAGTATTCTAGTAAAATGAATTATAAATTAGTCAAAATACTATTATTCTGGTAATTACAGTTATGGACTCAAATCTTCAGCCCGACATTGGCGATCAACTCCGTTTGTTTCGCAAGAGACGTTACCCAAAGGATGATCAGAAAGCCTTCGCTTTTCGAATTGGGGTTTCGCGTGCGACATTGCAAAAAATGGAGAAAGGAGACCTTTCAGTCTCAATGCAAAGCTATTTTTCTGCAGCGAGGCTGTTCGGCATTGAAGATCGATTACTGACCTTATTTGTTATGCCCAGAAACAAAAACCTGTTTGATGAGCTCTATGAGCAGAGAAGAAAAAAGTAACCCAATAATGAAATCCTTTAGCATTAAAGCCGCTAGAGAGAGATTTATAGAGCTGGTTTGCAGGGCTCAGCAAGGAGAAACATTTGTTATTACGGATGCCGGAAAGCCCGTTGCGATAATGAGTTCAATAAATGATTCACCGATTAAAACAACGACAAGGATCGGATTTATGGCCGATCAGCTGAAGGTACCTGGTGATTTTGATCGAATGGGTAAGACTCACTTAGATAATGACTATGGCTTTCATTAGCGAATTACCATGACAAATTTGACTCTCGCCCTCGACCTGGAAGGCGTTTTAATCACCAACGCAGTCAGCCAATTCCGGCGACCGGGAGTGACGATGTAAATGGCTGAACACTTGCCTTAAAATAAAAAGGCGCCACTAAATAGCGGTGCCTTTTTGTTAGTTCGGAACATGACATTTCAGCTCTAATTGCTTGGTGTGAGAGGTTCCTTGATTGTCATTTTAAGTGATCAGCCCGTAATCGATCAAAGTAATCATCGCCCAGCCGCGTGGCCGGCATTGAAAATCTTTTCATGTGAATACGCCATGCTCGATTCTGCCTAGCAGGTCTATAACCTGCTTTACGCCTTCCTCTGTGCCAGCTAGTTCAAGCGGTGCCTTCCCGCTCAATGCTTTTTTGGGCGTCTTTAGCCAGCGCAGCGCCTCATCTTTGTCCTGGAAGATATCCTCCGCCTTGGCGAGCAGCCTTTCACCGCAAAAGTTACGCCCAGAATTAGTTTCGGTCATTACCATTCATTTTATAGCTGATGGTTAACTCATTTATTGTCTCAAAACTACCTATCTTCTGATACAGAGCGCCCAATACATCTGAGACTTTATCTATTTCATGAGTAAATTCCGGCACTTTATTTAGGAGGGGGTGCTGACCTAGAAACTCATCAACATATACGCACGCGACGGGGAGCCTGTCTACGGCCTCAATAATATGTGCATCATTGAGCTCAGGCATAGCTTTAGGATCTGTCATTGCTTACTACCTTTATAGATAAAGACTTCAATCAGTAAAGCAATCATCACATAAGATCTCGATCCACTTCCCCTGGGGCCGCCCTGGCTGGCCACAATTCTCACAGACCGATTCTGATGCTTCTTCGTATCGCTCGATAACCGCGTCCATATCTTTGCCGATATCATCCATCACAACCTGCATGGTGGCATGGTGTGTCTCAACCCAGGCCAGCTTAGGCTCTTTACCATATAGCCGCTTCATTTCATGAGCCATTGGCTCCAGCTCGTCCATCATGTCTGCAATGAGTTGATACCAGCCATCACCACAGTTCAGAAAGGGCAGATCCTCACCCCTGCAGATTGTTGGGGCTCTGAGTTTGATTTGTGCTGCGAGATGTTTTTTCACTGCTCATCAGTAGCTTCAGGCCCGTTATCGGGCTCGACCGGAAACTTAAGACTGACTTCAACGCGTTGCTTAAGTTCTTCGGGAGTGTTGGATAGGTAGTCGTATACTTCCTGTGCCTTAGGGTGCAGGCTGCCAGGCTCATCAAGTAATTGATACACAGATCCTGATTGGGTGAGGCCGGTATTTTCTTCAGGGTTGTACTCTTTGATCTGACTACTGATGCGAAATTCGTTGGTGTTCACATCTAGGCCTAAAAACTTTTCCTGAATCTCACCATCAATTTCGATGACGACAATGTTCCATTCGGATAGGGCAATACGCCCTGGTGGTACTGAGTGAATCGCAGGTGCTTTCCGCATTGTTAAGTCCATATAGAGGCTCAGCTTCCCGCATGAAGCTTTTGTTGATGATACAGCCCTGAATTACAGGTGCAAAAATGTACTGGGAAAAGTCGTCAAATAAGAGGTTTTTTCCTCATATTTGAGTCATTCGATTTGGCTTTATCCGGAATTCTGTCCAGATTATGAGAAAAATTTAACAAGAGCTTCCATAGGCTGCATATTGTGTATTACATGTATTTCATGTAATACACAAGTCGCTCATAATATGGAGGCAACATTTTGATAGTTTCATTTTTAAACCAAAAAGGTGGCACCGGGAAAAGCGCTCTAGCCAGAACACTTGCTGTTGAGTTTGTGAGGAATGATTGGTCTGTGCACGTTGCAGATATGGATGTTGCACAATCTACCAGCTTTCAATGGGCAGGACGAAGAGCTGATGGGGAGCTTTCAAATGCTGTGGATGTAGCGCTATACAGAGATGTTAATAATTTATCCAAGCTTGATGGGTTGTATGACCTTCTGATTGTGGATGGAAAGGCTTTTGCAGACACGCATGCGTTACAGGTTGCCAGTTTGTCCAGCCTAGTTGTTATTCCTGTTGGGGTATCAGTTGATGACTTGAAACCTGCTTTGGACCTTGCTGTTGGCTTGGTTCAAAAAGGGGTTGATAAAGAGAAAATTCTATTTGTGATCAGCAAGGTCACAGAGAATGGTGAGCGCGAGGCAATGTTTTCCAGGTCATCCATACAGAATTGGGGATTTAAGGTTACAAGAGGGTGGGTTCCACTCAAAACGGCGTACAGCCAAACATTGGATATGGGTAAATCTCTTACTGAGACTAAGTACAAAGAGCTAAACGCAAAAGCTGACAGAATCATTAAGCAAATAGCGAGTAAATTGCTAGAGAAATAGGGAGATATTCGTATGGCAAAAATTCAACCACCCAAGAGAGAAGTCACCAGTGAGCCGAAAAGTCCACTGGATCAGGCCGCGCCCAGTGGTAACTACACAACCCTTCAGATAAGAGGCGTCTCTGATGAGCTAAGAGATGACTTTAAAGTGGCGGTTTTAAAGTCTCCATATAAGAATATGGCCCAATTGTTTGAAGCCATGCTGCAAGAGTACAAGGAAAAGCATATGCTCTGACATTTTAAATCCTGGGGCATTTCCCTATGCCCCTATGAATGATTCATACAATCTCTCTTTGAATCTCTCTATCCATGTTGATTTCTAAAGGTCTGCGGTCGGTGTACTGAATGACGTCTTTAACTTCTACATTTAGTTCTGCAACGTCGGCAATATCTCTCGACATCTGTTTTATGTATGGGTTTCCATCCACGCTCACTTCATAAGCATCATAGTGCTCTTTGATGTGGTTCATTGCCTTTAACAATGACTTCGGATCTGTTTTGTTTAAATCAACCTCACGCCCGTTATCAGTAAAGATCAGTTCCCCTTGTTCGTTGCTGACATAAGTTGGTTCACCTGGTGCGTCAACTGATACGCTCTTAGGTATGAGCTTTGGTGATTTATCTCTGCTTGCCTGAAAGGTAATAACATCCCGTGCATCGGCGTTACCCTGTTTCGATTCTTCAATAACAAACGAATGAAAGTCTCTAGATTTGAAAAGTGACTGAACCGCTTCGAACTTCTCTTTGTATTCGTTTCTGATTTCGTCCAATGTTTCCTGAAACCGGCTTTCCATGACACCTTTTAGGTGCCGTTTGTAATCAGTTATAGACTGAGCAATTCTCTCCCTCATCTTCTTCTGATCGTCCTCAGACATAGTCTCTAGTTCAGCCTCTTTCTTGGCGGAAAGCGAGAAATCTTTTAACTTCGTATTGAGCTCCCTATTGAATTGTCTGCGCGTTTCTCCAATCTCGGTGGTTCGCTCAGAGTTAAGCTTTTCTTTATTTAGGGATACGGACTCTTTATTAGAGATAAACTCATTTTCGAGCTGCTGCCTCTTCCCTATTATCCCTTGATACCACTCACCCTCTTGTTGGCTCCTATTTTTGTGTTGATTTGACTCGAACTCATAGAAGGTCTGAAGTTGTTTTTCTGATAGCCCTGGACGCACCTTTGGCAATGCTTTTCTATCGTTCTCTAAATCTGGGTTATTAGGATCAAGTGCCCGACTTACCTCCGCCCATGACCCATTAGTTGATAGCGTTTCATCAAGGTTTTTTACGCGTGCCCAGCTTCCAAGTTCTCTTGCGCTAATCCTATCTTGAGGGTTGGCGTTATGTTTAATGACGTAGCCGTTGCCTTGTCTCGCAATGTGCGAATTAAACTTGTTGTTGAGCATGTCATTAAGACCCGCCCAGGAAGCTTCGTAATCGGATGAAGATATGTATTGCTGCATCTCCAGAGATATGACCTCTTGCGCAAACAACTTGAACCCACGGCCGTTGTGTGAAAAACGCTCTTTATCAACGTGGCGGTGGTCGGCAGTCTCAATAAATTTATTGAAAGCCGGTCCATTTCTGGATAATTCCTTGTCGAGTGTTTTGATGCCTGCCCAATCACCTAAGACTGATGATTTTGCTCTCTCTGCTTGATGACCACTATTTGACGCAATAACATAGCCAGAGCCATATTTCTCTAGATGGCTGTCATGTTTATCATCAAGCAGGCTGGCTAACCCGTTCCAGTCAGGAGAGTCCTGCTTCAGATAGAGTTTGATGTCTTCAGCGATGACAGTTTGTGCATATCTGGAGTAGCTGACCATTCCAGACCTGAGCTCAAAATCTCTTACACTCTGACTAATAATGCCACGCTCATGAGGTCGCTCGAATTTTTTCAGGTATTTCGTTTTGGCAAGCCCATCCTCACCTACCACCACTCTTCCATTGTCGTCTCGGACATAGTCGGCTAAGTGTGTGTAAGTTATATCCCAGCCTTGTTTGTACTCAATCTGTTTTACTGCTTCGTGAATTGTGGTGAATGACCACTCAATATGAAGCGATCGCCCAGTCTCCGGGTGAACTCGGTTTAGAACGCCGTGTATGTGAATGGAGTCTGAATCATAGTGGACTGAGCATACAATCTGATGTCCGTTTTCAGAGCGATCTGCCCCAATCTTTTGAAGATATATGTCCACCGCCTCTTTTAGCTGTTCATCATTAGGTTTTTCGTGTGCTGGCCAAGACAATACGAAGTGATGAATAGGGTCTTTAACATTAGGGTTTTGAGTGGCCTCAGCTTTCATCTCGGCGTGCGCTGTTTCAATACTAAGAACATTATTTGCCCATACGTGGCCTTTGGTTTTTTCATGGTCAGTTGTGTAGGCGATAATATCCTTAAAACTTGAACGACCATCGCGACGTTGAGTTGGTATTTTCCCAATCATTTTTCTGCCCTCGCAATGCGTGCAACGGCGTCAGTTGCTCTTCCAACAAGCGTTGATGTCTCAAGCAAAATGGAAGCTGTTTTATCTGAGTTGTCTTTGCCCTCTTGTGACTCAAGAAAGACATGCTTAATCATTCCGGTCATCCTGTTGGTCTTGGCGATCAAGTCTCTCAATGTCTTGATGGTTTTCATGTCCATCTGACTGTGAACCGGATAACCGATTACTCTCTTCCTGGTGTAATTACTGATCGTCAGTCCACTCATTTCAGAGTCTTCAGTAATTTCGGCGTACTCTTGCTCGCTAACACGAACAGTAATGACCTTTGTTCTATTGCCAGTGTTGGTAGCTTTTGGCTTCTTTGCATCTTTCTTTTCTTTAAGCAAATACTGTTTTTCACGAAGCCTGTTGATCTGGTCAGCTATTATTTCGAGCGTTAAATCATCGTTATCGTAATCGTTCTTATCGACTTCCATGGAATGGCCTTCCTTTATAAAAATAATCTGTGATTATTGGGGTCAAGGGGAAACCCCTTGCAAGTATCCGAACCGAGCAAATTTTTAATTTGTATTCGGTTTGGCATCTTGTCCCTTTAATTCCATCTTAATTTTGGGTGGATCGGGGTGCAAAATTTTCTGCAATCTAGAGGGCTTTTGGACAGTTTTCTGTTTTTTCTTGATTAAAAATTGATCGGAGATCCTCATTTTGTAATCATGGTTTTAGGTCGCAGTTGCGGCGACTTATTTATTAACGTGAAAGGGGTGTAACCTATGACCAACAAGCGATTAGAAGTGACTAACGAGAAGGTGGAAGAACTGAGCAATATACTTGATCAGATGCAAGAAAAAGAGCCTCCGAAAAAGAAGATGACAGGCTCAGATGTGGTGAAAAAATATAAGCCCAAAATCAAGAAACTGATCAGCAAAGGCTTCAGTTATTCGGATGTGAAGAATGCCTTCAGTCAAGCTGGAATAGAGCTCAGTGAATCCACAATCAAGTCTGCTATGCAGGGTGGGAAAAAGCACAGGGCATCATCAAAGAAAGACCTCAAAGAGCCTGCTGAACAGCCAGTGCATAATGATGAATCTGTAAACAATACTGACGGGCAGTACAGTGTAAATATGCCCTAACTATTGCCATACCACAGCCAAATAAAAAGGGAGGCAAGGCCCTAGGCGTTAAACTAAAGTGTGTCTAGCCTGAAAAGCTGATAACATCCCCGTTACCATTTGGTAGCGGGGATTTTTTATGTCAGGGAAGAGGCGTGGCCGCACAAGGAAATCAGTCGAGATTGCCCCATATCTGGGTATTCAAGCTAATCATTGTAAAAATCCGGCGTGTGCCAATTTCGGTATAAGTTATGAAGATGATCCAGCCGATACCAGGTACATCAGAAGCGGCTCAACGCAAGTAACACCTCCACTATTTAGAGAGCCCGCATCAAAAACAGCTCATCCCGCACTCGGCAGACCAAATGCCACTCTGTTTATACAATGCCGATTGTGTAGCGGAACACTTCCTCTAAAAAACAATAAAGCAATCCATTCAGTCATGAAGATCTGGAAATACCATCCAGATAATCAATCATGCCCCAGCACGTCATGTCTAAACCATGGGATACCGATCCAACCTGGCCCATACAAAAAGAACGGCACCACCAAGTCAGGTACTATCCGGTGGTTATGTAAGGCCTGTGGCAAATCATTTGTTGAGAAAGCAGCCGTCAGGGCGCCACGTACCGGCGAAAAACCTTATCGCCGGGAAGATGTCGTAATGGGCTTTGTAAATGGCCTTGCCATTCGGCGTATGCAAGAGCTCTATGGCATTAACGCGGCAAGTATCTACCATCACCTGGAAAAGGCCTATGAGGCTTGTGTGCGATTCCACAGCGCCAGAATGGAAAGGCTTCCCTCCGTGCTCGAAAAACGTGGCTCTGTTTATTTCTCCACGGACAGGCAAGATCTCCTGGTTAACTGGACAGATCGCCATAAGCGCAATGCTGTTGTCGTAAAAGCCGTTTGCAGTGTCGATGTAGATACGGGATTTGCTTATCGTTACGACGTTGGCATAGATGACCATAATGATGCTCAGCAGATCCACCAGGAAAGCATTGATGCCGAGGACATCGACAAGGCCTATATCTTCCGGAAATACCCACATTTATTCCTGCCCTCAGATATGTCCCATGAGCGGCGTTTAAATGCCTTTGTTGAGCAAGAGCTTATAAAAGCCAGAAGAGAAGAACCGGATCTATCAGATGTCCAGCTTAAGTACATTGAATCTCAATTAAGGCATGATGTTGAATTGCCTTCTTTCCACCTGACAGAAGGCACTGGTCTGCCAAAAAATAGTCTCCTGATCCGCGAAGATTATCAGCTCTATGCTCACTATCACCTGCTCGCTGAACAGTTCGGAATAAACAATGACATCACGGTAGTGAATTACTCCGACCAGGAATCAGGTCTCAGGGCTGCCTTCATGTCTGCCTTTGGTGAAAAGGTTAAAAAACATCAGGCCGAGTTGTACTACATTCGCTTTCTGAAAGGCGCGACAAGAGAAGAGCGGGAAGCGGCATCAGCGAGGGCAGAAAAACGCATCAACGCCGTCATGAAGGGGCAAGGCTGTAGTCGTGAGCAAGCTAAGTTTATTTTGTGTGAATTAGCCCTCCAGGGACAGTTAGAGCCTGTGGGTCACTGGAATGACAGTTGGGGAGATCATCCACTGGAAACACCAACAGAAGTCTACAAATCCTATTCTCACATGACTGATTTCGGCAACAAACCATTGAGGTACAGAGCCAAATACTTGAAGAAGGCAACGCTCCACCCGGTTGATAATTATTTCATGCGCGTGCGGCGCCGTGTAAGTCAGCTGGAGCGAGGGATTCCTACAGCATCCAGCGAGCGACGAATTTGGTACGGTAAGTGTTTTTACAGGCCTGATTTGGTGAAAAAAGTATCCATGGTGTTAATGACGTATCTTAACTACGTCTCGCCTGAAGGGAAAAAACGCCGGCTGAAAAACTTGGACTGGCAAAAGGCCCTGTTAGATTGAGAGATATTTTGCTTAACTGACAAATTAAATGTGATCTGAATAACTTGACTTTATACATACGGTATGTATAATATGTATAAAAATGGAGCATCATCATGGCAACAGAATGTGAAATCGAATTAGCTGGATCAGAGAGGATCTCATACTTCGTTATTACTGTTCATGATGTATACCGCAGTTACCAGGTCGATATGATGTTTGATGAATTCAGTAAGGCGGAAAAATACGCCAAAGATAAAGGCTGGGTCATTACTAATGACAAATCCGGCAGTCGTCCCGGGGTGTCAGTATGACGGACACGGAAACAGCAGCCTCAATTAATCATGCCAGGGCTTTCATTCATGAAATTATGAGCTCAATTTGGGCTGTTTATTCATCTATAACCCCAGAAAAATATCCGCATGGCATCCGTGAACTTTTTCCTCAAGTTGAGGCGCTTCCTGCTTTAAATAATGCTGAAAAGTTAGATGCTCAAGCATTGGCCGAGAAAATGGCTTGCATGCCATTAATTGAATCCAGTTTTTTAATCGGGGAGCTTTATACAAAAAAACTTCCAAAAGATTACCGGGCGCAGTATGGGATCTATTTCACTCCTCCAGCATTAACAAGTCGGCTGCTTGATTCGCTTGAGGAAAATGGCGTTGACTGGTTGCATGTGAGCGCTATTGATCCAGCATGTGGAGGTGGTGCATTTCTGAGCCCTATCGCGGCTCGCATGAGGACTTCGATGCATGATGCTGGTATGGATGATAATCAAGTCATCGAAAGCATCTCTCGGCGGCTTCGAGGAAAGGAAATAGACCCATTCTCCGGATGGTTGTCACAGGTCTTCTTTGAGTTGTCGTTGATTGAAGAGATCTCTGCAACCGGGCGCACCGTTCCTGTTATTGTTGAAATTTGCGATACGCTTCGTTCTGAAGATGAGACCAAATACGATTTAGTCGTTGGTAATCCGCCTTATTCAAAAATCAAATTAGATAAGGAAATGAGAGTACGTTATGAACGCTCTTTATACGGTCATGCAAACCTCTATGGCTTATTTACAGATAAAGCCTTCTCAATGCTGTCAGAAAGCGGCATCTTGGCCTTTGTTACTCCAACCTCGTTTTTGTCTGGCCAATACTTCAAAAATTTACGCAACCTGATTTCATCAGAGGGGAATATCCTTTCTATTGATTTTGTTGAAGCAAGAAAAGGCGTTTTTGATAGCGTTCTTCAAGAAACTTTGCTTGCCGTATTTACTAAGGATCCGACACACGATAATAAGTCAGTATCCTCAACCGTTCATGTTCGCCCTGGCAATGAATATGATGTTGAGGTAAATGGTCTGTTTAGTATTCCCTCTAAAAGCTCTGAGCCATGGTTCATCCCCAGAAATCGTGAGCATGAAAATGTATTAGCTAAGGCGCAGGCGTCACACTCTAAACTGGACGACTATGGCTATAAGGTGTCTACTGGTCCATTGGTCTGGAATCGACACAAAGAGCTACTTTCTTCAAAGAAAACTAAACATACCCTGCCGCTGATCTGGTCTGAAAGTGTCCTGAATGATGGTAGTTTTAAACATAAGGCCGAAAAGAAAAACCATGTTCCTTGGATTACCATCAAGGAGGAAAAAGATAACTGGTTAGTCGTAAGCCAGCCCTGCCTTGCTCTACAACGGACAACGGCAAAAGAGCAGCAATCGCGCCTTATTTGCGCAGTTATCCCGGAAGACTTTATTAATCAGCATGGAGGTGTTGTTATCGAAAATCACCTCAATATGATTAAACCCATTGAAGGCCGAGAGCAGTTGGTCGATCTGGAAGTGTTAAAAAGAATCTTGAAAAGTAGAACAGCAGACCTATTGTTTCGTGTTATGAATGGGTCAGTGGCTGTCTCAGCATACGAATTGGAAGCCCTTCTGCTTCCCCCTGTATCAAGAATAAAAAATATTGTAGAAGCTGTAAAAAGTGGCTTCAGTGAAGAAACCATAGAAAAAATCATCAGGGAATCCTATGACCCAAAAATTACCAAAGCTGCCTAGTCTGGAGTTTATTGAAAATCGCCTGCCAGAGATTTTCCCTGAAGGTACTCAGAACAGAGCCTGGCACACGAATAATACAGCTGCAAAAACAATATTTGTGATGATGTATGTCGGTGCCGTTGAGGGAAACAATTACTGGCTTCGACCTGATCAAGTTACAAGAATGACGGATAAGCAATCTCAGCTTCTTTCTGATTCGGACAGGCTGGATTGGATTAAATTTTCAACAAAACAGATACCAAAGGACAAGCCAATTATTGGCCGGTGGTACGACATAAACAGTCGAGAACAAGTAAGGGATGATTGCATTAAGAATGCATTGATTGTCTCTGGCACTGTAGTGGTGAAGGATAACGTTCCAACGAGCTCTAGTGCTGGCAGGTATGCTTTAGAATCAGAATTTGTGGAATTGCTTAATCCCGATTTGAAGGGAAAAGACCTGGAGAAAGCAATTACTGAATGGTCAGAAAAGCACCTATCTAAAGCGGCCATTGTGAGGCAGCAAATTTTAAAACAAACGGCCAGTACAAAAGGGCA
The DNA here is from genome assembly GCF_947259025.1 of uncultured Methylophaga sp. GTDB lineage: Bacteria > Pseudomonadota > Gammaproteobacteria > Nitrosococcales > Methylophagaceae > Methylophaga. The sequence continues at coordinate 411,495 of NZ_CAMYKO010000004.1, forward strand.
TTCCCTTATCACTGTTCAACTGCCTAATGGTGATACCAGGAAACTAACTTTTGGGCCCAGTTCGGAAATAGCAAAAGCAGTGTGTGAGGATTTTGCCCCAAGGTTTCTATCTCACCCTGTGGTTATTTGGATTAGTGAAGGTGCCAACAAGGAAGATGTTAGAGACAAAGCCTTGGCAGACATGATTGGCATTAACATCGAGGCGGATAAGCATTTGCCAGATATGATTTTAGCTGATCTTGAGGGGCATAAAACGTTAATTGTTTTTGTTGAAGTAGTGGCTTCAGATGGGCCGATCAATGAATCCAGAAAAAAGGCCCTGCTAAAGATTATCGAAGACGCGAAACTGCCGACTGAAGACGTGGCTTTCGTCACGGCTTATAAAGACAGAGAGAATAACGCGTTCAAGAAAACGTTCTCTGTACTGGCATGGCAATCTTTTGCGTGGTGCATGTCTGAGCCTGATAAGATAATTGCTTTGAGAGATGTATCAAATACACAAAGCAAACTTCAGGACTTAATGGCAAAAGGTAATGACTGAAAAAGTCAAAAAAGCAGATGAAGAGAAGGTCAGAATAAACTTTCTTATTACCAAGGATGAGCGCGATTCTTTCAAGCGCGCCTGTATGCGTAATGAATCCCAGATGACCGATGTGCTAGTTGATTTCGTAAGGGATTATATTAAGAGAAGTAAAAAATGACATGGACAGACTTACCGTAGGCGCAGCGCTTATAGCTCTATGTTTATACGGGCTATATCAAATTTGGCTTAACCTAAAATCGAGCAAGGACAATAGGAATTTTACGGATGAATTCCTTAGCAAGCTCATGAGATATGTTAATAGTCATGGCTCCAACATGGAGGATTATGACTGGATGCTCCATAGATCAAACAAGATGCAATACAACCTTGGCCATGCAGGAATATACGGAAGTTACAGGCCACCATATCAAAATGTTGTATACAGCAATTACCCAATCATCCTAAATATGCTCCCCGACCTCCGTAATGCACTAAATGACCAAGTGTTAAGCGGCGATGTGGCAAGCCAGTACGCACACGCGTTGCGAGAAGTCTTAATCAGGCATATTGGTGAAACAGAAGATAGGATTAATTATCTAGTGGATGAGATCATGAATCCACTTAAATGGTTTCGCGAGGGTGTCAAGGAAGTGGTTTCGATACCTGTATACCTGTTAAGTGCACTTGGCATACTGAGTAAGCCACTGGCTTCTAATATGTTGTCTAGCAGTTTGTTTAGTGTATTATCAGGTGTTGTAGCCCTGATAAGTTTTTTGAGTGCACTTGTGACTATTGGCCTGGGGTGGGAGCAATTTTCACAGAAGATAATAGCTTTAATCTAGCCACTATGGTTGGAATATCTGGATACTAAAAAGGCATCTTCAAATAATTGAAGATGCCTTTTCTGTTTTAGGGCCCTTTGTAACTATGCGTTAAAGGTTGATAGCAACACTTTAGTTTAACGCCTAGGGCAAGGCCTCCCTTTTTTACGCATTGTCCCAATGCAACTCAACCGATGAGATAAGAATCAGAGCTCACAACCACCTGGCATGTAGCCAATAAGACCTGTACTAGGATTGACCTTTTTAATTGTCAGACTTCCAAAATCAGTCCCACCAGTTAGCAAGAGCATTGCTGATTGAATATCCTTCTCAGGGCCATCGTATGTATAAGGCTCATTACATGCGTCATAAACCGTCCCACCCATCGCTCCAAACGTTCTTACAAGGACAAACTTCGGGTCTTTATGAAACTTGCTCATCCTGATTGTCCCAGCATACTCAGGTGTATTCTCATCAGACCACTCTTGTGCTTTCATTAGGGACTCTAATTTGTCGCTAGCATCCCAACCTAGAGGCGGTGTCATGTTAATCATTTGAGCCCACTCATTTACGGATTTAGGGGAGGCCTTCGTGTGCGTGTAAAGCCACTTAAGCTTCTCAGCGTTGGAGTTGTTAATCGCTGACACGTACTCGTTGTAAAGATCGCCATAAGGGATGCTAATTTTGCCGAGATACTGTGGAGAGCCATGCTCATCCGAGATAAAGTTTCGACACTCATTACCCTCGACCACCATCGTAACCACACCTTCAGCTTTTGAAGAAAGCCACTCTCCGGATTTAATCTCGGCATCGTTGTAACATGCCGGTGCGGCGATGGCGCCAAAACTGAAAGAGAAGGTTAGTGCAGCAGCGAGATTGGTTAAATTTTTCATTCGTAAAACCTCTTATTTAAAAATAAAACTAAAGTGAGAGCCCAATGGGTAAACCATTTGCTCAAGCTGAACCACGCCGTCCAGAAGCCATCCGGACACCCCATCAATGACTCCATTATTTGGAGCTGTTATGCAGACAACAATAAGCCCAATTATTGATGTCGATACAATAAGTTTTCTGCTCAAACCTCCTGCTGGTATTGAAGCCAGAAGCGCGACTGCATTGGCAATACTAAATACAAGAGAGAAGGTGAGAGCCACTGGTAAAATCAGGATTGATTCGACGAAATGCTTGCCCTGATTATCAAGATTTTCTGCTGGTGTATGAAACATAGTCATCTGCCTTTGAAATTCAGATTCAATGAGTTTTTCACCAACATGGGTTACGAAGCGGTTGAAGGTCATATCGAGCTCAACCTTGTTATCCACATCTATTCCCAACTGTTCATTGAAAGCGATACGAACCATGTCACTCCCAATAAAACTCTCCCAGGTGATCGGCTCTCCTTTCTTTTCAGGCAGACCGAGCACTTCGCGAAGTCTTTTGTCAAAGTCGCCTGGCTTCATGTTTTCACATGTATGCGTTTTAATAGTTTTATAGGTCACGCGGCCATTAAGTCTGACGGCTTTGGTTTCTGTTGTAGGGCGGCAAATCTCCTGCCATTGCATTTGGCGACCAAACACGCTGGTTAGTTGAAGGTTGGCTTCATGCATTAAGTTTTGAAAGCAAGTCATACCCTCCTTTCCCCTGGTGTTTGTTGAACACTGAGAGGCTTTGTTCCACCAGGACATAAACCGGGTATAGTTTGCTTTTATTGCTGTCGAGATCTCCTCTTCGTTCTCATTAAGGTTACTGGCAAACTCTTCATAGGTATCAGGAAGCGTTTCCTCTACGTAATGCTTGTATGATCTATAGGCCTCTTCAATTCTCTCGCCCATACGAGCCCTGACCTCATATTCAACAATCTCAGGAGCAGCATCTCGAACCACTTTGAGATGAGATGGGGTATGCCATGATGTGAATGTCATCAGTGATACAAATGATTTATTCGCAACCTCATTTCGAGTGATGAAATCCGAGGCTCCTGATAATGTGGCAACCCCACTCAGTTGAGAGCTTTGCAAGAGCGTGAGATGCTGAGCCGCTTTGACATCAGTCGGTGTAGCAGCGGTGATGATGTGGTTAATAATCATTTTTTGGGCATTAAAAATGATAAAGCCGGCGATTACCGCAGCTCCAAAAGCCTGTATAGGTTTCATATTCAGCCTTGAACCAACAAGGAATCTGAATGTAATTAGTGCAGCACCAAATGCTGAGATAGTCCGCCCCATGCCCTCAAGGTTTTTAGCCTGGTCAGGGTTTGATACAGCACTAATGATTGCAGCGTTAAATCCGAGCTCAACAATAAGGTAGGCAACAGCTATAACAGTGAGCGTGTATTTCATGATCCGAGGATTTAGTTCATTGCTCATTGTTTTTATCCTTCTCGAAGACCTTCTTAATTGCCCTGTCGACTTTGCTGTCTCTTCGTATGACGCTCTTTACTGCTCGCCTGATGGCCTCTGAATGGCTGATGCCCAGCTCTTCAGAATAAGCGTGCATGACCTCATGCTGAGGCCCCTTAAACCGAAATGAAACGCCTTTCCCTGACTCGTCTTTTTTCATCTGAATACTTCTCCTTCCACAATTTTGGATAGTTTTTCTGGGTAAAACTCAAAGAGTTGGCTTTAATGCTACCTAGGTGCTATTATAATAGCAAATATAGTGAAAGGAGTTAGCATGAAGTCGATAAAATTGATTTTTAATTCAGTGATTACAGCTTTATTGATGTCGCAGCAGGCGCTTGCAGCGGGCGGCATTGACCTCTCTGTTATTGAAGAACAAGAGATTGTTCCCACAAAAGCCTTTGAAAAGGAATGTGCCAATGTTCAAGTATCAGGTGTTCATGCCATCTATGAAGCCATTAATAATGGTGCAGATGAGACAAGTGACCTGATTATCTCTGTTGAGACTATGCTGAGGACACCGCACAGCATACTGTCCAAACCCAAACAAATCGCAGTTGTCGATCCCTTCGACTGCTCAGTCAAAGCCATGAATAGCGGTATTCCTGAAGATAAAGTGTTCATTGATATTTTCAAGCATGAGCCACTTCTGGAGTTTATTTTCAAGAACTACCTAGGCGAAATAGCGCGTATTCAGAAAAGCGTATCGCTGGATAACCTTCCCTCGGCATACGTGTATCAAAGAGCCTTGAAAAAAGTTGATACCGATGATCATATTGCTGCATCAAAAGCGCTTGGTGTTGAACCATTAATCTGCGGGAAAACTTCTGAAAGCGTTTCTCTTTTATGGTCTGACGTATTTCTTGCTCTGGATGGAAAGGCGCTTCCCACCACTGAACGTGAGCGCGAGGCTCATTTTTCCCGGCGAAACATCGCAAGGAGAGACGGTGGGCTTTTAATGAGCACCAACAACTTTCCTGAAGTAAATGGTGTTGTAAAAATCCGTGAGCATAGGCACATCTTTTCCTGCCGTCATGAGCGTGACAACGATCGATTTAGTCGTGCAAACGAATACCTAGCTAAACATGTGAATGAGTCACTAAAAAAGCTTGGTGCTGACTTCAGGTTTAAGGAGTGATGTATGCGGTTTGTTAGCGATCTTCTATCACAGATCATCATCACTCAGGTTGTTTTAGCTTTTTTATGTGTTCAGTTTGAGCTTGAAATGGTGTCTATTTTGGCGCTCCTGAGATTTTCATTTTTGTACACGATGTTTTTATTTATCTCTGTAGTGCTTGCTGTCTATTTGGCTTTTATCGTACTGAGAACGACTTTAAATGGTAGAGCGGGACAGCGTGTCGCTAATGAATCAAGGGAGTGGGAGTAATGTTTTGGAATATTTTGTATGAAAAGCTCAACACGCTACCGTTTGCTGCAGCCTCTGCCGGAGCTGTTATTGGTCATGCTGTAGGCAGCGACCAACTCTATCAGCTTATGCGTTCAGAACATTATGCAGGTGTAATTTCAGGAATACCTACAGCAACTGATGTTATCAGTGCTTTAAATCCTATCGCCGGCGGGGTTCTAACGTATTGCCTTGCGAGGTCTACGGGGAATATTTTTAATTCTCATAAGGCCAGTTATCTAGCGCTACGACAATATTTATCATCAAGTGAGTTCTTTACTTATACGCTCCCAGAGTGGCCGGGTCATTCTGGGAATGGCGTTCGACTGGTTATTGGCGAGACTCACTCCGAAGATCCCTCGGATACAACTTTTTCTGACAATCCTGCGTGGTACACAATCAATGAGCGTGGTTTATATACGGGCATAATCGCTTATGGGGGCGTTGGTGCGGGTAAGACTGCTACCTTCATGTACCCCTGTATTGAACAAATGTTTGAGTACAAAAGTAGTGATATTGAAAAGCGGGTAGGCGGCCTGGTGCTGGATGTTAAAGGAGATTTCGTTGCTTATGTCGAAGAGCAGGCGATTAAACATGGTCGTGAAGCCAGTCTTCTAAAAATACGCCCTGGAAATGGTGTTAAGTGGAACCCAGTTCATGAGCCAAATATGGATGTAAAGGTTCTTACATATAGGCTTCAAGGTATTTACGAGAATATGAATTCTTTTGACGAGGGCGCCAATGCTTGGGTTACCGATGAAATGCTAAAACTTCTGGAGTGTGCCATTGGCATTATCCGCGTCTCGGAGGGTTATGTAACCATCAAGGCTGTTCATGAATTTATATTAAAAATCAGCAGGCCAGCAGCAGAGGAGGATGAGCGAGATATCAGGGATGGGTTGCCTCAAGACCCTAGGGCTCGACTGGATATGATTCGACATAAATATCGAAAACACTGTAAGAGTGAAGAACTTCGATCTGAACTTGGAGAGGGGGTAACGCCTGCAGCAAAAACCAAGGCCTGGATTGATGATATGAGTCAAAGAGAATTTGATGGTTACTATGATTATTTCGCTGATGAGTATTTAGGCAAGTCTGAACGAGAGAGAGATATTGCTAAGTCCGCACTCACTAAGATTACACAGCAATTCATGAGTCCGGTAATGCAGGACACATACTCTCCGGCAGAAGAAGATATAACATTCAAAGGTTTTGATGCCGTAATCGAAGATGGTGACATTGTTGCTTTAGACCTTGGTTCCACTAATGGTCCAATTGCGGGCGTGCTTGGAATTGCGCTGAAGCTTGCCTTTGAGAAAGCTGCACTTGCAAGGGTTGAGCGAGCCAAAAGAGATCCATCTGTCAACACAGATAGAGTTTTAATGCTTGTTTGTGACGAGTATCAGCGGTTTGCATCTGCTGCTGGGAAGAGGTGTCCTGAAGGCGATGATGAGTTCTTCGCTCAATCCCGACAATCAAAATGCTTTCCCTTGCTCGCAACTCAGCAGCCCTCTTCTTTAATCAACTCGGTTGGCGAGAAAGCGGCGGTGAACATTATGAACAACATCAGGACTAGGGTCGTCTTATCTATCTCAGCTGAAGATGATGCTGAAGACATAAGTCGAGGGCTGGGTAAACATGAAGTGAAGAAAAAAAGTGAGTCTGTTAATGAAAATTTCGATGGCGGGTTTAACCCTTTAACAAGCAAGGTTGAGGGCGGGAGTAGTGGTATGGGCAAGAGTGCCAGCTACAGCACTGAAAGAGATGTCCAAGTTTACCCTGAGCAGATAAGGGCACTAAGAATGGGTGAGGCTATCATTTCTGTCTTCGATGGTAGTGAGCTGCGCCCACCAAGAAAAGTCTTTCTTAAAACACACTTTATGCCGGACTTCTTTGAAGATATTTATGACAGCCCAAGGGAAATCCCTTGGAAGGAGCTTTACGAATGGCATTCCCTTGTAGGTAAGGATAAGTTTGATGCGCAGGCGGAATATAAGTCATTCAATAAAATTAGGTGGGCATTGTAATGATGATTTCACTACTTCTAAAAGGGGTCATTCTTTGTGTGCTGATTTTCGGGGGAATGTATCTAGCCTCAGTAAATGATGCATATGATGGTTTATGGTACCCCACACTCCTAATAGTTTTTGCACTATCAGTTCTCAGAATGCTTTGGAATGATGTTTTCAAGGGAGGGGGACGTGGTTAGTAAAGTGATACTTACATTTACTTCGATAGTTTCACTGGTCTTGCTGGTCTACTACGCCCCGAGTGTAGAGGACAGAGTAACAAGAGCAGAGAATGCAAGAATGGCAACAAATTTTTATGATGCCTTACCATTACTTCTACCATTGGGAAGCAACCCTATGTTGGGGGTCGATAGGGATTACAAGGCCACCCTCAACAAAAGCCTGAGTGAAAAGATTGGTGACCTGAGAGGTAAAATCCAGGACGAGACTGGATTGGAGGTTGGTGTGACCGGAGCTGAGCGAAGAATGAATGGCTTCAGAAAGCTAACCATATTTGATCCTTTCGCTATCGATGGTGACCAAGTCATGATTCGCTCCAAAGGAGTTGAGACCAAGGTCACCCTATCAAGAGAGCCTCAAACAGTAACTATTAGAACTGGTGAGTTTTATATAAAGGCTCTGACAGATGATGTGGCTGTTGCAATTGTGGTGCAGCATCAAAAAAATCCTTCACTGCAGAAGGTTGTGATAACTCCAGTCATATCGAAAGGTATGTCTGTTGCTGCCACCTCACATTAAAAGGCTAATCCTTATGAAACATGTTATAGCAATACTTGCGGCATCCATATGCTATCTGATTCTACAAGTGTCTGGACCTGAGGCAGTTGGTCTTATGGCAATAGCATTACTTGGTTACACTGCTCTGAAGATTTTGGCTGAGGCACGGCTGCTTCCATCCACTCTTTTGACACTTATGGGGGTTAAAGACACATCTATAACCCTAGAGCGTATACAGGCAAAAAAGAGAGAAAAAAAAGCGTCACAAGGTAAAAGCGGCGATAACGCAAGTGGTGAAAAAGTTGAACGACACACAGAGTCGGAGGGGGTTAAGAAAGCAGCAGAGGTAATTGAAGAAGCGCCCAACCCGTCACAGCGTCTTCGTGAGCTCAAATCAGAGGCCCAGCCTAATATGCGTTTCGCACCAAAATGGGGTAAGAGTGAATGATTACTAAAAGTGTGCTGATTGCAAAAGCGGAATATTATGTTGCCGGAAACGGATCTCTTCTCTCTGCTCTGATATTTGGTGCTGTCGCAGCATTTACATACGTGTTGGCCAGCGCTCTTCCAATCTCTATGAGTAATCAGGAAAAGATTGATACAGCGGCGCTAGATGCTGTAATGATAGGTTTTAGAGAAGATCAAGATGTCCCAGAACATTCGCTGAAAACAAGACTTAGTCCAGCCGCTACAGCGCTAATAAATGAGGGTATTGATGAAGTCAAAGAGCAGAGAAAAAGCAGAGTTGAGTCAGATCCCAACTATAAACTCAAACTAAAAGAACCTGAGGCTCTAACTTCGACCGAGCAAGCACCATCTGTGCTTGCGCCTCAGACCATTAGAAGCTCGGACACTATTAACTCTAATGCCCTGAACTAGAGCTGATGGTAATGGGTGGCTAGATATTCTCATGATATGTGTGCGATTGGTATCTAGCCATCCTTACTTTGTTCTCCATCCTTCTCAATAATGCGTTTTATAGCTCTTCTATGAGCTTCTAAAAGGCTCATGCCTATATCAATCATATAATGGCGCAATGGTTTCATGGCTTCTGCATCGTGACGAACAGTAATCCCTACGCTCTCATTTTCATTTTTTTTACTCTCTTTAGACATTTAGCTTCTCTGTTTTGGACAGTTTTTAAATAAAAAACCTTCCCCGCTTAACGTTCTATGGCCAAATGTGCTATTATAATAGCACATTCATTGAAACAGTGCGGGGTAGGAGTGATTTATATGAAAATTTTACCAACATTAATGCTGGCCTCTCTAGTTAGTTTCCTAGGGTTTGTTTGCACTATGACGGTTATTGCTGCGAAAGACCTATATGACTCAGCTCTGCCGCAGGCTTACGTCGAGCAATCTCAACTGTTCAACTCATACGTTAATACGCGGTTTATGGGTGATCTCACACTTGAAAAGTTGATGTCAGCTCATGGAGGAGATCTGCTTCAACCAGGCGGCACACCATGGAATATGTTGCCGGCATCGAAAGACCTAAAGTATGTAACTAATGGAAAGGTGATCCTTTTGGGGTCAGAGGGCAGTGTTACTGAATCTGCATGCAAGGAAATCCAGCAAGAGTTCAACAAAGACACCTCTGTCTATGAGGTAAATAATAAGTCAGAGATTGGCAATGTCCTTTACTTTAACCCTCGCAATTCTAGAGGTGGGTGCATGCTTATTAAGGGCTCTGGTGCCTCACCTTATCTGATTTTGGGTTAAACACTTTTACAGGAGAAGAGACATGACACCAACAGAAATACTTGAAAAGAAGTATGGCCATGAAATCAACTGCATCGCTTTGATAAAACCGAACAGCAGTCTAGCTAAGCAGCTTGACCTTAATGATCCAACTTATTGCATATTGGAATATTACCCAGGAATTGCGCCTGTAATTATCAAATGGGGAGATGGCTCTTTTAACTCTGTTGAGGATGCAAAACATATTGATGATTTGGTCTTACTCACAGACCTTGATCAAGATTGCGTTGATGAAGTGTTCGGTTTTTAGGAGCCAGTTATTGTGCAACTTAAAAAGCAAACATTGAAGGCAAGTTAGCTAAAGGTGTCCTAGGGAAGGTTGCGGCTTCCCCAGGACGGCAACTCAGTAAGGACTACGTGTGAAAGGGGTAGCTATTTATGAGTCACGATCAAGATTCTACTACAGCGTCAGATTTAAATACAAAAGAGCAAATCAGTATCGAGTCTGTGCAGCTCTCTGAAGAAGCACTGGATGAGCATGTAGAAGGGCTGATTAATATCAGATACGAGCCAACAAAAGATGACATTGAGTTGGCCAGCAGGGCAAGGGAGAAGCCAGTCAAAGACACGCGTGTTCTCGTTGATGATTACATGCGAATCTTGGAAGAAAGAAGCCAGGGCATTATGCGCCACATTCCAAGTGGGTTCGAAAGTTTAGACGACGAGCCCTGGTTGGAAAATGGAACACTGGTAATTATTGGCGGAAGACCCGCAATGGGTAAAACCGCCTTTGGTCAACAAATAGCTGAAAACACCTGCTCAGAAGATTCAACAACTCTTTTCTTTTCTCTTGAAATGAATGGTGTTCAAGTTACTGAGCGTTCAGTTTCTCGACGTTCAGGTGTTGAAATTCCTAAAATTAAAAAATGGGAAGTAACCGAGAAAGACGTAGATGACTTAGTTGCTGCAACTGTCGAGTTCAAGCAATTAAATCTACTGGTTGACCCAGTCTCAATGTCGATTCAGGAGTTAGTAGCCATAGCTCACAAGGTGAAGGATGGTCTTGAAAGCCGAGAATTACCTCCACTCAAATGTATTGTGATTGATTACCTTCAAAATATTGAAGTGCTGGGGCGTGAAAATGCTGAAGAAAAAACGAAGGTTTCTTACGTATCGAGACAGTTGAAATGGTTGGCTAAGGAGCTTGATATTCCAGTGGTTGCCCTGTGTCAGTTAAACAGGGCAGTTGAAAGTAGACAGGATAAGCGTCCTAGCCTTTCTGATTTAAAAGAGTCGGGGCAAATTGAGCAAGACGCTGAAATTATCCTTTTTATTTACAGGGATGAGTATTACAACACCGACTCTGATATGCAGGGAGTCGCTGAGATTATCCGAGCTAAATCAAGAAATGGGAGTACCGGGACTACGTATCTGAAGTTTCATGGTAAGACGGCTACGTTTTCGGACATGAATAAGCCGGAGAGTCTGAAATGGGCGGCGTAATGAATGAGACAGTATCAGGCAGTCTGTCAGCTTTAACGACACGGCTTAAGCAAAATACTGTAAAAGCCTCAGTGGTGGATGAGGCTGTTGTTGAGGATAGGGCTTCGAACGACAGTTTTGGTTCTTCAGAGCGTGTTGTGGAGGCTATAAAGCGTTTTCCTGATGAGGTCAGCATTCTACCCACAGAGTTGACTCGGACGGCGCTTTTCCCTCTAAGGCTCAAGAAGCAAGAAAGGCGTCTCCTAAATAAAACGAAGCTAGCAAGCAGGCAGGATGTAACGCTTGAATATACCGGTATCGAATTGGACCAGGATGATGCAGATATTTGGCTGGCCTGCATTAGGCTGTCAAATGGTCATGGGTTAGGTGAGCGTGTATATACATCCGCGTCTGCCCTATTAAGAGAGTCAGGAAGAAAGGGGCGTGGTGGTGACAACATCAAGTTGCTGTTGGAGTCCCTAGATAGACTTTCATCAGCTGATATTAAAGTCACATACAAAAGGAACGGACAAGTTCAGGATGCTCATTTATTTCTGCTGAAGAGTGGTGTTAACCACGCAACAAAAGAGATCTATTTTCGTTTAGATCCTGAGGCAGCTGAGCTGTTCAGGAACGTTGCTTACATTGGCTGGGATGCAAGGTGCAAACTCAAGAGTAGAAAAGCAAAAGCTATTCACTCATATATTTGCGGTCACAAAGCAGGGAAAAGACACACAGTAAGACTTACAGATCTCATGACATGGCTGGGCCACAAGGGCCGTAAAGCAGACTTCCTTAAGAACTTGGATACAGCTTGCAATGAAATCGTCAATGTAAGCGAAATCACCGACCTAGATATAAATAAAAAAGCTGACAGGATCAGTTGGGTGCGCTCACATAATGCTTAATCAAACAGCAAATCACTACGCGTCAGTTGGGCGTAAATCTGCGTCAGTTGGGCGTAAGGATGCGTCAGTTGGGCGTAAGGATGCGTCAGTTGGGCGTTTATGGAAGGCGAAAACCGTTGGTATGCCAGACTTTGCGCGGTGCGCTAAACAAATAAACATGTTTAACAAAAAACATGTTGTTACAGCATACCGCTCTAAGGCGGATATGCTGCAGCCAACCATTACGCATTGCTATCGCAATGCAACTTCATCTTATGAGAAAAAAAGCGGTCCGCGGCGGAAGACTTTTTTCTTCAGTGGTTTTTGCATTCAGCAATGAATGCGTAATAGATAGCACAGGGAGATCTATTCATGGCAATTGCAGACAGAGAAGTATTGGAGCTGGAAGTTAATGACTACTTAAGCTCTGTAGCAATGAAGACACTTATGACATTAGTTGAACGTCAAGACTTAATCTTCAACTCATGCTTACTCAAGAAGATTAGCTCATCTTCCCCAGAGTACGGGCTTATAGCTGAAGAATCTTTGAGAATGGTCGCGAATCTTGCTATGTGTGTGATGATGGAGAAGTATGGCTCACATAAGCTCTATTGGGCTTATTCGAATCAGGCGCATTTTGAATTATCACCTCTCCAGGAGATGATGATTTTGCATAATCTTGAGGTATGCGTTAACACAGCTACTTTCGAAACAGCCTACTCTGTAGATCAATCAGGTCAAGATGCATTTACATGGTTATATCTTGATATTGTCACAGACGCTACTTACAAAAAACCAAATCTTAAGCTGATCGCTTGACACCATAACCCCCCCTGGCAATTTTGCCGCGAATTTTACCTTTTCTAATCCGGACAGTTTTTTCTTAGGAAAGCGCATTTCCTTCAGCTTTGCAGCCAATAATGCTATTATAATAGCACGGCTTGTTAAAGCCATTATCGTTTTTAGCTACGTGTGGAGGGTTTATGAAACCTTTTTTTAAATTCGGGGTGATTGATGCGGCGGTTACCCTATCAGCAATGCTTTTAGTTGCATCTGTCACTTATGCAGATAGCGTTAACATCGGTGAAAACAACGAGGTAGCTTCTGAAGCTATTGGTATAGGAACCAATATGGTTGTGGGACCGGAGTTGATGCCAACAAATCCTTACCTTGAAGAGAATGAGTATTCTCAGGGGATTGGTTACAACTCCACTGTTTCTTATGGTGGAAATTTATTCGGCCGTGAATCACGAACTGCCGGTGGGAATATATTCGGTAATTATTCTAGTGGGGGAGGAACCTCGAATCTTTTTGGTAACTATCTTGATGGAAGGAATGGTTCAATTCTGATTGGTAATGACTCATATGGTAATAACGGCAACTGCCTGGGTGATCATTGTTATGCCGTGCTTGGTGATGCAATTGGTGACTACAGTAAAGTTACAGAACACAATGTAGTGTCATTTGGTAACTCTGATATTGACTTGCAACGTCGACTAACCAATGTTGCCGAAGGGGTTGATGCTACAGACGCTGTAAATAAGGGGCAGATGGAGGGTTATGTCGCTTCAAAGATTGTAAACGAGGACGGCGTCGTAACTTTTAGCGATGGCGAGCCTATTTACGATACTGCAGCCTATGAGTCCGACCTTGAAGACTGGCACTCCCAGGCGCCTCAAGAAGATAGTTTTTATTCGGATGAGCCGGATATATTTGATTTCGATGAACCTGAACCAGAATATTCTGATTATTTTGACCCTGACACTGGTACGGTTGATCAAGCCGCCTATGACGCTGCTTACGATGAATGGATCATAAACGGCCTTGATTTTGAAGCTTACGACTCAGCGTATCAGTCCTGGTATGAAAATGAATACACACCTGGCGTTGAGCAATACAACAACGCATATGCAGATTACCAGGCAGCTAATCCTGCTCCCAATCAGTTTGATGATGCTTACATTACCAGTGATGGATATTCCAGGGTTGCGAATATTGCAGACCCCGTTGAGTCTACAGATGCTGCTAACAAGCGTTATGTTGATGAAAATGATCAGCGAGTCCTGTCAGAAGCACAGGAATATTCAGACGAAGGTGATAGACAGGTGTTATCAGAAGCGCAAGAATATTCAGACGAAGGTGATAGGCAGGTGTTGTCTTCTGCAAATTCATACACCGATGCGAGCGTAAGCCGTTCAAACGCTGCCAGCACTGCTTACACGGATAAGAAGTTTCAAGAGAGTATCTCTTACACTAACCAGCGTTTTGATGAATTAGATTCTCGAATCGATGAGCTAGAAAGTGAGTATTCATCTGCCATTGCAGAGGTTGCCGCCATGCCGATCCTTCCGGCAATGGTCAAAGGTGATTATACAATTGCTCTAGGAACGGGGTATTACAACAAAAAGGCAGCATTAGGCATGACTTTTGGTCATCAGTTTGATCATAGGTCACTTGTATATGGAGGGGTTTCCGCTTCAACCGGTGCAAAGCCAGTTCTTAGAGCTGGTGTCAGCTTTACTTTTCGTTAAATGTAGCCTGCTTCTCGACTGAGGGTTAAATCCTCAGTCGGGAATTTCTTTTAGCGGTGCCATGGGGATATTCATGAAGAAGACAATCACTTTAAAGCTCACTGATAATCAGCACAGAAAATTAAAGGTAATTAGTACAAAGAGGGGGGTCAGCATGAGCGCTCTAATAATAGATGAGCTTATGATCATGGCCAGGGACCTTTAATACCTCACTTTCTAAGGTGAAAGACTTGCGGTTTTGATTGCCCCATGATGGGTGGGCTGATAGACATATCTTTCGACAATTATGCATAATGTAATCATGAACTCTATATACACACCCATCTACCTGGGGCTGAAATGAAGCCTAAAGGCATTACATTCAAGGTCCCCATGGATGAATACAAAGAATTAAAGCGGATCAGTGCTAAGAAAGGGGTTAGCATGAGCACTTTGATCAAGAATGAGCTCTATCTGATGATTGAAGATGGTTCACTTGAAGACAGAGAGCGCAGTAGTGTCATGCCTGGGGACGGCCCCTTCGATCCTTTCGATCCTTTTAAGGATTTCCCCGATTAATGCAAGCCTAAAGCTCTAATTCTAGACCTCTATCTCGCTTGATATCCTTGGAGAGGCAGTTAACTTCTCTGCGGTACAATTCCATATCACTCTTCATAGTAACCAACTCATCTGACCAGTCTTTTTCCAGTTTTGGCTTGTGGCGAATGCTTCCGATTAGCTCCTTATTGGCCTGTTCGGCGAACCGGTTACCGTGTTCATCATTATCAAAGCCAAGATACACCGCCTCAATATCATTCTTCACTATAAAGAGATTAATGTTCTTATAAATGTCTTTTACCGGTGCGCCGGCGGTACTTATGGTTTTGATGCCATGGATTTCGGCATATGCCAGGGAGTCAACCGCGCTCTCACAGATTGCTAGTCGGTTTTCATATTTGAGATCGTTGGGGGTGGCAGTGAAGAAAGTGCTCTTGTTAGAGCCAGGAGCAACTTGCTTGAATGTGCTTCCATCAATCATCTTTGATGTACCAACAATCTCTGCCCCGCTTTTGTTGCCTTGAATATCACGCATAACAAAAACAGCGTTTCCCTTGATGTCGGCATAGACATCACCAAGATCAACTGCTGACTTATCAATCCCTTTCCTTAGAAGGTAGTCGGTGACACGGCCAGATTTATTAATATCTGGTTCTGGCAACGAAAGTTGCGGTTTATTTATTGTTTTCTTCACTACAGGCTTGGGCTCGAACGTCTTGAGTGATACGCCCTCATTTAACTCTTTAACAGCATCACTGAACGAGCATTGATTGATGTGCATTACCAAGTCTATGGCGCCAACTCCAGCTTCGTTAGTAGCCCAGTTACTCCAAACGTTGGGGTTATTTTTCTTTATGGAAATTGCACTGCCATCGGTATCAGTTCTATGCCATCTGAATCCTGCTCTGTCATCTTGCTCATAACCAGCCCTGTGCAGGACCTCTTGGAGCGAGATTGAGCGAAGCGCATCGAGTTTGTGCTTAAGTTCAGAAGGTAGGGGGTCACCACCTTTGAATCTCGCCAAGCTTGAAACTCTCTTCTGTCCCCTGTTGAGACCTATTTCTTTTACCGCATTGGCATACTGGTCTTGCAATGATGCCAGCTTGCCTGGTGAGCCTATAAAGCTTCTTGCGCTCAGCTTATCTCCATTCAGAGGCACAAATGTGTAATGAATTTCAGGTGCGCCATTTCGCTTGGCTAATGTGACATCAATATAGTTGGACGGGCCAAAGTGTTCCTTGGCCCACTCAACAGATAAATCCTTCCACTCTCTGATTGTCCTGTTGTCGCAGGACTCATAAAACTTTTTCGATACACTCATTACAACCTCAACAGCGTGAACCGCATCTTTTCGCGGGGGGGTGCTAAGAGTGAGATCAATTTTTTCGGAGGCCAGTTTTGCTACAGACTTTCCTCTCTTCAGCTCCAATTCATTAAGCGTTTTGATCTTATTTATTTCCAACATCGCTTTATTCATATCCCCTCCTTAGGCTAGGTCGAGACCAACGTCAAGCTCTCTTTTTTGTGAGAGGGCATCCGAGCTGGGCAGCCTGGCTAGTGAGTTCAAGCGTTGCTTCTCCTGGTCAGACAGATGTGATGCTTCCTGATCTAACTGCTGAGTTTTGGTTGTTAGACCATCATCTCTTTCGAGAACTGTTAAATCCTTTTGCATATTGAGCACAACAGATAGGTCGTCAGCACGGCTTTTGAATTGTTCATTACCAGATACTTTCAGCTTTACCCGACTTTCATTTTCAGCGATAGGCTTAAATTTCTCTTGAGCATAAATCAGGCCCGCAGCAACACTTTTATTGTCTGTCATTACCATTTCAACGCTTTTACCTGTATCAATGAAAACCGCTTTACCTTCTTGATTATGGTGAACGCCAGGGTAAATTGTTGTATCTGGCTTACCCCTCATTAATTGTTCTTGAGAATACTCTTTGAGACGGACCTCAAAAGCATCCTCAACAGGGTCGGTTTGCTGAGTTTTGTGCTGAACAAATTTTTCGAAATAATTGCCTTCAAATTCACGGGTGCCAGGGAATAACTGTTCTACAGAGTGAGAACTGCTATCAAACTCTGGAGAGGTTATGACGGGTATGTGCTGACCATTAGCTTCATAATCAATCACCTTCTGAGCGTCTGAGTTATCCTCCAAGGCTTGCTTATGAAGGTAATCATCAAATGTTTCTGAGTGATCGTAAAGTGAATTGAGCTCATCTAGTTTTACTTGGAAGTGCTCCCTAATTTCTTCAGCTTTAGTTTGATTCAAATTTGTAAGAAAACTCTTGTAGTCTGCTCTATCTTGTGCAGCTTTTTTCAGAAATTTACTTGCCTCGTCTTCACTCATCTCCGAAACGTTTTGATAAGCCTTGTCATAGTTTTCACGGTTGTTTAACTCACGCTCGATAGATGCGTCGATATCTTCAAGGGATTGTTGAAGCTCTTGCTCCAGCCTTTCCCTACCTACCTTGAGGATTTGTGTATCTTGCATGTAGTCGAGTTGAAGCCTGTCCTTGAGCTTGTCCATGCCCTGACTCCAAGTTGCCTCAGTAGCATTTATAACTTCATCGTGGCTTTCGGCGGCTTCCTGAATCAAGGCTCCCCTAAGCTGTTGGTGGGCTGGCTTTGCACCGCCATCCAGGAACTCCTCGTTGTTCATCCGCTGCATCCATGAATCTTTACTACTCATTCCAATACTCCTAATTTATTAGTTGGTTCCAACAGCCTCCGCGAACTCTTAGTACGCATCTATGATTTTATCATTCTCACTTATGTTTGCGAATTTATTGGATTTTTGGACAGAATTCTGTCCTAAATTAGGAGTATCTATGTAATACATGTATTACATGTATTACATGTATTACATGTATTATATTTGTAATATGTGAGATATCTGTCGCAGCTATGCGGGGTAATGTTATGTGTGCGAGAACACCTGCTCAAGGGTGTTTCTTCCAGTGAACTCCCTAGCCACAATCGTTCCAAACGACTGAGCAATCGTGAATGCCAGCCATAGGTCACCCCTGGTAAGGCTCTGCTCCTTATACCTTTCCTCAACCCTGGGAAATATTTTTAGATCTTTTTCAATCTTCATGAAGTCCTCATAACCTGAGACCTCAACAAAACGCTTGAGACCTTTTACTAGGTTGTGGCCAAGGCTTTTAGCCTCACTTTGTGATAAGCCTATCTTCAAAGCAATGAAGGACTTGATGAATATTTCTACGGCCATTCTGCTGTTAAGAATGGATCTTGGATCAGGTTTGTTTTGAGATAAAAGTTGAATGGCAGTTTTTAACTCTTGGCTGCCAGCAAAAAGAAGTTCTTTCCCGAAACCACTTATCTTGCCCGTCTTGGTTAGATCCTCCAGGCCATGAGCGTAGTCAACGCAGTCAGCCCAGAAAATTGTATATTTCCATAACTCATTATTCTCATTCATCAACTGAGCTTTAATGGGGGAAGGCATTTCTGCCAGAGAGTCGAGGGCGTTTAATTGAACCCTTCCGTATGAGAGTGGGATCGATATATCCCAAAACTCGCCATCGTAGAAGTAGACGGAATTGAACAAACTTCCGATTTCGTTGGCGCCTGGTTTGGACCGTTTTTCAAACCATTTAAATATTCTGTCAGCAGTGCTTGAAGATATTGAGACAGATACGTTGTGGTCAGTCGAGTATCTTCGTAGCGCTTCCCAAGGGCGTTTCTTGTGTTCTAACCCTGAGCTACTAAATTCAGAATTTAGCTTGAGAAGGTATTCTTCGAGTGCCGAATCATCCATGCCGTAAGAAGAAATAGGTGTATTGTGTTGAGGAGTGGTGCCCGGGGCCGGAATCGAACCGGCACGGCCTAACGGCCGCAAGATTTTAAGTCTTGTGTGTCTACCAATTTCACCACCCGGGCAGGCGGCTTGCTACCTATATGTTACCTTGAAAATAAATATAATTCTTAATAAGTTGATTTTTATATGTTTTTTCCGGGGCGGTGAAGAGATTTTAAGTCCCTTGTGTCTACCAATTTCACCACCTGGGCAACAAGCGGGGCATTATAACCGAGTTTGGCTTTATTTTTCAGCTATTGATGTTTGGCGGTCACGGCAGAGGGCAGTCGATAGTGTGACTCAATCGTCTCGCGGGTGAGAATGCCGTAGGTTCTCTCAATCATCGGTGCCGTCATGCGGGTGACAAACAACGCCTCGACATGATGGCTGTTGAGGGACTCGGCGGCTTCATGGAGGCTGGCATGCAAAGATATCTTATGTACATTGCGGCGGCTGGCCGGGATTTGCATCAGATCAATATGCCCTCCTTCCTCGGTACTGACGGCCCGCGCCAAATCACCGGCCGGCATCAGGGCCACCGGCTCACGGTCTTCCTTGATCAAAACCCAGTCCGGGTTGGACTCCAGTGCATGTACCGCCGCCTGGGTGCTGACTTCGCGTGACATGATAATGAAGTTACGCTGCATGGCATTGGCCACGCTGAGCCGGCGTAAAGTCTGGGTAACCGGGTCGTTGCGAAAATCGAGACCACGGGCTCGCAGCAGCTTCATGAACAAGGCGTCTTCTTTGAAGTAGTCATGAATGACCAGGCTGGAAAAGACGATGGCCAGCATGCCGGGCAGGATAATATTGGGGTTGGCCGTCAATTCCAGCATGGCCATCAGCGCGGCCAGTGGAGCTTTGAGGGTGGCGCCCATCATCGCGCACATGCCAATCACGGCATAAAAGGTCATGGTTGATGATAACTCTGGAAACACTTTACCCCCGACAATGCCCAAAGCGGCCCCGGCGCAGGCGCCAACGACCAAAGTAGGGCCAATCAGACCACCGGGAATACCCAGTCCCACGCAGGCGGTGGATAAGCCCAGTTTAAGCACCATCAGTATCAGCAGAGCACTCAAAACAGCTTCATTGCTGGAGATACCACTGATGGCGTTGTAGCTCATGCCCATGACCTCGGGCACCATTAGCCCGGCCAGGCCCATCAAAATACCGGCATATGTGGTTCGAAGCCAGTAGGGGTGGTTGTTAAACAGGCCTGAGAAAAAGCCCAGACTGCGCACAAACAGGGTGGCGAGCCCGCCAATCAACACGCCCATCAACACAATGTAGGGGATTTCCCATAAAGACTGCATATCAGCGGACAGGTTGGCAAAAATGGCGGTTTCACCAAAGGTCAGACGGCTGAGCACCGTGCCGGTGACTGAGGCCAGGATGATGGGGATAAAGCTGGCGATGTGATATTCCATCATGATGACCTCCATGGCGAAAATCACACCGGCAATAGGGGTGTTAAAGGAGGCAGCAATGGCGGCTGCTGTACCACAGGCCACCAGAATGCGCACGCTGTTATTGGGTAAATCCAGCAGGCTGGCGAGTTGACTGCCACCGGCAGCACCGAGATGGACACTGGGCCCTTCACGACCAATCGAATGACCACTGATCAGGGCAATGCCGGCACCGAAAAACTGTCGTAAAGCATTCTGCCAGGGCAGGCGGCCTTCATAGGAAGAGAGCCGCTCAATAACATGCACCACACCGGTGTTGCGCTGTTCCGGCTTGAGCCCGTAAAGCAGCAAACCAATCAACAGGCCACCGGCAATGGGCAGGCCTAACACCCACTGCCAGGGCAGATTGGCGAAACCTTCAATTTCTCCGGTGGGGAACAGCCATATCTGGCCGTAATCGATAAACAGCCTGAAAGCGATGATGATGAGGCTGGCGAGCAGACCGGTAACGATCGCCAGACCATAAAGCTTTGCTGCGGAGTCACCAAAAATAAAATACTGACGAATTTTCTCCAGCATATTGCTTTGCATAACCCGAGCTCAGAAAGATAGTCACTCGATTTATACCGAAACTGCTGCAAAAACGCCAATGACAGCTTGGTAATAAGGTCTGAGAGCCAGCGCGTGCTGCGTTCAGATAACGCGGGAAAAACGCTGTCTGGCAAGCTGACTGTATTTATCAAACAGCATGCAGACATGGCGGATGAGCAGTCGGCCGGTGGGTGAAATTTCAATCCGATTCCAGTCGTATTTCAGCAAGCCGTCCTGAGCGAATTGCTCAAGCTGTGGAAATATCTCGTGAAAATACTCGGCGAAGTCTATCGGATAGCGACTTTCCAGTTCGGCAATATCCAGCGCAAAATCACAAATCAGCCGGTTGATGATCTCGCGGCGCAATTTATCGTCGTCATCCAGTGTGATACCGCGCATCACGGGTAAACGCCCGGCTTTGATGGCCTGATCATATTCAGCCAGGGTTTTGACATTCTGGCTGTAGGCGTCGCCCACCATGCCGATTGAAGTGATGCCTAGCCCGATCAGATCACATTGAGCATGGGTCGAATAACCCTGAAAGTTGCGGTAAAGCTGGTGGTTTCGCTGTGCAACCGCGAGCTCATCGTCGGGCTTGGCGAAGTGATCCATGCCTATGTAGACATAGCCGGCCTCATTCAGCTTGTTGATAGTACTTTGCAGAATAGCCAGTTTAACGCTGGCACTGGGCAGATCGGCGGTGCGGATCTGACGCTGGACTTTGAAGCGCTCGGGCAGGTGGGCATAGTTAAAAACTGAGAGACGATCAGGTGACGCTGCGATCACCTTATCTAGGGTTTCATTGAAGCTGGCTACAGTCTGATGCGGCAGACCATAGATCAGATCCAGGCTGATACTGCGAAAGCCTTCCCGCCGTGCGGCTTCCAGCACGCGAAAAGTCTGTGCTTCGGTCTGAATGCGGTTGACCGCTTGTTGCACCTGCGGGTTAAAGTCCTGCAGACCCAGACTGAGCCGGTTAAAGCCAATCTCCCGCAACAGCGCAATGGTGTCGCTGTCTGCTTCACGCGGGTCGATTTCAATAGAAAACTCACCGTTCTCATCATCAGCCAGCGTGAAAAACTGACGGGTGACGTGCATTAATTCCCGCATCTGCTGGTGGCTTAGGAAGGTGGGGGTGCCGCCGCCCCAATGTAACTGCTCTACAACGCGATCGCTGTCGAATAGCGCTGCCTGCATGGCCATTTCCTGATGCAGATTTTCTAGATACGGTTCGGCATGAGTCCGGTTTTTGGTGATGATCTTATTGCAGGCACAGTAATAACAGACGGTATCGCAGAACGGCAGATGAAAGTACAAAGATAATGGGCCGCCACGCTGATTGGAAAGGTCGATATGTTGTTGATAACGCGCAGCATCCAGGCTGTCATTAAATTCCAGCGCAGTCGGGTAGGAGGTGTAGCGCGGACCGGCGCTGTCGTAGCGCCTGATAAGGTCGGCATCAAATTGTAAGGCTTGCTGCATGGTCAGATCCTGCTCAAATTTTGAGCAATTATAACCAGCCGGGATGAACAGGAGGCGCTTACTTGAGCCTGATTTGACCTGGATCAAATGGGCGAGCGCTGCTCGGTTTCTGATTGAGCTGACAGGCTGTCGACATAGGCCTGAATAATAGGCGGCACCTCCTCAACATTATCAACCATCCGGAACAGAAACATATCCTCTGCATCGATACAGCCCAACTCCACCATTTCCTGTTTGAGCCAGTCAATCAGCCCCTGCCAGAAAGCTGAACCATAAAGGATGACCGGGAAATGGCGAATCTTCTGGGTCTGAATCAAGGTCAAGGCTTCAAAGAACTCGTCCAGGGTGCCGAAACCACCGGGGAACACCACATAGCCCATCGAGTATTTAACGAACATCAGCTTACGCACGAAGAAATAGCGAAAACTGAGGCTGGTATCCTGGTTGGGGTTAGGCGTTTGTTCATGGGGCAGCTCAATATTGAGGCCGACTGAGCGGCCGCCCTGGTTGATGGCGCCCTCATTGGCCGCACCCATAATGCCCGGCCCACCGCCGGTGATGACAGATAAACCGGCCTGAGACAGCGCAGTCGCCACTGCTTTTGCAGCATCGTAATAGGGAGAATCGAGGTTCAGCCGTGCGCTGCCAAATATGGAGACTGCAGGCCCCAGTTCATTCAGCGTTTCTATGCCATCAATCAATTCAGCCTGGATACGAAATACGCGCCAGGCTTCTGAAGTTTTCAGATCTTCCATGCTCAGTCCAGCCTCTTCGCTGTCATGCCTGTCATTCAAGATAATTAAATGCCCATGGCTTTGCAATTGGCTGGATTGGCTGGCGTATTGGGTAACAATCCCTCTGTGATCCCGAGCGAAGTCGAGGGATCTCAGGGCTCAGCAACGGATAGATAAATCAGGCTCCTGCGCCTGATGATAGAAAGCCGGATATCAGGTATTATTATCGCCTTTTCTGCACATTTTTCGGCGAATCTATGAAAGTTCTTGTAATCGGCAGTGGCGGGCGCGAGCATGCGCTGGCCTGGAAACTCAGTCAGTCTTCCCAGCAACCACAGGTTTTTGTGGCACCCGGCAACCCCGGTACCGCGCTGGAACCTGGTATCAGTAATGTAGATATTAAAGTCGAGGATATCGACGGACTGGTGGCTTTTGCCAAAGATAACGCGATTGACCTGACCGTGGTTGGCCCCGAAGTACCCCTGGTGTTGGGCGTTGTCGATGCCTTTGAAGCGGCCGGTTTGCGCTGCTTCGGCCCCAATCAGGCAGCGGCTGAACTGGAAGCCTCCAAGAGTTTCACCAAGGACTTTCTGGCCCGCCACCAGATTCCCACCGCGGCTTACAAGGTCTTTACCGAGGTAGAGCCGGCTAAAGCTTATATTAAGGAGCAGGGCGCGCCGATCGTAGTTAAGGCTGATGGCCTCGCAGCCGGTAAGGGCGTTATTGTTGCCCAGACCGAACTGCAGGCGATAGAGGCCGTGGAAGATATGCTGGCAGGCAATAAGTTTGGGGATGCCGGTCATCGGGTTGTGGTTGAAGAATTCATGACCGGCGAAGAAGCCAGTTTTATCGTGATGGTAGATGGTGAACATATTCTGCCATTGGCGACTTCTCAGGATCACAAAGCACGCGATGATGGCGACAAAGGCCCCAATACCGGTGGCATGGGCGCGTATTCACCGGCACCGGTCGTCACCGATGACGTCTATCAGCGCATTATGGATGAGGTTATCGTGCCTACCGTCAAAGGCATGGCGGCAGACGGCAGGCCCTATGTCGGCTTTCTCTATGCCGGTCTGATGATTGACGAAAACGGTGCGCCCAAGGTGGTCGAGTACAACTGCCGTTTTGGTGACCCTGAAACGCAGCCAATCCTGATGCGTCTGCGTTCGGATCTGCTTGAACTCTGTCAGGCTGGCCTCGATGGCCGCCTTGATCATGTCTCCGTGGACTGGGATCCGCGTGCCGCAGTTGGTGTGGTCATGGCAGCAGGCGGTTATCCGGATGCCTATCGCAAAGGCGACAAGATCTCCGGCCTGACGCAGGCAGAAAGCCTGGGTAGCAAGGTCTTCCATGCCGGCACGGCATGCGAAGGCGAAGATGTGGTTACAGCGGGTGGTCGTGTGCTTTGTGTTACTGCGCTGGGTGACAGCGTGGCTGATGCCAAGGCCAAAGCCTATATTTCCCTGTCGGAAATCAGCTGGGATGATGCCTACTACAGAACGGATATCGCTTACCGGGCGGTAGCCCGCGAGCAGGCGCTCTGAACAAGCGCCAAGCCAGTGAAACTCGCTTTATGAATGGGAAGCAGGCTACAGACCGGGTCTGCGGCTCATGTCTTTGACAATAATGACCCGTTTTTTTATTGAGAGGGACATCCAATGACAGCGCAAAACTGGCGTTTACGACGCGCCCTCAAAACGCTGGAAGCCGGCGGACTTATCGCCTACCCGACCGAAGCCGTATATGGCGTCGGCTGTGATCCCTGGGATGAGGATGCCTTGATTGAATTGCTGATGCTCAAACAGCGGCCCTGGCATAAAGGTCTGATCCTGATCGCATCCGATTTCAACCAGTTACAGGATTTTATCCAGCCTTTACCGGCAGATACCCTCAAAATGGTACAGCAAAGCTGGCCCGGACCGGTCACTTGGTTATTGCCAGTGCGCGACGAGGTCTCGCCCTTTTTGACTGGTGAACACGACACCATTGCCGTCAGGGTGACAGCCCATCCGTTAACCCGTCAGCTCTGCGAAGCATTCGGCGGGCCGATAGTCTCGACCAGCGCGAATATTGCCGGTCTCCGGCCTGCCAGAAATGTGCACCAGGTGCGATGGCAACTGCCCAGCATAGAATATGTTTTGCCCGGTGCGCTGGGTGGGGCCAGCCGGCCCAGTGAAATCCGAGATGCCAGAAGCGGAGCTGTGTTGCGATGAGTCAGCCGGATATTGATGCAGTACGTAAGTATTTACTCTGCCTGCAGGACAATATCTGCAGTGAGCTTGAAGCTATCGATGGGGAAGCTGAGTTTGAACTGGATCAGTGGCGTCGCGAAGCCGGTGGCGGTGGCCGCACCCGGGTGTTGAATGAAGGTCGGGTGTTTGAACAGGGCGGTGTGAACTTTTCTGAGGTTAGTGGTGACAATATGCCGCCGTCAGCCACAGCCAACCGGCCGGAGCTGGCTGGCCGCAGTTTTCGGGCGATGGGCGTGTCGCTGGTGATACACCCGCGTAATCCCTATGTGCCCACTTCGCACGCCAATGTCCGTTTTTTTATCGCCGAAAAAGACGGAGAAGCGCCAATCTGGTGGTTTGGTGGCGGCTATGATCTGACACCCTATTACGGTGATGAAGATGATGTGATTCACTGGCACCAGACGGCCAAAGCGGCCTGTGATCCCTTCGGTGATGATGTTTATCCGCGATTCAAAGCCTGGTGTGATGACTATTTTTACCTCAAACACCGCGACGAGCGCCGGGGGGTAGGCGGCCTGTTCTTCGATGATTTGAATGAATGGGGCTTTGAACGCTGTTTTGCTTTTATGCAGGCAGTGGGCAACTCTTACCTGCCGGCTTATCTGCCAATCGTGCAGAGACGCCAGGACACGCCGTTTGGTGAGCTGGAACGTGACTTCCAGCTATACCGGCGTGGTCGCTATGTTGAATTCAACCTGGTGTATGACCGCGGCACTTTATTTGGCCTGCAGTCGGGGGGACGTACCGAGTCGATCCTGATGTCGTTGCCACCACTGGTGAAGTGGCGCTATAACTGGCAGCCCGAGCCAGGTTCAGCGGAAGCCAAGTTGTATACCGACTTTCTGCTGCCACGTGAATGGGTCTGATGAGGGGAAAGGCTTATCCGCAGATGACGCAGATAGCCACAGATTATTCCCTCAGCGAATTACCGACTGCTTCATGCCCCTGTCCATCGGCGTTAAGCGAGAGGCAACAAGCATTAAAATCTCATCAGTTAATCAGCGTTTATCTGTACCATCTGCGGATGACCTGTTAATCACCGGCCAGTAGTGCCAGTTGATCAGCCTGATATTCGTTGATGAGCGGCTCGACGACCTGATCCAGGTCACCTTCGACGATTTCGTTCAGCTTGTACAAAGTCAGGTTGATGCGATGATCAGTCATGCGGCCCTGAGGGTAATTATAGGTACGGATGCGTTCACTGCGGTCACCACTGCCCACCAGTGATTTACGGGTCTGAGCCTGTTCTGCTTCCTGTTTTTGTACCTGCTCGGCCATGATTCGTGATTGCAGCACTGCCATCGCCTTGGCGCGGTTTTTATGCTGGGAGCGTTCTTCCTGACATTCCACCACGATACCGGTGGGGATATGGGTAATGCGAATCGCCGAGTCGGTTTTATTCACGTGCTGACCACCGGCGCCTGAGGCACGGAATGTATCGACGCGAATATCCGCGGGATTGATATCAACTTCGTCGATCTCGTCGACTTCTGGCAGGATCGCGACGGTACAGGCTGAGGTATGAATACGACCCTGGGATTCGGTCTCCGGTACCCGTTGCACACGGTGGGCACCGGATTCAAACTTGAGTCGCGAATAAGCGCCTTCACCGACAATTCGGCAGATGATTTCTTTGTAACCGCCATGCTCGCCTTCCTGAGCGCTGATAACCTCGACTTTCCAGCGCTGATTTTCAGCATAGCGGTTATACATTTTGAATAAATCACCGGAGAAGATCGCCGCCTCATCGCCACCGGTGCCAGCGCGGATCTCCAGGTAGATATTGCGCTGATCGTTGGGATCTTTGGGTAATAGCAGCTTTTGCAGCGTCAGTTCCAGATCTTCCAGTTTGCTTTCTGCGACGGTGAGCTCTTCGCTGGCCATTTCCCGCATCTCAGCATCGTCTTCTTCCAGCATCAGCCTGGCATCGTCGATTGCTGTCAATGTGTTGCGATATGTAGTGAAGTTGCTGACAACAGGCTCTAACTGTGCGTACTCCTGGGATAAGCTGCGAAACTTGTTCTGATCGGCCATGGTATCCGGATCGGCTAGCAGGCCAGCGATTTCTTCATGGCGATCGACGAGAGATTCCAGTTTTGATTTGATCGACTCTTTCACTTTTGATCCTTGATATTAAACAGACGGCGGGCTGAGTCCAGCAGCTGGTCGTCTTCTTCGAAACCGGACTGGCGTAATTGACGGCTGGGTTCGTGTAAAAGGCGGTTGGTCAGGCTACGGGCCAGTTCTGTCATTGCCTGCTCAGGAGTGAAGCCCTGTTCCAGTTGTTTTAATGCTTTTTCAAGTGAAGACTTACTTACTTCTTCTGCATTATCGCGAATGGCCCGAATGACAGGGACGGCATCCTGGGCTCGCAGCCAGGCAAGAAAATGACCGACTTGGCTGTCGATGATTTCTTCGGCCTGAAGCGCGGCATCGCGGCGGGACTGCAGGTTTTCTTCAATAATGTCTCTGAGGTCGTCCACGCAATAGAGGTAAATATCCTCCAGTTGGTCGACTTCGACCTCAATATCACGTGGCACGGCAATGTCCACCATAAAAATAGGTTTGCGTTTACGCTGTTTGAGCGCGCGCTCCACCGCACCCTTGCCCAAGATCGGTAACTGGCTGGCAGTGGAACTGATCACAATATCGGCCTCGGCCAGGTGTGCCGGCAACTCACTGAGGCTGATCGCATAGCCATCCACTTGGGCTGCCAGATTATGGGCTCTTTCAACGGTGCGGTTGGCAATAATCAGGCGCTGGATGCCGTTATCAAACAAGTGACGGGCCGCCAGTTCGATGGTGTCACCGGCACCAATTAATAACGCGGTGGATTGAGCCAAATCACTGAAGATCTGTTTTGCCAGGCTGACGGCAGCAAAAGCAACAGATACCGGGCTATTGCCAATGGCAGTGTCGGTACGGACCTGTTTGGCCACTGCAAACGCATGCTGGAACAGCCGTCCCAGAGATTTGCCCAGCGTTTTGGCATTCAAAGACTGGCTGTAAGCGTCTTTAAGTTGTCCCAAAATCTGCGGCTCGCCCAACACCATCGAGTCCAGGCCACAAGCCACTCTCAGCAAATGGCGGATTGCGTCGCCATTCTGGTAGTGATAAAGATAGGGCGTTATCGCGCCTTCTTCCAGCTGATGAAACCGGTGCAACCAAGCCACAATATCATTGTCTGAATCATCATCGAGGCAACAGTAGATTTCTGTGCGGTTGCAAGTCGACAGAATGACGACTTCAAGCACAGACTCCTGTTGCTGTAGCGCCGACAATGCGTCGGGCAATGTGTTCGCATCAAAAGCAAACAGCTCGCGGATATGCACGGGAGCCGTATTGTGGTTGATGCCGTAAGTGACAAGATGCATATTGGGAAAAAGTCGTAATTAAATGCTGTTAAACTTTACAGCCGTTGTTGCAATGGTTTTTGTAGGACAAATCAATTCGCCATTCTATCAAAATCAAACGTGCAGGTCGTTTTAATATGGATCCAATGCAATCATTCATGGGTGACGTCAATCGGCGTTTCAAACATCTCGGGTTGCTGTTTCTGCCCTTGTTTCTGTTGGCCTGTGCTGCCAGCCCGGCCAAACAAACCAAGCTGGCCGATGCTTCGACTTCTGAAGACAGCCCTGCAGTCAGCAGTGAAACTAAAACCAACACTGAGACAGCGAAAGAGCCGGAGAGTTACCTGCCACTGACGCCGGAACTCATGTATTACGTGCTGGCTGCCGAAGTCGCCGGACAGCGTGGACAGGTGGGTGCCGCAGTAGACCTTTACCACCGCGCCTCAGAAGTGGTTGATTCACCCAATCTGGCGAGTCGTAGCGCTCAGGTTGCTACGCTGTCACGGGATCAAAAGCGTATCAATCGCGCGCTGGAACGCTGGGTTGAAGTCGATCCCGATGATGCTGACGTCTACATCATGCAGGCACCGTTTCTGATGATGAAGGACGATTACGAT
Source organism: uncultured Methylophaga sp. (assembly GCF_947259025.1). Lineage (GTDB taxonomy): Bacteria > Pseudomonadota > Gammaproteobacteria > Nitrosococcales > Methylophagaceae > Methylophaga. The sequence continues at coordinate 440,791 of NZ_CAMYKO010000004.1, forward strand.
GCAGCCGTGGCAGCGGTTGATAAAGCGCTGAGCCTGGAACCGGAAAAGAAAGAAGCCTATCTCAAGCGTTTTTCCGAAAACATGGCAGAAGTGGCCGAGCCGGATCAGGCTCTACAAAGCCTCAGCAAACTAAGCTCTTATCAGCAGGGTGACCCGGACGCCAGGTTTGCCTATGCCCGCATGGCTTTTTTCTTCAAGCGTTACGATGAAACTTTGCAGGAACTGGCACCGCTGATCGATGCTGAACCGGGCAATGAAGAATATCTGGTGCTCAAGGCCGATACGCTGCAGCGTCTGGGACGCTCGGATGAAGCCTTGGAATTAATTGCTGATGCAGCCAGCCGGGAAGAAGCCAGCCAGGATCTTCGCTTTACCCATGGCAAGTTGCTGGGTGAAAACGGTCGCACTGACGAAGCGCGTGAGATCTTCGAGTCTATTCAGGCCGATGCCCCGGAAAACCGTGATGCTCTGTTCGCACTGGGATTGCTGGCATTGGAAGAACAGGATGGTGCGCTTGCCAAATCCTATTTCAGTGAATTGCTGAAAGTCGGCGACCCCAGTTATCAGGCGCCTTATTTTATGGGCGTTGCCGAAGAAATACTTGGCAACACGGATGCGGCGATGGTGTGGTTTGCCTCCGTCCCCCTGCGCAGTAACCGATTTGAGCTGGCTCAGGAACATTACATCAACCTGCTGGTTGAACGCGGCGAGCTTACAAAAGCACGCCAGCACCTGAGCGAACTGCGCAAAGAGTTACCTGAACAGGCCCTGCAATACACCTTATATGAAGCGAGTTTGCTGCAGGAAGAAGGCAAAAAGCAGGCGGCCTTTGACTTGCTGACCAAGGCGATCAAGCAGTATCCGCAAAGTGAACAGGTACGCTATAGCCGGGCGATGGTTGCTGAGTCAATTGACAGGCTGGATGTGCTGGAAAAAGATCTGCGCTGGATCCTGGAGCGTGATCCAAATAACGCCCAAGCGCTGAATGCTTTGGGCTATACGCTGACTGACCGCACTGATCGCCATCAGGAAGCGCTGGATATGATCAACCGGGCGCTGGAACTGCAACCGGGTGACCCGTTTTATCTCGATAGTCTGGGTTGGGTTTATTACCGGCTTGGTGACCTGGAAAAAGCCGAACGCTATCTGCGCCAGGCGCTGGAGGTGCAGCCCGATGCCGAGTTTATTGCTCACCTGGGGGAAGTGCTGTGGGAGCGCGGCAAGCAGCAGGAAGCCAAACAAATCTGGCAGCAGGGCCTGGAGCACGATGCTGACAACAGTCTGCTGCTCGATACTATGCGCAGGTATGGTCAATGAGATTATTGCTGTGTCTGTCAGTCATCATCATGATGACTGGCTGTAGCTCTATTCGTCAGACTCAGCCCAGTCAGAGCCCCTATGAACTGTGGCAGCAGCGTCAGCTTCAGCAGGCTGAATTGCAGGCCTGGGCGTTTAAAGGACGCACCGCCATTGTTCAGGGTCAGGAAGGCTGGAATGCCGGTATCAACTGGCAGGAGCAAGGGCAGCATTACCAGATTCGCCTGTCAGGGCCTTTTTCACAGGGCGGCGTGTCACTTGATGGTGATCAGCAGCAGGTCACTTTGACTCTCAACGATGGAGAGACACTGACTGCACCGACCCCGGAACAGCTGCTGGCCGAGGCGATGGGCTGGCTGCTGCCGGTCAGCGCACTCCGTGACTGGGTCAGAGGTGTGCCGTATTCCGGCGCTCCGGTGGACAGCCGGGAACTGGACCAAGAGGGAAGGCTGACCAAACTGGAGCAGGCTGGCTGGCAGATAGAGTTTCTGCGCTATATGCCGTTTGAAAGCTATTCCATGCCAGCCAAGGTGTTTATGAAACACGCCCGGCTCAATGTCAAACTCATTGTCTCAGACTGGAGTCGGCCTTGATCAGTTGGCCGGCCCCGGCCAAGTTAAATCTGTTTTTGCATATTACCGGCCGCCGCGCCGACGATTACCACGATTTGCAAACGGCGTTTCAGTTTCTCGACTATGGCGATGAGCTGCAGTTTGAAGTCAATGATAGCGGCGATATCCGCTTGAGCGCATCGCTGGCCGGTGTCGCCGATGAAGATAACTTAATCATTCGTGCCGCCCGTTTGCTGCAAAGTCACACCGGTTGTCAGCAGGGGGCTGTGATTCAGCTTGAGAAACGTTTGCCGATGGGCGGCGGTCTGGGTGGTGGCAGCTCCAATGCAGCCACGGTCTTGGTCGCTTTGAACTATCTGTGGCAAACGGCGGTCAGTAATGAGGATTTAGCGCAACTTGGTCTGCAATTAGGCGCAGATGTGCCGATTTTTATTGCCGGCTATGCTGCCTGGGCAGAAGGCGTGGGGGAAAGGCTGGCGCCGATAAACCCCACAGAATCATGGTTTGCCGTGATTAAGCCGGATTGTGAAGTGTCCACCGCAGAAATATTTTCATCGACGGAATTGACACGCGACTGCGAACCCATCACAATATCGCGCTTCCTTTCAGGGGAAGGCAGAAACGTCTGCGAAGCGGTAGTAAAACAACGCTACCCGGCAGTTGCAAATGCGCTGAATTGGTTGGCACAATACGCGCCACCAAGGATGACCGGAACTGGTGCTTGTATATTCGCTGGTTTTGAAACGCAGCAGCAAGCGCAGCACGTAGTGGAAAACCTGCCTTCCAACTGGCAGGGGTTTGTGGCCAAAGGCTGTAACCGGTCGCCACTCACGGCATTAGCTTCGTCTCTTAATGAGTCGGATGCGACTGCATGATGATAGAATGAGTTTTTACAGTTGGGGTATCGCCAAGCGGTAAGGCACTGGGTTTTGATCCCAGCATTCCCAGGTTCGAATCCTGGTACCCCAGCCACTCTTTTTTCTTTTTAGACAGAAACTCGGCGCCACTACCGTGACACAAAACCGACTTCTCCAGTTACAGCAACGCACAGCCGACAGTCGCATGATGGTTTTTACCGGCAATGCGAACCGTAAGCTGGCGCAGAATATTGCTAACTTCCTCAGCATCTCCATTGGTAAAGCCACCGTCGAAAAATTCAGCGACGGCGAAATCATGGTCGAAATTCTCGATAACGTCCGCGGCAAGGACGTCTTTATCGTGCAGCCGACCTGCATGCCGACCAATGATAATCTGATGGAGTTGATGGTGATGACCGACGCGATTCGTCGCGCCTCGGCCAAGCGCATCACCCTGGTCGTGCCTTACTTTGGTTATTCACGTCAGGACCGCCGTCCCCGTTCGGCGCGAGTGGCGATTACCGCGAAAGTGGTGGCCAACATGTTGACCGGTGTCGGTGCTGACCGTGTGTTGACGGTCGACCTGCATGCCGATCAGATCCAGGGCTTTTTTGATTGCCCTGTTGATAACGTCTACGCTTCACCGGTTCTGCTGGGTGATATCTGGAAACATAAATACCAGGATTTGGTGGTGGTTTCGCCTGATGTAGGCGGCGTAGTTCGCGCCCGGGCTTTGGCCAAGCATCTGGATGTGGAACTGGCGATCATCGATAAACGCCGTCCACGGGCCAATGAAGCCAAGGTGATGAATATCATCGGTGACGTTAATAACCGCGTCTGCGTGTTGATTGACGATATGGTGGATACCGCCGGCACTTTGTGTGCTGCAGCCGCCGCCCTCAAAGAACACGGTGCGAAGAAGGTCGTGGCCTATTCCACCCACCCGGTTTTATCCGGTCCGGCCATCGACAATATTTCCAAGTCGGTGTTGGATGAAGTGGTCGTGACAGACACGATTCCACTGCAGCCCAATGCGGCTGATTGTGACAAAATTCGCGTGCTCAGTATCGCTGAAATGCTGGCTGAAGCGATGTACAGAATTAGTAACGAGGAGTCAGTCAGCTCCTTGTATATGGATTAGCCGGCTCGCCGGTTATTGAGTGCCGAACCTGGTCGCGGGGGAGGCGAGTACCGCCGTTGGGCGGTTTTTTGATGAACAATAGTTCATATTTTTTTGGAGAAAATCATGGAAAACTTGTTTGAAGTACATGCCGAAGCACGTACTGATGAGGGGAAAGGTGCGAGCCGCCGCCTTCGTCATGCGGGCAAATTCCCGGCAGTTGTTTATGGTGCGGAAAAAGATCCGGTTTCAGTTTCCCTGGATCACAACCAGTTCCTGCGTCACCTGGACGAAGAAGCGTTCTACGCTCACATCCTGACTCTGGTTGTGGATGGTAAAAAAGACCAGGTGGTTCTGAAAGACTTGCAACGTCATCCTGCCAACGACAACAAAATCCTGCACGCTGACTTCCTGCGTGTTCACGCTGGCCATGAAATGACCATGACTGTGCCGGTTCACTTTATTGGTGAAGATGTCGCGCCGGGCGTTAAAGAAGGTGGCCAGGTCACGCACATGATGAACGAGGTGGAAATCGCCTGTCTGCCAAAAGACCTGCCTGAATACATCGAAGCAGACATTTCCAATCTGGAAATGGATGACAGTATTCACCTGTCTGAACTGACGCTGCCGAAAGGCGTGAGCCTGACTGCGCTGACTCACCACCAGGAAGAAGAACTGGAAGAAGGCGAACGTTCTGCCTACGACCAGGCTGTCGCCAGCATCCATATGCCACGTGTACAGGAAGTCGAAGAAGACGAGGAAGACACAGAAGCGACTGACGCGTCTGCCGAAGAAGAAAACGGCGACGACGAAGCGACTGAAGAGTAACTTCTGCTGTCTGGGGGAGCTGAATGGCTAGCTGGATTATCGCCGGACTGGGCAACCCCGGCTCCCAATATGACGGAACCCGGCATAATGTCGGGTTCTGGCTATTGGACCAGCTCGCCCGTGATCTCGGCACCACTTTAACGGTGCAGAAAAAATATCACGGCGAGTTGGCTCAATGCACTCTGGGTGAGCACAAACTCTATCTGCTCAAACCCCTGACCTTCATGAATCGCAGCGGACAGTCTGTCGCACCGCTGGCGAATTTTTTCAAAATCCCCCCGCAAAATATCTTAGTTATCCACGATGAGCTGGATCTGGAACCCGGTGTGGTCAGGTTAAAGCGCAATGGTGGTCATGGCGGCCATAACGGTCTGCGGGATATTATTGCCCAGGGCGGGAGTAAAGAATTTCTGCGTTGTCGCCTCGGTATTGGTCACCCCGGCCATAGCAAGCTGGTGTCGGATTACGTACTCAGCAAACCGTCGCCGACCGATCGTCAGCAGATCGAAACGGCTATCGACAACATGTTAAACATTCTGCCGGATGTCCTGTCGGGCAAGCTCGACAAGGCCATGAACTGGCTCCATTCTCAATAGGATCAGATATGGGATTCAAGTGCGGTATCGTTGGTTTGCCCAACGTCGGTAAATCCACCCTGTTCAATGCCTTGACCGAGGCCGGCATCGATGCCCAGAACTATCCGTTCTGCACCATTGAGCCCAATGTCGGCATTGTACCTGTGCCGGATCCGCGTCTGGATAAGCTGGCCGATCTGGTCAGCCCGGAAAAAATCCTGCCGACCACCATGGAGTTTGTTGATATTGCCGGCCTGGTGGAAGGCGCGTCCAAGGGCGAAGGCCTGGGTAACAAGTTCCTCGCCAACATCCGCGAGACCGATGCCATTGCCCATGTTGTGCGTTGTTTCGAAGATGACAATGTGGTCCATGTCGCCGGTAAAATCTCGCCGCTGGATGATATCGAGGTGATTAACATCGAACTGGCTTTGGCCGATCTGGAGAGCGTGGAAAAAGCCATCACCAAAGCTACCCGTGATGCCAAGAGCGGTGATAAGACCGCCAAGGCCAGACTGGATTTACTGATCAAAATGCGCGAACACCTGGACGGTGGTGAGCCGGTGCGTGCGATGGGGCTGGATAAAGATCAGCAGGCCTTGATCAAGGATCTGCAACTGCTGACTTCCAAACCTACGATGTACATCGCCAATGTTTCTGAAGACGGCTTTGATAGCAATCCGGCGCTGGATGCTGTGAAAAAGCTGGCCGAGCAGGAAAACGCGATTGTGGTGCCCGTCTGCGCTGCGATTGAAGCTGAGATTGCTGATCTGGACGATGAAGAAAAAGTCGACTTTCTGGAAGAAATGGGGCTGGAAGAGCCCGGGCTCAATCGTGTTATCCGCGGTGGCTACAGCCTGCTGGGTCTTCATACCTACTTTACTGCCGGCCCCAAGGAAGTCCGTGCCTGGACTGTCAAACTGGGTGCCACGGCACCGGAAGGCGCTGGTGTGATCCACACTGATTTTCAGAAAGGTTTTATCCGTGCCGAGGTGGTCAGTTACAACGATTACGTCGAATACAACGGTGAACAGGGCGCCAAAGATGCCGGTAAATGGCGTCTGGAAGGCAAGGACTACATTATTGCCGATGGCGATGTGATGCACTTCCGTTTCAATGTGTAAGCGGTCTGTTATAACGTTAGGTTAAACTTCATCGTCCTTGACTGGGATCGCTTATGACAAAATTCATGCTGGCCTCTCTGCTGTTACTACCCGTTTGGTCGTTGGCAGCCCAGGCAAATGCTGACCGTGAACAGTGCTTTCTGACTCAGCTTTCAACTGCCGATAACACCATGACGGTGGGCGAAATCCGCCAGTTATGTGAGTCGGGTGAGACCCGTGAAGATATCGAAGCGGCGGCGACATCGGCACAAGAGCCGGTCGATATCGAGGTCACCGATAACGGCGTGGAAACAGAGGACGACTCAGCCATCACCCGACGCCTGTTTCTGGAGAAGAAAGAAGCTCGCAACCCCTTTGTATTGCTGCCGCACAAGCCCAACTACATCCTGCTCAGTAATAATATGAGTTCACCCAACGAAGACCCGTTTAGGGCTGCTGATCCGGATGACGATATTAATTTCCAGCCCTGGGAAACCAAATTCCAGATCAGTTTCAAACTGCCGGTAGCGCGCGGGCTGTTTAATAACCGTGCCGATCTGTTTGTGGCATACACTAACCGGTCTTTCTGGCAGCAGTTCAACAAGGAAGGCTCGGCGCCGTTCCGTGATTCTAATCATGAGCCGGAAGCCTGGCTGTCATTCCGCAATGATTATGAACTGTTTGGTGTCAAAAACTCGATTATCCGTACCGGTATTTCACACCAGTCCAACGGTCAGTCGGGTGAGTTGTCTCGTAGCTGGAACCGGGTCTATGCCGACTTTATTTTTGAATACGATGATCTTTACCTGTCGTTCAAACCCTGGCTCAGGATCAATGAAGACCGTGAAGATGACGATAACCCCGATATCGATGAATACATGGGCAATTTTGAGCTGGGCGCGCTCTACAAACTGGATAAGCATACCTTCGAGCTGATGTTGCGAAATAACCTCGATTTCGGCGAAAACTATGGTGCCGTGCAGCTGGGCTGGAGCTTCCCGCTGGGAGATCGCGTTCGCGGCTATGTACAGTGGTTTAACGGCTATGGCGAGAGCCTGATCGACTATGATGCACACAGCAATAGTCTGGGCATCGGAATCCAGCTTAGCGACTGGCTATAAAATTCGTTTGCAGCCTTGATATTTGCTGGTTGTTATCGTATTATGGCGCGCTTCTCATACGGCTATGTAGCTCAGTTGGTTAGAGCACATCACTCATAATGATGGGGTCGGTGGTTCGAATCCACCCATAGCCACCATATATAAATCACCAGACGTTCGTCATGATTCTCAAACCCCGCCAAATGCGGGGTTTCGTGTTTCTGGTGTGTCAGTTTTTATCAGATAGTTTCTCGACGTATCACTATTTTTTGTGGTGAATATCAAATCGATGATGGCAACTATGGCTCTTACAGTTCTCCAAATACGCAATGCATCACCTCAAGAAAAATAATACAAACTACCTGCTGGGCTAGGCCTTTACCTGGTTGTTAGTCCCAAAGGTGGTAAGCGGTGGCGTGTACGTTACAACTTCAATGGGAAACAAAAAGAGCATTCTGTAGGTACATACCCTAGAGCATCCCTCCCTTAAAGATGCAAAAAAACGGCGAGATAACATACGTAGCCAAGTCTAAGAGGGTTTTGTAGTGGTTCACTGATCGCGGACACCATTTTAGGAGGTAATATGACCTCCCAAGAGGTGTTCAATGACAAAGCAAAGAAGAAGTTTACTTCACGAAATAATCGAGTTGATTAAGCGTCTCCATAATAAATTTTTCTAATTGATATACTTAAAAAGATATTACACAGGGCATAAAGGACTATATGTGTGGAAATACAAGAAAGTACATTAGATGACTTACTCAATGAGGTATACAGAAAACTTCTCCAAGAGGGAGTAGAGGTAGAGGCTAGCAAGGGCAAAAATATTGAGCTTAACAGTGTATTATTGGTGTTGAGCAATCCCTTAGCCAGGTTGAGCCGGACTGAGACCAGAAGCCTGTTGTTTAGCTGTTTGGGTGAGTTGCTCTGGTACCTTTCTGGATCGAATGAAGTCTCATTTATTGAGCACTATTTGCCGAGTTATGGTGAATTGGCTTCTGATGATGGAGTCACTGTTCATGGAGCTTATGGCCCACGTCTAACTAATGCAAAAGGCTGCATAAATCAGATATACAACATCATAGAGCTACTGAGAACTAAACCCAGTTCAAGAAGAGCAGTGATTCAATTATTCGATGCATCAGATCTCGCTAGTTATCATAAAGACATTCCATGCACATGCACCTTACAATTTTTAATAAGAAATAAGAAATTAAATCTAATTACCTATATGCGCTCTAATGACGCTTATATAGGCCTTCCTCATGATATTTTCTCATTTACAATGCTCCAAGAGATTGTTGCAAGGGCTCTCAACGTTGATTTGGGTGTCTATAGACACTTTGTTGGGAGTTTGCACCTTTATGACGAGAAAATTAATAAAGCACAGCAACTCCTTGAAGAGGGCTACCAATCGACATTAATCCAAATGCCCGAAATGCCCATGCAAGATGTCTGGGACTCAATCTACTGGTTAATAAAAATCGAAGAACAATGCCGTAATGGCAATGACATACGCCATGAAGTCAGAGAGAGCCATCCCTACTGGAGTGACCTCGCCAGACTCCTATTGGTCTACGCAAATAAAAAGTCAAAACCTTATATTGAGGCCATAACGAAAGATATTGAGCATGATGTCTATCAAGTTTATGTCAGGAAATTTCAGAAGTAGAGTCGAGTCATCAAAAGACAATTAAATGAAAACATCTATATTAGGCTTAATTAATAAACTTAATTCTGAGAAAGTGTCTGGGCTTGGAATCATAGAGTGGGCGACACCGGTTCCCGTTTTTGGTGACATATCAAACTCTAATATCGCTACCTTGGGCCTAAACCCAAGTAATAGGGAGTTTGTGGAGGTAGATGGCACAGAACTTATAGGAAAGAAAAGAAGATTTCACACATTAAGATCTTTAGGTATTGATAGTTGGTGGCAAATCCAAGCTCATCATACTCGAATGATTGAGGACAGCTATAAGCTATATTTTGAGCAGAATCCCTATGATGGTTGGTTTAAAGCTCTAGATAACTTAATGATAGGTTTAGAGGCATCTTACTATGGTGGGATGATTAACTCTGCTTGCCATTTAGATCTAATACCATTTGCAACATATAAAAAATGGACAAGCCTCAGTAACAATCAAAGACAGAGGCTATTATCACTATCAGAGTCTCACTTATTTGATTGTTTAAAAAATACGTCAATTAGTCTTCTTATACTCAATGGAATGAGTGTAATCCAAGCAATGCAAAAAATGACAGGTATGGCTATTAGCAGCAAAGAAATGCCTAGTTGGAAGCTTCCAAGAGCTAATCAAAACCATATAAAAGGATATGCTTTCGAAGGAGAGTTGACTGAGATTGCTGGAATGAAGTTAGGGCGAGTGGTTCGAGTAATTGGCTTTAACCACAACATTCAAAGCAGTTTTGGTGTTACAAATAATGTAAAAAATGCGATCAGAGACTGGATCGCTGAGTATAGACATGAGGTCGCTAGTGAAATACAAACAAAAACAACAATTAAAGCAATCACTGCATCAGGAGTTAAACAAAGTAAAAACTTCGCTCCCTATGCCCGGAGTGGCTGACCAGGTTGCTCAAGAAGTTTTTGTACAACAGATACTGGACAGTATTCGAAGAGTAGATTTCGTCTACACTCAACGACAGAGGAATATTTCTGCAGTATGTGCCGCCCCTACATCTGACGCTTTTGACCCTATTAAAGCAGCAATTTATTATTTTGCTAATAACCAAATAGAGGAAGCTTTCTGGTTGGTGTTTTTATCCACTTTCACCGGTAAGCATAAATCGAAAAAGTGGATAATGCTGTCAGAGATGTATTCAATGTTAGGAACAGGTCAGTTGCTAACATGGGATTACATAAATAATAATTTTCAGCAATTCTCGAGCTGGTACGAGAAAAACCATCCGAATATCACTCGAGCTTTTGGTAACCACCGTAAATTTGAGACATTGAAAGCACATGCAGATGGTAGTCCAATCAATGTCTTTAGCTCATATATTCATTGGGTTGGTGGAAACCACCAGGAAATGATTTCTGATGCGATAGTTAAAATTGGACCTGACCCTAAAGATTTATTTGATTATTTGTTCAATGCTATGTCAGCAGTAAAGCAGTTTGGGAGGACTAGTAGATTCGACTACCTCACAATGCTTGGAAAAGTAGGTTTGGCACATATCGAACCGCCAAATATTTACCTGCAAGGTTCAACAGGGCCTCTAGGGGGGGCAAAATTGCTATTCGGCACGGGCTTTACTAAGCAAGAATATGAGGGAAAAATAACAGAGCTCGGAGATGCGCTCACCCTTGGCCCGATGTCGATGCAAGTACTTGAAGATTCATTATGTAATTGGCAGAAAAGCCCCCGTGTCTACAAGCTTTTTATCGGGTAATACCTAGGACAAAGAAGCTATTTCATCTCTGTTGTAACGAACTTTCATTTTATTGAAATATCGCTTATCCAGAAATTCGTAATGCTGCATCTGACCCACAACGATTCCAGGAGAGATACCTAATTTCTTGGCGAATCTTGGTATTTTCTTCCAATCTTTTGAGTTTAAATCAAAGAACTCGTCTTTGTATTGTTGAGGGATTAAGGTGTTTTCTGAAAACTTATTAGCTTCTTCCTCTTCAGCTTCAGTGATGAAGCCATCACCTTCAATGAAAAGTCGATCTTGGCCATGCAAAAGCAAATGGCCCACTTCATGGAACAAAGTGAACCAAAACTGATCATCAGACAAGTATCTGAAGCTTAGAAGCATTATAGGGTGATCATCTTCATTAAAAAAAGTAGCCCCACTAGCTCTGCATTTAGTTGGTGTAGGTAAAATAACCAAAGCAACACCGCATTCAGAAAATATATTCTGAAGTTTTGGAATGAAGCTAGATGGTTCGCTATCACGGGAAAGAGATTTAATCTTTTCAAGAGAATCCTGAAGCTTTTCTTTACTCCAAGGTTTTAATTCTCTTTCTTGACTTCTGATCTCGCCCTGCCGAAGCCATGTAACTATAGACTCTGGAGAAGAGTCGAAAGAAGTTGAGGTTCTGAATGCTGTTCTCGATAACTTATAGTTATATTTTGTGTACCATCTATCAATAGAGGTTGCTCCAAAATAAGCTAAGCAAGAAGCAATTTTGTTTTGAAAATTTGTTGACTTCTCAATCCAGCCAAACTTAACCATATCCCTTACTGGTAAGGATTCGAGCCATCGTTTTTTTTCTATTTCAGATTCACGTAAACGTTCTAAATCACAACGATAAGTTTGTTCTCGATTGATCCAGAAATCTTGTGAAGCTCCGAGGTTCGAAGAGAGCTTTAGTGCAAGCTCATTATTAATTTCATGTTCGCCCTTAAGAAGCTTTCTAGTGTCAGATTGCTTTATCCCAAGCATCTTTGAGAAACTCTTCAAGCTGATATTTCTTAAATCAAGAATTTGAGAAATTGTGTCGCCTGGAGCAGAGGTCCAGTCAGGTGTAAAAGTTTTAAGTTCCATCTTCAATCCTCAAGAGTTTAACTCTAGTGACTTTTGACCAATCAATTTCATCATTATTTGTGAGCGGATTAGAGGGATGATTGGCAACAAAAACTAATTTTGAGGTTTCACCAATACTTATTTTGAAAACGTGAACACCGAATTCGTGCTCATAAATTATTCGTGGACTACCTAATAGTATATCACTCCAACTAGTTGCTGCCGCAATGTCATCCAAGCGAGTACGAAAGAGGAGTGCAATTTCCCCTCCGAACTTTTCTATCCCTAGCTGTTGAATTTCGCATATTGAACGCAATTCTTTAGACTCAAAGGCTAATTCCAATCAACGATCCTTGCTGTAATTCGAAATATTTGTGTCAAATCTATCATCTGATTTGTGACTACACCAGCATGGCATTAAGCCAAGGCAGAGGGTGATAAATGGTGGTAACAATGGTGGTAAGTTTTAACTGTGTTAAATGTAAGTCTATTTAATACAGTTACGTAGTGCTTTGAGTTGAATCCACCCATAGCCACCACTTCTTTATTCCTCCCCCTTTATCCGCGCATTGCTAAAATGCTGTGATGCAAACAGCCCAGCAACTGATTTCCGATATACGCGACTGTACCCTGTGCCGGGACACATTGCCCCTGGGGCCTCGACCAGTCATACAGTTCAGCCCTGAAGCCCGTATTCTAATCGCCGGCCAGGCGCCCGGACGTAAGGTGCATCAGACTGGAGTGGCGTTTGATGATGCTAGTGGGGACCAGCTCAGAAACTGGTTGGGCATCAATCGCGAGCAATTCTATGATGCCACTAAGGTAGCTATTCTGCCGATGGGCTTTTGCTATCCGGGCAGCGGTAATAACGGTGACCTGCCGCCACGCCCCGAGTGCGCTGAGACTTGGCGTGAGCAGCTCCTGGCACATCTGAATAAGCTCGATCTGATCCTGATCATCGGTCAGTATGCTCTGAAGTATCACTTGCCCCAGTACAAAGGCAGTGTGACCAATGCCGTGAAAGACTGGCATACTTCCTGGCCCCGTGTTTTGCCCATGCCACATCCCAGTCCCCGCAATCGGCGCTGGCTCAAACAGCATCCCTGGTTTGAGCAACAGGTGCTGCCCGTACTCAGACAGCGTGTTTCATTCATTTTGCATCACGATTAAGCATGGCGCTGTTCCAATCTGGCGCACGAAACCCTCATCTGCACCTATTCAGTTCATTAATCCTGCCCAATCTACGCCATAAAACCTAATAAGTTATTGATTAAAAGATAAAAAAAGAAATGGCATAAGTCTTTCATGGTTTCCTTGGGGTAAATTAAATTTCTTATTTAGCAACAGGAGCCAATAATGAAAATAGTGACTGCCATTATTCGCCCTCATGCCTTGGAAGTTGTGCGTTCGGCATTGCAGGAAGCCGGCGTTCAGGGGATGACGGTGACTGAAGTCAGGGGGTTTGGCCGGCAAAAAGGCCACCCGGCGCTTTATCGTGGTGCGGAATACAAGGTGGCATTCCAACCCAGAATTCAACTTGAGCTTGCGGTGGACGACGCGCGACTGGATGAAGTGACTGAGATTATTGCGACGCAGGCACGAACCGGTGAAGTCGGGGACGGCAAAATCTTTATTACCAGTCTGGACTCGGTGACCCGAATCCGTACCGGTGAAACCGGTATTGAAGCAATTTAAAGGAGTGGAAGATGGATACGATGGTGATTGAAGTCGGCTACGCACTGGATACTTTTTACTTCCTGATGTGTACCGCCTTAGTGATGTGGATGGCCGCTGGCTTTGCGATGCTGGAGTCCGGTCTGGTCCGTAGTAAAAATACGGTTGAGATCCTCAACAAAAATGCCCTGCTTTACGGCGTGGCCTGTATTGTCTACCTGCTGGTGGGCTACAACGTGATGTACCCCGGTGACCCGGTGAGTTCGGTGATTCCTGGCATTGATTTTCTGCTGGGAGGGGATAATAGCGTTGAGGCGGTCACTGCCGGTGGTGAGGGGGCGCCTTATTATTCGAGCATGGCTGACTTTATCTTCCAGGCTGTGTTTGCGGCAGCAACCATGTCGATTGTTTCCGGTGCAGTGGCGGAAAGAATGCGTCTGTGGCCATTCCTGATTTTTGCTGTCTTTATGGTCGGTTTTATTTATCCAGTAGAAGGTTACTGGAAATGGGGCGGTGGTTTCCTTGACCAGTTGGGCTTCCAGGACTTTGCCGGTTCCGTTGTTGTGCACATGGCGGGCGCCGCTGCGGCATTGGCTGCCGTGTTGATTATCGGCCCGCGCAAGGGTAAATACGGTAAAAACGGTGAAGTTCATGCGATTCCAGGCGCTAACCTGCCGATGGCGACACTGGGTATGTTTATCCTCTGGATGGGCTGGTTTGGTTTTAACGGCGGCTCTGAGCTCAAGATCGCCAACGTGGATGAAGCCAATGCGGTGGCGAAGATTTTCGTGAATACCAACGCGGCTGCCGCTGCAGGTATGGTTGCCGCAGCGTTGTTTTCTCGCTTTTGGTTTGGAAAAACCGACTTGACCATGACTATTAACGGGGCGCTGGCCGGCCTGGTGGCCATTACTGCTGAACCACTGATGCCAAGTGCTGGTGTCGCTTCACTGATTGGTCTTGGTGGTGGCCTGGTCGTGGTCTTGTCCGTGGTTGGTCTGGACAAGCTTAAAATCGACGATCCCGTGGGCGCGATTTCGGTACATGGTACCGCTGGTATCTGGGGTATATTTGCTGTGATGTTTACTAATCCGGCAGCGACCTTCACCGGTCAGCTGATCGGTACTGCAGTAACCTTTGCCTGGATGTTCGGTGTGTCGTTTATTGTGCTGACGGTGATTAACAAGATCATTAAACTGCGCGTCAGCGAGGAAGAAGAACAGGAAGGTATGGATGTCAACGAATGCGGCATGACAGCCTATCCAGAGTTCACCCCTGATAAGTAAATTCAGGTTCCGATCGCAGGGAAACGCCGGCTTTTGCCGGCGTTTTTCTTTGTCAGGTTCAGAAAAGCGTATGATAAGAACTACCCTGGTCGAATCCGAGGATTTATGCGTGACGCAGTTCGTATTACCCTGAGAGACTATTGTGAGGCAGATATTGATGCGATTCATCAGTTACTCAATAACTACGATGTAAGCCGTTTCCTTTCTTCCCGTATTCCTTTTCCCTACACCCGCGAAGATGCTGTCTGGTGGGTGAATACCGGCAGTCAAAACGAGATCACCCGCGTTATCGAGTTCAATCAGCAACTGGCTGGCATTATTGGTGTCGCTCGTGGCCCGCATGAGAATTATCGTTGCGGTGAACTCGGTTACTGGCTGGGCGAACCTTTCTGGGGCAGAGGCCTGGCAACGCTGGCTGTCAGCCGGATGACCGAGATGATCTTCAATGAGACCGATATCGTGCGCCTGTTTGCCCCGATCTACGACTGTAATAAAGCTTCGATGCGGGTTGTGGAAAAATGCGGCTACAAACTGGAGGGCGTTGCTAAAACGTCTATATTCAAAGACGGCCGTTTCTACGATGAACATATTTATGCCCGCCTGAAAGCAGATATTAAGCCTTAAGCAAGCGCTGTAGGTGATTAGCCAAGCCCCTTCACTAAGGGGAGTGTCACTAATTTTAGGGTGAAATAATCCCGTGATTAGCGGATTTGTCAGCCTCAACCTTTATAAGTAACTGATAAACAAAGATATGCCTTATATCTGAAGCCTTTCCTGTTTACAAGAATTTCACATATCCGGGCAAAATCTGTGTTCAGGAGGCTGCCCATGAAATTGAAGCGATACACCTTTATCACCATCACGCTGGCAGGATTGTGCCTGGCTGGTTGCGGCGAGGATGAGTTTTCTGAGTCGGGTTTCCAGCGAGATGATGGCGACTATACTGCTGTCGCCCCGGTCCCGGCAGACTTGCAGTCAGGCATGCCAGCAGAAAGACCCAAGGAAATGTTATCAGTGGCTGATCCGACGCCCCCTGAAGCCTGGTTGTTGTCGCTCTACCAGAAACGCGCTGATCATGATCCCGAACGGGATGTTTTCTATTACCAGGCATTGCTGGAAAAAGTCCTGGCTCACGTTCATGAGGATAAGCGCGTGGTGACGAACCGCCTAGTTCAGGTGACACGGCAGTTGGCGGATAAGGGTATTGAATCCGATCAGGAGCGCTTGTTAACAGACTTTGCAGCCTTGCTGCCCGAGGTCGATGAGACTTATGTCTTTGGCGAATTGACTGCCAATTACAGCAATCTCAGGCAGCAGAACATCGGCCACGAGCAGGCGATGCAGCAGCTGTTTGAAGATATCTGAGTGCAGGAGGAAAGCCATGGAAGCTTTAATACAAAGTCTGTTTGTCTGGGCGCTCACGCTGACCGCTTATCCGGATCCGGGCTCGCTGCCGAAAATCAGTGCCATCAGTCACGACACCCTGGCTAACAGTGTATGTGACTCCGATTACTGTACGGCTGTCGCCTATTACGATAAGGACACCGAAACCATTTTTTATGATAAGCGGATGGCGCTCAAGACCGACCATGGAGCCCGTGGCTTTGTTTTGCATGAAATGGTGCATTTTCTGCAGCATCAAAACGGTGAGCTGGATCAGCCTGAGCTTGATTGTGAGACCAGAATTGAAATTGAACGTGAAGCCTATCGCGTTCAGCAGTTTTTCCTGAAAGAGCATCAACAGGATACTTTTCAGATTGACCTTGCTGTTGCCGTCTTACCCAGCTTATGTGCTGAACATCAGCATTAAGCGTCGGCTTCGCTTTTTGCTGATGGCCATTTGGCACGAAACGGATAGTAACAATAGGCCAGCAGCAGTAAAGCCAGTGCGGCAGCAATAAAATTCAGCTGGGTCGGTTGTATCTGGCGTTCAACAAAGATGTCTTGTTTCATCGCCCTGGCCAGCCCGGCATTATCCTGCAAATGATGATAATTCATTTTCGCCAGCTCACCCAGTTTTTTCAGGTACTCTTCTCTGACATTGGAGAGGTGTTCAGTGCCGACCGCTTTCGATGTTCCCCAGGGGCCATTGCGCGGCACATAGCCTTCGATCTTGCTGGGATCGGCCGGTAGTCCGAATCGACTGGCATGGGGGACATCCTCAGCTTTGTAGTAGCCGATTTGCACACCATCTTCATTAAACTTGGGGATCTTGCTTTTATTATGCTGGCCGACGCCAACTATCAGGCCGTTGCGCCAGCTATCCTGCTTGTCTTTCAGTATTTCCAGGTAGCTGTAATCCGGTGCATAGCGAGGGTTAACCGGAGGCGCTTCATGGCCATCGGTAAAAAATACCAGCTTGGTGTCGTTCAGCACTTTGCCTGCCATGATTTCCAGAATGTTATACAGCGCCTGGCTGATGTTGCTGTCTGCCACCCAGGCCATACGCCAGTCCAGTTCATTGATGCTGGCTTCCAGCACCGGATAATCCTTGCACACATCAATCGGTGAATAGAGCAGGGCCGGACTGCGCTCAGTGAAAACCCCCAGGCCTACCCGTGAACCGCATGGCAGGCTGCGTGCCGCAGCCAGCATGGCGGCTTTACTGCGTTCCAGTCGGCTGATGGCACCACCATCGGCATCGCTGTAATCCTGTACATTCATGCTGCGGGTGATATCCAGCATATAGACAAAATCATAGGTTTTCGCCGGGAATGGCAAAGGCGGCATCACTATGGCGATTAAAGCCAATACTGCTGCGGCTATCAAGCTGACCAGTCGAGCCATGTCGTTACTCCTATGGCAGACCCAGTGGGAAACCAGGCATGGCGGACCAGAGTTCTTCCGAGCTTTCTTCAGCGCCACCGGATTCACGCAGCTCCCCCAGTGGTAGATCACGGGATAAGCGCTGGGCTGCTTCCAGGTTGTATTTAGCGGCCCAGAACTCGGGATCCTGCTGCAATGCCGTTTTGTACAAGTCCTTGGCGACATCAGCCAGCGCCGTGGCGCGATCGACGCCCATTTGCTCAGCGACCTCTATCGCCTGCTCCAGATAAAGGTTGCCCATGTTGTAATGCACAATTTTCTTTTTATCCGCAGCAACCACGCGTTCAGCTCTGCCATAAGCATCGACGGCT
This sequence comes from uncultured Methylophaga sp., assembly GCF_947259025.1. Lineage (GTDB taxonomy): Bacteria > Pseudomonadota > Gammaproteobacteria > Nitrosococcales > Methylophagaceae > Methylophaga. Next base: position 458,851 of record NZ_CAMYKO010000004.1, read on the forward strand.
TGTTCAAACAGGCCCTGATGGTGCAGATGATAGGCATAGGCAAACTGGTTTTCAGGCTGGCTCAGATCAACATCTTCAGCATCAATAAACCGCCCGGTCTGTAATTGCTGCCAGGTCTGGTTAATGCCCGACAGTCGCTGTCTTTCCAGCACGGTCATTGTCAACATGACCAGCAGTACCAGTAACACCAGAATAAGCAAAGCGCGGATATGCGTACGCCGCAGAATCATGATTTTTTCTCCAGCAGTTTGACGGCAAGCAGCAAAAGAATGCTGAAAAATGCCAGGCTATATAACCAGGGTGACAGGCTTTGCCGCGGGATTTTTTCTTCGTAAATCAGGGGTAGGCTTTCTAGTTCATCCAACTCAGCAATGGATGCCTGCAGAGACTCGACGGTATCAACTTCGTAAGCGTGGTAAGGCACAGAGAGTGTGTTGAAGAACTGATGCAAATGGCGCTCGGGCATGACCCGCGGATTATCATCCTGGCTGGACTCCGGTTCACTGTAAATGCCCAGACCGTTTTCTGTTCTCAGGAAAAACCAGTAAAGGCTGACGCGATAGCGCTCAAACCACTCTCTGAGGGTCTTCTGAGCCCGATGATCGAGAGAAGCAGCGCCATCGGATACCAGTACAATCACCCGCGAACCGGTGTGCGGCTGATCCTTGAAATAACTCAGCCCCATACCCAGCCCCTTGGCCACATTGGTGAAAGCCAGACCCGGTGTTTCCATACTGTTAATAGCGGCCTGAATTGCGGTTTTGTGTTCTGTCAGCGGGCTGATATAAAACGGCTGGGTGCTGAAGCCAGCGACGCCAAACAAATCATGAGGGCGGTTGCTGACAAACTCGGATAACAGTCTTCTCGCTGCCTCAGCCTTGGACTGTTCGTTTTCACCCGGTGTTTTACCGCCAAAGGTTTCATTCATGCTGGCACTACGATCCAGTACAAAGACGATATGCGCGCCTTGCCCGGTGCGGGTCACGGTCTGTTCCAGAATATGCAGCCCCGCCATACCGGTGACCAGGCTGGCAATGGCCAGTACGGCAAAAATCCGGATAAGCCGGTTTAGCCAGCGGGTGGCGGTATTGAGGGCAATCAAGTTGCCACAAGCTGCGGCATTGCGCTCAAACAGACTGGCTGCCAGCGGCAGCAGGCAGAGTGGCAGCAGCAATAATAACCAGGGATGTGAAAATGCCAGATTCATTTGACGGCACTGACCTTATCTGCGGCAGCCAGTTGGCGGCATAAATTGAGGCAGTCACTGATGACTGAATCCCCGGGCCGTTTATCCATAAAAAAGGCGTCACGGGACAACTCAAAAAAGCGAGCCAGCTCCGGTTTTAAGCCGGCAAACTGGGGGAACTGTTCAATAAATTGTTCCAGTTGACTGGCAAACACCGTACCGTCGGCACGTTTGTTAATCGCTTTGTGCACTGCCTGAATAGAGGCAAGGTAGTCATCACCCTTCGCCTTGCTGCGTTTGATACGGCGGATTTCTCTGGCAGCCCGGGTAAATGGTGACAGACCCAGTTTGGGCAACATACCCTGCAGCCACAGCAACAACAGCAAAATCATAATGCTCGCTACAGCCAACAGGCTTGTCTGCTGGTTGAGTTCATTCAGGGAGAATTGTCTGGGGGCGATAGCCGGCTTCATAAACGCTTCAACCTGGTTGTCATGACCAACGCCGCGAGGAGTGATTTCCTTGATCGGTGACATGGTGAACTCCCACTTGGGCAGACTGAGCTGCGTCCGCTGTTCACCGGCCGAGAAATCAAGCGGGATAGCGGGAATTTCCAGCGCCCGCACATCAAGCGGCGCATAAAATGTCTGGTAACTCAGATCAATCAGATACAGGGTCCTGTCGTCGGCCTCTCTGCTGGTGACTGAGATATCACGCAGTTCCAGCCAGTAGGTCAGGTCACCGGGCTGTGGCAGTGAGGACTGAATAATGGTGTAAGGGTCGTCTACGGCTACCAGGAAGCGATGATGAATCTTATCGCCGACCATCACACCAAAACTGCGGCCCTGATCCTGTTGTAGAATTTTGGCTGGCGCATTTGCTTCATTAGCCACCAGGCTGCCTGAGCCCAGCAGCCAGATTGCCAACACGCTGAAAAATAGTCGCATTTTCATGATTCTGCCTCAGGCCGATGTTGCAAAATATTGATTCATTTGCGCCGCATCATAGTGATCCACTAACCAGAACGGTCGCTGATTGAAAGCACGGCATTGGGTATTCAGGTATTCCCGCCGCTGCTGATAGCGCTTTTTCAACAATTGGCGCTGGCTGCGGGTGACAAAAACCAGAGCGCTCTTGCCAGTTTCCAGATCGGTCATTTCTACGAAACGCCAGAGTGGATAGTCTTCATATTCGCGGCTTTGCCAGGTAATGACCGGCACAACCCGATGTGCTGACATCGCGGTCAACAGGCCATGAAGCTGTGTCTCCGGCCAGTGAAAGTCTGATATCAGAAAGATCAGAGACGGTCTGCCGGGCAAAGTTCGCTGAATGTCGGTGTAAGCGGATGCCCGGTTATGTTCCGGCGTGACAGAGCTGAACGCCTTTTTTAAAGATGCCGTGCTGTCGAGTGGACGTAATTGATCACTGATAAAAAACGCCGACATGTCATCGCCAGCTGCTTCAACGGAGCGGCAAATACTGTCGAAAAGCTGCGTCGTCAAAGCGACTTTATTGTCGTAAAGCATCGATGATGAGCCATCGACCAATACCACAATATCCAGTTTGCTGCGTTGGCGGTAGCTACGAACCTGAAGGTTTTCGAAAGGATCGGTGAGGCTGGCATTCAGATCGATCCGTGAAGGGTCGGGCTCATCCAGAAAATGCGTCTTGCGGTAAAAGTCTGATCCCGGGCCACGTTGGCGGCTTTTATGCCCACCCGGCATCAGGCTGCTGACCAATGCAGCCGTTTTGTAGTCGAACAACTGGCTCATGGTGAAGCGACGTTATCCAGGGCGGCCTCGATCAGGGTGTCGATAATTTCATCCCGGTTATAGTCATAAACCGGGTTCAGGAAGATACGGTGCTTGGCAATCTGTTTGAGAATAACGTGGAAGTCTTCCGGGATAATGGCTTCCCGTTGATTAAGCCAGGCGTTAACGCGGGCACCGCGGGCGAGATAACTGATGCCACGCGGCCCCATACCACCTTTAATCATCTTGTCGACCTCGACATCACTGATTTTGATGCCGTATTCAGCCGGTTCACGCAAAGCCCGGCACAGATGAAAACCATAGTCCTGTAATGTTGAACTGGCTTTAACCTGCTCCTGTATTAATGCGGCCACATCATTGAGCTGATCATAGGGCACGACCGCCTTATCAGCGCTGTCGACCAGTTTATCGGCATCGTGGAAGCGGGTATTGAACATCAAATCCTTGAGCTGTGCTTCAGCCTTAGGCTGTTCAACATGCAACTCCATCATAAAGCGATCCCGGGCTGCGGCCGGCAGTTCGAAGGTTTCGTCCTTTTCAATACGATTGCGATCAGCAAAAACCTGCAGGTGCGGGAAGTAATGGGTTTCATTAAAAGCATGCACACTGCGCTCGGCCATGATACGCAATAATAGCGAGTGTACCTGGGGCCGGGCACGGTTAATCTCATTGAAAAAGAAGATAGACAGGGCATCGCCATGTTTGAGCACAGGCCCTGCACTAACGCCCGGTTTGCCGTTTTCAGCGATGTAGGTGTAGTAAACCAGGTCATGTGGCATCAGGTCGATGGTACCCTCGATGCGTTCAAAATTACCGCCCAGTGTTTCAGCGACGGTTTTAAGCAAAGTGGTTTTACCGACGCCAACGTCACCTTCCAGCAGGATATGACCTCTGGACAGTGTCGCGATGACCATTTGTCTGACGATGGTTTCCTGACCCAGGATAGTCTGGTTAATGCTCTGTTCCATTTTCGCGATCAGATCATGCCAGTCTGACATGGCTGGAATCTGGCTATTAGCGGGCTGATTCATATAACTTTCCGGGCTTTAGAAAAAGGAAGACCGGCCTACAAGAGGCCGGTCACCACAGCGAGAGAATAGATTAATATTCCCATTTACCTGTTTTTTTGAAGTTAGCAACACGTTCTGCGTTACGTTGTTCCATTTCGTCCAGCGCAGTTTGTTGTTTATTCAGTTCTTTTTCACTGTGTTTAGGATCGTACTTAGTACCTTTGATTTTTTCAGGAAAACCTGGTTTTGCTTCCCAGCAGTCACCGGGTTTTTCACAGTTAGTACCATCATAAGCCATCACGGTTGCGCCACCTGACATCATCATCAGTGCAGAGCATGTGACTGCGATTGTTTTGAGTTTCATTTTTCTCTCCTTTTATTGCGACGACATAATGAATTGATGCGTTATCAGGGTGACAACGCATCACCCATTAATCTCTTGGTTATTTTTTAAAGTTTTCCAGCGCTTCTTTGTAGTCATCCGGAATCGGTGCCGGGGTAAAGTTGGCTTTCTGCTCTTCAGACAGCCATTCCGCTTTTTCAGGGTCACCCCAGTAGACACTGCGGATCCACGCCATGATTTCCAGCATTTCATCGATCGTCAGGTTGTTGTACTGCGGCCCCATCATGCTGCGGGCACCACCATAAATGGTTTCAAACAGACCCTTGTCCGTAGCGTTTTTGGGATAAGTATAATAATCATCCCCCAGCGCCGGACCCAGCTTGCCTTCAGCGTGGTGGCCATGACAGCCCGAGCAGGCGGTCATGAACAGGCTTTCACCATTGTGAATGGCCTCTTCATCTTCGTTGTAGAGATTTTCGCCGGTGTTTTTGAAGTGCTTGACGGCTTCAGTCTCTTTACCTTTTTTACCGAAAGAGAAATCCAGCACATCACCGGTTACCGTGTTACGGAACATCAGCTGTGACTGAACCACCGGAATCAGCGATATGGACAGCACTGAGGCTAGGAGCACCGCAGCTGTAGTGCGTGTTTTTTTCGGTAAGCGTTTTGTATCAGTCATGGTCTTAAATCTTTCCTGTTATTGTTCATCAAGCCAGGCTTACAGAAGGGGAACACCTTCATCTTTTAGAATGGCTTTCATTTCTGGTTCAGCCTTTTTCAGGGCTTTGTTGATTTCTTTGAGCAGTTTTTTATCATCACTGCGAACCGCAATGGACTGCGGGTAATGTTGCTTAACGCCTTCGCCATCACCGGTATCAGCAATTTCCTCTGACACCACCATCTCCAGTGGGACGGATGCAGATTTCACATAGCGTGCGGCTTCCGGTGCCCAGATATGAGCAATATCGGCTTTGCCGGAAACGACTTCAGAAACCAACAGATCGGGCGCGTAACGTACATATTGGTTACGTCTGGATTTGAAGCCAATCAGTGACATCGTGTAGTTGAAGTTGCCTTCGTACTTATCGATTTCACGCAACATGACTTCGGAGGGACTGCCCGGGACGACGGCAAATTTCGTCATATCCTGCAGGGCAGGGCTTTTCCATGTTTGGATATCCAGGCCTTTATTGGCCGGATAAATAAAGGCATAGCCTGATGTGTAATAGGGATCACTGGTGGCAACACGTGGGTCGTCCTGATCCACACCCATTACTACGTCACATTCGTTCTTGAGCAGTTTTTCGGTGACCAGAAAAATGGCGGCTTTGTCTGACCAGGTATATTGCAGGTCACGGTCCATTTCTTCTGCCAGTACTTCTGCCAGCTTGTTTTCGAAACCTTCCTGGTTCTGGTTTGAGTAGGGCATTTCGTCAGCGGCGGCGCAGACACGCAAAGTGTCGCTGGCTGCGTTGGCTGAACTGCTTAACATGATGCCGGTACCAATCAGCAGGCTCAGTGCTGATTTCAGTGTTTTGCTGCTTTGAATGTTCATTCTCATGGTGCTTCACTCTTTGATGGAAGGCCGGCAGCCAGATGACTGCCGGCCAGATTTCACAACGATTAAGCTTTTAGTGAATCGTTTGTAAGCAAGGCTTACATTTCGTATTCACCAACGCTCAGGTCGCTGGTATATGGGCTCTTACCATCAAGTGAGAAGACCATGACACCACCACCCATTTGGGTAGTTTTAGCCAGTTCTTTAAAGGCACCAACAGCGCCCAGACCGGCAGATGGGTCATTCAGGTCAAACACCAGACCAACCGCTGGCCAACCACCTACACCATAGTTGATAGCAACGTATTGCGTACCTTCATGAGTGTAAGTCATAGGGTGACCGATAGCGCCTGATGGCAGTTTGAATTTCCACAGCAGATCACCGTTGTCAGCGTCACGTGCTTTAATGAAGCCGTCCAGTGTGCCGTAGAACACAACGCCACCTTTAGTGACCATGGTGCCGCCCCAGATAGAGAATTTCTCCATTTTTTCCCAGGCGAAATCACCGGAAATGGCATTGTAAGCTTTGACTTGGCCAGAGCCGATACCATTTTGGCGGTCACCTTTAGGACCAGGGTAAGACCAAACGTTCGCACCTACGAAGAACTGACCTGCACGGTATGGCAGCATGAATGGCTCCCAGTCCATGCACAGGTGGTTCAGACCGAGGTAGAACAGTTCACGTTCTGGATCATACGAGTCGAAACCTTGGTTGTGGAAACCCATGGCTGACGGACATACGTCACGTGAACGGTGGCCCATACGTGTGCTGTACTCAGGGTCACGAATTGGCAGACCGGTTTCCAGGTCAACTTTTTTCACCCAGTTAGCGGTGTCATCCATTTTGTTGGCTGAAACCAGATCACCGGTTTCACGATCCAGCGTGTAAACGATACCGTTACGGTCAGGGTGAGTCAGCAGCTTGCGCATTTTGCCATCTTTGTCTTTCTGTTCAGAAAGCATCATGACGTTTACACCCGCATAGTCCCACTCATCGTGCGGTGTTTTCTGGTAACCGAACTTAGCCAGACCGGTGTCCAGATCACGACCCCAGATGGTCATGGTCCATTTGTTATCACCCGGACGCATGGTTTCGTTCCATGGTGCTGGGTTACCTGAACCGTAGTAGAACATGTTCAGATCAGGGTCATAGGCATACCAACCCCAGTTGGTACCACCACCGATTTTCCATGCATCATCTTCCCAGGTAGAAGTACCCAGGCCTTTTTGACCATAGTGTGGGTTTTCGCTGTTGAAGTTATCAGCCAGACCGACATCGCTGTCAGGACCGGTTGCATACCAGCGCCATGCCATTTCACCTGTGTGAATGTCATAAGCGGTGACATAACCACGAACACCCAGCTCAGCACCAGAAGAACCCTGGATAACCAGGTCTTTAGCAACGAATGGTGCAGCAGTTTCAGTTTGACCTACGCTGATGTCGGCATTTTCCACTTTCCAGTGAACTTCACCAGTTTCAGCATTCAGAGTGACAACGTGACCATCCAGCTGACTTTTTACGATCATAGCAGGGGTGTTTTCGTCACCAGGCCAGTAAGCCAGACCACGGTTAACCACGTCACAACAAGCAACAGCACGTGCTGCTGGATCTTGTTTTGGTTTATGTTCCCATACGATATCGCCTGGGTTATCCAGATCGATAGCGAAGGTGTTGTTCGGGAACGGCGTGTGGATGTACATCATGCCATCAACTACCAGCGGCGCACCCTCGTGGCCGTTCAGAACACCGGTAGAGAATGACCATGCAACACGCAGGTCTTCAACGTTTTTCTTGTTGATTTGAGCTTGCGTGCTGTAGTGAGTACCAGAGAAGTCCTTACCCTGCATGACCCAGTTTTCGTTGTTTTGCTGCAACTCAACCAGTTTGTCGTTTGCCATGGCAGTGCCGGAAATCATGCTAATTGCGGATGAAACAGCAAGCGCAGTTCCGACTTTGGACCATCGGCTAATATGCGTTTCTCTCATATATCCTCCTAATTGTTTTGAGTGTCAGCCGAAGCTGACTTTTTGGTGCTGCACCGAATACGTAACCCGGCTTAAAGCACGATTGCCATGATGCTGCTTTTGCAAAAGCGAAGGATAGAGAGAGAAGACTGAAAAGGTGCGGGAAGTTGTCCCAATTCATAAGGGGAGCGGGAAAGATATCCCGACTCCCCCAGCTGCGGTGTCAGGCAGGGGGGGACTGGATTAGCCCAGACTTCTGGGCCATGTAGATGATTTCTGCCAGATTACTGGTGCCCAGCTTTCGCATCATATTGGTTTTGTAGTTGGAGACGGTCTTGGGCGCCAGCGCCAGACTCTCTGCCATCTCATTGATGCTCTTGCCCTCCGCGACCATACGGAATACGGCAAACTCCTGATGAGATAAGGCGCTGACTTTCTGGTCACCGTTAACCAGCTTATCCATGGCGATAGCGCGGGCAATTTCGGTACTCAGGTAATGGCCCTTGTTGGCTATGGTTCTGACTGCCTCAATCAAGACCGATGAAGGACAGGATTTAGTGATATAGCCTCTTGCACCCATATCCATTGCCCGCATTGCCAGCGTTGAATCATCGTGCATGGTACAGACCAGAATGCGCGCTTTGCTGTCACGGGAACAGATACGGCGGATACACTCCAGTCCCCCGGCCCCCGGCATGCTGATATCGATAATGCAGACATCGGGATTGAGGTTCAGATACTGGCGGTAACCTTCCTCCGAATTGCTGGCCTGGGCGACCACACGGAAGCCGGCAGAATTCAATAGTTGCTGATAACCATCGCGGAGGATGGCGTGATCATCAATAAGCAGTACGGTGGGTTCTTGCATAATCGTCGCTTCAGTTTGAGGAGTTAAAAGGGAGGGTGATGGTCAACTGCGCGCCTCTGGGCTTGCGATTGCCGATCTCGAATCGGCCGCCAAGCGCATGACTGCGCTCGCGGATGCCAACCAGTCCCAAGCCACTGCCGGGACTCTGTTGCTGCTCGGGCAGTCCACGGCCGTTATCTTTAAGAGTCAGGTTGACCATCGCACTAGCGTTTTCCTGGCTGGACCAGAGCCGTATTTCCGCCATGCTGGCTTCCGCGTGGCGAGCAATATTGACCAGGCCTTCCTGCAAGGCCCGGTAGATCGCAAGCGACACCGCTTCGCAGGGCTGCTGATCGTCAAGCTCAATATCCATCTCGATCTCAATATCATCGTAGGTTTGCTGCCAGTCACTGACCAGTTCACGGACCGCGCCCGAGAGGCCGATGCTGTTGAGTGAGGGGGGCTTGAGCTGCCGCAGCTTGTTGCGTGTCAGTTCACGCAAATGTGTGGTGCTACTGATCACCGAATCCAGCACTTGCTGAAAGTTCTCATTATTGCCGGAGGCCAGATGCTTGGCGACGGTCAGATTGGCATCCATCGCCGCCAGATGCTGACCGAAGACATCATGCAATTCGGTGGCGAGGTAATGGCGCTCGGACTCACGCACCTCGGTCATATGATTAATCAGTGCCTGGTTTTCCTGTAGCAGACGACTGATATCGTTGTTGGTCTCACGCAGTGCCTGCTGCATCGTGATATTTTTCTGCAGCGTCGCTGCCTGCTCGCGCTGACGGCGGATACTGAACCAGATGAGTCCCAGGCAGCCCGCCAATAACACAAAGACAATTTCATCCAGCTGATAGATTTCCCCAAGCGCCGTCCAGTCGATATAACGTTCGGCCAGCTCGAAGTAGCCGGCGACCAGGTAAGTGGTCAGCGTCACTAACAGCACCACGATGGCATCGGCATAGACCCGCTGTTGTTTGCTGGTCTTATGCTGTGCCGCCGATCCGGTGTCGGGGTTTGTCTGGTCGGACGCTGTCATAAGCCTCATTGCATAGCGGTCAAAAACGAGAGTATTAACCAGTCACCGCTATCAATACAGGGGGGCGAGGCATAACGGGAGAATTTCACGCTAGCAAAAGTGAGCCTGTCCTGAGCAAATCCGCGGATAACTCTCTAACCCTGAAATCCCAGGCCTGCGTAGGATGATTAAGTTATCAACGAGAGGACAAACGAATGAAATTAATTTCCACTTTTTTCCTGCTGGCACTGACAGTCAGCGCCTCGGCTTTTGCACAGCAAAACCCTGCGCAGACCTATGAGGAACTGCCGTTTCTCAAAGAGTTCGCCGGCAAGAATGCTGAGTATATCCAGACCAAACTGGGTGAACCGGATTCCATTGTGAAAAAGGAAAACCAGGGCGGCACCGTTGAATTCTGGGTCTACCACGATCTGGTTCAACAAGGCAGCTCAGACAAGGTTTACCGTTTTACCCAGATCGGCATCGTCAATGATGCGGTTGAAACCCTGGGTCACACCAATCGCCAACCCCAATAAGCATCAAATCATAAATTAAGAGGTAAAGAATGAAGAAATTGGCAACCGTCTTCGTGGCCGGTCAAATCGCATTGACCAGTCTGGCTTTCGCACATGGCCCTACGCCGCAGAAAATCGATGAAACAGTGGTGATTTCTGCGCCGGTTGATGCAGTGTGGAACAAGGTCAGTGATTTCAGCACTATTGCTGATTGGCATCCAATGGTGGAAAAGGTGGAAGTACCCGAGGAAGGTACCCGTATCCTGACGCTCAAGGACAAAGGCAATATCACGGAAAGCCTGGATGATATGAATGCCGATGCGTACAGCATGAGCTATCGTCTTTATGAAGAAGATATCGAAGTCTTTCCAGTGAGCTTTTACAGTGTCAGTATTGAGCTGTCAGAAGGGGCTGAAGGCACTGAAATGAACTGGAAAGGTCGTTTCTACCGCGCCGATACCGGTAACTTTCCGCCTGAGCACTACAGCGATGAAGCGGCAGTGGCTGCGATGACAGAATTTGCCACGACCGGAATGGAATCACTGAAAACCCAGCTTGAAGGTCATAAGTAAGTGAAGCCGGTTCTGCGAAACATTTGTTCTGCGATGCTGCTGCTGACGGCTTTGCCGTTGGCAGCAGAGAGGGCCATCCTCAGTCACCAGGCGGTGGATACGGTCTCTGTCATCGATGTTGAAACGGCTAAGACGCTGGCGACTGTTCCGGTTGCGGCTGCGCCTGTGGGCGTCGCTTACGATCCCTTGCGTCATCGCATTTACAGTACACATCCGGAAAAAGGCCTGATCACGGTTATCGACAGTGAAACCTATGAAAAAATCGGTGAGATCAAGACCGGTGGTCAGCCTTTCGGCATCGTGGTCGATGACTCGGGTAAGCGTCAGGTCTTTGTCACTGACTGGGAGCGTGATGCGCTGCTGGTGATTAATGCCGAATCAATGCTGGTGGTCGACCTGCTGGCGGTCGGCAGCAAACCGGCTGGCATTGCGCTCGACAGCAAAGCCCGGCGGCTTTATATCGCAAACCGCGAATCCGACAGTGTGACGGTGCTGGATGCCGATACGCCGGATCAGTATGCCGAGGTAAAAACAGGCAAAGCGCCTTATGCAGTGGCTGTCAGTGAAGATGGCCAGCAGGTTTTCGTGGCCGGTATTCAGGACGATACGTTAACTGTTATTGAAACCGAGGAATATACGGTCAAAACTACGCTGAAGGTGGGTGATAAGCCCTATGGTGTCACCACTAGTCAGGATAACAAACATCTGTTAGTGGCCAACCAGGGTAGTAACGACGTGTGGTTGTTTGACCAGCAAAGCCTCAAGGAAATTGCCCGCATCAAAGTTGGAGAGATGCCGGAGAGTGTTTCTGTTTCCGCAGACAGCGAGCATGCTTATGTTACCAACTGGTTCAGTAACGATGTCTCAGTGATTGATTTACAGCAACGCAAAGAGACCAGCCGCTGGCCAGTCGCTGAAGCGCCACGCAGTCTGGGTAACTTTATCGCTGACTGAATCTTCATCCGGTTTTCAGCCGCGCTTTAGTCTGATTGAAGCGCGGCTGGATTCTGACCCGCCGAATACGCTCCCTCAATGGCCTGTCTGGCCACATAAACTCATTCACCTTTAACAAGGCATTCAGACTGGGCTGAGAGGCTTTAAGGCCGTGCCGGTTTAACTATCAGCGGTACGGGCACCGGGAAAACCCAGTTGCTGCCACGCCTGGTAAAGAATAATGCCGGTGGCGTTAGACAGGTTGAGGCTGCGACTGTCAGGCAGCATGGGGATGCGGATCTTATACTCATCCTCCAGCTCGTCAAGGATCGCACCAGGCAGGCCACGTGATTCAGGGCCGAACAACAGGACATCCTCATCCCGGTATTGCACTTGGTGATGGTGCTGACGAGCTTTGGTGGTACAGGCAAACACCCGACGTTGGTCTAGCCATTGGAGGAACGTCGGCCAGTCCTGGTGAGTCTCTACGTCGGCAAACTCATGATAATCCAGTCCGGCACGGCGCAGTCTTTTGTCATCGACGTCGAAACCCAATGGTTCGATCAAATGCAGACGCGCACCGCTGTTGGCGCAGAGACGAATGATGTTGCCGGTATTGGGCGGGATTTCCGGCTCGAACAAGGCGATATGCAGCACGCTGTCTCAGGTTTCTTCGAGGTACAGCCTCAGGTTCTGGCCGGGTTGAAGCATAGCGCGGTCACTAAGGCCATTCCATTCACGAACCTGGGCCACGCTGACATTGAACTTACGCGAGATGGCCCACAGTGAGTCACCGTTTTTGATGGTGTAACTGACTGATTTACGTTGTTCGGGCTGCGACCACAACACCAGTTGCTGGCCGGGTTGCAGCGTATCCTGAGCGGTCTTCTGGTTCCAGTCTGCTAAGGTTTGCACGTCGAGACCATGCTGACGGGCAATATCCCACCAGGTATCGCCTGACTGAACGGTATAAACCTGCTTTTGCCCCTCACCCTGAGCGGGTTCAGCGACTGCGGCGAGCCTGCCGGACTCTCCTGAGGCGACAGGGATCAGCAGATGATGGCCGGCGCGGATTTGATTATTACGCAGGTTGTTGGCTTGTTTCACCACTGCCACCGTGGTGTTGTAGTTGGTAGCAATGACGCTCAGCGACTCACCGCGACGAATTTTGTGCCGCGCCCATTGCACCCGTTTATTGGCAGGTAGTTCAGCCAAGGCGAGTTTGAAGCCTTCAATTTTATCCAACGGCAGCACCAGTTGGTGAGGCCCGTGAGGGGCCGTGGCCCAGCGGTTGAAGGCCGGATTGAGTTGGTGCAGCTCATCTTCGCTGATTTGCGCCATTTCCGCAGCCACAGCCAGATCGATTTGTGAGCCGATATCAACAACGCCGATATAGGCTTTGTTATCCACCGGGCTCAGGCTGATGTCATAGCGCTCGGGAAATTTCACCATATGACTGACGGCCATCAGCTTGGGCACATAGGCAGAGGTTTCTCTGGGCAGATCCAGAGACCAGAAGTCGGTGGGTTTGCCTGCCACTTGGTTGCGTTTTATGGCGCGACCAACCGTGCCTTCACCACAATTATAGGCTGCCAGCGCCAACTGCCAGTCACCAAAGTCATTATGCAGCTTTTCCAGGTAATCGAGCGCAGCGCGGGTTGACTGCACTACATCACGGCGGCCGTCATACCACCAGTTCTGATCCAGGCCATAGACTTTACCGGTGCCGGGTATAAACTGCCAGAGCCCGGCTGCATGACTGGGAGAATACGCATGCGGTTTGAATCCGCTCTCAACGACCGGCAGCAAAGCGACTTCCAGTGGCATGCCACGTTTAGTCACTTCCTCTACAATGTGATAAAGATAAGGGCGCGCGCGTTCAACAACCCGGTCAACATAAGCAGGGTGATCGATAAACCAGCGCAGGTGTTGTTGGGTATCCGCATGTAAGGTTTCATAATCAGAAATCTGAAAGCCGCTGCGTATACGGTCCCAGACATCGGTAATCTCTTCGGGAGCCGGGTCTTGTTTGCTTGCTTTACGGGGCGCAACAAGGTCTGGTTTGTGAGCTGCATGAGCCTGTTTTTTGCGCTGTGGACGCCAGTTTTGTGCCTGGGCTTTTTCCGCTTTACTGGCTTTGACCGACGGCGGCGTCGGCGTCGTCTCAGCGGCCTTGTCCGGCGTGCTGCTACATGATGCGACCAGTAACATTGTGGCTGCTACCAGCCCTGATTTGAAAAGGGCATTTTTTTGCATAATTCGAGCTATTATAAGGAAGGGAAAAGCGTCTGTCTTTGTTTTATTTAACAATAATGTCATTAGTCTCATGTCGGAAATAACAACAAACTGGTGGGGCCACTTTGAGCTGGCCGCAGAAGGACAGCGTCTGTTGCGCTGTGCTGACTTGTGTCTGCATATAAAAGCTCGCTCGCATCAATGGTGGCTGGGTTATGAGTGGCAAAATGAAGTCAATCAGTTCCTGCCGGTGCTGGAGCAGGTCGAAAAAGAGGCCGATAAGGAAAACGAACAGCGCTTTGTGTTTGAGTCGCTGCCTCAGGCGATGATTGTGCAGCCAGCACTGGCCGACCGGCCGGTGGTGTGCAGACCGGAAGTGTCAGTCACATTGCTGCCATTTCAGGAAGTCACCCTGTTTGTCTGCCTGCCGCTTTGGATCAAGCTGGGAACCAGTGAAAGTGAGGATATTGTGTTGGATATTCCGACGGTTCGTGTCTGTGATTCCTGGTTCGGGCCCAACACCCGTGAAGGGGTGATCAGTTATGCCTCTCAGGTCAGCGAACAACTGGACGTCATTCCCATCGCCAACAACAGAGCGCGGGCAGCAATAGAGGTACGAATCCAGAATCAATCCGATCAAAAATTAACGCTCGATAAAATCAGTGTGCCGGCACCCAACCTGAACCTTTATGCCGATCAGCAGGGCCAGTTGTGGACACCAAGGATCACGCTGGTTCGTCGCGATAACGAGGATGCCATCCTCAGTATTGATGAAGTGATGAGTGGCGGACTGGATGAAAAAGATCTGACGCTGGTTTGCGGTGCCCGCGAGGATATCGGCCGCAGCAAGATCACCAAGGCGATTTCCGCCCTGTTCGGTTGAGGAGAACACAGCATGAATGAATGGTTGGCAAAAATTGATGCAGCTCTGGTGACCTCGATTGCAGAAGCCTTGATCTATTTTATTGTGGGTCTGATTCTGGCGCGTCTTGCCAGTCGCGGCATCAAGCGCTGGAGCCGACACCGCTTTGATGTTCACCGTCAGCTGTTAATGGCACGGGTTGCCACTTATCTGGTGCTGCTGGTGTTTGTGGTGATGGGGCTGAATGCCATTGGTTTCAATCTGGGCGTGCTGATTGGCGCCGCCGGTATTTTATCAGTGGCTATCGGCTTTGCTTCGCAAACCTCGGCTTCCAATATCATCAGTGGACTGTTCCTGGTGGCGGAAAGACCGTTCTCAGTGGGGGACTTGATCCGGGTCGGTACCACGACCGGTGAGGTACTGTCGATTGACTTGCTGTCAGTGAAGTTGCGCACTTTTGATAATCTTTTTGTGCGCATTCCCAACGAGACGCTGATTAAATCGGAAGTGACCACGTTGACACGCTTTCCGATCCGACGCATCGATCTGGCGATTGGTGTGGCCTATAAGGAAGACATTAAAAATGTGCGTCAGGTGCTGGAACAGGTGGCCGGCGCTAACCCCCTGTGTCTGGACGAGCCCAAGCCCATTTTTGTATTTCTGGGTTTTGGCGAATCGTCACTGGATATGCAGTTTTCGGTCTGGGTCAAAAGGGAAAACTTTATCGATCTCAAAAACAGCATTCACGAGGAAATCAAGGAAGCTTTCGATGCCGAAGGCATCGAGATTCCGTTCCCGCACCGTTCGCTCTATACCGGCTCGGTGACTGAGCCTTTTCCCATCCGTATTATCGACGAGACAACCCAAAGCCAGTGAACTGCCCGGCGGCATGCGCTAACATAGCCCAGTTAAAGCTAATACCGAGGTAAATCGTGACAGTAATCAGCGGACAGCTGACCAAGATGGCCGTCTCCCTGGAGGAGAATCAGGCACAGTATGCAATGCGGCTGGGGGAGCAGCAGATGGCGATGAATCCGCTGCTGGGCGAACAATTCACCCTGCGCTTTTTGGGTGAGATCAACTGCCTTTACTGCAACCGCAAAACCAGGAAAAGCTACAGCGGCGGCTATTGCTTCCCCTGTGCCCAGCGCCTGGCTCGCTGTGATATCTGTTTTGTAAAACCTGAGCTATGCCACTTTGAACAGGGCACCTGTCGCGAACCGGACTGGGGTGAATCGGTGTGTATGCAGGATCACATTGTTTATCTCGCCAACAGTTCGGGGCTGAAAGTCGGTATTACCCGTATTAACCAGATCCCGACCCGCTGGATTGACCAGGGCGCGACTCAGGCCCTTCCCATTTTTCGGGTGAAGAGCCGTTACCAGTCAGGGCTTGTCGAAGTGTTGTTTAAAGACCATGTTTCTGACCGCACTGACTGGCAGAAAATGCTCAAAGGCGAGGCTGAGCCCATGGACCTGGCCGCCGAGCGTGATCGGCTGCAGGCCCAGTGTGAAGCTCAGGTTGCAGAGCTTAAACAGCAGTTCGGCGATGATGCTATCAGGCTGTTGCCTGCCGAAAGTATGCAGACAATAACTTACCCGGTGGAACAATACCCAGCCAAAGTTTCATCGTTAAACTTTGATAAAACGCCGGAAATCACCGGGCAGTTGCAGGGCATCAAGGGCCAGTACCTGATATTTGATAAAGGCGTGATTAACATGCGTAAATTCAGTGGCTATCAAGTGGAGATGGAGATTTGAAACAGCTTTATCGCTTATTGCGGAACCTGATGTTCCGTCTCGACGGGGAAAAATCCCACCACCTCGGACTCAATGCGCTCAAGCTGATGGAGATGACCGGATTGTCCTGGCTCTTGTATCACAAGATAGCGGCACGGCCGGTCCGGGTGATGGGGCTTGAGTTTCCCAATGCCGTAGGCCTGGCCGCGGGCCTGGACAAGAACGGTGATTATATCGAGGCGATGTCAGCTTTGGGTTTCGGCTTTGTGGAAGTGGGGACGGTCACGCCGCGACCGCAGCCCGGCAATCCCAAACCACGTTTGTTCCGGGTGCCGGAGGCGCAGGGCATCATCAATCGAATGGGCTTTAATAATCTGGGTGTGGCACACCTGGTAGAGCAGGTACGGGCCGCGGATAGTAAAAGTCTGATTGGCATAAACATTGGCAAAAACTTTGACACCCCGGTGGAAAACGCCGTTGATGATTACCTGCTGGGGCTCAATCGGGTCTATCCTTACGCCGATTACGTGACCATCAATATCTCTTCGCCCAACACGCCGGGGCTGCGTACGTTACAGTTTGGCGAGTCGCTGGATGCGCTCTTATCAGCATTGAAACAGGAGCAGGCCAAGCTCACCGAACAGTATCAGCGTTATGTGCCCATGGCAGTCAAAGTGGCGCCGGATTTGAGTGAAGAGGAAGTACAGCAACTGGCGCAGGCCTTTAGCACCCATCATATCGATGCCGTGATTGCTACCAATACCACGATGTCGCGTGAGGATGTTGAGGGGCTGCCCAATGCCGATGAGGCGGGCGGTCTGAGTGGTGCGCCGGTATTTGAAAAATCGACCGAGATTGTCCGCCAGTTCCGTGCGCAGTTGCCGGAAGACTTGCCGATCATCGCGGCAGGTGGAATTATGTCAGCTGAGGATGCCCTGGCGAAACTGGATGCCGGGGCTGCTTTGGTGCAACTATACAGTGGCCTGATTTACCAGGGACCGTCTCTGGTAAAAGAAGTTATCGAAACTATCGCAAAGAGGAGTTGATATGGAAACTACAAGCCTGGTCGGGTTCTGGCTGATGAATATCTTGTATGCCGCCCTGATCGTTCTGGTCGGTCGCGTGGTGGTGAAATGGCTGGTCAAGTTGTCGCGCAAACTGATGGTGCGCTCCAACCTGGATCCGATGCTGATTAATTTCCTCAGCGTCATTGCCAATGCGGTACTGATGCTGTTTGTGTTGATTGCTGCGCTGGATCAGCTGGGTGTCGATACCACCTCAATGATTGCTGTACTGGGTGCTGCTGGTCTGGCTGTCGGTCTGGCATTGAAAGATTCTCTGCAGAATTTTGCCGCCGGTGTAATGCTGGTCATGTTCCGCCCGTTCAAAATCGGTGACTTCGTTGATGCCGCTGGCGTGATGGGTATTGTCGAACACATCAGCATCTTCAACACCATTATGAAAACCGGTGATAACCGCGAAGTGATTGTGCCTAACGGGCAAATCTATTCAGACACCATCACCAATTATTCGGCCCGTGATACCCGCCGTATTGATATGAGTTTCGGCATTGGTTATGGCGATGATCTGCTCAAGGCCAAAAACCTGCTGACTGAAATTGTGACCGGTCATGAGAAAGTGATGGCTGATCCGGCACCAGTGATTCGTGTGTCGGAACTGGCTGACAGTAGTGTCAATTTTGACGTGCGTCCTTGGGTCAATGCCGATGATTACTGGCCGGTACGTTCAGAGCTGATTGAAACCATCAAACTGGCCTTTGACGAAAACGGTATTTCCATCCCATTCCCGCAAATGGATGTGCACCTGGATAAACCGGAAAACTGATTTATTGTGTAGCGGATGACGGCTTTAAAAGCCGTCTTTCCAGCTGCGCAGTGCGGTGAATACCGCCTCGTCATTCAGCAAAGGGCGGCCGGCATATTGTTCGGCCGCCTTTTTTATCTGCGGCAGATCACTGCGTAGAAACGGGTTAGTGGCCAGTTCCTCACTCATCACCGATGGAACCGTTGCCTTTTGGGCATCGCGCAATTGCTCTACCTTGCGAATACGCCGCTGCAGCGCCTCGCTATCGGCTTCAACGGCATTCGCAAAACACAGATTGGCCTGTGTGTATTCATGGGCGCAATAGATTTCAGTATCGGCTGGCAATTGTTTCAGCTTTTGCAGAGACTGGAACAACGCTGGCGCCGTGCCTCCCAGCAAGCGGCCGCAGCCACCGGCAAACAGGGTATCGCCGCAAAACAGTTTGTTTTCCGTCAGGTAGCAGATATGGCCCGGAGTATGGCCCGGTGTGTCGATGACTTTAAACAGCGGAAAGTCCGGTTCCACCATCAGGCTTTCGGTTTCTGTCAGTGGATCGGTAAGCGCCGGAATCGTCTCGCTGGCGGGACCGAATACCGGCACGGGATAGCGTTCAAGCAAGTCGCTGACCCCGCCGACATGATCGGCATGATGATGGGTGATCAGGATTGCGGCAGGTGTTAGCTCAAGCTGCTTAAGATGCTGGAGAACCGGATCGGCATCACCGGGATCGACAATCAGCACTTTGCGGCTGTTTTCAGACTGAACCAGCCAGATATAATTATCCTTAAATGCCGGTACCGCATGAACCTTGAGCATAAAACCTCCCATAGGACGAAAACATGAATCAGCATAACGGCAGGGAAATGGAAAACTGGTGGCAATCGCCACCGGGACTACATTTGCTGGCCAGCGAGCGTGACATCATCAGCCAGCTGAATACGCCGCTGATTGGCTATTTCTACCTCCAGCTGGGCGGTAATGAGTTGTGTCTGCCTGCCGCTAAACGCGCCGCCAGCCATTGCTTGGTCTCAGCATCGGGCAATATCAACGCCAATCCAGAAGCGCTACCGTTTAAGTCTCATAGTATAGACAATATGCTGATCCTGCATGTTCTGGAGCAGGCCCGTGACCCGCACCAGCTATTGCGCGAAACCGAACGGGTACTGGCGGCAGACGGTAAATTGATCCTTTGTAGCTTCAACCCGTTCAGCCTCTGGGGGTTACGGCGACTGCTTTCCTGGCAGGATAAGGCACCATGGGATGGTATGTTTTTCAGCCAGACCCGGATTCGCGACTGGCTGGCTTTGCTTAATTTTGAAGTGGTAGAACAACACAAAATTTTCTTCCGACCGCCCCTCAAACACGCCCGCTGGCTTGAGCGCAGCCGCTTCATGGAGCGCTGGGGCCGACGCTTGTGGCCTTGGTTGGGCGGCGTTTCTGTTATGGTAGCCTGCAAACGCACCATCCCGCTGACGCCGGTCAGGGAAAGCTGGCGTAAACGCCGTTTATTTCCTACGCCCGGTCTGGTGAATAAACCCCTGACCCGAGAACACAAAGATGCAACACGTTGAAATTTTTACCGATGGCGCCTGCAGTGGCAATCCCGGGCCCGGTGGCTGGGGTGCGATATTGCGTGCCCAGGACAAGGAAAAAGAACTCTCCGGCAGTGAAAAACAGACCACCAATAACCGCATGGAACTGATGGCCGTCATTGCCTCGCTGGAAGCCTTGAAACGGCCCTGCCGTGTTACGATTACTACCGATTCCCAGTACGTCATGAAAGGTATGACCGAATGGCTGCCGGGCTGGAAAAAGCGTAACTGGAAAACCGCCGCTAAAAAGCCGGTTAAGAATGTCGAACTCTGGCAACGGCTGGAAAAGGCCATTGCCGGCCATGAAGTCGATTGGCAATGGGTTCGGGGACACAGCGGCCATCCGGAAAATGAACGGGCTGACGAACTGGCAGTGGCGGCCAGAGAAAATATTGCAGGTTAAATTGAGATGGCGGATATAAAGCAGAAAAGACAGGTCGTGCTCGATACCGAAACCACCGGTATCAGTACCGCGGATGATCACCGTATTATCGAGATCGGCTGCGTGGAAATGGTGGGCCGCCGGCTGACCGGGCAGACTTTTCATCAGTATATTAATCCCGAACGCGATATCGATGACGGCGCGATCGAAGTGCACGGCATTACCAATGAATTTCTGGCCGATAAGCCGCTGTTTGCCGATATCGCCCAGGACTTTCTGCAATTTATCGATGGCGCCGAGCTGATTATCCACAACGCGCCATTCGACGTTGGCTTTATTGACCACGAACTGGCCAAGCTGGAAGGTGAGAGCCGCCGTACCGACACCATCGCCACGGTGCTTGATACCCTGCAAATGGCGCGGGAGAAACACCGCGGCCAGAAAAACAGCCTCGATGCTTTATGTAAGCGCTACGATGTTGATAATTCCAACCGTGAACTCCACGGCGCATTGCTTGATGCCGAGATCCTCGCCGATGTCTATTTAGCCATGACCGGCGGTCAGGTCAGTCTGACCCTGACTGCTGAAGAGACAGCAACCGTATCCGACAAAACCAGCGATGCCGATCTGGGCAAGCTGGAACGTCAGCCTTTAACCGTGTTGAAAGCCACAGATGAAGAACTGGCGGCGCATGAAGCCATGCTGGAGAAAGTTAACAAAGCCAGTGATGGCAATTGTGTCTGGTTGAAAGGTTCTGTTAACGAGGCTGCTGAATAAGATTCCGCCCCGCCCAATCTTTTTGGGCAATCGCGCTGCCGCTGGGCGTTCATTTATTTTGCGTGCCCAAAATAAACGAACCAAACAAAAGGGCAGCCCATGCTCGCCCTTCGGGTTCCCTGCGCTTCTCAAATAATTCGGGCATGACGAAACTCGCTGCGCTCACACAGCCGTCATGCTTGATCCGAATCATTTTCCGATGCTCGGCATCGCATCAGGGCACTATGGCCTGATCCACAGCGGCGTTTAGCCTTGTTGATTAATAATTACTTTTTCCCCTTGAAAACCATTTTTTTAACCCCAAATTGGGGTTCTGTTAGAAGCAAACCGGAATGATGACATCATGAGCAACGAAGAAATCGAAAAGCCTGAAGACACTCAGGAAGCGGTCAACGATGCTGAAGAGCCGCAAGCACAAGCTGAGCCTGAACAGGACAGTGAAAAGCTGCTTGAGGATGCACGCAACAAAGCCGATGAGCACTGGAATGAGCTGCTGCTCGCCCGTGCCGATCTGGAGAATATGCGTCGTCGTCATGCTCGGGATCTGGAAAATGCGCACAAGCATTCTCTGGATAAATTCGTCAATGAATTGCTGCCCATCTGCGACAGTCTGGAACTGGGCCTGAGCGCAGCACATAAAGACGAGGCCACGCTGGAAACCGTGCGTGAAGGCATGGATATGACGCTGAAAATGCTGCTCGGCAATATCGGCAAACTGGGTTTGGAGCAGATCAACCCGGAAGGTGAGACCTTTGATCCGGAACTGCACCAGGCGGTGTCCATGCAGCCGGCCGAAGGCACTGAAGCCAATACCGTGATCAGCGTGATGCAGAAAGGCTACAGCTTTAACGGCCGCGTTATCCGCCCCGCCATGGTGGTGGTCGCGCAATAAATCCTCGGGCGGACTTGAATTTTTCAATTTGTCCCCCAATTAATCAGTCAAGGGCTAGAAACAGCCAGCAAGCTATAAGAATGATGGAGTGATAACTATGGGTAAAATTATTGGTATCGACCTGGGGACCACCAACTCCTGTGTCGCAGTAATGGAAGACGGTAAGCCACGCGTAATTGAAAACAGCGAAGGCGACCGCACCACACCTTCAATCGTTGCCTTTACCAAGGACGACGAAGTTTTGGTCGGCCAGTCTGCCAAACGTCAGGCGGTCACCAACCCCAGCAATACCCTGTACGGTATTAAGCGTCTGATCGGCCGTAAATTCAAAGAGAAAGTCGTTCAGCGTGATATCGACATGGTGCCTTACAAAATTATCGAAGCTGATAACGGCGATGCCTGGGTATCAGTGAATGATAAGAAAATGGCGCCGCCGGAAATTTCTGCCCGCGTTCTGATGAAAATGAAGAAAACTGCGGAAGAATTTTTGGGCGAAGAAGTCACCGAGGCGGTCGTGACCGTACCGGCTTACTTCAACGACTCACAGCGTCAGGCGACTAAAGACGCCGGTAAGATCGCGGGTCTGGAAGTCAAACGTATTATCAACGAGCCGACTGCGGCCGCACTGGCCTACGGCATGGACAAAAAACGCGGTGACTCAACCGTTGTGGTTTATGACCTGGGTGGTGGTACTTTCGACGTATCAATCATCGAAATCGCCGACATCGAAGGTGAGCATCAGTTCGAAGTACTGGCGACCAACGGTGATACTTTCCTGGGTGGTGAAGACTTTGATCAACGCATCATCGACCACCTGGTAGAACAGTTCAAGAAAGATCAGGGCGTCGACCTGGGTAAAGATCCTCTGGCGCTGCAACGTCTGAAAGACGCGGCAGAAAAAGCCAAGATCGAGCTGTCATCAAGCCAGCAGACCGATATCAACCTGCCGTATATCACGGCTGATCAGAGCGGTCCCAAACATATGGAACTGCGCCTGACTCGTGCCAAGCTGGAATCTTTGGTCGAAGACCTGATTACCCGCAGCATGGAACCCTGCAAAATGGCACTGAAAGACGCCGGCCTTTCGACCTCGGAAATTGACGACGTGATTCTGGTCGGTGGTCAGACCCGTATGCCGAAAGTGCAGGAAGCGGTGAAGGACATGTTCGGCAAAGAGCCGCGCAAAGACGTTAACCCTGACGAAGCGGTTGCTTTGGGTGCTTCTATCCAGGCTGCGGTACTGGCCGGTGACGTTAAAGACGTGCTGCTGCTAGACGTAACCCCACTGAGCCTGGGTATCGAAACTATGGGCGGTGTCATGACTAAGCTGGTCGACAAGAACACCACCATCCCAACCAAGGCCAACCAGGTGTTCTCGACTGCCGAAGACAATCAGCCTGCGGTAACCATCCATGTACTTCAGGGTGAACGTGAAATGGCGTCAGCGAATAAATCTCTGGGTCGTTTCGACCTGGCTGATATTCCGCCAGCACCACGTGGCGTGCCGCAGATTGAAGTGACCTTCAATATCGACGCCAACGGTATCCTGCACGTGTCGGCTAAAGATAAGGCGACCGGCAAGGAACAGTCTATCGTCATCAAGGCTTCAAGTGGCCTGAGCGACGACGAAGTTGAGCAAATGGTGAAAGATGCGGAAGCCCACGCCGAGGAAGATAAGAAATTCCACGAGCTGGTCACCGCCCGTAACCAGGCTGACGCGCTGATCCACGCGACCAATAAGTCGCTGAAAGATCTGGGCGATAAAGTCGAAGACGACGAGAAAGCCAATATCGAATCAGCTGTCGAAGCCCTGCAGGAAGCCATTAAGGGTGAAGACAAAGACGATATCGACGCCAAGACTCAGGCGCTGAGCGAAGCGTCTGCCAAACTGGCTGAGCGGGCTTATGCTGAAAACGCAGAAGCCGGTGAAGGTGCTGCCGCTGAAGACAGTGCCCAGTCAGGCGACGATGTGGTTGACGCCGAGTTCGAAGAAGTCGACGAAGACAACAAAAAATAATACCCGACAGGGGTATGCGTAACGAGGCAAACAGGCGTCAGGTCACACCGGCGCCTGTTTTGTCGTTTCAGAAGTTGGGATAATGACAACAATGGCCAAAAGAGACTTTTACGAGGTTTTAGGTATCTCGAAAACGGCGACTGAAGCCGAAATTAAGAAAGCCTATCGTCGCATGGCGATGAAATATCACCCGGATCGCAACCCGGATGACACCGAAGCAGAAACCAAGTTCAAGGAAGCCAAAGAAGCCTACGAGATCCTCTCCGACAGCCAGAAGCGGGCCGCTTACGATCAGTTCGGCCATGATGGCGTCGATCAATCCATGGGTGGCGGCTTCGGCCGCGGTGCAGGCGCCGGTGGTTTCAGCGATATTTTCGGCGATGTTTTCAACGATATCTTCGGTGGCGGCGGTGCCCGTCAGCAGGCTTTCCGTGGTGCTGATCTCCGTTACCGGCTGGAACTGTCTCTGGAAGAAGCCGTTGCCGGTACCACGGCGAAAATCCGTATCCCGGTCAATATCGAATGTGAAACCTGTGATGGCAGTGGTGCCAAGAAAGGCACTGAACCAGTTACCTGTACCACCTGTGGTGGCCATGGTCAGGTCCGCATCCAGCAGGGCTTTTTCACCATGCAACAGGCTTGTCCGCATTGTCGCGGTACCGGCAAGATGATCAAAGATCCTTGCCCGGACTGTCACGGCGAAGGATTAGTACAGGAACACAAAACCCTGTCGGTCAAAGTCCCGGCCGGTGTCGATACCGGCGATCGCATTCGTCTGCAGGGCGAGGGCGAACCGGGCATGAATGGCGCGCCTGCAGGTGATTTGTTTGTTGAAGTGGCGGTCAAACGCCATGACGTCTTTACCCGTGACGGCACCAACCTGTTCTGCGATGTGCCATTGGGTTTTGTCACTGCAGCACTCGGTGGTGAAGTCGAAGTGCCAACGCTTGAAGGTAAAGCCAGTCTCAAGATCCCTGAAGGCACGCAAACCGGCCAGCAGTTCCGCCTGCGCGGTAAAGGCGTCACTTCGGTACGTGGCGGTGCAACCGGTGATTTGATGTGCCGCGTCATTATCGAAACCCCGGTCAAACTCTCCAAGAAACAAAAAGAACTGCTGCAACAATTTGATGATGATATCGAGGGCAGTGGCACCAAGCACAGTCCCAAGCGCTCATCGTGGCTGGATGCGGTCAAGCGTTTTTTTGAGTAATCTTGACGGCTGAACCGGCTCGAAAGCGGGCGAGATAACAAAACGTAAGAAGGAAGGCAGATGACAATCAATATCGCGATTAACGGGGCCGCCGGCCGAATGGGCCGTTGTCTGATTCAGGCCGTGGAACAGACCGAAGGATTGGCGCTGAGCGCCGCGATTGATCGGGCCGAATCATCGCTGATTGGCGCCGATGCCGGTGAACTGGCCGGCGTCGGTAAACTTGATGTCACTATCAGCAGCGATGTGGAACAGGCCACTAAAAACAGCGATATCATCATTGATTTCACTTTGCCCGAAGTCACCATGGCCCTGTTGCCGCATTGCGTGGCGAACAACTGCCGGCCGGTGATTGGCACCACCGGTTATGATGAGTCGCAGAAGCAGGCCATTACCGAAGCCGCCGACAGAGTGGCCACCGTGCTGGCACCCAATATGAGCGTCGGCGTCAATCTGTCGCTGAAACTGCTGGATATTGCTGCCCGCGTTTTGGGTGATGATGTCGATATCGAGATTGTCGAAGCTCACCACCGCCATAAAGTGGATGCGCCATCCGGTACTGCTTTGCGTATGGGTGAAGTGGTGGCCGATGCCCTGGGCCGCGATTTGAAACAATGTGCTGTCTACGGCCGTGAAGGCCGTACCGGCGAACGGGACCGTGACACGATTGGTTTTGCCACCGTGCGCGCCGGCGATATCGTTGGCGATCACACCGTGATGTTTGCCGCCGAAGGTGAACGCGTCGAAGTCACGCATAAAGCCTCAAGCCGCATGACCTTTGCTTTTGGTGCGATGCGCGCATCAAAATGGCTGATGCAGCACGATAGCGGTCTGTTCGATATGCAGGACGTATTAGGGCTTTGAGCCTAAGCTATCCCCTGACTACCCGCTTTAAGCTTAATTAATAGCGGGCAGCCTTGTCATTGGCGGCCTGTGAGCCAGCGGGATCGCCGGCGCGCAGCCGGATTTTGGCCAGCAGGTTCCACAGGCGTTTCAGCTCTGTGTTATTGCCCTGTGCGACGGACACGCCCTTGAGTGCAACCTGCTCCGCCAGCTCATAGTCTTCCAGCTCCATATGCGTTAAAGCCAGCGAATAGTATACTTCCGCGTCTCTGGGATCGATGCGCTGGGCGCGTTGCAGACTACCTTGGGCGCCACGGTAGTCGCCTTGTGCCCGTGACTGTTCCGCATTGCTCAGCAAGGCCAGCACCGCGGGTTTTTGTCTGCTTTCGGCTCTGGGAGCGGGCTGCGGCGAAGACGGCGCCGGTTCAGCGCTAGGCCCCGAGTCGGGTAGAGGCGTAGCCACGGCAGGTTCAGAGGATTCGGGGTCGGCAGCAGGTGGTGGTGCGGGCTCGGCGCTGGCACCGCGATCATCTACCGGCGGTTGTGGCGCCTGGGTCGGGGCAATACTACAGCCTGCCATGACTGCCATTAATGCAGCCATTAGCAGGAATCGTGTTGAAGATAAAAGCATAAGCCTTCCTTATTGAAACCAGTCCTTGATCCAGTCAATTGAGCGCGTCACCGGGTCATCTCCCTCATCGGCCTGATAACAGTCGGCAGTCTGTTGCGGCGCAGTGCCTTCAACAAACGGCAGTTGCCGGGCATTATCACATTGTGCTGCCGATAATTTGCCATTGTCGCGGTTTACCCACAGCCATTCAACGTCTTCCGGCGTCGGGGCATCAAAGCTCTGTAATGGCTGATTGTCCATAAACCGGGTCCAGGCTCTTAAAGCACCGCCGGAGCCGGTAAAGGGCAAAGGTGAGTTGTCATCCTGTCCCATCCAGACCACGGCAAGACGGTTATGGCTGAAACCGGCAAACCAGCTGTCGCGCTGATCATCGGAAGTACCGGTCTTGCCGGCAACATTGATATGGGCAGGCAGAGAGCGGTAAATACTGGCGGCAGTACCCCGGCGGGTGACTTCCTGCATGGCGGTCTGCAGCAGGAAAACATCGTCGGCATTAACGGTTTGCTTGAGCTGGAACGGATAACTGGACAAGGCTTCGCCGGCACTATCGGTGACCGTGCGGATAGCACGGGCCGGCATCTGGAAGCCATTGGCCGCGATAGTCTGATACATAGTGGCGACTTCCAGCGGTGATAAACCCTGCGCGCCCAGTAATAAGGAAGGATAAGGATCCAGTTTGCGGCGCACACCCAGCCGCACCAGGGTATCGATCACATTATCCAGTCCGACATCCATCCCCAGCCTGGCGGTGGAAATATTATAGGAATGGGTCAGACCCTCAATCAGGGTCACCTCATCATGGGACTGTTTATCAAAGTTCTGCGGTTGCCAGGTCTGACCATTGGGCAAAGACAAGGAATAAGGCGAGTCGTCCAGCGGCGAGCTCAGGGTGTAGCCCTGTTCCAAAGCGGCCAGGTAGACCGCGGGCTTCACCAGTGAGCCGATTGGCCGCAGAGCATCCAGTGCCCGGTTAAAGCCCTTGTAACGAGTATTGCGGTCGCCGATCACGGCCATAACCTCACCGGTCTGCGGATCGGTTACCACCATACTGCCCTGCAACTTGTCGACCCCTTGGTAACCCTGCTCCAGGCTGTCGATGGTTTGTGTCAGCGCCTGCTCAGCCTGGTTCTGCACAATCGGATCGAGGCTGGTAAACACCCGCAGACCTTCTGAGCTAAGATCTTCATCACGGTAGTGACGACGAAGTTGACGCTTAACCAGATCCAGATAGGCCGGATAGGCCTCTTTAAGCAGGGTGCCTTTTTTCACCACATCCAGCGGCGCGGTTGAGGCCTGCTGGTATTGCTGCTGTGAAATCTGGCCTTGATCCAGTAACACTCTCAGTACCAGGTTCCGGCGTCGGGTGGCCCGCTCCGGATGTCGGCGCGGATCATAATAAGAAGGGCCTTTGACCATGCCGGCCATCAAGGCCACCTGATGCAGCTTGAGTTCCTGTATCGGTTGGGCAAAGAAATAGTGGGCGCCAAGTCCGAAGCCGTGTATGGCACGCGAACCGTCCTGCCCCAGATAGACCTCGTTGAGATAAGCTTCAAGGATTTCATCTTTGCTGTAATGCAGCTCCAGCAGCATCGCCATCGGCATTTCCAGCAGCTTGCGGATCAGCGTTCGGTCAGAGGTCAGGTAAAAGTTTTTGATCAATTGTTGGGTCAGTGTACTGCCGCCCTGCACAAATCCGCCGGCCTTGATATTGGCGACCATGGCGCGGGCAATCCCCTTGGGAGAGATGCCTAAGTGATCATAAAAGTCACGGTCTTCTATGGCGATCAGCGCTGCCACCAGACTGTCAGGGGCATCTTCCAACTGAATCAGATCGCGATCTTCATTGTTGAGCGGATAAATGCCGCCGATCAGCACCGGCTCCAGACGCACCAGGGCCAGTTCGTTACCCTGGTAGTCACTGATACCGGAAATGCCTTCGCGGTTGAAGTCGAGCACCAGTCGCCGGGCGGGTTCCGAACCATCGGTGAACTCAAACCCGCGACTGGCAATAATGGCACGCGAGGCCGAAAACGCCGCCTGCCCGGGCTTGGAGGCACGACTGACAAACTGGTAACCAAGCCCACGCAGTTCGACTTTCAGATCCTGCATTGATAACGGCGAACCGGCATAAAGCTCCAGCGGACGCGCATAGACTTTGGCCGGTACCGCCCAGCGCTTACCTTCAAACTGGTGACGAATCTGCACATCAAGGAACAGCAACAACAAACCCAGCAAGACCAGCGCGGTAAAGAGAATTTTGAACAGCGTCGCTTTGCTGATAAAACCACGATGGTTTTTGGGGCTATTACGGCGTTGCCGGCGCTTGGCCGGGGTGGCTTTTTTGGTGGTTTTGCTGGTTTTTTTACGGGCCATATATAATGTTGTCTGGGTTGAATTCTGGTGGAACGGACGAAACAATAAAGCATCCGCCGACTGATTTCTGTTAATCAGCTTGCAGGCTGATGGATTCAGTGGACACTAGTCTCAGCGTCATCACCATAAAGCCAGTATTATGCGCCAGCAGACATTTTTTTGCTTGTTGCTGCCCTTAACACCAACGCGATCTCAGCAGGCTGCGGGCATGCATTGCAGCGATGGTTTTTTGACTTGATACAAAGACCTGCGCGAGTTGGACTGAGTCTGCGGCCTGATTTCGCATTATGCAAATTGTCTGGTAATATGCTCAACTCCAAACGGGTTTCATGCGTTTTTTTGCAGCTGAAACCGCGAGAAAAGCAACTGAAGTGAGCGTTTATGGCTTTAGAGACCCCAGTCTGTGATTTCGGCCAGCCTGCCATCGATTTTTCGCTGCCAGGCACAGACGGCAAAATCTGGACATTGGATGATTGTCGCGGTGAAAATGGCCTGCTGGTCATGTTCATCTGCAACCATTGTCCCTATGTGCAGGCGGTACTCGATCGACTGGTTCGCGACACCGCCGAACTCAAGCAACTCGGCATCAACGCGGTTGCCATCATGGCCAATGATGTGGATGACTATCCGGAAGACTCGTTCGACAATATGCAAAAGCTTGCCGAGCAGCAGGGGTTTTCCTTTCCTTATTTATATGACGAAACACAACAGGTTGCCCAGGCCTACGGGGCAGTCTGTACACCTGACTTTTTCGGGTATAACAAAGACCTGCAACTGCATTACCGTGGTCGTCTGGATGCCAGCCGCAAGCAGGCGGCAGAGCCGGATGTCAGGCGGGACCTGTTTGAAGCAATGAAACAGGTCGCTGAAACAGGCCACGGCCCGGAAAATCAAATACCTAGTATGGGTTGCTCGATCAAGTGGCGAGCGGCTTAATTTTTTTTAATAGGAGAATGTAGAAAATGGCTACACGTAGACATTTAGCTAATGCAATCCGTGCCTTGAGTATGGATGCAGTACAAAAGGCGAATTCTGGTCACCCGGGTGCGCCTATGGGTATGGCGGATATCGCCGAAGTCCTGTGGAACGATCACCTGAAACACAATCCTAACAACCCGGAATGGGCTGACCGTGATCGCTTTATCCTGTCTAACGGCCACGGTTCTATGCTGATTTATTCATTGCTGCACCTGACCGGTTACGACCTGCCAATGGATCAAATCAAGACATTCCGTCAGCTGCACTCTCAATGTGCCGGTCACCCTGAATACGGTTATGCGCCGGGCATCGAAACCACCACTGGTCCTCTGGGTCAGGGCATCACCAACGGTGTCGGTTTCGCCATGGCTGAAAAACTGATGGCTGACCAATTCAACAAACCAGGTCACGACATCGTTAACCACCACACCTATGTGTTCATGGGCGACGGCTGCCTGATGGAAGGCGTGTCTCACGAAGCTTGCGCGCTGGCTGGTACCTGGGGTCTGGGTAACCTGATCGCATTCTGGGATGACAACAACATCTCTATCGACGGTCACATCGATGGCTGGTACACCGATGACACTGCCAAGCGTTTCGAAGCTTACGGCTGGCACGTAGTCTCTGTTGACGGTCACGATTCTGACGCTATCAATAAAGCGATCGAAGAAGCCAAGTCGGTTAAAGACAAGCCTTCTCTGATCTGCTGTAAAACCATTATCGGTTTCGGTTCACCTAACAAATCAGCCAGCCACGACTGCCACGGTGCAGCACTGGGTGAAGAAGAAGTGGCACTGACCCGTAAAGAACTGGGTTGGGATGCTGAGCCATTTGTTATCCCAGAAGACGTTTATGAAGGTTGGGATGCCAAGGCTAAAGGTGAAGCGGCTGAAGCAGAATGGAACAAGAAGTTCGACGCTTATGCAGCGGAATACCCAGCAGAGGCGGCTGAGTTCAAACGCCGTATGGCCGGCGAACTGCCAGCTAACTGGAAAGAAGCCACTGACAAGATGATCGCTGATATCAACGACGAAGCACCAAGCGTGGCTTCTCGTAAAGCATCTCAACAAGTCATTTCTGCGCTGGCTCCAACCCTGCCGGAATTCCTGGGCGGTTCTGCAGACCTGACCGGTTCTAACCTGACCAGCTGTTCAAGTTTCAAACACGTTTCCGGTAAAGAGCCAGGTAACTACATCTCTTACGGTGTCCGTGAATTCGGTATGTTTGCCATCATGAACGGTATGGCGCTGCACGGTGGTCTGCTGCCATTCGGCGGTACTTTCCACATGTTCTCTGACTATGCCAAAAACGCGCTGCGTATGGCGTCACTGATGAAGCAGCGCACCATCGCTGTTTTGACTCATGACTCTATTGGTCAGGGTGAAGATGGTCCGACTCACCAACCTATCGAACAGTCTGCCGGTCTGCGTTACATCCCGAATATGGATGTGTGGCGTCCGTCTGATGCCACCGAGGTTGCCGTGGCCTGGACTGCTGCCATTGAACGTAACGATGGTCCTTCAAGCCTGGTGTTCAGTCGTCAGGGTATCCCGGGTCGTAAACACGACGCAGCTGACTTTGACGCCATCCGTAAAGGCGGCTACGTGCTGTCTGAAGCTGAAGGCGGCGACGCTGACGTTATCCTGATTGCGACCGGTTCAGAAGTGGATCTGGCTGCGAAAGCTCAGGAAGCGCTGAAAGCCGACGGTATCAAGGCACGCGTTGTTTCCATGCCTTCTACCACTGTGTTTGACCGTCAGGACCAAGCATACAAAGACAGCATCCTGACACCAGGTGTCAAACGTGTGTCTGTTGAAGCGGGTGTAACTGACTTCTGGCGTAAGTATGTCGGCCTGGAAGGCGGCACTGTGGGTATCGATACCTTCGGTGAATCTGCTAAAGGTCCCGACCTGTTTGAACACTTCGGCTTTACTGTCGATAACGTGGTCAAAACTGTTAAAGCAACCCTGTAATCGGATTGATTTAATAGTACCGAAAATGACCAGCGGGCTTCTGCCCGCTGGTTTTTTTTCGCCTGAGACTTTAAAGTTTAAGAAGTAATTGCTTGCGCACGAGTTTTTAGTTCTTAAACAGCTATTCAGTTCAGAGAGGAAATCGTATGACTATTAAAGTAGGTATCAATGGATTCGGCCGTATCGGTCGTATGGCTTTTCGTGCCGCGGTCAAGGACTTTGCCGATATTGAAGTGGTCGCCATCAATGATCTGCTTGACCCAAAATACCTGGCCTACATGCTGAAATACGATTCGGTTCATGGCCGCTTTGACGGTGAAGTGGATGTTAAAGACGGCAACCTGGTGGTCAATGGCAAAACTATCCGCGTGACCGCAGAGCGCAACCCCGCCGATCTCAAATGGGATGAAGTGGAGGCCGAGCTGGTGATTGAGTGTACCGGCTTTTTCCTAACTGAAGACAGCTGCCAGGCTCACCTTGAGGCCGGTGCCAAAAAAGTCGTGCAATCGGCCCCCTCAAAAGATCACACACCGATGTTTGTCTATGGCGTCAATCACAAAGACTACAGTGGTGAGGCGATTGTCTCCGCCGCTTCCTGCACCACCAATGCGCTGGCGCCTGTGGCCAAAGTGCTGCATGACAGCTTCGGCATCAAGCGTGGCTTGATGACCACCGTGCATGCCGCGACTGCGACTCAGAAAACTGTTGATGGCCCATCGATGAAAGACTGGCGCGGTGGCCGCGGTATCCTGGAAAACATTATTCCATCGTCAACCGGTGCCGCCAAAGCAGTGGGTAAAGTCCTGCCTGATCTGAACGGCAAGCTGACCGGCATGGCGTTCCGCGTCCCCACCTCGGATGTGTCAGTGGTCGATCTCACGGCGGAGCTCAACAAAGGTGCCAGTTATGATGAAATCTGCACGGCAATGAAAGCCGCTGCTGGCGGTGAACTACAAGGTGTGTTGGGATACACCGATGAAAGCGTGGTATCGACCGACTTCCGTGGTCACACCGCACCATCCAACTTTGATGCCGGCGCTGGCATCGCGCTCGATAGCACATTCGTCAAAGTGGTCGCCTGGTATGACAATGAATATGGATATACCTGCAACATGATGCGCATGGTGCAGCATGTGGGACAGTAATCGTACCTTCACAAATTGAGGGCACAATCAAAAGGCCTCCTCTGGTCGGGAGGCCTTTTTTATGCCTGCAACGCTATACTGGTGTTGATGCACAAGCATTAAAAAAGAGAGGAAATCTGCATGTCCGTAATCAAGATGGCTGATTTAGACCTGGCCGGTAAACGGGTCTTAATTCGACAGGATCTCAACGTGCCCCTAAAAAGAGGCGTCGTCGCCGACGGCACACGTATTCATGCCTCATTGCCGACCATTAAAATGGCACTTGAGAAAGGCGCCAAGGTCATGATTATGTCGCATCTTGGCCGTCCTACCGAGGGCGAATACGTGCATCAGTATTCAATGGCGCCGGTTGCTAACTATCTGTCGGCCTTGCTCGAACAACCGGTCAGGCTTGAGCAGAACTGGCTGGAGCCGGACTTCATTCCGGTCGAAGACGGTGAAGTCGTGCTCTGTGAAAACGTTCGCTTCAATATTGGTGAAAAGAAAAACGACGATGCCTTGTCACAACGTATGGCGAAAATGTGCGATGTGTATGTAATGGATGCGTTTGGCACCGCCCATCGCGCCCAGGCATCGACTCATGGTGTAGCAAAATATGCTCCGATCGCCTGTGCCGGCCCTCTGCTGGCGGGTGAGCTGGAAGCATTGGGTAAAGCGCTGGATAATCCGGCCCGTCCTATGATCGCCATTGTCGGTGGCTCCAAGGTTTCAACCAAACTGACCGTGCTGGAAACGCTGTCCAAACAGGTTGATCAACTGATTGTCGGTGGGGGGATCGCCAATACCTTTATTGCTGCCGAGGGTCATAACGTCGGTAAGTCACTTTATGAAGATGATTTGATCGACACCTGTAAAGGCCTGCGCGCTGCTGCCCAGTCCAAGGGCGGCGATATCCCGGTGCCCAGTGATGTGGTCTGTGGTAAGGAATTTGCCGAAAACGCCGAGGCCGAAACCAAGAGGGTTTCCGAGGTCGAAGACGATGATATGATATTTGATATTGGCCCCAAAACGGCTGAGCAACTCGCCGAGATTCTCAAATCGGCGGGCACCATCGTCTGGAACGGCCCGGTCGGTGTGTTTGAGTTCAGCCAGTTTGGTGAAGGCACCAAGGAGATCGCGATGGCGATAGCCGAATCCGATGCTTTCTCTATCGCCGGCGGTGGCGACACGCTGGCGGCAGTGTCCAAGTACAAAATCTGCGACGATATTTCTTATATTTCCACTGGTGGCGGTGCTTTCCTGGAGTTCCTGGAAGGCAAAAAGCTGCCTGCGGTTGAAATACTGGAGCAACGCGCATTAGGTTAAATCAGGCTTAACAAAAAGGGAGTGCTTTGTGACGGCCATTCGACGCACCAAAATTGTGGCAACACTGGGACCGGCTTCACATAGCACGGAAGTGCTGGACGCGATGTTCGAAGCCGGCATGAATGTAGTCAGGCTGAACTTCTCACACGGCGAACCCTCGGCCCATATCAGCCTGGCGGGCCGGGTCAGGGAGCGAGCCCGTATCTGTCACAAACCAGTCGGTGTACTGGCGGACTTGCAAGGCCCCAAGATCCGTATCGCACGCTTTTATCAAGGCAAGGTGCTGCTGGAACCCGGACACAGCTTTGTGCTTGATGCCGGACTGGGTGCTGATGACGGTGATGAGCATCAGGTCGGGATTGATTACAAGGCCTTGCCAAGTGATGTGGCGGCGGAAGATACTTTATTGCTGGATGATGGCCGTATCATTCTGCGGGTCGAGTATGTAGAAGAACAACGCATCATGACCCGAGTCATCGTCGGCGGGTTGTTGTCCAATAACAAAGGCATTAATCGACAGGGCGGCGGTTTATCGGCCGGCGCGCTGACCGATAAGGACAAGAAGGATATTATTACTGCCGCCCGCATGCAGGCCGATTACCTGGCAGTGTCATTTCCACGCAGCGCTGCCGATATTGAAAAGGCCCGCTATCTGTTGCGCGCCGCCGGTGGTCATGGCGCTATTGTGGCCAAGATCGAGCGTGCGGAAGCGGTTGAAGCCATTGATGAAATCATTGAAGCTGCTGATGCCATCATGATCGCCCGCGGTGATCTGGGGGTGGAAATGGGCGATGCCGCCCTGCCGCCAATCCAGAAACGCATTATCAGCGAGGCGCGGCGCAGAAACCGGGTCACCATCACCGCGACGCAAATGATGGAATCGATGATTGAAAACCCGATTCCGACCCGGGCTGAAGTGTTTGATGTGGCCAATGCCGTGCTTGATGGCACTGACGCCGTCATGTTGTCGGGCGAGACCGCGATGGGCAAGAACCCCATCAAAACCATTGCCGCCATGCACCGTATTTGTCTGCAGGCCGAACAGGAACGGGAAATCCGGGTTTCGCGACATCGCATTGATTCCCATTTTGAGCGAATGGATGAAGCCATTGCGATGGGAGCGATGTATATGGCCAATCATCTGAATGTCAAAGCTATCGCAGCGCTGACTGAATCAGGGGCGACTGTGTTATCGATGTCGCGGATCAGTTCCGGTATTCCGATCTTTGCCCTTACGCCACATGAAGACACCGCCCGGCTGGTCACGCTTTACCGGGGCGTCTATCCGATAAAATTCACCGGCGGCCAGGGTGACCATGCCGCGCTGAATCGGGAAATGGTGGCGGAACTGGCACGTCGCGGTGTCGTCAGTGATGGTGATATAGTGATTATTACCAAGGGCGATCTGGAGGCCGCCGGCAGTACCAATGCACTCAAGCTGGTTCGTGTCGGAGATATGGTCTAGCCCGGGTCAATGGTCAAAGCTGTGAATTAGGCAGCGCTCAGGCTTGCGTTAGCGCCTTCGTTATGACTGATAAAGCATCAAACAAGGCGTAATATATGCTCTGTAGAATGACTACATCGCGTGCTCTCCATGCTTGCGAGGTAAAAAGTCCTCAAGCCGTGGCGGAGAGAAAAGCAAGCCCTAATAAAGGAGAGGAATTATGGCTCTCATTTCATTACGTCAATTACTGGATTATGCGGCTGAAAATGAATTCGGTGTGCCGTCATTCAACGTCAATAACCTGGAACAGGTACAGGCGATTATGGATGCGGCCGTGGCAGCAGACAGCCCGGTTATTATGCAAGCCAGCGCCGGTGCCAGAAGTTATGCCGGTGAGCCGTTTCTCAGACATCTGATTCTGGCCGCTTTGGAAACCTATCCGGATATTCCGGTGGTCTTGCACCAGGATCATGGTGCCTCACCCAGTGTCTGTGCCCGATCGATCCAATCCGGCTTCAGCTCGGTGATGATGGACGGTTCGCTGCAGGAGGATATGAAAACCCCGGCAGAATATGAATATAACGTCAGAGTCACCCGTGAAGTCGTTGATATGGCCCATGCCTGCGGCGTCTCGGTCGAGGGCGAACTGGGCTGCCTTGGCTCGCTTGAGTCTGGCATGATGGGCGAAGAAGATGGACATGGTGCTGAAGGCAAGCTGGACCGAGAGAAACTGCTCACCGATCCGGACGAGGCAGTGGACTTTGTTAAACGCACCGAAGTTGATGCGCTCGCAGTGGCGATCGGTACCAGTCATGGTGCCTACAAATTCACCCGGCCGCCGACCGGGGAGATTCTGGCTATCGATCGTATTCGCGAATTACGTCAGAAACTGCCCAATACCCATTTTGTCATGCACGGCTCCAGCTCGGTGCCGCAGGACTGGCTGAAGATCATCAATACCCACGGCGGTGACCTCGGTGAAACCTACGGGGTACCGGTGGAAGAAATTGTCGAAGGCATCAAGTCCGGTGTGCGCAAAGTCAATATCGATACTGACCTGCGTATGGCCTCAACCGGGGCAATACGACAGTTTATGACTGATGAAAAAAACAAGTCGGTATTTGACCCACGCAAATTTCTCAAAGCCTCAACAGCAGCGATGCAGGCCATTTGCCAGGCTCGCTACGAGGCCTTTGGCAGTGCGGGCCATGCAGGCCGGATCAAGCCGATACCGTTAAGTAAAATGGTTGACCGTTATCAGAGCGGTGAGCTGAAACCGGTCTTATCCTGAGCATTGCACATGGCGGCCGCCATACCGCCTTTTTTGTCTCAAACCAATCAGTTGCGAGCTAAAGGCCGGAATGCGGTAAACTACAGGTTTTGGTTATAGGGACAGGCTAGTGCAGCAACTGGTAGCGATTGCAATTGGCGGTGCCGTGGGGGCCGTGCTCAGGTTCAGCGTTTCCACCGGTGTTCACCGCATGATGGGCAAAGACTTTCCCTATGGCACATTAACTGTTAACGTGCTCGGTTCGCTGCTGATGGGGTTTTTCTTCATTATGCTGGTGGAGCGCCAGATCAGCTCTGTTGAATTGAGATCGGGCATTTTGTTCGGGGTGCTGGGGGCGTTCACTACTTTTTCCTCATTCTCGTTTGAGACACTGGCGTTACTGGAAAGCGGCGACTGGGGCAAAGCGCTTATCAATGTCTTTTTGAGCGTAAGCTGCTGTCTGCTGGCTACCTGGATAGGCTTAAGCATAGGAAGACAGTTATGAGTCAGGCTGTAACCATGGCACGCATCTACCTGATTGAGGGTAGAGACGATATCAATAAAATCATTACCCGGCTGGTAGATCTGAAAGCAAACGGTTTTACCGTTTTTAAAGGTGTTGCCGGCCTGGGCAGTGATCACCGGTTGCACAAGGCATCTTTACTGGCATTGTCATCGGAGCTGCCGATTATCATCGAGTTTTTCGACAAGCCCGAGCGCGTCACCGAGATTATTGAACAACTGGGAGATTTGGTGAAGCCCGAGCTGGTAATCAGCTGGTCTGCACAATCTGGAATTTGAGAACAACATGTTAGATCCGAAGTTACTGAGAAACGATACTGAACAAGTGGCGCAACAACTGGCGCGCCGTGGATTTGAACTGGACCTGGAACAACTGGCGCAACTGGAGCAGGAACGCAAGCAGGCGCAGCAGCAAGCCCAGGAGTTGCAGACTGAGCGAAACAGCCGTTCTAAAAATATTGGTAAAGCCAAGGCGGCCGGCGAAGACATCACCCCGCTGCTGAAAGAGATTGAAGATCTGGGCGATCGCCATAAAGCAGCCGAAGCCCGGCTGGCGGAAGTGCTGGAAAAGCTCAATGATATCGCGCTGGGTATCCCCAACCTGCCTCAGGATGACGTGCCTGCCGGTCAGGATGAATCTGAAAACGAGGAAGTGTCTCGCTGGGGCGAGCCACGCCAGTTTGATTTTGAGCCTAAAGATCACGTTGATCTGGGGGCAGCGCTGAATGGCATGGACTTTGAGACCGCAGCCAAAATCAGTGCCGCGCGTTTTGTCACGCTCAGCGGTCCGCTGGCCCGGCTGCAACGGGCTTTAACCCAATTTATGCTCGATATGCACAGTGAGCAACACGGCTATACCGAAACCTATGTGCCCTTTCTGGTGAATGCGGATTCACTGCAGGGCACCGGTCAGTTACCCAAGTTTGAAGAAGATCTGTTCAAGGTCGACGATGGCCAGTTTTATCTGATACCGACCGCAGAGGTCCCGGTCACCAATATTGTTCGTGACCATATC
The DNA here is from genome assembly GCF_947259025.1 of uncultured Methylophaga sp. GTDB lineage: Bacteria > Pseudomonadota > Gammaproteobacteria > Nitrosococcales > Methylophagaceae > Methylophaga. Next base: position 497,604 of record NZ_CAMYKO010000004.1, read on the forward strand.
AGCGAAGCTGCTGAGCTGCCGCTCAAGTTTGTAGCGCATACGCCCTGTTTCCGCAGTGAAGCCGGCTCTCATGGCCGGGATGTGCGCGGCCTCATTCGCCAGCATCAGTTTGAAAAGGTAGAGCTGGTACAGGTCGTCAAACCACAGGACAGCAATGCGGCGCATGAGGAGCTCACCGCGCATGCCGAAAAAATTCTGCAACTGCTGGAGCTGCCTTACCGCAAGGTTAATTTGTGTACCGGTGATCTGGGCTTTTCTTCCACCAAGACTTACGATCTGGAAGTCTGGCTACCCAGCCAGCAGACCTATCGCGAGATTTCTTCCTGCAGTAACTTTGGCGATTTTCAGGCGCGTCGCTTGCGGGCCCGCTGGCGTAACCCGGAAACCGGTAAACCGGAACTGGTGCATACCCTCAATGGTTCCGGGCTGGCAGTCGGCCGCACCTTGCTGGCATTGATGGAAAATCACCAGCAGGCTGATGGAACCATCGCCATTCCCGAAGCTTTACGGCCGTATCTGGGTGGTCAGGATCTGATCAGTGCTTGAATTCAGTCTGGTCCAGAAGATTATTATCTGGGCGATTCCGGTTCTGTTTGCCATCACCGTGCATGAAGTGGCCCATGGCTGGGTGGCGCTCAAGCTCGGCGACCGTACCGCACAGATGATGGGACGGCTGACGTTGAATCCCTTTAAACACATCGATCCCGTCGGCACCTTGCTGGTGCCGGGGATATTACTGGTACTGGGCGGCTTTATTTTTGGCTGGGCCAAGCCGGTGCCGGTCAGCTTTCAGAACCTGCGCAGGCCCAAGGCTGATATGGCCTGGGTAGCTTTGGCCGGGCCCATGGCGAATCTGATCATGGCCTTGATTTGGGCACTGGTGGCCAAAATCGGTTTATCGCTGGCGCAGACCGGCAGTGGCATCGGTGAACCCATGCTTTTTATGGGCGTGGCCGGCATTTTGATTAATGCCATGCTGATGATGCTGAACCTGTTACCGTTGCCGCCGCTCGATGGCGGACGGGTGCTGGTCAGCGTGTTGCCCGGTCCGCTTAGCTGGCAGGTCAGCCGGCTTGAACCTTATGGTTTCGTCATTTTACTGGCGTTATTGTTCTTCGGTCTGCTGGGGCTTATTCTGTGGCCGTTGGTCAGTGCCTTGCTTAATGTGCTGGCATGGGGCTTTAATCTGCCACCGCAAATATTCAGTATTTTATCAACAGCTTGATAGCCAATATCGGGAGATCACTTTGGATACGGTAGCTTTACAGTCACGACGCATTGTTTCAGGCATGCGCCCCACCGGGCAATTGCACCTGGGGCATTACCACGGCGTGCTGAAAAACTGGGTCAAATTACAGCATGAGTTCGATTGCTTCTTTTTTGTCGCGGACTGGCATGCCCTGACCACCCACTACGAAGACAGCGGTGTGATCGAAGACAGTGTCTGGGAAATGGTGATTGACTGGCTGGCTGCCGGCATTGAACCTTCTGCCGCATCGTTGTTTTTGCAGTCCAAGGTCCCTGAACATGCTGAGCTGCACCTGCTGCTGTCGATGATGACGCCGCTGTCATGGCTGGAAAGAGTGCCGACCTACAAGGATCAGCAGGAAAAACTCAAAGAGAAAGATCTCTCAACCTATGGCTTTCTCGGTTATCCACTGCTGCAAAGTGCCGATATTCTGATTTACCGTGCCGGTCAGGTGCCGGTGGGTGAAGATCAGGTGGCTCACGTTGAACTGACCCGCGAGGTCGCACGTCGCTTTAATCATCTTTACGGTCGCGAGAAAGACTTTGAAGAAAAGGCGACCGCTGCCATTAAGAAAATGGGTAAGAAAAACGCCAAGCTCTACAACAACCTGCGTAAATCCTACCAGGAACAGGGGGACGCAGAAGCACTGGCGACCGCCCGTGAACTGCTGAAAAACCAGCAAAATCTGGCTTTAGGCGATATGGAACGCCTGTTTGGCTACCTGGAAGGGGCCGGTAAGGTGATTCTGCCCGAACCCACTTCATTACTGACACCGGCTTCAAAAATGCCGGGGCTGGATGGCCAGAAAATGTCCAAATCCTATGGCAATACAATTTCATTGCGTGAGCCGGAAGATTCACTGGCTGACAAAATCAAGCGTATGCCCACGGATACCAACCGGGTGCGGCGCAGTGACCCTGGTGATCCTGACCGCTGTCCGGTGTGGCAGTTGCACGAGGTCTATGCCGATGAAGATCAAAAACAATGGGTGCAGGAAGGCTGCCGCAGTGCGGGTATTGGCTGCCTGGACTGTAAAGGGCCATTGATCGACGCGGTCAGTGCTGAATTACGGCCGATGCGTGAGCGCGCCAATGATCTCAGTGAACATCCCGAAGACGTGCGCCGTATTATCGATGACGGCACGGCCAAAGCCCGTGAGGTCGCGCAGGAAACCCTGACTGAAGTCAGAACGGCCATGGGCCTCACCTACAAGTAAACAACAGGTTTTATATGGCAGAACGTATTCAAAAAGTCCTGGCCCGTGCCGGTTACGGCTCGCGCCGCCAGGTTGAAGCCTGGATCAAGGAAGGGCGGGTCAGTTGCAACGGCGAGACCGCAAGTCTGGGTGACCAGATCAGTGAGGGTGATCGTCTGCGTCTCGACAACAAACCGTTGTCGCCCAAACGTTTGTGGCAACAACCGCAGCAGGTGATCCTCTACAACAAGCCGATGGGTGAGGTCTGTACCCGCCGTGATCCGGAAGGCCGTCGCACCATTTTCCAGTCTCTGCCCAAGCCTGAACAGGGGCGCTGGGTCAGCGTTGGTCGTCTGGATTTGAATACCAGTGGTCTGATTATTCTGACCACTGATGGCGAACTCGCTAACCGTCTGATGCATCCGGCCAATGAAATGGATCGGGAATACGCAGTGCGGGTTTTGGGGGATGTCAGCAAGGAAATGATGCAGACCCTGCGTGACGGCGTCATGCTCGACGATGGTGAAGCCAAGTTTAACGATATCCAGGAAGCCGGCGGTGATGGGGCCAATAAATGGTTCCATGTCGTCATCCAGGAAGGCCGTAACCGCGAAGTGCGCCGCTTATGGGAAAGCCAGGGCGTGCAGGTCAGCCGCCTGATGCGGGTGCGTTACGGACCGATCATCATGCCGCAGAATCTGCGCATTGGTCACTGGACTAAATTGGAAGGTGGTGATCTGGATTATCTCTACGAACAGGCCGGCATGAAGCCGCAATCGTCAGCGAAAAGAGGCGCGCCTTCGGCTAAGTCACCCCAGTCTCAGGCCAATGCCAAGAAAGATAGCGGTAGTAAAAAAGCCGCTTCACCTTATAAAGGCAAACAGACCAGTGCGGAAAAACCGGGCCGCCGGCCCCGCATTCGCGGACGCTAGGCTAAAATCGCGCGAGCAGTGCTGGCGAGAAAAACAGGCAGCCTTAGTCAGCTAGAGTAATGCCGGCCGGTGCGCAGACTGTGACATTACGACCGGTTTGTTTAGCCCGGTACAGTGCCATATCAGCACGCTCAAACAAATGGTAGCTTTGCTCATCGGCCTGAAGCTGTGCCAGGCCCAGACTGATGGTGAAGTTAAAGCCATGTTTGCCGTCGTGGCAGAGTGTTTCCGCCACCGCAACACGCAGTCGCTCAGCGACCATACCGGCAGCTCCAATGTCGGTATTGCTGAGCAGCAATACAAACTCTTCGCCGCCAAAGCGAAAAGCCAGATCACTGCGGCGCAGGGTTTGATTGATGGTGTTAGCCAGCGTTTTCAGGGCGCGGTCACCCCCTTGGTGGCCGTAGCGATCATTAATCGCCTTGAAGTTATCAATATCCACGATCACCATAGACAAGGCGGTTTTCTGGCGCTCTGCCAGCTCTATCTCACGCTGCAGATTACTCTCGTAAGCGGCGCGATTACCCAGCCCGGTCAGTTTATCCAGCATCGCCGAATCGAGCGCCTGTTTGTACAATAAACAATTGCGCAGCGGGTACACCAGCAGGCAGAGTAAGTCTTCCAACAGTGTGATTTGAGCTTCGGTGAATTTATGGCGACGGGTGAGGGTCAGATCTCCCAGGTATTCACCATTCATCTCCAGTTTGTAATGACAGCGATGATGACGCTGCTCCCCCTCATCAATCTGGCTGCCCAGCGCCTTATTAAGATAATGAAAACTGTCAAAATGCAAAACCTGACCGATCTGCTTTTGGAAAAGTGGTAAAAGTTCATCCAACAGCAGTGTGGTTTGCAGTTTGCCCGGTAATTCTGCCGCGATCTGATCGGCTTTCTTCGGCTGCGATTTCGGCGCCTGCCGGATACGGTTTTGTCCGCCTTTGAGCAGTGTCAGTTTATTGTTATTGACTTGTTGCTGTTCCATGAGCACATCCTTTGATAGGCATGTACGTGGATTAGCGATATTTGTGCCAACATAAAAAACTGTTTAATTTCAGATATTTATAACAGGTGTGTCAGGCTTTTGACAGATCCGGTATGTTGCTTACAGAAAGCAGGCGATATATTGCGGCGCTACTACTTGAGGTTCTGGCAGATGACTGGGATCGGCAGCGGGGAAGGCTCGGGCATAAAATTCAGTTTGTACTGCGCCCGGGTCAACACAATGAACGTGGACGTTGCCCTGCGCTTCCAGTTCATCGGCGAGTTGGGCGGCAAACGCTTCGATGCCGGCTTTACTGATACCGTAAGCGCCCCAGTAAGCTTTATGGCTGTGGTCGTCAGAGGAAAAAATGATATGGCTGCCGGCTTGCTGTTTGAGCAGAGGCAAACAGACCTGAGTCAGCAGGTAAGCGGCAGTCAGATTGATATGCAGGGTTTCCAGCCAGGTTTTGTTGTCTTGGTGTTCGACCGGCGCTAACTGACCCAGACTGGCGGCACAATGTATCAGCCCGTCGAGGCGACAAAACTGCTCGCGTATGGTGTCAGCCAGTTGCTGGTAGTCGGGCAGGCTGGCACCCTTGAGATCAAGCGGATAGATAGCAGGGGCGATGCCACTGCTTTGCTCTATCTCATCATAAACCGTTTCCAAGCCTTTCAGGTTTTTATCCAGCAGGATAACGGTAGCGCCCTGTGCAGCGCAGGCATGAGCCACTGAGGCACCGATGCCGCGAGCGGCACCGGTGATCAGAATAATGCGATCATTGAGCTGATCAGCCTCAGCATTGACTGGCATCAGCCTTATTCAACAGGGATGTTCTGAGTGAACTTGGCGACGCCATCCTGGAATTGCACAGCAGTGATGCTGTCTTCACCATGCCATTCATGATGTGTCATGGACAGCGCATCAAGGGTACGGGTCTGAGTCAGATCCGGTTCACCCATTTTGGCAATGACTTCTTCTTCAGTCATACCGATGATTGAACCACTGTCAGCCTGTTCGGCAGCAGGGGCTTCTTCTTCGGCCATTTCTTCAGAAGCCATTTCTGTTGGTGCAGCAGTTTCAGTGTCTTCCATTGCTTCCTGCTCGGCACTGTCGTTGCCGCAGGCAACCAGAAACAGCCCCATGAACAAGGCAGCAAACATCAAACGAATATGATTCAACATGGCATTCCCTATTTGTTATTTTGTCAAAAATTAAGTATAGCAAGGGATCACGATATTAGCGACTGACCGCGGCCTCTGCTATTAACTGGCTCGCAGTTTGCTCACCATTAATAACAGCGCCTTCCAGAGTGGCCGGGTATGGATTGGTCACATAATCGCCGGCCAGCCACAGGCCTGTGATCTCAGTGCGATTGTTGGGTCTTTGCTGCTGAATGTCAACGGTGCAGGCAAAAGTCGCTTTTTTCTCCCTGATCACCAGGGCGTCGCTGAGTGTCCCTCGTTGTGCTGGCAGGTGGGGCGTAATTTCTCTCGCAATAATATCAATCAAAGCAGCCTTGCTCAGTTTTTCATGATAACCAGGACCGCTTATCACTACAGCGACCAGGCCGGGTCTCAGATCACTGCGATCAAACAGCCACTGGGCGATGGTGCCGCTGAGCCCGGTGATGGGGGCTGACAGGCGCATGGCACTGGAATATTGCAGGTAGACTGTGGCGATAGCATGGTGGGAGGGCTCGGGTAGCGACTGATGTGTTGCCAGTAATTGGCGGCTGACGCCGGGCGGGGTGGCAAGGATGATCTCATCTGCCTCGATCTGCGCGCCTTTATTGGTCACAAGCCCATGCACCCTGCCGTTTTCAACCAGCAGCTCACGACCACGGATCTGCAGGCTGATTTGTCCACCGTGCTGGCGAATATAACGGGCAGCTGATTCAGGCAAAACCTGGCCCAAAGGCCGCCTGGGAATCAACAGATCACTATCGCTGCGGCGACGGAATGTATCGGTCAGCACGCGTGCAAACAGGGCTGCAGAGGCGGTTTCAATCGGCGTGTTAAGCGTGGCGAGACACAAGGGCTGCCATAATTGCCGGATCAGTCTGTCGGATTGGCGCTGGTTTTTCAGCCACTGCTGCACGCTGATGTCCTGATGCGGATTAAAGCGGCGTGCCTGCAGTGCCAGCCTTGCTAGCTGACGGGATACCTGCCAGCCGTTATCAGCCAACACCCGCCAGACCAGCGACAGCGGCCAGGGCAGAAGGCGTCCGGCATTGAGCTGCAAAGGCGGATAGGCAGGATCATGCACAGTCAGTGATAAGGGCAACCTGTCAAACAAACTGTCGGGGCTTTGATCCAAATCAGCGAGTAAAGCCAGCGTCCGCCGGTAGGCACCGATTAGCAGATGCTGACCGTTATCAACTTCCAGTCCATGCCAGTCTATGCTGCGGGCCCGGCCACCCAGTTGTCTGGCTGATTCAATCAGGTGTACTTGGCGACCTTGCTGACACAGTCGAACTGCTGCTGCCAGTCCACTCCAGCCACCGCCGACGATCAGCGTGGTCATCGGGCGCGTTTTCTTTCCCGGCGCGCTGTGGTCCAGGCCAGCCAAAGTTTGCGCAGTGGTGTCAGTGACACGCGTTGCTGCATCACGCGGAAGCCGTCGCGCTCTACTTCTTCCAGCGTCGCCTGGTAAATGGCGGCCATAATCAGACCGGTACGTTGATTAAGCCGATCCTGTTCAGGCAGGGCATTGAGCGCCTGCTGATAAAAGTCACGGGCACGGTCGGCCTGGAATTTGAGCAGGGCTTCAAGCTCAGGTGTTTGCTTGAAGTTGAGCAGATCCTGTTCGCCGACATGGAAACGCTCAAGCTCATCCTGTGGCAGATAAATACGGCCCCGTTCTGCATCTTCTCGCACGTCACGGATGATATTGGTCAGTTGAAAAGCAATGCCCAGCTTCTCTGCGTAGTTGAGGGTTTTGCGGTTCTGATAACCAAAAATTTCTGCTGCCAGCAGCCCCACCACGCTGGCCACCCGATGGCAGTACAAAGCCAGATGTTTGAAACTGGCATAACGCTGCTGTTGCAGATCCATTTCCATGCCATCAATGATTTCCACAAAGTATTCCTGGTGCAGTTCGAAGTGCTGCAGCGCGGTCTGCAAGGCTTTGCCTACCGGGTGGCTGGGTGTGCCGTTGAAGGTCTGTTCAATTTCGAAGCGCCACCAGGCCAGAGTCTGGGCAGCGACATCGGGATCGGCAATCTCATCGACAGCATCATCCACTTCCCGGCAAAAGGCGTAGAGCGCGATAATGGCCTGGCGTTGCTGCTGGGGCAGAAACATAAAGCTGTAATAAAAACTGGAGCCGCTTTTTGCTGCCTTGTCCTTGCAGTATTCGTCTGGTGTCATCGTTGCAGTCTTTCTACAATTTTGCCCTGGATTAGGTGGGAGTCGATAATTTCATCGATATCGGCTTCATTCTCATAGCGATACCAGGTGCCTTCCGGATAAATCACCAGCATTGGCCCCAGCTTGCAGCGGTTAAGACAGCCGGCATTATTGACCCGAACTTTTTTCAGCTTGAGCGCTTTGACCCGTTGCTTGGCATAGTCACGCAGGGATTGCGCACCGTGTTCCTCACAATGGGCAGAGCCGTCATCGCGCTGGTGAGTGCAGAAAAACAGATGATATTTGTATATTTGTGCCATGGCGGTAAAGGATAGCTGACCCGACGCTCAGGACAAAGCCTTTTACCAAACTTGCTTAAGCTGATTCGGCCTGCCGGGAAAAATGATCAAGGTGGGCGGCGCGGTATGCCAATACTTCGTCCATGATAGTGTCAAACAAATCGACCAGTGCCGGGTCGAAATGGCGGCCTTTCTGCTGATGCAGCAGGGCGATGGCCTCTTCAACCGGCCAGGCCTTTTTATAGGGGCGCTCCGAGGTCAGGGCATCAAACACATCACAGATGGCACAGATGCGACCTTCAATGGGAATCGCCTCGCCGGCGAGGCCATGGGGGTAACCACTGCCATCCCATTTTTCGTGATGGGTCAGGGCAATATTCCGGGCCATGGTTAACAGCGGGATATCCGTGCCTGCCAACAAATCAGCACCTATAGTGACATGGGATTTCATGATTTCCCATTCATCCGGATCCAGTTTGCCCGGTTTGAGCAGAATGCTGTCGGGAATGCCGATTTTACCGATATCGTGCATGGGCGCTGCCAGCAGAATATTATCGGCCTGCTCCGCACTGAGGCCGGCAGCACGGGCCAGCATTTGCGCAAAATGACTCATGCGCAGGATATGGTTGCCGGTTTCATTATCCTTGTATTCGGCGGCGCGGCCCAGCCGTCTGATGATCTCCAGCCGGCTCTGTTCCAGTTGTCGGGTGCGTTGCTGAACCTGCTGTTCCAGGGTCTCGTTTTGCAAGCGGATCTCTTTGTGCAACAGCCTGACTTCCAGCATGTTATGAATACGCTGCAGCACTTCCGCCTGGTCAAAAGGCTTGGTAATAAAGTCTTTGGCACCGTTGCTCAAGGCACGTTCACGGGTCTGGCTGGTGAGCTCGGCAGTCACCACCAGTACCGGCAAGTAGTCATTTTCGATTTCTGCCTGCAAGCCCGCCATCACATCAAACCCGTCCATATCGGGCATGCGGATATCAAGCACGATCAGATCAATTTCATTATCGAAATAAAGTGATTTAACTTCCTGGGGCCGGGTCGTCGAAAAAATGGCTGAATAGCCGGCGTGGCGCAGCATTTTTTCCAGCAGTTTGATATTCACCAGCTGATCATCGACCAGCAGAATATTGGCATTGAGAATGTCTTGCTTGGAAATCATACAACCACGACTATCATTATCAGCACAGGCCCACCCTGTCAGTGAAGCATTATCATAGCCATGTTATCGGTAAATATGAAAGTGGCTTGAATTAATAATCGCGATTAACAGAAAAATCGGCCAAGCCGATCAGGGCCTGCCTGTAGTCACTGTCTGGCAGGATTTCTAGGGCCGCCTTGGCATAAGCGACCTCCTGCGTGGCGGCGCGGGCGGTGTAGTCGATAGCCCCGGTTTCATTGATGATGCTGACAATGTCATCAATACGATCGCGTTCGCCTTTTTCAATGGCGTGACGGATGATAGCGGCTTGTGATTCATCCCCCTGACGCATGGCATAAATCAAAGGCAGAGTCGGCTTGCCTTCGGCCAGATCGTCGCCGATATTCTTACCGATGGTTTCACTGGACTGGCTGTAATCCAGCAGATCATCAACCAGCTGGAAAGCACTGCCCAGATGCATCGCGTACAAGGCCATGGCGTTTTCAATGTCCGGGGATGCATCAGAAATGACCGCACCTAACTGACCGGCCGCTTCAAACAGTTTGGCCGTTTTGTGGTGGATGACTTCCAGGTAACGCGACTCGGTCGTATCAGCATCATGGCAGTTAAGCAGTTGCAACACTTCGCCTTCGGCGATGATATTGGTGGTGTGTGACAGGATATGCATCAGCCGCATCGATTCCATTTCCACCATCATTTCGAAAGAGCGTGTGTAGAGAAAGTCGCCGACCAATACGCTGGCTTCATTGCCCCACAGGTTATTGGCGGTTTCCTGGCCACGGCGCATTTCGGAATTATCCACCACATCGTCATGCAGCAGGGTAGCGGTATGAATAAACTCAATGATGGTAGCCAGGTTGATATGTTTATCAGCCTGATAGCCGCAGGCTCTGGCACTGAGAATGGCAATCGCCGGGCGCAGGCGTTTACCACCGCTGTTGATGATGTAGGTGCCGAGCTGGTTGATCAGTGCCACATCGGATTGCAGCCTTGCCTGGATCAGCTTATCGACTGCGGCCAGGTCGTCTTGTATCAGGGAGTAAATGGATTGTATATCCACAGCGCCAGAATCTGCCTATAATATGGTTTGTTAAAACGCGTACTTTCTCATGCACGGGACATGCGCGCAAATATTAAGCGCTGGCTGCAGAGGCTGTGATCTGACAAATCTGCAGGCAAGGATATTCTGATTTGATCTCCTATAAGAAAGGCGCTACAATCTCCCGTCTTTTGTTGGGTAACCTGCATTAATTAATTCTATTGGAGACAGCGATGTACGCTATTGTCGCGACAGGCGGTAAACAGTACCGGGTTAAAGAGGGCGAAAAGCTCCGCGTTGAGAAATTGAATGCTGAAGCCGGTGAAACGGTAGAACTGGATAAAGTGCTGCTGGTAGGTGAAGGTGACGATGTGAAAGTGGGCGCACCTTACCTGGATGGCGCCAAAGTGACTGCGAAAGTCGCTGCCAACGGTCGTGGCGATAAAGTCAAAATCGTCAAATTCCGTCGCCGTAAGCACAGCCGCACACAGATGGGGCACCGTCAGGCTTACACTGAAATCGAAATTACAGGCATTTCAGCCTAAGACTGTTAAAGAGGTTTAATCATGGCTCATAAGAAAGCTGGTGGTAGTACGCGTAACGGACGCGATTCCGAGTCGAAACGACTGGGCGTGAAACGCTACGGCGGTCAGGTCGTTACTGGTGGCAACATTATCGTTCGCCAACGTGGTACACGTTATCACGCAGGCCGTAACGTTAGTATCGGTAAAGATCACACTTTGTTTGCAACCGCTGAAGGTAAAGTATTGTTTGAGACCAAAGGTCCGCACAAACGCACCTTCGTCAGTGTTGTTGCTGACTAAAATATTTTGTTAGCCCGTTGGGGCAAACAGCCGAAAGCCCCGCTGATGCGGGGTTTTTTGTTTCTGGCGTATGAGTTATATAGACGACTAAATGGCTGACTATTAACTGGAGTTGAGCTTTTTCAACTGTTCCCGCGAGTGTTAAACTTAGTACAGTTTTATACTAAAAGTTAGTACAGTAATTACTGACTAAAAGTTAGTACAGTAATTACTGAGCAATTCACCACCCGCGCGACATTGGAGGGCATCAATGACTGTCACCATTAAAATACAGAAAAGCACTGCGGATTTGCGCAAGGAAATATGGGTAAAGAATGATATGTACCCTTACCCTGCGTATCTGACCTTGCTGGAAATTCTAGGTCTACCCGTTTAACCGCCAACAAACCTGTACCTGGTGTACACGTTTTGATGCGGAAGATAACGACGGGACCCCCCGTTAAGACTAGGTTCCCGCCGATTTCATCAGTGTTCATAATGAAACACTATGGTGAACTAGAAGTCCTCGTCAGCATCCCACAGTGACAATGACCAGCGCTTCATCTCGCCCTCCGCACCGCATGACTTCAAGTGGTCATTCAGCCTCTCCGCGAGTGCCGCCACAATCATCTCTTGAACGTCGACAGGGTGCTTAACGATGGATTCGCCGATGTTGTAAGCGATTGATGCCGCAAAAGGTGCTGTTGGCGCATCCTCTTGTCCATCGTCGTCGGGCTGCTTTGCGTAAATCTTCCAGTTCGCCAGCTTCTTGGGTAACTCTCCTCCGTTACTGCGCTTGAGCTTGCAGATTACCTTGTTGAAGTTCGAAGCCGTACCCGCGCTGATCCCGAAGGTTTGCGCCATGTGCTTCACGGTTGGTGCTTCTTCGATACGCTCAAGACGGCACCTCTCCACCCAGGCGGCTTCAATACGCTCTGCGGCGGTGTAGCCCAGCTTACCGCGAGAGTTCTCCTTGAAGACCTTCGCCAGGGCCTCGTGAGGTGTCTCTGCCTGAATAACTACGCAGGGTAACTTACGGTTCGCTCTTCGCTTTGCTTCTTCGTATGCCTGAAGCCTGTGGTGCCCATCAACGACGAAGTACTTATCATTGAGCGGGTCTTTCCATACTTTGATTGGCTCAAGTTCGTGCTTAGTGTCTGCTTTCAGGTACTCAGTAAGCTCCTCCAGTTGCTGCTCGATCTGCTTCTTCCTTCTGTGCACTTTTCGCAGCTCATTAGCGTAAGGGTTCCTTGCCTGGAATCGGTACTCATCAATGTGTATGTCCTTACGGAGTAAACCAAACCTTCTAGCCACACCATCTCCACTTAGTTCTCGGGTTGTGTCGCTGTTTGTTATGGCGTCTCAGTTGCTTCATTAGACGTTTGAACTGCTGTTTAGCTCTAGCTAGTTCATCTGCCGTTTTTGACATGCATCCTCCTGGAGGAGGTACGCACTCGGCGTACCCCTCGATTGTTGGTCTATTGGTTACGCCAGTCCGTTTGGCTGGTATCGATATCTAGAAACGCGAGAGGCATCTTTTCCATGTAATAATCGAAGAACTTTGGGTTCTCCTTGTCTGCTATGAGCTGGCCGTTCTCGTCAACGACCACGCCAAACACCTCCCTGATGCCATGCTCTAGGCTCTCCCTGAAAAAATCGATGGGGAGTCGATTGGTGACTCCCTCATCTTGTGCCCGGTGGGTCATATAAGCGTAGAGGCGGACAGTGGCTAGCTCGATATTCATGGTCTGTACTTCGCTAGCTGGCGCCTGTTCCAATCGGCGTAATTGCGCAGGATGTCATGCCAGACACTGAGGTCACGAGTGGTGACATACTCCATGATGGTCGATTGGTACTGGGTTTTGCCTTGCCCGTTTACGAATTCCGCAAAGCCCGGGTGATGCTCTTCTGTAAGACCAACTTCGGTCAGATAGTCATAGACTTGGCTTTCCATCGCAGCAATAGACGCTGATGCTGCCTCATAGACCTGCTCAGTGGAAACGCCACTAGATGGGTCGACATACTTCCCAATGTCTTCTAATTGAAGCCCACCCTTGGCGGCATACTCAGCGACTGCAGAAAGCACAGCAGACGATCCCAGGGTCTCATTCAGGCCCTGTATGGTCGACTCTACCTCTTCACCCATGCTCACCACGACACCGCTCTCAGAGCTTTCCTGAGGCTGCCGTTCATTGCTTGCTGGTTGGTTCTGAGGCAATTCAAAATAGGCACCGTTTCCATCCTTGCCGACATACCCCATCTGATGGGCTGCTTGTAGTGTGGTCTGAAAGCCGTCCACCGTAACAAGCGTTTTATCATTCAGCTCCTGCGCACGGCTTCCCCATGATGTCTGAGCTGTGGCAAGAACACCTTTACTTTCATCTTTGGGATTGAATGAGTCGGCCGTGTTATGTGACTGAATGCCCAGTGACTCGCTTTGCCCTGAAGTAACTCGTTGGGTCTCGGGATTTACCTTAACTGCCTCGCTGGGCTGCGGGCTTTCTTCTGCTGATGCTGAACCGAATTGAACACTCGTTGTTTTCCCGGTTGAGTTGATTTGTGGTTCGTCTGACATGATTATTCCTCTTTGTAAATTTTGAATGATTCGCACCGGACGCTTCTAGCTAGTTGGCGCTGGCGCTCTTCTTCCTGTTTAAAGGTGATGATTGCCTTGGCTGTGAAGTCGCCAAGTAGCTCGGATAGATGTGCTCCGATTTCTCTGATGAGTGACGGGGTGGGGGAGTCGTAACGCCCGTTTGCTTTCCGTCTTCTGGGAGCTAGTGACAAAACGGTATTACCGATAGCCATCTCCAGGCCCCTCGGTGAACCTAGTTGTGGATACCTGCCGTTGTCTCTGATGAGGGAAATAGCTAAGACGTTGGAAAGCACCTGGCGCGGCTTAACCTGCTGTACGAAGAGATTCGCCACTAGCTTGTTACCTGGAACGTCGTATCCTTCGCCAGCTTTCATGAGCCACATTTCAATGGATTCTTCCAGCAGTGTTACTGCGGGGTGCTTCCAGTTGCAGCTCAAGAAGTGCTCGGCCTGGTTGAATGCTTCACGGTTGTCTGTGCGTTTGATTGGATGCCCGGTCGGGTCACCATGACGGCTTTGTCTTTTGGTATGACTTGAACAGAACCTGGAGACTCCTCGTCTATATGACGGGCACCCGTTGATGTTGCAAGGTAACCTCTGGTTCTCATCTGCTTTTTGGAGGTGACTAGTCATCCGTCTCATCCTCCTTGGCAGGGCCGAGACTGAACTCTTCGAAGTCTTCAAGTTCGACTTCCTGAAGGGGCTGGAGGCCTCTAATCAGGCCATCTTTACCTCCTGAGGTGTAGATGCCGTTATCCATAAGAAACATCCTGGCTACAGCCATCGTCGCAGCACTTACGGGTTCATTCGTTTTCTGTAGTTCGCTCAAAAGGCGCGCTGTGAGTGTTCTGTGTAGCGCCCACAGCTTCTCCCGAGGTGTTTCGGGTGGTGGGCTTAAAGGTTCTGTGTCTTGTTGCATGTTGAATCCTGTATATGTTGAGAAACACCCCACCTCGCAGACACACGCGAAGAATTCACGCCACGCAGCCGTAAGCCAGCCTGAGATACTGCTGTGGCTAACATTCAGCGGTTTCAGTCAGTTCGGCGCGTAGACAAAAAGAAGTGGCTCCGGCGGTGACCTGGAGGCGGGGCGTCGGACAGTTTGGTTTTTGTCCTAAAGTGAGGGAGCCTTTCTACGAGGTCTCCATAGCAATGAGGGAGCCTCAAGATGTTGAGGGCGTGGGAATGCCCCAGATATGGGAAGAAAGGCATTAAAAACAGATGCCTAACGATATATCCAGCTGTATAAAGCGGTCAACCGTAAGCTAGCATCTCATCTCCACAACAAGGAGATAAATATGCTGATTAAGATTTGGAAGTTTGAAGTTGAGCTAACAAGGACACACTTATATCTTGCTGTGCCGTTTTTGGGCCAGGCCTGCCTGACTACAGATGGAGACCTGACCCTGAACCGGGCTTAGGCTTCGGCTTTGATCCTTTGGACTGTCGAGGGGCTTATCCCAAGCTTCTCGGCAGTCTTGCGGATTGACACTTTCTGAGCCAGTAACTCCATCACTGCATCCCTACTCACGGAGTTTGGTCGTCCTTTGTATTTGCCAGCGACTTTGGCTTTTTGGATACCTTCTCGTTGACGCTCCAGCATCATTGAACGCTCGAACTGATAAACAGCCCCCAAGAGATCCAACATAAGTTTTTGCATTGGGTCGTTCTTGCCAGTGAATGTGAGGTTCTCTTTCATGAATTGGACGCTAACGCCTTTCTGATTGATCTGCTTGATTAGCCCATTGAGGTCGTCCAGGTTCCTGGCCATGCGTGAGATGTCGTGGACATATACTTCATCTCCCTCTCTTACGTAATCCAAAAGCGCAATAAGTTGTGGTCTGTTTGTATTACTACCGGAGCATTTGTCTTCAAATACCTTATCCAGCTCAACACCATCTAGCTGTCTCTCGGTGTTTTGATCTATGGTTGATACCCGTTTGTATCCAACACGTTTCATGAATACCTCCTGTACCGATTTAAGTCTATGATGTTTAGAATGTAACGTAACGATAAATATAAATCAACTTAAATGCATACGATTTGTGTATTCATCTCGCTGTGTGCTTTGAGCATACATCTAGTCACGCTGCGAATATACGCGCGCGTATACCTTTAAGGTACAGATAAACCGCTGATATCAGGGGTTTAGAAAGATTTTAAGGCTTGGTAGAGAGCTAGCTTCAAAAGCCTATAATTTGATTTGACATTGCTGTGATGCAGTCATGGCAACGGGTGCAGAGTCGTAAAGAGAATAAAGTGAGAAGTTATCCACAAAATGTGCACAATTTATGTGCAAGGATTCACTTGCCATCGCTTCAAAAGCACATTATCTTGTGGTTAGATGTTTTCAAGGCCACAACTAGTAGTGGTTTAGTTTTTTTTGATCTTGCGGCCGGTTCTGGAGGTTTGGTGACTGCAAGCAGCGAATCAAGTTGGCAGATACAAAAGAAAAGCCACGAGTGCGCGAACACCCGTGGCCTGTTGGTTAACAAGGCTACACGACGATCCTTGTTACCATCTTGTACTATTAGTTTCACAGCAATAATAGTATCGCTAATAGTACACCCTAAAAAGCAGTCGTCAACTATAATTGACGGAGGTGGCCTATGGCGGGTTTATGTAATTGCCCTGTGCCTGTCCGTGAATATACTCGAGAACGCTTCGGCAGGACTGAGTATGTTTGCGCGCACTGCCGCAGTTTACCTAGCTAGGTAATGATGATGGGAGGCTGCTCTGTTGGCCTCCCATCTTTTCAAGGATGGTCGACGGGGGAACTTAAGGCCTTCCTATATGCAAATGACCTCTCGAAAATCTCTAACCAAAAATCCGTCAGTATCTCTCCAAGTAATACTTGATGAGCTGTTCAACAGCTTGGTCGACCTGCACTCCTTGCTCCATCTTTAAAAGCCACTCTTCTTGTTTACGCAGAGAGACACCTTGTCCGTACATCGGGGCTTTGTGACCGAGGAGTTTGTCGGTAATAAAGCCAGGCATCTCGGATTCTCTAGCGATGTCCTCAAAGCGATGTCGGAAAGAGTGATAGGTGTATTGCTTCAAGTGATCCCCAAACAACTCTCGTTTGAACTTTGAGAACAGCCAAGAGCCTCTTATACCTCGCCCCCTGGCACCATCTGTATTAGGAATTAGCATCCCATCGTTACTGTTCTCTATTAATCTGGCGAGGAGTGGCTTCAGCCGGGGGTGAAGAGCAATCTCTCTAACCGTTGCTTGGTTTTTGCCTCTGGTTATGTTGATTTTGATGATGTTGTCTAGCTCAATGTCATCAAGTGTTAGTTCAGCAATCTCGGAAATCCGTATGCCAGAGAACAGGCCAACTAATGTGTAGGGGATTAATGTCTCCTTAAACTCGTTGTCATCCCTAATTAATGCTTCACAAAGCTCTACCACCTGTGAGTTCTTCCAAGGGTATCTTGTCTTTTCCTTACCTGTGTTACTCTCTGTGATGTCTTTCCTGCGACCAGTCCACGGGTTCGACCTCGTCATTAGATGTCGCTCTCCGTAACTCCATATAGCGTCTAGATCTGAGATGACATCCCTTTTGGATTTCACCTTTAATTTTTTGTCTAGGTTGAGGTCTTGAACGAATTCTGAAGCCTCCTTAGGAGAAACTTCTGTGACTACTTTGTCGGAGCCTAAAAACTTAATTAGCCGTCGAGAGTGTCGTGCCTTTTTCTCTTTTGTCTTAAGTGGAAATCCCTGGTTGGCTTCGATGTATTTGTCGGTTAACGTCCCTATAGTAATGAAGCCCCCGGCTGAGTATAGGGCTTTGCTATACGCTCTCTCTTCCTCATCAGTAAGTCTTGGCTTACCAGCTAGATGGTCTAAGAGGGTGTCATAACCCACATCAATATTTGCTCTGTAAGACTCTGCCTGCTCAAGGTCACCTCGTTTCATTGCTGCATCTGCAAGTTCTCCTTGGAGGGTGACCTCCGTGGCTATATTGGTGAAGAGGCTAGTGGGTGGTCGTTTGCCAGTAGCTTCTGATATGGCCTCTAGGACACCAGATGTATCCGCTAAAATCTCAGCTAAACTGAGTTTGCTACTTGGGGATAGTTCTACATTCGCATCAATGATAATTTTGAAAAGCTGACGACACTTAGCCACCGCTAGGTCTCGCTTCCCCATTGCTTCATCCAGATGGCGAGTTTGTAAAGAACCAGTAATAAACTCTTGTTCTTTTAGGTATAATTCACGAACTCTTTTTGGAACTGGAAGTTGCAGGTGAAAGACCTTACCTCTTTGTTTGAGGTATGCGTTATCTGTTTTTCTCATCTTCCTCATGTCACGGCTCACAAAAGTTAGTACAGTAAAGTTAGTACAAAACAAGCTGTAATCGCAACAATGTAACAGTTTCAGTTAGTTAAGTTCAGTCGAAAACCCGCTGATGCGGGGTTTTTTGTTTCTGTCATATTGAAATGATCAGTAAAAGCGCTGTATCCGCTTAGCCGGAAAATAAAGACGGGTTGAAACAATGAAATTTGTAGACGAGGCGAAAATCAAGGTTCTGGCTGGTGCCGGTGGCAATGGCGCCTTAAGTTTTCGTCGCGAAAAATATATTCCTTTTGGCGGCCCCGATGGCGGGGACGGTGGTGATGGCGGCGACGTCTATCTGGTGGCCGACACCCAGGTCAACACCCTCATCGACTTCCGCTATCAGCGCCAGTTCAAGGCTGAGCGCGGTGAAAACGGTCGAGGCAGTCTTTGCAGCGGCGCGCGTGGTGACGATCTGATTATCAAGGTGCCGGTGGGCACTGAAGCCTGGGATGATGATACCGATGAACTGATCGGTGATCTGACCGAAGCAGGTCGTAAACTGCTGGTGGCCAAGGGCGGCTGGCATGGGCTGGGTAACGCCCGCTACAAATCCAGCGTTAACCGTGCGCCGCGCCAGACTACCAATGGCACGCCCGGTGAAGAACGAAGCCTGCGGCTGGAAATGAAACTGCTGGCCGATGTCGGCTTGCTGGGTCTGCCCAATGCCGGTAAATCCACTTTTATCAGTCAGGTGTCAGCAGCGCAGCCCAAAGTCGCCAATTATCCCTTTACCACGCTCTATCCCAACCTGGGCGTCGTCACACTGAAAGATGTGCGCAGCTTTGTCATTGCCGATGTGCCCGGCCTGGTAGAGGGCGCAGCCGAAGGCGCCGGTCTGGGGATTCAGTTCCTGCGCCATCTGACCCGCACTCGTCTGTTACTGCATTTAGTGGATATGGCACCGCTGGACGTGGATCAGGATCCGGTGGAAAGTGTTGAGACCATTAACCGCGAGCTGGAACAGTACAGTGAAGCCCTGGGTAGTCAGGAGCAATGGCTGGTCCTGAACAAGATGGATCTGGTGCCGGAAGATATCCGCGATGAGCTATGCCAGGAAGTCATTGACAGACTGGGGTGGCAGGGTAAGGTATATCGCATCAGTGGCCAGAGCGGTGAGGGCTGTGATGCATTGTGTGATGATGTCATGACCTACCTGGAACAGCGTATGGAACAAGAACAGGCTGCGAGCGATAACAAGGAATAAAACACGTGATCGAACCTCACCAGCAGCTTATTGATACCAAACGCTGGGTCATCAAGATTGGCAGCGCACTGCTGACCCGTCCGGGTGAAGGGCTGGATATCGAGCGTATTCGCTGGCTCAGTGGTGAAATTGCCGAGCTGCGCCGCCAGGGTAAGGAAGTGGTGCTGGTTACCTCCGGTTCGGTGGCTGCCGGCATGCAACAACTCGGCTGGCAGCGCCGACCCCACGAAATTCATCACTTGCAGGCGGCAGCCAGTGTCGGCCAGATGGGCTTGGTGAATGCCTATGCCACCGAGTGTGGCAAGCATGGTATCCAGACTGCCCAGATCCTGCTGACCCATTCCGACCTCTCCGATCGTGGACGTCACCTTAATGCCCGCAGTGCCCTGCACACGTTGCTGGATCTGGATATCCTGCCGGTGGTCAATGAGAACGACACCATTGCCACCGAAGAGATCCGCTTCGGTGATAACGATACCCTGGCAGCGATGACGGCCAATCTGGTGGAAGCCGATGTGCTGGTGATCCTGACCGATCAGGATGGCTTGTTCGACTCCGATCCCCGCACCAACCCCGATGCCAGAATGATTGCCGCTTCTGCGGCCAGTAATGAAGCACTGGATCAAATGGCCGGTGACAGTAAGGGCGAATTGGGCCGAGGTGGTATGACCACCAAATTACAGGCTGCCCGGCGCGCAGCCCGCTCCGGTGCCTATACCGTGATTTTGTCCGGTAAATACGCGGATAACCTGCGTCATCTGGCGGCCGGCAACGGGGTTGGCACATTGCTCTGGCCTGATAATAAACCGATTACCGCGCGCCAGCAGTGGCTGGTGGGGCATTTGGTGCCCAAAGGTCAACTGGTGCTGGATGAAGGCGCGGTGGCCGTGATCCGTGAGCAGGGCCGTAGTGTGTTACCGGTAGGGGTGAAACATGTGGAAGGCAAGTTTACCCGGGGAGAACTGGTGATTTGCCGTGATCCCAGTGGCAGGGAAGTCGCACGGGGACTGGCGAATTACAATGCGGATGAAGCACAGCGCATCAAAGGTCACGCCAGTAGTGAAATAGAATCTTTGTTGGGCTATGTCGATGAACCGGAATTAATTCACCGCGATAATCTGGTGGTAACGGGCTAAGCCCCAGACGACAGGCATAAAAAAACCGGCAAGCAGCCGGTTTTTTTGTGAGCAATAAATGCTCTGTATTACATTGCGCGAACAGCGTTGTTCAGACGACTTTTGCCGCGGGCAGCAGTATTCTTGTGAATAATACCTTTGCGAGCCATGCGGTCCATCTGCGGAACAGCAGCTTGGAAAGCAGCAACAGCTTTTTCTTTATCACCAGCTGCAATTGCTTTTCTCAGTGCTTTGATGCTGGTACGCATCGCTGAACGTTGGCTGGCGTTGCGCTGACGATGAACTTCCGCTTGACGCGCGCGTTTTCTTGCTTGTGCCGAGTTTGCCAAAGTGCTTCTCCTAAAAAATTCTACTATCAATAATTGATGAACCGGCCATTATCCTGATTTTCATAGCCTTTGTAAATGGTATGATGTGAAAATTTTAAGCTCAGGGAAATTTATGCGCATCATCACCGTCAACGTCAATGGTATTCGCGCCGCAGCACGTAAAGGCTTCTTTGACTGGCTGCTCAAGCAGAATGCCGATGTGGTCTGTATTCAGGAAACCAAGGCCCAGGTCCATCAGCTGGAAGACGCCGTTTTCACGCCGCAAGGATATCACTGTTATTACCACGATGCTGAGAAAAAAGGTTATAGCGGGGTGGCCCTGTATTGCCGCACTGAACCAGACGAAGTGATTGTGGGCATGGACAATCCCGAATTTGACGTTGAGGGCCGTTATATTGAGGCACGTTTCGGCAAATTGAGCGTCATTTCGCTGTATATGCCGTCGGGCTCATCCAAGGAAGAGCGCCAGCAGGTCAAATATCGCTGCATGGATTTCTTCGAAGACAAAATGCAGGCAATGAAAGACTCCGGCCGCGATGTGGTGATCTGCGGTGACTGGAATATCGCCCACAAAAACGAAGATATCCGCAACTGGAAAGGCAACCAGAAAAACTCCGGTTTCCTGCCTGAAGAACGCGCCTGGCTGGATAAGCTGTTTGATGAGATGGGCTTTATCGACGCCTTCCGCGAACTGCCGCAGGAAGAGCATCAATATACCTGGTGGTCGAACCGGGGGCGGGCCTGGGATAACAACGTGGGATGGCGGATCGACTACCATATCCTGTCACCGTCAATGAAAGACACGGTCAAAGCCACCGAGATTTATCAGGCCGAGCGTTTTTCCGATCATGCACCGCTCACCATTGATTATGACTATGAGATTGAATCTCACGCTCAGCATAAGACCCACCTGTCATCCTGAGCAAGAGCCGAAGGATCTCGCTCCAAAGCCTGGGAAAGGTGCCTCCATTGCAGTCGGCATGACACCATTACTGGTCTACGACAAGTCGCTATACAGGGAGGCCCTACTGCAGTGAAGCTTGAACACAGCGGATAATGCCGTAGTAGTATGTTTCATCGAGGGCCTGATGCACCGCCTTCAGGCTCTCGGCTTTTTCTCCCAGAGACTCGATGGTGACGACGATTTCATTGAGTTGCTTGTCTTCCAGCCCCAGCACCTGTTTGACATCCAACAGGCCAGCACTGATGCCGTCTGATAAATGGCTGTAGACCGTGCTTGGTTTCAATTCTCTGTCGGCTGCAATCTGCGCCGGGTTCAGACCCTGCTCATGCATCATGAGCGTCTGATTGACGGTATCGCTCAAACCATTATTGAGCAGTTCAGACAAGGGATGCGCCTCAATCACCTTGAGAAAGGGCCGGCCGTAATGTTCCAGCTTTTGCTTGCCGATCCCGGAAATACGCTGCATGGCTTCCATATCGGCAGGCCGGTACTGGCACATTTCCAGCAGCGTCGAATCATGGAAAATCACATAGGGCGGTACGCCATTGTCCTTGGCGATATCTGAACGCAGCGTTCGCAACGCTTCCCACAGCGCTTCATCCTGAGGGCGCACCGTTGTTTTTTTCTTGCCGGTTTTGGCAGCCGCCTGTTTTTGCTGTTGCTTGCGTAAATGCAACGTCTGTTTGCCATGGAGCAAGGCCCGGCACTTTTCGGTTAAACGCAAAGCCCCGTATCGGTTGATATCAATATCCAGGTATCCGGTTGCCACCAGTTGCCGGAATATGCCCCGCCACTGCGTGGCATTCAGCTCGGTGCCAATAGCAAAGGTGCTGATTTGATCATGCTGATTGTGTTTGATGCGCTCATCCTCATTGCCCAGCAGCACATCAATCAGATAGTTGACGCCAAAACGCTGGCCGGTTCGAAACACACAGGACAAGGCTTTTTGGGCGATTTCGGTGGCATCAAACTGTTCCGGTGGATTGACGCAATTATCGCACTGACCGCATTTTTGCGGGGCATCCTCGTCAAAGTAAGCGAGCAGGGCATGGCGGCGGCAGGTAATCAGTTCGCATAAACCCAGCATCGCTTCCAACTTGTGATGCTCGACGCGTTTAACCATCTCCGGCGCATCGGAGTCCTGCATAAACTGGCGCAAAGTAATCACATCCTGCAGGCCGTAGGCCATCCAGGCGTTGGCGGGCAGACCGTCGCGACCGGCGCGGCCGGTTTCCTGGTAATAAGCCTCGATATTCTTGGGCAAATTCAGATGCGCCACAAAGCGTACATCAGGTTTATCAATGCCCATACCAAAGGCAATAGTGGCCACGATAATCACGCCTTCCTCGCGCAAAAAGCGTTGCTGGGTATGAGCCCGTAACTCTGCCGATAACCCGGCATGATAGGGCAGAGCGGTGCGGCCCTGCTGTTGCAGCCAGTCCGCCGTGGCTTCGACTTTTTTGCGCGACAGGCAATAAACAATACCGGCGTCATTAGCATGCTGGCTCTCGATAAACTGCCATAACTGTTGCCGGGCCTGACGTGCCTCGGCAATTGAGTAGAAAATATTGTCGCGGTCAAAGCTGTTGAGGTAGACCTCAGCCTGCTGCAGATTGAGTTGCTCGATAATCTCGCCGCGGGTGCGTTTATCAGCGGTGGCCGTCAGCGCAATGCGGGGAATAGTGGGGAAACGTTCATGCAGGATGCGCAGTTGCTGATATTCGGGGCGAAAATCATGGCCCCATTGAGATACGCAGTGCGCTTCATCAATGGCAAACAGTGAGATAGTCAGTCGATCCAACAAGCTCAGCATGCGCTGACTCAGCAGCCGCTCCGGTGCCACATACAAGAGATCAATCTTGCCTGCTTCAAGCCGAGCCTCGACCTCATTCATCTCGTTGATCGACAGGCTGGAATTCAGAAACGCCGCCTGAATGCCGAGTTCCTGCAAAGCCACTACCTGATCCTGCATCAGGGCAATCAGGGGAGAGACCACCACGGCGGCGCCGGGGCGAACCAAAGCGGGGATTTGATAGCAAAGCGACTTACCGCCACCGGTGGGCATCAATACCAGCGCATCGCCACCGTTGATCACCTGCTCGACAATGGCGGCCTGATTATGGCGGAATTGGTCGTAACCAAAGACGTTTTGCAGCACTTCCTGTGCAGTTTGTCCTTTAATATCCATAGCAATTCAAAAACTGGCAAAGCGCCATTATGGCAAATTCGAGTTTGTTTATCTTCGATGACCTAGCAGTTTCGCCTTGTGGGCGAGTCAGGGCTTTTGCGCCATGCCCCTAACAAGCAAAGGGCGTGCTACTTGTCAGCATAAACGGGGCATTTTGGCGAAGCGAAATTAAAGTTAGGGTGAAACGCTGCACCTTGATTCTTGCTCTCTTTAAGTCATTGCAAGCAGGCTATGCCTGCGTGGCAATCTAGGCCCAATATTGAGTTTGCTGCCCCCTGTATTGCGTGGATTAATTTCGCCTCGTGGGCGAGTCAGGGAAATGCTTGCCCATTTCCCTAACAACCCTAGGGCACCCGACTATGCTGGCCTATCGGCTTCACTGCGTTGCTCAGCCTGTCTGGCGGTCGACCAAAACTCGCTGTCGCTCAGACACTGCCCGACCTTCTCCCAGACAAGCTTACGCTACTCGTCAGCATAAACGGGGAATTTTGGCGATGTGAAATTAAAGTTAGGGAGAAACTCGATTCAGCCCTTTCTCACAGTTCACAATCGAATATTACGATTGACTCTTCTTCGCTGGAAATGACGGATTCTACCTGCCAGGAAATCAGTCAGGGGCTGCCAAAACCTTGCAAGTAGATATATACAGAGAGGCACTGAGTAGAAAAACCACAGTCCCTGAACAGACTTGACATTATAGATTACGAATTCTAGAGCATCAGCTTTTGTTAGTGGTGATGTTGGATCGGCACTTAAAATTCCAACCAGTCCACCCAGTACCGGAGCGACAGCTTGATAGTACCAACTGATGAGCAGGAAAAAAGGTAATAGTGACAGGTACGGTCTGCTGTATTGATTTGGTAACAAAAAGTGGAGAGTGCTGAATAAGAGCAGCACAGTCATGATCAGCATGCTGGGGGATATCATATACTCCAATGCCCGTCCGCTACTGGTTTCAAAAGTAACGTAAGGCATGACATCAAAGTATTCCATTGAAACCCCATGTAGTACCAGTAAACTCATGCACAAACAAAGTAGTGGTTTGTTGTCACGTTGCCACCAATAAGTCATTCCGAGAGGAATCAGGCTAATCAGAATCAAAAGCGTCGGGTAGTTAAAACGTGAGAGTTCATCTGCCAGTTCTAACATGGGGCCGAGTTCCAATGAGGTGTAGTACAGTGCTATCAAAAACATCAAAGTCACGGGTATTATCAAGTAGATAATGAACAGTCTTAGCAGCACCCCGCAAAGGCGAATGAAAAAAGTCTTATTGAAGCGAAAATCCATTTCCTTTTTATCCTGACTGATAGTTTTTATAAACATACCCTGACTTCTAACGTGAGGGTATAAGAGATTTTCCCTAAGCGTCGGACACTCATCAAAATGGGTCGCTGAAGGCTAAATCTAGCTGTGACTGCAGATCTTCTGATTTTCCTGCATCAAACCCACTCAAACTCAAGCCCACTAACCTGACCGGATTTTTGCCTGCTTCAGTCCGCGCCAACAGCATAGGAATCACTTCACGTAAATCACCGAGTGCGATGCTATGTTCCAGCGTATGCGCCCGGGTGATCTGCTGAAAGTCAGCATATTTCACTTTGACCGTCACGGTTCTTGCATTTAGCTTCTGTTTAGCAAGACTTTCCAACACGATCTCGGCAAGATCCAGTAATTTGGCCGTTAGTTCGGTAACAGAAGTAATATCCTGTGCAAAGGTGGTTTCCTTGCCCAAAGATTTACGGGTGCGGGTACTGCGTACCGGCCGTTCATCAATGGCGCGGGCGATATTGAAATAATACTGGCCGGCTTTGCCGAAACGGTCGGTGAGTTGTGCCAGTGTTTTATTGCGTAAATCCAGGCCGGTTTCTATGCCCAGTTGTTTCATCTTGGTTTCCGTAGCCGGACCGATACCGTGAAACTTGCCGACGGGTAGGGTTTCCACAAACTTTTCGCCCTGTTCAGGGCGAATCACATAGAGGCCGTTGGGTTTATCCATATCGGAAGCAATCTTGGCCAGAAACTTGTTATAGGAAACGCCGGCCGAGGCAGTGAGACGGGTTTCTTTCAGGATATCGCGCTTGATTGCCTTGGCGATGAGTGTTGCCGAACCATTGAAATCGGCGGTATAGCTGACATCGAGATAGGCTTCGTCCAGCGACAGCGGCTCGACTTCACTGGCATAGCGCCAGAAAATCTCGCGGATTTGGCCGGAGACTTCACGGTAGGCTTCAAAACGCGGTCGCACAAAAATGGCTTGCGGACATAAACGGTAGGCCCGGGCGCAGGGCATGGCCGAGTGAATGCCAAACTGTCTGGCTTCATAACTGCAGGCCGCGACCACACCACGGCTGTCGGGCTGACCTCCGACGATCAGCGGTTTGCCCTGATACTCGGGATGGTCGCGTTGTTCTACGGAAGCGAAAAAAGCATCCATATCAACGTGAATAATTTTCCGTTGTCGACTCATGTTGGTTGGCAGTGGGATTGGTATTCTCTATATTTTCTCATCATTTGACCGCGCTGACATCTGTTGTTGTGACAGCCAAAGTGGATTGCCTGATGCGTCAATGATACTTTAGCTGCTTAACCCGATCAGAGAGTCCGGCTTGATAGCACATCTACGTTCATGGCAGCAGAGTTTGCAGGCATTTTCCCATCCGCGGGTGGTGACGATGCTGTTCTACGGGATTGCTGCCGGACTGCCGCTACTACTGATTTTTTCCTCGCTCAGTCTATGGCTGCGTGAAGCCGGGGTGGAACGCGCCGCGGTGACTTATTTCAGCTGGGCTGCGCTGGGCTATTCCTTTAAATTTATCTGGGCGCCGCTGGTCGATGTGATTCCCATACCGCTGCTGACTAGGACGCTGGGGCGGCGTCGTGCCTGGTTATTGCTGTCACAACTGATGATTGTACTGGCGATTGTGTTGATGGCCATGATTGATCCGGCCAGTCAGGGGCTAACGCTGATGGCGTTGGCGGCCGTATTGCTGGGCTTTTCCGCGGCGACCCAGGATGTGGTGATCGATGCCTACCGGATTGAATCAGCCGGTCCGGATTTGCAGGCCATGATGTCAGCCAGTTATATCGCCGGATATCGTATCGGCATGCTGCTGGCAGGGGCCGGCGCGCTGTATCTGGCCAGTTTGTTCGGTTCAACAGCGGACGACTATAGTTATGACGCCTGGCAACTGACCTATATCGCCATGGCTGGGCTGATGCTGATTGGCATTATCACCACCCTGGTGATTAAAGAGCCTGAAGTGAACCGTGGCGAGACTTCACAAAGAGCCGCTGACTACCTGGGGCTGTTTTTTACTTTTGTGGTCGGCGTCAGTGGCTTTATCGGCTTTTTTGCGGCCAGTGGCGATTTGGTCATCCAGCTTAAAACGATATTGACCGGTTGGGTGTATAACCCAGCTTTGGCTTCGGTGCTGATTGAAATGCTGCGTTTTATCCTGGCAACACTGGTAGCAGTGTTGCTGGCCAAGTTATGCCTGGGCTTTGACTGGGTCAACCGGGATTTGCTGGCCCGAAGTTACGTCGAACCGGTACAGGATTTCTTCCGCCGTTATGGCTGGTCGCTGGCGTGGTTACTGCTGGCTTTGGTGGGCTTGTATCGCATTTCCGATATCGTGCTCGGTGTGATTGCCAATGTGTTTTATCAGGACATGGGCTTCACCAAGCCACAAATTGCCACGGTGGTGAAAACCTTTGGCTTGTTGATGACGCTGGTAGGGGGATTCCTGGGCGGCATCCTGTCGATGCGCTTTGGCGTGATGCGGATTTTGCTGCTGGGTGCGATCCTGTCCTCGGCTACCAACCTGTTGTTTATGATGCTGGCCGGCATGGGCAATGAAGTGTGGATGCTGTATGTGGTGATTTCAGCCGATAATCTGTCTGCCGGCCTCGCAACAGCGGCGTTTGTGGCTTTCCTGTCGAGTCTGACCAATATCTCGTTTACTGCCGTGCAGTATGCGATTTTCTCTTCGCTGATGACCCTGTTGCCTAAGGTGCTGGGCGGCTACTCGGGATCAATGGTGGAAAGCATTGGCTACCAGGGCTTCTTTTTATCCACTGCGCTGATGGGCTTGCCGGTATTGTTGCTGGTGATACTGGCAGCGAAACGCTTTAATCTGGAAAAGTCATGACTGGCCGCAATCTGTTATTCCTGATCCTGATTGCGGTGTTTGTCTGGCAGTGCCGGGCAGCCGAAACTGTCAGTCTGGGGCCGGGGGTGAAAGTGGAGCAACCACCCCGGCAAACGCCGATAGACAATGGCGAAGATTTTGCGCATTCGCAGTATCTGATTACCCCACTGGCCGATATTGAGATGAAAGCCAAGGTTTTGTCTCGTGAGGATTATATGCTGGATCGTGAGAGTGAATTGGCACCTACCGATCTGGCTTTAGGCTGGCAGCAGATGTCGGATGAGAGCGTGCTGGCCCAGATTGGTATCAGCCAGTCCGGCCGTTGGTATCGTTGGCGGGTTGATGAGTTTCCGATTCCTCGGCGGGCGATTGAAACCCAGAGCGCCAATATGCATATGGTGCCGGCCAATGAGCAAGTGGCAGCGATGCTGGATAACGTCCGCAGCGGGCAGATTATCAGTCTGCAGGGCCAGTTAATCCGGGCCCAGGCCAGCGATGGCTGGCGCTGGCAAAGTTCGCTGACACGCGAAGATACCGGTGACAATGCCTGCGAACTGGTCTATGTGACCGCGTTAGAGATTGTATCGCCCTAGGCTGATTTTTTCGCCAGTTGATAACAGGGCCGGTAGGCTTTCTTATCCTGTCCCAGTTTCATCCTTTGTTCGCTGACAAACACCTGCAGCAGATGATCGATAGCCTGCAAAATGGCCGGATCACCATCAATGATATATGGCCCGTGTTTGGCCACTTCTCGAATGCCGAAGGCTTTGACGTTGCCCGCCACAATGCCGGAAAAAGCAGAGCGGATCTGGCTGGCAAGCTCATGTTTTGGCAGGGCCGGGTCCAGTTTCAGATTGGCCATATTGGCATGGGTGGGCACAAACGGAAACTGCAGTTCGGGATCAATATTGAGCTGCCAGTTGAAATAAAAGGCATCCTGACTGGAATAACGATCGCGATGAACCTGTTCTACGGATTCGCGCACGATAGCGCCGACTTTATCGGGTTCACCAATGACGATCTGATACAGCTCACTGACCTCATCGCCCAGGCACTGACGTAAAAAATTATCCAGCGTTTCAAAATAATCACGACAGCATTCCGGCCCGGCAAACACCAGCGGAATCCCCTGCTGATTATCCGGGTGCAGCAAGATGCTGAGCAGATACATGATTTCTTCAACCGTGCCCACGCCACCCGGAAAGACCACGATGGTATGGCCCAGGCGGACAAAGGCTTCCAGCCGTTTTTCGATATCGGGCATGATCACCAGTTCATTGACGATAGCATTGGGTGACTCCGAGGCGATGATGCCCGGTTCACTGATACCGATGTAACGACCGTTTTTAATCTGCTGTTTGGCGTGGCCGACCGCCGCGCCTTTCATCGGTCCTTTCATGGCACCAATGCCGCAGCCGGTGATGATATCCAGACCGCGCAGCCCGAACTCATAGCCAACCTGCTTGGCATAATCGTATTCATCACGCGGAATGGAGTGGCCGCCCCAGCACACCACCAGGTTGGGTGAAACGGCTGGTTTCACCACGCCGGCATTACGCAGAATGCGGAATACCTTATCGGTGATCTTGGCCGGATCATTGGCTTCTTCGGCCAGGATCTTGAAGTCGGTATAAACAATATCGCGTAATACCGAAGACAGATGTTCCTGAATACCGCGGATGATTTTACCGTCAACAAAAGACTGGGCCGGTGCATTGAGAATTTCCAGCATTATGCCGCGTGGCTGCGGTTTCAGCCGGATATCAAAGTCAGCAAAGGTGTTGAAGATTTCCTCGGCGTCATCCTGTTCACTGTCGGTGTTGAGGATGGCCAGCGCACAGTCGCGAAACAGCTTGTGCAGAGAAGCGCTGGGATTACTCAGTTTGAAAATTTCATCCTGGGATAACAGGTTCAGGCTGCGAACCGGGCGGATGGTAGTGTGAGCCACTTTATTCATGCGTGTGCCTTTATCGTTGTTATAGCTTGATGCTCCCACTGTTCGGGGTGCTGATCAATCCCTGTCATTAAAATTTCATCAATTTGCCCGCATGTCATGGCGCAGGGCAAAAAAAAGCCCCTGAGGCAGGGGCTTTTTCATGCTTTGTTCTCGGTGATCGCTAGAACGGAATATCGTCATCGTAATAGTCAGAATCACCACCGTAATCCGGACCGGCAGAGCTGGAAGCCGGTTGCGGTGCATTGTAGCCGCCGGATTGTTGCTGTTGCTGCGGACGCTGGTCGAAGGAGGTGTCGCCACCACCGCCGCCACTGCCACCGCGGCTGTCGAGCATCGTCATTTCATTGCCGACGATCTCGGTGGTGTAGCGATCCTGGCCATCCTGACCCTGCCATTTACGGGTCTGAATGCGACCTTCAATGTAGACCTGCGAGCCCTTATGCAGATATTGCTGGGCGACTTCACCGAGGCGGTTGCGCAGTACTACGCGGTGCCACTCGGTGCGTTCCTGGCGCTCACCGGTCTGGCGGTCTTTCCAGGTTTCCGAGGTGGCAATACGCAGATTGCAGACTGAGCCACCGTTAGGAAAGGCGCGGCTTTCAGGCTCTGTGCCCAGGCGGCCGATGAGGATGACCTTGTTGACTGACATGGCTTATTCCTTGGTTAAAAATTAATTGGTCTATTCTACGATGCTATGACTGGAAAGCAAAAGACTCGAGTTCGGAAACATCGGTTTCTTCCGGCGAGAACTTCACATAAGCGACCTGCTCTTCAGGCACCACCACAGTTTCTTTCACACCTTTAATGGCATTGAGCCGGTTAATGAACTGCTCAATATCGGTCATCGCCAGCTCATTCAAATGAATAATGCGGCTGCTGTAATGTCGTGGCGCCTGCATGGGTAATACCAGCAGCAGCCAGACCACAATCAGCAGGCTGCTGGCCAAGAAAATACCCTGCAGCCCGAATTGCTGATATAACACCCCGCCCATGGCGCCGCCGATAAAGGCCCCGATAAACTGGGCGCTGGAGTAGATTCCCATTGCCGTGCCTTTATTCTCCAGCGGACTCAGCTTGGACATCATTGACGGCAGGCTGGCTTCAAGAATATTGAACGCGGTGAAAAACAGCCACAGACAAAACAGGATCAGGGCCAGCGATGTCGGGAATATGGCCCAACCCAACTGCGCGATGCCCAACACCGCGATGGCGCCCAGAAAGACCGGTTTCATTTTGCGCTTTTTTTCGGCAATGATGATAAACGGCACCATCGCCACAAAAGCCAGTAACAGGATCGGCAGATAGGCCATCACATGCTGGCTTTTGTCGAGACCGGCACTGTCTTGCAGCGCCAATGGCAGGGCAAAGAAGCTGGTGGTCAAAAGCAGGTGCAGAACCATAATACTGAACACCAGCCGCATGATCTGGGGATTACGCAGCACTTTGCCGAACTGTCTGGGAACCGGCTCAATATCGCGGTGACTAACCCGTCGATGCGGTGTCGGCACCCATAAATGTAATACCGCTACGCCCAGTATGGCCATTAAAGCGGTGGCCCAGAAAATACCGGACAGGCCAATCCAGTTTTCCAGCGCGGCGCCGGTCGCCAAAGCGATGGAAAAAGACATGCCGATGCTGATACCGATGCTGGCCATGGCTTTGGTGCGCTGTTCATCGCGGGTCAGATCGGCGGTCAATGCCATGACGGCGGCAGCGACGGCGCCACTGCCCTGCAACAGACGGCCGATAATAACCATTTCAATACTTTCGGCGAGCGCAGCAACGACACTGCCGGCGGCGAACAGCAACAGACCGAGGGTGATGATTTGTTTGCGGCCGAAGCGATCGGAGAGCATGCCAAACGGGATCTGCAGCAGCGCCTGGGTCAGACCGTATGCGCCGATTGCCAGACCGATCAGCATCGGCGTGCTGCCGCTGTATTGATGCGCCGATATTGAAAACACCGGCAGGATCATAAACAGGCCCAGCATTCTTAAGGCAAAAATAAGGGAGAGACCGGAGATGCTGCGTTTTTCCAAGGCAGTCATCGCGGTCGTGGCAGTTTGTCTTTGCGTCATGATAGTTGGACAGAGTATATTGATCCGTTTGATTTTACTACGGAATCCTGATGAAAAATATAAGCGTTCCCGGGATGAAAAACATCACTATCCGCGGGGCCCGAACCCACAATCTGAAGAACATCGACCTGGATTTGCCCAGGGATGCGCTGATCGTGATTACCGGCCTGTCCGGCTCGGGCAAGTCATCGCTGGCGTTTGACACATTATACGCAGAAGGCCAGCGGCGCTATGTTGAGTCTTTGTCCGCTTATGCGCGTCAGTTCCTGTCGATGATGGAAAAGCCTGATGTCGATCACATCGAGGGGCTGTCGCCGGCCATTTCGATTGAGCAGAAATCGACCTCGCACAACCCGCGCTCGACCGTCGGCACCATCACCGAAATCTATGACTACCTGCGTTTGTTGTTCGCGCGCGCCGGTGAGCCGCGTTGCCCTACCCACCATCAGCCGCTGGCAGCGCAAACCGTCAGTCAGATGGTCGATGCCGTGCTGGAAATGCCGGAAGGCAAAAAGCTGATGCTGCTGGCACCGGTTATCACCGACCGTAAAGGCGAACACCGCGATGTGCTGGAAGAGTTACGCATCAAAGGTTTTGTCCGCGCCCGGGTCAATGGCAAGGTCATTGAGCTGGATAATCCACCGGAACTGGAGCTGCGCCGAAAACATACCATTGAAGCAGTTGTGGATCGCTTCAAAGTCCGTGATGATCTGCAACAAAGACTGGCCGAGTCGTTTGAAACTGCGCTCAATATGGCCGATGGCGTCGCCAAAGTGGTGGCGATGGATGATGAGACCGATGAAACCCTGTTTTCGGCGCGTTTTGCCTGCCCTGAATGTGGTTACTCCATTTCTGAGCTGGAACCACGCATGTTCTCGTTCAATAACCCGGCCGGTGCCTGTAGTACCTGTGACGGGCTGGGCGTCAAACAGTTTGTTGATCCGGCGCGGGTGGTTGGTCATCCGGAAATGAGCCTGACGGCTGGTGCCATTCGCGGCTGGGATCGTCGTAATGCCTACTATCACCAAATGATTCAGTCGCTGGCCAAGCATTACCAGTTCGATCCGGATACCCCGTTTGAAGCATTGCCTGAAGAAGTTCGCCAGGTGATTCTGTATGGCAGTGGCAGCACCAAGATCGAATTCACCTACATGGGCGACCGCGGCAAGCAGGTGAACCGCAAACATCCATTCGAGGGTGTGATTCCCAATATGCAGCGGCGCTATCATGAAACTGAATCCAATAGCGTGCGTGAAGAACTGGCCCGCTTTCATGCGGTTCGGGCCTGTCCTGATTGTCATGGGGCGCGACTGACCCAGGCGGCACGCCATGTGTTTATCAATGAAACGACTTTGCCCGAAGTCACGGAAATGCCTATCGGCGAAGTGAGTACTTTCTTCAGCGAGCTCAGCCTGCCCGGCAAGCGTGGCGAAATTGCGGCTAAAATTATCACTGAAATAGCGGCGCGGCTCAGTTTCCTGGTCAACGTCGGGCTGGATTATCTGAATCTGGCGCGCAGTGCCGACACCCTGTCTGGCGGTGAAGCCCAGCGGATCCGACTGGCCAGCCAGATCGGCGCTGGTCTGGTCGGGGTCATGTATATCCTTGATGAACCCTCAATCGGCCTGCATCAGCGTGATAATGATCGCTTGCTGGCAACACTGACCCGACTGCGCGATCTGGGCAATACCGTGATTGTGGTGGAACATGATGAAGATGCCATTCGCACCGCCGATTTTGTGCTGGATATCGGTCCCGGTGCCGGCGTGCATGGCGGTGATATTGTGGCCCAGGGCGCACCCGCAGAAATCATGGAAAGTGAAGAGTCACTTACCGGCCAGTACCTTTCGGGCAGACGCATGATCAATGTGCCGGCTGAGCGTGAGACCTTCCACGCCGGGCGTGTGATCGGTCTGCGCGGTGCCTGTGGCAACAACCTGCAGAATGTCGATATTGATATTCCGGTGGGCCTGATGACCTGCGTGACCGGTGTCTCCGGCTCCGGTAAATCCACCCTGATCAATGAAACCCTGCTCAAGCTGACCGCGCGGACTTTGAACGGGTCATCGGATGAGCCGGCCGCCCATCAGGACATCCTGGGGCTGGATCAGCTGGATAAAGTCGTGGCTATCAACCAGAGTCCGATTGGCCGAACACCGCGCTCTAACCCTGCGACCTATACCGGCCTGTTCACGCCGATTCGGGAATTGTTCGCGGGCACACCGGAAGCCCGTTCACGCGGTTATGGCCCCGGCCGTTTCAGTTTCAATGTTAAGGGCGGGCGTTGTGAAGCCTGCCAGGGTGACGGTCTGATCAAGGTGGAAATGCACTTTCTGCCCGATATTTTTGTGCCCTGTGATGTCTGTAAAGGCGCCCGCTACAACCGTGAAACGCTGGATATCCGTTACAAGGGCAAGACCATCACCGAAGTACTGGATATGACCATTGAAGAAGCCTGTGTGTTCTTTGAAAACATCCCGGTGGTGGCCAAGAAGCTACAGACCCTGATGGATGTGGGCCTGACCTATATCAAGCTGGGACAGAATGCGACCACCCTGTCCGGCGGTGAAGCGCAGCGGGTCAAGCTGGCCAAGGAACTCTCCAAGCGCGATACCGGTAAAACCCTTTATGTGCTGGATGAACCGACCACCGGTTTGCATTTCTTTGATATTGAGCAGTTGCTCAAAGTCCTGCATAGCCTGCGTGACCGCGGCAACACCATTATCGTTATCGAGCATAATCTGGATGTCATTAAAACCGCGGACTGGATTATTGATATGGGGCCGGAAGGCGGTGCCGGCGGCGGTAAGGTCGTCACTACCGGCACGCCGGAACAGGTGGCCGAGCACCCGACTTCCTACACTGGCCATTACTTGAAACCGTTGTTGAAACCATGAGCCTGGAACAGGAAATCAAAATGCTCGTCAGCCAGCAGGAAGAACTGGACCTGCTGGCTTTGCCCTGGCTCGGTGACTTGCTGGAAGCTGACACCGATCGCATTCACCTGCTCAGCACTTATTTCGACACACCCGACAAGGCGCTGCAGCAGTTCGGTGTGGGCCTGCGCCTGCGTCAGATTGGCGAGCAGTGGCTGCAGACGGTGAAATGCAGCGGTGAGGCAAAAAATGGCCTGCATCAACGTAAAGAGTGGGAACATGAGCTGAATGGCCCCGAATTTGATCTGGCTCTGTTAGCCGACACTGATCTGGCACCGCTGATCAAACAGCAATCTGTCTGGTCGGCGATCGCACCGGTGTTCACCACCGAGTTTGAGCGTCAGCTTTTGCCACTGCGTTTGCAGGACGGCACCCGGGTGGAAATGGCCTATGATCGGGGAGAAGTCCGCGCCGGTAAGAAACGCGCTGTCATCCATGAAATTGAACTGGAATTGAAGCAGGGCGATGTGAAAAAAATGCAGAATCTGGCTGAATCGCTGAAGGCCGCACTGCCACTGCAATACAGTGATATCAGCAAAGCGGCGCAGGGCTATAAACTTTCTCAAGGCGCTGATAAATAAGGAAAATGTCCCGGTTTAATTTCTGAGAGGAAAGCGCACAAATCCCCTTTTTCTTTGCTATAGTCGAATCATCACTTCTTTCGATCCAACCACACGCGGCATGGTTTATCCGCTTGCTGTGTTGCGTGGCTTGTCCCAACCAAGCGAGAAGGAGTATTGACTATGAAGAAAAAATGGATCGTCGTTGCCGAGAGCAATCGCGCCAGAATCTATTCGGTAGAAAGCCGCTTTTCCCCGCTCAGAGAAATCGATGAAATCGTCCATCATGTGAGCCATGCAGAACCCGCCAACGGCCAGCTGGAAGGCAATGGTCAGGGCGGACGTCATCCGATGGAAACCCGGATTGAACCTAAAAAACTGGAAACCGTCCATTTCGCCCATGATGTGGGTGAGCGGCTGGAAAATGCGCGCCGAGTCGGAGATTACAACGACCTGGTCCTGATTTCGTCACCCAGCTTCCTGGGCATGCTCAAGCAGAACCTGGGCACGGTGACGCAGAGACATATCAGCCAAACCATTAACAAAAACCTGATCCATAAAAGCGAATCAGAAATTCGCGACTACCTGTTCCAGTAACGGCAAGATCAACCAGGCCGGCGCTAACAGCGCCGGCCGTTTTCATCGGGTCGACAGGCCCTGTCCGGTTTCAAATTTCCAGGTACGGATAATGGTCAGCATATCGTTATCTTTCAGCACATTATCGGGTATCGCCGCATAGGGGGCGCCCAGGCGCACAATTTTGACGGCCGCATCATCCAGCACCGCATGACCGGACGAACGCGATACCACGATGCCGCCGGCCGGCACACTGCCATCGGGATTGATATCCACCGATAACATCAGACTGCCATTGAGTTGCTTTTGCCGGGCTTCCTGCGGGTAATTCATATTGCCGATGCGCTCGACTTTCATTTCCCAGGCTTTCATGTAGGCGGCCGCTGCAAACTCCTTGGTGGACGCCGAAATACGGCGTTTTTTAGGCCGTTTGCTCAGCGCCATGGTGCTTTGATCCAATTTATCCTGCAGATCCTGAATCTCATTTCTTGCCTGCAGCATCAGATCGCGTGCCGACGGTTTGGGCGGAGGCTCAGGTGTCGCTTCTGCCTCCGGTTCGGCTTCGGTCTCGGGTTTTTCGACCTTTTCTACCTGACGCTCGGCCGGTTTTTCCTGGGTCAGTTTTTCCACTGGCTTTTCGACTTGAGGCTCGACCGGTTCGGGAGGCGTCGGTGTGGGTTCTGGGTCGGCAGGTTCTGGCTGAACCGGCTCGGGCGCAGGCGGTTCTGGTGCGGGCTCGGGTTCAGTCACCGGCATCGGATCCGGCGTGATTTCTGCCGCCGCTACCGGCGGCACCGGATCAGAAGTCGGTTCTTCCATCACTTCGGGAACCGGCATTTCCGGGGTGGGTTCCGGGCTTGGCGTTTCTGTTTCACCACCGCCCTCATTATCGGCCTGGGCCAGGAAGTCGGCTTCTTCGGGTTTGATTTTATCCTGCTGTTTTACCAGCGTGATATCGAGATTGTTAACCGGTGAGTTGGTGGGCTTGGAGAACACGTCAAAACTGATCCCCATGACGATGATCAAATGAATGATAATCGAGATCAGTAGCGTGAAGACCAGTCTGTCATTGGCAGTCGTTTTTGCCATAGCCCTGAGTTATTGAGTTGGTAGCTGACGAATCAGCGGTTCCTGCTTCGGGTCGCTGAGTCTGACCTGCTCGGTCATCGCGGGCGTCATTTCAATCTGCCCGTC
This sequence comes from uncultured Methylophaga sp., assembly GCF_947259025.1. Classification (GTDB taxonomy): domain Bacteria; phylum Pseudomonadota; class Gammaproteobacteria; order Nitrosococcales; family Methylophagaceae; genus Methylophaga. Next base: position 534,815 of record NZ_CAMYKO010000004.1, read on the forward strand.
AGCACGCATCAGCATAACATGATCAATGCCCAGCGATACGGCTATCTGCGGCCAGTCCTTGCCGGCGACGACCAGTGCTGTGGCGGCAGCATCAGCGCGGGCAGCTTGGGGGTGAATCACCGTCACCGAGATATTATCCCTGGCCGGATAACCGTTACGGGGATCGAGGATATGCGGGTAGCGTTCTCCCTCGTAGGTAAAATAGCGCTCGTAATCCCCCGAGGTAAAGACGCTCTCATCATCCTCAATGGCGACCGAAGCCAGCATGCCGCCCTCTTTGCGCGGGTGGCGAATGCCTATACGCCAGGGGCGGTCACCATGACGGCCAATGGCGCGCAGATCGCCACCGATATTGATAATCGCATTGCTGATGCCCTGTTGTTTCAAAGCGGCAATAGCGGTGTCTACGGCGGTGCCTTTGGCAAAGCCACCAAAGCCCAGTTTGACCTGCTTATTGTCACTGCGCAGTGTTCCGTCCTGGATACTGATGTCATCCATGCTGGGCGCGGCAGCAAGCCAGGCATCAATTTCTTCTTGTGCGGGCGGTGGCCGTGATTCGAACCAGTTGTCCTGATGGTAGCCCCATAACTCAAACAATTTTCCGGCTGCCGGGTTAAACAGGTGCTGACTGTCATCAGCGTAGACCGTGGCTTCCTGGATCACCGCTGCGACCTGCGGTTGGATAGCTATGCTTTCGCCCTTGGCAATCGCTTCGTTGATACGGGTCAGGGTGCTGGGCTGCCAGGCATGCCAGGTATCGTTAACATTGTTGAAAGCCTGTTCCAGTGCATCGACGGTATTCGCTGCTGTGTCAGCATCTACGCCGTAGAGGCTGACATCAATCTCGGTGCCGAACGCATAAAACTTGGCCTGACGGGCGCGTTCACTGTCACCACAGCCGCTGACCAGCAGGCTGAGCAGAAGAATAATTGGGATTAGTTTCATGGCAGTCTTTTTTCTATCGCGGTCATCAAGTCGCCGCCGATATCCAGATTAAATTCGCGATCCAGCTCGCGGATGCAGGTTGGACTGGTGACATTGATTTCGGTGAGATAGTCACCAATCACGTCCAAACCAACGAAGATAAGCCCTTTTTCACGTAATTTGTCGCCAACCTGTTGGCAAATCCATCGATCGCGTTCGCTCAATGGCCGGCCTTCGGCACGGCCGCCAGCCGCCAAATTACCGCGAGTTTCACCCTGTGCCGGGATTCGTGCCAGGGCATAAAGCACGGGTTCACCATCAATCAACAGAATGCGTTTATCGCCTTCGCTGATCGCGGGCAGGTATTTCTGCGCCATCACCGATTTGCTGCCGTGTTCACTGAGGGTTTCCACGATCACTGAAAAGTTGGGATCGCCCTGGTTGATACGAAAGATGGAGGCGCCGCCCATGCCGTCGAGCGGCTTGAGGATAATATCGCCATGCTCCTGCTGGAATTCACGGATCAAATGTTTATGGCGGGTGACCAGCGTTGGCGGACAGCATTGCGGAAACCAGGCGGTGAACAGCTTTTCATTGGCATCACGCAGGCTCTGCGGATCGTTGACAATCAAAACACCGGCGGCCTGGGCCTGTTCCAGCAGGTAAGTGCTGTAGACATATTCCATATCAAAGGGCGGATCCTTGCGCATCAGGATCACTTCAACATCGGTGATGGGCCGGGTTTCGGCTTCCCCCAGCTCATACCACTTGTCGGCATTGTCGAATACCTCAAGCGGCCGCATTTCGGCGTAAACCTTGCCATCACGCCAGTACAAATCCTGCTGTTCCATGTAGAGAACGTCCCAGCCCTTGGCCTGGACAGCCAGCAGCATCGCAAAACTGCTGTCTTTTTTGATATTGACCCGGGATACCGGATCCATAACGATGCCGACGGTGCGTTGCATGAAATCACTCTGAGTAGTCAGACAAGAGCGCTTATTGTACCTGAAGCATGGGTTTGGCCACAGGTTTTGCTTACTGCGACGCGCTCGTAGTTAGCGAGCAATTCATCGCCTTTCGCACAACAGGTCTCTAACAAGCGGGCGCTGGATTCGCTATAATCGCAGGGGTTTTGACTTTGAATAATGAAAGCGAGCTAATGAATAACAAAACGGTGATGAAGGCAGAGACGCCGAGAACCTTTCAGGAACTGATTCTGAGGCTGCAGCAATACTGGGCTGAGCAGGGCTGTGTTTTGCTGCAACCCTTTGATATGGAGGTCGGTGCCGGCACCTTCCATCCGGCTACTTTTCTGCGCGCTATTGGCCCTGAACCCTGGAGCGCGGCCTATGTGCAACCCTCCCGTCGTCCTACCGACGGCCGTTACGGTGATAACCCAAACCGCCTGCAGCACTACTATCAGTTCCAGGTGGTGCTGAAACCGTCACCGATTAATATTCAGGAACTCTATCTGGGCTCGCTGGAAATGCTGGGCATCGATACCTCGGTGCATGATGTGCGTTTTGTAGAGGATAACTGGGAGTCACCAACGCTGGGTGCCTGGGGTCTGGGCTGGGAAGTCTGGCTCAACGGTATGGAGGTGACGCAGTTCACTTACTTCCAGCAAGTCGGCGGCCTGGAATGCCGCCCGGTCACCGGCGAAATTACCTACGGTCTGGAACGCATTGCGATGTACCTGCAGGGCGTCGACAGTGTCTATGATCTTATCTGGTCAGACGGCCCGATGGGTACTGTCACCTACGGCGATGTGTTCCACCAGAACGAAGTGGAAATGTCCGCCTACAACTTCGAGCAGGCTGATGTCGACAGCCTGTTCACCACCTTTGATACCTGTGAACGCGAGAGTCAACGAATGATAGAAGCCGGCCTGCCACTGCCTGCTTACGAGCTGGTGCTGAAAGCCTCCCATACTTTTAATATGCTCGATGCCCGTAAAGCGATTTCAGTGACTGAACGCCAACGTTTTATTCTGCGGGTCAGAACGCTGGCCCGTGCTGTAGCACAGGCCTACTATGACCGCCGTGAGGCACTGGGCTTCCCGATGGCAGCGCAAGCGGCTTCGGAGGCACAGGCATGAAGGAATTCGAAGATTTTCTGGTCGAACTGGGCACCGAAGAACTGCCACCCAAAGCGCTGGCAAAACTGAGCCGGGCATTTCAGCAGAGTGTTGAGCAGGGCCTCAAAAAAGCCGAACTGAGTTTTGAGGAAATCCGGCCTTATGCTTCTCCACGGCGTCTGGCACTGGTGGTGACCAAGCTGCAGACCCGCCAGGCTGATCGGGTGGTAGAGCGCCGTGGTCCGGCGGTCACCGCCGCTTTTGATGATGACGGCAATGCCACCAAGGCGTTGCAGGGCTTCGCGCGATCCTGTGGTGTGGATGTGGACCAGCTCGACACCATGAAAACCGACAAAGGTGCCTGGCTGGTATTCAAACAGGAACAGCAGGGCGCGGAAGCCGCCAGCCTGTTGCCTGACATTATCCAGCAGGCATTGAATGAACTGCCGATCCCCAAACGCATGCGTTGGGGGGATTTGCCGGGTGAATTTGTGAGACCGGTGCACTGGCTGGTTCTGCTCTTAGGTGACGAAGTGGTGCCGATGGAACTGCTGGGGGTGAGCTCCGATCGTTTCAGTCGTGGTCACCGCTTCCATAACCCGCAGCCGATCAATATCAGTTCGCCCATGACCTATGCACCGCAACTGGAAGCCGAGGGTCGGGTGCTGGTGGATTTTGATGCCCGTCGGGAGACCATCGAGGCACAGGTTAAAGAGCTGGCTGACACGCTGAAAGGGGAAGCCATCATTAACCCCGAGCTGCTGGAAGAAGTGACCGGCCTGGTCGAATGGCCGGTGGCACTGGCCGGGAATTTTGACCAGCGTTTCCTGGCATTACCACCGGAAGCGCTGATTTCGTCGATGGAAGGCCATCAGAAGTACTTTGCCGTTGAAGCTAAAGACGGCAAGCTGTTACCCCACTTTATTACCGTCAGCAATATCGCCAGTCAGGACCCGGCGCAGGTGATTGCCGGTAACGAGCGGGTGATCCTGCCACGGCTGAGTGATGCCGCCTTTTTCTGGGATACCGACCGTAAAAAAGCACTGGCTGACAGCCAGGAGCAACTCAAAACCATCGTGTTTCAGAACAAGCTGGGTACGGTCTACGACAAATCAGCGCGGGTTGCTTCACTGGCGGCCGATATTGCCGAGCAGATTGACGGGCAGCCGGCACTGGCCGAACGTGCCGCCAGACTGGCTAAATGCGATTTGGTCACAGAAATGGTCGGCGAGTTTCCTGAACTGCAGGGAATTATGGGCCGTTATTATGCACGGCTTGATGGTGAGGATACCGAGGTGGCGGAAGCGCTGGATGAACAGTATCTGCCACGCTTTGCCGGTGACAAACTGCCTGCCACCCGCAGTGGTCAGGCCGTCAGTCTGGCTGAGAAAATTGATACTTTGACCGGTCTGTTCGGCATTGGTCAGCCGCCGTCGGGTGTTAAGGATCCATTCGCTTTGCGTCGAGCGGCTCTGGGCGTTTTGCGCATTATCATTGAAAACGGGCTGGACCTGGATCTGGCAGACCTGCTGCAACGTTCTCAGCAAACCTTTGATGGCAAGTTGAACGAACAGGATGTCACCTCTCAGGTCATGCAGTACTTCTATGACCGTCTGCGAGGTTATGTGCTGGAGCAGGGCTTTAAAGCCGATGAATTCGAAGCCGTGCTGGCGGTGAAACCGACCCGGCCGTTGGATTTTGTCCAGCGTTTGAAAGCTGTAGCAGCATTCAGACAACTGGAGCAGGCGGACTCGCTGGCTGCCGGTAATAAACGCATCGGCAATATCCTGCGTAAAAATGAAGCAGAAACGGCCGATCCTCAAGTCGATGACAGCCTGTTACAGGAACCTGCTGAAAAAGCCCTGGCCGAGAAGGTTAATGATGCCCGTCAAGCATTGGCGCCACTATCTGCCAGTGCCGATTACACCGGCGTGCTCAATTACCTGGCCGGTATGCGCGAGACGGTCGATAGCTTCTTTGACGCTGTGATGGTAATGGCGGATGATGAGGCGGTGAGAAGAAACCGTCTGGCCCTGCTCAACCAGACCCGGGCGCTGTTCCTGGGCGTGGCCGATATTTCCTGCCTGCAGGAGTAAGGAGACCACCTGATGTCGCTGATTATTCTGGACCGTGATGGCGTTATTAACCACGACTCGGATGAATTTATCAAAACCCCGGCCGAGTGGGAGCCTATCGACGGCAGTCTGGAAGCGATTGCGCGACTCAATTATGCCGGTTACCGGGTGGTGGTCATTACCAATCAGTCGGGCATTGCCCGGGGGCTGCTGGATGTCGAGACGCTGAATCGTATTCACAGCAAAATGCGGCGAATGCTGGCGCAGATGGGCGGTCGAATTGAAGCGATCATGTACTGTCCGCACGGCCCGGAAGACGGCTGCAGTTGCCGTAAACCGCATAACGGATCTTTTGCCGATCTGGCTCACCGACTGAGAGTGAACCTGGACAATGTACCTGCTATCGGTGATTCGATGCGCGATATCCAGGCGGCAATGGCATCCGGTGCCAGACCGATTCTGGTGAAAACCGGTAAAGGTGAACGCACTCTGTCCAAGGGACTGCCCGACGAGGTTGAAGTGTTTGATGATCTGGCCGCGGTGGTCGATGCTTTACTGGAGCCACAGCTTCAATGATCAGACTGCGTTCGCTGCTTTTTTTCATTATTTATGCCCTGTCCGCCGTTATTTTTTCCTGTCTCGGCGTTTTATTGTGGCCGCTTCCGTTCAAATGGCGTTACGCTGTGGTAAGCCAGTGGGCCAAGAGCAATATCTGGCTGCTGGGCAAAATTTGTGATGTGCATCTCGAAGTCGAGGGCAAAGAGCACATCGGTGATGAGCCCGCTGTTATTATCTGCAAACATCAGTCTGCCTGGGAGACGCTGGCACTGCAGGCGGTGTTTCCGCCCCAGGTCTGGGTGTTGAAGCGGGAGTTATTATGGATCCCGTTTTTTGGCTGGGGGCTGGCATCTTTGAACCCGATTGCGATAGATCGCAAGGCGGGTCGTAAGGCCCTGAGCCAGGTGATTGAACAAGGTCTGGATCGTTTATCATCCGGCGCCTGGGTTGTGGTGTTTCCGGAAGGCACCCGGGTGGCACCGGGCTATATGCGCAAGTTTGGCATCGGTGGTGCCAGGCTGGCGGTGGATACCGGCTACCCGGTGATTCCGGTGGCTCATGATGCCGGTAAGTGCTGGCCCAAAAGAGGTTTTTTGAAAACACCGGGCACGATCAAGATGGTGATTGGTAAAAAAATCGACAGCCAGGGACAGGACGCGGCAGCCTTGAATCAGCACCTGTTTGACTGGATGGAACAGACAATGACTGTGCTGGAAGGTGAAAAACCGCGGCAACAGGACAGGAAATAAGAGAGTCGAGATGATGGCTAGAGCAGAAGGCATTTTACGCTTACTGATCGTGGATGATTCGCTGACCGACGCGGACGCCATTATCAATACCCTCCGCAGTGCTGGTCATGCCGTCCGCGCAGCGCGGGAAGACAGTCCGGCAGCGATTGAGCAGTTGTTATTGAAACAGACCTGGGATTTGTTGATCTGCCGCGATAAGGTGGCTAACCTTTCCCCCGCCGAAATCGTTTCCTTGCTGCAGCGACTGGGTAAAGACCTGCCTTGTATTATCCTGATAAACGACAAAGCCGATGAGCAGGCATTCTTTAATAGCGGCGCCCAGGATGTGGTGTTGTTCGGTGACAGCCAGCGCCTGCAGTTTGCCGCCGGCCGGGAATTACACAATCTGTTCGGCAGACGGCTGGCACGGCGTAATGAACAGGCACTGCGCGAGAGTGAAAAGCGCTCGAGGTCATTACTGGAAAGCTCGCGCGATGCGGTGGCGTATATGCATGAAGGCATGCATATCTATGTCAATCAGGCTTATCTTCGCCTGTTCGGCTATGAAGAAGCGGAAGATATCGACGGCCTGCCCATCCTCGATTTAATCAGTAGTGAAGATCACAGCAAGTTCAAAGCAGTGTTCCGCGACTTTTCTGAACAGGGCGAGTCAGCGCCGGTCACCGTGGTGGCCAACTGCGTGCGTGCCGACGGTACCGGCTTCAATGCCCAAATCGAATTCAGTCATGCCCGGGTCGAGGGGGAAGACTGCAGCCAGGTCGTCATTCGTGATGATGCCAGCGGCAAAGTCGACGATGAGCAGCTTAAACTGCTGCGTGATCATGATGTGCTGACCGGCCTTTACAATCGCAAACGCTTTATAGATGAATTGCAACAATGTGCTTATCAGGCGGTGGAAGGTAATGGTGACGCCGAACTGATGTACCTGGTGCTGGATGACTTCCAATCGATTAAGGAACAGGTAGGGCTGGGCACCAGTGACGTTATCATCAAAAGTGTGGCCGATTTATTGCGCAAGAATTTGCAAAGCGGAGAAGTGCTGGGCCGTTACGGTGATCAGATCTTCACTATTATTGTTCCCAGCCATGATGATCATCTGGTTGATGAACGCGCTGCTGCCTATCTCAAAACCATTGATGATTATGTTTCGCATGCCAATGGCAAGACCATTGATCTGCACTGCAGCATCGGTATTTCCCGCATCAGTGAAAACCAGTCGGTCGCGGAAACCGTGCTGGAAAATGCGGCACAAGCCTGCGCCCGGGCGCAGCATGCTGGCGGCAACCAGATTCAGCGTCATCAGCAGGATCATGTGGAAGAGGCTGAGGGCGAATCGGCGGATAAATGGCAGCAGCGGCTGGAAAAAGGCCTTAATGATGATAAGTTTGAATTGCACTACCAGCCTATCGTCAGCCTGCATGGTGAGTCGCAGGAGCTCTACGAAGTACTGCTCAGATTATCACTGATCGAAGGCCGGCAATCCCGCGCCGGTGAGTTTATCGAGCACGCGGCCACCCTCAAGATGATGGCCGATATTGATAAATGGGTGATTCGCACCGCCTTTGAAAACCTCATAGAACATCGTCATCAGTTTCCGCGTACCCGTTTTTTCATCAAGTTATCGGAGCAGACCCTGCAGGATACGGCTTTTGTTGACTGGCTGGATGCCACCCTGGATGCGCATAAGCTCAATGCCAATGCGGTGATCTTTGAAATCAGCGAAACCATTGCTGTTGATAACCTGGAACAGGTACGGACCGTGGTCAGCCGCCTCAAGCAACTGGGCTGTGAGTTTGCCCTGGAGCACTTCGGCTCTGGTGTCGACTTCTCCAACAGCCTGGATAACCTGGAAGTTGACTACGTTAAAATCAACGGCACCTTTGTCGAAAACATGGCACATGACAGCGAGAATCAGGCTGCCGTTAAAGCGATTATTGAAATGACCAAGCAGGCTGGGAAAAACTGTATCGCGGAGTTTGTCTCCGATGCTAACAGCCTGGCCTTATTGTGGCGGCTGGGCGTTGATTATGCGCAGGGCTATTATATTCATGAGCCTTCCGAAAAACTCGACTACAACTTTGAAGATGATGACTTCTGAGCCATAGCTCAGTGGCATAAAAAAGCCGGGCTCAGCCCGGCTTTTTTGTCTTAGCGCTGACCACGCAGTGCGTTAATGCGCTCTTCCAATGGCGGGTGGGTCATAAACAGCGCGCTCAGTCCGCCGCGTCCACCGGAAATACCCATCGCATGTAGTTGGTCGGGCAGCGGTTCACTGGCGGTGCCGGCCAGTCGCTGCAAGGCGGCAATCATCTTTGGGGCACCGACCAGGCTGGCAGCACCGGCATCGGCCCGGTATTCGCGCTGGCGGCTAAACCACATCACGATAATGCTGGCCAGAATACCCAGCACAATTTCCGCAATAATCGAGGTGATCCAGAAGGCCGGACCGTGGCCACGTTCGACCTTGAATACCATGCGGTCAACCAAATGACCAATGACGCGTGACAACACGATCACGAAGGTATTCACCACACCCTGGATCAGGGCCATGGTGACCATATCGCCATTCGCCACGTGACTGACCTCATGGGCCAGTACCGCTTCTACTTCGTCCTGGGTCATCGACTGCATCAGACCGGTACTGACCGCGACCAGGGCTTTGTTCTTATTGGCACCGGTAGCAAAGGCGTTGGGCTGCGGCGAGTTATAGACAGCCACTTCAGGCATGCCGATGTTGGCCTGTTTAGCCAGACGACTGACGGTATTGACCAGCCAACGCTCAGTTTCATTCGAGGCTTGTTCAATCACCTTGGCACCGGTCAGCCGTTTGGCCGTCCACTTGGAGATCAGTAGTGAAATGAATGAGCCACTAAAGCCGATCACCGCGGCATAAATCAGCAGTGCATTCATATCGAGGCCGACACCCTGCTCATCGAGCAGACTCTCGATGCCCAGCAGACGCATGGTAATGCTCAGAACGGCCAGCACCGCGATATTGGTGCCGAGGAAAAGCAAAATTCGTTTCATCTCTGAATCCTGTGTGATTATTCAGGCTTAAATATGGGTGAGCATAATGACATTTTCAAGCGTGCGGCAAGCAATTTTCTAATGCTGTTTTTTTGATTTGTTGTAAACGCTGTTCAGCGGCTTGTAGCGTGCTTGCCTCAGCAACAAGCGTGCAGATTGGTAGACCGGTCTCAATCACCTTCCCGGCGGCGGGTAAGTCATGGCATTGCCGCGGCCAGGCAGGATGCTGAGTGATTTGTTGGTTTTCTTCGGCAAACAGGTATTCCAGTATTCGCACCTTGTCTGTTTCAGTTGAGGGTAATGCGGGCAGTCGGCCGGCGCAGGCATCCAGGTGCCACTGCATCCACTGCGGCTGATTGAGCAGCTCCAGCGAGGCGCTGATGCGAGGATTGATTTCCAGTAAATACCAGCGGCCCTGTTGATCAACAATAAAATCCAGACTATTGAAGCCTTTGAGTTCGCTGGCCTTTACCAGTGAATCGAGCGTCGCAGTCAGCGCCTGTCTGATGGCAGGAGGTGGCATCTCGGGCTGGCGGATTTTTGCCAGAAGGTACTGTCCTTTACGGTTGATTTGGCGGTTCCAGGCGAAAACCAAAGCCTGCTGCCCGTCGGCGAGAAAAGTCATGGAAAAGGACTCACCGTCAATAATACGCTGATAATACTGGCCTGCTGACAGGGTATGGTCAGTGTTTTTATTTATCTGCCCACCGGCTGTGTGCAAATCTTTAAGCAGGCTGCTGGCCGGGGCTGGTGGATGCAGATAGCTTTTTGGGTAAGGCAGCGTTAACTGATCCAGTAAGGCAAAAAACGCTTCGGGCTCACGCAGTTGTGCGATGGTGTCGACACTGTTGCCGATCAGGCTGATATGGGCGGGGAGTGACGTTAAAAACGGATAAAAAGCTTCCACGCCGGTGCCGCAGATAAGCTGACAAGGTTGGCCAGCGCTTAGCTTTTTTAATACGGCATGAAATTGCTGTCGTGTCAGTTCGGCGATGGCAGGCAGAGGCAGCCATTGATCAGCAGCTTCGAGGGTATCGGTATCTCCAAAGCAATCAGCCACCCGAACCGTGTAACCGGCGCGGGTGGCTGACTGGGTAATGAAGCGGCCGCTTTGCGCAACTATCAGCAAAAGGGGCTGTGTCGGCATCAGCGGCGGGCAGGATTAGGCGAGTTTACGCGCACCTTCAAAGGCATTGCGGAAGTCGAGATAGACTGGCTTCTCACTTTCCAGGGTTTCACGTAACAGCGCCTGTTGCAGCTTGTATTTAACGTCACCCACTGCCAGAGCCCCGATGCCGACAGCATCCGGCGCATTTTTGGCATGAACCAGTGGTGCGCCTGAGTCCATCAGCTTGATGCCTTCAATACCCAGTGGCGCAACGGCATTGACGTCACCGGCCACTTTCAGATGTTTGGCATCTTCAAGCACGGAGGCATTGAGCACCTGGATACCGGCTTTGGCAGTACAGAAGACCACATCAGCATCGGCCAGCAGGCGGGCTTTGTCGGCATCCGAAGCAGCAGTGGTGCCACGCAGTTCAACGCCGTAGCGACGTTTAGCTTCATCGGCAAATTCCAGTGCCGCGTCCAGCGAGAAGTGATCGACGATGGTGGTCTGAGCACCCTGCAATGCAGCAATCACAGCGGTAGCAATGCCCACCGGGCCGGTACCGCCGAAGACGACCGCTTTACTGCCTTCATAAGTCCGGTCGAATTTATTTTTCAGTTCACGTTCGACACTGGCGACCAATGCAGCAGCGGTGGTAAAAGCACCACTGGGATCAGCAAAGACTGAGATTTCGAACGGCGGTACCATGGCTTTTTTGGCTGCATCCAGCATATCCATGGCCAGGCCGATATCACGACCGCCGATAAACATGCCGGTCTTTTTGACCCCCGATGGGCCACGGGAAAAGATGGCATCCTGGGTCAGGCCGGCGACTTCATCCAGTTCGACGTGGGTATAAGGCATGAGAACTTCGTAACCGGCATCCAGCGCCATATTGATATCAAACGGGCTGTTATGCTTCATCGGGTTGATCATGTGAATAATTGAACGTTTGGACATGTGTGTTCCTTAAACTAGAGACTGAAAGCGTTGCTGAGGCCAATCATAGCCAGTCTTAACTGACGGTTTCAATGATCGCACCCCGATTGTCTGGCTGAGCTGAGATAAACTGCGGTATTGCCGCTGATGGATGGTCAGACTCAATAAAATCAGAAAGTTGTCCAATCAGCTTTTGCGCTTGCTGCGCTGAACTGACGAAAACGCAGCCGGTAGGCCCCCAGGAGCTCTGGGCAATGCCTTTGTGACCCAATTGCTGAGCCTGCCGCAAACAGGCGGCGATCCGTGGACTGGTGTAGCGACCGCCCTGGGCTTCGGCAAAATGGTCGCCAATCAGCGCCTGAATATCGGTGATGGCAGCGCCGAACTGTTCGATGTCCTGTTCAGCCAATGCTGGCAGCAATTGCATCAGGGTTTTATGGCAAATCGCCTGCGCATGGGATAGCGGAAAAACCGGCAAGTCACGGAAAGCCTGTTTTTCGTGCTGGCCATGAATGCCCTGGTGATGTTGGTCCATGATCATGACAACACGCCAGTCTGCTGGAAAGGCCTGATGCATCAGCAGCGGAGGCACCGTTTGTTGTGGCTTGAGGCCGCCATCGACGATGAAGCCTCCCTGATCAAAGGTGGCAATACCAATGCCGGAACGCTGGCCGCGGCCCAGTTGCTGTGCCAGAGACGTGGTACTGATATCAAGCTGGTGCAGTCTGGCCAGTGCCGTGCCCAGCGTCAGTGCTAATTGTGTGCCACTGCCCAGCCCGGCATGGGCCGGGATCAGATCATCAATGCGAACTGCCGCCCGTGATGTGGAGGCCAGCTGACGGCCGGGTCCCTGATAAAAACGCTCGCTGATTTTGAGCAAGCGCGCATGGGTGTCGTCTGACAGCTTGCCACCACTGATACTGACTTGTTCAGCACAGCTGACAGTAAGCCGGGTGTAATGGCTATCAACAGCCAGCCCAAGGCTACCGAAACGGCGGCCGATGCTGGCGTTGAGATCCAGAAATCCGAGATGGAGTCGGGCTGGTGCCTGGACGGTGACTGATTGCAGCGTGTCCGGGCTGTCAGCGTGTTTGGGCTTCACTGTGCGTTATCAATTTTGCAGGCAATGTCGTAAATGGTGGTTTCGTCCAGAAACAGATCGTTGCTCTCAAACAGGGAGGCGACGGCGCCGCGGTGCACTTTCATTTTGAGGCCGCCAATGGCGATAGCACCATAATGTTTGATGCCGTTTTTTTCCTCGCCGTTATCCATGACTTCGATACCGGCAACACCCAGTGGCGGCACCGCGTTGACATCGGCAATGACTTCCAGCGATTGATTGCCTGCCAGCGCTGATTCCGGGATCACGCAGACACCGGCAGGGCCGGCAGCGATGGCGACATGGGCATCGGCCAGCAGGTTTTTAACCGCTTCGTCACTGCGGGTTTCACCCGGCGTGACATCCACATCATAATCCTGTTTCATCTGGTCGGTAATCGCCTTACTGCGATCCAGGCTGCGTGAGGTCATGGTCACTTTAGCCGCGCCTTCTTTGAGCAGATACAAAGCGCTGCGTTGACCGACCGGACCCGAGCCCAGGATGACCACGTTTTTGCCGGTCACATCAAAATCGGTCAGCACTTTGCGCACAATCGCTGCAGCAGTGGTATTTGACCCGTTGGGGTCGAGCATGACAGAAACCCGAACCGGACCGAAAAAGGCTTTTTTGACTGCTTCACCCACCAGATCGCTGGCAGGCACATTGGAGCCACCGATGAAAATTGCACTGTTTTTCAGGTTTTTACCGCCGCGGGTGAAAATCATACCGTGAACGTGTGGCGTCACGTTGTCACGGGTGGCACCGCCGTGGGCGATAATGTTGTCTACACCGGAGTCGTAGGCCACGGCTTGATCAAAAGTGCTGGCAACCGGATCGGTATCCAGGTGCAGTAACAGTTTTTTCATCTGGGTCTCCTCAGGAGGCGGTTATTCTATTACTAAGTAAACCGCTGATTTTACCTGATGTTGGCAGCCTAAGAAACTAAGCACTTGTTTATGCATGATATCCATCAAGCAAGATCGGGAATATTTCATGTAGTATGAGGACTTTGTCAGGCTGACAATAGAGAAGAACAGGAACTTAGCATAACGGGGGCGGGTCACAGCTGAGTCGCCATATAATGACTAAATCAGGAGAGATAAATGAAGAAAGCTGGAATCACTATGTTTGCCGCAGGTCTGGTGGCACTGTTGCCTAGCATCGCAATGTCCAACGACTTTTCCACTGCCACACGAGTGCATTATGTGTTGGATTGCATGGCTGCCAATGAAGATATGAATGTTTATGAAGGTACGCACAAATGCTCATGCGTAGTCGATAAACTGGCAGAAGTCTTCACTGAAAGAGAATTCGAAGACATTAGTGTCGGTTTCCGTTACAAAAACCTGCCTGCTGATCGCGGTGCCACTTTCCGTGATGATAAGCAGATTCGCAGCGGTCTTAAACTGTTTGAAGAGACCCATGCTAAAGCTTACAAAGAGTGTCGCATCCACTAAGCATAAAATCGGATGACGATCAAAAAAGGCCGCAATTGCGGCCTTTTTTATTGCTGAAAGAAAAGGATACTCAGATGTCTTTTTCCATACTGAATTCCTGTTCCTTGCTGTCATGAATGACCGCTTTCAGCTTACCGTGCTCTGCTGGCGTGAAAGTAAAGCGAACACTGGGATCTTCACTCAGAGAAATGCCGGATTCGACTTTGATTAAGGTTTTGTCGTTGTAGCTGATATCAATATCGTCGACAAAATGGGCCGGGATATACTTACGGTTTTTCTGATCGTATTGCAGGCCACTGTAGTTGGGGTGGCTGACAATCACCTGGGCCTGAACCGGCTCACCCACAGTGGGCTGACGCATGCGGATCTGCATTTTACCCAGTCGAGCCAGCGCCGCAGCAGCATCTTTACCGGCAGGGGCACTACAACCGCCTGAGGCTTTCACAAAGCGTGACACCATATGCAGGCTGCCGTCATTCATTTCAGCAATAGCCCGTACATAAGTGTATTCGTCAATTCGCATACGGGTCGAAATATCCACGGTGCCCAGTTCTGGTGACAACCGGAAGTTGGCTGAGTAGGGCATCGGGTTATTGTCGATCACCACGTGGATATTTTTAATGAATTTGTCCGCGCTCTGAGGCACCAGCGATTTTATGGTAATGGGGACAATTGCAGCGTCTTCAGCACGTTTGGGCGCTTCCAGAACCAGCAGGTCATCAGCATTTTCGCGAATTTCCTTGTCACCGAAATGTGCGGTTTTCAAAGATGGCCAGATAGGTTCTTTGTCTGCTGCAGCTTGTACCGTTACTGCCGAGAACAACATCAGCGTGAACAGGCTGATCAGCACTGTTTTGAAGGGGCGGGTCACCATGATCTCTCTCCTGCTTACTTGTTTTTTATTTAGTGTACAAGATTTGAGCAGGAAGGAAATGAAAAGTTCCCAGTTAAACTAGGGAGTTATAGCCGCTTTTTTTGATCAAATTTCTGCTCCTTGCTATCTGTGGCCTGTACGCGGAGCACACCCGGCTGTTCAGGACTAAAAACAAAGCGCAAGCTGGGATCTTCGCTGATGGATATGCCGGCCTCCATTTTGATCAGCGGCGCGTCGTTGTAGCTGATCGCCAGGGTTTTGACATAATGCGCCGGAATGTAGCCGCGGCTGACCTGATCCATTTGCAGACCGCTGTTATTGGGGTGGCTGACAATCACCTGAACCGGCATCGCTTTGCCCAGCGTCGCCTCACGCATGCGAATTTGCATTTTTCCCAGTCTGGCGAGCGCGGCGGAGTGATCTTTGCCTGCCGGTGCACTGCAGCCGCCCGACGCTTTGACAAAGGTTTTTATCATATGCAAAGTGCCATCATTCATCTCTGCGACCACCCGCATATGGGTATAGCTGTCAACCCGTACACGAGTCGATAGATCGACCTGTTTCAGCGAAGGAGCCAGGTAGAAAGTGGCGGCATGCGGCATCGGGTTGTTATCGATAAACAGATGCAATGCGCTGATATGTCGGGCAGTGGTTTGCTTGAGTGGTGACTTGATGGTGACCGGCACAATCGCTGCATCCTCGGCGCGTTTGGGCGCTTCAATTGTCAGCAAGTCGTCGGCTTCAACCCGGATCTGTCGGTCTCCAAAATAAGTCTGCTTGAGGGCGGGCCAGATTGCTTCAGTGTTATCTGATGCCGAAGCCGGACTGAGCAGGCCTGTTATCAGAAATAACAGCGGCAACCTCAGCCAGCTTAACGACAGGCTATTTTTATTCCCATTCCAGTTCAACAAAGGCAGCAGTGACATTTCGACGGTGATAATCCTCAAATAAGATCCAATTATCTTTCTGAGTTAAGCCTACCGAAGCGGTCGCCTGGTCTATAGTGCCAAAGTCATAAATAATGGCCCGGATTTGTTCCCGAATCAGGGTGAGATAGGCCAGCTGTTTTTGCCAACCTTGTTGCCACTGATCTTTGCCGGCGGGGCCATGACCGGGAACCACATAGCTGACATCCATTTGCTGCAGTTTTTTACTGTTTTCTATCCAGCCATTGATACTGCCATCAAGCGCAGGGATCCGATCAATAAATAGAAGGTCACCGGTCCACAGGGTCCGGGTGTTTTTATCCATCACCGTCAGATCATGATCGGTGTGGGCTGTGCTGTAGGCGGTGAGTACGATTTCACGTTGTCCCAGATCCAGGGTCAGCGGTTCGCCGATGGCAACCGTCTGGTCAGGTGAGATAAATTCAGCCCCCTGGTAGGCTTCACCCAGCGTCTCAGCAAAGTTTTTCTCAAAAAAGTCTTTGCGCGCCATTAAAGCCGCCGGCAGTTTTTCATGACCAACAAAGCTGGGCTCGGCTTGTTTGAAGGCGGCATTACCCAGTAGATGATCCGGGTGAACATGGGTGTTGATGACATAACAGACCGGCTTATCAGTGGTTTGTTTTACAGCCTTTGCCAGTAGTTCGCCTTCCTTGTAACTGCCGCCGCTGTCAATAACGGCCACACAGTCATCGCCGACAATAAAGCCGACATTGGCAATGGCGCCGAAATTTTCTTTACTGGCATCCTCATGCACACCCTGATGATAATAAATACCGTCAGTGACCTGTTCTATCGGATAGGCCTGATCCTGAGCACAGGCAACTTGCATCAACAGCAGGCCCGGAAAGCACCACAGAGACAGATTTCGGATAAACATGCTCACCTCTATATATATAGTGTCAGGCTGGTACAATAACGCACCTTTGTTAAGACCATCCAGTTGAGAGCTTGTTACATGACTATTCGTACCCGTTTTGCGCCCAGTCCAACCGGTTATTTGCATGTCGGCGGTGCCCGCACAGCACTGTTTTCCTGGCTGTATGCCCGTAAACACGGTGGCCAGTTCGTGTTGCGCATTGAAGACACTGACCTTGAGCGCTCCACGCCGGAGTCGGTCAACGCGATTCTTGAGGGCATGACCTGGCTGGGGCTTGAGTACGATGAAGGGCCTTTCTACCAGACCCAGCGCTTTGATCGTTACAAAGAAGTGGTCGATCAATTGATGCAGCAGGGTCATGCCTATTACTGCTACTGCTCCAGGGAAGAACTGGATGAGATGCGCGAGCAGCAGCGGGCTAACAAGGAAAAGCCGCGTTACGACGGTCGCTGCCGTCATCGCACTGAAGCCAGGCCCGGCGTAGAGCCGGTGATTCGTTTCAAAAACCCGACTGAAGGCAGTGTGGTGGTGAAAGACGTGATCCGCGGCGATGTCGAGTTCAGCAACAGTGAGCTGGATGATCTGGTTATTGCCCGTCCCGATGGCACACCGACTTATAACCTGACCGTGGTGGTCGATGATATGGATATGCAGCTGACCCATGTCATTCGCGGTGATGATCACCTGAATAACTCACCGCGCCAGATCAACCTTTACCGCGCACTGGGTGCCGAACCGCCGGTATTCGCTCATGTGCCGATGATCCTGGGTGACGACGGTGCCCGCCTGTCCAAGCGTCATGGTGCCGTCAGTGTGATGAGTTACCGCGATCAGGGTTTCCTGCCAGAGGCCTTGCTCAACTATCTGGTTAGACTGGGCTGGTCTCATGGTGACCAGGAAGTCTTTTCGTTGGATGAAATGACGCAGCTGTTTGATATCCAGGATGTTAATAAAGCGGCGTCCAGTTTTAATAATGAAAAGCTATTGTGGCTCAACCAGCAATACATTAAGACCAGCAGCCCTGAGCATATTGCCCATCATCTGTGCTGGCATCTGGGACAACGGGATATTGACCCGGCCGCAGGCCCAGAACTGACACGCGTGGTTGAAACCCAGCAGGAAAGAGCGAAAACGCTGGTGGAAATGGCTGACAATATTGTTTTCTTTTACCGGGATGTCAAAGAATACGATGAAAAGGCCTCGCGTAAATTTCTTAACGAGAAAAGCCTGCCCTTGCTGGAAAACATGCTGCAGCGGCTGACTGCGGTCGAGGACTGGCAGGATGAAAAGCTACATGATGAAGTCAAAGCCTGCGCCGAAGCCAATGAGCTGGGGATGGGGAAAGTCGCACAACCTATCCGTGTTGCTTTAACCGGAAATACCGTTTCACCGTCATTGGGAATTACCCTGGAATTGATGGGACGTGAGCGCACTTTGTCCGCAATTGAAAAAGCGATTGACTGGATCAAGGATCATGCCTGAAAATAAATTTAAAGCTGTTTTTGTATAAAAATCAGCAGTTTAATTGGTCGGGAAAAACTTCCCGAAAAAAATATGGAAAATATCACAAAAAAGATCAGGAAGATGCTTGACTAACGTTTTCAGCACGATTAAGGTTTGCTCTACGCATGAGGTTCAGCAATGAGCATTTCGTGTCGTTAATACTAAAAAGCAATATAGAGGAAAACTTTATGAAGCTGAAAACATTGTCTCTGGCTATGATGTCACTGGCTGTACCGGGTCTGGTAGCAGCTGATGAACTGGCCACAATGCAAGAAAACGAAAATAACTGGGTTATGCCTGCTGGTGACTACAAAAACCAGCGTTATTCAGAACTGACACAAATCAATAAAGATAACGTCAAAGATCTGAACATGGCTTGGTCTTTCTCAACGGGTGTATTGCGTGGTCACGAAGGTAACGCGCTGGTAATGGACGGCACCATGTATGTCCACACACCATTCCCTAACATCGTGTTCGCGCTGGACCTGAACAACGACGGTGCTATCAAGTGGAAGTACGAGCCTAAGCAAAACTACGACGAAACTGTGCCAGTCATGTGCTGTGACACCGTTAACCGTGGTCTGTCTTATGCTGACGGCAAAATCTTCCTGAA
>NZ_CAMYKO010000005.1 GCF_947259025.1 uncultured Methylophaga sp.
CAGTTATGCCTGGCGGCCATAGCGAGTTGGCACCACCTGATCCCATCCCGAACTCAGCAGTGAAACAGCTCAGCGCCGATGATAGTGTGGGAGTTCCCATGTGAAAGTAGGTCACTGCCAGGCTTTAATACAACAGAAAAGGCCATCCTCAACGAGGGTGGCCTTTTTTGTTGTCTAGAGTTTAGACCGTGACCTACTTGAACGAAGTGACATTTTTGCCGGGAGCAAAAATGGACTGCGAAGCTGCCCGAAGGGTGAGATGCAGGAAGCATCTCATCAAAGTAGGTCACCTTAGTTAAGAAGCGCTTATCTTGATTACTTAAGGATGGGCTTTTTTTATATCTGATAGTTTTGTAGTGCCCTTACTCGAACATGTGAACACCCCATGTGACAAAAACGCCGGGAGCGTTTTTGGACGACCGAAGGGTGGTCGCGCAGCGATTTGCCCCAAGGATGGGGCAAACAAAGTAGGTCACCTTTAACGTTGAACCAAGACTTACCTGGTTCACATTGAGGCCCGATATAACTACCAGCCAAAAACAATCCATAACCCATTAAAAAACCCTCAAACCCAACTATCTTCAACCCTCATCGATCAAAAACCGCTGCAAAAACCCATCCACCACATAGGGCTTTCTGCGTTCATCACAAAATGTGACTGACAGGGTATTATCAGAGACATAATAGATGACCTCCTGTTGACAATAGCGTCCGATGGCACAGGCTTCACTCCAGCCAGCATTCACTGCAAAACAGGGCAATCTTCGCTGATTATCAGTATTAATTTCTGTTAAAGCTTTGACCCAGAAAAAATGTTTCATCAGGTATGTTTCCAAATCCTGAGGGGCTGCGACTGGGTCGGTCGAGACTGAATTGGCAGGGGTGTCAGCAATAATGGCAAAGTGAATTGGCCAGTGGCTTATCTCACGTTCGCTGACAAATTGAGTATGGAAATAATAATCGGGTATTGAAGCTGACATGATGAGTTCCCGTGCGGATTCTAACCCTGTTTATAAAGCTGCTGATTTCTATCTGATGAACCTTGTTGTTGCTTGTTAAGCTAAGCACGACGGTGGTATAGAGTCAAAAAGAAACTATTTGTATCAAAATACTAGACGCCCCTATCCCTAGCTGCTATGCTTGCTCACAGTTTTTTCGAAAACCCCTCCCCGAAAGTACAGATCAGCGCCCATTACTGTGGCGTTTTCAAGGTTTTTCTATATCAAAAATCCCAATCCAGGTAATACATGAATCTGACAGAACTGAAAAAGCAGTCCGCTGCTGAATTGATGGATCTCGCCCTCTCCATGAACCTCGAGGGTCTGGCCAGAAACCGAAAACAAGAACTGATATTTGCCATCGTTAAAGCTCACTCTAAGCAGGGTGAAGACGTCGTTACCACCGGGGTGCTGGAGTTATTACCGGATGGGTTTGGTTTCCTGCGTTCACCTGAAGACTCTTATATCGCTGGCCCAGACGATGTCTATGTATCACCCAGCCAGATCCGTCGTTTTCATCTGCGTACCGGTGATACGATTAAAGGTAAAATCAGACCGCCCAAAGACAGTGAACGTTATTTCGCCCTGGTCAAAGTTGAAGAGATCAACTACGAAAAACCCGATAAGTCCCGCAACAAAGTCCCATTCGAAAACCTGACCCCACTGTTCCCCAACGAACGCTATTCACTGGAGCGCGGCAACGGCAGTACTGAAGATATCACCCCACGCCTGATAGATTTGGCCGCACCGATAGGTAAAGGTCAGCGTGGTCTGATCGTGGCTCCGCCAAAGTCGGGTAAAACTATGATTCTGCAATCACTGGCGCAGTCGATTGCAGCCAATTATCCGGATAGTGATCTGATCGTACTATTGATTGACGAACGTCCAGAAGAAGTTACCGAAATGGCGCGCTCGGTCAAAGGTGAAGTGGTTTCCAGTACTTTTGATGAACCCGCATCACGTCACGTCCAGGTAGCAGAAATGGTGATTGAGAAAGCCAAGCGTCTGGTCGAACACAAGCATGACGTCGTGATTCTGCTTGACTCCATCACCCGTTTGGCTCGTGCCTACAATACGGTGGCGCCATCATCAGGCAAGGTGCTGACTGGTGGTGTGGATGCCAATGCGCTGCAGCGGCCTAAACGTTTTTTTGGTGCGGCACGTAACATTGAAGAAGGCGGCAGTCTGACCATTATCGCGACCGCGCTGATCGAGACCGGTTCACGTATGGACGAAGTCATCTTCGAGGAGTTCAAGGGCACCGGTAATATGGAAGTCCTGCTTGAACGTAAACTGGCTGATCGCCGTATTTATCCTGCTATTAACGTGACCCGTTCCGGTACCCGTCGTGAAGAGCAATTGACCTCTGAAGATGATCTGCAGAAACTGTGGATCCTGAGAAAACTGATTTCTCAGATGGAACCGGTCGAGGCCATGGAATTCATGATGGATCGTCTCAAGTCTACCAAGACTAACGCCGAGTTCTTCGACATGATGAAACAGGGCTAAGATTGCACTGATTATGCAAGACACAATGCCGCCGGCCATCTTTATTATGGGGCCTACGGCAGCAGGTAAAACCGATCTGGCTCTGGCGGTTGCCAGGGCATTTCCTGTCGAAATCATCAGCGTCGATTCCGCACTGGTTTATCGTGGTATGGATATCGGGACAGCTAAACCCAGTGCCGATGTTCTGCAGCAATATCCTCATCACCTTGTTGATATTCTGGATCCCACAGAAGCCTACTCAGCTGGACGTTTCCGCGATGATGCCCGGGCATTAATGGCCGATATTACCGCCCGCGGCAAGGTGCCTTTATTAGTTGGTGGCACCATGCTTTATTTCAAAGCATTGCAGCAGGGACTGTCTGCTTTGCCGCCGGCTGATGCCGAAGTCAGAGCCAGACTGGATGCCATGGCCAGTGAGCACGGGCTGAATTATTTGCATCAACGTCTCAGTGAAGTCGATCCGGTCGCTGCGGCCCGCATTCATGTCAATGATCCCCAGCGCTTACAGCGGGCTCTGGAAGTTTATGAAATTAGCGGAAAGAGCCTCACTGAACTCACTGCACAAGGTGATGATGCATTGCCTTACCAGGTGACTAAAATCATTATCGCCCCGTTTGAGCGTGCTGTTTTGCATCAGAGAATTGCCCGGCGTTATCAGCAGATGGTGGCCGACGGGTTTATTGATGAGGTCAAAACCTTGTACCAGCGTGGTGACTGCCACCCGCAACTGCCGTCAATCCGTGCAGTTGGTTACCGTCAGGCCTGGTCGTACCTTGCCGGGGAGTATGACCACGAGACTTTCGTAGAAAAAGCCATTATCGCCACACGCCAGATGGCAAAAAGGCAGATCACCTGGCTTCGCGCTCAGGATGACGGTATCTGGTTTGATAGTGGAGCGGAGCTGCCGGAGACGGCGGTCAAGCAATATCTCACCGAACAGGTCCCAGAATTGCGTAATAATACTTGACGATTCCGCTGGGGCTTTTAGAATGAATGGTTGGCAGGCTTTTTTTAACAATAATAACAATGTGTGGAGCGAATGATGGCCAAAGCGCAGACTCTTCAAGACCCTTTCTTAAACGCATTACGTCGTGAAAATATTCCGGTTTCCATCTACCTGGTTAACGGCATCAAGCTGCAGGGACAAATCGACTCTTTTGACCAGTTTGTCATCCTGCTGAAAAACTCAGTCAACCAGATGGTTTATAAACATGCTATTTCCACTATCGTCCCTGCGCGCAACGTTAATTACAACCAGGAAGAATAGGAGCCTATTGATTGTTTGATCGTCCTGATAGTAAAGCGGCTTTTGACGATTCCTCGAATAAAGAAGCAGTTGTACTCGTTTATCTCAATTTCAATGACCCCAACTATGATGAATCTCTACAGGAGTTTCAGGAGCTGGTTGGGGGCACCGGTGCTAATATCGCAGCCATCATCCAGGGTAAAAGACACCGTCCTGATCCCAAGTTCTTTGCCGGTAGCGGCAAGGTTGATGAAGTCGCCGAGCAGGTGGCGGCAGCCCATGCGTCACTGGTGATTTTCAATCATGAACTGTCACCCAGCCAGGAACGTAACCTCGAGCAGCGGCTCAAGTGCCGTGTATTGGGCCGTACCGGTCTGATTCTGGATATTTTTGCCCGCCGCGCCCGCTCGCATGAAGGTAAACTTCAGGTGGAACTGGCCCAGCTCAAGCATATGTCCACCCGCCTGGTTCGGGGCTGGACTCACCTGGAAAGGCAAAAGGGCGGTATCGGTTTGCGTGGTCCTGGTGAAACCCAGCTCGAGACCGACCGGCGCTTATTGGGGCAGCGCATTAAAACGCTGAAGAAAAAGCTCGATAAAGTACGGTCACAACGTGATCAGGGCAGACGCTCCCGTCACCGTGGTGGCGTGCCGGTGGTATCGCTGGTCGGCTACACCAACGTGGGCAAATCCACCTTATTCAATAGAGTGACTTCGGCCGAAGTTTATGCCGATGACCGTTTGTTTGCGACACTGGATCCAACACTGCGCCGGATGAAGCTGCATGATACCGAAATGCTGATCATGGCTGACACGGTCGGATTTATCCGTCAGTTGCCCCATGATCTGGTGGAATCATTCAGCTCCACGCTGGAAGAAACCCGTGATGCCGCTTTGCTGGTGCATGTGGTGGATTGTGCCGCCAGTGATCGTGATGATCTGATGCATCACGTCAATGATGTGTTGCAGCAGATAGAAGCACACGAAGTGCCGCAACTCATCGTTTATAACAAAATCGATAAAGTCGAGCAGATGGCGCCGCGCATCGAGCGCAATGCCGATGGTGAAATCAGCCGGATATGGCTGTCAGCACAAACCGGTGAAGGTCTGGAACTGCTGCGTCAGGCGCTGCATGAATATTTTCCGCAACCTGAGCAGTCAGAGTATCTGAACTAGACAACGTGTTTTGGTTGCTAATAACAACCATCTCCGTAAAATAGTCGTTTTTAAATAATTATCTCTGTTTTCTCATCTTGGAGAGCTACATGGCTTGGAATGAACCCGGCAACGGTGGTAAAGACCCGTGGGGTAATCGTGGCAATGACGGGCCACCGGATTTGGACGAAGTTGTCCGTAATATGCAACAAAAACTGGGCGGCCTTTTCGGCGGCGGTAAAGGCGGCTCCGGCGGTAGCAACCGTTCCGGCCAGGGTAAATTTGGTCTGGGCCTGATTGCCGTTATCGCAGCCATTGTCTGGATGCTTTCCGGCATCTATATCGTCGAGGCGCCCGAACGCGGCGTGGTGCTGCGCTTTGGTCAGTATGCGACCACGACCATGCCTGGTCCACACTGGCACCTGCCTTATCCGATTGAAAAAGTCGAAGTCATCAACGTTGAAGAAATCCGTACAGTTGAAATTGGCTATCGCTCTACCGGTGTTGCCAACACTAACTCGATTCCTTCCGAGTCGCTGATGCTGACCAAAGACGAAAACATCATCGATCTGAAAATTGCAGCGCAATACCGGATTCAGGACGCAGCAGATTACCTATTCAACGTGCGTAATCCGGATATTATTCTGCGTCAGATGATGGAAAGCGCGGTGCGTGAAACTGTCGGCCGTTCCAACATGGACTTTGTGCTGACTGAAGGGCGTAGTGCGATCGCCAACAGCACCGAGCAACTGTTGCAAACCATGCTTGATGCACACGAAGCTGGTTTGCTGGTGACCAGTGTCAACATGCAGGACGTGCAGCCGCCGGAACAGGTGCAGGCAGCGTTTGCTGACGTGGTCAAAGCCCGTGAGGACGAAGTCCGTCAAATCAATCAGGCTGAAGCCTATTCTAACGACATTCTGCCCAAGGCCCGTGGTCGTGCGTTCCGTATTGTTCAGGAAGCCGAAGCCTACAAGAGCCAGGTGGTTGCCAAGGCCGAGGGTGACGCCAGCCGTTTTACTCAGGTCATGAGCGAGTACAATAAAGCCCCGGCGATCACCACTGAGCGTCTGTATCTGGATGCCATGGAATCAGTCTATTCGCGTAGTCAGAAAGTGATGGTGGATGTCGAAAACGGCGGCAGCAATGTTCTGTATCTGCCTCTCGATCGCCTGCGCAGTTCCGCCGGCAGTTCACCTTCCCGACTGGATCTCAATGAATTTAATTTCCCGTCTTCCAGTGGAAGCAGTAATTCATCATCAGGCAGCGCATCACAAAATGATGCCCGCAGCAGAGGAGGACGCTAAATGAGTTCACGTATGACGCTGATTCTGGTGCTGGTTGTGCTGGCACTGGTGACCTTAAGTTCTTCGCTTTTTGTGGTAGATGAACGGCAAAAAGTGGTCCTCTTGGCACTGGGTGAAATTGAACGTACAGATTTTGAACCCGGTCTGCATTTCAAAATGCCGTTTGTCAATAATGTGCGCAAGTTCGAAGCCCGTGAAATGGCACTCGATGCTCAGCCAGCACGTTACCTGACCGGTGAAAAGAAAAACGTGATTGTGGATTCTTTCATCGTCTGGCGCATTGAAGATGTGGGCACCTATTTCACCTCCATGGGGGGTGACGAAGAACGTGCCGCATTGCGTTTGTCGCAAATTATCAAAGATGGCCTGCGTGCCGAGTTTGGCCGCCGCACCATCCAGGAAGTCGTTTCCGGCGACCGGGTGACCATGGTCGAGGATATCCTCAAGCAGGCCAACCGCATTGCCGAAGGCTTTGGTATCGCCATTTCCAATGTGCGTATCAAGCGTATCGATCTGCCCTCCGAAGTCAGCTCCTCGGTCTATACCCGTATGGAAGCTGAGCGTGAGCGTGTGGCCAAAGAGCTGCGCTCACAGGGTGCCGAGGAAGCAGAAAAAATCCGTTCCGATGCCGATCGTCAACGCACGGTTATCCTTGCTGAAGCACAACGTGATGCCGAGGAAATTCGTGGTAATGGCGACGCCACCGCCACCGAAATCTACGCTGATGCTTTTGGTCAGAACGAAGACTTCTATTCACTCTACCGCCGCTTGAGCGCATATCAAAATGTCTTCCGTGGTGACGACATGCTGGTAATTGAGCCCACCGGGGACTTCTTCGACCGCTTCAGTGACTCGACCCTGTCTCCATTGCAGTGAGTCCGGAGCTGTTCCACAGTCTCTGGATAGCAACGGCTTTGATGCTCGTCATCGAGGGCATCATGCCGTTTTTGAGTCCGCAAACGTTTAAACGGGCTTTACTGCAAATGGCCGCGATGCCCGACAGGCAGGTTCGCCTGATCGGGCTTATCAGCATGATCGCAGGCCTGATTTTTTTGTACTGGATTAATTAACGCGACATGACTATCAAAGAGAGTTGGCTGCTGCCTGAGGGCATTGATGAGTTACTGCCACAGGAAGCCTCACAACTGGAATGCCTGCACCGTTCCCTGGTTGACCGCATGCGCAGCTGGGGCTATCAACTGGTGGTCCCGCCGCTGGTTGAATACCTGGACTCGTTGCTGACCGGCACGGCCAAAACCCTCGATATACAGACATTCAAGCTGACCGACCAGATGTCGGGCCGGATGCTCGGCATTCGGGCTGATATGACGCCGCAGGTAGCCCGTATTGCTGCGCATAAAATGCGTAATCAGGCCGAGATTCTGCGCCTGTGCTACATCGGCAGCGTCTTGCATACCTTGCCTCAAGGGCAGGGAACCTCACGCAATCCGATCCAACTGGGCGCCGAGATTTACGGTCACGCCGGCCCGGAAAGTGATGTGGAAAGCATCGAAATGATGGCGGATCTGCTCAATGTGACCGGAGCCGTGTCTGAAATCGCGCTGGATATCGGTCATGTCGGTATTTATCGCGGACTGGCCGAATACGCCGGCCTCACGTCGACGCAGGAAGAGGCCTTGTTCTCAGCGCTGCAGCGCAAAGCGG
This sequence comes from uncultured Methylophaga sp., assembly GCF_947259025.1. Taxonomy (GTDB): domain Bacteria; phylum Pseudomonadota; class Gammaproteobacteria; order Nitrosococcales; family Methylophagaceae; genus Methylophaga. The sequence continues at coordinate 7,880 of NZ_CAMYKO010000005.1, forward strand.
CGGCGGAGATTGACGCGCTGCTGGAGAGTTTTGAGCTGGCTGATGAGGCCCATCAGATGCTGCAGGCGCTGGCTGAACTTAATGGTGATCGCAGCGTGCTGGAACAGGCGCGTACCAAACTGGCCAAAGCGCCGGATTCAGTACAACAGGCCTTGGCAACACTCAATACAATCAGTGAGATGTTGTCTCAGCGTTTGCCTGAGTTAGTGATCAACCTGGATCTGGCAGAACTGCGAGGCTATCACTATCACACCGGTGTGGTATTCGCAGCCTATAAACCGGGCTCTGCGCAGTCTATCGCCGCCGGGGGCCGTTATGACGATATCGGCGAACACTTCGGCTACGCTCAGCCGGCTACCGGTTTCAGTCTGGATCTGAAAAAGATCGCCACTTTGCTGCCTGTCAGCGACCAGGCAGAGGCTGAAGTCATTGGCGTCGAATGGCATAACGATCCAGCCCTGCTGGATACTGTCGCCTCACTGCGTGATGCCGGCAAAGTCGTTATCTATCAAATGCCCGGCGCGGCAGTCACAACATCACATACATTGGTCAATCAAGCCGGTCACTGGCAAGTGACTGAAACAGGAACACAAACACGTGGCTAAAAATATTGTAGTAATTGGCTCCCAGTGGGGCGATGAGGGTAAAGGTAAACTGGTCGATCTGCTGACCGATAATGTGTCCGCAGTAGTGCGTTTTCAGGGCGGCCATAATGCCGGTCATACCCTGGTTATTGATGGCAAGAAAACGATTCTGCACCTGATCCCGTCGGGTATTCTGCGTGAAAATGTCCAGTGCCTGATCGGTAACGGTGTGGTGCTGTGCCCTGAAGCCTTGCTCAAGGAAATGACGGAGCTGGAAAACAATGGCGTGCCGGTTCGTGAGCGTCTCAAAATCAGCGCCGCCTGTCCCTTGATTCTGCCCTACCATATTGCCCTGGATCAGGCGCGGGAACTGCGTCGTGGTAAATCTGCGATCGGCACTACCGGCCGTGGTATCGGTCCGGCTTATGAAGACAAAGTCGGTCGCCGTGGTCTACGCGTTGGCGACTTGCTGGACGAAAAAGTCTTTGCTGAAAAACTCAGGGAAGTGATGGAGTTTCATAACTTCTCACTGGAAAACTACTACGGCGTCGAGCCGGTCAGTTATGACAAAGTGCTGAAAGACACGCTGGCGATGCGGGATATCCTGCTGCCTTTAATTGCCGATATTCCGGCCTTGCTGCAAGGCTATTACGAAGCCGGCGAAAACGTGATGTTCGAGGGCGCCCAGGGTGCACTGCTGGACATTGACCACGGCACTTACCCCTATGTGACTTCCTCCAACACCACTGCCGGCGGCAGTGCCACCGGTGCCGGTGTCGGTCCCTGTCATATCGACTATGTGCTGGGTATAACCAAAGCTTATGCGACACGCGTCGGTGCCGGGCCGTTTCCGTCAGAACTGTTTGACCACATCGGTCAGCATCTTGCGGAAAAGGGCATGGAAAAAGGGTCGACTACCGGCCGTGACCGCCGCTGCGGCTGGCTGGATATGGTGGCCTTGAACCGTGCCAGCTGGATCAACAGCATCACCGGCCTGTGTCTGACCAAGCTGGACGTACTGGATGGATTGGAAACCCTGCGCTTGTGCGTGGGCTATAAAAAAGCCGATGAGCCGGTTGATATTCTGCCGCTGAGCGCCGACGAGTTTGAAGGCTGTGAGCCGGTCTATATTGATATGCCGGGCTGGCAGGAGTCAACGCTGGGCGTGACCGAATATGAAGCGCTACCCGCCAATGCCCGGGCCTATATTGAAAAAGTGGAAAGCCTGGCCGGCGTGCCTATCGATATTATCTCCACCGGGCCTGATCGCTGCGAAACGATTGTTCGCCGCGACCTGTTCCAGGTCTAAATCAAAGCCCTCGCAAGAGGGCTTTTTTTATGTCTTTGTATCGGGGGAGACAGCTGCCATAATCGCCGAATAATCGGTATCATCCAGCCCCATCGCTAGGGTTTTATCCAGTAGTTTTTCAATGCCTTCGAGGGCACTGGTATCCAGCCCCAAGCCCTCGGCAACCGACAGGAACAGGCGGGTATCTTTGGCCAGATGCTTGGTGGGGAAGTTAGGGTTGCCAAAATCACGATCCAGCATACGGCTTAATTTTTTGTCGAAGGTGGGGGCATAGAGGGCACTGTCGCGAACAATTTTCATAAACTGTTCGGTTTCAATGCCTTCTTTTTCCACCAGGGCCAGGCTCAGTGAGAAGCTGGCTGTGAGCCCGGCAATCAACTGGTTCATCGCCAGTTTGACCGTGGCACCCTGACCGACCTCGCCGATATGTTGTGGTTCGCTGCCGATGATTTCCAGCAGCGGCAATGCTGTCTTGTAATCAGTTTCTCTGCCGCCCGCCATCAGGATAAGCTTGCCGCTGCGGGCCTCGGGCAGGCTGCCCAATACCGGACATTCCAGGTAACGGCCTTTCATGCTGTTCACCCGGCTGGCCAGTTCGCGTGATTCATCGGGGGCAATGGTGCCCATCTGCATGATCAGTGTGTCCTGGAAGGCAGCCGGAGCAATGCCATCAAATACCGTATGAATGGCCTCGGCATCACTGAGAAATAACAGGCAGAGGTTGCTTTGCTCCAGCACCTGCTGCGCAGACATGGCTACTTCAGCGCCCAGCGTGGCCAGTTCCCGGGTTTTTTCGGCGCTGCGGTTATAGATGATTAGCGACTGGTTTTCGGCCAGCAGATGCTGTGCCAGAGCCTGTCCCATCAGGCCTGTGCCGATTAATCCGATTTTCATGATTTATTAATCGATCCTCAAGCAGATAAAACAGTCACTATGCCATAGATAGCGGCGCCGTTGTGAGATAGAATAATGCCCATTTTACAGCAGACACAGGGGAAAACGGTGTACAAGAAAAACATGAGCATCGCAGGCTTCGACGAAGAAGTGTTCAATGCCATTGCAGCTGAAGATACGCGCCAGGAAGATCACATCGAACTGATTGCCTCGGAAAACTATACCAGTCCGCGGGTAATGGAAGCGCAGGGCTCATCTTTAACCAATAAGTACGCTGAAGGCTATCCGGGCAAACGCTATTATGGCGGCTGTGAGCATGTTGATACCGTTGAAGACATTGCCATTGCCCGTGCCAAACAACTGTTCGGTGCGGATTATGCCAATGTGCAACCGCACTCGGGCTCACAGGCTAACGCTGCTGTCTACCTGGCTTTGCTGCAGCCCGGCGACACTATCCTGGGCATGAGCCTGGCCCACGGTGGTCACCTGACACACGGTGCCAAGGTTAGCGCATCCGGCAAAATCTATAACTCCGTGTCCTACGGCATCAACACCGAATCTGGTGAGATTGATTATGAGGAAGTCGCGGCGCTGGCTAAAGAGCATCAGCCTAAAATGGTGGTGGCCGGTTTCTCTGCTTATTCGCGTGTGATTGACTGGCAGAAATTCCGTGAGATCGCCGATTCTGTCGGTGCCTATCTGCTGGTCGATATGGCGCATATCGCCGGTCTGGTGGCTTCTGGTCAGTATCCTAACCCGGTACAGATTGCCGATGTCACCACTACAACCACCCACAAAACCCTGCGCGGTCCGCGCGGTGGCCTGATTCTGGCGAAATCCAACCCGGACATCGAGAAGAAACTCAACTCTGCCGTATTCCCCGGCTTCCAGGGCGGCCCGCTGATGCATGTGATTGCCGCCAAAGCGGTGGCGTTCAAAGAAGCCATGCTGCCAGAGTTCAAAACCTATCAAGAGCAGGTCGTTAAGAACGCCCGTGTCATGGCCGAAGTGTTTATGAGCCGCGGTTATGATGTGGTTTCCAAAGGCACCGATGACCACCTGTTTCTGGTCAGCTTTATCGAAGCCGGCCTCACCGGTAAGGAAGTCGATGCCTGGTTGGGCGCTGCCAACATCACCGTCAACAAGAACGCGGTGCCCAATGATCCGCAGTCGCCGTTTGTGACTTCAGGTATTCGCGTCGGTACGCCGGCCGTGACCACACGTGGTTTCAAAGAAAATGAATGCCGCGACCTGGCCAACTGGATGTGTGATGTCATTGATGCCAAAGGCAGCGAAGATGTCATTAAGGAAGTGAAAGCCAAGGCCATTGCGGTTTGCCAACGTCTGCCGGTCTATTCCTGAGTTAAGGGCTGACGATGCGTTGTCCGTTTTGTGGTGCTGATGACTCCAAGGTGGTTGACTCACGGCTGACAGCGGAAGGCGATGCCATCCGCCGTCGGCGCATGTGCGTTGAGTGCAGTGAGCGTTTTACCACTTATGAAACGGCCGAACTCAGCCTGCCACGGCTGGTCAAACGCGATCGTTCACGTGAGCTGTTTGATGAAAACAAACTGCGTGCCGGTATTATGCGGGCGCTGGAAAAACGCCCGGTTAGTATTGATGATGTTGATACGGCGGTCAAAGCGATCACACGTCGTCTATGGGCCAGCGGTGATCGTGAAATCGACAGCCGCCTAGTGGGTGACTGGGTCATGGATGCCCTGCGTGAGCTGGATGAAGTGGCCTATGTGCGCTTTGCCTCGGTATACCGCAGCTTTCAGGATATTGATGCCTTCCGTGAAGAAATCGAGCGTATGAAAAGCCAGTCAGATAACGGGGATAACGAAGGCTGACAGGCTGAAAGGCCTGATTATCAGGCATAATAAGATTTGCCCCGGGTTCAGCAAGAGATGGTCATGTCGACACCTGAACAATATATGGCGCGAGCCATTCAACTGGCCGAACGTGGCCTTTACACCACCGACCCCAATCCGCGGGTGGGCTGTGTACTGGTCAAAAATGATCAAATCATCGCAGAAGGCTGGCATATGCGAGCCGGTGAAGGCCATGCCGAGGTCAATGCGCTGCATCAGGCAGGCCGCGAAGCGGCCGGCGCCGACTGTTATGTCACGCTTGAACCCTGCAGCCATTTCGGCCGAACACCGCCCTGTGTCGATGCCCTCATCAATGCCCGGGTTAAACGGGTTTTTATCGCCATGAGCGACCCCAATCCGATTGTTTCCGGTGCTGGTATCAAACGCCTGCAGGATGCCGGCATTGAGGTGCACAGCGATATCCTGGCCTCGCAATCGGAGAAACTGAACCCCGGTTTCTGCCAGCTTATGCGCATAGGCAGGCCCTATGTCCGCAGTAAGCTGGCGATGAGTCTGGATGGCCGTACCGCCATGGCATCGGGTGAAAGTAAATGGATCACCGGCCCCGAGGCCCGCACCGATGTACAGAAATTGCGGGCCCGCAGTAGTGCGATCCTGACCGGTATCGGCACGGTGTTGGCAGATGACCCGATGCTGAATGTCAGGCCCGGGCAGGGCGATAAAGGCTGGTATCCGTCACAGCAAAAAGTGCGTCAGCCTTTACGCGTCATCGTTGATGGCCAGATGCGAATTCCTGAAGATGCCAGATTGTTGCAGCAGGACAGGGTTTTGCTGGCGACAGCGGTCGATAAAGCTGCGCCGGGTGGCATAGACAGCGTGGTCCTGCCGGGAGAAGGGGACATCATCGACTTGAATGCATTAATGGCGGTGCTGGCTCAGCGAGAAGTCAACGAAGTCATGGTCGAAGCCGGCGGTGTACTCAACGGTGCGCTGTTGCAGGCCCGGTTGATTGATGAGCTGGTCATCTACATGGCACCCAAGCTGATGGGCGATATGGCGCGCGGCGTGTTTCATTTGCCGGGCATGGACACCATGGCGCAGAACATTTCTCTCAACATCACTGATATGCGTGCCATTGGCCGCGACTGGCGTATTACTGCCAAACCCGAATATAACGAAGCCTTTTAAATGAAGGATAGCTAAGCATGTTTACCGGAATTATTGCCGCTGTAGGCAAAGTGAATGCGGTTGAGCCCAGTGGCGGCGATTTACGACTTAAAGTCGATGCCGGGTCGCTGGACCTGTCTGATGTGAAACTGGGGGACAGTATTGCCACCAACGGGGTTTGTCTGACCGTGGTAGAGATTCATGGTAGCCAACTGAGCTTTGATGTATCCCGGGAGAGCCTGGATCGCACCAGCCTGGGACAGGCCAAGCCGGGCTCCAGTGTCAACCTGGAAAAAGCCATGGCAGTGGGTGACCGGCTGGGAGGCCACATTGTCAGCGGCCACGTGGATGGCCTGGGCAAGGTGACATTGCTTGAGCCTTCAGCACGCTCGGTCAAGTTTCGTTTTGAAGTGCCGGCTGAACTTGAACGTTATATTGCTGAAAAAGGCTCGATTTGCATTGATGGCACCAGTCTAACCGTGAACCAGGTCGGTCCCGGCTGGTTTGAGGTGAATATCATTCCGCACACGATGGAGTGGACGATCATCAGCGATTATCAGACCGGCACCGTGGTCAACCTTGAAGTGGACCTGATAGCCCGCTACCTGGAGCGCTTGTTGCCGGGCCAGACCGACCACGGTATTAGTCGTGACACTCTCGCCAAACACGGATTTATCTGATTATGCAGTTGAACACGACCGCTCAAATTATCGACGATCTCAAACAGGGCAAGATGGTCATCATCATGGATGACGAGGATCGTGAAAACGAAGGTGATCTGATCATGGCGGCGGAGAAGGTGACGCCGGAAGCCATCAACTTTATGGCCCGCTTCGGCCGTGGCCTGATTTGCCTGACACTGACAGAAGAGCGTTGCCGCGAATTGCGTCTGCCTTTGATGGTGTCGGATAACCAGACGCCATACTCCACCAACTTCACCGTGTCGATTGAAGCTGCCAAGGGCGTGACCACGGGCATTTCCGCAGCTGACCGCGCGCTGACCGTTCAGGTCGCCGTTGATCCTCAGTCCAGGCCTGATGACCTGGTTCAACCCGGTCATGTATTTCCGCTCAAGGCCCAGCCGGGTGGCGTGCTGACTCGGGCAGGGCATACTGAGGCCGGTTGTGACTTGGCGCAAATGGCCGGTTTCTCAGCCAGTGGCGTGATTGTCGAAATCCTGAATGACGACGGCAGTATGGCCAGAAGGCCGGACCTGGAAAAATTCGCCCAGACGCATGATCTGAAGATCGGCACCATTGCTGATCTCATCAGCTACCGGCTGGAAAACGAAATGACAGTCAAGCAACTGTCGCAATGTGATTTCCCTACCGATTATGGTGATTTCCGCCTGCACAGTTACCAGGATACCGTGAACAGTCAGGTGCATCTGGCACTGGTTTACGGTGATGTTGAGCCGGATCAGGAAACCCTGGTGCGGGTGCATATGGCCGATCCCCTGGGTGACTTGCTGGGTTCGGTTCGTGATCCCAGTCACTGGCCGATTCCGGAAGTGATGCAGAAAATCCAGCAGGCCGGCAAGGGCGTGTTGGTCGTACTGCGACAGCCGGAGCAGAACAAACAACTGGCGGCCAAGATCGCCCGCTACCAGCAGGAAGATGAAGCGGAAACGCCGCCACCGGGCACCGGGGGCTGGGATTTACGCACCTTCGGTGTCGGCGCCCAGATCCTGGCTGATCTCGGCGTTAAAAAAATGCGGGTGATCGGTACTCCTACCAAGCTGACCGGTGTGTCTGGCTTTGGACTGGAACTCACCGGTTACCTGGAGGCCGACCAGTTTTGAGCGACGCTCGACGTATCGTGATTGTGGCCGGCGAAGCCTCGGGCGATGCCCATGCCGGCAGGATGATTGCGGCGCTCAAATCAAAGCGGCCTGAGATTGCCGTATCAGGCATCGGCGGTGATGCTTTGCGCCAGGCCGGCGCAGAGATTTTTACCGATTTTCGCGAGCTGGCGGTGATGGGCCTGGTGGAAGTGCTCAAACGCTACCGCGCGATCAAAGCCATATTCAATGATCTGGTCGAACGCCTAAGCAGGGATAAACCGGACTTACTGATCCTGGTAGACTATCCCGGCTTTAACCTCAAGCTGGCCAAACAGGCCCATAAACTGGGTATACCGGTGTTGTATTACATCAGCCCCAAGGTCTGGGCCTGGCGTCCCGGTCGCATAAAGACAATTCGGCGCTACGTGGATCATATGGCGGCCCTGTTCCCGTTCGAGCAAAGCCTGTATCAGGATGCCGCTGTGCCAGTCACTTGTGTCGGTCACCCGCTGGTCGATGCGGTTAAATCTGACCTGACGCCAGAGCAAGCAAAAACGCAGTTTGGTTTGGATCCGCAGCATCGCGTTTTGGGTTTGTTTCCGGGCAGCCGTCGCAGTGAGGTGGAAAACCTGTTGCCGATCATGTTGCAGGCGGCAGAAAAAATTCAGCAGCGCCATTTCGACCTGGAAGTGGTGTTACCCTTGGCACCGGGTCTTGATACTGATTTGATTGAGCCATTACTGAAACAATCCAGCGCGAGGGTGCAGGTAATCTCGGCTGACTTTTATGATGTCGTGCGCAGTTGCGATGCGATTGTCGCGGCCTCGGGCACAGTCACATTGGAAATTGCTTTGATGGGCGTGCCGCACCTGATTACCTACCGGGTGGCCCCCATGAGTTACCGCATTCTCAAGCGTCTGGTCAAAATTCCCTATGTCGGGCTGTGCAATATCGTCACTGGTGACAATATCGTGACCGAACTGCTGCAGGATGAAGTTACGGTAGAGAACCTTGACCGCGAGCTAACCCTGTTGCTAACACAGCCCGAGGCACAAAGCCGGGCACAAATGATCCGCCAGCAGGTGCTGGCCGCTCTGGGACCATCCGGTGGTGCTGATAATGCGGCTGATGTGGTGTTGACCATGCTGGATAACGCTGATGACTGACAGTCTGCTGGTCGCCGGAGTCGATGAAGTCGGGCGCGGTCCACTGGCGGGGCCGGTGGTGACTGCGGCGGTCATTTTGGATCCGGATAAACCTATTGAAGGCCTGGCTGACTCAAAAAAGCTCACTGAAAAGCGTCGTGAAAAACTGGTGCCTTTGATTATGGAAAAAGCGCTGGCTTTTGCTATCGGCCGCGCCGAGCCGCTTGAAATCGATCAGCTTAATATTCTGCAGGCGACCTTGCTGGCGATGAAACGGGCAGTGGAAGGGCTGAGCCAGGCACCGGGACATGTGCTGGTGGATGGTATCCATGCGCCAGCCTTGAACTGCACAGTCACCACCGTTATCAAGGGCGATCAGTCTGAGCCCGCGATTGCGGCGGCTTCAATACTGGCCAAGGTCACGCGTGACCGGGAAATGCTGGAAATGGATGCGCTTTATCCCGGCTATGGGTTTGCTCAACATAAAGGCTATCCCACCAAGCAGCATCAGCAGGCTTTAATTGAACTCGGGCCGACAGACATTCACCGGCGCTCTTTCAGCCCGGTGCAGATGAGTCTGCTTTAGGCTGAAATCTCATGGTATTATTCACAGCTTATGCTGTCTCTTAATAAACTCATCAACAAACTGGTCAAAGGCAAGAAAGCCCAGCCTGACGTTCAGTCCGGCGAGCCGGTCATCGTGCCACGCAGTGAACACACCATCTCACGCAAGCAAATCAGTCAAAATGCCCTGAATGTCCTATACACGCTCAAGGATGCTGGCTATGAAGCCTACCTGGTGGGCGGCTGTGTGCGTGACCTGTTACTGGGCCATGAGCCCAAGGATTTTGATGTCGCAACAAATGCGCTGCCCGAGCAGGTCGACAAGCTGTTTCGCCGCAGCCGCCTGATTGGCCGCCGTTTCAAACTGGTTCATGTGCGTTTTGGTCGGGATGTGATTGAAGTCGCGACTTTCCGCGCGCCGCCCGAGGCCAGCAACCATGTTGATGATCAGGGCCGCATCATGCAGGACAATGTTTACGGCACGCTGGAGCAGGATGCCTGGCGCCGTGACTTCACTGTTAACGCGCTTTATTACAATATTCGTGACTTTTCCATTGTCGACTACACCAGCGGTATTGATGATCTCAACGCGGGGCTTATCCGGCTGATCGGTGATGTGGAGACCCGCTACCGCGAAGACCCGGTACGCATGCTGCGCGCTTTACGTTTTGTCGCCAAGCTGGGCCTGAAGTTGGATGACGACACTGAAGCCGGCATTTTCAACCATGCCGGCCTGCTGGCAGATATTCCGCCAGCGCGTTTGTTTGACGAGACGCTCAAGCTTTATCTCACCGGTAATGCGGCTGTTACCCATGAACTGTTATGTCATTACCACCTGTTTGATGAAATGTATCCGCAGACAGCGGCTTTGTTGCATCAGGAACAGGACGGTTATCCGCGCACCTTGCTGATGAAAGCGCTGGAAAATACCGATCGGCGCATTGATGCCAATAAACCGGTGACCCCGGCCTTTTTGTTTGCAGCGCTATTGTGGGAACCGGTCAGGCAGCGGGCGCAACTGCTGATGGAAAACGGCATGCCCGAGATTCCAGCGATGCAGCGTGCGTCTTCAGAGGTGATAGGCGATCAGATCCAGCGTGTGTCTTTGCCCAAACGTTTCAGTCTGGTCACCCGCGATATCTGGAATATGCAGCCGCGTCTGACTAAACGTCAGGGCAAGCGCGCATTCAAGTCTTTGCTACACCCCAAATTCCGTGCTGCTTATGACTTTCTGGCTTTACGCAGCGAAGCGGGTGAGCCGCTGGAAGAACTGGTCGACTGGTGGACCCGCTTCCAGGATGTGTCGGCGACAGAACAACAGACCATGGTGAACAGCCTCGGTGATGGCGGGGGCGGTGGGGGTAACCGCAAACCGCGCCGGCGCCGGCGCCGCAGGAAACCGGCGGCCCGGCAACAGAATAAGGGTGAGTAATGCAGGTCTATATCGGTCTGGGTAGTAATCTGGCTGATCCAGAGCAGCAAATCCTGTCAGCAATTGAAGACATTGCCGCAATAAAAGAGACCACGCTGTTGCAACAGTCGTCTCTGTATTCCAGCCCGCCCATGGGCCCGCAGGATCAGCCTGACTATATCAATGCCGTCGTCTGTATCGATACGACCTTGTCTGCCCACAAACTGCTGGATGCCCTGCAAAAGATTGAACAACAGCATGGCCGCATCCGTAAACGTCACTGGGGCGAACGTACACTGGATCTGGACATCCTGCTGTTTGCTGATAAGGTCATTGAAGACGAACGGCTGAGCGTACCGCATCCAGGCATGGCAAGCAGGGCCTTTGTGCTGTTTCCGCTGGCCGAAATTGCACCCGAAATAAGCATTCCCGGCATGGGCGAACTGAGTGTCTTGCTTGAGCAATGCCCGCGGGAAGGTCTGAAACAACTGGATAAGCAATAAACATGAAGCAATCGCTGCCACATCAATACATTGTTGTCGAAGGCCCAATCGGTGTCGGCAAGACCCATTTGGTTAAGCGCCTGGCCGAAAGTTTTGGCGGAACCGAACTGATGGAGCAGCCGGAACACAATCCGTTTCTGGAAAAGTTTTATCTCTATCCCAAACAGTCGGCCCTGCCCACCCAGCTCAGCTTTCTTATGCAACGGGTCAAACTCAGCAAAACCCTGAACCAGGATGACCTGTTCAATGACTTGCACATCGCCGACTTCATGGTGGAAAAAGACAAATTGTTTGCCCAGATTTCGCTGGATGACGATGAGTTGGCTTTGTACAACATGGTCTATGACAACCTGACCCTGCATCATCGCAGCCCTGATCTGGTGATCTACCTGCAAGCGTCGCTGCCGGTACTGAAGTCCCGCATTGCCCAGCGTGGTATTGGCTATGAACAGCATATCGAGGAAGGCTATCTGAAGCGTCTGGCAGATACCTATGCCGACTTTTTTCATTACTATGATGCATCACCGCTGTTAATCGTGAATGCCGAGCAGATTGATCTGGTCAACAGCGAGCAGGATTATCAGCAGTTATTAGAGCAAATCTGCACCATCCAGAGCGGACGTCATTACTACAATCCGCTGCCGGTAAAAGAGAAGAAATAATATGATCCGTCTTAGCCTGACTGCCCTGCGAAAAATGAAAAAAGCGCAGGAGAAAATTGCCGTTTTAACCGCCTATGACGCCAGTTTCAGCCATGCGCTGGAGCAGGCTGGGGTGGAAGTCATCCTGGTGGGAGATTCCCTGGGTATGGTAATTCAGGGCCAGGAAAGCACTTTGCCGGTGACCGTGGATGACATGATTTATCACACAGCTAACGTCGTGCGCGGTAGTGATAAACCATTTGTTATTGCTGATATGCCGTTTATGAGCTTTGCCAATTCCGATCAGGCAATTGCCAACGCAGCGCGGCTGATGGCTGAGGGCGGCGCGCAAATGGTTAAGCTGGAAGGCGGTGCGGTGATCGCCGATACTGTCGAGCAGCTTACCGCACGGGGTATTCCAGTCTGCGCCCATCTGGGCCTGCTGCCACAGTCTGTGCACCGGTTGGGCGGCTATATTGTTCAGGGGCGTGAACAACAGGCTGCCGAAGAACTGCTGGTCGATGCGCGCAAGCTGGAACAGGCCGGGGCCGATATGCTGGTGCTGGAATGTGTGCCTGCCACGCTGGCAGCCAAAGTCACTGACGATTTGTCGATCCCGGTGATTGGCATCGGTGCCGGTCAGGACTGCGACGGTCAGGTTCTGGTGCTTTACGATATGCTGGGTTTGACGCCGGGTAAACGGCCACGTTTCAGCCATGACTTCCTGGCTGATACCGGTTCGATTCAGGCAGCGCTGAGCCAGTATGTAGAGGATGTCAAAAGCGGCCGTTTTCCCACTGTCGATCAGCAATTCTAATGCAGGTCGTAGATAACCTCGTGGCCCTGCGTACGCGGATTAAAAATTGGCGGGCCGACAATGAAGTGATTGCTTTTGTGCCTACCATGGGCAATCTGCACCAGGGGCATCTCTCATTGGTCAAAAAAGCAGCCGAGCTGGCTGACCGCGTGGTTGTCAGTATTTTCGTCAACCCACTGCAGTTTAACGATAAGCAGGATCTGGACAATTATCCGCGGACTTTAAACGATGATATCAAGCAGCTCAGTGAACTGCGCTGTGATCTGGTGTTTACCCCGGATGACAGCATTATGTACCCGCGGGGTATGAGCAATCAGACCAGCGTGCATGTACCTGGCATGGATGACAAACTCTGTGGGCTGGGGCGGCCGGGCCATTTCGATGGTGTGGCCACGGTCGTGACCAAATTACTGAATATGGTTCAGACCGATATCGCCGTATTCGGTGAAAAGGATTACCAGCAACTGCTGTTGATCCGGCAACTGGTTCAGGATCTGAACCTGCCGATGGATATTATCGGCGCACCAACCTGCCGTGAGCAGGATGGTCTGGCCATGAGTTCACGTAATCAGCGCTTGACTGAGAGCGAGCGAGAAAAGGCACCGTTGCTGTATCAGCAACTGCAGGCAGTGAAAACAGCATTGCTTGAAAACCGGCAGGGGCTTGACGCCGCGCTGGCAGATGCGCAGAGTCAACTTAGCGAGGCGGGATTTGAGACCGAATATCTTGAAGTCCGCCGCGCTGATAATCTGCAACCGCTGCAAAGCGGTGAGACAACCACAGCCCGTATTCTGGTCGCGGCCAGGCTTGGGTCAGTCAGACTGATAGATAATATTCTGTGTGACCTTGCCTGAGCTTCCCTAACAAGGGATAATATTGGGCTAACTTACAAGATTTGTCCGCTATGCAACTGACACTGTTAAAAGCAAAATTACATCGTGCCTGTGTGACCCATTCCGAGCTGGAATACGAGGGTTCCTGCGCGATTGACGGTAAATTGCTGGAAGCTGCAGGTATTCACGAATACGAGCAAATCCAGATTTACAACGTCGCCAATGGCGAGCGTTTTACCACTTACGCTATCCGCGCTGAAGATGGCTCCAATATCATCTCAGTCAACGGCGCCGCCGCACACAAAGCCTCACCGGGTGATCGCATTATTATCTGTGCTTATGTCAGCATGGATGCCAAGGAAGTCGAGCAGCATAAACCGACTTTGGTTTATCTCGACGAGAACAACGACATCACTCATATGCGTCACTCAATTCCGGTACAGGCTGCCTGATTGAGCTAACTGAGTTTGTTCACCGAACTTGTGATGATAAAAGCGACTGTATTTCAGTCGCTTTTTTCGTTTTAATATCGTCACACTGGCGATAGCTTCACATCAATGTGGCAGTTCAGTGACTGGCAGGAGAAGCCTGCGTGATTGTCAGCGATGAAAGTCACGCCGTCATCAAACCGTCATCAAATCCTCATCAAGCTGTCACAGCATCACTCTATGCTTGCCGAAGTCAGGCAAGTTTAGAGATAAAAGATGCTCAATATTGAACAGGCAGTTCAGCAGAAATTTCCCCGTTTCCAACATACCCGTCCCTGGATTAAAAAGCCGACGTTAGGCTTTCTCCGCAGAATCACCCATGAGCAGGAAGTCAATCTGTTTCTGGAACAGCATCAGGACTTGCACGGCTTTGATTTTATCGACCAGGTGCTGGATTATTTCAATTTCAGCTACAGCATCAGCCATCGTGATCGCAGTAATATCCCGGCCACGGGCCGCGTGGTGATTGTCGCCAATCATCCACTGGGTGCACTTGATGGTCTGTCATTACTCAAGCTGGTGGGCGAAGTCCGTCGTGATGTCAGAATTGTCGCCAACGATATGCTGATGAACTGCCAGGCGCTGGAGTCACTGTTTCTGCCGGTGGATAACTTGTCCAAATCCACCCGAAAAAGCAGTATCTCGCGCATCGTCGACAGCTTGAATAATGATGAAGCCGTGATTGTATTCCCGGCCGGTGAAGTCTCGCGCTTTCGGCCTAATGGCATTCGTGACGGTAAATGGAACAGCGGTTTTCTGAACTTTGCCAAAAAGTCCAATGCGCCAATCCTGCCGATTTATGTCGGCGCCCGAAATTCGTCCTTATTTTACAGCGCTTCCATGGTTTACAAGCCGCTGTCGGGCATGATGCTGGCCCATGAAATGTTCAACAAGACCTCTAAGAACATCACCATGCGCGTGGGCGAGGCGATACCCTATCAGCAGATTAATGATCTGCCGCTGGTCAAGGCGGAAAAAGCCAAGCTGCTGCGTCGCCATCTCTACCGTATGGCCAAGGGTAAAAAGCCCTTGTTCAAGACTGAACAGACCATTGCGCACCCGCAGGAACGCCGCATTATCAAACGTGAGTTGCAGCAGGCGGAACTGCTGGGTGAAACCGCGGATAATAAAAAAATCTACCTGTTTGATTACCAGCCGGACTCCGCAGTCATGCACGAAATTGGCCGCCTGCGTGAACTCACCTTTCGTCAGGTGGGCGAGGGGACTGGCAAGAAACGCGATCTGGATCGCTATGATCGTGATTACCGCCACCTGATTTTATGGGATGAGCAGGAACTGGAAATTGCCGGTGCCTACCGTCTGGGCGAAGTCTCCCGCATCCAGGCACAACTGGGTAGTCGTGGAATTTATAGTGAAGAGCTGTTTGATTATGACCGGATCAAGATGCAGCGCTATTTTGATCAGGGCATTGAACTGGGACGAAGTTTTGTCAGCCCCAGGTACTGGGGGCGGCGCAGCCTGGATTATCTCTGGTATGGCATTGGTGCCTATCTCAAACGCTATCCTGAAATACGCTATCTGTTCGGCCCGGTCAGTCTGACCAACAGTTATCCGGACTTTGCCAAGGGGCTGATTGTCAGCTACTACCGCCATTATTTCGGCGACCAGGACAGGCTGGCCAATGCCCGCGTACCATACTTACTGGATGACAGCATGCAGGATCGGGTCTGGCAGACTTTAAGCGGTGAAGATGCTGATGAAGACTTTACCCTGATGCGTGAGCAACTGATGCATATGAATGTCACTGTACCTACGCTCTATAAGCAGTACGCCGATATCTGCGAAAGAGGCGGAGCCCGTTTCCTCGACTTTAATGTTGATGCAGACTTCGGTCATTGTATAGACGGACTGGTGATGATCGACTTACAACAACTCAAAGCAGCTAAGCGTAAACGCTATCTCGGTGATTAAGAGCTGACGCTATCTGTCGCGGCCATGGCAGTTTTTGTATTTTTTACCACTGCCGCAGAAGCAGGGATCATTGCGCCCCAGCTTAACCGGCGGCAGAAACAGCCCGTCATGATAGAACCAGCGTCCGGCTTCGCGTGTAAAGCGGGAACGTTCATGTAACTGACCCACCGGGTCATCCTGGTAAAACGCCACAAACTCAACCTCGGCCAGATTATTGGCCTGCTTGTGATCGATAATTTTGAGTCCCAGCCACTGCGTACTGGATACTGACTCCTGCAGTGCCTCACGCTCACCATGATGACGCTTGGAAGGGTGGAGCGTGTCCAGCAGATAATCGACCAGCCCCAGTTTGAAAGCGCTGAAACGCGAACGCATCAGGTTTTCGGCATTGTCTGCATGACGCTTTTGTTGGTGCAGCGGCTGACAGCATTCGGTATAAAGCAGCTCGCTATTGCACGGACATAGAGATGATTCACTCATAGTGCTCCTGAGCCAGTTGCATCAGATCGGGATGCTGAAACTGATATCCCAACCGTTGTTTTACTTTTTTGTTAGTGACGATCTTATACGCAGGCGGGGCAGGATCGGCAAGCGCCGGGAAATCTGTGCCCGCCAGTTCGCTGGCATAGCGATAAAATTCGCGTTTGGGGGGATGGCTGTCGCTGCAGCCGTTGAACACCTCACCCCAGCAATCCTGCTCGATGATGGCCATGATAATGCCGATACAGTCATCAAAGTGGATCAGATTAATCGGGGCATCAACTTGTTTAATGGTTTTACCACCACGGAAAAAACGGCCCGGATGACGCCCTGGTCCTACCAGGCCACTGAAGCGCACCACCGTTGTCTGAAACGCAGGGCACTGGCGAAATAACTGCTCAATCTCAAACAGGGGACTGTCGGGGTTTTCTGCGCCTTCATCCTCGCTGACTTCACGGTTAAGGTTCTGGTAGACGGAGCTGGAACTGACAAATAACACTTGCTGCAAAGAGCTGTTTTCGATGTCCCGAATCAGTCTGGCAAAGCCTTCCTTATTCTTACTGGTGATATTGATAATAAGGGTATCGGCGTCAAGGAATGCGCCATCGATGGGCTGATGTTTATCAATATCAACAAGGTAGCTGTCAAAACCCGACTCTCGCAGCAGCGCCAGTTTATCCGGGCTGCGGGTCGACAGTTTCAGCTGATTGCCTGCTTGTGTCAGGGTGGAAGCCAGCGCTTTGCCCAGCCAGCCACTGCCTAAAATACTGATCCTCTTGATAACACACCTTCCTTTTCAAACGGCGCCATTCTAACGCATACAGTCTAAATAGATAGCCCCTGAGTCATCGCGTGTTTAATGCTGTCTTAAAGCGCAATTGACGATAGAATAAAACCATTATGAGTGCCCCCGAATTACCCAAGATTTTTTCAGGAAAATGCATAACGATTTTATTCTGGCTGCTGCTGATGGGATCGCTGACATTATTTTTCAACGGCTTTATCCAGCAACGCGATAACCCCAACCATGCCCTGTTATCGAGCGACAGCGCCCGCGGCGAAGTGGTGCTGGAACGTAACCGTGCCGGCCATTATCTGGCGCCGGGCCTGATTAACGGTCATCCGGTTAATTTCCTGCTGGATACCGGTGCCACTCATGTGAGTGTGCCAGAGAGCATCGCCAGCGCCGCCGGACTGAAAAAGGGCCGGCAAAGCATGGTGTCAACGGCGAACGGTGTAATTCCGGTTTATCAGACTGAGCTGGCCTCAGTGCAACTGGGCGGCATTACCCTCAACAACATTACTGCCAGTATTAATCCGCATATGCCTGATGAAATGGTATTGCTGGGCATGAGCTTTATGAAACACCTGGATATGAACCAGCGTGATGGCACCCTGACTCTGCGGGTGCCGGGATCAGGATAGGGCGATCTTGATCACCTTCATATAGGGAAAATCCATGCGGGCAATCACTTCCTTGTCCGGATAATAAACCATATCCACACGCGCGCCCTTGAGCGACTTGTACTTACGACGGCGCTTGTATTTAAAGGGCACTTCCTGACCCTCAATCATGACCGTGTTCAGAATCCAGTCGCCATCCTGGCGTTGCACATGAGAGCTGACTTTCTGCATGGTGGAATGAGTCAGTTGCTCATGTTCTGCTAACAGTTTTTTGGTGGTTTTAACTTTCATGGCGATACCGCTGGTGGAGGATGCCGACCCGCTCAACATAGACTTCAGTTTCGGCGTAGGGCGGTATGCCATTATATTTTTTCACTGCACCCGGCCCGGCATTATAAGCCGCTGTGGCCAGTTTGATATCACCCTCAAACTGTTTGAGTAGCGCAGCCAGGTATTTCACACCGCCTTCAATGTTCTGTTTAACATCATAAGCGTTTTTCACGCCCAGATCACTGGCAGTGCCCGGCATTAACTGCATCAGTCCCTGGGCGCCAACGCGGGATGTCGCTTTGGCATTGAAAGCGGATTCGGCATGAATCACCGCTCTCACCAGTGCAGGATCGACCTGATATTGACTGGCAAAGCGTTTCACCTCACTGGCGTAGGAGGCGGTATTGAGACTGATGGTATGCCAGTTGATCCTGGAGTCGGGGTTACAGGCAAAGCAACTGTATTCGAGGGTTTCAAAGCTGCCGTGCCGGGGTTTTTTATCGGAAAACACAAAGCCTTCACCGGTCTGGGATTTATAAATGACCGTGACCTTACCCGGTGAAGTGGTGTTATTGCTGAACTCGATGCTGCCGTCGGCTTTCTCGATACGCTTGATAGCGTCAGCCTGAGCCGCCGGGGCTAAACATAAAAACAGGAGAAAGCGCGTCAGCGATTGCCTCATGCCACCGGCCAGTATCGTCCTGATGCGCCGATGATAATGGTCAGCAGGCCCAGAATCAGGTTCAGTAACACCAGCTTGCGGATCTGGGTCAGATTATTACGGCCGGTGATCCAGTCATGCTCCGCGACCGCCCATTTGAGCTTTTTGAACGGGTTGAAAAACACATGCATGAAAATCAGCATCATGAAAATGCCGGTCAGCAGCATGATGTGCACATGCACGCCGACCCCATCAACACCGCCCATGCCGCCCAGCAGGTGAATCATCCAGAAGCCGGTGACCAGCAGAGTAATGATAGCGCACCAGATCCAGACAAAAAACAGCCTGAAAACCTCACTCCACAGTGGCAGACGCTGCTCCGGCGGCAACAGACTGGCGGCAGTGGGCCTCAGTACCATATAGGCGAAAAACATGCCGCCGACCCAGATCACAGCGGCCAGCAGGTGCAGCGGAATCAGAATGCCCATCGCTTGTCTCCTTACAATTTAAGAGTCGATTGTAAGCCCTTCCAGCTTGATACGCCATTCGCGGGGGCCGGATTCATGGACCGAGTCACCCTGGCTATCGACGGCCACGGTGACGGGCATGTTTTCAACATAGAATTCGCGTACCGCCTCCATACCCAGTTCTTCAAAGGCCACCATGCGTGATGACTTGATCGCTTTGGACACCAGGTAAGCGGCACCGCCAATGGCTATAAGATAGATCGAGCGGTGGTTTTTAATGCTCTCTACGGTCGCTTTACCGCGTTCTGCCTTGCCGATCATGCCCAGCAGACCGGTCTGGCTCAGCATCATGTCGGTGAATTTATCCATGCGTGTGGCGGTAGTAGGACCGGCCGGGCCCACCACTTCATCTTTGACCGGATCCACTGGGCCCACGTAGTAGATAAAGCGGTTATGGAAATCCAGTCCGTCAGGCAATGGTTGCCCACTGGCCAGCAGATCGGCAATCTTCTTGTGCGCGGCATCACGACCGGTCAACAGATGGCCGGACAGCAGCAGAGTTTCCCCTGGCTGCCACTGTTCGATATCGGCCTGGGTCACCGTATCCAGATTCACATGACGGGTATTTTCTGCTGCTTCCCAGGTAATGTCGGGCCAGTCGTCAGCGGCGGGTGGCTCGAACTGGGCCGGGCCGCTGCCATCCAGTGTGAAGTTAATATGACGGGTGGCAGCACAGTTGGGGATCATCGCCACTGGCAGGGAAGCGGCGTGGGTGGGAAAGTCACTGACTTTGACATCCAGCACTGTGGTCAGACCGCCCAGTCCCTGAGCACCAATTCCCAGCTTGTTGACCTTGTTGTAGAGTTCGACCCGCAATTTTTCGGCTGCGGTTTCAGGGCCGCGGTCAATCAAGTCTTGAATATCAATAGGATGCATCAGCGATTCTTTGGCCATCAGCATGGCTTTTTCAGCCGTGCCGCCAACACCAATACCCAACATGCCTGGTGGACACCAACCCGCGCCCATTTTAGGCACGGTCTCCAGCACCCAATCCACCAGGCTGTCACTGGGGTTGAGTATGGTGAACTTGGCCTTGTTCTCGCTGCCACCACCCTTGGCAGCAAGCAGCACTTCCACCTTGTCACCGGGCACGATTTCGGTGTGAATCACCGCCGGGGTATTGTCTTTGGTGTTCTGACGGCTGCCCAGCGGATCGGAGACCACGGATGCCCGCAGCACATTATCCGGGTGCAGGTAAGCGCGGCGTACGCCTTCATTGACCATCTCTTCCAGACCCAGCTCGGCATCCCACTGCACCTGCATGCCGACCTTGATAAAGATATTGACGATGCCGGTATCCTGACAGATGGGACGGTTGTTTTCAGCGCACATGCGCGAGTTGACCAAGATCTGGGCGATGGCATCACGCGCTGACGGTGACTGCTCACGCTCATAGGCCTGGCTCATAGCCTGGATAAAATCGCGGGGGTGATAACAGGCGATGAACTGCAATGCGTCAGCGACGCTGTCAATCAGATCCTGTTGTTTGATGCGAGTCATTAAAGCACCTTTATCCCAGCTTGGCCTGCAAAGCGCTGATAACCTCATCCAGAGGCAGATCGTCGCCATCGCCAGTGCGACGGTTCTTGTATTCCACCACGCCATTATCCAGGCCGCGTTCACCCAGAATCAGGCGGTGGGGAATACCCACCAGTTCCATATCGGCGAAGGCGACACCGGGACGCAATCCGCGATCATCAAGCAGCACATCAACGCCTGCAGCCAGCAATTGCTGATAAATTTCTTCTGCTTTTTCTTTGACTCGTGCTGACTTGTGGGCGTTCACCGGTACCAGCGCGACCTGGAACGGCGCAATCGCTTCCGGCCAGATAATGCCGCGATCATCATGGTTTTGTTCAATGGCAGCAGCGACAACGCGCGATACCCCGATGCCATAACAGCCCATGGTCATCACCTGTGATTTGCCTGACTCGGTCAGTACCACGGCGTTCATCTTGCTGGAGTAATTTTCACCCAGCTGGAAGATATGACCGACCTCGATACCACGGGCGATATCCAAGGTGCCCTTACCATCCGGGCTGGGGTCGCCGGCCACCACATTACGCAAATCGGCCGTTTCCGGTTCCG
This sequence comes from uncultured Methylophaga sp., assembly GCF_947259025.1. Taxonomy (GTDB): domain Bacteria; phylum Pseudomonadota; class Gammaproteobacteria; order Nitrosococcales; family Methylophagaceae; genus Methylophaga. The sequence goes on from NZ_CAMYKO010000005.1 coordinate 29,216, forward strand.
GCAGATCGCGGCCCCAGTTGACGCCGGTCAGGTGTTTTTCATCTTCATTGGCACCGCAGACAAAATCAGCAGTTCTGGCGGCAGCGTGATCTACCAGCACCGGAATATCCAGCCCCACCGGGCCGACAGAGCCGATATTGGCGCCACAGTTTTCCTTGACCTGCTCTGGCGTGGCAAAGGTCAGCGGTGAGGCCACCAGGGGATGTTTTTCCACCTTGATTTCGTTCAGGTCATGATCGCCACGTAATACCAGCGCCACGATGCTACCTTCATCACTGCCTTCAACCAGCAGGGTTTTCAGACATTGTGCAGCGGGCTTGTTCAGAAAAGCGCTGACTTCATCAATCGTGTGTTGTTTTGGCGTATCAACGGTTGCCATTGATTCGCTGGCTTGTGGTCGCTCACTAGGGGGAGCGACGGCTTCAGCCAGTTCGACATTGGCGGCATAGTCGCTATCACTGCTGAAGGCAATGGCATCTTCACCGGAGCTGGCCAAGACATGGAATTCATGCGAGGCATTACCGCCGATGCTGCCGGTGTCAGCCTGCACCGCGCGAAAATCGAGGCCGATTCGGCTGAAGATCCGTGAGTAGGCGGCATACATGTCGTCATAGGTCTGCTGCAGCGAGGCGTGATCCAAATGGAAAGAATAGGCATCTTTCATCAGGAACTCGCGGGCACGCATCAGGCCGAAACGGGGACGGATTTCATCACGGAATTTGGTCTGGATCTGGTAGAAATTAACCGGCAGTTGCTTGTAACTGCGGATTTCCTGGCGGACCAGATCGGTAATGACTTCTTCATGCGTCGGGCCATAGCAGAAATCGCGCTCGTGGCGGTCGGTCATCCGCAGCAGTTCCGGGCCATATTTGTCCCAGCGTTCACTTTCCTGCCACAGTTCAGCGGGTTGCACTGCCGGCATTAACACTTCCTGTGCGCCACTGTTGTTCATTTCCTCACGGATAATCGCTTCGGTTTTCCTGAGAATTTTCAGCCCCATCGGCAGCCAGGTATAGAGGCCGGATGCCAGTCGACGGATAAGTCCGGCCCGCAGCATCAGTTGATGACTGATGATTTCCGCATCAGCCGGGGTTTCTTTGAGGGTGGAAATGAGCAGGTTTGAGGCGCGCATGTGTGGTTATTGTTCCTGTGTTACAAAAGGACACCACCGGCAGGCCGGTAGTGCCACGGATTGATTCTGTTAATTTTTCTAGAAAGTACTGTGGTCCCAGCCCCAGTTATGGCGTTCCGAGTCAGTCATACTGATATAAATACGACTCCCGTCGATGCCCAGCTGCTGGTTAATCATGGTGCATAAAGCGTCGGAAAAGGCTTTGCGGTCACTGGGCAGGCCCAGAGAGCGAATGTCCAGAATAGCGGTGGGCGCATCACTACCGCCGAACAGCATGCCGGCTTTCTGTTCCAGCGCCACCATCACATAAGTTTCAGGTTTGCCAGTCGCCTTGGCTACAGTTTCACTGGCGGCTTTAAGAAAAGCCGGTTCGTCTTTCACGTCCTGATTGGTTACTACATTAAGATAAGGCATTGTCTTCTCCTGAGTTACGGGCAGAATTCTTCAATCTGTTGCTGAGCCTCTTCGATTTTCTGCTGGCGTTCTTCTTCACTGAGACGGTAGGCATTGCCTTCTTCATCCAGAAAACGTCGTCCCGGGTTGTCCTGATAAAGCTGCAGGTTGCTCTGGGCGGTGGCACAGTTCTGCTCGATGGCAGCCTGTCTTTCGGCCTCACTTTGCTGTTCCTGCTGTGCTTCTTCGGCGGCCGTCTCACTGGCTTGTTGCTGTTCGATCAGTTCATCCACTTCCTGTTGGGCCTGCTCCTGATCGATGGGTGGAGGCAACGGCACATCTATCGTTTCAGCTTCACCGGATGCTGGGGGCTGTTGGGAGTAATGCGTCTGACCATTTTCGTCGACCCAGGTGTAGATTTGGGCATGGACGCTGAAACTCAGGCTCATCGCCAGTATAGCCAGGCAAAGCTGTCTGTAATCCATTAAAACCATATTCCCCACCTGTTTGATAATTGGGCCTGCTATTATTGGCAGGCTTCTAAATTCTACGCCAAAGCGCTCAATCATCAAATGTCTTATAGTTCAGCACGTTTTGAAACGCATCTTCCTGTGACTGAGAGCGGTCATACCGCCGTGGCGCTTCTGGCAGAGCAAACCGGTCTATCCCGGCAGCGTATTAAAGTTGTGATGCGACAGGGCGCGGTGTGGCTGACCACCGGTAAAAGAACGCAGCGTCTCCGCCGGGCCAGCCGTGAACTGGGGCCGGGCCAGACACTGCATATGTATTACGATGAAAAGGTGCTCAATCAGGTGCCGGCCGAGGTCGAGTTGGTAGCAGACAAAGGCCATTACAGTATCTGGAACAAACCCTGCGGCATGTTCTCACAAGGCTCGAAATGGGGCGACCACTGCACCGTGACCCGCTGGGCTGAGCAACACCTCAGGCCCGAGCGCAATGCTTTTGTGGTTCATCGGCTGGATAGGGCGGCTAATGGCCTGATTATTGTCGCTCATGAAAAGCAGGCGGCAGCTAAGCTCTCATCCTTGTTTCAGACCCGTCACATCGACAAACGCTACCGCATCTGGGTGGCGGGCGAATTCCCGGACCGGGCCACGGCTGAAAAGCCGATAAAAGTGGCGCAGACTCTGGACGGCAGACACGCCTGCAGTTATTTCAGTCGATTGCGTTATGACGCTGTTAATAACCAGACTCTGCTTGATGTCAAAATCGACACTGGCCGTAAACATCAAATCCGGCGTCATGTCGCCGCACTGGGCTATCCGGTTATCGGAGATCGGCTCTACGGCGAGGTCAAGACCAAACAAGACTTACAGCTCACAGCTTATTACCTGGCTTTTACCTGTCCATTCAATGACCTGGAGCAGGCTTTTGATCTTCGCGGTGCTGAATTGACAAACCTGACACTGCGGGAGTAATTTGAAACTAGGTCAGCAGCGGAGCGTCGACGATGACACGTGACTACGACTCTGAGCAAAACAGACAGGTATGGAATGGAAAGGAGCGGCGCAGGGAGCAGCGGCGTGAAGGTCATGACCGCCGGGACATGATTCGGTTTGAACCGGATAAAGATGACCGCCGATCTGGTGACGAACGCCGTAAAAATACAAAGTCCGGATGGGATTCCGGCAGGACCATCTGAGCGGTCTCGCTCACTGCAAGCGCCGGATAATACCTGGCAGATAAGTACTCTGGCTCAAGCCCCGAGCGGTCAGCAGTATCATCAGTGCGGCCCATAAACCGTGATTTTCCCAACCTTGTAACAAATACCAGCCCGGCAGAAAGCAGATAAAGGTTGAAAACAGCATGGTATTGCGCATTTCCCGGCCCAGTGTTGCGCCTACAAATAAGCCGTCAAACAGATAAGACCAGACTGCCAGTACCGGAGCCAGCACCACCCAGTAGCGATAGCTTTCTGCCGTCGTGGCAACGCTCTCAATGCTGGTCAGCAAAGCAATAATCTCAGAACCGAAAAGCCAGTAGACCAGGCTGAACAGGCAAGCTGCCAGCCATGACCAGATGCCGTTTAACTGCAGGCTGCGTTTGAGCATGGTCGCATCTCGCCGGCCAATTGCCCGGCCACTCATGACTTCGGTGGAATTGGCAAAGCCATCCAGCACATGGGCCATAAAAGTAATAAAGTTGAGCAGCACCATATTGGCCGCCAGTGTCACATCGCCGGCCTGAGCCCCCTGATTGGTGAAAAAAGCAAAGCTGAAAATCAGGCACAGAGTCCTGATCATAAAGTTGCCATGCAGGTTAAGACTGTGCCGGTTTTCAATCATCAACCGCAGTTCATCCCGCAAGCGGATCTGAGTTAAATTGAGACGCCGCTGTTGCAGTAAAGCCAGCGCAAACACCAGGCCGCAATACTCTGCAATCACCGAAGCCAATGCGACGCCATCGGCTTTCATGCCAAAACCATTCACCAGCAACAGGTCAAAGCTGATATTGCAGAGGTTAATCACCAGCACTACGGCCAGCGCAGATCGCGAGGCCGCCATACCAATCAACCAGCCTAATATCGCGTAGTTAAGCAGGGTGGCCGGCGCGCTCCAGATGCGGATCTGATAATACATCCCGGCTTCGGCAAGCACTTCAGGGCTGCCGTCGATAATCCTGAAGGCCAGCCAGCCTATCGGCGCCTGCAAGGCCAGTAATAGCACGGCGATGATGATAGCCAGCAGACCCGACTGCACCAGCACATCACGGGTTTGGCTGTCATCGTCACCACTGCTGGCCTGTGAGGTGAGCCCCGTCGTTACCATCCGCAAAAAGCCAAAGCCCCAGAACAGAAAGCTAAACAGCATGCTGCCCAGGGCGACGGCGCCCAGATAGATTGGCGAGTCAAGATGGCCGACCACCGCCGTATCAACCATGCCCAGTAAGGGTGTAGAGAGATTAGCGAGAATCATCGGGCCGGCAATGGCCCAGATTTTTTGATGCGTAATGGTGTTTGTGCTGTGCAATGTTTTATCCATAAACAACAAGGCCACCCGCAGGTGGCCTCGTTCAGTAATGCGTTTTTATTTTCAGATCAACAGCGGGGCGATAACCAGGCTGACAATCGCCATGACATTGATCAGGATGTTCATCGACGGACCCGAGGTATCCTTGAGTGGATCACCCACGGTATCGCCGACAACAGCGGCTTTATGAATATCTGACCCCTTGCCGCCGTGATGGCCTTTTTCCACATGCTTTTTCGCATTATCCCAGGCACCGCCGGCATTGGCCATCATCAGTGCCATCATCACGCAGCAGATAAGCGCACCGCCGAGCATGCCGCCCAGTGCTTCCGGGCCCAGGCCGAAACCGACCACAATCGGTGCCAGCACAGCCAGCGTACCGGGTAGGATCATCTTCTGTAGAGCGGCTTTGGTCGCGATATCGACGCAGCGGGCAGTATCCGGTTTGGCTTTACCTTCCAGCAGGCCCGGAATCTCTTTGAACTGGCGACGGATTTCACGAATCATATCAAAAGCGGCATCACCGACTGCGGTCATGGTCAGCGCACTGACCAGGAACGGGAAAATACCGCCCAGGAACATGCCCATCAACACCAGCGGATTATTAATCAGCAGGGCAAAGCTGGGGTCGCCCTGGGTGATGGTTTCGATATAAGCGCTGATAATGGCTAATGCCGCTAGCGCAGCTGCGCCGATAGCAAAGCCTTTACCAATAGCAGCTGTGGTGTTGCCCAGTTCATCCAGCGAGTCGGTAATATTGCGGGTGTCTTCGCCCATTTCTGCCATCTCAGCGATACCCCCGGCATTATCCGCTACCGGACCATAGGCATCGATGGCCATGGTAATGCCGACTGTGGCCAGCATACCGACAGCAGCGATACCGACTCCGTAGAGGCCGGCAAAGAAGCTTGAAGTGAAAATAATGGCGGCAATGGTCAGCACCGGAATAGCCACCGACTGCATGCCTAGTGCCAGGCCGCCAATCATGACGGTGGCTGGGCCGGTTTCACCGCTGCCAGCCAGTTTGCGAACCGGTGAACCGCCGGTGTAATACTCAGTGCTGAGACCGATCACAATACCGCCAATGGCACCTGAGAGTACGGCAACCCACAGCGCTGTCAGACCGCCCAGACTGGTAATCAACAACCAGGAGACGATGATAAACAGCAGCGAGGCGCCCATGGTGCCGATACGTAATGCCACTTCCGCGCTTTTTGCAGAAAAGACCTTGACCGCAATAATACCGGCAACAGAGCAGAGCAGACCGACAGATGCCAGTGCCAGCGGCATGAACATCAATGTTGACTGACTGTCGGCCAGTTGACTGACCGCCACTGCGCTCATGGTTGAGGCGATGGCGATACTGGCAATCATCGCCCCGCAGTAGGATTCAAAAATATCCGAGCCCATACCGGCAACATCGCCGACATTGTCACCCACGTTATCGGCAATCACGCCCGGGTTACGCGGGTCATCTTCGGGAATACCGGCTTCGACTTTGCCCACCAGATCAGCACCGACATCGGCCGATTTGGTAAAAATACCACCGCCGACACGGGAGAACAGAGCAACAGATGAAGCACCCATACCAAAGCCGTGAATGGTGTGAGCGGTGTGTGGATCACTGCCGTAAAGAAGATAGAGCGTGCCCAGGCCTAAAAGGCCCATCGCGGCGACCGTCAGCCCCATGATTGAGCCGCCGAAGAAAGCTACGGTCAAAGCTTCGGGTGCACCACTGTCGCGTGCGGCAACGGCAGTGCGAACATTGGCCTGAGTGGCCGTATACATGCCGATAAAACCGGCCGAGGCAGAGCTAATCGCACCCACAAAAAAGGCCAGCGCGGTGTGCCAGCCCAAATCAGATAGCCCCAATCCGATAATGCAGATCAAGCAGAAAATACCGAGGCGGCTGTACTCAGCCCGCATAAAGACCATGGCGCCCAGATGTATTTGATCGCCGATATCCACGACATTACCGGTCCCCGGTGAGTGAGACCTGACCTTTTTATAGACCAGAAAAGCGCAGAGAAGTCCGAAGAGTCCCAAAATCGCTGGGACGGTGCTGAGTGCCGTCATAAGTCCTACCTCGTTATTGTCGTTAGAAAAGTTTTGCGGGTGTTGCTCCTTGTCTTTTTTTGGTGCTTCGTTTCTTATACCTGTATCGTAATTCTAAGTAAAGTCGCGGTCTGAGGCGGTTTTTGTAACAGGAGAAATGGATTTGATGCTGGAGTGGCTCAGTTTCGCCCTGGCCGGGATCGTGGCCGGATTGACGGCCGGACTGTTTGGTATTGGCGGTGGTCTGATTATCGTGCCGATTCTGGTCACAGTGTTCAGCTGGCAGGGCATGTCAGCGGAGATTGCGATACATGTTGCCATCGGCACCTCGCTGATGACTATCTGCGTGACGTCACTGTCATCGATGCGTGCTCATCACCGTTACGGCACGACTCAGTGGCGGCTGGTGGCGAAGCTGGCACCCGGTCTGGTCCTGGGTAGCCTGATCGGCGCAGTGATTGCTGCCAACCTTTCCAGTCAGTGGTTACAGTCGATCTTTGCCGTGTTTGCCTTGCTGATGGCAGTGAGGATGTGGATGCCGCCCCCCAGCGCTCTGTCAGTCAGGTTGCTGGGCAAACCTTTGATGAGTTTTTATGGTCTGCTGACCGGTGTTGTTTCTGCCATGGTGGGCATTGGCGGCGGCACGCTGGTGGTGCCTTACCTGGTGATGGCTGGCCAAGAGATACAAAAAGCAGTGGGGACCGCCGCAGCCTGTGGCTTTCCCATTGCCGCCAGTGGCGTGATAGGCTTTATCTGGATGGGCAGCCAGGTTCACCAGGTTGAAGGTGACTGGCTGACCGGCTTTGTTCACTGGCAGGCCTTTCTTGGTGTGATTGCGACCAGTGTTTTTATGGCGCCGCTGGGTGCCAGACTGGCCCGGCAATTGTCGCATCGCAAACTAAGCCGGTTGTTTTCACTGGTCCTGCTGCTAGTGGGGCTGACTCTGCTGAGCCGTTAATTTAACGCGAGGAGGCGGCATGAAAAAGTGGATATGCACAGTATGTGGTTTTGTCTATGACGAGGCCGAGGGCTTGCCGGAAGAGGGCATTGCACCGGGCACGGCCTGGGAGGATATTCCCGATGACTGGGAATGCCCCGACTGCGGCGCAGTTAAAGAAGACTTTGATATGATTCCGCTGGAAGAGTGAATGTCACCCTAACATTCAAGCTACTAAATAGCTGTCTCGTCATTGCGAGGCCATAGGCCGGGGCAATCCAGTTCAGTGCTGCCGAGCAGACTCGGATATTGTTACCCTCGCCAGTGCAGCTAGCAGAGACAATTTGAATTGACTTTCACTCAGTCAAATCAGCTTGATCATGGCAAACAAGACGTGAGCACCGTGTTTGTGAGTTTAATCCGCCGGGCTTTTCTTTTATAATTCGTGGATTTACTCATTCTTAAACTGGAGCTCAGAACACTATGAACCTCGACCGTGTTGGTTCGGGCAGTAATCTGCCACAAGACGTTAATGTCATCATCGAAATCCCTTCACATTCCGATCCGGTGAAGTACGAAGTCGATAAGGATACCGGTGCCCTGTTTGTGGATCGTTTTATGAACACGGCGATGTTCTATCCCACCAACTACGGCTACATCCCGCACACCCTCTCTGATGACGGTGACCCGGTTGACGTGCTGGTGGTCAGTCCTTATGCACTTATCAGTGGTTCTGTAGTGGCCTGTCGCCCGGTGGGCATGCTGAAAATGACCGATGAATCGGGCGAAGATGCCAAAGTCATCGCCGTGCCACACGATAAAATGTACGACGATGTCAAAGATATTGAAGACGTCTCACCCATGTTGCTGGATCAACTGGCTCACTTTTTCGAGCACTACAAAGACCTGGAAAAGAACAAATGGGTCAAAATCGAAGGCTGGGTCAGCAAGGCAGATGCCGAACAAGAGATTGTTGCCAGTGTTGAGCGTTTCAAAGCAGCACCGGTCAAACCCCAGTTCTAAAGCAGAACTGCCAGCAAATCATCGGCGAGCTGAGTGTTCAGTCTCGCCGATTTTTTTATAAAGCGACTTCAACATGACACAACTTATCCTGCAGGGCGTCACACTGGAACAAAAACAGGCTGAAACGCTTGCTAGGGACTTTGGCGGCGAGCTGGACTGGCGTGGCAAGTTTGCCCTCATCGACCAGGCAGAGATTAACCGCGATGCGATGGATGCGCTGCGCCGCAAACATGACTTTGATATTAACTGTCTGCCGGATGGCTTTGACAGCAGCGCGGCAAAACTGCTGGTCACCGATATGGATTCGACCCTGATCAGCATCGAATGCATTGATGAAATCGCCGATTTTATGAACATCAAACCGCAGGTTGCCGAGATTACTGAAGCCGCAATGCAGGGCGAGATTGATTTCGAAACTTCACTCAGACAGCGCGTGTCATTGTTAAAAGGATTAGATGTGACGGTGTTGGAGCGTGTTTATGAGGAACGTTTACAACTCAATCCCGGTGCTGAGATCATGGTGGAAACACTGAAAAAGCAGGGGATCAGCCTGGCGCTGGTATCGGGTGGTTTTACTTTCTTCACCGACAGACTTAAGCAAAGGCTGGGTCTGGATTTCACTCAGGCCAATGTGCTTGCTGAAAAAGACGGCAAACTGACCGGCGAAGTAGACGGCGAAGTGTGCGGCGCAGAAGCCAAAGCAACATTTTTACACCGCTGTTGTGAGCAGCTTGATATCAGCCCGGCACAGACGCTGGCGCTTGGCGATGGCGCCAATGATTTACTGATGATGGAACCGGCCGGCCTGAGCGTGGCTTATCACGCCAAACCCAAGGTTCAGCAGCAGGCTGATACAGCGATTAACCACAATGGTCTCGACGGCGTATTAGGCTTGTTGCAGCTCAATTATAACTAGCCTAAGCTTGAAATTGAGACCATCGTCCCCATTCTAGATACTGATTTTTTCCAAACTACGAGGATATTTTAATGGACGTTATGGAGCGGATTTCGCAGGCGATTGAAAGCAATGCAGTCATCCTGTTTATGAAAGGCAGTCCGGAATTTCCACAATGTGGCTTTTCCAGCCGTGCTTCTCAGGCTGTTGCAGCCTGTGGTGCCGAGTTTGCCTATGTCAACGTTCTGGCAGAGCCGGAAGTGCGTGAAAATCTTTACCGTTACGCTGACTGGCCGACATTCCCTCAGCTTTACATCAACAAAGAGCTGGTCGGTGGCTGCGACATCATCATGGAGATGTACGAAAACGGCGAATTGAAAAAAATGATTGATGAAGCCACAGCGAGTCAATAAAACGCATGAGTGACGATCACGATCACGACTGGCACGGCGATAACGATTACGCAGTCGCACCGGCCAAGCCTGATTTGAAGCGACCACCCAAGTACCGGGTGATCATGCTCAATGACGACTATACGCCGATGGATTTTGTGGTTGAGGTTCTGGAAGCCTTATTCGGTATGGGGCGTGAACGTGCCACACGCACCATGCTGCAAGTTCACACCGAAGGCAGTGCCTTGTGTGGTATTTTTACTTATGAGATAGCTGAAGCGAAAGTCGAACAGGTCAACAGCTATTCTCAACGCCACGGCCATCCATTGCAGTGTACGATGGAAGAGGAATGACCCGGTTCGATCCAACAGGTGGAACGCAAGATGTTAAGTAAAGAACTCGAACAGACCCTCAGTCAGGCATTCAACTACGCGCGCCAGCGCTCGCACGAGTTCCTGACCGTAGAACACCTGCTGCTGGCCTTGCTGGAAAACGGCCAGGCGCTGGCTGTACTTAAGGCCTGTAACGTCGATATATCGGTGCTGCGCCAGGAATTGAGTGACTTTCTTGCTGACAACCTGCCGACGTTGCCGGAAGACAGCGAGCGCGAAACCCAGCCTACACTGGCTTTTCAGCGCATTCTGCAACGTGCGGTGATGCATGTGCAGTCTTCGGGCGGCACCGAAGTGACCGGCGCCAACGTGCTGGTTTCTATTTTCTCTGAACAACAGTCTCAAGCCGTCTATCTGCTACAAAAGCAGGATGTGACCCGGCTGGATGTGGTCAATGCCATCAGTCACGGCGAGATCGATGAAGTCGTGGAAGAGTCTGAAGACGAGCCGCGGGTGGATGCAGAAGAATCGGCTGAGGACAGTAAAAATCCTCTGACCCTCTATGCTGAGAACCTTAATGCTTCGGCCAAAAAAGGCCGCATTGATCCACTGATTGGCCGCAGCATGGAGCTGGAGCGCACGCTACAGGTGCTGTGCCGCCGCCGTAAGAATAACCCGCTGTTTGTGGGCGAGGCTGGTGTGGGTAAAACCGCATTGGCAGAAGGGCTGGCGCGCCGCATCGTACAAGGTGATGTGCCTGAGGTTTTGGAAGAAACCGTGATTTACTCCCTGGATATGGGCGCTTTAGTCGCCGGTACCAAGTATCGCGGTGACTTTGAAAAACGCCTCAAAGCCCTGTTACGAGAACTGAAAAAACAGCCGCAGGCGATTTTGTTTATCGACGAAATCCATACCATGATCGGTGCCGGTAGTGCCGGCAACTCGACCATGGATGCGGCCAATCTGCTCAAGCCATTGCTGGCCAGTGGTGAACTGAAATGTATCGGTTCTACGACCTACCAGGAATACCGCGGTATTTTTGAACATGATCGCGCGCTGGCACGTCGTTTCCAGAAAATCGATGTGCCCGAACCTACTGTCAGCGAAACCGTAGAGATTCTTAAAGGCCTGAAACCCGGCCTGGAAGAACACCACAACGTGCGCTATTCACAGGCGGCGATTGAGCAGGCTGCAGAACTGGCCCATCGTCATATCAATGACCGTTATCTGCCCGATAAGGCGATCGACGTGCTGGATGAGGTCGGCGCTGCCCAGCGGATTGCGCCCAAGTCCAAACGCAAAAAACTGATTGGTGTGAATGACGTGCAGGCGATAGTCGCCAAGATTGCCCGTATTCCGGCCAAGACTGTCAGCAATGCCGACAAGGACAACCTGCGCAAACTGGAACAGAACCTCAAACGGGTTATCTTCGGTCAGGATGAAGCGATTTCGGCATTGAGTTCGGCCATCAAGATGGGCCGTTCCGGTCTGGGGCATCCGGAAAAACCGATTGGTGCGTTCCTGTTTGCCGGTCCAACCGGTGTCGGTAAAACTGAAGTGACCCGCCAACTGGCCCACAACATGGGTGTGGAGCTGATCCGCTTCGATATGTCGGAGTATATGGAAAGCCACACCGTATCGCGTCTGATTGGTGCACCGCCGGGCTATGTCGGTTTCGACCAGGGCGGGCTGTTGACCGATGCCATTATCAAACAGCCGCATGCCGTATTGCTGCTGGATGAGATCGAAAAAGCGCATCCGGATGTGTTCAATCTGTTGTTGCAGGTGATGGACCACGGTACCTTGACCGACAACAATGGTCGCAAAGCCGATTTCCGTCATGTGGTTCTGGTGATGACCAGTAATGCAGGTGCGGCCGAAATGAGCAAAACCTCCATCGGCTTTACCAAGCAGGAACATCAGACTGATGGCAGCGAAGCAGTCAAGCGCACGTTTACGCCGGAATTCCGTAACCGTCTGGACGGTATTATCCACTTCAAACCGCTGGATAAAGACGCCATTCTGCGGGTGGCCGACAAAGCGGTGCTCGAACTGGAAATGCTGTTGCAGGATAAAAACGTCACCATCGAAATTGACAATGCTGCGCGTCAGTGGCTGGCCGATCACGGCTATGACTTGTTGATGGGGGCAAGACCGATGTCGCGCCTGGTGCAGGAGAAAATCAAGCGACCTCTGGCTGATGAGCTGCTGTTTGGCAAACTCAGCCAGCGAGGCGGTCATGTCCGTGTCACCTTACAGGATGATGAACTGCATCTTGAGATGGAAAATGCCGCGGAGTCTGTCGATCCCTGAGTAACGCATCAAGCGTATTTTGCTTAACAACAATGAGCCCGGTAGTGATCACTATCGGGCTTTTTTGTGTCTGGCTTAGCTTTTCTTTTTTTGCGGATACAGAAAAAGTTATTCACCTCGGGAACTTCTTCCTGTCAGGGATTTTAACTAGGCGTCGCAAGTGATTGATTTTTCATATGACTAAGATAAGTTATTGAAAAATATAGCTATTATTTGATGGTTAATTTTTAACCATTTAGAGGAGATATCAGACCTGACAGGCAGTTAGCGACAAACCACTGACTTAATCACAGACTTATCCACAGAAAATGTGAGTAACTTTACAGTCATATGACAGAGCAAAATCCGGGCCACATAACTGAGATTTCAGCGTCTTTTGAGGCTCTCCGCTGATGACGCGGATTAGATATTAACCACAGAGGCACAGAGAGCACAGAGCCTCATGTAGTGTTGATGAGGTTGAGCTATAAAACTTCATCATCAATGACAGTGATCAGAGTCAGTTTGATACATGCCAATAATCATTGGTTCTCTGTGCCTCTGTGGTTCGATGTTATAGCTCAATGCCTTTCTGCGCCTTGAATCCGGCACGGAAGGCATGCTTGACATCATCGACCCGGCTGACGGTATCAGCGGCTTTAATCACCGCCTCAGGCGCATCACGGCCAGTGATTATGACATGCTGCATTGGCGGTCTGGCGGCGATATCGTTGAGCACTGTTTCGGTGTTGAGGTATTGCATGGCCAGCACGATATTAAGTTCATCCAGCAATACAATATCGAGTTCGGGGTTAGCCAGCATGACTTTACAGATAGCCCAGCCTTTTTCTGCCGAGGCGATATCCTGTTCCAGGTTCTGTGTTTCCCAGGTAAAACCGTCGCCGACCACATGATAGTCAACCTCATCGGGAAAGCGGCGGAAGAACTTTTCCTCGCCGGTACTGAAAGCGCCTTTGATGAATTGCACCACGCCGACCTTCATTTTATGACCCAATGCTCGGGCTACCATGCCAAAGCCGGACGAACTTTTGCCTTTGCCGTTGCCGGTTATAACTAGTAACAGGCCTTTTTTCTGATCGGCTTGTTTGATCTTTTCATCGACCAGGGTTTTCTGTTCTTGCATGGCCTGTTTATGGTGATGTGAGTGTTCGGTCTCGCTCATCGTTCTTCCACGTAAATTGTTAATCATCTCAGTTAATGAATTAACAAGCTAATTCATTGAAAAAGGCATCAGTCTATCAGCATCCTGGCACTATTCGGGCATACCTGCCTGCTGTCCATTATTCTCTACAGCACAAGACTGTGTTAAACAGACTTTTGCGAGAGTGGCGATGATGATGGGGGCTAGCCGAGTCTTCAGGCTTTTCAGCTAAAAATCTCTCACCGTATTCACGGTTATCGATGGATAGAAAAAAGGGCGGCATGGCCGCCCTTGTCAGGGTTATTGATGTTGTAATTCAATGCCCAGAAGTCCGCTAATGCCCGTTCCCTGGTAACCCCACACAGGCTCGTAGTGACGGTCTGTGAGGTTTTCCACGCGAGCAAAAACACGTGCATTGTCATTGACTTTGTAGTCAGCGCTGACGTTGACTACTGCATAACTGCCCATGCGTACTCTGTCACCTACAGCGTCGACATCCTTGCGGCTCCCGATATGATGCAGGCTACCGGTGAAACGCCAGTCCGTCGCCGGTTGATAAACCAGATCAAGGTTGGCCTGATGTACCGGACGACGCAGTAACTGCTGATCATCTTCGTTCTGGCTCCGAGTGTAGGTGTAGTTGATATGCACATCCAGTTGCTTGGTCAGTTCTACACTCATATCAGCTTCAAGGCCGTGGATTTCGGCCTCGTCAACATTCACGCTGGTGCTGTCAAAACTGGGCAGGTACACAGTGGTAATAAGGTCATCAATATCGTTTTTGAACAACGTGGCACTTGTCTGTACCTTACCTTGCAACCAGCTTTGATCGAGACCCAACTCCCAGTTTTCACTGATTTCGGGATCCAGATCGGGATTACCGTAGTAGGCGCTCAGAAAACTGTTAGGGGTGAATCCATACATTTCGTAGAGTGAGGGTGCACGAAAGCCTTCGCTGTATGCAGCACGAATTTGTGTCGATGACGTTAACTCATATCGTGTTGCCACACGGTAGGTGGTTTCAGAGTCAAAGTCATCAGTATTATCGTGACGAACACCCAAAGTCGCTGACAGTTTTTCTGTGAGGGTAATTTGATCCTGAATGTAAACAGCACGATTCTGGCGAGACTCATCTGTCATCTGGTTCTGAATGAAGCCTCCTCCAAAATCAGTAAAGCCATCCGCTTCAATCTCTTCCTCTTCAAATTCATAACCGACAGTGATGATGTTGTTTTCGATGAAGTAGAGATCGTTCTGAAGACTTAGCTTTTCTTTTTTTCCATCATAATCAGTGCGGTTCAATGTCTGAAATGGCGTTTGCCTGTCATTACGGTTTTTGCGTTCAATGTCGGTGTGAGTGAACGTCAGCGTGGGTTGCCAGAGATCATCAAAAAACTGGCCTTTGAGTTCAGCCCCTATATAGGTCTGGCGACTAGTGTTATAGGCATCAAAGTCTTCCGAGAGGAATCCATCAATATCGGTTTCCGATTCTATATGCCGGCCGAAAATGGAAGTCTGCAGGTTTTCACCCTGCCAGCCAAGTCGAGTTGAGACCACTTTATTCTGATAACCATCGTCATCGCGGGCGATGCCTGATGGCATGCGATCCTTGTTGGGAGCACTGTCATTATCAGACTCATAAAGCCCGCCGGTGAGTGAGTAGTTGAAGCTATCCTTGGAACCGGAAACAGAGAATGTTTCATGGTGCGTGGACTTGTTGCCGGCAGCGAGCTTGGCACGTGCTTTCAAAGGGCCTTCACCAGCTTTGGTGCGGATATGAATGACAGCACCAATGGCATCTGCGCCGTAAAGCACGCTTTGTGCACCTCTGACGATTTCGATTGACTCTACGTCGTCCAGCAGGAAGTTGCCGAAATCAAACGTGCCAGTGGGATTACTGGGGTCATTGATTTCGATGCCATCGACCATGACCAGTGTGTGATTGGAATTGCTGCCTCTGGCAAAAACCGAAGTTTGTGAGCCGCGGCCACCGGTTTCCGCAACGCGGATACCTGATACACCTTTTAATGCGTCTGCCAGACTGTGAAGTTGTTTGAGTTCGATTTCTTCACGGGTAATAACAGAAACACTGCTGCCGGTATTTTTCACGGCTGTCGGAGTGCGCGTTGCCGTCACAACGATTTTGTCGAGGTCGGTACCGGCCGCGTGAGAGTTGATTGACAACCCGGTCAATAAAGTAGCCCCGATAACCTGCGAGAGGAGAGTTTTCTTGGATAACATGATAAACGCCTGTGATTGGCAGCATCCACCCGATACTGCTGGTAAGTCCTATTCGCTGCAGGCGTGACGAGAGCTCGGCAGAGCCGATACTGATTCGCCGAGCCGCCCACCGCGACGCGAAAGCTGGGATAAGATCCCGCTGACACAGGCCGGTCTCCGGACTGATAAGCTAAGAATTCACAATCGCCTTCCCATGCAGGCACAGTGGCTGAATGATTGTGTGAAGCTTGATTACCGTTGCGGGGGCAGTATCGGACTTGCGTGAAGCGCACCGATTTCCCGATTATCCTGCAAATATTTGCAGGCACCCGTGTCAGAGTGCCGCAAACTCTAATGCCGCAGCCGGCTTATGTCAATTTTGTGTCAAGATGGGCAAAGCTGGTCATAGCGGGCTATAGCCTTTAAAATTAAGCAATTTAGCCGGATAAACCATTTCCCGATGACAGAAGAATTCCAAGACAAGGGCTTTGCCACCCGCGCTGTTCGTGTTGGCCATCGCAGAACACCGGAAGGCGAGCAGTCCGAGCCGATTTTCCCGACGTCGAGCTTCACTTTTGAGAGTGCAGAGCAGGCGGCGGCGCGCTTTGCCGGTGATGAGCCCGGCAATATCTATTCGCGCTTCACCAACCCGACCGTTCGTACCTTCCAGGAGCGGCTTGCCGCGCTGGAAGGCGGCGAATC
Source organism: uncultured Methylophaga sp. (assembly GCF_947259025.1). Lineage (GTDB taxonomy): Bacteria > Pseudomonadota > Gammaproteobacteria > Nitrosococcales > Methylophagaceae > Methylophaga. The sequence continues at coordinate 45,741 of NZ_CAMYKO010000005.1, forward strand.
CTGTGTCGCTACGTCATCAGGCATGTCGGCGATTCTCTCCACCATGATGGGTCTGCTGGAGGCAGGTGATCATGTGGTCTCGTCAATGAGTATATTCGGTACGACCCGGGTTCTGTTCGACAAGTACCTGAGCAAGTTCGGCATCAGCACCGATTACGTCAGACTCTCCGATCTGGAGGACTGGAAACAGGCGATCAAACCGGAAACCAAGATCCTGTTTCTGGAAACACCTTCCAATCCGCTGAACGAAATTGCCGATCTGGAAGCCTTATCAGCTCTGGCTAAAGCGAATGACTGTCTGCTGGTGGTGGATAACTGCTTTTGCACGCCTGCCTTACAGCAACCGATGAAATTCGGTGCCGATATCGTGGTGCATTCGGCCACTAAATATATTGATGGCCAGGGCCGTTGTATTGGCGGCGCTGTGGTCGGAGATGCTGAGCTTGTCGGTGAGCAGGTATACGGCTTCTTGCGCACAGCCGGCCCCACCATGAGTCCATTTAATGCCTGGACTTTTATCAAGGGGCTGGAGACGTTGGACTTAAGGATGAAGGCCCACTCGGCTTCAGCGCTGGAACTGGCACAGTGGCTCGAGCAGCAGCCTGCCGTGAGTAAAGTGTTTTATGCCGGTCTGCCAAGTCACCCCCAGCATGAACTGGCGAAAAAACAGCAGTCTGCCTTCGGCGGCATTATTGCTTTTGAAATCAGAGGCGGTCAGGCTGATGCCTGGACCATGATTAACGCCCTGGAATGGCTGTCGATCACAGCCAACCTGGGCGACAGCAAGACCACGATCACACATCCCGCCACTACGACCCATGGTCGTTTGAGTGATGAAGACAAGGCGCTGGCAGGCATCAGCGATGGCATGTTGCGCATTTCAGTCGGGCTGGAAAACGTCGACGATATCAAGGCCGATCTGGCCCGGGGCTTTGCTGCGCTCTGATTCAGCGGCATAAAACCTGCATACATCACTTCAAACTGGTCTAACGTCAGATTTCTGTCTCGCCTGCACAGGCGGGGCAGACTGGCCTGAATCAAATGAGTGGTTATGCTATGCCATTAGCTTATAAATTCGTTCTACCCATCTTGTTGATGCTATTGGCGTCAATGTCATCTTATGCCGCCGAGACCGAGCCGGTCAGTGATGTGCGTGTGTTAATCGATGTGTCCGGCAGTATGAAAGACAATGACCCGCAAAACCTGCGGGCGCCGGCGATGCGAATGCTGGTGGGACTGATGCCCGAGCAGGCCCGTGCTGGGGTCTGGACTTTCGCCAAGATGGTTAACATGTTGGTGCCTTGGCGCGATGTCAGTGATGACTGGCGGCAGAACGCCATCGAAAAGTCTGAGAAAATCCATTCTTATGGCCTGTTCACCAATATCGAACAGGTCCTGCAAACAGCCACTGCCAATCAGAAAAAGCCCGATCCGAAATTCAAACGCAGCATGATTTTGCTGTCAGACGGCTTTGTTGACCTCAAGCCGGGAGACAGCGCCAGTCAGGCATCCCGCCAACGGATTCTGGATAACATCGTGCCGCGGCTGAAAAAACTCGATATCACCGTACACACCATCGCCCTGTCAGAGAATGCTGACCATGAACTGCTCAAAGCGTTGTCGATGGCAACCGATGGCTGGCACCGCCAGGCTGAATCAGCCGAGCAGCTACAGCGGATCTTTTTACACCTGTTCGAACAGGCGACCAGCCGTGACACAGTGCCGCTGGCCGATAACCAGTTCCGGATTGATGACAGTGTGGAGCAGATGACCGTGCTGGCTTTCCGTCGTCCCGGTTCAGCCGCTACCAAGCTGCAACTGCCTGATGGCCAGACTGTTGGCATGGGACAGCAATCTGAGCGGATCCGCTGGCAGCATGAGACTCACTTTGACCTCATCACCATCGACCAGCCAGAGACGGGCCAATGGCAGATTAATGCCGAACTGGATCCCGATAACCGGGTGATGGTGGTCACCGATATGCAACTGGAAACCAGTGAGTTACCCAGTAATGTGCTGGTTGGTGAGCAGTTTGACTTTGAAGCACGCCTGACCGAAAAGGGCGAAACCATTACCCGTCCGGGATTCCTGGAACTGGTTGACGGCAAGCTTGCCCGTCAGCAGGCTGATGCCAGTGACGATCTCGCGATGGCACGCGAGCCTGACCAGGCTATCTACCGGGCCGCGCTGGGTGCCGGGTTTGAAGCCGGCCGTAATGATGTGATCGTCACCATGAAAAGTGCTACCTTTGAACGCCAGCGTCGCCAGAGTATCAACGTGATTGCGGCACCGGTCGATATTCAGACCTCACAGCTTGAACAGCAGACACGTAGTCACCGGATCGAGGTTGAAGCTGATGTCGGACTCATTAATCCGGATTCGCTGACGATAACCGCCTTATTAAGAGAGGAAGATGGCAGTGAGTGGCCGTACCAGATGCTCAAGACCGATAGCAACCATTGGCGACTGACATTAACAGACTTGACGCCGCAGCAGGATTACACGCTTTCGTTGCAGTTACGCGGAGATACACCAGCCGGACGACAGGTCTTTTTGCAGCCTGAAGAAATAACGCTGGAGGATAGTCTGGCGGCAACTGCGACTGAGACTCAAAGCCCGGTGGCCGATGGCTCAGGAAACAATCAGCAAAGCATGACAGAAAAACAAAGCGCACCAGATAAGGCAGAAAATGCTGCGCCCGAGTCCTCAGAACCGGAGTCAGCCATGTCAGATACAACAAAACTGCTGATTGGCAATGCTGTCATTCTGGTGCTGCTGCTGGGGGGTATTATCTGGTGGCGCAGACAAATGGCCACGCCACAGGTCGCAGGAGACTTTGTGTAAATGAATTTGACCGATCCCATTCTGGAACTGCTTGCCTATGAAGTGGCGGTGATTTTTGCCGTCATTGCCGGTGTTGTGCTGTTTAAAAACCTGAAAAAGAAACGTCGCGTTGATGCCGATACCGCGAAAACGGTTAAACACATCAAAAATAACCGCGAAAACCGTGAAGCTGAACTGCAGACTTTGCTGGCGGAGCATTATCAACTGTCAGGCGATGAGCTCGAGCAGGAAGTTAAAGCCTTTGCTGAGCGTGAACGAGAAATCTACAAAAGCCTGGTAAAGACGTTTATTGAACAGGATGGCAAAGCTTTCACCGCCTTGCCCGCCCAGCTCGAGCAGGCAGTGAATTCAGCGCTTGCTAAAATGCCGCCACAGACGGAAGTTGAACAGGAGCCAGAAGCCGAAGCTGATACTGAAATGCAGACAGCGGCTGAAGCAGAAGAGCAGCCACAAGACGAACAAAGTGAAGAGGCAGAAGCCCCTGAAAAACAAGCCCTCTCTGAACAGTCGGACGAAGCGCTTGAAGCTGAAACCGATGAACCAGAAGCTGAGCAAGCTGTTATTGACGAAGAAGAACAGTTGTTCAGTGATACGGGGGAAAAACTCAGTGAGGATAGCATTGCGGAAGAAAGTGCGCCCGCTGAGACTGAGTCAGTGGATGAAACGCCACCGGAAGAAGCCGAGGTAGACGAGGATCAAAACGCCACTATCAATGACGACCTCAACTCGTCAGTAGATGACATTGAGATTGAACCAGCAGCAGATATCAGCGAAGCGCCGGAAGAGGCCTTACGTACCGATGAAATTGAAGCCTTGCTGGATGGCCAGGACTTCACGCTCGAACAAGAGGGTGAGGAGGTTGCCTCCCCAGATGATATTGAAATTGAAGCATCGCAAGCCGACGAACCACCATCAGCCGTAACCACCAACAATGAGCAGCCCGATGAAGCCAGTACCATACTGACAGATGAAGCCGCCGAGTCCGGCCCCGCTGAGCTCACTGATTTGGATGATGATTTTACGCCGAGACAGGAGTATCGCCAAGCTCAGAATACGGATGAGACACTCGAGCGCTTTGCAGATATCGGTGAAGATATAGAAATTCCCGGCGATCCGAATTACCCCGCTAAGCCCGATTCTGACAAAGAAGCACAACCAGAAGCCACTGAGGTGCCTGAAACAGAGAAGCCGGAGCCTCAGAAAAAAGGCCTGCACGGCTTTGTTACTAGAGACAGTTTTCATTTTCAGCCGCAGACCAATCTGACACCTGGATCAGAAGCAGTCACCAGCGAAGATGAGAGTGCAGCGCGTGATGACGATCTCGTTCCGGCCGATAACGAGCCTGAGTTGTCCTCCGATGAAGCGGTAGTTGGCGATGAGGCTATTGATGAACTACTAGATAGTCAGGAACCAGCCCCGGAGCCTGAGCCACAAGCTGTATCTGATGAGGTAGAGCAGCTTGATGAAACAGCCGCTGAATCTGACACATCCACTGAATCAGTGGAAGCTCAAAATGAGTCCACGCCCGATACATACGGGATAAGCGGCGTTCAGGACGATGTTATAGCCGATACAGAGGCAGTCACCGCATCAGAACAGGCTGAGATGAATGATAGTGCGATTGATGACTTGCTGGATAGTCAGACAGACAGCCTGGACCCTGAATCGCAGACTGAGCCAACAGAGCTTACTGAGACAGCTGAACCTGATGCAGAGTCTCAAACATGGGGAGATGAAGTTGAACCAGATACAGCCTCCGAAGCCATGGAAACCAGTGATGAAGCCGCGCCAGATGAACCTGAAGGCGTCGATGCTGAAGCAGCAACGCAAGATGACTTAGCTCAGGCGATACTGGATAGCCAGCAGGCTGATGCAGCGCCAGAATCACAGTCAGAACTGACTGAGGCTCAGGATAGTGAGCAAGCAGGTGATCCTATCGCCAATGACTCGATGGAAGAGTGGGCAGAAGACGTTGAACTAGTCGCATTCGCTGATTTAGCGGATGCGGATGACACTGTACCCGAAGCAGATGACAAAACGGCACTAACAGAAGCGTCAGACACGCAGGAAAAAGCTTTACTGGACAGTCAGCAGACAGACAATATTGCAGAGCCAGAGCCAGAGCCAGAGCCAGAGCCAGAGCCAGAGCCAGAGCCAGAGCCAGAGCCAGAAAAAGCCGAAGCAGCATTTCAGACAGAAGCCGAGCGGCTGGAAAACTTGATGACATCAAGCGAGCCAGTGTCTGATGCCAAAGCGTCGCAGCAACCAGTATCTGAAGACGATAGCGAAGCGGATGAGGCGCCTCATTCCGAACTGGAAGATTTGCGTGCCAAATTACGTGCCCGCACAGCGCAGCTGAAAGCAGAAGCCGAGGCCCGCCAGGCGGAGCAGGTTCAGGATGAGCTTGTGCAGGAAGAGTCAATCAGTGAAAACAGCGACGTGATCGAGTCAGCCAATGAGGACGAAGAGGTCAATCATATTGCTGAACCTGAACCTGAACCTGATTTCACATCAGAAACAGGCGTGTCAGACGAGGATGAAGAAGCAGCGTTATTGGCAGAATGGCAGCAACAACTTGCTGAGTCTGAATCATCAGCCACTGTTGAATCAGACGAGAACCCAGAAGAGTCAGAGCCAGAGCTGGAGACAACTACACCGGAGACCGAACAGCCGGTACAGAATTTATCCGAGCAAACCGCTTCCGATGAGGCGGATGAAGCAGCGATACTGGCGCAGTGGGAACAACAGCTGGCCGCTGAAGCGGATGTGCCGTCAGAGCAACCACAGGCAGAACAGCCCGAGATTGAGGACTCAGTAGACAATTCCCTGCCTTATTCCGAAGCACAGGCTGAGGAAATTGATCAGCAGGAACGCGCTGAACAGGAAGCAGAGGCCGCACTTGCCGCTGCCTGGGAACAGGGTATCGACACGCCGACTGATGACGCTGAGGATGACACGCCGCTCAACCCGCTGCCGGTGAGTGAACTTGATGATGCCCAGACTGAAGCAGAGGCGCCATCTGCAGAGCCGGAAGAGGAAGAGATTGATACCGGACCACCGGTCGAGCTGAGCGATGCCAAAGTGGCTTTATCGGAAATGTGGGATGATCTGACCGAGGAGCCGTTGCCATCTGAAGAAGAACTTGAGTCAATGTTCCGGGAGATTAAGCAACTCGACCAAGACGACGACAGCGGCCAGAATGAGTCGGTGACCGGCAAGCCCCGTAATGGTGACGAGTTGAAATCCATCCTGTCATCAATTCCATCGTTCTCGCAGATGAACAAAAACTCCGATTCCTGACAGCTGAAAGCTCTGCGTTCAGCCTTCACTGCGAGTCAGCACTGATTCTGCTAAAATCTGCCGCAGTTTTTAGTAGGAAAACCAATGACAGAACAAGTACATGATGTCGCCATTATTGGTGGTGGCGTATGTGGTACCGCTTTGCTGTACCTGCTCAGTGAATACACCGATATCCAGAATATCGCTTTGGTTGAGAAGTACGGTCAGGTTGCCAGCGTAAACTCTCATGGCCGCAATAACAGCCAGACCCTGCATTGCGGTGATATTGAGACCAATTACACGTTGGAAAAAGCCGCCAAGGTCAAAGCCGCTGCCGAGATGGTGGTCAACTACACCGAAACCCTGGATCAGCGTGATGACATCATCTTCAAATACCCCAAGATGGTGCTGGGCGTGGGTGAGAAGGAATGTCAGCAACTGAGAGAGCGTTTTGAGCAATTCAAAACCGTGTTCACCAGTATGCAGTTGCTGGAAAAAGAACAGATTGCCGAAATAGAGCCGAGTGTCATCATGGTCGGCGGCAAAATGCGTCCGGAACCCTGTGTCGCCCTCGCTGTGCTGGATGAGCACGCTGCGGTTGATTATAACCGTCTGGCGCAGAGCTTTGTGGAGCAGGCTGAAAAGCGTACTGACAAAGCTATTCAGCTTCACCTCAACAGTCATGTTGAAAACATTGTGGAGAAGGACGGTCTGTTTTCGATCGTCACACAGAACCAGGTGATCAAAGCCCGTTCCGTGGTGGTTTCCGCCGGTGGACACAGCCTGTTGCTGGCGCAACAGATGGGTTATGGCCTGGAGTATTCCTGTTTGCCTGTTGCAGGCAGCTTCTATTTCACACCGCCGATTCTTAACGGCAAGGTTTATACCGTACAAAATGACAAGCTGCCATTTGCTGCGGTGCATGGTGATCCCGATGTGCTGGTCGAGGGTAAAACGCGATTTGGCCCCACCGCACTGTTGCTACCCATGCTGGAGCGCTATAACAGTAAAACCTTCGTTGAATTCTTACGCGTGCTCAAACTCGATAGCCGGGTTTTCAGAGTCTTCTGGGATTTGTTCAAGGTCAGCGATATTCGCAACTATATTTTCAAGAACTTTCTGTTTGAAGTGCCGGGACTGAGGCGCTGGCTGTTTATGCGTGATGCACGCAAGATCGTACCAGGCCTGAAACTGGACGATGTGTCTTTCGCCAAGGGCTTTGGTGGTGTCAGACCGCAACTGATTGATAAAAAAGCGGCCAAGCTGATGCTTGGTGAAGCCAAGATCAATCCGGGCACCGGCATCGTATTCAATATGACCCCGTCACCAGGGGCTACCAGTTGCCTGGAAAATGCCGAGCTGGATATGCGCCTTGTCGCCGGCAGACTCGGTGCCAACATTGATGAAACACGGCTTAAACAAACCCTGCATAAATGAACGGTTTTTCATGACTGATACACGGATAGGTTTAAATTGCTGGAAATTTTTCAAACCAGTCTTGCTGAACAGATTGTCTTTTGAATAACCATGAAATCATCTCCATATATTACCGCTGAGGGCATGTTTCGGCTTAACCAGGAACTCAGTGAACGCTGGCAACGCCGGCGTGAAGTGGTGGTGGCACTCGCTGCCGCTGCCGCTGAGGGTGATCGCAGCGAAAACGCTGAGTATATCTACCGCAAAAAAGAACTGCGGGAACTGGATCGCCGTATTCGCTATCTGCAAAAACGACTGCCTGATCTGCGCGTGGTGCATGATGTTCCCGAGGATCAGGACAAAATCTTTTTTGGTGCCTGGGTGACCCTGGAGACCGAAGCGGGTGAGGAAAAAACCTATCGCATTGTTGGCCCCGACGAAATCGATTTTGAAACCTGTAATATCAGCCTGGACTCGCCCATGGCGCGCGCCTTGCTGAGTAAACAGGTTGACGACGAGATCACCATTCATGTGCAGGAGCAGGCCAGTCATTTCTTTGTGCTGGCCATTGATTATCAGCTTCCCTGATAGTGTGACATCTTAGTGAATAGGGGAGCGCGCTTGATGCTATCAATGCAGCGCGCCAGCTGTGGCCCAACATACTGATACTGAACTCAACAGTTTCTGCGGCTGTTTTGCTATCAACACCAACCCCTCCAGCCCGCTTAAGCACGAAGCCATGGATCCATTGAGCGATAAGTCAGGATAAATGCCAGTTAGTGCTTGAAACAGTTGCTTACTGATAATATGATATGATGTATCATAACTGATGAGGCAATAATGAAAGATAATCTAGCGGTGGCTTGTTCCGGACTATGTCTCCTGCACTGTCTGCTACTACCAATATTATTGGCAATGGGCCTGACAGGGGCGCTCACATCGATGATGGCATCGGAGCTGTTCCATATTCTCATTTTGGTACCGGTTGTTGGACTGGCGCTGTTCAGCCTGCCACGGTCTTTTTTCCAACATGGTTCTGCATTGCCCATGATTTATGCCGGGCTGGGCATCGGTGGCCTTATTTGCAGCCTGATGGTGTCGGAAGCTTATGAGCTTTGGGTGACTATCCCGTCAGCATTGCTGGTGATTTGGGCACATCTGTGGAATCGCTGGCTGTTGATTCGTCAGGACTTGCAATGGGCGGTACAGACCGATGGATGAAAAAAGCTTATTAAATGCGTCGGAAGACGACTACATGAATGATGAGCAGCTTGCCTTCTTTGATGCTCGCCTGGTCGAGTTGAGAAAACAGACTCTGGAAGAAATCGAGTCCATGCGTGCAGAAATCAACCAGGGGCGGGTCAGTGATATGAGTGACAGAGCCACACTGGAAGAAGAGGCGATTATTGCTATACGTATCGCTGATAGAAAACGTCAGTTGATTCCCAAAATCGATGCAGCACGCCATCGCATCAGACAGGGCGACTATGGTTACTGTCTGCAGACGGGTGAGCCCATCGGTATTGCCCGCCTGTTGATTCGCCCCACCGCAGAATATTGTGCCGATGTGAAAACCATTAATGAAAGAAAGGAAAGCCAGTATGACCACTGATCAGGAAAACCGCTTGCCCGTTACCGTTTTATCCGGTTTTCTGGGCGCCGGAAAAACCACCGTCCTGAATCACATTCTGAATAACCGTGAGGGCCGCAAGGTCGCCGTTATCGTCAACGATATGAGCGAGATCAATATTGATGCTCAGCAAATCAATAATGACGTTGACTTCAACCGCGCCGAAGAAAAGCTGGTGGAAATGAGCAATGGCTGCATCTGCTGTACTTTGCGTGAGGATCTGTTGCTGGAAGTCCGACGGCTGGCTGATGAAGGACGTTTTGATTATCTGGTGATCGAATCAACCGGGATTTCCGAGCCGTTACCGGTCGCCGAAACCTTCACCTTTGCTGATGAAGATGGTCAGAGCCTTTCCGAAGTGGCCCGTCTGGATACGCTGGTCACTGTCGTTGATGCGGCCAACTTTCTTAATGACTTCCAGCAGGCCGGTATGCTGCAGGAGACCGGTGAGTCTCTGGGTGAAGACGATAACCGCAGTGTGGCTGACCTGCTGGTGGACCAGATTGAATTCTGTGATGTGATTTTAATCAGTAAGACGGATCTGTGCAGTCCTGAACAACTCAAAGCCGTGACCGGTGTGATCAAAAGTCTGAACCCGGAAGCTGAGATTGTCCCTATCGAGCAAGGCCGTGTTGATCTGACTCATGTTTTGGCAACGGGTAAGTTTGACTTTGAAAAAGCCGAACAATCAGCGGGATGGTTGCAGGAAGCGCGCGGTGAGCATAAACCGGAAACGGAAGAGTATGGCATCAGCAGTTTTACCTACACTGCGCGTAAACCGTTTAACCCACAGAAGTTTTATGAGTTTCTGCATCAGGAATGGCCCTGTGGCAAGTTGATTCGCTCTAAGGGTTATTTCTGGCTGGCCAGCCGGCCCCAGTTTGCGGGGCAGTGGAGTCAGGCAGGGGGCATTGCCCGTCATGGCTTTGCTGGTATGTTCTGGCGAGCAGTACCGGAGAGTCGCTGGCCTCAGGATGAAGAGTCACTGAAAATCATCAAAGAGCACTGGGTGGAACCGTTCGGCGATATGCGCCAGGAACTGGTATTTATTGGCCAGAATATGGATGAGGCCCAGGTCAGAAACATGCTGGATGAGTGCCTGATCAGTGAGGAAGAATTACTCGCCGGTAAGGCGCTGTGGGAAACCATGACTGATCCGTTTCCACGCTGGGAGCAGGCATAATGTCGGCCCTGGCAGATCGTGTTTATCCGTCACCGGTGACTGTCTCGGAGAGCCCGCTGGTGCTGAGTGAGATATACCAGCCGGACGTGGATTTTGCTATCTGGCAGCGTGAGTTCAGTGATGAGCTTGAACAGAATATTAACAGCTTACTGGCAAAGCAGACACGATTCAGTTTCAGGGTGATCCTGCGGCCTGAAGAGGTGTCAGAATGGTTAAAAGCTAAGTGGCCGGCCAGTCACCTTGAAGCCTTTCAGGCGGATGTTCAGAAGCTGGTCACGATGTTCGCTGACTTGTTTGATCAGAGTCATGTGGGAATGAGGCTGGAGCTTGTCGACAAGACCCTGTGTCCGCTGTTTCATGTGGACAAGGTCATGGCACGCATGGTGACAACCTATCACGGCCCGGCAACCGAGTGGCTGACGGAAGACAATATCAACCGACAGGCGCTGCAACTTCGTGATCACGAGCATGTTATGCGAGACAAGGACAGATTAGAGGCGGCCAATGCTGGCGAGGTGCTGCTTTTTAAGGGGCAGGAATGGCCCGGAGAAGAAGTGCAGGGCATTGTTCACCGTTCTGCACAAGCCACAGCAGAAAATCGTCGCTTGTTGCTGACGCTGGACCTGGTCTGAGTCCTATCTGACAAGGACTGTCTTTTAGTATTTAGCAGGGCGATTGTGACACGCATCGGCCTGCTCACAATGTTGTCTCGTTCTGGTCATGACTATTAAGCCCCTGAATTCAACATCCCCACTTTCTGCAATTTACCGGCAGTTTCTGCAATTTACCGGCAGTTTCTGCAAACGCTCGGCGAACAAGGGTTTACCGGTGAAATAGGGCAGGATTATGCGACGCGTACCGTGTTTGCGACGGATAATTCCATCTACCAGCGCCTGCCACAGGCCATTGTTTTCCCCGCTCATGTGGAAGATGTCCGTTTACTGGCCAGATTATTAGCCAGGCCCGAATTCACCGACATTAGCATTAGCGCCAGAGGAGGCGGCACCGGCACCAACGGCCAGTCCCTGACAAATGGGGTTGTGGTGGATTTATCCCGCCACCTGAATCAGGTTCTGGAAATCAACGTCGAGCAACAATGGGTCCGGGTGCAGGCCGGTGTGGTGAAAGATCAATTAAACGCCATGCTCAGGCCGCATGGCCTGTTTTTCTCGCCAGAGTTGTCGACCTCAAACAGGGCGACGATTGGTGGCATGATCAATACCGATGCCAGTGGACAGGGGAGTTGTGTCTACGGCAAAACCCGCGATCATGTTTTAGAACTGGATACCGTTGTCATCGGGGGGCAACAACTACACACGCACACTATTGCTGAGACTGATCTGACGCAACATACTGCCGGGTTATCTGAACATGAAGCATCTTTGTATCATTCTCTGGATAAGCTCAGCAGTGATAATCAGGCACTGATAGCGTCAACCTTTCCAGCCTTGAATCGCTGCCTGACCGGTTATGACCTGGCTCATCTGAAAGAGGACGGACAGTTCAATTTAAATAGTGTGCTGTGCGGCTCCGAGGGCACACTGGGCTTTGTCGTTGAAGCCAAACTGAATTTATTGCCTATTCCCAACTACAGCACGCTGGTGAACCTTCGCTATCCCAGCTTCATGGATGCATTACGTGATGCCAAAACTTTGATGCAGCACCAGCCGCTTTCTATCGAAACGGTTGATTCACACGTACTGCAACTGGCTCAAAAAGACAGTGTCTGGCAGAGCGTCTCCGAGTTTTTTCCCGCTGACAGCGGTGAGATCCTGGGCATTAATTTAATCGAGTTCAGCGGCGATAAAAAATCATCCGTGGATGCTCAGGTGAATGCCTTTTTGGCCTATCTGCAGCAGGATGAAGCCATGCCTCGGGCCGGATATACCCTGGCTGAGGGCGAAGATGCGGTTAAGCGGGTCTACGCGATGCGTAAACGTGCCGTCGGTTTGCTCGGTAATGCGCAGGGTGAAGCTCGTCCACAGCCATTTATTGAAGATATGGCTGTACCGCCGGAAAACCTGGCAGACTTTATTTATGAACTGCGCTCTCTCCTGGACAGCTACCAGTTGCAATATGGCATGTTCGGACACGTTGATGCAGGGGTTTTGCATGTCAGGCCTGCATTGGATATGAAAGACCCGCAACAAGCTGCTTTAATACGTCCCATCACTGATCAAGCCGTCAAACTGATTGAAAAGTATGGCGGCCTGTTGTGGGGAGAGCACGGTAAAGGACTGCGCTCTGAGTATGTGCCGCAATTCTTCGGTGACTTGTATCCGGCTATCCAGCAAGTCAAAAGCCTGTTTGACCCGAATAACCAGTTAAATCCCGGCAAGATCGCCTCGCCCTTGGGGTCTGCCAAAGACGCCTTACTTAAGATCGATGGTGTTGCTTTACGCGGTGAGTATGACCGACAAATCGCACCCTCAAACTGGCAAAGCTTTGGTGCCAGCATGCACTGTAATGGCAATGGCGCCTGCTATAACTACGACGTCAACGATTCTATGTGTCCATCATGGAAAGCCACACGGCAACGTATTCACTCACCCAAAGGGCGTGCTTCGCTGATGCGGGAGTGGTTGCGACTACAACAAGGCAGTGGTGTGGATGCCGCTGAGCAGGAACGCAGCGCATCCGAACGATCCCTCTGGCAGCAGCTGACACAGGCTGTCACGAAAAAAAGGCGAAAGGCTGAAGATAGCTTCAATCATGAGGTGTACGACGCTATGGCTGGCTGTCTGGCCTGCAAATCCTGCGTCGGGCAATGTCCTGTCAAAGTGAATATACCTGAGATCCGATCACGGTTTTTGTATCTCTATCACCAGCGCTACTTCCGACCATTGCGAGAATACCTGGTGGCTTCGCTGGAGTTTTTCATTCCCTATCTGTCACCTTTTTCATCGCTGTATAACGCGGTGATGGGACAGCCACGGGTGACACGGTTGTTGGCGAAAACCATTGGTATGGTGGACAGCCCCTTATTTGATGCTGAGCATTCAGGCTTTCAAGCCACGCTTAAGCAATGGGGTGTGAAAACAGCCAGCGTCAGTCAATTATCACAATTGAGTGAGGCAGAGAGAGCGCGCTGTGTTGTCCTGGTTCAGGATACCTTCACCCGCTATTTTGATACCCGTGTTCTTGCGGCCCTGATCGAGCTGATGTCTGAATTAGGTTTTTCCGTGTGGTTGGCCAGGCACAGGCCTAACGGTAAACCCCTGCATGTCCAGGGTTTCAGAAAAGCCTTTGCCGGGACGGCACAACGCAATATTCAGGCGCTGAACGCGCTGGCGGATCTGAATGTCACGCTGGTTGGGCTGGATCCGGCAATGACGCTGATTTACCGGCAGGAATATGCGGCGCTACCCAATATCGAATCTGTGCCTGAGGTGTTACTGCCACAGGAATGGCTGATAAAGCATGTACCTGAAAGCAGCCCCTCGACAGCGTCAGTGTCATACAAGCTGTTTCTTCACTGTACCGAAAAAACCAATGCGCTGAGCAGTAGTGCAGATTGGCAGACTGTGTTCCAGCATCTTGGCCTGCCTTTGTCCGTAGTGCCCACAGGCTGTTGCGGCATGTCAGGCACCTATGGTCATGAACTGCGAAACCTGGACACCTCGACCACCATTTTTCAGCAGTCATGGGCACCTCAACTGGCACAGACTCAGCCGGATGAAGAAGTGTTGGCGACAGGCTACTCCTGCCGTTCGCAAGTGAAAAGGATGCAGGGTGTGAGGTTAAAGCACCCGGTAGAGGTGTTGCTCGAAGCGGTTAAATGCGGCCGGGCAACAGCTTAGAATCAGAGGATTGTCGGGTTGGGGGCGTCACCGTAGACGTCTTCCGGCTCAAACTTTTTTGACTGCTCGGTAAAGATTAGGTCCGATTGTCGTTCACGGTCTTGCCCGACCGGGACACGACGATAAAAGCAGGAGCGATAGCCAACATGGCAGCTTGCGCCTGATCCCAATACCTTCACTGCCAGCCAGATCGCATCCTGGTCGTCATCAACACGCATTTCGATGACCTGCTGGACAAGGCCACTGGTCTTACCTTTATGCCACAGTGTTTGCCGTGAGCGGCTCCAATAATGCGCTTCGCCGGTTTCAATGGTTTTGCTGAGCGCTTCCTGATTCATATAGCCCAGCATCAATACCTCGCCTGAGGCATGGTCGGTGGTAATACAGCTAATCAAGCCTTGCTCATCAAATTTTGGCGCGAGTTCCTTGCCTTCTTCGACCTGCTCGATGGTTTTCCTCTCGTGAAACAGGGACGGTGATGTTTCGGTCATGGTAGTGTCCTCAAGTCGTTACTGGTGATAATCAAACTGGATAGGCTGAGCGTCCGGCCGGGTCGACAATGCCTCGTCCCGAACAACGATACTGCCCCGTACAATGGTATGAATCGGCCAGCCGGTGATGGCTTTGCCATCGTAAGGTGACCAGCCTGACTCACTCGCAACCCAGCTGTTTTCAATAGTGCGTTTAGCGGTGAGATCGACAATAGAAAAGTCGGCGTCATAGCCCACGGCAATACGTCCTTTACCTTGAATATTGAATAAACGAGCAGGACCCGCACTGGTTAAATCGACCAGACGTTGTAATGTCAGCCGACCGTGGTGCACATGGTCGAGCATTACCGGTAGCAGGGTTTGTACGCCAGTCATACCGCTGGGGGAGTTGGGATAAGGTTTGGCTTTTTCTTCCAGGGTGTGGGGCGCATGGTCACTGCCAATCACATCAACGATGCCATTGTTGATGGCACGCCATAAAGCGTCCTGGTGGCGTTTTTCCCTGACCGGCGGGTTCATCTGAGCGAGACTGCCCAGACGTTCATAGCAGTCTGGTGCGCTCATGGTCAGATGATGCGGGGTGACCTCAACGCTGACATGGTGCTTATGTTCGGCCAGGAAGGCGATCTCTTCTTCAGTACTGATATGAAGCACATGTAAGCGCCGACCGGTTTTTTCAGACAAGGCGACGATACGTTTGGTCGCCAATAAGGCACTCTCCACATCACGCCAGAAGGGGTGCTGAAGTACATCTTTACCGGCCTCAACAAGCTGACGACGCTCACGCAGACGTTGTTCATCTTCAGCATGAATGGCCACACGGCGCTGACCTGAGCTCAAAATTCGTTCCAGAATCGTTTGATCATCAGTTAATAAATCACCAAACGAGCTACCCATAAACACTTTCACGCCCGAGCAACCGGGCAGTAACTCCAACTCGGCCAATTGCTCGGCATTAACGACAGAGCCTCCGAGATAGAAAGCATAGTCACACCAGGCGCTGCGTTTCGCGATATCCAGCTTGGCACCAAGATCGGCTTTATGCATCGTTAAGGGATTGGTATTGGGCATCTCGAATATGCCGGTAATGCCGCCAAGCACCGCACCTCGTGTACCCGCTTCAATCGTCTCTTTGTGGGTTAACCCCGGTTCACGGAAGTGTACCTGTGTGTCCATCACGCCGGGCATCACATGCAGACCCTTCACCGATAAGGTGGTGTCTGCTGACCACTGCGCTTGCAAATCACCCAATGCCACAACACGGCCACCTCGGCAGGCGATATCGATTTTCAGTTCACCAGAGGGAGTGATGACGATGCCGTCACTGATCAGTAAGTCAGCATGATGGGATGCTGCTTGCGTATCATTCATGGGTGTCAGCCTGTTGGGGTTGCAATGCTTCCAGCACAGCCTGAAGTTGCTCAGTCTGTGCCTTTTGATCCGGTGGTTGAATCACATCAGTCATGAGGCTGAGCATCTCAGTGATGGGCAAAGCGCCCAGGTTGTTGCCATTCAGCTGGCGCAATGAGAGGGTCTGATGTTCTGTCTCTTTATCACCAATAACAGCAATATAGGGAATACGTTGCAGCGTGTGTTGGCGGACCTTGTAGCCTATTTTTTCTGAGCGGTTATCGATATCGACGCGACATCCTGCGTGGCGAAGTAACTGGGCAACCTGCTCTGCGTAACCGCTGAGGCCCTCATGAATGGTGCAGATAATCAGTTGAACAGGGGATAACCAGACGGGCAGCTTGCCTTCATACTGTTCGATAAGAATGCCGATAAAGCGCTCCAGCGAACCCAAAATGGCGCGGTGCAACAGCACCGGCGGCTGAGGCGCGCCATTATCACCGATGTAACTGAGCCCGAAACGTTCCGGCAGATTCATGTCGACCTGTAGTGTGCCGCACTGCCAGTCCCGTTTAATCGCATCCTGGAGGACAAACTCCAGTTTGGGCCCGTAAAATGCGCCTTCACCCTCATTGACCTGATATGGCAGCTGTAATTCATGCAGTGCATTGATGAGGGCTTGTTCCAGGCGATCCCAGGTTTTATCGGATCCGATTCGGTTATCGGGTCGTGTAGACAGCTTGATTCGGATATCGTCAAAACCCAGCTGTTTGTAGATGTCCAGCAGCAGGGCAATGGCAGCAACACATTCCGGCTGCATCTGATCAGGCGTGCAGTAGATATGGGCGTCATCCTGGGTAAAATGTCTGACACGCAGTAAGCCATGCAAGGCACCGGATGGCTCATAGCGATGCACTTTACCAAACTCACTCATTCGAACCGGTAAGTCACGGTAGCTCTTGATGCCCTGCTTGTAGAGCAACACGCTGCCCGGGCAATTCATGGGCTTCATCGCCAATACCCGACCATCAGCTGTCTCAGTGGTAAACATATGCTCTCGGTAATTGTGCCAGTGCCCGGAGGTTTCCCAGAGACTTCTGTCCATCACGTCGGGAGAGTTGATTTCCTGGTAGCCTTCATATGACTGTCTGCGGCGCAGATAGGCAATTAACTGCTGCAATACCTGCCAGCCCCTAGGCTGCCAGAATACAGAGCCGGGCGCTTCTTCCTGAAAATGAAAAAGATCAAGTTGGCGGCCCAGTTTGCGGTGATCACGTTTTTCCGCTTGTTCCAACTGATGCAAATGTGCTTTAAGCGCTTTTTTATCCGGCCATGCCGTGCCGTAGACCCGCTGCAGCATTTCATTACTGGCATCACCGCGCCAGTAGGCGCCGGCAAGCTTGGTTAATTGAAAGGCCTTACAGAAGGACATATCCGGCACATGCGGACCACGGCACATATCAATATATTCTTCATGGTAATAGAGGCCGACTTCCTTCACGTCGTCAGCCATATCATCAATGATCCGCACTTTGTAAGTTTCGCCGCGGGCTGCAAATATCGCTCTCGCTTCCGATTTTGCGGTCAGTTTCTTGATAACGCTGTAGCCGGTTTTTGCCAGCGCTTCCATGCGCTGTTGAATGGTGATTAAGTCTTGCGGTGTAAAGCGATGGTCGCTGTCTATGTCATAGTAAAAACCGTTGTCGATGACTGGACCGATGACCATTCGCGTATCAGGAAACAGTTGTTTGACCGCATGACCGAACAAATGTGCTGTTGAATGACGGATGATGTCGATGCCCTGTTCACTGTTGGCAAAGATCGGGTCAATCACACAGTCGCTATGGATGACATCACTTAAATCGCGCGGTTGACCGTTTATCAGCGCCGCCACAACAAAAGGTGTCTTTTTGGGCAGCAGAAGCTGTAATGCTTCTTCAAGACGAACAGGCGTATTGAATGTTTCTGTCGCCCCTGATTTGAGGGTGACTGTCAGCACAAAGTTGGCCTTGGACGGGGGTAACAACATGGCGGCTAAAACTCGTTTTGTATGTTTTTGTAACCCTTCACCAAGGCATTGTTAGTCAGGGCGACATCTTCTGAAAATGAGCTGGCATCGGCGGAGACTTGCGGGAATTGAGCGAGGTCAGTATCGGCACCGATACGTTGCGTTGAGGGCACATAAAAGTTAGCTGGCAGTTCACAACCATCAACTACGGCGTTGTAGCGAACCACGCAGCCGCTATTGAGCTTGCAGTTAAACAAGACGCTGTTAAAGCCGACAAAAACCTTGTCACTGATCTCGCACGGACCATGCACGATGGCCCGGTGTGCAATAGAGGTATGTTCGCCGATGGTCACTTTCGCCCCGGATTTTGAGTGAATGACCACGCCATCCTGAATATTGGAGTGCGCCTTGATAATGATGGGTTCAATGTTGCCGTTTTCATCGAGCTCATCGGCGCGAATGACAGCATAGGGCCCAATGAAGACGTTTTCTTCAATGACGACAAGACCACAGACAATGGCAGTCGGATCAACAAAGGCATCAGGATGCACCTGAGGCAAGTCGCCACGTGGGTTTTTTCTAATCATGTAAAAGCTTCTTTGTTTTAGTTTGAGATGAACGCATCAGCAAATGGCTGAGCAGGGTAAGGTGAGGAAACTCCAAAAGCATGCCGATGACAATAGCCGCGTAGATCAATGGCTGGGAGGGCAATGCAACCATTGTTACCGCCAGCATCAGCGGGGCATTTCGTGCTGCAATTGTCATGGTCAGTAGTACGTGCTCAGCATAGGGGAGTGCAAAACGTTTGCTGAGTAACTCGCTGAGGACAAAGGTCAATACAAAGAAGCAAAAAACAGCCAGTAATAACCAGGCAACGACGTTGATATGGCTCAGCAGGACATGAATGTTGCCGGCAAAAATCTGCATAATCAGCAGTGAAATCAGAATCGGGATAAGCTGTGATATGGCGGCCTGTAAAGCACGCATTTGTTCTTTAGTCAGCAGCAGGTTGAGCAAGACTCTCGCTGCTAAGGCAAGCGCAAGCGGTTCTATAAACCAGTGCTGCAGGGTGTTAGCTAGTATCCCCGGTTCAATGGTGACCACATCGCTGGTGAAGACATATAAAAACACCGGGTAAAGTAATAGTTGCAAAACCATGTTTACAGGCAGTAAAGCGGCGCCCAGCAGGGTGTCGCCGTGGCAAAGGCGGGTAAAACCCAGAAACCAGTCCGTGCAGGGCGACATAAAGTAAATCACTAACCCGACCATCAGCAGCGGGTAGTCACTCAGGAACACAGAGGCAATGCCGTAACCGATGACAGGCACTAAGACAAAGTTGGCAATAACCGCGATGACTAAGACTTTGAGCTTGTGTCGACTATTGATCACCAGGTTAAATCTAAGACTGAAAAACAGCAGCGTAATCAGGGTCAATAGTGTGGGGTCGCTGTACTGACTGATAGACTCAGCGAGCGCGGGGGTGGCGGCGTGGCCAATTAAGCTGCCACTGATGAGACCGATAAGCAATACCAGGGCTGAGAAACCCAGTCCGTGCTGGGGGGATGGGGGTAGCGTGGTTAACATTCGCAGTCCTCACAACATTCGCTATTACCAAAGGGACCCCAGGGGGCAGATTCAGCGTGCAGATCACTGTCATCCAGAGACAGGCAGAGAGCTATCAAACTGGCGAGTTGGGTAAAGCGCTGACGGAATTTGTAGATAAAGCAATACTGCTGCGTGCCTTGCTTGACCTGGGGGCCGACAAGAAATAACCCGGGAGTGCGGGTAGACTCATCAGCCTCGCTAAGCTGAAGTTTGCCGTTTTCATCCCATTCCCACAGCTCACTAATCTGCTGAGCGCCGCCGCCGGCTACAAACCCGGTCGCTAGAATGGGCGGGTGGTTCACATGCCATTGCCGGCCATCTTCGGCGTGTACCCGGAATGCACTATCCTCGCCCTGGTCAACATGACTGATATTGGCACCGAAATGAATGTCCAGTCTCTGGGTTTTCAATGCCTCGTTCAGCCTGTCCCGGCTATGTGGTGATAACGATAAACTGGGGTCATAGAGGTTCTCCGATTCCCAGCTGTGTTTTTTTACCAGCAGGCGCACGTGGTGCCCTTGTTGGACCAGGTTTACGCTGGCATCAACACCGCTTTCGTAACCGCCGATAACGATAAAGGTCTCGGCATCGTAATCGGTCCAGTCATTGACCGTGGCATAGTGGATACAGGAGTCTGCGCCGGGAAAGGGGGCGAGATCCGGAAACTGGTATTCCCCCGTTGCCCAGATCAAAAACTTGGTTTTGACTTCACCCCGTTCAGTTTGCAACTTAAAACCGGCCGGTTTACAACGGTCGACGTGGTTAACAGGACAGTGTTGCTCAATGGGCAACATAGCGGTTTCAGCGATAAACGCCAGATAATCAGCGTATTGATTTCCGGGGGGGTGCTGTGAGCCGCAAAATATCGCCGGTGAGCTCAGTTCGCTGATGGCATTTAGATCAGCCAGACCATAAGGGTTGCTGTGAAATGACGGCGTTAAGAAATGGGTTTGCCTGGGCCAGCGTCGAAAAGATTCGCCGATATCACCCGGCTCGAGGACGACATAGGAGAGAGCAGGGATATGCTGAAGTTTCAGTGCCATCCCGATCCCTGCGGCACCGGCACCGACAATGACGACATCGTATGACTCTTCCATTGCTCAGTGCCCCCGTGTTTCGCTGAATTGATGGGCAGACAGGTGTATTTTCTCGACCATACGGGCGAGTCCCGTGGCACGTTGTGAGCTCAGATTGTAAACAAGCCCGGTTTGGGTAATGAAGTCAGCCGGAGTTCGTTGAATTTCGGTGGCAGATTGACCTGAATAGACTCGGAACAACAGGGCCATCAGTCCTGCTACAATCGTTGAATCGCTGGTTCCGGAAAAATATAATCTGTTGCCCGATGATTCGGCCCGGAACCAGACATTCGACTGGCAGCCGGCTATTTTATATTGCTCGGTTTTCAGGTGATCGCCATCGCGTCTCAGTTTTTTCCCCAGATCCACCAGGTAGGCATAGCGATCGACCCAATCCTCCAGCGTGCTGAAGTTGTTGATGACTTCGGCCTGAGCCTCTTTAATACTTTGCTTGTTTTTACTTGCAGCCATAAATAACGATGGATTCATAAAAGATACAATATATCATATCATAATAGTCGTGCCATTTTTCAAGAAAAGGTTATACTGTATCTATTAAAATAATCGTTTCGTCAGCATGCTATGGTCTACTGCTATAAGGCAGTAAAAGAACACTGGCGAAAAGCGCTGTAGCGTCTTTGCTGGACTTGAGATACGTATCACAGTCAGCTGCCCGGAAACTCATACAAACCGATATGCCAATGAAAACTGAAAAAATACTTCAGCAAGCTGAAAAAACCTGCATGGAACAGGGGGGGCGTTTAACCCCCAAGCGTCGCCAGGTACTCGAGATTTTGCTGCAACAACCCCAACCCTTATCAGCCTATGAAATTGCCGATCATTACCAGCAGATTCTGAGTGAGACCATCCCGGCGATGTCGGTATATCGAATGCTCGACTTTCTGATTTCACAAGGCTTGGTTCATAAACTGGCATCAGCGAATAAGTTTATTGCCTGCTCTCATATTACCTGTACCCACGGTCATCAGACACCACAGTTCCTGATTTGTGATAACTGTCATTCAGTGCGTGAGGTAGGGATTGATAATCGGCTTATTAACGCGCTGAAAAAAAGTATCAGTGACAATAAGTTCCAGTTAAACAGCCCCCAACTGGAACTTCATGGGCTATGTGAAGACTGCCAGTAATCACCTGTCACCGGCTATGTTGCCGGTTTTCTTTTTTGTAATAAATGATATGATATATCTAATGCTGGCTGACTTATCCAATTGCTGAAAACAGCCAGATCCTTGCCTGCTTGAGAAGGCTGTCGTTGTCCTCGCAATGGCCGTTTAGGAGTTTCCATGAACATCGTTTGTTTAAAAAATGCCCGTGTCTATGATCCACTTCAACAAGCCAGCGGGGAAATGATGACACTGTGGATAGGCGATGACAGGATAATCGATGAGCCTTCAGCGGAACTGCAGCAAAAAGCGACTGTGTATGACCTGAATGGGTCCGTGACCATGGCTGGTGCTCTGGATATTCACAGTCACATTGCCGGCGGTAATGTGAATACCGCCCGACTGATGTTGCCTGAGCAACATCGCAGTCATCTTGAACGCAATCATCAGACACCATTTTCCAATGCCAAATGGTCTTCCTTTGAGACCGGGTATCGTTATACCGAAATGGGCTACAGCATGGTGCTGGAGCCAGCGATGTTGCCGGTCAATGCGCCGCAGGTGCATGCCGAGCTGGCAGATATTCCCATCATTGATACCGCAGCGTTAGCGGTGCTTGGCAGTGATGATTTCCTGGTCAGGTTGCTGCGTGCCGATGCCAGTCAGGCACAAGTGAACGACTACGTCAGCTGGACAATGAATGTCACCAAGGCGCTGGGCCTGAAGGTGATCAATGCCGGCGGCTCGCAGGCTTTCAAAAAGGGAGCAGAGACCTTCAGTTTGGATGATGTTGTGCCTGAGTACGGCATATCTTCCAGAACGCTTTTGCAACGCTTGCAAACCGCCGTGGTTCAAACCGGCTTACCACACCCTGTTCATGTGCATTGCAATAATCTGGGCACCCCCGGCAATATTCAAACCATCGTTGACACCATGGAGGCGGCACAGGGCCTGCCCATGCACCTGGCACATGTGCAGTTTTACGGCTATGGCGATGAAGGCAAATATGGTTTCTCATCGTCGGCAGCACGGTTGATGGAGGCCTTTAACCGGCACCCGAATATTACCATGGATGTGGGACAGGTTTTGTTTGGTCAGACTGTCACCCTGTCTGGTGATGTGATAGCACAGTTTGCTCGTCGCTATGACGCCTCACCACAGAAATGGAATGTCTGGCATGCCGAGAACGAGGGGAGTGGTGGGATTGTTCCTTATCACTACAAATCAGCGGGTTTCGTGAATGGTCTGCAGTGGGCTATCGGTCTGGAGATATTCCTGCTTTGCGATGATCCCTGGCGTTTATTTTTCACCACAGATCACCCCAATGGCGCGCCGTTTACCCGCTATCCCGATTTGTTGCGGCTGTTGATGGATTACGACTACCGAATCGAGTGTCTGTCTCATCTGCATCCGGATATCGCTGAAATGACCTTGCTGGCAGATATCAAACGCGAATACAGCCTCGATGAAATCGCGGTGATGACCCGCGCTGCCCCTTCGAAATTACTGGGTCAACAGGATCGTGGTCATCTCAAGCCGGGCGCCAGAGCAGATATTGCGGTCTACCGTGAACAGGACGATAAAGCGGCGATGTTCCGCCGGGCTGACAAAGTGTTTAAAAACGGCCAGCTGGTTCTGGATGAGGGCGCTATCCTCTCAAGTGCGGCGGGCAAAACGCTGGCCCTGAATGTGAGCTATGATCGGAAAATTGAGCCTCATATTCAAAGCTATTTCGATCGTTTCTATAGTTTACGAATCAGTAACTATGGTATCACCGATGACACTGGCGAGCTTGAAAGACGATTGCAGATGCACATAGTCAGCGGTGCATTCTCACACTAGCATCTGGAGTCTGTATAATTCACTATTTAAGATACGATACATCATATAGTTTGAGGTCTGAATGAAAGATAAAGCAGCCGTGTTATTATCCGGGCTCTGTCTGCTGCACTGTTTCCTGCCCCCGCTGATTATCAGTCTTGGGCTGATGAGTTTTGCCGGCGAAATGCTGGAGTCTGAATGGGTACACCTTGCGCTGCTATTCCCGGTTGTCGGGCTCGCGTTGTTCAGTTTACCCGTCTCTTATCGTAATCATCGCTCTCGTGGGCCAATGTTAGTGGCTGCTGCGGGTATCACTGCACTGAGTAGTGCCCTGATCCTGCCTGAAACGCTGGAGCTCTGGATTACGGTCCCGGGAGCTTGCCTGCTGATGTTCGCGCACAGCTGGAATAGCATGTTGCTGCAACGTCAGACAGTGGTGTCGCCAGAGGTACTGGTGCGGGCTACCCGATAAGCCACCAGAGAAACTGTTTAAGGAGCGAAAAATGAACAGGTTCAGATTGAATGCACTTGGGAGTGTCATTGCAGCCTTGCTGTCCGTGTCGACAAGCGCAGCTGTTGTCGCCGACGAGCAGCATGACCACCATGATCATCATGGCCACCAACACAGTTCGACTGAAGCCCATGTGCACGGGGAAGCAGCGTTAAACCTGGTCATTGATGGACAGACTTTGCTGGTTGAGTTTATCTCGCCAATGGAGAACCTGCTTGGTTTTGAGCATGCGCCGAAAACTGAGCAACAGAAACAGTCTTATCAGCAACTGCTGCGACAGCTGGCCGGTTACCGTTCACTCTTTTCTATTCCCGGTGGACAATGTCAGCTTACTGACCAGCATCACAAGCCGCCTTTTAACGATGCGTCAGGCAAACATGCCGAATGGCAGGGTGAGTATCACCTTAGCTGTGATGAGCTAGAACAGGCCGACCGTCTTCAACCTGAGATTTTTTCCGCCTTTCCCGGTGTGGAGAAGCTGACAGTGCAGTTGATTTCGACCAAAGGACAATCCCAATTCATCCTCAGCAAAGACAGTGATCCTGTTCCACTGCGCTAGCTCGCATCAACCTCGTTTTTTCAATCACAGCCCCCAATTTATGAGCGAACTGAAACTACAGCGTATTCAGCACGCGCTGCCGACCAATGTCATCACCGGCTTTCTCGGGGTCGGGAAAACCTCAGCGATTCAGCATCTGCTTGAACAGAAACCTGACTCAGAACACTGGGCTGTGCTCATCAATGAGTTCGGTAAAGTCGGCATTGATCGCCAGTTGCTGAGCAGCACCACAGACAAACAAGGGCAGATAGAGATCCGGGAGGTTGCTGGTGGCTGCATGTGTTGTTCTGCAGGACTGCCTATGCAGGTGGCGCTCAATCAAATGCTGAGAAGCCGTAAGCTGGATCGCTTACTGATCGAACCCAGTGGCCTGGGTCATCCGGAGGAGGTGATTGCTTCGCTGGCCGGCCCCAACTACCGGGGGATGCTTGATATCAGAGCCACCCTGACACTGGTCGATGCCAGGCATTTTAATGATGCGCGCTATACCGAACACCCGGTGTTTCAGCAGCAACTGCATATCGCCGATACACTCGTTGTCAACAAAACGGATTTATCTGCACCCGCTGATATTCAGCAAATGGAAAAGACGCTGATTAGACTGCATCTTGATGAGATGCCGACGCACTATTGTGAACAGGGACGGCTGGATCCGGCCTGGCTATCAGCGCCGGCCAAGTTTGATCAGGCGAAATGGGCCAATCCGCCCAGCGTGCTCAACCTGGAGTCAGCTGAAGCACCGCTGCCTGACTGTGGTTTCCTGAGAGAGGAGCAACAGCTCGATGGCTGGTACAGCTGTGGCTGGCGCTTTGAACAAGACTGGCATTTTGATGAGGCTGGCTTGCTTGAATGGTGTGCTGTGCAGCAAGCTGAGAGACTCAAAGCTGTGGTTAACATTGGCAATAAGGCCATGGTGATTAACCAGGTTGAGGGTCAGATGAAAGCTCAGCACAGCAGAACAGGCGTCGATGAGAGCCGACTGGAAATGCTGTTTCGGAGCAAACCGGATGCCGCCGCGCTGGAAACGTCTTTACTGGCCCGCCGCCGTGATTACTCTTCGGTATAAAGTTCTACCGTTTCCGCGGTCATGCTATAAGCAGACTGTGCCACATTATTCTCAGTGAAGCTGGTTGTGATGGTCCCTTCCAGCCAATAGGCATTATAAATATCTTCCACCATAATGCCTTGTTGTGAGGTGACATAAATAATCTGATTGGGTGGTGGTGGTGGCAGGTGAATGCAGGCACCGAAGTAGGGCACCAGGAAAAACTCCGTGACTTCCTGTTT
Organism: uncultured Methylophaga sp.; assembly: GCF_947259025.1. Classification (GTDB taxonomy): domain Bacteria; phylum Pseudomonadota; class Gammaproteobacteria; order Nitrosococcales; family Methylophagaceae; genus Methylophaga. Next base: position 71,725 of record NZ_CAMYKO010000005.1, read on the forward strand.
GTCGTTCATCTCTACAGGCACAATAAAACCGGGTAGCCGAATGGCTTTGCCGTCCATGGATTCAACAATATCAGTTGAAACCAATGCTCGCTGGTAGGCATCATCGGGTGCGGTAGACTGTTCCAGTGCGTTGAGCATTTTGTTACTGAGATTGTCCTCAGGACTGCCGTCTTCAATCTCGTTGATATAGTCGGGTGGATTCTCCAGCGCTTTCAAATCTTTTTCCGGCAGCAGATCAACCCAGTTGATACGCTGGTAGTCTTCGGCCAATGACAGGCCTGAAAAAACAAAAAGAATAAGAAAGACGATCTGGCGGGTGAGGGCAGCAGTTAGCTTGGGCATACGCAACTCATTATTGACCTGATATGTTGTATCATCCAAGCTGATTGTACATGAATTGACTGTGTAAATATGCTCCTTATCGACAATCTGACATTCCGTTATCCGGGTGACGATAGAGACCTGCTCCATATCCCTCACTGGCAGGTCGAGGCCGGTGAGGCTATCTTTCTGTCAGCCCCTTCCGGCAGTGGCAAATCGACGCTGATTAATTTACTAGCGGGCATTCTTACGCCGCAACAGGGCACGATCCGCTTGCTTGATACCCTGATTAATCAATTGTCTGCTCGCCGCCGCGATGCGTTTCGGGCCCGTCATATCGGCATGGTATTTCAGCAGTTTAATCTCATTCCTTACCTCAGTGTGATGGATAATATTCGCCTTGCCAGTCATTTCTCGGCGCTGTCAGCAGCAGAGGCTGATAAGCGCGCATCCCAGCTGTTGGACAAGCTGGGGCTGACTGAAGCAGAAGCCGGACGTAAGGCAGGCCTGCTCAGTGTCGGTCAGCAGCAGCGGGTGGCAATTGCCCGCGCCCTGATTAACGAGCCTGAACTACTGCTGGTTGATGAACCGACTTCGGCGCTGGATACGGCTCACCGTGACAGGTTTATTGATTTATTGATGCAGCAATTGGTGCCAGCACGCACCAGCCTGATTTTTGTCAGTCATGACACCAGTCTGCGGTCGCATTTCAGTCGACATGTCGAAATAGGAGCACTTCAGCATGATGCTGCTTAAACTTGCCTGCTACAGTCTCGGTTCCCGGCTGGGCACGGTATTGTTGACAGTGTTGATGATGAGCGTCAGCGTGTTTGTACTGCTCAGCGTCGAGAACATCCGCCATCAGGCCAAGGAAAGTTTTCAGCAAAGTGTTTCTGACGTCGATTTAATCGTCGGCCCGCGTACCGGGCAGATCAACCTGTTGTTGTATTCCATTTTCCATATCGGTGTACCAACCCACAACCTGAGCTGGAACAGTTATCGGATGTTGCAACAGCATCAGGATGTCGACTGGACTATTCCTTTGTCACTGGGGGATTCTCATCAAGGCTACCGGGTGGTGGGGACTGAACAGCAGCTGTTCGCGCATTTTCGATATCGCGCTGATCAGGCACTGGATTTTGCTTCCGGTCAGGCTTTTAATAAAACTTATGATGCGGTGGTGGGGGCTGAAGTCGCTTCCAGTCTGGGCTATCAGGCCGGCGATGAGATTGTGCTGGCCCACGGCATTGCCGATACCAGCTTCAGTCGCCATGACAACCATCCATTTCAAATCAGCGGCATTCTCAAGCCCACCGGCACGCCGATCGATCGTTCGGTATTTATCAGCCTGACCGGCCTGGAAGCCATGCACGCGGATTTCCCCGGTGCTGATACCGCCCCTAATCTGACACCGCAGTCGGTAACTGCCGTGATGGTCGGGCTCAAATCGAAAATCAAAACCTTCACTCTGCAGCGAGAGATCAACCAATATGCGGGTGAAGCCCTGCAGGCTATTTTGCCCGGTGTGGCATTGAGCAGCCTGTGGTCAATGCTCGGCGGGGTAGAACAGACTTTATGGGTGATATCGCTGTTGGTGCTGTTGGGCGCTTTGATTGGCATGGTCAACGTGCTGTTACTGTCGATGCGGGAGCGGCAACATGAACTGGCGGTATTAAGAGCACTGGGATACCGGCCCGGCTTTTTGTTTGCCTTGCTGCAACTGGAAGCGCTGTTGATTACTGTCTCATCAATCATCGTCGCCTTACTGGCATTAGCAGCAGGCGATATCTGGCTGCGCCAGTGGCTGTTGTCCCAATTCGGTTTGTTTCTTTCTGAGAGCCTGCTACAGCCGGGAATGGCGCATTTGTTGATGGGGATTGTGCTGGCCGCGGTCGTGTCAGCCTTACTGCCGGCAATCAATGCTTACCGGCAGGGGCTGAATCTTCAACTGCGTTAGTGTTATTTAATTGGCGGGGGTGAGGCGGTAGATAATGCCCGCATCAGTACCGACCAGAACAGCACCGTTGGGTGCTTCGATGACATTACGGATACGGCTGTTCAGGCTTCTCAGCAAACGCTTTTCGTCCACGGCTTCATTGCTGTCATTGAGGGTGACGATATTCAGGTGTTGCAGTTTCATCGCCCCTGAGAGTAGCTTGCCCTGCCAGGATGGAAATAACGTGCCCTGGTATTGAATAAGGCCACTGGGCGCGATCGAAGGGTCATACATTTTGACCGGTTGTTCCATGCCTGCTTTTTTCTCTTCACCTACTGCCATCGGCGCCCAGTATTCCTGGCCGTAGGAGATTTCCGGCCAGCCATAATTGTTACCGGGTTTGACCAGGTTAATTTCATCTCCGCCGCGGGGGCCGTGCTCCTGGGCCCATAAAGTCTCGGTGTCTGTGTTGTAAAACAGCCCCTGCACATTGCGATGACCATAGCTCCAGATTTCCGGCAGGGCATTGTCCTGACCGACAAAAGGATTATCCTCCGGCACGCTGCCATCGAGTTTCAGGCGCAGAATGCTGCCAGCATGGTTGCCCAGGTTCTGACCATTTTCGCGTTCACCGCGATCGCCGAGTGACAGAAACACATGGCCATTGGCATCAAAAGCAATTCGGCCGCCGAAGTGCACATCATTGCCAGTGCGGCTTTGGGTGACAATCAAATCCTGCCATTCGACCAACTGCTTGTCCTGCAGTTTGGCACGTGCCAGCGTGGTCGCACCTTTACCATCAACATTTTTGATATAGCTGATATAAATCCAGCCGCTGTTGGCAAAGTCCGGCGACAGGCGGATATCAAATAGGCCGCCCTGACCGCCAACGCGTACGTCATTCGGCAGGCCGCTGATTTTAATAACCTCAGCGGAACCGGCTTTGATATGGTTCAGCTTGTTCTCACGCTGCGTCACCAGCAGGCTGTTATCGGGTAATACTGCCATGCCCCAGGGGACGGAGAGGCCGCTGGCCAGCTTTTCTATTTTGAGATCCTTGTCACGGCTGATGTCGGCACTCACCGAAAATGCTAACAGGCAGGTCAGGGATAAAGTCAGCGTTTGTAGCCATTTCATATTCAGTTCCTTTGTTAGAAAGCGTTACGAAAGTTTAGGTTCAGCGGCGTGAGCATTCGGGGGTATTTTAAGGCTTCGGGCCTGGATTGCTTCGCATACGCTCGCAATGACGTGAGCCAGATAGGTCGCGGGTTTGAGATACATCACATTCCATCACGCGACACCACTACACAATTAACCTCAAATAAAACTAAAAGTCGGCAAAGCCATACTCCCCGTCATTGCGAGCGTGAGCGAAGCAATCCAGTCCTAACATTAACGACGCAGAGCAGGACTGATTGTCTTCCCCGATATCAACAGCTATAGCCCGCAAAAAACCATTCTTCAGTCATTGCGAGCGGCAGCGAAGCAATCCAGTCCCAACATTAACGACGCAGAACAGGACTGATTGGTCACTCCCCGCTACCAGCAGCTATAGCCCACAAAACCATTCTTCCGTCATTGCGAGCGCTAGCGAAGCAATCAAGTCCCATCTTCAAGCACACAGTGCATGCTTTGATGAATCGCCCAGTCTATGAACTACATGACAACATCGAACAACCAGGCTTATTCCTGGCCCAATCCGGCCGTTTAGCGGCGTACTCATGGTATTGCGGCTGTTCATCATAAGGCCGACGCATCACTTCTAATAATTCATTGACCAGTGAATAATCGCCTTGTTCCGCTTTATCAATCGCCAATTGCGACAGGTAATTGCGAAGCACGAACTTGGGGTTGACCCGATTCATTTTTGCCTTGCGGGTTTTATCATCAACGCCGTCGTCTTTCACGCGCTGCAGATAACGGCGGATCCAGGCCACAAACTCGGTCTTGTCGGTTCTGTTCAGACTCTCCGGTGCGTAGAAAGCGACCATCAACGGAGCCAGCAGGGTGTCTTCGTCAGCATCAATATCTTTTACGCTGACATCAGCCAGGTGACGGTAGAACAGCGTCATATCTGTCTCAGTAAACTGCATAACCCGGTTAAGTTCCTGGTTCAGCTCTTCGTCTTCCGGCTTGAACTCGGCCAGGCCCAGTTTGTCAGCGCGCATCTGCTGCCATTTATCGGTATAGACCGTGACATAGTCATTCAGAATATCGCGCAAGGCCTCGGCGTCATCAATCAAGGGGTAAATCGCATTGGCCATTTGCAGCAGGTTCCATTGCGCGATTTGCGGCTGGGCGCCGAAACGATAGCGGCGGCCGGTGGCATCAGTGGTATTGGGCGTCCAGTTGGGATCGTAATCATCGACCCAGCCGTAGGGGCCGTAGTCGATAGTAAGACCCAGCACCGAGGTGTTATCGGTATTGAATACGCCGTGGACAAAGCCCACCCGCATCCAGTCCACCACCATATCAGCCGTACGCTCGCAGATTTCCCGGAACCAGTTGAGATAGGTTTCCTTGCCTGGTGCGCCCAGGTGCGGAAAATCAGTTTCCAGCGTGTAATCGACCAGCTTCCTCAGGGTCTCGATATCGCCGCGCGAGGTAAAGATTTCATAACTCCCCAGACGCAGGAAGGAGGGCGCAACACGACAGACTACCGCGCCCGGTTCGTTCTTGGGGCGGCCGTCATAGAACATATCGCGGGTGACCGACTCGCCGGTGGCGACAATGCTTAGCGCTCTGGTGGTAGGAATACCCAGGTGGTACATGGCCTCGCTGCAAAGAAACTCCCGAATGGATGAGCGCATTACCGCCAGTCCGTCGGCCATCCGTGAGTAGGGCGTTTCACCCGAACCCTTAAGCTGCAGGCACCAGCGTTTGCCGTTTTTGTTGATAACTTCACCGAGGTTAATGGCCCGACCATCACCCAGTTGTCCGGCCCAGTTGCCGAATTGGTGGCCGCCATAGCATTGGGCATGCGGCGCCATATCGGGCATCACTTCGTTACCGGAAAACACACGGGTAAATTGCGCGCTCTGGCAATCCGCTTCGCTTAAGTCCAGCTCCTCCGCCATTTCTCTGGAAAAGGCCACCAGTTCAGGGGCCTTGAATTGACGCGGGGTAACGCAGGAATAACAAGCTTCCATGACCTGACGGCGGTGGTTATCGGTTACCGGATCGGCAGGTAATTCTCGAACGAACTTGTTGTCGAAATGAAAGTTAAGCGGCTCGCTTGTTTCCGTTGTGGTTTGTGCTATATGTTCAGTCATAAGCCTTATTACATCAGAATTAGTGTTAACAAAAAACCGGAGAAAAAAGATGTTAATTGGCGTACCCAGGGAAAAGAAGAATCATGAGTATCGTGTGGGTTTGACACCAGCCGGGGTGCGGGAGTTGACCTCGGCCGGACATAAAGTGCTAATAGAGCAGGATGCAGGTGCAGCCATTGGCCTCAGTGATGAAGCATATCAACAGGCTGGCGGCGAGATTGCGGAGACAGCGGCAGCCATATTTGATGCTGCTGAACTGATTGTGAAAGTGAAAGAACCACTGGAGGATGAACGGCGCCAATTACGTTCTGGTCAGGCTTTGTTTACCTATCTGCATCTGGCCCCTGATTTTGAGCAGACCCGTGATCTTGTGGATTCCGGAGCGGTCTGCATTGCCTATGAAACGGTGACCGATGACGATGAGGGACTGCCTTTGCTGGCACCCATGAGTGAAGTGGCCGGACGCATGGCGATTCAGGCTGCAGCCCATGCGCTGGAAAAGACACAGGGCGGCATGGGTGTATTGATCGGCGGTGTGCCCGGCGTTGCACCGGCCAATGTGGTCGTGATTGGCGGTGGTGTGGTTGGCATTAATGCTGCCCGAATGGCCATGGGCCTGGGCGCGGATGTAACGATTCTGGATAAATCCCTTGCCCGGCTGAAAAACCTGGATGAACAATTCGGCCCTCAGCTGAAAACCATTTATGCCACCGCTGAATCGATAGACTGCGCAGTCCTCAGTGCCGATATTGTGGTCGGTGCCGTTTTGCTACCCGGTGCCAGAGCACCCAAATTGATCTCGCGTCAGATGCTGGCCAAGATGAAACCGGGCTCCGTGCTGGTGGACGTATCGATTGATCAGGGTGGCTGTTTTGAAAGCGCCAAACCGACCACTCACGACCAGCCCACTTACCAGGAGCAGGGCGTGATTCACTATTGCGTTGCCAATATGCCCGGAGCCGTGGCCAGAACTTCCACCTTTGCCCTCACCAATGCCACGCTGCCGTTCGTCATGGCGCTGGCCAATAAAGGCATTAAACAGGCATTACTGGATGACCCGCATCTGCTGGCGGGGCTGAATATCTATCAAGGCAAGGTCACTTATCAGGCTGTGGCCGAGGCACATGGTTACGAGTTTGTTAGCCCTGAGTCGGTGTTGGTTTGAACCACAGAGGCACAGAGGGCAGAGTTCTTCACTATCCGCAGATTTCGCAGATGAACGCAGATTGCTGAGAGCAAAACAACCCGGAAAGAGAGACGTTGTACAGACGAACAAGGTTTTAGTTTAACTTTTTGTAATCTGCGTTCATCTGTGAAATCTGCGGAAAGGTTTTTTCATTCACTCTGTGTTCTCTGTGCCTCTGTGGTTATTCCAGAACAGGCTGAAAATCAAACTCCACCGCCGGATTCCAGATACGTTGCCAGACCCATTGCAGGCCCTGACGGCGACTGGGAGCAACCCTGACGCGGTTGGGCGCGGCAGGCTCAATCTCGCGACCATTTTCTTCAGCTAATTTAAAGCGGAAAAAGTAGGCGGGTTCCATGCCCATTCTTAAATCAGTGGCGATGATCTGTTCCCCCTGTTTTTCCAGCTTGAACAGGCCATTGGTAAACCAGTCAATGCGCTGCAAAGCTGGCAGTGACTGCGTTTTGGTAATCAGTTCACCGCCCCGGTCAAAGCGTTTGAATTGCATAGGTTGAGTGGCATCAAACAAAGAGCGGTAACCCTCGTAGTAGTTATCCTTTTCAATTACCAGAATTCGCCACAGGACGGTATTAAAAGCGGTTGCTGACACTTGCATCTGTTCATAGTGGATCTGCTGCTCGGCCAGTGCCTGCCTGGCCTGATAGCTGACCCACTGCTGGGCACTGAAGCCCCAGACGAGATAAAGGCAGCTAAAAGCAAAGCCATAGCGCATGACTTTATTACTGCTTGTGCTCGTGGGCCTCAGTAATATCGCCAGAAACCCGGCCAACAAAGCAATGGAATAGGCCGGATCGATGATAAACACGCTGCCACCTGAGACCGGCGGCGGCATCATTGGCCAGAATAACTGCGTGCCATAAACTGTGAGCGCATCCAGACCCGCATGAGTGGCCAGCACCAGCCAGACCAGCAGCCACCAGGTGGAAAAGGCGAAGGTCTTGTCAAAACGCTGAAGTAGTGCCGCCAACACCGGTGCAATAGCCGTATGCACAAACCAGGAGTGGGTCCAGCTTCGGTGAAAGGTCATCGAATCCAGATCGTTATCGTAGGGAATCATGACATCGAGATCCGGCAACACAGCGATGCCGGCACCCCAGAGCATCGCTTTTCGACGTGATGTCTTACCGCCGACAGCGTAGCCTACGGCGCCGCCCAGTAATGCTTGCGTGATGGTATCCATTGCTTGATATCGTTTGCGCTTGCTCAAATTAAGAAATAATGGGTCTGATGTTCACGGAGTGTTGCGGGAAAAAATTCCCTGTAATACTCTCATTGCTTCTTTTCCTGAGAACCACAACCGCAAGCCAGACATGAAAAAGAATGCGCAACTGAGACAGCCAACGCAAGCAGAAATTCAACCGGTGCTTAATGCCCTCAATGCCGGACAATTGGGCGCCGCCGAGGCCAGCGCCAAAAAAATGCTCAAGCAATTTCCCAACGCTTTTGTGCTGCACAATCTTTACGGCAACGCGCTGGCGGGTCAGAACAAGTTCAAGGAGGCCGTCGAGGCTTTTCGAAAGGCGCTGAAAATTGACCCCACTATCGCCGAGCTGCATTTTAATGTCGGTATCTTGTTGACCAATCTGAACCGCACCGAAGAGGCGATTCAGAGCTATAAAAAAACAGTCAAACTGAAACCTAACCTAGTCGATGCCCACTATAACCTGGCGATTGCCTATCAAAATCAGCGTCAATTTGAACTGGCTGGAAAAAGCTATCAGAAAGCCGTTGAACTGGAACCGGGCTTTTACGAAGCCATGGCCAACCTGGGCGTCGTATTGCAGGAGCAGGGGCAGTTGGTGGAAGCGGTGGACGCTTACCAACGGGCGCTGACCATTCAGCCCGATGCGCAGACCTATTTTAATCTGGGCACGGCATTGAAAAACCAGGGCAAGCTTGGCGATGCCATCGATGCCTACAACCGGGCACTGGAACTTAAGCCTGATTACGCCGAGGTGCACAGCAATATCGGTGAAGTGCTCCGCGATCAGGGCCGTTATGATGAGTCAGTGAAAGCATACAAATACGCGCTCTCACTGGACTCTGAATTGCCCCTGGCTAATTACAGTCTGGCGGTTTATTTCTATGATAGTGGCGATCTGCAGGGCGCACTGGAACATTTCCAGCGCTCGCAATATGCCGACTGGCAGGAGCGATCGTTGTATTGTCTGTATAAAACCGGCCAGTTTGAAGCATTCAAACAGGGGCTGGATGAACTCAAGCGCAGCAAAGATAATTCACCATTTCTGGCGACACTGGCCGGGCACTACGCTGAAAACTTTGGCACCGACAACGATTACAACTTTTGCAAGAACCCACTGGATTTTGTCTTTCACACCGAGATTCCTGAACTTAAAGGTGACAGTCAGCTTCTGAAAGACCTGCTGCAGGATATTGAAACCTGTGATGCCGAAGAAAAGTCTCAGGGCCGTTTGCATAACGGTGTGCAGTCTGCCGGCAATCTGTTTAAGCGGCCTGAAGCCTCATTCAGAAAACTTGCTGAATGCGTGATGCAGGCCATTGAACGTTACCGTAAGACCTTTTCCGGTGAGAACTGCCAGTTTGTCAGAGCCTTTCCAAAAAACACCGAATTCGCCAGCTCCTGGTACGTGCGCATGCGAACCGGCGGGCATCTGACCTCGCATATTCATGAGGAAGGTTGGGTCAGTGGCTCTTTGTACCTCACGCTGCCTAAAAACAAACAGCATCAACATGAAGGCAGCATAGAGCTCAGCACCCACGGCGATGATTACCCTAAGAAGCATGATAAATTCCCCACCAAAACCATCGCTCCAGAAGTAGGCGACCTGGTGATGTTCCCATCCTCGGTGTTCCACAGAACCATCCCGTTCAGCTCCGATGAAGAGCGGGTTTGTATCGCCTTTGATTTAAAACCCGCTTAATTGCCGTCACACTGTGGCCTATGTCTCAAGGCTGACAACAATTGAGAGATTGTTAGGCCAGACAGTAAGCAAGCCCCGTCACTGCGAGGAGCGATAGCGACGAAGCAGTCCAGCCCCCACCTCAGATGAAGTAGTGGGTCGGATTGCCAATAAACTCGGCTTTCAGCATCATAACGCTCACCTTGGGTTTGCTGGTCGATAAATTGTGCCCCTCTAATCAGGGAAGTCAGAGGCGAGGGTGATACACTTCGCTCTCTACCGCCCTGCAATTACGGATAATAAATAAAAAAGGATCACCCATGCCGCCAGCACACCAATCATTCATGTCCCGATGGACACCTGCTGAAATCATGTTGGCCGTCCTGTTTTTGCTGGCACCACTTTATTATCACCCCAATCTGGGCGGCGCCGGACTGAGAATTCCACACAACAGCACCATCTGGCTGGTTGCGCTTGTCTTTATCACCTTTTCGCTGAATAAAGTCATCAAAGCAGAGAGTTTTCAACTACCACGCTATTTCGGCTATCTGGCGGCTTTCCCACTTTTGGTTATTTTGAGTGGCTTTCTTGCTGGAGTTGAACAGCCTTTGAGTTGGCTGTTCAGGATTTTGTTCATTCTCGGTGGTTTCGCTTTTCTTTTTAGTTTGTTCCAGCACAACCTGAAAGCCGGGCGCTGGGATCGCTTGCTACTGATCATCGCTTTATCCGGTTTGATTCATGCTGGCGTTGGCTTGTTGCAAATCTGGCTCAAGCAGGATATGCCATACCTGTTACCGAAATCGCCTGAGGGCATACCCGATGGTTTCTTTCAGCAAGTCAATAACCAGGCAAGCTATTTGGTGACCTGCATCGCCCTGGCTTTTTACCTGGCCTCGAGGCCACTGCTTCAGAATCGCTTGTTGGCATTGCAACTGCTGCTCGCGGTCATGGTACTGGCCAGCAGCTTTATCTTAGGAATATCCGGTTCGCGTATCGGTTTGCTTACACTGGTGATCGCACTTCCAGTGATCTTACTGGCAAGAAAAATACAACTGATTAATAACAAGCGATTCAGTGCTTTGCTTATAGTGGCTGTTATCAGTGGTTTTATGCTTGGCGCAGTACAGAGCGGCGGCAGAGTGCTGGATAAGACTGCTGCTGTTCAGGAAGGTTATACGGGATCAGCCCGACTGGGTATCTACCATATATCCGCTGACCTTTTGGTAGAAGAGCCGTTGTTTGGTCATGGGATTGGCAGCTTCCCACGCGTTTTTCAATATGCCAAACCTGATTTTTATCAGGAACAGCCCGATGCCAAGCTACCCAAGGAAAAAGTCGGTCACCCACACAATGAACTGCTGCAATGGATGGTAGAGGGCGGCGTTACGGCTTTACTGGGGATATTAGTTGCTACGATTGGCGTATTGCTGGCTTTAACAAAGTCAGGAGGCAGTCGTGGCTGGAGTTATTTCGCCCTGTTACTGCCACTGAGCTTTCACACACAGGTTGAGTTGCCATTTTATATGTCAGCGATGCACTGGCTGGCGTTTATGATTCTGCTGGCAGTGCCACTGAAGCTATTCTCCACTCAGCGGAATAACCTGATGACGGTTTATGCCAAAAAACTCTCGGCTATCAGCTTACTGGTGATCAGCCTGATTTTGATGGCAGCTCTGGCTCACACGATTCGTGCTAATTGGGACTTTGTATCTTTTTACAAAGGCCAGCAAAACGAGGATCCGTTACCGATAGCTAAAAAGAACCCATTTCTGTCCGAGCAGGCACAATGGATAGATATGAGTGCCATGATGTATTCCAGCATGCAATACGATTTAAGAGAGAATGTGGCGTATTATGCGCAATGGGGTGAGCAGTTATTGGAAACCAATCCTGATATCGATTTATATGCCAAGTTATTGGATGCTTACGAGTATCTGGATAAAAAAGCAGCCTACTGTGAGACAGCCCGAGAGGGCAATCTGATATACCCCCGGTCTGAAAAAATGCTGCAAGCACTAAACTATTGTCAAAACTGACAATCTGCGTCACATAATGACGCTTGTCCGCAGGTTTTATTTTAAGTGTTTACCTTAAGTTGATGATATATATTGTTTTTAATTTCTGGCACGCTTATCGCTTTTGTTAAGACAGCAAATTTTGAGTTTGCTGTTTTATTCACAAGGAGTCATACAAATGAAACAGGTACAACAAGGTTTTACATTGATCGAACTGATGATCGTTGTGGCGATTATCGGTATTTTGGCAGCGATTGCATTGCCCGCTTATCAGGATTACACAGTTCGTGCAAAAGTCCAGGAAGGCACAAGCCTCTCTGCTCCAGTAAGAACAGCAATTGGTATCGCATGTAGTGAAGGTACAACCTTTGCAAGTGCTGACAACAATGCCTTTGATTTACCAGCTCCAAGCGATTACGCAAACGCAAGTGACATGGTTTCGCTTGTCACAGTTGGTTCAGGCGGCGCATCTCAGGCCACAGTAACAATTGAGTACGCTGGTGCCAGCGCTCCAACCCAAATCAGTGGTGGTGAAGTAATCTACACTGGTGATTGCTATAGCACTGGCATGCAGTGGAGTATCACTGGTAATGGTGTTGCTGATAAGTATTTACCTAAAACATCAGCTGGTAATTAAACAATTAATTAAGATGGTTTGATAGATAATCATACTTAGATAATTGTGTGAAAAAAGCCTCGGATTAATCCGAGGCTTTTTTATGTGCTGTTTTGAAAGTTTATGAATGAATATCCACAAAGGCACAATGTTCACTGTGAAAATAATTGTTTTGATTGGTGCGTGAGAGTTTCTCCGCACGGGGAGAATCATGGATAGTTTTTTACGGGTTCCTGAGTCTGTGGCTTGAGTTCTGAGTTATTTCACCCGCATCCCCGGTTGAGCACCATCATCCGGACTCAGAATAAACAAGTCTTTTCCACCCGGCCCAGCGGCCAAGACCATTCCCTCTGACAGGCCAAAGCGCATCTTACGTGGTGCGAGGTTAGCCACCATCACAGTGAGTTTGCCTACCAGATCTTCAGGCGCGTAGGCAGATTTAATACCAGCAAAAACCTGTTTTTCATCCAGACCGATATCCAGAGTCAGTTTCAGTAACTTATCGGCGCCTTCAACATGTTCGGCATTCACAATTTTGGCAATACGCAGGTCAATTTTGGCAAAGTCATCAAACTGAATCTCATCGGCGATCGGGTCGATGCCTTTGGCTTGTTCAGTTTTTGCCTTGGGTTTTTGCTCGGCGGCCATGGCTTCTTTTGAGTCACTGACAATAGCGTCGAGTCTATCCTGCTCAATACGGGTCATCAGCGGTTTGAATTTATTGATCTGATGGCCCAGTAGTGGGGTAGCAATATCAGACCATTGCAGCGGTTCAATATTGAGGAAGGCTTCAGCTTGTTCGGCAGTACGGGGCAGAACTGGTTTCAGGTAGGCAATCAATACTCGGAACAGGTTGATGCCCATGCTGCAGATAGCCTGGACTTCATCTTCTTTGCCCTCTTCCTTGGCCAGCACCCAGGGCTTCATTTCATCAATATAGACATTGGCGCGGTCTGCCAGCGCCATGATTTCACGCATGGCCTGACCGAATTCGCGGGCTTCGTAGCGTTTGGCGATGGCTTCAGCCTGGTTGCTGAAATCAGTGAACAGGCCGGGTTCGGTCAATGTGTCTGTGAGCTTGCCATCAAATCGTTTACTGATAAAACCGGCACAACGGCTGGCAATATTGACGACTTTGCCCACCAGATCAGCATTAATGCGGGTCTGGAAGTCTTCCAGGCTCAGATCAATATCATCAATGCCGTTACCCAGTTTGGCCGCGAAGTAATAGCGAAGGTATTCCGGGTTGAGATGATCCAGGTAAGTGCGGGCCTTGATAAAGGTGCCACGGGACTTGGACATCTTTTTACCGTCCACGGTGAGAAAGCCATGGGCATAAATATTATCAGGCTGACGGAAGCCGGCCCCTTCCAGCATCGCCGGCCAGAACAGGGCGTGGAAATAGATGATGTCTTTACCGATAAAGTGCACCATTTCGGTGTCACTATCCGGCTTCATAAATTCATTAAAGTCGATGCCTTCACGCTCGCAGTAGTTTTTAAAGCTGGCGAGATAACCAATCGGCGCATCCATCCACACATAGAAAAACTTGTTGTCAGTGTCAGGAATTTCAAAACCGAAGTAGGGCGCGTCACGTGAGATATCCCAGTCCTGCAAACCACTGTCGAACCACTCTCCCAGCTTGCGCGTGACTTCCGGCTGCAGGTGATCGCTATGCGTCCATTCCTGCAAGGTCTTTTCAAAGTCGCCAAGTTTGAAAAAGTAGTGTTCGGATTCTTTAGTAATCGGGGTGGCTCCTGAAACCGCTGATACCGGATTTTTCAGTTCAGTCGGTTCGTACGTAGCACCACAGGCTTCGCAGTTATCACCATATTGATCGGCAGCACCGCACTTGGGACATTCACCACGAATAAAGCGATCCGGCAGAAACATTTCTTTCTCCGGATCGTATGCCTGGCTGATAGTGCGGGCTTCAATATGCCCGGCATCTCGGTTGGCCAGGTAAATCTGACTGGCCAGCGCCCGGTTTTCATCACTGTGAGTGCTGTGATAGTTGTCAAAATCAATCGCAAAGTCGGCAAAATCAGCCTGATGTTCTTTACTGACATCGCTGATGAGTTGCTCCGGCGAAATGCCTTCGTTTTGGGCCCGCAACATGATCGGGGTGCCGTGAGCATCATCAGCGCACACATAATGGCATTCATGCCCACGCATTTTCTGGAAGCGCACCCAGATATCGGTCTGAATATATTCCACCATATGGCCCAAATGGATGGAGCCATTGGCATAGGGCAGGGCGCTGGTAACCAGAATTTTTCTTTGCATGAGTGAATGATTTTTGCGGTTGGGAAAAGTCACAGAAGATACCAGAAATCAGTGTCTGGCACCATGTGGTGAAGCTAGTTTGAGGACAGGGAGAAGTGATTAATGGAATGCGGGGTTACATGATTGTAATGCAGGAAATTTGAATCGTTAGTGGCTGATCTACTCTCAAGAGCCCGGACTGGATTGCTTCACATGCGTTCGCAATGACGGTGGAGACGCTTTTTATGTCGGCTGATGTCTTTCGGATATGACATACAGTGCCATGGTTTTGGGCTGCACATTGTATGTGAGCTACTTGAACCACAGAGGCACAGAGGGCACTGAGAAATCATTAATGGAATACTGGATTACATGATTGGAATGAAGGGGTTTTGAATCTTCAGTGGCTGATTCACTCTCAAGAACCGGGACTGGATTGCTTCACTGCGTTCGCAATGACGACAGGTCTGTAAAACAGTTTCAAATGCTGATTCAAACTTGGTCATTGCGAGGAACGAAGCAATCTAACCATCTTCAGGCTGAAGCACTGGCTCAGGACAGCGTTAAGTCTTTTTGCAAAAGACCTCTGTGCTCTCTGTGCCTCTGTGGTTGGTTCCGGGTTAGGATCTATTTCACTTTCAAGAGCTGGGACTGGATTGCTTCACTGCGTTCGCAATGACGACAGGTCTGTAAAACAGGTTCAAATGGCTGATTCAAATTCGGTCATTGCGGGGAACTAAGCAATCTAAACATGTTCAGGCTGAAGCTCTGGCTCAGGACAGCGTTAAGTCTTTTTGCAAAAGACCTCTGTGCACTCTGTGCCTCTGTGGTTGGTTCAGCGTTAAAATCTATTTCACTTTCAAGAGCTGGGACTGGATTGCTTCACTGCGTTCGCAATGACGATAGGTTAGTAAAACAAATTCAAACATTGATTCAAACTCGGTCATTGCGAGGAACGAAGCAATCCAGTTGTGTTCTTAGTGTGGCAGCAGGTCATTTTGATCGAACCAATTTTCCTGTAGAGGGCTCTGTGCCTCTGTGGTTGATTCAGCGTTAAAATTTATTGAAAGTGGCTCGGGTTTAGTCTAGATTGGAAGCTATAACTCTTATATAAGACTTGCAGATCGTGAGGGAATTGATGGAGCTGAAGTTACACGACATACACGCTGATTCTATTGAGCTGGCGCTTGATAAGGCCCGTCAATATCGTTCTCTGCTGGAGCCGGAAATTGCGGAGAGTATTTGCCTCGATATTCTGCATATTGATGCGGAGAATCAGCCTGCACTGGTCGTTTATATTTTGGCGCTGAGTGATCAATTGCATCATGCCGGCAAGAAAACCCAGGTCCAGGCGATTGAAATGGCAATCCAGAAGTTGCAGAGTCGCTACCAGCAATTTTATTACACTGGGCTGCTGCACGAACGACGTGCACGCTTCATGCTGACTCAAAGCATGGCAAGAGTATTTGCCTATGATTATTTTATTGAGGCACTGCAGTTTTATCAGAAAGCGGAGAAGATCCGGCCCGAACACAACGATGAATCCATCTTGCGCTGGAACAGTTGTATCCGCACCATTGATAAAGAGAAACTGAAACCCCGACCGGATAGCAAAGACGTGCGACTGGACATGGAAAGTTAAATGCTGCTTCAACTGCAAAAACGCTCAATGGCGCTGGCAGGTACGGTGATGACTGCCTACCTGATATTTCATATGCTGAGTAATCTCAGTTTTTTCTCTGCACCGGCGTTCGAACGCTTTTATGACTTTTATAATCAGCCCTGGGTGCGCTGGCCGTTATTGTTGCTGGTGCTGCTGAGCTTGGCCATCCATGTCAAAGCGGCTTTGGCCATTCGCATCAAGAATGCCAAAGCACGGCGGGTGGGCTACAAAAAACACGATAAACTGCATGTGCCGGCAGCGCTGGTATCGCTCAGTGTGGCGTTGCTGTTACTGTTCATTGTTGTGCATATCGCTCAGACCCTGATGCTTGACACGAACCACGTCCGGGCCGCCATGCTGGACTGGTTCAGCGCTACCTGGATGTTGCTTTTCTATCTGGCAGGCTTGTTTATTCTGGCGATGCATTTACAACATTCGCTAGTTAATGTGCTGCAGACACTGGGTATCAGTTCCAGGATGTACCAAGTTTTGATTATCAGTGGTGTTGTTCTTTTAACTGCAGGCTTTGCCTCGGTACCGGTTTACATTTGGATCACAGCATGAGTGAGTTTGAGCTGGAAAGTCACGCCCCCAAAGGGCCGTTACAGGATCGCTGGAAGCAGCATAAATTCAACTCTCGGGTGGTCAGCCCGGCCAACCGCAAGAAATACACGGTTATCGTAGTCGGCACCGGACTCGCAGGCGCATCAGCAGCGGCGTCACTGGGTGAAATGGGATACCGGGTCAAAACCTTCTGTTTTCAGGACAGCCCGCGCCGTGCTCACAGTATTGCCGCTCAGGGTGGTATCAATGCTGCTAAAAATTACCAGAACGATGGCGACAGCGTCTGGCGCTTGTTTTACGACACCATCAAAGGCGGGGACTTTCGCGCCCGTGAATCCAATGTATTCCGGCTGGCAGAACTGAGCACATCCATTATCGACCAGGCTGTTGCGCAGGGCGTACCCTTTGCCCGGGAGTACTCAGGCTACCTGGCCAATCGCTCTTTTGGTGGCGCTCAGGTGTCACGAACCTTTTATGCCCGAGGTCAGACCGGCCAGCAGTTATTGCTCGGTGCCTATCAGGCAATGAGCCGACAGGTGGCGGAAGGCCATATTGAACACCGTTCGCGCTGTGAGATGCAGGAGCTGATCATGGATGGTGAACGGGCCATTGGCATTATCACCCGTGATCTCGTCACAGGCGAGCTGGAAAGCCACCTGGCGGACTGTGTGGTGTTGTGCACTGGCGGTTATGGCAATGCTTTCTACCTGTCAACCAATGCCAAGGGCTGTAATACCTCTGCGATCTGGCGCGCCCACAAAAAAGGCGCCTTATTCGCCAACCCCTGTTTCACCCAGATTCATCCGACCTGTATTCCACAGCATGGCGAGCTGCAGTCCAAGCTGACTCTGATGAGTGAGTCGTTGCGTAATGACGGCCGTGTATGGGCCCCGAAAAACAAGGCAGACTGTGATAAGAACCCGGAAGACATTCCGGAGCAGGACCGAGATTATTTTCTGGAGCGCATGTACCCTTCTTTCGGCAACCTGGTACCTCGGGACATTGCCTCACGAGCCGTCAAACTAATCTGTGATGAGGGCCGAGGTGTCGGCGCTGAAATCGACGGACAGAAGCTGGGTGTCTATCTGGACTTTGCTGATGCCATTAAAAACCAGGGGCTCGATGCCGTGCGCGAGAAATATGGCAATCTGTTTGAAATGTATCAGCGCATCACGGCGGAAAACCCATACCAGACCCCGATGCGGATTTATCCGGCCGTGCACTACACCATGGGCGGCTTATGGGTGGACTACAATCTGATGACCTCGGTTGATGGTCTGTTTGCCGGCGGCGAGGCTAACTTTTCTGATCATGGGGCTAATCGCCTGGGCGCCAGTGCTCTGATGCAAGGGCTGGCAGATGGCTATTTTATTTTGCCGACCACCGTTTCCGATTATCTGGCCCGGCACCAACCCATCAAGCCGGAACAACATCAGCAGCAAGTCACCACTGCGATGCAGGAGGCGCAATCACGCATTGATCAACTGATGAACGCGCCTGAACCGACAAAGACACCGGATGAGTTTCATCGCCAATTGGGGCAGATCCTCTGGCATGCCTGTGGCATGGCCAGGGAAAAAAACAGCCTGCTGAAAGCGGTAGAGCAAATCAAGACTCTGCGCGATGAATTCTGGCAAAAGCTGAAAATCACTGGCACTGCAGCGCAATTAAACCAGACCCTGGAGCGGGCAGGTCGGGTGGCGGACTTTTTCGAACTGACCGAGTTGATGTGCCTGGATGCACTGGAACGTGAAGAGTCCTGTGGCTGTCATGCCCGTGAGGAGCACCTGACTGATGAGGGTGAGGCGCAGCGCAATGATATGGACTATTCCTTTGTCGCGGCATGGCAGTACAGCGGTGACGTCAGCAATCCCGTTCTGTTGCGCGAATACCTGCACTTTGATTTCGTTCGACCCAGCATAAGAAATTACCAATGATATTCAAACTCAATATCTGGCGACAGGACAGCTCCGAAGCAGAGGGCTTTTTCGAGGCGCATCAAGTCGATGCCAGTGAGGATTCTTCTTTTCTGGAAATGCTGGATGCGCTCAATGAGCAACTGATTGTTGAAGGTAAAGACCCGGTGGCCTTTGATTTTGATTGCCGGGAAGGGATCTGCGGCTCCTGCAACCTGGTGATTAACGGCACGCCGCACGGTAAACAGCGTGCCACCACCAGTTGTCAGCAATATATGCGCGATTACGTTGACGACAAGGAGCTATGGATCGAGCCCTGGCGGGCCACGGCTTTTCCTGTCATTAAAGACCTGATTGTCGACCGCACGGCGTTTGACCGTATTATTCAGTCCGGTGGTTATGTGCCTATCAGAACCGGTTCGGCTTGTGAAGCCAACACCTTGCCGGTTGAGAAAGAGGTCGCTGATGCTGCCTTTGATGCTGCAACCTGCATTGGTTGTGGTGCCTGTGTGGCCGTGTGTCCCAATGCCTCGGCTACTTTGTTTGTTGCCGCAAAAGTCTCGCATCTTTCGACTCTGCCTCAAGGGCAGATCGACAAAAAGCGGCCCGCCAGAATGTTGCAGGCGATGGAAAATGAGGGGTTTGGCAGTTGCAGTAACTACCGTGAATGCGAACGCGTCTGTCCCAAAGAAATCAAAGTTACCACCATCACCACCATGAACCGTTTGCTCTACCGGCAAAGCTAGCGCTATAGTCTGAGTTTTGTGAAAAACTGAAGTACAAGGAGTTGGTGAATGGAGTTTGCCCTGGCGGTTGCTGTGTTGCTGGTGCTGGTCGTAGCCTTGCTACTGATAAGGCGTCGTAAACAACAGCAACAACAAGCCGAAAAAACGCCGGCTAAACCCGTCAAACCCTACGCTGCGGTTAAAATCAGACCGATTAAACATCACGCCTGTGATGCGGCTTATGAAGCCTCATATAAAATCTTTCTGGTCAGGGAAGCACCGATTCTGCCGTTAAGGGACTGTAACCGGCCTGGTCAGTGCCGTTGCAGCTACGTGCATTACGATGATCGCCGTCATGGTCGCAGACGCTCAGCCAATATCCAGACCCATGACCTGCATATTGAAGGATACCCTACTGATCGCGAGCGTCGTCAGGGCAGGCGACGGGGCCGCCGAAAAACAGATTAGACAATACCAACCCCTTCATTGGTCGCTATGGCAGACCACACAGCATCGCACTCCTGATAAGATGGTGATAAAGCGTTTTATGCTAAAAGTCACGGGCAGAGGCAAGGAACTGAATCAAAGCATGACTGACAAAACCGCTGACATTTCGACCGCCAGTCTCACCGTTGGTTGGCGTGAATGGCTGTCATTACCCGATCTGGGCATTAATGCGATTAAGGCCAAGGTAGATACCGGTGCCAGAACCTCGGCGATTCACGCGTTTGAGGTGGATCCGTTTGAAAAAGACGGTAAACCCTGGGTGCGTTTCGGCCTGCATCCCAATCAGAATGACAGCGAGCATGTCATTTGGTGTGAGGCCGAGGTCATTGATGAGCGCAATGTTACCGACTCGGGTGGTCATACCGAAAAGCGCTTTGTGATTCAGACCCACTTGCAACTGGCAGACAAAATCTGGCCGGTGGAGGTGACACTAACTAACCGCGACAATATGCTGTTTCGCATGTTGTTGGGCAGAACAGCCATGAAGGCTGGCAATATCCACGTTAATCCGGCTAACTCGTTTCTGGCCGGTCCCCGGCCACAGGAACCGGAAGCGCAGTTGCAAGAAGATATCCTTGATGGAGAAAGTGAATGAAAATAGCCATCCTGTCGCGTAATGCCAAGCTCTACTCGACCCGCAGACTGATTGAAGCCGCCGAAGCCCGTGGGCATGAAGTGCACGTGCTGGATGTGTTGCGCTGTTATATGAATATCACCTCACTCAAGCCCGAAGTGCATTACAAGGGCCAGGTGTTAACTGGTTATGACGCGGTGATTCCCCGTATCGGTGCTTCGGTAACATTCTACGGCACCGCTGTGCTGCGACAGTTTGAGATGATGAGTGTGTATCCACTCAACGAATCGGTGGGCATCAGTCGTTCACGCGATAAGTTACGTGCATTACAGCTATTGTCACGCAAGGGTATCGGCTTGCCGGTCACTGGCTTTGCTCATCGGCCGGATGATGTCGATGATTTGATCAAAATGGTTGGTGGGGCACCGCTGGTGATTAAACTGCTGGAAGGCACGCAGGGCATCGGTGTGGTGCTGGCCGAGACCGAGAAAGCTGCCGAGAGCGTTATCGAGGCATTTTTGGGCATGAATGCCAACATCCTGGTACAGGAATTTATCAAGGAAGCCGGTGGTGCCGATATCCGCTGCTTTGTAGTCGGTGACAAGGTGGTGGCGGCAATGAAACGTCAGGGTAAAGAGGGCGAGTTCCGCTCCAACCTGCACCGTGGCGGCAGTGCTAACCTGATTCGTATTACACCGGAAGAGCGCGCTGCGGCAGTGCGCGCCGCCAAAACCATGGGCCTCAATGTCTGCGGCGTCGATTTGCTGCGTTCCAACCACGGGCCCGTAGTGATGGAAGTGAATTCCTCTCCTGGTCTGGAAGGCATTGAAAAAGCCACCGGTAAGGATGTGGCCAGTATGATCATCAGTTTCATCGAAAAAAACGCCAAGCTGGGTAAAACCCAGACCCGCGGCAGAGGTTAGGCATCAAGCTCATGGCTGAATCGCTGACGATTGCCGGGCAGGAAATCAAACCCGGCGAAAATCGTATTATTGAGGTGCCGCTGCCCGATCTTTATATGCACACCTCTTTAACGATGCCGGTACAGGTGATCAATGGCCGTCGTAAAGGGCCGGTATTATTTGTCTCTGGCGCCGTTCACGGTGATGAAATTAATGGCGTTGAAGTCATTCGCCGCCTGCTGAAAAGCAAAGGGCTGAAAGGTCTGCGCGGCACTCTGATTACCATTCCCGTAGTGAATGTCTATGGCTTTCTTAACCAGTCACGCTATTTGCCCGATCGTCGTGATCTGAACCGCTGCTTTCCGGGCTCCGAGCAGGGCTCGCTGGCTGCGAGACTGGCACACAGTTTTATGACCGAAGTGGTCAGCCAATGCACCCACGGTATCGATCTACATACTGCCGCGATTCACCGCGATAACCTGCCGCAGATACGGGCTGATTTGAGCAGCCCCGGGGTCGAAGAGATGGCCCGGGCCTTCGATGCGCCGGTGATTGTGAATTCGGGGCTGATTGAGGGATCTCTGCGGCATGCAGCACAACAGGCCAATGTGCCGATCATCGTGTTTGAAGCCGGTGAGGCGCTGCGCTTTAATGAGTTGGCGATACGTGCCGGTCTCAAGGGTATTCTGGCAGTGATGCGTGAGATTGGCATGCTGGCCGCCAAGCGCCAGCGTGTGAAAAAACGCGATCCTTTTGTTGCCCGCTCTACGGCATGGGTCAGGGCACCGCAAAGTGGCATTTTCCGGACCCTGGTGCCGATGGGTGCCAGTGTCAATAAAGGCGATCTGCTGGGAATGGTGTCGGCACCCTATGATAAAGATAATGCCGAGTCAGAAGTGTTTGCCAGCACGGCCGGTATTGTTATTGGCAGAACCAATATCCCGCTGGTCAATGAAGGGGAAGCGCTGTTTCATATCGCCCGCTTTAACAAACTGGAAGAAGTCGCTACCAGTGTCGAAGCCTATCACTCGGATCTGGACCCGGCTACAGATACTTCAATGCCGGAAGAACAGCCCATTATTTGATTGTTTTGCAGACACAAAAAAACCTCATGGGAAAACCCATGAGGCCGTAAAGGGAAAACATAAAACTTGTTATCCTTGTCGCGAAGCAACGTCCCACCAAATTTTATGCTGACGCCAGCTTACGTCAGCCCCCGGTGAGCTGTTACCCCTTTTTTTAGGGGGTAGCCGGAAAGGTCAGAATCAAGCGACAACCGCCACTGCTGATTTTTTCGATATTCAGGCTGCCACCCAGCTTTTCAGCCCGTGATTTCATATTGCGTATGCCGAGGCCACGGCTCATCGCTTCAGTATCAGGGTGGAACTCACCGTTATCCTCAATTTCAATAAGAAAGTCCTCTTGCTGTTGCCCGGCGCGGAAGCGAATTTCGCCAGCGCCCGAATGCTTGAGGATGTTGGTAAAAGCTTCCTGCAGGATTCTGAGTAAATGCAGGCCGGTCTGTGGTTTGATCGACAAGGAATCGGCCTCCGGGGCAACCAGCCAGTCCAGTTCAATATCAAGCGGTTCCAGCCTGCGGCTGGTACGATATTTAAAGTCAGCGAGCAGAGAAGCCAGCACATTATTCTGCATGCTGAGCGAGTGGATGATCAGCCGCAGATCATTAAGACTCTCGGTCAGCATGGCGTGAATGTTTTCTTTCACAGCCGAGTCCTGTTCACGTTCCAGCATCGCCAGAGAGGCGACCAGCTGACCGCCGATACCATCATGCATGTCACGCATGATCCGTTCACGTTCTTCCAGAATGGCTTTGCTGCGCTCCAGGTCAATGGTTTCCTGGCGCTGCTGAGCCAAAGCCTGATTTTTCTCGGACAGCTGTTCTACACTCTCATTCAGGGAAGCGGTGGCGGCGTTGATTTTCTGTTGCAGTTCAGCATCGTTTTGCTCCAGCGAGGCAATCACATCGTTAAATGTCCGCTGGAAATTGCGCAGTTCGCCACTGCCGTTTTCTTCGACGCGGGCGGTGAAATCTTTTTGTTCCAGTCTTTCTGCCGTAGTCATCAGCGAACTGATGGCCTCATTCAGACGTCGGCTGAACAGATATACCAATAACAGGCCCAGTGCCAGTGCCACCAGGGCAATGCTCAGCACCTTGATATAAGCGCTGAAGCGTTGTGCCTCAGCGCTATTGTCAGTAAAGCCGATATCAACGCTGCCCAGTGGTGCCCTCACTGCTGCCGGGGCGGAAAAGTCGTCCAGATCCGGGGCTTGGGAAAAGACCGGACTACTGAACTCGCGAAGTCTCCCCTTGTCATTGCCGTTGTTCTCGGTCAGTAATAATTGTCCCGACACGTCAACGAAGCGAATGTAATTAAGATCATGCGTTTTGATCAGCAGGTCGGCCACCTCCTGCAAGGCATCAACATCACCGGTATAAAGCGGAAACTCGGCCATCACTGCCGCCTGATCGGTGATGCTGTCACCACGTTTGATGACTTCGCTTTCAATACTGTCCAGCACATCAAACAGGATAAACAACGAGACCACCGCGATAGTCAGTAGCAGCGGCAGAATCGTGATCAGCAGTAACTGTGTTTTCAGCTTAGTCGCGAACATTGTTTTGCTCACCTGCGGTCATGGATTCGGGAAGAGGAATGTTCAGAGCACGCGCAATATTCTTGTTGTAATCAATGCTTAAGCGCGGGTAAAGGATCCCTTCCTGGGTGAGTCTTCCCTGATTGTTTTGCCAGCCGATAATCTGCTGCGCGGTGGTGTGTGCGATATCTCTGAGGCTGGCATAGACGGATACCAGCGCACCGGCTTTAAGAAAGCTTTGTGAATAGCCGACCACCGGCACGTTGTATTTATAGCTCTGGTACAGCATCCACTTGGCGGTTTCCCCCGACCAGATGCGTGAATCACGTAGCGCGATTAATGCTCCGGCATTAAACAACGCCTGATCGATAATCTTGGCGGGTTCGGCTTCTGCCTCAATAACCAATACTTCCAGCTCTACACTGTCGGGAATAGTGAGCTGATCTATCTGTAAGCGCATTGACTGGTTTTCTTCAGAAACCGCGATCACCAGTTTATTGTGATAGCGCCCCTCAACAATATCGACAGCAGAGTCGAGCAGAGTCTGCAGAGGCTGATCCAGCATCACCGAAGCCCAGTGTTTTGCCTGTGGTTCGGGCAAGGCCATGTGATTGATATAACTGTAGAGTTGGCTGTGCTCGGAGTAGCTTTGGCTGACATAGCGGGTCGCGGCTTCACCCACGGTCACAAGCAGATCATCCGCGGCGGGTTGGAAGGACTGGAATGGCTTTAACAGCCTGACTGTAACAGGCGGGGGGGCATCTTGTTGTTCTAATTCAGCCTTAATATCGCTGGCAGCCTGCAGGTGGGAGTCGCTGTCGGCAGACAGAACGATATGCACTGAGCCCGCATGAACCGGGCTCAGTACAGTGAGTAGCAGAAAAAAGACTGCCAGTAATCGTGTCACTTAGAAGTTGAGGTAAGTAACACTGAAGTAATAGCGAGGTTGGAATTCAAGCAGGTAATTATCGTCATCATCCTGTTGAAACTCGCTGTATTTCTCATTGCCAATATTTTGCCCTCCTAGCTTAAATACCAGTTCCTGTTTACCTGCCAGCGGCACGCGTTTAATGATGGAGGCATCCACCCTTGTGTAGGAGTCCACCTTGTCGCCCCGGTCGAACCATTGCATGGTGCCGACATGATAAAGGCCGACATTGAACTGCCAGTTATCCACTGTTTTGGCAGCGAGGATACCGTAACTTTTCCTGGGTGCACCACTGTGCAACGAGACAATATCAGTGGCTGGATTCGGCGGTGGCTCGTTGATTTCTTTGATATAAGTGCCAGTTTCATGACCCCGATTGAAATGAAAACGAATGAAACTGTCTTTCTGTGGCCGGTAGAGAATTGAGCCTTCAACACCATACATCTGTGACTGGGTGACATTGCCAAGACGTGTTAAATCACCACTGAGATCCCCGACGCCGGGGTCTTCGTCATTGTAGAAATCAATGATGTTGTCATATTCTTCTTTATAAGCACGGATTTCCCAGCTCAGCGGGAAGTTTTGCATGCGGCCCACATAACCGATATCCAGGGCTTTAACCCGCTCAGCTTCAATACCGTTATCGCCCAGATAGACCGCATCCAGTGGCACGCCGGTTTCTGAATAGATGGTCAGGTCAAAATTTTCTTCCAGCAATGAGGGGATGCGGTAAGCCTTGGAATAACCAATACGGATCGACTGTGTCTCCTTGATATGCCAGGTCAGGCTGAGTCTGGGCGAGAAGTGGGGTTCGTCAGTGCGATTGATTTCGTAAAAGCCACCGGCATTCGCGGTGAACTTATCACCCAGTGGCACCTGGACATTACCGAAGGCTCGAAAGCTGGTATTGGAGACCGAGTCTTTGTCCGGGAAGAAAGATTCACTTTCCATCGTGTCATAGCGGCCGCCGAAGCCGACCACGTATTGCAGGCCACTATCCAGAATTTCGCTGTACTGCAGTTCCAGATCACTGCGGTGGCTTTTATAAGTGCGCTCACCGGCTTCGACTCTTTGAAAAGGGCTGCCGACATTTTCGACATTATTGTTGTAGAACTCTATTTCCGCTACTGAAGATTCGAGTACCTGCCACAGCGGGAATGACCCGGTCATATCATCTTCTTCGCGGAAGTTATGATAAAAATTTAACTTGATTTCCTGACTGTCACTGATCAGGTGATCCCAGCGAAAATGGGCTGAGATGGCATCGGTATCGCGGCTGCGATCATAGAAACTGGTGGGGTTACCCGGATCAATCGGTGTCATGCCAGCTTCACCGGAAGTGGCGCTGAAATGCGTAAAAAAGTTGTTGCTGGCATTGTGACGATAGCGGCCGGTCAGCGCGACATCATGAAAATCGCGGCTGTCCAGGTAATTATCGTAACCATCATGATCACGGGTAGCGGCACTGAGGCGGTAATTGAGCTTCTTATATTCACCGCTGTGACGCAGCAACAAGCGGCGTTCACCTTCATTGCCGTAACGAGCACCGAGTTCCCATTCATTATCGAGCTCAGGCGCTTTGGTAATCACATTAATGGCACCGGCGAAGGAGTTGGCACCATAAGCGGAGGCTGCCGGTCCCCTGACGACTTCGATGCGCTCAATATCTTCGATCTGGATCCCCAGCGTGTTCCAGTCAATCGCCGAAATGGCGTTGGTATAAGTCGAGCGACCATCAATCAATAGCTGCATACGGTTGGGATATTCCCAGCCGTCACCGTGATTGATGACGGCATGCGTACCGCCATCAGCATGCGCCACCTGAAAGCCAGGAACCAGGCGAAAAATGTCGGCAACATCGACAAATCCGCTTGCACGGATCATAGCGCTGTCGATGACCGTCACCGCCGAGGGCGATGACAGCACGGACTGGGTCAGTCGGCTGGCGCTGGTAATCACGGGCAACTCACTAAAAAAATCTTCCTCGAACTCGTCCGACAGGACGTACTGGGGTGTAACTCCGAGCATGATGGACAACAGCAGGGGGCGACTTGTTATTCTCATTGTCATCTACCTTGTTTTAGATGATTCCCAGGAGCGTGGCTTCGCTCACGGCTTGCATCTTATTTTTCACTGACAGTTTTTTATAAACGTTGGAGACGTATTCCCTTACAGTGTAATAAGAGAGATCCAGCATTTTGGCTATCTCTTTAGAGGTGTATCCCTTGCTGACCAGCAGCAATACCTCTTTCTCGCGCGGGCTGAGAATGCTCGCCGAGGGTTTGGCTTCTTCGGCAGAGGAGTCAGAAATGGACAGTTCGTTGAGCAGGTAACGGGCGATACTGGGACTGATAGGTGCACCGCCTTCCACCATCTGAGCGATGGCTTCGTTGATGTCCATGAAATCATCATCTTTGAGAAGGTAGCCCGAAGCACCGGCTTTCAGCGCTTCGATAACATGATAACCATCACCAAATACTGTGATCACAATAGCAAGCTGGGTTTTCACCGCAGGCAGATTGATGAGCTTGATAAGATCGACGCCATTACCGTCCGGCAAATCCAGATCAGTCAGGAGAATGTCAGGCGGGGTGTCACGGATAAAATCCAATGCTTCGGTGTACGTGCTGACCGAACCACTGAGGTCAAACTGACCACCATTATTAATCGCATCTTCGAGGCGATGACGGGTGGCTTCAGAGTCTTCGACAATCAGTATGGTCTTCATTTATCCGTCTTGGTCGCTATCTTTCACGGTACGCAAATGACCACGTGAACAGTCAGCACCGTGTCGCTCATCGTGACTTGAGAAAATCACGTTTCAGGTCACTCTAGGTTATCAGTAGGCAAGGATATCATTATCCCCTCAGTTGAGGGGAGGTAGCTGCCGCCAGCTATCACTGGGCAATGATTTCGTCATGCTGCAGGTGACACTGAAATGGCGTTGCCATAAGTCTGTAAAGTGACTGATGTAATAGTTGTAATTATTCTTTGCTTTTTTAGCTTAAACTGGTGAAAATCGCGGTTTTATTGACCGCTCAGGAAATGCCGCCGATGCAAAATCACCTCTCCTCAATGCTGGATAATGACCTGGACTTGAGTGCGGAGTGGAGCGCCCAGCACAGCGCCCGACTGTATGGCGTGCGCGACTGGGGCAGTGATTACTTTGATGTCTCCGAGCAGGGTGATGCGGTGGTATCGCTGAAGTTCGGTGACAAGCAGATCCAGGTACCGATTATTGATATCGTTCAGGGCATGCGTGAGCGCGGCCTGGATATGCCGGCCGTGTTGCGCATTGAGAACCTGCTGGATCTGCGCATTACCCAGATCAATGAAGCCTTTGCCAAGGCGATTGAAGAATCCGGCTACCAGAACCATTACCGTGGTGTGTTCCCGATCAAGGTCAATCAGCAATGCCACGTTATTGAAGAAATTGCCGATTATGGCAGCCGTTACCATCACGGGCTGGAAGCGGGCAGCAAGGCGGAGCTGATCATCGCTTTGTCACAACTGCGCGATCATGACAGCCTGATAATCTGCAATGGCTACAAAGATGAAGAGTTCATCGAACTGGGCTTGTATGCCCGGCAGATGGGCATCAAGTGCTTTTTTGTGCTGGAAACAGCGATGGAGCTGGATACTATTCTGGAGCGCAGCCGCGCGCTGGGTATTGATCCGCTGATCGGCGTACGCATTCGTCTCGCCTCGATGGTCGAAGGGCACTGGAATGAGGACAGCGGCGATCGCTCGATTTTCGGCCTGTCCACGGCGGCATTACTGACCGTTGTCGATAAGCTGAAAAAAGCCGATATGCTGCATTGTCTGCAGTTAATGCACAGCCACCTGGGCTCGCAGATCCCCAATATCCGCAATATCCGTAGCGGCGTGATGGAGTCCTGCCGTTTCTATGCCGGTTTGATTGAGGAAGGGGCGCCCATGGGCTACATGGACCTGGGCGGTGGTCTGGCGGTCGATTATGAAGGCGCGCGGACCAATAGCACCCACAGCATGAACTATGGGCTGGATGAATACTGCATCAATATTGTGGAGACTTTGCAGGAAAGTCTGGACCCGCTGGATATTCCCCATCCGGTGATTATTTCCGAATCGGGCCGGGCGCTGGTGGCTTATTCTTCGATGCTGCTTTTCAATATCCTCGAAGTGCGCGAGCACAAGCCGGATCCGATCCCCGAGCAAGCGCCCGAAGACAGTCATGATCTGATTGTGAACCTGTATTCGGTCATGAATAACGTGGCCGTGGAAAACCTGCAGGAGTGCTATAACGATGCGCTGTATTACCGCGACGGCATGCGCGAACTGTTTCATCTGGGGCAGGGCACGCTGCGCGACAGAGCGCTGGCAGAAAATCTGACGCTGGCCATTTTGGAGCAGATATCCAATCTGCTGCCCCAGGCCAGACGGGTGTCTCAGGAGCTGACGGTCTTACCCGAACTGCTCTCCGATATTTATTACGGCAACTTCAGCCTGTTCCAGTCGCTACCGGATATCTGGGCCATCGACCAATTGTTTCCCATCATGCCGATACACCGCCTGAACGAGGCGCCAGTGCGTGACGGGGTACTGGCTGATATGACCTGTGACTGTGATGGCAAGATCGATAACTTCATTTCTCCTGACGGCGTGCGTAAAACCCTGCCGTTGCATCCGCTGAAAGCCGGAGAAGAGTATTACGTCGGTGTGTTCCTGGTCGGGGCTTACCAGGAAACGCTGGGCGATCTGCATAATCTGTTCGGCGATACCAATGTGGTCAGCGTGCATATCAATGAAGATGGCAGCTTTGATTTCCGCCGTGAATTTCACGGTGACAGCATTGCCGACGTGCTCAGCTACGTGGAATATGACCCCAAGCTGATGCTGGAGCAGTTCCGTCGTATTGCCGAACAGGCCGTGCGTGACGGCAGGATCTCGGTGCCGATGCGGCAGCAGATGCTGCGTGCTTTCCGTGAAAGCATGCATGGTTACACATTCTTCGAACGCTAATTGATGGGGGTTGCCCCGCTTTTTTGAACTGACAAGGGAAAGGTTCTAGTTATGTCCAAGGTCGTGATTATTGGTGCCGGTGGTGTTGGCGGCGTAGTGACACATAAATGTGCCCAGTTACCGGAAGTCTTTTCCGAGATCGTGCTGGCCAGTCGCACGGAAGAAAAATGTAAAGCCATTGCTGCCCAGTTGGATCGCCCAATCAAAACAGCGCAGGTTGATGCGGATGATGTGGCGGCACTGACCACTTTGCTGGAGCAGGAAAAGCCGGACCTGGTGATTAATGTGGCACTGCCTTATCAGGATCTGACCATCATGGACGCCTGCCTGGCTGCCGGGGTGGATTACCTCGACACGGCGAACTATGAACCACTGGATACTGCCAAGTTTGAATATAAATGGCAGTGGGCTTACCAGGAAAAATTCCAGCAGGCTGGGCTGACGGCTCTGCTGGGCAGTGGTTTTGACCCCGGTGCCACTAACGTCTTCACCAGCTGGATTGCCAAGCATCATTTCGATGAAATTCATGAGCTGGATATTATCGATGTTAACGGTGGCGATCACGGCTATCCCTTTGCCACCAACTTCAATCCGGAAATCAATATCCGTGAAGTCACCGCGGAATGCCGCCACTGGGAAAACGGCGAATTTGTCACCACCCCGGCGATGTCGAAAAAAGCCAGTTTTACCTGCCCGGAGCAGGTTGGCAGCTACAACATCTACCGGATGTACCATGAAGAACTGGAGTCCCTGGTCAAGCACTTTCCCACGCTGAAGCGGGCGCAGTTCTGGATGAGTTTCGGTGACAGTTATCTTAAGCACCTGGAGGTGCTGGGGAATGTCGGCATGACCGGCATCGAAGCGGTTGAATTCCAGGGCCAGCAGATTGTGCCCATCCAGTTCCTGAAAACGTTGCTGCCGGATCCTTCAACCCTTGGCCCGCGTACCAAAGGTAAAACCTGTATTGGCTGCGTGATCAAAGGTATCAAGGATGGCAAGGAAAAGATCGTTTATGTCTATAACATCAAGGATCATCAGGACTGCTATAAAGAAGTCCAGTCTCAGGCGATATCCTACACCACCGGTGTGCCGGCCATGATCGGTGCCAAGATGATACTCGAAGGTAAATGGAAACAGCCGGGCGTGTGGAACATCGAACAGTTCGATCCGGATCCGTTTATGGAAGATATGAACAAATACGGCCTGCCCTGGCAGGTGGTGGAACTGGACCAGTTCGATCTGGATAAATAAACCCATTGTGGTAAGGGCATAATCAATAAACCACAGAGGCACAGAGCGTTTGTCATTGCGAGTCCGGCGGCCGAAGCAATCCAGCCCCAATCCGGGAAAAGATTCTCTACCTTCAAGCTGTGTCAGTGATATTTTCCTCTGTGAACTTTGTGTCTCTGTGGTTAGAAACTAGGTTACTCAATGCAATTCACCGATTTTTCCAAACTCGACCTTTCGCGTTTACCGTCTCCCTGTTTTGTGGTGGACGAAGTCGCGGTTGAGCGTAATCTCAGCATCCTGAGCGACGTTGCCCAAGCCAGTGGCGCCAAGATTCTGGGGGCATTAAAAGCGTTCTCGATGTGGTCGATGGGCGAGCTGACCCAGCGCTACCTGAGTGGTACCTGTGCCAGCGGGTTGCACGAAGCCAGACTGGGTTACGAGGAATACGGTGGTGAAGTGCATGCCTTTGCCGCAGCTTTCAGTCAGGCCGATATTGAGGAACTGCTGAGCTTTGCTCATCACATCGTGTTCAATTCCTGTGGCCAGTGGCTGCGTTTTAGAGAGCAGTGCCTGGCGGCACAAAAGCAGCGACCTGAATTGAAGTTTGGTCTGCGCATTAACCCTGAGCATTCGGAAGGCACGGTGCCGATTTACGACCCTTGCGCGCCCGGCTCAAGGCTGGGTATTCCCTTGTCGCAACTGGATGAAACGACGCTCGAAGGCATCAGCGGTCTGCATTTTCATACCCTGTGTGAGCAGGGCTTTGAACCTTTGGCACGCACCGTGGCCGCGATTGAGGAAAAATTTGGTCACCTGCTGCCACAGATGCAATGGGTTAATTTTGGCGGTGGTCATCATATTACTGCCGAGGGCTACGACATTAACGGCCTGGTGGCGTTGATCCGGGCATTCAGGCAGCGCCATCAGGTTGACGTTTATCTGGAACCGGGCGAGGCGATGGCGATTGGTACCGGCATTCTCAGTTGTGAGGTTTTGGACATCACCTGGAACCAGCTGGATCAGGCGATCCTCGATACCTCTGCTACCTGTCATATGCCGGACACGCTGGAAATGCCTTACCGACCCGATATCAGCGCTGCTGACGAAGCAGGCAAACTGGCCCATACTTATCGACTGGGCGGGCTGACCTGTCTTGCCGGGGATGTCATCGGGGATTACAGCTTTGCCGAGCCACTGCAGGTCGGACAAAGGCTGGTGTTTGAGGATATGGCGCATTATACCATGGTCAAAACCACGACTTTTAACGGCACCAAACTGCCTGCGATTGCCATCTGGAATTCGGAAACCGATGCTCTGCGTGTGGTCAAACAGTTTGGCTATGAAGACTTTAAACACAGGTTGTCCTGATATGACGCAGCTTGAGTACCCGATTTTCCTCGGTTCTGAAATCGACCAGCCGGCACCGGAACAGGCCATGTTCCATGTGTTGCCGGTGCCATTTGAAAAGACCGTATCCTACGGTGGAGGTACCGGACAGGGCCCATCCACCATCCTTCATGCTTCCTGGCAACTGGAAGAGTGGGATGGCAAGAGCAAACCCTGCGATGCCGGTATTTATACCTGTGAGCCGGTTGATTGTGAGGGGCAAGCCGACACGGTAATGAAGAATATCGCGGCCGCTACCGCCTCAATTGTCAGGCAGGGCGCAATCCCTGTGGTGCTGGGCGGTGAACATACCGTCACCTATGGCGTGATTAGGGGCCTGATCGATGCAGGTATCACCGATTTTGGCGTGGTGCAGATTGATGCCCATGCCGACTTGCGACAGGCCTATGAAGGCGATCTGCTCAGTCATGCTTCGGTGATGAAACGTATTGTTGATTTGGGTATACCGCTTTATCAGCTGGGGATCCGCGCTTTATGCGAGGAAGAAATCGGTTTTCGAGATGAGTTCGATGTCGGCTATCACGATGCTGAAGATCTGGTGATGAATAATATTCAAAACGTTGATCTGCCCGCTGACTTCCCGCAGAAGGTCTTCTTCACGGTTGATGTTGATGGCCTGGACCCTTCAGTATTTCCGTCGACCGGCACCCCGGTACCGGGTGGTCTCGGCTGGTATCAGACCCTGAATCTGTTTGAGTCGGTTGCCAGGCAACGTCAAATCATTGGTTTTGATGTGATGGAATTCGCGCCGATTGAGGGCTTCCATGCTTATGACTTTGCCGCCTCGATGCTGACTTACAACTTGATGGGCATTGTGCAGCGTCACCAGCGTTGAGAATGATTCGGTTAACCACAGAGGCACAAAGCACACAGAGTTGAAATAGCAGTCATTGCGAGGCCTTGCGCCGAAGCAATCCAGTCCCTGAGTGGAGTAGCGCTTCCCAGGCTGAGTTTCTGCCGCACTCACTGATAAATCTGCGCCCATTCGAAGTGGTGTAGTTCGCGCCGATGATGGGCTTCATGCCTGTGACTTAACTGCCACTGATTAAAAACAATAACCACAGAGGCATAGAGCACACAGAGTTAAAATAGCAGTCATTGCGAGGCCTTGTGCCGAAGCAATCCAGTCCCGAAGTGGTGTAGCGTTTTCCAATCAGAGTTTCTGGCACACCCACTGGCAATCCTGGTATACAACTCTGTGTTCTCTGTGCCTCTGTGGTTAGTTTCTAAACATGCTGAATTTTTTCTTTCCAAAGCGAGAGTTAAGGGCTAAAATCCGCCATTTTTTCCGGGACTCTGACCATGCACCAAGCCACTGTTCAACTGCTTAAAGATTACTACGACGCCTTTAACCGTCAGGATATGGATGCCTTTCTGGCGATGCTGACCGAGGATGTAATCCATGATGTGAATCAGGGCGATCGTGAGATTGGCAAAGCGGCTTTTTCAACGTTTATGGATCGCATGAACGCGCACTACAAAGAGCAGATTGTTGATATTGTCATTATGACCAACGATGAAGGTGACCGCGCAGCGGTGGAATTCACAGTGCTGGGCGAATACTTGTCCACTGATGAAGGCTTGCCGGAAGCTTCCGGTCAGACCTACCGTCTGCCAGCCGGTGCCTTTTTCGTGATCAAGGATGGTAAGGTGGCCCGCATCAGTAATTATTACAACCTGGAAGACTGGACTGCCCAGGTGGTGGGTTAAAAACAATCATGCTGGAATTGCAACGCCTCAGCGGTGATGAACTCAATCAATATATCCCGGCTTTAGCCCGGTTACGGATAGCGGTTTTTCGCGACTGGCCTTATCTTTACGATGGCGATCTCGCCTACGAAGAGAAGTACCTGCAAACATACATTGAAGCAGCGGACAGCGTTATCGTAGTGGCTTTTGATGGCGATCGGGTAGTCGGGGCATCCACTGGCATTCCGCTGGCGCGAGAGACAGAAGAGGTCAAAGCCCCCTTTATTGAAGCCGGCCTGGATATCGACCGCATTTTCTATTGTGGCGAATCAGTATTACTGACCGAATACCGCGGGCAGGGCGCTGGAGTGGCCTTTTTTGAGCATCGCGAGGACCATGCTATGCAGCTCGGTGGTTTTGACTATAGTTGTTTCTGCGGCGTCCAACGCCCACAGAACCATCCACGGCGTCCTGCCGAGTACGTGCCGCTGGATGAGTTCTGGCGTAAGCGTGGCTATGAAAAAGACGAAGCCTTGCAAACCAGCTTTGCCTGGAAAGAGCTGGATGAAGACCGAGAGTCCCCCAAGCCCATGACCTTCTGGATGAAACGGCTCAAATGACAACGGTTAAGGCGGCAGTAGCGCAATACGACATCAGCTTTTTCAGCCACTGGAGTGAGTTTGAAAACAAGCTCACCCGCTGGGTCAAACAGGCGGCTGACCATCAGGCGAAACTGCTGGTTTTACCAGAATATGCCAGTATGGAGTTGGCCTCCTTATTTGGCGAAACCGTCTATCAAGATCTCACTCAACAACTGCACGAAATGCAGGCCGTTTATCCGGCTTATCAGGATCTGTATCAGCAACTGGCCCGCCAGTTTGATGTGATAATCCTGGCGGGAAGCTTCCCGGTATTGCAGCCCGATGGCAGTTTTCGTAATCGTGCCTGTCTTTATGGTGTGGATGGCCTGATTGATTATCAGGACAAGCTGATCATGACCCGCTTTGAAAACGAGCAGTGGCTGATTCATGCCGGCCATGAGATCAAGGTCATCGATACCGATATCGGGCGCCTGGGTATCAATATCTGCTACGACACCGAGTTTCCGATGATTGCCCGTCAACAGGTTGAAAAGGGCGCCAATCTGATCCTGGCGCCGAGCTGCACTGATACTGAAGCCGGGTTTCATCGTGTGCGCATTGGCTGCCAGGCCCGTGCGCTGGAAAACCAGTGCTATGTGTTGCACTCGCCTACATTCGGCGAGGCGGACTGGTCAGAGGCGGTCGACATTAATACCGGCCGCGCCAGCATTTATACGCCGGTAGATTATGGTTTCCCGGACAACGGTATTCTGGTTGAAGCTAGCGAATCGATGCCGCAGTGGGTCTATGCCGAGCTTGATATCGACAAAATCGCCCGTGTCAGAGAGGAAGGTCAGGTATTTAATTATCGTGACTGGCCCTTGCAAAATCAGCTTCAGCCCCCAACTAAATAGTAAGCCTAAAATGCCCTCGCTGAGGGCATGGATGTACCTGCTGCACAAATAGCCACAAGACCTGTATGGATGAAGCCGTTGCCGGCAACGGTTAACATAGCGGTATTGCCCATCACCGTGCAGGCACTGAAACAAACAGGAGCGATCAATGTTAGACCAAGCGCAAGTTCAGGAAGTCATCAACGATTTCGTGGATCCCCAGACCGAGATCAGGCTCGGTGACACCCGGCCCGCCATTAAGGTCAGAGAAGATGGCGATGCGCTGCAGCTTGATATCAGCCTCGGCTATCCGGTCAAGGGCTATGCCGATTCATTGAAAACACAACTGCTGGATGCGCTCAAACAAGCCGGTGCTGACAAAGCCGAAATAAACCTGAGCACCCAAGTCGTCAAGCACAAGGTGCAGCAAGGCGTACCGGCGCTGGAAAACGTCAAGAACATTATCGCCGTGGCATCAGGCAAAGGCGGCGTGGGTAAATCGACTACCTCGGTCAACCTGGCACTGGCGCTTGCAGCCGAAGGGGCCAAGGTTGGTGTACTGGATGCTGATATATACGGGCCCAGTCAGCCGCGCATGCTGGGTGCCAGCAAACGCCCTGAATCTGAAGATGGCAAAACCATCGAACCGATTGAGAGCTACGGCGTGCAAAGCATGTCAATCGGTTTTCTGATCGACGAAGAAGAGCCAATGGTGTGGCGCGGACCGATGGTCACTCAGGCCCTGCAGCAAATGCTGGGTGATACCAACTGGAAAGAACTCGACTATCTGGTCATTGACCTGCCGCCAGGCACCGGCGACATTCAATTGACTTTGTCGCAGAAAGTGCCGGTCAGTGGCTCTGTGATTGTCACCACGCCACAGGATATCTCGCTGCTGGATGCGCGCAAGGCCTACAAGATGTTTGAAAAGGTCAAAGTGCCGGTGCTGGGTGTGGTCGAGAATATGAGCACGCACATCTGTAGTCAGTGTGGTCATGAAGAACATATCTTTGGCACTGGCGGTGGTCAGAAGATGGCCGATCAGTATGGCATCAACCTTTTGGGCAGCCTGCCGCTGAATATCCGCATTCGCGAAGATGCTGATGGCGGTCAGCCCAGTGTAGTGACTGATCCGGAAGGCGATATTGCCATGGCTTACCGGGGTATTGCCCGTCGTGTAGCAGCCAGACTGGCGATGCAGGGCAAAGATTATTCCGCTGCCTTCCCCAATATCAAGGTGACCAACAGCTGATTTACCCGCCGGGGAAATCAGGTATCATGAGGCTTTTGTTTCAAGGCTAAAGCGGCTTAACTATGATCAAATCGGACAAATGGATTCGCCGGATGGCGGAGCAGGGCATGATCTCGCCTTTTGAAGCGGGACAGATTCGTTATCATGACGACAACCGTATTATTTCTTACGGCACCTCAAGTTATGGCTATGATGTCCGCTGCTCTAATGAGTTCAAGATATTCACCAATATCAATTCTGCCATTGTCGATCCCAAAAACTTCGACGAAAGCAGCTTTGTTGATGTGAAGTCCGATGTCTGTATTATTCCGCCCAACTCATTTGCCCTGGCCCGAACTGTCGAGGCTTTCAAGATTCCACGTAATGTGCTGACAGTCTGCCTGGGCAAGTCGACCTATGCCCGCTGCGGCATTATCGTCAATGTCACGCCGCTGGAACCCGAATGGGAGGGCCAGGTTACGCTGGAGTTCTCGAACACGACGCCGCTGCCGGCCAAGATTTACGCGAACGAAGGCGTGGCGCAGATGCTGTTTTTCGAGTCCGATGAAGTGTGTGAGACGTCCTATGCTGATCGTGGGGGTAAATACCAGGGTCAGTCAGGTGTGACGCTGCCACGGTCGTAAGTGGGGATGACAGCGACGGCCAATCTCCCTCGACTGGCGCTGCTGGTTTTAATCACTGGCTTGCTCACGGCCTGCAGTAATGAAAAAACGCCAACCCAGCAGTGGCAGCACAGTCATCTTGGCAGCTATGCTGCAGCGTTTTCTCCGGATCGACGCTATGCGCTGGTGGGGGATACCGATCAACCCGCAAAACTCTGGGATCTGGAAAGCGGCAAAATCAAATACAGCTGGCAGAACCAGCCAGATCAGGCCGGCACTACCACTGATGTTGCCTTTTCTCCCGATAGCCGGGTCGCTGCTACCAGCGAATCCAACACGGTCGTGTTATGGCGGCTGTCCGATGGTAAGCCGGTAAGCCGGCTGCAATTCCCGGTCCCGGTCAAGGATATGGCGCTGGCAGCCAACGGGGATTATCTTTTACTGGCATTACAGGATCGCACTGCGGTCTATTTTGATGTGGCAGCCAACCAGGTTCGCCAAATCTTTGAACATGACGGGGCTCCGGTCAATTCACCGATTAATCAACTGATCAATACCGTGGCCTTATCTGCCGACGGTAAAACCGCCCTGACCGGCGGTGATGACCGCACAGCGCGACTTTGGGATCTGGAAACCGGCGAACAGCTTCAGCAATGGCAGCATGGCAGCCCGGTCAGCCTGGTGTCTTTCAATCCGCAGGGTGACTATGTGATCACCAGTGCCGGTAATGATCAGACTTATTTATGGGGTCTGCCGTCTGCACAGCAAATCGCCGCACTGAATACGTCGCCAATACCACTGGACGGGCCGTGGGCGGATTTCCCGGTGTTTAAGACCACCACCACGGCAGTAGGTTATTCAGCCGATAATCAGTTCATCGTCACCGGTCATCCCAACCAGACCATCTGTACCTGGCGGGCACGGAACGGCGAAAACATGGCGTGCTGGCAAGCGCCGCGGCGCGAAGCGCTCAAGCCCGGCGTGGTTTTACAGGCAGTGACATTCAGCCAAGACGGACAATCAATTTTGACCGAGGCCGGTAACGGCCTGGCACAGAAGTGGAGGTTCACCAATGACTGAGTCTTTATTGAAACTGGTGTTTTTTGTCCCTGAGTCACATAAAGAAGCGGTGAAACAGGCTATCTTTTCTGCTGGGGCCGGCCAGTATGAGGGGTATGACAGCTGCAGTTGGGAAAGCCAGGGTCACGGGCAGTTCCGGCCGCTGGATGGCAGCGATCCGTTTATCGGCAAACAGGGTGAAATTGAGCGGGTGGCAGAATTTCGGGTCGAAACCGTGTGCCCCGAATCTGCTATCAAAACTATCCTGCAGGCGCTGATTGAGGCGCACCCCTACGAAACCCCGGCTTATGAAGTCTGGTCTGTTAAGACAATTGACGATTTTTGATTGAGAGCATGATTTATGGATACCTCCACTAGCGACGTCTCACCCCGGGTGACTCGACTGGAAGATTACCAGCCACCGGCTTACCTGGTTGATGAAGCCCTGCTGCATTTCGATCTCGACAGCGACAGCACCCGGGTGGTCAGCACCCTCAGTTTGAGGAGAAACCCCCAAGGCAATGGCGGTGACTGTGTTTTGGATGGTGAAGAACTGACGCTGGTGTCGGTCAAGCTTAATGGCAGTACCCTGTCTGCCAGCCAATATCAACGCAGCGAAAAGCAGTTGCTGATCCCGAATCCGCCTGAACAGTTCGAGCTGGAAATCACCACCGATATCCAGCCTGATCAGAATACGGCGCTGGAAGGTTTGTATTACTCCGGCCGTATCTTGTGCACGCAGTGCGAGGCCGAGGGGTTCCGCCGTATCACCTATTATCCGGATCGTCCTGATGTGATGTCGGTATTCACCGTCACCATCGTCGCCGATGGTGAAAAATGGCCCACCATGCTGTCCAACGGCAACCTGGAAGATCAGGGTAAATTTGACGATGGCCGTCACTGGGTGCGCTGGCATGATCCTCATCCCAAACCCAGTTACTTGTTTGCTTTGGTGGCCGGTGATTTATATGTGCAGCAGGACAGCTTCACTACCATGGGTGGGCGTAACGTTGCGCTGAGAATTTACGTTGATCCGGAAAATAAGCATAAGTGCGATCACGCTTTGAACTCGCTCAAGCAGGCGATGAAGTGGGATGAAAAGACCTACGGCCGCGAATATGATCTGGACGTGTTTATGATCGTCGCCGTTAATGACTTCAATATGGGCGCGATGGAAAACAAGGGCCTGAATATTTTCAACGCGGCCTGTGTGCTGGCCAGCCCTGAAACTGCGACCGATGCTGACTTCTATACCATCCAGAGCATCGTGGCCCACGAGTATTTCCATAACTGGTCGGGCAACCGGGTGACCTGCCGCGACTGGTTCCAGTTGAGCCTGAAAGAAGGCTTCACAGTCATGCGTGACCAGAGTTTCAGTGCTGATTTAAACTCGGCTGCTGTCGCGCGTATTGATGATGTCGATAAACTACGCAGCATGCAGTTTGCCGAGGATGCCGGGCCGATGGCGCACCCGGTGCGACCTGATTCCTACATCGAAATCAGCAACTTTTACACCGTGACTATTTACGAGAAAGGTGCAGAAGTCGTGCGCATGCTTAAAACACTGGCCGGTGAAGCGGGTTTCCGTAAAGGCGCCGATCTCTATTTTGACCGTCATGATGGGCAGGCAGTGACGACTGACGATTTCGTCAAAGCCATTGAAGATGCCAATCAACTGGATTTGAGCCAGTTCCGCCGCTGGTATCAGCAGGCGGGGACACCGTCACTGAACATTGAGTCGGACTACGATCCGATTGCCCATAGTTTGAGCCTGACTGTGACCCAGAGCTCTCCACCCACACCCGGACAGCCCGATAAACAGCCGCTGCATATTCCTTTTGCTATTGGTCTTCTGGATAAAGATGGCGAAAGTCTGCCCTTGCAACTGGCCGGTGAAAACAAGCCATACCCGGATGAGACCCGCGTATTGTCAGTGACCGAAGCCAGTCAGACTTTTGAGTTTATCAATTTGCCCAGCGAGCCACTGCCCTCGGTATTGCGTGGATTCTCGGCACCGGTCAAACTCAAGCACGAGCTGAGCAATCATCAGCTTGCTTTTATGATGGCCAATGACAAGGACAGCTTCAATCGCTGGGATGCCGGTCAAAAGCTGGTCATCAATATTCTGCTGGGCCTGGTCAATGATATTCAGCAGCAAAACCAACTGACGTTGTCACCACTTCTGATTAGTCAGTTTGAACAGGTGCTGGCTGATGACAAGCTGGATCCGGCACTGGTTGCCAAAATGCTGACCCTGCCCAGTGAAAACTATCTGGCGGCGCAAATGGATAAGCCTGATGTGGATGCGATTCATGAAGCCCGCGAGTTCGTTAAACGCAGTCTGGCGACCGCGCTGAAAGCGCAGTTTGATAGCAGTTATCAGCGTCTTGGTAGTGATAAACAATATGACTTTAATGCCGCTGATATGGCAGCACGCAGTCTTAAAAACCTGTGTCTTTCCTATCTGGTCGCTAGCGGCGATCCGATGCAGATCCAGCGTTGTTTACGGCAGATGAAGCAGGCTGACAATATGACGGAATTGCTGGCCGGGCTGAAGTTAATGTCCAATCAGGTCGGCCCCGAGCGCGATCATGCACTGCGCGCTTTCTACGAACAATGGAAACATGATAAACAGGTCGTTGATAAATGGCTGGCGGTGCAGGCCTCATCGACACTGCCTGATACCCTGTTCCGGGTTAAAGGGCTGATGAAGCACGAGGCCTTTAATATCAAAAACCCCAACAATGTGCGGGCGCTGATCGGCATGTTCTGCCGCAATAATCCGGTCAACTTCCATGCTAAAGATGGTTCCGGTTACCGCTTCCTGGCTGAGCAGATTCTGGCACTGGATAAACTGAATCCGCAGGTGGCAGCGCGCATGCTGGGCGCTTTGAACTCATGGCGTCGCTATGATGATCAGCGCCAGGCGATGATGAAACAGGCGCTGGAAAACATTGCGGCAGAAAAAACCTTGTCCGCCGATGTGTATGAGATTGTGACCAAGTATCTGACTGCCTGATATGTTCGAGTTGCATCCGAAACTGGCACAGGACACTCACCGGGTCGGCCAATATGCCTTGTGTGAGGTGCTGCTGATGAACGACAGCCGCTATCCTTGGCTGATCCTGGTTCCCAGACTTGAGTCAATGCGCGAGATCCATCAACTGAGTGAGTCGGAACAGCAGCAGCTGATACAGGAGTCCAGCTTCACGG
Organism: uncultured Methylophaga sp.; assembly: GCF_947259025.1. GTDB lineage: Bacteria > Pseudomonadota > Gammaproteobacteria > Nitrosococcales > Methylophagaceae > Methylophaga. The sequence continues at coordinate 113,561 of NZ_CAMYKO010000005.1, forward strand.
CCAGCCGTATGCTGGAGCTGTTCTCTGCTGACAAGATGAATGTGGCCGCATTGGGCAACCAGGTTGAACAACTGCATGTTCACCATATTGCCCGCTTCAGCACTGATGCCTGCTGGCCGGATCCGGTCTGGGGGCGGGGCACGGCAGAACCGTATTCTGACGTTGCTGCTGCAGCGATGCTGTCACAGCTGCGCCGGGTGTTGGATGATTATTTGACTTGATATGACCGAACTACGATTTCGCCTGAACCTGAGCCGGGAAGAGGCACTTCGTTATTATCAGGGCGAGGCCAGTACCGTTGTCACCCGTGCTGAAAATGGCCAGAGCATCAGTTTTCCGGCTTCGCATATCCGGCCTTTTGTGAATGCCGACGGGGTTCGCGGGCTTTTCCGGATTCGTTTTGACAGTCGTCACAAACTGCAGTCGCTGGAGCGTATTGGCTTTTAGCCGCTTTTCTTTGCCGATGACTTCTCGTCAGGCTTGTGCACAATCAGTTGTGTGCCTGACAGCAAATCATGCCAGCTCAGTTTGTCCTTGCTCAGCCATTGCCAGAAAAAACCCAGCCCTAAACAAAGCCAGGAAATAATCGCCACGGCAAAGCGCATGGCTGCCTGTTGCCAGCTGATTTCGACCTGGTTTTGTCCCACCAGATACACTTTCCAGGCGCGCATGCCCAGGGTCTGGCCACCATGCGTCCAGAACCAGCCATAAAAGAACAGGCTGACCAGCAGCAGATAGAGCACAAAGATCGGGTTGCCGGGTTCGATTGCCTGCCCCTGGTTAAGCACCACCGGGATGACTGTCGCCAGCAACAGCGCCGACAGCAATAACAACACATCATAGAGCATGACCATCAGCAGTCGCAGCAGGCCGGGGCGGGGATTGGTGTCTGTCATGTTTTACCTGATAAAGCAGTATTTTATTTGGGCGTTAAACCCCACATAAAGTATCATTATCGCTTTCGATAATCATGATTTTGGGATCCGCATGCTGCAACTGATCGGCCGTCCGGCTTTTTCTGCTTTCCGTCTGGAGAAATTACTCAGCACCATTCAGGCTGAGGTCGCAAGCGTCACCGCGATTAGAACTGAATATCGCTATTTTGTTGAAATTGAAGGTGAATGCATTCTACCGGAGAAAGAGCAGGAACTGGTGGAAACCCTGTTGCAGGCCAAAGTGGCTGACAGCGAGCCGCAGGCCGATGAAAGCTTTTTCCTGGTAACGCCGCGTCCGGGCACAATCTCACCCTGGTCGAGTAAGGCCACCGATATTGCGGAAAACAGCGGTGCCGATGATATCCAGCGAATTGAGCGTGGTGTCGCCTTTTTCGTCAAAAGCAGCGAAGCGCTGAGCGCGGCACAAAGAGAAGCGGTCTCCCAGCAGCTGCACGACCGCATGATTGAATCGGTGTTTGAAACAGTTGATGATGCCGATCGGCTGTTTGTGCATGGCGCTTCCCGGCCGCTGGTAAGCGTGGATATTCTTAACGGTGGTCGTGAGGCGCTGGTTAATGCCAACCAGAACATGGGACTGGCACTGGCGGAAGATGAAATTGACTACCTGTTCGACAATTTCAGCCTGCTGGAACGCAACCCCAACGACATTGAACTAATGATGTTCGCACAGGCCAACTCCGAGCATTGCCGTCATAAAATCTTCCGTGCCGACTGGATCATCGACGGCGACAAGCAGCCGCATACTTTGTTCAATATGATCCGCAACACCCATGACAAGAACCCGGCGGGGGTGGTGACCGCCTATTCCGATAACTCATCCGTTATCGAAGGGCCGCGCAGCCATCGTTTCCAGGTAGAAATGGCAGACGGTCATTACCACTATGAAGGTGAAGTCCAGCACATCATCATGAAGGTGGAAACGCATAACCACCCGACCGCGATTTCTCCGTTCCCGGGGGCGGCCACCGGTTCCGGTGGTGAGATTCGTGATGAGGGGGCGACCGGTCGTGGCTCCAAACCCAAAGCAGGGCTGACCGGCTTTACCGTCTCCAACCTGGAAATTCCCGGTTTTGAACAACCCTGGGAAACGCCTTACGGCCGGCCTGCCCGCATGGCATCAGCACGCGACATCATGCTTGATGGTCCGCTGGGCGGCGCTGCCTTTAATAATGAGTTTGGCCGTCCCAACCTGTGTGGTTATTTCCGTACCTATGAAATGCAGGTGGAGTCGGATCAGGGCTTTGAAGTGCGGGGTTACCACAAGCCGATCATGGTTGCCGGTGGCATGGGCTCTATCCGTCCCCAGCATGTCAAAAAAGGCATTATGGATCCGGGCATGCAACTGATTGTTCTGGGTGGTCCGGCCATGCTTATCGGTCTGGGCGGGGGCGCTGCTTCCTCGGTAGCCTCCGGTACCAGTGATGAAGGGCTCGACTTTGCCTCTGTGCAGCGTGGTAACCCGGAAATGGAACGCCGCTGCCAGGAAGTCATCGACCGTTGCGTCGCGATGGATGATCAAAACCCGATTATTGCTATTCATGATGTTGGCGCCGGTGGTTTGTCGAATGCCTTCCCGGAACTGGTAGATGACAGCGGCCGTGGTGGACGCTTTGAACTGCGCCTTATCCCCAACGATGAATCCAGCATGTCACCGATGGAAATCTGGTGTAATGAGTCGCAGGAACGCTATGTGCTGGGCGTGCACCCCGACCGGGTGGAAGAGTTTCAGGCGATCTGTGAACGCGAACGCTGCCCCTGGGCGGTCGTGGGGGAAACCACTGAAGACGAACACCTGCTGCTGGGTGATGCGGATAATGAAACCCTGCCCATCGATATGCCGATGTCTCTGCTGTTGGGCAAGCCACCCAAGATGCTGCGCGATGTTAAGCGCGTCAACAAGCAGTATGCGGAACTCGATTTCAGCGGCATTTCTGCCGAACATGCGCTGGAACGCGTACTGAAGCTGCCCACAGTGGCCAGCAAAAACTTCCTGATTACCATCGGCGATCGCAGCATTACCGGTTTGGTTGCCCGTGACCAGATGGTTGGTCCCTGGCAGGTGCCAGTGGCGGACTGCGCGGTAACCCTGGCCGATCATCATGATTTGCAGGGTGAAGCCATGGCCATGGGCGAAAGAACGCCATTGGCCGTGATTAATGCCCCGGCGTCCGGCCGCATTGCAGTGGGTGAGGCTATCACTAATATTGCTGCTGCGAGCATCGAAAAACTGGGCGATATCAAACTGTCTGCCAACTGGATGGCTGCCTGTAATCACCCCGGTGAAGATGCCTTGCTTTATGACACCGTCAAAGCGGTGGGCATGGAACTGTGCCCGGACCTGGATATTGCCATTCCTGTGGGCAAAGACTCGCTGTCGATGAAAACCGTGTGGGATGACAATGGCGAGACCAAAACCGTCACCTCACCGCTGTCACTTGTGATCACCGCCTTTGCACCGGTCAGCGATGCCGCCAATACGGTCACACCGCAACTGCGTACCGACCTGGGCGATACCGACCTGATTTATATCGATTTGGGCCGTGGCAACAACCGCCTTGGTGCCTCGGCGCTGGCCCAGGTATTTAAACAAGTCGGCACTGATGGTGCTGATCTGGATGATGCGGCTGACCTGCGGCATTTCTTCGATGCCATCCAGCAACTGAAACAGCAACACAAACTGCTGGCCTACCACGACCGTGGTGACGGCGGTCTGATGGTGACGCTGGCGGAAATGGCCTTTGCCGGCCGTTGTGGTCTAGACATTGAACTCAACGGTCTGGGTGAGGCGCTGCCTTTGCTGTTCAATGAAGAGCTGGGCGCGGTGATCCAAGTACGTCATGATGACCTCGACGCTGTGATGCAATTGTTGTCCGACGCCGGTCTGGCACAGATGTCATTTGTCATCGGCAAGGTCAATGAAGCCCAGCAAATCCGGGTGACAGTAGATGGCGATAAAGTCATTGACCAGTCTCGTGTGACCTTGCAGCGTTTCTGGGCAGAAACCAGTTACCAGATGCAGGCACTGCGCGATAACCCGGAATGTGCTAAGCAGGAATTTGACAGCATTCTGGATGAAAACGATCCGGGCATGTTTGCCAAGCTCAGCTTCGATGCGGCTGAAAACATAGCGGCCCCGCTGATTGTCAGTGGCCAGCGGCCCAAAGTGGCTATCCTGCGAGAGCAGGGCGTCAATGGTCAGGTGGAAATGGCAGCCTCATTTGATCATGCCGGTTTCTGCGCCGTCGATGTGCATATGAGCGATGTTCTGGAAGGTCGCGTCAAACTGGCTGACTTTGTCGGTCTGGTTGCCTGTGGTGGTTTCTCCTACGGTGACGTGCTGGGTGCCGGTCGTGGCTGGGCCAGTACCATTTTGCATAACGATCGTGCCCGTCAGCAGTTTGCCGACTTCTTCCAGCGTCAGGATACTTTTGCTTTGGGGGTGTGTAACGGCTGTCAGATGCTGTCCCAGCTCAAAGAACTGATTCCCGGCAGTGATCACTGGCCACAGTTCTCCCGCAACCTGTCTGAGCAGTTTGAGGCGCGTTTCTCGCTGGTTGAAGTGTTGGAATCGCCTTCGATTCTGCTGCAGGGCATGGCAGGCTCCATCATGCCTATTGCAGTGGCCCATGGCGAAGGCCGGGCAGACTTTACCGAGACCGGTTCCGAATCAGAAGCGCTGGCTGCGATGCGCTATGTTGATCATTACGGTAAAGCAACAGAAACCTATCCCTTCAATCCTAACGGTTCAGCCAATGGCCTCACGGCACTGACCACAGACGATGGTCGGGTGACAATCATGATGCCGCATCCGGAACGGGTCACCCGTGCCGTTCAGCATTCATGGCATCCGGATAACTGGGGTAAAGAGGGGCCGTGGGCGCGGCTGTTCCAGAACGCCAGACGCTGGGTCGGCTGATCATGTTTGCGCTTCGCAGCCGGTTACTGCGGGGCGCATTGTTTTGTCTGTTGATCCTGCTAATCATCGGGTTCAACAGCAAAGCCTCAGCAGCGCCTGCCGTCGATCTTGCCGAGCTGCAGTGGCAGTATCACTGGGGGGATTTGCCGCGTGCCAATGGCAAGCCCGACTTCTCCTCAGCGCGCGACTGGCAGGCTATCGCGTATCCTGCCAACCCTTCCGGTCGTGATGAGCAGCAATATGCCTGGTTTCGAGCCACACTGCCTGAGGCACAGTTCCCTGAACCGGTGATATTTATCACCAGTATCAATCTCAATGTTGAAGCCTATCTGGATGACCAACTGATTTACCGTTTCGGTGACCCGGATAAGGGGCGTTTCCAGGGCTGGCCGTGGCATGCCATCCCGTTGCCTGAGGCGTTTGCCGGCAAGCAACTTCAGCTTCGTGTGTATTCCGACTATACCGACATCGGCCTCTGGGGCGAGGCGAAGGTGATGGATCGCTCCGATATGCTGTTGCATGTATTGAGCAGTGGCTTGCATGAACTGATAGTGGCGGCATTTTCTTTACTGGTGGCCTTTGTCACCCTGGTGTTTGCCCTGTTTCGCGGCACCCGCAAAGAGTTTTTCTACCTGGGGCTGTTTTCACTGGCAACAGCAGGCACGCTGATTGGTGAAAACCTGGCCATGCAGCTCGTTATAAACTCGCCACTGCTCAAGACTTATCTCGCTGCAGTCAGTTACTTCTCTATGCCGATATTCATGGCCATGCTGCTCTATCAGTGGGTTAATCATGTGACACGAAGCAGCTTACTCAAGCGGGTGGCGCAGTGTCATCTGACCTACCTGTTTGCGGCTGTGGCCTTGTCACTGAGTGGGCTGGTTAATCTGGCGATCTTTTTCCCGATATTCGACGTTTTGTTCATTGTATCGCTGGTCTTAATGATGTGGGTGACTGTCACTGCGTTGAAGCAGCTGGCAGGCTCACAGAAATTGGTGCTAGCAGCCTTTGCGGTTTATGCGGTCTTATTACTCATTGATATGCTGGTGGCGCACAGTTTTCTTCCCTGGGTGGACTTTCCCATTGCTATCGGCGGCCTGGTTTTCGCGCTGGTGCTGGTGGTGATATCCATCCGCAGCTATGTTTTGACCAATAAAGCCCTGGCCGAGCTGAACCTGAGCCTGGAGCAAAGGGTGAGTGAACGTACCGCGCGGTTGCAGGAATTCACCGTAGTTGAGCAGCAAAGACGCAAGGAACTGGAGCGCCAGAACCGCTTTAATACAGAACTGGAAAACTTCAATGTCGCCTTACAATCCTGCCAGACAGTTGCTGAAGCTACCGAACTGATGCAAAACCGCCTGGCAGAGGTGTTCACCCCGGCCAGCATCAGCATTAGTGTGGCGGGAGAGGCTGCCAATGCCTTGCCAGCCGGACAAATCCGTCTGCAGGAACTGGAAGGCGGAAGCACCGTTGTGGCTTCACTGTCGATTGATGGTCCGGATCCGGTACTGCCCGCTGGTTGGCTGGAAGACTTTGTGCAGCGAACAGCGGAACGTCTCAGTGTCACTATGGGTAATATCAAGCTGCGGGAGGATCTGCAGCGCTATTCATTTGAAGACTCGCTGACCGGATTACGCAACCGCCGCTTTTTTGATGACACGCTTACCCGCGATATCCTGCTGGCTTGGCGTGAAGGCAGCGATTTATCGCTGCTGATCTGTGATATTGATCATTTCAAACGCTTCAACGATGAATATGGTCATGAAGCCGGTGACGTTGCTTTGCAGGCGGTGGCCGAGACGCTGCAGCATCACTTTCGTGAAAGTGATGTGCCATGCCGCCTGGGGGGCGAGGAGTTCGTTGTCCTGCTGCGCGGCGCCGACGCAGAGGCCGCAAAAGACAAAGCCGAGACACTCAGAGCAGCCATTGAGCAGCAGGATATTCATTATCGGGGCAAAGCGCTGTCTCGGCTGACAATATCGGTGGGTGTGACGACATTGCAGTTGCCTCATACTGATGCTGATGATTTGTTACGTCAGGCCGACCAAGCGCTTTATATCGCTAAGCAGGCTGGGCGTAACCGGGTCGAGGAGTTTAGTGAGCAGCTTGAGTCCAATGTCAACATGTAATGATTTTTGTCCATGCATGCGAGCAAGCACTTGAGGGAAGGTCAGATTAAATTGCCTGCTGAACTACCGGGACAATTTCCTGTCTGACGCAGTGAACATCTGAAAAGGAGGTTACATGAAAACCATTAAATCGATTTTCACTGCCTTACTGCTCAGCGGTCTGCTGGCGGCAGGCTCAGCAATTGCGGCTGATCACACTGTGACTGCCCGAGCTCTGGCATTTGACCCCGTCGTGATCAAAATTGCCCCCGGGGATACTGTCTATTGGGACAACATGGCTACCCATAACGTCAACATGATGGAAGGCCTGATCCCGGAAGGCACCGAGGCATTTACCTCGGCAATGAGCGAAAACATCAACCGCACCTTCGATAAAGAGGGCATATATATCTACCAGTGCGATCCACACATCGGTGCTGGTATGGGGGGTGTCGTTATCGTCGGTGAACCCACCAACCTGGACGCGATTAAATCTCAGGACGTTAAAGGTGGTCTGGGCCGAGTAGTGGACGAGGCCATTGAGGCTGCAGAGGCCATGTAACCTCATCGACCCCCTCAAAAAACCGGCTGCCTGGCAGCCGGTTTTTTTATGTCTGGCATTTTCACAGCAGCAGGATGTTTCAGAAGTATCTTTGAATTACACTTGCCTGAGCAGAGTGTGACAGAATAGGCTGTTGGTATGTTAATGAGCGATAAAGGAATAGACCTTTGACCCTGCGGGCAATATTAGGTAATTGGGCAGAACGTTATTTTTCCGATGAAGAGGCAGTCATACTGCTGATTGTCCTGGTTCTCGGTCTGGCTGCCGTTATCTGGCTCGGCAGTATGCTGGCCCCGTTTTTCACCGCGCTGGTGCTGGCTTTTTTATTACAGGGCGTTATCAACTTACTGACCCGGCGGCATGTGCCGGAAAAGATAGCCATAACGGTGGTTTTTCTGGGTTTTATCAGTGCCATGCTGGCGCTGGCGTTTCTATTGATGCCGCTGCTGTGGAACCAGATGATTAATCTGGTGCAGGAAATCCCCAAAATGCTGTCCAGCGGTCAGCAATGGCTGGATGATCTGCAGGCGCGCTATCCTAACTTCATCACCCCCGATCAACTGGATAACTGGATATCGGCGATAACCCGCGAGTTCAATCTTTACGGGCAACGAGCTCTGTCTTTGTCGATTGCGTCGCTGGGCAATGTCATCGGCCTGATTGTTTACCTGGTACTGGTGCCCATCCTGATCTTTTTCATGCTTAAAGACCGCGAGAAGCTGGTTGGCTTTATGCTGTCCATGATGCCCGAAAAACGCGGTCTGATGAGCCGCATCTGGAATGAAATGGATGACCAGATTGCCAATTATGTTCGCGGCAAGGTGGTAGAAATTATCATCGTCGGTTGCGTCACATTCATTACCTTTTCTTTCTTTGGCCTGCCTTACTCCGCCTTGCTGGCGGTACTGGTGGGTTTTTCGGTACTGGTGCCATTCATCGGTGCTGCCGTCGCCACCTTGCCAGTAGCAGCGGTAGCGGGCTTCCACTTCGGTCTGACCGAACAGTTTGCCTATGTCGTGGTGGCTTATGGCGTCATCCAGGCTTTGGACGGCAATGTGCTGGTGCCGGTGTTGTTCTCCGAGGCGGTCAATCTGCACCCGGTATCGATTATCCTGGCAGTGTTGTTCTTTGGTGGTATCTGGGGCTTCTGGGGCATTTTCTTTGCCATTCCGCTTGCCACATTGCTCAAAGCTATGGTCACCGCCTGGCCGCGCAGCCTGCAGTCAAAGCAAAAACCCGAAATCACAGAAGCCGCATCCTGATAAACGCATCTCCAACGTATTAACTATGCTAGTTGTTCAGGTCGTACTCAAACAGTGGGATAAGGGCCAGCGTTCCGCTGAAGATGTCAGCGCCAGAGCTGCAATGCCAACGAGATACCCGGTGATATCGCCCGATGCACAGTATCTTTTTGATCACAAAGTGGTCATTGACCAGCACGGCGATAACATCATGAAAAACCGCCTTCGCTATGAGTCCACCGATGATAATAAATTCATTATCGATCGTTTCGGTTTTGACCTGAACAGTCAGGATGTTGTGCATTTTCCCCAGCCGGATTCCATGCTACCACCCAGTCATATTGCGAACCTCAGTCAAGGCTGGATTCAGTGTCACTACGAGTGGCGCTACAAGGTGTTTGAGGGTGGCCTTTATTACTGGCTCTATGAACAGCTCACTCTCAACGCCGCGTCGGTCGAGAATCTGATTGAAGATGTGTTCACAGGGTCTGAGCCGGCACAAGTTATTGCATTCTGAACGCCAGAGCTGCTTACTCACCGGGTTGCGGCACATCATGTTTGTTGACGTTTTCAGCGGCCGCTTTTTCTGAGGCCCAGGCTTCATCTTCCTGGTCCGTATCAATGCCGGATTGTTGATGCCTTTTTTGTTCGTTCAGAGTAAGGCAGGTGAATAGCGGAAAGTGATCCGAGCCGATAGATGGCAGGCGTCGAATATCGGTCACGGTGAAATGATCGCTGTGGAAAAGATGATCCAGCGGCCAGCGCAGGAAAGGAAAGCTCACATGGAAGGTATTGAACATGCCACGGCCAATACGTGGGTCAAGCAAGCCACTGAGTTTACGAAACAAGCGCGTCGTTACAGACCAGGCAACATCATTCAAATCGCCGGTTACAATCACCGCCTGTTCACTGTCCGCCACACTGCGTCCAACTACAATAAGCTCGGCATCACGCTCGGATGACTCTGTATTTTCAGTCGGGCTGGGCGGTGCCGGGTGAATAAAATGCACACGTACTTCATCACCTGATCGCAGTGTCACCAGGGCATGCATTGAGGGCACGCTGTCTTCAACCAGAAATTCTATCTCTGTTTCCGACAAGGGCAGACGTGAAAACACATGCATGCCGTACAAATTATCCAGCGGGCATTTGATGCTGTAAGGCATCGTCGGCTCCAGCTTGTTGAGCCTGTCTTCCCACCACTCATCAGACTCAAGCGTGACCAGAATATCTGGCTGGTTTTGTTCAACCAGGTCGAGTAGTTTTTCGGCCTGCCGGTTCGGTGTCAGCACGTTGGCAGTCAGGATGCTGATTTGCCGCTCAGGCGCACGATGTATGGTGCTTATTGTTTCTTTGGGCCATAGCCGGGTGTAGGGCAATACCCACCACAACTGCCAGGCTATGCAGAAACTGGTCAGCGCGATAAGCGCCCAGGCTGAGACGGTCTGCAGATCGCCGAATAGTAACTGGGTGAGCAATAGCACCATTGCCAGGCAGGCAATCTGCAAGCGAGGATAATCCAGTCCCCTAATTAGCCAGTGCGGATGCCGCCAGTAGGGTAGAAAGGTGGCAATCGTGATAAAGGCGGTGCAAACAATTAACACACTGAACATGCAGGCTCCTGGCATTGTGGCGACGTTATCCTAAAAAGTAACTCCCTGCTTATGCATCGTTCACAACAGGGCGGCAACTCAGCTTATGCTACCACTGCGTTGAACAGGGAAACTGTTAAAAGGGCAGAATAAACTGTCTGAGAAAAGTACTGACGCCGGAGCGGGCTCCACGTTGCGTATCAACATCGACAATGGCTTGTCCCCGGGCGGGGCTGACATAAGCACTGCTGATGTAAATATTGACCAGATCCAGTTCACTTTCGACATGAAAGGCTGCCTGGGTCTGCATGGCAATCAGGCGTTCAGGCGGCAAGCTGCCATCATTGCCCTGAGAGATTTCGGCTCGGCCCTTGGCCATCAGAATTAATTTGCCGGGACCGGTCGCCTGTGAGAACACAATCCCACCTAACAGCAATGATGAGATCCGCGGGCTGACCAAAGTGTTCAGCTTGATGTCATCAGAGAAGCCGACAAAGTTAGCATAGTGAAAAATCACAGATTCGCCGGGCTTGAGTTGCCATTCAAAAAACTCCAGTCCCTGCGTGGCTGTGAGGCTGACAGGCAGATCATCATCCCGCATGACGACCTTATTCATCGACAGGTTTCTGCTGAATATGCGTGAAAACAGGCTGGCAAAGGGCTGTGGCAGGGCATAGCGGGGTGGTTTGCCTCGGCACTGGAATCGGCGCGAAATATACAGCGTCTCAGCCTGGTCGGCGCTAATCAGATATTGCTGGCCGGTAGAATGAATGGCCGCCTCTGGCGTTTCACCTGGATCATCTGAGGGTCCCAGCGTGACCAACGCGCCGCTGTGCCGATGAAACGTCACCCGAGCAAATACATAGAGATAACTCTTGATACAGACCAGTATGAACAACATAATCGTGATTTGATGTATCGCCCTGGTGGTGTTCAAAATCCACCAGAGTGAGGCCTGCGCCTGTCGACTACTTTCCTGAATTCGTGACTGGCCCCGTTGGTAAAGCGAGTCAGCTGCAGCCAGCGATTTATCGGTCGCCGGATTCAAGACCTGCTGTTTAAAAGTTTGTGACAGATCTCGAACCAGACTGCGCAGATTTGACTCCACTTCCGAGCGATAACGCTGATAGGTTTTCTGTGCTGATTTCTGGCTTTCTTTGGCGGCGAGATTCACCAGCCAGCCAACAAGCGGTGCAGTGGAGTCGGGTTCACTGAATTTCAGGTCGGGTGGGACAACTTCAGCAAAGACATCACTGACCACATTTTCCAGCCGGGCCTGATCGACCTGCTCGTGCTTTTCCCGGATCTCTATCCGGGCACGCTCCACCGCGACATACCAGGCAAACTGCATCTCATCGGCTTTAACCGCAACGGATTGTAAGACGTTATCCAATAAATCATGTTCATTATCAAAAACTAAGACCTTGTCCTCATGCAATTGGTTGATTGCCAGCTTGGGTAAAGCGACTTCAGTTAAAAAAAGCACCGGGATGCCAATCAGCAGCATCGGTAGCCATAAAACAAAGGCATGACAAGCCGAGCGCAGTGTCTGAACCAGGCCCAATCTTTGTATCTGTCGCCAGTTCTCTACCGCACCCAGAACCAATAAGCGACCAAGCACGGTCGCCAGCATAAAAATAACAATAGGTAACAAAGCATTAAACAGGTTGTAACTGTCCTCGGCGAGGTAGTTAAACGATTGCAGAAACTGGCTGTTTAAAATGACGGGCAAACTGATGCTGAGTAAGAGCAGCACGATAAACAGTACAAAAGATCGGGTTCGTGTGTGGCCGTAAATAACAAACCAGAGAAAGGCAAGCTGTGCGAAAAAAGGCGAATTCAATTGCCAGTTGAGTGGCACGGGAGACTGTGCCAGCAGAGAGAGCAGGGCAAGCAGGTAGTTGTAGCCCGGCACAGCAAGAGCAAAGATCAATAAGCCCCATTGCCGTTTTCTGATGCCAAGCCAGATGCAGGGAAATATCAGCAGCATACCCAATAACCATAGCGGCGTGCTAATCAACTGCAGCGAACTCAACTGTGTTAGCTGCTCAACCAGAGCGTTGAAAGAAAATGCCGCTTTTTCTACCACCTTCATTGTGGGTGGGGTGGACATCTCAGGCGGCTTGGCAAGAATTGTTGCTTTGTGTTGTTCGTAGCGTTTGAGGCGCTCCCTGTATTCGCTGCAGGGTTTTCTTAACATCTCGCTTTTGCCGAGCGGCCCGTTACAGATACTGGCACGTTCAATACTCTCCATTCCGATACTGTGCCCCGGAACGCTAATGGTGGTGGGAAAATCAAGCACCACAAAGCGCTCAGTGTCAGTGCTGTACTGCGAAGGCGGACTGTCTTTATCGCCAAAGGTAAACAGCGTCATGCTTAGAATAAACGGCGTCAGACACAGTAAAAGCACAAACTGGCCAAAGCCAAACAACTGCCGTTCACTACTGCGCTCAGGCTGCGCCATTAGCCTGACGACTCTCAGCAGTAATGCCCTCAAATGCGGTAATTGTGACTTCATCCTGAAAAGCTGTCCCATGCCCGGCTGTTGATGATTAATTTAGCACAAGCAGGGCAGGAACCAACTTTCAGACAATAGCACTGACCTTTGCCTTGTTGAGTTGCACAGTGTGCTATGCAAAAAAAAGCAGCGTTGCTAACCAACGCTGCTTTCGAATGACATCACTGATGAGGGATCCCGATTTATCCCTCGAACCTTTTTGATTATTCAATAACACCACAGGCGAGACGAGGGCCGCCACCACCCAGCGGTTTGGGATCGTCCGAATAGTTATCGCCGTGCAGATGAATCATCAAGGAACGGTTACCCAGTTCTGCCAGCTTCAGTCTGGGTGATAGCACTGGTTGAGTGGCATTGCCGTTCTCATCGACAAACAGTGCGGGTAAATCACCTTTGTGTCCATCAAAGCTCCACGGCTCAGCATGGCGCTTGGCGTTGGCCGGATCATAGTGACTGCCGGCAGCACCGCCAGGAATGACTTCTCCGTCTTTTTTCTTGGGGCCGCAGGAGGCAATTTCGTGAACGTGGAAGCCATGGTTACCACTGGTCAGATTGCTTAGGTTTGGCGTGAACACCGTGCCATAAGCATGCTGGCTGATGGTGACGGTACCCGCGGGTTCTCCCGATTGCAGATTGGTCATGTTAACGGTGATGGTATCGCTGGCAACTGCGCTGGCTGAGAAAAACGCTGTCATCAGCATTATGAGTCGAATATTCATATTGCCTCCTCTCAAACTTATTCAGTTCAATAAACAAGACTCTTTGAAAGGCGCGGTGTTCCTGCAGGCCAGGGCTGAGCCGGGGAAGTTGAACGCTCAATTATGATCAGCTGTTTCCTGCATTTCCCTGATTCGCATAGGCATTTCATCAATCTCATCAAATATCTCATTGATGGGCAGAGCTTTGCCTCGCTGCTTTACGCCACCATCCTTGCCTATCAAGAGGACTTCTTCATTGGATGAAGTGAATTGGTGATGAAGCTGGGGGAGAAAACTGTCTGAAATCTGACCCATGTAATTACTTGTTAGCTGTTTGCCATCAATAATGAACCAGGCAATATCTCTATCTTTGACCTGTGACTCGGCGTTGTTGAAAATCTGCTGGTAATGTTCGACCCGATCAGAGAAAACCAGAATGACTCTGTTCTGCCATTGTAATTGCTCTAATGCATTTAATTCGGTGTGGTTAGTGGCAAACACATCGAGTGGCAACATGAAGGTCAGCAGAAAAGTCAGGAATTTCATATATCAGTCCGTCGTTATTGGGTCTTTCTATTACCGTGGGACAGTGTTTTGACTTCTTGAGGTTCAGGTTTGAGCGTTCGTAGGCTGCCCAGCCAGTTTTTACTCTGACCCCAAATATTTTCTGACCCTAGATAATCTGCGCATTTCGAAGGCCAGTACAATTCGATTAACTTTGTTGAAGTCAAACCAATAGACGATGCCATTGTTTTTATCGATCATGTATTCATGTTCAGATTTAGCATCCAAAGCTGATTCCACATCCATCCTTGAGTGTCCGACACGGATTCCATTTGCGTCTCTGTATTCTGGATCAAAAATAATAATCGTGTTAAATCGGCCAGTTTTATCTTGAATAGTGACCTGAAACCGGTCGAACGAGTATTTAACATTGTTGCTATTCACAGTCTTGTGTAAGGGTGCTCCGTGTCTTTCTATTAAATCAGGTAAGGTAGAAACGCCAACTTGAATCCCCTTGAAAGTAGAGTTGTACCTGACTACTTCTGCGGCAATAAACGGCGCTGACAGAGCCAAGACTGCAAATAGAATATATTTCATAATCTCAAATTATCCTTTTGAAGCCTGAAAGTCAGAATGTTGGGCTTCGTACCTCAGCCCAACCTACGAGCTCTGCGATAACTTTTGCATCTACATTTGCCTTGCAATAATTGCACTCAATAATCATGTAGAACCCTCATGAGGCTAACGCCGCGCACAGGAGCTGCTTGCCTGGAGTGAAGCGTAGGGTAGGCCGTCCCAGCCCGGCGGTCTTTTGCCGGGCGACTGCTGCGCCTTGTTATGTGCTGACTTGGCCATGAACCATCCCAAGGAACTCAAACTCTGCCTGTTTTAAGTGACCAAAAAGAACCTCTGCTGCATTATTTGCTTTTGTGGTAGGCCCTTTGCTATCAACTTCAAATTTATTCTCAGCGGAAATGCCGTGGCAAAGGGAAAGTAGATGCTTTACACCATCTGGCAAAACAGCACCGTGGCTTTTCATAAAATCGTGTAATTGACTTTCAATTTTAGAAAATGACAACGCGATGTCGTCACACGCATCGAACCAATCCATCTCGGGATGGGTCATTTGAGGATTAATATCTCTGACGAGGTAAACGAGTTTGGATGCCGCTTCAAATTCTTTTTCAAAGATAAATTCTGACTTCTTCAACCTGACGCGATGCCTTTCTGCCTCATTGGAAAGAGCGCTTTTAAATGCCTCCAGATCTTGGCCGTACTTCGCCTTTTCCTCTGCCAGAATCCTCGCAGCCCATACCTTCCCTAGCCATGAAGACAAGCCAAAAATAATTGCTCCCGCGCCACCTAATGAGAGCAGTACTGCTCCGCCAATTTCAAAGATTTCTCGAATAGCCAATTTCAGAGCGTCCTCATATAACGCCAAGGTAAGGGGTCAAAAAGCGAAGCTTTTGGAGTCCCGCGCAGCCCACGAAGTGGCGGAGTGAACTTGATCGCCTTGTTAGGCAGTAGCTTATTTAGGTAATGTGCGGTCATAGAAATCTACTCGCCCTAAAAATAGAATCTCCGATATTGGCGATTCTGACCATGGTTGTCCCATGGATTTTAACTCACAGTTTGCAGCGTTTACTCCTCGCCAGTATGCCTGAGTAACATTATGAATCGTGTCTTTATCACAGCTATGGTTGAGGCGAAGAAAATCAACCCAGCTTGAGTCATGGATTGAGTATGCATACTGACCCACAGTAAAAACTTTTTTGAGTACACGGTTACCAACATGCCCCATATGCCTTTCTTTGTACTTCTGCGCTTCAGACTCTGACCTTAATAAATAAATTGCATTTAGCCTGCTTGGGTAGTCAGGGAAGTAATGTTCTCGGTTTATCTCGAAATTATATTCGGCAGAATAATGGTGTGTGACACCGACTGAAAATGGTGAAACATCACCAGTGAATTTTGGATTTGGAATGAAAGGTAGATTGCTGTCTCCCCGGCCGATGCTACCAGCCGAGACAAAAGAGCCTACAGATAATTGGTGCTGAACGTGCCAACTAGACGGGTTAACCCAAACCCAAAAGTCCACTGTAGAGTCGCCAATGATTAGATTTTTTGGTTCATTCATATGCTGCCTAACGATCTAGGTAAGGGGCGCGAGGTACGGGTGTCCCAACGGAAGCCGCGCATTTTGGGGATGGAGTGAGTTTGACCTTATTGTTATGTTTTTTCATTTCACTTTGTCTGAGTCTAAATATGCTTTTGAGTTTAATATTTTTAGATCATCAGAAACTAGTGATATGTAATAAGTATCGTTGTCAATGTACTTCATATAGCAGAGAGATTCTTCAGAAAAAGCTTGGAGATTTGCTTTCAGCTCTACTTCCTCTTGGGCAACAAATAAGGTAATTTTTTTACCTTCAAAAGACCTGCATATGCATTATTAGATATTTTACCGGCTTCTAGTAAAGGAACAGGAAACCAACCTTCGCTAGTGGATGTTGATTTTTTAGGTGTAGAACCAACGACTTGTTGGGGAAGAAATAGACCACTTGAAGTACACCAATGCTTTGACCATGGAGGGCCTAATTCATCGAAAAAAACTTTACTTCCAAACTCATTTTGATAATAGAAAACCGGTTCTCTACAAACTGGACAACGAGAGTTTGGCGTGTTGTAACTATTATTACTGATTCTGAGAGCAGGTATACCTCTCGGGTGAGAGGTGAATAAATCATCTTGGGCAGTGTAACGAAATCTTATGCCGCCATATCCACCGAAACCACCATTACAATTTGGGTGATGATTCTTTGCATTACACATTGGCTTTCCTAAACATAATGCTTTTGTTCAACGATGCCCTTGTAGCGCAGCGAAAAGGGCATCTGGTGGAGAGCCTCCCGGCCCGAAACAACCAGCAACAACTGGTTAGAGTTGGTGAACCATTGCTCTCAGTCTTCCGGATCGTCATACTGCGGTTTATCATCAGGCAAATCATATTCTAGGTTCAGTCTACGACCACTGTATTCCAAGCTATTCTGAACCTCATTGGCGAGAGACTGAGTTTCACCGTTGATTGTTATCTCCCGCTGGTCGCCTAATAAAGAGTTGATATCCTTTGCGATGCCCACTGCAGATGTTCTCAGAAGCTCATTGATCTCGGAGGTATCGATCCCTTCGGCTCTCAGTCGCTCTGAAAAATTCATGACTTTGTCGAGGGAATCAAGCTTCTGGGGTATTGCTGAAATACGCCCTTCCTTGGTGTAGCTGCGATATAGATACGTCACTGAAGATCTCAGAAAGTCTACGATGAGACCAATTACACGTGAGTCACCAAAAACTTTTGACCACAAGCTTCCCGACTCAGCCTTCTGCAGCCGGAGGGGTGCCTCGCTAACGTCTACACCAATGATTTGGGCAATGACCTCATAGAGGCGATGAATAGCTAAAAGTCTCTGCGCAAAATCATCCAGAGGCATCATCTCTGGAAGGTAGATCGTCAACTCTCTTTCACTCACAGAGGCTTGCTCTTGATCATCTAGGTTTCGGTGGGCGAGTCTCAATGCGAGTTGAAATCCATCCAACATCTCAGACAACGACCTTGCTTCAACAATCAGAGGTCCAGCAGATTGGGCAGTATAGGTTTTTATATATTCTTCATAATGATCGGAAAAAGTTTCAATTCTCGATGATATTTGGTCTATGAGACCTAAATCATCAATTTTCAACTCGGTCGATTTTTGTAATTGTCTTTGAAACTCTTCCATTGACGAAAAGAAAGATCGTGGACTGATGGGCTGAACTTTATTGCGAAGTTGAGCAAGATGCGTACGCATTTTATTACCTGCATCCGCTCCTTTACCCCCGCTCTCACCTATTTTGGCCAAAAGATCTGACAAGCCAGGAAACGATTCGTTAATTATGCGTATACCGTCACGAAATTCCGCCGCTTCGTCGTAAGCAGTCAAAATGACTTCAATTTCTCGTTTGAGCTGAAATGACAACATTTAGCAGTAATTTCCTTCTTCTCTAACGCCTTGCTAAGGGGCAACCGAAACGCAGTGTAGGTTGTCCCGCGGAGGCCGCGATTTTGCGGCCGGAGTGTACTTGAGCAACTTGTTATGTGTTTTATATGGCATATACGTAGAACCCGAAGCTAAGGGACAAACATAGCAAGACAGGAACTAAAATCCCCCTTACAACTTTAAGCGGGATTTCAGGTACTGGATGCCGATACTTATGCCGGTGGCCAAATACCGTTGTGTGAGTTCTTAAGCCATAAGGTGCGAACACCATGAAATATCCCATAGAGCCTACTGCGATAGAAAACCCGAGCCAGCCGAAAAAACTTGAAACCGAAACCTCTTCAATAAATAGCATCATGGCGATAAAAATCACCACGATAAATGTTGTTGCTAAGCTAATATTCATCATGTGTTTTTAGACATAACAGTTTGTTAATGAGGCCGCTGGCCTCATAATAATTATTAGCGGGCGGCCTTTTAATTTTTCAGATAGAGACGTTATAACTCTTTTATCTAACTGAAATATATAAAAAGAGACATTTTATAAATTTGGGGTGGAAATAAATCGGGCCGATGACACGAAATTGTGCCGTTATCGCTGGGGTGTAATCAGGGAGTGCTTGTGATTCCATCCAACTTTCATCCATATCAATTCCATCTAATATGCGGCAAGGTCTACGTTACTCGCTATGCAGTCGCCTCAGTAAAACATACAGCGCCCCAGTTCCGCCATCTTCCACCGTGGCACTGCAGAATGCCAGCACGATATCGCTTTGCCGCAGCCAGAAGTTCAGTTTGCTTTTCAAAACCGGCTTGTTGTCTTTCGAGCCCCAGCCTTTGCCGTGAATTATCCTGACGCAGCGGATTTGTTGCTGCTGGCAGACTTCCAGAAATTGTGACAGAGCAGGTTCAGCTTTGGCCAGCGTCATACCGTGCAGATCCAGTTCGGCTTCCAGGTGCACCCGGCCACTGCGTAACTTTGAAAACAGGCGGTGCTGTATGCCTGGGCCGCGGTATTCCAGGTATTCCTCGTTGCCGACGCTGTCCGGGGCAAACATATCGGAGAAGGCCTGGCCATTTGGATCATCGTCATCTATCCGGTGATGGCGGGCTTTGGGTTGGGGTTTGGGGGGAGCAGGCGGCAGATCCTGGCGACGAATCGGGGTAGCGTCTCGCATTTGCTCACGAAACAGCGCGATATCGTCGTCTTTCTGGTCTTTTTGCTTGTCTGCCATGAGCCCGGTAAAACCTGATTCTGGGTGGGAGTAACTCTCTTTATTGTGCCAGATGAGGCTTGTGTAAAAAACGCTTTTTGATTTACCATGCGGGTCACTTGTCGGGGTGCCCGAGCGGAATTTTCCGTGAAGGCTGAGATGAAACCCGTTGAACCTGAAGAAGTTAAGACTTCCGTAGGAAACAAGCAGGATACCTGCAACAGCCTCAGTGTAGCTGTAATCTGTATCCATTCCTTGTTCGCATTCGCGCAACGCTCTCATCTTCCCCGACTTCGGTTTTCAAACAGGGGGAAGTGACGTGTCCACTCAAGCTACAAACAAAGTAATCAACCTCAAAGATCGCACCGGTATTACCACTGAGCCATTGCCGGGCAGCGAGAAATTTTATCTGCAGGGCAGTCGTGATGATCTGCTGGTGCCGTTTCGTCGTATCAACCTGACTGATACGCCCAACGCTGACCCAAGCCTACCGGGAACTCCCAATGAACCCGTTGTGGTCTATGACACTTCAGGGCTGTACACCGATCCAAATTCCAAAATCGATATCGAAGCCGGTCTGCCTTTGATCCGCCAGAAATGGATTGAAGAGCGGGCAGATTGCGAGCAGCTTGATGCTTTCAGTTCACATTACACCCGTGAGCAGGATGCCCAGGATTTTGATATCCCGCTGTTCGAACATCGCCGTCTGCCGCTTAAGTCAAAACCGGGCCAGAATGTCACCCAGATTCACTATGCCCGTAAAGGCATCATCACCCCGGAAATGGAATACATCGCTATTCGCGAGAGTATGGGCCGCGAAGCACTGGCTCAGCGTGGTGAGCTGCCGGAAGATATGGAGCACTACATCACCGCCGAATATGTGCGTAAGGAAGTCGCCGAAGGTCGTGCGATTATTCCTGCCAACATTAATCACCCTGAATCTGAGCCGATGATTATCGGTCGTAACTTCCTGGTGAAAATCAACGCCAATATCGGTAACTCTGCCACCACTTCATCCATTGAGGAAGAAGTCGAGAAAATGGTCTGGAGTACCCGTTGGGGTGGTGACACCATTATGGATCTGTCTACCGGTAAACATATTCACCAGACCCGTGAATGGATCATCCGTAACTCACCGGTACCGGTGGGTACCGTGCCGCTGTACCAGGCGCTGGAAAAAGTGAACGGCGTTGCCGAAGACCTGAACTGGGAAGTCTATCGTGACACCCTGATTGAGCAGGCTGAGCAGGGCGTGGATTACTTCACCATTCATGCCGGTGTGCGTCTGGCACATATCCCGCTGACCGTGAACCGTACTACCGGTATCGTCTCACGTGGTGGTTCTATCATGGCAGCCTGGTGTCTGGCGCATCACGAAGAAAGCTTTCTCTATACCCACTTCGAAGATATCTGCGAAATCATGAAAGCTTACGATATCTCGTTCTCGCTGGGTGATGGTCTGCGTCCGGGCTCACAGGCGGATGCCAACGATGAAGCCCAGTTTGCCGAGCTGAAAACCCTGGGCGAACTGACCAAGATTGCCTGGAAGCACGATGTTCAGGTGATGATCGAAGGCCCGGGTCACGTGCCGATGCACAAGATCAAGGAAAACATGGACTTGCAGCTGGAATTGTGTGATGAAGCACCGTTCTATACATTAGGCCCGCTGGTCACCGATATTGCACCGGGTTATGACCATATTACTTCCGGTATCGGTGCGGCGATGATTGGCTGGTACGGCACTGCCATGCTCTGCTACGTGACACCGAAAGAGCATCTGGGCCTGCCCAACAAAGATGACGTGAAAACCGGCATTATTACCTACAAGATTGCTGCCCACGCGGCCGATCTGGGTAAAGGTCATCCGGGGGCACAGATCCGTGATGATGCGATTTCCAAGGCGCGTTTCGAGTTCCGTTGGGAAGATCAGTTCAATATCGGTTTCGATCCGGATACCGCGCGCCAGTATCACGATGAAACGCTGCCACAGCCTAAAGCCAAAGTGGCACATTTCTGCTCTATGTGTGGGCCGAAGTTCTGCTCGATGAAGATTTCTCATGATGTTAAAGAAGCCTTCGCTGAGAAGTCTCAGGAGTTCAAAGAGGCGGGCAGCAAGATTTATCACGAAGTGAAATCTTGAGAATTGGATTTGTCCTTTGACCCCATTCCAGCCTTCCCCCGCATCGGGGGGAAGGTGCATTTTCTTGTTTTCTCCCCCAGTGGTAGAGAGCCGGGGTAAGGGGCAACTAAGCTTAATGACAAGATCACATACATGAGTCGTTATCTGATAATCGGCAGTGGCCTGATTGGTCGTCTGACAGCCTGGCGTTTGCTGGAGGACGGTCATCATGTGTCTATTTTGTCCAGAGATGACAAACAGGGCACCGACAGTGCCGGTTTCGTGGCGGCGTCTATGGTGGCAGCCGCGACCGAAGCTATCAGTGCCGAGCCGATGGTGAAAACGGTGGGGCTGCGCTCCTATGCGTTGTGGCCGCAGTGGCTGAGGCAGTTACCAGAGCCGGTGTTTTACCGTGATCATGGCACGCTGGTGGTCGCACATGCCGGTGATGAGTCGGAAATGGCGCGTTATCAGCGCCGGGCTTCACATATGCTTGAGGATTCGGACTTTCGCTTGCTGGAAGGTGATGCTTTGAGCGAGCGCGAACCGGAGCTTGCTGATAACTTCCGTCAGGCCATGTGGTTCGAGCAGGAGTCCTGTCTGGATAATCGTCAGCTCTATCGTCAACTCGGTGAGCTTTTACAGGCGCACTGTGACTGGCAGCAGACCGGCGATATTGCTGAACTCAATCAGGCTGAAATTGATCGCCTGTGCCAGCAATATCTGCGCTGCCGTGCTGATCAGTTTGACGAAGTGATTGATTGCCGCGGCAATGGTGGCAAAGCGAATCTGAGTGATTTACGCAGTGTGAGAGGCGAGGTCATCCGGGTTCAGGCACCTGAGGTCAACTTCAAGCATGCTGTACGTTTGCTGCATCCGCGTTATCCGTTTTACCTGGCTCCGCGGCCCGGTAATGAATATGTTTTGGGCGCGACGGTGATTGAGAGCGATGATCGTTCTGCGGTAACGGTGCGCAGCGGTCTTGAGTTGATGTCGGCCCTTTACAGCTTGCATAAAGGCTTTGCTGAGGCGCGAATCATTGAAATGACGGCCCATTGTCGTCCCGGACTGCCGGATAATATGCCCACCATCAGGCGGACCGACTGGGGCTATATCGTAAACGGCTTTTACCGGCACGGTTATTTATTCGGCCCGGCTGTGGTCGAAGACCTGACACAATTGCTGGCAGGCAAACCGGAGCAGGTACATTTCGGAGTGTTATATGAACTCTAAACAACAGATTCAATTCAATGGCACATCGCTGGAAGTTGACCAGCAGCACACCGTCAGTTCGCTGCTTGAAGCACAGGCGGTGGCAGGCCGTTTTATCGTGGTCATTAACGATGAAGTCGTGCCTAAGGCAAGCTGGGATAGCCGCGCTATTGCAGCCGGTGACGCGGTCGAAATCATGTCACCCATCAGCGGAGGTTGAGATGAAACAGGCATCAAACTGGACGGTTTACGGTCAGGAACTGGGGAGCCGTCTGTTTATCGGCACGGCCCTATATCCATCTCCCAAAGTGATGGTTGATGCTATTCGCGCTTCACGCGCTGAAGTCATCACCGTGTCTTTGCGCCGTCAGGCTGCCAACCAGTCAAACAGCGGCGAGCAGTTCTGGCAGATGATCGAGGATCTGAACTGTCATCTTTTGCCCAACACGGCGGGCTGTTACAGCGTGAAAGAAGCGGTCAAGACTGCCCATATGGCGCGTGAACTGTTTCAGACCGACTGGGTTAAACTCGAGGTCATGGGGGACAGCTACAATCTGCAGCCTGATCCCTTTGCGCTGGTGGAGGCCACCAAAATCCTGATTGAGGATGGCTTCAAAGTCTTTCCCTATACCACCGATGACTTGGTGTTATGCCAAAAGCTGGCTGAACTGGGCTGTGAAGTCTTAATGCCCTGGGGGGCGCCGATTGGCACGGGGCAGGGGCTGCTTAACCCGTATGCTCTGAAAACCCTGCGAGAACGTCTGCCGGAGCTGACTCTGCTGGTCGATGCCGGTATCGGTAAACCTTCCGATGCAGTGCAGGCAATGGAACTGGGCTTTGACGGCATTTTGCTTAATACCGCCGTCGCTGAAGCGCTGGAACCACAAACCATGGCCTATGCCTTTGCCGATGCAATCAATGCCGGGCGGCTGGCCTTTGAAGCCGGGGTCATGCCTAAAAGGGATAATGCCAAACCCAGCACACCAACACTGGAGCAGCCGATCTGGCAACAGGGGTAGGGACGTTTGGCCGTTGTCATTATGAGATGGTGGTGATGACTCATCGAATAACGCTATTGCGATGGTTTGCAAACACTAATGGGATAATGTCATTGCGAGGAGTGCGAGACGACGCAATCCAGTCCCAAGTTTAAGTTTCGGGCCTGGATCGCTTCGGCCTGTGGCCTCGCGATGACGGTTTACGTAGCTTAAGCTGGGTAGTTTGAATTGTTGGCAGGGCTTTTAATCAACGAATACCTCCATTCCGGGGAGCGTAAGATTACTCATGGAATACCGTCATTGCGAGGAGTTTACGACGAAGCAATCCAGTCCCTGATCGCACTAAGAAGACAAACCTAACTAGCTAAAACCGAGCTACTTCAAGGTAGCAACTCAACCCCAGCATTCGCAAAAACGCTAAAACCGACTATCAATAAGCAGACAGATAACAATGACAACACAAACCCGACCCGCCGTCTTACTAATCGGCGGCCTTGATCCGCAAGGCTGTGCCGGCATCGCTGCCGATATTGCTACGGTCCAGCATCATGATTGCCATGCTTTGCCATTGATAACGGCCATGACCGAACAGCGTTCAACAGGGCTGACCGATCTGGGGGCGGTGAATCCGCAAAAACTTTTGGCGCAGTTTGCAGATTGTCAGCGCGACTTTGAGGTACGCGCCGTCAAGATTGGTTTAATCCCCAGCCTGTCGGTGGCGGAGGCAGTGATTCAGATCCTGGCTCAACTGCCAGGTGTGCCTGTGGTGTTGGACCCGGTGCTGGCTAGCAGCAGCGGTGGTGTCGGTGTCAGTGATGAGGTGCAACAATATCTGCTGGCTGAACTGCTGCCAGCGATCACTTTGTTGACGCCCAATCTCAAAGAACTACGCTTGCTCAGTGGTGATCATCAAAGCATTGAACTGGCAGCAAACCATTTACGTCAGACAGGACTGAATGCCTGCCTGGTCAAAGGCGGACATAGCGATGGCGATTACGCCAGTGATTACTTCCAGTTTGATGAGGGTGGCTTTTATTGCTATCAGAACAGACTGGAGGCTGATGTTCGCGGCACCGGCTGTGTTTTAGCCTCTGCGACTGCCGCCCATCTGGCTTCGGGACAGGATATCCGCGACGCCGTGGTGCTGGCCAAAGCCTATGTTCACCGCGGTATCCGGCAATCTCGCTCGGCTGGCCCTTATGCCGTGATGGAACATAGCAGAGAGTCACTGACGCTGGAGGATATGCCGCGCCTGTGCTATAAGCAAGAGTTGATTGGTAAGCAATTTGAATTTCCAGCCTGTCCGCCGCGACTGGGGATCTATCCGGTAGTTGATAGCCATAACTGGGTCGAAAAGCTGGTGAATGAGGGCATTGAAACCATTCAGCTTCGCGTCAAGGAGCAGTCAGCTGAGCACACCCGTGAGCAGATTAATGCCTCGACCGGGAGCCTCAATGGCCGGGCGGTCAACTTTTTTGTTAATGATCACTGGCAACTGGCGATTGAGGCGGGTGCTTACGGTGTTCACTTGGGCCAGGAAGACCTGCACGATGCCAATTTGGCAGCGATTGCCGAAGCCGGACTCAGGTTGGGGATCTCAACGCATTCCTACTGGGAGCTTGCCAGAGCGCTGGCGGTGAACCCGAGCTATATCGCGCTGGGCCCGATTTATGAGACCACCAGTAAACAGATGCCTTTTTCACCACAGGGGCTCGAGCGTCTGCAGCAGTGGGTGAATATGCTGCAGCCCCAATACCCGGTGGTGGCGATAGGGGGGATCAATCAGCAGCGTGCTGCCGAGTTGAAACCGACCGGCGTTGGATCAGTAGCGATGATTACGGCGATTACCCTGGCAGACGATTATCGTCGCGTGACCCGGGAATTATTGAGTTTGTGGCAAAGTTGATCGTAAAAAAGCGAGTTTATTGAGCCGGGTTCAGTGTTTCAAATTCCCCCCACTGGGGCTCCAATTCAGGCTGTGGGGTATGGCGATAGCGTTGCTGGCGGAACTCAGCCGCCGACTCATTACTGCTGACCAGTTGTTCATCGGCAATCACTTCATCCAGGCTGGGCTGCTGGGCCGTTAACTGGCTGACCTGGGTTTTCAGCTTTTCATTTTCTTTGACCAGTTGCTCAACCTGCTTGATTAGCTTCTGGTTATCCTGTTGCAGACCGCTAATCTGTTTCTGCAAGGCCATAATTTCACTGAGCATATTATCCGGCTTGGTGCCGGCAGGCGCTGTGTCAGGCTGGCTACTGGCAAGACTCTCGCTATTAGCCGATGCGTCAGCCGCCTCATCAACAGCCGGTAATTCAATGCTGTCAGTATCTGTATCAGCCGTACCCATGCTGTCAGCCTCAGCATCGGTCTCAGACGCTGCTGAGCTCTCAATCTGAGTTTGCTCCTCATCGACGGGCTCTGGTTCGGGCATCATGAAAAACGCCACGATCAGGGCAATCAACACAATCCCGAGGCCGATCGCGATTTTAATCAACAGCGAGGTGGAAAGCCCTTTGCTCTCGTTCTCACTCTCGGCAGATTCTTCCTGTCGTTCTTCAGTGTTTTCAGCCATGACCTGGTCTTTTCATTACATTCTGCTCTCTATATCGGCCTCGCAGCGCAGAGCTTTACAGCTATGAGGGCAGGCGGTTTTCGTCCAGGTTGCCGTTGGCAGTCGTGGGCGCCTCTGCCTGTGCCGGGTCACTGTCATCCTGTACCAGCGCCACGATAGTCCAGCCGGTTTCCGGTTTGAGCGTGGCAGCCGCAGTAAAGAAGAACAAGCGCTTTTTAGCATTGAAGGCAAACAGCGGCGTCACCCGACGGCCATGCTGTTGCAGATAGTCTTCGAAGCCGAAATTTTCGGTCAGCTTGGTTTGTTTAATCTTGGCTCCGCGAGATACCAGGCTGGCGAGTTTGCTGTAGGTGATTTCACTGCCGAAGAGCACATGGGAATCATGGCTGATCGCTTTACGTGATTTGGCTTCACTGCGCTGTTTGTCTTTTTCTTTTTCGGTGGACAGAAAGTAGACATGGTTGCTGCCAAACTCTGTTTTGTAACGCAGTCCGGCCAGCGCGTTCAGCTCGCTCTGCGGCGTCAATGCCAGCACCTGACCCAGGCCAATCAAGTCCAGATGGCGGTCAGCATGCTCAGACACGGCATTACCGAAGTAGGTGTCGAGACCACCCATGCGGGCTTCTTTCACATTGGTCCAACTACCATCAGTGAGACGGGTACGGTAGCCGTTGTCATTGAGTGCTTTGGCAACGACTCGGGCCACCGAATTGGCACCAATAATGAGAAAGCCGCTGTCATCCGGTTCGGCCACGCCTAGTTTGTTGGCGATAAATTTGGCCGTCGAGCCCTGAACCAGCACCGTGCCGATAATGATGGCAAAAGCCAGTGGGACCAGCAGTTCGGCGTTTTCCATGCCGATATCCTGCAAACGCAAGGCGAACAGGGCGGTGACCGCCGCAGCGACGATACCACGCGGCCCAATCCAGCTGATCATGGCTTTTTCCTGCCAGCTTAAATCGGAGCCGATGGTACTGAGAAAGACTTTAACCGGGCGAGCGATAAACTGGATAAACAGAAACAGCATCACGGCACCCAGACCCAGTTGCTGGAAGGATTCAAAGTTAAGACGGGCAGCCAGCAGGATAAACAGACCGGAAATCAGCAGGATACTGAGATCTTCTTTAAAGTTAAGAATGTCATAGACCGGCACGTTTTTCATATTGGCCAGCCAGATCCCCAAAACGGTCACGGTCAGCAGACCCGACTCTTCCGATAATTCATTGGAAATGGCGAAGGTACCGAACACCACAGCCAGCGCCGCCACATTGTGCAGGTATTCGGGAAGCCAGTGTTTGCGCAGCACGATACCGAACAGGTAACCGGCACCGGCACCGATAATCAGACCCACCGCCAGGGTTTTGCCAAACATATAAACAGTGTGGCCGACTGAAGCATGGCCCTGAAGCTGCATCGAGACCAGCACCTCAAATACCAGTACCGCGAGGATAGCGCCCAGTGGATCAATAACAATGCCTTCCCAGCGCAGCACATTGGAGATTTTGACATTGGGACGCACGGTTCTGAGCATCGGCACAATCACGGTCGGGCCGGTGACCACCATAATCGCACCAAACAGAATCGACAGCCCCCAGGAGAAGTCCAGCAACAGATGGGTGGCAACGGCAATTGAAGCCCAGGTAATCAAGACCCCGACGGTAAGAATATTACGCACCACCTTCTGTAGCCCGCGTATATCCTCAAATTTTAGGGTCAGGCTGCCCTCAAACAGAATCACGGCAACCGCCAGTGACACCATCGGGAATAGCAGATCGCCAAACAGGGCTTCGGGGTTAAGCCAGCCGGTCAGTGGCCCCAGCACAATACCTGCAATCAGCAGAAAAACGATAGCAGGCAGTTTGATCCACCAGGCAAACCATTGACACAAAATGGCGACAATGCCGATAGCAGAGAGGGCAACAACAGCTTCTTGATTCATTCTTTTCCAGAGCTCGGGTGAGCGTTAGCAACAATCGCTAATGGTGACATTAAATCCAGTTGGCGGGAAGAGTCAGCGTATCAGCGTGATTTCTGCGCGGCGGTTACGGGCCCGGCCTTCAACGGTCTTGTTGCTGGCAGCAGGTTTGTATGCCACGTGGGATTCGACCCGAATCATAGACGCCGCGATATCGTGTTGCTGGATCAGATAGTTTTTAACAGCATTGGCACGGGCATCAGACAGCGGCTCATTAAGGCTGCGGCGGCCATGGCTGTCAGTATGGCTGCTGATTCGGATTTGCCGAATGCTGTCATCAAGCTTGGCGTAGCTTGCCAGACGGTTGAGTGCCCGTTGGGCAGCGGCATCGAGGCTGGACTGTTCCAACTGGAAAAAGACAGTAAGTTGATTGACCTGATCAAAGGTATCGGGGTGGAGATTGCTCAGGCACTGGCGGAAAGCGGGCAGCGAGTCGTTGAGTTTGACGGTGGACAGCATCACGCTGATCGCTTCCTGGTAGGCCTGTGAATGGTATTCGATCAAGGGGAAGCGGCCTTCCTGCAAATAATTTAAAGCTTCCTGTGCCAGCACCCCTTCCAGATTAAAGCGTTGCTGACCGTTTTCGGTGGCTTTGGATGTCAGTTCCAGTTGCTCATTGGAATTTTGCCAGGGCGCGGCTGCCACCTGAAAGCTGACATGATTCTGCCGGGCGGGCAGACTCTCGGTATTGAAGATCATTTGTAAGCGACCACCATTACCCCGGTAGAACCCGGCTTCGCCGAATCCGGGGATCGTCTGCATCAAAGAACATTCCAGCGGTGATTCCACCACTTGCCAACGGGTATCGGTGACCGGCGCCTGGAACTGCTCTGCCATGGCAGGGGCAAAGAGTACACAGGAAAAAATTAATATAAGCAGTTTCATCAGTAAGTTATCAGGCTGTGTATCGGGTAATCCCGGAGTTTCTGGCGGCCTTCGAGAAAGCCCAGTTCCATTACAAAGGCACAGGCGACGACCTGGCCGCCCAGTTTTTCCACCAGTTCACAACTGGCTTTGGCAGTGCCGCCGGTAGCCAGGACATCATCAATCAACAGAATTTTGTCGCCGGGCTGAATGGCATCGATATGCGCTTCCAGTGAAGCATTACCGTATTCCAGGTCATAGTCCACTTTCTGCACGTCATAGGGCAGCTTGCCCGGTTTGCGTAAAGGAATAAAGCCCACGCCCAGTTCCCAGGCTGCCAGCGTGCCGAAGATAAAGCCCCGCGCTTCCATACCGGCCACCGCGTTAATTCTGCTGTGGGAGAAGGGGGCGATCAGAGCATCAATGCATTCACGCAATGTGCCCGGATCCTGCACCAGCGGCGTGATGTCTTTGAAAACAATACCGGGTTCAGGGAAGTCCGCGATATCTCTGATTTTGTTTTTCAGGCTGTTCATGGTTTGTGGTGTTTCCTCATGGCCGTTTATTATATCGGCACAAATGCATCAGGTTTTAGCTTGTTGCTGAACAATCATTCAAGGAGTTGCTTTGAGAGCTGTTGTTACCCCCATTAAATGTTTGCTTGTGTTGGTGATGATGTTGACGCTCAGCGCCTGTTTTAGCTGGGGCGGTGGTGACGAAGTGGATGCCAACGCCGAACCACGCTACTACGTGGTTGATGTCGACCGCGGCAGTGTAGCGCAGAGTTTTGCCCGTGACCGGGTGCTGTTGCTCAAACCAGTGCGTGTGGTGCCGCATTTCCGCGATAAAACCATTGTGTATCGTGTGAACGAAAGTGAATATCAGAGCCAGCCGCCGCACCAGTTATTCACCGAACCCTCAGAGATGTTTACTGCGCAGCTACGCCGCTGGTTGCAGAAAAGCGGCCTGTTCAGCCAGGTGGTTGTCGATGAGACTGCCGAGGCTGATTATGTGCTGGAAGCCGCCGTCACCGCGCTTTATGGTGAGAAACGGCCCGAGTATTCTCCCCAGGCTATTGTGGAGATGCAGTTCTTTATGAGTTCGGCTGATGAGCAGCAAAACATGTTGTTCCAGACCGGCTTAAGGGTTGATGCGGATATCGAAAAAACCACGCCGGGTAATGTGGTTACCGGGTGGCGGCAAGGGCTTGATCAGCTTCTGACGACTTTGGAGCAGGATTTTAGCGATTATTTTGCCAAAGTCGGTGCTAGGTAGCACTTAGAGATTCGCGTGCAGGAAATCGCCTTTAGTGGTAGGATTAATGCTTTGGTGGAAATGCCCACCTGGTATTAATTTCGGACGACTAATCAATGAGTGAAATTGCCTTAGAACTGGATTCGATAGGTATCGAAGCCGAGATGAAGCAATCGTACCTCGATTACGCCATGAGCGTTATCGTAGGTCGTGCGCTGCCGGATGTACGTGATGGTCTGAAACCGGTTCACCGCCGTGTTTTGTATGCCATGCGGGAATTGGGTAACAGTTGGAACAGCCCTTATAAAAA
This sequence comes from uncultured Methylophaga sp., assembly GCF_947259025.1. Lineage (GTDB taxonomy): Bacteria > Pseudomonadota > Gammaproteobacteria > Nitrosococcales > Methylophagaceae > Methylophaga. Next base: position 144,209 of record NZ_CAMYKO010000005.1, read on the forward strand.
GTCTGCACGTATCGTCGGTGACGTCATCGGTAAATATCACCCGCATGGTGATACCGCGGTCTACGACACCATGGTGCGGATGGCCCAGCCGTTTTCGATGCGCTACATGCTGGTCGATGGCCAGGGTAACTTCGGTTCGGTCGATGGTGACTCACCGGCAGCCATGCGTTATACCGAAGTGCGCATGGCCAAGATCACCCACGAAATGCTGGCTGATCTGGAAAAAGAAACCGTCGATTTCATTCCCAACTACGATGAGTCGGAAAGCGAACCGGCGGTACTGCCGACCAAGATCCCGGCTTTGCTGGTTAACGGCTCATCCGGTATCGCCGTGGGCATGGCGACCAATATTCCACCGCACAACCTGACCGAAGTGCTCAATGCCGCAGTGGCGATGATTGATAATCCCGATATCAACGTCAGTGAACTGATGGAGCATATTCCGGGGCCGGATTTCCCCACTTCCGCCATTATCAACGGTGCCCGCGGTATTGCCGAGGCCTACCAGACCGGTCGTGGCCGCGTCCACATCCGTGCCCGCGCCGATGTCGAAACCAATGAAGCCACCGGTCAGCAGAGCATTGTGGTTAATGAACTGCCTTACCAGGTCAACAAAGCCCGCCTGCTGGAAAAAATCGCTGAGCTGGTCAAAGACAAAAAGATTGAAGGTATTTCCGCCCTGCGTGATGAGTCCGATAAGGAAGGCATGCGCATGGTTATCGTGCTTAAGCGCGGTGAAGTCCCCGAAGTCATCCTTAACAATCTCTACCAGCAAACCCAGATGCAGACCGTGTTCGGCATCAATATGGTGGCGATTGTTGATGGTCAGCCGCGCACACTGAATCTGAAAGAAGTGCTGCAGGCCTTTATCCGTCACCGCCGTGAAGTGGTGACCCGCCGCTCAATTTATGACCTGCGTAAAGCCCGTGACCGTGCCCATATCCTCGAAGGTCTGGCAACGGCACTGGCCAATATTGATGAAGTTATTGAACTGATCAAATCTTCGCCTAATCCGGCTGAAGCCAAGCAGGCGCTGGTCTCCAAAGGCTGGGCCTCGGGCCTGATCCAGGAAATGCTGGGCGCGGCCGGTGCCGAAGCCTCGCGTCCGGAAGGTCTGCCGGAAGAACTGGGTCTGGTCGATGGGCTGTATTACCTGTCACCGGCACAGGCGCAGGCTATTCTGGATATGCGTCTGCACCGCCTGACCGGGCTGGAGCAGGACAAGATCCTCGACGAATACCGTGAAGTACTGGCTTTGATTGCCGAACTGCTGGCGATTCTGAGTGATCCGGATAATCTGATGGCGGTGATTCGCGATGAGCTGATTGCCATTATCGAAGAGTACGGTGATGAGCGTCGCACTGAGATCCTGGCCAATCACCTGGATCTGACGCTGGAAGATCTGATCAACGAAGAAGAAATGGTGGTGACTCTGTCACACACCGGCTATGCCAAAACCACGCAGCTGGATACCTATCAGGCACAGAAACGTGGCGGTAAAGGCAAGGCCGCGACAGCGATGAAAGATGAAGACTTTGTCGAACATCTGTTTGTTGCCAATACCCACGATACGCTGCTGTGTTTCTCCAGTGCCGGTAAGGTTTACTGGAAAAAAGTGTATGAACTGCCTCAGGGTGGCCGTACCGCCCGCGGTAAGCCGATTGTCAATCTGCTGCCACTGGAAGAGGGCGAGCGCATCAACGCGGTGCTGCCGATTCGTGAATACGAAGCCGACAAGTTTATCTTTATGGCGACCGCTTCCGGCACCGTCAAGAAAACCCCGCTGGTCGATTACTCCCGTCCGCGTGCCAACGGCATTATCGCCGTCGATCTGAAAGACGATGATCAACTGGTTGATGTGGCCGTCACTGATGGCACCTCAGATGTCATGCTATTCAGTTCGGCCGGTAAAGTCATTCGCTTCCCAGAGACTGATGTCCGCTCAATGGGCCGTGTTTCCCGCGGCGTGCGTGGTATGCGCATTGCTGATGATGAGAAAATCATTGCCCTGATTATTGCCCAGGAAGAGGGCGCGATTCTGACCGCGACCGAACACGGTTACGGCAAACGTACTGACCTGGCGGAATACCGGGTTCAGGGCCGGGGCGGTCAGGGTATTATCTCGATTCAGACTTCCGACCGTAATGGCAGCGTCGTTGGTGCCGTGCAAGTCTGTGATGATGATCAGATCATGTTAATTACCAATGGCGGCACGCTGGTGCGTACCCCGGTCAAAGATGTCTCTCTGGTGGGACGTAACACCCAGGGTGTGCGTCTTATCAACCTCAGCAAACAAGAAAAGCTGGTGGGTGTTGAGCGCGTGATCGAAGATGAAGACGATGCCGAACTGCCGGTTGGTGATGACGACGCAGAAACAGCCACAGAAGAGTAATTTTGAGAGCGTATAACTTTAGTGCCGGCCCGGCTATGTTGCCCGAGGCCGTGATGAAACAGGCGCAGCTGGAAATGCTGGACTGGCATGGCTCGGGCATGTCAGTGATGGAAATGAGTCACCGGGGCCCGGAATACACCTCGATTGCGCAAAAGGCAGAAGCCGATCTGCGTGAGTTGCTGGCCGTGCCGGATGACTATGCCGTGTTGTTCCTGCAGGGCGGGGCGTCTCTGCAGTTTCCGATGATTCCGATGAATCTGCTGCGCGGCAAGACCAGGGCCGATTACTTCAATACCGGTGCCTGGTCAGCCAAAGCCATTGCCGAAGCCAAGCGCTTTTGTGAAGTCAATGTTGCCGTAGATTCCAGTGATAAGCATTTCACTACGGTGGCTGACAGGGCTGACTGGCAGTTATCCGATGATGCTGCTTATGTGCATTACACGCCTAATGAAACCATCCATGGCCTGGAATTTCATGATGTACCGGATGTTGGCGACATACCCTTGGTCGCGGATATGTCCTCCACGATTCTGTCGCGACCGATTGATGTCAATCAGTTCGATCTGATTTACGCCGGTGCCCAGAAAAATATCGGTCCGGCCGGTTTATGCATCGTTATTATCCGCAAGGAGCTGATGGGGAATGTGATGCCGGGCACACCCAAAATGCTCGATTATCAGACCCATGCCGATAATGGCTCCATGTTCAATACGCCGGCCACTTACAGCTGGTACCTGGCAGGGCTGGTGTTCGAGTGGATCAAACAGCAGGGCGGCCTGGAAGCGATGGCCGAGATCAACAAGCGCAAGGCCGACAAGCTTTACCAGGCCATCGACAGCAGTCCGTTTTATGCCAATCCGGTTGATCCCAATTATCGTTCCTGGATGAATGTGCCATTCACGCTGGCTGATGCCAGTCTGGAGAAAACCTTCCTGGAACAGGCGGCCAAGCAACAGTTGCTGACCTTGAAAGGCCACCGCGATGTCGGCGGTATGCGCGCCAGCATCTATAACGCCATGCCCGAAGCCGGAGTTGATACACTGATTGCTTTCATGCAAGAGTTTGAGCGTCAATACGGATAAGCGCTGCCAATGAGTGATAAAGAGCAAAAGGCCCTGGAACAGATTCGTCAGCAGATTGATGATATCGATCTGAAAGTCCAAGATTTGCTGAATCAGCGCACGGCGATGGCACAGGAAGTGGCGCGAATCAAAATTGAAAATGGCGGCCATGCCGATTTTTATCGTCCAGATCGTGAAGCCATGGTGCTGCGTAATGTGATGGAGCGTAATCAGGGGCCGCTGTCTGCCGAGGAGATGGCGCGGCTGTTCCGTGAAATCATGTCAGCCTGCCTGGCTGCAGAGAAAACCCTGCAGGTGGCTTACCTGGGTCCGGAAGGTTCTTTCACCCAGGCGGCAGCACAGAAACATTTCGGTGGCAGTGTTGAACTGCACTCGATGAGCACCATTGCTGATGTCTTTCATGCAGTCGAAACCGGTCACGCCTGTTACGGTGTGGTGCCGGTGGAAAACTCCACTGAGGGCATGGTCTCGCATACGCTGGATCGCTTCATCGCTTCGCCGCTGAAAATCAATGGCGAAGTCACCCTGCGCATTCATCATTACCTGCTCAGCAAGGAAAAAGATCTCAAGGCTATCCGCAGGGTTTATGCTCACCCGCAGGCTTTGGCACAATGCCGTCAGTGGCTGACCGAAGAACTGGCCGAGGCGGAACTGATTCCGCTTAACAGCAATGCCGAAGCGGCGCGTAAAGTCGCCAGCGAGCCGGCGGGTACAGCGGCGATTGCGGCCAACCGCGCGGCGGAGATTTATGGCCTGTCGGTGCTGGCCAACAATATTGAAGATGAAGTCGACAATACCACGCGTTTCCTGGTGATTGGCTCACAGGAAGTCGGGGCCACAGGGGGCGATAAAACTGCATTGCTGGTGTCGACCAAAAACAAACCGGGGGCTTTGCAGTCTCTGCTGACGCCGCTGGCCGAGAGTGGCATTAGCATGACCCGCATTGAGTCACGGCCTTCGCGCAAAGGCATCTGGGAATACGTATTCTTTATCGACATTGAGGGTCATATCAGCGAAGCTGATGTTGCCGGGGCATTGAAACGGCTGGAACAGGAATCCTCCATGTTCAGAATTCTGGGGTCTTACCCCAAGGCTGTGTTATGACAAAAGAATTGATTCTGGCCAACCCGCGCGGTTTCTGCGCCGGCGTGGACAGGGCCATCGACATCGTGGAGCGGGCACTGGAACTGTTCGGTGCGCCGATTTATGTACGTCATGAAGTGGTACACAACAGGTTTGTGGTCGATGATTTGCGTGACAAGGGCGCAGTGTTTGTCGAAGAACTGCACGAAGTGCCGGATAACAGCACTGTCATTTTCAGCGCCCATGGCGTATCCAAACAGGTGCAGCAGGAAGGTAAACATCGTGGCCTGAAAGTGTTTGACGCCACCTGTCCGCTGGTGACCAAAGTCCATATGGAAGTCTCGCGCTACGAAAAGCAGGGCATGGAATGCATTCTGATTGGTCATGAAGGCCATCCGGAAGTGGAGGGCACCATGGGCCAGTACACCTCTGAGGAGGGGGGCATGTATCTGGTGGAATCACCGGAGGATGTGGCCAGACTGAAAGTTAAAAACCCGCAGCAACTGGCCTTTGTCACCCAGACCACGCTGTCGGTCGATGATACCTCGGTGGTGATTGATGCGCTGCGCGAGCATTTCCCGGATATCCAGGGACCCAGCAAAGATGATATCTGCTATGCCACCCAGAACCGCCAGGATGCCGTAAAAAAACTGGCGTCAGAATGCGACCTGGTATTGGTCGTGGGTTCGGTTAACAGCTCTAACTCCAACCGTTTGCGGGAGTTGTCGGAAAAGCTCGGCACCACGGCTTATCTGCTGGATAATGCGCAACAACTGGAGTCGACCTGGCTACAGGACAAACACCGTGTCGGTTTGACTGCCGGCGCCTCGGCACCGGAAATCCTGGTTGAACAGGTTGTCGATAAGCTGGCTGAGTTCGGCGTTACCGCGGTCAGAGAAGACGAGGGATTACGAGAAAACATCGAGTTTTCACTGCCAAGAGAACTAAAAATCGATGTGACCAGTCTGAGAAAATAAAAAATAAGGCCGCACATGCCCTTTTTGCCCGTATTTCTTTGGACAGACATTCTGATTTTTCTGCTGCTGGCTGTAGTGGCCGGTGCCGTGGTCTATATCAGAAAGCGGCCTCATCTCAGTGCTCCCTGGAACAGTGTCATCCAACGCAAACGCGGCATGATGGCGATCATGATACTGGCCTGTTATGTCGTCATTGGCCTGCTTGATTCCCTGCATTATCGGCCCGTACTGGAGTCTGATGGCAATGGCGATCAAGTCCACTACGCCACAGAAGTTATCAGCGTTTTTGATCGTCTGGCCCAGCCTCTGCGTCAGCAGGTTGAAAAAACCTATTCCGCGCCGTTTGCCCATCAGCTTTACGTCAAAGAAATGCAGACCGATGCCGATGGCACGCTAGTCTACGATTACCCCCGCCTCAAGCACGGTGCCAGCCACTTGGATCATCCTGCGCTCAAACTGGATGACATTCAGCAAACAGTCTTAAAAGCCAGCCTGCTCAGTATCTTGCTGGTGTTTATTGTTTACCTGTGTCACTGCATCCTGGCGCGTTGGCGCCGGAAAAGTACTTTACTCACCGAGGCCGGACGCATTATTCGCGGTCGTTCTGACTATCCGCTGTCGACGTTTTACCTGATGTTACTGCTGCTGACTTTGACGGCATTCAACCTGATTGCGCTGAGTGGCGATTATCATGTGTTCGGTACCGATAAAGTCGGTAACGATGTGCTCTACCAGGCACTGAAGAGTGTGCGCACCGGGCTGGTGATCGGGACTTTGACCACCTTGGTCATGTTGCCACTGGCGATCCTGCTGGGCATTGCAGCCGGTTATTTCCGTGGCTGGATCGACGATATCATCCAGTATATCTACACCACCTTGAATTCGATTCCGGGTGTGTTGCTGATCGCCGCTGCCGTGCTGATCCTGCAGGTTTACATGAATAATAACCCGGATCAGTTTGAAACCATTGCTGAGCGGGCCGATATGCGCTTGCTGTTTCTCTGCATTATTCTTGGCGTCACCAGTTGGACCGGCTTGTGCCGAATCCTGCGCGCTGAAACTTTGAAGCTGCGTGAAGCCGAATATGTGCTTGCCGCAAGGGCGTTGGGCGCCAGTAATTTCAGTATTCTGCACCGCCACATTCTGCCTAATCTGATGCATCTGGTGATGATTGCCGTAGTGCTCGACTTCAGTGGTCTTGTTTTGGCAGAAGCTGTGCTGTCTTATGTCGGCGTTGGCGTCGATCCCTCCATGATCAGTTGGGGCAATATGATTAACAGTGCGCGGCTGGAAATGGCCCGCGACCCGGTGGTCTGGTGGTCTTTGACCGCGGCCTTTATCTCCATGTTTATTCTGGTGCTGGCCGCCAATCTGTTTGCCGATGTGGTTCGTGATGCCTTCGACCCAAGAATGCAGGGGGCGCAATGAGCGACAGCCTGTTACAGGTCAACAATCTTAAAACCTGGTTTGGCAATGGCGAAATGCCTTATCGGGCGGTAGACGGTATCGGTTTCAGCATCCGCCGCGGTCAGACCTTTGCCTTGCTGGGGGAATCCGGTTGCGGTAAATCGATGACGGCTTTATCACTGTTGCGGCTTAATCCCCATCCTGCCAGCCGTATCGTCAGTGGTGAAGTGTTATTGGATGGCGAAAATTTACTGCCACTGTCGGAAGCCGAGATGGAGGCAATTCGCGGTCGTCGCATCTCAATGATTTTCCAGGAACCGCAAAGTTCACTTAATCCGGTACTGACCGTTGGTCAGCAGATAGCTGAAGTGCTCAAATGGCATTTCAATATGGACGCCCAGGCGATGCAGCAGCGCTCGCTTGAGCTGCTGAAATCTGTGGGCATACCTGATCCGACCCAACGCATCAAAGAATATCCCCACCAGTTGTCCGGCGGTATGAAACAGCGGGTGATGATTGCGATTGCGTTGGCTGGTGAACCGGAGCTATTGATTGCCGATGAACCGACCACCGCTTTGGATGTGACGATTCAGGCGCAGATCCTGGATCTGCTGAAGGATATTCAGCAAAAAACCGGCATGGCCATTTTGCTGATCACCCACGATCTGGGCGTAGTGGCACAAATGGCCGATCACGTGGCGGTGATGTATGCCGGCCAGATCGTGGAGACCGCCAGTCGCGAGCAGTTTTTCAATGACACCCGCCACCCCTACACGCGAAAACTGTTTGAAGCGCTGCCATCGGATCAGAAACGTGAACAGAAACTGACAGTGATCAAAGGCAGCGTGCCGCCACTGAACCAGGATTTTAATTGCTGTCGTTTTGCCGATCGCTGTGATTTTGCCTGGCAGCATTGCCATGATGTCGAGCCACGCTGGCTGGAGCCTGATAACCACGGAGTCCGCTGCCATCTTTTTGATCCCGATGTCGATGCCGAGCATATTAAGAGCGAAATCCGTGTGACCAGCTCCCGTTTATCGGATGTGGTGCCGGCCGATAACGCCTTGCTTGATGTCAAACAGCTCAAAGTGCATTTTCCGATTAAGAAAGGCATTTTGCAGCGCACGGTGGGACATGTGAAAGCGGTCGATAACATCAGCCTGTCGCTGCGTCCGGCGGAAACGCTGGCTTTGGTGGGCGAGTCCGGCTGCGGTAAAACCACGGTTGGGAAGGGCATTTTACAACTGGTGCCGGTCACTGAAGGTCAGGTGAAATATGCCGGCAAGCAGATGACCCGGATGTCAGAGCATGAACTCAAAGAAGCGCGGGCTTCGATGCAGATCATTTTCCAGGATCCGTTCTCGTCAATGAACCCGCGTATGACCATTACCCAGGTCATCGAAGAGGGCATGCTGGGCTCTTCAATCAAGAATCCGGCTGACAAACAACACAAAGTCGATGAGTTGCTGGAGCGGGTCGGCTTGAGGCCGGATATCAAACATCGTTATCCGCATGAGTTTTCCGGCGGCCAGCGCCAGCGGATTTGTATTGCCCGCGCTCTGGCGGCGGAACCGGAAGTGATTATCTGTGATGAGCCCACCAGTGCCCTGGATGTGTCGGTGCAGGCACAGATCCTCAACCTGCTGCGCGACATCCAGCATGAGTTCGGTTTGTCCTACCTGTTTATTACCCACAACATTGCGGTGGTAGACTACCTGGCCCACCGGGTTGCGGTGATGTATCTGGGCAGGGTGGTGGAAGAAGGCCGCCGGGATGAAGTACTGAATAATCCCAAACACCCCTACACACAGGCGCTGCTGGCCGCAGTACCGCGGATTGAGAGCGACAGTGAGCAACAAGCCATCAGACTGGAAGGCGAGTTGCCATCACCGGCCAATCCGCCACAGGGCTGTCATTTTCATCAACGCTGTCCGCATGTGATGCCCCGATGCCGGGAACAATATCCGGACCTGACCCAGCTCAGCCGCAGTCATACCGTTAAATGCTATTTATACGAGGAAGATTATGGATCAACAGACTCAAATTGAACTGGAAGCAGCCGCATTTCGTCGCCTGCTGGAACATCTGCAAGACAACACCGATGTGCAGAATATCGATTTGATGAATCTGGCCGGCTTTTGCCGTAATTGCCTTTCCAAATGGTACCTGGCCGCGGCTGAAGATAAAGGTATTGAGATGGATTACGACCAGGCGCGTGAATATGTCTACGGCATGCCTTACAGCGAATGGAAGGACAAATACCAGAAGTAATCCGCTGATTAGATTGATTGCTTTATTAACCACAGAGGCACAGAGGACACAGAGTCAACAAAAGCTATCCGCAGATGATGGTGATTTTCACTGAACAAAGCTAAAAAGACTGCAACGACAAGACGCCTCATTTCATTAGGTGCTACTCGGAGTAATCTGCGACTATCTGTGTAATCTGCGGATTAATACTCTTTGTGCCTCTGTGGTTATATTTTCACTAAAATCCCATGAAAGCTGCGGATAAAAACTCAAGAATCGGTCTTTGATATAGTGCGCAGTTTTTCCGCCAGGGCCTGAGTATCAGTATCGTGCTGTTCGCGCGGGCGCAGTGTAGAGACAGTGCTGATGGTTTGTTTGATTTGTTGCATATAACGACGACAGCAACTGCAGATCACCAAATGCAAAAACAAGCCAATCCGCTTGCGCAGCGGCAGATCGCCATCAAGGTAGTTGCTGGCTTCTTCAGCGATATCTTTACATTCAAACATCGTTCTAGCTTTCCTGATACTTTTCTATACTGTGGTGCAATGCCGTCCGCGCCCGATGCAACAGGACTCGTGCATTAGACGCAGAGATATCCAGAATGTTACAGATTTCTGTCATCTCCAGACCTTCCATATCAGACATGGTCAATACAGCCCGCTGATGCGGCGGCAATTTCTGATAGGTTTTTTCAATCACGTCACGTAACTGATCGTTCTGCAGCAAAGCTTCAGGCGTATCCATATTCCACTGCAGGACATCATCAATACGGTGGCCACGATGGTCGAATTTATAGTCGGGTTCAGCTTGCCAGCCGTCATCAAGTGATAATTGTCGGCTTTCCCGGCGCAGGCGAGTTTTGGCACCGTTACTGGTGATTTGCAAAAGCCAGGTTTTCAAAGTGGCGCGGCCTTCAAAACGCGGCAATGCTTTTATCGCCGAAATCCAGGCCTCCTGGACCACCTCATCGGCAAAGGCTTCACCAATAATGGCCCGCGCTACTGACAGCATAATGCTGTGGTACTGAGTAACAACATAGTCAAAGGCAGCAGCATCGCCCGCGATCAGCGCTGCAATCAGCTTTTCCTGGTCCATTTGCTGGGGCGGTGCATTTTTTTTCATTCCGTTTGTAACAATCACCGATCACAAAAGTCTATGGTAGCAAGACTGGCTGATGAATAGCTGGTTGTTTTTGTTCTGACATAGAAGGATATAACCATGAGTAACAAGAAAACATCAATCGCAATTGCCGCCAGTGCTGCCATGACGGCAGGTCTGGCTCTGTCACCAAGCATTGCCAGCGCAGAAAACCCGTTTGCTGCTCAGGAACTGTCTAACGGTTACATGCAACTGGCTGAACACCATGCAGAAGAAGGTAAGTGTGGTGAAGCCAAATGTGGCGGCGACAAGAAAACTGAAGAAGGCAAATGTGGTGAAGCCAAATGCGGCGCCGATAAGAAAGCCGAAGAAGGCAAATGCGGCGGCGATAAAAAAATGGATGAAGGTAAATGCGGCGAAGCCAAATGTGGTGGTAACAAATAAGTTATCAGCCCGCCTTTATGGACCGAATAAGGGCTCGCAAGAGCCCTTATTCACTTTAAGGAAAACATATCATGTGGCTAACAAAACTGGGCTGCGGCCTGCACAAGCTGCTGAATAGCACCCGACAAGTCGACTTTCTGGCACCGCTGCTGCTGAGATTGTATCTGGCACCGGTTTTCTGGGTGGCTGCCAACAACAAATGGAATCCGTTTGATGCTGACAGCTCGCTGGAAAACACCATCGCCTGGTTCGCCAATCCGGATTGGGGGCTGGGCCTGCCGTTTCCGGAAGTGATGGCCTACCTGGCCTGGGGGGCCGAGTATGTCGGCGCCATCGCTCTGATTCTGGGGCTTGCTGTGCGCTGGACAGCGATACCACTGATGGTCACGATGGTCGTGGCTGCAGTGTCGGTACACTGGCAAAACGGCTGGCAGGCCATCCATGACAAGATGAGTCCGTTTGCTTCAGACAATGTAGATGGCGCTATTGAAAGACTGGATGCGGCCCGTTCCATTTTGCAGGAACACGGTCACTACGACTGGCTGACCGAGACCGGCAACTTCGTGGTGCTCAACAACGGAATTGAATTTGCGGCAACTTATTTTGTCATGTTGTTGGTGCTGTTTTTTATCGGGGCCGGAAAGTATCTGAGCCTGGATTACTGGATTGTCAGCCAATGCCAACACAACAGAGGTGATTCAAATGTTGATTAGACGCAGGAAACCCTGGGATCTGCCGGAGTCGGAAGTCACCGATTACAAGGTCTACAAAAACCGTCGCCAGTTCCTCAATACTTCGATCACTGCCGGACTGGCCCTGGCCGCTGCGCCATCTATCGGTCTGGGTAAGCCGGTCGATGAACTGCAGGTTTACAAGGATCTCAAACCCAGTCCGTTTTCTACTGATGAAGAGAAAACCACCTTTGAGGCCATCACTACCTACAATAATTTTTATGAGTTCGGTACCGGCAAGGAGGATCCTTCGCTCTATGCCACCGAGTTTCCGGATGAGTCGCAAATCTGGAAGGTGGAAATCGACGGTGAATGCGACAACCCCGGTGTCTACGAATACGATGATCTGGTCAAGCCGTTCACGATGGAAGAGCGCATCTACCGGATGCGTTGTGTCGAAGGCTGGTCAATGGTGATCCCCTGGATTGGCTTCCCGCTGGCCGAGCTGTTAAAACGCGCCAAACCCAACTCCAAAGCTAAATACGTGGAGTTCACCACGCTTTATGATCCTGAGCAGATGCCCGGCCAAAACCGCGATGTGCTGGAGTGGCCTTATGTTGAGGGGCTTCGCATGGATGAAGCGATGAACCCGCTGACTATGATTTCGGTGGGGCTCTACGGTAAAGAATTGCTGGGGCAGAACGGTGCGCCATTGCGGCTGGTCGTGCCCTGGAAATATGGTTTCAAGAGTATTAAGTCGGTGGTGCGGATCCGCTTCGTTGAAGAGATGCCTCAAACGGCATGGATGAAAGCCAATGCCAATGAGTATGGCTTTTACTCCAACGTGAACCCCAATGTGAATCACCCGCGCTGGAGTCAGCGCCGTGAACGTCGCATCGGTGAGTTTCTCAAGCGCGATACTTTGATGTTTAACGGATATGGTGACTACGTTGCTGAGCTCTATTCAGGCATGGACCTCAAACGCTATTTCTAACGACAATAAGGGCAGTTTTATCAGGCTTAGCCACCTCAAGGTGCTGGTATTTCTGATCTGCCTTTATCCGTTGTTTTACATGACCTGGGGGTTTTTCACCCACCAACTGGGTGCCAACCCGATTGAGGCTGTGACCCGTGATAGTGGTCTGTGGGGGCTGCGCTTCCTGTTGATTACGCTGTGCGTGACCCCGTTGCGCTGGCTGACCGGCATTAACCAGTTGGTACGCTTCCGCCGTATGCTGGGCTTATTCGCCTTTTTCTATGCCACCGTGCATATGCTGCTTTACCTGGGCCTGGATCAGTTTTTCAACTGGTATGAAATCTGGCTCGATATTATCAAACGGCCGTTTATTACCGTGGGGTTCATCAACTTTATAGCCCTGTTGCCGCTGGTATTCACCTCCACCAACAAAATGGTCAAACGCCTCGGTGGCCGTCGCTGGAAAAAGCTGCACAAGCTGACTTATTTTGTTGCCGCTGCCGCCTGTATTCACTTCCTGATGCTGATCAAGGCGGATATCCGTGAACCGGTGATTTATATCATCATTCTTACCGGTTTGCTGGGCGTGCGTCTGCTGCATCATCTGCGGCAGAAAAAGCTCAGCGCCCAGTAAATCCTCACGCTACTTATCATCGCTGTTGCTGACGCCAGTCTGCTAGTTTGGCGATAGCGATTGTGTGTGAATTCCTATACCCTGAGATTTTCGCAAACTTTGCTCATGCACCGTCATCGATGACGGTGATCTAAGCACCGGTCAGACAAGAAATTTCTCGCTGTAATGGCCGCTAAGCGGCGCTTCAGACGGCTGTTGGAAAGATGAAATCTGGCAAAAGCTGTTACAATGTTGCGCTGTTATTCATCGCGTTATGATTTAAGAAGGTATTTATGACTGATTTTGTCGATCACGATCCACAGGAAACTCAGGAATGGCTTGACGCGCTCGAGTCTGTGATTGAGGCCGGTGGTGAAGAAAAAGCGCACTTTATCATTGAAAAACTCATTGATATGGCACGCCGTACCGGGATTAACCTGCCGTACAGCGCCAACACTGCCTACGTCAACACGATTCCGGTTGATCAGCAAGAACGCATCCCTGGTGATCAGGCGATGGAACACAGACTCAGATCGTATATTCGCTGGAATGCGATGGCGATGGTGGTTAAAGCCAATATGAAACCCGGCTCGGTCGGCGGTCATATTGCCAGCTTCTCTTCTGCCGCCACCCTTTACGATGTCGGCTTCAATCATTTTTATAAAGGCGATAACTACGGTAACGGCGCCGATATGGTGTTCTTCCAGGGCCACTCGGCACCCGGTATTTACGCCCGCTCTTTCCTTGAGGGCCGGCTGAGCGAAGAACAGCTGGAAAACTTCCGTTTCGAATCTGACGGCAAAGGGCTGTCATCCTACCCTCACCCCTGGTTGATGCCGGATTACTGGCAGTTCCCGACCGTATCAATGGGGCTGGGCCCGATCCTGGCGATTTACCAGGCGCGCTTCATGAAATACATGCAGCACCGTGAGATTGTGGCCACTGAAGGCCGTCATGTCTGGGCTTACCTGGGTGACGGTGAAATGGACGAACCGGAATCATTGGGTGCGATTACCCTGGCCGGTCGTGAAAAACTCGACAACCTGATATACGTTGTTAACTGTAACTTGCAGCGTCTCGACGGCCCGGTTCGCGGTAACGGCAAGATCATCCAGGAACTGGAAGGCCTGTTCCGTGGCGCCGGCTGGAACGTGGTCAAAGTCATCTGGGGTAGCGGCTGGGATCAGTTGCTGGCACGTGACACCAAAGGCCTGCTGCTCAAGCGCATGGAAGAAGTGGTCGACGGTGAATACCAGAACTACAAGGCCAAAGACGGCGCCTATGTGCGTAAACACTTCTTTGGTAAATATCCGGAACTGCTGGATATGGTGTCCGATATGACCGACGAGGATATCTGGCACCTGTCCCGTGGAGGTCACGATCCCCGCAAGATCTACGCGGCTTACAAGCGCGCGGTGGAACACACTGGTCAGCCGACCGTGATCCTGGCGAAAACCGTGAAAGGTTATGGCATGGGTGAAGCCGGTGAAGGTCAGAACACCACTCACCAGCAGAAGAAACTGGAACTGGAGCAGATGAAACGCTTCCGTGACCGTTTCAATATCCCGGTTTCTGATGAAGATATTGATGAAATTCCGTTCATCAAGCTCAAGGACGACAGTCCCGAGAAACAATATTTGATGCAACGCCGTGAAGAGCTGGGCGGTCCGCTGCCCAAGCGCAATAATGAAGCGCCGGCATTGGAAATCCCTGAACTGAAAGCGTTTGACGCGGTGCTGAAATCCAGTGGTGACCGTGAGTTGTCTACCACGATGGCATTTGTCCGTATTCTGACCGCGTTGATCCGCGACAAGAAGATCGGCAAAAACATTGTACCAATCGTGCCGGACGAAGCCCGTACCTTCGGTATGGAAGGCCTGTTCCGTAGCGTCGGTATCTACTCGTCTTCTGGTCAGCGTTACGAGCCGGAAGATTCCGGTAAGGTCATGTGGTACCGCGAAGATACCAAGGGCCAGATCCTGGAAGAGGGCATTAACGAAGCCGGCTCCATGGCCGAGTGGATATCTGCTGCGACCGCCTACAGCAACTATGGCGTCAACATGGTGCCGTTCTACATCTATTACTCGATGTTCGGTGTTCAGCGTGTCGGCGACCTGTGGTGGCTGGCCGGTGATATTCAGGCCCGTGGCTTCCTGATTGGCGGTACCGCCGGTCGGACTACGCTGAACGGCGAAGGTCTGCAGCATCAGGATGGTCACAACCTGCTGATGGCGAATACCATTCCTAACTGTGTCAGTTATGACCCGACTTATGCGTATGAAGTCGCCGTCATTGTGCATGACGGTATGAAACGCATGTACGAACAGCAGGAGAACGTGTTCTATTACCTGACCGCGATGAACGAAAACTACCAGCATCCTGCACTGCCGGAAGGCGCTGAGGAAGGCATTATCAAGGGCATGTACAAACTCAGACAGGGCGGCAAGCACAAGCTGAAAGCCCAGCTGCTGGGTAGTGGCACGATTCTGCGTGAAGTGGAAGCCGCTGCTGAGATGCTGGAAAAAGACTGGAAAGTGGCCTCTACCGTGTGGAGCGCGACCAGTATTAACGAGTTGACCCGTGACGGTCAGGAAGTGGATCGCTTCAACCGTCTTAATCCGGGTGCTGACAAGAAACAAAGCTATGTGGCGCAATGCCTGGAAAAAGAGCCGGGCGTGGTGGTTGCCGCAACCGACTACATCCGCATTTATGCCGAGCAGATTCGTCCGTGGATCAAAGCGCCATACACGGTGCTGGGTACTGATGGCTTTGGCCGCAGTGATACCCGCGAGAAGCTGCGTAGTTTCTTTGAAGTCGACCGCTACCATGTTGTCGTCGCGACCTTGAGCACATTGGCCGAGCAGGGTGAAATCAAACCTGACGTTGTCGCCGATGCGATCAAGAAATACGACATCAATGCGGAAGCAATCAACCCGGTTAAGGCTTAAACAATGGCAGATTTGATTGAAATTAAAGTACCCGATATTGGTGACTTCGACGAGGTTGAGATCATTGAGGTGCTGGTTGCCGAGGGTGACAGCATTGATGACCAGCAGGAAGTCATCACCGTAGAGTCCGACAAGGCGATGATGGAGATCCCCGCTGACAGCGGTGGTGTGGTCAAAGAGCTGAAAGTCAAAGTCGGCGATAAAGTCAGTGAAGGCACTGTGATCGCGCTGGTTGAGGCTGAAGGTGGCGCCGCTCCCGCAGCTGAAGAAAAGCCCGCTGAAGAGCCGGCTCCGGCAGCGAAAGCGAAACCCGAAGCGCCCAAGCAGGAAGAAAAACCGGCCCCCGCGCCGGCAGCGCCTGCATCACAGCCAGCACCGGCAGAGCAGCAGGAGCTGACCGAATCGATTCCTTATGCGCCTGATACCAAATCCGGTATCCGCCGTGCGCATGCCTCACCGTCGATTCGCCGTTTTGCCCGTGAACTGGGCGTAGTGCTGTCGTCTGTGACCGGTACCGGCCCCAAAGGCCGTATTACCCGTGAAGACGTGCAGGGCTATGTTAAGAACGCGCTGCAGCAACCGGCAGCCGCACCGGCCCAGGCTGGCAGCGGTATTCCTTCTGTACCGACGGTTAACTTTGAACAGTTCGGCGATATCGAAACCGAAGAGCTGTCACGCATCAAGAAGATCTCCGGCAAGCATTTGCATGCCTGCTGGCTGAATATTCCGCATGTGACGCAGTTTGATGAAGCTGATATCACCGAGCTGGAAAAATTCCGCAAAGAAAACAAACAGATGGCTAAAGACAAGGGCGTTAACCTGACGCCGCTGGTCTTTATTATGAAAGCTGTGGTGGCCTGTCTGAAAGAATATCCGGAATTCAATGCGTCGCTGAGCGAAGACAAAGAAAGCCTGATCTACAAGCAGTACTACAACATCGGTGTGGCGGTTGATACGCCCAACGGTTTGATGGTGCCGGTGATCAAGGATGTCGATAAGAAAGGCTTCCTGGAACTGGCCGGTGAGCTGGGTGAAATCAGCCAGCGTGCCCGTGACGGTGCTTTGAGTGCCAAGGACATGCAGGGCGGGACTTTCTCAATTTCCAGTCTGGGCGGTATCGGTGGTCAGTATTTCACCCCGATTGTGAATGCGCCGGAAGTCGCCATTCTGGGCGTCAGCCGTCACAGTATGAAGCCGGTTTGGAACGGTGAAGAGTTCGAACCTCGCCTGATGCTGCCATTATCCATCTCCTACGATCACCGCGTGATTGACGGCGCCGCCGGTGCCCGTTTCACCGTGATGCTGAGCCAGATGTTGTCTGATATCAGGAAGGTGCTGCTATGAGTTTGATCGAGGTTAAAGTCCCCGATATCGGCGATTTTGATGCCGTAGAAATTATTGATGTGCTGGTCAGCGAAGGCGAAGAGGTCAGCGAAAACCAGGACATTATTACCCTGGAATCTGACAAGGCGGCGATGGAAATCCCGACCACGGTCAGTGGTAAAGTGGCCGAGTTGAAAGTCTCGGTCGGCGATAAAGTCAGTGAAGGCGATGTGATTCTGACCGTAGAAGCGGCTGAAGCCTCTGATACTGCGGAAGATGACAAAGCAGAGACCGCTGAAGCGCCGAAAGAAGAAAGTAAACCTGCTCCAGCGCCAACGCCAGCGTCTGCACCGGCCGGTGATGCTGATATGCACGCTGAAGTGCTGGTGCTGGGTTCCGGTCCCGGTGGATACACCGCGGCTTTCCGTGCCGCTGATCTGGGCAAAAAAGTTATCATGGTTGAGCGCCACGAACGTATCGGCGGTGTCTGTCTGAATGTCGGCTGTATTCCGTCCAAAGCCTTGCTGCATACCGCACAAATCATCAACGAAGCTGATGAAATGGGCGGTCACGGTATCAAGTTCGGCAAGCCTCAGATTGATATCCGCGAACTGGCGACCTGGAAAGAGAGTGTCGTCAAACAACTGACCGGTGGTCTGCAGGGCCTGGCCAAGCAGCGTAAAGTCGATGTGGTTAACGGCACCGGCAGCTTTACCAGCCCCAACACGCTGAAAGTCGAAGGTAAGGATGGCGACAAAACCATTTCCTTTGATAACTGTATTATTGCCGCGGGTTCACGTGTGACCACGATCCCGGTGTTCCCGCACGATGATCCACGAATGATGGATTCTACCGACGCACTGGAACTGGAAGATATTCCCAAACGCCTGCTGGTGATTGGCGGTGGTATTATCGGCATGGAAATGGCCACCGTCTACGATGCGCTGGGTTCAAAAATCACGGTCGTCGAAATGCAGGACAGCCTGATCCCGGGTGCGGACAAAGATATCGTTAAACCGCTGCTGAAACGGGTGCAGGATAAATACGAAAATATTTACCTGAGCACCAAGGTGGCGAACATTGAGCCACTGAAAAAAGGCCTGAAGGTCACATTTGAAGGCAAAGATGCGCCAGAAACAGATACTTTTGACAAGATCCTGGTGGCAGTCGGTCGTACCCCCAACGGCAAACTGATCGATGCCGAAGCTGCCGGTGTTGCCGTCGATGACTGGGGCTTTATTGCCACTGATGGCCAGATGCGCACTAATGTGCCGCATATCTTCGCTATCGGCGATATTGTCGGTCAGCCGATGCTGGCGCACAAAGCGACCCACGAAGGCAAAGTCGCCGCTGAAGTCATTGCCGGTCAGAAATCGGTATTTGAACCGATGACCATTCCGTCCGTGGCTTATACCGATCCGGAAGTGGCGTGGATGGGCATGAGCGAAGACGAGGCCAAGAAAGAAGGTATTGACTACGTGAAAGGTGCCTTCCCCTGGGCTGCCAGTGGCCGTAGCCTGAGTCTGGGCCGTGATGATGGTCTCACCAAGGCGCTGTTTGAAAAAGACAGTGGTCGCCTGATTGGCGCCGGAATCGTCGGCCCTAATGCAGGTGAATTGATTGCTGAAGCGGCACTGGCACTGGAAATGGGCGCTGATGCCGAGGATATCGGCCTCACCATCCATCCGCACCCGACCTTGTCGGAAACCCTGTGTTTCGCTGCGGAAATGGCCGAAGGCAGCATCACTGACCTGATGCCGCCACGCAAGACACTGCATTCCAAGTAATGCCAGTCAGAATCGAAGCGGGGCATGCTGCACAGCTGTGAGCATGCCCCGTTTTTATGTAACACTGTCACGCCATGGCCGTAAAACCCGAACAGTCCCACAATCTTAAACCGCCGCTCAAATGGGCCGGCGGCAAGCGCTGGTTGATTCAGTATTTAAACAAGTACTGGCGCCACCATCGTGACAAACGCTTGGTAGAGCCTTTCTGCGGCGGTCTGTCGGTAGCGCTGGGCCTGAATCCCGACAAAGCCTTGCTTAATGATCTGAATCCGGCTTTGATCAACTTTTACCAGCACCTCAAAGCCGGGCTGGTGATTGATATTGAGATGGTCAATAACGAGCAGGTTTATTACAAAAGCCGGGACACCTTTAACCGCCTTAATGGTAATCCCGAAGCCCGGCTGATGGCGGCGCAGCTGTTTTATTATCTCAACCGCACCGGTTATAACGGCCTGTGCCGTTTCAATAAGAAGGGTGGCTATAACGTGCCATTCGGGCGTTATAAAACCATCAACTACCAGGATGATTTCAGTCACTACCAGCCGGTGTTATCACACTGGCAGTTCAGCAATGTCGATTTTGAACAGCTTGATGTCGCTGATGATGATTTTATTTACGCTGATCCGCCCTATGACACGCCGTTTCGTCAGTATTCCCAGCAGGGTTTTGACTGGGAAGACCAGGTGCGCCTGGCCGAATGGTTGAGTCGTCATCCCGGTCCGGTGGTGTTGTCCAACCAGGCCACTGACCGGATCAAAAAACTTTACCGAGAACTCGGTTTTCGTCTGCGATACCTTGATGCGCCGCGCCTGATCAGTTGCAAGGGCAATGAGCGTCAAGCCGTCAAAGAAGTGCTTGCGCTGCGCGGACTTTGATACAATATCGCCTCAATTTTTTATTCAAGAAACGCTTCGCGCTGCCGTTAAACTCCACAATGGACTTAACCGCTTTGCGGGCCCGGATAACAGGAATTTTATTTGCCCATGTCTAAGATTAATAAAGTCGTACTGGCCTACTCAGGCGGCCTCGATACTTCAGTCATTCTAAAGTGGTTGCAGGATAAATATGACGCCGAGGTAGTCACTTTTACTGCCGATCTGGGACAGGGCGAAGAAGTTGAGCCGGCCCGTGCCAAGGCCAAAGCCCTGGGCATTAAAGAAATCTTTATTGAAGATCTGCGCGAAGAGTTTGCCCGTGACTATGTGTTCCCTATGTTCCGTGCCAACGCTATCTACGAAGGCGAATATCTGCTGGGCACGTCCATCGCCCGTCCACTGATTGCCAAGCGTCTGGTTGAAATTGCCCGGGAAACCGGTGCTGAAGCCGTCGCTCACGGTGCGACCGGAAAAGGTAATGATCAGGTTCGGTTTGAACTGGGCGCTTATGCCCTGAATCCTGGCATTAAAGTGATTGCGCCATGGCGTGAGTGGGATCTGCTGTCTCGTCAGAAACTGCTGGATTATGCCGAAAAACACGGCATTCCGGTGGAAATGAAACAGGGCAAGAAGTCGCCATACTCGATGGACGCCAACCTGCTGCATATTTCCTATGAAGGCGGCATTCTGGAAGATCCGTGGGCAGAAGCTGAAGAGTCGATGTGGCGCTGGTCGGTCTCGCCCGAGGCCGCGCCGGATGAACCCACTTATATTGAACTCACATATGAGCACGGTGATATCGTCGCCATTAACGGCGAACGTATGAGCCCGGCGCAGGTGATGACTTACCTGAACAAGGTCGCCGGTGATAACGGCATTGGCCGTCTGGATATCGTTGAAAACCGTTACGTGGGTATGAAATCCCGCGGCTGCTATGAAACCCCGGCCGGTACCGTGATGCTTAAAGCCCACCGTGCGATCGAATCGTTGACTCTGGATCGTGAAGCTGCTCACCTGAAAGACGAGCTGATGCCGCGCTACGCCAAGATCATCTACAACGGCTACTGGTGGGCACCGGAACGCGTCATGTTGCAGGCAATGATTGATGAATCACAGAAAACCGTGAACGGTCAGGTTAGGCTCAAACTCTATAAGGGTAATGTGATTGTCGTCGGACGTGCCTCTGAAAGCGATAGCCTGTTTGATGAATCCATTGCGACCTTTGAAGATGATGCCGGTGCTTATGATCAGAAAGATGCCGAAGGCTTTATCAAGCTGAACGCGCTGCGTTTGAAAATTGCCGGCAGTAAAAAACGCTAATGCGATGCTAAGGAAACTGTAAATGGACTACGACGAATTATCGGATAAAGCCGCCGAATACATGCGGCTGGCATTGCCTCTGATGCGCAAGCATGGCGTGCCGATGACACCCGATAATTACATGGTCTGGTATGAGCATGTGTCAGGTAAGAACGCACAGCTGTCGGAGAAGCTCAATGCCATGCTCTCCGGTGACCCGCGTTTAAGCGAAGCACAGTGTAAAGCGTTGCATGAACAGTTTTTCAACCTGGAAAAAGATCGCAAGGAAGTGATCGAGCTGCGTCTGGAACTGGCTCGGCTAATAAAAGAAGTCATCAACTTTGTCAGCAGCAGTGTTGCTCATAATGACAAAGTGAATCAGCATCTTGATACCCTGCTCAGCCGTGTTGATAGGGAGATGACACCCCAGCAGATCCATGAAATTGTTGATGAAATCCTCAATGAAACCCGGATAGCGATCAACAATGGAGAACTGCTGACTGAACGTCTCAACACTGCCATGGTGGAAGTCAACAAGCTCAAGCAGGAACTGGAACAGACCAAGCGTGAAGCGAAAACCGATACCCTGACCGGACTGGCCAATCGCAAGGCTTTTGATGACTTGGTAAGTAAAGTAACCGATGATGCCGACAGCAGTGGCCTAGATGTCTGCCTGCTATTCTGCGATCTGGATAATTTCAAGGATATTAACGACAACCATGGCCATCTGGTGGGTGACCAGGTGCTGAAAGTGATTGCCAACGCTTTGCGCGACTGTGTCAAAGGTCGGGATCTGGTCGCCCGTTACGGCGGCGAGGAGTTCTCGATTATTCTGCTTAATACCAGTTTGCAGAATGCTAAGACCGTCGCTGATAATATTCGTCAGGAAGTGGCTGCCAAACGCATTCAGCGTAAAGATACGCAACAGTCCCTGGGGCAAATCACTATCTCCTTCGGTGTCGCCCGCTATGTAGCAACAGAAGGCGTGGAGAGCTTTATGCAGCGGGCTGACCGTGCCCTTTATATGTCCAAACGGAAAGGGCGCAACTGCGTATCAGAAGCGCCCCCGCCGACTATATAAGCTTAAAGATCGCCAACACTGTGGCGACAGGTCTTCAAGAACACTTAGTTACTTTTCTGCTGGCTTTTAGGAAAGCTGTCTTCAAATAACACCTCTTCCAGCGCTAACTGGCCGGCACGGGGTCGTGCTTCCTGTTTGGCTTTACCAATGGTGATCATCATCACGATGATATGGTCATGAGGCAGGTCGATGATCCGGGCTACCTTGTCAAAATCAAAACCGTCCATCGGGCAGGAATCATAGCCCATTTCTCTCGCCAGCAGCATGATACTGGTGGCGGCAATCCCGGCAGAGCGAAAGCATTCATCACGCATGCCCTGATGATGGTTGGTGTAGAAATTCTCTATCGCAGGCAGCATGAAATCCTGCACTTCCTTGGGGGCATTGCGCCAATAGCGCTGTGGGTCCTTTTCCCAGGCGTTGAGATCGGCACAAAGCACCAGCAGCATGGAGGCTTCAGTGACTTGCGTTTGTCCCCAGGCCGCTTCCTGGATCAGCGCGCGCTTTTCCTCATCCACGACGTTGACGAAGCGCCAGTGTTGCAGATTAAAAGCAGTGGGCGACAGGATCACATGTTCCATCAGATCCTGGACTTCCGCCTCGCTCATCTGATGATCAGGGTCATAGTGCTTCACTGACCGTCGACTGACGATCGCTTCTTTTACGTTCATAAAGGCTCTTGATTAATTAGATAATTCGACTTTCAGATAGAGGATCTGAGACTGTCCGCTGTGGCTGCGATAGGTGCTCACGCCATCCTGCTGTATCATCGCTTTGTCTGAGATACGGCCGATTTCCAGCCATTCACCGACTTGGCCGCTGACAGTGGTAATGAGGTCGCTGGCGTTGATATCCCCATCAACTCGAGACAGCTTACTGAAGAAAGGGTGAATTTCAACCCTGACCCTGCCGTCGGGCAATAATTGTGGTAATGCCTGAAAGCCATTCTCAGTGGAGATATAGCGGGTTTCTTCGGCTACAGCAACACCACGCGGCCCCCGGAAGATTAACTGCTGTTGTTCCGGCATCGACTCACCCAGGCTGATAGAGACTGGGTAGCCGGCCACAGTCCGGGCCCGGTATTGCTGATTGAGATCATTGTGGTCGCGGGTAGACCAGCGGTTGATGCTGACCGCAGCGTCGATATCATCATCCACCCCAATCTCGACCCGGTTTTCACCGCCACGTTGCTGCTTGAGTTCGTGGCTGCTGCGACGCACGCTGATCATTAGACCTTGTTGCGGCTTGTCGAGCTGGTCCACCAGTTGCTGCACATTAGCCAGGGTGGCACGGTCAGACTTCAGGATCAGGGTATCGTTATAAGCGCGTATGGTAGCGGTGTCAGGGACAAACGCTTCAATCTCTGGCAACAGTTCGCTGGCCAGACGGTGCTTGAGCGTGATGCTGTGAATGCTGTCAGCCAGTGCCCATGACGACAGCAGCAGGGTGATGAGCATGAGGGCCGATTTCATAGGTGTAAACGCCTTGTATTGCGGTCCGGTTTGCTCAGATTCCAGATTTCTTCAAATTCCTGCTGCATGTCTTTGACCTCCGCAGGTGCATGTTTTTCTATCCGGCCCCGATAGCGCTCTGCATTGGGACAAAACAGATAGGCGGTGCCATCAACCAGTATGAATTGCTGGCGCAGATCGTGATGCTTACGGTCAGCAATATGAATGCTGATACTACTGGTTAGTCTCTGTGCCAGCGGCAGGATCTGGTGGCTATTAACCACGTTTTTCTGGGTATCAATCACCACTATTCGGACTTGTGTTCGCCGGCTGTGACGGCAGAAGGCGCTGATGGCTTCAATTACCTCACTGTTGTCGAGCAGGACCGGGTCGATCAGCGGGCCAAAAAAACAGATTTCACGGCGTGCATTTTTAATCAGCTCGAAAGCCAGCCGGGCCGCTTGTTCCCGACTGTCAAAGCGAATCAGATTGTCTTCAGTCGCACGCTCGCTGGTCATGGTTATCCATTTCTGGCCTGTTCGGCCGCATTACCCAGGTAAGTGGCAGGAGTCATCGCCTTGAGGCTGGCTTTGGCTTCTTCCGGCAAATCCAGGCCATTAATAAAGTCCTGCATGATTTCCCTGTTAACACGTTGACCACGCGTCAGCTCTTTGAGTTTCTCGTAGGGGTTCTCAATGCCATAGCGACGCATCACAGTCTGAATTGGTTCGGCCAGCAATTCCCAGTTGGCATCCAGATCAGCCGCCATGACTTCCGGTGCCGGTTCCAGCTTGCTGATACCTTTCAATGCCGAGCTGTAAGAGAGTACCGAGTGGGCAAAACCGACACCCAGATTACGCAGCACGGTAGAGTCGGTCAGATCCCGCTGCCAGCGTGAAATGGGCAGTTTCAAAGCCAGGTGATCGAACACCGCATTGGCAATGCCTAAGTTACCTTCGGCATTTTCGAAATCGATAGGATTCACCTTGTGGGGCATGGTCGATGAACCGATTTCGCCCTTGACGGTTTTCTGTTTGAAGTATCCGATAGAGATATAGCTCCAGACATCGCGGCAGAAATCGATCAGCACGGTGTTAAATCGAATCATCGCCTGGAACAGTTCGGCGACATAATCATGCGGCTCGATCTGAGTGGTGTACTGGTTCCAGCGCAGACCCAGGCCAGTGACAAAGGCATGTGCCATCATTGGCCAGTCCACTTCCGGGTAGGCAGCATAGTGGGCATTGTAGTTACCCACCGCGCCGTTCATCTTGCCGTAGAGCAATACCGCAGCGACATGGGTGCGTTGCAGTTCCAGCCGCTGAACCACATTGGCCAGTTCCTTGCCCAGCGTAGTAGGCGAGGCCGGCTGACCGTGAGTGCGTGACATCATCGGTGTGTCGACATGCTGCTGGGCCAGTTTGCGAATGGCAGCAATGACAGTATCCATTTCCGGCAGGATCACCTGTTCGCGGGCATTTTTCAGCATAATGCCGTAGGCCGTGTTATTGATGTCTTCCGAGGTGCAGGCAAAGTGCACAAACTCGCTGACCGCGTCCAGTTCGGCATTGTCCTTGAATTTCTGTTTGATGAAGTATTCCACGGCTTTAACGTCGTGGTTGGTGGTGCGCTCAATCTCTTTAATACGGGCGGCATCGTCCACAGAGAAATTGGCAATCATGTCGTTGATGAAAGCTTCTGCCGTCTCGCTGAGTTTAGGCACTTCTTCAATCTCAGCGTTGTTACCCAGCAGGTGCAACCAGCGCAGTTCGACTTCGACACGGGCACGCAACAGGCCATATTCACTGAAAAAAGGGCGCAATGCTTCGGTCTTGCCAGCATAGCGACCATCAACCGGGGAAATCGCCGTTAAAGCGGTTAAATCCATGAATACTCCGATGAAACTTAGTTAGAAAATTGTGCGAAATTATATCAGAGTTCGCCGTGCCCCGACGCTTTAAGGTAAAATGCCAGTGTTTGGATTTAAGACTTTTAAGGTGAATATCTGTGCTGACTGAATATCAATCACATGTCGAAGAACGTGCCCAGCAGGGGCTGCCACCGTTACCACTGGATGCGGAACAGGTTTCAAGCCTGATCGAATCGCTGAAAGCGGGTGATGACAACAGCGAAGAACTGCTGGACCTGCTGATCCACCGGGTACCACCGGGTGTCGATCAGTCGGCCTTTGTCAAAGCCGGTTTCCTGACCGACATCGCCAAGGGCAATACGAAATGCGATTTGATTAGCCCGGTCCGGGCCACCGAATTGCTCGGCACCATGATGGGCGGGTATAACGTGCAGTCTCTGATCGAACTGCTGGATATCGAAGAGACCGCCGCCGAAGCCGAAAAAGCCCTGTGCAAAACCCTGATGGTTTACGATGCTTATCACGATGTTGTAGAAAAAGCCGACACCAATGAATACGCCAAGCGGGTGCTGCAATCCTGGGCCGAGGCTGAGTGGTTTACCACGCGCCCCAAGCTGGAAGACAAGATTACCCTGACCGTGTTCAAAGTTGCCGGTGAAACCAACACCGACGACCTGTCGCCGGCTACTGAAGCCTGGAGCCGTCCCGATATTCCGCTGCATGCCAAAGCCATGCTGCAGAGCAAAATGGACGACCCCATCGGTGATATCGAAAAGCTCAAAGAAAAAGGCTATCCACTGGCCTTTGTTGGCGATGTTGTGGGCACCGGTTCATCACGTAAGTCAGCTATCAATTCCGTGCTCTGGCATATGGGGCACGACGTTGCTTATGTGCCTAATAAGCGCCAGGGCGGCGTGATTCTGGCCAACAATATTGCGCCGATTTTCTTTAACACCGCTGAAGATTCCGGTGCCATGCCCATCGAATGTGATGTGCAGAAAATGGAAACCGGTGATGTCATCACCATCTATCCCTACGAAGGCAAAATCGTTAATCAGGACGGTGAAACGGTCAGCGAGTTTAAAATTCGTCCGACCACGCTGGCTGACGAAGTCCGTGCCGGTGGCCGGATTCCACTGATTATCGGCCGTGGTCTGACTGACAAGGCGCGGGAAACCCTGGGCATGGCACCCAGCGATGTGTTTGTGCGTCCGGGCAAACCGGAAGATAGCGGCAAAGGCTTTACCCTGGCCCAGAAAATGGTCGGCCGTGCCTGTGGTGTTGAGGGTGTGCGACCCAACACCTACTGTGAACCGATTGTCACCACCGTGGGGTCACAGGACACCACCGGTGCCATGACCCGTGATGAATTGAAAGAACTCGCCTGTCTCGGTTTCTCGGCCGATCTGGTGATGCAGTCTTTCTGCCATACCGCGGCTTACCCGAAGCCGGTCGATATCAAGCTGCAACACGATCTGCCAGACTTTATCAGTACCCGTGGCGGCGTCTCGCTGCGTCCGGGGGATGGCATTATTCACTCCTGGCTGAACCGTATGATCCTGCCCGACACCGTCGGTACCGGTGGTGACTCACACACCCGTTTCCCTATTGGTATCAGCTTCCCGGCAGGTTCCGGCCTGGTGGCCTTCGGCGCCGCTTTGGGTGTCATGCCCATTGATATGCCGGAATCGGTTCTGGTTCGTTTTAAGGGTGAAATGCAACCGGGTGTGACGCTGCGTGACCTGGTCAATGCCATTCCATATGCGGCAATTCAGCAGGGCCTGCTGACCGTCGAGAAGAAAGGCAAGAAAAATATCTTCAATGGCCGCGTGCTGGAAATCGAAGGGCTGCCCGATCTCAAAGTCGAGCAGGCATTTGAACTCTCCGATGCCTCGGCTGAGCGTAGTGCAAACGGCTGTACCGTGCGCTTGAACCAGGAACCGATTATCGAATTCCTTAACTCCAATATCGCTTTGATGGAATGGATGATTGCCGAGGGCTATGAAGATGCCCGCACGCTGCAGCGTCGTATTGACTCGATGAAACAGTGGCTGGATAAACCCGAGCTGCTGGAGCCCGATGCCGATGCCGAATATGCCGCGGTGATTGATATTGATCTGAACGAGATCAAAGAGCCTTTACTTGCCTGCCCCAACGATCCCGACGATATTAAACCGCTGTCTGAACTGCAGGGTGAACAAATTGATGAGGTCTTCATTGGCTCCTGCATGACCAATATTGGTCACTATCGTGCCGCCAGCAAGGTGCTGGAAAACATGAAGAGCCTGCCGGTCAAACTGTGGATTGCACCACCGACCAAAATGGACAAGCATCAGCTGACCGAAGAGGGCGTTTACAGCACCTTCGGCCGCGTCGGTGCGCGCACCGAAACGCCGGGTTGTTCATTATGTATGGGTAACCAGGCAAGGGTGGCTGATGGTGCCACCGTGGTATCCACCTCGACTCGTAACTTCCCCAACCGTCTGGGTAATAATGCTGATGTCTATCTGGCCTCAGCGGAGTTATCGGCGGTCGTGGCCAGTATGGGTAAACTGCCCACCGTGGCGGAATACCTGGAAGCGGTGGCCGGCATCAAGCCGATGGCGGCGGAAATTTATCGTTACCTTAACTTTAACGAATTGGAAGAATACCGCCAGGCGGCGAGTTAATTCCTCTGCCTGATTCAACAGAAAGGCTGTTTTCCTGACGGGAGAACAGCCTTTTTTATGTCTGCCCATGAATGAATCAATACAAGCGATCGCACCGCTGAATCTGGCCCTGGCTTTTGTCCCGGTGCTGCTGGTGATTGCCATCCTCTGGAAATGGTCCTTGCAGGCTGGCAATGCGGTCTATGCGATCCTGAGAATGCTTATCCAATTGCTGCTGGTTGGTTATATTCTGACCACCATCTTTGCCGCCGAGCAGGCCTGGATAGTGGTGGCGGTGATGCTGATCATGGTGATTGCGGCCAGCTGGATTGCATTAGGCACAGTCAAGCCGATGAGAAGCAAACTCTATCTGCAGGGCTTTATCAGTATTGCCCTGGGTGGCGGCCTGACTTTGCTGCTGGTGACTCAGCTGGTCATTAGTCTCGACCCCTGGTTTGAGCCACGCTATATGATTCCCCTGGCCGGGATGATTTTTGCCAACTCGATGAACAGTATCAGTCTGGCAGCTGAACGCTTGGCAGCGGAGTTATCAAGAGACGTTGAATTTACGCAGGCACGCAATGAAGCGTTTCAGGCGGCTTTTATTCCCACCATCAACTCGATGCTGGCCGTCGGCCTGGTGTCTTTGCCGGGCATGATGACGGGCCAGATTTTATCCGGCGTGTCACCGATCGTGGCGGCACATTACCAGATTGTGGTGATGTGCATGATTTTCGGCTCGGCCGGTTTATCCACGGCCTGCTTTCTCAGGATAAGCCGAAGACAGTTTGTTCAGCAGGCAGCGTAAAGTTCTTCCGCGGTGGCCAGAATACGGGCACTTTGAAACAGAAACTGCCAGCGGCGGCCGCCTTTCTGCCGCCATAACACGGCGGCTCTGACACCAGCCAACAGCAGGGCGCGGACTTTATTGACGTTATCCGGTTGTTGCAGATAGTTGGGATCACCAAATACCTGGATCTGAGGTTTCAATTCACTCAGTGTGCGGTGATAAATATCGGCAAAGCGGGCAATTACCTGTGGTGACATGATATCGCCGAAATATTCCACCTGTTGCGGCACCTGATCAATCTCACGACCGATCTGTTCCATCATTTGCGGGCGTTTGGCTAATTGCCTTTCCAGGTGCAAAAGACTGATCACATAACGCAGCAATACCACATCTTTTTGTTCTTTCTTTTTTGACAGTTGCTGATTCAGTTCGCGCAGACCGGGTCTGAGACTACCCAGTCCGCCATAGACATCGGCAGTGGTGTCTGCGTTTTCAACCAGCAAACTCTGCAGCAGGGTTTCGATATCAGTGGGGCTGGCCTGACCGGTTTCGGCGATATGCTGAACCAGGGTCGCCGCCTGTACCACCGCAGCCAGCGCAATGGTTCTGTCACGGAGTCGCTCTGCGCTCATGGGTGCACTCCCGGTGCATCAGTTGAAGTAATAATGCCGCCGCCCAGACAATCATCATCCTGGTAAAAGACCACCGATTGACCAGGTGTCACGGCACGTTGCTTATCGTCAAACTCCACATGAATTGAGCCATCATCATCACGGGTAATGGTGCAGGGCTGATCGGGTTGGCGATAACGGGTTTTGGCTGCAGCACGGCAGGGCAACTTAGGTGGCTCACCCAGTACCCAGGAAAGCTGTTCGGCTTTCAGGCTCTGGCTCCACAACCAGGGATGATCACCCTGAACGACATATAAAGTTCGGGTTGCCATATCTTTACCGGCCACAAACCACGGTTCACCAGTGCTGTTTTTGCGACCACCGATGCCCAGGCCCTGACGCTGACCCAGCGTGTAGTACATCAGGCCGGCATGCTCGCCGATATATTCACCGTCAGGCGTGCGCATCTCACCGGGCTGGGCCGGAATGTAGCGGCTCAGAAATTCTCGGAAACGGCGCTCACCGATAAAGCAGATGCCGGTGCTGTCTTTTTTATCGTGGTTGATAAAACCGGCTTTTTCGGCAATCTCGCGGACTTCAGTCTTGGGCAATTCACCCAGCGGAAACAGGGTGCGTGAGAGTTGTTCCTGGCCCAGAGTGTAGAGGAAATAGCTCTGATCCTTGTTATTGTCCTTGCCTTTTAATAGATGGAATTTGCCGTCGCGTTCAGCGACACGGGCATAGTGGCCGGTGGCAATGGTGACACCGCCCAGTTCCATCGCGTGATCAAGAAAGGTTTTGAACTTGATTTCCCGGTTACAGAGAATATCTGGATTGGGCGTACGGCCGGCACGGTATTCATCGAGGAAATACTTGAAAACATAGTCCCAGTATTCCATCGCGAAGTTGGCTTCATGGAAGTCGATGCCCACGGTGTCGGCCACGGACATCGCGTCCTTGCGGTCTTCTTCAATGGTGCATTCGCTCTCATCGGCAAAGTCGACCCAGTTTTTCATAAACAGGCCTTCAACCTGTTCATGCTGTTGCTTGAGCAGCAAAGCTGCAACCGATGAATCGACACCGCCGGAAAGGCCGACGACGACTTTATTAGTGTCTGCCATAAATCTAGTTACGTAGTAAGTCCAAAGAATAGCGATGGCCGCTCAGGTAATCCTCAAAGCATTGCAGTACCAGGGGACTGCGGTGTCTGTTTTGACTGGCTCTGATTTCATCCAGGGTCAGCCAGACAGCCCGGTGGATATCGCCATCCAGTTCCTGATGTGGATTATGTTGGGTCACCGCACCGCAAAAACAATAGCGGATATAGGTCTCATTTTTGCGCGGATGTATCCAGCGATAAATACCGACCAGTGCCTCCGGCTGAAGTTGCCAGGCGGTTTCTTCCTGCGTTTCACGAATGGCCGCGTCGATCAGGCTTTCGTCGGGTTCGAGATGGCCGGCGGGTTGGTTTAACGTCATTTCGCCGTTGATTTCTTCTTCGACCAGCAGGAAGCGACTGTCCTGCTCGACCACGGCGGCGACGGTTGTTCTGGGTTTCCAAATCATTGCGCCATTTTATCACGTCTTCCTCGGCTATCGCTTGCCATTGCCCGGGCTGCAGATTGTCAATCTGCCAGGGGCCGATGGCAACGCGGATCAAGCGCAGGGTGGGGTGACCCACTGCCGCGGTCATCCGGCGTACCTGGCGATTGCGACCTTCGGAAATGCTCAGCTCAAGCCATTGGGTAGGAATAGCTTTGCGTTCTCGTATCGGTGGGTGCCGGTCCCAGATAGCTGGCGGCGCTATAATTTCAGCCTGTGCGGGCAGGGTGGGGCCATCTTTGAGTTCCAGGCCCTCACGTAGTTGTTGCAGGGCGCGTTCATCAGGCTTATGCTCAACCTGTACCCAGTAGGTTTTTTGCAGTTTGAAACGCGGGTTGGCAATCAACTGCTGCAACTGGCCATCGTCGGTCAGCAACACCAGGCCTTCACTGTCCCGATCCAGCCGCCCCCCTGGATATACGTCCCTGATATCAATAAAGTCTTTCAAGGTCTGCCGGTCGGCGCCGTCGGTGAATTGTGTCAGCACATTAAACGGTTTGTTGAACAGGATCAGTTGACTCATATTAGGAGTGTGGCCGGTTTTAATGATAAAATGCCGCCTTTTTAAACTTCAGGGGCAGCGAAAGCAAGTTTCTGAAGGGCGTTTGAGTTTATCAGTGTACCGGAGAAAGCCTGCACGGCGCCGTCTGGAAAACGCAGAGCAAATCGGTCATCATTGAATCAGCCAGCGCAAACACTATTTCGTCACCGGGGCTGGACACAGTCACGACAGGATTATCTAGTGGTGGCTGTCTCAGGCGTTATTGCGAAGTCACAGCCCGGCTGTGATATGGCTGAAGCCACAGGCGTCGAAGCCTCTAGTTGTAGTGACAAAAAGCTGCAGCTGTAATCCAAAACATCTAAGTGAGGAATCTAAATGAAAGTTGCAGAGAATACAGTCGTTGTTATCGACTACACCCTGACAGACAACGACGGCAGCGTCATCGACAGCTCTGAAGGTGCGGGTCCGCTGGCCTATCTCCACGGTGCCGGAAACATTATCCCGGGTCTGGAAGAAGCGCTGCTGGGTAAAGAAGCCGGTGATGAAGTCAAAGCCAGCATCGAGCCTGAAAAAGCCTACGGTGAGCGTCATGAACAACTGAAACAGGACGTGCCACGCGAACTGTTCAGCGGTGTCGACAAAGTCGAGCAGGGTATGCAGTTCCAGTCTGAAACCGAGCAAGGCCCGGTTCTGGTGACTGTCGTTGAAGTCAAAGAAGAGACCGTGACCGTTGATGGCAACCATCCTCTGGCCGGTGTTCACCTGAACTTTGACGTCACTGTTCGTGAAGTCCGTGAAGCCAGCGAAGAAGAGCTGGAGCATGGTCACGTACATGGTGAAGGCGGTCACGAGCACTAATAAAAAATTAGCACATCGCGTATAACTGTATACAGTTATCCATGTCTAAGGAAAGACGGGCTTTACCGCCCGTCTTTTCGTTTGGGGTACCACGATGCAGGATCTGAATACTTTAAACCGTCTGTTTGCCAGGGAAGACAAAGTCAATTTTGTTGAAGGACCGTCAGGCATGCCACTGATTGAAGTGGCGACCGCTCAGGCTCAAGCCACTGTCGCGCTCTATGGCGGCCAGTTGCTGTCATACAAGCCGGCCCGTGCCGAGCATGATCTGTTTTACCTGAGCGACAAAGCCCAGTATCAACAGGGCAAGGCCATTCGCGGCGGTGCGCCGCTGTGCTGGCCCTGGTTTGGCGATGACCCGGGTGATCTGGGACGTCAGGCTCACGGCTTTGCCCGGAACCTTTTCTGGGATGTACTCGATAGTCAGTTACACGATGACAATGTTGAAATTACCCTGGGCCTGGAGTCGACCGCGACCAGCAAACAATGGTGGCCGAGTGAATTCAGACTGCGTAAGAAAATCCATATTGGTGAGCAACTGAATATTTCCCTGACCACTGAAAACAAGGGCGATATTCCATTTAGCATGTCCAAAGCCCTGCACAGTTATTTCCGCGTCGGTGATATTACTCAGGCACGCGTGGCCGGACTCGATGGGGTAGATTACCTGGACAAAACGCTGGACTATGCCAAGCATAAACAAAGCGGTGATGTGACCGCTGAGGGTGAAACCGACCGGGTGTACCTCAATGCACCGACCAGGGTGGCCATTGTCGATCCGGCGCTGAGAAGGCGAATAGAAATCGAACATCAGGGTGCGGACAACTTTGTGGTCTGGAATCCCTGGGATAAAGCGGCTGAACTAAAAGATATGTCCGCTGAGGACTACGAACAGTTTATCTGTGTGGAAACGGCTAATGCCATTGCCAACAGCGTGATTGTGGCGCCGGGAGCGATGCACCATATGCAAGTCAGCTACCGAATCAGTCCTGAGACTTAATCAAGTAAGCAGACTGCGCCCATGACGGCCTTACAGAACCTGTTTGATCTTATTTGGGGAAACGAGACGCTGCTGCTCTGGCTGGGCATTGTTTCCCTGCTGTGTTTTGTCGCATCGCTGTTTCTGATCCCGTTTCTGGTGGTCAGAATTCCTGTTGATTATTTTGCAGAGAGCAAGCGTCAGATCCCTCACTGGGCCGAGCAACACGTTATTTTGCGCTGGCTTATCAAGCTGGTGAAAAACCTGCTGGGCGTGATATTTATTCTGCTGGGGCTGGCGATGCTGGTCTTACCCGGGCAGGGCTTGCTGACCCTGTTGATTGGCGTTTTGTTACTGAACTTTCCCGGCAAATACCGTTTTGAACGCTGGTTGATTCAGCGACCCGCTATCTACCGAGCCGTGGCCTGGCTGAGACGGCGCGCCGGCCGCCAACAGTTAGACATTTAGGGATTGTTGAGCTAAAAGTCGCCTCCAGCAGAGGTGGCGATGAAAGGATAATAAATCCTAGGTCCAGCGCTGACGGAGCTTGTCGCGGTTAATGTAGAGCCATTGAATGGCGATAATCGGAATCGCCGAGACAATCCGTTCCTGCTGCAATAATTCCCAGACTTCATCGAATTGATGGCTGGTGACTTTAATGTCCTCATCCTCATGATCGAGGCCGTGTATACCACCGACCTCGCTGGCATCCACCTTGCCGCAGAACAGGGTGAGACATTCTGATGTACCGCCGGGTGAGGTGAAGAACTGATTGATGCGAATCATTTCACCGATTTCACAGCCGGCCTCTTCCTTAGCTTCCCGCCGGGCGACTTGTTCCGCCGTTTCTCCATCCTCCATGGCGCCAGCCACAATTTCCAGCAGCCAGGCTTCTTCCTGCTCAGGTTTGAGGATAGCCCCGGCGCGGAACTGCTCAATGATAATGACTTCATCCAGCACCGGGTCATAGAGCAGGACTGCCACGCAATTACCCCGGTGAAACACTTCGCGCTCAACCGGTTCACTCCAGCCGCCATCGTAGAGCGTATGCTGCAGGGTGTATTTTTTGACGTTAAAAAAGCCCTTGAAGGGCATGTCCTCATTGAGGATTTTAAATGCTTTCTGACTCATGGTTATTTGCTGCTGGCGGATTGCAATTGGCTGAAAGCCTGCTCGCTGTTGATGCCTTTCAGGTGGCGGAGCAGGGCGGTGAAGGTGGTGTCGTCCTCAACATGTTCCAGTTTGACTGGCAGATAATCCAAGGCCGGCGCACACCAGAGCGTGGTCTGGCGGTCACTTTCATCATCACGCTCGCGGGTCAGTTTGACGGTATCAATATCACCCAGTGGCGTGGTAATGGTTTCCTTGCCCAGTACCCGGATTTTGTAGGTCTTGAGTCGGCCGCCATCGGCAATACGGTAGTCAACTTGCTCAATACCACGGTCGAGATCGCGCATCAGACTGATTTGATAGACCAGCTTGTCCAGTACGCCGGTCTCCAGATCCAGGGTCCAGGGATGTTTTTTATCGTCGATGCTGACCTGCTTGTTAGCCCAGTCAAATTCCATGGACAACATTTTGTCTTTATCGCCGCCACTGCGATGGTAACGGTAATGCTGAGGCTGAACCCGGTCACTGTTGAGTTTCCAGAGACTGGTCTCTTTAATAATATCGGGTTTGAAAAATGAGAATACGCCCTTGGCCTGAGACACCGAATTGAAACGGCGCAGGCCATTTTCTTCGGTGCTGAGACTGCGTTTGAGTTCACCGGCCTGAATGCCGTTGAGTTCGACCAGATAATTAGCAGAAAAGTCAGGAATATCGCTGGCCGTGGCAATTGAGGCCAGACACAGAAGCAGGATATAACTGAACGTTTTGAGCATGTTTATTCCGTTTGTTGCGACACCAGTCTCTTTATGGCAGCCGGATAAAGCTGATGTTCCTGCTCCAGTACCCGGGCGGCCAGGGTATCAGCATCATCATCGCTGAATACCGGTACTTTGGCCTGCAATATTACCGGACCATCATCCAGTTCTGCTGTGACAAAATGCACACTGGCACCATGTTCTCTTTCACCGGCATCGATCGCCCGCTGGTGCGTGTGCAGGCCCTTGAATTTAGGTAACAGGGATGGGTGGATATTGATCAGACGCCTGGCATAGTGCGAGACAAAGCCCTCAGTCAGAATGCGCATAAAGCCGGCCAGAATGACAAAGTCGGGCTGATAGCCGTCGATGCTGTCAGCCATGGCCTGATCAAAGCTTTCGCGGCTATCGTAGGATTTATGATCAATAACTTCAGTGTCGATACCTGCCTGACTCGCAAAGTCTAAGCCGGGTGCGCCGGGCCTGTTACTGAGCACTGCGGCAATCTCAACATTGAGTTCACCTTGCTGTGCGGCCTCAACAATTGAACGCATATTGCTGCCGCGGCCGGAAATCAAAATGACCAGCCGTGCTTTTTGTCTGTTTGAAGCCATTACTTTTTGATGACCACGCTTTCTTCATGGTCAGCTGCGGTCTCGATCTGACCGATAATGCTAGCCTGTTCGCCGGCCTCGTTCAGTAGCGACAAGGCTTTATCAGCTTCGTCAGCGGCCACCACGACAACCATGCCGATACCATTATTGAAGGTACGGTACATTTCCATATCTTCAACATTGCCCTGATCCTGCAGCCAGTCGAAAACGGCCGGACGCTGCCAGCTATTGGCATCAATGACAGCTTTAACACCTTCGGGCAATACCCGTGGAATATTTTCCAGCAGGCCGCCACCGGTGATATGAGAAAGTGCATGAATATTAACATTTTCATTAAGTTGCAATAATGACTTAACGTAAATTCGCGTTGGAGCCAGCAGTTTTTCGCCCAGCGTCGCACCGTCGAAAGCGTCATCCAGAGACTGACCACTGCGTTCCAGAATCTTACGAATCAGCGAGTAGCCGTTTGAATGTGGACCGGAGGCTGCCAGACCAATTAAGCTGTCACCGGCGGCGACCTGACTGCCATCAATTACACCATTTTTTTCGACCACGCCGACACAGAAACCGGCAAGATCGTAATCGCCTTCTTCATACATGCTTGGCATTTCCGCGGTTTCACCACCCACCAGGGCGGCACCAGCCTGCAGACAGCCTTCGGCAATACCGGAGACTACCGATTCAGCCACATCGATATCCAGCTTACCGGTGGCGTAGTAATCCAGGAAAAACAGTGGCTCAGCGCCAAGAACGGCAATATCATTGACGCACATCGCAACCAGATCGATGCCGATAGTGTTGTGAATGCCTGACTCGATGGCCAGACGCAGTTTGGTGCCGACACCATCAGTACCAGAAACCAGTACCGGGTTTTGGTAACGATCCAGCGGTAGCTCAAACAGACTGCCAAAACCGCCCAGGCCGGCCATTACGCCGGGACGTTTGGTTTTAGCGGCATGCGGTTTAATACGGTCAACAAGTGCGTTACCGGCTTCGATATCTACCCCGGCATCGCGATAACTGAGAGATGAGCGTGAAGAATCCGCGCGATCGGTCATGGTTTGTTCCTGAATATTATTTGGCTGTTTAATGGCTTAACGCGGCGTCGCTGAAGTCAGGCTGCAGCGTGCGTCACACGTCGATATCAGCGTGTTAGAATACCACAATGCAGCGACTATTTATTACCCTAATTTTGCTTAGTATGAGCTCTGCCGGCCAGGCCGCGGAGGTCAAAAATCTGTATCAGGCCGCCGCGCCGGTCAGTTCCCGCGATGTCGACGAACGCGCCCGGATGACGCCACAATTACTTAGGCAGGTGATGCTGAAAGTGGTCGGCAACCAGTCGCTGCTTGATGCGGCGCCGCTGGAGCCAGTGCTGGAGAATGCCGAACAATATCTGCAGCAGTATGAATACCAGCGCACCAATATCGCAGCCGCCGACCTGACCCGTCCGGATCAGTTATCACTCAGACTCAGTTTTGAGCCGTCAGCCGTCAATCAGGCTATCAATGATTTACAGTTGCCACTATGGGGAAAAGTCCGGCCCGATGTGTTGGTGTGGGCAGTGGTCGAAGCTGAAGGACAGCAGAGCCTGGTGGGGCTGGAAACCGATGGCAAGGGCGTATTGAAACCGCTGACGGATGCGGCTGATACCCGCGGCCTGCCCATTTTGCTGCCGTTGATGGATTTGCAGGATCAGTCGGCATTAACAGCGCAGGATATTCGCGAGATGAATCAGGCCGCCATCAATCAGGCTTCGATGCGTTATGGTGCCGATATTGTGCTTGCAGCTGATATCAAGCTGCTCAACGGCGAGGCGATAATTCAATGGCAGGCCAATGGCGATAATATTGAGCATCAATGGCAGTCGCAGGGCAGTCTGGGGCGGGCTCTGCAAGCAGGTATGGGGCAACTGGCAGATAAAATGGCGCTCAAATACAGCCCGCTTGCCGATAACAGCAGCCCGGCACAGCGTCTGAAACTGCAAATCACCAATGTGCTTGATTATGCGGACTTTAACCGGCTGATGAACTACCTCAGACAACTGGATTTGATCACCGATATCCGGGTGGAAAACCTGGGCAGCCAGCAACTGGATCTGGATATCGCCTTTCGCGGCAGCGAAACCATATTGCAAAGAACGCTCACGGTTGGCAGTTTATTGGCTGAGGACAATAGTTTCAGTAGCAGCGACGCCAAACAATACCGGTTGATACCTTGAGTCTGAGTGATTTACCCAACCTGATTTCCATACTGCGGATCACGCTGGTCGGCCCGGTCGTCTGGGCGCTGGCGACGCAGCAATTTATGCTGGCACTGCTTTTGTTCGCTGTGGCCGGTGTTTCTGATGGTCTGGATGGTTTTCTGGCCAAGCATTTTCATTGGGAGTCGCGGCTGGGTTCGATTCTGGACCCGATTGCCGACAAATTATTATTGCTGGCCAGTTTTGCCACTTTGACCTGGCTCGGCTTGTTACCGTTGTGGCTGCTGTGGCTGGTTGTGGCAAGAGATCTGATTATTATCAGCGGTGGACTGGCTTATCATTACTATCTGGGTGAGTTCGACTTGTCCCCTCTGTGGAGCAGTAAAATCAACACCACACTGCAAATTGCGCTGGTATTGCTGGTAATGATTCAGCAGCAATGGTTTCAGGGGCTGGATAAGCTGGTGACCATCGGCATCTGGCTGGTCGTGGCCAGTGTAATTAACAGTGGCACCGAATATGTTGTGGTATGGGGAACGCGGGCATGGAAGCAAATCAAGGGCAAGTCATGAGTGACACGAATAAACTGATCCTGCTGATTGGCGTTGTGGTAGGCGGCTGGCTTGTCTATCAGTTGTCAGCGGTGTTGATGCCATTTTTTATTGCTGCCTTGCTGGCTTATTTGGGCGACCCACTGGTTGATAAGCTCGAGACCTGGAAGTTGTCACGCACCGCCTCGGTATCGGTGGTGTTTGCGGTGCTGTTTCTGGGGCTATCCATTATGTTGCTGATCATGCTGCCCCTGCTCAGTGCCCAGATCGCCAAATTATTTACCAACCTGCCTGAATACCTGACCACGGCGCAGAAGACTATCGAACCCTGGTTGACGATGGCCGGGCTGCCGACCGATGTGCTTAACCTGCAGACATTGAAACAAGCGCTGAGTGACTACTGGTCGGAAGTCGGGCAGGTGGCCGGAGGCATTTTCGATACCATGACCCGTTCCGGCATGGTCCTACTGCAGTGGGTAGGTAACCTGGTTTTGATTCCGGTGCTGACCTTTTACCTTCTGCGCGACTGGGATCTGCTGGTTGCCCGCTTTCGGGAACTGCTGCCGCGCCGCTACTCAGACAAGTTTATTGAGATGTCACTGGAGTGCGACGATATGCTGGCCGGCTTTATCCGTGGCCAGTTAATGGTGATGCTGGCGCTGGCGACTATTTACACCATCGGTTTGACTATTATTGGCCTGGAGCTGGCCTTGCTGCTGGGTGTTATCGCCGGCATCGTCAGTTTTGTGCCTTACCTGGGCCTGATCGTGGGCATTGGGCTGTCGGGCCTCGCCGCCTTTTTCCAGTTCGGCGAGTGGTTGCCAGTGCTGTATGTCGCCATCGTGTTCAGCGTGGCACAAATGATCGAAGGCATGGTGCTGACCCCACGGTTTGTCGGTGAGCGAATTGGCTTGCACCCGGTCGCAGTCATCTTTGCCGTATTGGCCGGTGGTCAGTTGTTCGGCTTTACCGGTGTCTTGCTGGCCCTGCCAGTTGCTGCCGTGGTGATGGTCCTGCTGCGCCATGCTCATCGCCACTATGTCAGTAGCCACTTGTATACCTGATTGAAAGAGATAGCATGTCCGTTGCCGAAACACAGTTAACGCTGCGCCTCACCCCACAGGAAATTTACCGCCTGGATAACTTTCTGTTTGCCAGAGCGGAAACCGAGCAGGCGCTGAAGACATTCTGCCAGCTTGATCATCTTGACTTTCTTTACCTCAGTGGGGAGAACGGCACCGGTAAAACCCATCTACTGATTGCCTGCGCCGAGAGGGTGCAGCAACAGGGCTTTCGGGTGATTTATCTGTCGCTGGCTGAACTGATACAGACTGCCGAGCCGGCGGTATTGCAATCACTGGAGCAGGCGGATCTTTTGTGTCTGGACGATCTGGAAGCGATTGCCGGAAACCGGGAATGGGAAGTGGCGTTATTCCACTGCTTCAACCGTCTGCACGATGCCAAAGGCCATTTACTGGTGGCGACTGAACATAACCCGGCCAACACCCGGATTGAACTGCCTGATTTACGCTCAAGGCTGGCCACCGGTCTGGTTTACCAGCTCACCAGCATGAGCGATGAGCAAAAGCAGCAGGCTTTGATATTGCAGGCACAGTCACGCGGGCTCAGTATGAGTGACGAGGTCGCGCAATATCTGCTCCGCCATTATGGCCGTGATATGCCAGCACTGATGACGGTATTGCAGCAACTCGACAAAGCCTCACTGGAGGCCAAGCGTCGTCTGACCATTCCTTTTGTGAGGCAGGTGCTGGCTAATGGCTAAACGCCATCTCAGCCTGATTCTGCCTGATGCTGCCGCTGTATTTGCCAATGAACTGAATCGGGCGTTATGGCCTGATGCGTTGCATAAAATACTCAATAAAGCCCGTTTTCAGCCCGACAGTCGCGCCTATTATCCGCATTTACTGGCTTTATTTTCCGAATCTAATCAAGCGGCCGGATTGCCGATAGCCCAGCTACGCGGGGGCAGTATTAATTCACTCTGTGCTGATCCCTGTTACCTGCACCCGGATCGGGATCAATTGCTGCTGTTTTACCGTGATCTGGATATTACGCTTGAAGAAGCCCATGCTTTTGCCAACCGTATTCAACCCCTGCTGGAGAAGTTTCAGGGCCGCTTGCAGGTGATCAGTGCCGAGGAGTGGCTACTGGATTTAAGCGACTCGCCCGAGGTGAACTTTAGCCCCAAAGAGGGGCTCAACGGCCTGCCAGTCAGTGATAAGCTTCCACAAGGAGCGCAGGCAAACGACTGGATAAGACTGTGGAATGAAATCCAGATGCTGTTGTTTGAATGCCCGGAAAATCAGGCCCGTGAACAGGCTGGCAAAGTGCCCATTAACAGTCTCTGGTTCTGGGGGCAGGGTAGCTTGCAGGCTTTAAGGTCATGGCCGAATGTATCCGGCGATGACAAGGTCCTGGCAAAACTGGCCAGTGAGAGTGATTCGGTTTATCACGCTGTTGTGTCAGCCTACCAGGAAATCGCAGGTAAGCAGGCTATCCACATGCTGAAGTTTGAAGTCGAGCAGGACTGGCAGAAGCAACTGGATGATTTGCTTGATAACTGGCTTTTACCCGCCTTTCAGGCGCTCCGTCGCGGGCAACTCAAAGAACTGGATATCATCATACCGGAGTGGGGCCGTTACCGGCTGACACCTTTGAAAAGCTGGCAATTGTGGAAATGAAACAGGTCGACATCAAACAACGAGACAGCAGCGGCTGGGAGAACCTGCCGGAGCACTGGCCGGACTGCCTGCGCCGGGTGCTGGCTGCCAGAGGTATTCAAAAGGCCGAAAACCTGTTTTTTGAATTGACCGATCTACCGCGGCCCGAGCAGATGCTGGGTATGGATCAGGCCGTAGCCTTGCTGCTTGAGGCGATAGAACAGCAATGGCAAGTCACCGTCGTCGCTGACTTTGACAGCGATGGCGCCACCAGTTGTGCGCTGGCCATTCGCGGCCTGAAAGCCATGGGGCTGAAAAATATCGACTTTATTGTGCCCAACCGCTTTGTGCTCGGTTATGGCCTGACGCCAGAACTGCTCGATGAAATCCCCACTGACAGCCAGCCGGACTTATTGCTCACGGTTGATAACGGTATTGCCGCAGTGGCGGGGGTGGATGCCGCCCAGGCGCGGGGTATTAAGGTACTGGTTACCGATCATCACCTGGCCGGTGAAATCCTGCCGCAAGCCGATGCCATTATTAACCCCAATCAGCCCGGTGATAACTTTCCCTCGAAAAATCTGGCCGGCGTTGGCGTCTGCTTTTACCTGCTGCTGGGACTGAGACAAGCTTTACGTGAGCAGAATTGGTTTGAACAGCAGGGCATAAAACAACCCAATGTCAGCGATTGGCTGGATCTGGTGGCACTGGGCACAGTGGCGGATGTGGTGCCACTGGATCAGCTTAACCGAACTTTAGTCGATGTCGGTCTGAAACGGATGCGTCAACGGCGTGCCTGCGCTGGAATCCTGGCTTTAGCACAAGTCGCCGGTCGTGAGGCCGTCAAGCTGGCCAGTCCGGATTTAGCCTTCAGCATCGCGCCCAGGCTCAATGCGGCGGGCCGGATGGATGATATGGGCCTGGGCATTAACCTGCTGCTCTGTGATGACTGGCAGCAGGCGCTTTCTGCAGCCGCGCAACTGGACCAGATAAACCAGGACAGACGCAGCGTCGAACAGCAGATGCAGCAGGATGCGCTAACCATGCTCGAAAAACTGTCACTGGATGCCGACAACACGGCCCCGGGTTTTTGTCTGTTTGACTCAGAATGGCATCAGGGCGTGATTGGTTTACTGGCCTCACGAATCAAGGAAAAACTGCACCGACCGGTGATTGCTTTCGCACCAGGCAATGAAGGCGAAATCAAAGGCTCGGCGCGCTCGATTGCCGGCGTGCATATTCGTGACGTTTTAGCCCGTATTGCTACTCGTCACCCGGCCATGCTGCAACGCTTTGGCGGCCATGCCATGGCAGCCGGGTTAACGCTGAAACAGGATGATTTCCAAACCTTTTC
The DNA here is from genome assembly GCF_947259025.1 of uncultured Methylophaga sp. Taxonomy (GTDB): domain Bacteria; phylum Pseudomonadota; class Gammaproteobacteria; order Nitrosococcales; family Methylophagaceae; genus Methylophaga. The sequence continues at coordinate 187,097 of NZ_CAMYKO010000005.1, forward strand.
CCAAGCATTTGAAACCGTGCTCACAGAAATGGTCGATCCGTCTGTTTATCAGCAACACCTGCATTCCGATGGTGAACTGCATCAAGGTGAAATCAATCTCACTCTGGCTGAGCAGTTGCCCAACGCCGCCCCGTGGGGCCAGGGCTTTGAAGAACCGCGCTTCCACGGCCTGTTTGAAGTCGCTGATTGGCGTTTGGTGGGGCAGGACCAGGATCACTTACGCCTGAGTTTAAGCCTGCCCGATAACCGGCAAATCACCGCCATGGCCTTCAGACAAGGCAAACCCGACTGGCTGGAGCGGGGCACACAAGTGCTGATTCGTTACCGGCTGGCCGTTAACGAGTTTCGAGCCACTAAGTCGGTACAGTTTCTGGTGGATGATTTATTACAGCCGGTTTAACAATCAGCAAGAAAAAAGGCTAGTTACTAGAAACCCGGATGAAGGGTAAATGTGCTCTCATTGAAACACGCTTGCTTCAATAAAAATAACTGGCTCCCACCCAGACAAGGGCGACAAGCAGGAAAGATATCGTAGCTGTCTGTGTTTTATATTGCTGAAACCACTTTTGTGCGTGATTGCCCAGCAGCCAGACAAGTAAGCCCAAACCGAAATAGCGGGCAGCCCGAGCAAAAGACGTGGCCACAATGTACAACGAAAAGGCATAGCCCGTGGCGCCGGCTGCCAGCATCGCAATCTGAAATGGCACAGGGGTGATACCAACACTCAATACGAACCAGAAGCCTTGTTCATGGATATCAGCGCGGATGGTATTGAATTCCGAAGGTGATGCAAGCCAATTTACCAGCTGGTCACCTATCTGCTCGAAAAGATAATAACCGAAGAAATACCCCAGAGAAGCACCGAGCAGACAACCCAGAAGTGCTGACAGGCAAATTGCCCATAATCGATCGCGACGACTCTGCAGCAGCGGGATCAACATGGCCTCAAGTGGGATGGGCAGGATGATTGACTCGAGAAAGGAAATAAATCCCACGCCCACAAGAAGGTGACGAGAATAAATCAGCTTTTCGCAGGCCTGCTTGAATTTTTGAAAGATGACATTTCCTTATGAATAGCCATGATGGGAGCAATAAGTATAAGCTTTTCCATAAATGGTGCTACCCGGCTCTGATCAGCCGCGATCAGTAATCTGACGAACTGCTTCGATTTTTAATTCTTCGGGATAACGTTTGTCGTTCATTTGCACCTCTCTGAGTGCCATTTTAATAGCTGAGAGGTGTCTAGCAAATCGGTGGCTATTCAATGACTCAGGAATGGTGCACCAAGAGCGATGATGTCAATGCCCGGCTGAAAGTGGCGTGTATCGAGCTCAAGCATTTGTAATGCATATTAGATCACCACACCTACAGGCGTGAGAGTCAAAAAGGATAGAAAACTAAAGGGATTTTATGGACATGAAGAAACTTTTACTCACGCTGTATTTTTTGGTTGCGGTTATAGGTTGTGCCAAACCATATCTCCCTCCCAGTGAGGGCTCTCTTGCTTCAATCAAATTTATCAATGAGAAAGGCTTTAACCATATTGATACTGGTAATAGTTGTGCTACCAGGCGACAACCGGAAGTTGGGCAGTGGCTCAAAGTTAGAGCGAATAAACCTGTTTGGATCGAGCAGGGTTTTGATACCAGTCAACTGCCTTATGGTATTGCCTGTGTCATTGGTTATCGTTTTACACCTGAAGAAAATACACGCTACGAAGCTCATTACATTCTGAATGGGGTTAACTGTCACATTGAGCTGTATGAAATTTTAGACAGTGGAAAAAACATAAATATCACCATGGAAATTCAGCCTGTTGATTTGAAAGCTTGCTGGTATTAGAAGTCATAAGTAGAGGGAGCTATGCAAAAAAATATCAAATATTACCTGCTTACCATTCTGCTCACTATCACCGTGGGCTGCAAAGCAAACTTAGTCGGCGGTATGACATTGAATGAGGCATTTAGCCCTGAGGTGGGGCAATTTGTAGATGCTGTCATGAATAACAACTACCAGCGGGCGGATAAGCAGCTCAAGGCCGGCGTAGATATCAATGCCGTAGGCAAGGAGGGAATCACACCACTGTTCTGGCTAATCGCTGAAGAGCATGCCAATGACCTGACCGCCATCGAATATATGTTAAAAAACGGCGCCGATCCCAACTATCAAGATCCTGAGCGAGAAGTATCGGCCATGTGGCTGGCTTCAGGAGGGAACAAGCCAGAATTTTTGAAGCTTCTTATTCGTTATGGCGGCGATGTCAACCAAATAGGTAGACGTGATGAGTCTGTGCTGATGGTGGCTTCAGGTCAGGGACGGCTGGAGAATATCCAGATTTTATTGGATAACGGTGCTGATATGACATGGAATAACCGATTTGGAGAAACTGCGGCATCTATGTGTCTAACTCCTGGTCGATTTGATTTAACAGTCTTTTTTTTGGAGCAAGGCTTTGATGGTGATCTTCAGACGCTGGCCGCTTATGTCGAAGGGCGGGTTGCAAATGAAGAGATGCAACCTTACAAGGAGAAGGCTATCGATATTTTAAAGGAAAATGGGGCAGAGTTTCCTGCCAGTGGTCGCTTAAAACGGCATCTAGAAAAACATCCGGCAACTGCAGCAGAAATTGAAGATATGATTTATGGCAGGGTGATGTACTAGCAAGGTTGGGCTCATTTCATGATGTCTAAAATGCTAGTAGTGTTGGGCTGCATGCCCGGGACCGAATCGCGAGCGAAGCGTTGATATGACAATCTTTGATTTCAATGGCTCGTTTTTCGACTTTATGAAAATCATTTTTTTATTCATACCAATGTTGGTTTTGGTGATTAAAAAATTTTATTTGAAACCTAAGGGCTTGGTGGGTGATAAACAAGGCCATACTATTGACTCATATTGTATGGGCATGATTTGTGTTTTTTTATATTACGTTATTTTTTTTGTTGCTTTTTAAATTGAAAACAGTGGTCAACGCATAACTTGACCTAATTAAACTGCCTCACGGCCAGACTCATCCCAACCGCACTATTTTTAAAAAAGTTTGACACAGAATCAATTGCCTAAGAATTTTGTCGGAGACCTGACTGTCACTATGCTTAGGTAAAGCTAAGAGCATCCAGACGAATTCTCTGGCCCAGTCTTGATTTAAAAGTCCTCCAAGGAGCGTTGAAAATGAATAGCCGCTTCACTCGCAGACAAAGTCTTAAAATGCTTGGTGTCGGTTTGGCCGCTACGCTTTTTCCATCAATACCAAGCTTTGCGATAGATAGGGAACTGCTGCGCAAACCTTATTCAGATAATAAGACATTGCCGGTTATTGGCCTTGGCACCTGGCAAACCTTCAATGTCGGTAGCGATACTAGGTTGCTGGATGCCCGAACTGAGGTAGTAAAAGCGTTCTTTGAACTGGGTGGAGGGCTGATTGATTCCTCGCCCATGTATGGTTCGGCGCCTGATGTGATGGGTTATGCCTTGCAACAGTTAGGTGTGCCCGACAGCCTGTTTTCGGCAGAAAAAGTCTGGAGTCCGGCAGGTGGTTCAGCAGTCGAGCAGGTCGCTGAGCTGCTGGGGCGCTGGAATCTTGAACAATTCGATTTGGTGCAGGTGCATAACCTGAGAGACTGGCGTGAGCATCTGGCAGCGCTAAGAGAAATGAAACAAGCAGGGCTGATTCGGCATATTGGCATCACCACCTCGCATGGTCGTCGCCATCAGGAATTTGAGCAGATTATGGCTTCCAAGGATATCGACTTTGCTCAGCTGACCTACAATATCACCCATCGTGAGGTGGAAAACCGGTTGCTGCCGCTGGCTCAGGATCGGGGGATCGCTGTCATTGCCAACCGGCCTTATGACGGCGGCAGGCTGATTAAAGGTTTGAAGAGTCGCGATGAGGCCTTGCCCGAGTGGGCAGTCGAAGAATTTGGCTGCACAAGCTGGGCTGATTTTCTATTGAAGTTTATCGTGAGTCACCCAGCTTTGACTTGTGCTATTCCAGCGACCATGCAAGTCGTCCATCTGCGTGAAAATATGCGGGCCGGCATGGGGGCGATGCCCTCAGCTAACACCCGGCAGAAGATGGTGAAATATATTGAGTCGCTATGAGCAACGGCTTGAGCTATTCGCTGCAGGATTTTATTCCTTTTACCGCTGATATCTATTTCCGCTTACTGGAACGCATGGGCGAGACTTACTGGCCGCTGCATTTACTGATGCTGATCCTGGGGCTGGTGACTTGCTGGCTGGCATGGAAACACCGTGCTCGACTGGCCGCTGTGCTTATTGCACCCGCCTGGGGCTTTGTTGCTTATGCCTTTTTTATGCAGCTTTATGCCGAGCTTAACTGGGCGGGTGGCTACATAGCCTATTTCTTTTTCACTCAAGCTATCTTGTTATTGATGGCTTTGACGGGGATTGGGCTGGATAGCAGACCACGCAAAGGTGCTTTTGCTCTGGGGATAGCTATCGCGTTTTCCGGGCTGCTGGTGATGCCCTTTATCGGGCCCTTGAGCAGCGGTAGCTGGTTTCAGGCGGAAGTGTTTGGCGTACATCCTGATCCTACGGCCGTCACCACACTGGGGCTGGTCGTCTTATTGTTCAGAGGCTGGTATTTATGGCTGATTGCCATTATTCCGGCACTCTGGCTGTTGTATTCCGGGCTGACTTTGTGGGCTTTGGAGGCAACTCCCGCAGCAATGGTGATATTTGTTCTATTAGGCACAGCAATGATGGGACTGGTTTGTAAAAGCTTTGGATACAGCCTGGTTACACAGGACAACACCCATGACGGTTGATTTTAAGTGGTCTCGATTGGCAGATTTTGACGCGTTTGAGTTACACCAGATCATTCAAGCGCGTGAGGCTGTTTTTGTTGTCGAGCAGGATTGTGCCTATCAGGAAACCGATGATTGGGATCTTCAGGCCTGGCACCTGACTGTATTGGTCAATGGCGAGCTGGCCGCTTATGCCAGAATCATTGGGCCCGATACGCATACCAGACAGGCTTCAATTGGCCGGGTCATGACCCGGGCAAAATTCAGGGGACAGGGAATGGGCCGTGCTTTGATGGAAGAAGCCATCAAATTCATTCACAACACTTACCCGGGCCATGACATCAGAATATCGGCGCAGGTATATCTGACCAGCTTCTATGCGTCGCTGGGCTTTGATGTCTGCGGGCAAGCCTATGAGGAAGATGGCATACCGCATATCGCTATGCTCAAGGTGATGCAAAAATAGCGCTTTTAATGTCGATTCAGGGCAATGAGTCAAATATCCAGTTTCTTGATGATGACTTTTTGCTTCAAGGCCTCAATATCTTTTTCTTCAAATAATTGGGTGCCGGGATGGATAACCGTACCGGCTCCACAGGCAATCCCCCATTTCAGCGCCAGTTCGGCATCGTCATGATGATTAAAGCAGGCCACCATGCCGGCCACCATCGAGTCACCGGCACCGACGGTGGTGTTCACCGGTACATCCAGCGTTGTAGCATAAAAACTATTATCCGGGCTGATCAGTAAAGCGCCTTCAAAGCTGAGAGAGACGCAGACATACTCAACGCCGCTTCGCTGAATCTGGCGGGCGCATTCCGCGACTGCTTCAACAGAGTTCAGTGGTTTACCCAGCATTTGCTCGAGTTCGTGTTTATTGGGTTTGATCAGAAAGGGCTTCTCAGCAATCGCCAGCTTGAGTTTTTCATCATGGGTGTCAACCACGGCACGCGCGCCTTGCTGGTTGAGCCGGCGGACCAGATCAGCATACAAAGTCATCGGCACATTGGGCTGACAGGAACCGGTGATAATGCCGTAGCCGTTGCCGGTGACTTCAATAAAATCATTGGCAATACGCTCAATATCGGCGGGGGGAATGTCACTGCCGCTGCCTGTTATCTGATATTGATTGCGGCTGCTGGTCTCAATAATGGTGGTGTTAATACGGGTTTCACCTGCCACTTCTTCAAAGACGACATGGTTCAGTTCATCTTTGAGCAGGGTTTTGAATATCTGGCCCACCGCGCCGGCAATCACGCAAATTGTATGCGATTCGATATCCAGTCTTGCCAGTGCGCGACCAATATTGATGCCATTGCCACCAGGATCATGGCGGGCACTGTCAGCACGGGACTTCTCGTCCGGGATCAGGGTGTGCACATAATAAGTGACATCCAGTGCCGGGTTAAGACACAGCGTTGTGATAGGGCGATCCGGTCTCATTGCCATGATGCAGTGCTTCCTGACAAGTGCCTGATTATCAGTGTAAGAAATTTCATGGTGGTTTGAACAGCTAAATGATTGAATTGCGCTCAGCATATACGGACAATAGCTGTCTGATTTTCATCGAAATGCCATCTTCGACGTTGGCATGACAATGGGTATCAGGCCTCTTTTTCGCCACTATTGATGAGACACATGCCAGACACTTATCAGGCTGGGAATTAACCTTGCCGGAAGCCATATACCAGCGATTGCAGTCGGCTATAGACGGGTTCACGCCACGCTCCCAGCAACAGCAGATGAGTCAGTTTATTGCCGATCAAATGGCAAGGCCGCCGCAGCAGCGCATTGCTGTGGTAGAGGCACCAACCGGCGTCGGTAAAACTCTGGCTTACCTGAGCGGTGCCATCGAGGCCGCCATCAATAATAAAAAAACGCTGGTTATCAGCACGGCTACGGTCAATCTGCAGCAACAATTGATTCAAAAGGATCTACCGCAGTTTTCAGCGGCAATGGAACAGCCCATCCGTTTTGTTCAGGTCAAGGGACGCCGTCGTTATCTGTGCCCGAGTAAACTCAGCCAGCTCGCCACCACCCCTGAGCAGCAGGCTCTGGATATCGACATCGATGAAAAGTACCAGCAGGCCCTGCATATGGCAGCAGCCAAGCAAATGCTCAGTGAATGGGACCAGGAACGCTGGGACGGTGATCGCGACAGCCGCCGGGACAAGGTCAGCCCCGATTTATGGAACCAGATATCAACCGACTCCGAGGGCTGCGCCGGTAAAAGCTGTTCCTTTTATCAGCAATGTCCCTATTACAAGTTACGGCGGGAAATGGTCAGTGCCCAGGTAGTTGTCGCCAATCATGATTTGATTCTGAGTGATGCCGATCTGGGGGGTGGCCTGGTCTTACCCAATCCTGAAGAAGTCCTGTTTGTGTTTGACGAGGCCCATAACCTGCCCCGGAAAGCGCTTGATCACGCCGCCAAGGCCTTGAATTTTATTCAGCTTTACCAGACCACTGAAACCGCAGACAGTGTGCTGAAGAAAATTCCCTCCGCGCTGGCATTCCGTCAGCATGACTTTGGTTACATGCTCAGCGAACTGCGTCGTGATTTGCCTGCGGTGGTCAGCCACCTGCAGCATCTGGAGACGATTTTGCAGAGTGATGGTCTGGTGCAGGACCTGCTGGAAAAACGCATCAGCGAACCCCGTATTTTCTGGAACAGTCCGCTGGTCAATGCTTTGTTGATCCCCTGTCAGAATCTGCTGCAACGCGCTAATAATATTTACAAGCATTACAGCGTGCTGGGCAAGTGGATCAAGGAAGGGCTGGAGAAAACCCAGCTTTCCAATAAAGTCGGCGAAGCTTTACTGCCCCAGGTCGGCACGGTACAGAATATTTTCGGTTACCTGATCGATTTTATGGCGCTGTTTCTGGAACCCGACCAGGCCGAACGGCCGCCTAATGTGCGCTGGTTATCAGTCGAGCAGTTTGCCAAGCAACAAACCCTGGTGATTCATGCGGGGCCGATGACCGCGGCCTATTTTCTGGATCGCAGCCTCTGGACCCGTGCCTACGGCGTGGTGCTGACTTCGGCAACCTTACGCGGCATGGGGCTCTTTCATCGTTTCCGTCTGGATAGTGGCCTGCACCGCTTTGATGCCTCACACTTTCTGGCTGTTCCGTCACCGTTTAAATATCGTGATCAGGCAACGCTGCACTTGCCCGAGATGCGCTATCTACCGAATGAACAGCAACAGCAGTGGCGGCGTGAGGTGGTAGACAAACTTGTCGAGATTATTAATACCGATGAGGCCACACTTGTGCTGTTTACCTCGCGGGCAGCGATGACCGAGGTTTACCAGCAATTGCCGCGGGAAATCACCGCCAAGGTTTTGATTCAGGGGGATAGCCTGTCACCGAAAAACATGGTGATGCGGCATATTCGTCAGATTGAAGCCGGGCAGGGCAGTATCATTTTTGGCCTGGATCGCTTTGCCGAAGGTGTCGATTTACCGGGTAATCTGTGTACCCATGTGATTATTACCAAACTGCCGTTTCCGGTATTCACCCGGCCGATAGAACAGGCCAAACAGGAATGGATTATCAGCCGGGGCGGGCAGCCGTTTACTGCTCTGTCTTTGCCGGCGGTCAGTATCAAACTGATTCAGGCCTGTGGCCGACTGTTGCGCAAGGAAACCGATAAAGGCCGGATCACCATTCTGGATCGGCGTTTGTTAACCAAAGGTTACGGTAAGCAACTGCTTGAGCATTTGCCGGATTATCGTTTAGTGCGGTGATGGTGTTGAACCACTGAGGCACAGAGGGCACAGAGAATAGTGATCTCATGAGAGTGTGTCTTTGCGACCGGAGTGGTGGTATGCAGAAAACCTGTCATATCGACAGGAGTAGAGGTATCCAGAGCGTGTCATGCCGACCGGGGTGGAGGCCTGTTTTCCAACCTTGGGCTGAGATCCTTCAGCTGTCGCTCAGGATGACAGCAAAAATCAGAATGATTCCGCTGCACTAGGGCGAGTTCCAATAACGCACTGGTCTTTTAAAACTCTGTGCACTCTGTGTCTCTGTGGTGACAAACAAAAAAGCCCCGGAAAAGGGGCTTTTCAGTAACAAGACAGTGAGTCTTATTCACTACGGCTGGTGACCTCCAGCAGGTGATAGCCGAACTGGGTTTTCACCGGGCCTTGAACCGTGTTGACTGGTGCACTGAAGACCACTTTGTCGAATTCCGGAACCATCATGCCGGGACCGAACTCACCCAAGTCACCGCCGCTACGGCCGGATGGGCAGGATGAGTGTTCTTTTGCGACGTCACCAAAATCCGCGCCCTGTTCAATTTCACGTTTAAGTTCCAGGCAGATCTCTTCGCTTTCCACCAGGATATGTCTTGCCGTTGCTTTAGCCATAGTCATGTCTCTTTTGAGTAAAACCGCTCATTATATCAGCTAAGCAGCAGCTTGCCTGAGCGAGGCAATCAGCGCCTGCGCTGTGGCAGCGGAGGACTGCGGGTTCTGGCCGGTGATGACCAGGCCGTCAGTCTGGCAGTAGCTGGCCCAGTCATCGGCGCGGGTAAAGCAGGCACCTTTCAGTTTCAAGGCATCTTCCAGCAAAAACGGCACCACCTGGCTCAGCCCGACCGCGTCTTCCTCAGAGTTGGTAAAGCCGGTGACCGCTTTGTTTTTAACCAGTGGCTCACCACTCGGTGTTTTAGCGTTCAGTAATACTGCCGGTGCGTGGCAGACTGACGCCACGGGTTTCTGTTGCAAAATAAAGCTTTCGATGAGTTTGATAGACCAGGCAGAGTGGGTCAGATCCCAGAGCGGTCCATGTCCGCCGGGATAAAACACCGCTTCATAGTCATCAGCGCGAACCTGTGCCAGGGGCAATGTATTGGCCAGTTGATGCTGGGCAGCCTGATCCTGATTGAAACGCTCGGTATCAGTGGTGATAAAGTCCGGCGATTCGCTTTTGGGATCGAGCGGCGGTTGTCCACCGCGGGGCGAGGCCAGCGTGACATTGATGCCGGCATCCCTGAAAACATAGTAGGGGGCGGCGAATTCTTCCAACCAGAAGCCGGTTTTTTCACCGGTGACACCCAGCCGGTCATGCGATGTTAATACCATTAAAATATGCATAGTAGCTCCTCACATTAGTTTGCTCAGCAGTTATCACTGAAGCTCTGATTGTTGTTGACCACATGACATGCTTAAATGCTCCAGTATTCAAAAAATAGGACAGGAGATGTCAATGAGAAGTGAAACAGCATGTATTCATGAAGGCTACGAGACTGACCCCGTGACCAAGTCATGTGCAGTCCCGATTTATCAGACAGTCGCATACGAGTTTGATAACGCCCAGCATGGTGCCGATTTATTCAACCTGGATGTACCGGGAAATATTTACAGCCGCATCATGAACCCGACCTGGGATGTACTGGAAAAACGTGTTGCTGCCCTGGAAGGTGGACTCGCCGCACTGGCAACATCTGCCGGCAGTGCTGCCATCCACTACGCTATCCTTACAATCGCTGAAGCGGGTGACAACATTATTACCACGCCGCAGCTTTATGGCGGTACTTACACGTTGTTTGCTCACATGCTGCCCAAGCTGGGAATAGATGTACGCTTCGCAGCATCTGATTCGGCAGACGATATTGCCAGCCTCATTGATGATAAAACCAAAGCCGTATTCTGCGAGTCAATTGGTAACCCGGCTGGAAACATTGTTGACATTGAGGCCATCGCCCAGCAGGCACATGCCGCCGGAGTCCCGGTTATCGTCGACAATACGGTGGCGACACCTGCGTTATTTAACCCGATAAAACATGGTGCCGATATTGTGGTTCACTCGCTCACCAAGTATATGGGTGGGCATGGCACAACGCTGGGCGGCATTATCGTGGACTCAGGTCAGTTTCCCTGGACTGAGCATGCGGCACGTTTCCCGATGCTGAATCAGCCTGAGCCGGCTTATCATGGCGTGGTTTATACCGAGCAGTTTGGCGAGGCAGCCTTTGTAGCCAGAGCGCGTACCGTACCGCTGCGAAACACCGGCTCCGCGCTATCTCCCATGAATGCCTTCCTACTCATGCAGGGGATAGAAACGCTCTATCTGAGAATGGAAAGGCATTGTGACAACGCGATGGCTGTTGCCCAGTATCTGGATAAACACCCAAAAGTTGAGTGGGTCAGTTACGGCGGTCTGCCTACAGACAAATACCATACCTTGGCTAAAAAATATTTTGCCGGCAAGCCATCCTCTTTGCTGACCTTTGGTATCAAAGGCGGGTTTGAGGCAGGCGTCAAATTTTATGATGCGCTCAAGTTGATTAAACGCCTGGTCAACATTGGAGATACCAAAACACTGGCCTGTCATCCTGCTTCTACCACTCACCGTCAGCTGGAAGAACATGAGCTGGCCCTGGCAGGGGTAACCCCCGAGATGCTGAGAATCTGTGTGGGTATTGAGCACATTGACGATATTCTGGAAGATCTGGAGCAGGCATTTCAGAGCCTGGATTAGTGCCGGAACTGTCCCTCGCGCAGGAAATAAAGGACCTGTGCGATCACGGCATTTTTTGCCATGATGAAAGGGTGGCTGACAGGCAGTGTGAGGTGATCTTTCATGCCTGTCAGCCGTGTGTCGTCAACCAGAATAGTGCCGTCGTTGTCGCCACGAAGCCAGTAGTGAAATAGAGGATTGATGGAACGGTTGCCGGCGATAACGCCCAGCTCAAAGTCAGCCTTGCCCAGCTTTTGGGGGACATCGCCAAGCTGCGCGGCGGCGGGGCCAAAACAGTGGCGAAACAGGGCATAACGCTGCAAGCTGGCAGCGACTTCACTACCTTGATTGGGGGGCGCCAGCATCACCACACGGCCCAGGTTGGGGATAGAATACTGCTGCAGATAACTGCGTAGCAGGATACCGCCCAGAGAGTGGGTAACAAAATGAATACGGCGTGCCTGACGACAACGATCCAAAGCAGCAGGTATGACCATCGCGGCTAATGTTTCAATATCGTGCCTGGTCGAGGGATAGTGCAGGTTCAGGGTGTGAAAGCCAGCCTGCTTCAGCGCTTTTTCCAGTTTTCGCATACAGCGGTGGCTGCGGGCCAGACCATGTAGCAGGATGACCGTGTCGGTTGTTGTCATGCCACGATATGATCCTGTGGGCGTCGAATCACCAGCATTTCGGTGGCACCGCGCTGAAACTGATAGCTGACATGTTGTCTGCTGGCTTCCAGCCCCAGAAAGCGTAGGGATTCGATGACGGGTTTTAAATAGGGAGATGGGCTGTTGTCCAGCGTAACCAGCGGGTAGATCCTGACTTCTCTGGCAATCCGGCACAGTTCCTGACAGGCCTGAATATGAAACTGCAGATCGTTTTGCTCACTGTATAAAAACAGAAAGTGCGAGCACAGTGCCAGGTCAAACTGTTTATCACTGAGGGGTAAATCCGGCAGGCTGGCATCAAGGTAGCGCCAGTGCGCTTCATCCTGTTGAAAGTCAGCCAGAAAGGTCTCCATTGCCTGCATACGTAGTTGCGAGAGCATTGTAGGGTTGGCAATACGATCCCAGATAAAGTCCTGCTGATGCCGTTCTACCTGTTGCATGACCTCGGGATAGACGGCATCAATACGCTGAGCAATTTCCGCGGCGCTGAAGCGGTAGAGCGGGTCAACGGAAATCACCGGCCTCGCCAGTGCAGCCATCTCAGCATTAAAACTGGCCGGTCCGTCAGCGACGCTGACAATGCGGCTGTGTAGATCCTGTTCGCTGAGAAAGAACATGGCGATATATTCGTCCATGCTGCGGCCCCAGGGAACAACGCGTTCCAATTCCATGCCGGTGCGTCCTTATAAGCTGTATCAAGCTTAACATGACAGGCTAATCAGAGATGTGCAGACAGATATCGTCAATCTGAATCCGGTCGCCTGCAATGATTTTGCGGCGTTTACGGCTTTCTGTTTCACCATTAACGCTGACCATGCCTTGCTCAATCATGATTTTCGCCTCGGCGCCACTGGCAGCAACGCCTTCAAACTTGAGAATTTTATAAAGCTCAACCGGGCTTTGGGTCAGCATCACGTTAACGTTCTGGGTCATGGTGTCCTCTGTGTTATGTCTGGATAAAGCGAAGGGGTCATGGTGACTTGTTCAAAGTCAGCGCTACGAAGTATGAGATGTCATCAGCTTGTGACGATGATCGTGCTTTTTTCGTATTGATGAGGTTATAGTACTGATCATACTCAATTTATTGTGGGGCAGGCTTAATGAAAAGACTGGTCAACCTGGTTCAGTTGCTCATTGTGCTGGCGATTTTATATCCGGTTTATTACGTTTGGGATACCAGTCGCATTGATAACTTCTGCGGCTTGATCGAAGCTGGCATGACTGTCGCCAATCTGCAGCAAATTGCCGATGATCATAACATCAGGCTTAATACGCCAGTGGGTAAGGGCGAGACCGGGCAGTGGATGACCTCAGTAGATTCCACTGCATCCATCGACCGTTATGCCTGCGTTATCATCGGTGCGGTGGATACGGTGGCCAGTGCCCGTATTATTGACGAATAATAAAAAACCCGCCGAAGCGGGTTTTGTTCAGGTCATTAAGCACCGATGTAATTGATAAGAATACCGGCGGCGACTGCCGAGCCGATAACCCCGGCCACATTGGGCCCCATCGCGTGCATCAGCAGGAAGTTATGCGGATCAGCTTCCAGCCCCAGTTTATTGGAAACGCGGGCTGCCATCGGCACTGCCGACACACCGGCAGAACCAATCAGTGGGTTGACGGGCTGCTTGATAAGTTTGTTCAGCAGTTTTGCCATCAATACACCACAGGCGGTTCCAATCGCGAAAGCACCCATACCTAGCACCAGAATACCCAACGTGGTCATATCCAGGAAGCTGTCAGCGCTCAGTTTTGAGCCCACAGCCAGACCCAGGAAAATGGTCACGGTGTTGATCAGCGAGTTCTGTGTGGTGTTACTCAGACGATCAACCACGGCGCATTCTTTCATCAGGTTACCAAAGCAGAACATACCCAGAAGTGGCGCGGCATCCGGCAGCAGGAAAGCAACCAGAATCAACAGCAACAATGGGAAGACGATCTTCTCGCGCTGTGATACGTGGCGTTGCTGCACCATTTTGATTTTACGTTCAGCTTCCGTGGTTAAAGCACGGGCAATCGGTGGCTGAATCAGCGGCACCAGCGCCATGTATGAGTAGGAAGCAACGGCAATCGCACCCAGCAACTCCGGTGCCAGTTTACTGGCGACATAAATCGAGGTTGGACCGTCAGCACCGCCGATAATGCCAATCGCTGCCGCATCAGCCAGGCTGAAATCAAAGATACCAAAGTAGGACAGCACCACTGCGCCCATAAGGGTCGCGAAGATACCGAACTGGGCGGCAGCGCCCAGAAACAGGGTCTTGGGGTTAGCCAGCAAAGGACCGAAGTCGGTCATCGCGCCGACACCCATAAAGATAATCAGCGGGAAAGCACCACTCTCGATACCGACAGTGTAGAAAATATGCAAAATACCGCCGGCTTCGGCCAGACCTGCACCGGGGATGTTAGCGAGAACGCCACCGAAACCAATCGGCACCAGCAGCAATGGTTCAAAGTTTTTCTTGATGGCGAGATAGAGCAGCAACATGCCGATCAAAATCATCACGCCCTGACCGGCTGTCATCTGGTTAATACCGGTCACTTCCCAGAGGTGAATCAGTTTATCCATGAAAAAAATCCTTGCTTAAGCGATAGTGGCGAGTTGATCACCGACTTTGACGGCATCACCCTGTTTAACGGAGATAGATGCGACGGTGCCGGACTTGGAGGCGACGATTTGGGTTTCCATTTTCATCGCTTCCAGGATCAGCAAGGTATCGCCTTCATTAACCTGTTGACCGGCAGAGACCTGAATCTTCCAGATATTGCCAGACAACGGTGCGGTTACCGGTTCGCCTTCCCCGGCGGGTTCGGCAGCGGGTGACGGGGCAGGGGCGCTGCCAGCATTTTCCACATGGCTGATATCACCGCCTTCATTGACCTCGACCACATAAGCCTGGCCATTAACCTTGACGGTGTAGGTTTCCTGATCTCCAGCGGCAGCGGGAGCCGCGGATTTCTCGGGTTCACCGGTAGGTACCGGTTCAAAGGCATCCGGGTTCTCCCGGTTTTGCAGGAATTTGAGACCGATTTGCGGGAACAGGGCATAGGTCAGCACATCATCAACCTGATGATCGCCCTCGGCGAGCTTGATACCGTCGGCATCAGCCTGCTCAAGGAGTTCAGAGGTCAGCTTGTCCATTTCAGGCTCAAGCAGGTCTGCCGGGCGGCAGGTAATCGGATCAGCGCCTTCCAGCACGCGATCCTGCAATTCCTTGTTATAGGCTGCAGGCGCTGAACCATATTCACCTTTCAATACACCAGCGGTTTCAGCGGTAACAGTCTGATAACGCTCGCCGGTCATCACGTTGATAACGGCCTGGGTGCCGACGATTTGTGAGGTCGGTGTGACCAGTGGGATATAGCCCAGATCTTCGCGTACCCGAGGAATTTCCTTGAGCACGTCATCCATGCGATCCAGTGCATTTTGTTCACGCAGCTGGTTTTCCATATTGGTTAGCATGCCACCCGGTACCTGGGCCACCAGGATGCGGGAATCAACACCGCGCAGAGAGCCCTCAAACTGGGCGTATTTTTTGCGGATATCACGGAAATAAGCCGCGATCTCTTCCAGCAGATCCAGGTTGAGCGCGGTATCACGGTCGGTATCTTCGAAAATAGATACCACGGATTCAGTGGCCGAATGGCCGTAAGTCATCGACATCGATGAAATGGAGGAATCGACATTATCAATGCCGGCTTCAACACACTTCATGATTGTGGCAGTGGACAGGCCGGTGGTGGCATGTGACTGCATATGTATTGGAATATCAATAGCTTGCTTAAGACTTTGAACCAGCTCGTAAGCTGCGTAAGGCTTAAGCAAACCAGCCATATCCTTGATAGCCAGTGAGTGCGCGCCCATGTCCTCGATGCGCTTGGCCATGTCGATCCACAGTTGCAGATTGTGAACCGGGCTCAGTGTGTAGGCGATGGTGCCCTGAGCATGGCGGTCATTTTCCAGCACGGCCTTGATGGCAGTTTCCAGGTTGCGCGGGTCATTCATCGCATCAAACACCCGGAATACATCAACACCGTTAACGGCAGCACGCTCAACAAACTTTCTGACCACGTCATCAGCATAATGACGGTAGCCCAGCAGGTTTTGTCCGCGTAGCAGCATTTGCTGGCGGGTGTTGGGCATGGCCGCTTTCAGGCTGCGAATACGGTGCCATGGATCTTCACCCAGATAGCGGATACAGGCATCAAAAGTGGCGCCGCCCCAGCTTTCTACCGACCAGAACCCGACCTGGTCGAGTTTGTCAGCAATCGGCAGCATGTCATCAAGACGCATCCGGGTGGCGAACAGAGATTGATGGGCATCACGCAGGACAACATCGGTAATGCCCAGTGGTTTTTTTGCTTCGGTCATATTCATGGCCTTAGTTTGGGTGTAACGAAAACGGCTTCAGGCAGAAAACATTTATTTGCGAGAGCGGAATTTATGAATCGCCGCTGAAAGCACAGTGATCAGGCTCTTGTCGTCATTGGCGTGCTGACGCTCGCTCATGGCCTGACTGATAACGGCAGTTGGGGCTGGAATGCCTTCTTCCGGCAGGGTGCCGACACCTTTTTCATAGCGGGTGATGATTTTTGACATGATACTGGTGGCAATCACCAGCAAAGTCAGAAACACAAAGACAAATCCCATACCGACCAGCATCAGGTTCAAGCCTTCTGTCATCAGATTGGATGCAGCCATACTGACCTCCTCAATGCATCGCTAGCGTCATTAAATCAATGACTTAATTAAAAACAGCGGGAGATTATACCATTGTTAACGCAACTGAGCGGCAGGCAAACCGAATTAGACTGACCCAGAGGCGCTGTGAGCGGCTTCACAAAAGCAGATAACGCAGCTTTCTGCGGAGACCATGCTGGGGAGCAGGAGATAATTTGGCATAATAAGATGCTTTGAAAATTTTCTGGGGACTTTATGACGCCGGATGAAGCGGATTTCTGGTTTCTGCCACTGGGCGGGACAGGTGAAATCGGAATGAACCTGAACCTCTACGGACACAATGGCCGCTGGCTGATGGTCGATTGTGGCCTGACTTTTGAAGCCAAAACTGACGTTGATGGTGAGCCCATTGCCGATAGCCGCGCAGAAATTCAAATGGCCGATCCCGGCTTTATCGCCGATCGCAAAGACCGTCTGGATGGCCTGATCATCACCCATGCCCATGAGGACCATATCGGCGCTGTGCCCTATCTCTGGCAACGTTTTCAATGCCCGGTGTACACCACCGCTTATACCGCCGAAATTTTACGGCGAAAACTCAAAGAAGCGGACTTGCTGGATAAAGTACCGGTCAAAGTAGTCGACGCCGGCTCAGAACTGGACATCGGCGTGTTCAGCGTCAGGTGGATCCAGCTCACGCACTCCATTCCCGAACCTTTTGCCTTATTAATTTCGACCCCGGCAGGTCGGGTTTTCCACACAGCAGACTGGAAACTCGATAGTGCACCGGTAGTCGGCGAGCCCTATCAGCCGGAGGATTTCAGCGCGCTGGCAGATATGCAGGTCGATGCCATGGTGTGTGACTCCACCAATGCTGATCTGCCGGGCTGGTCGGCATCGGAAGCCTCGCTCTACCGTGGGCTCAAGCATCATATTGAACAGGCGAAGGGCCGCGTGGTGGTGACGTGTTTCGGCAGTAATATTGCCCGCCTCAGAACCATTGCCGATATTGCTGCCGAGACCGGGCGGCATCTGGGCCTGCTGGGACGGTCCTTGATCAACACCTATCAGGCAGCAAAACGAACCGGTTTCTGGTCCGGTGTGGAAACTTTTGTCGATCCCCATCATCTGGGCTATTTGCCCAGAGACACGGTGTTGCTGGTAGCTACCGGCAGTCAGGGCGAGCCGCGCACCGCACTGAACCGTCTCAGCCATAACAGTTTTCGTGATATGCAACTGGAGCCGGGTGATACCGTGATTTTCAGTTCCAAGAATATTCCCGGCAATGAAGCGGCAATTGAAGCCCTGATAGACCGGCTCCGTGCGATGCAACTGGATGTCATCACTGTCGATAACAGCCGCATGGCGATTCATGCCTCCGGTCACCCGGCACAGGATGAACTTAAAGCGATGTATCAGTGGGTCAAACCGGCCTGTGCGATACCGGTGCATGGCGAGTTCCACCATATGCGTGCCAATGCCCGGGTGGCAAAATCAGTGGGGGTGCCGGAACAGATTGAAGGTCAGAACGGCGATCTATTTTTTATCGCTCCGGTCAGGGGGATAAGGCGCGGCGCCGTCAACACTGGCAGGTTAGGCTTTGACGGCAAAAAGCTGAAAAAGCTTTTTTGAAAACGACTCGATGGGTATCAATCTGTCTGGGAAAACCTGGTTAAAATTATTCAGGCCTTGGCGTCAAAACGGTGGCCGCGACGATCTGATGACACGCGGCGCTCGACCACGGGATTTTTATTCCGTTTACGACGATCAGCCTGACTACGCCTGTCGTTTTCAGGTACAGAAGTGGTTTTGTCATCAATGTGACGGGTCGGTGCCACCTGTGAATGGCTATTCACGGTGAGCACTGGTGTCAGATTGTTGATACGGGGCAATTCATTCATCCGGCTCAGCTCGGGCATTAGTTATAAATGCTATCGGCTTGATTATGATGAACTTTAGAAATCTATCCACAGCGCCCGGCTAGCATTGTTCGAAACGACCACTCAAGATTCGCTTGGCAGGGTTAACCGGGTAATTGTAGATATATGCCCAGGCCTGCACCTTCCGACCACCGGAAACTGTCACATTCACGGTTTTTCTGAGATATTCATGGGGCTCGGGAAAGGTGCTGCCGCATGCTTCATAATCATCCAGTAGCGGGAGAAGAGTCTGGTCTTTAAGCCGGTAGAGTTCACCATAGACCTTGTCATTCACCGACACTGACTCAATCACCCCGGGATAATCATGGATTTGGTAAAGTTGACCTGATATCCAGCCGCTACCGATCAATTCGCTGCTGTCATGAAGTTGCTGCTGCACAAGATGGCCACTGCCGTGCATCAGGGTGCCGTATACAAATAGATAACAATCTTTCATTTTATAAATAACTTTATAAAAATATTTCAAACTATTGATAATATAGATAATAAATGATTAAAAAGAAACTTAAACTGGGTTTGGCTCTGGGTAGTGGCGCAGCCCGTGGCTGGGCCCATATTGGCGTGATCCAGCGCCTGCACCAACTGGGGATTGAGCCGGATATTGTCTGCGGCACATCGATAGGGGCGCTGGTTGGCGCAGCCTATGTATCGGGTAACATAGGCAAACTGGAAAACTGGGTCAGAGAACTGGACAAGCTGCAAACAGCCCGTTATTTCAGTATCAATCGCTCCTTGAAAGGTTTCGTTAACAAAGAACGTTTGCACCAGTTTCTGGATGACAATGTAGTGCGCGCCGAGCAAACCATTGAGGAACTGGATAAACCCTTTGCCACGGTGGCAACCGATTTGATGACCGGCCGTGAAATCTGGAATACCCGGGGCAGGGCGATGGATGCAGTCTGGTCTTCCATTTCCCTGCCCGGACTGTTTCCGGCCATTAAACATGATGACCGCTGGCTGATAGATGGCGGGCTGGTGAATCCGGTCCCGGTGTCCCTGTGTCGGGCGATGGGCGCGGATGTGGTGATTGCCGTGAATCTCAACAGCGATATTCTCGGCAAACATCTCCGAGCGCAGACTGTCACTGAACCCAAAAATCAGGATGAGTCCAGCAGTCTGACTTCACGCTTCACTGATATGGTCGCTGATTACACCAACAACCTGTTTAAAAAAGATGATCAGCGGGAAGAAGCGCCGGACCTGATGGATGCCATTGCCGCCTCCATTAATATCACTCAGGATCGCATCACCCGCAGCCGCATGGCCGGTGATCCGCCGGAAATTATTCTGTCACCTCGTTTGTCGCAAGTAGGCATCCTCGAATTTTACCGTGCTGCGGAAGCGATAACGGAGGGCCAGACCAGTGTGGAACGCCACCAGCAGGAGCTGGCGTATTTTCTTCAGCATCAGGGCTGAGCGCAGGGCATCAGCGCGTCACTGTCGGGCCTGCTGGTCTGGACATTGCCAGTTTGGACGGCTGGAGAAATAGTCACGCAGAAATTCGATCAGCAGCCTCACCCGTCGTGACAGGTAGCGGTTCTGCGGATAAACGGCATAAACACCCACTTCGCTGTGTTGAAGACAATCCTCCAGCACTGGCACCAACCTGCCATCATGAATGGCGTTGGCGCAGATAAAGTCCGGCGACAGAATCAGGCCCTTGCCTTCAATCGCCGCATCACAGAGAAACTGGCCATTATTAGCGGTCAACACCGCGGGTAGATTGATTGACAGGGTTTCGCCGTTGTGGCCGTTTAGAGGCCAACTCGGACTGACGTTGGCATACTGCAGTTTGACATGACCATAAAGCAAGTCTTCGGCCGTCTGCGGTGTGCCGTTACGAGCCAGGTAATCTGGACTGCCACAAATCAGCAGGCGGGTGAATGACAGCTTGCGCGCAATCAGACTGGAATCGGCCAGATTGGAGATTCTGACTGCCAGATCAATACCCTCGGCCACCAGATCCTGCTGACGATCATTAAAGTCGATATCAAAAATAATCGCCGGGTGAATCTGGTTGAAGGCACGTAAAGCCGGACTCAGGTGCATCAGGCCGAAACTAATCGGTGCAGCCAGCCGAATCCTGCCCGCCAAAGCACTCTGTTCATCACTCAGTGCAGTTTCTACCTCATCAATATCATCCAGAATGCGCACACATTGCTGGTAATAGTTTTGCCCGGCATCGGTCAAAGTCTGTTGGCGCGTTGTTCGTGTCAGCAGGCTGATACCGAGTCTTTTCTCCAAATCGGTCAGACGTTTGCTGACAGCAGATTTGACGGTATCCAACTGCGCTGCAGCACGGGTAATAGAACCAGCTTCAACAATACGCACAAAAGTCTGCATTTCTTCCAGGTGACTCATGTTTATAGTTCTCTTTTATCGAACAATAAATTCATTATTAGCGTGTTTTTCCAAAAAATGGAAACGGTAAACTTAATCACGTACTCAAGTTAAAGTATTCAACAACCCTATATACCACCGCTTTAATAAACAACGATGTAAGAAAAACAGGAGAATCAACATGGACAATCATATCCTTCATCTCAATTCCAGCAGCCGCATTGATGGTTCAGTCACACGCGATATCTCGGCCCGACTGGTTGAGCATCTGCAGCAACAAACAACGGCATCCGTTCATCGTCGCGATCTGGCTGCCGGTATCGACTTTATTGATGAAAACTGGGTTGGAGCGAACTTTACTGACCCCGAACAGCGTAGTGATGAGCAAAAAGCGGCGCTTAAATTTTCTGATGAACTGGTTAGCGAGCTGCAGGCCGCCAGCCATATCGTGATTGCCTCGCCGGTCTATAACTTCAGTGTGCCGGCAGTGGTCAAAGCCTGGGTGGATCAGGTGGCCAGGGCCAGGGTGACATTTCGTTACACCGAAAATGGTCCCGAAGGATTACTGAAAGGTAAAAAAGCCTATCTGGTGGTGGCTTCCGGTGGCGTGCCGCTGGGTAGTGAGATGGATTATGCCACTCGTTACCTGCGCCACATTCTCGGGTTTATGGGCATCGATGATGTGACGCTGGTCAATGCCAATGAACTGGGACAGGCTGCAAATGAGCAGAGCGATATTGGAAAAGAACTGGCCGCCATTGCGGCAGGAGGGCCAGCATGATTAGCAGAGAACTGAGACAAATTGTAAACGGTGATCAGGTCTCCGATGGTGCCGGTGTGCAACTTAAACGCATTATCGGCTCACCCCAACTGAATATGCTGGATCCCTTTCTGATGCTGGATGCCTTCGGTTCTGATCAGCCGCAGGAATACCTGGCCGGATTTCCGCCACATCCGCACCGTGGCTTTGAAACAGTGACCTACATGCTGGCGGGAAAAATGCGTCATGAAGACAGCGCAGGCAATCAGGGTGTCATTGAAACCGGTGGCATACAGTGGATGACGGCCGGCAAAGGCATTATTCACTCGGAAATGCCTGAACAGGAACAGGGTTTACTGGCCGGTTTTCAGCTCTGGGTTAATCTGCCTGCCAGTGAAAAAATGCAGGAACCGCGCTATCAGGAGCGAACAGCTGAAGAGATCCCGGTCGAAGTCCATGACAATGGCACGCGCATTAAAGTGATCGCCGGTCAGACCCGGCAGGGCACACAGGGCGTGATTGATAACCCTTATGTGAACCCACTTTATCTGCATGTGGCTTTGCCCGCTGATACCAACTTTGAGCAGACCGTACCTGAGAGCGATAACAGCTTTATTTACGTCATTGAAGGGCAACTGACTCTGGGGGATAAACAACGGCTGTTAAAAGCCGGCCAGTTGGGCGTGCTCGAGCATGGCGATCTGGTCACGCTAAAGGCTGATGAAAACAGCGAGTTCCTGCTGGTCTCCGGGCAGCCGCTGAATGAGCCGGTGGCGCGTGGCGGGCCATTCGTGATGAATACCCGCGAGCAGGTAGAGCAGGCCTTTGCCGATTACCGTGCGGGAAGGTTGGCTTGATGGGTTTATCCGCAGATTACGCAGATGGGCACAGATTGAATATTAACCACAGAGGCACAGAGTACACAGAGAATTAATTAGTCTGGGTTGAAAGTATAAAGCCAAGGCCCTCTGTAACATCAGCCTGACTCAGTTTTAGCTAACAATCATTCTTCCTCTGTGGTCTCTGTGACTCTGTGGTTATTTAATCCTTAAAATCTGCGTAATCTGCGGACTAATCTCAAAGCCTTACCCGCCGCAAGCGCAGCGCATTAGCAATGACCGAGACAGAACTCAGGCTCATCGCTGCAGCTGCAATCATCGGCGATAACAGCAGGCCGAAAAAGGGATAAAGAATACCGGCAGCGATGGGCACGCCCATCGAGTTATAGACAAAAGCAAAAAACAGGTTCTGGCGGATATTACGCATGGTGGCGCGACTGAGTCTGAGCGCTTGAACAATACCGCGTAAATCGCCCCTGACCAGGGTGATACCGGCACTTTCCATAGCGACATCGGTGCCACTGCCCATAGCGATGCCGATAGTGGCCTGGGCCAAAGCCGGCGCATCATTAATTCCATCCCCGGCCATGGCCACCCTGTAACCCTGTGACTGTAGCTTTTTGACAGCCTCACTTTTCTGATCGGGCTGTACATCGGCCTGGACATCATCAATATTGAGCTGCGTCGCCACAGCCTGGGCCGTGACTGTGTTATCACCGGTCATCATGACAACTTTGATACCCTCACGGTGCAGGGCATCAATGGCTTCTCGACTGGTTTCTTTAATCGGATCAGCCACACTGACCAGGCCCGCTGCCCGGCCATCAATTGCTACCAGCATGACGGTCTGGCCTTGCTTGCGCAGCTCTTCGGCCTGTTGTTGCAATGAGGCGGCATCAATCCCCTGATGCTCAAACAGGGCGGTATTTCCCAGGCTGATCTGGCGGCCATCAACCCGGCCCTGGATACCCTGACCAGTGACAGAATCAAACTCATCGGGTTTGGACAGCGACAGACCCTTTTCCTTAGCCCCTTTGATTATGGCCGCTCCTAGCGGATGTTCGCTGCCCTGTTCCAGGCTGGCAGCAAGTTGCAGCAATTCATCGTGATTAAAATCATTGACAGTCGCTACTTTCACCAGCTTGGGTTTACCCTCGGTCAGCGTGCCGGTTTTATCGAGAACCAGCGTGTCAATCTGTTCCATGGCTTCCAGCGCTTCGGCATTTTTTATTAACACGCCCATTGCGGCACCACGGCCGGTGCCAACCATTATCGACATAGGCGTCGCCAGGCCCAGCGCACAGGGACAGGCAATAATAAGCACAGCGACGGCATTGATAATGGCATGTGACAGTGTCGGTTCCGGTCCCCAGATAAACCAGCTGATCAGGGTTAGTACAGAGACCAGGACCACCGCCGGAACAAACCAGGCAGCGACTTTATCCACCAACTTTTGCACCGGCGCTCGTGAACGCTGGGCTTCCGCCACCATATTGACGATTTGCGACAGCAGGGTGTCCTGACCCACGCGCTCGGCCTGCATCAGCAAGGTGCCGGTGGTATTAACGGTAGCACCGATGAGCTTATCGTCCTGCTTTTTACTGGCTGGAATGGGCTCTCCTGTCACCATGGATTCATCTACACTGCTGCTGCCCTCGAGTACGGTGCCATCGACCGGGATCTTCTCGCCTGGCCTGATCCGCAGTTTGTCACCGGCGGCAACTTGATCCAGGGCAATGTCTTTCTCTTCGCCGTCATCTTTCACCAGCCGCGCGGTTTTCGGGGCCAGGCCCAGTAGCAGTTTGATAGCTGTGCTGGTTTGGCTGCGTGCCTTGAGCTCCAGCACCTGACCCAGTAACACCAGCACCGTAATCACCGCGGCGGCTTCAAAGTAGACGGCCACACTACCATCGCTATGCTGCATGCTGGCAGGGAACAGTGCGGGGAAGAGCAGGGCGATGACACTATAGAGCCAGGCGACACTAACGCCCAGCCCGATCAGCGTGAACATGTTTAGGTTCATGGTCCGTACTGATTGCACGGCACGAACAAAAAACGGCCAGCCACCCCAGAGCACGACCGGGGTGGCCAGCACAAATTCTATCCAGTACCAGCTATGAGTCGACAGGCTGCCGGGCATCAACTCGGGGGCCATATCCAGCACCATAGCGATCAGCAATACCGGTATAGCCAGCATGGCGCCGAGCCAGAAACGCCGCGACATCAGTTTGAGTTCAGTGTTGTCTTCTTCACTATCGACTGTGATAGATTCCAGAGCCATCCCGCATTTGGGGCAGTCGCCGGGTTCGTCACGAAGGATCTCCGGGTGCATCGGACAGGTGTACTGGGTTTTGCTGGATGGCTGTATTGGAGATTCAGGTTCCAGGGCCATACCACACTTTGGGCAACTCCCCGGACCTTGCTGGCGCACGCCTTCGCACATCGGACAGATATAGTCACCGTCTTGACTGACTTTTGCGCCAGGCTGACTTTTTTGTTCTGAGTCTCCGTGACCACCACAATAGCTATGAGTCTGTTCCTGGTGCAAATAATGGGCAGGATCGGCCCGGAAGTTATTCAGGCAATGCTGTGAACAAAACACATAATCCTGCTCATCATGACGGGTATGATAGCGAGCGGTTTGTTTATCAACGGACATGCCGCAGACGGGATCAGTGGCCATGGTTTACTCCTTCGAGTCATGGATATGACGCGGACACCCACATAAGACGTCACTTTACCTAGCGATCAGCGATATTTTGGCTGACCTTCGATGTTAATATAAGGTGCGTACCGTAGTACGGAGTCAAGCAAAATGAAACAAGCCGGTTTAACCATCAGCCAATATGCTGCCACCGCCGGGGTCGGCGTTGAAACCGTGCGCTTTTATCAACGTCAGGGCCTTTTATCCACGCCTGAAAAAGGTGAGGGGATCCGTCGCTATGATAAGGAAGCTGTGCGGACGTTGCGTTTTATTCGCCGGGCGCAAGAGGCGGGGTTCACGCTCAAAGAAATCGGGGAGCTATTAAGCCTTGATTCCAGCCTCGACCATCAGCGAGCCAGGGAGCTGGCAAAAAAACGCATCGGTGAGTTGGACAACAAGATTGCCGAAATGCAACAAGCCCGGGATAGCCTGAAGAAACTGGCCAACGCCTGTAGCCAGGGTGGTGATAGGAAACCCTGTGCGATTTTGTCTGCCTTTGATATCTGAATCAGGGTGACTGCTGCGTCTTGTATTCAGCCTTGATCATTTCCAGGGTGGGGGGAATGGCATCACAGTCGCTGACCTGGCCGCTGCACTTGATGCACTGAAAAGCTTTCCAGCCGGTGGCAATGTATTCATCCTGGTTGGGGCTGTCGAGGCGGTTGGCAATGCCGATAGTGGCCTTGGCGCGGCTGGAAATATAACCGTATTCACCCCGGCAGAAACGCATCTGCTGAGGATCGGCTTTGAGCTTGTCATCGTATTTGGCATGGATCTCACGCCCAACCTGATTCAGGTAATGCAACTCAGCATAAAGCTTTTGCAGGGTATCGTCGCTGTGGCGGTAGGCGCCAGGCGGTCCGCCCGCCCAGACTATGGGCGAGATGAATAATGCGATCAGCAGTGTTAATTTTTTCACGGTGCTACTCCAAGCCGGATATTTGAGCGTATAGTCAGATCTTAGCCTAAATAAGTTCGTCTTTTCCTGTAAAGAGTGGGGAAAATGTCATGATTGAATTTGAACTGGGCAGTTGTTCTCTGGGCTGCGTGCTGGTAGCAATGAGTCAAAGAGGCGTCTGCGCTATTGCCCTGGGTGATGAACCGGCTCAACTGGTGGACTGGCTCAGGCAAAAATATCCACATGCAAAAAAAGGCGCAGATAATGCCGTTTTGCTGTCTCGTCTGCAGCAGGTGCTGAATTATGCCGAGTGGCCGGAGTCAAGCCTGAAACTGGTGCTTGATATGGATGGCACCGACTTCCAGAGACGCGTCTGGCATGCACTGCAAACGGTGCCCGCAGGGCAGACACGAAGCTACAGCGATATCGCCCAGAAGATTGGCAAGCCAGCTGCAGTGCGGGCTGTTGCAAGCGCTTGTGCCGCGAATTCACTGGCTTTGGCGATACCCTGTCATCGCATTGTCCGTCAGGATGGACAATTGTCCGGCTATCGCTGGGGCGTGGAGCGGAAAAAATTATTGCTGCAAAATGAAGCCCTGCGCTAAGTACCTGATCTTGATCTGTGCTTAGCAACTGAGCTCGTCTTGTCAAGCCCAATCTCTCAAGCGCTGGTTAAAAAATGAGCAATTTTTAAAGCTTGTCATAAAAGAATCACTTAGCTAGTTTCCAGAAAGTTATCCACAAGCTTCTCCACAGAAAATGTGAGTAATGTGAACTTCTTTTTTCAGTTATCTTTAGCGAGTTTGTTAAAGGGCAGGATCTTACAGCTCGATGAGTATGATGCAGTTTGCTGCTGGCTGAGATCCAGATCCAGCAGCGACAGTTTATGCACCTCATCCATCATCATCTGTGACAGCGCAATGCAGGCACCCAGCGGGGTTTTGTGCTTGCGTCGCAGCATATCGACTCTGAATTGCAGCCCAGTGAGTCGGCGGCAGGCAGCGTCATCGTGGGCAATGTCGGCAATGCATTGACTGATAGCGGCAGCCCGTTTTTCCTCGAAGGCGGCCCGGTCCTGGCTGGCCAGCAAAGCCCATTCTTCAAAATTGATAATCATGGGGTTATCCCCCTGAGCCATGGCTTATATTTATGACAGCGGGGAGCGCGGTTGGTGCCCGCAGCCCGCTTAGTGCCAGGTATCGATATCGGCGCCCAACAGCCGGGCTTGGCTGAATAAGGACCGGGCTTCATCGGTATCGAGACGGACGCCGTAAGCGACATAAGGGAAGTCACTCAGTGGTGCACGGGTCTGCTTAAAAAAAGGCCATTGCTTGTTTTTGCGGTAGAAAGTTTCGACAAAGCTGGTCAAGGCCACAACGCCCCTTTTGGGACCCGGCAGGTTAATCATCCACGGGCCGCCGGAGTCGCCGCGGGTGGGCATCGGTAAGGAAGTCCGGTATTCATTCTGATGCAGGCGATTAACGGCCAGCAGGGCGTTCTGAGAGCGAAGCAGCAGCTTTTTGGCCTCGAACTGGGTGCGGAACTGCATGTAAAGCAAAGGATCCAGCGGCTCGTAGATAGCAGGGACAAAATGCTGGAATTCTTCATTGGCGGTCATGAGGTTTTTGACTGCGCAACTGGGTTCTGTTTTCACCGCTGAGCGGTAGCCCTGACCATAACCGCATAACAGAGCTTTCGGTGAGCTTTGGGCCGTGGTCACGGGCAATGCTTCAATGCCTTCAGGCGCATTACCATCAAAAATGAGTACCGCGATATCGCGGGCGAGGTTTTCATTCAGGTTGTCGTAATCGCTGTATACCGCAGCGCGCAGTTGCGGTACCGGCACACCCAGGAACAATTGCACCATCGGTGTTTTGGTAACCGGATTAAGCCTGGCATTGCGCATGCAATGCGCAGCAGTCAGCACGGTGAGCGGGGCGGTGCCAACCACAACTGAACTGCATTCATTGGTTTCGGTAATCAAACCTTTGACAGAGGCATGCCAACGCAACTGATCAACTGTGATTTTTCCGGTAGACACAGCAACCGGGTTGGCCGCTGAGCCATGAATGACAGCAGATGCCGGGAATGTCCATATCAAACTCAGTAACAGTACGAATAAGTGTCGCATCTGAACTGCCCTCCGAAACAGTGAACTGTTTACAAAGACTGCTTAAGTTTAATTTAGCACGGTGCGCTGAGCCGTGTGTGAAAAAATCATAGTGTTAGCAGGAAATATACCTGTTCAACAGCCGGTACCGCCATTTCGCTAACAAGCGACTTTCAACACTGACAATGAAGACAAGTTCAGAGTTGCGGGACCGATTAGCACGGCTGTGACTGGTTGAGAAACACCCAGCAACAGCAGAGGCAGACAAAAAAAAGCCGGGGCCCGAAGGCCCCGGCAACAGGGAGTACAGTCAGAATGACTGTTAACGAATCGGCAGGTAGAGCAGCTCACCGGCTTTCATGTCCGGAACCAGCAGCTGCTTGCCATCAGCAGACAGAGCCATATCTGCGGCTGCCTTCAATTGGTCTCTAATCAGCTGTGGCGTGGCACGCGGGCCGGCCAGTTGCCAGACTTTGCCGTTATGCCAGTCACTGACGTAAAGAAAGCCGTGGATGTCACGGACCAGGCCATCCGCTCCGCCAAAGCCCTGATTCAGATCTTTGACTTTTCCTGAGCTCAGATCAGCGCGGTACAAATCACCGGTCCCGAAGTCGGCGACCAGCAGGGTATTGATACCGTCCATCAGCAAGCCATTAGGACGTTTGATGCCAGACTTTTCATTCAGGACCTGGCTGATTTCGCCTTCAGGGGTGATTTTATAAATGCCGGCATGCTTACCGTCCTCTGTGCCGCTGTCCGACACATAGACATTACCGTTGCCGTCAATCTCAAGGTCATTGAGAAACTCGGCTTTACCGGGCAAGTTCTTACTGTCGGCAATCACCTGCACATTACCGTCCATATCAATTTTAAAGACCTGATTGATATCAGCGACATACAGCACATTGTTGAACAAATCGATACCTTTGGGATCGTTCAGGCCGCCAGCCAGAACAGTTTTGCTGCCATCCGGGTTGATGACACTGATCTGACCGTCGCCGCCCTTGCCGAATTCACCAATCTCACTGACAAATACGCGGCCATCAGTATGAGCGATAGCTGATTCCGGCATGCTCAGACCGGTCACTTTATCGGTTTTTGCCGCAGCAGTAGAGGCCGTTTTCTGACCACCCTGACCGTAGCTGATACGATAAATCACCCCATTGTAGTCATCGGACACCAGCAAGGAGCCATCAGGCAACTCCAGTACATCAGTCGGACGGCCCCAGGCTTCACCATCCTGCAGCCAGCCATCAATAAAGACCTCATGGCCGCTGACCTGGTTGTTATCGAAAGTCACCCGCTGCAATTTATATCCGACCGGTTCGGTACGGTTCCAGGAACCGTGCTGGGCAATGATGGCATCGCCCTGGTATTCAGCCGGGAACATTTTTCCGGTGTAGAACTTAAAACCCAGGTTGGCGGTATGGGCCTGAAACTCGACTTCCGGGAAGGTCATTTCCTGCGGCACTGGCTTGTCCTGCCAATCCTGATGACGGGCATTACCACCGGCATAATACGGAAAGCCGAAATGCTGACCCATTTCCGCAGCATGGTTGAATTCACCCGGCGGGTTGTCATCACCCATCATATCGACGTTGTTATCGGTGAAATACAAGTCACCGCTTTCAGGATGAAAATCCATGCCGACCGAATTACGCACGCCATGGGCATAGACTTCAGCCTCACTGCCATCCGGATTCATGCGGATAATGGTGCCTTCATAGCCTTTGACATCACAGATGTTGCAGGGCGCACCGACGGTGACATAAAGCTTGCCGTCAGGGCCAAAGTCGATATAGCGCCAGCCGTGATGCGCCTTGTCAGGCAGGTCATCGAAGACCACTTCGCGCATTTGTTCAAATGGCAGGGTGAGATCAAAGCCGGGCGCAGCATAGCGTGCAATACGGTTCTGTTCCGCCACATAAAGGTTGCCCTGATGCATGGCCACGCCGTTGCCTATTTTCAGATCGCTGAGAATATTAACCACTTCATCAGCCTGACGATCTTTGTTTTTATCGACCACCGCATAGGCGTTTTTGCCGCGGGTACCGACAAACACGGTGCCGGTAGATTGACCAAAGGTCATTTGCCGGGCGCCGGGCACCTCGGCATAGACTTCAACATTAAAGCCTTCAGGCACATTCAATTTGTGCAGGTTGGCTTCGGCGGCAGCACGATCGGCCATTGCCGGTGTCGCCAGCAGGCCCATTGACCCTGCTGCCAGGGTTGCGAGAGAGAGCGTTTTGAGTTTCATCATTCCTCCTTATTTGGAATTGGTCCTCAAGCTTCGAGAAAGGGGTAATCGGTATAGCCGCGTTCATCGCCGCCATAAAAGCTGTCGGGATCGGGCTCGTTAAGCGTCGCCTGTTTATCAAAGCGAACCGGCAGGTCCGGGTTGGCGATAAACAGCTTGCCGAATGAGATGAGATCAACGTCACCGCTGGCGATCACCTGATTGGCGCTTTCCAGACTGTAGTTATAGTTGGTCATGTAAATGCCGTCCCAGCGTGGGCGCAGGCTACTGATATCAAAATAGGGGCCGGCTGCGCCGGGATTATCACTACCCATTTCAGTGATATGTAGATAAGCCAGGTTCCGCTGATTTAAATGATCAACGGCATAGCTGAAGGTGGTTTGCGGATCGCTGTCTGAGACATCATTAAATGGCTGGAGTGGCGAAAGGCGCACCCCGACCCGATCCGCGCCCCAGATCTGGGTCACTTCATCGACCACTTCCAGTAACAGACGGGCGCGGTTTTCCAGGCTGCCACCATAGCGATCTTCACGCTGGTTGCTGCCATCGCGCAGAAACTGATCCAGCAGGTAACCATTGGCAC
This sequence comes from uncultured Methylophaga sp., assembly GCF_947259025.1. Classification (GTDB taxonomy): domain Bacteria; phylum Pseudomonadota; class Gammaproteobacteria; order Nitrosococcales; family Methylophagaceae; genus Methylophaga. Next base: position 218,123 of record NZ_CAMYKO010000005.1, read on the forward strand.
CGTGAACTTCAACACCATCAAACCCGGCACTCAGCGCATTGTGCGCGGCCAGACGGAAGTTGACCTTCATTTGCTCGATCTCTTCGAGTGTCATCGCGCGGGGCGTTTCATAGGGCTTCATGCCCTCATAGGTCATTACTTCACCAGCCGGTTTGATCGCTGATGGTGCCATCGGCACCCGGCCATCGGGCTGCATCGATGAGTGACCAACCCGACCGCAGTGCCAGATCTGCATGACAATTTTGCCCCCTTGCTGGTGAACGGCATCAGTGACCTTTTTCCAGCCTTCAACCTGCTGCTGGCTGTAGATGCCGGGAATGTTGGGATAACCTTCACCGTCACTACTGACCAGCGTGGCTTCGGTGATAATAAGGCCGGCCGAGGCGCGCTGACGGTAGTATTCAACCATCATATCGCTGGGCACCATGCCTGCATCGGCACGGTTACGCGTCAAGGGCGCCATCACAAAGCGGTTTTTCAAAGACAAGGCACCGACCGTGATCGGTGTCAGTAAATCCGGATCCTGCTTAACATGCGTGTTCATGAGCGTTCCTTTAACTGGAGAGAAATTAAACGGTGACAATAACTTTGCCCAATTGCTCATTGGACTCGAGATAGCGGTGGGCTGCCACGATGTCATCAAACTGGAAGGTCCTGGCAATCACAGGCCTTAACTGGGCATTGTCGAGCCACTGGTAAATCGCTTTTTGAGCCCGTGCCAGCTTGGCCTCGTCGCTGGTGAATTCAAACAGGGTATAACCTCGTACTGTCAGCCCTTTGGCTAGTACGCTGAACAGCGGGAACGGCGTAGGCTCGGGGCTCAGCGCACCATATTGGAAAATGATGCCGTGTTTGGCCGTCACCTGTGCCAGGGTTTCCAGCATCGGCCCGCCCACCGGATCGAACACAATCCTGACACCTTCACCTGCCGTGATATTTTCCACCTCGGCGATGACATCCTGTGCCTTGCTGACCACAACATGCTGAGCACCATGATCCAGCAAAGCCTGTTTCTTGTGATGGCTGCGGGTGAGGGCAATTGGTATCGCACCTATCAGGTTACATAGCTGTATGGCGGCCAGACCCACGCTGCTGGAAGCGGCGGGAATCAGCACAAAATCATCGGCCTGCATATTGGCGATATCAATCAGTGCGCCATAAGCGGTCAGGTACTGCATCCATATGGCGGCGGCCTGTTCCCAGCCCAGTCCGGGCGGGTGGTGAGTCACAGCAGTGACAGGCATATTCACCGTTTCGCCATAACTGCCGTAATGGTTCATGGAGAAGTTGGGGACGGTGCTGACTGCATCACCAATGGTGAAGCCCTCAACGCCGTCTCCGATGGCTGTGACAGTACCGGCTGCCTCATAACCGATGCGCGCAGGCAACTCGGGTGACTCCAGGTATTGACCACGACGAAACATCACTTCAGCACGGTTGAGGCCAAACGCCGCCACTTCTATTTGAATCTCACCCGCTTCTGGGGCTGGTACGGTCTCATTTTGTATCTGCAGCACCTCGGCATCACCGGTCTGCTCGAATCTGATTACTCTGGACATAAGGTCTCCTGTCATAAAATCTTAATAGACCAGTCGTCTAGCTTGCGGATAAATAAAAGCCACTCATACCGCCGGACGGGACAGGCCCAGTCGGACACAGAGTGCATTCATGGCAATATGTAAAGCGTCAGGGTTGTGATTGACCTTGGTCAGCAGTGTCGCGCCTATCCATAGATAATAGAGTTCCTGTGTGACGGTTTTGGCATCGTCATTAATGTGGATTTCCTGCTTATCAGCGGCTTCCTGGACAACCCGGGCAATGCGATTGATGACGCGGTGGGTGCCATGCTTGAGCGCTTCACGCATGCTTTCCGATAAGTCGGTGACTTCACCACTCAGCTTGACGACCAGACACTTATCGGTGGTTGTGTCACCACACTGACTGGTTTTCCAGTTATCGAAATAGCTGACGACACGATCAACCGCAGGCTGCTGTTCATTACCCAGTTGTTCTTCGAGCATAGCCATGTACTGATCAAAATAATTTTCCAGCAACTGGCTGCCGAAATGTTCCTTGGACTTGAAATAATGGTAGAAAGACCCTTTAGGCACACCGGCGGTTTTGAGAATTTCATTGAGGCCGACCGCAGCAAAGCCCTTGCCCAAGATAATGCCCTGTGCGGTATCGAGGATCTGTTGTCGGGTATCGCTGTGGCGCGAGCGGGCTGCTTGATTCATGGGCTGCATTGTTTCATAAATTAGACCAGTCGTCTAGAAAAGATTTCAAACGGCTTTTTGGGACAGAAATATTTCGTCCTCTAAATGTTGGAACAAGGCTTGCTAGGTGATAGTCTGAGCCTGAAAACGTTGCAAACTCAGTATTTATCACCGTTTACGGTGCTTTGACGCTGATCGGACTCAGAAACTGCACCGTTTTGAGTCACAACCGCAGGGGAGCAAGATGGGCGACACCTGGCAACAAGCTATAGACACGGCTTTGCAACTGCGTCATCAGTTGCACCGTCATCCCGAACTGGGCTGGCAGGAAGTGAAAACGGCTGAGTTGATCCGCAATGAACTCAGCTCGCTGGATATTCCCTGGCAGGCCTGCGCTGAATTAGGCACGCTGGGCCGACTCAACCCCCATGGCAAAGGCCCGCATATTGCACTGCGCGCCGATATGGATGCCTTACCCATCGTCGAACAGACCGAGCATGAATGGCGATCCCATCATGAAGGTTGTATGCATGCCTGCGGTCATGACGGCCATACTGCCACCTTGCTGGCCAGCGCCCGCTGGCTCAAATCCGTTGAATCCCAATTGCCGGGGCCTGTTACCTTGCTGTTTCAGCCAGCCGAGGAGGGTGGCCACGGCGCCAAAAAAATGATTGATGACGGTGCACTGGAAGGTATCGACTTTATATATGGCTGGCATAACTGGCCGGCGATTCCTTTCGGTAAGCTGGTGTGTCCGGACAACATTATTATGTGTGGCAACGGCACCTTCGAAATTGAGCTTCACGGCGAAGGCGGCCACGCCAGTCAGCCGGAACTGTGTCGTGACCCGGTACTTGCCGCCAGTGCTGTGACCATGGGCTTGCAGCAAATTGTCAGCCGCCGTATTGCACCACAACATCCTGTGGTTATCAGCGTTGCCTCTATCGAAGCCCCCAGTGCGGCCACGGTGATCCCTGCCACTGCCCGCATCGGCGGCAGCATCCGTGTACCGGATCTGCAAACTCGAAAACAGGTCAACCAGCTTATCAGTGACATCGCCACACAGACCGCAGCGGCTTATGGCGTGCGCTGTGATGTGACCCACTTTCCCCGCTATGAAGCGACGATCAATCACGCTGCTCAGGCCGCCAATGTGAGACAGGCCTGGCAGCAGGATCATGGTGATGACAGTCTCGACCAATCCTTGCTGCTGCCGGTGATGGCATCAGAAGATTTCAGCTATTACCTGCAGCAGATCCCCGGTGCTTTTGCGCTGGTCGGTGCTGATGATGGTCCAGCGCATCAGGCGGTCTGCCACAGTCCGCATTATGATTTTAATGATCGCCTGATACCGCTGGTCACCCGTTTGTATGCGCGCCTGGTCGGTGCGCCGCTTGCACAATAACCGACCATAGAACCATTGCCCAGGCAATGGATTGAGTCAATCAGGAGGTGTTTGATGAGTGTATTCGATCAACGTGAGTCTGCAATCCGTGCTTATTGCCGTGTTTATCCCACAGTCTTTGACAAGGCCAGTAACGCCAGGCAGACCGATGAAGACGGTCGTGAGTATATCGATTTCTTTGCCGGTGCCGGGGTACTGAACTTTGGTCACAACAATGAACGCATGACTCAGGCAGTGATTGACTATATTCAATCCGGCGGCGTGACCCACTCGTTGGATATGATGACCACGGCCAAGCGCCGCTTTATGGAGCGCTTTGAAAATACCATCCTCAAGCCGCGCAACATGCCACACAAAATGCAGTTTATCGGCCCGACCGGGACTAATGCGGTGGAAGCGGCAATGAAACTGGCCAGACGGGTTACAGGCCGTCAGGACATCGTGGCCTTCACCCGTGGTTTCCACGGGATGACGCTGGGTTCGCTGGCTGCTACTGCCAACCGCTATTTCCGTGGTGCTGCCGGGGTGCCGCTTAACCATGTGAGCCATTATCCCTTTGGCTGTGAGAAACCCTGCATGGGCTGTGAGTCGGGCTGCGGTATCGACAACCTGGAGCGTATGCGCAGCCTTTATAACGATACCTCCAGTGGGGTGACGCCACCGGCGGCTTTTCTGCTGGAAACAGTCCAGGCCGAAGGCGGCGTTAATGTGGCTTCCAAAGACTGGCTGCAAGCCGTCGCTGCGCTGGCACGGGAGGTCGGTGCTTTGCTGATTGTGGATGATATTCAGGTGGGCATGGGCCGCACCGGCTCCTTTTTCAGCTTTGATGATATGGGTATCGACCCGGATATCATCTGCCTGGCTAAAGGGCTTGGTGGCATGGGGATGCCGATTGCCATGAATCTGATTAAACCGGAATCTGATGAATACTGGGCTCCGGGCGAGCATACCGGGACATTCCGTGGGCAAAGCCTGTCATTTGTGGCTGGCGGCGAAGCACTCAGCTACTTTGAAGATGACAAGCTGATGGAAGAGGTCAAATCCAAAGCTGAACGGATGAATACTGCGCTGGCACCGCTTGAGCAGCGATTCCAACAGGTTCAGATCCGGGGCAAAGGCATGATCATCGGCCTCGATGTACTAACCGGCGAGCGTGCCAGAGCCATTGTTGACTGCTGTTTTGAGCAGGGACTGATTATCGCCAGTTGTGGTACCGGTGGCCGGGTGGTCAAGCTGATACCCCCGCTGACCATACCGGATGCGGATTTGGATCAGGGACTCGAGATCCTGGTGAACGCCACTATGAAAGTCATGGAGAAAGAACATGAGACAGCGTGATGATATGACCTTTCCTTTCGAGGAATACGAACGCCGACTGAGCGAACTGCGGGTACGGATTGCTGAACGCTTGCTGGATGCGGTGGTGATCACCGATCCGGAAAACATCATGTATCTGACCGATTACCAGACCACCGGTTATTCATTCTTTCAGGCGCTGGTGGTGCCGCTCGAACAAGAGCCGTTCATGATTACCCGGGCCATGGAAGAATCCAACATCATCGCCCGTACCTGGGTGGAGCGCACCCGGCCTTATCCGGACACCGGTGACGCGATCCAGATGCTGGTGGATGCCTTACGCGAATTCGGCCTGGCCAACAAGCGAATCGGTTATGAGCGTAACAGCTATTTCTTCCCGGCTTATCAGCAGGACTTTATTCATACCACGCTGACTGAAGGTAAGTTGCTGGATTGTTTCGGTATCGTTGAGCAAGGGCGTGTCTGCAAGTCGCCGGTTGAAATTGAAGTCATGCACAGAGCGGCCAGAGCCACAGAAGCTGGCATGAAAGCGGGAATCGAAGCCGCTCAGGCCGGGGTTACTGAGAATGATATTGCCGCCGAAATCAGTGCCGGTATGTTCCGCGCTGGCGGTGAACCACCGGCGGTCATGCCTTATGTGACTTCGGGGCCACGCACCATGATCGGCCATGCCACCTGGGAAGGCCGCACAGTACAGCCTGGTGAGCATGTCTTTCTAGAAGTGGGCGGCTGTTACCGGCGTTATCACACCGCGATGATGCGCACCATCATACTGGGCGAATTGACCGACACCATGTACAAAGCCCAGGAGCGGATGAAAATGGCGCTCAATGAGGTGCATCGTGTTGTGCAGCCGGGCATGACTGTGTCTGATGTCGATAATATGATCCGTAACATCATCACCAATAACGATGTCGGCGCGCGGCTGGTTACCCGTTCCGGTTACTCGATTGGTATTGCCTTCCCGCCCAGCTGGGATGAGGGCTATATCTGTAGTTTGAAGCAGGGGGAGTCGGCAATTCTGCAAGAAGGCATGACCTTCCATATTATTCCCTGGATGTGGGGCGTGGATGGTGACAAAACCTGCGGCATTTCCGACACCATCCATATCACCGCTGATGGCTGTAAATCTTTCTTCACCATGGATCGCGACTTCACTGTCAAACCGGATCAGGCTGACAAGACGCTGATTGATCTGGGACAGGCCCGTAGCAGCGAGAAACACAAGCAGAGTGAAGAAGGCGGCAGCAACCGCAAAACCGCTAAAAATTCAAAATGAGGTGATGATGTTAACAGCAACCAACCCCTATACCGGAAAGCCGATTCAGGACTACACCGCGCTGGATGAAAACGGTATCCAGCAGCGCATCGGCGCGGCCCACGAGGCCTTTTGTGACTGGCAGGCCAAAAGCATTGATGAGCGCAAACAGGTGCTGCATGCCGTGGCCGCGAGTCTCAGAAATAACAAGGCACTGCTGGCCAAACTCATGGCAGAAGAGATGGGCAAGCCAATCAAAGAAGGCGGCCCGGAAGTGGAAAAAGCTGCCTGGTGCGCCGAGCATTATGCCGACCACGCAGAAAGCTATCTGGCACGGGAGGAACTGCCCTCTGATGCATCGCTCAGTTATGTCTGCCATCAACCTTTGGGGACATTGCTGGGTATTCTGCCCTGGAACGCGCCGCTGTGGCTGGCATTTCGTTATCTGGCACCAGCCTTGATGGCGGGCAATACCTGCGTGATGAAGCACGATCCCAACGTGCCGGGCTGCGCCGAAGCGATTGCCAAGGTGTTTGAAGAGGCGGGTGCCCCAGTTAATATCATGGTCAATCTGCCGGTCGAAACGCCGCTGGTGGAAAAAGCGATTCGTGATCCGCGTATTGCCGCGGTGTCGTTCACCGGCTCGGCCGGTGCCGGCAGTAAAGTGGCTTCGATGGCAGCATCGGAAATCAAGCACTCGGTGCTGGAACTGGGCGGTAGTGACCCGCTGATTGTGCTGGCTGATGCCGATTTGGAAGCGTCGGCGGATGTGGCGACTTTGTCACGCATTATCAATGCCGGTCAGTCCTGTATCGCCGCCAAACGGGTGATTGTCGAGGCCTCGGTTTACGATGATTTTGTCGATCGGCTATATACCCGGCTGGAGAAACTGAAACTGGGTGACCCACTGGAGGAAACTACCGATGTCGGCCCCATCGCCCGTTTTGATTTACGTGAAAACCTGCATCGCCAGGTCAGTGAAACCATTGCCGATGGGGCCCGCTGCCTTTTAGGCGGTGAAATGCCGGAAGGGGAAGGCTTTGTCTATCCGGTGACCATGCTGGTGAATGTGACGCCGGATATGGTGGCGTTCAGGGAAGAAACCTTCGGGCCGGTGATGTGCGTGATTAAAGCTGACAATGCCGAGCACGCGCTGGCTATGGCCAACGATACCGAGTTTGGCCTGGGTGCTGCAGTATGGACCCGAAATCAAGCATTGGCCGAAGAGATGGCGATGAAACTCAATGCCGGACAGGTGGCGATTAACGGTATCGTCAAAACCGATCCGCGTCTTCCTAGTGGCGGTATTAAAAAGTCTGGTTACGGCCGCGAACTGGGGCCACACGGCATTAAAGAGTTTGTTAATGCCAAACAGATCTGGATTAAATAAAGGCAATATGACCACTATGGCTTGCCCCGCTGTTGCCAAACAGCGGGGCAATGTTTGGCGCAGTCGTTATTCCTTGACCGGCAGATCCGGGCGAATCAGCATATAAGACTGATCAGCCAGATCGTTGTACACCCCTTCAATATTCAGTGGTAGCCACGCTTCGTACATGGCCAGCGCTTTAAATTCGTCCAGGCGAATCTCCTGCTGTAAGGTTGCCAGGCTTTTGCCTTCCCGCATCCCCTGTAGGACTGCCTGGTACAGTTGTTCGAGATAACGCAGGTAAGACCGCACCTCATCCTTGTCGCCAGCTTCTGCATGGCCGCCGACCAGTAGATCAAAATCCATCTGCAGCACATCACGTGTTGAATTAATCATGCCGCGAATATCGTAGCCGGGCAGTGTCTTGTAGGGCATACGACCCAGAACAATCCAGTCAACGACGTGTAATACTTTTTGTTTGGGAAAGTTAATAGAAATAGAACCCTTGCCGTTATTGGGACCGTGGTAACGCAGATCGATTTGGGTATCACCCAGATAAAGCGTCATTTCATCGTTAAACACCAGGTTGGGAATTTGCGTATTGGCTCGGGTGGCCAGCAAGTCATCGCGCGCCCATTCATGAGCAATAAACGTCACGCCGGGTTCGTTAAAAACCTGCCCGCCATAAACGTGATCGGGATGGCTGTGACTGTAAATCACGTAGCGCACCGGCTTATTGAAGCGACTTTTGAGTGCTTTTTTCAGCCAATTGGCGGCGTGGTATGACAGCGTGTCGGTTAGGGCGATACCGGCATCAGTCACGGCAAATACCGAGTGATGCGTGCCATTACTGAAACGGTAGAGATTGTCCTTGATAGGACTGATAGAAAAATCTTCAGCCAAGGTGACGGTGCTGAAAGCAAAAGCAGTCAGAAGAAGCAGGGAGCGCAACAAAGTCATGGTCAATCCTTGAAAATAACGTCCATACAGGGACTGGGCAGGCAGCAAAAAATTCCATGCCGACGGATTCAGACAACGGGCCGCCGGGACTTATTCGTTTTCAGTCTGTACTGTCAGCGCGTAGTCGTCATTACCATTAACGACAACATGGAACTCTATCGGCCGGCAACACACTTCGCAGTCTTCAATGTATTGCTGATCGGCAACCGAACAGTCTATGACGACGCTGAAATATTCGCCGCAATAGGGGCACATAATGGTGTCATCTTCCAGCGGGTGCAGCATAAACAACCCTCACCACAATAAAAGCAATTAACGCTCAGGCTTCAACGCCATTGTGGCACAGAAAGCAGCAAAAAGTATCAGTGGTTTAAGGCAAGCAGATGGCGCTTATCGCCAAGGCCGATACCGGTGGCAATGATTTGGAAGCCGAGTCGCTGATAAAAGCGAATCAGGGCCGGGTAATGATCAACGGCATCCAGTTGCAAAGGGGCCTTGCCGATAATATCAAGACAGTGCTGCATCAGCTTTTTGCCATAGCCCCGGCCCTGTGCGGCAGGGCTGACAGCAAGTTGGGTGATATAAAAATCCGCTTCCGGAGCCTGGGGCCAGCAGTCCTGGTAATAATCGGCTTTCTGCTGACCCAGAGCGATGCAGCCCAGAATGTGTTCTTCTGATTCCAGCACAAACACCGATTTTCTGTTTAAATTAGCCGCGACAGAAACCTCATGATAGACGCCCAGCCAGTGATGCATACCCTGATCAGACATAGACTGAGCACAGGCTTGCAGTAAGTCTGTTATTGCCGCCACATCGTCAGCAACGGCCGGGCGTATCGACAAAGCAGTCATAAGAGGGCCACACCGATACTGGCGCAGACACACCAGAGCACAACCAGCAAGGCGGATAAACGCAGCAGTTGCAGCATGACCAGACCCACAGCCGCAATCAGCAGATCGACAGGCGAATGCACGACGCTGATCCAGATAGGATCATAGAGCGCTGCTGCCAGCAGACCGACTACACCGGCATTGACCCCGGCTACAGCGCTGGCGGCGGCAGGGTATTTCAGCAGGGTTTTCCACAATGGCAGCATGGCAGCAACCAGCAGAAAACCGGGCAGGAAGATAGCGAGTAAAGCGATCACTGCACCCAGCAGGCCACCGCTGTCACCAGGCAGCATGGCACCCAGATAAGCCGCCACCGAAAATACCGGGCCGGGGACGGCCTGGGCCGCCCCATAACCGGCAAGATATTCATCTGCTGCCACCCAGCCCGGGTCGACGACCGTGTTTTCCAGCAAGGGTAAGACCACGTGCCCACCGCCAAATACCAGTGCACCGGCGCGGTAAAACGCATCTACCACAGCAAACAGACTGTTGCTGCCTGCTATCAACGGCAGGGTCAGTAACAGCAGCACAAAAACGGTCAGTAACAGCCAGGCAAAGCGCTGGCCATAACGAAGTTCGAAATGACTGTCGGGTAATGTCTGATCCCGGCACAGGAAGTAACCTGCCACGGCGCTGCCGATTACAACGCCAATCTGGGCCAGGGGATGGTTAAGCAGCAACAGGATAATCACGACTGCCAGAGCAAGAAGTCGACGCTGCCAGTCAGGGGTGAGTTTCTGCGCCATCTGCCAGACAGCCTGGGCCACCACGGCCAGCGCCACCAGTTTGAGACCATGGATAGCCGCGCTGCCGATATCATCTGACAGATAAGGCAGCCATTGGGCAAAAGCAAACAGCAGTATGGCGGACGGTAAGGTAAAAGCGATAAAAGCTGCAATAGCGCCACCCCAGCCGGCACGCAGCAGCCCCATACTGAAACCCATCTGGCTACTGGCCGGACCCGGCAGGAACTGGCATAACACTAATAGCTGAGCAAACTGATCCTCGGTGAGCCAGCGACGCTGTTCGACAAAAGCTTGTCGATAATAGCCAATATGAGCAATGGGGCCACCGAAAGAGGTGAGCCCCAGCTTTAGAAAAGCAATGAATACTTCGGCGACGGTTCCAGCTTTGTGCATGATAGATCCGATGTACAACAACAGCCTGCATTATGCTGGCTCAAAACGGCGATTGCCAGTCACACAGCCAGGGTTGATACCGTTTCTCTATCCCTGGCCTGAAAATGCTGCCAGGCCTTTTCATGGAAATAAAAAGCCACAGTATTGATGGCTGGCTCGATCAAAGCCATAACACTGCCGAACAGGATGCTGCCGGTTAATAAAAAACCCACGGTGAATGCCACAGTGAAGTGAACGATGGCGAAACTGATTGTTTTAGTCATAATGGCCTCCTTATGTTGAGGATAATTCTCATTCAAAGGCGAGGCCAAGTAAAACAAACATTTCCAATTACAGTGATTGGTAAAATTGAAATTGAAATCGAGATAATAATCGAATAAGGCGATTAATCTCTATGGAAGAATCTGTTTCACATCTCCATACAGACTGATTAGAATTATAAATAAATATCAACACAGCGAACGACATTATCGCTGAGTTGTCAGAGGTCATTCATAACCATGCACAAGGAGGCATAAGAATGAGTACCATTGATATTGGTATTAAAAAGCAGGACAGACAGGATATTGCCGAAGGCCTTAAACGCCTGCTGGCAGATTCCTACACACTCTACCTGCAAACGCACAATTTCCACTGGAATGTGACAGGTCCCCAGTTCCGCGAACTGCACCTGATGTTTGAAGAACATTACACCGAATTGGCCACCGCAGTGGATGACATTGCAGAGCGTATTCGTACTCTGGGCATTGCCGCACCGGGTACCTATAAAGCTTTTGCCGAGCTGAGCAATATCGATGAAGTTGAAGGCGTGCCCGCTGCATCAGAAATGGTGACCACGCTGACTGAAAGCCACGAACAGGTTGTCAAAACCTGCCGTGAAGTGCTCAAAACAGCACAAGATGTGGATGACGAGTCTACTGCCGCACTGGTCGGTGACCGTATGCGTGTCCACGAAAAGACCGCCTGGATGCTGCGCGCGATGCAATAAAAGCATTAGAACAGCACCAAAAAAGGGAGCGTTTGCTCCCTTTTTTATTGCCTGTTGAATGTCAGCCGCGCTTATCCAGCATTTGCTTGAGTTCTTCAATCTGGCGCGATAAGTCCACAATAGTAGGCTCTCCAGCATGGTCTCGTCGCCATTGTTCATCGCTTTCCTGTTCCATCACATTCACCACGATGCCGATTAGCATATTAAGAAAGGCAAAGGCATTGAGAAAAATAAAGCTGAGATAAAACGCCCAGCTTATCGGGTAATCAGCCATGGTTTCGTACATGACATCGGTCCAGTCTTCAAAAGTCATCACCCGGAACAAAGTCAGCATCGAGACGGTGATATCGCCCCACAGGGTCGGATTGACACTGGCAAAGAAGGTGGTGCCGACCGCGGCATAGATATAAACAATGATAAACATCAGCAAAGCCACATAACCCAGCTGCGGCAGTGCCTTGAGCAGGGAATTGAGCAGGGCGCGCAGTTCCGGAATCACCGACACCATCCGCAGTACCCGGAAAATCCGGATCAAGCGGCCAACCAGGGCCAGTTCACTGTTTTCAATCGGAATCAGACTGACTACGACGATGAGGGTATCGAATATATTCCAGCCGCTTTTGAAGAAATGCCACTTATTGTCTTCAGCAAAAAAACGAATGCTGATTTCTACCAGGAAAAATAGCGTAATGCTGTAATCCAGCCAGACAATAGCGGTCAGCAGGGTGGGCGAAATATCGTAGGTTTTAGCACCGATCAGCAGGGCAGAGAGCAGAATGACGCTGACCGTGACTATCTCGAACAGGCGATTATTCCGGATCTTGTTGAACACTCTGGCGAGGCTGAATGACGACGGTGGTTGGACGCGCTCCATGAGGACTCCGGTCAAGTTGGGATACTGGCGCGCATAATAACGGGGCCGCGGATTAATGCAAGCTTTTGCTTCACAGCTTTGCCTTCAAGACTATGGTAAGGTCAGTCCATCAAATAATGGAGACAGTAGCATGCAGACGACCTTAAGAGAGATTGTCGGCTTGGGTCATCAAGCCCCGGCATTACGAGACTCAGCCCTGATCATGATTGATTGTCAGAACACTTACCGTGAGGGCATCATGCAACTGGAAGGCGTGGAGCCGGCTTTGCAACAGGCACAGCATCTGCTGCAACTGGCGCGTGACAATGCCGTACCGGTGTTTCATATTCAGCATGATGGCGGCGAGGGTTCACCCTATGATTTAAATACCGAGTTAGGCGCGATTGCCACAGAAGTGGCGCCCATTGACGGTGAACATGTGATTGTCAAAAACTTCCCCAACGCCTTTGTTCAGACGCCTTTGGATGAAGCGCTGCGTAGCCGAGGTATCACCAATATCATTCTGGCCGGTTTTATGACCCATATGTGCGTCAACTCCACCGCCCACGGGGCATTTAACCTTGGCTATAATCCTACCGTGGTCGCCAGTGCTACCGCCACGCGGGGGCTGGAAACAGCCGATGGCACAAAGCTCACCGCACAGCAGGTGCATGATGCTGCGCTGGCTTCAACCCGGGATTTGTATGCGGCGGTGGTGAGCGATATATCGGCTTTACCGGTCTAGCCGATTCACCGAATCTGATAGCTGACAGACTTTTCGTGCTAACCACTTATTCCGGCCAGCGCTGCGGTATTTTGATCACTTCACTGGTGTCGTATCCCATGTCTGCGATCTGCTGCATCATTGCCTGGTAATCCTCGGCCGGGATCTGCGGGGTGCGGGCCATGATCCAGACATAGTCGCGCTTGGTTCGGCCAATGATGGTCTGATCATAGTCCTCAGTCAGATGCACAATGCGATAGTCGGCTTTGATGGGCCAGACAAACTGCATCCCCCACACGGCGTTGCTGTCGGTGTTAGTGACAAAACCTTTCGGGTAATAAGTTTTCAGTTTGCCGTCAAATCCCCCCTCGCGGAAGCGGAAAGTGGTGGCAATCGTGCCATCCGGTTCCAGTTCGTAAGATTCGACTGCGTTGTAGGCATTGTCATCGATGAAGGTGGGCACATGGGCAATGACATACCAGTCGCCCATAAAGCGCTCGATATCGACATAATCGACTGTTTCAAGCGGCTGTTTCGACATGCTCTGACATCCGCTAATGGTCACGCAGACAGCGCAGAGAAAAAGAATAGATTTAAACGTTTTCATGACTGGCTCCTTATTAGAAGCCAGTGTTATGAGTTAGTTGTGAACGCAATGTGAAGCGCCAATTTGGCCCAGGACTGCGCTGAATTTGTGCACGTTATCACTGTGGAACAAATCGACAGACAAAAAAAAGAGCCTGCATTGATGCAGGCTCAAAGCAAAACCGAAGAAGAGGAGTCAATCTCCGGTGAATTTGGCGACATGCTGAATTTTAAGCAGTCATTGCTGTCAGAAGCGTCGTACTTTATTGGCTGGGTTTTTGCTTGTTAGTTACGTTAAGTCATTGAAGCAAATACAGCTAACAGAAAATGGTATCTCACATACCAGTTTTAATTGGGATACTATATACCGAAATAATAAGGAGTCAAGTCTATGCAGCTCACCACACACTCGGATTATGCACTGAGACTGCTGGTGTACCTCGCGATTCATCCCAAAGACAAACCAGCCACAGTCAAAGATGCTGCCGAGCGGTATGGTATTTCAACCAATCACCTGGCCAAGGTCGCGCAGAAACTGGTTCAGGAGGAAGTGGTGATCAGTCGTCGTGGACGCGGTGGTGGCTTGCACCTGGCAATGGAACCGGCGGATATCAATATCGGCAAGCTGATCAGAAAGACGGAAAACCTGGAGCTGCTGGAGTGTTTCGGCGAAAACTGTGCCTGTCCGATTGAAAACGTCTGCATTCTTTTCACTGCCATGCGTCAGGCTCAGCTTGCTTTTTTACATGTCCTCGACGGCTACACCCTGGCAGACGTCGTTAAGAACAAAACCAACCTGCTGCGTAGTCTCAATGTAGCCTGATTCAAATCAACACCATCACAATGCGCTGGAGAAAATGTTCACGAGGCTAGCGGCAGGGCGGGACCAAATGCTTCCAGGTGGATTTGCTCTGATGTCACCCCAGCATTATTTAACAACGTCAGGCAATGACGCATCATTGCCGGTGGACCACAGAGATAAAAATCTGCCGTCAAATCCAGCGAATTAATCAGCGCAGCATCTATCAGGCCTTCGCTGTCATGATTATCCGTTATTTTATCTTCGTCACTGGGCTGACTGTAGCGAACATGGCAGTCAAACTCTGAATATTGCTTTTCCAGTCTGTCCAGCTCCTGTTTGAATGCCCGGGTTTGCCCGTTGATGGTAGCCTGGATCAGTGTCACTCTCTGCGATCTGTCAGTAAGATGCTGGTGCAGCATCGACAGTAGTGGGGTTATACCCACACCGCCGGCAATCATAACCACTGGCTTATCAACCGGACTCTGCAGCGTAAACTCGCCGCAAGGCGGAGCTAACCACAACAAATCCCCGGGCTTGACCTTGTCATGCAGAAAGTTGGATACCAAGCCGTCTGGCTGTGGTTTCTCACTGCCCGTTTCACGTTTGACACTGATGCGGTAGTAATCTTTTCCGGGTGGGTTCGAGAGACTGTATTGGCGCATGGTGTGTTCCGGGCCATCTGCCTTTAGCTTGACGGTAATATACTGTCCTGCCTGGTGTGCAGCCAATGGTTGTCCATCGGCCGGTTGCAGATAAAACGAGGTGATGACCTCGCTGCTTTTTTCCCGGCGGATCACTTCAAATTGTTTAAATCCCTGCCAGCCATGCTGCACCTCGTGCTCAGTATAAATCTGCTTTTCCCGTTCAATAAATATCTCTGCCAGGGCCTGATAGGCTTCGGCCCAGGCATCGATGATGTCATCACTGGCATCATCACCCAACAGTTCTTTGATAGCCAGCAACAGGTTCTGGCCGACAATGGGATAATGTTCGGGTTTAATACCCAGCGAGGCGTGTTTCTGAGCGATCAGTTCCACTGCAGCGGACAGTGCTTCGGGATTATCGATGTTTTCAGCATAGGCACAGATGGCAGTAGCCAGCGCTTGTTGTTGTGATCCGCTGTGCTGGTGTGCCTGATTAAAATAAGCTTTGACCTCAGGATTGTTCTCGAACATGCGCTGATAAAACAGGCGGGTCAGCGCTTCACCATGGGTTTTCAACACCGGTACTGTGGCTTTGATGACTTGCAGCGTTTGCGGTTTTATCATGACTCTTCCTTAAACAGGTAAATGAAATACTTATTTAAAGTTCGTATCATATTGACAATCCCCTGCAGATTCAATGCCCGGAGAGAATAATGACAAACTGGCGCAAACAGCAGAGAACACAGTTATTAACAGCGCGGTCAGCGTTAACCCCAGTGCAGCGGGCTGAGATAGCGCAAGGCTGTCTGGTAAAGATCAAAGATTTGCTGTCGCAGTATCCGCCTGGCAGCCTTGGCATCTACTGGCCGATAAAGGGAGAACTGGATCTGAGGCCACTGGCAGAAACACTACTGGCTGATGGCTGGACGCTGAGTGTGCCAGTGATTAATAATCAGACCCAGCAACTTGATTTTGCCCACTGGCATCCGGCGATGGCGATGAAGAAAGGCACCTGGAATATCCCGGTGCCCATTAACCCTCACTTTGTCAAACCACAGCGCCTGCTGGTGCCGTTACTGGGCTTTGATCAGGCCAACTATCGACTGGGATATGGTGGTGGTTACTACGATCGCACACTGGCGGCATGGACGGATCAGCCGCAGACAATTGGAGTAGGCATGGAAATCGGACGCCTTAAAAGTATTTTCCCCGAGCAGCATGATATTGCGATGGACGTGATTATCACCGAAACGGCAATGCAGCAGGGCAATAAAAATGTCTGAACCGGCAGGTTGAGATATTTTTCAGTGACAGGAGAAAAGATGTCACAGGTTAATACAGTGGGCATGGTTATGTATCTGATACTCGCCATTTTCGGCGGTTTTCTAACCGGTCTTTTCAGTCGTTACGCGTTTCAGGGTGCAGTTAAAGAATTTGGCAGGCTGCTCGCCTGTGTGTTCAGTATAGTGTTTTACATTGCACCCGGATGGGCCTTATTAAGTTTGTTCAAGGACGATGATCTGGACGTTTTCTACCTGCTTTTACTGGTCAGCTTTGCCTTTGGTGTATTCTATTATGGCCGTATCGGCGGCGAACAGTCGGATGATGACCGCTATCATCTTCCTGACGAAGATGACTGAACTTACTGGAAATTCATGGCCCGCTTACCTATGATGCTGGATTGGGTCATCACTGGATAAACATGGAAACGCGTAAACGACTTTACAGTGTCATTATCAGCGCTATTGTGTTGCTGGGCTTCCTTGCGACCAGTCTGATCGGCTATTTCGTTGCCAGGGATTCGATGACTGATCGCCTGCAGCAGGAAATGCTGCCGCTGACCAGCGACAATATCTACTCTGAAATTCAGCGTGACTTGCTGCAACCGGTATTGATCTCGTCACTGATGGCCAATGATACTTTTGTGGTTGACTGGGTCGCCGGTGGCGAACAAACACCCCTCAAAATGCAGCGTTATCTGGCGCAAATCCAGCAGCAGTATCAGACGATTACCGCGTTTTTTATTTCCGAACAGACCCGCAACTATTATCACCCTGAAGGCATTATAAAACAGGTCTCGGAAACGGAACCGGCTGATGCCTGGTATTTCCGTGCCCGTGATATGCGGCAGGCCTATGAAATCAACATTGATCAGGACACAGCAGACCGCGACCGACTGAGTATCTTTGTCAATTACCAGGTCAAGAACAAACACAACGAACTGGTGGGCGTCATCGGTGTGGGGCTGTCGATGCAGTCGGTTGCCGAACTCATTGAGAGTTACCAGCAGCGCTATGGCCGGGAGATCTACTTCGTCAATCGTCAGGGCGAGGTTATGCTGCAAAGCAGCCAATACAGCGATGAATTGCACATCCAGAATAAAGATGGCATCGACAAACTGTTTACCCGTATTCTGACTTCGCCCAGTGCCTCGGTATCATTCAAAGCCAAAGACGGCAGCGTGATTTATCTCAACAGTCGACTGGTCCCCGAGTTTGACTGGTATCTGATTGTGGAACAGATCAATGACCCGGCTTCAGAACGCGTGGAGACCGCTTTACTAATCAATATCCTGGTGTCGCTACTGATTAGTATCATCGTGCTGATAATTGCGCACTTCGCTTTACGCGGTTATCAGGGCCGGCTGGAAACCATGGCCAGCCGCGACAAACTGACTGGTGTCACCAGTCGCCAGGTGTTCGACAGCCTGTTCCAGCAGGCGCTGGCCAGTTGCCGGCGTAAAAACCAGCCTTTGTCGGTGGCATTGCTTGATATCGATCATTTCAAACAGGTCAATGACAGTCACGGTCACCGCCAGGGCGATTATGTCCTGCAGCGGGTGGCGCATATTATTCAACTGCATATTCGAGACAGTGATGTGGTGTGCCGTTGGGGCGGTGAAGAGTTTTTGCTGATGCTGACAAACTGTAGCCAGCAGGATGCGGTGGAGAGAGTCGAAGCCTTACGCAAGGCCATCGAGGCCTGGTTGTTTGAGCTGGACCAGACTCGTATCACAGTGACGGTCAGCGCCGGTGTGGCGCAACATCGTGATGATGAAGTGATGTCTGCCTTGATTGAGCGGGCTGACAAGGCACTCTATCAGGCCAAGGATGCCGGCAGGAACTGTCTCAGAGCCGCGGCCTGATAGCGGGCATAAAAAAAGCCCCTGTGAGGGGGCTTTTTTGGTAACGTCTGGCTAATCTTAGCGATTGCAGATGTACATGGTAACTTCGAAGCCGAAACGCATATCTGAGTATTCTGGTTTAGTCCACATGATGCTTTCTCCTGTTTATTTACAATACTTGAACACCTCAAGTAGTTAATTACATTTTAGGTGACACCGGATTTTTCACCATCAGCAGGAAGCCCGATTCGCATCAGGATTTTCCTGAACCGAAATATTTAAGGAGCGGGTATGACCAACAGGCAAAAGGCCATGACAGCGGTTTTTTTTCTCTGCATTGTCCTGGCCTGTGTGCCCATGCAACACGGCGTGGGTCCGCAACTCAGCGACATGCTGAAAGTCACCCTCACTGTCTATGCAATGGCGCGCGGGCTGAATGCTGTTATTTCAGTGGCGCAGGGCACCGAAATGTCGATCGAACCGATGGGCGTGGGCTTGACGCTGACACCGGGCGAAGTCCTGGACCCACTCAATGATTTGATTGAGCAGTTCTCATTGGTTTTATTGCTGGCATCAGCCTCTATCGGCGTGCAGCAGATAGTGCTGCTACTGGGCGATAATTGGGTCATTCGGCTATTTATGCTGATGCTGGCGGTGAGTAGTTTGCTCGCCTACCTGTTACCGGCCGTGCCACCGAAGGCAAAGCTGCTTTTATTGCGTCTGGTGATTGTACTCACTGTGTTGAGGCTGCTGATTCCGGGCTTGGCGCTGCTTAGTCATCAAACCCAGCAGTGGTTACAAACAGAGCGGCAGGCGGCGGTCAGCGTGCTGGCATCCACCCAAAGCAGTGTTGATGAATTCAATAGTGAGTCTCAGCAACAGTCTTCCGGCTGGTTCAGCGATTTGCGTGACAGGCTGGATATTCAAGCACGACTGGAAAAGGTGCAACAACGGGCCGAGCAGGGTGTGGAAGCGGCGGTTTACCTGCTGGCGGAATTCCTGTTGATCATGGTGCTGTTGCCGCTGCTGTTTGCCTGGCTGTTACTCAGATTGTTGTCGCGGCTCAGACTGTAAATAAAAAAAGGCCCCGCCATCGTGGCGGGGCCTGGACATTCATGGGTGGCTATTTTTTATATTCCATGCCATCCATTTCTTTCACCAGACGTGATTTGAACGGGGCTTCGTCTTCACGGGTGACAATCTGGTAGCGATAGCTTTCCAGTGCATCCATCAGTTCATTGATTTCCTGATTGCCCACGTTGAAGTGATAAAAAGTTGCCAGGCACAGGGTTTTGATAATGTCGAACTCGCGGTTGGAGATATTCAGATGCGGGTGACTGTCTTTCATGGACTTACCGCGGCCGAAGGCATCCGGCATATAGATTTCCGGTCCCCCGGTTTCTTCAACGACCCAGTTGGTGAGCATAACCTTGAAACCGGCCTTGGTATGGCGCTGCTCATGGATAGCCGCCAGTATCGGGTTGGCATTCAGGCCCTTGTTGTCGTAGATCAGATCAACCAGATGATCGACCGTGGAAGCGATATTGTAAGTGCCGCCCAGTCGTTCATAGAGGCTTTTTTGTTCTTCAGCTTTGACATTCTGACTGTAGCTGAAAACCACTGCCAGCATGATAGCCAGGGCTGCGAGAACGAGGCTCTGGCTAAGCGATAACCAGAATGAAGCTGCTTTGATGCCACGTGTTTTCATTTTTCTCTCTCCTAAATCAAGGATTTAAAAAAACGTGGCATAGGCTGTTTATGCCACGCTACGACGCGGCAGACTGTTTCGCTTCTTTTTGATTGAGGCTACTGGCGAGTTGGTTCAGTCTGTCGAGAAGTTCGAAAAATTCGCTGGAGGAAAGACCGGTCTGACAGGCCACTTTGTCCTGCACCTTGGCAATGGCTGGTTCCAGTTGCCTGGATTTATCGGTCAACATCAATCGCACGATGCGCTCATCTTTATCAGTGCGGACTTTTTCCACCAGGCCGGCGTTTTGCAGTCTTTTAATGATAGGAGACAGGGTGCCGGAATCCAGTTTGAGGCGCTTCATCACTTCCTTGATGGCGACATTGTCTTTTTCCCATAACACCAGCAGCACCAGATACTGCGGATAGGTCAGGTCATAATCATCCAGAAGACTGCGATAAAGACGCGTGATGCTGTTGGTCGCACTGTAGAGAGCGAAACAGAGTTGTTGGTCTAATTGCAGGTTTTCAAATTGCGACATTATATTTCCTCACAACATAAACATAGCGCACAACAATGTTGTTCGCAAGGTATGGTTAATCAAATGATTCAATCGCCAATAATAAGCACAACAAAAGCCTATTTGTAGTGTGGGATCGAAGTTGGTGCCGTTAAATGAACCAAAAACAGGGCAGACAAGGGTCTAACACGCAAGCGTATGGTGAAGGAAATAATTCAGATCAGACGGAGTTTTGGCAGGTTTTGGCGGATGTGCGCTTTAATTTCGTCGACATCGGATGTAAAGACAATGGGGAACACCTGTGCCTGGCTGTCTGCTTCGATAAAAGGGGAGAGTTCATAGCCTTCAAAAAATAATTCGGCTCTGGCCTGGCAGATGCGCATAATGCCCTGATTGAATGCCGGATGTTGACTGGCTGGCATTTCAGATTCACCCAGAGTCCAGTCCATCTCAAGCCAGGCCTGATGACAGGTCTCACTGAGCTGACTAATTTGCTCAGCTTTGCCAGCATTGGCCGTGGAAATGATGTTGTCGCTGGTACCGGCAAAAGTCTGGTTATAGGCAATTACCAGTAAAACCGCGCAGGGTGCAAACAATGGCGAAATTTTCATAGTGGCCTCTCCGGGCGTTTGTCACTGACCTGAGTGCACTACAATTCACCGTTTGTGAATTCAGGGTGAAGGCTTTTGCCTTCACCCTGCCAGCCCAAGCCCTGCCTTGCTCACCAAGCTCTGGTCACTTCGGTTGTTCGAGGATCTTGATCTCCCGCTGCGGGAATGGAATTTCTATGCCGTGCTGTTGCAGCACATCCCAGATCATCAGCAGCAGATCGGCACCCACCCGGTTGGGCCCATCGTCGATGCCTTCCATCCAGAACTCCACCAGAATATCGACGCCGGAATCGGCAAAGCCTTTGATTTCGGCATCGGGACGTTCTTCAATGGGGATATCATCACCGCTGATCACCTGCGGGTGGCTGGCCACCACTTCACGCACCAGTTCAAACAGCAGGTGTAGATCCGTCTTGTAGGCGACCTGAAAATCGAGAGCATAGCGCTGTTTTTTATTCTTATGCGTCCAGTTGGTGAAACTGGTGGTGATAAATTGCTCGTTGGGCACCATGATGTCCTTGCCATCAAAAGTCTCCAGTGTCGTCGAACGCATTTTCAGCTCACGGATCGTGCCCGTGCGACCGTCGTCCATTTCAATATAGTCACCCACTGACAGAGAGCGATCCATCAGGATGATAATGCCGGAAATGAAGTTGGATGCAATCGACTGCAGACCAAAGCCCAGACCGACACCCAACGCGCCACCAAACACTGCCAGGGCGGTGAGGTTGATGCCCATGATCTGCAGCAGCATCAGGAACACAATGACAAATAAAGTGACCTGGAACAGTTTGGCGAACACCTCGCGGGTACCCAGATCCAGATCCTGCTGGTTGCGGATGATCTGCTGACCGGCGTTATTTGAGAGGCGCCCCAGCCAGAATAAAACAGAGCCGAATATCAGTACGCGGGCAACACCATAGGCTGAGATTTTGAAGTTACCGATCTGCAGTGAGATAGTCTCCAGGTAGGCAACCACCTCATCCAGCCAGCCGAACACATGCAGCACGGCTATAGGCAAGATCATCCACAGCGCCAGTTTGCGGAATAATTGTTTTTCCACAAAACGGTTGATGATGGAGTACAGCATGAAAATCACTGCCAGGCTGAGACTGATTCTAATCAGCCAACTCTGCGCGATCAGCTTTTGCCCCAGATCAACCGCCAGTGACAGGGTCAACACCAGCATAAGCGGGAAGATTAACTCTCGCAGGCGGTAAATGCCCTGGCGCAGGTTAAGAACCGGCCCTTTGCTGGGCGCTTGCTTGAGTATCGGCGAGCGGGTTTTGAGAAACCGCGCCAGCGAAAATGCCAGCAACAATGCCAGCAGGATCAGGCCCAGTTGCGAGTAGAATTTGGGGCTGCTGAGCCAGTGCATTAATTGACTCAGGTACTGATCCAGCAGGCTTTTGTAGTTATTGATATCCATGAGTGTCCATTTTTTTATTCAAGCCGATGTTGCTGGATAATGTAGGCGAGTCAGCCCATCATGGCAATCAATCAGGTGAACTTTAAGCTTTTAGAATCAGTCATCCTGATATCGTTAACGAGTAATCTGTCTTCAATGAGGAGCCTGAATGAATCGCCCATTTGATATCACCAACAAAGTCGCTTTAGTGACCGGTGCAAACCGTGGCATCGGCCGCGCCATTACTGAAACATTGCTGCAACGCGGCGCACGCAAAGTTTACCTTGGGGTACGTAACCTGGAGACAGTGGCTGATCTGGAACAGCAATATGCCGATCAGGTCACGCCAATACACATCGACCTCAGTCGGCCGGGCACGGTGATCTCGGCGGCTGCCAATGCCCAGGATGTGGAGATTGTGATCAATAATGCCGGCGTTTTAAAAAATGCCAGCCCCTTGCAGCCCGAATCTATCGATGCCCTGCATACACAAATGGATATCAACGTTGCTGGCCTCTTACGTATGGCACAGGCGTTTGCACCGGTACTCAAAGCCAACCAGGGCGGTGCTTTTGTGCAACTCAACTCCATTGCATCACTCAGGTCATTCCCGGCTTTTGCCACCTATGCCGCTTCCAAGGCGGCCGCCTATTCCATCACCCAGGCTTTGCGTCATGAAATGGCAGAGCAAAATACCGTGGTGCTCAGTGTGCATCCGGGGCCGATAGCCACCGATATGGCCAATGACGCGGGTCTGCAGGATGTCGCGGAATCACCGGCGATTGTGGCAGACGGCATTATCGAAGCGCTCAGCCAAGGGGAGTGTCATTTATTCCCGGACACCATGGCCAGGGAGTTGTGGCAGAAATATGAGGCTTTCGCCCGCGAGGTGATTGAAATCGAGCCGGGCACGGCTTGATGGGCGGTCAGATAATGTCACGATCAAAAAAGCCCCGCTAGCGGGGCTTTTCTGTTTCTACTGGCTGTGAATTACAGCGCAGTGATGTTTTCGGCTTGTGGGCCTTTAGCGCCCTGGCTGACAGTAAACTCAACCTTCTGGCCTTCTTGCAGGGTTCTGAAACCGTCGCCCTGGATTTGGCTGAAGTGAGCAAAAACGTCAGGGCCGCTTTCTTGTTCAATGAAGCCGTAACCTTTTGTTTCATTGAACCATTTAACTGTACCGGTAGATGTAGACATAACTAATCCTAATTTACTAATAAAAACAAACCTCCTGAGAGGCAACATAGCTGGAAGATGTTGAGAGTACTTATTAATAAACAGGACGAGCTACTTCTGGGTAATGCATCGAAATGAAAAATAAATATTCAAATCAACTTTTCAAGCTAGCATCAATTTAGCCCGATTATGGCTTGCTGTCAAAAATATTTTTCTGACATGAAAAACCCCGCCGTAGCGGGGTTTAACAGTGAATGAAACAGTTGGTTATCGGTTACAGATATACATGGTAACCTCAAAACCAAAACGCATATCGTCATATTCCGGTTTGGTCCACATGGTTCTCACCTCCATGCCCTTTCTGATTAACACGATTACAGCTTATAACAAGGTCAGTTACAGGGAATCAGCATAATTCGCCTAATGACTCAGTATTTTGCTGATCGTTGCAGTGCCCCATCCAGACAAGGTTTCTGCAACGCTTACCAGCGCTTTTGGCCTGTCTTTTAAAAAAATGCTTCGTCTTGCCCTGCAAGGCTCATTTTTCGTTATCATCAACCGACAACAATGTGAACAATGCCTGAAGAGGATTCCGGATGGAACATGTACACGACTTCATGCCACACGGCTACTGTATTTCCTGGGACGTGCCGCTGCTAACCCTGCATGTGCTATCGGATATTCTGATTGCCTTTGCTTATTTCTCTATCCCCATCGGCATCATTTATTTTATCAGGCAAAAAGACGATATCACCTTCAAACCGGTTTATTACCTGTTTGCCGGTTTTATCACTGCCTGTGGTATCACTCACCTGATGGGCATTGTGACCCTGTGGTTGCCTTATTATTACCTGGAAGGCGTGCTCAAGGCGATGACCGCGCTGGTGTCAGTAGCAACCGCTATCTACCTTATTCCTAAGCTGTCCGACATGGTCGCGCTGCCGGATTTGAAAGAACTCAGTGGCCTCAACAGGCAACTTCGCCAGGAGAATGAATCCCGGCGGCAGGCGGAAGCAGAGTTGGAACAAAGCCGGGCATTATTGGCAGAGTCGAACAAAATGCTGTCCTCGGTGTTGGATGCGATTCCGGTGCGGGTATTCTGGAAAGACAAGCAGTCACAGTTTATGGGGGCTAACCGCCTGTTCCTGAAAGATGCGGGCCTGACCGACATTGATCAACTGGTTGGAAAAACTGATCGCGATATGCCCTGGGCAGAAGATTTTGCTGACAAGTTCCGCCAGGATGATGCCACTGTGATCGCCAGCGGCAAGGCAAAACTGCAGTTCGAAGAGTTGTTAGTGGATGCCGAGGGTAACGAGGTATGGGTCAGCACCAATAAAGCGCCGTTGACCAACGACAAGGAAGAAATTATTGGTGTGCTGGGCACGTATGAGGATGTTTCCAAAGCCAAGCAGGCCGCCCGTGATTTGCTGGAGGCCAAGGAGCAGGCTGAACAGGCCAATGTTGCCAAGAGCGAATTTCTCGCCAATATGAGCCATGAACTGAGAACACCATTAAACGGTGTCATTGGCACCCTCAACCTGCTGGGAGAAGGCCAGCTTGATACGCATCAGAATCATCTGGTCGGGCTCAGCAAAGACAGCGCCGAATCGTTATTGAGCCTGTTAAATGACATTCTGGATTTGTCCAAGATCGAGTCGGGCAAGCTGGAACTGCATCATCATGACGAAGATCTGAACGAGTTGCTGGGCGAAGTCGCAAAAGCCATGTCCAGCCGAGCTGATGAAAAAGACCTGGAGTTACTCTGCCCTGGTCACTTTCTGCCGGCACTGATGCTGAATATTGACCGTCTGAGGCTTAAGCAGGTTTTAATCAATCTGCTGGGTAATGCTATCAAGTTCACTGAAAGGGGCTCGGTGACACTGGATCTGGCGGTGATTTCTCAACAACAACAGAGTACGACGCTGCGTTTTTCAGTGTCTGACACCGGCTGTGGTATCAGCGAGTCGGCACAGCAAAAATTATTTGAACGCTTTAGTCAGGTTGATGGCAGTTCCACCCGTCAGCAGGGTGGGACGGGACTGGGGCTGGCAATCTGCCGCCATCTGGTTGAGATGATGGGGGGGCGTATCGGTGTGACCAGTACTCAAGGCGTCGGCTCTACCTTCTGGTTTGAAATCAACGTCAACTGTCACCAACGACATCGTTTGTCGCATGACCACAGCACCTTATTATCTGCATTGCAGGTTTTCGTGTTACCCAAACTGCCTTGTTATCAGCGCTATTTTGATGATGTTTTGACCAACTGGCACATTGCTTACGAAAGCGCCGACTCCTGTGAGGCCCTGATGGCATTGCTCCATGCCAGTGAAAAAGTGACTGGGCAGGCAGTGGTGATTATGGATTTGGATGATTTCATGGTCTGTCCGGTTGATGAATTACTGGCTGAGTCGGCAGCGGTGCCACAGTTCTTACTGCTGGCCTCGCAGGGGCAACTGGGTAAGTTGCCGGAGAAGGTGAGCCGTCATGATTGCCTGGTGCTGGCTAAACCCTTGCTGCAATCTGAGCTGTTTAACGGCCTGCTGGGCTATGTGTCCGATCTGCCGGTAGTTAGTGATGACAGCCGTAAAGCCCGTCATGGGCATGAGCTGATCGATGCCCGCATTTTGTTAGTTGAAGACAACCATATCAATGTGGTGGTCGCCAAAGGCCTGATTGAAATGTTCGGGCCTAGCGTTGATGTGGCCAATAATGGTCAGCAGGCGCTGGAGATGCTGAAAAAACAGCATTTTGATTTGATCTTCATGGATTGTCAGATGCCGGTGATGGATGGCTATGAAGCAACCCGTCGCCTGCGCCAGTCCAGCGATATTCCGGTGATTGCGTTGACGGCACATGCCATGCGTGAAGATGAGCAGAAATGTCTTGATGCCGGTATGAACGGCTACCTGACCAAACCGATTGACCCATTCAGCCTCAACGCCAGCCTGGGCCAATGGCTACCGGGTGAATGCATCCAACAGCCGGTTTCCTGAGCTAAAGCAGGAACTCGACTCATCGCACGTGTTCTCAATCACATAGTCGGGTGTGGGGGAGTGAGCGATGTATCGTGCAGGTTTAATACTATTGTGGCTGGTGGTGTCACCGTCCTGGGCGCTGGAGTTCAGCAGCGGTGAAACAAAAACCACCGTGGTGGAGCTTTACACCTCCGAAGGATGCAGCAGTTGCCCGCCGGCCGATAACTGGCTGTCATCATTAAAATCAGACCCCAGACTTTTCAAGACTCTACTGCCCCTGGCCTTTCATGTGGATTACTGGGACCAACTGGGCTGGCCCGACCCTTATGCCAGTCCTGCGTTCTCCCAGCGCCAGCGCGAACTGGTCAGGCAGGACCTCTTATCGCAGGTTTATACACCGGGTATTGTCGTTAACAGTCAGGAATGGCGCGACTGGTTCAGTGGTCAACGCCAGCTTGAAGATAGTCAAACCCGTCCGGGCCGATTACAGGCGCAATTAAAGCAGGATCAACTCACCGTCAGTTTTGACTCTGATGCTGCGCTCACCCTGCATATCGCCATACTGGGCATGGGCCTGCAAACCGACGTGCAAGCCGGTGAAAACCGGGGGCGTCAGTTGACCCATGATTTTGTAGTACTTGAGCACTGGCAGCAGGCGGGTAGCAAGACCTGGAAATTCACCTTGCCTGAGCTGGCAGATCGGGGTCAGCAACGCACTGCACTGGCCCTGTGGCTGACGGCGCCGGATTCTCTGAGAGTAGTGCAGGCTACCGGCAGCTATATTGACTAATAAGCAGACTGGGACTTTTATGATCGTAAACAGAGCAATGGAGCGGGACTGGCAACTGACGGAGCATCAGGGCATCGAAAGAACGCTATTCCGGACTAATGACAATGGCGGCAACACCGTCATGATCAGGCTTAAAAAAGGCGCTCACTTTCCGCAGCACCTGCATCAGGGAGAGGCCGAGATGCTGGTGATCAATGGACAGTTGCTGATTGGCGGCGTGGAACTGGTCAAGGGGGATTACCTTTATGCCCGGGCCGGGGAAGGGCACGATATCGTGGCGCTGACCGATGCCGAGCTGTTCCTGTCCACTGAACAAGCCATGACCCTGATCATCTGAACAATGCGCTGGCGCATCACTTTTTTATTGTTGCTTGTTATCGGGCTGACAGCCTGCGACCCTTTGGCTGAACCTGACAGCATGATGGATACTTATCTGGAGCGTCTGGCACGGGTGCTGGAACTGGAGGCTGAACTCAGTGAGCCGCTACAGATCAAAACCCTGCCTCGACCACGTGACAGACGGGTGGAGATTGAACCACTGGAAATCAATATGCTTGATTTCCTCTCGCTCTATGGCTGTGAACTACAGGTCGTGGTTGGTGAACGTAACTCGATCATGGGGCGGGTGATGACGCCGTTGAATCAACTGCGATATCAACTACGCTTTATCAATAAGGCCCGACAGTGTCTGCCCAAAGTTGAAAAGCAGGCGCTCAAGGCGCAGCTCCAACAGGCGATTGATCACAAACAAGCCAATCTGCCGGCCTATTTCTGGAACAGTGTCTGGGCCGACGAGCCGATGGCTTCGCTGATGACGCAGTCCAAGGGGCTGTATCAGCGCCATAGCGATAAAAATCTACTCAGCAGCCTGAGCATTGATATCGACCATGCAAAGACTGTTCTGGCGCAGTTGCAGTCGGGACCGATGGATAGTGAGCTCAAGTCAATGGGAGAGATTCAGCAACGCTGGGTGTTTTCTCATACGCCGGGGCAGCTTATCAACAGCGCCCGGCTGTTAATCACACGGCTTGATGACGGCACGCGGCTTATCGAGCAGCGCCTGGGGTCTGAACCACTTTGCTATTTGAATAAGCCCAACACACAGTCTGAACGGGTTAAGGGCTTATTTTTCAATGTCTATATCGGCCGCGTTCAGCCTTATCTGGCTGAAGTCAGCCAGGCCGGTGAGCAGCTGTTTGGCAAGTTGGCGGCACTGGCCGGGCAACAGGATAAGTTGATGCCGGAAACATTCCGGCCGTTTTACCGGCAAGTTTTAAATAAAAAACAGCCAGATAATCTCTGGACCATGCTGGATAAGTCGATTGAACGACACACGAAAAGCTGGCAGCGCCTGTTATCACAATGCGGCATGCAGCCTATGGCGGGTTAGAGAACCTGATCTTTGACCTGGTTTTTGCCTGCACGTTTGGCGGCATAGAGAATTTTGTCAGCCTGACTCAATGCGGCGAGCAGGGTCGTATCGTTGGAAGCCAGTTCATAAACACCAATGCTAACGGTAATTTTGACCTCGTTGCCCTGGGTGTGAAAAAAGATTTCACTGACTTTGCGACGGATCCGCTCCGCCAGTTCAATCGCCTCGACTTTACTGGTTTCCGGTAACAGCATGGCAAACTCTTCACCACCGATTCGGCCGAAAATATCATAGCTGCGCTTGTTGGCCCGAATACTGTGGGTAAACAGTTTCAGCACCTCATCACCAATTTCGTGACCGAATTCATCGTTGATATCTTTGAAGTCGTCCAAGTCCATCATCAGCAGACAAACCGGTCGCTGATTACGCTGAGCACGCTGTAATTCTTTATTACTCTCAGCGATAAAGGCCCGGCGGTTCCAGACACCGGTCAGTTCATCGGTGTTGGCAAGGTACTGCAGGTTTTTCGAGAGGTTTTCGAGTTCGAGATTTTTTTCCAGTAACTCAAGATTGGTTTCCACCATATCCCGCATTTGCAGCATCAGTCGTTCTTGCTTCTCGCTGTAGATATGGGGCTGGCTGTCGAGCACACAGACGGTGCCGAAAATATCACCATTGGGCCAGCGTAAAGGAAAGCCCAGATAATTGAGCAGGTTCAGTTCCAGATCGGGATTATTCTGCCATTTCGGGTCGTCCTGGGCATTGTGCACAAACAGGCGGCTGTTGTGATGGATTACATGCTCACAGTAAAGACCTGAGCCATTACACTTTTCAGTGTCTCCCACATGGTAGGGGTTCAGCGGCGAGTTGTTTTTAGCAAACACCGACAGGGCGTCGCGTTTCAGATGCATGATCAAAGCGACCGGCACGTCCATAAACTCTGCCAGCACATCAAGCATGCTCTGCCACTGCCTTAATAAAGGCTCTCTAATTTGTGGATGGGGGACATTAATTTTTGTCGTCACGGCCATTCCCTTGCTTAGATCACTGATAGCTTACAATAAAAAATTGAAGCTGTAACCGATATTTAGCGCTAAACGCTCACCTTTGATGAAGTAAATGTAACAAAGATAAATCATAAACATTCTCATTTACATTTCCGGCTCTTCACATTAAACTGTGTTCCAAATACAACAGCGTCGGAGCGTCGGATGAAATCAGCAATCAAACCATTATCGTTGTGCATCAGCATTGCACTGTGCAGCCAGTCAGCTATGGTCATAGCGGAAGAAGAAACCCAGGCCTTAGAGCTTGATGCGCTGACAGTCACGTCCAGTGCCGACGCTTCTGCAGAGGGGCTGTCACCGGCATTTGCAGGCGGACAGGTCGCGGAAGGCGGGCGTGCCGGTATTTTGGGCACTCAGGATCATCTGGATAGCCCGTTCAGCATCACCAGCTATACCAATGATTATATTCAGGATCGCCAGGCACAAAGTGTGGGTGATGTGCTGCAAGCCGATCCTGGCGTCAGAGTGGCCCGTGGTTTTGGTAATTTCCAGGAGACTTACTTTATCCGTGGCTTTACTATCGGATCAGATGATGTGGCGTACAACGGCCTCTATTCGCTGTTGCCACGACAGTATATTGCCACTGAACTCTTCGAGCGTGTTGAAGTGTTACGGGGTGCCAGTGCTTTTCTGACCGGTGCAACGCCCAGCGGCGGTGGCATTGGTGGCGTGATCAACCTGCTTCCCAAGCGGGCACCCAACTATGATCTGAACCGGGTCACCTTGGGTGCATCTCACAATGACCAGCGTAATGTCGCGGCTGATGTGGCACGTCGCTTTGGTGAGAATGATGAGTTTGGTGTGCGCGTCAATGCGGCCCATCATAACGGTGGCACTTCAGTTGAGGATGAAGAAGCGGAACTTAACCTGTTTAGCGTCGGATTGGATTACCGCGGTGACCGTTTGCGCTTATCAGCCGATGTGGGTTACCAGAACCATCAACTGGATCAGACCAGAACCAATGTCACGATATCCAGTTTATCGGATGTGCCTTCTGCACCCGATGCCGACCATAACTGGGCACAACCCTGGACTTACTCCAACGAAGAAGATGAGTTCGGTACATTCCGGGCAGAGTACGACCTAAATGACAGCGTCACCGCCTGGGCAGCTTACGGTATGCGTCGGACTGAGGAAGAAAACTCTCTGGCTAATCTGACTGTCAACGGTGCGCAGTCTGGTGATGGTTCCTTTTACCGTTTCGATAATGCCCGTGAGGACAGTGTAGATACGGGGGAAATTGGCTTGAGAGGTGACTTCAAAACAGGCAGTGTTGGACATGACTGGGTCCTTGCCTATTCTTATTTCCAGTTGGAAACCAAAAATGGGTATATTTTCGATTTTGCAGGTACCCAGACCAACACAAACCTCTACAACCCAGTTTTTACCTCACAACCCGCGTTTACAGGAACGGCTGGGATTGGTAACGACTTCAATTCTCCGGCCCTGAATACCAGAACCAAGCTGAACAGTTTTGCCGTTGGTGACACTCTGGCTTTCGCAGATGATCAGTTCCTGCTGACTTTAGGCGCCAGGCATCAGTCAATCAAGGTAGAAGACTATCCATACAATAATGGGCCTCGTTCGACCTATGAAGACAATGAGATCACACCTGCTGTCGGGGCAGTTTTCAAACTGACAGATCAGTTTTCATTCTACGCCAATTATATAGAGAGCCTAGCCCAGGGGGATCGCGCAGATCAGACTACAACAACTTCTGCAGGTACCGTTGATGTAGTGAATGGTGGTGAATCCCTGGCTCCTTATGTGTCAGAACAGAAAGAGATTGGCGTCAAATACGAAAATGAGCAGTTTGGTGCGGGTCTGGCGTATTTCACAACAGAGATGCCCCGTGCTTATATGGATGAAACTGATCCACTTAATCCGGTCTTTCGTGAAGCAGGAGAAAATCAGCACCAAGGCCTGGAACTAACGTTTTACGGTAAGGCCACTGATAACATTAAGTTGTTGGGCGGTGTGACCTGGCTTGATGCGGAACAGAAAGATACTGGTGATCCGGCTATTGATGGCAATGAGGTTATCGGTGTGGCTGAATGGCAGGCTACGCTGGGAGCAGAGTGGGAAGTCCCACAAATCAATGGTTTGGCTTTGGACAGTCGGGTGACCTATACCGGTTCACGCTATGCGGATAATGCCAATACCCTGAAAGTGGATGACTGGACCACAGTTGATATCGGTGCCCGTTACATTGTTGCGGTCGGCAATCAGGATCTGACTTTGAGAGCCCGTGTACATAACCTGTTTGATCGTGACTACTGGGCCTCGGTAGGAGGAAACGGCGGTAGCAGTGGTTACCTGGTACTGGGTGCACCACGCACCGTCAGCCTGACGGCCACCGTTGATTTTTATTGATGGTTTTAGCTTGCCCGGGCAGTGTTACTGTTCGGGGTCAGCCTTTGCCTGAAAAGAATGAATCGGTCAGCTTGCTGGCCTGTTCAAAGTGAATGCCGGGCCAGAAAATCCAGCCAGTCGAGTAGTTATCGGAACGCACAAAATAACCATGCGTGATGATTTTCCGCTGCAATGATAACGAACGCCAGACCATTTTTCTCAATGCGGCCTTCGAAAATGACAACCCCGCCGATCAGGCCAGCTTGCTGCGCGAGTTAATGCATTATAGTCAGTGGCGTAATGTTGAGAATATTGGTGGCTGTTGAGGCATGCTGGAATCTGACTGTGACAGCTGATGGATAAACCGGTCAGTCAGCGACCAGCGGCACAAAGCTGACACTGAGTAGCGGCTGGCTATGAGCCTTGCCTTCTTTATCTTTGTCTATCAGCACCAAGTCCTGATAGCCCCGGGCTTCGGCGAGCGGGATCACCATCCTGCCACCGGATTTGAGCTGATTTAACAGGGCAGGGGGAACAGCCGCAGCAGCGGCGGTGACAATAATGCCATCATAAGCGCCGTGCTCTTCCCAGCCTAGGTATCCGTCTGCCTGTCGGCAGTGGATATTGTCATAGCCTAATTTTTCAAACTGTTGACGGGCCTGTTCAGCCAGGTTTTCAATCCGTTCTACGGTGTAAACCTCGGCAGCCAGCTTGGACAAAATGGCTGTCTGATAGCCCGAACCGGTGCCAATTTCCAGCACTTTATGGTCGGGCTCAATATCAAGCAGATCCGTCATCAGGGCAACAATGAAGGGCTGGGAAATGGTCTGCCCATATCCAATCGCCAGAGGCCCGTCATCATAGGCGCGGTTGAGGGCATTGTCGGGAACAAAATCAGCACGATTGACCGCTTCTATTGCTGCCAACACGGTGGGTGACAGCGTCGATCTGCCGGTCGTGCTGGCGGTCGCTGCGGTTTGATGCGCTATGGTGGCCAGCATTTTCCTGACTGCGTCGTTCATCGTGTACCTGAAGCATAAAGACATGCCGATATTTTGCGCTTGTCTCCAGCAAAGTTCACGCTGAAAAAAACCGTTTTGTTAACTCTGACCCATTTTGGGGGCTGGTACTCAGAAAGTCAGTGTTGCCGCCTTTTCACCGTCTACCCAAACCAGGCAGGTCAGATCAATTTTTTTCTTCCAGCGGCAATCCGATTTTACGGTTTTGCCGTTGTATTCGCCGCTTAAGGTGGTGTCAGCATAATCGTAGGGTAATTCGCCGCTAACCACTGTTTGGTCATTAATCATCACTTCATGTTTAAAGCTGATTTGGTTGAAGCGACCACTGATTTCAAGTTGTTGCTCGGCTCCGGCAGGGCGATAGAATTGTTTGGGCGAAGCAGTGGTACAAGCCACCAAAGTTAGCAGCAGGCTGGCCAGGATGATTTTTTTCATTTGAAATCCATATAAGAAATTAAAAGCAGTGGTAGCCGACGTTGGCGAACCCGCTTCAATACTACAAAAACTGCACTTAGCAGCACAAGGTAAATGCGAATTCAGCGTGGATTAGGGCTTTTTTGCTAAGATTGCAGCGTGAATAAATTCAAGCGTTATCTTCTGCGAAGTATTTTATTGCTGTTACTGGCCTGGCTTGTGCTGAGCCTGTTGATGGTCGTGCCGTTTCGCTGGATTAACCCGCCTGTCACCATGGTGATGGTGGATCGCTGGCTGAGCAGTGATAGAGACGACTTTTATCTGCATCAGCAATGGCTTGACTGGAACGTGATGCCCAAACAGGCAGCGCTGGCAGTCGTGACCTCCGAAGATCAGAAATTCCCGCATCATGCCGGTATCGATTTTGAAGCCGTGATGACGGCGCTGAAGGAAGCCTATCGCGGCGGCGATTTGCGCGGTGCCAGTACCATCAGTCAGCAGGTCGCCAAGAATATGTACCTGTGGACCGGACGTAGCTGGCTGCGTAAAGGACTGGAACTGTGGTTCACCCTGCTGGTTGAATTGAGTTGGGGCAAGCAGCGTATCCTTGAGGTGTATCTCAATATTGCAGAGTGGGGGCCGGGCGTGTTCGGGCTGGAGGCCGCCAGCCGCTATCATTTCGGTAAACCGGCAGCACAACTGACACCCATGCAATCCGCCTTACTGGCTTCCAGTCTGCCCAGTCCCCTCAACTATCAGCCGGCTCAGCCTGCATCACATCTCATCGAGAGGGCAAACTGGAACCTGGCCCAACAACAAAAGCTGGGCGGCACCCAATGGCTGCAGCCACTGGCAGAATAAAACTGATTTGATTTAGATCAAAACTGCATTTGATCTGCATTGCTGCCGTCATTGCTGCCTGCTAATTTACTGATATCAAACAGTAAAAGGAGGTTGCGATGAGCAAGATGATGAAGGCTGCAGTGTTTGTCGAACCGGGCAGGATTGAAATCGACGATAAGCCAGTACCGCCTGTTGGTGACAACGATGCTTTGGTCCGCGTAACCACCACCACAATCTGCGGTACTGATATCCACATTCTCAAGGGCGAATACCCGGTTGAAAAAGGATTGACCATTGGCCATGAACCGGTCGGTGTGATTGAAAAACTGGGCAAAAACGTCAAGGGCTATCAGGAAGGCCAGCGGGTGATTGCCGGTGCAATCTGTCCCAGTTTCACCTCCTATGGGTGCCAGGATGGTCACCCGGCACAGGATGGTGGTGCCCATGCCCACGGTTACAAACCGATGGGGGGATGGCGCTTTGGTAACACTATCGACGGCGCGCAGGCCGAATACCTGCGGGTGCCTGACGCCCAGGCTAATCTGGCGCCAGTGCCAGAGGGGCTCACCGATGAACAGGTACTGATGTGCCCGGACATCATGTCTACCGGGTTTGCCGGTGCAGAATCTGCTGACATTCACATCGGTGACGTTGTTGCCATTTTTGCACAAGGCCCGATTGGTCTGAGTGCCACCGCAGGTGCACGTTTGAAAGGAGCCAGCCTGATCATCGCCGTGGATGGTGTGGATGAACGTTTAAGGCTCTCCAAGGCAATGGGGGCGGATGTGGTCCTGGATTTCAAAAAAGTGGATGTTGTGGCGGAAATTCTGAAAATCACCGGCGGCCGGGGCGTGGATGCCGCTATTGAAGCGCTAGGCAAGCAGGAGACTTTTGAAGCTTCACTGCGAGTATTAAAGCCGGGCGGTACGTTGTCCAGCCTGGGCGTTTACTCTTCAGATCTGACAATTTCCATGAATGCATTCAGCGCTGGATTGGGTGACCATAAAATTGTCACCAGCCTCTGTCCCGGGGGGAAAGAGCGAATGCGGCGCCTGATGAGTGTCATCGCCAATGGCAGAATCAACCTGGAGTCCATGGTGACACATCGTTTTGAGCTTGAGCAGATCGTCGATGCCTACGAACTCTTTGCTGCACAGCGTGACGGGGTAATCAAAGTAGCGCTGACCACAAACTGAAGACGATGATTTGAAAAGAGGATAGTGCGATTAGGGCTGTCGAAATGCTAGCCACTCCCCCCTCATATCACGGGGGGGCGCAACGGATGTTATTTGCTAGGATCGTTCAGTGATGCAATCAGCATCCTTATGCCCGCCAGGCATTCATCAGGACGGGAACGGCGAGAGTTAATTTATAGGGATCAGGCTCTCAAAGACAGGCTTAAAACGGAGTGATGACAGGCTTGCTGTCAGGAAGACCAGCCTCATTGTTATGTGCCTAAGCTTACTTCTCAAGCGCCACTTATGGCTGAGTCTGGTTGCCCTTTGCTGGTCCGGTGTGACTGCCGCTGAAACCGTGGTTCTTCAGCTTCCCTGGCATCATCAGTTTCAGTTTGCAGGCTATTATGCGGCCAAAGCCCAAGGCTATTTCACCCAGGCCGGGATGGAGGTGGAGATTCGTGCCGGTATCGACCAGCAGGGTAACACCACAAATCCCGTCGAGGAGGTAGTGTTTCAGCGTGCAGACTTCGGTGTCACGCGTAGTGACTTGCTGGTGCATCATGCCAGGGGGCTGCCGGTTGTGATGCTGGCAGCGATTATGCAGCGCAGCCCGGCCGCCTTCATCACCCTCGATAAGCACAACATCACCCGGTTGGAGGATATTGGCAACGAGCCGGTCTCCCTGCCTTTGGAAACCAATAAACCGGGCGAGGTTATTGATATTGAGGTGATTGCTGCCCTGGCAAGGGCAGGCGTTGATGTCGGTGAGCTTAATAACCGTTTCAAACACTGGAACCTGGAAGCGCTGCAAAACGGTGAGACCAAGATGATACTCGGCTTTGCTTCTGATGAGCCCTATATCCTGGAACGCCGGGGATATCAGCCAGTTGTTATTTCCCCAATGGATTATGGCATCGATTTATACGGGGACCTGCTGTTTACCAGTGAGTCGTCCCTGCGAACAGATCCGGAGTTGGTTGCGGCATTCAGAGAAGCTGTTTTGCGCGGCTGGGAATTTGCCCTGAATAACCCGGAAACGACGGCCCGACATATCCTGCTCAATTATCCGGTTCGCAATGCGGATTATGATCTCGACTTTATGCTGCAGGAGGCTAGCCAGCTTCGCGATTATATCCAGCCGGATCTGATTGAACTTGGCTACAGCAATCGGGCTCGCTGGAAACGCATTATGCAGGTTTACCGCGAAATCGGCATCACCGATCCGGTTGATTTGAATCGTTTTCTCTATACGCCAGCCAAAAGCGCTAAGTTGAGCACCTGGTTGTGGCCTGCGATCACCACACTGGCAGTACTTTTGTCCCTGATAGGATGGTTGATTTGGACACGGCTGCGCCTGGTCAACAAAGTGCGCCACAGTGAACAGCGTGAAAGTCAGTTTAGGCGTCAGGCAGAGACTGATCCGCTGACCGGCCTAGTCAATCGCCGGCGCTTTAATCTGGAGCTGGAAGTCGGCTATCTGCGTGCTCGCAAGGAGCAGAATGCCTTATCAATGTTAATGCTCGACGTCGATCACTTTAAAAAGGTCAATGATGATTATGGCCATCTTGCCGGTGATATTGTGCTGTGTTCACTGGCCAGGATTTGTGAATCGGTGACCCGCAGCACCGATGTACTGTGCCGTTATGGCGGTGAAGAGTTTGCCTTTATGCTGCCTGATACCGATATTGAAGCGGCCAGGGAGATCGCCGATCGACTTATGCAGCGGATTCATGCTGATGAAGTCGCTTGCGACGCTGACAGGATACGTTACACCGTCAGCATCGGTATTGCTGTACTGCATCAGGACGATCAAGATGCTGTTGACCTGCTTCGCCGCACTGATCGCCACCTCTATGCTGCCAAAGCTGCCGGTCGGGACGCCGTTTATGCTTCTGCAGAGCCCGGAGCCCATCTCTCGCTGGTCAGAGACGCCTGAACTGACCCGATTTTTTATTCTGTCTGAGACTTTAAGTGTGCATATGAAATGCCAGCTTAATTTTTTTTAAGTAAAAATCAATTGATGCCGATACTAAAAGTATCGGCCTTGTCAATGAGGATGACAGGATGTTCAATAAAAAGCTCAAACAGACCCTACAGCAGCAGGAAGCACAAATTCGCTCACTCAGCGCTGAACTGAAAGCCGTTCACGATAATCTGGCCATGATTGAGTTCACGCCCGATGGACATATAGTTGAGGCCAACGCAGCCTTTCTCTCGGTTGTCGGTTACAGCCTGGAGGAAGTCAAAGGCCAGCATCACCGCATGTTCTGCGAACCGGGCTATGCCGCCAGTAATGAATACCAGCAATTCTGGCAACAGTTGGGCTCGGGTCAGGTCCAGTCTAGAACCTTTGAACGGGTCGCCAAAAACGGTGATAAAGTCTGGCTGGAGGCGACCTATTTCCCGGTCATGCTCGATCAGCAGGTGGTCAAAGTGATTAAGATCGCCTCTGATGTGACCGCCAAAACCGATCTGGCTTTGGAGAAGGAAGCCATCATCAAAGCGCTGGATAAATCCCAGGCGATTATCGAATTCACCCCTGATGGCATCATTCTCGACGCTAATCAGAACTTTCTCAGTACGGTGGGCTATGCGCTGAAAGATATTCAGGGCCAGCATCACCGTATGTTCTGTAATGATGATTTTTACCGCGATAACCCCTCATTCTGGGACGAACTGGCGCAGGGTTATTTCAAGAGCGGTACTTTTGAACGCCGCAACAGCCAGCAGCAACCGGTGTGGCTGGAAGCGAGCTATAACCCGGTATTCGATTGCAAAGGCAAGGTGGTCAAAGTCATTAAATTTGCTACGGAAACAACTGATGAACATCGCCGGCAGGATGCGATCAAACAGGCATCGGAAGACGCATACCGTGCCTTTGATGATGCTGAGCAGGAATGGGCAGCCTGCGGCGATATGCTCAATGAGTCTGTAGAGTTGTCTCAGCATGTGACCGAGGAGGTCAGCAATGCGTCCAGATTAATCAGCGAACTGGCTGCGCATTACGAGCAAATTGGCAACACCATTAATGTTATCCGCGGTATTTCTGAACAAACCAACTTGCTGGCCTTGAATGCTGCCATTGAATCAGCCCGGGCGGGTGAGCATGGGCGAGGATTTGCGGTGGTGGCAGACGAGGTCAGAAAGCTGTCGCGAAGCACCAACGATTCTACGGTTGAGATTGAGACCGTGTCCTCAAAAAATGCAGCGTTGGTTGAGCAGGCCACAAATTACCTCAATACCTCACAGACCCGGGTGGCGGAAGGTTTTGACAAGATTAAGCTGGCAATGGACAAATTCAAAACCATCCGTGACATTTCATATCAGATCACCGAGTCGATCTCGCGATTACGCTGATTGACTGAGCAAGAATAAAATCTAAGGCACTGGTTTTTATGCGGTTTTGTGGCTATAGTGAACTCAAATAGCGACAAAATGGCTGATGCATGAAAGTCCTGATCGTCGATGATGCTGAAATCGATTCCTTACTGTGCCAGAAAATCGTCGAATCCCTCGGCTACAGACCGATTGCGGTTTCCTCTGCGGATGAAGCCCAGGAGATTTTGCTAAAACCCGGCTCCCCCGACATTGTTATTGTGGACTGGGTGATGCCGGGAACCAATGGGCTGGAATTGTGCAATGCCATTCGTCAGAGTGAGCTTATGGTTGAACCCTTTATCCTGATGATGACATCCAACGATGATCGTCATGCCGAAGCAGAAGCGCTGAATGCCGGTGCCGATGATTTTATCTCCAAGCCTATTAACAAAATTGATATGGATGCCAAGCTCCGCCTGGGCCGGCGCTTGATTAAAACCCAGCTTGAATTGCTGGTCGCCAATCAAAAACTCAGTGAAAAGCTCCGCTATGATGCTGTAACCGGCATCATGAACCGCCAGTCAGGCTTGAAAGCGATTGCTGCTGCCTTATCAAGACTGTCGCGGCAACAAGCCATGCAGGGCTTGCTGATTCACTGTCAGATCCGTTTTGATAACGCCAAGCGACGTTTTCAACAGAGCCTGTTTGACAGGGTATACGTTGACCTGGCCAGGCAGTTGGCGGCTGCCCTGCGACAGAGCGATGTTATGGTGCGTCTGAGAGATGATGAGTTTCTATTATTTGCAGAGAGCCATCCTGATAGCCATAAGCTGCTGTTGGAACGCGTCCAGAGGGCGGTCAGCCAATGTCATTTGACTGAAGCCGATCGCAGCTACAACCTGAGTGCACTGCTTGCAGGCATGATTATTAAACCGGTCCAGGCTATGGCCCCGATGAGTGAAGTGTTAAATCAGCTGGAATCTTTTTTAAATGAACTGGATCAATCAGGAAAGACACAGGCCCTGGCGCCATTCCGCCTGCAGCAGGGAGAGATTGTTGATTTTACGGGTTTCAGAAAATTGCATGGCAAACACTGAACTGAGTTGAAAGCCTGCTTTGTTCAGAATTGAGCTTCGGTTCCCTGCTGTCGCTGCACACAGGCATTGAAGATTTCATCGTGAATCACATCAGCCTCGGTATCTACCGGCTGGATAAAAACGCGCTCAGCGATGACCAGCAAATCATCCCGGCCCTGTGAGTCGGCGTAGATTTTATTGATATTGGCGGCAAACTGATCCCAGTTATGTCCCTGTTGCTGCCGGATATGCTGGATCTCATAAGCGGTGCCGGCCTGGTAGGCACAACTGGTGATGTTTTGCCGTTCCAATGGCGCTGCCTGCGCCGTGCTGAATAGACCGGCCATAATAATAAAAGCTGTTTTGTTCATAAATAGGTACCTTGCGTTTGCTGATGTTTGTGTGACTCTTTATCGCAGCAGGCTGTTCCTCTTCGTCAGAACAGCGATGACAGCGATGACAATTTGCAACACCGGAAGAGGCTGACGTGGATGTTGGCTTAAGCCGCTTTTCAGCTAAGCTGGCGGCTTGTTTTAGGGTTGCTGACAAATGCCTTGCGCGCAATAAAATGACGGGGCAGGGCTGGTGCCAGTCGCCATTGCATGGCATGTTAGTGTTATGTTTTATCACAAAATGCTGGCACTAATCGGCTTGAGCCTGCTGCTCACAGCCTGTGGCGATACTTCCCAATCTGCCCAACAAAATACAAGAACGTTTCAGCAGATTATCGACTCGGGTGAATTAATCATTGCCACCCGAAACGCGCCCACCACCTGGTATATTGACGCACAGGGTGAGGCCAGCGGCTATGAGCATGATCTGGCGTTGGTATATAGCGAAGCGCTGGGTCTCGAACCACGTTTTGTGATTAAAGACAGTATCAGCGAGATTTTCCAGGCCTTGAGAGAGGGCGAGGCAGATGTTGCTGCGGCGGGGCTGACGCTGTTGCCTTCAAGAGAAGCCGAGTTCCTCTCGGGTCCCCAATACGATTCAGTCCACCAGGCACTGGTCTGTCACCGCGATGGGCCAAAGCCTGACAGCTATCAGGCGCTGAGCGGCCTCAATATTCGGGTTATTGCCAACAGTAGTTACGCGCAGCGCCTCAAACTCATTCAGCAAACCCACAACCCGCAACTCCAGTGGTCCGAGACCACTAAGCATGCCACCGAAGCGCTGCTGGGTCAGGTTGCCAGTGGGAAGATCGACTGCACCGTCGCCGACTCCAATATTGTCAAAATCAATCGCCGTTATTTCCCGGAAATCACCGTGGCCATGCAATTGACTGACAGGCAGCCGCTAGCTCTATACCTGGCAGCGCAAAGTCAGCAGCTCAAAGCCCGGCTGGATCAGTGGCATGCAGACTTTGAGAATAGCGCTGAGATGCGCAAAATCGAAGATCGCTATTACGGTTTCTTTCGTCAATTCGACTATGTTGATGTCAGCGTATTTCGACGTCGCATTGATGAACGGCTGCCACGCTATGATCGTTATTTTGCATCTGCCGCTTATACCTTTGAGCTACCGTTGAACACGCTGTTGGCGCAGAGCTATCAGGAATCCCACTGGGATCCACAAGCGGTCTCGCCAACCGGCGTCAAGGGCATCATGATGCTCACGCAAAATACAGCAGAATCATTGGATATCAGTGATCGCACTGACCCGAAACAGAGCATCATGGGCGGTGCCCGGTATCTGAAAAATATGCTGAGCCGTTTCAGACAGGAAATCAGTGCCGAAGACAGGCTCTATCTTGCGCTGGCCGCCTACAACATCGGCCGTGCGCACATGCATGATGCCCAGATCCTGGCTCGTGAGCTGGGTTTCAGCCCGTACGACTGGCACGATATGAAGCAGGTTCTGCCGCTGCTGGCGCAAAAGCAATATTACAAAGATCTCAAATACGGCTATGCCCGTGGCGGTGAGCCGGTGAGATATGTACAGAGAATCCGTGAATATCAGTCTATTCTGGAAAACGAGCTGGATTAGCCTAGTTCTGAAAAGGCCAGCTACCAGTCTATTGGCTGACGATTCCAGTCAAGAAAAGACAATTCACCATCGGCTGTCTGCGCATCCAGGATATTAATGACTTGTGTCGCTACAAACGCGGGACTGAACAATTTGCCCTCAGGCACATTCTGACTGAAAGGGCGGGACAACTCGGTGTCCGTTGTGCCCGGATGAAAGACGATGATTTTAACATTGGGCGCGCGGCGTGCGTATTCGATGGCGGTGGACTTCAGTAGCATATTCAAAGCGGCTTTACTGGCCCGGTAGCCATACCAGCCACCAAGATGGTTATCTGTAATACTGCCTACCCGGGCACTGAAGACAGCAACCCGAGCCGGGTCAGTGTTTTTCAAAACGGGCAGCAGGTGCTTGAGCCAAAGCACCGGCGTGATGCTGTTGATATTAAATACATGCAATAGCGATTCTGCATTCAGATCTTCCAAGCGTTTTTCCGGGCTGACAGTGTCATCGTGGAGGATACCCAGGCAGATAAACACCCGTTCAAAGACCAGCCCCTGTTCCTGAAACGCTTGAGTAATTTCGTTGATTGACGCTTCGCCGTGATCCGATTGATACCAATCAATGTCGGCAGCATTTGCAGGACGCTGACCACGACTCACTACTACGATTGCCTTGTCGCGCTCTGAGTTTAATAAAGTCTGGATGATGGCCTGGGCAATGCCGCCATGACCACCAATAATGAGCGATGCATTTTTCATCCGCTCAATATCGGTGCTGCGTTGTGAAATTTATGTTGTGAGGGGTGTTACGCTATGACGCGCTTTATTCAGCGAATACATATTTCCAGTGGATGTTCTCGGCTGACATCATCTGGCTGACACTGAGCCGGATCATCCCGGTGGGATCACTGGGCTCGCCAATCACGACATAGCGGCGGCCAGACTCGGTAAACCCGATGCCACGGCGGCGCTCGAAGGTTTTAATCGGACTGCTGTTACGTAACAAAAATGGCAGCACTTCATCATCATCGGCGGGTTTGAATGGCGGTACGGTTTCCGGACGATGACGCAGGCCGACGAAGATTTCCTTATCACCGGGCAATATCAGAATGTTCCAGTGGAAAAGCGTCATTGTCGGATTTTGGGACAGGCTCAAAGGTTTATCTCTCAGACTTTTACTTGTCAGCTTAGCGACATTAAGAGATTAATGCCAAGACGTCCAAGGATACGCCGCCAGGGGAGACGGACAAAAAGGAAATTCTTGGTGGGTGCTGAGGGGATCGAACCCCCGACCCTCGCCTTGTAAGGGCGATGCTCTCCCAGCTGAGCTAAGCACCCCAAGAAAGCGTGGCATTCTACAATATCCGCGCTCAATGTGAAGCGTTAATAGCAATTTTTTTGGAAACTGCTTGGTAATGAGTTGCTTATGTCGAATCAAAATGGGCCGAAGTGGATAATCAAAGTCCCGAACGCGCTGACAGCCGAGCAATGTAGTGCTGATCTGATAACAGGATTAAATGCTATCGGCGTCAGCGACCCGGCAAAAATCCCTCTCCCAATCTTTCAGGAACGGGGTGATGCTGTCATGTAATTCCAGATGGCGCTGCCACCAGTCTTTAAAGGTGCTGAACAAAAGCTGTGTCTGATGATCGTCACTGGGCGCATCCAGTCTGTTCAGTAAAGATGTCAGGATTTGATTCGCCTGATCCTCATAGCCAGCCAGCAGGGGCGATTGATTTTGCCTGAGAATCAGCATTTCAGTTTTGAAGTGCAGCTCCAGCTGTGAGTAGAGCATCATCACATGCTTGATGATGTGGGTCTCATCACCTTTCAGCGTGAGAAAGTGGATGGCGTTGATACTGGTAATGATGGCCCGGTGTTGCTCATCAATAAGTTCATTGTGCTGGCTGAAGTCCTCTTCCCAGGTCATCAGCATTGGTGTTTTGCGTGTCAGGTTCATATTGCTCACTCAATGATGTTTGAGTTATCAATACCACCGGGATATAACAAAAAGTGTGATGTAGTTGGCGTTGTTGAAGTGACAGGGAGTCAGCCTATGAGTGACTCCCTGTCAGTTAATGTTGCTTGTTTACCGCAGAGTGCGGCTGAACAGGTTCAGCGCCAGCTGATAACCCAGCATTGCGGTCTGGGCATCATAGCGCCCACCATCGCCTTCATCACGCATAAAAGCATGCTCTGCATTAAATTCATGCCAGGTAAAGGTGATGTCAGTCTGGTTGAGGGCATGATGGATTTTATCAAGGCCATCGCGCGGCACGTGGTTATCCTGTTTACCCCAGATCATCAGCAATTCACCCTTGATGTCATTCAGACGTTCCATGCTGTGCTGACCTGGCTGGTTGGGGATTTTCTGA
The DNA here is from genome assembly GCF_947259025.1 of uncultured Methylophaga sp. GTDB lineage: Bacteria > Pseudomonadota > Gammaproteobacteria > Nitrosococcales > Methylophagaceae > Methylophaga. The sequence goes on from NZ_CAMYKO010000005.1 coordinate 262,548, forward strand.
ATGTGCAGGTCTGTGGCGTAAAAGCAGGCAGTGCCTTCGACTTCTGGCTGCAGGGCAGCACGGAAAGCCAGGTGACCACCGATGCAATAACCCATCGCGCCGATATGACCATTACACCAGGGTTGGGTTTTGACATAAGCAATCATGGCCGCATTGTCTGAGTCGTAAGCTTCAACATCTTTGGCTTCTTTGTCGGCATTGCCTTTATCGCGGCCGGCATCATCATAGCCCAGTACAGTGCCAATGGGGTTGAGCTCGTGGAACACTTCCGGCACCAGTACCGCATAGCCATGACTGGCCATCAGACGTGCAGCACGCTCGATTGGTCCGGTCTGTTGAAAGATTTCTGAATAGAACAGGATAACCGGATAACTGCCATCACCAACGGGGCGGTGTATATAGGTCCGCATCACGCCAGTCGGGGTATCGAGATCAACATAATCGCTCTGTATTTTCATAGATCTGAGTTCGCTTATTTGAGTTGAAAAAAGTTAATCGCACTATTGTACAACGAGTCTGATACGGCTATCACGCAGGCTGAGCCAATTGCCGTTGATGTGATTGAGGATAGGAGATTGAACGCTTTTCATTCATAATAGTAGTTTTTCCACCCACAGAATCAACAACAGCAGGCTGAACTCAATATGTCCGGCCCTGTCTCAGTTCACAGTTTGAGAAAGGCAGAGAAAGCCAGTTTACTGAAATTATTTAAATGAGTATCATTATCAACAACATCTCAAGCTAATGAAACTGTCAAACTCAGGAGAACAAGACAATGACGAGCAAATGGTTTAAGCGCCAGTATCTGGTGGGTATGCTGGGCGCGGTAGCGTTGATGACATCACAGGCGACCATGGCGACCGGCGCAATTGGTGAGCATGTGAATCATCTGACCGACAACCTCGATAACTACAGCCAGGAAGTCAACTGGCTCAACGACAAAGTCAAGGCCATGATCCTGCGTTACCAGGAAGGCGGTGTTGACGAGGCTAAACCGGATCTGCTGGTCGAACACTGGGAAGCCGTCGATTTCCACTCAGCGATTGAAACCAATTACGTGCCCGTCTATGCCTCAATCTGGCAAGGTCTCTTCGGTGTCAAAACAGCGATGGAAGACAACGCCAGCATTGAGCAGGTGCGCGAGCAGCACGACCTGTTGGAACAAGCCTTATGGCAAGGCCTTGGTGCGGTCAAACTGGCAGCACAGTATCAGGACAAGGGCCTGACAGAACAAGTCGCCACCACCCAGGACAATCCCACCAACTCACTGGAAGCGTTGGATGCAATTGACAACCACCTCAACCGCGTGGTCGCCAAGTATGCAGAGAAACTGCCTAAAGAGGCTGTCACCATTGTGCATGATACCTATCTGAACCTGTTTGAAGGTGTCGAGGGTGAATTGATTGCCCTGGATGCTGAGCTGGTTGAAGATCTGGAAAAAGACTTCAATGTGACACTGCCACAAGCGATTCAGAATGGTAAAAGCGTCGATGACGTTCGCGGCGTGGTCACCATGATGCAGGGCAAGCTGGATACTGCGTCATCCTTGCTGGAACAATCTGCTGAAGAGAGAAAGGACGTTTTCTAAATGCAGCGCAGAAGCTTTGTACAGTCAATGGCAGCGCTGGCCGCTGCCGGCGCCTTACCCATCAGTCTCAATACAGTGCTGGCCAATCCGGCCGGCGCTGTCTCTGTGGAGAGTCTCCCTGAGCTCAAGGGCGAATTAACCCTCTACTTGGGGCGGGGCGAGGGCGGTCTGTATGAAAACGTTATCAAGGCCATTGAAGAACGTAACCCGGAATTCAAACTTCGCATCCGTCGCGGTCCCACCGCGTCATTGACCAATGCCATTCTGGCTGAGGCCAAGGCGGGTGTGCGTCGTGCTGATCTTTTCTGGGCGGTCGACTCCGGTGCTGTGGGCATGGTGACTGATGCCGGACTGGCCCAACCTCTGCCTGATGACCTCACCGGCCAGCTGCGTGATAACTTTCAGTTTTCAGACTGGACGCCGGTGACTGGCCGCATTCGTACCATTCCTTTCAACACGGAGCGACTCACAGCAGCAGATATCCCGGACGATATCATGGCGCTGGCCGATAGCGATTTCAGTATTGCCTGGGCGCCGGCTTATGCCTCGTTCCAGTCGTTCGTCACGGCGATGCGTATTTTGAAAGGTGATAAAGTCACAGCAGACTGGCTGCGTGGTATTGATGCACGTGCCAGTAAATATGCCGGTGAACTGGGCGTGGTAATGGCGGTAGAGCGGGGTGAAGTGGATCTGGGGTTGGCCAATCACTACTACACACTACGGCTCAAATCCGGTAAGCCTGATGCCAATGTTGATCTGGCTTTTACCCGTAACGATGCGGGTTGTCTGGTCAATGCCTCAGGCATTCTGGCATTGACCGATAATGAGCTGGCAGTGAATTTCATCCGTTACCTGCTGACCCGGGAAGTGCAGTCCTACCTCGCGGAAGAGGCCTTCGAAATTCCGCTGGTCGATAATGTGGCCCCGCCTGTCGGGCTGCCCAGTCTGGATAAAGTGTCGCCGCCCGAGATTGATTTGACCCAGCTTGCTGACCTGCGACCTACGGTGGAGTTGATGCGCAGCAGCGGCATCTTATGAAGCAATGGTCTCCTTCTTACCCGTTTGCCATCATCATCGCTCTAATCGCGTTGATGCCTGTTGCCGTGCTGATCTGGCTGGCGGCAGACAGTCCACAACTATTCGACGCCCGTAACCTCGATATTCTGACCAACACCATCTCGCTGATGCTGCTCACTGCAGCAGGGGCAGTGATTATCGGTGTGCCACTGGCTTTATTGACCTCTTACGTCAAACTGCCTTGGGCTCGCTTCTGGCTGGTGTTGCTGGCGGCGCCGCTGGCGATTCCCAGCTATATCGGTGCTTTCACTTTTTATGCGGCCTTCGGGCCCGGTGGTGAAATCGAGCAGATGATCGGCATCAGCACACCGGTGTTCGACGGACTGGTGGGGTCCAGCATTGTGATGGCGCTGTATACCTATCCCTTTGTGATGCTCACCGTCAGGGCGTCATTGCTGAGTCTGGACTCCAGTTTGGTCAATGCAGCGCGAACGCTGGGTATGTCCCTGTTCAGCAGTCTCTGGTCCGTGGTTTTGCCGCGCATAACCAACGGCATCGCTGCCGGCGCTTTACTAGCTGCGATGTATGCCTTATCTGATTTCGGCACGCCAGCGATCTTAAGGCTCGACACCTTTACCCGGATGATTTACGTCGAATACAACAGTTTCGGTCTCAGTCAGGCTGCGATGTTGTCACTGCAGTTGCTGGTGATTGTAGGCCTTATTCTGTTTATCGAATCACGGGTCAAAGGCACCCGGGAGCGACCGGGTAAATCTTTGCTGCTATGGCCGGGGAAGCTCAAAACCGCGCTAATGTTGCTGGCCGCCTCACCGGTTGTGCTCTTCGCCATCATGTTGCCGCTGGCTATATTTATCCTGTGGCTGTGGCGGGATGGTGCCGGTAACTTCGAGCTGGTGTATGCCTGGAACTCAGCCTATGCCGCACTGTTTGCAGCTATTGCTGCAGTTATATTCGCTTTGCCGGTAGCTCAGGCTGCCATCCATGGCCGTTTTGGCCGTCTCACTGAGCGCGTCAGTTACCTGGGCTTTGGTGTGCCGGGTATCGTGATGGGTACGGCACTGGTTTATGTCGGCCTCCAGGTGTCACTGCTTTATCAGACTCTGGCACTGTTGGTGCTGGCATATGTGATGCGTTTTCTACCTTTGGCTGTGGGCACCATCCGCTCCACTTCAGAGCGATTGGATCCGAGCCTGGTCAAAGCCGCCAGACTCCTGGGTGCAAGCCGTAAAGAGGCTTTTCGCCGGATTACATTGCCACTCAGTATCCGAGGCATTGTTGCCGGTGCTGCTTTGGTGTTCCTCGAAGTCATGCGAGAATTACCCGCTACGCTGATTCTGAGTCCGCTCGATTTTGAAACACTGGCGACTTATCTCTGGCGGGTGTACGAAGCCGGTTATTTTGGTCAGGCAGCGATCCCGGGTTTACTGTTAGTTGTGATATCCGGGCTGGCTTTGGCAGTGATGTTCTATGGCGAGCGCTGGAATCAAACAGATATTTTTGAGGAGGAGCCTTCAGTCTCATGATTGAAGTTCGCAACGTATCCGTTCACTACGGTCAGAAAAAGGTCGTTGATGATCTCAGTCTGACGCTGGGTGAGTCGGAACTGCTGACCCTGGTTGGACCGACAGGCTGTGGTAAAACGACTATTCTGCATGCCCTGGCCGGACTGATTCCGATCTCGGAAGGCACGATTAAACTGGGACAGAAAACCGTCACGGCCCACAAAACCATCGCGCCGGAAAAACGTCAGGTAGGCATGGTATTTCAGGACTTTGCTTTGTTCCCGCACCTGACCGTGGCGCAGAATGTCAGCTTCAAACTCAAAGATCATAGCAAGGCCGATCACTGGATTGAGTTGCTTGGTCTCAGCCCCTGGCGTGATGCCAAACCGGATAACCTGTCGGGTGGTCAGAAACAACGTGTCGCGCTGGCGCGCACACTGGCCCATGAACCGGCATTTGTGTTGCTGGATGAACCCTTATCCAATCTCGATGCCGCGCTGAAAGATGATCTACGCTGGGAAATCCGCAATGCTCTGAAAGAAGCCGCTGTGCCGGCTGTCTGGGTCACCCACGATCAGGAAGAAGCGCTGTCAGTTGGTGACCGTATCGGGGTACTCAAAGATGGCAAACTCGAGCAAGTCGGCAGCCCCGAAGCCTGTTTCAGTGAACCCAACAGTCGATTTGTGGCTCGCTTTCTGGGTGAGGCCAGTTTCCTGCCTGCGAGCCTGGAGTCGGGCAGTAATGTGGCTACCACCGAACTCGGCAATGCCCCGGCAGCGCCGGTCAACGACGCTTCCGGCGAGGTCGATTTGCTGCTGAGACCGGATGATCTGTCCCTGAACATTGTCGATCAGGGCAATGGCGAAGTGATCTGGAGTCGCTATGAGGGCAGTGCCCGTTTGTACGCCGTGAAAACCGATGACGGTGCCACGGTTCGCATTCGCTGCAGCCATGAAAAAGTCGCCGAGCCCGGGCAACGGGTATTGCTGACCATTATTACCACGCACCCGCTGGCCGTCTTTGCACGTGGGGATGAGGGAATAGCGTAGAACCAGCTTAAAGCTGTGCTGAGCTGCTTCCATTCGTTAGCAATCCTGTCCTGTTGAGCGAAGCCGAAACATCTCCAAGCGTTGAAGAGATGCCTCCGTTCGTCGGCATGACAAACCTGTCCATCGGCATGAAATAATATTGTCATGTCGAGCGCAGCCGAGACATCTCAAGCTCTGCGAAAGTGTCTTGCCGGTGGCATTTCACCAATCCGGGCAAACAAAACCCGGCTGAACCGGTATAATAAACCGCCATAAAGCGGCGTATAGCTCAGCTTCACTGCGCCCATGACAATCCACATCACAAACCTGTTAACTGCAATGCTGCAAAGCTTCAATGCTTTGCGGCCTGGATAAGGTGTTACATAGGAATAAGCATGTCGAAAATTATCTACACTAAAGTTGATGAATCTCCCGCCGCGGCAACCTTCTCGTTATTGCCCATCATCCGCGCCTTTACCAAGCCGGCCGATATCGATTTTGAAATCAGTGATATTTCACTCGCCGGACGTATTATCGCCAACTTTCCCGACAAGCTGACCGAAGCGCAGCAGATTCCTGATCACCTGAGTGAACTGGGCAAACTGACCCAGGACCCATCCACGAATATTATCAAGCTGCCTAATATCTCGGCCTCGATCCCACAGTTGAAAGCAGCAATTAAAGAACTCAAAGGCAAGGGCTATGACCTGCCAGATTATCCTGACAGCCCCAAAAACGACGCAGAACAACAAATCAAAGATCGTTATGCCAAGGTACTGGGGTCAGCCGTCAACCCGGTGCTGCGCGAAGGTAACTCTGATCGCCGTGCACCGGCGGCAGTGAAAAACTATGCCCGTAGCAATCCGCACTTTATGGGTGAGTGGCAAGCTGAATCGGCCACTGATGTGGCGCATATGGAAGACCATGACTTTTATGGTAGCGAGCAGTCGATCACTGCCACCAAGCCTGATCAATACCAGGTACGCTTTATTGCTGCCGATGGTAAAGAAACGGTACTGAAACAGGCAATACCGGTACTGGCCGGTGAGGTGGTGGATGCCACCCGTATGAGTGCCAGTAGTTTGCAGGCCTTTTATGCCGATGCGATTGCCCGTGCCAGACAAGAGGGCGTTTTACTGTCGTTGCACCTCAAAGCCACCATGATGAAAGTCTCTGACCCCATTCTTTTTGGTTTCGCGGTCAAAACCTACTTCAAGGCCTTGATTGATAAGCACGGCGATTTGTTTGATGAACTGGGCGTGGATTTCAACAACGGGCTGGGTGATCTCTATAGCCGTCTGGACAAGGTCGATGCCGACACCCGGGCTCAGATTGAAGCCGATATCGAGGCGGTTTATGCCCAGCAACCCAACCTGGCGATGGTAGACTCTGATAAAGGCATAACTAATCTCCATGTGCCTTCAGATGTGATTATTGATGCCTCCATGCCAGCGATGATTCGCGCGGGCGGCAAGATGTGGGATAAAAACGGCGAGCAGAAAGACACCCTGGCGATGATTCCGGACCGCTGTTATGCCGGGGTTTACAAAACGGTCGTCGATGACTGCAAAGCCAAGGGCGCGCTGGACCCGGTTACCATGGGCTCCGTCCCTAACGTGGGCCTGATGGCCAAAAAAGCCGAAGAATACGGCTCACATGACAAGACTTTTCAGGCCCAGGGTAAGGGGCAGATTATCGTCACCAATCAAGACGGTGACACCGTGTTTGCGTTTGATGTGGAAGCCGGGGATATCTTCCGGATATGCCAGACCAAAGATGAGCCGATTCGTGACTGGGTCCGGTTGGCCGTCAACCGCGCGAGACTCTCGAACACCCCGGCCATCTTCTGGCTGGATGAAAACCGCGCTCATGACAATCAATTAATCAGCAAGGTGCATGAGTATCTGCCTGAACATGACACCGAAGGTCTCGACATTCGCATTCTCAATCCGGTGATTGCCACCCAGATCACGCTCGACAGAATGCGTAAAGGTGAAGACACCATTTCTGTGACCGGTAATGTTTTACGTGACTACAACACCGATCTGTTCCCGATCCTGGAATTGGGGACTTCAGCTAAAATGCTCTCTGTCGTCCCACTGATGAAAGGCGGCGGCCTGTTTGAGACCGGCGCTGGGGGTACCGCTCCGAAACTGTTGAATCAGTTACTGGAAGAAAACCACCTGAGCTGGGATTCTCTGGGCGAGCTGATGGCTTTGGCCGCTTCGCTGGAGCACGTCGCTAACAGCCATAACAACGCTAAAGCCAAGGTACTGGCAGACACGCTGGACGCAGCCACCGGCCAGTTGCTGCAGGAAAACAAATCACCTAAAGAGCAGACCGGTGAACTGGATAATCGTGGCAGTCATTTCTATCTGGCGATGTACTGGGCACAAGCGCTGGCAGAGCAGGCGGATAACGCCGAGCTGAAAGCGGTCTTCGAGCCGATTGCCAGGGCATTGTCTGAGCAGGAATCGCAGATCGTGAATGAACTGAACTCGGTACAGGGCAAGAAAGTCGATATGAACGGCTACTACCTGCCCGATGACGCTGAGATGCTTAACATTATGCGTCCCAGTGAGCACTTTAATCAGATCCTGGCTGAACTGATTTAAGGCAAAAGCCCATGCCGGACAAAAAGCCCTCAACCGAGGGCTTTTTTATTGCTCCACCCGGGAGTGATAGTTTTCGTCAGTGATCTGCTGCAACCAAAATACCTTTTATGAATCATCGGGTTTAAGCAGACAATCAAGCACATCTGCGGGCCAGCAGAAAAAAGACTTTGCCACTTATGGTTGTCATATTAGCGTCATTGATGACTGTCATAATTAAGACTTTACACGCTGTTTTTATAGTCACAGTATCGGGGGCTCTGTTTTTCAGGTTTGATACATGAGCCCAGATAATATGACATTGGCAAGTGTTGCTTGAGAATAAGCAAAGTCGCTGATACACACCCTCTGCCTTATCTCACATTGCTGAATGGTGACGTTCCACCCATTAGCAATATGACTCTGTATGTCCGGAGCTGCGCTATATTGGTACATAATGGCTATATAAACAGGGCTGAGCTTCAATCAGGCAGTCATTTTAGATACATTCACAACAGGCATTGTGCAGATGAAAACTGAATCATCCGATGAATTGGCTATTGAATTTACGCCACTGGAAAAAATTGAAGTGCTCTATAAGGAGTTGGTCAATTGGTATGGTGAAGCCGATAAAAAAGAGTTACGCGTGGCCGCCAAGCTGTTGATTGTGGCGCTGGAGAAATTTTCCATTCATGCAGGAGCGGGCTGGCAGCAAATGGTTCAGGAATATATCGATATCCTCAAACAGGACCCGGAGAAGTTTGAGCGGATTCTGGAATCAAATCGTGGCGAACTCAAGCAGAAAAAATCCACTGACGCCTACCACTAGTTATTGTTCAAGCACAAACGCCTTGTCCTGCTCTTTTTCCAACAGACAGGCAAACTTTCTGGTTTGCTTTGGCAGGTATAGCCAGTCATCAACAAGATTGTTTTTACTGCGTTTTTTTGTCATTTCTGCAGGCTCAAAGAAAAACCTGGCGTTTTCAGCACTGAGAACGAAAGGGGCATGACCTTTTTTCATCAGCACATAACTCATGATCAGCGAGCCGGTTCTGTGATTGCCCTCGAGAAATAACTGCGGCTGACTGAGCATAAAAGTAAAAATGCCGGCGGCTTGTTTCCACACACTGTCGTGGTCATGAATATTCAGCCATTCCATTAACTGTCCGATGCCAGCTGTCTGATTTTGATAGAAATAATTTTCTGTTGCTTCAAACTGCGAGGCGTCTTCGGTTGCCGACACCGGCGCGTGCTCAAACAGCACAGTATGATTGAGCTCAAGGAAAAAATGCGAATTACCGTACTTAAACAGATCTATGCCTTCAGCGATGAACTCATCGATCAAGGCATAGCCCGATAAGAGATTAGCGATGACCTCATCTGAGGGCGGCGTCTTTTTAACGGTAAGTTCAGCATTGATATGCTTGAACTGGTGTTGAGTCCGAACCAGACAGGATCGGATCTGAGCCAGATTTAGCCGTGATGGTGTCTCCATCAATCCAGACCCCGACACCGTAATGAGGCAAGCAACGTCCCTGTCCGAGCGCGATCAACATCCGTTTTAATCATACCAATCGTCTATTAGCTGAACTCACCCCGGACATACGCCTGAGTCAGTTTCTGTCTGGGATCTTCAAAAATTTGTTGCGTGTCACCCATCTCTACCAGGTGACCGGTACGGCCGCCTTTAGAGATGTCCACGCCCATAAATGCCGTGACATCTGCGACACGGGTTGCCTGCTGCATGTTATGCGTTACCAGCGCCACACTGTAGTGCTGTTTCAACTCGATCATCAGTTCTTCAATCTGACGCGTGGCAATGGGATCCAGGGCAGAACAGGGCTCATCCATCAAAAGCACATCCGGCTCAGTGGCGATAGCTCTGGCAATACACAAACGCTGCTGTTGCCCCCCTGACAAAGACAGCCCGCTGTTATTGAGCTTGTCTTTGACATCGTTCCAGATAGCGGCACGCTCTAATGCTCTGACAACCATTTCTTCTTCGTCACCTTTAAAGCGGTTCAGACGCAAGCCGAAGGCGACATTGTCATAAATGCTCATCGAGAATGGATTCGGTAACTGGAATACCATGCCAATGTATCTTCTGACGACAACGGCATCGACCTTTTTACTATAGATATCCTGGTTGTGGTAATGAATCTGGCCGTCAAACCTGAATGAATCGATCAGATCATTCATTCTGTTCATGCTTCTCAGCACCGTACTTTTACCGCAACCCGAGGGGCCGATAAAGCCGGTGACTTTATTTTTTTCAACCGGAATGTTGGTGTCACGCACGGCGCGAAAGTCGCCGTAGTAAATGTTGTTTACCTGACAGTCCAGTACAACCGGGCCTTGTGGCTCGTACTTGTCAGCGATAAAAGTGTCCAGTTCGGATTGATTGTTCATGTTAAACCTCGACTAATCTTTGAATTTGCTTTTGCCGACAACGCGTGCCAGAACATTGAATATCAGGACAATCATCACCAAGACGAGCGATGCCGCCCAGGCCAGCTCGATCTGATTGTCAAACGGCATACCGGAGAAGTTGTAAATCAAAATTGACAGTGATGCGGTCGGCTCAGCCAGTTCCGCCATGTAATAGTTACTGAACAGTGCGGTGAACAATAATGGAGCAGATTCACCGGCCGCCCCGGCTACAGCCAGAATCACGCCAGTCAGAATACCCGGCAGGCCTGTAGGTAAAACGACTTTCATGATGACCTGTGTGTTGGTACAGCCCATGCCGAATGCCGCGTCTTTCATCTTTTGCGGAACCTGTTTCATGGCCTCTTCAGCAGCCAGGGTCACGGTAGGCAGCATCAATACCGCCAATGCCACACCACCGGCCCAGGCAGAGTAGGTGCCGGTAGTCACCACCAGAACGGCGTAAATGAAAACACCAGCCAGAATAGAGGGGAAGCCGGTCAGTACTTTCGCCAGAAAGCGTGAAGTCGTGGCCAGCTTGCTGCTGGGGTCAAGTATGGCCAGATAGATGGCGGCCATGGTGCCAAGAGGAATACTGATAGCGGCAGCGATACCGACCATTACCAATGTGCCGACAATCGCGTTACCGAAACCACCCCCCATTTCAAAGCCTGCCGGGGGCAGGGCAGTAATTGCCTCCAAGTCGAGGCGTGCGCCGCCTTCAACAACCAGCATATAAATGACAGAGAACAGCGGAATACTGGCAATGACAGCCAGTAGCCAGACAAAACCTGTCAGCAATGTATTTTTCAGCGCCCGCCATTCAAAAGCATTTCTCTCCAGTGAGGGGAGATCGAATTGGGGTGGCAGGACCTGTTCGTCGAGATGATTCACTTTTTGCCCTCAAATTTACGCATGGTGTATTGCTGCACCGCCAGGCCCGCGACATTAACGATAAAAGTAATGACCAGCAGCACCAGAGCCGCGTACATCAGTGCCTGAATTTCCATCTGGCCTGCTTCAGGGAAGGTTGATGCCAGTAATGAAGCCAGTGTATTGGCAGGGGCGAACAGGGAAACACTGATGTTATTGACGTTACCAATCAGCATCGCCAGCGCCATGGTCTCACCCAGAGCACGGCCGAAACCCAGCACCATACCGGCTAAAATGCCCGAAGAGGCAGTAGGCAGCATGACTTTCAGTATCACTTCCCATTTAGTGGCGCCCATGCCATAAGCTGCCTCTTTCACTTTGTAAGGAATCCGGCGGAAGGCATCAGCCGAGATTGCCGCCACGGTGGGTAGAATCATGATCGCCAGTACCAATGCGGCCGGTGCCAGGCCAGGCCCACTCAGTTCAGTCCCAAACAAGGGAAACCAGCCCAGCTTTTCATGTAACCACTCCGCACCGGGTCTGAGTAAAGGGATAAGTACATAAATGCCCCACAAACCGTAAACAACAGAAGGAATCGCAGCCAGCAATTCAATGATGGTTCTGAACGTCACTTCAATCTTGGCGTGCACAAATCCCTGGGTCAGGAAAATGGCAATGCCAACACCCAGTCCACCGCCAATCAACAGGGCCAGCAGCGAACTATAGAGGGTTCCCCAGATTTCAGGCAGTACACCGAACACCTCTTCGTTGGTGTCCCATGTGGTGCCGGTGACAAAGCCCAGGCCATGCGTTTTTATTGCGGGCATGGCTTGAGAGCCCAACTCGAATACGATGTAGCCCACCAGAAGCAAAATGGAAAGCGCGCAGAAGTAGGCAAAGGCTCTGAAAGTGGCGTCTTTCAGGTAGTCAGACGCAGAGGGAGGGGCGGAAAGTGTCCGCGCACTGCTGGCTGATTTAAAAGGATCATAGGCCATGGGAAAACCTGCTCAGGATAACGGGATTAATAGCAAAAATGCTGCAAGCACCAGACAGGCGCTTGCAGCATTGAACAGAAAGTCCAGTTCTCAATGATTTATTGGATCATTGCTGAAGCATTGCGAACGCGCTCTACCACGTTCTCAGGCAGCGGGATGTAACCCATTGCTTCTGATGATTCCTGGCCGGTGGTCACCATGTATTCGATCAGGTCACGCAGGGCTTTGGCTTTTTCATCATCCTGGTCTTTGTAAACCAGCAACCAGGTGAACGAAGCGATAGGATAGGCATTGTCACCTGATGGGTCAGTGGCCCAGGCACGCAGGTCAGGAACGTCGCTACCCGGCAGGTTGCCTTCAGGGAAGGTAGTGGTAGCCAGCGCAGCTGCACCGGTTTCGCTACCAGCAGGAATGTAATTGCCAGCCTGGTTTTGCAGCATCGCAGTAGGCGTGTTGGTCAGTTTGGCAAAGCCATACTCAATGTAGCCGATAGAGCCAGGGGTTTGCTTGATTGTGGCCGTCACGCCATCGTTTTTGGGCGCTTTTACAATCTTGCTGTCAGCTGGCCAGTTTGGAGACTTGGCAGCACCAACCATTTCTTTGAACTCAGGGTTAATAGCTGCAAGGTGGTTTGTAAATACGTAACTGGTGCCGCTTGAGTCAGAACGCACAACGACGGTAATTTTTTCGTCAGGCAGTTCTACGCCAGGATTGGCAGCCTGAATTTTCGGGTCATTCCAATGAGTAATTTTGCCCATGAAGATTGCCGGGTAGACATCGCGAGGCAGTTTCAGCTGTTCTACACCATCCAGGTTATAGGAGAGCACCACTTCACCAGCGGTCATCGGCAGCAGGATGGTGCCTTTTTTGACCTGTTCGATTTCACTGTCTTTCATTGCGGCGTCACTGGCAGCAAAGTCGACGGTTTCATTGATGAAGTCGCGAATACCTGCACCACTACCTTTGGACTGATAATCAACACGAACGCCATCAGTTTTCTTGCTGTAGTCCTTAAACCATTTGTTATAAATCGGTGCCGGGAAACTGGCTCCAGAGCCGTTCAGCTTCAAGTCTGCATGAGCATTCACTGATGACATGCCGACAGCGACGGCGCCGACCAACAGAACCGATTTCAGATTGCGTGCTAATAACTTCATAAAAACTCCTGATTTAGAAAAACGTAATGCAATACGTCATGTGTTATCAGCTGCACGTTAAAGAAGTTTGGTTAAAGTTTTATGACAGTAATGAAATAAATGATGCAGTGCTCAAAATGGGCTTGATGCTGTGGGTGAATAAAACCACTTTCAAAGCTTCGTAATATGGAAAAATCTGTGCTTTGTCTATGATATTCATCAAGCCTGGTATTTACGAAAAACACTACTGACTCTTAGCCTGAAATTAGAAAATTACATTTCAGGATTTTTTCCTATATTTAATGAGGGTTTGCTAGTAGTAATTTAATGATGAAAGTTGTGTGAATTTCATCACATCTTAAATTTAACCGATTATTTTGCTGAGCTAGCCAGGCTCTGGGGGAGTGTGATGAACACAACATCTATTCATCAGGCGGTAGATGCTGACACTGCTTTGTCGGCCAAGAATGACACTGTCGACGAGCTCTATCGCTCACATAATCTCTGGCTCATGAGTTGGCTCCGTAGAAAACTCGGTTGTAAACATGACGCCGCTGATCTGATGCAAGATACCTTTTCTCGTGTGCTGCAAAAAGATGATTTGTCCGACATCAGAGAACCCCGAGCCTTTCTGACCACCATTGCCCATGGCATCTTGGTTAACCACTTGCGGCGCCGGGATATTGAAAATGCCTATCTCATGGCGCTATCCCAGTTGCCGGAAGCAGAGTCACCATCAACAGAAACGCTCTGTATGATAATAGAGGCATTGACTAAAATAGATGAAATGCTTGATGGTCTGCCGGATCATATTCGCAGTGCATTTCTCTGGTTCCAGCTTGAAGGTATCACCCACGCCGAAATTGCATCTCGCCTGTCAGTTTCAGTCAGCTCAGTCAGACAATACATAGCCAAAGCGCTATTGCACTGTATCGAATTTGCCTAGCATGCCAACCTTTGCTTATTGGCACTTTAACAATGAACCCAAAAACCACCGACGCACTCAACTCAGCAACTCAATGGTACGTATTTCTGACCTCCGGAGAAGCCACCGATAGTGATCGCAGGGACTGGCAAGACTGGCTCAAAGCCTCTGCTGAAAATGAGCGAGCCTGGCAGAAAGTTGAATCCGTGACCGGGCGTTTTACTGGACTCGATAATAAAGCCAGTCTCTCTGTATTGGATCGTCCTAAGCATGAACGACAGGCGATCTTTGATGAGCAACGACGTCGTGCTATCAAACACCTGAGCCTTTTGTTTATGGTCGGAACCAGTGGCTGGCTCGCCTATCAGCACAAACCCTGGCATGGACTGATGGCTGATTTCGCCACAGCCACAGGCGAAATAAAACATGTCACCTTACAGGATGGCAGCAAACTGGTGCTTAATACCAATACAAAAGTGGCGGTACAATTTGATAAGCAATACCGTCATCTACAACTGCTTCAGGGTGAAATATACATTGAAACTGCCAAGCAGCCCGTCGAGCAACATCGCCCCTTTATCGTCACAACCGAGCATGGCTCGGCCACCGCACTCGGCACGCAGTTCAGTGTGAGAATTCATGACAAGCAGAGCCAGGTGGGTGTGTTCAAAGATGCGGTCGAAGTTAAGGCCAGTGACGTGAGTTCACACTCTGTGAGGCTTAACGCGGGTGAGAAAGTCTCATTCACAAGAAATAAACTCTATGCGAAAGTGGCTTTCGACCTTTCAGCCAAAGCCTGGACTCAGGGCTTTATTATCGCCGACAAAATGCCGCTGAAAACCTTTGTCGATGAACTTTCCAGATACCATACCGGCGTTTTACGTTGCGACCCGTCTATCGCTGAGCTGACTATCTCAGGTGCCTTCCCTTTGACTGACACGGATGCCACCCTAAAAAGCGTCAGTCAGATTCTACCGATTCAGGTTGAAAGCCACACTCGATACTGGACGATGATAAAGCCTGCCCAGAAACAGCCCAGCTAGATTAAATGCTTAAATTTTTGAAGAAATAAAAATTTTTTTCAAAACCGACTGACACTTTTCCAATCTCGATTGGCATAACCAGTATAAAAGCCAAAAATATAGCGGGAGAGAAAAGTGAAACCAGTCAATCCGGGAGCGATCAGCCCCAAAAAAATACTCCACCTCAGTATCACTCTGGCCATTCTCGGGGCAACGCCTTTCGTTGATATGCAGCAAACCGCCTTTGCTGCTGATGAGACTGAATCTACTTCCACAGAAAAGACTTACGATATACCCGCAGGTCCGTTGAGCACGGCAATTTCCAGCTATGCTGCTCATAACGGTGTGCGTTTAACCTTCGACCCAGCCTTAGCTGACGGCAAAAGCACCGATGGACTGCAAGGGCAATACAAGATTACTGAAGGTTTCGAAAAGCTACTGCAAGGCAGCGGCTTGCAAGTGGTGGATGATCAGGCTGGCGGTTATTTTTTGGTGCCGGGACAGGAAGGATTGCCTGGATTGGGGGAGGACCGTCTGATTCTGGATACCGTTAAAGTGCGTGCGAAGCGTTTTTATGAAGTGGGTCCCTTACCCGGGCTGGGTCTGACCAAGGAAGAAATTCCATCAAATGTTCAAAGCATTAGCGCAAAAGAAATCAAAGAAGCTCATTCGGTCAGTATGGTGGACTTATTCAATAAGAAATTGCAGGGGGTTACCGTTAATGATTACCAGGGCAACCCATTCCAGATGGATGTGCAATATCGTGGTTTTACTGCCGGTCCGCAAATCGGAACGCCTCAAGGTTTGAGTGTTTTCTTTGATGGAGTTCGTGTTAATGAACCCTTCGGAGATGTTGTGAATTGGGACATGATTCCCATGAATGCTATCGCAGCAGTCGATATATTCCCTGGCTCTAACCCAATTTTCGGTCTTAACACGCTTGGCGGGGCGTTCACGGTCAAAACTAAGGATGGTTTTAATAATACCGAAATGGATGCAGAGGTGTTGGCAGGCTCTTTTGGAAGGAAGCAACTTCAGATAGAAAATGGTTGGAATAATGGCACCTTTGCATTGTTTGGTGCAGGTAATTTCTTTATGGAGGATGGTTGGCGTGAGAATTCTCCGACAGAAGTTAACCAGGCTTTCGTTAAAGCCAGTTACAGAGGTGACAAACTGGATTTAAATTTGAGCACATTGCTTGTCAGTAATGACATGGTAGGTAATGGAATGCTCCCAAGTGAGATGTATGAGAAAGATAGAAATGCTTCATTTACCTCTGAAGACACAACAGAAAATCGACTTAAGCAGTTCCAGTTAGCGGGTGCTTATCAGGCAAAAGATAATTTTTCGATTACAGCTCAAGTCTACCGACGCGACAGTAAGCGGAGTCAAAAAGGCGCCGATGTCTACACGGATTATGAGAATAACCGCGGAGCTAAATTTGTTCCAGATGCTGATGATGACTACACCTGTAAATTGTTAAGCACGAATGAATATGGCATACCTGATTATTATGTTGTTTCCGTGAATAGAACGCAGGGAGAAGAGTTGTTTTTTACTCAGTTCTGGAATGAAGCTTTTATTACTCAAGATATAGACTTGAATGACTACAGTAATCTAAAAAATACCGAACTCTCAGATAAGTTTGTAGCGGGATTCAAAGCCTCCTTTTATGAAGGTCAAAACTTTGCCAGGCAGTTTTTCTACAATCGCGGCGCACTGACTCAAGCTCCAGAACCAGGGGAAGTTGATTACAACGGAAATGGTTTCACCGAAGCCGCCACTTCCTATGGTGTCCCAACTTTTGGAAATGATCCTCAGATGGGGGCAGGTGTTTCTAATCCGTCATACCCAATTTTACAAACGACAGGGGGATTCGATGCATATTTTACAACTTATGCAGACAACGGGGATATCTATCAAAATTTTGTTATCTTTGAATCCCCGGTAAATAACGAAACCTGTCGAGATGACTTTAATCAAACAAATGATTATCCCGGTCCATACAACATCATTAACCCGGAAACGGGCTTTCCATATCTGATCGATGGTGCTGATCTTGGTGAACCTGGCTGGGTTGAAGGTACACCTACAGCGATTGTTACCAATAATGAAATTGATCAAATGATCGATGGTGCTTCAATTCAATTTAACTGGAACTTAGACCAGCACAAATTCATGATTGGCGCATCCATTGACGATGCCAGCGCCAGTTATTCCAATACCCAACAGCTCGGATTTATGGATTCCGAGCGAAATGTTTATCTCGACCCCGAGCAGGCTAATCCACAATTTGGTGCGGCTTATTACCCACTAACAAATAATAACTTTTCTGGTACGAATACCACGATGAGTGTCTATTTCAGTGAGACTTGGAGTCCAATGGAGAAATGGAATTTTAATTTCTCTGGAAGATACAACCACACGCAAACTAAAAATAAAGTCGCAACCCGATATGGCTTTGGTGCTTTTGAAGCGGGTGCTGTTCGAGTTGCACCTGATGAATACGATGTCTGTACGACTGAGGAAGAGTGCAATACACCTCAGAACTACACATCTCAGGAAGATTTGACTCGCCTTACAGTTAACCCGCCAGAAACAGAGGAGTTTGATTTCTATTCTTTCAACCCGTCGATAGGGGCCACATGGCAGGCGAAAGAAAACTTGAATATCTATGGAAACTGGTCACAAGGCTCGCGCGTCCCTAGTGTTATTGAGCTTGGTTGTGCTTTTGATGATACACCTGTTTATGTCGGTGGAGACATGGGGGATCGTAATGACCCTGATAGTTATAGAGCAAAAAGTATTACAGAAAACAGACAGTGTTATTTACCTACAACCTTGTCTGGAGACCCTTATTTACCTCAAATCAGGTCAACGTCTTATGATTTCGGGCTTAGGGGTATGCTTGGCGAAAATTTACAATGGAATCTTGGCATTTATCAAACTGATCTGAAAGATGATATCTATTTTGTTGCTGTGCCCGGTGGTGGCGGTAGTTCAGGTTTCTTTGATTCGATAGGTGACACACGCCGTAGAGGCCTGGAAGCCGGCTTGTCGGGACAGAAAGGAAGGTGGGGCTTTAGCGTTAACTACTCGATGACTGATGCGTCATTTGAAAACGATTTCTTCATGTACAGTGAAGACAATAGCAGTGCTCAGTATCTCGATGGCTATGGTTCCAACACTATCAAGGTTGAGAAAGGTGACAAAATGCCGGGCGTCCCTTTGCATAATCTCAATGCGACGCTTAGTTACATGGTTACACCGAAGTGGCAGGTTAGCCTAACGGGAATAGCACATTCTGAGATTTATGTGCGTGGAAACGAAAATAATGATCATGAAACTGGTAAAGCCCAGCTTCGTCAGGTCACTTTTCCTGATGGTTCGACAAGAATGGTTGCAAGGCAAACACCCTATAACCCGGGGAAATTGCCTGGTTTCGCGACCTTTAATTTCCAAACCAGTTATAAATTCACGCCTAACCTGACAGTTAACTTTCTAGTGAACAATATCTTTGACAAGGAATACTTCACTGCAGGTCGACTGGGTCGTAACCCATTCTCGCCCAGTATCAATGGTGCTATCGGGCCTGATGGCTATAACCATAATTCCAGTGACTGGTTGAGCTCCAACTTTATTGCACCTGGAGCGCCGAGAGGAGCTTGGTTGAGTGTCAATTGGGTTTATTAATAAAAAGTTAGTACTAAAACCCGGTCTCTAATGACAAATACGATCAAGTTTTTCTACTTCTTTCCATACCTGGTGCTAACCATGCGGGTCAGCACCAGGTATGAGCTTCAAATCAGCTGCATTAGTCTCAAACTCCATTGAAATAGCTTTTGGATAAAAAAATATGGATATTCACCGTAAATTCCGGTTGAGCTTGAAGTTAATCAAATACCTTTGTATTGCCGTTTTCATCCTCTTTTTGCTGGTAGTGCAACTTATGCAGCCGGATGCATGACCGGGTGGCCTTTGTCACTTTGACTCTCTTAATTGGCATGGTTAATAGAGGCGTAACTTTTCCTAGAGCTTAGCTGGTTACGTTCTCGGTCTGCCAATCATCACTAAGGAAAATCACCAATGGATATCACTGCGCCGAATATCGTTGAATCCGTGCTTATCTTTCTCATCTTTTTATCTGTTCTGATCTGGGCAGTAGGCATATCTAAATATGTAAGTTTCATGCAATACGCACGGGCTGACAGGGCGTTCCTGAGACACTTTTCCGGTTCCAGTCATGTCAGCGATCTTGATGACGGGGAGATGAATCAAAAAGGTCGATTAGCCCGTGTTTGTCATGCTGGGCTGGCTGAGTTGGATTTAATTCAGACGCTGGAGGGCAAGGTCAGTAACGATGAAAAACGTGAAATTCTGAACCACGCTTTGGAGCAGCAGGCGCATGTGGAGCAAGTCCGGATGGAAAACGGCTTGTCGATTCTTGCCAGTGTGGGTTCCACGGCACCGTTTATCGGCCTGTTCGGCACCGTATGGGGGATTATGAATGCGCTGAAAGAAATTACTGCTTCCGGTTCGGCCAGCCTGGATGTGGTGGCCGGGCCAATCGGTGAGGCGTTGATTGCGACAGCGGTTGGTATTGCCACGGCTGTTCCTGCTGTGCTGGCTTATAACTACTTTTTGCGTAAAGTCCGTCTGTCATCAGCGACGATGGATAATTTCGCCTCCGCTTTTCAGTTATTAGCCCTTAAGTCTGGTGCGATCTCCAACAGACAAATCGACAACTGATTTTTCATTATTCATAAGAGGCAAACGCCATGGCAATGAACAGTGGTGGAAGTGAAAACATGATGAGCGAAATCAATGTCACGCCGCTGGTGGATGTGATGCTGGTGTTGCTCACCATCTTTATTGTAACGGCGCCTTTGTTGATGAATGCAGTACCGCTGAACCTGCCCAAGGCCACGGCGGATGTGGCTGTGACCCAGCCCGAATCGGTGACAATCAGTGTCACTGAAGATGGCAGCCTCTTTTTTGACAAAGAGGCGGTAACGGCTGAGGCACTGGATACCCGGCTAGCGCTGGCCGCGGATAACAAAGAACAAATTGTTGAGATTTTTGCTGATGAGAGGGTGGAATACGGTGCGGTCGCCGATGTGATGGCGGCGATTCAGCGTGCTGGTATCAGCAATTTCACCTTTGTCATGCAGCCCGAGGCCGAGCAGTGACATTGAAGGCTGAATTTTCACAGGATGTGATTTGATGTCAGCAATGGTTTTGGACTTATCCTCATCGGCTGAGATTAATTCCGAACGGCTGTGGCCCGGCTTAATGCTGGCACTGTTGATTCATTTGCTGGTGATAGTGGCCTTTGTGCCTTCCATGCAATCGGCACCACCGGCAGCGCCTACGAAAATTGTGGTGTCAGTGAATCAGCTACAGCCCGAACCCGAACCGGAACCAGATCCCGAACCGATGCCGGAACCTGAGCCGCCCGCGCCGGTGCCGGAAGTCATGAAGCCCAAACCGATTGATAACAAGCCGTTGCTGACAGCCAAAAACGAGGTGCAGAAACCCGATCAGATCTTGGTGCCGGAGCAGGTGGAACAAGTCGAACCCGAAGGCGAGCCGGAATTGGTACCGGTGCCTGAAGTTGAAAAACCGAAACAACCCGAGCCGGAAAAAAAGCCGGAACCGAAACCAGAACCCAGGCCTGATCCTAAGCCAATACCAAAGCCGGACCCCAAGCCTAAGCCTGAACCAAAACCGGCACCCAAGCCGGAACCGCTGAAAGAACAGGTAGTGCCCAAATCGGTAGAAGCGCCGCCTGCCACTGAGATTGTCGAGGATGAAACCGCGCCGGAACAGACCGTGACCGAGAATAGCGCCGAGACAACAGCCGAAGTTACGAACCCCAATGCCACCAGTGCCAGCACCAACGGCAAAGACACGGCGTCAAGCAATGAGTGGAACGTCAGCACCGGCGAGGTGGATCGCAATGCGGCCTGGAAAGGCTATGGTCAATTGCTGTATGCGATGGTGTCGAAGAACAAGGAATATCCGCAGCTGGCGATCCGTCGTAACCTGGAAGGCATCGTGCTGGTCAACGTGCAGTTTGAGAAAGGCGAGCTGGTAGAGATTAAAATCGTCAATCCGGGTAGTGGCCATCAAGTTCTGGACAGAGCAGCAAGAAAGATGCTGGAAAAAGCTGTCAGAGCCATACCTGTTCGTGGTGATCTAGTCGGCAAATCATTTTCTGTTGTGGTTCCGGTCGATTTTAGGCTTAGAGGATAACTGAAATGTGGCCCGCGTTGCCGGTTGCAGCAATGATGTAGGCAGAGTCGGCCTTTTTGAGGGCATCGTCACCAATTGTGCTTGATACTGCCCAAAAGCTTTTATATTGAGAAGCGGGGAATGAGTCATGTCATTGCGAACGCAGTGAAGCAATCCAGTCCCCAATTGAGCTATCAGGGTAAAACCGATCAAACAGCGCGAGCTTGAATAAAGCACTGGATTGGACTGCCACGTCGCTATCGCTCCTCGCCGTGACGGTTAGCCACCGTCATTGCGAACGCAGTGAAGCAATCCAGTCTCCCCAATTGAGCTATCAGCGATATCCGATCGAACAGCCCGAGCCTGAAAAAACGCACTGGACTAGACTGCCGCGTCGCTATCGCTCCTCGCAGTGACGGTTAGCCCCCTCATTGCGAACGCAGTGAAGCAATCCAGTCCCAGTGCTTAATAATCGTCAATCCGATAAACGAACCATCCCAGAACAGTCAATTCAGCCCCTTAGCCTTCATAACCAAACAGTTTCTGGCTTTTAATTTTGTCAGCCACAACTTCGGGCACAAGTCTCTCCCAGCCGGGCTTGTTATCGGTGATCATCTTCAGTACATCCGGTGAGAAAATATGCAGGTAGTCTTCGTTGAACTCTTCAATTTGTTCAATCAAATGATCGCCCTGGTTGAGATAGCGGTAGAGATACTTCTGTTTATCATCGACCAGCAGGTTATCAACCCGGTATAAGGTGCCCGTGTCGGCATCTTTGTAGGGGTAAATATAGAGTTTGACGTTGTGCTTGAACAGCCGGCCAAAGCCTTCCAGAATACCACCGTTAAGTGCGGTGTAATACTTGGCCTCGAACAAATCTACCAGGCTGTGAGCGCCCATGATGAGGCCGATACGGCGGTTGGTGTAGCGTGATAAATACGTTGCCAGTCGGTGATATTCCGGATAATCGGAAATCATCACGGTATGACCGGTGGCTTCCAGCACATCGGCGCGGCTGATGAAGTCTTCCAGGTCGATACCGTTCTCGTCACTATGCAGGTTGTGCATGGTGATTTCCATGATGGAGATGGTTTCTTCCGGCGCCGAATCATCTTCAGCCTCAAACTGTTTCCTGGCGGCGTTGAGCATGTCGATATTGACATGGGTGACCGGGCGGAAGCGACCACGTTCAACCAGCACATTTTTCTTGCGCAGGTGTTCGGAGGGCTGCAGCACTTTGCCGTCGGCAGAAAACATGGCGGCATCACTCAGTCCTAACTGCACCAGCCGCAGGCTGATAACGCGGTTATCGACATGCAGGAAGGCATCACCCTTGAGTTCAGCCATATCAACTTCAATGCGGTCGGTGCTGAGGTTGTCCAGCAGCGATTTCACCAGCAGATCGGGGCTATGACTCAGGTGAAACGCGCCATAAATCAGATTGACGCCAATAATGCCCAGCGCTTCCTGTTGCAGCGCATTTTCATTATCCAGCATGCGAACATGGATAATGATTTCGCTAGGCGCGGCATGAGGCTCAGTCTGGAAACGAATGCCGAGCCAGCCGTGACATTCATTAGTGCCATGATAGTTCCGCGCCGACACCGTGTCGGCAAAAGCGAAAAAGGCGGTTTCATTGCCGCGTTGCTCGTTGAGTCGCTCCAGGTTGAGCTCATATTCGATATCCAGCATATCTTCCAGCCGCTCCCGACAGACGTAGCGGGGCGCTTTGCCGTAGATATCATCACTGACTTTCATGTCATACGCGGAGATACTCTTGGCAATCGTGCCGGCAGCGCCGCCAACGCGGAAAAACCAGCGTACTACCTCTTGGCCAGCACCGATTTCTGCAAAGGAACCGTAACGAACGGCATCAAGATTCACTTCAAGTGCCTTGGCACCGGGCGATAAAACTTTGTTTTCCATAACGCTCTCTGATTAAGAGTTAACAAGAAAATTCGATTGTACCGACTTAGGACTGCATCTGTAATGGAGCTATGGCAATATGCTGATTTTGAGTATGCCTGTGTGTTGAACAAAATACTCAATTTACTGGAAGTTCTGACGTTAACTGCCGACGAGATGTATTGAAAACAGTCGTTGATCTGAACCAACCGTTCTGCATTTCAATAGCCTATGAGACAAAATCAAGAGTAGATACCCAATGAATTGGTTGGACAGCTTTTTTATCACTTCACAAGATCCGGTCAGCGAGATAAGGGGCACTTATAATTTCACCCTGGTTGCCTTATCAATAGTTATAGCAGTAGTGGCATCATTCATTGCATTGCTGTTTGCATCAATGACCAAGCATATCCTTATCAGGCGGCATCAACATCTTGCGGTGATTATCGGCTCTGCGATGATGGCTGGTGGTGTCTGGAGTATGCACTTTGTGGGGATGCTGGCCTATGATGTGGGGACGCACGTTGGCTACGACACCACCCTGACTTTTCTTTCTATCCTGCCCAGTCTGCTCGCTTCCTACATCACCTTGCGGATGTTGCAGAAGTCACGCTTAAGGCTCTGGCAACTAATACTCGGTAGTGTTTATGTGGGGGCCGGTATTGGCATCATGCATTACACAGGCATGGCAGCGATGGAAATGCAGCTTGATTTGCAATACTTGCCCGGGTGGTTTGCTGCCTCGATTATTGTGGCTGTTATGCTTGCCTTTGTCGCGCTGTCAGTGCGTTATTACCTCTCACAATTCTGGCAAGCTTTGTCAGATAACACTATCAACGCCATCAGCGCTGTGATCATGGGCTTTGCCATCGCCGGTATGCACTATACGGGCATGGCCGCAGCCTATTTCGTAGTAGATGGCAATAGTGTTGTCACTCAGACGCCAGGTCACGATCAGTCACAGCTATCCTATATTGTCGCCTTTACGGCCTTATTGATTTCAGTCCTCTCCGCCGCCATTGCGTCACAGTTGCGTTATCGACAACTCCTCCTTGAAAAATCGAGTAACGAAACACGTCTACAAACGATGATGGACACTGCTGTGGATGGTGTCATGACAATAGATACAAGAGGGGTCGTCCAGGATTTCAACACATCAGCCAGTGACATTTTCGGATGGCAGCCAGCTGAAATTGTAGGGCAGTCTTTCTTTAAATTGGTGCCTGAAGAGGCGATTGACGAATATCAGGCGTACCTATCCAGCTTTAACCAAACCGGCATAACCCAGATTAGCGGTAATGCCAGAGAAGTCTTTGCCAAGCATAAAGACGGGCATCATTTTCCTATCCGTCTGGCGGTGGGTCATATTCAGTCTGAAGAGATTGGTTCGATGTTTGTGGGCTTTGTCACTGACATCACAGAGCGCTGGGAAATGCAGAACAAACTTCGTAAAAGCGAAGAACAATACAGTTCCCTGGTGAAAAATATTCCCGGTGCCAGCTTCCGCTGTTTGTTGGATGACTACTGGACAGCGATATTAGTCAGTGAGGGCATCACTGAGCTATGCGGCTGGCAGCCGGAAGACTTCTATCAGCAGCGCATTCAGTTCTCGGATCTGATCCATCCGGAAGATGTGGAAAAAACTGATAAAGCGGTTGCCACAGCACTGGAGAACAAAAATACCTACACGGTTGAGTTTCGTTTCAAACATCGTGATGGCTACTTCATCTGGGTGCTTGAAAACGGGTCCATTATTTGGGACGACGACAAACCAGCCTGGATAGATGGTCTCATACTGGATATCAGCGAGAGGGTCGAAATGGAGGAAAACCTCAGACTGGCCAAGGAGGAAGCCGAACTCTCAGCAGAGAGTAAGGCAAGGTTCCTCGCCAATATGAGTCATGAAATCCGTACGCCAATGAATGCTGTTATTGGCTTCACGGATATTCTTATAGATGCCGAAGACATCACAGACAAAAACAGAAAACATCTGAAAACGATCAGTCAATCTGCACGATCTCTGCTCCATCTGCTCAATGATGTGCTGGACAGCGCCAAGCTGGAAAAAGATAAGTTAGAGCTTGATGAGTCTGCATTTTATGTGACTCGACTCGTAGACTCGGTGATATCCACATTATGGATCCAAGCCAAAAATAAAGGGCTGAATCTGACCTTTGATATCGCCGATGACATCCAGACCTTATACATGGGTGATGAAAACAGACTCCGTCAGGTGTTGATTAACCTGATGGGTAATGCCATCAAGTTTACTGAAAAAGGTGAGGTCACGCTCACGTTGTCTGTGAGTGATAAGCAGCACATCCGATTCAGCATCAAAGACACCGGCATTGGCATGGACAATGCCACCCTGGAAAACGTGTTTGAGCCATTCTCGCAAGCCGATTCTTCAATGAGCCGACGCTTTGGTGGCACGGGGCTGGGTACAACCATAGCCAAACAACTGGTTGAACTTATGGGCGGGGAGTTACACGCCAACAGTGAACTCGGGGTAGGCAGCACCTTCTTCTTTGATTTGCCTTTGAAAAAAGCCGACAAGGTTATTGATACGCCGACAGAACAGAGTGTCAGTCAAATACCACCCAAAAAAATATTGATAGCTGATGATATTGAGCAGAACCTCACCTTGCTTAAATTGCTTCTGGAAAAACAACAGCATGAAGTCATCACTGCTGACAACGGTGAACAAGCCTTGAACCTGTTCAGGGATGAAAAGCCCGACATCATCCTGATGGATTTGCAAATGCCGGTTATGGATGGCTTTGTTGCTACGCAATTAATCCGTGATCTGGAAGCCGAAGAGGGGCTGACACCCACACCGATTCTGGCACTCACAGCAAGTGTGTTGTCGGAAGATCGTGTAGAAGCCAAATCAGCAGGCATGAATGGCTTTGCACACAAACCTGTCGACATCCACGCGCTGACTAATGAAATGGCCAGAGTGCTGGGCCTGACAGTAGAGAGTGATCCGAATGTTTCTATTACAAACCAAACTTCCGATATACCGGGTAGTCAGATAAACCTGAAACAGGGCATAGAACTGTGGGGTGATGAGCACAGCTACATACAGCAACTGGTGAAGTTTTTAGATCAACACGCTGATGTCTCCGAAAACCTCTCAAATCTGTCAAAAGAGGCCGATTTTGAAGCGCTCGGCAAGCTCATACACAGGCTAAAGGGATTATCAGGAAATTTGAGCCTGCTCCATGTGTACCAGCACGCAGTCAATCTGGAGCAAAACGTGTCTGGTAGAAACTCAGCCGAGATTGATAATGAAATCAGAGCTTTATCTACTGCCATGGTCGAGCTGGAAAAGGAAGTGACGAGTCTGGCGCAATCGCCTGATTCAAATGCGCGAACCAGGAATGAGCATAATCAGTTAAATAAAACCGATGCCATCGCCCTGATTGAACAACTCACTGAAATGGCTGATCTGGGCGAATTGGATGAAGAAAAGATGGAGCGCCTGACTGATGGGATTGACGCTCAACATCACAGCCTGGCGCTGGATGTAAGAATGGCGATGGATGATTTTGACTTTGCAGCTGCAAAAACACATTTGGGCCGTATCAAAGAACAACTGACAAGTAATTAAATGATGACACTCAGAAATGAATTCACGCCACGCATATTGATTGTGGATGACGAGCCAACCAATCTGCGGGTTTTAAGACAAATTCTGCAAAATGACTACAGACTGTCATTTTCCCGCTCTGGTCAGGGTGCACTTGAGCTGGTCGAGAAAGAACGTCCCGATTTGATTTTGCTGGATATCATGATGCCTGAAATGACTGGCCTGGAAGTGTGTGAGCGATTGAAAGCCAATCCAGCATTCGCCCACATCCCGGTGATTTTCGTCACAGCACTGCAAGATGCTGTCGATGAGGCCTATGGTTTTGAAATAGGTGCTGTCGATTACATCGTCAAGCCGGTTGTGCCGTCAACTGTACAGGCAAGGGTTAAAACACATATTTCATTGGTGCGCGCTGAAGAGTTGCATGAAACGCACATTGACTTGATCCAGCGTCTGGGTCGGGCTGCAGAGTACAAAGACAATGAAACCGGTCTGCACGTACAGCGGATGAGTCATTACGCGAGAATTATTGCGCTGGCGTATGGGTTTGATGAAGCAGCCGCCAATGAACTGATGATGGCAGCTCCGATGCATGATATTGGCAAAATCGGCATCGCTGACAGCATTTTGCTTAAACCCGGAAAGTTAACAGAAACAGAATTTGATGAGATGAAAACTCACACGCTCATCGGGGCTGAAATTCTCGCTCATTCCCGATCCAGATTGATTCAACTTGCGCATTCAGTGGCTTTAAGTCATCACGAGAAGTGGGATGGCTCGGGATATCCAAACGGACTGCAGGGTGAAGACATCCCAATTGAGGGGCGTATTGTGGCTATTGCAGATATTTTTGATGCACTGACCAGTGAACGACCCTACAAAAAAGCGTGGACTGTTGAAGAGTCAGTGGATTTCATCAAATCCCAAAGCGGTAAACATATCGATCCGTCATTACCCCCCCTATTGGAGCAAAAGCTGCCGGAGATATTAGCCATCAAGGCGCAACTATCAGAATGATCAGCCTGTGTGTTGAGGGCTCACTTCAGGCTGGCAGATGCCATGATAATTAAAGTACAGGACATAAGTGCCGCTATCAGTATTAGATAAGAGCGAGACTAAAGTCTCCCACGATAAGAGAGAGCTCCGTGTCTATACAAAAGAAATTTCTCCTGGCCCTTGCTGTCAGCATCCTTCTCGTCACGGTGGTTATCGTGATGTCTCTCACCTACTCAGAAAATAAAGCACTATATGAACGTGTGGCGAAGCAGGCTGAGCAGGTATCAAACTCTACCTCGAAAATGCTTGTGGTTATCGACAAGCTGATGCTGGACCAGGTGAACAGCAGCATGCGTAATATCCTCGAGGTGATTGATAAGACCGGTGCCGTCTCTCAACCAGGGATAGCTTATATTGATGGTAAGGCAGTGACTGATATTCGTTTCGGCACGCAAAACCAAGCCCTCAATTACAGTTTAGTCGATTACGTTACCAGGTTGAACGGTGGCACAGCGACAATTTTTAGCCTCCACAACGATGACTTTGTCCGCGTCAGTACCAATGTCAAGAAGACGGGCAAAAGAGCGATCGGTACTATTTTGGATCCAGATGGCGCTGCCATCAAAAACATCCGCGAAGGCAAAGCTTTCTATGGCGTAGTGGATATTCTCGGTGCGCCCTATTTCACAGGCTATGAGCCGTTAAAAAACGCTAATGGCAAAGTGGTCGGTATTGCGTATGTCGGCTACAAGGTGAACATGGAAGAGCTGAATACTGTCATCGCAGAAACCAGTCTGCTGGAGCAGGGTTTTGTTGCTTTGATAGATGCAAAGCAGCAGATTCGACAGCACTCGGCGCATCAGACTGCATCAAAAATTGATGCGGTACTGAAAGCACCCGGCGATGAATGGTTGGTAGAAAGGCATTCATTTGAGCCATGGAATTACAATATTGTCGTGGCCTACTCGCAAGCCGATATCACCGCATTGTTATGGAAAAAAGCCAGCCTTTATTTTGTGGTGGCTATTGTTTTGGGCACATTGCTGACAGGGCTTGTCTTCTTCCTGCTTCAGCGAGTGGTCGTGAGCCGATTACAGCAAACCACACAGGCATTGCTATCCATCACACAAGGTGAGGGGGATTTAACCCAGCGCTTTAACTCAGATAGCCAGGATGAGTTTGGGCAAATGTCGCAAGGCTTCGATAACTTGCTGGAGCGAGTCAGACAAACCATCGTTAGTGTAGAAGCCAAGTCCAAAGATTTGGTTAGCGCTGCTGCGTCGCTCAACACCATCGCTCAGAATTCCGATCACCTGAGTAGTGAGCAAGCTGAACAAACTGAACAGGCCGCGACCGCGGTTAACGAAATGAGCGCGACTTCACAGAGTGTGGCAGAAAGCACTATGGCAGGCGAAGAAGCATCCAATCAGGTACAGACTCAAGCGTCTGAAGCAAGCCAGTTTCTGAAAGAGATGGCACAAACGCTCAAATCTCAGGCAGAAGATATAAAGGCTTCGGAAAGTACCTTAGTCTCATTGAAAGCCGCGAGCTCTGATATTGGTCAGGTCTCTGAAGTTATACACAATATTGCAGAGCAAACGAATTTGTTGTCGCTCAATGCTGCCATTGAAGCGGCAAGAGCAGGGGAGTCGGGTAGAGGTTTTGCGGTAGTTGCCGATGAAGTGAGAACTTTGGCTGGCAGAACGCAGAACTCTACTGGAGAAATTGAAAAGCTGATTCAGCGTTTACATGATGATGTTGATAACGTCTCTAAATCCATGTTGATGCAAATGGATTACGCCAATAAGAATGTTGAGTCCAGTGCCACGGCCATCAAATCAATTGAGGGCGTACTGACATCAGCTGATAAGATTCACTCTCTCAACACGGAAATTGCCAGTGCCGCCGAAGAGCAAAGTGCTGTATCCGAAGAAGTCAGCCGCAACGTGACTCATATCAAGGATAACGCTCAAAAGAGTGCATCCTATGCGCAAGACACATTCAAAGCCAGTCAGGCCTTGCAGGAACTGGCAGTGTCGATTCGCGAGTTACTGTCCAAGTTTAAAACTTAACTTGTAGTAATCTGCTAGCAAAACGGGGGGGGACAAATAGCAACCCCATCTAGATTGCGGTTTCGGATATTTTAATGGCCCGGAACATCGCACATTGGCGGAACAGTTCAATATCCGGCTCAGTGTTATCTTTATGAGCGACGCGCAACACCAGCCGCAGCAACATTTTCATATCGCGCGGGCTGATTTGTTCAAAGGTGGCCAGCAGCTTATCCAGCAAATCGTCGCTTAACTCGAACTCATATTGTCTGGCAAACACCCGCCAGATCCGAGCCGCATTTTCCGGTGTGGGGATTTCATATTCAATAATGGCCGCGCAGCGAGAGATAATCGCTTCATCAATATCAGAAGGCCGGTTGGTGGTCATAAACAAGAGGCCGTTGAAATACTCCATCGTCCTTAAAAACTCGGCCACGATAGCGTTCTGTTCAATGTTGTCACTACGGGGCACGATAAACACATCGGCCTCGTCCAGCAGTAAGACACAATTCCAGCGCTCGGCACGGGAGAAAATAATTCTGAGGTTTTCTTCAATATCCTTGGCATTGGTGCCCAACGAACCGGAATGCAGCAGGTATAAGGGCCGCTCGATCAGCTCGGAATAAATCTCGGCGGTCAGGGTTTTCCCGACGCCTGGTACGCCTTTACACAAAATTACATTGCCCGCGGTTTTACCCTCAATAATATCGCCGCTGAACACATCCACATTGGTGGTTAATACATCCAGCAGATCATGGTGGGTTTTGGGCAGGATCAGTTTGTCTTTCAGGGTTTTATCGTATTGATAATGGCTGAGATAATCCGAGTGGATCCATAAAAAAGCATGCGTTTTCAGGTTAAACACCCGCAGCAGCGACCATTCAGGCAGCGGCAAAACGTTGTCTTCACCATCAGCCAGCACCGATTCTCTTAACTGGGAATAAGTTTTGACGTCGCTGGCCGGCATATCATGAATGACCTTGACATCGATTGCCGAACCGTCTGCATTGATTTGTTCTTTGCTGGTATAGATGGGCCCCCGGGCAATAAACTGCTCGGAAAACTGATCGCGAATCTCACGGCAGTAGCGGGCGTAACTGGCTTCGTATTCGGCTTTCAGTTGCGGCGTTTCTTTATAAACGTGCTTGAGTTCCAGCGCCTCATTGATACGTTTCTTATTGACGTCGCCGGGATGAAAAGCAATGTAATCATGCTCAAAGCCGTAATAGCCCTTCTTCAGGTTTGGCGACAGATGACAGACATGCACCACCATCGACTCTTCGGCATGGGCGGTGGCCGGTTTGTATGTGAAATCCGTGACCAGCGCCGGATAAAACTTGCCATCGGCTTTTTTGAAATACAGCCAGCCATCAATCAGCTTGTGTTTGAGGTAGGCTTCCAGCGTTGACGAAAAGGCCTTGAAGTTGGGAATAGGGGCATCGAACTCACCGTCACGGGCCAGCAGAATGGCTTCTACAGCGCTTTTTGACTTTATGTCAGCCAGCTTCTCAGCAACCCGCGCCATATCCTGCAGTGCATCCAGAGATAATTGCCGGGGCTCGATTTCCATTTCCGTGGTTTTGACAAAGCCCTGGCTGACTTCCTCTTCCCGAGCCACACGCTCACGATAGGGATTTAACTCGCTGTGCTGCGTCGCTTTGATGAAGTCGTGAGAAACAATAAATGACACGTGAAGACCTGCTCAAAAATTAAAATGGACTGATGCTGATTAAAGTAAGTTCAGCTTAGCGGCTTGCGTAGCTGACGTCACCCCTGACGGAGAGCAGATATCTGATTCAACCAATCAAGCTCGCCGTTACAAATCATCACCTTCAACAGCGTTGGCTAACAGAGATAAGCAAGCCCTGACAGCACAGCTATGTTAAATTGCCCGCCTTTTACTAAAACCTGAGCCCATGACTTCAACCTACTCCGTACCCTCATATTCGCTGCCCCTGGTTATCTTTGCCCTTGCAATCGGCGGTTTTTGTATTGGCACCACGGAATTTGTGGCGATGGGCCTGATTCAGGAAATCGCCGCAGATTTATCGGTATCGATTCCCTCAGCCGGGCATTTCATTACCGCTTATGCATTGGGTGTGACGGTCGGCGCGCCGGTACTGGCGATTCTGGGGGCCAAGTTACCGCGTAAAAGTCTGTTACTGGGTTTAATGCTGTTTTATGGGGTCGCTAATGCCTTTACCGCTTTGGCTAACAGCCCGGAAACCATGCTATTGAGCCGCTTTATTGCCGGTTTGCCGCATGGCGCTTATTTTGGGATTGCGTCGTTAGTGGCGGCTGATCTGGCTGGGCAGCATCGTCGGGCTACCGCGATTGCACAGGTGATGATGGGGCTGACCATTGCCAATGTGGTTGGTGTGCCGTTTGCCACCTGGCTGGGGCAAACATTTGGCTGGCGCGCCGGGTTTGAGTTTTCGGCGATGATTGCTCTGATTACCATCTTGGCTATCAGCTTTTGCGTGCCGCGCATCAAACCGCATGCTTCGGCCAGTATCCGTAAGGAAATGGCGGGCTTTAAAAACATCAATATGTGGCTGACCCTGGCTATCGGTGCCATTGGCTTTGGCGGCATGTTTTCGGTTTACAGCTATGCTTCGCCGATATTGACCGAATACACCGGCGCCAGTATCAAAGTGGTGCCTGTTGCCTTGGCTGTGTTCGGTAGCGGTATGGTGATTGGCGGCCTGGTGGCAGGCTGGTTAGCCGACAAGCACCTGAATAAAACTATCGTCGCGGTGTTAGTCAGTTCGTCTTTTGCTTTCATTATTGCCGCACTGAGTATGACGCAGGTATACAGTGCCATCGCAGCCTTGTTTCTGATTGGCTTTACCGTGACCGGTCTGGCGGGCGTGTTGCAGATCCGGCTTATCGATGTCGCAGGGGAGGCACAGGCCCTGGCAGCCTCGCTCAATCATTCGGCATTCAACATCGCTAATGCATTGGGTGCATTTTTAGGCGGCTTTGTGATCAGTCAGCAACTGGGCTGGACCGCACCTGTCTGGGTGGGGCTGGTGCTGAGTTTGTCGGGGCTGGCTATTTTCCGACTGGCACTGACTGTCGAAGCACGAAAGACAGGCTGAATTAATCCTTGCCATAGCTGTCACAGCAGAGACAACCCAGAAACAAAAAAGGAAAGTTTATGGCAGCAAAAGGTATTCACCATATCGGTATTACGGTTAACGACTGGAACAAGTCAGCACCGTTTTACCATGCACTCGCCAAAGCGCTGGGTGCCAAACCCCTCATCGAAAACCAGGGCGCACCACATCGGCGAGATGACGGTCAGGTGATTATTTTCGCCGGCGATGATTTCATGTTCTCGGTTTGGGAAGCCTTCACCGAGAACCAGTCCAACACCTTCAAAGACTATAACGTCGGTTTACATCATTTCGCATTTCACGCTGGCTCGCGTGATGACGTCGACAGCCTCTACGAACAAATGAAAGCCCTGGGCTGCGAGATCGTGGATGCGCCACAGGAATATGATTATGTGCCCGGTTATTACGCGGTGTTTTTCCGTGACCCTGAAGGCATTCGTATTGAATACGCTTATGTACCCGCTTAGATTTTAATAGTGATTAAAATAGAAAATTGAGCTTATTATTTCGATTTGACTGAAACAAAAACCAAACGGAGATGTTATGCAGATACAGGTAAATACTGACCACAATATTTCCAGCGCAGAGACTTTGGCGGAGTCCATTCGAGAGGAACTCCAGCAACGGCTCAAACGCTTCGATGAGCATGTGACTAGGCTGGAAGTTCACTTAAGCGACCGAAACAGTGACAAGCGTGGTGGCGGTGATGATATTCGCTGTCTTATCGAAGCCCGGCTGGAAGGGCATCAGCCCAATGTGGTCAGTCATGATGCTGCCAACGTCAAACAGGCGTTAACAGGTGCGGAACAGAAAATGATTCGCGTGCTGGATAAAATCATTGAGCAGCAACGAAATCATTAATCCGCACTTGAGAAAACCGGGGTATTCCAATTTTGGTTCCCCGGTTTTTTTGCCTGACGCGAAAATCGGCCCTGGTGACATCAGACTGAATAACAGCAAAGGTGAGGAAAATGCGTTATCTCAAAATTACAGCCGTTATTGCATTGCTGACCTGGCTTCAGGTCGCTGTTGCACAGCCGACCAACGAACAAATGCTGGGGACATGGTATGCGATTGACTATGCTACAAATAATGAAACCACTAAGACTTTGGTTAAGCGGATGGAAGACCAAACCTATCAGTCAATATCAGTGACCTGTAACGGCACCCAGCTATCATGGCTGGAAAAAGAAACGGGTACATGGGAGCTGAATCAGAATTCGCTTATTCACACGCCTGAAAGCTATCAGGATTATAACGGCACCAAACGCCTTGGGCCGGATCCAACCATCATCTATACCGATGTATCCATGGATAAAAAGGCACTCAGCTACAAGAACGACAGGCAGACCGTTCTCAGCTTTAAGCCCGTCGATGAATTTTTCAGTCTGGGTTGCCGAAAGATGCGCACCATAAACTGACGCAGAAACTTTCCTGCCGCAAGACTAAACCCAACTCAGCAATCATAAAAAACCCGGCCAGGAGCCGGGTTCTTCATTTATGCTGTTTTCAGATACGATGAATGCACTGCTTCCGTGCAGTGCGATTTATCGCTTATTCAGGGCTGATGCGATGGATCACACCTTCTCCCATGACCGCGTAGAGGTCACCATCAGGTCCCTGATCAATGGCACGGAAGCGACCGGATTCTTTCGGTAGAACCATCTCGCTGACATCATTCACACTCTGACCATCGTCAGCGATGTCCAGCAGATTAATCCGGTTACCGACCGGGGTACCGCCAAAGCCTATACCCATGAAACCAACAGCGAGGCGACCTTCCCACTGACCCCATTGCTCACCGTTCAGGAATTCAGCGGTGCTGATCCCCTGGGAAAGCTGGTTATTCTGCCAGGCCGGGTTAATCGCATCCGGATAGGTGTTGATATCGGTAATGGGCATATATTCAGATCGTTTATCCGGATCCATACCTTCTTTCTGGTTGGGCATGTAGCCGCAATAGTCATCCGGGCAGTCGCCACGACCCGCCATATTAGGCTTAGGGTCCCAGCCACTGTTGCCACCGGCGACCAGCATATTGACCTCGTCCGAGTGCCATGGACCATGCTCGGTGACGACGGGCTGACCAGTTTCCGGATGGAATGTCAGGCCCTGAACGTTACGATGACCATAGGTAAATATCCTTGGATCATAATCGTCGGAGAGGCCATTTTCCGGCGCGGCCTGGCCATTACGATCAATACGCAGCACTTTACCGCCCAGCGATTGCGGATCCTGTGGAATCCGGCTGTTATGGTTATCACCCGTCGTGACATAAAGGAAGGTGTTGTCCGGTCCAAACTGGATGCGGCCACCATTGTGGGCACCGGCTTCACCAAAAGGGTGATCCGTCGGTTTCGGTTTAAATGGAATATCCGCCACAATATCAGTGCGCTCAGACACTTTGGTGAAATCTTTATTCAGTTTCAGACGCAGCACCCGGTTAGTGGCCGGCGGTGTTTTATCTGACGCGGAATACACATAGATAAAACGATTCTCTTCAAAGTTCGGGTCGATTTCCACGCCGTTCATCCCAGCCTGACCCTGGCAGAAAAGATCGTTAGCCGTGGTGGCATAACCCTCAGTGTCTTTCATGCCTAAAAGCTTGTTGACGCTACCATCGGGCTTGCGTACTGACAGGCCATGGCATTTCTCGGTAACCAACATGGCACCATCATCAAAAAAGGCGATGTCCCAAGGATTCACCAGATCAGACATAACCTCGGTCTGGCTGAGTTCGGGCGCAGCGGCGTTGGCGTGTGCCATCGCAGGCATTCCGCCCAGCATCATCGAGGCCACCAGGATATGAGGTGTTTTGTTTTTAAGTGTATGAGGCAAGTTCGTTCCTCCTTTATTTGTCAGATACTTTTTGCATCACAGATACGAAGTCATCATCAATAAATAGTCATTGAATGACCTATACCGTGGTGACGTCAGCAAGCGATGCAATGTTCCTGAGCGCGGCCAAACGATTCAGCTGATGGGCTGAAAGACTAGTAGGGAAGGGTGCTGGTCAGGGTACACATGTCAGTTGATCATGCTGCAAATAAAGGAGTAGATTGTGCGTTGTGATGATGCCAAATGTCCCAGCGTAGTTGGATTGTCAGAAAAGGACGCAACATGCAAAAGCTTTTAGCAAAAGAGTCGATCAAGCTGCTCAAGCTCGCCAGTGTCGGCTTTCTGCTGATCATTATTCTTGTTTTGGCCGGGGAAAAACTGACGGGTACGGAAGCCGTGATTCTGGGGATTGCACCTTACATTCTGTACCAGGTTTACTGCGCTATCCAACGGACAACAAGACGCAAAAAGAAATAATCTTTCAGGGTCACAATCACGCCACCAATCTGGCTGCTTACTGGTGACGCTGGAAAGATATCAATCCCACACCATCAGATTGAGATGATCCTAGGTCATGTTGGCATCCATGCAGATACAAAAAAGCCGACTTGATGTCGGCTTTTCTTTGAGCTGATAACAGGTGTCAGCTTAGTTCTGGTTGTAGTCATCAAAACGCTCGATATACTCTTCGAGGTTTTGCTCCATCATCTCTCTGTAACGCTGAGAGAAGTAATCAACCATGTTTTGCTTTTCTTGTTTCAGCTTTTCCACATCATCAAACTGGCGAACGTTACTGAACACGTTAAAACGTGCAGCAGAAAAGAGGATGGCAGCATTGACGTTGTCCACATCGGTTGCTGCGTTTTGCTGATTAGCCACAGCAATAAACTCATCACAACGTTCTTGGAATGTTTTTTCAGCAGGGGCGTTTTCGCTCATGTTTGTCTCTCGTATGTTTTAGTTGAACATCAGGTCAGGCTTAGCCAAAGACAGCCTTTACGCGGTTAATCAAAATTTTCACCCGGCTCAGCAAGCATTTAACGACATTGCCGTTGGCATGTTTAAAGCGTTTTTTGAATGGCTTTTTGACTTCCCAGGTGCCTTTGAAACCATTAGGGAAAATCACAAAATCACCCGCTTTGAATGTGACTGCAGGGCTGCCATCTTCCGGGGTCATCACACATTCGCCTTCAAGGATGTAGGCATATTCAGTAGTGATAAAACTCCAGGGGAAAACGGAGACCTCTTTCTGCCATGTCGGCCAGTGATTAACGCCGAGCTTTTTCAGTTGTTCTTCGGTTGGATTGCTATCTACGGTGATTTGTTTCATTGATTTTCCTGACTTATCTCATATCGCCGGTCGATATGATTTCAGGGGAAGTAGGGTACGTGATCAGCATCAGTTTTCATAGATAATCAAGCACTGACGGTGCCTTTTCTATCAATCTTTTGACTGTTCAGGCAGTAAACTCAGTAGGTTATCGTGAGCGATCGCCTGAGCCACTTCAGCGGGTAGGGCATCCAGCACCGGATCAAAGCCATGCATGATTTTACCGACGTTATCAAAACTCCCGACTACATCACTACCAATCACAAACCGCGTTGGATAATCCTCAAGCAGGGCCAGCCACTTGGGCCGCGGCTTACCTTCATTATCTAAAATGTAGGGTTCAAGCATGGTCCACGATAAGTCGATATAGAGGTTGTCGTACTTACCCATTAGGTCTTTCAGCAAGGGGTAAAGGAATTCGAGCTTATCCTGGTGTCGGTGTAACGCTTTACTGGTGCCGGCGTGTGCCCAGATAAATTTCACCGCCGGGTTTTTACTCAACGCCTCTTCCAGTTCTTCAAGATATAAAGGGTTTCGTTCACGCTTAGAGGTGATATTACTGTGCAGCAGGACGGGGAGGTCAAACTCATCAGCCAGTTTATAGACCTTCATCATCGCTTCACTGTTGGCTCTGGGGGCACTGCCTTCTATCAGGGCAGTCAGATCATCATGACGAGTGAAGACCTCGCCAATTCCTTGCCAGAATCCCGGGTTCAACTCCAATGCACGGCGTATATGATTCACTGAGTTTTTATCTTCAGGATTAAAACCGGATAAGAAAGGAATAAAGCGGTTTTGTTGTTCGGGGCTAAGCGATTCGATCGCCGCATGTAACTCAAAGTCAGTAGCGCTATACCAGTAAATGGGCGCATCGTCACCCGCATAATAGCGCGGTTTTTTAGGCTCATTTTCATGCCAGACCTTGGAGACGGGAATCCCCATGATCACAGCCTGGCTGATATCGCTCTCATCCATCGCCTCAATTAAGGCGGGCATGCCATCTGTTTCCTGGAAAAAGTCGACGTAATGCAGGTGAGCATCAATGTAATCGCGTGCAAAAGCCAAATGACTCATCAGCAGCAGAGATAAAGCCAAGCCGGTTTTCAGCCACATTGCTATTCCTGATTTCATTAAAAACAATTTATTCAGATAGCAAACTATACGGTGAGTTCATGATGACTGGGTGTGAATCAATCAACTTTGTGACACCATTCAGACTATTCAGTCATTGCTGATAATGATCGTGAATATTTGATCACCATGACTCACGGGTTGTGGCAAACCTTTGCTCTTTGCTAGATTTGCCAACAAAGGAGTAGATTAAGCCTGATAATGACTTCAGTCGTCCAAGTTATTGGAATGAATAAATAAGGAAGCCAAATGCAGAAGGTGTATAAGAAAGAAGCACTCAAGCTTCTCAAGCTCGGTATTGTAGGGTTCTTACTGGTTATTATTCTTGTTCTGGCTGGTGAAAAACTGACGGGTACAGAAGCTGTGATATTGGGTATAGCCCCATATATTCTTTACCAGATTTACTGTGCTATCCAAGGAGCAATGCGTCATAAGAAGAAATAAGACTACTCATAACTGAAGCTTGGGGCTAAATAGAATCAATCGTGTCGGCCCCCCCCTTTTTTGATCCATTTGCTAATTTTTCAAATTTACGGCTTTCCTGAATGACTTTGTGTGTTCGGGTTTGGGATTCCCAGAGAGTCGTAATGTTCTTGAATTAGAGGCCCTATAACTGTAATGAGGTAATCTCTAATTTGAGTTTCTTGTGAGTGCTTGAGCACACTCTTTCGGTTATCAAGGAAAGTAATTATCTTACGACTGTTGCAAACCCCAGTCTTTTTTGCGAGTAGTTTTAAGTCTTTTTCAAATTCATCAAAAGCATCGTTGTACAGAAAATTTTTCATTCTTGATATGACAACTTGATCAGAGTCACTGACTTCTTCTCCGAACATATCATCAATACCTTCGAGAAACTTTATCAATGACTTGTTTTTTCCTAATTGGTAAGCATGTAAAGGAAGGATTGGAGCTAGATCATTTATGGAGTCAAGATACTTTTCTAGATATTCCGAACTAATAGGTTTATTCGCGTGAACGACCAATGCAGCATCATGAAGCCCATCTTTTAGTTTATTAACTTCATCTGTACTAATTTTTTCGCCAGGGAACGCTTTTCTTAACTGATCGACAAGTGTGTTGTGGAAATCTTCTCCTTGGAGTGTCTTCGTTATTCCAATCAAGGACCATATTTCCAACAAGTGAAACAGCGTGCGATTAATTTTCTCCGCTTTGTAACTGTTTGCCTTGAGGATGTAACTTACTGAAGAAATTACAGCACCAAGTACAGCACCTACTATTACTGAGAGCAATTCAATATCCATATGGTTTGCTTATTTACTTAACTTTGACGCAAACATTATATCTAGCTAATCAACTATGCTAAATCAAATGATCCTAAAGTTCCTGTTATCGTAATTTTGTCTAATACGTTTATCGATATTATTCAATAACAACTCAGGGTCATTTGAAATGTCATTGTCTGATACATATGAACAGATCATCTTTGAAATCATTTCCCTCTCAGCTCTACTTTTTGTCAGGAAAGTGACAAGAGCTAAGTTTTCGTACTTTAGAAAGTCATATAAAGATTTAGATATTTTTTGAACAGCAGTGTCAATCTCATGAATACTCTCGAGCGTTCTGCACCAGCCTCGAAGAACTTTTAATTGCGTATTACTAGTTGGCTGTATTTCAGGAACTGTTTCTTCCAAGTTATGAAGCAATTGAAAATAGGTCCCAATATTTTCTTCATAGAGCCAAATATGAGTTCCATTGATGGAGCCAATTTTATCTGAGACCCATTTTTGAACTCTCTTACCATCATCGCTAATCTCGGAATATTGTATTTCGATGTAGACACTTGGATTTTTGCTCTTCTCCATGTTTTGTAGTTCTTTTCTGACAGAGCTTGGGAGTAGAGTTTTTAACTGAAAAATTTCTCTACGCTGTATGTTCAGCTGCTCACTAAGCTTGTTTAAGTGAGAGAGATATTTTTGATCAAGCGTTTTTGTGATCTGCTCAATCCTGCTAGAAATTTCAATTTCTCGTTCTAACCAGTTTTTATCGATGTTGTACTGTTCATTGAGCTGGAAATATTTATCGCCACAGGTACCACCAATCAGGGCTTCTTTTCCATTTTTAGTAAGGACTAAGTAGCCTTTCATGAAGCGATGATTGCAGTTATTTTCTTTTCTCTCGATTTGGCACTTGGCGAGCTCTTGTTCCTCGGGTTTGAACCGAGTCATAAACAGCAGTGACTGGAAGTTCTCTTTAGTAACTCGAAACTTTGGGTCAAACGCTATTCTGTTGTCTACTTCTGAGTAGTCAGTTATTAACAGGTAAGACATTCAATATAAATTTTCATCTCTTTAAGCAAAAAAAAAGCCAGAATGATTACTCATTCTGGCTTTGTAGGGACTATAGTAATAAAGCTTTATAACTATATAAAAAACAGATGCCTATGTGGAAATAACGACCATAAGATAATTGATAATAAAGGCATATAGTTAATAAAACCTATATAAACGTTCATATACTTATTGTTATATAGTTAATCCTAAGACGCATCAGGATTACACGGCGCGTTATTTTAGAGCTATGTCAAGATAGGCAATGATTTATAGCCCACTATTGTTGTGTCAATGTGTGTAAGGTGCGCTGCCATTAAATGGCAATCTCACAGGAGTATTAGCCTTGGAGTTAGTGAAAGTAGCCGCATTGTTTGCAGTTACTGCAATTGCAGAAATCGTAGGCTGTTATCTACCGTGGCTTATCATCAGACAAGACAAGCCGCTGTGGCTCCTTCTACCGGCTGCTATTTCTCTCGGTGTATTTGCATGGTTATTGACACTGCACCCGACTGCAGCTGGTCGCACTTATGCAGCATACGGAGGTATGTACATCGCTGTAGCACTAGCCTGGCTTCATTTCGTAGATGGCATTTCTTTGAGCCGTTGGGATATTACTGGTGCCAGTATTGCGCTAATTGGGATGGCCGTCATAGCATTGCAACCTTCTACACAAGGGTAACAAGCCCTCCATAGGCTCTAGACTATATTCTGATTGATAGAATGCGTTTAGCACCATACAAAACGAGAACACCGGCGATACTACCAATAATCAAATCTGGATAATTCGAGCCTGTCCAGATGACCAAGGCTCCGGCAGTGATGACACCCATATTAATGAGCACATCATTTGCAGAGAATATCCAGCTTGCTTTCATATGTGCACCACTTTCTCTGTGTCTTGATATAAGCAATAAACAAGATGTGTTAGCAATTAACGCGATGAATGCGACGAGCATCATTAACATCGATTCGGGCTCACTTCCGAATATAAAGCGCCTAACAACTTCGGAAATTAGACCAAAAGCCATAACTAACTGGAGCAGACCCGCTACGTGCGCTGCACGTAATTGCATTTTTGCGCCATGCCCAATCGCATAAAGCGCCAGGCCATACACTGCGGCATCGGCAAAGTTGTCCAGTGACTCTCCAATCAGGCCTGTTGATTGGGCTACCAGACCTGAAAAGAACTCCACCAGAAACAGGATGGCATTTATGCCAAGTAGCCAGTACAGGGTAATTGACTCTTGTGCTGATGCCTTATCATTACCGTCTTTAATGAGCTCAGGATCTGCTGGTAACGTTTCTTGAAGAGTTGCTCCAAGTTTCAAACCGTTGAGCTTGGCGCTGATAGGATCATTAGGTCCTTCGTGCAAGACCTTTAGTTGACGCAGAGATAGGTCGAAGGCGAGTCCATGGACTTGTGCAAGATCACTGAAAGCTAATTTGATTAGCCTCTCCTCTGATGGACAATCCATTTTTGGAATGGAATAAATACTCATCGATATGCCAAGCTTAACTTCTACATCTGACATCTCAGTCTTTATGTTTTGATTCGCATTGCAACCACATGAGTTCTGTTCATATTTTTCCATGAGTATTTCTCACTTAATTATTGTTACCAACAGAGATTAAAAACTATCAAGTTACTATAAGGTCAATAGTGAGAAATTAGTGACAGAGGTGAATATGCATATAGGCGAAATAACTAAGCTATCAGGTCTTGACGCCCAGACAATTCGTTTTTACGAATATCAAGGGTTGCTAACTATGCCTGCTCGTCAGGCTAATGGTTATCGAACCTATACGGATATTCATGTTGAACAATTGTCTTTTATTCGTCGTTGTCGAATGCTGGAGCTTTCACTAACAGACATTCGCGCACTCCTTAAACTAAAGAGTGCTCCGCATGAGTCATGTGAAGTAATAAATACTCTCATCAATGGACACATAGCCGAGGTTCAGGCACGAATAACTTCACTGCAGACACTGGAGAAACAATTGACATCATTGATGTCTTGCTGTGCAGATGGTCGGGAGATTGAGGACTGTGGCATCCTTGCCTCTCTTCATGAGAAAAGTGAGCACTAGGGCTTTGTGTAACTTACTCTGCTCTCAATGCTACGAAACCCAAATCCGTATTTGGTTGATTATCAATTAGAACTAGATGACGCGATAAAGCGGATTACCTTAATGTCCGATATGAGTCGACAGAAGTACACATCAGGTTCTTAGTGGACTGCCTTGAATAAAGCAGGAAACTTATCTATGCTTTATTTGTTCT
The DNA here is from genome assembly GCF_947259025.1 of uncultured Methylophaga sp. Taxonomy (GTDB): domain Bacteria; phylum Pseudomonadota; class Gammaproteobacteria; order Nitrosococcales; family Methylophagaceae; genus Methylophaga. The sequence goes on from NZ_CAMYKO010000005.1 coordinate 305,441, forward strand.
GAATATCAACAAACACATCAATTAATCAGTAATGTCAGCTAAATCATTTATCAACATGCTAATTTTCATGATTGCTATGCAGTCAGGCATCGTTGCGGCTGACATCCATAATGTGATTTCAGATCCTTCACAAGACCAGCACATCACCACAAGTGTTCTAGAGCTGAATGAAGAGTTGCATGAGAGCGCTCATGAATCGTTGAGTGCAGATGGCTGCGCTTACTGCATGCACTGCCACTGTACTCACTTCATTGCGATTCAAGACTTTAATGACATTGATGTGTACCCCATTCCTGACGAGTTTTACTCCATACAATTACTGACTTCCATAGCTAAACACCCAGTCAGTATGTTCCGTCCTCCAAAATCCTAGTCTGTTTATCGCTCTCCGGGCTCACTAGAGTCCGTGCATTAACAGATAACTGGGATTTTTCTCATGAATATACAATCCGTATGTGTGCCTTCATGTATGCACACCCTAAGAGTATGTTTGACGATCTTTATTGCTGCATTCATACCCGCTGTGGTGCAGGCTGAAACTTCGCAACAAACTACTAGTTTGAGTTTAAGCCAGGCAATGCAGCAGACGCTTGAACAACATCCAGCTTTGCAAGTTTTCCCATTGCGTGAGCAAAAGCTGGAAGGACAGAAAAAAACAGCTAACCTCCGGCCCGCCTATGTTGTAGGTGCTGACATTGAAAACTTGGCAGGGACTGGGGAGCTTAGTGGTGTCAAATCACTCGAAACCAGTGTCACATTGTCATCTGTATTGGAGCTGGGTGATAAGAGGCGGTCTCGGGTTGACCTTGTTGAGCAACAGACTGAAGTTGTCAGGGTTGAACGCCAAATAAAAGCCTTAGACCTATTAGGTGAGGTAACCCGACGTTATGTTTTAACGCTCAATAGCCAAGAACGTGTTCAATTAGCAGAGGTTGGACTGGAATTAGCTCAAACTACCCTGACTGAGGTTAAGAAACGGGTTAACTCGGCTGTAGCTCCAAAAGCTGATATGTGGCGTGCTGAGGCTGCAGTCGAACAAGCAAAGTTAACTTTGTCGGCTGAACGACGCCAGTTAGAAACCAATAAAATGCTACTAGTCAATCTATGGGGCAGTTATCAGCCAGACTTTAAGTCAGTGTCGGGCTCACTCTACGAATTAGATTCTGCTGTTCCATTTGACACGCTGTTCGAACAAGTCCAACAAAATCCGAAAATTGAATTTTTTGCTACGGAAACCCGTGTTCGTGATGCTCAGGTACGTCTTGCTAGAACCGAACAGGTGGCCGATTTGACCTGGTCTGTCGGTATTCGTCGAGACGAAGGGTTGGATGCAACAGCATTCGTGGCTGGAGTTTCTATACCTCTGTTTAGCCGCCAGCGGGCTGAAGGCAATATTGAAGCGGCATTGGCTGCACGTAATGAAATAACTTATCAGCGGCAAGACCTCCTATTACAGCTTCATTCTCAGCTTTACCGTGCCTACCTGGGACGAAAACAGGCGGTTGAAAGTATTAATAAATTGCAACAGGTAATTATCCCTAAGTTGATGGAAAGTTTGAAACAAACCCGAAGCGGCTATCAACGTGGGCTATATAGCTATTTAGATTTACTGACTGTCAGGGAGAACATGCTTCAGGCGAAGCGTGATGTCATTGAGGCTGCCACAGCAGCCCATCAGTTCCAAGCTGAAATCGAACAGCTGACCGCACAACCCTTAGCAGACATGGACTAACTAATTATGATCCTTACGAAGTATATGTTTAACAGAAATTTTTTCACACCTACTGTGAGTCACAGAGCGTTAATCCTTGTGGGTTTTCTCTGTTTGTTCAGCCTTACTGTTATGGCTCAAGAAAATCATGGACAAGAAAGAACAGAATCAAATTCCCACTCGGAGCAAGAAGCTCATGAACATGAGGAGACAGAGGATTTATCAGAGAATGCTAATGAAGCCGGTCATGACCATGCTGAGAAAGCCCACAGTGAAAATAGCGATGAACATGGCCACGATCATGGGGCGGAAGAGAAGTCGCATGTAGAGATTAATGATGAGATGGCGCGACAACAAGGAATGGTTTCGGCCAAAGTCTCTTCTGGTGAAATTGCTTTAACAACAAAACTCTATGGCAGGGCTGTAGTCTCTCCTGAGCAAATTAGTCACATAAGAGCACGATTTCCCGGCAAACTCACGAGAGTTAACGTTAACTTGGGTGATACTGTAAAAAAAGGGCAAGCTATAGCAAGTGTTGAGTCAAATAACAGCTTACAAAATTACAGTATTTATGCGCCTATAGCCGGTATCGTCACAGCAAAAGATGCCAATACAGGTGAGGTGGCAGCGGAGCAAATCCTCTTCACGATCACTAACACAGGATCTCTTTGGGCTGAACTCAGAGTTTTCCCTCAACAGGCAACAGCCATAGAGCGTGATCAGTCTGTTCATTTTTCAGCAGATAACACCCAATTCAGTTCGAAAATCGAGCAAATTCTACCCAGCAGCAATAATTCGCCTTATCAGATAGCGCGTGTACCTATTGATAACTCGCTACGGTCCTTTTTTCCGGGCCTGCTTGTCGAGGCAGACGTCGTTATTAATCAAAAGGTCGTTGGCATTAGAATTCCAAATAGCGCAATTCAACGCTATGAGGGGGCCCAAGTTGCCTTCGTTAAGGATGGGAACAAGTACCTCGTAAAACCGCTTGAGTTAGGTATTTCGGATGGTGTGTTCAGTGAAGTTTTAACAGGACTCCAGCCTGACGATGAAATCGTCGTAGAGAACAGCTATTTGATTAAAGCTGATCTGGAAAAAGAAGGCGCGGCACACGCCCACTAATACGGAGTTCAACATGATAAATAATATTTTATGGCTCTCAATAGAGCGACGTGGCCTTATGTTATCTCTGATCCTTTTAATCATCGGACTCGGGGTCTGGAGTTATCAGAAACTGCCCATTGATGCCGTCCCCGACATCACGAATGTTCAGGTGCAGATTAATACGAAGGCGCCAGGTTACTCGCCCTTAGAGGCGGAACAACGGATTACATACCCCGTAGAAAGAGCGATTGCTGGTTTACCCAACCTGGACTATACACGCTCCATATCTCGTTACGGGTTGTCGCAAGTCACCGTAGTCTTTGAGGAGGGGACGGACCTGTACTTTGCCCGGAACCTTATCAATAACCGATTAGCTGTCATAAAAGGTTCACTTCCCGATGGCCTTGAGCCAGAAATGGGACCGATAGCAACGGGGCTGGGTGAAATTCTAATGTATACAGTCACTGCAGAACCTGATGCTAAGCAGGCTGATGGCACGGCCTATGATGCGACTGAGCTGCGTGTGATCCAAGACTGGGTGATAAAACCACGTTTAGAGCGTGTGCCCGGCATTACAGAGGTCAACACAAATGGCGGGTATGAAAAGCAGTTTCATGTGCAGCCTGACCCAGTCAAATTGTTAAATTTTGGAATCAGCCTGAGCGAATTAAAGCTTGCTTTGATGCGCAACAATGATAATCGTGGTGCTGGTTATATTGAGCGTAATGGAGAACAAATTCTCGTACGCTCACCGGGACAGCTCAAGTCCATTGAAGATATTCGCCATGTTGTAGTGAAGAATATTGATGATCGGCCCGTGTTAGTAAAAGACTTGGCTGACGTGATTCTTGGTAAGCCTCTTCGCAGTGGTGCAGGTACAAGAGACGGACTCGAAACCGTTGTTGGCACGGTTATGATGCTAGTCGGTGAAAACTCACGTGAAGTTGCTGCAACGGTTGCAAGAGAATTAAAAGCGATCCAGACATCACTGCCTGATGGGGTCATTGCAGAAGCGGTCTACGAACGAACAACGCTCGTCGATAAGGCGATTGCAACAGTGCAAAAGAACCTGCTTGAAGGGGCTTTACTGGTAATCGTGGTTTTATTCTTACTCTTAGGTAATATTCGTGCAGCCCTGATTACGGCGGCCGTAATTCCTCTGGCTATGCTTGCAACCATCAGTGGTATGGTTCGAGCAGGTATTTCTGCAAATCTGATGAGCCTGGGTGCGCTGGACTTTGGGTTAATAGTCGACGGCGCAGTCATTATTGTAGAAAACTCAATACGAAGACTCTCCATAGCTCAACGAGATGTAGGTAACGTACTGCCATTGAAGGAGCGTTTACAGGTTGTTTACGATGCCACAAACGAAGTCATACGGCCGAGTTTATTCGGCGTAACCATAATCACCGTGGTTTATATCCCTTTATTCAGTTTGACGGGTGTTGAAGGGAAAATGTTTGAGCCTATGGCTGCCACAGTCATCATCGCATTGGTTTCAGCCATGCTTTTTACTCTCACAATAGTCCCTGCTGCTATAGCGATATTCATGCGTGGCAAAATCAGAGAAAAAGAAAATATCATAATCAGTGGAGCAAAATGGCTCTATAGACCGTTGCTCTTACTCAGTCTTAAGTTACGCTGGGTAGTGATTCTGGTTACAGCCATTCTTGTAGGCTTATCCGTCAATCTGGCCAGTAAAATGGGCTCAGAATTTATACCCCAGCTTAACGAGGGTGATGTGGCTTTACATGCACTCAGAAGCATCGGTACTAGCCTTGAGCAATCCATCAAAATGCAAGAGCAGTTGGAGCAGCGTTTAAAAAGCTTCCCTCAGGTAGATAAGGTCTTTGCAAAACTCGGTACACCTGAAGTTGCGACCGACCCGATGCCGCCGAATGTGGCAGACACTTTCCTCATTCTAAAACCAAGGCACGAGTGGCCAAGACCAGAGCTGTCCAAAGAAGAACTGCTTGAACAAATTGAGGAAGCAGTTAAGGAATTACCTGGGAACAACTATGAGTTCACACAACCCATTGAAATGCGGTTTAACGAGCTGATTTCTGGTGTTCGTGCGGACTTAGGGATTAAGGTGTTTGGTGATGATTTAGAGGCGATTAAGCAAAGTGCAGAAGCTGTACTTGCTGTGGTTCAGACAATACCTGGAGCTGCAGATGCTCGACTTGAACAAGTCGATGATATGCCTATGTTAACTGTTGAGCCCAAGCGCATGGCTATGTCTCGCTATGGTCTTAATGTTGATGATATTCAGGAACTGGTCTCAACAGCAGTCGGAGGTAGTTCAGCCGGATTGATTTACGATGGTGATCGCCGTTTCCAACTCATGGTTCGTTTGCCAGATGAGATTCGTGAGGATCTGAATGCGTTATCTGTCCTTCCCGTGGGGCTTCCGAGTGGTGACTATGTCCCTCTTTCTGAGGTTGCCAAAGTTGAGCTGACTCAGGCGCCAAGTCAAATATCTCGCGAGAATGCCAAACGTCGTGTTGTCGTGACGAGTAACGTGAGAGGGCGTGACTTAGGGTCGTTTGTTGCTGAAGCCCAAAAGCGTATTGAGGAATCCGTAACTCTGCCGCCTGGCTACTGGATTGAGTATGGTGGAACATACGAACAATTGGAATCAGCGAGTCAGCGTCTATCCATCGTAGTCCCCGTGACCCTGTTCATCATTTTAGGGCTGCTGGTCACAGTACTGGGGTCACTCCGTGATGCTGTGATTATCTTTACCGGTGTTCCATTAGCCCTAACCGGTGGTGTTTTATCACTATGGCTTCGAGATATGCCACTCTCCATATCAGCAGGTGTTGGCTTTATTGCACTTTCAGGTATTGCCGTTTTGAATGGCTTGGTCATGCTGGCATTTATTCGAGACTACTGGCATAGCCATCGAGATTTACATAAGGCGATCATTGAAGGTGCAATGACAAGACTACGCCCAGTGTTGATGACTGCATTGGTAGCAAGCTTAGGGTTTGTGCCGATGGCACTCAATACTGGTACTGGCGCTGAGGTACAGCGCCCGCTTGCCACAGTGGTGATTGGCGGCATTATGTCATCAACACTGCTGACGCTACTGGTCTTGCCTGCCTTGTATCGAATCGTTCATGGACGCGAAAAGACTAAATAGATCTTTGGCGGCCTTATGGCCGCCAATTCGATACTAACTTGCAATGGATTCAGCGATGCATACACACGCACACTCCCGTAACACCCGTGATAGCAGAATTAAAACTGCTTTTTTTCTCAATGTAGGGTTCACAATACTTGAGTTTATTGGAGGTTGGCTGACTAACAGTACAGCCATAATGGCTGATGCTATCCATGATCTCGGCGACAGCCTATCTATTGGCTCTGCTTGGTTACTAAACCGTGCAGGTGAAAAACAGGCTGATAGTGTCTTTACGTATGGTTACAGACGCTTATCTTTATTTGGTGCCTTAATCAATAGCTTGGTACTTATTGTCGGTTCTGTCTGGGTGCTAAATGAGGCCTTGCAGCGCTTGTCTGAACCGGTAATGCCTATTGCCAATGGCATGATGGCTCTCGCTATTCTGGGGGTGACAGTGAACGGCTTTGCTGCGTACCGACTCAGCAAGGGCGTATCGTTAAATGAAAGGGTATTGAATTGGCACTTACTTGAAGATGTTTTAGGTTGGTTAGCGATATTGGTGTTATCAATAATCCTTCAATTCGCAGATTGGCCAATTCTGGATCCGTTACTGTCGATTGCTTTCACCTTATTTATTTTAACGAATGTGATACGAAACCTTTGGGAAACGGGTAAGTTGTTTTTTCAAGCCGTGCCTGACAAAGCTTTGCATGATGAAATAAAGCAGATCCTGAGCGATATTCAGGAGGTTAAAGAAGTTCACCACTTACATCTTTGGTCACTTGATGGTGAACACCATGTGCTTACGGCGCATCTAACGCTAGAGTCAGAGTCCATATATGTGGATGACTATGTTGATCTAAAAAAGACGGTTGCGAGTGTTTTAGCTAACTACCACTTGTCACACACCACGATAGAGTTTGAACTCAATAAAGAGACTTGTAGGGATTTTTTGCAAACTAGCCATGGTCAAGAAGACAGTATTAGTACAAATAAGTGAATTGGCTTTGCACAAGAAACAAGTAAGTTGATAAGATAGGTTTATGCGTATAGTGAAAATACTATTTCTTTGCTTTTCGTTGGCTTTTGCCAGTGTTGGCTATGCGTATAACTTTGATACAGACTGCCCAATGCAGCAGCAAGTCGAGACGTCAAATGTTGAACACACCAACATGGATGATTGTTGTAACGATGTCGATTTTGCTAGGGCAACGGGAGAAGTATGTAAATCCGGGCAGAGCTGTGGTTTCTCCGCTTCTCCTCTGGTTGTAATATCCTCATCACCATCTTGGAACACCGCTCCACTCTCCAAAAGCTCAGAACCTGCCTCAATTGAGCTAGTTCCTGATTCATCTCCTAGCGACCTCTGGCGTCCCCCGACGTTTAACTAATTCATTCTAATAGCGTTTCAAGCCCTGCTCATATTGGGCGTGAAGCATCTGCGTTGCTACTTATACAACGCCAATAATTGAATTGGATTTAGTTAATGTCAACAGTCCTATCTGTTGCTGATGTTGTCAGCAAGAATTCGCCTGTATTGCGGCGACTGTGGCCTTGTTGTTTTGCTTTGCTTCTCGCGTGCCTGACACCAGCAGTTATGGCAAAACAGCAAGAGGAGACCGTTCTTCTGAGCCTGCAAGATGCATTGCATATTGCAGAGGAACGTTCTTACTCACTACTTGCTAAAGATGCATCAGCTCAAGCATCCAGAGAGCTTGCTGTCGAAGCCTCACAACTCCCCGACCCGATGTTGCAGTTATCAGTTGATAACATGCCCCTCAATGGTTCAATGGCTTATAGCCTTAACCAAGACTTCATGACCATGCGGAGCATTGGTATATCCCAGACGTTTACCAGTGAGGCAAAGCGTCGCGCCCGCCAGCAGGTATTTGAGCGGAAAATCGACAAAGCACAGACGGCGAAATCACTCTCACTCACTGAAATACTCAAGAACACATCACAAGCTTGGCTTGCCAGTTACTACCTACAGGAGATAGGGGCGTTATTGGCTAGCCAGAAACATGAAGCAACTTTACAAGTTAAAGCGGCTGAAGCTGCTTATCGAGGTGGGCGCGGCACTCAATCGGATATTTTCCTAGCCAGAACTGCTGTCGCCGAAATCCAAGACCGCATTCACCAGATAAGCGCTGATTTAGATAATGCAAAAACAACCCTAGCAAGGTGGGTTGGCGATACAACGCAGGTGGTTTTGGACAAGGCGCCCGACATTAGCCAGTCTGCTTTTGACAGGCAGCACCTGCACCATCTGGTTAACGAGCATCCTGATATTGCCTTGATGATGGCTGAGGAAGACGTTGCCAAAGCTCAGGCTAAGGCGGCACGTCAGGAGAAACATGCTGACTGGACATGGTCAGTCATGTACAGCGACCGAGGTTCAAACTTCTCAGACATGATCTCTATCGGTGTCAGCGTCCCTCTTCAATGGAATCAGGATAACCGACAAGACCGTGTTGTTGCCGCGAATCTGGCCAAAGCTGAACAGATTCGCTTAGAGCGTGAAGAAATGACACGGGAACACATTGCCGAAACAGAACGATGGCTAACCACCTGGCAGAGTAATTTGCAAAGGCTTCGTGATTATGAAAATGAGTTGATACCTCTCGCCAACCAACGCACTCAAGCAGCAGTCAGTGAATACCGTGGCGGCAGTGGGGAATTGGCCGACGTGCTTGAAGCAAGAAGAATGGAAATCGCCACCCGTGTTGAAAACCTAAGGATTGAAATGGATACCGCTGCACTGTGGGCCGAACTTGAATATTTAACCTTACCCAGCACGGAGTTGAATCACGCTGATGTTGAATCAACACCGCCATCCAATATTTTGGAGCCAAAAGAATGAACAGAACATACATCATTTTATTTCTACTCATCATCGTGGTTGGGCTTGTTGCCGTAGTAGCAGGTTATAACTGGGGTATGAAAGAAGGCATGTCGATGTCCACGCCGGTGTCTGACAGCGGCAGTGTCAAATTGACCGAAGATCCCTCAACGTGGAGTATCGCTGAAGGTGAAGCCGCCACACGCCGGCATATGGAGGCAGGACTGAAGTCAGGTGATGTCGACCCGGTTACAGGTAGTGAAATCCTTTTTTACCAAGACCCCATGGTGCCTGGCAATAAATTCGAAACCCCGGGTAAATCACCTTACATGGATATGATGCTGGTGCCGGCATACAAGGGCCATGCTAGTGATGAAAGCGGTAATGACAATGGCGTTAGCATCAGCTCTCGGATACAGCAAAACATTGGTATGCGTACCGCAGAGGCTAAGAAAGAAAGCATAGCCACTCATGTCAATGCTGTAGGAACAATTGCCTGGAATGAACGTGGTGAAGTTGATATTCAGGCAAGAGCAATGGGGTATGTAGAAAAACTTTATGTGCGAGCAACATTAGATCAGGTCGAGAAAGGACAGCCATTATTAGCTATATACGTACCAGAGTGGGTAGCCATTCAGGAAGAGTTCTTGGCCCTCAAAAAGATGCGAGGCGAAGGTCTTGACGATCTGGTTGAAGCCGCATTTTCTCGGATGCGCCAGGCGGGAATGAGCGAAGCCCAGATTCGACAGGTTGAGCAAACAGAAAGATTACATACGCAGCTGACGATCACCTCACCCATTGATGGCGTGGTGACTGAATTAGTCTCACGAGAAGGCATGTCTGTCTCACCAGGTTTAACGCTGATGCGTATTAATACGCTTGATTCTGTTTGGGCTAATGCAGAGATACCAGAAAGCCAAGTTGAGTTGCTCAAACAAGGTGATCCCATTACGGCAACGAGCCCAGCTTTTCCGGGAAAATCTTTTGACGGTCATATCCAGAGATTACTGCCCGAAGTTGAACCTACCACAAGGACGATGAAAGCACGGATGGTACTGGCTAACCCTGATAACGACTTAGTACCCGGTATGTTTGTCAACATGGATCTGGCAGGCAAGCAGATTAACGATGCGTTAATGATTCCAACTGAGTCGCTCATCAGGACTGGTAAAAGAACACTGGTCATGGTGACAACTGAAAACGGTGGTTTTCGTCCAGTTGAGGTCACACCTGGTCGTGTAATGGGCGGTAAAACTGAAATCAAAGAGGGCCTTGATGAAGGACAACGCGTTGTAACTTCAGGCCAATTCCTGGTGGATTCAGAAGCCAGCTTAAGAGGTGTTGAAGCAAGGCTAAGCAATCCCACCGAAATGGAAGGACAAATGGATGAAATGCCTGCTATGGAGAGCAATACACATCATACACAGGCGAAAATTGAGGCAATCAATGGAGCAATGCTTACGTTAACCCACCCTGATATTCCGAGCTTGGAGTGGCCTGGGATGACAATGGACTTTGAACTTTCACCGGAGTTGCAGAGTAACGAGCTTTCTGTGGGGGAAGAAATAGGGGTTGAGTTTCGTTTAGAGAATGGTTCTGCCCCTTTGATTGTGGATATTTACCCCTCAACATCCGGGCATGAAATGGAAGGTGCGCAATGACAGCGAAATTGATTAGATGGTCCATTTCAAACCGCTTTTTAGTGATGCTGGCTACGCTCATGCTGATTGCCTGGGGCATCGTATCCGTATCACGCACTCCACTTGATGCATTACCCGATCTCTCAGACGTACAGGTAATTATCAAAACCTCTTGGCCGGGACAAGCGCCGCAGTTAGTTGAAGATCAGATCACCTATCCACTGACCACTACGATGTTGTCGGTACCTGGGGCCAAAGACGTTCGTGGTCTGTCTTTTTTCGGAGACAGCTATGTCTATGTTCTTTTTGATGAAGGCACAGATATGTACTGGGCTCGAAGTCGTGTGCTCGAATATCTGAATCAAGCGCAATCCAGACTGCCGGAAACGGCCATTTCGTCTATTGGTCCCGACGCGACTGGTGTAGGTTGGATTTATCAATACGCTCTGGTTGATAAATCCGGCACACAGGATATATCCCAGCTGCGTGCCTTACAGGATTGGTTTCTTAAGTTTGAGCTGAAAACCGTGGCTAATGTCGCTGAAGTGGCGACAGTGGGCGGTATGGTTAAGCAATATCAAGTGGTGGTCGATCCCGACAAATTAGCCGCATACCGTATTCCTCTATCAATGGTGATCGAGTCAATAAATGGCGGTAACCAGGAGTCTGGCGGAGCGGTGCTGGAGATGGGTGAAGCGGAGTATATGGTCCGCGCCAGTGGATATTTGCAGACCCTTGAGGACTTTCGTTCAATACCACTACGCACCACTGATCCGGGTGTGTCTGTGACACTCGGTGATGTTGCTGATATTCAAGTCGGGCCTGAGATACGTCGGGCTGTGAGTGAGTTAAATGGCGTTGGTGAAGCGGTCGGTGGCATTATTGTAATGCGTTCCGGTAAGAACGCCCTCACAACAATTAATGCCGTCAAAGAAAAACTAAAAATCTTGCAACGAAGCTTGCCAGAAGGGGTGGAAATCGTCCCCGTTTATGATCGCTCGGGCTTAATCAATCGAGCTGTTCAAAATCTCAGTGAGAAGCTGGTTGAAGAATTTATTGTTGTGGCATTGGTATGCCTGATATTCCTATTCCACATGCGATCTGCACTAGTGGCAATAATGTCTTTACCATTAGGTATTTTGATGGCTTTTATTGTCATGCATTGGCAGGGCATAAACGCTAACATCATGTCTCTCGGAGGAATAGCGATAGCTGTGGGCGCGATGGTTGATGCCGCCGTCGTTATGATTGAAAATGCCCATAAGCATATCGAGCGTTGGCATGAAAAAAATCCCGGTATCAAACTGGCTGGCGAGCATCATTGGAAGGTAATTGGCGAGTCAGCGGTTGAAGTCGGGCCCGCATTGTTCTTCTCACTGCTCATTATTACCCTGTCTTTCATTCCAATTTTTACCTTGGAAGCACAGGAAGGACGTCTTTTTTCTCCTCTTGCTTTTACCAAAACTTATGCGATGGCAGCTGCTGCAGGGCTTGCGGTGACATTGATACCGGTATTAATGGGCTACCTTATCCGAGGCAAGGTGCCCAGTGAACAGGCCAATCCGCTCAACCGTCTATTGATTGCTCTCTATCGCCCGATACTGGAAGCTGTGCTGCGATTTCCAAAAATGACCTTAGTTGTGGCGGGCAGTGTCTTGCTCAGTAGTTTATGGCCTCTACAGCATATTGGCAGCGAGTTTATGCCGCCATTGGATGAAGGTGATTTGCTTTATATGCCAAGTGCTTTACCCAGCTTGTCGGCGGGTAAAGTTGCTGAGTTACTGCAACAGACCAATCGTCTGATTAAAAGTGTACCTGAGGTGGATACGGTTTACGGAAAAGCGGGGCGTGCTGATACCGCGACTGATCCAGCACCGTTAGTCATGTTTGAGACAGCCATACAATTCAAGCCACGCGAAGAATGGCGTCCCGGAATGACCCGTGAAAAATTGATAGCAGAGTTAGATAAAACAGTAAAAGTACCGGGACTAACCAACATCTGGGTACCCCCAATTCGTAACCGCCTAGATATGCTGGCAACCGGTATTAAAAGTCCGGTGGGGATAAAGGTACTGGGTGAAGACTTGACCGTGATTGATAGTGTTGCCGGCCAAATTGAAAAAGTACTTAAGGATGTTTCGGGCGTCACCAGTGTTTTTGCTGAACGTCTTACGGGTGGACGTTATGTGGATATTGATATTAAACGAGATGCAGCTGCTCGTTATGGCTTAAATATTGATGATGTGCAATTGATAATTCGTTCTGCAATAGGTGGGATGAATATTGGTGAAACTGTAGAGGGGCTTGAGCGCTTTCCAATAAATGTTAGATACCCAAGAGAGATCAGAGATTCTCTGGACGCGGTACGAACGTTACCCATAGTGACCATACGTGGCCAGCAACTGCTTCTGTCGGATGTTGCAAACATTGGTATCAGTGATGGCCCCCCGATGGTTCGAAGTGAAAACGCGCGTTTAGCGGGGTTTGTCTATGTTGATATTCGAGATCGCGATCTGGGCTCAGCTGTGGCCGATATGCAGCAAGTCGTTGCCAATAATGTCGAGTTGCCTACCGGCTACTCAATCACCTGGTCTGGACAGTTTGAATACCTTGAGCGTGCCAGTGAAAAGCTGAAGCTGGTCGTTCCATTCACGCTATTGATCATATTTATCCTTCTCTATCTCACCTTTAACCGTTTTTCAGAAGCCTTGCTGTTAATGCTGACACTGCCATTTTCTCTGGTTGGTGGAATTTGGCTGCTCTACCTTCTGGGACATAACTTATCTGTGGCCAGTGTCGTTGGGTTTATCGCCCTTGCGGGCGTAGCAGCAGAGTTTGGTGTGATCATGCTGCTATACCTCAAGCAAGCGTGGCTAAAAAGAGTGGAGAAAGGTCATCAATCTGAGGAGGCACTGCATGAGGCGATTAGAGAAGGCGCTGTACTCAGAGTTCGTCCAAAAGCGATGACAGCGACGGTCATCTTGGCTGGGTTACTGCCAATCATGTTTGGAAGCGGGACGGGCAGTGAGGTTATGCAGAGAATCGCCGCCCCGATGGTTGGGGGTATGGTGACGGCACCAGTTTTATCAATGTTGGTGATACCCGTGATTTATTTGCTGATACGAAAACCGCATCAGATGAAAAAAGACCCCATTCACTCGCAAAGTAAAAGCGAATGATGAAGTACCTCTCCAGTTCAGCTAATACGCTTTGGAGCAGGTTTAATTTTACTCTAATAGAGAATTTAAAAATGAAAAAAATATTGTGTTGTTCTTTCTCAGTTCTATTGTCATTTTCGTCAGCACCACTTTTAGCTGGAGAAAAGGTGGATCATGAGAATATGCATCCTGCGGAGCAAGAATCAGTTCAACGTGCTATCCATTCGGCCACAGGCACAATCACAAAGGTTGATGAAGAAAACAGGAAGGTGACTATTGCGCATGAGCCTATAGCTAGTTTGAGTTGGCCGGCTATGACGATGGGGTTTTTAATCAAAAGTGAAGAGCTATTTGCCCAGCTTAAAGTGGGGGATGTAATTCGGTTCGAACTGGTCAAAGTTGAAAAAGGTTATGAAATTACTGCCATTAAATAAATGGTTGCCTTTATCTTGACTTAACCACCTTAGAGGTTGTTATTAACAGTAATAATATTTTACCCAATTCTGGTTTAGAGAATGGGAGTGCCAATTATAGTCTTCCTCTAATTTGAGAATAGAGAGAGGTATAAATTAAGTAGATCACAAAAACTAGATAGTGTCTGTTTTAATGATGATGATTTGATGAGCCTGAGGCTCTTTGAGTAATGATCTGATATTGTTCCACAGACAGCTCGGGTAAGCGCTCAATGAAAGCAACCATATCCCAGATACGTTCATCATCGTGACCCGGCGCCCAAGACGGCATGGCAGACCCTTTAATACCATGTTTAATGACCCAGAAATGGGCTTGTCTACGCTCTGCTTGGGAACGGTAGTCAACTAAAGAGTCAGTTAAGTTCGGCGGTGAGGGGTAGAGCCCAATGCTGAAGTCCGTTTTACTGAGGTTCGGACTTAAGTGGCATGAGACACACATTTCATTGTAGTCCGGGCCACCTCGTAATAGCCTTTCCGGACTATCAATATCTGAAGGGATTTCAACCGTGCTTGAGGCTGCCTTTATTGAATTGTCTCGCAGTGTTTCCAGCATCCAATAGGTCACTTTGTGGTGAGGGACATCTGCACCGATTTGATACCAGCCCGAGTAGATATAAAAAAGAAGAGCAGCGACTCCCAGTATCCCGAGGAACACCAGCCATTTCAGTGTGGTTGCAAGGCGTGTAAACATGGTTTCTCCTGGTGTTTAATGATGGTGATGTTCTTTTTCTTGGTTATCAGCACTGGTATCAGCAAACACTAGGAAGGTTTTTTCCATCACCCATATCACAGACATAATGCCGACCGCGATAAACAAGATCATAGGATCGGCCTGCCATTTGGCTAAAGAAAAGCCAACCAATAGCGTTAGATTAAGCAGGATCGCAATACCTGGAATGAGCACATTTGCATTAATGTCATTACGCAAATGCCTGATGACACCCCAGTGAATAGCCGTGTCCATAACCAAATACAGAATAATGCCCAAAGAAGCTATCCGGCTCAGGTCGAAAAGGGTAGTCAGGAGGAGCCCGAGTACAATGGTATAAACAAGAGTGTGTTTTTGAATGCTGCCAGGCATTCCAAAGTGACTATGCGGTACCAGCTTCATTTCTGTAAGCATCGCTAACATCCGTGATACTGCAAAAACACTGGCCATAAGACCGCCTGCTGTGGCAATAACGGCTAGCAGGACAGTGAACCAAATGCCAGCATTGCCAGCAGCTGGTTTTGCTGCTGCTGCGAGCGAATAGTCTTTCGCCTCAATGATTTCATTAATAGACAGGTTGCCTGCTACTGACCAACCGACTAATGCGTAGATCAGGATACACAGTGCAATAGAAATGATGATTGCGCGGCTAATGTTTTTTCGTGGCTCACTGACTTCAGAGCCACTGTTGGTAATCGTTGTGAACCCTTTGAAAGCTAGGACACCTAGAGCTGTTGCAGCAATGAAAGCGATCCAGTCATTGTTCGCTGGACTGGGGGTAACTTCAGCAGCCATGTTGTTGCCTGAAATTATCATTAAATAAATACCAACAAGCCCAAAAAGCAAAATACCCACTAATTTAATGACACCAAGGAAGAATGCTGTGCCTTGGATATATTTGTTGCTGGTGAGATTAATCAGAAACACAGCCAATAAGAGAGAGACAGCCAGAATAGTCGACCACATCGTATTAACGTCTATCTCAAAGAGTTGAAGCGTGTAACTACCGAAGGTTCGCGCCAAAAAGCTCTGTGCTATAACCATCGATACATACATAAGAAGTGCATGAAAAGCAGTGGTTAGGGAGTGCCCATACATCTTGTGAAGGTACATACCAATACCACCTGCTGATGGGTATTTATTCGATATTTTTATGTAGGAATAGGCACTGAAGCTAACGACGATGGCGGCAGCTAGGAAAGCAAATGGAAAAGCTGAACCGGCAAGCTCTGCCATTTGACCGGTTAGTGAAAAGATCCCTGCACCGATCATTACGCCGGTGCCCAAGGCGATCGTACCGGTTAAAGAAAGACTATTTTTTTCGTAATGGCTTGTTCTATCCATAATCTCCTCTCTGGTGCTTGTGAAATGTGGGTGTATGAGTGAATTTCAATCAAGAATATAGTTCACTAGTGTGAGTGACTTGTGGAATGGTTATCGTGATTAATTCCTTGATGTGTAGAGGTTGCCGACTCTTGTTGAGTGGTGTCGGCACATTTCTGGTTGAGAGCTATGAATAATGGATCTGTCTTTTCTAAGCCATCAATGGCTTCAATGTACTTTGCACAGACATCAGCCGATGAAGATTGTGTCTTCGGAGGTGTTTGGTTGTGAGCGTGGCTGCTCATAGGAGCGCACAGCAATAAACACATCAGAGTTTTGGTTATAGGCATTTCATTACCTGGGTTAGGACACTTATGAAGTCAAATTATACTACCAGGTGCACCTGTCAAAGAGCTGACATGAAAATTACAATTCTATCAGTTTGTATAGGCATAGTTGACAACGGCTAATGCGGTCTGAGCCTTTAATTTATGTTCATTTTGCAAAAATAAAACATATATTCGGATATGGCCCACGTATTACACATAAAAGATCAGCCCGCCATAACTTGTCTTGAATTGGTACTCCATTCTTCTACTTACATACTCACAGTCAGTGACTGAGTCAAACGAAGTACGTGACTTGATCTTGATGCCTATGTTCTCTATATTTTCTCAGTAGAGAAAGTATTTTTAGCCAACGTAGTGGAGCTACTTCTAATTCATGCCCGCACACCACAAAATCCAGCAATGGGCACGAATGATCGCCCTAGTGGATATGAACTGCTTTTTCGCACAGATAGAGCAGCAGGATTATCCATACTGGCGAAACAGGCCTGTGGGTGTGACCAATGGGAAGTTGGGTAGCACCATTATCACGGCTTCCTACGAAGCACGCAGTCATGGTGTTAAAACAGGAATGCGGCTGAAAGAGGCAAGACAACTTTGCCCAGACATCATCCAAGCTCCAAGCAGACCCGACCGTTATGCAGCTGTCTCATCATCGATCATGGCAGCTCTATACGATATTGCCCCGACCATTGAGGTGTACTCCGTTGATGAGGCTTTTCTCGATTTAACTGATTGCCAGTCGATTTATCAGGGAGCTGAACATGTTGGACGCCTGATTAAAGACATCATAAGTGAAGTATCAGGGCTTACATGTAGTGTAGGCCTCAGTGGTGATAAGACGACCGCTAAATTTGCAGCCAAACTGAATAAACCTGATGGCTTAACCATCATAGAGCCCTGGCATGCTGAAGCTCGCTTAGCTAATGAAGATGTCACCGAATTGAGTGGTATCAATAAAGGCATAGCCAGATTTCTTGCTCAATATGGGATCTACAAATGCGGTGACATGAAAAAGGTGCCTATGAGCCTTATTGCTAAACGGTTTGGCAACCCGGGAAGACGCATATGGCTTATGGCTCAGGGTAAAGATCCGGAACCTGTCATCACAGAAGTCAAAGACCCAAAATCGATAGGTCACGGTAAAGTGATGCCACCAGGTACCAGAGAGAAAGATGTCTTGTTGACCTATTTCCAGCACATGTCTGAGAAAGTTGGCGTGAGGCTGAGAAGGCATCAGTTTCAGTCAGATAGCTTTTTCATTGGTGTTAAGACAGAACAGGGGTGGCTATCAGCCAAGGCGAAGTTACAAAACAGTACTGATGATGGTGGCACAATATATAAACTCTGTATGGACTTTGTTGAGACGTACTATTTTGGTCAGGAATGTCGCCAAGTCCAGGTAACAGCGCTTTCCCCCGAGCATGGTAAGCAGCAGGACTTATTCATTGATAATGACGCCAAGCAGAAGCGTGACTCGTTAAACCAGGCACTGGATAACATCAACGAGCGTTACGGTGAGTTTACCGTAGCGCCTACGCGTGTCATTGGCAGAAGTGAAATGCCTAATGTTATCGCACCAGCTTGGAAACCAACCGGACATCGGAAGACTATTTGATGTGCGGTGGCGTGTACTTTAAACATGGTGATGATGTACTTCGGGTTTTTTATCCGAACCCGAAGGCAGTCCTGCCAGTGCTGATGGCAGATGGTAAAGTGCAATTGATTGCCTGGGGAAGAAGGCAGAAACAACCGGGCAAACTACCCATGACAGGATGGGCAAGGCTAGATTCTATCTATTCAGGGAGGTGGGACAAGTACTTCCCTAAACCCATAAAAATACCCGTGCTGAGTTTTATGGAAAAAGATTTGGAAGGTGTAAGTCACTGGTATGACCTGCAGAAAGGACAATATATTCAGGGGCTGATAGCGAGAGAAGGTAATGAAAAACGTATCTATGTTGTGACGATTGAGCCAGAGCTTGAAGATGCCCAGATACATAGCCGTTGGCCTCGTATAGTGCAAAAAGGCGAACGTTCTAGAATGAACCAATTTGAAATGTAGTTAGGAATGAAGGTGAAAGGACTTAAAGCAGTTTTCTTATTGGCGGCATTATTACTGCCATTCACAGTAGTAGCGGAGCCAACAGACTCATTCAGCAAAGCCAAAAAGCTGATGATGAATAAGGTGTATTTCGATCACAGAGAAACCCTGTACTGTGGAGGTAAATTTGATGTCAAGAAAAACATAACACCACCTACTGGCTTCCATACGGATAAATATCGAAAGCGAACTAACAGAGTGGAGTGGGAACACGTTGTTCCTGCTGAAAATTTTGGTAGAACATTTTCAGAGTGGCGAGATGGGCACTCTGATTGCGTTGACTCAAAAGGCAAAACGTTTAAAGGCCGAAACTGTGCCAGTAAGGTCAATAAAGAATATCGCTTCATGCAGAGTGACCTCTACAACCTTTACCCAGCTATTGGGGCAGTGAATGCCATGCGAAGCAATTATAACTTCAACATGCTTACAGAAGCTGAGATTGATTTTGGTTCATGTTCGATGAAGGTTGAAAACAGGAAAGTTGAACCACCTACTGAAAGCAGAGGGCAAATAGCCAGAACCTATTTGTACATGGAGCAGCGTTACTCCAGATACAAAATGAGCACAAGTCAGAAGCAATTGATGCAGTCTTGGAACAAAATGTACCCAGTATCGTCCTGGGAATGTATACGTGCCGAGAGAATCAGCAAGATTCAAGGTAATAGCAATACATTCGTCACAAACCAATGCATGCGGTGAAAATAAAATTGTACACTTAAGCTAATTAAGGAGTTTGAGGTGTTGGTTTTGAAGCCTGATCTTCAAGATGTAATTGGTCTTTATATGAGTGACCTGGCTATGTGTGACGAAAACGATAAAATTCGGGAGAAGCAGGCAAAGGATCATGCAGACTTCCAAGAGATGTATCGATATTATACATCTGAGTCGGTCAAACATGCTTCCGATAAAGTATTCTCAGCAACGCCAGAAGAGTTGGCTAAATCATATAAGCAAGACGATTACTCAGCCTGAAATAACCGTCTTTAACTTCTCAATAACTTGGTCAAGCTCTCTATCTTTCATATCAGGATCTGCATGTGTGTATGGTTCTAAATACTGTTTGACTTGAACCAGCCGGTGCCTTTGTGTCTGTTTGATATACGGTGGATAGTCATCCACGATTATGACCTTATCGATGTCTTCTCTGACGAAACGCAAGTCTTTGTGTTCACCCACCCAGTCAATATACCGGATTGTTGCAAACCAATCAGGTGCATAACCGTCCGCAACTAAACGGTCTGCAATCGTTCTGAAGCGCATTTCATTCACGGTCGTGAAGATACACATATTGCTCCTGTCGAAGAGTGTCTCGGATTGCTCCAAGAATGATTTTAAGCCCGGCCGGGGGAGCTGGCTTATGGCGTTTGTAATCAAGACGCCTTCGAGATCTAGAGCGAGAGTGATGTGTGTCATGTCGATGTAAATTGCTAAGTAGGGTGAAGATAATCATCGTTGAAGTCTTAGTTCTCTCTTTGTGTATTATGTACGTAATACACTTTAACCTATTGATAATTATGTGGTTTACTATAACAATTTGATTGTATAAAGCAAGTGCCTTTGTGTTTGAATGCTCCTAAACGTTACGAAAAGGAGCATGAGAAATGACATTATCACAAACAGCAAAGAACTACCTACGCTGCCTTCTCAACTTCGGAGCAGAGACATTAGCAATTGAGAAAAGGGGGCGAACATGGTTAAGCCAATTCCTCCAGGTTCAGTCACGATGAGTGACTGGAATATCGTGGTAATTGAATACGAAGGGCATGTGGTCGAAAGATTCATTGGCTATTGCTATGAAATAAAGCACTTCAGGTTTAGCTCAGATGTCGTTGAGTATGACCCTGTGTCAAACACTGGTAAGACACGATCCGGTTCGTCCTACATCTTTTTAGACAGACCAGGAAAGCTACACCCGGTTGCCAAGCGCTTTCTCGATGACTTCAATAAGCACCCTGGTATACGTCTTCGACTGAAGTACGAGAGCTAGGCCATGCGTCAAGAACTAGCAGAAAACATTTATCAGCAATGCCCGCTCATTTACAGAGGAAGGCACCAAGGCCCAGATAAAAATTTAATGTGCTTCGGATTTGAATGCGGTTCTGGCTGGTATGACCTGATACTGACTTTATCCGTTCAGATTGAACAGTTAACAGAAAAATTACGAGATGAAGGAGTAGAGCCTGACTACCTGCCCATGGTTACGCAAGTGAAAGAAAAGTATGGCGGCCTGCGTTTCTATTTAACTGTCAGCACAGACAAGATGGATGAGCTGATTGGTCAAGCCGAAGAGGACTCAATGCGTATTTGCGAGGAATGTGGTGCTGAAGGAAAGCTGATGGTGGCGTATGGACGGTTTCTAACGACTTGTTGTGAGATGCACCGAATTCCAGGCGTGCCCTACAACGAAGCCGATGACGAAGACGAATAACCTCATGAATACATCAAGAAACACAACGTCACGTTTATCAGATTTTCAACTGGGTAATTAGTTTATTTCAAATGGAGGAAACTATGATTTTTCCAGTACCACCAGCTCACGTAACCATTTCTGAATGGAACATTATCGTGATTATCCATAAAGGCAAAACGATAGAGAAATTTCTGGGTTATTGTCTTACTGACTATACATACAGAATCAGTAGCCAGATAGTTGAGTATGATGCCGAAAACAAACGAGGCCTGACCGAATCAGGCTCAGTTTATGAGTTCATCGATGCCCCCGGAAAGCTCCATCCCTCGGCTCAAGCGGTCTTCGACAAACTGAATGCGTGGGATGAAGTTGAGGTCTCACTCAAATTCGAAGTAGTCCAGTCATGAGAAATGATTTATCTGATCGACTCATGAAGCGCTGTCCCATCATCTATCGAGGCGCCTTACCTGGCCCTAACCGAATTGTCATGCACTTTGGCTTTGAGTGTAGCTCGGGATGGTTTGAGATGATTTTACTGCTCTCGGAAGCTATTGAGCGAATCGCGGTAGAGCTTAAAAGTGAAGGCGTTGAAGAGAGTAAGCTTCCCATGGTCTGTCAGGTCAAACAGAAGTTTGGCGGGCTTCGTTATTACATGGAAAACGGTAATAAAGAAATCTACGCGATGATCGAAGAAGCTCAAACAAAGTCATTTCACATCTGTGAAATTTGTGGCGCGTATGGCGAGCGTCTAATCATTGGTGGCTTCTACACAGCGCGTTGTAACGAGCACACACGTTCGGATTTGGGCGACTGATGTCGACAGCTCCCTCAGATGAGAACACAAGATGAAATTCCATCTGTATTCAGACATTCATATTGAGACACGCGGCTGTTTTTCTATACCTAAACTGGATTCGGATTTGATTATCCTGGCGGGCGACATTGATGTTGGATTGGAGGGGCTGAGCTGGGCTGAAGAGCTGACGCCGTTTCATAAACGGCTGATGAGTGTCTAAGGAATCGGTGGCTATTCAAACAATAGAGAAATTTCTTGGTTACAGCGTGTACGATGAACATTATCGAATCAGTAGCCAGGTACTCGAATATAATGAGAATACCAAAAGGGGTATAACTAGCTCTGGTTCAGTTTATGGATTCCTTGATGAGCCAGGTAAGCTGCATCCATTGGCCCAAAAAGTGTTTGATAAGCTAAATGCTTGGGAAAAAGCCGACGTTTCATTTAAGTTTGACGTGTCGACTGATGAAAGGTGATTTACCCGAAAGGATTATGAAAAGCTATGCAATCATTTAACGAAGGCATAAATATGTTTCTCATACAAAACAGATTTGCTTGATCATCGTACGTCGCTGTGGTTGGCAGGTTTGAAATGATTCTAATCTGTGACTAGAGACTGTAATCAACACTGTCGCTGACACTTACTGATTACCACCAATTTTCATGTGACAGCGTTTCGATGTCTTGTCTTTTGTAAAAGTAGTTTTTGAAATCATCTATCCCAGGGCCAGATATTGGTCTTAGTTTACTTTGTTTTCTTAGGTTATTTATTACGTACTTTTCTACACCTAAGAGCTCAGCTGCATCAGCGCCTGAGAGTGCCTTCTCCTTAAATTTCTTGATCTTAACTAACTGTTTAAAATCCACATACTCATTGCCCAGGCCATCTTTAATGACTTTGAGCCGACGAGACTTTATCCAGTTGTAATAAAAGCGTGTCGTACTCTCATTCAAACTATTGCTCGCTTTATTGAAAGACATTAGGTACGGATTGTTTAGATAACGGATTCTGTATGTTCGGAGTTGTGAAAGCCTTATGTATTTTTTGCTTACTGGCAACTCTGGATTTCTTTCTAGTTTGATGTAATTTTTTTTGATCAATATGGCGAGCTTCTGTGATGAGATATTCAGAAATTTTGCTGCTTCTGTTGATGTGAGTAGTGATAAATCTTCAATAAGCGTTTGGTAATATGCTCTATGAGTTCGTTTGGGTTTTCGGCCTGTATTCGTATCATATTTTTTTTTGTTAACGACAGATAACATGTCTAGCCGGCGAATATCACTACGCTTGAAGATATAGACTTTATTACCGTCACAAAGTGGCCCTGACACGGGGCTGATACCTTCATCGATTATTTTTTCTGAAAGGTTGGTTGGATTCGTTTCACAATCTTTGGCTAATTCAGAGATGAGTACATAATTCTCATGAAATTCCACGACGTCTTTAATGTGGATAAATTTCCTGTTGCTGAGATTTATGCATGGGATAAGTTTGTCAAGAGTTGAATATATGACTGCAGGATAAGTTTTCAGCTTTTTAGCAGCTTGATCTACTGAGATATAAGCTTGGTCATGTTTTCTTTTGCATGTACGGTTGATGAATGCCTTTAAAGACTTTTTACTGAGCTCTATGTCCAAAAGTCCATGTGCAGAAGCTTTTATTACGAACTGAACTTTGCCATCAAGCATGGAAGAAATAAGCATTCCAAATGGGCGCTTATTGGCGACGCTACAGGTTTTTAGGTGTTCTCCAATAGTGATGGGGTCTTCAACGTCCGAAATACTATTGGCACTTAAGTTGTCCAGTATTTGGGAAACATGTTTAAGTGAATAATGGTAGTCACCACTACTGTCGATAGGGGGGCCTGAAACAGGAAGTAATACTCCTTGGAGTTCCATGCTATGCAGCAATGTTTTTGAGATCTTCAAACACGCACATAGGTCACTTTTTACAATTGTGCTTGTTTGTCTGTATAAATAATCTGATTGTAAGTAAAAAATCTTTTGGTCAATGGTTTTGTTGCTGTATATATTTTTGAGGCCTACAGCTCTTGCCAAGCTATTTTTATTAGAGACTGGGATAAAGTACGGACTTAGGTACGGCCCAGTATCTAAATTGCAAACAGTAAACATTAATGTTTTATGCAAAGCATAATTCGGTTGCCATTGCAGTTCATATCTGTAGTGCTTTCTTTTTGAGTCAGCGAGCTTATAGCTCTTATCGTTAATGAGATTTATGAGGTCAATTAAGTCATCAAAACGACGTGTAGACGTCTCGTCAGAAATTATTAGTCTTTTGTCGTCTGAAGTGTAATTAAGAAGGTATTGGATCTCTTTGGACAACCAATTTTGGTTGTGATCAACTTTAATGGGATTAATCCGGGTCAGGTCAAAGCCACATTGACAATATCTTACCCCTTTTCGGTTCCAGGTAAGCTGAGAGTTACATTCAATGCAGTAGTCAACCAATAGTACATCATGTTCAGGACAGCAAGTCAGAGGCGCAAAGTCCCAAATTGACCTGTGATAAGAACTCTCTCTCAAACATTCGACACATACCTTAGGGTAGGCAAACCGAAGAAAATTTGATGGGACATCATAGTAGAAGAATTCATGGATGTCTGGTTGATGATCAGCAGAGGCTAGAACGATCGGATAACGAAGGCTTTCCAACGTATCAACTGATTCTTGTGTGAGTTCTGAAAACCCTAACAAATCAATATCTCCAGAAGACAATAGCTTTACATAATCGTTGACATTGGCCTTTTCCGGTTCATTTTCTAACCCAGCTTTAACGATATTAAAAGGAGTAGAATAGTAATTTATTTCAGCTAGTCTCAGTAGATACCCCATAAAACTCTCAGACTCATAGGGAGCGGGGCGAGCTAGCAGCCTTGGATAAGTACTCACAGTCAAAAAATGTCTTTTAAAAGCTGCGTACTTTTACGACGTACTTTTTGAGGACCCTGTGTATCAGAGCTGGTAACGATACCTTTGTACGCATCCTGAATACAGCGCCATGACATTACTTTGTTAATTGGGGTTCTAAATGGATTCCCCTCTGCAGTTTGATTTTTACCAGGTGCATTTTCAAAAGCTTCAGCAAGGTACTCAAGACTGATACAGGAAGCCTGCTCTTCAATAGCCTCTTCACCTGCTGCATGAATGATCCGCATAATGTCGTCAATGAAGCCATTCGAAGCGGCATATAATCGAATCGCAAGTTCCTTATCGGCCAACTTACTCAGGGTTTCAAAAGGCATTAATTTATCGACTTCAGCCAAGAATTTTCTAAAGGTTTTGAAATTATCATCGTCACTAATCATGAAAGGACGCATTTCAACAGAAGCATGAAATCTTCGTGAAACTTCTGGATCAACATCGAATACTATGCTGGCACGGCCCGTTCCTACCATGATGATCGGAATTCCGGTTTCAATAATCATGACTTTTATTGTCTTAGCCAGTTCTAATAACACTTTATTTGATGAGTCAGTTTTGTTTGAAATGAGATGTTGGAATTCATCCAAGATTATTAACTCGACGCCTGAATCTTGAAGGTATTTATAGAATCGAAGTTTTGTTGTGTCAGAGTCTTGGTCGTTGACTAAATTTACAGGTACATCCTGAGGTTTGCAGTTGCTGATTTGTGCAAGTAATGCCGTAAGGAGACTTCTGATAAATTTCCTCGGAGTTGAATCAGACGGAATAACTGCGTTAAAGATAGTGAGCTGTGAAGATTTAGCCTTAATGGATGGTGGATGTTGCTCCATGTACTTCTTGATAACTGTGGACTTACCTGAACCTGTGGGACCAATAATGCTCATAGATTTTGGCTCCGGGGAAATGTCCTTGCTTCTATGAGCACGCTGCATCTTTTTAAGGATTTCTTGAGATTGAGGGTGAGCGATATATATATTATTGAGTAGGATTAGTCGCTCACGCTCGCTGAGTAAGTGTTTATTTCGTTGTTCTGCCATTATTTAATCTTTTTTTAGAGAATAGTCAGCTTGCCAGTCAGCACTGTCCTCGTAGAGTTCATCCAGATCGTCATCTGATATACCGGGCAATGCTGAGCTTTGATGTGAAATGCTTTCTTCTAATATCTGACGTGCTGTGTTTTTACCGAAGTCAGATAACCCAGCATAGGTATTTTGTGAGTCATGTACCGAGGTGAGTTGGCGTTGAGTTTGCTGGCCCACATTGCGATAACGAGCTTTTTTTGAAGCCCTTCTGATGCTTTTAGTTACTTGCCTCTCATTCTCAATAATTTCCTGAATTCTCTTTTCCGCATGCATCAGTGCATCAATGTCTGTTGAATCAAAATTTTGCGCAGCATATTTTTTTATCATCTGATGTTGGAACAAGGTTTTGTTACTTGCATATTGAAGGTCGAGGCAAGGAGCAACAATATAGACCTCTTTGAATGGGTCAAAGACAAAGATTTGTCCAATATCACTAGGGTCGTATTTAATTTTAACTTTATTACCGTCTTTCAACTTTCTTCTCAATAAGCTTAACTCCCTTGAGTTATATCTGAGCGATTCGAAGTCAACTCCATAGTGCTGCAGACTACGTTCCTCCGTTTTACCCAACGTAATTCGAAGCATATCAAGGCTTTTAGGCATGCGGGGTGGGTACCACTCTATCTCTGAACTCCACAGAGTATTGGGAGGAACATTAGTGCTGCTATTTTTGCTGTTATTGTATATATCTACAATCCACTGATGAACAATTTCTACTAATGCACTAAAGCTGATGATGGCATCTTTCTGAGGGTCGTACTCATGCTTTTCAAAAATATTGTTAAAAGTTTTACCCGGTATGTCATTCAGTAATCCATCAGCAATCGTTCTGAAATGTCTTTCAACGAGGCCTTTATACCAAGGGTGCCTTGGAGGAGAGCGCGGTTTTTGTATCCCCAAACTCCCGCAAATCTCATTAAAATCGTTACTTAAAAACTCTTTGCCATTATCGACTAAGATGACTTCAGGTATACCGTAAGCAAGCCAATCTAGCTGAATATTTGGATATATAATCTTGAGTTCTTCTTTTGGCAAAATGGCATGTCTTAAACATTCAATCACACTAAGAATACTGGGTGGGGAGAAGCTCAGATAAAAGCCCAAGACCATCTTGGAATATTTATCAATTAGTGTTGTTAGTGTCGGGCGTCCAAGTGGGAGCCTTGTTTCATCATCAACAACACAAAATGGAATCGGGGTGTGATCGATCTCTGTAATCTCCAATGGTCTTGTGGGTCTGGAGCCTGCACCGTAATACCTGAAAATTCTTTCTGCAGTCCTTCTATTGAACCTTCTCTCGTAAACAAGAAATTGGTCTAAAGCTTCAATACGCTTACGGAAAGAATCGTAGCAAGGATAATGCGTTATTTCAGACTCCCAAGCTAAAGTAGCAAGGCGCTTATATGATTTTTTAATTGTTGGTCTTTCGCGGGTTAAGTAATGATCGATTGCCTTTTGAATAAGGGCTTCGACCTCAATACCGAAACGCGGCGTTCTGTTTCCCTTTTTAAAATGTTCATCAACCAGGGAATTAATATTCTCATCAGAGTTTATGTAGCTTTTGATCCAACGTGTGATGGTGGTCCAGCTTTTTGGTGGTTTTGAGTCCTGAATTTCTTCTGCTACACGGTTAATCAGGTCAAGCTTTTGTTTCTGGGTTAGTCGGACATCATAGAAGTGTTTTGCTTCATTGACATAAGCTAATTTCCTCAGTGCATTCTCTTTTAAATGTTTGGGGTGGGCTTGAAAGTCCACTAAGGGTGATGTTTCCGTGATTGATGTTAAGTCAATTTCATCATCATCAAGAAAGGTCAATTGCCCATTGTTAAGCTTTGAGTGCAGCTCACTTTCCCTAAAGTATGAGTTGATGGCTGTTTTGAGATCTGTAAGCTGATATGTTTTGTTTTTTTGGGTTGAGGTGATCTCATAAACCCGTTTTCCCATGAGTACCTTTGCACCCACTTCAAATTTATAATTAGCCATTAATCTGCACCTGACTGAGTCTGAGAAGTGTATCCGGGCCCAGTGGGTGAGTTGCCAGCTCAAACTCAAAGTATTTTTTCGCTATAGCGGCGTAACAGTCTACGAGTTGAAGTCCGTGTGACTCTGCAAGATATTTAAGATCAGAGAGAGTGAGAATACCGTTGTGAATTCGGTTAACATCATTCAGAAGTGAATTAGTCTCTACTGGCGGAAGTTCCTGCCAGATATATCGATATAGCAATTTGAGATTACCGAATAAAGGCTGAACGCGAAGATCAACATCTGTTACGACAGCATAGTCGAAACCGTCTCGTTCCATCGCTGCTGTAATGGCAGCAGTTTTTTCAATAAATTCGGGTTTTTGTGTGGTGGAATACGTTTTCACTTCCACATATTTCAGTTTGGGCGTTGACCTGCGGACAACCTCGAAATCAGGGAAATGATTATGATATTTATTCTTGAGGGAGTAACGGTATTTAATGGGTTGAGGATGGTACTCAATTACATCATCATCGAATTCAAGGTAAAAAAGGAAATCACGCTCTACCTGTGAGTCCCATTCAACCATGCACCCCATTTTGTAACTGGGAAAATTTCCAATGACACGATCTCTACCGCCATTGTTGATTTTCCTTGCAGGTTTTCTCACCCAAATACTCCTTTAGTGTGGCTCTTTGCTATGCCAAATACTTGAGTGAATATAGGTTAGTGGTATCAGAAATGCAACTTATGGTCGTTTAATGTGACAATGCCAGTGTAAAAGCAAGAAAATCATTATCTTGTTTGCGGACTATAGATATTTTGAAAGCGGCGCATCCTTTACAATCTTACTAGTGAGCCTGGTAAGCTTTAAATTTCCTGCTGTATTTAGGCCCTTCCACCACATGCGTCGGGTCCAATAAACTCCAGTCAGAAGGTCTGGAGTTGATGCAGACCAAGCAAGATCTGCTGCACCTCTGTGAGTGTCCTGATCAGAGTTTTCAGGTTTAGGGGTTACTTGTTCATATACATAAACAAGGTTGACAGTGTCTGCATCATGTTTTCTGAGCATTGATGAGGAAAGGCTAAACGAGTCAGCATCGGTACTGCTAAGTTTTCCTTTAATTTTGACACAAAAAAGAGATGCTTTTATCTCTAGCACCATCTTATCGGCTTTTAATTCAATTTGACTAAGCTTCTCTGCCGAAATTTTTTCACCTGATAGGGCAGCATGATTTACGCACTCAATGATTGGCCAGTTTGACTCACTTGATCCCACCCATATGCCATTAATATCGGGGAAAACATGATTATTTAATGCAGGGAACTTCCTCCATAGCATTCTCCAGCCAGAATAATGTGATGAGGCTCCAAACCAGAGGGTAAAACAAAAATAAATCAACATGACAAAGAACCTAACTACATCCACTTTAGATGCATCAACAAGGTCACACAATGAAATCAAAACAACTAGAAAAAGGCTGTAGCCGATTAAGATTCCATACCACCATGATTTAGGTATGAGCCTATACATAATTATGTCACCAATCCAAATGTTCGGTTATAGGTAATTTGCAAAGTGATTCTTTATTCCTGAGTGTGTAGGGACAATGCTTTTATTTGATTACCAAGCTTTTTCCCTACCCAAATATTCCTTCGCCCAATAATTAAGAGTATTGAGGGGGCTGGATCTGTTAAGTTTTTTTTCCAACTTGTTAAGTCGAGCAATGAAGGAGATGGGACATCTTCAGGGTGAGTGTGCCATTCGCCAACATAATTGAGTATTCCTTTGGATGCATAGAAAGCCTGATTCACGGCTAATTGATGATGACGTCCCTTGCGATTAACTGAAAACCTTGTTCTGATGTCACCTTGCCCAGGTTCAGAAATATGCCTAATGATGATGTGCTCCCCTCGACGCTCACCTATAAGTACGCCAGCAGCTTCATCATTTTCCAGGTTCATTTGTCTATGAAAATATAACTTTTTGTATGCTGAGGATATGATAACAACCAAGTTTCCATCACTATCTTTAAAAGTCAGATCCGTCTCATGCATTACAAACTACACAATTATCGTTTTGTGACAGAATTTTTGGCTTTCTAGCTCTACTTCCATCAAAGAAATGTTCTTTATATGTCCACTCAAAGTGGTGCTCAAGTGTGTACAGAGCGGCTTCTTGCATCAGGCCTGCCGTGACAACACTGACCGCAGCATCATACGGTGTGAAGGTTGAGCCACAGGATATTCGTTGTTCATTGTGACGGTTTAAATTTTCAAATCTGAGATCAGTACCATTTTTATAAAAACCTCTCTCGGATATTAAGCATCCAAAGCATGACTGGCCATTATCAATGAATACTTTTGATGCACGCCCAAACCCATCATTGAAACCATGGATGATTACTGGCCTCGCACCACTATCGATTTCACGAACAACACAGGCAAGTCGCTTAGACACAGTTGGTCTTCCAGTTGCATCGATAATGATGTCATATTTCCTCAGGTTAATTTTAGTTATAGGAAAATAACTGTTAAAGGCCTCTATGCTGGTCGTGAAGTGAATGGACTGATGCAGCATTCTAGTAGTGGCTTCGGCCTTGTTTGTTTGAAAAGCTTCAGAGGTTAATGAGTGACGGCCATAATTTTCCGGTTCGAAAATACCAGGGTCGTATAAATGTAAATAACCATCACCACAACCTGCACCTGAGCGAAGTAAAAGCGGTGCTAGGTATCCACCGATTGTTCCACATCCAATTAAAGCGATTTTCTTAGTACGTAAATCGCCCACTTCGGGGCGAGGGCGATTGCGTGCGAGCAACGACTCTTTATCTAGTTTTTCAACCCTTAACCGGATGAACTGTTCAACCACTAGAGGATTTTTCAGAACTGACAATAGATTTGCTTCTCTGAGCTTCCTGGGGTTTTTCTTGGTTTTTCGATGTTTGCCACTGTAACTTTTGAGAGCTGCTTTGTTGCTATTGATTGCAACGTAAAGCGCTATCAGTCCATATCCTAAGACGTCAAAGAGTAAAAAATGTCTTTTCTTGGTGTGGGCTGCGAAATACTGTAAAAGATTCGATAAAGTGTGTGAATCCACCTCAGTTAACCAAGCTAAGAATGCCTTGAAGTTTTCTGGAGGCCAAGATAAACCTGACAGTTTTTTAGGATTAACCCTAAAGCAACTGGAAGAGCATGTATATTTCTTTGTCTCATTAAATTGATTGAGATGCAGCCATTTTTGATATTCGGCAACATCATTCTGATCAAATAAGACCCAGCGGGATTTTTTCTCTTGGTTAACTATACATAAATCTAGAGTTTTTGCCTGTAATGGTTGCGTTTGAGAAAGAAGATAAACAGTCCTGTCAGCAAGCCAGTAAGCTGAAAACTCTCCCTCAAGTCCTTGATCTGTACTTTCACTGTTACTGTTTGCAACAATTTGCAGTGTTTCCTTTATTTGGGTGTCTACACAGTAGTAAGTGCTGTATAAATCATTAGGATCCCAATCAGCCTCCATTTGTTCGACATAACAAAGGAACCAACCAAAGTTTATATGTGGTAGAAGTCGCCCCTTATAGTGGTCTGGAATACTCAATAGACAGGCTGTTGGCAGCAGAAGGTGAGGATCTTTGGAAATATCTAATAGAACACAGAATTTCCCACCTGATGTAACAAATTCTTTTTGGTAGAAACCAGTGGAGTGACTATATTTTAATATGGGAGAATCTTTGGGAAGTTTGTTCGAACTGATGTAGCAGTAACCCAACCCCAATAAAATTTGGTGCAGTTCACTCAAGATACTGTTAACCACTAGACATTGTAGGGCTTATACGTTTTGGCTTTGATGTTAGTGTGGGCTCATTCGTGAATGCGGGAGTTGCTTGTTTAGCAATGATCAATTCAGAATTAGTAACCCAGTCACCGAACATCTGACTCATCATATCCAGTGCTTCAGACTTTGTTAATGCTTTATAAGCACTGTTGATAGTAACTTTTAGAAGATCAAGTTTACCCATCACATCAATCTCATCAACACCATGTTGATGGGAAGGTGGGAATAAAAAACTATCACTGGTGGGATCTGGACTTTTTATGCCCGAGGTAAATTCAACGGGTAATTTCTCAACTAAAAGTCGCATAGCTGAGTCCATGTCACTCTTATCATGCGGATACGAGTCTAAAACATTCACAGTGGCGGTCATCAAGGCTATTGAGGAGGGCCCCCCATCGGACCACTGTACATCACGCCATGATTTCATAAAACGACATAAGCTGCGTAAATGTTTGCCAATGCGTATGCAGCTCTCATTGAACCAGTCTTCAACAATTTTCGGATCGCTTTTTATCCATTTCTCTTCGCCTTCACGTACGGCAAGATTCACAGAGTTTGAATCAAGTTGATATTGAGATTCACGACCTGTTAGCAGCTCATTGATATTAATGTAAGAGTCTGAAAAAGACAGTTGAGCCTTTAACGCTGCTTCTTTTTGTTTGAATTGGTCTACTGGAACGGCATACATTGGTACATCAATATGAGTATTATGCTGCGGAATTTGTAACCGAGCGCAAGTACGTTTGGGGGTGAATTTCCAGTTATTATTTTCAGCAACCAATGAGAGCAGCGCTGAGTCGACGAGTAAAATGAGTAAACGATGTCCAATTACTGGTCGTTCATCAAATAGCTCCATTGGTAAATAGGTGCCATCGTCAATATCCATTTCTTGTGGGGGAGTAACATAAGGCTTGTTTAAAGTGTCATACTGAAAACTACCTTGTGTTCTGAATCGAGGGTTTAGGGAGATAAAAGACTTCCTAGCCTTGTCGTCCATGGTGCTCAACAATCGAGTAATCTCTGTCTGAGTCTCAGGTGTTAGGTATCTAAGTAAGCTTTTTGATACTTCAATCTTGACGCTTTCGAAGGTGAAATTATTACGCTCGCACATGCGAGCAATAGTTTTTGCCTCATCAAATACATCTTTTATCCTAGACCTTACCAGTGAACGTAGCCTCTTGAGACTTGTGGTATGAGCCTCGTCGAGGCGTAATTTTCCTATCAGTCCATCTGAGCGGTTAGCGTAATATTGGTGGAAGTTCCAGACCATTGAGCTTCTCCCTTGAACGTCTATATTTTTAGGGTGGAAAGTTGCAGCTTATGGTCGCAAGTCTGCAACTTATGCCCGTCTCTACAGGCTTGATTTTTTAGTCCCACTTAAGACCCGCACCAGTCTGATACTCGGTGACTTTAGTCTCGAAGAAGTTTTTCTCCTTCCGCATATTGGCCTGTTCATCGAGCCAGGGCAGGGTAGCTTCAGCACCGGGGAACGGTTCTTCAAAGCCCAGCGCCTTGGCGCGGCGGTTGGCGGTGAAACGGAACTGGCCGTGGTGCATTTCTTTTGAGTAACCCAGGATCGGGTCTCGCAGAATGTAACCGGCGTAGGTTTCTTCGGCGGCATCGGCTTCTTCAAACATCTGCTGGATTTTCTTGGGATCCATCTGGATGTTTTCTTCTTTCATGATTTGCTTGCAGACGCGAATACCGAAGGAGGCGTGCATGACTTCGTCACGCATGATGTATTGCAGCTGTTCGGCGGTGCCTTTCATCAGGCCGCGACGTTGCAGGGCAAAGATCGGCGAGAAGCCATTATAGAACCAGCTACCTTCGAAAATCGCACCAAAGAAAGCGTAGGACATGACGAAGTTTTCCAGTTCGTCACGATCACGCAGATCGATATCACTACGCATGACGGTATTCAGCTTGTCATTAGCGAGTTTAATCTTCTGGTAAATCTCCGGCACCACGCGGTAGCGGTTGTAGATTTCCGACTGGTCCAGACCGATGGTTTCGATACAGTGCTGGTAAGTCCAGGTGTGCAGCGCTTCTTCATAAACCTGACGGGCCTGGTAGATTTGCAGCTCGGGCGCGGCCATCTTTTCCATCACTGCCAGACCGATGTTACGCATGGCGAGAATATCGGAGGTGGTCAGGTAGGACAGCACGTTTTCATAGACGTGGCGTTCTTCCATCGTCAGCTTGTGACGATAGTCGTGAACGTCCTGCGCCATATTGATATCGAGCGGCGTCCAGTGGTTTTTGTTGGCGTTGAGGAAGTAGTTCCACGCCCACGGATACTTGAACGGTGCCAGTTGGTTAATGTCGGTGTCGCCGTTAACGACACGTTTGTCATCGACATTCACCGGTTCGGCATTATTCATCGGCATTTGCCTGACCTCAGCGGAAGCGGGGGCTTCGCTGAGATCATTGGCGGCAGGGGCTGCCGGTGCGGATTCCTCGATTTGTTCTTCTTTTTGCTTTTTAGCCTCAGTGGTACCGGCAATCGGTGCTGAGAACGGATCATCCCAATTCAACATTACTGACATGCCTCGCAGTCTGGTTCCAAAATTGAGCACGCTTTGGGTGCTTCCATGCCTTCGCCCAGAAACTCTTCGGTTTCGACCGGTTCAGCAGCGGCACTGGCTAATGCCGGACCGCTGGCTGCACTGCTGGCAGCAGGCGCTGATGACGCCGGACTGCTGGCAACCGGTGTTGGGCCGCTAGGCTTTTCTGTCGCTGATGGTGGCGGGGTAGGGGCAGCGGTTTTCTCGCCACCGGTCGCACCCATCGAGCGCAGATAGTAGGTCGTTTTCAGGCCACGGACCCAGGCCAGTTTGTACAGGTTGTCCATCTTCTTACCTGATGGCTCGGCCATGTAAAGGTTGAGACTTTGTGCCTGGTCAATCCATTTCTGACGACGTGATGCTGCTTCAATCAACCAGCGCGCATCCATTTCAAAGGCGGTGGTGTACTGCGCTTTGAGTTCGTCAGGAATGCGGTCGATGTCCTGCAGGCTGCCGTCAAAGTATTTGAGGTCATTGATCATGACTTCATCCCACAGGCCGCGTGCTTTCAGATCTTCCACCATATATGGATTGATCACGGTGAACTCACCGGACAGGTTCGATTTCACGAAGATGTTCTGGTAAGTAGGTTCGATGGACTGACTGACACCACAGATATTGGAGATGGTGGCCGTCGGTGCAATCGCCATGGTGTTGGAGTTACGCATGCCCTGACGTTTGATCTTGTCACGCAGCATCGCCCAGTCCAGCGTCTGGCTTTCGTCCTGTTGCAGGTATTCGCCGCGTGACTCTTTCAGCAGTTTGATAGAGTCAATCGGCAGAATGCCTTTACTCCACAGGCTACCTTCGTAAGTCTGGTACTTGCCACGTTCGGCGGCCAGATCAGAAGAGGCTTCAATGGCGTAGTAGCTGACCGCTTCCATGGATTCATCAGCGAACTGCACGGCTTCATCAGAAGCGTACGGGACACGCAGTTTGTACAGCGCATCCTGGAAGCCCATGATGCCCAGACCCACCGGACGGTGCAGCAGGTTGGAGTGACGCGCCTGAGGCACGCTGTAGTAGTTGTACTCAATCACGTTGTCGAGCATACGCATCGCGGTGCGAACGGTTTTTTGCAGCTTGTCTTTATCCAGCTGACCGTTCTCGTCAATGTGCTTGACCATGTTGACCGAGCCCAGGTTACAGACCGCAATCTCTTTATCCGAGGTGTTGAGCGTGATTTCGGTACACAGGTTGGAGCTGTGAACGACGCCAACGTGTTGTTGCGGGCTGCGGATGTTACAAGGATCTTTGAAGGTAACCCAGGGGTGACCGGTTTCAAACAGCATGCCCAGCATCTTGCGCCACAGATCGACGGCCGGCATACGCTTGTAGTTGCGGATTTCACCACGGTCAGCCTTGGCTTCGTATTCGGTGTAGGCTTTCTCGAAGTCGAGACCAGTCAGATCGTGCAGGTCGGAGACTTCTTCCGGTGAGAACAGCGTCCACTCGGCTTCTTCGGCGACCCGTTTCATGAACAGATCCGGAATCCAGTTGGCGGTGTTCATATCGTGGGTACGACGACGGTCGTCACCGGTGTTTTTACGCATATCGAGGAATTCCTCGACATCGATGTGCCAGGTTTCAAGGTAGGCACAGACCGCGCCTTTACGCTTACCGCCCTGGTTCACAGCGACAGCGGTGTCGTTGGCGACTTTCAGGAACGGCACCACACCTTGTGATTTACCGTTGGTGCCTTTGATGTGCGCGCCCAGACCACGAACACGGGTCCAGTCATTACCCAGACCACCGGCAAACTTGGAGAGCAGGGCATTGTCGCGGATTGCGCTGTAAATGCCGCTGAGATCATCCGGTACCGAGGTCAGGTAGCAGGAAGACAGCTGCGGACGCAGGGTGCCCGAGTTGAACAGGGTCGGTGTGGAGCTCATGAAGTCGAAGCTCGACAGCAGGTTGTAGAACTCGATAGCACGCTCTTCACGGTCGATTTCGTTAATCGCCAGACCCATTGCCACACGCATATAGAACGCCTGTGGCAGTTCAAAGCGGGTGCCGTCATGGTGAATGAAGTAACGGTCGTACAGGGTTTGCAGGCCCAGGTAGGTGAATTCGAAGTCCAGTTCCGGTTTCAGGGCTTTACCCAGACGCTCTAAATCGAACAGGCCCAGCTCGGAGTCGACCAGTTCGTTTTCAATGGCAGCATGGATGTAAGTTTTGAAATAGTCTGGGTAAATATCGGCCATTTCACTTTGCTTGGCCTGGCGGAAGGTGCCATAAACAAAGCTCAGTGCTTCACGGCGGATACCGTCCATCAGCAGGCGAGCAGCCAGGGTGCTGTAGGCGGGATCTTTTTCGATGAAAGTGCGCGCACCCATGACCAGGGCTTTTTCCACGTCTGATGATTTCACGCCATCAAATAGGTTGCGCTGGGTGTCACGCAGAATACGGTCACGGTCGACTTCGGCCAGACCTTCGCAGGCTTCGGAGAGCAGGTCTTGCAGACGGTCGATATCCAGTGGGTGGCGCGTTCCGTCAGCGTGGGTGACGTTCAGGGTAGTCTCGTTGGCCGGTTGAGGATGACGCTTTTCTTCTTCGGCACGTTTTTCGGCCTGTTTCTCACGATAGAGCACGTAATCGCGGGCGACTTTATATTCACCGGCACGCATCAGCGCCAACTCAACCTGATCCTGAATGTCTTCGATATGGACGGTGCCACCATCATCAAGACGACGCAGCAGGTTATCGGTGATTTGCTGTGTCAGTGTCTTAACCGTTTCGTGGATGCGGCGACTGTCTTTGGCAGATTCGCCTTCAACAGCGAGAAAAGCCTTGGTCATCGCCACAGCAATTTTGCTGCTGTCAAAATCGGTCACTTTGCCATTACGGCGGATCACGCTGTAGCCGCTTTCGGCAGCGTTAGGTTGGTAGGATTGTGCTGGTTCGCTCGCCATAGTGAATTCCCTGCAATTGTGTGAAAAAGTTCAAAATCGCAAAACCACTAGAATTTGTGGTTTCGAAATGATTGAACCACAAGATAGTGTGTTTTTGAAGCCTTGGCAAGTGGAAAAGTTGCACATAAATTGTGCACTTTTTGTGGATAACTTTGGGGTGATCCCGACCCAGCTCAGCAGGGCTGGGCGTTACCGGGATTTGGCCTATTTTGGTGCCTGAAAAATAATTTTTTCAGACTGCAAAAATTAGCGAAGTCAGACCGGCCTCAGGAACGGGGTCGGCAATCATACTGCTGAAATTTTGATAAAACAACTGCAGATGAAAATGTCATTCTATAGCGCGATTATGATCAGAATGTGTCGGTTACAGAAATCGCTGCGGGCATAAGCAGTTGCCGCGCTCTTTGCTGATCGCCGCGGTCTCTGGCCTGCACAATCACCGCCCATAAACTCTGGCGTGAAGCGTCCAGGGTTTCGTTGATCAGCGGATCATGGTCGGGACGCAAGGTCACGGCACCTGCGACAAACAGACCAAAGAAAAGACCGACCATGCCCAGCGCCAGGTGCAAAAGATAAGGGCTGGACTGAGCGAATGTGGGGCCAAACAGACTGACAAAAGTCGCAGCGATTAGACCGATGATAGTACCGGCAGCACCGAGAATCAGATGAGAGCTGAACAAAGTCGCGCCGATTTCACGGGTTTCCGGCTCCAGTTTGTCAGCGGCGTGTTCATCATGCGGGTAAATTAGCTTAACGTCCCGCTGATCAAAGTGACCATAGTCAACCAGCGTTTCTTCGGCTTCTCTGGCTTTTTTCTGCTGATCAAAAATCGCTGCAATCTTATGCGGGCGCTTTTCCGGAATCAGTCTTTTAAACATTGTCTCTCCTGTTTGAATATGACTCTCACCGTTGCCGACAATAAAAAAGCCGCTGATATCCTGAGGTTTAGTGATTTGTGGTTTAGATATGAGCAAAGCGTAAGTATTAATGACTGTCACTGCGAGGAGCGAAAGCGACGCAGCAGTCCTGTCCCGAGTCGTATTGATAACACGGCTTGAGTGATTAGTCACAACCATGTGGGATTCGATAGCCGAACTGTGGCCTGGATTGCTTCACTGTGTTCGCAATGACGAGGGATAGATAACACCGTCACTGCGAGGAGCGGTAGCGACGTGGCAGTCCAGGCCCGAGCCATATTGACGACAAGGCCTGGGTGATTAGCCACATCCTTGTGGATCATTATAGTTGAACTGTGGCCTGGATTGCTTCACTGCGTTCGCAATGACGAGGGATAGATAATCGTCACTGCGAGGAGCGGTAGCGACGCGGCAGTCCAAGCCTGAGTTGTATTGTCGATCCAGCGTGAATGGTTTGGTACCTCACTGTGGGTCCTGTAGCTGAACTGGGGCCTGGATTGCTTCGCTGTGCTCGCAATGACGTGCTATAGACTACAATCGCATCGACTAGCTAAGCATAATGCGTCACTGCGCTCGCAATGACGGTCTATGCCTGATGCATTACCACACTCAGCGTTGGCTGACCTGGAATACACCCACCAACTGGCTCAGTTTCTGTGCGGTGTTACGAACCATTACTGAACGCTGCTGCAATGCATCAATCGCTTGGTTCATCAGACCGGCTGAATGACCGACGTCGCGGGCGGTTTCACCATGAATCTGGCTGTTCTGATCCAGTTGTTTGATGGTGGCAAACATTTGTTCAACGAGGGCATGCAACTGGGTATTTTCTGATGAGGCTTCTTCGGTTTTCTTCAGGCTGCGATCAACGTTTTCCACGCCTGATTCCATAAATTTGACCGCTTCCAGCGTTTCCGATTGCATGGTTTCAATCATCTTCTGAATTTCTTCGGCGGAGTTTGCCGTGCGTGAGGCCAGGCCTCTGACTTCATCGGCAACCACCGAGAAGCCCCGACCATGTTCGCCGGCACGTGCGGCTTCAATGGCTGCATTGAGTGCCAGCAGGTTGGTCTGGTTGGTGATTTCGGTAATCACACCGATGATATCGCCGATTTCAGCTGTGCGGCTGTGCAGGTTCTGCACGGCACGGGCGGAGGTTTCCACCACATCCCGGATCTCCTGAGTGCCGCTTTTCACCGATTCAAACTGCACGCGGGCATCTCGAACCACTTCATCCATGGCTTCTTTCATAGCCTCGGCGGTGCTGGAGGCGCTGCCAATATCGTTGATCTGGGCTTCCAGCAGGCTCAGCATTTTCTCAATCGCTTCGGCAACTTCACTGGAGACGCTGTAGGCTTCGCGGTTGGTTTGTAGCATGGCTTCGTTGGTTTGGCCGACATTGCTGCTGGTTTTGATGACCTGGCCGACAATGCCGTCGAGATTATCAATAAAGCTGTTGATCCAGCGACCCATATCACCGGTTTCATCATTGGCCATCTGATTAGCATCGAGTCGCTGCGCGAGGTTGCCTTCACCTTCGGCAATAGTGCGAATGACTTCGGTCATCTCATCCAGCCGGTTGGCAAGCGGGTTGGTGGTGAGCTTCTTATATAGCATGGCGATAACAACGAGCATCGCGGCGGATATACCGGTGATGGCCAGATCCGGCAATTCGGTCAGCATATGCAGGCCGGTATTGACGCCCAGTAAAGCCGCCATTGAGGTGACAAAGCCTTTCATCAGGCTGACATTGATCGAGCGTCGGCGGTAAACCTCTTCCAGATCGCCCTCACACATCATGCCCCAGCGATCAGGCGAGCCTTTAAGCTGGAAAGTCACGCCCTTGCCAATCACCGGAATATGGCGGTAATCAGAATAACCGGGATAGGTCACAAACAGGTTGCTGCCGTTGGCGATGGTCTCGCGCACGCCGGGATGTAACTGACCGGTGGCAGGATCCGTGAAGCGGATCTCGAACTCGGTGTGACGGTTGACCTTAACCGTGCCCCAGTTGGTGTGGATACCGCTTTTCAGGTTTTCACCATGGGAAAAGGTATTGTCCTCGAAACGAGAGCGGGAGAGGGCAATGCCCTGTTGCTGTTGCGGATCAAAGCGTGACTCAACCATAAAGATGTAGTTGTCACCGGACTCGGTATAGATATGACCGGCTTCACGCTGGATCAAATCGCCCAGCACATCATTGGGCACACGCCCACAAACCGCGCCCAGTTTTTCGCCGTCACGAATCAACGGCTGGTAGAACATCAAAGTGACTTCGTCATGAAATTTGGAGCTGGAGGGGCCAATCTTGAGTGTAGCTTCATCAATGTATGGGCCATGCAGAAAGGCTTCCTGCAAGCCTTTTTCCACCGCTTGCGGAGACAGGTCACTGAGCCCCTCGCGGGCAGAGTGGGTAGAGTGGGTGACCTTACCGCTCATATCAATCACAAACAGCTCAGAGAAATCGGGGGCAGCCTGCAGACGCTCTTTGAGCGTAGTGTTGTCAATCTCGGGCAGGGTTTCCAGTAGATTTTCTGACAGCAGTTCCATCTGATCCCACTGGCTGGCAGCCCATTGTTGCAGCAATTTGACGCGTGTTGCGGCAATGCCTTCAAAAGTTTTCTCTATGGCGGCGTAGTTGTGACGATTAAGAAAGGTGGAGCGTGTCATGGCGAGCTTGCCACCGGCACCGAACCAGGGCAGCCATTTTTTTTCTGCCCGGCTTAGGTTCATGGCGTGACTTTTCAGGTTTTGCATTGTTTTTCTCGATTGGACTGAATACTCAGATTGAGCAATTCCCAAGCCAGATTATTAACTGCTTATTATCACGGCGATTTCCGCTGGTAGACACAAAAAAGCCGCACTATTATGGTGCGGCTATCATTGAGTCCTGTTCAAAGCTGGATCAAAAAGGTGCATAGAAAAACTTTTCTAAACAGGCATGTAGGGCGCTTATTTAAAGTTTGGCCACAACTTCTTTAACTTCATCCAGGTGCTGTTTCACTTTCACCTTGCGCCATTCATGCAGAAGAACACCTTTATCATCAATCAGAAAGGTACTGCGTTCGATACCCAGATGCTCCTTGCCGTAAAGCTTTTTCAGTTTAATGACATCGAACAGTTTGCAGACGGCTTCATCTTCATCGGACAACAATTCAAAAGGAAAGCACTGCTTTTCTTTGAAATTCTCATGCTTGCGCAGACTGTCACGGGAGACGCCGACAATGACCGTGTTGTGCTCGTTGAAGAAGTCGATACTGTCGCGGAAGTTCTGGCCCTCGGTCGTGCATCCCGGCGTGTTGTCCTTGGGATAGAAATAAATCAGCACATTTTTGCCCTTGTAGTCGGACAGACGAAAAGTTTTGTCGCTGGTGCTGGGCACTTCAAAATCGGGTACTGCCTGACCTATGGCTACTTGACTCATGGAATCATCCTGTTTGAAACAATTTGCAAAGCAAAGTACCTTACACAATTCAGTTGAAGCTTGTCATCAACAGGCTGGCGAAGTACCATGCCTGTTATTTTTTCGGAGTCCCCAGCATTATGTATAGCGGCAGTATGGTAGCGCTTGTCACCCCCATGCATGAAGACGGTGCATTGGACTATGACAGCCTGCGCAAGCTGATTGAGTTTCATATCAGCGAGGGCACAGATGCCATCGTCGCTGTGGGCACCACCGGTGAGTCTGCGACATTGAGCGTGTCGGAACACACTGATGTGATCAAAGCTGTTATCGACATGGTCGACGGACGGGTGCCAGTTATCGCAGGAACCGGTGCCAACTCGACTTCTGAAGCGATTGAACTGACCGAAAAGGCCAAGGCACTGGGCGCTGATGCCGCTTTGCTAGTGGCACCATACTATAATAAGCCTACCCAGGAAGGCATGTATCTGCACTTCAAGGCGATCGCCGAAGCAGTGGACCTGCCGCAAATCCTATACAACGTGCCAGGCCGCACAGCGTGTGACTTGTTGCCCGAAACCGTAGGCCGCCTGTCACAAATTCCTAATATCATCGGCATTAAAGAAGCGTCCGGTGATGTGTCACGGGTCCAGCAGATCCGCCAGTTGTCGAATGATGACTTTGAGATCTATACGGGCGAAGACGTTAACACCGTCGATTTCATTCTGGCCGGCGGCTGTGGTGTCATCTCGGTTACAGCCAACGTCGCACCGCGGCTGATGCACGATATGTGCGTGGCAGCGATCAATGGTGATGAAGCTAAAGCCCGCGAAATCAACCAGGAACTGGTCGCTTTGCATCAATTTTTATTTGTTGAAACCAACCCGATTCCTGTTAAATGGGCGTTGACAGAAATGGCAATGATTCCCAAAGGCATTCGTTTGCCTATGACGGTATTGTCAGAAAAATATCATCAGTCGGTGCGTGAGGCCCTCATTACGGCGGGTGTTCTTAATTCGAATTCAAGTGAGTGAACAGTATTAAATGAACGCAAAACTTTTCAGACAAACAACGCTGGTCGCTAGCATTGCGGCTGTATTGAGTGGTTGCGGCGCTTTTGACACGCTGGACGAAGTGGTGCCGGATAACACCCAGGAATATCGTCGGGCTCAAGCCATGCCGCCACTGGATGTGCCACCGGATTTGACTACCAACCGAATCAACGATGACGTGGCCGGTAACCAGGACAGCACCGCCACCTATTCTGAGTTTGAAGAAGAGGCCAACAATCCGCTGGCTGCGAAATACAATATTACCCCGGATAAAAAACCTTCCCTGGCAGGTGAGGGTGATGCGCGTCACCTGGTGGTGCCGGGCGAGCGTGATGTGACCTGGCAACGTATTCAGGAGTTCTGGGACCAGCAGGGTCTGGCCATTGCCCGTATTGATGACCGTATCGGTCTGATGGATACCGCGCCTGACAGCGACGGCTATGCCTATCGGGTACGCATGGAACGCGGTGAAACATCCAAACAATCAGAAGTGTTCCTGGGCGCTGTGGATTCAACGCAGAGCAACACACAGAAAAATGAAGCCACCCTGCGTCAGCTGGCCGATTATCTCGGTGGTCTGTATCAGGAAGATGTCGCAGAAAAGCGCATTGCCCAGCCGGCGCCACCCCCCGAAGAAACAGCCCGTGTATTGCTGATGGAT
The DNA here is from genome assembly GCF_947259025.1 of uncultured Methylophaga sp. Classification (GTDB taxonomy): domain Bacteria; phylum Pseudomonadota; class Gammaproteobacteria; order Nitrosococcales; family Methylophagaceae; genus Methylophaga. The sequence goes on from NZ_CAMYKO010000005.1 coordinate 348,512, forward strand.
GACGAAAATGGTCAGCAAAGCCTGATCGTTGAACAGGACTTCCAGACCGCCTGGCGTCGTGTTGGCCGGGTGCTCGACAGCAAAGGTTTCGCTGTCGAAGATCGTGACCGCAGCATGGGCCATTACTTCGTACGCTACATCGATCCTTTCAATGAAATTGAACAGGAAGAAGAAGGCTTTTTCAGCAGTCTGGCCTTCTGGCGCGATGAAGTTGAGGAAAAACCGGAAGAGTATTACTACATCAAGCTGATATCAGAAGCTGCTGACACTCGTGTCATGGTGCTGGATGCCGAACAGGTACGGACCTCAAGCGACACGGCCAAGCGTCTGCTTAACCTGATTCAGGAGCAGCTTGCCCCATAATGCGTTTTGCTTCGCTGGGTAGTGGAAGTCGAGGCAACGCAACCCTGGTAACAAGCGGTCAGACCACGTTGATGATCGACTGTGGTTTCTCCGCACGTGAGGCAGATAAACGCATGCAGCGACTGGGTGTCGATCCCCGGTCGCTGTCTGCCATTCTGGTGACCCATGAACATGCCGACCATATGGCCGGCGTGCGGGTGATGGCCCGCAAGTATGAGCTACCGGTCTATGCCACGCCGGGCACTGCAGGCTGTTTATCGGCTGATATCAGTCCCCTGATCAGGCCGTTCAACTGTCATGAGCGCTTTGCCGTTGATGATATTGAGGTCGAGCCTTTCCCGGTGCCACATGATGCCCGTGAGCCCAGTCAATTCGTATTCGGCAATGGTGCACAGCGTTTGGGGCTGCTGACTGATGTTGGCTCGATCACACCACTGATCGAAGACACTCTGAGTGGTTGCGACGCGCTGATGCTGGAAGCCAATCATGATGTGACCATGCTCGAACAGGGCGAATACCCGCCGCATCTCAAGCGCCGCGTGGGGGGCAAGCTGGGCCATTTAAATAACGTGCAATCTGCCTCGTTACTTGCGAAAATTAATACCCAAAAATTACAGCACATCATGGCCATGCATATCTCGGAGAAGAACAATTGCCCGTCGATTGCGGTGCCGCTGCTGGCAGAAGCACTGGGCTGTAAACATGATTGGATTGGCGTCGCCGATCAGGAAGCCGGCTTTGACTGGCTGGAACTGAAAAACCATTAATAGAGAACAGCAATGGAAAAGAAACAGGAACTGTATTCAGGCAAGGCCAAAAGCGTCTTTGCCACTGATAACGATGATTTTGTGGTGCTCAGCTTCCGCGATGACACCTCGGCATTTGATGGTGAAAAAGTCGAGCAGCTCAGCCGTAAAGGCGAAATCAACAACAAGTTCAATGCCTTTATTATGCAATACCTCGCAGATAATGGCGTACCGACCCATTTTGAAAGCCTGATCAACGACACGGAGTCTGTCGTCAAAAATATGGCCATGATTCCGGTTGAGTGTGTGGTTCGCAATGTCGCCACCGGTAGCCTGGTCCGCCGCCTGGGGGTGGAAGACGGCATGGAACTTAACCCACCGGTGTTCGAATTTTTCCTCAAAAACGATGCCTTGCATGACCCCATGGTCAACGAGTTTCATATTGAGACTTTTGGCTGGGCCAAAGCGGGTGATGTCAGCAAAATGAAAGATCTGACATTTAAGGTGAACACGCTGCTGAAACAGCTATTTGCTGATGCCGGTATGGTTCTCGTCGATTACAAACTGGAGTTTGGCCTGTTCAACGGCGAAGTTTATCTGGGTGATGAGTTCAGCCCGGATGGTTGTCGTCTGTGGGATGCGCAAACCCGCAAGAAACTGGATAAGGATCGTTTCCGGCAGGGGCTTGGCGGCGTGATCGAGGCATACGAAGAGGTCGCCAGACGTATTGGTGTCCCACTCTAATCGCTGATTAGCTACTAAAAACCGCCGACCTGGCGGTTTTTTTTATTGGCATAGTCGATTTCAATATTCTGGCTATATATGTCAGTTTATGTGTCTGATAGTAAAAGTGACAGTGTTATGGATAAGCCACAACTACCCGACAATGAAGAGCAGAGACTGCGGACACTACATTCTCTAAAAGTACTGGATACAGCACCTGAAGAGCGTTTTGACCGGCTTACCCGCCTTGCACAGCATGTTTTCGATATGCCGGTGGCGCTGGTCAGCCTGGTGGATGAAAACCGGCAGTGGTTTAAATCCTGTCAGGGACTGGATGCTGAGCAAACCAGCAGAAGTGTCTCTTTCTGTGGCCACGCCATTCTTGGTGATAGTGCTTTTGTGATTGAGGATGCCAAAGCCGATTCGCGGTTCGCTGACAACCCTCTGGTCACCGGTCCACCCCATGTTCGTTTCTATGCCGGCTATCCAATCAGCTATCTCGATGGCAGCAAGCTGGGCACGCTCTGCCTGATAGATCATCAGCCGCGTCAATTCACTGAGCGCGATCAACTCATTCTTGAGGATATCGCCAAAATTGCCGAAGCAGAATTGCAGGCATTAGAGCTGGCTACCGTGGATGAACTGACGGGCATCTACAACCGCCGCGGTTTTCTCAGTGCTGCGGCCCAGGCGATGAGTCTATGTCGGCGCCAGCAGTTGCCGCTGACGCTGGTCTTTATTGACCTGAATGAATTCAAACCGATTAACGATCGTTTTGGTCATGCCGAGGGGGATAAGGCATTAAAACTGTTTGCGGCACTACTGGAAGAGGTCTGCCGTGAGACGGATCTGGTTGCCAGAATGGGCGGTGATGAGTTTGTCCTGTTGCTGGCCAATGCGGATCAGCCTGCGGTGGAAAAAGTACTGAAGCGATTTTCGCAACTGGTCGACAAGGCCAATCAGGCGCAGCAACTGGGCTACGCCATTAGTTTTTCTTACGGTATGGTGCCGATGGACATGACAAAGCATAAGCAGCTTACCGATCTCATTGCTGAAGGCGATGCGCTGATGTATGAGCGCAAACAGCAAAACAGGCGTTAAGTCTGCCTAGTCTCCACTTGCTACTTGCCAGCGCATCTCACCGCCAGCGCGTAACGGTACCAGTTCACTGTCATCGTATGAGAGAGAGGCTGGCACAGACCAGTTCTGTTTGTTCAGTGTGATGGTGTCTTTGTTTCTGGGCAGGCCGTAAAAGTCGGGGCCATGTAAGCTGGCGAAGCCTTCCAGCTTATCCAGCGCACCGGCTGCTTCAAAAGCTTCAGCATAAAATTCAAGCGCCGCGTGCGCGCTGTAGATACCGGCGCAGCCACAGCTTGTTTCTTTACCGGCTCGTGGATGCGGCGCACTGTCAGTGCCCAGGAAAAACTTGGGACTGCCACTGGTCGCCGCGTCGATCAACGCGGCCTGGTGAGTGTTACGTTTGAGTACCGGTAAACAGTAATGATGCGGGTGAATACCGCCTACCAGCAGATCATTGCGGTTAAGCAACAGGTGGTGCGGGGTAATCGTCGCTGCAATATGCGAATCGGCAGCAGCAACGTACTGCGCCGCGTCGGCGGTGGTGATATGTTCAAACACCAGTTTGAGTTGCGGAAAATCTTCAAGCAGCGGCGACAGAACGCGATCGATAAAGACTTTCTCACGGTCAAATACATCAATCTCTGGGCTGGTGACTTCACCGTGAACCAGCAGCGGCAGGCCGCGTTGCTGCATGACTTCCAGCGCAGGGTAGCAATGTTTGAGGTCCGTCACTCCGGCATCGGAATTGGTGGTTGCACCGGCGGGGTAAAGTTTGACAGCATGAACAAACTCACTGTCGCAGGCGCGGTGAATCTCATCGGCGCTGGTGTTGTCAGTGAGATAGAGGGTCATTAACGGCTCAAAAGCTGCGCCTTCGGGCAGCACTGACAGGATGCGATTGCGATAACTGCCAGCCATCTCAACGGTGGTCACAGGCGGACGCAGGTTGGGCATCACGATAGCGCGGGAAAATACCCTGGCAGTATCGGGCACCGTACGCTGCAGGGCGTTGTCATCGCGCAAGTGGAGATGCCAGTCATCGGGGCGGGTTAATTTAATTTGGCTTGGATTTGTCTGTGTCATAGCCGCGAATTATGCCACAGCAAATAGCTTAAGCAGAAAAACTTATGATCAGCGCTCGACAGGCATCAGCGCTTGTTCTTGACCTTATCACGCATTACAAGTAACTTTACACGTTTGATGTTTTTAAGCTTCTCGTGACGAGACTAAGAGGGGAACACGTGGAATTAAGCGGTGGCGAGATATTGGTTCAATGTCTCAAAGACGAAGGTGTTGAATACCTGTTCGGGTATCCTGGCGGCGCCGTACTGCACATTTATGATGCGCTTTACAACCAGGAAAAAGTCAAACACATCCTGGTCCGCCATGAACAAGCTGCCACTCACGCGGCGGACGGTTATGCGCGGGCAACGAACAAGCCCGGCGTCGTCCTGGTTACCTCCGGTCCCGGCGCGACCAATGCGGTAACGGGTATCGCGACAGCTTATATGGATTCCATTCCGATGGTGGTGATCACCGGTCAGGTGGCCACAGCTAATATCGGTAGTGATGCTTTCCAGGAAGTCGACTCCGTCGGTATTACCCGTCCCTGCGTCAAGCACAACTTCCTGGTCAAGGACATCAACGACCTGGCGGAAACCTTTAAAAAGGCTTTTTATGTGGCGACCACCGGTCGTCCCGGTCCGGTTGTAGTCGATGTGCCCAAGGATATTACCGATCCCAACATCAAGATTCCGTATCACTACCCTGAAACGGTAGAAATGCGCTCCTATCAGCCGACGCTGAAAGGCCATACCGGCCAGATCAAACGGGCTGTGGATCTGCTGCTGTCTGCCAAAAAGCCGATGATTTACACCGGTGGTGGCGTCGTATTGGGCAAAGGATCGGAAGAACTGCGCAAATTCGTACGCAAGCTGGGTTACCCCATTACCAGTACACTGATGGGCCTGGGTGCATACCCGGCCAGTGATAAGCAGTTTATGGGCATGCTGGGCATGCACGGCACCTATGAAGCCAATATGGCGATGCACGACTGTGATGTCCTAATTGCCATCGGTGCCCGTTTTGATGACCGGGTGACCGGCAAGATCGCCGAGTTCTGTCCGCACGCCAAGATCGTTCACATTGATATCGATCCCTCATCGATCTCTAAAACAATCGAAGTGGATGTGCCGATTGTGGGTAACGTCCCTGACGTGCTGCAGGAAATGAACACACTGCTTGAAGAGACGGATAAAAAGCCCAACCAGAAAGCTATCGACGCCTGGTGGGACATTATTAATAGCTGGCGTGCCAAGAAATGCATGTCTTATGACCGTCAAAGCGACAAGATTAAGCCGCAGATGGTTATCGAGATGCTGCATGAGATCACTGACGGTAAAGCTTACCTGACCTCAGACGTCGGCCAGCATCAGATGTGGGCTGCGCAATACTATGGTTTTGATGAACCGAATCGCTGGATTAACTCCGGCGGTCTGGGCACTATGGGCTTTGGCCTGCCAGCAGCGATGGGCGTGCAGTTTGCATACCCGGATGACACTGTTATCTGTGTGACGGGTGAAGGCAGTATCCAGATGTGTATTCAGGAGCTATCGACCTGTCTGCAATATGGTCTGCCGGTCAAGATTGTGGCACTGAACAACCGTTACCTGGGCATGGTGCGTCAGTGGCAGGAGTTCTTCTATGAGAACCGCTATTCTCATTCTTATATGGAATCTTTGCCGGACTTCGTCAAGCTGACCGAAAGTTATGGCCATGTCGGTATCCGTATCGAGAAACCGGAAGATCTGCGTAAAGAGCTGGAACGCGGCTTTGCGATGAAAGACCGGCTGGTATTCTTTGATATCGTCACCGACCAGACTGAAAACGTGTATCCGATGATCGCCCAGGGCAAGGCACATAACGACATGCATATGTCGCCTTATTGCGAACCACCCCAAGATCCAGAGAGGGAGCTGTCTTAACATGCGTCACATTATTTCCATCCTGATCGAAAACGAAGCAGGGGCGTTGTCGCGTGTGGCCGGTTTGTTCTCAGCCCGGGGCTATAACATCGAATCGCTGACCGTGGCACCCACCGAAGATCCGACCTTGTCGCGGATGACCATTGTCACTTCGGGTACCGAGCGCATCATCGAGCAGATCACCAAGCAGCTCAACAAGCTGGTTGATGTGGTCAAACTGCTGGATCTGACTGAAGGCGCTCACATTGAACGTGAAATGATGCTGATTAAGGTTAAGGCATCAACCATGGCACAACGTGAGGATGTGAAACGCCTCGCCGATATTTTCCGGGGGCATATCATCGACGTGACATCTTCAACCTATACCATCGAACTGACAGGGGCCTGTGCCAAGCTGGATTCGTTTATCGACGCGCTGGCCGAGCACAAAATCATCGAAACCGTACGCAGCGGTGTTTCCGGCATTGCCCGCGGTGAAAAAAGCCTGCACCTGTAATTCGATTTTCAATCGCTTTTAGAAAAAAATCTAAGGAATTCAATCATGAGTTTGAACATTTATTACGATAAAGACTGTGACCTGTCCATCATCCAGGGCATGAAAGTCACCATCATCGGCTACGGCTCGCAAGGCCATGCTCACGCCTGCAACCTGAAAGAGTCTGGCGTTGATGTGACTGTGGCGCTGCGTGCCGGTTCGTCTTCTATCGCTAAAGCCGAAGGCGCTGGCCTGAAAGTGTCTGATGATGCGGCTGAAGCCGTCAAAGGCGCTGATATGGTCATGGTGCTGACTCCGGACGAATTCCAGTCTGATCTGTACAAATCACAAATCGAACCTAACCTGAAGCAGGGTGCGGTTCTGGCCTTTGCGCACGGTTTTGCCATTGTTTACAACCAGATCGTACCGCGTAGCGACATCGATGTGGTCATGATTGCACCGAAAGCACCGGGCCACACTGTTCGCAGTGAGTTCGTTAAAGGCGGCGGTATTCCTGACCTGATCGCGATTGAGCAGGACGCGTCAGGCAAAGCCAAAGATATTGCACTGTCTTATGCCTCTGCCATCGGCGGTGGTCGTACCGGTATTATCGAAACTACCTTCCGTGACGAAACCGAAACCGACCTGTTCGGTGAGCAGGCAGTGCTGTGCGGTGGTGCGGTTGAACTGGTTAAAGCCGGTTTTGAAACCCTGACCGAAGCCGGTTATGCGCCGGAAATGGCTTACTTCGAATGTCTTCACGAACTGAAACTGATCGTGGATCTGATGTACGAGGGCGGTATTGCGAACATGAACTACTCGATCTCGAATAACGCCGAGTACGGTGAATACGTCACCGGCCCCCGCGTTATCAACGACGAGAGCCGCTGGGCGATGCGTGAAGCGCTGCAGAACATTCAGGAAGGTAAATACGCCAAGCAATTCATCCAGGAAGGTCAGGCCAACTACCCTGAAATGACTGCGATGCGTCGTCTCAATGCAGAACACCCGATTGAACAAACCGGTGAAAAACTGCGTGCGATGATGCCGTGGATTCAGAAAATCGTCGATAAGTCTAAAAACTAATCGACCTTTTTCAGCGTCACAAACGGGGACGGTCGTGCAAGCGACCGTCCCCGTTTTGTTTGCGTCAGGGGAATGTCATAATGACAGCATTGATTTTCAGGGAGTGTATTGATGGTCAGCAGTGATAAACAGCAACGTCGTGGTATTTACCTTTTGCCTAACCTGTTTACCACCGCCGGTTTGTTTGCCGGTTTTTATGCCATTGTCGCGGCTATTCGCGGTGACTTTGAGTCAGCGGCCATTGCCGTGTTCGTAGCCATGATCATGGACGGCCTGGATGGTCGCATCGCCCGTATGACCAACACCCAGAGTGCATTCGGCGCCGAATATGACAGCCTCGCCGATATGGTGGCTTTCGGGCTGGCACCGGCTTTGGTGATTTTCCTGTGGACGCTGCTCGATATGGGCAAGTTCGGCTGGATGATTGCCTTTATTTATGCCGCTTGTGGCGCCCTGCGCCTGGCCCGTTTTAATACCCAGATTGGCACTGCTGACAAGCGTTACTTCCAGGGATTGCCGAGTCCGGCCGCCGCTGCAACAGTGGCAGGCTGGGTCTGGCTGGGCACTGATCGCGGGCTGGATCCGGTGATTCTGACCAATGTCGCTGTGCCGATTACCTTCTTCTGCGCCATTTTAATGGTCAGTTCCATGCGTTATTACAGCTTCAAGGATCTGGATTTCAGAAACCGGGTGCCGTTTATCAAGATGCTGGCCTTGGTGCTGATTTTTGCCTTGGTGGCAAACGACCCACCTTTAGTCTTGTTTTTGGCGTTTCTTACCTATGCTGTTTCAGGACCGGTCTTTACCCTGTTTAAACTGCGCCAGCGCCGCAGCGAGCGCGCCCACAACAAGTAATGGCTTGGCAGCCAGGCTTTTTGCTTCTAATATTGTATCGATCCCACCCAACATCGCAGCAGCGCAGCGATAGCCACTGCGATGGAGCAGATAAATGACTGAACAACTGATTATTTTTGACACCACCCTGCGTGACGGCGAACAAAGCCCCGGCGCCTCGATGACCAAAGATGAAAAGGTCCGCATTGCCAAGGCGCTGGAACGCATGCGGGTGGATGTGATCGAAGCCGGTTTTGCCATTGCCAGCAAGGGTGACTTTGAGGCCGTCGAAGCCGTGGCCAAGGCCGTTAAAGACAGTCGGATCTGCAGCTTGTCGCGAGCTCTGGATGCCGATATTGATCGTGCCGGTGAAGCCCTCAGACCGGCCAACGCTTCACGTATTCATACCTTTATCGCCACTTCGCCGATTCATATGAAAATGAAATTGCGGATGGAACCGGATCAGGTGATCGAAAATGCGGTCCGTGCCGTGAAACGTGCACGCCAGCACACCGATGATGTCGAGTTCTCACCGGAAGACGCAGGCCGCAGTGATACCGATTTTCTGTGCCGGATCCTGGAAGCTGTGATCGACGCCGGGGCAACCACGCTCAATATTCCTGATACCGTCGGTTATAACCTGCCGAATCAGTTCGGCAGCCTGATTGGCACTTTACGTGAGCGTATTCCTAACGCGGATAAAGCCGTTTTCTCGGTGCATTGCCACAACGATCTGGGCCTGGCCGTGGCCAACTCTTTATCAGCAGTGATGAATGGCGCCCGCCAGGTGGAGTGCACGATTAACGGTCTGGGCGAACGGGCCGGTAATGCGGCGCTGGAAGAAGTGGTGATGGCGGTGCGGACCCGTCAGGATATGTTCCCCTGCGATACCAACATCGATACCCAGCACATCGTTGCGGCATCGCGTCTGGTGTCCGGTGTCACCGGTTTCCTGGTTCAGCCTAATAAGGCGATTGTTGGTGCCAATGCCTTTGCGCACGAATCCGGCATTCACCAGGATGGCGTGCTGAAAAACCGTGAAACCTACGAAATCATGCGCGCTGAAGATGTCGGCTGGAATACCAACCGTATGGTGTTAGGTAAACATTCCGGTCGCAATGCTTTTCGCAGCCGCTTGCTGGAACTGGGTATTGAGCTTGACTCTGAGGCTGAACTCAACGCTGCTTTTACCCGTTTCAAAGAACTGGCCGACAAGAAGCACGAAATCTACGATGAGGATCTTCAGGCTTTGGTCAGTGATGTAGTGGCGGCCACTGATGAGAGGATTAGCCTGGTATCAATGAAAGTCTGCAGCGAGACTGGGGAAACACCCGAGGCATCCATTACCTTATCGGTTGATGGTCATGAAAGGCATACACAGACCAGTGGCAGCGGGCCGGTCGATGCAGCATTCAAGGCGATAGAATCTATCGTGCAAAGCCACACCGAGCTACAGCTTTATTCGGTCAGTAACATCACCACCGGCACAGATGCGCAGGGCGAGGTCAATGTGCGGCTGGAAAAAGGTGGACGTATTGTCAGCGGTCAGGGGGCCGATACCGATATTGTGATTGCTTCGGCTAAAGCCTATCTGAATGCACTGAACAAAATCCTTGAACCGGCTGAGCGAGCTCACCCGCAGGTCTGATGATGCTAACAAACCGCCAACATAGCGTGCTTGCTGATATTGGGATCAGCGTCTGGCAACGCCGTCAACAAGCGCAACCCGTAGCGCAAAAAACTGTATCATCAGCGTCAGTTTTTGAGTCAGCGGAGCCTGTTATCAACACGGCGGATGCGATGCTGTCAGTTATCGTTGATGAAGCCCTTGATGACAGCAAACAATTGCTGCTGGGCGCTATGCTCAAGGCAGTCGGGCTGACATCAGACCAAGTAGCGACGCTTAACAGTCAGCAATTCTCAGCGCAGTCAGATAGCAACAAACCGCTGTTGATTCTGGGTGACGTGCCATTATCAGAGATTCAGGCGCAAAAATACCGTTGTCCTGGTCTTGACGAAATGCTGCAACAACCACAGCGCAAAGCGAATGCCTGGCAGACTTTGCAGAAACTGAAATTGGTGTTGTAAACGGACACTGCCATGATGTTGCCGCGGGTAATGCTTGATGAAGACTTGCATGAGGTTCACGCCATAGAAAAGGCAGCCAACCGCTTTCCCTGGAGTGTTAAAAACTTCGCTGACAGCCTGGATGCCGGTCATTATGCCTGGGTTTACTGTGACGCCTTTGATGTCATTATCGGCTTCGCGGTGGTGCAACTGGTGATGGATGAGGCGCATCTGCTGAATATCTGCGTACGGCCTGATATGCAGCGGCAGGGGTACGGACGGCGTATTCTTGAACATATCATCGATCATGCCAAAAGCCGGGCTGCCGAGTTGATTATCCTCGAAGTCCGGCGTTCCAACCAGCGGGCGCAGATCCTCTACGAACAACTGGGCTTTAACCAGATGTCGGTGCGGCGTGGTTACTATCCGGCTGAAAAGGGCAGGGAAGATGCCATCCTGATGGGGCTGGATCTGACCAGCCTGTCGATATACAACGATGCCTGACCGCCTCACAGCGCTTGGCTGACTTGCTATCAGGCCAACCCTCTTTTAAACTGTCCAAGCTAGTTACTCGGTTACATTTTCACATTTTAGGAGATAATAATATGGCTTTTGAATTGCCACCTCTTCCTTATGCACAAAACGCACTGGAACCTACCATTTCAGCTGAAACGCTTGAATATCACTATGGCAAGCACCATCAGACTTATGTGAACAACCTGAACAACCTGGTACCGGGCACTGAGTTTGAAGGCCTGTCTCTGGAAGAAATTATCACTAAAGCCAGCGGCGGCGTCTTCAACAATGCAGCCCAGGTATGGAACCACACTTTCTACTGGAACTGCATGACACCCGATGCCAAAGGCGCGCCTTCCGGTGATCTGGCGGCTGCCATTGACAGCACATTCGGTTCGTTTGATGCGTTCAAGGAACAATTCAGCAAATCAGCAGCCACCAACTTCGGCTCAGGCTGGACTTGGCTGGTGAAAAACAGCGACGGCAGCATTGCTATCGCCAACACCAGTAATGCGGGTTGCCCACTGACTGATGGTCAGACGCCACTGCTGACTGTTGATGTCTGGGAACACGCTTACTACATCGATTACCGCAACGCCCGTCCTAAGTACCTGGAAGCCTTCTGGGGTCTGGTTAACTGGGACTTCGTTGAAGCTAACTACGCGGCCTGATAATAACGGAGTGGCGTAAAGTTTACTTCCACCCCGATTACTTATAAAATACCGCTTTTTTGATTGATGGCAGTTTCGTCAGAAACTGCCATTTTTCGTTTTAAAGACCGGTTTTTTTATGCCGTCACGGCAAGGAGTTCAGGCCATGACAGATTCCGTTATGCCCACATACGGGCGCCTCGATGTTGCATTTGCAAAAGGACAAGGTGCCTGGTTAACCGATACCAACGACAAGCAGTATCTCGATGCACTGAGTGGTATTGCTGTCTGTAATCTGGGGCATAGTCATCCAGCCGTGACCCGAGCGATTCAGCATCAGGCTGAAACGCTGGTACATACCTCCAATTTCTACCATATCCCGTTGCAAAGCCAACTGGCTGATCGTTTAAGCGTATTGTCCGGTATGGAGCAGGTGTTTTTCTGTAACTCCGGTGCCGAAGCCAATGAAGCAGCGATCAAGATTGCCCGTAAATACGGTCACAACAAAGGTATTGATAAACCGGTAGTGATCGTCATGGACGGCAGTTTCCACGGTCGTACCATGGCCACATTGACTGCCACCGGCAATGCCAAGGTTCAGGTGGGTTTTGATCCGCTGCTGCCGGGCTTTGTCCGTGTCCCATACAACGATCTGGACGCATTACGCATGGCTATCGGTCACTGGCCGGAAGCAGTAGCGGTGATGCTCGAACCTATCCAGGGCGAGGGTGGGGTTAAAACCCCGGACCCGGAATTCCTGGCTGGCGTCAGATCGATTTGCACGCAGCGTAAACTGCTGATGATCCTGGATGAAGTGCAGACCGGTATTGGCCGTACCGGCCAGTGGTTTGCTTTCCAGCACAAAGATGATGTGCTGCCTGATGTCATGACCCTGGCCAAAGGCCTAGGCAACGGCATGCCTATTGGTGCCTGCCTGGTGGCGGATAAAGCCGTAGGCGTGCTGGAAGCCGGCAATCACGGTTCGACATTCGGCGGTAACCCCTTGGCCTGCAGTGCTGCGCTTGCGGTGCTGGACACTATCGAAAAAGATAAGCTGTTGAGTCATGTACAACAGCTCGGCGCTTATATGCTGGCTGCTTTTGCGGAGCGGCTGGAAGACCAGGCCGGTGTTAAAGATATCCGTGGCCAGGGACTGATGCTGGGCATTGAACTCACTGTCCCTTGTGCGGCACTGGTCAAACAGGCCCTGGAGGAAGGGCTGTTGATCAATGTGACCGCTGATTCTGTGCTGCGTTTGTTGCCGCCCCTGATCATAAACCAGGAAGAAGCGGACCTGATTGTTGAAAAAGTGTGCAAATTGGTACGTGACTTTTTATCGACCCACGCTGTTGAGAGCGTTGCCTGATGAACCATTTTCTGACTCTGAAAGACCTCAGCCCTGCCGAACTGAAACAACTGATCCAGCGGGCCGCCGAACTGAAATTGATGCAACACCGTGGTGAGCTGTATCAGCCGCTCAAAGGTAAAGTGCTGGCGATGATTTTTGAAAAGTCATCGACCCGTACCCGGGTGTCGTTCGAGTCGGCTATGGTGCAATTCGGTGGGGGTTCTATCTTTCTGTCGCCGGATGACACCCAGCTGGGTCGAGGTGAACCGCTGGAAGATTCAGCACGGGTGATCTCCAGCATGGTGGATGCAGTGATGATCCGCACCTTTGAACACAGCAAGATCGAAACCTTTGCCCAGCATTCATCAGTACCGGTGATTAATGCCCTGACCGATGATTTTCATCCCTGTCAGTTACTGGCTGATATGCAGACTTACCGGGAACACCGCGGTGATATTGCCGGCAAGAAAGTGGTGTGGATTGGCGACGGCAACAATATGTGCCACTCCTATATCAATGCGGCGCAGCAATTTGATTTTGAGCTGCATATTGCGACACCCGCTGGTTATGAACCGGATCAGCGCATCGTTGATAGTGTAAAGGCAGACATCAAACTGTTTAATGATCCCAAAGCTGCGGCTGAGGGCGCTGATCTAATCGTTACTGATGTTTGGGCCAGTATGGGCCAGGAAGAAGAGCAGCGTAAACGCGAGCAGGCTTTTGCGGCGTTTCAGGTCAACCAGTCAGTGATGTCAGTGGCAGCTGATGATGCGCTGTTTATGCATTGTCTGCCGGCGCATCGCGGTGAAGAAGTCAGCGCTGAAGTCATCGACGGACCGCAAAGCGTGGTCTGGGACGAAGCAGAAAATCGCCTGCATGCGCAGAAAGCCCTGCTGGAATTCCTGATCGGCGAATAAGCTAGCGGCTGAGTTGCTTCTCCAGCGCCTGCAGGCGTTCAATCGTGCCAATATCAGACCAGTCGCCGTGATAAAGCTGGCCACTGATCCGCATGTCGGCAATTGCTTGTTCAAATAGCGGTTTGAGGGCGCGTTTGCTGTTATCGAGGCCGGCAAACATCTCGGGCCGATACAGACCAATGCCACTGAAGGTCCACTTTGTGTCACTGACCGTGCTGAGGCGGGCAGCGGGATCAAGGCCAAAGTCACCGCCCGGGTTATGTGGCGGGTTATCCACCAGTACCAGATGGCACAGCATCTCTGCAGCCAGCATATCTGGGCTGATATCCCGGAAATCAAAGTCAGTCCAGATATCGCCGTTCACCACCAGAAAAGGGGCTTCGCCCAGTAATGGCAGCGCGTTGATAATACCGCCTGCGGTCTCCAGCCCACCGGCTGTTTCCGCTGAATACTGAATACGGGCACCATAGCGGCTGCCATCCCCCAAAAATTTCGGGAACTGCTCGCCGAGGTGGGCATAGTTAATCACCAGATCATCAAAGCCTGCAGTGACCAGCGCATCGATCAGATATTCAATCAGTCTTTTCGGGCCTGCCTGAATCAAGGGTTTGGGCGTGGTGTCGGTGAGTGGCCGCAGTCTTTCGCCGCGCCCGGCAGCGAGAATCATTGCTTTCATTGAATTGCCATAATCTCAGGGTTGTCGGTCAGATATGCATGTAAGGCGGCCAGTTCCGGATAAGACGCCGTCACCTGCAAAACATAACGTAAAGTCAGCGGCAGATCGGCCATATAGCCGGCCTTACCGTCGCGGTAGTTAAGTCGGCAGAAGATGCCCAGCACCTTCAGGTGACGCTGTAGTCCCATCAGATCAAACCAGCGCTTGAAACGAGAGCGGCTGATATTGCTGAACAGTCCGGCTTTTTCTGCCTGATCAAGGTAATAGTCCAGCCAGGCGTCGAGCCGTGACTGCGGCCATGCTATATAACAATCACGCAGCAGCGACACCAGATCGTAAGTAGCAGGGCCTATGACGGCATCCTGAAAATCAATCACGCCCACTTGCTGATTGTCAGCCAGCATCAGGTTACGGCTGTGATAGTCACGGTGAACGAAAAACTGCGGCTGAGACTTTGCGTTATCGAGCAAGAGGGTGAACACCTCATCTAGACAGTCCGGCGGTTTCAGCGATAAATGTCGGCCCAGAAACCATTCAGGAAATAAATCCATCTCCTGCTGCAAGCGGGCTTTGTCATACGGCGGCAGTTTTATGTCGCTGACAGGCGATTGTTGCATTTTGATGATTTCATCAATCGCTGCCCGGTACAGCCTATCTGCCGAATCGTCATTTAATTGCGATAAATATGAGCTGTTACCCAAGTCGCTGAGCAGTAAGAAACCCTGCTCCAAATCGCAGGCAATAATCTCCGGCACATGAATGTGAAATTGGGCCAGAAAACGGGCAATCGTGACGAACGGCTGACTGTCCTCATGCTGGGGTGGGGCATCCATCACTATCAGGCTTTTTTCATCCTGCCACAGCCGAAAGTATCGGCGAAAGCTGGCATCACTGGAAGCCACTTCAATGCTAAATGCCGTGTGGGGCAATAAGGTGAGCAGCCATTTTCTAAGCTGGCTCAAACGGGGATCAGTCTCTGAATCAATATTCATCTAATTTGTTACAAACTATATTTAAATTATTGTTATAAATGAGTAAATCTGATTTATTAATGCTGAGTTTATGTGTCAAAATCAGGTTGCCCAGCCGGTTTCAGCCTGGCTATCATTAGGGAATTATTCCCGGTATTATCTGTCCATGTAGCTGGATTAAGCCAATTAACAACATTAGCAACAATGGAGTCGCAATGAAAATCACCCTGTTTACTGCTGCCTTGATGGCCGCATCCACCTTGGCTGTCGCCAAAGATTACGTGACGCCGGCTGACCTGTCTGCCGATGCGTCCGACAAAATGTACAGTATCCTGACTCAGTACAATAGCTGCATGATGCAGTCACGCCTCAAACCGATGGTAGAAGAGATCAAGTCAGGCCAGGATCTTGCCAACAAAATCATGCAAGGCTGCGAAACCCACCTTGATGCGCTCAAAACTCACCTGGGCGGCAACAACGTTGAACCCACTCTAGTAGAGGGCATGGCTAAAAAAATGCGTTCACGCGCTGCCCGTAAACTGATGACCGATACCATGAACAATCTGGCGGCTCAGGCTAACGCGGCTGGCAATGCCGAGAAGATGCAGGAAAAACCGGCTGAATAAGTCAGTGATTTAGCTGTAGCACATCGATGTGTTCATGATCCAGCATGTCGATTAGCCGAATCAGCGGCAACCCTATCAATGTGTTGGGATCGTCTCCCACCAGTTTTGAAAACAGGCTGATACCAAAGCCTTCAGATTTAAAACTGCCCGCGCACTGATAGGGTTGTTCTTTTTTCAGGTAAAAATCAATCTGGCTTTCACTGAGTTTGCGAAAATGCACGGTAAACGGCTCCACCGTCGACTGCATATGTTGATTTTTGGCATTGTACAAAGCGAGTCCGGTCAAAAAAGTCACGTCCTGACCTGACGCCCGTTTGAGCTGGGCCATCGCATTCTGATGGTTACCCGGCTTGCCCAGAATATCCTTGCCAATCACCGCCACTTGATCGGAACCGATGATCAAGGCCTCGGGGTGGGTTTTGGCAATCTCCAAAGCTTTACTGCTGGCCAGCCTTTTGACCAGTTGCGTCGGGCTTTCGCCGGCTGCCGGTGTTTCATCAATATCCGGCGAGACCTGGGTAAAGCTCAGATTGAGTTTTTCCAGTAACTCAGCACGAAAGGGTGAACTGGAACCAAGAATCAATTGCTGCATAGCTGTTCCGAATTATTTTCTCAGGTGATCACGGTAGGGGCGGTGCGGCCGGTGATATCAGTAATCATCGCCAGACTGTCAGCCAGTTCAATGAGCGCCGACAATGCCTGCTGTGTGTCGTCATGCTGTTTATTCTGGTCGGCCTGATAAGATTCGATATAAACCCTGAGGGTAGCCCCTTCCGTGCCGGTCCCGGAGAGGCGAAAGATAATACGGTCGCCGCCTTTAAAACCAATCCGAATTCCCTGTTTTTCAGCCAGGCTGTCATCAACCGGATCGCGGTAGCTGAAATTATCAGCATAGTCCACTGTGAAGCCATTGAACTGTTTGCCCGGCAAGGCTTCCAGCTGATTTTCAAGGTGCTGCATCAGCGCCTGGGCCTTATCCAGCGGAATCGCCTCGTAGTCATGGCGGGTATAGTAATTACGGCCATATTCCTGCCAGTGGCTGTCGACAATCTCTTCTACGGTTTGCTTTTTGACCGCCAGGATATTCAGCCAGAACAAAACCGCCCATAACCCGTCTTTTTCGCGGATATGGCTGGAGCCGGTGCCGAAGCTTTCTTCACCGCAGAGTGTGGCGCGGTCGGCATCAAGCAGATTGCCGAAGAATTTCCAGCCGGTTGGCGTTTCATGGGCTTCAATGCCCAGTTTTTCCGCCACCCGGTCGGCTGCCTGACTGGTGGGCATGGAACGGGCAATACCTTTTAGTCCCCCCTGATAAGCGGGCACCAGTTGGGCATTGGCAGCCAAAATGGCAAGACTGTCAGAGGGGGTCACAAACACATTGTTACCCAGGACCATATTGCGATCGCCATCGCCATCAGAAGCTGCACCGAAGTCCGGTGCATTGGCGGAAAACATTTCCTTTACCAGATCTTCGGCATAGGTCAGGTTGGGATCGGGATGGCCCTGACCGAAGTCGGGCAGGGGAATACCATTACTGACTGTGCCAGCCGGCGCGCCCAGACGTTTTTCCAGTATTTCAACAGCATAGGGCCCGGTCACTGCGTGCATAGCATCAAAGCGCATGCGAAACTCACCGGATGTCAGTAGTTGGCCAATCGCATCAAAATCGAATAGCGATGCCATCAGTTCGGCATAATCATTCACCGGGTCAATCACTTCCACAGTCATGCCGTCGAGTGTTTGCAGTCCCAGTTTATCGAGGCTGATATCGTCGTCATCACTGATTTGATAGCGTTTAAGCTTCTGGGTGTTAGTGAAAATCGCAGTGGTGATGGACTCCGGTGCCGGCCCCCCATTTTGCATATTGAACTTGATTCCGAAGTCACCATCCAGGCCTGCCGGATTGTGACTGGCAGATAAAATCAGCCCGCCGAAAGCCTGGTATTTACGGATCACACAGGAAGCGGCCGGTGTTGACAGAATACCGTTCTGACCGACCCAGACATGTTTGAAGCCGTTCGCTGCCGCCATTTTCAGAATCACCTGAATGGCGGTCTCATTGTGATAGCGACCGTCACCGCCCACGACCAGCGTCTGATCACGACAGTCGCCGACAGCATCAAAAGTCGACTGGACAAAATTTTCCAGGTAGTGCGTTTGCTGGAAATGTCTGACTTTCTTTCGCAGACCGGAAGTGCCCGGTTTTTGGTCATCAAATGGGCGCGTATTCACGGTGACAAAGGTCATATTTCAATCCTGAGTAGAAACTGAGCATGAAAGCGGGGTCTGCTAGACTCAGCGCCTGACAGACGCAATCAACTATACTGACTCCATGACCAAGCCTCAACACAATGATAGAGCCCGGCTGATGCGCCTGGCCACCTATGCCTCAGTGGCCACTGCGCTGCTGCTGTTGCTGGCAAAACTGTTGGCCTGGTTTATCAGTGACTCAGTCAGCATGCTGGCGACGCTGGTCGATTCAGGGCTGGATTTACTGGCGTCACTGGTCAACCTGCTGGCAGTCCACCATGCTTTGCAACCGGCCGACCGCGAACACCGCTTTGGCCATGGCAAAGCCGAGTCACTGGCCGGACTGGGGCAGGCGATGTTTATTGCCGGTTCGGCGATAGTTCTGTTGCTGCAGGGGCTGAGTAGACTGATTAATCCCCAGCCACTTGAGAGAGGGCTGGAGCTGGGCGTGGGCGTAATGTTGTTTTCTATTGTGGTCACACTGGCGTTGGTCAGTTTTCAGCGCTATGTGATCCAACGTAGCGATTCGACTGCGATTAAAGCCGATGCGCTGCATTACAAGACTGACCTGCTGATCAATATTAGCGTCATTGCCGCGCTGGTGCTGGCCTATTATGGCTGGGTTTATATGGATCCTTTGTTTGCTATCGGCATCGCGCTATTTATCCTCTACAGTGCCTGGCAAATCGTGCGTGAAGCTATTGACCTGCTGATGGATCACGAGTTGCCCGACGAAGAGCGGCAGAAAATCCGCAACCTTATTATTAATCATCCGCAAGCGATCGGTTTTCATGATCTCAGAACCCGGCGCTCGGGCAATACCGTGTTTGTGCAATTACATCTGGAACTGGATGAAACACTGTCACTACGACAGGCGCATGCCATTGCTGACCAACTGGAACGTGAAGTCGCAGCCCTGTTTGACGAGGCTGAAGTCATCATTCACGAAGACCCCATTACACAATTACCGCTGAATTCTTAGCCACACAGAAACAGTCAATTTCGTATAATCTGTCCCTGAAATTAAACGAAGGGGAAACACCATTCTCAAATTAGATTCACCGACCCAGCTGCTGACCATCGCGGTTGTCATTCTGTTGTTGTTCCTGTTTGTACTGGTCAAGCGCCGTAATAAAAAAACCATTCATCTGCGCGAAATTGAACGGGCCTTGTTGCCTTTGAAACATGATGAAGTCAGGGGCGTTGTGATTCCCGACGGCATTGGAGGTCTGCTGGAAATTGACCGGCTGGTGTTGACCGAACATGGCCTGCTAATCATTGAGTCCTATCCCATCTCCGGACACTTATTCGGCTCGGAACAGATTGACCAGTGGACCCAGATCCTCGAAGGCCGCAGCTTTAAATTTGCTAACCCCATACGTCATATTCACAATGCTAAATATGCGTTGCAGATTTTGGCGCCTAAGCTGCCCGTGCATTGCCGCATTGTGTTTACTGCCGATAGCGACTTTCCCAAAGGCAGGCCGGAGGTTGTGTCTACACTGTCCAGCCTGGAGCAGGACCTTAAGCCAATCCTGCAAACGCCCAAAATTCCGGCATCCAGTAAACTGGGCTGGCAGCGAGTTTTGCGTATTGCACGTACAAATGGACAGGCAGTATTAAGAGAAGCGACCTCCTGATGGAAACCAAACCTTTAGTGGTGGCGATATCATCCCGGGCATTATTTGATTTGGATGAAAGTCATCGGATTTTCGAAGAAAAGGGCACTGAAGCTTATTGTCAGCATCAGATTGATAATGAAGATGTGCCGCTGAAACCGGGCGGGGCATTTAACCTGGCGAAAAAACTGCTGGCTCTGAATGACAACAATCCCAAAACACCCAAAGTCGAAATTATCCTTTTGTCACGTAACAGTGCTGATACCGGACTGCGGGTATTCAACTCGATTCAACATCACAACCTGTCTATCATCCGGGCGGTGTTTACGTCAGGCAGCAGTCCCTATCGCTATGTGGAACCGTTCGGTGCCAATTTATTCTTATCGACCAGTCCCGAAGACGTGGCGATGGCACTGAACGCGGGTATAGCCGCGGCTACCATCCTGCCTTCCAACGTCGGTAATAATAATGACACCGAGCAACTGCGCATCGCATTTGACGGTGATGCCGTGCTGTTTTCTGATGATTCGGAAAAGATCTTTAAGGAAAAAGGGCTGGAAGCATTTACCGAAAACGAACAGCAGACAGCCAGAGAGCCGCTACCTGGCGGGCCGTTCAAGGATTTCCTGATGGCCCTCAACCAGATACAGACTGAATATGCTGAAAATGAATCACCGATTCGAACAGCATTGGTCACGGCGCGCTCTGCGCCAGCCCATGAACGGGTGATTCGCACACTCCGCGCCTGGCAAATTCGTATCGACGAAGCGATTTTCCTTGGTGGAAAAAGCAAGGGGCCGTTTCTAAAATCCTTTGGTGCCGATATTTTCTTTGATGATCAGGAGCAGCACTGCCAGTCTGCCCAGGCCCATGTCGCGACCGGCCATGTACCGCATGGCATCGCCAATAAAAAAACGGATACCACTCAGGACTAAGTATCTGTTCTATCGGCAATGCTGCCCATTGTCGACGTTGAGTAATTCTGACATCACCGGGAGAGACATTCGTCAGTGTGCCGAGCAGGCAAGAACTGCAGCGTGTCCACGGCAGGCAACGATCGCAGGCAAGGGTAGTCTTGTCACGGTTTAGTGGCTATAATGTCCGACTTCTTCAAGCGGGTTGTCCCGTTTGATAACGAGATTTTGCGAGAGTGGCGGAATTGGTAGACGCGCTGGATTTAGGTTCCAGTGGGGTAACCCGTGAGAGTTCGAGTCTCTCCTCTCGTACCAGACAACGATAAAGGCTGATGGCCAGAGCCGGTTCAGCCTTCACCCCATGTTTGAGGTAGAGAATGCAAGTATCTGTAGAGAATGTGAGCGAGCTCGGTCGCCGTATGACGATTACCGTCGAAGATGCGAATATCGAGCAAGCAGTACAGGAACGTCTCAAGTCGATTAGACCGCAGGTCAAGATGGCGGGCTTCCGTCCCGGTAAAGTGCCATTGAAAATGGTGGCACAGACCCATGGCCCGTCAGCGCGTCGTGAGGTTATCGATAACCTGGTACAGGAAAGCATGCGTGAAGCTTTCACCCAGGAAGAGGTTAATCCTGCGGGTCCGCCACATATCGACAGCATGGATGAAGAGGGTGAAAAGTTCATCTACACCCTGAACTACGAAGTTTTCCCGGAAGTCGCCGACATTAAACTTGACGACATCACCCTGGAAAAAACCGTGGCTGAAGTCACCGATGAAGACGTCGATAAAATGATCGAAACCCTGCGTGAACAGCGTCTGACCTGGGACCCGCTCAAGCGTGGTGCCAAAGAAGAGGATGGTGTCACTATCGACTTCGTCGGCAAGATCGACGGTGAAGAATTCCAGGGCGGTAAAGGTCAGGATGTATTGCTCGAGCTGGGTGCCGGCAGAATGCTGCCTGAGTTCGAAGAACAGCTGATGGGTAAAAAAGCCGGTCAGGAAGTCAAAGTTAATCTGACTTTCCCGGATGACTACCGCGCCGAAAACCTGCAGGGTAAAAAAGCTGAGTTTGATGTCACCATCAAACAGGTAGCCAAGAAAAAACTGCCTAAGCTGGATAAAGAATTTGCAGCCCTGTGCGGCGTTGAAGCCGGTGTTGCCGCGCTGAAAAAAGAAGTCCGTGCAAATATGGAGCGTGAACTGGCCACTGCGCTGAAATCACTTAACAAGCGTCGCGCCATGGATATGCTGGCCGAGAAAAATGAGCTGGCCTTGCCGGAAGCACCGGTTGAGCGTGAAGCAGAGTTTCTGGCGGAACAAGCCAAGAACAATCTGCGCGGTCAGGGCGTCAATGTGGAAGGCATTCCGTTTGATATTGAAAATTTCAAACCCAATGCTGAAAACCGCGTCAAACTCAGCTTATTGATTGGCAAGATTATTTCAGACAATGAAATCAAACCTGATGAAGATCGGGTCAAGCAGGCTATTGATAATATCGCGGCCAGCTACGAAGATGCCGATGAAGTGGTGAACTACTACATGAACAACCAGGAAAAACTGTCTGAAATTCAGATGACCGTGGTTGAAGACATGGTTGTTGAATGGATTTTCGACCATGTTAAAGTAGAAGAGAGTACATCTACATTCTCAGACGTCGTAAACGCTGTATCTAACTAACCCCGACGCTGACTCAGAATGCAGCCCGTGCTCACCTTAAATGGGCACGGGCTGATTTTTTATTAGGACCCGGAAAATAGGACGGATATGACAAACAAATTCTCTAATGAAGAATTCCCAGGTATTCAAAACGCACTGGTACCCATCGTAGTTGAACAGACCTCACGCGGTGAACGTTCCTATGACATCTATTCACGCCTGTTAAAAGAGCGCGTGATCTTCCTGATTGGCCCGGTCGAAGATCAAATGGCTAATCTGGTGGTAGCGCAGTTGCTGTTCCTGGAGTCTGAAAATCCGGACAAAGATATCCATCTCTACATTAACTCACCGGGTGGTGCGGTTACTGCCGGTATGGCGATTTATGACACCATGCAGTTTATCAAGCCTAACGTCAGCACCCTGTGTATCGGCCAGGCGGCCAGCATGGGCGCGGTACTGCTCGCTGGCGGCGCTGAGGGCAAACGCTACTGTCTGCCTAATTCGCGGATTATGGTTCACCAGCCTTTGGGTGGTTTCCAGGGTCAGGCTTCGGATATTGATATTCATGCTAAAGAGATCTTGGGCATCCGCGACCGCCTGAACGGAATTTTGGCCCATCATACTGGTCAAGATATTGAGACCGTCAGACGTGACACCGACCGTGATAACTTCATGAATGGTGAACAAGCGGTTGAATATGGTTTAATTGATTCAGTACTGACGAATCGGCCTGCAGAGTCGGAATAACAAGCCGATAAATGATTAAAGATATGATGTGTAAGGTAGTAAGACTATGAGCGACGACAAGAACAACGACGACAAATTACTCTACTGCTCTTTTTGCGGTAAAAGTCAGCATGAAGTGAAAAAACTGATTGCCGGCCCCTCAGTCTTTGTTTGTGATGAATGCGTCGATCTCTGTAACGACATTATCCGCGAAGAAATGCAGGAAATGGCGGCGGATGAAGCAGAAACCAAGCTGCCAACGCCGCGTGAAATCAATACAGCACTCGACAACTACGTCATCGGCCAGCAGAAAGCCAAACGTTATCTGTCGGTGGCGGTGTACAACCACTACAAACGTCTGCGCAGTGGCCTTAAAGACGAAGACGTCGAGTTATCAAAAAGTAATATCCTGCTGATCGGTCCTACCGGTAGCGGTAAAACCCTGCTGGCTGAGACCCTGGCGCGCCAACTCAATGTACCGTTTACCATGGCCGATGCCACTACACTAACCGAAGCTGGCTACGTGGGTGAAGATGTCGAGAACATCATCCAGAAGCTGTTGCAGAAATGCGATTACGATGTCGATAAGGCCGAAACCGGTATTGTCTACATCGACGAAATAGACAAGATTTCACGCAAATCAGATAACCCGTCCATTACCCGCGATGTTAGCGGCGAGGGCGTGCAGCAGGCTTTACTGAAACTGATTGAAGGCACCATTGCCTCGGTACCGCCACAGGGTGGCCGCAAGCATCCACAACAGGAATTCCTGCAGGTGGATACCAGCAAGATCCTGTTTATCTGTGGCGGCGCCTTTGCCGGTCTGGATAAAGTGATCCGTAACCGTACCCACAAAGGCGGTATCGGTTTCTCTGCAGAAGTTAAGAGCCTTGATGATCAAAGACCACTGAGCGAATCTTTGCGCACCGTGGAGCCGGAAGATCTGATCCAGTACGGTCTGATCCCTGAGTTTGTCGGTCGTCTGCCAGTCGTCGCCACCCTTGACGAACTGGATGAAGCGGCGCTGGTTGAGATCCTGACTGCACCCAAAAACGCGTTGACCAAACAGTACAGCCGTCTGTTTGATATGGAAGGTGCCGAGCTGGAATTCCGTGACGACGCGCTGCGTGCGATTGCCCGCAAAGCGATGGAACGTAAAACCGGTGCCCGTGGTCTCAGATCCATTATTGAAAATGTATTGCTCGACACCATGTTCGAGCTGCCATCTCTCGACAATGTCTCCAAAGTCGTTATCGATGAAAGTGTCATTGCCGGCGAAAATGCGCCAATTCTGATTTACGAAGATCAGAATGCTGACATGGCGTCAGGCGATAAATAAGCACTTTAACAACACAGCAACGTCAAGCTAACTGACAGATTAAGCACCCGGTCAATTCGGGTGCTTGATTTCTTGCTGCCTGTCCCCATATAAAAACCATGTTTGATTTAAGTGTCCACGGACACTTCTAAGAGGTTTGCCTGAATGGAAAATGAATTAGAAACCACCCCAACTGATAATGGCCTGCAGGTTGTCCCTGTTCTGCCGTTGCGCGATGTTGTTGTCTACCCCTACATGGTCATTCCGCTATATGTTGGCCGTGAAAAGTCGATCAAAGCGCTGGAAGTTGCCACTGACGAAAATAAGCAGATCCTGCTGCTGGCTCAAAAAGACTCGAGCGAAGATGCGCCCGATAATGATGGTCTTTATGAAACCGGCACGCTGGCCAACATTCTGCAACTGCTGAAACTGCCTGATGGCACAGTAAAAGTACTGGTTGAAGGCACGCGCCGGGCTAAGGTGGCCTACTTCAAGCACAACGAAGAATACCTGGAAGCAGAAGCTGCCTCCTATATTGATGAAAATGCGGATGACCGTGAATCCGATGTGCTGATGCGCACACTGATGGGTCAGTTCGAGCAATACGTCAAACTCAATAAGAAAATTCCACCAGAGGTGATTGCCTCGCTGTCGAGCATTGATGAAGTGTCGCGCATGGCAGACACGGTCGCCGCGCATATGACGCTCAAACTCGAAGAAAAGCAGGAACTGCTGGAGATGAGCGACGTTAAGGCGCGGGTGGAAAAGCTGATGGCTTACCTGGAAGGTGAGATTGACATCCAGCAAATCGAAAAGCGCATCCGTAATCGCGTTAAAAAGCAAATGGAAAAAAGCCAGCGCGAATACTATCTGAACGAACAACTGAAAGCCGTTCAGAAAGAGCTGGGTGAAATTGACGAAACGGCGAATGAAGCCGATGAACTGGCTGCCAAGCTGGAAAAAGCTGGCATGTCCACTGAAGCCCGTGAGAAAGCCGAAGCCGAGCTCAAAAAATTACGCATGATGTCGCCGATGTCAGCGGAAGCTACCGTGGTTCGCAACTACATTGAGTCGCTTCTGGAAGTGCCCTGGAAAAAACGTTCACGCGTTATGCTGGATCTGGACCGGGCGCAGAAAGTGCTGGATGAAGATCACTACGGTCTGGAAAAGGTCAAAGAGCGCATTGTTGAATACCTCGCGGTACAAAAACGCGTTAAAAAACTGAAAGGGCCAATCCTGTGCCTGGTAGGCCCACCGGGTGTCGGTAAAACCTCAATTGCGCAGTCCATTGCACGTTCGACCAACCGCAAATACACTCGCATGGCTTTGGGTGGCGTTCGTGATGAGGCAGAGATCCGTGGTCACCGCCGCACTTACATCGGCTCGATGCCGGGTAAAGTGATCCAGAATATCAGCAAAACCGAAGTCAGAAACCCGCTGTTCCTGTTCGATGAAATCGACAAAATGGCACAGGATTTCCGCGGAGATCCGGCTTCAGCTTTGCTGGAAGTGCTGGATCCCGAGCAAAACTCAACTTTTGCAGACCACTATCTGGAAGTCGAATACGACCTGTCCGATGTGATGTTTGTCTGCACTGCGAACACACTGAATATTCCTGATGCCCTCCGGGATCGGATGGAAATTATTCGCCTGGCCGGTTATACCGAAGATGAAAAGCTCAACATCGCGGTTAAGTACCTGTTGCCTAAAGCGATTAAGCAGAATGGCCTGAAAGCAGACGAAGTCGAGATTACCGAAGAAGCGATTCTGGAGATTATCCGCCGTTACACCCGCGAAGCCGGTGTACGTAGCCTGGAACGTGAAATTTCCAAGATCTGCCGCAAGCTGGTCAAGCAAATTCTGCAGGAAAAAAGCAAAACCAAACTGGTGGTTGATGCCAAGAACATTGAGGATTATCTCGGTGTTTATCACTTCCAGTACGGCATCGCTGAAGAGAGTGATCGCATTGGTCAGGTCACCGGCCTGGCCTGGACTGAAGTCGGTGGTGAACTGCTGACCATTGAGTCCGCCGTGATGCCGGGCAAAGGCAAATCAGCCTACACCGGTAAGCTGGGTGACGTGATGCAGGAATCCATTCAGGCGGCCACTACCGTGGTGCGCTCGCGCTCAACTGAGTGGGGCATCAGTGAAGACTTCCTGCAAACTCATGATTTGCACGTCCACGTGCCGGAAGGGGCTACGCCTAAAGATGGCCCAAGTGCAGGTATCGGCATGTGCACCGCGCTGGTCTCGGCCGTCACCGGCATTCCGGTGAAAGCCAATGTGGCCATGACCGGTGAAATCACCCTGCGTGGTGAAGTGCTGGCCATTGGCGGGCTTAAAGAAAAGCTGCTGGCCGCTCACCGTGGTGGCATTGATACCGTGTTGATCCCCCATGAAAATGTCAAGGATTTGAAAGAGATCCCGGAAAACGTCAAAAAAGGCCTGAACATCATACCGGTACGCTGGATCAATGAAGTGCTGGAAGTGGCGCTGCAGCATATGCCCAAAGGGGCAGATGCCGGCGGTGAGACCGAAGCGATGCTTGCCAGTGAAAAATCCAAGTATCATGAGGTAAAATCTCAAAACCGTCATTGATAAGCTTGGGAGCAGGGCATGACACTGATTCAGCAACAACGTCTGTTAGGCGCCGTTTTACTGGTTTGCCTGATTGGTGTCATTGCCTGGCTTTTACTGGATACCGTCGAGCAAAATCAGCCGCAGCCGGAGCAGGAAGAGCCCATCGCCTTTGACTCGGTGATTGAGCCGATTGCTGAAGACGTTGAGACTGTCGCGCCGGAACAAGAAGCACTGGTTGACCCGGAGCAGTTAGGTGCACCCGTGCCTGAGGTCAGCCCGGCCCCGGTTTCGCCGTCAAGCTCTGTTGCCGAGACAGAGGCACCGGCGGATACTGCACCAGCACCAGCACCAGCACCAGCACCAGCACCAGCACCAGCACCAGCTCCTGAGGCCGAGCCTGAGCCAATGCCGGAGGCCAATGTTGACAGCAAACCTGCGCCGGCAACGGCAACAGAAGCGGCCCAGCCACAGTGGGTATTGCAAGTCGCCAGTTTCACGGTCAGAAAAAATGCAGATGATTTAGCCGCCCAGCTCAGACAACTGGGCCATGAGCCAATGATTGAAACGGGAAGTAGCGCAGGTAAAGCTATTTACCGGGTCAGACTGCAGCCGGTCAGTAATCGTGCTGCGCTGGAAACAACAGCCAAAACACTGAGCGATAAACTGAATCTCAATCCACAGATCCAGCAGTATAAACCCTGATAAAAGGGTCACATTATTATCTGCAATATCACTGTAAAAAAACTGGGTTGTTAGCCACCAATCTGCTAAAATTCGCAGTTTAGATCGCAGGGTATTGCGGAGAGTATATGGTTTGGGTTGATTTTCTAATCATCGGGATCATCGCGATCTCGGCCGGTATCAGTATCGTCCGGGGATTCATGAAAGAGGTGCTCTCGCTGATCAGTTGGATCCTGGCATTCTGGGTCGCCCTGATGTTTCATTCCCACCTTTCAACCCTGCTGGCAAATTACATTTCAACGCCCTCTATCCGACTGTTTCTGGCATTTTTCATTTTATTCGCCATTACGTTGATTCTGGGGGCTTTGGTCAATCATCTTATTTGTCAGGTGGTGGAAAAAACCGGCCTGACAGGCACGGATCGATCATTGGGCGTGGTGTTTGGACTGTTACGCGGCGTGGCCATTGTCACCATACTGGTGATGGGCGCCGGCGCCACACCGATGCCTGCTGACAGTTGGTGGCAGAACTCGCTGCTGATTGATCACTTTGAGAAGCTGGCACTCTGGGTACGCGACTTGCTGCCTTTAGAGATTGCACAACACATCAATTACAACTAAATCCTGACAGGGCAATTTATGTGCGGAATTATTGGTATTGTAGGTCATTCTGAGGTCAACCAGGCCTTATACGACGGATTGACCGTGTTGCAGCACCGGGGTCAGGATGCCGCTGGCATCATGACCTGTGACCAGGAAGGTAAGTTTTTTCTACGTAAGGACAACGGGCTGGTTAAAGACGTCTTTCATACCCGGCATATGATCCGGCTGAAAGGCCAAATGGGTATCGGTCATATCCGTTATCCCACCGCCGGCTGTTCCAGCTCAGCCGAGTCCCAGCCTTTTTATGTCAACTCGCCTTTTGGTATTGCACTGGCGCATAACGGCAACCTGACCAATACCAAGATCCTCAAAGAAGAACTGTTCCAGACCGACCGCCGCCATCTCAATACTGATTCTGACTCTGAAGTGCTGCTCAACGTGCTGGCTCATGAGTTGCAGACCAGCGGCAAACTCAAACCCCAACCTGAAGATATTTTCAATGCGGTACGCGAAGTCCATCGCCGTTGCCGTGGCGCCTATGCCGCGGTATCAATGATTTCCGGCGTGGGCGTGCTGGCATTTCGCGATCCCTACGGTATCCGCCCAGTGGTCATCGGCAAAAGAGAAACAGCCAAGGGCACTGAATATATGGTGGCGTCAGAAAGCGTTGCTGTTGATATCCTGGACTTTGAACTGGTTCGTGATGTTGAGCCGGGTGAATGTGTATTTATCGATAACAACGGTAATTTCCATTCACAGCAATGTGCGCAGAACCCGGTGAAAAATCCCTGCATCTTTGAATATGTCTACTTCGCGCGCCCTGATTCAATGATGGATGGTATTTCAGTGCATAAAAGCCGCATGCGCATGGGCACCAAATTGGCTGAGAAAATCAAACGTGAACGGCCCGATCACGATATTGACGTCGTTATTCCGATTCCAGACACCAGTCGCAGCGCGGCTTTGCAACTGTCCTATGATCTGGGCGTGGTCTACCGTGAGGGCTTTATTAAGAACCGTTATATCGGCCGTACCTTTATTATGCCGGGCCAGACCATGCGCAAGAAGTCAGTGCGTCAGAAGCTGAATGCCATTGATCTGGAATTCCAGGGCAAGAACGTATTGCTGGTCGATGATTCGATTGTACGTGGCACGACGTCACAGCAAATCGTGCAAATGGCGCGTGATGCGGGTGCCAACAAGGTTTATCTTGCTTCCGCGGCGCCACCAGTTCGTTTCCCCAACGTCTATGGTATTGACATGCCGTCAGTGACCGAGTTTGTGGCGCATGATCGTAATGTTGAACAGATTGCCGGGGAGCTGGGGGTTGACTGGCTGGTCTATCAGGATTTGCCGGATCTGGTCAGTGCCATCAAGAAGAAAAGCAATGTCGAGCGTTTCGATACTTCCTGCTTTGATGGTGATTACATTACCGGTGATATCGATGAAAATTATCTCTATTACATCGATGCAATGCGGAATGACGCCAGCAAAAGTGAGAAAGAAAAGGGCAATGCCGTCATTGAGTTGCACAATAACGCCTGATGCCGCGAGCTATCAGGCGCTGATGCGCTTTGCTGTTTAAGCTGAATTCTTATATAATCCCGTCGATTATGCGCCAGCAATTACCAAAAGAGATTGATCCGTTTCGTTTTGCCCAGACCGGGCGCGAACTGGAGGGTGAAATAAAACTGGCGACCCTGTCCCGGCTGTCAGCGTCATTGTACAAAGATGACGGTGTGGTTCAGGTCTCAATGCAGTTTGCTGTTGATGACACCGGCACACCTTATATGCAGGGGCATTTTGAGACCACGCTGTCACTGACTTGTGAGCGCTGTCTGCAGGAACTGGTCCTGCCACTGAAGATTGATACGCAGCTGGGTCTGGTACGGCATGAAAAATTGGCCGAGAAACTGTCGGATCAGTATGAGCCATGGGTGATTGAAGACCATGAGCTGGTCGATCCGGCGACTGTGGTCGAAGATGAATTGATTCTGGCACTGCCTCTGGTGCCAAAGCATGAAGAAAACTGTTTGCCGGATGAGGCATGGGTTTCAGAGGATAAAGCGGATACGCAAATGGAGAAACCGGACAAGCCGGAGTCGCCGTTCGCAATATTATCTGAATTAAAATCAAAGAAATGATTTTGCATTTTTATAGGGTTAGGAGTTTTAGCTTATGGCTGTTCAACAAAACAAAAAGAGTGCTTCACGTCGCGGTATGCGTCGTTCACACGACTCACTGAAAGGTTCAACCCTGTCAGTTGATTCAACAACCGGTGAACTGCACCGTCGTCACCATGTATCTGCTGACGGTTACTACCGTGGACGCAAAGTCGTTGCTGACAAGAGCGAATAAGGCCAGATAAACATTGAGCCTGACGATATCGATTGATGCGATGGGCGGGGATCACGGACCTGAGGTCGTGGTCCCCGCTGCCTTATCGGCACTGAAAAAACATCCTGAGGTCAGCTTTGTTCTGGTCGGTGACAAAGACACGCTCGATTATGAGCTGCAACGTCATCACGTTCAGGATGACCCGCGTATGCAAGTCCACCACGCCTCGCAGCGGGTGGAAATGGATGATCTGCCATCACAGGCATTAAGAGGCAAGAAAGACTCCTCAATGCGGGTGGCTATTAACCTGGTCAAAGAGGGCAGAGCGGCGGCCTGCGTCAGTGCCGGCAATACCGGTGCCTTGATGGCGACCGCCCGTTTCGTACTGAAAACTTTGCCGGGTATTGAAAGGCCGGCGATTGTTTCTGCTTTGCCCACCATGACCGGTCATACCTATGTGCTGGATCTGGGTGCCAATGTGGACTCCAGTGCTGCACATCTGGTGCAGTTTGCCGTGATGGGCTCTGTGCTGGCTGAACTGGTTGATGGCAAGCCCAACCCGACTGTGGGTCTGCTGAATATCGGTTCGGAAGAGATCAAAGGCAACGAGCGCGTTAAAGAAGCCTCGCGTCTGCTTGAGCAGACCGACCTCAACTATCAGGGCTATGTAGAAGGTGACGGCCTGTATCATGGTGATGTCGATGTGCTGGTCTGTGATGGCTTTGTCGGCAATGTCGCACTGAAAGCCAGTGAAGGCGTGGCACATATGATTCGTCATTATCTGCGAGAAGCCTTTACCCGCAACTGGCTGACCAAGCTGGCTGCTGTGATTGCCTCACCGGTATTGAAAGCGTTTCGACGTGAACTCGATCCGCGGGCATTTAACGGTGCCAACCTGATTGGTCTGCAGGGCATCGTCATCAAAAGTCATGGCAGTGCCGATGCTTTCAGCTTTGCCAATGCCATCGATATCGCCATTGTCGAAGCGGAGAAAGACGTGCCTAACAATATCAGCAAGCACCTGGAAGATTTGCTCGAGGGACAGGTACTGTGATCTATTCACGCATCGCCGGCACCGGCAGCTACCTGCCTGAAAAAGTGCTGACTAACCACGATCTGGAACAGATGGTGGAAACCAGCGATCAATGGATCACTGAACGCACCGGCATCAAAAAGCGCCATATTGCCGCCGATGATGAGACCACCACCGATTTAGCCTATCAGGCCGCCATCAATGCCATTGATGCTGCCGGCATCAGTAATGCTGATATTGATCTGATTATTGTCGCCACTACCACGCCTACCCGAATCTTCCCCAGCACTGCCTCCTTATTGCAGGAAAAACTGGGCATCAGCGGTTGCCCAGCATTTGATATCCAGGCGGTGTGTACCGGTTTTGTTTACGGCCTGACCGTAGCGGATAAATTTATCAAGGCTGGCGGCGTTAACAACGTGCTGGTCATCGGCGCTGAAACCTTTTCCCGTATCGTTGACTGGACCGATCGCAATACCTGTGTGCTGTTCGGTGATGGTGCAGGTGCAGTCGTGCTGCAGGCCAGTGAAAACCCCGGCATTTTGTCGACTCATATCCACTCTGACGGCAGCTTCAATGAACTGCTGCATGTGCCCACCGGCCCCGGTTCTTCAACCGCCACGGATGATGCCGCTTATGTCGATATGCAGGGTAACGAAGTCTTCAAAGTGGCCGTCAAAACGCTCAGCAGCATTGTGGATGAAACCCTGCTGGCCAACCAGATGGACAAAAAAGATATCGACTGGCTGATTCCACACCAGGCTAATATCCGCATTATTGCCGCGACTGCCCGCAAGCTCAATATGTCGATGGACCATGTGGTGGTCACCGTCGATGAGCACGGCAACACTTCGGCGGCTTCAATCCCGCTGGCGCTTGATGCCGCGGTGCGAGATGGCCGTATCCAGCGCGGTGAGACGCTCTTATTCGAAGCCTTTGGTGGTGGATTCACCTGGGGCTCAGCTTTAATTAAATACTGATTACTCAGAGGATTTTTGATGAAATCAGCATTCGTTTTTCCCGGCCAGGGCTCACAAGCCATTGGTATGCTGGCCGAACTGGCAGAACATCACAGCCAGGTCACAGACACCTTCCAACAAGCTTCCGATGCCCTTGACTACGATCTGTGGAAACTGGTCGCGGAAGGACCGGCAGACGATCTGAACCAGACCGATCGCACGCAGCCCGCGATGCTGACTGCTGGCGTTGCTGTCTGGCGCGTCTGGCAATCAGTGTCGTCTATCAAGCCTGATTATTTTGCCGGCCATAGCCTGGGCGAATACACGGCGCTGGTTGCCGCCGAAGCATTGAGCTTCAGCGATGCCGTCAAACTGGTGGAAAAGCGTGGTCAACTCATGCAGCAGGCGGTACCAGCCGGTCAGGGCGCCATGGCGGCGATTCTGGGCCTGGAAGATGACGTGGTGCGTGATTTGTGCAGCCAGGCTGCCGAGCAGGGTGTGGTGGAAGCAGTGAACTATAACTCGCCGGGACAAGTGGTCATTGCCGGCAGCACCCCAGCCGTTCAGCAGGCGATCGAACTGGCTAAGGAAAAAGGCGCTAAACGTGCCCTGCAATTACCGGTCAGCGTGCCATCGCACTGTGAACTGATGAAACCGGCCGCCGAGCAACTGACCATTGAGCTCAACAAGATTGAAGTGGCCTTGCCGACAACGCCGGTGATTCATAATGCCAGCGTGTCTGTTGCCAATGACACTGCCGAGCTGAAGCAATTACTGGCACAACAACTTTATAGTCCGGTTCGCTGGGTAGAGACAATTCAGTGGTTTGCCCAGCAGGGCGTGGACAACGTGGTTGAAGCGGGTCCCGGTAAAGTGCTGGCCGGTTTGAATAAGCGGATCGACAAAGGCCTGAACGCATTACCGCTGTTTGATACAGCAACGCTGGAAAAAACAACACAAGCTTTGGGAGAAGGATAATGAGCCTGGAAGGAAAAGTCGCACTGGTCACCGGTGCAACACGTGGTATCGGCCATGCCATCGCTTTGAGCCTGGGAGAGCAAGGCGCAACCGTGATCGGCACGGCGACCTCGCAAAACGGTGCCGACACCATCAGTGCTTACCTCAAGGAAGCTGGTGTCAATGGCAAGGGGCTGGTTCTGAATGTTACTGACAATGAGGCAATTGAAACCGCAGTCAGCAGCATTGAAGCTGATTTCGGTGCGCCCGACATTCTCGTCAACAACGCAGGGATCACCCGCGATAATCTGCTGATGCGGATGAAAGACGAAGAGTGGGATGACATCATCAACACCAACCTCACCCCCATCTTCAAGCTCAGCAAACGCTGCCTGCGGGCGATGACCAAAGCGCGCTGGGGCCGCATTATTACCATCACTTCTGTTGTCGGTGCCATGGGCAATGCCGGTCAGTCCAACTACGCGGCAGCGAAAGCCGGCGTGATTGGTTTCAGCAAGTCGCTGGCCCGTGAAGTCGGTGCCCGCGGTATTACCGTTAATACCGTAGCACCAGGCTTTATCGATACCGATATGACCAGCGGCCTGCCGGAAGCGCATAAAACAGCCTTGCTGGAACAGGTGCCACTGAAACGTCTGGGTGAACCGGAAGAAATCGCCGCGGCGGTCAGTTTCCTGGCCAGCCCCAACGCCGGTTATGTGACAGGGGAGACTCTGCATGTCAACGGCGGCATGTACATGAGTTAATGGCACTAAGCCACTGTTAAAAAAGAATTTAATTTCGGGGAGAAACTGGCCCGGCCGGGTTTAGCTTGTCTCCATGGTGCTGGCACTATAAAATGCCTGCACATTGTTTAATGTATTAACCACCAAAGGAAACATTAGTTATGAGTGATATCGAAGCTCGCGTAAGAGAAATTGTTGTTGAGCAATTGGGCGTCAATGCGGATGAAGTCACCGCCGATGCTTCATTTATCGATGATCTGGGCGCAGACTCACTGGACACAGTAGAGCTGGTTATGGCGCTGGAAGAAGCATTCGAATGTGAAATCCCAGACGAAGAAGCTGAGAAAATCACTACCGTCAAAGAAGCTGTCGCCTATATTAACGCTCACCAGTCTTAATATAGCTGAAGGCTTGATGAATAGCCGTCTAGTGTGTGCGCATGCTAGGCGGCTATGTTGTGTATAGCCCTGTGCTATCAGTCCTTGCAGGTTTTGAGGGGAAATCCTGATGTCTAAAAGACGCGTTGTAGTGACCGGCCTGGGTGCCGTCACTCCGGTTGGCTTATCTGTGAAAGAAAGCTGGGAAAATATTGTGGCTGGCAAAAGCGGTGCCGCACCGCTGACTTTGTTTGATGTATCTGATTTCAGTGTTCAGTTCGGCGCCAGTGTCAAAAACTTTGATGTCACCACGGTGCTCCCCAAAAAAGATGCCCGTAAGATGGATACCTTCATCCATTACGGTATTGCTGCCGCCAAAGAAGCGATCGAAGACGCCGGACTGGAAGTGACTGAAGATAACGCTGAGCGTATTGGTGTTTCTATTGGTTCTGGTATCGGCGGTTTGCCCGGTATCGAAGAAGGCTATGACAGTTACCTGCAGGGTGGCCCGCGCAAGATTTCGCCGTTCTTTGTGCCCAGCAATATTATTAATATGATCTCCGGCAATCTGTCGATCATGTACGGCATGAAAGGGCCCAATACCGCTATCGTCACCGCCTGTTCCACTGGCACCCATTCCATCTCTGCCGCAGGTCGCATGATCCAGTATGGCGAAGCTGATGTGATGATTGCCGGCGGTGCGGAAATGGCGACCTCCAAAACCGGTCTGGGTGGCTTTGCTGCTGCCCGCGCTTTGTCCACCCGTAACGACAACCCGGAAGGCGCCAGCCGCCCCTGGGATAAAGATCGTGATGGCTTTGTACTCGGCGATGGCGCCGGTGTGCTGGTACTGGAAGAGTATGAACATGCGGTGGCCCGCGGTGCGACTATCTATGCCGAACTCGCCGGTTCCGGCATGAGCAGTGATGCCTACCACATGACCATGCCATCTAAAGGCGGTGAAGGTGCGGC
This sequence comes from uncultured Methylophaga sp., assembly GCF_947259025.1. Lineage (GTDB taxonomy): Bacteria > Pseudomonadota > Gammaproteobacteria > Nitrosococcales > Methylophagaceae > Methylophaga. Next base: position 384,300 of record NZ_CAMYKO010000005.1, read on the forward strand.
TCGTTGCATGAAAAACGCAATGAAAGACGCAGCGCTTAATGCCGATGAGATTGACTACATCAATGCTCACGGCACCTCGACCCCGGCCGGTGACGTGGCAGAAACCATGGCGATCAAAACGGCACTGGGTGATGCTGCGGCCAAAACAGCTGTCAGTTCCACCAAATCCATGATTGGCCATTTGCTGGGTGCTGCCGGTGGTGTAGAAGCCGTGTTCAGCGTGTTGTCTATTCGTGATCAGGTGGCACCACCGACGATTAACCTCGATAACCCGGACGAAGCCTGCGATCTGGATTATGTGCCGCACACTGCACGCCAGATGCCCATTAATGTCGCTATGTCCAACTCCTTTGGTTTTGGTGGCACAAACGGCACCGTTATTTTCAAGAAAATAAACTGATACCCGGAGTTGCCCGGTGATTCTGATAAACGGCCAACCCGATAACAGAATCCCTGTCAGCGACCGTGGTCTGCAATACGGCGACGGGGTATTTGAAACGCTGGCATTCCGTGATGGTGAACTGGAACTGCTGGACGCGCATCTGGCCCGGCTGATGCTGGGCTGTGAGCGTCTGGGTATCGCTTTTCACGAGGCTGACAAGCTCAGACTGGAGCTGGCAACACTCTGTGCCCAGACCGCAGAAGACAGCGTTATCAAGATTATCCTGACCCGCGGTGCTGGCGGCCGCGGCTATAAGGCCCCCGCAGAGCCTGAAACGCTGCGTATCCTCTCATCGCATTCCATGCCTGACTACCCGGATAATTGCCTGTCCGGCATTCATGTGCGTCAGTGTCAGCAGCGCCTCGGACTCAATCCGGCTTTGGCTGGTATTAAACATCTGAACCGGCTGGAACAGGTACTGGCCCGCAGTGAGTGGGACGATGACAGCATCCGCGAAGGCTTGATGCTGGATATCAATGACCGTCTGGTCGAAGGCACCATGAGCAACCTGTTTCTGGTGCGCGACGGTGCTTTGCTTACGCCGCCTATCAGCGATGCCGGTATCGCCGGTGTCATGCGTGCCAAAGTCATGGAGCTCGCGCGTGAACAGCATATCCCGGTGTTTGAAACAGTCCTCACGCTGGCAGAACTGGCCTCGGCAGAAGAGGTGTTTGTGACCAATAGCATCATCCAGATCTGGCCGGTCATTTTGAACACCAGCAGTGGACAAAGCTGGCCTTTCGGTCCGGTCACCCATCAATTACAGTCAGCCCTGCAGGCAATGCGTCTTTGAAATGAAACGATTTATCATAATAAAAGCGATTATCCCGGCACTGATTCTGGCTGCTATCTGCAGCTATGGCCTGTTGCAGTATCAGCGTTTTATCGATCAGCCATTGCAGCTTGATACGCCGTTTATATTTAGTGTTGAACCGGGCAGCAACCTGAAAACCATCAGCGAAGACCTGCAGCAGCAGGGACTGACCACGATGCCGCCTTTATATCTGCAGTTGTATGGCCGGATGACAGGGCAGGCGCACCAGATCAAAGCCGGGGAGTATCGGGTCGAACCCGAAACCACCTTACCGCAACTGCTGGAGCAGATGGTATCGGGCAAAGTGGTCATGAACGCTTTGACCATCGTTGAGGGCATGACCACCCGTGAACTGATTGATGCAGTCCATGCCCATCCCAAAATCGTTAAAACACTGGAGACTATCGACGAAAAGGCCGTGATGACGGCCCTGGGCGAACCGGAGAAAAACGGCGAAGGCTGGTTTTTGCCGGAAACCTATCACTTTCCTTCCGGCACCAGTGATATCGATTTTCTTGAGCGTGCCTACCAGCAGATGCAGGTGTCTTTGCAGCAAGCCTGGGCACAGCGTGACGAGGACTTACCTTATGAGACGCCTTATGAGGCGCTGATTATGGCCTCCATTATCGAAAAAGAATCAGGTATCGCAGAAGAAAGGCCACAAATAGCCGGCGTGTTTGTCAGGCGCCTTGAAAAAGGCATGCGCCTGCAGACCGATCCGACGGTGATTTATGGTATGGGTGACAAGTTTGATGGTAATCTGCGACGTAAAGATTTGCGAACCGATACGCCGCATAACACCTACACTCGCGCTGGTCTGCCGCCGACACCGATTTGTCTGCCCAGTATCGAGTCCATCGAAGCAGCTTTGCACCCGGCTGATGGTGATAGTCTGTATTTTGTTGCTACCGGCAAGGAGGGGCGCCATGTTTTTTCCGCCACATTGCGCGAGCACAATAATGCCGTCAGGAAATATCAGCTCAAAAAATAATGAACGCTAAATTTATCAGCATTGAAGGCATTGAGGGGGCGGGCAAGTCCACCCAGATAAGCTTTATCCAGCAATTTCTGGAGCAGCATGGTAAGCGGGTTGTTGTTACCCGTGAACCGGGTGGCACGGAACTGGGCGAACAAGTCCGTGAATTGCTGCTAATGCCCCGTGAAACCGGGATGAGCCATGATGCAGAGTTGCTGTTAATGTTTGCTGCCCGCGCCGAACATATCCACCAGGTGATCAAACCGGCTTTGCAGCGCGGCGACTGGGTATTATGCGATCGTTTCGTTGATGCCACCTTTGCCTACCAGGGTGGGGGACGCGGCATTCCAGCCGCGCGGATTCAAACAGTCTCTGACTGGACCTTGAATACGCTGCAGACCGATTTGACGCTGTTGTTTGATCTGCCGGTAAATATCGGTCAGCAACGCGTGGTCAAACGCCAGCAGCAAAAAGACCGCTTTGAACAGGAAAAAGCCGATTTTTTCCAGCAGATTCGTGACTGCTATCTGCAACGGGCAGCAGACGAACCGGATCGCATCCGAACGATAGATGCCAGTCATGATATCGATACCATCCAGCAACAACTGCGCGATATTCTGACGGGGCTGCTGGCGTCGTGAGCGGCAAAGCACTGCATAGCTGGCATCAAAAACCCTGGCAGCATGTTCAGACGATGCTGCAGCAAAGTCGCTTGCCTCATGCCTTGTTGATAAGTGGTATCGACGGTTTAGGCAAGATGGCCTTTGCTGAAAGGCTGGTTGCCAGCCTGCTCTGTATTCAGCCTGATGCACAGTTTAATGCCTGTGGTCATTGCCATAGTTGCCAGTTGCTGGCAGCCCAGTCCCACCCGGATCACCTGCTGGTTGCGCCGGAAGACAGGGGCAAACAAATCAAAGTCGATCAAATCCGCAGCCTCAAACAAAGCCAGACTCTGATGCCCAAAGTGTCTGCCGCCAAAACTGTCTTGATCAGCGAAGCGGATCAGATGAATATCTCGGCCTTCAATAGTCTGCTGAAACTGCTGGAAGAGCCGCAGCCGGACTCCACCCTAATCCTGCTGTCGAACAATCCTCAGCAACTGCCGATCACTATCAAAAGTCGTTGCCAGAATGTCGTCATTCCCATACCTGACACTGATCAGGCGATGGCGTACTTGCGTGCTCAAGATCCGGCAATGCAGGACAAACATTGGCAGGCTTTATTAAAGCTGACACAGGGCGCGCCACTGGCCGCGCTGTCGCTGGGCGACGCGGGGCTGGAACAAAGCCGCCAGGTGACGGCGGATATCGCCTTGCTGATGCAGGGACAGGGCAACCCGGTACAGATGGCGGCAGACTGGCAACAGTATGATTTAAAATCGGTTTTACTGCAGATTCAGTCAATGATGCAGAGTAAAATCGGCCAGTTGTTGATGACAGTTGATAACTGCTCAGTCAGCTTGTTGCGTCCATACTGGTCAATAGTCGATTGCATCACTGATACTTTAAAGTTAATATCATCTCAAAATAACCCAAACAAGATATTGTTAATAGAGGATTTTATGGTGACGGTAATGCAGCATGCTGAACAGATCCATAAGCTTCAGGGAACTCACAGGTAATCGCTATGGCTATGAACCCACGCAAAGGCATTCTGTCTTTAAAAATTACCGACCAGAATATGCTCTATCACTCCTACATGCCGTTTCTGAAAAATGGCGGTCTGTTTATTCCCACCAACAAGGGCTATCAGGTAGGGGAAGAAGTGTTCATTTTGCTGACCCTGATGGATGAGGCAGAAAAACTGCCCGTGGCCGGCAATATCGTCTGGATCACCCCGCGGGGCGCCCAGGGCAACCAGGCTGCCGGTATCGGCGTTCATTTCAGCGATATCGACGGTGGTGCTTCGGTCGTTCGGGGTAAAATCGAAAACTATCTGGTGGACAAACTCAAGTCCGACAAAGCAACCTACACCATGTAAGACCAACCCACAGCTACAAGTTTTTTATGTATATCGACTCACATTGTCATCTGAACATGCTGGCCGATGAACCGGGCGGTATTGACGCCATGGTTAACGAAGCCAGTGAAAGCGGCATCGAACACATTCTCTGTATTGCCATCGACAAGGCAAGCTGCGATGAAGTCAAATCGATTGCCGACCGTTATCCCCACATCACGGCCAGTGTCGGCATTCATCCCAATGTTGATAAAGCTGAGCAATTTACTTTGGAAGAGCTGGTCGCGCAGGCCGCACACCCCAAAGTGATTGCCATTGGTGAGACCGGACTCGACTATTTTCGCAGCGAGGGCGATCTGGCCTGGCAGCGTGACCGCTTCCGTGTGCATATTGAGGCTGCCAAACAAACACAGAAACCGCTGATTATCCATACTCGCGAGGCACGGGCTGACACCATGGATATCCTGGAAAATGAGCAGGCCGAAAAAGCCGGCGGCATCATTCACTGCTTTACTGAAAACTGGGAAACGGCCAAACGCGCGCTGGATATCGGCTTTTACATCTCCCTGTCAGGTATCGTCACCTTCAAAAATGCCCGTGAGCTGCAGGATGTCGCCAAAAAGCTGCCACTGGATCGCATTCTGATAGAGACCGACTCTCCCTATCTGGCACCGGTACCGCACCGCGGCAAAACCAATAAACCGGTGTTTGTAAAACATGTTGCTGAGTTTCTGGCAGAACTTCGTGGTGACACGGTAGACAATATTGCCGCCACCACCACGGCTAACTTCCAACGCCTGTTTCCGTCCACTGCCCAGTGAAATCAGTGAAATCGAGTCGCTTTAGCCAGTGGCTAGCCATCTGCCTGCTGGTTGTACTCAGTGCCTGCGGCAGTGGTGAGCCATCACAACAACTCGCCCCCCTGGGGCAGGATGCGATTATTCTGGCTTTTGGTGACAGCCTGACCTACGGCACCGGTGCCAATCATCAAACCGAGAGTTATCCTGCAGTCCTGGCACAGCTCAGTGGTAAAACGGTGATCAATGCCGGCGTGCCGGGCGAAGTCAGTGGGGAAGGGCTATCACGACTGAAATCTTTGCTCAATGAGCATCAGCCAGAGCTGGTGCTACTCTGCCACGGTGGCAATGACTTGCTGCGTAAACTGGACACCGATGTCCTTAAGGATAATTTGCGGCAGATGATTCACCTTATCAGAGAGCAGGGCGCTCAAGTGGTGATGTTATCTGTACCCAAGCCCGGTGTTTTTCTGAAAGCCGCACCGCTGTATCAGGAACTGGCCTCGACACAACAAGTTTTGCTGGATAATGAGACTATTACAGATATCGAGTCTCAGTCTTCACTCAAGTCAGACCCGATACACCCCAATGCAGAAGGCTACCGGCAGTTAGCGGAAAAGCTGCATCAGTTACTGGATAGGGTAGGCGCTTTTTAAATGACGCCAGACTCGCCCGTGATTTGTTCACTGATATCGCTGCTGACAACAACCCGGTTTCGACCTTCAGCTTTGGCCTGATAGAGCGCCTCGTCAGCCTTTGCAACGACAGGTTCAATCGCCAGTTCGCTGCTGGGTGTCAGCACGTGTACACCAATACTGGCTGTAATTGTCAGCTCCACACGACCTACCCTGACAGTTTGCTCAGCGACAGCCTGGCGAACTCTGTCAAACAAGATTCGGGCTTTCTCAGCATTTTCGATTTCAGTGATCAACATGAACTCTTCACCACCATAACGGGAGACGATGTCATAAGGTCGCAGCGTTTTACTTAAAGTATCGGCAAAATGCTGAAGCACTCTATCGCCCGCCTGGTGACCATATTCATCGTTGACCTTCTTGAAAAAATCAATATCGATGAGCGCCAGCGCGATATTCTGATCACGGCGCATCATTCGTTCTACTTCCACCATAAAACTGGCCTGCCCGGCGCGGCGATTAAGCACACCGGTTAACTCATCATAATAAGCCAGTTTTTCCAGCACCCGGTTGGAGTATTTGAGCTTCTCCTGAGTATCAATAATACGACGGGCGACGGCATATTTCGCACTGAGAAAATGACCATCGATGGGTTTAGTGATGTAATCATCCGCGCCATAAGAAAGCGCTTCGATGATCTTCTGTTCTTGTTCGTAGGCTGAAATGATAATGACGTAAGGATGATAATCTTCTGTATGAGTCTCACGGAGCAATGTGGCGACTTCAACACCAGTAAGACCGGGCATATTCCAGTCGAGAAGAATAAAATCGGGTGGCGTGTCTGACTGGATTATGTCCAGTGCCTGATTACCGGTCTCGGCTTCGATAATCTCGCAGTCATGGGGTTTGAGAAGACCGCGCAGGGTAAGCCGGCTGGTTAGTTCGTCATCGGCGATCAACACTCTCATTGGCTTTGGGAGACTTGATTATGGATGATTTGCATGGATAGCTGACCTTTTGTTTGTTGTGTTATGACTGTCGATGTATTGGTTGATAGCGACTTGTAGCTGTTTCAAATCGCTTTCGAGTTGTTCGACAATCACGTACGCTTTTTCCATCTCATTTTCAGTTGCGGCCTGTTCCAGCAAGCGCGCCTGTTCAACAATGGCATTAGCGCCTATCGCCGAAGCACTGCCTTTTAACTTGTGCGCAAGTAGTCTTATTCTATCACAGGCGTGAAGCGCAATCTCCTCATCAACCTGATGGATAAGACCGGGCGTTTGTTGTTGAAACATGTCGAGCATCTGCAAGAACAGATCATTATCTCCTTGCAAGCGAAACAGCGAGGCTTCCTTATCCCAGAATTGGGTGGTGCTCGGTGCCCAAGCTCTGTTTTCCAGCACAGCATACTCGCCGGTCTGCTGGGGCGTTTTGTCTGCCTGGCTATGATATGGCTTTTTGCTCATTGCTTTGCGCCACAGCAACAGCATCACGACAATAAATAAGAGGGTGACAGCAACCAGCAATACAGCATAGAGACGATAGGGCGGAGTGCTTGACTTGATCACAGACTTGGCCGCCACCCAATTGAATACCAGTTTTCGCTCCCGGTTGAGCACATCACCGCCGGGTAGACTGAGCGTGGTTTTTGCCAGGATAAAGTCATCCTCAGCCACGCCGACACTAGAAGAGGTCTCGCTCTCTTCCTCGCCACCAGTTCTGTTGGCGGGATTATTTTTCGCCGATGTCAGCACGGGAGTAACCTGGTCACCCTGTAAATTTTTGATAAACCATTGCTGGCCGGGCTGCAGGCTCTGGCTGACCGAACTGAGCAGCATCTCAGCATTGAAGCTGATGAAAATAACGCCCAGAACTGCATTACCATCAAAGACCGGTGCCGCAACCCGGTAAACAAGAGAGTCTGTCTGAGGCTGAATTTCCAAGTTGGAAATATAGGTTTCGTTCCGGTTGAGCGTCGTCACCTGATGGGCAAGCTGCATGAGGTCATTGGCCGGTAACTGCTTCAAAGGCGTAGTCTTGAAGTTTGCCTCAGTCTGATGTCGATTAATGTGAAACAGATCCTGTTTATTTTCAGTTATTACCAGCATGCCCAGCATTTCGGCAGCCGGGTGCTGTTTGAGATAGGAGATCATCAGGTCCGCCAATTGCTGTTTTTGTCTGGCGCTGGTGCTGTTCACATTCCCGTCAATGATTGCATTATAGCTACTGGCCACGGCCGGCAGATCACGTAAAAAAAGTACATCGCTGCGATGAGCTGAGAATGTTTGCTGCCATCGCAGTTTTTGTTGCAGTGCCATGCTGGCTAGACTCTGTCTGGCATGATCGAACTGCCATTTTTCGAAACCCCGGTCGATAAAATAACTCGTTCCAGACACAGCCATGATAAGACAAACAGATGCTAACAACAGCGCTTTTCGTGCTGTGCCAGTGTTGAGGAAAAACACCTTACTCAGGCCTTTTTATCTGACTTGAGCTGAGATTGAAGAAACTCAGAGAATTGAGTGGCATTGAGAGGGCGTGAATACAGATAGCCCTGACCGCATACGCAGCCCAGTTTGAGTAGCTCATCACGGTGTTGACTGGACTCCACCCCTTCGGCAATTAACTCAAGCTGCATCGAATTGCCCAGATTGATGATGGTCTTAACGATTTCATAGTCGCGTTGATTTTTGAGCATACCGCGCACGTAAGACATATCCAGCTTGAGCTTATCAACATCAAGCCGACGCAGATAGGTCAGGTTAGAGTAGCCTTTACCAAAGTCATCAATCGACAGTTTAACGCCCATTTCCTTGAGTTCTTTGAACTTGTGCAGCGTCTCTTCAAAGTTGCGGATAAAAGCAGTCTCAGTCACTTCCAGCTCCAGCATGCCGGCATCCAGACCTGTCACTGAGAGGGTATCCCGAACCATAGCAACCAGGTCATCATTAAGACATTGCACGGCGGAAATATTGACCGAAACAGGCACCCTGTAGCCCGCCTGCAACCATTGCTGACACTGCTGGCAGGCCTCATGCATCACAATCGCACCCAGCTTCACGATAAGGCCGGTTTCCTCGGCAATTGGAATGAATTCAGCCGGTGACACCAATTTGCCACTAAAGTCGCGGATGCGAACCAGCGCTTCAGCGCCGATGGTAATGCTGGACGCCAGGTTGACCTTAGGCTGGTAATGCACTTCCACCATCTTGCGATCATCGAGGCACTGGCGCAGCAACTCCTCAGTCGAGCGCCTTTGCATCAGGGTGCGTTCCAGTTCTTCGGTAAAGATACGATAGCGGTCACCGCCTTCAAACTTAGCCCGGTACAAGGCCGCGTCAGCCTGCTGCATGATAGTATCCGGATCGCTGCAGCGTTGATCGATCATGCTGACACCGATACTGACGGACAGGCTGTATTTCTCCTTGCCTACGGTCAGCGGTGCTCTTAATAAGTCCAGTAGCAGGTGCAGATCATTTTCCAGTTTCTGCTGATTGTGCTCACCACGGAATAAAACCATAAATTCATCGGCGCCCAGACGGCCGATGCTGTTGTCCGGCTCATAATTCTCGAACAGCCTTCTGGCCATCACTCTGAGTACATCATCACCGGTACCGTTACCGTGGGCGTCATTGAAGAATTTAAAATTATCGACATCAATCACCGCCATCGCCATCGTCACGTTGTTGACCTTGACGGCTTCACAGGCGAGTTGCAGCTTCTCACGGATAAACAAACGGTTGGCGACACTGGTGAGCTGGTCGTAACTGGATGCCTGGTTGCGTAGCAGACTGAGACTGACGCTGTGACTGATATCGTGAATGACTGCTACCGCGCCGTTCATCTTGCCATCATGACTGCGGAGTGGGGCAGCTGTCTGCTCTATCTGGGTTAATCGGCCGTCCTTTGCCACCAGCTGGGTGTTGAGAGGCATGGATGTCACGCGTTGCTGACGCAGGGCAACCCGGATTGGATTTTCTGTATTGATTTTGGTTTCAGGGTCACGTAACTGCACCACCTGCTCAATCGGCAGGTTCAGTGCCTCTGATTGCCGCCAGCCGGTGATAAGCTCGGCTTTGGCATTAATAAAGGTCACCAGTCCCTGGTTATTGGTTGCCATCACGCCCTCGGCGACTGAGCCAAGAATGATGTTAAGGAAATCTCTCTGCTCCTGCAGATTATGCTCAATTTGTTTTTGCTCGCTGATATCGGTCAAGGTCAGCAAAAAACCATTGTCATAGCCCTGATAGGCGGTTTCAGACCAGTTGATAATAAAACTGCGCATATTACCCAGGCCGACTTCAAAGCTTGAGGTGGTTTGATACAGCCCCTGGCTGTCAGGTTGGGCCTGCTGCATCAGCGCGATAATATTGGCAGGGAAAATCAGTGATAGGTGCTGGCCCAACAATTCCAGCGGGCTAAAGCCAAACCAGCCAGCTTTTTCATCATTGCAGAACAGGTTGTGCCAGTCTTTGTCCCAGTAAGAAATAAAATTCGGCACCTGTGCCACCAGGTGCATGACTTCCTGACGGGCATTGAACAGCTTCTTACTTTGCTGCTGGATCGTCAGCAGATTGTTAACGCGCAGCTCGCAGGCTTTATGGTCGATGGGTTTGGCAATAAAGTCGACGGCGCCCTGACTCAAGGAGGCAATCTCATTGTCGATGCTGCTGTGGGCGGTGACAAAAATAATAGCGATATCACGGGTAGCCGGATTATCACGAATACGTTGGCAGACTTCCAGGCCATTAATGCCGGGCATTTCAATGTCCAGCAGAATTAAGTCCGGTTTTAAATGTTCAAGCTGTGCCAGCGCGGCCTCGCCGCTATCTGCCGTGTGTACATCCCCCAGTTTGCTGAGCAATGCTTTGAGCTCCAACTGAGTGGAGGGCTCATCATCGACAAGTAAGATTTTTACCGGGCTGGCTGTCAGGTCGCAATCCATCGTAAACATGCAGTCTCCCTTGTGCCTGTCATTCCGTTATTAAGGCACACAGCCATTCAAGCACATTGAGACTTTAAATTCAGCAAAAATTTAATAATCGGAACTCTACTGCCCTTCACTAGTTCCTATATCAGTGTTTGACTAAAGATAAAATCATGAAATTCAGTGTGTTGATAACTTTTTGCTTTTTGTGCGGATTCGCCGGCGCTGGCGTTCATGGCGAGGACTTCCTGCCTGACTTATCGACCGACTGTTATCAGGAGTGGCAGTCGCGTGGCTGGGTGATAGGCGAAGACAACACGCCTGCGCATGAGGTGCCGCGCTTTGCTCAAGGCATCAAAAAAATGTGTGAGACACGGGCTGACATGCATAGCGAGAATGCAGACATCTCACCCTACATTCAGGGCCGACTCGCTGAGCTTGCTCCCTATCTTTTTGCCGGCGATAAAGCGGCGATGCGGAGTGTAATTATAAAACTACAACAGCGGCGCCCGGGGCCGGACTTCTCCGGCGCATTTATGCGGGACTGACTGTCAGCGATTTAAGTCTGGCGGCCAGGTCGTCAATAGCAATGGGCTTGGCCATGTAATCATTCATGCCGGCTTCGATACAGATATCCTTATATCGAATACTGGCATTGGCTGTCAGCGCGATAATCCAGGGTGACTGTAAACTGCTTTTTGCCTGCTGACGGATTTGCTTGGTGGCTTCGATGCCATCCATTACCGGCATTTCCCAGTCCATGAATATCAGATCATAGTGCTGCTGTTGCTGTTTCTCGACAGCCTCCAGACCATTTTCGGCCGTGTCACTTTTAAGCCCCAGTTTTTCCAGCATCATCACCATCATGGTGACATTCATCGGCAAATCATCGACCACCAGAATTTTCAACTCGGCTTTATCCGGCAGGGGCTGAAGTTGGGCCTCAATAGTCTCATCCGGCATGTCAGTCAGCAGTAGTGGCAGATGCAGGGTAAATTCACTGCCCTGGTTTCTGGCACTGACCACACTAATATCGCCGTCCATTAACTGTGCCAGGTTTTTGGAGATCGCCAACCCTAAACCACTGCCGCCATATTTGCGCGTGGTACTGCTATCGGCCTGAGTGAAACGCTGGAACAACTGACTCTGTTCAGTCAGGCTGAGACCGATGCCGTTATCTTTGACAGAAATAAACAATTGCTGGCTACCACCGTGATCATCAGCACTGGCTGATAACTGAATTTTTCCACCCGCCTCTGTAAATTTGATTGCATTGCTCAGCAGGTTGAGCAGTATCTGTTTACAGCGCACCTCATCAGTGTGGATCACACTACCTTGTAACGAGGGTGCCAGTGTCAGTTGTAACTGATGATTTTGCCTCTGGGCCTGGGGCGTCATGATTTCCAGGCACTGCTCGAGCATGTTTTCCAGCCTCACCGGTCGATATTCGAGATCGATTTTGCCCGCCGCAATTCTGGAAAAGTCCAGAATGTCACCAATCACGGCAGAGAGCTGGCCGGCACCAGCCTCAATACCGGAGACCAGTTTATTTTGCTGCTCATTCAGTTCGGTATTGCGCAACAGGCTGCTCAAACCAACAACGCTGTTCAACGGAGAGCGGATTTCATGACTCATACTGGCCAGAAAGGCATCTTTGGCAGCTTCACTCTCTGCAGCACGCCGGTTGCGAGACAGTAAAATCTCGGCATAGACCGCGGCCAGCGTCAAAGCCAGCCCCATCAGCGCGATAATAATGAGACTGGTCAGGGGGAAGGCTTGTTTATGCTCGACAGCAAGCAGCCATTGCCCGGCATCAAATACAACAGCCTGTACTTGTGGCGTTTCATTAAATATCTGTGGATCGCCCCAGAACACCTCACCCTCGGCACCCAGTCCATGACGCCCCTTAAGCGCATAGCGAAATTTATCAGAGCTTGCCTGTTCAAGACCGGCATGACTGAGGATGGCATCCGTAGTAAACAAAACCGTGGCCAGCCCCCAGAAGTTGTCAGGGAGCAGTGACGGATCTTCATAAATGAGCTGTTGCTGCAGCCGCACAGCACTGGCATTGGGAGAATGACCGGCGAACACGGCTTTACGGGCGATAATGGCCTCGCCACCCTGAACCAGACCGATGGGGCCGGTGATGACTTGATGGTACTGATAAATGGCGCGGATGATCTGCTGTTTACGGCTGTCATCTTCAAATAAATCATAGCCCAGCGCTTTGTCATTACCATTGCCGGTGAGATAGCGAATGATGCCCTGCGGAGCCAGTTGCATGCTCAGAATGCCGTCAACCGACTGGTGCAATTGGCTGGAGAACTGATCAAAATGTTGCTGAAACTGCTGCTCCTGTTGCTTATCTTTGAGATCCAGCTCTGCATAACTGCTGACAAACGCATCCAACGCATCCAGTGTGAACAGGCGTTCATCCAGGGCACTCTGTAAAGCAGCAGTGGTTTTTTTCAGCTCATCATCAGCACTTTGTTCACGCTGCGCTTCAATGCTCTTGTATTGCAGCAGCATAAGAACACCAGTCATCAAACTGCCAAATAGCAGAATGACCAGTGGCAGTCGTAATTTTTCAAACTGGCTGAACAGGTTTCGCAAAATCAACGCTCACTAAAAGGGCACAAGGATCATGGCCTGGGGCACTTTTTCGATCACCCCGTCTATACCGAATTTGTTATACCAGTAGCTGTACTCCATGCCAATGTATAACTGATTTGTATGACCCCAGTAGTGGCCCATATCTAACAGCAGTTGTGGCTGAGCCAGCCATAAAGCTTCACCGCCGGTGGCGTCCGCACTTTGCCAATCAATAAAGCCTTTAAACAGAAAGCGGCTGCGGCCGAGTTTGAAGGTCATCGCCCAGATAGGTGACACCTGCAAGCCGGTCGTGTTCAGATTGTCGGATTTGAAGGCCATGATATCCAGCTTGAGATAATCCATTGCCGATGCCTTGAACTTGAGTCCAGCGCCCAGCAGATAGGCCCTGAAAGGATCTTTGCGGGGCAAGTTGCCAATGTTCAGCCCGGCCACCAATGAGAGATCATCTAATAATGGCAGCGAAGGTGAAGTGCCGTTGACTGCTTTCCAGCTTATGCGCGGGTAGAATTCTGCATAGAATTCAGTGCCTTCGTCTCGGCGGTTAAAGATATTGCTGAAAAAGAAGCTTTCACCATAGCGCCAACTGCTGGCATGTTCGATGGTGATGGATTCACGGGTGGCGGGGCCCGGTTCGTATTGATTGCCGAACAGAAGCTGGATATTGCTACTGCGCCAGGCGGGCGGCTCTGCCAGCACAACATTGGTAAAGAGCATCAACACAACAACAAGCTGTTTCATTATTTTTCCTTATCAAGCCTGTTGATATTGTCGGCGACACGCCCGCAAACGTGAGCTTTATTTGTTGGCGGCTGTTTGCAGTATCAGGTCCAGCATGACGGGTGACGCACCGATATGTTCGGTAACCCTGATAGTGATGTCGGGATATTGCGGTTTGATGGCGGTGATGACCTCCGGAATATCTCTGGTGACATGCTTGCCGGAGTTAAGGAAGTAGGGGAGGACAGTGATCTCTGTGGCGCCGGTTTTGGCACAGCTTTCTACGCCATCGGGTATCAGCGTATCAGCGAGTTCCAGAAAGGCCGGGACCACGATGTCGAAATCATGATCAGCACGTTTCTCCAGAATAGCGGCTAAATCAATGACTTCCTGGTTTGACTGGGGACGACGACTACCGTGGGCGATAAGTAATAAGGCTTTCATAAAGTTTGTGCTTTTTGTTGATTTAATAAGGATTTATTGCAGACATTAGCAGTCTAGTTGCCAAGAACACGTGAATATGACGGAGTTAAGATGACTAGCTGCAAACCTTTTTTCAGTATCCTCGCCCTGTGCTTTTTTTCGCTGCCGGCCGGCGCCCAGCAGGCAGCCAAACAGTGCGAAATGATCTCGGCGATGACCGGTGATTATTATGCCCAGCGACAGGCGGGTAAAGCAAAACAGGAACTGGAACAGGCTCTGCCACCGGCGTTTGCTGACAGTGAGTTCGAGCGCACCGCAAAACTGGCCATTAATCTGGCATTCAACGTGGATGATTCATTAAACGAGGAGCAGGTCGAAACCCGTGTTTTCGACAGTTGCATGCAGCACCAGCAGTAATTTTACAGGCAGTGCTCGCTGCGATGGCGGGCACAACAACTGACCAACCCGCCGCTGTGACGGAATTGATGGCCATGTTCACCACAAAACATGCAACGCTGAACAGAGCGGAACTGGGCTTTCCTGACAATGTGGGCAATATCTTTGTTGCGGTTAATCACCTCACAATGCAGCCGCCCATGGTTGACTTCAATAACCGCAACCCGTGGCAGAAACATGCGCTGGCGGGGCTTTTTATTGACCTGCTGAGCGACATCTTCAATCTGCGCACAGAGCTCGTAAACCAGCTCGAACCAGCCTTCAGGAATGCTGATCCTGGGCTCCCGGCCAAGGCTGATAGGGCAACGTAATTTTAACCGTGCTTGCTGTGATGCTTTCATAACACTCTAAAAAAAGGATGGCACCGAAGTACCACCCTAACAACCAAGATATAGCAAGGATAAAGCTGTCTAAATAAACAGCACTCTAACTGACAACGGCAACAGCAGAAAATTCACTGATATTCATGTTTAACTTATCTGCCGCCAGTTCAATTGCCCCTCATGGCTTTGATACCACTCAATAAACTTTTCTCGTTCTACCGGCCTGGAAATAAAATAGCCCTGCGCAATATCACAGTCTATCTGATTGAGGAAGCGCATAATACGATAGGTTTCGACGCCTTCTGCCACGGTTTTCATCTGCATCTTATGCGCCAGGCTGACCGCCGCCTGCAGAATATGGACCGCATCCTGATCATCGGGTAGTCGGCGGACGAAAGATTGATCCAGCTTGAGATGAGAAATGGGGAGTTTGTGCAAATATTGCAGTGAGGAGTAGCCGGTACCAAAATCATCAACGGTAATGGTCACGCCAGCCGCTGCCAGTCTTTGCAGTTCCCCTGCCGTGTGGTTGATATCACGTACCAGGGCGCTCTCGGTCACTTCCAGTTCCAGATAATCGCCCCGCAAACCATGCTCTGCCAGCATGGCAAAAATCGTCTCGGCGAAATCAGGCTGGCAGAGGTTGTGGGCGGATATGTTCACGGCAACCGGAATCGGCATGTCCTGAGACTGGAAAAAGCGGGCGGTTTGCATGGCTTCATCAAGCGCAAAACGGGTCAGCACATTAATCAAAGTGCTCTGTTCCGCACAGGGAATGAAAGTCCCGGGCGGAATATTACCACGCTGTGGATGATGCCAGCGCATCAGTGCTTCAACTGACAAGACGCGGCCGCTGTGAAGATCCAGGGTGGGCTGATAATGCATGGTTAACTGCTGTTGTTCCAGAGCTTTCATCAACTCGGCCAACAGCGACATATTATCGCGGGTCGCCATTTTCAATGATGGCTGGTACTCGAGAAGATCCAGAAGCCTGTCATGAGCAGCATTGAGTGCAGACTCAGCCTGCTGAAGATAACTGGCGGGCTCTTCATCAACCTCACGAAACTGAACATAGCCGATGCGTGAGTCGACATGAATGGGAATGCCCTTAAACAGATAAGGATGACGTACTGACGATTTAAGGGCTTCCATCAGCTTCAGGGTTTTGTCAGCTTTGGCAGCAATAAGCGCGCTGATTTCCACGGTATCGGCACGGTAGATTTTTGCCTGCCTGCTGAAAACCTGGTCAATCCGCTCGGCGCATTGTGCAATAACTGCTTCTATTACATCGTGACCAAATGCGGCTTTGAGCTCGGTGGCACTCTGCAAAGACAGCACCATCAGAACTCTATCTTCGGGAACTGTCTGGTGCTGAATCTGGGTCAAATCATCCATCAGCGCCATACGGTTGGGTAGCCGGGTGCTGATATCATGACGAAATACCCAGTACAGGTGACGAATATATGACTGGACGGTGTCACTGGCAATGCCGCTTAAGGCTCCAATCAGCACAAAAAAACCGGCGCGGTATAGCCAGTTGATAGTGAGCTGCATTTCACCGCTTACCGTGCTGATCGGCATATATGGCCCCAGAACCAGACTGCCGAGCAGTGCAATCAGGACACCGCCGCGGGTGCCATAGAGCATGCCGGCCAGGACAATAGGCACATACATCGAATGAGAATAAACGTATTTGATTCCGCCGGTCAGGTAGACAATAACACCGACGCCCAGCACCATCAGCAACAGAGACGGGATAGCAATGATATTGAGTGTATGATGATGGCGGTTAAACCATTTAAAAATGCCGATAATGTCCATTTGGTACAACTCACTCCCTGTTGACCCTGTGCCGGTAACCATTGCCTGAACGGTAAAGCAACTGTTCAATAGTACAACACGGTTGGCAATTGTGACATCGCCAAGCATTGCATATTTATTTTTAATATAAACAAACTCTTAATATATATTTTATATCTATATGTAAATTTGCTATTTTGGATATATTGATTAAAAACAGAAAGATAAGCCATTAATGAATATCAGATTAGATAATGCGCCTCTGACAGATGATCAAATAGAACAACTTAACCTGTTGCTGCAAGGTATGGAAGGCTGGCAGGTGGAGTGGTTATCCGGTTATCTGTCGGGGTATCGGGCCGCACAACAGGCAATCAATGAGCCGGCAGTGACGATGGAATCCGTCAGTGCTGAGCAGCCGGTGTTGACCATTCTCTATGGTTCACAAACTGGCAATGCCGAAGATCTGGCCGAGCTGCTGGCCGAAAACGCCAAGACACATGGCATTAAAGCCAGCGTCGTTGATATGGCTGCCTATAAACCCAAGCAACTGAAAAAAGAGCAGTACCTGGCAGTCTTATCTTCGACCCATGGTGAAGGCGATCCCCCTGATAATGCGCTTGATTTCTATGAATTCCTGCAAGGTCGTAAAGCGCCCAAACTGGCAGGTTTGCAATACAGTGTTTTGTCGCTGGGTGACTCAAGCTATGAGTTCTTCTGCCAGACTGGTAAGGATTTTGACAGCCGTCTGACTGAACTGGGCGCTGCGGCTATTGTGCCCCGTGTCGATTGTGATGTGGATTATGACGATGCGGCCGAGGCCTGGATCAATGATCTGGTGAATGCCCTGGCAGAGTCAGCACAACCCCAGCAGGCCAGCACTGCAGTGGCGGCCAAAGCCGCTACAAAGCAGTCTCAGTATGATCGCAAGCATCCTTTCCCCGCTACAGTGATGACAAGACAAAAGCTCAACGGCCGTGGCTCTCAAAAAGAAGTGCTGCATATCGAACTGTCACTGGAAGAGTCTAATCTGCAGTATCAGCCCGGTGATGCTGTCGGGGTGTATCCGCAAAACGACCCGTATCTGGTGGCCGAGCTGATTGATCTGATGGGCTTTGACCATGATGAGAAAGTGGAACTGGACGATGACACGTACAAACTCAGCGAGGTGTTACTGCATTACCGGGAAATCACTGTCTTAACAAAGCCTTTACTGGAAAAATGGGCTACGTTAAGCCAGTCAGAATCTTTACAACAACTGCTGGAAGATAAAAGCGCTGTCAACGACTGGCTGCAGGGACGGGATCTGATTGATCTGCAGCAACAGTATCCGCTGGGGGATGTCACCGCCAGTGAGTTTGTGGATCTTTTACGAAAATTACCGCCCAGGTTGTATTCGATTGCTTCCAGTCAGGCTGCGGTTGAGGATGAAGTGCATCTGACTGTCGCCACAGTGAGATATACCGCCCACGACCGGGCGCGAAGCGGGGTGGCTTCAACCTGGCTGGCCGATCGGCTGAATGAAGAGGAAACCGTACCGGTTTATATAGACGGCAATAAAAATTTCAAACTGCCGCAGGATGATAATGCGCCCATCATCATGGTCGGGCCCGGCACCGGTGTCGCACCATTTCGAAGCTTTATGCAGGAACGTGAAGAACGCGAAGCCAGTGGAGCCAACTGGCTGTTTTTCGGTGATCAGCACTTCCTCACTGACTTTCTGTATCAGGTGGAGTGGCTCGGCTGGCGTGATTCCGGCCTGCTGACCCGGCTTGATGTGGCGTTCTCACGTGATCAGGAAGATAAGATTTATGTTCAGCACCGGCTGCGCGAACGCGCCGCTGATATCTGGCAATGGTTGCAGGACGGCGCTTATTTGTATGTCTGTGGTGATGCCGTCAGTATGGCGCCGGATGTCAACGAAGCACTGCTGGACATTATCAGTGAGCAGGGCAAGATGAGCCGCGACGAGGCGAATGATTACCTGCGTAATTTGAGCAAAGATAAACGTTACCAACGCGATGTGTACTAATGAACGATAAACTCTCAGAAGCCGAACAACTGAAACTCAGCAGCCGTTATCTGCGTGGCGCCATTGCTGAGGGCCTGGCCGATATCGCCACCGGTGCGATTTCCGAGGATGACAACAAGCTGCTTAAATTCCATGGCAGTTATCAGCAGGATAACCGCGATCTGCGTGACGAGCGTCGCCACCAGAAGCTGGAGCCGCTGTATTCATTCATGATCCGGCTGCGACTGCCGGGTGGCGTGTTAAGCCCGGCACAGTGGCTGGGGCTGGATCAGATTGCCGATGACTGCGCCAACGGCACCTTGCGACTGACTACGCGCCAGACTTTTCAATTTCACGAAGTGCTGAAAAAAGATCTGACGCCACTGATGCGTCAGGTCAACGCGCTCAAGCTCGACACCAAAGGTGCCTGCGGTGATGTGAACCGTAATGTCGTCACCAACGTCAACCCACATTTATCAGCAGCGCATGAAGCGGTGCATCAGGCTGCACATGAGATCAGCAATCGGCTCAACTGGCAGTCGGGGGCTTACAGTGAGATCTGGCTGGGTGAAGACTGCGTATATCAGGATGGCAAATCGGAAGAACCGTTTTATGGGGAGCGCTATCTCCCGCGTAAATTCAAAATCGCCATTGCCATTCCACCAGATAATGACTGTGATGTGCTGGCTAATGATATCGGCCTGATTGCGATTATTGAACAAGGTGAATTGCAGGGCTTTAACATAGCAGTGGGTGGCGGTTTCGGTATGAGTTATGGCGAGCCGGGCACCTATCCAAGGCTGGCCACGGTGGCGGGCTTTGTCGAAAAAGAACGGATCGTTGATGCCTGTGAAGCGATTGCCGCAATTCAGCGTGACAACGGCGACCGCAGTAATCGTCTGCATGCCCGCTTCAAATACACCATCGACGACAACGGCCTGGACTGGTTTCAGCAGCAATTTGAAAGCTATTTCGGTGCGCCGCTGCAGGAGGCCAGAGCATTTGAACTGACTGCTAACGGCGATCGTTTTGGCTGGACCGAGGACGACACGGGGGACTGGCATCTAACCCTGTTTATTCCTGGTGGCCGTGTTGTGGACAGAGAAAGCAGCCCGCTTCGCACCGGTTTACGGGAGATTGCTGCAATTCACCAGGGTCAATTCCGGCTGACCTGTAACCAGAACCTTGTGATCGCCAATGTCACTGCCGAACAAAAACCTCAGATAGCAGCGCTGGTAGAAAAATACCAGCTTGATGATGGCACTCGCGGTAAGCCGCTGCGTCTTAATGCCATGGCCTGTGTGGCGTTTCCCACCTGTGGTCTGGCAATGGCCGAAGCTGAACGTTATCTGCCTGAGTTTATTGAAAAGCTGGAGGGTCTGGTCGAACAGGCGGGCATTCCCGATCAGCTTATCAATATCCGCATGACCGGTTGTCCCAATGGTTGTGGTCGCCCGTACCTGGGTGAGATCGGCCTGACCGGTAAAGCGCTGGGGAAATATAACTTGTATCTGGGTGCAGACTTCAGTGGCCAGCGTCTTAACCGCCTGTATCTGGAAAATGTGGATGAAGAGACAATTCTGGATACGCTTAAGCCAATGATCAAGCAGTTTGCTGATGAGCGTGAGCAGGATGAACACTTCGGTGACTTTCTGGTACGCAAGGGCATCGTCGAAGCCGAGCGTAGCCCGGCAATGATGCATCAGCCGCTTAAAAAGTAGCGGTATAGAAAGCACAAAGGCACAGATGGAAAGCGTCCGCAGATTACGTAGATGGGCACAGATTAAACCAACAGCAACAAATAACAGGCGTTGGCCGGTTAGGCAGCTCCTAATCAGCTACACAACGTCGTCAGTCTGGTTTTTATATCTAGGAAAATCAGCGTAATCTGCGGATTTATTTTGTCTGCCTCTGCGGATAGAGCCTAGCTGATGCGGCGGTATTTAATCCGCTCAGGCTGGTGATCCTTGCCGAAACGCTTCTGGTAGTCTTCAGCGTATTCGCTGTAGTTGCCCTCAAAGAAAACCACGTTGGAGTCACCTTCATAGGCAATGATATGGGTACAGATACGATCCAGGAACCAGCGATCATGCGAAATCACCACGGCTGAACCAGGGAAGGCCAGCAGCGCCTCTTCCAGGGCACGCAGGGTTTCCACATCCAGATCATTGGTGGGTTCGTCGAGTAACAGGACATTGCCGCCGGATTTGAGCAGCTTGGCCATATGCAGGCGATTGCGCTCACCACCGGACAGAGCACCGACATATTTCTGCTGGTCCGAGCCCTTGAAGTTAAAGCGGCCGCAGTAGGCGCGGGCAGGGGTCTGGTAGTTACCCACCGTGATCATATCGGCGCCGTCAGAGATTTCCTCAAACACAGTTTTTTTGCCATCCAGTTCGCGTGACTGGTTGACATATGCCAGTTCCACCGTGCTGCCGATTTCAATTTCACCGGCATCCGGTTGTTCTTCACCACTGATCATACGGAACAGGGTGGATTTACCGGCGCCGTTGGCGCCGACGATACCGACGATGGCACCCGCAGGGATCGACAGTGTCAGATCTTCGAACAACAGCTTTTCACCATAGGATTTGGTGACATTGTTCAGCTCAATGACCTTGTCGCCCAGACGCGGACCGGGTGGAATGTAAATTTCCTGGGTTTCGTTACGCTTTTGAAACTCACGGGAGTTCATTTCTTCGAACTGCTTCAGACGCGCCTTGGATTTCGACTGGCGGCCTTTACTGCCCTGACGTACCCACTCCAGCTCGGCCTGAATGGCCTTGCGGTGGGAGGCTTCTTCCTTGGCTTCCTGTTCCAGACGTTTGTCTTTCTGCTCCAGCCAGGAAGAGTAGTTACCTTCATAAGGAATCCCCATGCCACGGTCCAGTTCCAGGATCCAGCCAGCAGCATTATCAAGGAAGTAGCGATCGTGGGTAATCGCTACCACGGTGCCGGTATATTCCTGCAGGAAACGCTCAATCCAGGCGATGGACTCGGCATCCAGGTGGTTAGTCGGCTCGTCCAGCAGCAACATATCCGGATGATCCAGCAGCAGGCGGCACAGCGCAACGCGGCGGCGTTCACCACCGGAAAGCACCGATACCGGCTGATCCCAGGGTGGCAGTCTTAAAGCATCGGCGGCACGTTCCAAAGCATTATCAAGATTATGACCATCTTTGGCCTGGATCAGGTTTTCCAGCTCACCCTGCTGTTTGGCCAGCTCATCAAAGTCGGCATCGGGTTCAGCATAGGCGGCGTAAATCTCTTCCAGCTTGGCCAGCGCGTCTTTGACGTCAGAGACCGCTTCTTCCACCACTTCCTTAACCGTCTTATTGTCATCCAGCTCCGGTTCCTGCGGCAGGTAGCCGACGTTGATACCGGGCATGGGTCTGGCTTCACCGACATAATCCTGATCGACACCGGCCATGATGCGCAGCAGCGATGACTTACCAGCACCATTGAGGCCCAGCACGCCAATCTTGGCACCCGGAAAAAATGACAGGGAAATATCCTTGAGAATTTCGCGTTTCGGCGGCACGATTTTGCCGACGCGGTTCATACTGTATACGTATTGCGCCATGATTGAATTCCAATAAAAACTTGAATGACGGGGGCTTGTGCACGACAGCGCTGTTTCGCAAAAACTTTTTGCCTGGCAGCGAATCATTCAGCCTGAAAACGCAGAATTCTACATCTCCGGACGTCGGAATGCGAATCTGTGGCTTAGCAAAATCTGTTATTTGGCTGCGTGAATTGCTTTATAAAACTGTCGCTCAAAAGCGCGGATTTCACGTTTTTCATGACGATGATAATCAGGGTGATGATAATTGGTCACCATCTGTACAAATAACAGCGGCTTGCCTGCTGCCGTCGACATAATACCGGCAATGTTATAGGTGCCGTAGAGGGTGCCGGTTTTGCCCCGCACCCGGCCTTTGAGTGAATCAATATAGAGGCTGTGACGATAGCGCAGGGTGCCGCTTCTTCCGGACTGGGCCATCGCCTCCACCAGCCCCAACTCAGGATGGTCGTGAATATACTGCAATACGGCCATGACCTGCTGGGCACTGACACGGTTATTGCGTGACAGACCGGAACCATCAGCCAGTGCAGCATTGGCCAGATCGATACCGGCTTGTTCTTTGAGCACCGCTTTGACGGCAGCGACCCCATTATCAAATCCCCCAGCCTCATCAAAATAACTGTAGCCAATCATTTTGAGCAGGTTATCAGCAATCAGATTATCCGAATCTTTGAGCATTTCATCGAGCAGTTCGGGTAAGGCTGCCGACTGCTGGCGACCGATGATCTGCCCCGAAGCCCGGTCATTGCGGATAATCTTGCCCTGCAGTTCGATGCCGGCATGTTTAAGTTCACGGCGGATGACGTCAGCAGCATAGAGTTCGGTGTTTTGAATCGCAAAGTTGAGAAAACGGGGGATTTTGTGGCGGCCCAGACAGCCACCCAGGGTGTACTGATTGGTGTTATCGGCCTGCAGCCGGAATTTGCAGTAGCGCTTTTCCAGCCCGTCGGTCAGTTCCAGCTTATCGATAATTTGGATAGGCGCGTCACGGGAAATTTCAAAACCCAGATTACGGCTGTTGTTGTCGGTGAACACCATTTTGGCAACGGCGCAGTTGTCATCCAGGGAAATACTGCTGGACGGCGCGCTGTAACAGACGCCGAGGTTATCCCAGGGCAGACCGTCGGCCAGTTCAAAATGGTCGAAAGTGGCACCGTTAAGATATATATTGCCACGAATCAGCGAGGTTTCGCCCTTGAGCTTATTGACCAGTTTGCGAATGTCATCGCGACGAAGGGAAGGGTCACCGCCAAAACGGAAAATGACGTCACCATCTTTCATTTCAATATCGGTATTGAATCGAAAGTCAGCGCCCAGTTGCAGCCTTGCAGCAAGTGCAGTGATTAATTTCAGCACACTGGCAGGGGGCCTCAGGATGTCGGCATCGTGCTGATAGAGCGTTTTACCCGAGGTTGGATCAGCCACCATTAAGCTGGCCTCGGCCCCTGCGGGCAGCATGGCAATGCTGTCGTCGCCAAAACTCAGGCTGCTGTCAGCTGATAACTGCAGCGGCAACAATAGGGTAATACTCAATAAAAGCGATTTCAGCATAGTTATCAGGGCGTTTTGCAAAAATTTAAGTTCTAAAACTGAAAATTATTCAGTTCATTCAAGCAGAGTCTCCATAGATTCCTGCTCAATGTAAAGCCCAAACAAGTTGTGGCAGTGGGAAACGAAAACAGATCAAAAGCTTAGCGCGTAAAAAGCACAAAACCACTGTCATCAGTGGAAAAAATAGTGAACTAGCCGTCCGCTACTGACAAAAATAATGATCAAACTTTACAAACGGCGTCAGTTCCAACAAGGTAGGAAATTATGCTTGATGGAGGTGCGAAATCTTGTTGGAAGAGAGCATTATCACACTTGCCAGGCATCGCCTGAAATGGCTGAAAGTCCTGGTTGCGGACAGGCAGGCACCCTCAGTCAAAGTGCAGAATGCCTTTTATGAATTGACTGGCCTGACCAGCCTGCGCTTTGTCAAAGATAACGGCCTTCCCGAAAAAACCCGTTACGAGCTGGTGTTAATCGACAACCTAGCAATTCTCACTGTTAAACACTCGCATCCGGATGTACTGCAGTTCTTCTCCAAAGAAACCCAGAATCTGGCCGTTTATCTGGATATGCCAGCGCGTGAACTGGTGGATCTGATTTTCAAAGACGGCGCACGCTTCAATAATGAAGAAGCCGTGTCGGTAGCAATTCACCGGGGACTGGTAGAAAACGTTAATAATGAAGAGCAAGCCTATGAAAAGCTGGCCTCTATCGAAAAACGACTTGAAGGTAAGAACATCCCATAATCCTCAGTTCTCGTTATCGTTAATCATTCACTCATCAATAAATCGGCATTTAAAATACTAATTCTCTGGTAATCCCTCCCGGTGACGGTTAGAATCTGCACCATTTTTGTGCGGTATAACCATTATGTCATTGAAAGCTGTCATTTTTGAGGTTTCGCACTGGCTGGGAATAGAGCGAAACCAGACCAGTCACAGCGAAAAACTTATCTCAGCGCTGGGCGCCGCGATGGCTATCACTTTGACCGCCTGGCTGTCATTACAAAGTGGCCTCAGCAGTGATGGTCAGCTATTAATCATCAGTTCCATGGGGGCCTCGGCCGTGTTGCTGTTTGCTGTGCCTCACGGCGCGCTCTCTCAACCCTGGCCGGTGCTGGCTGGACATCTGATATCAGCCTTTATCGGCATCAGCTGCGTCCAGTTTCTAGCGGCAGATTTGTGGACAGCCGGCATCGCCGTGGGGCTGTCAGTCGCGGCAATGTATTATCTGAAATGCATTCATCCACCGGGCGGCGCTTCTGCGCTTACTGCGGTTGTGGGCGGCCATACGGTGCTGGAGATGGGCTATGGCTTTCTGCTGTCACCGATTTTGCTCAACGTCATTGCCATCCTGCTGATCGCTGTCAGCTTTAACTTCCTGTTTGCATGGCGGCGTTATCCGGCGCATTTCAATACCCGTTATAGCAAAGAGCCTGATATCACTGTGCCACTTTCGGACTTTGTGCTCACCACAGAGGATTTCCACGCCGCCATCGAAGAACTGGACTCTTTTGTTGATATCACTGAAGAAGGCCTGACCGAACTGCTGGAAAAGGCGAAACAACATGCGCAGTCCAATATTGAGCATCCGGGCCGCATTCAGCGCGGGCATTTCTACAGCAATGGTAATATCGGCAGAATGTGGAGCATTCGTCAGGTCATCGATGATGTAGGCTCACAGGCCTCGACCAAAGATTTGGTGATATACAAAACGGTAGCCGGGCAGGGGGCCTATTCAACCGGCTACTGCGACCGTGAAAGCTTTCGAAGCTGGGCCCGCTTTGAGGTGATTGAACAGGATGGACTCTGGTTCAAACGCAGCGGCGAAAAAACCGGAAAATCATAAATTCCCTAGTTTCATGTTTTGCTTTCAGTCCGACAATGTCCATTCGTCAGGCGTATTAGGGCTAACTGCATTGTCACACTGATCAAATAATCCCTATCATATAGGGCTTATCGACAGATTATTTATTCAGCAGGCGTTATTTCATGCAGTTTGGTTCATCCATCTACCTTGATTATCAGGCCACCACACCGCTTGATCCGCGGGTCATTGACAAGATGTCCGCCAGCTATGAGTTGAGCTTTGCCAACCCGCATTCCACTCAGCACCTGCTGGGGCAGGAAGCGGCCCGGGAGATGGACCAGGCACGTGCCGAGATTGAAAATTTTATCGGCGCTGAAGCAGAGGAAGTGATTTTCACCTCCGGCGCGACAGAAGCCAATAACCAGGCCATTGCCAGTGTGTTAATGGCCAGTAAAGGCCAGCGAAAAACAGTGCTGATCAGCGCCATAGAACATAAATGCATTAAAAATGCTGCTTATTTTTATGCCGATAAATTTGGCGCGGTAGTGCAGGAAATCCCGGTACTGTCCACGGGCCTGATAGACCTGGACGCTTATCAGGCGATGCTGTCTGATAAGGTGTGTCTGGTCTGTGTGATGGCCGTCAATAATGAAATCGGCACCATCCAGGACATTCCGCTATTGGCTGAAATGGCTCATCAACAGGGTGCTCTATTTCATTGTGATGCCGCACAGGCTCCTGAAGCTGTCGATATTGACACCAGACACTGGCAGGTGGATATGCTGAGTCTGTCAGCGCATAAGGTGTATGGCCCCAAGGGGATGGGGGCGCTGTTTATGAAAAACCTGCTGCAGGCGAGCCTGCCGCCTTTAATTCAGGGCGGCGGCCAGCAGGCAGGCATGCGCTCAGGCACGGTGCCGACGGCATTGTGTGTGGGGTTTGCAGAAGCGCTGCGCCTCAGCCGTGAACAGGCCATAGCGTCCAGAGCCCGACTGACGATGTTACGACAACGGCTGATTGAGGGGCTTGAGCAGGCCGGTATCGCATTCAGCCGCAATGGCAGTGCTGAGTTTTGTCATCCGGGCAATCTGAATATCCAGTTTGAAGGCATTGATGCCAGTCAACTTATCGAAGTTATGCAGCCGGATTTAGCAGCCTCCACCGGTTCAGCCTGTAACAGCGAGATGGTGCTGCCTTCCCATGTGCTCAAGGCGCTGGGCCTGAGCGATGAAGCTGTCACGGCTTCTATGCGGCT
This sequence comes from uncultured Methylophaga sp., assembly GCF_947259025.1. Lineage (GTDB taxonomy): Bacteria > Pseudomonadota > Gammaproteobacteria > Nitrosococcales > Methylophagaceae > Methylophaga. Next base: position 411,394 of record NZ_CAMYKO010000005.1, read on the forward strand.
AAGCCTGGGCCGCTTCAGCGATGAAAGCCAGATCGACCGGGCGGTTGAAGTGATAGCAAAGGGTATCAGCCAGCTATAGGCCGCATGAGTTATCGCTGATTGATCAGCGCTGCGCGTGATCCGTGTCACAACAATCTGATTGCAGATCTCTCATCATAGTGGCCCCTTCAGAAAAACAGGTTTTTCATGAGTCTTTCTGACAGAACCAAGCTTGAAGAAAACGACACCTATATCGAAATAGCCCGCAAATACCCCCATATCGGTAAAAAGATTGATGCCTTCTGGGGCAGCGAGTTTTTTGAACCCTATATTGACTCCCTGTTCACCGAAACCCGTGATGGTCAGCGCAAAGGCTTTCCCATGGCGGATGTGATGGCCCTGCTCAGTCTGCGACTGCTGCATGAGTCAGAATTCGATATTAAGCGGAGCAGGGATGTCTGGGACTCCAGCCGCTGAAGTTCTTTTCGCCAGCCAGCGAGGCTAGCCTGTTACAATCAGCCGCTTCGACTTCAGCCAGACAATCGCTATCGTGAGCGCCACATCTGAAACTCTTTCCCTGCTAAACCCGCGGTTCAAGGTGATTGCTGCAGGTATTTGTGCGCTGATCCTGACAGTAGGCGTCGCCCGTTTTGCCTACACACCATTTCTGCCGCTGATGCTGACGCAAACCGAGTTATCGACTTTTGCCGGAGGCTGGCTTGCCACGTTAAATTACGCCGGTTACCTGTGTGGCGTGGTGCTGATTTCACTAATGCAGCGGCTTGATTTCAAGTTTTATTTCTATCGAATCAATCTGCTGGTCGCACTTGTCAGCACGCTGATGATGGGACTCACAACGGATATCCTGCTCTGGAGCCTGTCTCGTTTTATCGCCGGGGTATCCAGTACCGCCGGTATCATTCTCGCAGCAGGGTTTGTGATGACATGGCTTAAACGTCACGGATTCAAAGCCCAGTTGGGTATTCATTTTGCCGGTTTGGGGCTGGGCATCGCTATTCCCGGCATGCTTATCGTGTTGATGAATGCTCATTTCAACTGGGCTCAGCAATGGCAACTGATGGCTTTGTTTGCATTGCTGTTTTTTATTCCTGCCTGGTTGTGGATGCCAGCCCCCAACAAAATACAGACGACTGACACCGCGCAGCAGCCTCAACCAGGTAAGCAATGGCTTTGGCTGATGATCGCGGCATACTCCTGTGCCGGCGTTGGCTATGTGGTCAGTGCCACCTTTGTGGTCGCGATTCTCGAGACCATGCCGCTTTTGCAGGGCAAGGGTGACTGGGCCTGGGTATTACTCGGCCTCGCTGCCATACCCTCCTGTATTGCCTGGGATAAAATCGCCAGCCGTTTTGGGGAAACCCGTGCCCTGATAGCCAGCTATATCGTTATGCTCATTGGCATTACTGTGCCGGCTTTGAGCTCAGGCCTGATACTGAACTTGATTGGCGCTGTGCTGTATGGGGCGACATTTGCCGGCGTGGTCAGCCAGATGCTGGTCTACATCGGTCATCAGTTTCCGCTGAATCCGGCCAAAGCCATGGCAAAACTCACTATCGGCTATGGGGTCGCGCAAATCGTCGCACCGCTAATCGCTGGTTATATCTCCACCCTGACCGGAAGCTATATTGGTTCCTTATGGTTTGCAGGCGTCGCCATGCTTTTGGGTATAGCCTGTCTATGGAAAATTCACCGGCTTTCTGTCCAGGGCCTGAAATAAAATGACTGACGCTGACGGCCTTTGCTCCTTTACCGTGACGGAAAAATTAGGCTGAACCGTATCTGCTGTCCGTCACTATTAAACGCCACTTCGCCACCATGAGCCTGGACGATAGATTTTACTATCGCCAACCCCAAGCCCGTCCCTTTATTCTCGGTCTCCCTGGAACGGTAAAAGCGATCAAATAGCTTCAATTCATCTGTGCCGGGCAGGAGTTCACCCGGGTTGGTGACATGAATACAGATTTTTTTTTGCCGCGTTTCAATCTCGACATCTATGCGGCTGCCGACGGCGCTATGTTTGATGGCATTGGTCATCAGATTAGCGATCGCCCGACGCAACATCAGTCGGTTGGCTAACAAGGTGGCCTCACCGTGACAGAACAAGCCAATCTGTTTTTCCTCGGCCAGGATTTGATAAAACTCCATCAGATCCTTGATTTCATTGGCCAGTTGAATGGGTTCAAGATCCGGTAATTGCTGGCTATTGTCGGTTTGTGCCAAAAACAGCATGTCCGCAATCATTTGACTCATGCGTTGCAACTCGTCCATGCAGGAATACAGCACTTCACGATATTCTTCGGGCTCTCTGGACGCCGACAGTGCGACTTGTGTCTGGGTCATCAACGAGCTTACCGGAGTGCGCAACTCATGAGCGATATCCGAAGAGTAGTCCGCCAGGCGCCCGAAGGCCAGATCCAGTCGCTGCATCATGGTATTGAGTGAGTCGCATAGCTGCGCCAGTTCCTTTGGCACTGCACGGGTGTCTAGCGGATTATTCAGCTGTGAGACAGATAGCTTACGAACGCGTGCCACTATCTCCGCCAGGGGGCGCAGCGAGTAGCGAATCGCGACCCAGCCCAATATCGTCGACATCACAATAGCGGCCAGCAGGATCAGTCTCAGGCTGTGATTGAACTGGCTTAGAAAGCTTAGGTGGTAGTCGATAGCTATCGCCACCGTAATATGAAAGCGTTGACCTGCTGTGGTTTCAAACAAGTGATAACGCAGCCGGTAGTACTGCTTATCGGCTGTCTCCAAAGTAAATGACTCGTCGGTCGACTGCCGTTCGGGTGACCACTCCAATACTGTCTTTGCGGAAGGATCACTGAGGTAAAGCAGCTCTCCCTGGGCAAAAGAAACCTTCAGCAACGGATGATGATGGCCAATCAGAATATCTTCAAAGCGCTGGCCGAGATTAGCATTGCCCTGGCTTAGAGCTTTTTCGACCTGATCAATAATCGCCTGCAGTTCGGCGTTGTCACCGACTTTGAAGTGGTGGCGAATTGCCGTTTCTACAAACAGGCCCAGGCTGCCGAATACTATGATCATGATCAGTGCGAATAGCCAGGTCTGCCGGGCTGCCAGGGACAGTGATTTAAACTTAGTCCTCAAAGCTTGCATCGCACAAATACCCCATGCCACGGACGGTGTGAATCAATTTTTGTTCGAAACCTTCATCGACCTTGGCGCGTAGTCGCCGGATAGCGACATCAATGACATTGGTATCGCTGTCAAAATTGATATCCCAGACCATGGAAGCAATCATCGATCGCGGTAAAACCTGGCCTTTGTGCTTGAGCAGCAACGTCAGTAAGCTGAATTCTTTGGCGGTAAGCTTGATCAACTGGCCACCCCGGTGCACGCGACGCCCCATCAAATCAATTTCCAGATCAGCCAGCGTCAGCCGGGTATCCTGCACTGGCTGCTGGCTGCGTCGCAACAGCGTTCTGATGCGGGCAAGCAACTCTGCAAAGGCAAAGGGTTTGACCAGGTAGTCATCGGCCCCGGCCTCAAGACCTTTGACGCGGTCTTCAATGCTGTCTTTTGCCGTTAATAATAAGACCGGCGGCACGGCAGCTTGTGACTGTATTTTTGTTAAAACCTGCAGCCCATCCATATCGGGCAGCATACGATCCAGAATAATCAGATCAAAGGCGGTATTAGCCTGTTCATGAATGCCATCCTGACCATACCGGACCCAGCTCACCACAAACGATGCTTCGCTCAGCCCCTGGGTCAGATACTGTCCGGTTTTTTCGTCGTCTTCAATAATTAACAGGCGCATTAAGCATTCCAAATAAATTCAGTCTGACAAGTCATAACTGTCAGGCTGATGAAGCCAAGATGACAATTTTGTCATTTTTTTGTCAGCTTGCTGAAAGTGTGGCTTTGCTAATTTAAAAGCATCATTGAAAGCAACACGATAGTTATGACACAACAACATAAGCAACAGCGACGTCATTTGCTGCAGGCATTGGCCTCCGCTGGCCTGTTGAGTACGGTTTATCCACTGATGCCAGCCTTGGCAAAAGAGGCGAGGCCCCGGCTTGTACCGGGTCAAGCAGTAGGTAACAGCGATATTTTCGACTTTACCATTGCCACTAGCCGTCTCGAAATCGACCAGCAACTGACCTCACAGGCCATAACCATTAACGGCACTTTACCGGCACCATTACTCAAGCTCAAGGAGGGCAGGGAAGCCGTGCTGCGCGTGCATAACAGTCTGGATGTAGATACCTCCATACACTGGCACGGCCTTTTGCTGCCTTACCAGATGGATGGTGTACCGGGCATATCCTTCGCCGGCATCAAACCGGGACAAACTTTTGAATATCGTTTCCCTGTAGTGCAAAACGGCACCTACTGGTATCACAGTCATTCCGGGATGCAGGAACAGCTGGGGCATTACGGGCCGCTGGTGATAGAACCCGAAGCAGGCGATCGCATCAGCGCCGATCAGGATCATGTCATCCTTTTATCTGACTGGACGTTCGACGATCCGGCACAGGTCATGCGTAATCTGAAAGTCGCCGAAGGCTACTATAACTACGACCAGAGAACAGTCGTGGATTTTTTTAACGATGTCGAAACCCTCGGCTGGCAGGCCGCCTGGCAGAAATCAGCGATGTGGGGACAAATGCGCATGAGTCCGCGCGATATTCTTGACGTCACCGGCAGCGAATACACATACCTGATTAACGGTAAAGCAAGCTCGGCTAACTGGACCGGACTGTACAAGCCGGGAGACAAAGTCCGTCTGCGCTTTATCAACGCCTCGGCAATGACTTTCTTTGATGTAAAAATACCCGGACTGGCCATGACCGTCGTTGCTGCGGATGGTCAGCCTGTCCAGCCGGTCAAAACCGATGAATTTAGAATCGGCGTGGCAGAGACTTACGATGTCATCGTGGAACCGACAGCCCAGGCCTATACGGTTTTCGCCCAGTCTCAGGATCGTAGTGGTTTTGTCAGCGCCACGCTGGCGAGCCGCTTTGGCCTGACGGCGCCGGTACCTCCAATGTACCCCCGCGTTGAACGTGGAATGGAGGCTATGGGCGCCGGTCATGCCATGCATGACATGATGTCGTCAGACGGTTCGCATAACGACATGATGCATAAGGGTCATCACCACAACGAAGCTATGACAGAAAAAGGCGGCACACTGTCACACGGCCCGGACAATCATGGTCCGGGGGCTGCCATGGTGGTCGATAAACCCAGTTTCAGACTTGATGAACCGGGGGTAGGCTTTGAGCATGTCAGCCATCGTGTATTGACCTATTCACAACTGAAAAGCCACGCTGGCTGGCCGGACAAACGCGCTCCTGCGAGGGAGATTGAGCTACACCTCACCGGCAATATGGAACGCTACATGTGGTCATTCGATGGAGAGAAGTTCTCTGAGGTCGACGGTCCCATCCGCTTTTATAAAGATGAGCGTCTGAGACTCATTCTGGTCAATGACACCATGATGGATCACCCGATTCATCTCCACGGCATGTGGATGGAGCTGGAAAATGGTCACGGCGATCTCAGGCCCAGAAAACACACGATTATTGTTAAACCCGGTGAGCGGGTATCCGCCCTGATTACGGCGGATGCTTTCGGTGACTGGGCTTTCCACTGTCATCTGATGTATCACATGAAAGCGGGCATGTTCCGCGTTGTGTCAGTGGCCTAGGAGTGTTCAATGTCAATCAGTAAAAATATTCGCCATTTAAGCCTGCTCATCATGCTAGGCTTCAGTATCACCAGCCAGGCTGATGGCAGCGGTCTGCAGGCTGATCCCAGCTGGCCCAAGCCCGTTCATGATGATGAGCTTTATGGACAACTGATGTTTGACCGGCTGGAAATGCAAAACATCGAGGGCAGCGAGCAGTGGCTGTGGGATGCCCAAGCCTGGTATGGCAAGGATCTTAACCGGCTCTGGCTGGAAACCGAAGGCAGTTATGATCAAGACCACCGTGGTGAGATAGAAAATCTGGATCTGCAATACAGTCGCCGTATCAGTCCATTCTGGGATCTGCAGGCCGGGTTGGGTACACAAACGAACTTTGGTGCTGCCGACAAAAAAGAGCGTTACTACGCGCTTATCGGTTTTCAGGGGCTGGCACCCTACTGGTTTGAAATCGATAGCAACCTCCGAATCAGTGATGACGGTGATAGCTGGCTCGACATTGAAGCTGAATATGACTGGCGTCTGACACAAAAACTGATACTGCAGGCCCGCGCAGAAACCAGTTATACCTTTTCCGAGGCCGAAGAGTTTGAACAGGGAGAGGGCTTGAATGGCATCACAGCCGGTTTGCGTTTGCGTTATCACCTGAGTAGAGAGTTGGCACCCTATATCGGTATCTCCCGCTCACACTGGTTTGGGGATACTAGAGAGTTCATTGAAGCGGAGGGCGGTGATAGCCATACAACAAGCTTTGTGGCTGGTGTCAGAATCTGGTTCTGAGCAATTAAGCACCATGTTTCGATGACCCACATTCTCACCTGCATATGCATGAACTGGGATCTTTAGATAGCTAAGACAACATTTGCAGGTGTGGTCGGCCAGATGCTGGTCTACATTGGACTCCAGCTACATCTCAACCCTGCCCGAAAGGACCGAAAGTCACAGCAACGCGCTATGGGTGTGGGGATTGACTGTCTGCTACAAATACACAGAATCAGCTCAGAGGGTCAATGACAGGAAATCTTGAATTAGTAAAAAGTAATGATTATCATTTACAAATATTTACATTCTTTACAGTTCAATTTTCTGGCAAAACGTTTAATGACCGAATCCGCTGCGCAGTCATTGGCACAACTCGTTGAAGTGCATTATCAGGAATTGCTGCAATACATCACCCGACGAACCGGCTCAGAGAGTACGGCACAGGAGGTGCTGCAGGAAACCTGGATCCGTGCCAACAGCAAAAGCGGCGAATTGCCGGACAATCCGCGTGCCTATCTGTACCGAATGGCAAACAACCTGGCGATTGATCTACTGCGACGGGAAAAAACGCGCAGCGCCACAACAGCGACCGATACCAGTGACGAACTTGTCCACTTGACGGATATTCCCTCAGCCTCGCCGTCTCCCGAGGATGCAGCCATATCAGGTCAGGAAATTAAAGCCCTTAATGCTGCAGTTGCTGAGTTACCTGAAAAGTGTCGTCAGGTTTTTCTTTATTATCGCGGGCAGGGACTGACCATGCGTCAGATTGCCGATCGTCTGGCGATTTCGGATAAGACAGTTGAGAAACATATTGCCCGCGCAATGGTTCATTGTCGCAAACGAATGCGCGAGGCGGGGCGTAATCTCTGACTTTCAGGCCCTCACCGTTATATCATTAATCCTTAAAAACAGCGCCTGACTGGGGGATTTACCCCCAATCGTTCGTCTTAGTAGATACAGATATGGAATTCAACATTTTAGCTTTTGCGCACCAAGCAGGTAGCGGGTTCAATGACTGATTCACCACATTCCTCGAACATTGTTATTCCAGAAGCGATTCTGGAGGATGCGGCTATCTGGCAGGCGCGACTCAGCGAATGTGAACCCGATAGCCTGCGTGGTAACACGCTGCACAAACAGTTTCAGCAATGGTTAGCGGCAGATGAGAGACATGTGCAGGCTTTCCGGGAGATGGAGCTAACGTGGGCTGCCCTGGAAGCCCCCGTTGCCAACGCATTAGACCAGAAACAAGGAAGTACCGTCTCTACGAGTGGTCTATACCAGCAATCGCTCTGGACGCGTTTTGCAACCGCTGCCTGCCTGGTACTGACACTGACTGCGGGTGTGGGCTGGCAGTCAGGCTGGTTCATGCAATGGCGCAGTGACTATACGACAGCGATTGGTGAACAAGCGCCGGTCCAACTCTCTGACGGTAGTCAGATAACACTCAACTCCGCGAGCGCTCTGGCAGTGGATTTCAGCACTGACAAACGAACAGTCAGCCTGTTGGAGGGAGAAGCCTGGTTTGATGTCGCTACTGACAGAAGCCGACCATTTGTCGTAAACACACCGCATGGCAAGATTATCGTCACGGGTACCCGTTTCAATGTTCGACTCGACGCTGACAATGCTCACGTCAGTCTCCGGGAAGGACAAGTTCTGCTGCAGGCTGATAGTGATAAAACGGTCTCCCTGTTACCGGGGCAGCAGGCAAAACTCACAGGAAGCGGCATCAGCACTGTCAGTCACTACGATCACACCATCGTCAGTGCCTGGCAACGCGATCAGTTTGTGTTTTACAACGCCGATCTGCAGGACGTCGTTAAAGAGCTCAACCGTCAGCGAAAAGGGCACATCCTCATTACCAGCGAAGCGCTGCACTCTCTTAAAGTGAGCGGTATTTTTTCTACCCGTGACCCTGACGCAGCACTGAATCTGATGCTGGACACCCTGGAAGTAAAACAAACCCGGATAAGCGATTATCTGGTGTTATTGCATCAGTAAAAATCATCCTGTCTCAGCGCCGTTTCACCTGCACCTGAAAAAGTTTTTCACACCGACACTGGGGGAAACCGGTCAGCTATAACGTCATAGTTTTATTTACTAATAAAAAGCATTATCAATTGAAATGGAATACCACTATGACCTATAGCAAGAACTTTCTCAGAAATAACAAGCAACGGGCGCTTGCCGCTGCAATCAGCCTGGCATTGGCACCTGCAGTAGTAGTTGCGGCTGAGCCAGCTGACACTGATGCAGACAACCACGCCGCAGTGAGTCAGAGCTGGCAGTTTGATATTGCGGCCAAGCCGCTGCCACAAGCGATCGCAGATTTATCTGCGACAACAGGTGCGCAGGTACTCTACACCGAGCAGAGTACTTATGATCACCAAAGTCCTGCTCTGCAGGGAAGCTATACACTTGAACAGGCTCTGCAGCGTTTACTGGCGGGCAGCGGGCTGAGTGCACGTTTTACCAGCGATAATTCAGTCACGCTGGTCAAGGCGGACGCTGACAATGACTATGATTTACCGGCCATTCAGGTGGAAGGCAGACATCTGGCTTTGAATACCGAGGGAACTCAGTCATATGCCACTGGTGCCGTCACGCTGGGGAAAGGGGTTGAGGACTTAAGGGAGATACCGCAATCAGTCAGTGTGATTACCAGTCAATTGATCAAAGATAAAAACCTGTTGACGCTCAATGACGCACTGCAAAATACCACCGGCGTTAGTGTCAAGACATTCGGTACCGGCACTGCCAACTACATCATACGGGGTTTTGAGATCGACAGCATCAATGTTGACGGCATAGAAACCTCTGCCAGCGGTTTTGGCACACACGGACACGGTGCGCCCGACCTTGCCCTTTATGAGCGCGTTGAGGTCTTGCGTGGTCCTGCCGGGCTGTTGCAGGGTTCTGGTGAGCCTGGTGGCTTTATTAACCTGGTTCGCAAGCGTGCGCTGGCGGAAAACAAAGTTGCTTTTCGTGGCTCTGCCAATTCCTGGCCCGGTTACCGCACTGATCTGGATGTGACCGGGGCGCTGAATGATGCCGGCACATTACGGGGCCGTGCCGTCGCTGCCTATGAGGATGGCGACTCGCATATTGACGATGTCGAGATGGAGAAAAAAGTTTTCTATGGCACGCTGGAACTAGATCTGGGCAGTGATACCACAATCTCCGTGGGTGCCAGCGTGGAAGATACCGATGACACACCTTATGTGGGTGTGCCTCTGTATGCCGATGGTTCGTTTGCTCCCATCTCTCGCGATTTATACACCGGCACCGGCTTCAACTACAAAGAGAGTCGCCTGCGTCGGCAGTTTGTTGAACTTGAGCATCGCTTTGATTCAGGCGCTGAAGCCGTGGTGACACTGAATCACAGTGACCGTGACATGAATTATTTGCTTAACTACACTACTTCGCCAATTGATCCGGTCACTGGCAATGTTGATCGCTGGTCCCTGTCGGCAGACCAGGAACTGGTAGAAACCAGCTTTGATGCCCATATCAACATGCCTGTTAACTTCCTGGGCATGGAGCACAAAGTACTGCTGGGCGCCAACGGAAGCCATTCAGAAAATAATAACAAGGGCTACATGCGTGATGTTGCGTATCCGTCCATCAATGCATTCGACCCTGGCTCAGCCAGCAATCCAGTACCTAATCTGGTCCCTGCCTACTCAGTGGGAAAAACCGATACACGTGAACGAGGTTTGTACTTCAAAACGACCTCCAGCCTGACCGAGGCAACCAAATTGATTTTAGGTGGCCGGGTTACCGATTGGAAAACCGATGCCTTAGGCTCAGTGTCTGAATTTGATAATGAATTCACCCCTTACGCTGGCCTGGTCTATGATTTGAATGACAAGACCACCCTGTATGTCAGTGCGGCAGAATCATTTGTCCCGCAAACCAACCTGGACGCCAATGAGAAACTGCTCGAGCCGCGAACCGGTACGCAGTATGAAGTCGGTATGAAAGGAATTCTCAATAACGGTGCTGCCAACTACCAAATGGCTGTATTTCAGTTAACCGATGAGAATCGTGCTATCAATGATCCCAATAATCCTACTTTCTCCATAGCCGGCGGCAAGGTGCGTGCACGTGGTTTTGAAGCCGAGATCTCCGGTACTTTATTTGACAAGCTGGATGTGCTTGCCGGTTATGCTTACACCGATACCGAGCAGCTTAAAGCCGCTGATCCGGATTCCGAAGGCAATATCTTTAATCCCGATGCGCCGGAACACAGCCTGAAACTGTGGGGTAAATATAACTTTAACCAGCAGTGGGCGGCTGGTCTGGGCGCTGAATACAACAGCGGCACATTTTATGAAACAAATAACATCAAATGGGAGCAGGGTGGTTACACCACCATCTCAGCCATGGTTGCCTACCAGTTCAGTAACGATAGTCGTTTAATACTGAACGGAACCAACCTCACCGATAAACGCTACTACAGCCGCGTTTCTGGTCCGACCCGTCAAAGTTATTTCGGGGAACCGCTCAAAGTCACCCTGACCTTTGAAACCGCGTTTTAAGCATACTTGCCAGTACAGGGCTCCCGGACTATGCCGGGAGTCGCTGTAAGCGGCATTTTCTACTAAACAAGCATTCAAAAAATTAGACCATGAGCTAGTGGCAGGCACTTTACTGCTCATAGCTTCGCCAATGCTGCGTGGGCAACAAGCGGCATGGGGGATATGGCTGACCCAGTGAATGGGGTTACTCAGTGTTGCTGCGATTAGCGCCGTGTTAATGGTCAGTTATCAACCCGCCTATCTTGTTCGTTTAATGCTGTCCGTCACTACTTTGGGTGTTATCTGCTCAGTCGTGTTACTGACAACTTAGACGACAGCCGTATCATCGACCATGTCGATATCCCGATAAATGCCGTCATCAGGGCTGCTGATATGCGATATTCGGCTGGCAGAGGCTGACAGAATGTCGCGCGCGCCTTTATCTCCATTTAGAGGCAGTAGTTGCGGCAAAAATGCAGCCGCAAAGCCCACCGGGTGACCACGACGACCCTTATATTCAGGCTGGGTTATCACCGCACCGTCTTGCAGCAGCGCTTGCGACTCTTCAATCACGGAGGATTGAATAAACGGCATATCAGCCAGTCCAATCAGCCAGCCATCGGCCTGCTGATTCGCTTTGATGCCACTGACCAGTGAGGCGGCCATACCCTGATGCGCATCCTCGGCGGTTATCAGTGTTAAACGGGATGAAAATGGTGACTGATTAAGCAGATCGAGTAGGGCAGTATTATCAGCACGGATAACCACATTGACTTGAGAAAACACTTCAAGCCAGGGCTTTAAAGCATGCAGAATCAGTGGCTTGCACTCATCCTGATAAGACAGAACATGAAGCAGCTTATCACTGCCAAAGCGGCGAGCCTGACCGGCTGCCAGCAGAATAGGGCAGATGGATTGTGCTGCCATTTCAGCCGTTACTGACGGCCTGGATTGCCGGTGTCTGAGCCTTCGCCTGTCTCAACTGCACCAACTGGGCCAGAATAGCGACCGCAATTTCCGCCGGGGTTTTACTGCCGATATCGAGTCCCACCGGGCCATGCAGACGATTAATCTGCGACTGGGTCAGGTCAAACATGGCAAGTCTTTCGCGACGTTTGGCATTAGTGCGTTTGGAACCCAGTGAACCGACAAAAAAAGCGTCTGATTTCAGTGCTTCCAGCAGGGCCATATCATCAAGTTTGGGATCATGGGTCAAAGTCACAATGCTGGTATCCTGATCCGGCTTGATTTTAAGCACCGCATCATCCGGCATCATCGCCAGTAATTCACCATCTTCGGCTTGCCAGGTGACTTGCATGTCCTCGCGCGGTTCGGCTACCAACACCTGGAAATCCAGTGCTGAAGCCATCTTGGCAAGATAAGCCGAGGTTTCACCGGCGCCAATCAGTAATAGTCGGGCACGCGGACCATAAACAAACCTTATCTCAGCCGCCGTTTCTGACACCGGGCTGCTATCAGCACCGACGTCTTCAACACGGCTTTGATGACTGCTGAGTAACAGGCGGCGACTGATCGGCAGGCGCTGTTCGATGTTATTCAGCACTGCTGTCAGCCAGCCAGCGTCCGTCACTGTCTCGATTGCGAGGCGTAAAGTACCACCGCAGGGCAGGCGGAAACGATCGCGATCAGCAACCGATTCACCATATGTCAGAAACTGGACTTCAGTAGCAGGCAGTTGACCTGCCACGGCTTTGTCTTTGAGGTCATCTTCAATACAACCGCCTGATACTGAGCCAATCAGCAGCCCGTCATCACGAATCGCACACATGGCACCCGGCTGACGTGGGCTGGAGCCATAGGTTTTGAGCACGCTGGCCAGCCACACTAAGTGACCGTCTGCCAGCCAGTCCCGAGCCTGCTTTAATACCGTGATATCGGTGCTTTGCATCTAAGCCTCCAGCTGATAACGGATAGGCAGATTACGGATGCGTTTTTGCGTGGCGTTGAAGATCGCATTACACAATGCCGGGGCAATCGGTGGCATGCCCGGTTCACCAACACCGCCGAGCGGCTGGTTGTAATCATCAGCAGGGACAAAATGGATATTGATTTTGGCCGGCGCACCATCCATTCGGGTGACCTGGTAGCCGTCAAAATTGTCCTGTTCCGCCACACCGTCTTTAAAGCTGATTTCACCCAGCATGGCAAAGCTGATCCCCATCACACAGGCACCTTCCAGCTGGGAACGAATACGCTCCGGGTTCACCTGCGGCCCGCAGTCGATAGCAATATCCACCTGGGGTATCGTGACTTCACCGTCATCACTGACCTCAACCTCGACCACCGCTGCGACATAGGAAACAAAGCTGTAGTGCGCAGCGAGGCCTTGACCTTTACCTGACGGTAATGACTTACCCCAGCTGGCTTTGTCTGTGACAAGTTCAACAACCCGGCGCAGGCGCCCGGTATTGATGGGGTACACCTCCGGTGACTGACCGTAATTCCAGTCATCCTGCAGGGTACGGGGGTCAATCTCGCGGTCATCACCAATCAGTTCCAGTAGCAGATCCTTGTGATCGCGCTGTTGCTGATGCGCCATTTCTGCAACGAATGACTGCACGGCGAAGGCATGAGGCAGGTTGGAGACAGAACGGAACCAGCCAATCCGGGTATGGTTTTTGGCGGCCGGGTTTTCCAGCTGGATATTGGGAATGGCAAAAGGCACATTCACCACGCCCATGCCGATTTCAATCGGCATCTGATTTACAGAGCTGGCATCAAACGTCGATGAGATAGACGGCGCCACTGTCCGGTGCAACCAGGCTGATGTTTTGCCATTTTCATCAAACGCCGCTTCCAGGTGCTCAAAAGACACCGTGTGATAGTAAGAATGCTGAATATCATCCTCACGCGTCCACACCAATTTGACCGGTCTCCCATCCATTGCCTTGGAGGTTAATGCAGCCTCGATCAGGTAATCCGGCTTGGACTTACGGCCAAAACCGCCACCGAGCAGCGTGACATTAACTTTGACTTGTTCCGGCTTGAGTTCCAGCCATTTGGCAACGGTATCGACACCAGCCTGGGGATTCTGTGTTGAAGCCCAGAGTTCACAGGCATCGCCCTGAAAGTGGGCCGTCGCCACCGGCGGCTCCATCGGGGCCTGTGCCAGGTGAGGAATGTAATAACCCGCGCTGATGGTGGATTCCGCATTTTCCAGCGTCTGATAGGCATTACCCAGCTCTCTCAGCACTTTACCGCCTTTTTGTGAGGCGGATTCGGCCATTTTTTCACGAAAGGCTTTGGAGTCGTAATCGCTGTTAGGCCCTTTTTCCCACTCGATCTTCAGCTTTTTCCGACCTTCCATCGCCGCCCAGGTGTTCTCTGCAACCACAACCACACCACCGAGGGGGTTGAATACCGCAGGCGGTGGAGAAGAGGGCAGTGTCAGCGTTTTAAGCACGCCGGGGACTTTCAATGTTTCGCTGTCATCATAAGATTTCAGCGTGTCGCCATAGGCGGGCGGGTGAGCGACAACGGCGTAAACCATGTCATCAAGTTGGATGTCCATGCCATATTCAGTCTGACCGGTGGCGATAGCCTGACCATCGACGTTTTTACTACCGTTTTTGCCGATATAACGAAAATCTTCAGCAGATTTAAATTGCAGGCTTGAACGCTCAGGCACATCCAGTTTGGCTGCCGCCTGCGCCAGTTCGCCATAGCCCATTTTGCGACCAGAAGGCTGGTGAACCACTTCATGATTCAGCGCTTTCACTTCCTTGACCGGCACTGCCATCATTGCGGCAGCCGCGGTTTCCAGCATCATACGAGCCGCTGAGCCCACATTGCGCATTGGCATAAAGAAGTGGCGAACACTGCGGGAACCGTCGGTGTTCTGATTACCATATTTTTCTTCATCGCCCGGGGCCTGAACGACCTTTACCTGCTCCCAATCGGCTTCCATTTCATCGGCAACAACCATGGGGAGACTGGTGCGCACGCCCTGACCCATCTCAGCACGGTGGGCGACGATGGTGACGGTGCCATCCTCAGCGATAGAGACAAACACCAGTGGGTCATCAACCCAGCCATTAGGCATGGCATCACGGCCGTATTTTGGCGTTTCTTCTTTAGCGGACAAACCCGGCAGACCGACAG
This sequence comes from uncultured Methylophaga sp., assembly GCF_947259025.1. GTDB lineage: Bacteria > Pseudomonadota > Gammaproteobacteria > Nitrosococcales > Methylophagaceae > Methylophaga. The sequence continues at coordinate 426,481 of NZ_CAMYKO010000005.1, forward strand.
CCAGAACCAGACCGGTCAGGCCAAAGCCTTTAACGAAACCACGGCGGCTGATATTGACAATATTATCCTTCATGACCGGCCTCCAGATTATCGGCAGCCTGCTTGATAGCATCTCGAATGCGGGTGTAAGTGCCACAGCGACAGATATTACCGCTCATGGCGTTGTCGATATCTTCATCGCTGGGTTTGGAATTACTATTAAGTAACGCTGTCGCCGATACGATCTGACCGGACTGACAGTAACCGCATTGCGGTACATTGATTTCCTGCCAGGCAGCCTGAATAGCACGGCCTGCAGGTTGTTCTGAGACAGACTCAATGGTAGTAATTTTTTTATTTTCGGCCGCTTTGACCGGCGTGACACAGGAGCGAATCGGGTTGCCGTCGAGCATTACGGTGCAGGCACCGCACAGCGACTTACCACAGCCGAATTTGGTGCCGGTCATCCCCAGCACATCGCGTAAAGCCCAGAGTATGGGCATGTCATCCGGTACATCGACTTGATGCATTTTGTTGTTGATAGTGATTTGCATAACAATCCCTTCAAATCTGAAAATGAGTATTGAGCTGATTCGTCAGCTTGTTGTTATTTGAGAGCGGGCATCTTTGCTGGGCGAGACACCAAACAAACGGCTGTATTCACGGCTAAACTGTGACACGCTGGAGTAACCGACATGCATGCAGGCGGTGCTGACATCCATCATGCGGTTGAGCATGACCTGTTTGGCTTCATGCAGCCGCAGCTCTTTCTGAAACTGCAGCGGGGTCATGCTGGTGACTGTTTTGAAATGACTGTGGAAGGCGGACACGCTCATATTACTCAGCGCCGCCAGGGTTTCGACCTTCATGGGTTCGCGAAAGTGTTCGCGGATCCAGCTGATAGCTTTGGATATGCGTTGCAAACTTGAGTCTGTGGCTGCGATCTGAGCGACCAGGGTACCGATATCACTGCGTAGCAGGCGGATAAAAATTTCGTCGGTAATCAATGGTTGCAAAAATTCAGCATCGTCCGGCTGGCATAACAACTCAAGCAGGCGGGTGCCAGCTTCGACGATTTTAGGGTTGGCCTTGCCGATAAATAAAGGTCGCGGATGCTGCACCCTGGGTAGACCATTAGGGAAGGCCTTCATGGTCAGTTCAGCCAGTTTTTGTGGCTCGATATCGACGATCAGGCACAGATAGGGTTCGGCTTCACTGGCTTTGACGATCTTCGCCGATACCGGCACCTCGGTAGAGTAAACCGCCATCCGCGAGTTATCGTAATCGTAGACATCCTGGCCAATCAGTACACGCTTCGCACCCTGAGCGATAATGCACATGCCCGGCTTGGTGACCGCGCGGGTGGGATTGGTTTCCTGCGTTGACGTTCTCAGCAGATGGACACCGGGCAGGGGCAAATCAAACAGACCATCATGCGGTGCATAGCGGGCAATTAGCTCCGCCAGCCGGGCACGGGCCTGGGCGCTGTCATCTTTATCACTGGTCTGGATTGCTGATTGCTGCATAATTAAAGACTTATACTCCGCTTAAAACAAAGCACACTGATCATCGTTGAGCTAAAATCAGCTTCTGTTTCACTCACTTACCTGCACGATTGTAGAGTCAGTCCAGCAACAACGCTTGCCTGAAACTGCAGGCTTATTGTCCGATACTACAAAAAAGCGCCTGTTTTAATGACAAAAACCGGCAGTGGCAGTTCTCAGCTATTAGCTTTGACCTGCCAGCCACCACCCAGCGCTTTGTATATCGCTATCAGATTTAATACCGCGCTGATTTCACTATTGGCCAGGGTGTCTTCGGTTTCCAGCAGGGTTCTTTCGGCATCCAGCACATCAAGAAAATCATCATAACCCTCGTCAAAGCGCTGTCTTGCGAGTTCTGCAGAATGCAGGGCTGACTTTGCTGCCTGTTGCAAAGTGGCACGACGCTCTTCCTCACGGGCAAAATCGCTGACGGCAGTGTGGGTCTCTTCCAGTGCGGCTAATACGGTTTTATCGTAAAAGGCGAGTTGTGCCTGACTGCGGGCATCGGCTTGATCAATCCGGGCGCGGACGGCATCGCGGTTAAACACTTGCCATTCCAGTGATGGTCCGACTGATCCTGCCAAAGCCGAGGTGCCGAAACTGCTCAGATTAGTGGCGACAAAGCCCAGTGAGCCGAGCAGGCGAACAGTAGGAAACAAGTCCGAGACGGCGACATTGTAGGAAGACACGCTGGCAGCCAGCGTCCTCTCTGCTGAGCGGATATCAGGGCGGCGTTTCAATAACGAACCCGCGTCACCCACCGCTACCGTCACCGGTAATTCCGGTAAAGCTTGCTTGGCGGATAGTTCTGCTCGCAGGGCGTCCGGCACCTGGCCGGTTAATACGGATAAACGATTGATAGCGGCGGTCACTGCTGCCTGTAGGGGCGGTATGGTCGACTTGGTCAGCGTTAACTGGGTTTCTGCCCTGGATACATCCAGCGCGGTGGCCCGGCCACCATCCAGCAGCACCTGTGTCAGTTCGTAAGTTTCTGCCTGGTTCTGTTGATTGCGTTCAGCAATATCGAGTCGATGCTGGGCACCGCGCAGTTCCACATAAGCACGCGCGACCTCGGCAGCGATGGTGACATAAATCTGCTGCAAATCAGCACGGGCAGCATCGGTCAGCGCTGCCTGTGTTTCAATACGCGATGAAATGCGATTGAATAAATCCAGTTCCCAGCCGGCATCAAAGCCCGCCTGAAAACTGTTATTGGTCCGGGGCAGGTTATTACCGCTGACGCTTTCCTGGGAGTTCAGGTTTCTTGACGCGTTTGCACCGGCATTAACCGATGGCTGGCGGTCATAGCCGACCTCGCGGCTCAAGGCCCGAGCTTCCTGAAGGTTGGCATAAGCGATACGTACATCCGGATTGGCTTCCAGCGCCTGTTCAACCAGGCTGGATAAGCGTGGGTCACTGAACTCATCCCACCATTCAATGACCGGCGCGGTGTTCGCCTCGATACGGGCATTATCTGCCTGCTCCAGGTCCAGCTGTTGCAGAGACTCAGGTGCCTCCGGCGCTTCATAGTCGCGAAATGAGGCACAGCCACTGGCGACCAGGCTGACACCGATTAAAGCCGTTATTAAACGCAGTTTCATTTATACAGTCTCCGAAGACAGTTTTTTCGAGTCTTTCTTGGTGCCGATAAGTGCCAGCTTGCGACACAAAACATAAAACACCGGCGTGAAAATCAAGCCGAATGCAGTCACACCCAGCATGCCCGAGAACACAGCAACGCCCAGCGCCTGGCGCATTTCAGCGCCGGCACCGGTAGCAATCACCATCGGCACCACGCCCAGAATAAAGGCAAACGAGGTCATCAGAATCGGGCGCAGTCGAAGCCGTGCTGCTTCCACCGCGGCCTGCCACATATCCCGGCCCTGATCTTCCAGTTCACGGGCGAACTCGACGATGAGGATGGCATTCTTGGAGGCAAGCCCCACCAACACCACCAGACCTATCTGGGTCAGGATGTTGTTATCCATGCCGGCTATGTAAACGCCGGTGATCGCAGATAACAGACACATCGGCACAATCAGAATGATGGACAGAGGCAGGGTCCAGCTCTCATATTGCGCTGCCAGAAGCAAGAAGACGAAGACTACCGCCAGCACAAAGGCCAGCACCGCGGTGTCACCGGTCGATTTTTGCTGATAGGCAATCTCAGTCCATTCATAGCCAATGCCATCCGGCAGGATCTGATCAGCCAGATCTTCCATCGCGTTCAAAGCTTCACCGGAACTGAAACCAGGGCTGGCACTACCCATTACACCGGCAGCCGGATACAGGTTGTAGCGGGGCACACGGGAGGGACCGGAGGTATTTTCCACAGTGGCAAAGGAACCGATAGGCACCATGTCGCCGTCATTATTTCGTACCCGAATCCGCAGGGCATCATCAATGGTCAGCCGCTCTTGTGCTTCAGCTTGGGCTGTCACTCTAAAAGTACGCCCCAGGTAATTGAAATCATTGATATAAACTGAACCAATGAACACTTCCAGCGCTTCAAACACATTATCAACGGGCACACCCAGACGCTCGGCTTTATTACGGTCAATATCCAGGTAAAGCTGCGGATTATTGGTATTAAAGAAGGTGTAGGCCGCAGTGGTGGCCGGATTATCCGGGCTGTTTGCTGCTGCAGCCATATCAATAGCTGCCTGCTCCAACACCTTCAGACCACGACCGCCTTGATCCTGCAGCATCATTTTAAAGCCACCGGCATTACCGATGCCTGGCACCGAGGGACGCTCAAATACGGCAATACTGGCGTTTTTGAACGAGGCACCCACAGCCCGCATATCACTGAGGATAGTCTGGTACTCAATGCCTTCAGCAATACGCTTATCAAAGGATTCCAGTGGCGTAAAAATCACCGCCGCATTGGACTGCAAGGTCCGTGTGGCACCAGAAAAACCGGTGAAGCCAACGGTATTGGCCAGGCCCGGCACTTTGAGCATTTCGCGGGTCACTTCCTGAACGACTTCATCAGTTTCGCTCAGTGATGCACCCTCAGGCAGGGTAATCGACACGATTAATGAGCCCTGATCCTGTGACGGAATAAAGCCAGTCGGTACCCGGTCGAATTGAAATGCAGTCAGCGCCATCAATCCGCCATAGATCAGCAGCATGATAAAGCCCATGCGGATGGTCTTGCCGACAAACCAGCCATAGCGCTCTGACAGCCCGGACATGCCTTTATTAAAACCATTGAAAAAGGCTTTGACTGGCGACTTATACCATTTGACCGGTTTGTCATGATTGGGATCAACCTTCATCAGGATAGCCGCCAGCGCCGGAGACAGGGTCAGCGAGACAGACACCGAGATCAGAGTAGCTACTGCGACCGTCAGACCAAAGGCCTGATAGAAGCGTCCGGAAATACCTTCCAGGAACATGGTAGGCAGAAATACTGCTACCAGCACCAGGCCCATGGCAATCAGCGCGGTGCCGACCTCGTCCATGGTCTTGCGGGCAGACTCGCGGGGCGAGAGGCCGTTGCGCAGATTTCTTTCCATGTTTTCGACAATGACAATGGCATCATCGACCACAATACCGATAGCCAGTACCAGCCCGAACAGGGTCAGGTTATTCAGAGAGTAGCCCAGCGCTGACATCACCGCGAAGGTGCCGATCAATGACACCGGAATAGCCACAATGGGAATGATTGCCGCGCGCCAGGTCTGTAAAAACACCAGAATAACTATCACTACCAGGAACACGGCCTCGTAGACCGTGAACTCCACGGCTTCGACTGATTGCTCGATAAACTCGGTAGGGTTGTAGGCAAATTCGTATTCAATACCCGGCGGAAAATCAGCCGCGATATCTTTCATCTCAGCGATCAATGCTTCGGTAGTGGCGATCGCATTGGAGCCGGGGCGTTGGTAGATAGGTAAAGCCACAGCAGGCTTTTCACCCAGGTACCCCTTGGTCACATACTCCTGCGCGCCCAGTTCAACACGGGCGACATCTTTCAGCCGCACAATACGGCCGTCATCGGCTTTAACGATGATCTCGCCGAACTCTTCCGGCGTTTCCAGCCGACCTTGGGTCTGAACGATATATTCATAGTAATTCTGGTCTTTCTGCGGCGCACTGTTAAGCGTACCGCTGGCGACCTGAACATTCTGGCTACGCAATGCGCTGATAATATCGCCGGCAGCGATACCAAAAGACTGCAGCAAATCAGGTTTGAGCCAGATCCGCATCGCATAGTCAGCCGCGCCGAACACACGCACATCACCGACACCTTCAATCCGACGCAGACGGTCACGAACATTGAGCACGCCGTAGTTAGCCAGGTAGTTCTGATCATAAGTGCCATCGGGGGAGGACATATTGACTACCAACATCAGATCCGGCGTGTTTTTACGGGTGGTCACCCCCATACTGCGAACCACCTCCGGCAACCGCGGTTCGGCAATGGCCACCCGATTTTGCACCAGTACCTGGGCGGTATCGAGATCAGTGCCCAGTTCAAAAGTGATAGTCAGACTCATACTGCCATCGGCTGAAGCCTGAGAATGCATGTAAAGCATGCCTTCGACGCCATTGACTTCCTGTTCTATCGGCGTGGCGACCGTTTCTGCCACGGTTTCTGCGGTGGCACCGGGATAGTTTGCCGACACCTGAATAGTCGGTGGCGCTACTGAAGGATATTGCTCAATGGGCAGCGTCAGAAATGCCATCACACCGACGATCACGGTGATGATAGACATCACCGTGGCAAATATCGGTCGGTCGATAAAGAATTTGGGAAACTGCATTCAGGCTGCTCCTTAGTCTTGCTCTGCCGGCTGAACGGCTTCGGTGGCATTTTCTGAGTCCACCAGCGTGTCGATTTCACGCCATTCCAGTTCAGTCTCATTCGGGGTGACGGCTTGTCCGGTCTGACGGATACGCTGGATGCCGTTGATCACAACCTGTTCATCACCCGTCAGGCCATCGCTGACCACGATGTAGTCGTTGTCCAGCAGATTGCCGACGCTGATATAGCGACGCTGAACCTGCTCATTGTCATCAACCAGGTATACAAACTTTTTGTCCTGATCGGTGTTGATAGCACGTTCCGGTACCAGCACCGCTTCATAATTCGAGCGTCCCAGCAGGCGGGCACGACCAAACATGCCCGGATAAAGAATGCCCTGGTCATTGTTCACTTGAGCCGTGGCCTGAATGGTGCCGGTAGAATTGTCGATGGCATTATCTACAAAGTGCATCCGGCCCTGATGATGGAATTTATCCTCATCCATCAACTTGATATAAATCGGATTAGGCGCGGTATCACTACTGGGGCGCTGTCCTGCCCGGTCCAGGCGCAGATATTTGAGCAGATCACCCTGAGATCCCTCAAATCGAAAATGCATAGGATTGGTGCTGACAATACGGGTCAGCACGGTTTCATTTTCCTCGACCATATTGCCGATATCGACATAGCTGTCACTGACCTTGCCGTCGATAGGAGCAGTGACCTCGGTGAACCGCATCTGCAGACGGGCATTATCCAGCGTCGCCTTGGCAATCTGCAGTTCCTGGAAACGGCGGTCCACTTCTTCCTGGGAAATGGCCCGGGTTTCACGCAGGTTCTGTGCACGCTGCCATTCCTTTTGCGCCAACTCATGCTGCGCTTCTATGCGTTGCAGTTCATAACTGAAAGGGCGTTGGTCGATCACAAACAACACGTCGCCTTTTTTCACCTGCTGACCATCTTTGAACTTTTTCTCCACCAGATATCCGGTGACCCGCGCGCGAAGCTGCACATCGTTAATGGCTTCAAAGCGGCCGGTGAATTCATCCCAATCAGTGAGCTGATGTTTGAGCGGTTGCGCGATATCAACTTCCGGTGGTGGTGGCGGGGCAGGGGCTGCATCAGCGGTGTCTGTGGTTTCCGTGCAGGCACTGCCCACCAATGTGATAAGCGTTACCAGGGCAAATAAGGTGGTTCGCATGCTTAAACTCCATGATAGGGATGCGTTCAATCAACGCATAAAATAATGAAAATTCAGTTAAATCAGCTGCAGTCAGGCAGAACTTAAAGACAGCGCAACAGTCTCAGACCCGCAATGGCCGGATTTTGATATTGAAAATTGTACGAAATGGGCCCGCAGACCGCTTGCCTGAAACTACAGCCTTGTTGTCTTATTCTCTTAAATGAATATTGATAGCCACCTGGCTTTCCAGGTTGAAATGCAGAGAAAATGAGCGGTTCCCGCAGGTTTAATCCTTTAAGCATTATGCAGAATCCTTTGTTTAATTAGTCGCTGATTGAGAAGCAGGGCCATGGCGGTCATCAATGCTACCGTCATTGCCAGTACAAAAGCCTGTGTCTGGAACTCGGGCAGTAAAGTCAGTGATGAGGTCAGAAACTGGCCTGAGAAAATCGCCATGGTGTAAAAAGACAGACAACGCCCCATGCTGGCCGGGTTTGAACGCTGTATGGTCATATGATTGAGCAGTGGGATGCTGAAACCAAACCCCATACCACTGAACAGGGCAGCCGGAATCAGGCTGGTCAGCGCAGAAGACAGCAAAAACAGGGCATGCGCCAGAGCAAACAAGACAAAAGCGGTGGTCAGCGTTGGCAAAGGCCCCAGCCTCTCCACAACTGCCGGCATCACATAGGCCGAGACCACAGCCATCATTGAGATAAAGGCCAGCAAATAGCCGATATCTGCTTCATCCATGCCCCGCTGACCGAGTGTTATCGGCAGTAATACGATAAGGCTGAAAAAGACGCTCATTGCCAGTAAGGTGCTGGCATAGACGGCTTTGAGTGAGAAATATCGCTGATGGCCTGTCAGGGCCGGCCCCGCCTCATCAGAGTCGGTTTCTGGCCGCGAGTTACGCTTTGGCACATAAAGGATAAACATCGCCAGAAAAAACCAGGCCAGCAGGTAAATACTCAAAGGCAGGGCCCAGTTAATCGAAGCCAGCAAACCGCCCGCAAACAGGAACACAACACCGCCGAGCTCAATCGCCATGCCTTGTTTGGCGATCATCGCCAATCTTGCCTTACCCTGATACCACTGTGAAATCAGCAGCGTACATGAGGCCATCACCAGGGCTGTGATACCGCCCATCAGGAAGCGATCGGTATAGACAGCAAGTGGCTCAGTGAGTAGAACCAGCCCCATACCCAGCAGCCCGTATAAAAATAAACCAGATAATAAACAACGGTAGGCACCGGTCTGATCAATGATGCGCCCGGCCACAGGCGCAAACACCATAGCACCCAATGCTGGCAGGGTGACCAGCCAGCCCGGATGCGCCGACACATTCAACGCTTCGGCAATGGACAACACGCCCGGAGCCAGCACCGAGCCCACCATGATGGTCAGACTGGCAATGCAGAGCAGGGTGAACTGGCCTGCGTTTGATAATTGTTCGATGCTGCTTTTCATAAGCCTGTTAAAGATGGCCGGCAAGTCGGCCCTGTTAAATCCTCTGTGGTTCAATCAACGGCGGCAGACAAGCTTGTTAATGCGCCAACTGGTGAAACAGGCTAACGACTATTAATCTATAATAGAAATGTTATTTTTCTATTAAATCTATACATATTCTGTATAGAAAGAAGGCAAGCATGGATATTAAAACGCTCAGAAGCTTTATCAGCGTGGCCGAAAACAAGAGTTTTTCAGCCGCCGCCAAGCAACTTCACACCGTTCAGCCCGCTATCAGTCGGCATATTGCCCAGTTGGAAGAAGCACTGGGGGTCTCACTATTTAATCGGAACTCCCGCGAGGTCGCGATCACCTCGGCCGGCAAACAGTTGCTCAGCGACGGTCAGTTGATTTTGACGCAGATAGACACCGCCAAAACCAATGCACAACGGGCGGAGAAGGGCGAAATCGGCACGCTGAAAGTCGCGCATATGCCCTCAGCCTGCCTGCCGTTTATGGCCGGACTGGTAAATCAATACATCAACCGCTATCCGGCGGTGCATGTGAATCTCTATGAAATGACCGTCACCCAGCAGTTGGAAGCCTTCAAAAATGACCGCATCGACATTGGTTTCTCGCGACCAATGCCAGCCTCTATCCAGGAAGATTTCATCAGTCATGATATCTACAACGACAGACTGGTTGTGGTGGTCAACGAACAGCATCCACTCGCTGACAGAGACGCTGTGGCTCTATCTGAACTGCAGCAGGAGGACTTTATTATTTTCAATCGTGAAGAAGCGGTAGGCCTGTTTGATGACACGCTTGGCCTGTGTAACGATGCCGGTTTTTCACCCAATATTATCAGTCAGCCCCGGCATATGCAGACTTTGCTGACAGAAGTTGCCTCGGGACTGGGCATCGGTATTGGGCCTTACTGTATCCGAAAACAGCATTCGGCGGGTTGTCATTTTCTGACCATTAAGCAGGTCGATAAAATTATTCCGCTACAACTCCATTTCAAGCGTCAGAGTCATGATGCGACGGTCAGGCCTTTTGTTGATATTGCCCTGGCCAGCCGCCCCGAAATCGAGGCAAGCATGGCAATCTAACGAGCAGCCGGGTGTTCAGCACGTGCCAAAATAAAAGTCTAATAGCTTGAACACACAGTCCGCTTCTCATTCTTTCGCACTGCGCCGATGTGCCAGCAGATAAATCGCCGGCAATACCACCAGGGTGAGCAAAGTCGATGAAATAATGCCGCCCACGACAACCGTCGCCAGGGGCCTTTGAACTTCAGCACCGGTACCGGTATTTAATGCCATAGGTAGAAAACCGAGACTGGCCACCAGTGCTGTCATCAGTACCGGCCGCAGGCGCTGCATAGCACCGCTACTGACCGCAATCAGCAGGGTTTCTCCTTTCTCTCTGAGTTGGCGGATAAACGACAGCATAACGATGCCGTTGAGCACGGCGATACCCGACAGGGCAATAAAACCAACGGCAGCGGATATCGACAGCGGCATGTCCCGCAGAGTCAGCGATAAAATACCGCCGGTCAGTGCCAGTGGAATACCGGTGAAGATCAGCAGGGCGTCCTTGAAGGAGCCGAAAGCACTGATCAACAGACCGAGAATCAATAAAAGCGTGACCGGCACCACGATGGACAAGCGTTTTGTTGCCGACTGCAACTGTTCAAAGGTGCCGCCATAATCAACCCAGTAACCGGCCGGCATGTTCAGCTGCTGATTAATCGCAGTCTGAACATCACTGATAAATGAAGCCAGATCACGTTCCACCACATTGGCGGACACCAGCACATGACGTTTGCCGTTTTCACGGTTGATCTGGTTGGGGCCGACAAACTTCTCGATATGCGCGATTTCACCCAGCGGTACATAGGATAAGTCCGGTTCATCGCTATTGGGCAGGGCTACCGGCAGTTTGGACAGATAATCGATATTCTGCCTTAAATCATCTGCAAGCCTGACCACCAGTTTGAAGCGTTTATCGCCCTCATAAATCAGACCCACATCACGCCCACCAATGGCCGTTTGCACGGTCTGCTGCATATCACTGATGCTGAGGCCGAGCAGGGCCAGATGATCGCGATCAGGTTCGACAGACAGCATGGGTAAACCGGTAATAGGCTCCATGCGGACATCGGCCGCGCCTTCCACAGTATTAATGACATTGATGGCTGACTCGCCAATCTGACTGAGTTGTTCCAGGCCATCGCCGTAGATTCTGACAGCAACATCGGCCCTGACCCCGGCAATCAGTTCGTTAAAACGCATTTCTATTGGCTGGGTGAACTCGTATTTATTACCGGGCACCACTTCCACGGCCTGACGCAGCTCATCAAGAAAATCAGCCTTGGTTTGAGTCGGGTCCGGCCACTCGCCACGCGGTTTGATAATAATGTAGGTATCGGCCACATTGGGCGGCATCGGGTCGGTGGCAATATCCGGGGTGCCAATCTTGGAAAACACCCGTTCCACCTGACCAAACTCTCGGATCACGCTTTCCAGCTGATTTTGCATGGCCACCGACTGTTCCAGCCCGGTGCCGCTGATCCGCAGCGCATGCATGGCGATATCGCCTTCATCCAGTTTGGGCAGAAACTCGGCGCCCATGCGTGTGCTGAGACTCGCAGTCCATACCACAAAGACCAAAGCTGCAATTGTGACAATTGACGGTGCCCGCATGGCCATGCCCAGAAAGGGTCGGTAAACAAAGCGGGCAGCACGCATCAGGATGTTCTCTTTGTGACGAACTTTACCCCGAACGAATATCGCCACAGCCGCCGGCACAAAGGTGACAGCAAAGATCAGCGCACCAGTCAGGGCAGCCATAACAGTAAATGCCATCGGTTCGAACATTTTGGCTTCAACACCGCCCAATGCAAACAAGGGCAGATAGACCAGCATAATGATCAAGACGCCGAACACGGCCGGGTTGAATACTTCCCGGGTGCTCTCACCGACTTCCTTCAGTCGCTCGGGCAAAGTCAGTAAGCGGCCTTTTTGTTCCTGGGCCAGGCCCAGCCGCCGCAGGGCATTTTCCACCACGATAACGCCGCCATCGACAATCAGACCGAAGTCAATTGCGCCCAAGCTCATCAGGTTGCCTGAGACCCGGTTAGTGACCATGCCAGTGACGGCAAACAGCATACTCAGGGGTATGATTAAGGCCGTGATAAATGCCGCACGGAAATTCCCCAGCAAGGCAAACAGCACCACAATGACCAGCAGGGCACCCTCAAACAGGTTTTTCTGCACTGTGGCAATAGTCTCATCGACCAGGGTGGTGCGGTTATAGACCGCTTCAGCTTTCACGCCTTCGGGCAGGCTTCTGTTCACCGCTTCCAGCTTTTCGGACACTGCCCTGGCGACTATGCGGCTGTTTTCGCCAATCAGCATAAAGGCGGTGCCCAACACGGTCTCCTTGCCGTTCTGGGTGGCGGCGCCGGTGCGAAGCTGCTTGCCCAGAAATACGGTTGCCACATCACCGACGGTGACCGGCATATCATCCCGCTTGGCAATGACTACCTTGCGGATATCATCAAGCGTCTTCAGCTGGCCCGGTGAGCGCACCAGCCATTGCTCACCATAACGCTCGATATAACCGGCCCCGGTATTCTGATTGTTCTCCATCAGTGCCTTGGACACATCAGCCAGGGTCAGTTTGTAAGCCAATAGTTTGGCTGGATCAGGCGCAACCTGGTATTCACGCTCATAACCACCGACGCTGTTGATTTCAGTAATGCCGGGCACAGTGACCAGTTGCGGCCGGATAATCCAGTCCTGGATCGTCCTCAGATCCTCGGCTGTATAGGGCTGACCATCCTCATTCAGGGCGTCGTCTTCCGCCGTAATGGCATAGGTGAAAATTTCACCCAGACCACTGGCGACCGGTCCCAGCTGTGGTTCGGCGCCCTGAGGCAGTTCACCACGAATCGACTGCAGCCGTTCACTGATTTGCTGACGGCCCAGGTAAATATCGGTGTCTTCCTCGAACACCACCGTGACCTGTGACAGGCCATAGCGGGACAGCGAGCGGGTATATTCCAGCGCTGGCAAACCGGCCATCGCATTTTCCACCAGGTAGGTGACACGCTGCTCGGCTTCCAGCGGTGAATAGCCCGGCACTTCGGTGTTGATTTGCACCTGTTTATTGGTGATATCGGGCACCGCATCAATGGGCAGTTGATAGGTGTTATAAACGCCCAGCCCGGCGATTAACAAGGTCAGCACCAGCACCAGCCAGCGCTGATTGATCGCAAAACGAATAATTGAATCAATCATTGCACGCTCCTAGTGACTGTGGCTGGCGCCATCTTTGAGCACTTCGGCCTTAAGCAGATAGCTGTTGCCGGTCACATACTCGGTACCGGCTTTGAGGCCGCCGGTGACTTCAACGTAGTCCTCATCCTGTCGCCCCAGTTGCACCATGCGCACTTCAAACACATTGCCAAAGCGGCCAAAAACCACCGGCATATCGCGGTAAGACTGAATAGCCGACCGTTTCACGGCCAGTGGCACCTCGATTTTTTCCATCACCACGCTGGCAATCACGTGCATACCGGGCCGCCAGTTGCCAACAGGGTTTTCAAGCGTGGCCCTGGCACGGGCAATGTGGCCGCCTGTCATCTGTGGTGACAGGTAGTCCAGTTCGGTTTCCACCGTTTTATCGCCATGCAGATCACTGACCAGCACTTTCATGCCTTTGGCTATCTGTTCGATATCCTGTGGAAACATCGACATCTCCACCCAGACGCTGGATAAATCGCTGATTTCCACCAGGGTGCCGATACTGGTGTGATCGCCGCTTTTTACAGGACGTCGGGTGACTTCGCCGGCAGAGGGACTGGTCACGGCATAGGTCTGCAGTGTCTTTTCATTGAATACAGTCAGCAGGCGTTGACCCTTTTTGACTGTGTCACCGGTCTCGACATTGACTGACTTCACAATCCCGGGATAAGCGGCATGCACATGAAACACGCTGTCTTCGGCCTTGCTGATAATGCCGTAAACCGTATTGGTCATCATCAGAGTCCGGGGACCGGCGGTCTCTGTTTTCACTTCTGACACCTCGAGCATGCGTGGCGGGATTTCGGCACGGCCTTCATAGCTCTCGAAGTGCCAGTGATAGCTCTCGTTCTGATACTGGGCCGTGACTTCAACGGCAAAGGAATGCGGCTCGACGATTTCGGTATCTCCCAGCAGATAGTCTGCCTCTGGCGTGAAATCGATCAGATCCTGCTGACCACCGGTGCGACTGAGGGTCACGGTCATGTTGATATCAGCGGGGGAGAGGGCAGTGCCATCCGGTGTAAACGGGTAGATCCGCATTTCCGGGGGAATGCCTGACTCAAAAATCGTGAGTTCAAGATTGAGCCCGTCGCTTTCCAGCAAACGGCCGCCATGCGGTCCTTTTGCGGCTTCTTCGTGACCATGGTCATCATTACCGTGGCCATGCCCACCGGCGGCAAACAGCGGCGCATGAAACAGCAGGGCGATGATTAAAAGATAAGATTTCATGGTTTATTCCTTATCAGCGGCGGCGGTAAGACTGGCACCGCTTAAGCGTTCTAATTCGAGAAACTGGAGATGCACGGCGTGTTGCGCCTCGATCAGCTGGCGTTCAATGGTGAACAATTCCTGCTGGGCATCGACCCACTGCAAAACACCGTATTGCCCCAGTTGATAGCCACGTTTCACCTCGGCCAGCAATGAATCAGCAACGGGCCGCAAATCGACCTGCAGCCGCTTCAGTGAGTCGAGGTTGTTGAGCATGGCGGCGTGAATACGGGATAAGGCGACTTCCAGTCGCGTGCGCAGAAGATCCTGGTTGGCCAGCTTCTCCTGGTATTGCGCCTGGGCACTGGCGATGTTGCCCTGGTTGCTGTCATGCCACTGCAAAGGCATTGAGAAGCTGAACAGCAGGGCATTATCGTTATTGCCTTCCTGACGCCGGATACCGGCACCAACAGTGACATCGGCCCGGCCTTCAGCCTGGGCAAGTGCCAGTCTGGCCTCATTGACACGCACTTCAGCCTGCGCCAGCAGGTAATCAGGTGTCTTTTGCAGCGCAGCCTCCAGCTGTGTCATGTCAGGCAGATCCGGTAACAGGCCTAACTCGCCCTTGACACCAGAGAATTCAGGCTCAGCCGCCCAGTGGGCTGCCAGCATTTTGAGTGACTGTGCGTGTTGGGCTATGAGTTCGGCCTGTCTGGATTCAGATTTGGCCAGCCGTAACTGCATGCGCATAACATCGGCCTGGCCCACCACACCGGCCCGGGCACGGCGCTGTATGACCGATACGGCGGCCTGTTCTGCCGCAATACGTTGTTGGTTCCAGTCAATCAGTTGCTGAAGCCGCAGGCTGTTGTAGTAATCACGGAGCATCGCAGCAATCACGTCGAGTCGCTTGACCTGATATTCATGCTCAATGGCAGCCGCCTGCCTGTCGACAACCTCAACGCGTCTTTCCGGCTTCTGACCCAGTTCGATCAACTGGCTCAGTGACAGCGAGATCTCAGTATTGCTCAGAAAACGGTTCTCACCGGTGCCTAGAACATTTTCAAGCTCGGCATTCAGCCTCGGATTTGGCTTCAGGCCGGCCTGCAGGGCCTGACCGTCGAGCGCACGGACGTGATAAGGGTAAAGCTGTAACTCAGGGCTGGCTTCCAGCGTCCTGCTGACCGCTGTGGACAGCGAGAGGGCAAAACACAGACCCGGCAAAGCAAGCAGCGTGATAGCTGCAAGCACACGCGTGGTGTGACTCAAAAATAATGATTTCATGATCCAATTCCATAACGGTTTCTGCGCACAGGGCGCATGAAAAGTTAACCAGGGAAAGGATCAGGCGTTGGGTGGCGGAATAGGGGGTGTATAACTGCGGGAGATGACTCTGGATGCAAAGTCGCTGTCTGCGATTCGACCAGAGCTGCTGAACATCATCAGGTTGTGCTCAACCAGATCAGCAGTCACATGCAGATTGAAGTGGTGTGCATGTTCGGCGCTGATATCGTGGTCATCGTGAGCGTTCGTGTTTGAATGTGGGTGCTCATGCGATGAGAGATCGAGGTGTGACTGTTCCAGCATGTGTTCATTCAGATGCAGAAAAGCCGCGGCAGTGGTCGAAAAGACCATGCAGAGGACGAGCAGCAAAGATGTCATAACCCGTGGCTTCATTGAAACGGCTCTGAATAAACTCTTTTTTATGGTATTGGCAGTATCAGCAGAAATCAAATTTCAGCTTTCGACTGGAAAGACGCGATTGCTTCGACGCTTTTCAGGGGCTTTAGTTCTTGATAGATACGACAATTCTGCCACGCACCCTTCCTGCCAGTAATGCCTCGGCTTTTTCTTTTACTTCCGCTAAGTAAATGGTCTGCGTTATCGATTCAAGTTTTGTCAGGTCCAGATCCTGTGACAGACGCTGCCAGGCTTCCAGCCGTGTGGCCTTGGGACACATCACACTATCAATACCGGCAAGCGTCACACCACGCAGGATAAAAGGTGCCACAGTCGCAGGTAAATCCATACCACCAGCCAGTCCGCAGGCAGTCACGACGCCACCGTATTGTGTTGTGGCACAGGCATTGGCTAACACCTGTGAGCCAACGACATCGACCACACCTGCCCAACGCGCTTTATCCAGCGGTTTGCCTGCTTCAGTCATCTGTTCTCTGGGCATGATCTCAGTAGCACCCAGTGATTTCAGGTAATCAGCCTCATGGGCCCTGCCAGAGAGGGCAACAACCTGGTAACCCAGCTTGGCGAGCACCGCAATGGCCACGCTACCAACACCTCCAGCCGCCCCCGTGACCAGGATCTCGCCTTTATCTGGCGTGACACCCAGTTGCTCCAGTTTCATCACACACAGCATGGCTGTGTATCCGGCGGTACCGATGGCCATAGCTTGTTGCATATCAATACCGTCAGGAAGTGGCACCAGCCAGTCACCGCTGACCCGCGCTTTTTGTGCCAAACCGCCCCAGTGTTTTTCACCTATACCCCAGCCATTGAGAATGACTTGAGTTCCAACGGTCAGGTCATCACGTGAAGACTCGCGTACTGTGCCCACCAGATCAATGCCTGGCACCATTGGAAATTGTCTGACCACCGGGCCTGACTGGGTGAGCGCCAGGGCGTCCTTGTAGTTGAGGGTTGAATAGGCCACATCGACCAGAACATCACCCTCAGGCAAGCTGTTTTCATCAATATCCACCAGGTCAGTGGTCACAGAATCAGTGGTTTTATCGATCAACCAGCCTTTAAACATAGGGGCTCCTTAACTGAGGAAATGAGGGGTGAGATAGTAATTAACAGTTCTGGCAGGGCTGCTCGCCGTCATGAGACAGATTCAGCTCATGCTGGCCCAGCGATTGTTTGGCTTTGAGGTAGCCGACATTATCCGACTTCTGATGCACAGCGGTATTCTGGGTGGCGACCACATCAATGCCATGCGCTGAAAGCTGCTGTGTTTTTCTTGGATTATTGGTGATGAGCTCAACCTTTTGAATATTCAAGGCTTTTAACATTTCTGCGGCTTCAGTGAAGTCTCGGCTGTCTTCCGCGAAACCTAGTTCCACATTGGCTGCGTAGGTGTCCAGCCCCTGATCCTGCAGCACATAAGCATCAAGCTTGTTATATAGGCCGATGCCTCTTCCTTCCTGACGCATGTACAGCAAAACACCGCCGAACTGGTCCAGCCTGTTGATAGCCTCATTGAGTTGTTCACCACAATCGCAGCGGGAAGAATGAAAGATATCACCGGTCAGACACTCGGAGTGCACACGGACCAGCGTGGGAGGATTGTCACCCGTCTCAGCGCGGTTAAAACGCAAAGCGACATGTTCTTTACCTGATTCCAGGCCATCAAAAGAAATAATTTCCGCCGGGACTTGCTGCTGGCCAACCTTGATATCGACGGATTGTCTGATAGCTAACATGACTATTCCAGTAATTCTAATCTGTTTTAAGTTGGGGGCGGATCGGCCCGGATACAAGCCCGGGTGTGTTCACGGCAAATCAAGCGTTTTCAATTCTTTAGCAATCAAAGCGGCCAGCTTATCAAGGTTCTGGCCTAGGGCGCGGACCAAAGCCGGATAACCGGGCTGCTTGAGTTCAGTGTCTAAACTGAAACGATTGAGTGCCACAAGCTCGCCCTGTTTGTTTTTCAATTGCCACTGGCCACTGGTGACGGCTGTGCCATCGTGGCGGCCATGAAATGCATCGATTTCAACGCTGAGACTTAAAGCTGCAGACTCCTGAGCCCCAACAACGATAAGCGTTTGCTGTTGCTGATTGATTCGCTCACGGAGGCCGCGATGGATCTGCTGCTGCAGGCTTTCTGCCCATACGTGGTTTTTGGCCTGATTCAGCGTAATGTCATCAAGCTGCAGAACCAGGCCTTCGTTATCGAGGAAATCTGTTAACGCAACCGCCCGGAGCTGGATAAGCGGCGCCTCACTCACCGCCGCGGATGAAGGCGACTCCGATAGAGAATCCGGCAGGAAGTAATGCTGTTTTTCCACCATTGGGTTAGTCGCACAGCTAGTGAGCAGCAAAAAGGCAAGGGCGCTAAGAAAAGGTTTAAATGTTGTCACTTGATGACCTTCATGGTTACGGTTTGGCAGCCGGCGGTTGCGGATCCTGCTCCGGACTTGGATTAAAAATCAATGCATTAGGCTGTTCTTTTAAAGTTCTGGCAAAGGGCTGTACGTCGCGAATCAGTACATTCAGATTGTGCAGAGTCTGACTCAGTTCCTGGTACGCCGGTGACTCGGGCGAGAGACCTTTGAGCGTTTCACGCAGTTCGTCCAGCGTCTGATTCATGTTTGCTGGCACTGACTGCAACTCGCTGTTGTTAACCAGTTGGTTGAGGCTGTCGGTTAGCAGACGGATGTCGCGGATCAGCGTTTCAGACTGATCCAGGGTATTGTCCATGCCCGACAATACCGGCTCGATCTGCAGCGCGTTGAGCTTATCCAGCAAGGTCGACACCTTGCTCTCAATTTGCGCCAGTCCGGTGGCCGTGGTGGGAATCACCTGACGACCTTCGAAAGTCTGGCTGGCCAGTTTGATGGTTTTGTCAGGTTGCAGATTGAGATCCACAAACAGGGCACCGGTCAGTAAGTTACCGGATTTGAGGCTGGCCATCAGGCCGTTATCAATCTCGCTCTGAATGCGTTGCTGCCATTCGTCGATATCAACTTTATGCTGTCCGCCCAGGCGCTGGGGTTCAAGGCTAATCAATACCGGTATAGCAAAATCATCCCCCCTGCGGCGCTCGGGCGAGGTAAAACGCCAGGGGACTGCCCGCACCGTGCCCACACGCAGTCCTCGAAACTCAACGGGCGCACCTTCGGCAAGGCCACGCACAGTGTCTTCGACCAGTAGTACATATTCCAGTGACTTGCTGAACATGTCCTGGCGAGCGCTTTCTTCATTGGCATAGAGCTGGTAGCGCTCGTCCGGCTGCTCAGAGGCTTCAGGCAGTTCTTCCAGCACACCGAAGGTCACGCCACCACTTATCAGTGCCTCCAGCGAGGCGATGTTGACTTCAAAGCCGGCTGAACTGATTTCCAGGTTCACCCCCTTGGCCGACCAGAAACGGGTGTTGGAAGTAATCAGCGCATCATAGGGTTTTTCGATAAATAGCTGGTGATGAACCTGTTTTGAAGCTTCGTCAAACTCAACGGTTTCCACGCGTCCGACGGTATAGCCCTGATAGGTCACCGGGTCGCCGACCCGCAGTGAATTACCAAGCTGACCGACTAGGGTGGTGCGAATGCCTTCATCACCATCAAGTGCAACCGGCGGTTGTTTAAGCACTTCAAACTTGCGTTTTCTGGTTTTAGAGTCGCCGGGGTCAAGCTGGATGTAGGCACCGGACAAGACCGTACCAAAGCCGGTGATCCCCTCGCGGCCAACACGCGGTTTGACGACCCAGAAGCGGGTGTTGTCCACTAACACATGTTCAGCGTCATGGTTGATGCGGGCAATCACCAGAGCATGGCTGAGATCATCAGAGAGCTTCACTTCCTCGACCCGGCCAATATCGACATTGCGGGTTTTGATTTTGGTTTTTCCGGCTTCAATCCCCTCGGCATTATTGATGGTGAGGGTAATCAACGGGCCGGTATTGCGGTAGTTATCAACAACCAGCCAGGCCCCCATTAAAGCGGCAACAATAGGGATAATCCAGATAGGAGAAAGCCGCGAAGCCTTGGTGGTTCTGGCTTTGTGTAAATCCGGGGTCTGTGACTGTTCGTCACTCATGAAGCGGGTCCTTTAAAACAGATACGGCAGGTTTGACGGGTTTATCCCAAATCAGGCGAGGGTCGAAATGAATGGCAGCCAGCATGGTTGATATTACCACCAGGCCAAATGCCAGTGCAGCCGGCCCCGGTGTAATCGACACAAAGTTACCTGCCTGGATTAAAGCCACCAGAATCGCCACTACGAATACATCCACCATCGACCAGCGACCGATAAATTCAACAATCCGGTACATACGAATCTGGTTGCGCTGGCTGATGTCATTGCTTTTCCCCACGCGCAAACACAGCCAACCCAGCGCCAGGATTTTACCCACGGGCACCAGGATACTGGCACAGAAAATAATAAAAGCAATCGGCCAGGAGCCGGCATTGATGAGATCCACCACGCCACCCACAATGGTTTTTGCCTGGGTCTGTCCAAGCCGGGTATTGAGCATGATGGGGTAAACATTAGCCGGAATATAAAGCAGGCAGGCGGTGATCAAGAGCGCCCAGGTGCGCTGTAAAGAGTAGGGGAGACGTTGTTGCAACTGTTCACCACAGCGCTCGCAAAACGCTTTGCCATGCATGGGAAAGCGCTGTAACAGGCCACAAGTACGGCAGCCGCTGAGCTGCTGCGAAGCAGCAGTCTGACCGGTCTGGGTACCTTCGGGTACCAGGGGCTCACCGGCAATAGCAAACCATAACCAGTCATCATCAATAGAGTGCATGGTGGTGAGTAACAAGACCGCAAAACTGCAAAACGCCCAAAAGCCAATCCCCAGAGAGACATCCGCAGTGGTGGCAATCTTAAACAGACTGACCAGTGCACCGATAATAAAGACATCCGCCATCATCCATGGGTGAATATGCTTCAATGAGCGGGCAATAAGCCGGCTGAAACGCAGTGGCGTACCCAGCAGCAACCCCGTCTGCACCCAGATAACACTGAGCAAATACAGGGCCGGTAAAATGACGATAGTCAGCCCCACCAACAGAGCAACTAAAGGCTGATCAAAGCTCAAGGACTGGGTCACTGTCTGACCCAAAAGAATACTTTTCTCTATGCCCACAGCTGAAAAGCTCACCAGCGGGAAAGCAAGCGCCATCAGCAATGCCATCAAAGCACTAAGTGCCAGGGCCATACTGCGTTGAACGGGGCGGAAATGACGATGAACAATTTTATGATCACAGCGGGGACACACCGCAGATTCACCGGCTCTTAATGCCGGTAAAGCCACCACCCAGTCACATTCCTGGCAGGCGCGCAGTCTTCGACGGCGGCCCAGCGATTCTGGTGAACCGGGCTCTATAAACTGATAAGCGGGTGATCTTTTATAGTGAGACACATCCACGTCCGGCTGGAGAAATAGTCTGATACACAGTATGCGGCCTTTGGTTCTAGTCCGTCGAGATCAGGCGGGTCCTGTTCTCCATAAAACATCTGTATAGCCTAGTGGATGACTTTATAGACTTCATCGTCGGCGCTAGCAGGACGAATCTCAACCGTGTCTTTATCCACGATGTTAACGCCGGCAAATATCACTGCGTTACTGAGTTTAGGCAGAAATGTCATATAAGTCGCATCCTCAGCAAGCTGGTAGCCAACCGTCTGCAATGGCGTATTCAGGTAGGGATAGTAGCCCTTAACCGCGATCAACCGATTCGCAGAGCGTGGATATGGAGAGGCCACATCATGCAGCATGACGTCAATCGCTTTTTTCAAGCTTTTCAGTATATTGGCATTCAAAGCTTTACCATCATCTGATAGCCAGCTTTCATCACCCCTGATCGGTTTGGCTGGCCCGCTTGAAGCAATATAACGACCTTGCCATTGGATAAAGTTGGTGCCACCGAACTTCAATTCTGCGTGCAAGACGATAAACGGTTTAATCATTTCCTCGCCCTGCAGCGTTAATATCACCGAGGATCTGACCTCCAGATAGGGCGCATCATCAGCGGGCAGGGAGGTATAACGCTGAGAGAGAACGGGACCGGCAATCAGTTCCCTGGCTATTTCCTGTGCAGGTTCTGTCAGCCTGACTGTCAGCGCCTGGCCGAGCTCGCTGTTTTTCCTCGCTGCCAGATCAAACCCGGCTGGCCCCAGAATGGATTCAACAGAGCGAATATCCTGATGTCCGGAGAGAATGACCTGGCTGTCGGGTATTTGATGCACCCCCATAGGCATGTCAAAAAGGGCAGAGAGCTTTTTGTCACTGAACTGCACGGTCATTAACTCGGACTGAGGTGGTGGCGGTATCAGCCTACCCGTCGTACAGCCGAGCAACTGTGTAAGCACAGCAGCTAATAAGAGTAATCTTGCAGTGGAAAACACTATCAATCCATTCGTCCAATAAGTGAACGTACAGCGTATGTAATTAGCGTAGAAATGTCATGCGCTTTAATTCAAAATCAACAATCACTATCTGAAATCCCCCTCAGGCTGACCGGAATGTAACTAGCCACGCTTGTCGGCTCAGTGTTAATCATGGAAAATCAGTGCCCTTATTTCCAATCAAAAAAGTCATCAAATGGTCACCGGTGAACTGAAAAGCCAAGTCGATAAAATATGGGAAACCTTCTGGACAGGGGGCATCAGTAATCCGCTCACCGTCATCGAACAGTTCACTTATCTGCTGTTTTTACGTCGCCTGGATGAAACCCAGTTGCTGGAAGAAAAAAAGGCCAATATGACAGGCGGGCAGCTTAAAGACCCGCTCTATCAAAAGCAGCATCAAGGCTTTCGCTGGCATAGTTTCCGGGAACTCGACCCGCAATCGATGTTTGCCTTGTTCACACAGCCACAGGAAAAGGCCGACAACCTCACCGTGTTTGAGCATATGAAACAAGTGGGCAATCAGGCCGGCGTGTTCGCCCAGTACATGAAAGGCGCGACCTTTATGATCCCGACGCCCAAGCTGCTGGATCAGGTCGTGCAGATGATCGACAAAATCCAGATGGACAATCGCGATACCAAAGGCGATTTATACGAATACCTGCTCTCCAAAATCGCCACTGCCGGCACCAATGGCCAGTTCCGTACCCCGCGTCATATCATCAAAATGATGGTGGAAATGATGGAGCCCAATCGCGAAGATACGATCTGCGACCCGGCCTGCGGCACCGCCGGGTTTCTGGTGGCTTCAGGGGAGTACATTTACGATCATCATGCTGACTGGCTGCATGATCAGACTTTCCGTGAACACTTCAACAGCGAGATGTTTACTGGCATCGAGTTTGACAGCACCATGCTGCGTATCGCGGCGATGAACCTGCAATTGCATGCTGTCGATAAGCCCAATCTGATTGGCCTCGATGCCCTGGGCGAAGCCAATGCCACTTGCCGTGAACAGTTCAGCCTGATTCTGGCTAACCCACCATTCAAGGGCTCGCTGGATTACGAAGGCGTCGAGAAAACATTGCTTAAAACCGTCAAAACCAAAAAGACTGAGCTTCTGTTTATTGCCCTGATTTTACGCATGCTTAGAGTCGGTGGCCGCAGTGCCGTGATTATTCCCGATGGCGTCTTATTCGGCTCATCCAATGCGCATAAACAACTGCGCCAAACCCTGGTGGAAAAACAACGCCTGGAAGCGGTGATCTCCATGCCCAGTGGTGTGTTCAAACCCTATGCCGGGGTTAGCACCGCGGTGGTGATTTTCACCAAAACCAATAACGGCGGCACCGATAATGTCTGGTTTTACGATATGCTGGCCGATGGTTATTCCCTCGACGATAAACGCAGCCCGGTTAAAAACAACGATATCGCCGATATCATCCAGCGCTTTAAACAGCGTGATAAAGAAACAGAGCGAAAACGCACCGAACAAAGCTTTATGGTGCCGTTTGAAGAAATCAAACAAAACGACTGGGATTTAAGCATTAACCGCTATAAAGAAGTGGAGTATGAACAGGTGGAATACGATCCACCGGCCAAAATCATTGCGGAGATAGAGCAACTAGATAGAGATCGTGGACAAGCCCTGCAGATGTTGAAGGAGTTGTTGGGGTGAACTCGGTGCTGACAGCAAACCAATTCAAAAAAGTTGCTCTAGGTGATTGTTGTGAAATTATTAGTGGCTCTACACCATCAAGAAATAAAGCCGAGTTCTGGGATGGTGAAATAAATTGGTTTACACCAAAAGATCTAAGCCGAATAAAATCAAAGTATATTTCAGAAGCACCTGAAAAAATAACTGCTTTAGGCCTTAAAAGTTGCTCAACAACGCTGTTACCAAAAAATTCATTATTACTTAGTTCAAGAGCACCAATTGGTCACATAGCCATCACGACAATTGAAGCGTGCACCAATCAAGGGTTTAAATCCTTGATGCCAAATAAAAACCTGGATGTTGAATATTTGTACTTCGCAATAAAAAACATCATCCCCCAGCTCAAGGATTTAGGGAATGGTGCAACATTCAAAGAGATCTCAAAATCTACGCTCAGCAAAGTTCAAATCCCAATCCCCCCACTGGCAGAGCAAAAGCAGATTGCCACGATTTTGGATGCAGCGGATAGCCTCAGACTAAAAGACCAACAACTGGTCGAGCATTACACCGCCCTTAGCCAGTCCCTGTTTTTGGAGATGTTTGGTGACCCGATATCAAACCCAAGAGGTTGGGACGTATCATGCTTGGGTAATATTGGTAAGTGGCATAGTGGAGGCACACCAAATAGAAAAAATACTGATTATTTTGCTGGTGATATTCCTTGGGTAACTTCTGGCGAATTAAACAACATGTATATCAGTGATAGCAAAGAACATATTTCTGAAGATGCTATAAAGAACTCAGCGGCAAAAATTATTAATAAAGATAGTCTGCTTTTGGGAATGTATGACACAGCAGCTTTAAAATCCAGCATTACTACTGAAGTGATTTCTTGTAACCAAGCGATTGCTTTTTCTACATTAGACTCATCAAAAGCTAATACAGTATTTGTTTATTCGATGATTCAATATGGCAAAGAACATTTTAGACGGCTACAGCGTGGAGTGCGTCAGAAAAACCTAAATCTAACGATGATTAAAGAAATTGAAATCATCCATCCGCCAATTGAACTCCAAAACCAATTTGCCGAACGCATCAAGATTATCGAACAACAAAAACAACAAGCCAAAACCAATCTGCAAAAGTCCGAAGCCTTATTTAACAGCCTGTTACAACAGGCTTTCACTGGCGAATTAACGGCAGATAGGGCAGCATAGACAAACGGGTTCACAACAGGGAATGTTTGATGAGTAATTTTCAGTTTCTGCAAAACGATTTTTCGGCACTGCACGCCGATGCCGTTGAAGCTGAACAACTGACCTTTCTCTCCCCAAAAGCTTCGGCGATTTTCTGCCGATCCAGCCTCGAAAATGCGGTTAACTGGCTCTACGATAATGACCGCACTTTAAGCCGCCCGTGGCGCGCTGATTTAAGCACTTTGCTGCATGAACACAGCTTTAAATCATTATTTAACAATACCTTATTTAACGAACTTAATCTGATTCGAAAAACCGGTAATATCGCCGCACACGGCAAATCAGTCAGCCAGCAGGATGCCCTGGCCTCGCTAAAATACTTGTATCGCTTTATGCGCCATCTGGCGATTTATTACGGTAAACACACACCCGAACCGCAGGTATTTGATGAAGCCTTAATTCCACATGGTCTGGCTACTCAGCCCAATGCAAAGCAGCTTGCTGATACCGTCGCCGATGTCGAAGCCAAAAACGCCATCGAGCGTGAAGCCGAGCAACGACAACGTGAACTGGCTGAACAAAACACCCAGTTAAAACAACAACTCGAACAACAAAAAGCCTTGCTGGCTGAACGTAAACAGGCCCGCGAAAAAACGGTCGATATCGAAGCGGCGGTGCCGTTACTGGTCTCAGAAGCCGAAACCCGGCGCCGTTATATTGATTTATCTTTGAAAGAAGCCGGTTGGGATAACTTGCAGGACGGTTATCACCTCGAATATGAAGTGACCGGCATGCCCAAAAGCACCAATCCTTCGGGCTTGGGGTATGTCGATTATGTGCTGTGGGGCGATGATGGTCTGCCGCTGGCGGTGATTGAAGCCAAAAAAACCATGGTCGATTCGCGTAAAGGCAAGCATCAGGCGGAATTGTATGCCGATTGCCTGGAACAGTTGAAAGGTCAGCGGCCGATTATTTTCTATAGCAGCGGCTTTGAAACCTATCTCTGGGATGACCAGTTTTATCCAGAACGCGAAGTTCAAGGTTTTTACAGCAAAGATGAATTGCAGTTACTCATTGAGCGACGCAGCACCCGAACCGATTGTCGCGATTTTAAAGTGAATGAAGCCATTGCCGGACGCGCCTATCAATTAGAAGCGGTGGCAAGGGTGGCTGAAAACACCGTGACCCAAAATAGCCAGGGCGAATTACGGGGCAGGGCGCGGCAAAGTTTGTTGGTGATGGCGACGGGCAGTGGTAAAACCCGCACGTCAGCAGCGATTGTCGATATGCTCACCAAATGCAACTGGGCCAAGCGAGTGTTATTTCTGGCTGACCGAAATGCCCTGGTATCACAAGCAAAAAATCGCTTTAGTGAGCTTCTGCCTCATTTATCCTCAATTGATCTCACTAAAGAAAAAGAAGATAACGGCACCCGTTTGGTGTTTTCGACCTATCCGACCATCATGAACCGCATTGATGGCATGCGAAATACCGATACCCGCTTTTACGGTGTGGGCCATTTCGATCTGATTATCATTGATGAGGCTCATCGCTCGGTGTATCAGAAATACAAAGCGATTTTTGATTACTTTGATGCCATATTGATTGGCCTCACCGCCACGCCCAAAGCCGAAGTCGATCACAATACCTATAGTTTATTCGGGATTGAAGATAACAATCCGACCTTTGCCTATGAACTCGATAAAGCGGTGGAAGAGGGCTTTTTGGTCCCACCCAAAGCGATGTCGGTGCCGCTGAAATTTATGCGTGAAGGGGTGCACTACAATCAGTTATCTGACGCCGAAAAAGCTGAGTATGAAGAGAAATTCGGCGATCCGACTCAGGGCGAAGCGCCCGATGAGATTGATAGTGCGGCCTTGAATAAATGGTTATTCAACGGCGATACCGTTGATAAAGTGCTGGATCACCTTGTGACCCATGGCATTAAAGTGCAGGGCGGGGATAAGCTCGGAAAGAGCATTATTTTTGCCAAAAGTCATGACCATGCCTTGTTCATCGAAGAACGTTTCAACAAAAATTATCCCGAGTATGCCGGCAAGTTTTTACGGGTGATTGATAACTACGAAAGCAAAGCCCAGGATTTGCTGGAAGTCTTCGTAGATGAATTCGAAGAGCACGATCCACAAATTGCCGTTTCAGTGGATATGATGGATACCGGTGTCGATGCACCGCGCGTGGTCAATCTGGTATTTTTCAAACCGGTGAAATCACCCACTAAATTCTGGCAGATGATCGGCCGGGGTACCCGTTTATGTCCTGATTTATTTGGCAGCGGTGAGCATAAAACTCATTTTGTGATTTTTGATTATTGTCAGAATTTTGAGTTTTTTGATTCCAACCCCGATGGTGTCCAGGGCAAGATCGTGAAAAGCCTGATTCAGCAGGTATTTGAAGCGAAATTGGAAGTCGCCATGCTGATTCGCGGTGACACAGCCCGGACGGATGAGCAGGCGGAACTGGCCGAAAGTTATATCAACGAGCTGTATCAGGCGGTTGCCGATTTAGACAGCAACCGCTTCGTAGTCAAAGCCAAGCTCAGGTATGTGGTTGAGTTCAGCGACAAAGACCGTTGGCAGAATCTGTCCAAAAGTGATTTGCTGGATATCAATACAGAACTCGCCAAGCTGGTGCTGGCTGATAAAAATGATGATGAGTTTGCCCGGCGTTTTGATGTTCTGGTGCTGAATTTCCAGATAGCCTTATTAACCGGCTCGCATAGTCTGAGCCAGTT
This sequence comes from uncultured Methylophaga sp., assembly GCF_947259025.1. Classification (GTDB taxonomy): domain Bacteria; phylum Pseudomonadota; class Gammaproteobacteria; order Nitrosococcales; family Methylophagaceae; genus Methylophaga. The sequence continues at coordinate 454,604 of NZ_CAMYKO010000005.1, forward strand.
TATTAACAAAATAAGCAGCACCGCGAATGCCTTGTTAAAAAAGCAAAACATTCCTGCTGTCGCTTTGCAAAAAGACCTGCTGAGGGAGTTACAAACCGAGGGTTTCTGGCAGGCAATCAGTGTAAACCGTCTGGAAAATGTGCGGGTCGCTTTGCGCGATTTGATGAAATATCTTGATAAAGATCAGCAGCCTATCGTCAACACTTCATTTGAAGACACGCTCGATCACGACGGCATCAGCATTCATGAGCCCATTGGCACCTATGTCGCCCTGCAAAGCTATAAAGACAGGGTAGAGTCGTATGTGCGCAGTCACAGTGATCACCTGGTGATTCAAAAGCTGAAAAGCAATAAACCGATTACTGAAACTGAAATCAATCTGCTGGAAAGCATTCTTTTTGATGGTCAGACGGTCGGTACCAGGCAGGAGTATGTGGACACCTATGGTGATACACCGCTGGGCGTGTTTATAAGGAATATCGTCGGGCTGGATATGGCTGCCGCACAGGCGCATTTTGCTGAATTTATTCAGGCCGGCAATTTACGGGCTGATCAGATGACCTTTATCAATAACATCATCAGCTACCTGAATAGAAATGGTGTGATTGAAAAAACCATGTTGTTTGAACCGCCATTTACCCATATTCACGATCAAGGTTTGCTGGGCGTATTTGATGATGCTGCGGCGACCAAGGTGATTAGTTTGATTGACCGTGTTAATCAAAATGCCCTGGCAGCAGCCAGCTAGCCATGTTGCTGAAGTACCTGAAGAAGCTAAAAGAGTTTGTTAGTTTCAAAGAGTGGTTAGATGACCGACGTTTTGCCAAGCGAAGTGGTTTAAGAGCGGCCGCCATAAGAGTGATGCGTATATTTAACGCACACCAGATTCCCGTCACCAGAATCCCTCAGATATTCCCCGAATTTAAATTCAAATTCAGCGACTTTGATAGCCTGGACTCGCTGATTAATGTCCTGACGCCCGAGTTATTGGACAGATTAGCTGAACACTTCTTTATTAGCCGTGAGTGGTTAGACACCGGTTACGGTGGTATTCAGGAACGTTATGAATATGGATATAACTTCAGATCTTTATATAACTTAATAACAGGCGACCGGGCCCAAGAGAACGATGCAACCATGCTAATAGCTCATTTTGTCGTTGAGGATGGGGTTCAGTTTGTACCAGTCGCTGACCATGATACTTATGGCGGTCTGATGATTATTCTTCAGCATATGACCACGCCAAGGGATGGGGATGAGTTTACATACAGTCGTTATCAACCGTTGTATTTTGGCTACTGGCATTACTACAAAACAAGAATGATGATTAAGGCCTTATCATTGTTGTTTATTCAAAGCCCGCGAATTTTCAGCCAACAAGGGGTCTTCATCAAACAGCTAAAAGAAGGCGAGCTTCATACAAGTTTTGCAGTGGAGATCTTAAATAACACTGTCTCTGGATGGTGGTATCCAGAGGATTACATTTTTTGTAATGGTCAAAGTACCCAAGAAAAAGATCCTGTTGATGCCAAACAGATGCATGAATTTTTGAAGCATAAACATCTTTACGAAAAAATCCAAAAACTCAGTGCATCAGAATTTCTCGATTAAGTTGATAGGTCATTCCAACATTCAAGATTTAAAATTGATGGGTGAGAGTCCGGAAAACTGGCCAGATTTTAAATCCTGAACCTTAGTTAATTCCAAGTCGTTATTTGTCATAACGCATGTGACACGAACTAGGCATAAATTGATTGTTCGACTTTCGATTTCTGCCTGCCTAATAGTTCGCATAATGTATATTATGTAAAATTAGTGACGGACAGGGTTTAGTCTCCGGCAGTGTAAATGCTCGCTTTGTATAGCTGGCATTGATTGTGCTCGATGCCTCCAGTTTGAGGTCATGTCAGGTTTATGACGTTCACGGATGCACGACACACAGCAAGGATGACGCTCTGTCAGGTTGCTGAATATCTCGATATTTCTCTATCTACCGTTAAGCGGTACGACAAAACAGACAAAGCCCCGAAACCAGTAATTGAATGCTTGCGAATGGTTGGCGGGCTCTTTCCAGATATTGCCATCAAAAGGAATGGGTTCTATGGATGGTCGTTCGGTCAAGGTTATCTATGGTCGCCTGGCGGTGAGCGATACACATCAGGGGAAATTTTGGCTTCCCGTATTGATAAAGCGCTTTGTGATTCCCTAGTGGTTGAACTTGATAAAGCCAAGAAAAAGAATGCTGCCAATGTGGAGTCGGCTGAGATTATCCCCTTCCCTGTTAGGCGACGCAGGCCGAGAGAGTTTGCCTAGTCTTGGGAGCTGGGGCGCACGGATGCAGATAAACCGCCATCCGTTGTTGAGGATTCTTTTGACGAGGGCGCAAAAGAATCATTGATTAAGATGACACCTTTTTGCTGTGTCACTATCTTTGACGAGATCACATTCAGCTCTCCTACCTCAACGGGATATTGATTAGGCGCTTTGCCGAAGTCTCCAAACTCGACTATGCACTTGCCATCCTGATAAGTGCATTGATATTCATGGGCTGCTACTGGAGTGATGAGTAACAAGCTTAACAGGATGCCCCGACGCTGCGCGGCGGCGCAACCTGTCTGCGCTTGAACAAATAGTGAATTAGCCATATTGGTAAAAGTAATGTTTTTATTGGGTGGTCTAGCCAATCGAAGGTTGGCGGCTTGGTGTAATAGCGCCCTTCAATATGCCATCGAGGCAGGACTGTGTAGGTTGCTCTCATGTCAATAACAGTTTCGTCATCAATCCTGAGTTCATCCATTGTGAATGCTTGTTCTGTGTCGTAGGCGTCATAGAGGTTCTTTGCCTGATATGTCCATGTATCTGCGACGATGTCTTGTTTGCTGTCGCCATAGTGAACTTTTGCCCTGTGAATTTTTGGGAATGTGACTTTGAAGTCGAATAGGAGCTTTGTCAGTTTGCTGATGATTGGCACTTGCAGTCTGTCCAGTCGTCTGCATAAAACGAGGTGCTCGCAGAGTGACTCCCTGATTTGTTTATCTATGATGTTTTCGTTCTGGACAATGAGTAAGACGTCCCAGCGTTTTTTTCGAGCGTGAAGCATGAAGTCGATAAACGCTGCACGTTCTGGATCATTCCAGCTTCGGGAATTTAGCCATGTGCCGCACTCATCGAGGATGAGTAGACCGTACTTGTCTTCATTGAGCTCTTCGCAGCCGAGGCCCATGCCTTCAAGGTCTTGAGGTCTTGGCTTGTCAGGTAGCCTGATGATGGGCGTTTTTGCGTTTCGCTTCATGATGTTTGAGGCGAAGAGATCTAAATTTGTTGCCACCCTTCTACCCTCTTTGAGGTAGTCAAAGGCTTTACCTACGCAGACTAGGCTTTTACCTGAGCCGAGTTTACCTGTGACGAAATAGACAGCCATAAGTTAAGCCGGAGTGAGCTTGAAGGCGATAATGTTTCGCCAGTAGACGTAAGCTTGCGCGGCTGTGTAGCCGGTTGCCATAGCGGTGATGCAGTTTCCGGTATTCGACGGGAGTAGCTGGAGGCCGGTTAGAAGTATGCCATCTGGCGTGATTGTCAGTAGTCCCGCTATTGCTGCATCAATTGCAAGTTTGAATGTGAGCAAAACCGCTGAGAATGAGGCAATGGCCGCTGCAACGAGTGCCAGCTTTTTTGTCATGTACTCACCAAAGAATGCGAGTACTGATGCGAAGGCTTTTCCTATCCAGAGCGCAAAAGGCATGGCTTACGTCCTCATCGTTGCGTAAATGAATGTGAAGTAAAGCGTGATGGCGGTTAATGCATAGAAGAAGTACCTGAGTGCAGGATGTATTGTTGAGTCGTATGCTTCACAGAACTTGGTCATGGGGTTGAGTGTTTTGCCGTGATACTGGTATGAGTAAGGTGCCGGGTTACAGACACCTGTTGTTGGCAAATTAAATGGGTTTTCAATGGTCCATTCTGATACATCGCCCTCTCCTATTTCACCGAATGATTCCGTATAGGTATCGAGGGCTTGCTTGACGCCTGATTGCTCGATAGCTATTGCTGGGTCTTCGAGCTGGTCTTCACCGTTTAATGTGACTTCACATGATGGTTGCCCTGGCGCACCGCAGTTACCCTCTTTTTCTTCGTCACCTTCGTTTTCTGTTTCGTTGCCACCAGTTGTTGTGCTATTTGAGCCTGTCAGGTTTCCTTCGGCGTCATAGTAATTATTCGTTGTGGTCGTGGTTGATGAGGTACTGCTCTGGCTGTTCTGGGTTGTGGTTGAGTTACCGGTGTTTTTGTTGACAGTCGTTGTGGTAGTTGTTGGGGTCTGAGTTGATTTTGTGGTGACTACAGTTTCCTCAACGGTTCCGTCGGTGTTGGTTGTGGTGGTGTTTTGGCGGTCATAGATAGTCGTTGTGCCGGTGGAGTCGCGGACATAGATATAGTCTTCGTCGTTCCACATGGTGGTGCCGCTGCCGGTGGTGTTTGTGGTTGTTTCGTTGGTGGTTTGGGTTTCGCTGCCGTCAGGGTTGGTAATCGGCGGGTCTTCTGTGTAACTGGTCTGACCTGTATCGTCGTTGCTGTTTCCCTGTGGCGATTGGCCTTCTGTGTATTGGTCAGGTTGGGACTCTGAGCCTTGTGCTTCGTTGTCTGTTTGCGTGTACTCATAAAGGCAAGCTTTCTCACCGTCTGGATAAACGCCGCACTCCTCTACGCCTACTGAGTCATAAGTGCAGCCACCGTTCTGGATGATTGCCTGATTGGTATTGAAGCCTTCGGTGTTCATTTCCGAGAACGTGTATCTGACAAAGAACGTGTCTGAGCCTGCCTCGCATTCAATGGGTGGTTCATCGGTGCAGTTTCCTGCTCCGTCTTCATGAGGGAGTGCTGCGGGGCATTCGCCTGTTCTCGGTGTGAACTGAACTAGTTGAGTCCAGTCGTTAGGAGTACTTGCGTGGTCGCATTGGTAATTTGTTGGTGAGTTATCTACGAGCCTTGTATATCTTTTGCCTGTGTCTTCACCGTGGAATGGGTTAAGAGTTCGGCAGTATGCTAGGGTTGGCTGGGTTTGGTATAGGGTTTCACCAAACTGCACTGTAGGATGGTCAGTTCTTCTGTATGTGCCCTGCCACCAACTGCCTGTGTCTGCTATTGATATAGTTGAACCCAGCAAGAGCAGGGCCGCGACTGCATACCTGATTACTGGGTTCATGGTGACTAAATTTTGTTGCCGAAGCGTTTAGTCAGTTTGATACCGATTGACATTGCCAATACAGTACCGACAGCCAGAATCATAATACCGAAGACGATGCCTGCATCGGCGACGATCTCGTCAGCTACTGGCTGAACGTCAGTTGCAGTCAGTGCTGCGTGTGACGCGGTTGAATACACCATTGCGGTGCCTGTGGTAACTACAGCAGTGCCGTAGCGTTTTGCTTGGTTAATAAATTTCATCACTGTCTCCCGACGTTATGAAAAAAAGGTTTGGAGCTAAACTTGCTCCCCGATTTGCCTCAAAAATTTGTATATCAGGCCTGAGGCGTAGCCTGATGCGAAGGCAAGCAGCAGTGTCCCAATGAGTGTTGATTCGATACTCATCTTTGCTGACCTGCCATAAATCCGAGAATCAATGTCACGACGTGCGCAATGATCATTGTGAGCATATTGCTTTGCGTGACGGTTGCTTCGAGCGCCTGCAAGCTTTCCTCAGTTGCTGGTTCAGCACTGACCGAAGTTGATACGGCGAGTGTGACTGTGACCAGCAGCGCAAGGATTACTAGCAGGCGTTCATTCATTTCTAGTTGGCCTTGTTGCTCTGAACGGGTTCGATTTCACTGGCATCGAGGTTCAGCTCCATGATGCCGAAAGAGGAACGGACGCCAATTGCGTTTGGCTTGAAGTTGTAGCGACCAACTGGGTTTGGCTGGACACTATTTGCGGTATTGATGTCGTCGCCGTTGTACAGGTAGTAATCGAACTTGTCTGGGTACTTTTCGCCTGGAGTGAAGAGCAATGCAGGCTGCGTTACTCGGTAGCGTTTAGCACCGTTCGGCATGGTTGACTCCATTACCTGTGATTTCTTTTGGTGTTCGAACTCGATGATTTGTTGTGTCATAGCGGTTCTCCTAGGTGGATACGATAATTAAAGGAAAGTAGGATTCTGACGTTTCGTAGAAGTCAGAGGGCTCACGGTATGTCAGGTCTCTGATGATTCGTGATAAGACGATTTCTACAGGGAGTCCGACTGTGATTGGAAGCCAGCCTGTGACAAATGGGGCTGGCGGGATATTGGTTGATGAGAAACGGCGCTTGTTGAACTGGACGCTGTCTGTCTTGGTTAGGTATTTGCCGAGATATGAGGCGATTCTCTTTGGGTTCCAACTGGCTTTATCAATGGCTTTGCGTGGGGAAGTTATATCAATGTTTCCCTCTGTGACGACCTTGCGCCAGTGCTTGCGGACTTGTTTGACTGGAAAAAATCCACTTATGGCCATGTGGAAATGAACAGCGCCGCGCTTTTGAAATTCAGGGACGCAGATGTATTGCCAGTCATCACCAAACTCTTCCTTCATCAATCTGCTGAATCGTTTTAGGTCAGCCCATGCTTGGTCGATGCTGGTCATGTTTTCCCTGTAGGTGAGGGTCAGCATTCTATCGGCGTTCATCATCATGGCTTTGTGGCGAACTGTTTTCTTTGCCCGCTGCTGAGACTTTCTCAGCACTAATTCATCCATTTCCTGCTTATCTGAATGTTCGCGCTTTGCTCCACCGCCCTTCCTGATTGCTTGGTCGCTGTCCAGTTTCATGGCGAGGCATTCAACGTCGCCGGATGTGAACGTTGTGACTTTGGTATACCAGCCCTTTCCAGTGTTTCTATCATCGAAGACGACACCGTAGATATCATGCAGTGTTCTAACTGGTTCTGATTGGTGACTGTTTTTGCGGTTGTTTTCCATTCTTCGTCCTTAAGTGTTCCCTGTTCAAGTCTAGGCTACGCGCTACCGCGCTTCGCTTTGATTCAGGCGGCTAGCGCCGCCAGAATCAGGGGGATTACACAGAATCCGATGGTGAACCATGTGCCGTTTGATAGTTTCATCTGACGATTACCCATGCTATTGCACTGAAAAGGCCGCTAGCGATTAGACCCATAATTGTTATGAGTACAGCGCTTGCAATGTTTGCTTTTACTATCAGCCAGAAGAGTCCGGTTGTTGTGAGTTCATCAATGAGCATTTTGCGGTTACTCCTAAAAAAGCTGCCTGACTCCCTTTGAGGTAGGGCAACCGCAAAAGAGACCCTCAGGAGGCAGGACTTACGCAAACGGGCTACGAGAAGCTGTTGCGGTTGTTACAGTTCCGTAACGTAGTTACTCTTTTGAAACTTGTCAAACCTTTTGCAACGTTTATAGTCTGTAACCGTCACTAAGAAGAAGAGGAAGGGCGTAATGAGAAGCTACGATTTAATTACGATGTTCAAGCAGCGCAACGGTTTGAAGAGCGATTACAAAGCAGCGCAGGCGCTAAATATATCGAGAGCAGAAGTCTCGCTTTGCAAAAGTGGAAGAACTTTATCTGAGGACGTTGCGCTTGATATTGCGCAAAGGTTAGGGATACCAGAAAGCGATGTAATGGCTCTACTGGCGTCTGAACGGTGCAAGACAGAGCATGGTCGAGAAGTGCTGTTAAGTATGAGTAATTTGCAAAAGCAAGCAGGCAGGGCAACCGCTAAGTTATTGTTCCCCCTGTCTTTTTTCGCTTTGGTGGTACAATACTGTATATTATGTTAAATTGACTATTTATATATGCTATCAGAGAAAGATGTGAATACTCACAACCCAATCTCTCCTATCATAGATATTTAGGTCTCAGAATTTGCTTTTCAGGTGAGTTTTCTGGGCTCACCCTCACAGATTTTAAAATCTGAAAGCACAAAAATAGCCCGGCACTTAATCACCGGGCTTGGTCATAAGATAAATTAAAATGACCGTGTTGTTATCGGTGTGAGACTTTTACCACGATATGTTTCCAGACTTCCTGGGCTTCTTTTTTTATGCTTTCCAATGTGGCTAAGTGATCATCAGATTGTTTGTGAATCTTCATCATGATTTCAATGCCGGACATCAGGTAATCACTCGCAGTCATCATCAGTGACGACATTTTGTCTTGGTGATCAGCCCTGGTATTGATCCCGACAATCGAGTCAGAGGCTTCATCAATTTCCAGATCAGCTTGTAATGAATGCAGGCTGCTGTGCACGCTCTCGCTTAATAACGGATATGTGGTGCGATATTCATTCAGCAATCCGGCCAGTTCGGCTTTCATAAAGACGTGAATATCACCCCGGTCAATTTTATCGGCGCTGTTAATGACCTGTTCCAGGTGCGCCATTTCGCTGTCGGTGAAGTCCCGGGTTTCCAGTTGCGCGTTATAGAGCTTGATCAGCACTTCCCTTCTCTGATCGTCATCGCCGACGATCATCGCTTCCAGCAGCTCGTCGTTCTGATGATATGCGACCAGGTTGAATAATAGCTCCAGCATGCAGCGGGTCATGATCTCGACCTGGTGGGTCATACCGCGTTCGGACATGATGACGATCGACTGGAAATGCGACAGCATGCGCTGAAAATGCAGCGTCAGGTAGACTTCTTTTTCATCATCAGGGTGAATGCGGCAGTGGTTGAGGACTGATTGTCCTAGCTGATTGAGATCTTTGCATACTGTGTAGTATCCACTTTGTTTGATTTCAGTGGCTAAGTCGCCGTGACAGCATTGTTCGGAAAGAAAACCTACTTCTCTGAAGCTGGCGGCATCATTCATGATCACTCCCCTTGTTCAAATAAGTCTGTTACAGCTTCATCTTACTCCTTCAAATCCCTGATACAAGCCACTTTCGGGCAATTTTCGTTCTTTGACAGTGTTATTCAAATATGTCTAACTGGGCGTACAATTAACTTATTCAATACAGGAGATAACCATGAGCTGGAGAGATGACGGCAAAGAGAAAACCTATTCTGATGAAGAGGTTGAAGCCAGGCTCAAAGACGAATTGCCCAACTGGTATCTGGAAAATGGCTGGATTCGCCGTAAGTATAAGACCACTAGCTGGAAATCAACGCTGATGGTGGTCAACACGGTCGGTCACCTGGCCGAAGCAGCGTTTCACCACCCTGATCTGACGGTATCTTATGCCTTTGTCATCGTTAAACTGGTCAACCACGCGGCTAAGGGCATCACCGACAAAGACTTTGAATTGGCCAAAAAAATTGAGGAAGTCATCATGTGGCAGCCTGGCCTGGAAGAAGGCGCATTAACGGGCACACCTGACGATCCGCGCTTTAAATACATTAAGTACGATTAACTTCGTACAGGAGCAATATCATGAATGAAGATACCTTCAACATGGATATTCGCAAATTCCTTAAACAAGTCGGCATCAACGCCCAGCGTGAAATCGAGCATGCTGTGATTCGGGCGCTGGACGACAAAAAGCTCAAAGGCACAGAAAATCTGAATGTCAGTATGACACTGGACGTGCCGGAGCTGGACATTCATCACAAGTTGGACGGCAATATTCATCTCAATTAGAGAGTCGTAGATCTATTCTGGCCCCAGCATCAGCGCATACTGAAATTGCATGGCTTGGTTCATCCAAGCTGTGCAAGCGGCTAAGTTCTGAATAATTACTGCATAGTATGATTACAATATCGACGGTAAATTTATGAAAATACTGAGGAAAATCAGGTGATTTATGGATAGAGATGAATCATTGAATGTATTTGGCGAGCCCTTGGAAACCTGCAGTGAAACGCCATTGACCGGCTTTTATCGGGATGGTTGCTGTAATACCAGCGATGCCGATTATGGTCAGCATACGGTCTGCGCACAGGTAAACCGCGAGTTTCTGGAATATTCTCGCTTTCGTGGTAATGACCTGACGACTCCCATGGAAGAGTTCGGCTTTCCCGGACTTAAGGAAGGCGATCGCTGGTGTTTGTGTGCCGCACGTTGGCTGGAAGCCTACCAACATAATATGGCACCCAAGATATACCTCGCCGGTACCCATCAGCGTGCCACTGAGATCATTCCCATGGATCTGCTTAAGCAATTCGCTGCGGATTTGAACTAGGCGACAGGCTCAACGTTAAAAAAATCGGCCACATCCTCGATGTTCTGGGTAATGGGCATCGGCGGCAGGCTGCGCATAAAGACCTTGCCATAAGGTTTGCTCAAAAAGCGTGGATCACAGAGCACCAACACCCCGGCATCCTGGGTATCCCTGATCAGACGGCCAATCCCCTGTTTAAGTTGGATCACCGCTGACGGGATCTGAATCGAACGAAACGGATTACCGCCCCGCTCTCTTAAATGATTGATCCGCGCTTCCAGTACCGGGTCGCCTGGTGAGGCAAAAGGAATCTTGTCAATTAACACGCAGGACAGCGCTTCACCGCGCACATCCACGCCTTCCCAGAAACTGTTGGTTCCCAGCAGAACCGCATTGCCATGTTCACGAAACTCGGCCAGTAATTGGTTCTTGGCGCGACTGCCCTGCACCAGCATCGGGTAGTCCATATCTGCCAGCGCATCGGCGACTTCATGCAAAGCCCGGTAACTGGTAAACAACAGGAAGGTGCGGCCACGACTGTGTTCGATCACCGAGCGGGCGACCTCTGCCACATGGTTGTTATAGCCGGGCTGTGAGGGCTCAACCGGAATTGATGGCATATACAACAGGCTCTGACGACCATAATCAAACGGGCTTTGCCAACTGGCAGTGACCGGATCGTCCAGCCCCAGTTGCTGCACAAAATTGTTGAATTTGCCGGCCACGGTCAATGTCGCCGAGGTAAAGATCCAACTGGCCGGTTTGTCGGCAATCCACTGCTGGAAATGGTCGCTGACTTCCTGCGGCGTGGCGTGCAGAATAAAACCGCTGCCGCGGACATCCAGCCACAACACCAGGTTGTCGTCCTGGTCGTTGTCACTGAAGATGGTCAGGCGCTGAATCAGATCCTCACAACGCTGATAACACTGTTCCAGCCCCCTGCTCCGCTCGCTAGCGGGCTCCAGCGTTTCTGCCAGTTTTTCCACACTGCTGATGACATTGTCCAGCTTGTCGCGTGCATCCGGATAACGCTGCAGGCACTGATGCCAGGGCAAGCGCTGTTCATTATCGCCCAATGCCATCTTGAGTTGATGCAGCCGGCTATCCAGTTTTTCGGCAGCATCCCGAATGTCAGCCATATCACTGGCTTCCAGTTCCATTTCACGGATACTGTCGCGGCTCAGTTCCTGCAACTGATGGCTGCTGACTCGGTGACCCAGGAACTGACTGGCAATCGCCGGCAGTTGATGGGCCTCATCGATGATAAAGGCATCGGCATCAGGCAGCACCTCGCCCTGCCCCGAGGCCTTCAGTGCCATATCCGACATCAGAAGGTGGTGATTCACAATCACAATATCGGCTTCCTGTGCTTTACGGCGGGCTTCGACGATAAAACAGTCGTCATAATCGGGGCACTGCTGGCCAAGGCAATTATCGACAGTGGAGGTGACTTTAGGCCAGAGCGGTGACTGCTCTTCCAGCAAATCAGTTTCACTGAGATCACCGGAGTGGGTCGTACCCAACCATTGGCGAAGTTCACTCAGAGTATGCTGCTGAACCTCACCGGCAGGTTCTCCTTCGGCAAGACCGAGCCGGTAGTGACATAAATAATTGCTGCGACCTTTGAGTAAGGCCGCATTTAACGGCACTGACAAGACTTCACGCAGTTTCGGCAAGTCTTTTTTAAACAATTGATCCTGAAGGTTTTTAGTGCCGGTAGAAACAAATACTTTCTGGCCCGACAACATGGCGGGTGCCAGGTAGGCAAAAGTTTTACCGGTGCCGGTGCCAGCCTCGGCGATCAGCGTTTCGCCATCGGCTAAGGCTTCGGCAACTTTTGCTGCCATTTCGATTTGCTGCTCTCGGGCACTGTAATGATCGATATGCTGCGACAGCAATCCGCCCTCGGCAAAAATCTGTTCAATATCGTTACTCATCAGATCACTAATCTTTGATTGATGGACCAGACAATCATCATGCCCAGCACCAGAAAACCGCTCAACGCGGCCAGAGCATAACGCTGATAAAGCGATACCAGCTTCTCCTCCGGCACGGTGGACAGGATATAAGGCTGGCTTTTGTGCGGGCTGCTGCGCATGATGCTGAGTTGTTTCATTTTGGCACGCTGACCGATATCACGTTTAACCTGCAGGTTGGCATCATGCCGGGCTTGCTGCCATTCCTGCGGGCTGATTTCGCCGTCCTGATCGGTGTCGTATTTATCCAGCAGTTGATTCGGGTCCTGTTTCCATTCGCGCAGTTTGAGGCTCACCTGCCGGCGAATAGTCTGATCCTGTACCGAGGCAACGCTCTTGAAAAAGCCCATGGCATAAAGCGGCTCGCCTTCAAGAATCGTTTTTTCTGTATAACGTCTGGGTGGCACGACATCACGTTTATACCAGACCCGGGTATCGCGGGTAATCACCTGGGCATCATCCGGGTCAATGGCGCATTCATCGGTGCCATCGGCAAGCATAAATATTTCTTCACTGGTTTGCTGTTTAACCAGGCGCCAACGCGAGTGAAACCGCCCCTTGCCGGAATATTCACGGACTTTTTCTTCAATTTTGTAGGAGAACCAGACGCAGCGGGTCATCGATAACGGGGAAATGATGATAGGTCCTTCCATCATTTTTGCTTCCCCAATCAACTCAATATAGCCCTGTGGTGCCGAACGAATGCGGGCAGTGGGAATATTTTCAATCAACCGTGCATGCTGATACCAGCACACCATACGCCAGAACAAATACAGGGTAATGGCAATGGCCACAGCAGCCCCGATCCAGAACTCCACGCCACTGAGTTGGCGCAATTCAGCGGCAATGTTGGCCAGCAAGTCCTGCATTACTGCTCAAACAAACTGCGCAGATTAACGTCTGCGGTCTCCTCGGCACTGAATTCCAGCAGGGTAAAGGCTTTGAAGTTAAATGTCCGGGCAATAATCACATCCGGAAATTGTTCGATACGCACGTTGTTGATGTTGACGCTTTCGTTATAAAACTCGCGGCGGTCGGCAATGGCATTCTCCAGGCCGGTAATGCGCGCCTGCAGATGCTGAAAGGTCTCATCCGCTTTCAAATCCGGATAGGCTTCAGCCAGAGCAAACAGGTTACCGAGTCCCAGCCTCAGGGCACCTTCAGCCTGCCCCAGTTGGCTAACATCGCCCTGCTGTTGGGCACTGGCGACCGAAGCGCGGGCCTGCATGACTTTTTCCAGGGTTTCCTGTTCGTACTGCATGTACTGGCGGCAGGTTTCAACCAGTTTGGGCAACTCGTCATGACGCTGTTTGAGTAACACATCAATATTGGACCAGGCTTTACTGACGTTATGTTTGAGGCTGACCAGATTGTTGTAGATCACAACAATATAAACCAGCAACACGGCCACCAGGCCCCAGAAAATAAATCCACCTACGCTCATCAGCTTTCCCTCTGCTATTGCTGGCTGTCCCAGACTTCCTGTTCCAGCCCGTTTTCCCGGGTCCAGACCCGTTCACCAATAATCTTGAACTGCTTTATCGACATAGCGCCGCGTTTTTTACGGCCACTGTCTTTCTTACCCTCCAAAGCATCTGCCACCGCTTCGCGGCTGGCTTCATAGATTTCTTCCGGTTCGTAATTGTCATCAAACAGAACCAGCACAGCCAGATCCCAGTCCTGTTGCGGGTTCAGTTGACCAATACGGGGGCTGGTGCGGCTGCTGTCGAAAATCGCCCGCCCCTTGATGATAATCTTTTTATCCTGGCGTTCACCCTCACGGCCCACGGCATCAATGGCGCTGCCTGGCTCGTCAATTAACGCGAGGTTCAGGGCTCTGGCGGCATCAAAGCGCGCAATTTCGCCGGTGACCGGTAATGTACTGCCCGTGGTTTGACGGTATTTTGCAGCCAGTTGCCGGGTTTCATGCATCAATTTATCAATGGAATAGAGTTCCATATCTGCCTGAGCGGGTTTGGTCATAGGCTTCATTATACATAGCAAAAAAAACGGTCCATCCAAAAAATGGACAGACCGTTAAAAATACGAGGCTGTGAATCAATCCTCTATCTAAGAGACATCAGCTAAACAGCTGAGTTTCCTAGCGTTTATTTTTTAGCATCGAGTTCTTTCTGGTAATACTTGTGAACCAGTTTTTCCTGGTTTTCCAGCAGGTAATCGATGCTTGGTTCATTGTTCATCGCTTTTTCGATAGCACGGGTAGTCGCTTCGCGGTGAATGTTGAACAGCGCTTCGTGGTCCAGGTCTTCAACCGTGGTGATGCTTGGGTTCAACCAAACAGAGACGATGATACCCAGATCGTTCGCTTTTTCTTTAGGGATGGTGCCGTTACGGACCGCATCCAGAACACCGTTGGCAATCGCGCCTTGTACGGTACCCATGAGGATGTTGGTGTAAGCGGTTTTCTTAACAGTGACTTTACTGACCATGATGGTCGCAGGACGCACTTGCATGTCAGTGTTCATCAGCGCCAGAACGCGAGAGTGACCTTGGACCTGGTCGCCCATCAGGTTAGCAAACGCGGTACCGACTGGGCCGTCCAGTTCACCAATAACAACTTCTGGTTCAGCGGCTGTAAATGCAGGACCACCACCGATCAGCGCTTCGCCTGTACGCATAACAATTCTTTCGCTCATTCGGATTTCTCCTCAATTGGATTACACAAAAATTCCACAATTATCCCGGTCTGAGACTCAGCTCGCAACCTTGATTGGCTTTATCGGTCTGAACAGGCAGGATAAACTAAGCATTTTTCAGCAAGATTTCATATGGCCAATATCGCAACCCCTTACGAGCGGATCGGCGGCGAAGCCGGTGTCAGAGAGCTCTGCCAAACCTTTTATAGAACCATGGTTGAGACCGAGCAGACTCAACTCATCCGCAATCTGCATCCTGAAGACATCAGTCGCAGTGAAGAAAAGCTGTTTATGTTTTTGAGCGGCTGGATGGGTGGTCCCCCACTATTTACGGATAAATTTGGTCATCCCCGCCTGCGCGCCAGACACCTGCCCTTTTCCATCGGCATCGAAGAACGCGACCAATGGCTATATTGTATGGCTCAGGCATTAAAAAGTATGGATCTTGACCCGCTGTTTGCCGAACAATTAATGTCATCCTTTGTACAGACAGCAGACTTTATGCGTAACCGTCAGGAGCAAACGGCTGGATGAAGATTGGCGCTTTAATCATCGGTGATGAAATTCTTTGTGGCAAAAGACAGGATCGCCATTTTGCTTTTCTGCAGGAAACCCTGGCCAAGCGCGGGCTCGAGCTGAGTTGGACCTTGATTGTCGGCGATGATGCAGCGGAGCTGGAACGTGCCATGCGGTTTTCCATGGCCGGTGATGATCTGGTGTTCAGCTTCGGCGGCATTGGCGCGACCCCCGATGACCGCACCCGGCAGACCGCAGCAAATGTGAAAGGCGTGCCGCTGGTACCCCATCCGCAAGCTGTTCGCGAAATTGAAGACAAGTTCGGTGAAGCCGCCTACCCCAATCGTATTCTGATGGGTCATCTGCCTGAGGGCTGCCGTCTTATTCCCAACCCGATCAATCGTGTGGCGGGTTTCAGTGTTGACGACCACCATTTTATGCCGGGTTTTCCGGAAATGGCCTGGCCTATGGTGGAATGGCTGCTGGATAATGAATACAAAAACGTCCGTGACCTGCGTCCGCGCAGCGAACGCACTATCACGATTACTAAGGGCCGTGAATCGGATCTGCTGGAAACGATGAACCAGATCGTCGATGACTACCCCGACCTGTTGCTTTCCAGTCTGCCCCATCTGGCGGCAGAGCCTTATATCTTATTCAGCCTGCGTGGCGAAGCCGCACAGGTTGAAACGGCCATGCAGGTGATGATTGAGGCTGTCGAAACCGCCGGGTTTATCTGGTCTGATTACACCGCCGGTAAAAACTGATACCAGATTGTCAGACTGCCCACGCTTAGCACCGTGGTGATAAAGATGGCGGCCGCATACAACGCCGTATCCAGTCCATATCGTTCACAAATCACTATCCCGAAAATCATCGTCGGCATAGCTGCCAGCAATACCGTGGCTGTGCCGATATGCTCGGGAACCGCAAGCGCGTGACCGACCCATAATGCCATCGCCGGTGCGACCATTAATGACAATAGAGCCACTGGCAGCAACAGAGGAAGAATGCGCAGCCGCATGGTATCCCAGCGAATACTCATGCCCAGTGCTATCAGCATCAAAGGCACCACAGCGCCCGACAGTGTAGATAAGGTATTGTGGACAATTTCCGGTCTGGGCACATCCAGCAGATTCAGCGCGATGGCGACTGTCACAGCCCAGAGTGGCGGTACCTTGGTGAGTTCACGCAGAGGATGCACTTCGCGGCCATCAGCGCCATAGTGATGAGCCAGCATAATCCCCAGGGTCAGTAGCACCGGCGTGCAGGCAAACAGGTCGTACTGCAGCACCACCGAATTACTCCAGCTTCCCAGTACCTGATTGGTCACAGGTAAGCCCAGGTAGGTCGCATTGGGAAACACAGCAGCGAGCAGCAAGGCGCCTTTCTGTGTCCCGGTTAAACGATAAAAACGCAGTACCACACTCATCACCAGCGCTGATACGGCCAGGCCTGACAGCGCAATCAGTGAGATTTTCATTGACGTGATATCAATCGGTGCCCGCCAGATCACATCGACAACCAGCGCCGGCAACAATATATAGAACACCAGATCAGTCAGGGCCCGGCGATGCGCCAGTGCCGGGATATGCCTGGGGGCCAGTATTTGCCATAGCGAACCGAAGGCAATTAACAGCCCCATCTGCAGCATGGTGGTGAGCATGTGGGTAACCTTGCTTGGATAAACGCTGATCCTAGCAATCGCTGATTTAAAACTAAAGCCTATTCGGCGGCGGGTGTGGCTTCTTGCCCGCTTCGCCAACTACGGGTATTGTTGACGCAGTTTGTCAGGAAACCGTCTCGGCGACAGGATGCAAGTGACCCGCTGCCCGGTTTCTTCATTTGGCATTGGCCTGTCTCGAGGAACGTTTTATGTCTCTCTCCAAGCAATTATTAGTCCTGATCAGCCTGATATTTCTGATTGTATTTTCAGTCAGTTTTTACCTTAGTATGAGCAACATACGAAATTATCTTGAAGTTGAATCTGAGATTCATGTTCAGGATACGGCAACCTCACTGGGGCTCTCCATGAGTCCACATATGGCTGATGAGGATGATCCCATCCTGCGCACCATGATGAATGCCATTTTCGATATGGGCTATTACAAGGAAATGCGACTGGAAAATGTCGATGGCGAAACCCTGGTCCAGCTCAACAATCCGGTTCAGATGGAGGGGGTGCCCGACTGGCTGATTCGAATGCTGCCGCTGAAAACCGCCACGGCCCAGACTGAAATCAGTTCCGGCTGGAATATCTCGGGCATGCTCTATGTCAGCAGCAACCCGTCATATGGCTATCTCAAGCTCTATGAGCAGGCCAAGGAAACCCTGCTCTACTCAATTATTGTTTTTGTTGGCGCGTTTGTTCTGCTGATGCTGGTACTGAGGCTCACGCTGAAACCATTAAAAGCGATTCAGAAACAAGCCAACGATATTTCCAGCGGCAATTTCGTCAAGCTCGACAAACTGCCATGGACCGCTGAAGTACGTCATGTAGCCCAGTCTATGAATGGTATGTCGCAGAAGATCGGTGACACCATTGGCCGACTCAATAACCGTCTGGATGCGCTCAATGACAGCCTGCAGCGGGATAATCTGACGCGGCTTCTGAACCAGGTCACTTTCGGCGTCGACGTGAAACGGGCATTGGCGACTGGCGAGACCGGGTATGTATTTTATTTCAAGTTTGATGACCTGGCAGCGATCAGCCGCGACAAAGGCAATAAGGAAGCTGACCGTCTGTTGCGTGATTTTGCTGAAATGCTGACCCAGGTGGTGGCGGATAAAGGCAATGCCTATCGGCTGTATGGCTCTGAATTCGCACTGCTCACCGAACTCTCTGATGCCGATTCTGCCACCGCACTGGCAGAGCAACTGAAAACGGCAACACAGGCCCTGGCAGCGAAATATCAGCTTGAGGATATGCTGCACAGCGGCATTGTGTTCTTTGATAAGACCAGTGAATACGATCGCCTGATGCCAGCCATGGTCGAAGCCTACGAACAGGCTCGCAATATCGGAGAAAATGCTTATTTCATCAAGCAGAATTCCATCAGCTCAATGAGCGAACAGCAGTGGCGTGATGCCATTAACCATGTCATAAGATACAACAGTCTGGAAATCACCTTCACCGCTGAGGCCTACAACTATCAGGGTCCAACACCGCAAAAAGTGATGCAGGAGGCCTTTACGGTGGTGAAAGATGAGCAAGGCCAATCGCTGTCTATCGGTACCTTCTTCTCGGTGGCACAGGAATTTAATCTGGCGGAAGAACTGGATAAAACCATTGTTAACAAAATCATCACCACAATGGAAAACCAGCACATCGATAGCGCTATCACGATCAACTTGTCGATGGTGTCGGTCTCATCCAGCAGCTTCAGGCAATGGATCAAAACACGACTGGAGCAGACAGCCATTGATAACTACAAACTGGCTTTCTCGGTCACGGCCTATGCCGCTGCCAAGGATCTGGATGCCTTCGACAGCTTCAGCCGTTATATCGAATCGCTGGGTGCCACGGTGCTGCTGAAACGCTATTCAGCCGATATTATCGCTATCGACAGGCTGCGTGAAATGCATATCGACTACATACGACTGGCACGCGATCTGACCCACAACATTCTCGGCAATGCCAGTAAAGCAGACTTCCTGGAGTTGATTCAGGAAGTCTGCAGCCTGATTGAGGTACGTGTACTGGCCGAGTCTGTCGAAGCTGATGAGGACTTCGACAAGGTCAAACAAGCGGGTATATACGGAATCAGCCGCTAAGGCTAAATCCCGCTATGCGCATTCGCCTCAACCCGATGCTGATACTGATCATGGTGTCATTGCTGATAGCGTTGCCCGGTCTGGCCGAGCTCACTATCAGTGAAAAAGTATTGGCTAAAATCGAGAGTCAGTACAATAAATTTGCCCGTAAACGGGTTGAGAACTGGCGTGATCTGGTTGCTAATCCGGATAACCATGACTTACCAGAAAAAGAGAAACTGGAATTGGTGAACAAATTCTTCAATTCCAACGTGATGTTTCTCAATGACATCGACCTGTGGAAACAAAAAGATTACTGGGCAACACCGCTGGAAATGCTCTCCATCGGCGCTGGTGATTGTGAGGATTATTCCATCGCCAAGTACTTCACCCTCAAAGAGCTGGGCGTCGATGAGGAGAAGCTGCGGATCACCTACGTCAAGGCTACCGAAATCGATCAAGCCCACATGGTACTGACTTACTTTGAAACCCGGCGGGCCACCCCGCTGGTACTGGATAACCTGATTATCGATATCAAACCGGCCAATCAGCGCCGCGATCTGGTGCCGGTATACAGCTTTAACGGTACCGGGTTGTGGCTGGCGAAATCCCGTGGTGAGGGTCAACGTGTGGGTGAGGCGTCCAAGCTGTCTTTATGGAACGACCTGGAAAAACGCATGCAAGAGCAGGCTTTACAGTAAGTCTAGAACTCATACTCTGCCAGTACGCGTAAGGTCGCATCCGGTGTCTTCTCACTCAGACCCAACAACACGCCAGTCTCCCAGTGCAGTTTTTTACCGGCTGCAAAGCGAATATCCCCCATCGCCACTGGCCCCAGCGCTCGGGTGTTTTCACCGGCATAAAATTCAACCGCCGGTTCAAACTTGGGTGAATAACGATAACGGGCCTGCAGAGCGGTGGCCGTTTCAAACTCATCCTTGACCGCATCGCCCCACTCGTATTCCAGCCACATGTTGGCTGCCCCGACCCACCGGCCCCACTGCTTCTCCATCAGTAGTGCAGTCGCCAGTTCGTATTCGTCCTCTTTGTGAGACTTTTCCAACTCCAGCAACAGCCCCCAGTCGATCGCATATTCGCCCTGCTCAGTCAGTTGCAAACGGGTTTCCAGTTCATAGCCTTGCATACGGAACGTGTCCCCTTCTTCGGCAGCGATAAGATAGCCCTCTACAAAGATCCGATCGTTCAATGCCCGACCGATTCCCAGTCGTTGCAAATGATCACCATCAGCTGCCACCATTCGCCATTCAACCTCTTTCTCCATCGCCTGCACATAAGGGTGATAAACCTTATCGATTGTCAGATTGTCGGCTATCGCTATAGTGGGCAATACCAGACTGAGGACTACACAAAGCGTTTTCATGGGGTTCTGCCTCTGATTGTATAGCTGATGACGGCAGCGGCAATTAAAACGCCGATGCTGATGAAGTAGGCAGCCGCTTGTTGCGGTGCTGGCGTCGCTTCATAGCCGACCAGCGCATAAAGTAACTGCCCGACAGCAGACCGTTCGCTGATCCAATGAGAGCTGTCCCAGATGGGCGTGGTCGCCGAAATGTAATCAGCCTGGATCATAAACTCAACCGCCTGGGCCACCATGCTGCCGCCTATCAGCAACAGGATCAGGTAACCCAGCCAGATGCCATGGCTGCGGCGCATGTTGACCAACAGATAATAGAAAAACACCCCTACACTGAGACCGATCCCCGCCCCCACAGCGCCGCCCATCAACACCGGGCTAAGCAAATCCGGAATACCGATAAAGCCATTGATATAGAGAATAATTTCCGAGCCCTCACGCACGATAGCGGTAATCACGGCAAGGATAATGGTCACCAGGTTGAGCAGACGCCAACTCACATGTTGCTGGTGTGGCACACTGATCATGAACAACAACAGACAGAGAAAGATCAGGCTGTGAAGGCAGGCATTGACGATTTCCTGGCCCGTGCCGCCGGCCATCATCGACACCTGTCCAAGATTAACGGCATAAACGTAAGCCCCGCCAAAGCCCAGCACCAGCGCCACTAGCATCCACCACAAATTGCGATTAAGGAGCTGACTCAGAGCCAAAAAGACGCTGATAATTAACGCTGCTTCCAGCACTTCCCGCAAAATGATAATGACCGCATTCAATAGCATGGTTTACTCCACAACCACTTTGCCTTGGGCCGTTTTGGGGAAGAACTCACCAAAAAACGGATACTCACCGGCCGGCAAAGGACCGATAAATATAATGGCTTCGCTGTTGCCGGCAATGACCTTTTCCCGGTTGAGCTCATAACTCTCAAATTCTTCCGCCGTCGGATCCAGATTTTTCACCAGCAACTTGACCTTGGTGTCAGCCGGGATCGGTACGGTGTCGGGATAAAACAGATGATCGCGAATTTCAATTTCGATCACCGGCGGACCGGCATGGGCAACAGGCAGATAACTCAGTATCAAACCGAAACAAACCAGGATAACTTTCAAGACTGCTCCCCTTGAGGGAATAATACCGTGACGCTTAATCCCTGCCCCATCGACGACGGGCCCAGTTTGATGGTCGCGTGATGCAAATCGGCAATGTGCTTAACGATAGTCAAACCCAGCCCGCAACCTAATTCGCCACTGGCGTGTTGATCACCCTGCAGGCGATAAAAGCGTTCAAACACCCGCTCATACTGGGCCTCTGGAATGCCAGGGCCGGAGTCCTCCACTGTCAGTGCTACTTTTCCGGATAGCGGTCTGACCCGGATATGGATTTGACCACCGGCTGGCGTGTATTTATGTGCATTGCTCAACAAGTTATGCAGCAACGTCTCTAAAGCAAAACGATTACCCTCAATCTCGACGTTATCACCGCTGAGTTCAATCTGTTGCTGCTTTTGTTCGAACTGGACAAATTCACTGGCAATCAGTGACTGCGCCAGCTTCAACATATCCACTTTTTCGAACTTGACCGCGGCTTGATCGGGTGAGGTCCGATACAGTGCCAGGATCTGTTCAATCAAATGGCCCATGCGTTCAATACCGGCTCTCAGCAGTGCGATATCCTCATCTTCGTTGCCCAGCCGCTGCCGAAGATTATGCAAATGCACTTTGAGGACACTGATCGGGGTTCGTAACTCGTGGGCCGCATCGGAAGCAAAGCGTTGCTCCCGGTGGAAAGCCTCATCCAGCCGCCCCAGCAAAGCATTAGTGTTACCCACCACGGCAGTCAACTCAGCCGGCACTCTGTCCAGTTCAATCGGGCTCAAATCATCGGCTCTTTTATGGCGAACCTGATCGGCAAACTGCCTCAGCGGTTTTAATCCCACGCCCACTGCCAGCCAGATAATCAGCGCCGCCATCGGTATCGCCAGCACAATCGGCAGCAGGGATTCAAGCACGACCTCTTCAGCCAGGGAATAGCGGATATCGATCCGCTCGGCCACCACAATCCAGCGATTCAGATGCTGATCACGGTAAACATAATTACGCCAGCGATAGCTGGCATGATTGACCTCATGAAAGCCCTCAGCTAACTCGCCTGTCACAGCCTCGGGGGCATTTTGCGATCGGGTCAGCAACTGTTTGCCACCACTGTCCCAAATCTGGAAATAGCTGTAGGGCGTTTGTTGCTGGGCGATGCTCTGCCGCTCCGCCTGCTCGGAATTGGCCGAGGCAATCAGCCGGGCTGTGCTTTCCAGCCTGGAATCAAACAGGCTTTGTGCCTTTTGCATGCTCGACTGGTAGCCATGCAGCAAGGCGACGAAGTTGACCAGGGTAATCGTGGCCAACAACGACAACAGCAGAAATAGACGGATCGACTTCATGCCGGTTTGATGCTGTAGCCCACGCCGCGCACTGTTCTGATAAATTGCTCAGGCAGCTTTTTGCGCAAATGATGAATGTGCACCTCAATGGCATTACTGGCGATTTCCTCGCCCCAGCTGTAAAGCTTACTTTCCAGGCTGTCACGGGTCTGCACGCGACCGGCGTTCTCCATCAGTATCTTAAGCAGCATGAACTCACGACGGGACAAGTCGATAGCGTGACCGTCAACGGTCACCACCTGCGCTTTGCTGTCCAGCATCACCGGACCAATCGCCATGCCAGCATGCTTGAAACTGCTCAAACGACGTTCAAACACCCGCAGCCGGGCCAGTAATTCATCCGTTTCGAACGGTTTCGCCAGGTAATCATCAGCACCATTATCCAGTCCTGTCACCTTGTCTTCCAGCGATGCTCTGGCCGTCAGGATTAATACCGGTAGTTCGGCGTCCTTTTTACGAATGGCTTTGAGCACTTCCTGGCCATCAATATCAGGCAGCCCCAGATCCAGCACCACCATATCCGGTGCCGCTGTGCTGACGGCATGAATGGCCGGCTTGCCACGTGCCAGGTGATTGACAGTAAAGCCTTCCCTGTCCAGTGATTTTTTCAGACCTTCTGCCAGAGAAGGGTCATCTTCAATGAGCAAAACCTGCATGCTGCTTGGCTTTCTCCTGGTTTTTTAGTTGTTGCAAGGCCTGTTCAATCTCATGATGACGGCCTTTGTCAGCCAGTGGCCGATCCGGTCTTGCCGGTGCCTGACGGGCTTTGAGCAAATAGCGCTGAGCCTGCTGGTACTGGCGCTGATCCAGTAAAAACGTGCCGTAGAAATAATTACTATCTATGCCGTCAGGGTTTATGGTCAAGGCTTTTTTCAGCAACTGCTCGGCCTGGTCATCATCACCGAAACCCAGAGGCCAGCCGGGCACTTTGAAATACAGCGTGCCAAGACTGGTATACGCTGAACCTTCCAGTGCCTGGTCGTTGATTTTGAGTGCCTGTTCAAAGTCAGTTCTGGCATTTTTAGCCAGCGACAACGCGCCCAGACCGCCTTTGATGCCAGCGTAACTGGAACTGACAATACCGCGCCAGATTAACGCTTCCGCTGAGTCGGGGTAACGCTTCACCACCTGATCAGACTCTAGTAACAGGCTTTCAAACGCGGTTTTCTGTGCTTTATCCTCAAGTTGATAATTCGCCTCAGCCCAGGCTTTCTGGATTTGACTCACGTCAGTCATCACATCAGCAGATGCCGACAGGCTCAGAATTAAACTCATCACAAATAAAATTGTTTTCATGGCGATCCCCTAAAAATATTGTTTAATGACTGGCAGCTGTTTCACAAAGGATTTATCCACCAGGTTGGGACACAGG
Organism: uncultured Methylophaga sp.; assembly: GCF_947259025.1. GTDB lineage: Bacteria > Pseudomonadota > Gammaproteobacteria > Nitrosococcales > Methylophagaceae > Methylophaga. The sequence continues at coordinate 478,782 of NZ_CAMYKO010000005.1, forward strand.
CTGTTGATGCGAACAAACAGCTTTTCCGGCCAGCCCAGGTAGGCCCGTTTCTGACTGTTTTTGAGAAAGTTCACCAGCTCCAGCGCGACTTTTCCCGGCGCATCCATGGCATTGCCCAGTGCCTTGTTCATCTCGTTGACTCGCTTGTCGTTGAGCTCTGTGCGGGTTGCTCTGGGCGCGAAATAACGCACCGAGACAGGGCTATCCATCAGTTCACGGTTGAGCGCTTCACTAAAGCCTCTCAGACCGAACTTGCTGGCGCAGTAGACGCTGTAGCCGGGCATGCCGATACTGCCGAGAATGGATCCGACATTCACAATCCAGGCTCGGGACTGCTCCTGTAATAACGGCAGAAAATCACGGCAGAGCGCAATTTGACTGGTGAGGTTGATATGAATGAGCCTTTCCAGCTGTTGATCACTGTAATTGCCGAGGCCGGCAAACTGATTGATGCCGGCGATATTGATCAGCATTTGCGGTGGGCGCATCAGTTCTCGGCAAACGGCAAGCAGACTGGCACGACCCTCAGGCCGGCCCAGGTCAGCTGCTACCGTGTAATGCCGCTGCCCCAGCGTCTGATTGAGAGCTTCCAGACTGTCGCCGTTAATATCGGTCAGCACCAACTGCACGCCCGCCGCATCCAGTAATTCGGCAACGGCTTTACCGATGCCACCGGCCGCACCGGTGATGACCAGGGTTTTATCGGTCAGACTGAGCATGGCATGGTCTCCCCGGTCAGGCTGCGGAATATATTGCCGTAGAGATAATAAAAACGCTTTGCTGACTCAATGATCAGGGCTTGCTCAGCAGGATCACTGATTTGATTCATCAAGCCCTCAAAGAACTTGACGTGCTCCTGATCCAGGGCACCATGAGAGCGTAAATAACTGAATGCCTTGTCGGGCAAGCCCAGCGTTGTCTTGATACTGTCAGCGGCTTTATCGGCCGAGCTGATGCTGGTGCCTTCCAGCACATGCACCATGCCGAAAAATCCCAGCGGATTAACGCGCTGCGCCATATCATAGGCATACGCCACCATCAGTTCGGTGTGGAGGCCGGGCTGACTGCGGCGAACCTTTTCCTTGTCACCGCCACAGGCAGCAATATCATTGAGGATCCACTCCTGATGGCCAACCTCCTCCTCGATGTATTCTGCCACGGCGGTTCTGAGCCATTCTTTGCTCTCGGGCAATCTGCCGCCGACGGTCATTAATAGGGGCACGGTATGCTTGACGTGGTGATAGGCCTGGGTAAGAAAGTCGATATACAATTCAAGACTGATATCGCCGCTGAACGCTTTTTCAAACACCGGTGCCGTGAAAAGTTGTGCCCGTGCGTCCGTCGTCTGCATTTGTAATTCATCAAAAAAAGCCATTCAAGCTCGCTCCTTGTAGAGATCATTGATATTGGATTGATAACGCTGAGCTATTCGCTCTCTGACCGGTTTACCATTGGCGGTCAAGGTGCCGTCATCCGTACTAAAGGGTTGTGATAGCCGGACCCATCTCACTATCTGGGCATAATCAGGCAGGCTGTGATTGACTTCCGCCAGCCACTGCTCGATCTCGACATTGGGGGTAGCTGTGTGTCGTGGGTAAATCAGGGCAACGCAATAAGGGCGTGCATCACCGATAACCACAGATTGGGCGATCCTGGGATTAGCCAGCACTTCGCTTTCAATCCATTCTGGATTGATATTGCGGCCGAAACTATTAATGAGCAGATTTTTGCGACGGCCCTTGATATACAGGTAGCCCTGCTCGTCAAGGTAGCCGAGATCACCGGTATAGATACGGGGCGGGTGCCAGCTCTGTGGGCTGTTGATGTAGCCCAGAAAAGCATTACCGGCCACGACAATCTCGCCATCTTCAATTGTCACACTTAGATGGGGTAAAGGCTGACCGGTGCTGCCCGGCTGATTCTGTTCTGGCCCGTTAAGGCTGACCACAGAACTGCACTCCGACAGCCCATACCCCTGATACACCGGCAATCCTGCCAGATGCGATTTCTCCAACAAACCCGGGCTGACATGACTGCCGCCAACGGCAATAAATTGCAGACTTGCCGGTGGCAGCCAGCCCTGCTCCATGCTAATCAGCATTGCTGATAATAATTCCGGCAACAGGATCAGACTGTCCGGTTGTGTTCGTTCAATCGCGGTCAGTAAACGGCTAACTTCAAAACCCCGGCTGCCGTTGAAACCCAGTTCAGCAGCAGGCAATAACACCACTTCCCCACCGCTGAGTAGTGGCGCGTAGATTCCGGCAATATTTTCCAGCAATGTGGCCAGCGGCAACACACACAGATGCCGAGTCTGTTCAAGCCCGGTCACCCGTAGCAAAGACTCCACTACTCGATATTGATTGGCTTCACTCAGGCACACACCCTTGGGCTGACCGGTTGAGCCCGAAGTAAAGGTGACTTTGACCGTATGATCAGGTATTCGAGTGCCAGTGACACAATCAAGCGCTAGCAGTGCCAGATTGCCGATCAACGGGGTAAGCGTGTCATGGGATTCTGCATTGGACAGGATCATCGCCGTCGCACCACTCTCTCGGAGTGCAAAGCGGCGTTGCTGATCACTGAAAAAAGCGGGCAGCGGAAGCAGAATAACGCCATTCTTGAGACAGGCAAGATCAATCACCACCCAGTCAATATCATTCTCTGCCAACAAAGCCACGACCTGCCCGCGATAAGACTGGAGTTGCTCAGCGGCCAGGTCGACCAGCGTCAGTAATGCTGTCCAGCTCAAGCTGACTTCGCTGTTGCTGATCGCAGTAGCATCGGGACGCTGCCGGGCCCGACCGACCAACTTTTGGATTATCTGACTCATGGCGCCAGTTGGGCCTGAAAAGCAGCGATTTGTGTCGCGTAACTGTCACGCAGTTGTGCCATTAGTGGATGCGTGTTGATCTGGCAGAAACTCTGCTCAATGTTGGCAGCCAGCACGACAGGACGGTCATCGTAGTAGCGCCCCCAACTGCGACCCTCATCATTTAACCGTGATGGATCGGCTTCACGAATTAGCAATGTCGGTAACTGCAGCGTTGCCAGCCAGGTCCTCACTCCCCGATTGGCGGTGAACACCACCCACTCGTAGCCGGCACCATGAAGGATCTGAGCCAGCAATAAAAACAGCGTCTGCGTTGCTCGCTGACGGCCTGAAGCGAGGTTGCCAATCTCGACAACGTTGTCTCGGTCAATCTGACTCTGGGTTAACAACGACAGTGTGGTGGCGATATCGCAGTCGAGATACTGTTCCAGAAACAGCTGGGACTGTTTGCCAGTCTGAAAGCCCAGCGCTGCTTTAATGCCGTTTTCGCTGGAAGCTGATAACAGGAGTGGCAGAAAAAACGCCAGATTAGCCCCGTAATGATGGGCAAAGCGTTGATGAATGAATTGTTCGGTTTCGCGTCTGTTGTCACTGCCCGGTGTGTGCAGAGTCAATGAGAACACCGGTAATACGGGGACATCACGAGATTGAGGCTGAACAGCTTCGTGACCGCTGACATTATCTACAAATAAGGCTTCCATTGACCACTCCAGTCTGTGACATGTTGAGCACAGACTAGCGTGGTTAACTTAACGGAAAATTAAGCCTGTTTATGCTGCCTTCATTTAAAGCAAAACACCCAGCGCCTGGTTCACTGCAGCAATGTTCTGCTCGACCTGAACCTGCAACTGACGCTTGCGGTTACGGCTATCATTGGCTCGGACCTGGCTACGCAGTAAATCCAGCAGATTGAGTTCACCCAGATCAAACGCACGCTTTTGCAACTGATAATAGTCCTGCGTGGTTTTGTTCTGCTCGCTGATCAATTCCAATTGTTTCCTGGTAGCTTTCAGTGTTTGCTGGCGAGCCAGTAACGTCTTGGTGAGCTGTCTTTCGATTTCGCGGCGTTGCACCTGTGCTTCGGCGAGGACCGCAGAGGCTTCGGCCACGGCCGGTTGGCTGTAACGACTGTCATTGAGTGCGATACTGATGCCAACACCTAGGCTATGATTGAAGCTTTCTTTATCATCACCGCGCTCGCGGCGGACACCGACCGATAGATTGGGATTGGCTGCACCGGCATATTCGGCGATGCCCATTTCAGCCTGCAGCCTTGCAATCACCTGGTCTTGCATCGCAAGTTGCGGGTGCGAGGCTGGAATGGTGCTGGCAGAACCCAGGGTTTCAGTCACCTGTGCCGGCAACTGTTGCTCGCCGGTGATTAAACGGTAGGTTTCCAGTTGCTGCTCGAGTCGGGATTCGGCTTCTGCCATCAGGCCGTGTTTTTCCAGGGTGTTACTGCTGGCCAGTAATGCCTCAGTCGGTGGCATATCGCCCGCATCCACCCGCTTTTTGACATCATGTTCCAGTTTTTGCGCAGTTTGCCAGGTCAGGCTTGCCTGCTCCAGATCCGACTCGGCCAGTTTTACCTGCCACACCAGTTGCCGGACTTCTGCTGAAGCCTGTAACTGAAGCCGGGCCTGATAAGCCGGCAATTGGGCCATCAGCCTGTTAGACAAGGACTGCTGTGCCTGCTTCTGCCCCGGCAGCCACAATGGCATATCGATACCGCCTTCCCATTCCTGAAAACCATCGCCACTGCCAATGGCATCGCTAAAATGATTCAAGTTAGCAGTAGCTGGCTGGGCAAACAGTGAGTCAGAGAGTGCATCGTTGGCCTCTTGCAGCCGAGCAAACTTGCTCTCACCCAATTTGCCCGGCAGTGCCTGATAGACCTTCTCGGTGAGCGTTGACAGGGTCAGGCTATCTGAATAACGGACTTTTATTTGCTCTGCTGTTACCGGCAAAATTACTGATGACGACAGGACTGCCGCCAGCATCAAATGTTTTAAATGCTGCATTGTTTTCCCTTGTTTCAAAGCCCGCCGACCATCAAAGTAACAAATTTACGCCGCTTGCGGTGCCTGACGACCGCTGATTTTATCTACCGCACTCTCATGTACCGATAGCATGGCTGGAATCACCAGTAATACCAGCAGCGTGGCAAACATCAGACCGAATGAAATGGATACTGCCATCGGGATCAAAAACTGGGCCTGCAGCGAAGTTTCAAACAACAGCGGTGTGAGACCGCCAATCGTGGTCAGCGAAGTGAGCAACACTGCCCGCAACCGCTGGGTAGACGCTTCCACGATGGCTTCTGTCGTCTCCATACCCGCTTCACGTAATTGCTTGAAGAAGGTCACCAGGATAATGGAATCATTGACCACGATCCCTGACAGACCGAAGATGCCGAATAGGGACAAAATCGTCAGATCGATGCCCATTAGCCAATGGCCGAACAAGGCACCAATCAGGCCAAAGGGAATAGCCGACATCACAACCAGCGGCCAGCCATACGAAGCAAACACCCAGGCCAGCACCAGGTAAATCATCACAAAGGCCAGCATCACACCCTGAATCATATCGCCAATGGTTTCCCGCTGCTCTTCAGCGCGGCCTTCATAAGCCACCTGCACGCCAAAGCGGCTGCTCAGGTCGGGTAAAAAGTCCTGCTGTAAATCAGCCAGAATTTCGTTGTTGTTATTGACGGCAGCATCGACGGTGGCAGTGGTATGAATGGCGAGTTGGGTATCGGTGTGGCGCAAAACGTCAAAGCCGCGGCGGGCATCAAACTCCACTACACTGGATAATGGCGCACTACCACCGTCAGGCAGCCGTATCATAAAGTTTTCCAGCGTCGCCAGCGTATTGCGTTCGCGGTCGGGCAGCATCACCCGGACCTCGACTTCGTCATCACCGTCCTGGAAAATCTGCACCAGCTGACCATCAAAGGCTGCCCGTAACTGACGGCCGACATTGTTCACCGTCAGTCCCAGCACTTCGCCCTGCCCCTTAATGCGGTAAATCAGTTGCTCCTGACCATAAGGCATATCGTCTTCAATGGCACTGACACCGGGATAGGTTTTCAGCTTCTCGGCTACTTCCTGTGAGGCCGCTTTGAGGGTGTCTGCCGGCGCGCCGGTCAGGCGAATATCAATATCACTGCCGGGGGGCCCGCCACGGCGCTCACTGATGGTGAAACTCTCAATACCCGGTGGAAGTTCAATCTTGTCGCGCCAGACATTGATAAAGTCTTTATTGCGCACATCACGTTTATCCGGTGAAATCATTTCCACTTGAATCGAGCCGAAACGTTCATCCACCTGGGAAGTGGCATTAGGATTGGCGGCACTGGCAGTGCCCAGACGGGTCACCGATAAATCCAGCAGTTCCGGGCCCAGTTCCTCAGCCGTGTCCTGCAGGGTTTGATTGGCATGCGCCAGGAAACGCTCAACATGATCACCGGGCGTACCGGCAATAAAACGGGCGTTGGCGACGATGGTCGTGCCTTCCGGTGACGGGAAAAAGTTAAACAGAATACGGCCGCTGGCCAACAGCCCGATAGCAATGATTAATAGCCCCACCGCGGCCGCAATGGTGCTCCAGCGAAAGGCAACGGCGCGGCTGACCAGCGGTTTGAAGATCCGGTCACGAAAGTAGTGAAATTTATCATCCAGTGCCCGCCGTATTTTACCCGGTTCTGCATGATGCATGGTATGAAAAGAATGACGTAAGTGACCGGGAAGTATTAAAAAACTCTCAATCAATGAAGCCACGATAACGCAGATCACCACAAACGGAATATCAAACAGGATATTACCGATCACCCCGCCAATCAGCATCAGTGGCAGGAATGAGGAAATGGTGGTCAGCGAGGAAGAAATTACCGGTGCCAGCATACGCCGGGCCCCGCCCTCAGCCGCCGTCAAGGAGCGTTCACCGCTCTGGTAATGGGACAATGCATCTTCGCCCACCACAATGGCATCATCGACGATGATCCCCAGCGACATAATCAGACCGAACAGGCTGATCATGTTGATACTGCCGCCCAAGAGATAAAGCACAAACAATGCGGCCATAAATGACACCGGAATACCCACCGCCACCCAAAATGCCACCCGGCCGTGCAGGAATAGGAATAATACCCCCAGCACCAGCAACAAACCGCCCAGACCATTGGTGAGCAACAGGTTGATGCGATCTTCAATCAGCTCCCAGCTGGCATCAAAGACACGGATCTCCACCCCTTCCGGTAACTGGTCACGGCGCTCTTCCAGCCACTGGTTCATGATTTCGGCTGAGGCCAGGGCATCGGCATTTTCAGTGCGTTGCAGTTCTATCTCTACTGCAGGCTGGCCCTGGTAAAACACCTTGACCTGATCGCGCATTGGCCGGCGTTCTATTTGCGCCACATCATCCAGTTTAACCAGGCCGCCGGCGTAATCGGCTTTGACCGGCAGTTCACTGAAAGCATAGGCATCACGCCGCTGATCCAGACTGCGTAGCTGACGTGCAGTTTCGTCATTACCCACTTCGCCAGCCGGTAAATCCCGGCTTTGCTCCCCCACACGTTCACCCACCTGATCAAAACTCAGGCCCAGCGATTCCAGCTCATGGGTGCTGAGCTGGATGGCAATCTCCTCTTCAGGCAGACCACTGATATTGACGCGGGAAATGCCCCGGTTCAGCAGCTCATGCTCTATCTGATGCACCAGGTCACGCAGCTCACGCAAGTCGCCATCGGTAGTGACCAGTAGCCGGGCTACGCCATCGTATATCGTGGTCAGCGTCACTTCCGGTGTTTCACTGTCGGCAGGCAGGTTACGAATACGGGCGACATGATCTTTTACCTGGTCCAGTGCCCGGCCCATATCGGCATCATCCTCAAACTCCAGGCTGACAACCGACGATCCGTATGATGAGGTCGACGTCATCTTGTCGACATAATCAACGGTACGCAGCTCCTGCTCGATTCGCGTTGTCAGCGAATCTTCGACGTCCTCGGCACTGGCACCACGCCACTCAACCCGGATACTGATAATATCCAGCGCAAAATTGGGAAAAAACTGGGTGTTAAGCTTGCTGAGCGCCAGTGTGCCGGCAATCAGCATCATGATCATCAGCAGGTTGGCAGCCACACGGTGCTGGGCAAAAATGCCGATAAAATCCCTGTAATGTTCCGATTTCACTCAGCAATCTCCACCCGCAGCCCGGTGATAGCATTAGGCAACTGGGTCGCTGCCACTTTATCGCCCGGCTGCAACTTATCACTGCGGATCAGCATCAATTTCTGACCGTTTTCTCCGGTCTTCTCGCCAACACGCTCAACCTGCACAGACTGCAATAAACCCGCTTCAATGCGGTAAACGCGATCCAGTCCGTATAAGGCACTAAACGGAATTTCGATAACATCATCCTGCTCGGCCAGTCGCAACTGCAACTCCATGAAGGTGCCGAGCGGCAACGGCTCCTGGTTGTTATCAATGCTGAACAGACCATCAATGCCCCCACTGTCCTGTCGTACTTCGCCCGACAGTCGTTGCAGGGTCAGTTGGATGGTTTTACCCTCAAGCCGGGCATGTGCTTGAAGCCGCTTGCCCTGGTTCAGTAAGGTGCGAACCCGGCCAATGAAACGGCCGGGGATCTGCGCGCGGACTTCCAGATTGCTGAGATCATAGACGGTCAGCAAGGTATCACCGGGACGTACCCGATCACCCGGCGCCACATTAAGCCCCGCCACCCGACTGTCAAATGGCGCTGTAATGCGGGTGCGGCCCAGATTCACTTCACTTTGCGCCAGCAGGGCCTGGGCACGGCTTTTGGCCGCCTCTAACTGGGCCAGCCGGGCCGGATGGGTATCGATATCATGCTGTAATTGCTTCAGCGACAATAGCTGCTGCTGGTAGGCTGCCAGAGATTCATCCAGGGCTGACTGAGAGGCCAACCGGGTTTCTTCCAGTTTTTTAGCCCGTTGCACGGCTTTGTCAGCGAGATTGACCAATTGCTGCTGATTGGACAGCAAGCCGCGATCACGCTGGTAGCGTTGATTTTCGCTGTCTATCAGCGCCTGAGCTTCGCGCACGTCAGCCTGTCGCTGATCCCGCAGCAGACTGACATCGGTATCGTCCAGGGTAATCAGTGTCTGGCCGGCGTCAACAATATCGCCTTCCAGCACATCGATGGTCTCAATATCGGCTTCCAGAGCGGCTTTAAGACTGGCGTCACGCGGCGTTTCCACCCGCCCGTAAATGGTAATTTCCGGTGCCAGCCGCTGATGCTGAACCGTGACAGCATCGACCAGCCAGGCTTTTTGGGGCTGATCACGGGCTGCGGTTTCCGGTTCACTGACCTTGAGCAAAAAAAAGGTCAGCACAGCCACGGCTATGATGATCAGCGGTAACAGGGTTTTTCTCAACAAGCTATGCTCCCAGCACTTATATCCTTGGTCAGACTGATTCCGGCTATTCCGGTTCTGTCACAATCGCTACCCGAATCGCATCAAGGCTGAATTCGGCAGTTTGTATCGTATCAGTAAATGCCGACTTTGCCTCTGAGAAGGCATCAAACTCGGCCTGGCGTATCGCCGGATTGACCGCTGCCAAGGCTTCAAGCCGTTCATATTCTTCGCTCATTGACTGCTTCATCTGGACGAGCGCTGCTGCTTTGATGTTTTCTGCAGGCAGTTTCACGGCTTGTCTGGCCTGTTTGAGTAAAGTCTCAATCTGCCCTCTGGCGTGGCGGATCAGCTCCTGTGATGTCGCACGGGGAATGCGCCCGGCCAGTTTGTTAAAAAGCGCATCGGGGAGCTCAGATTGGTGCTGGACACCGGATTCATCCACCACAACCCGCAGATAACCTTCCGACAGGAAACGATTAATCGCTGATTGCGACTGGCCTGCAATGCGCTGTAATTTGAACACCGCTTCCAGTAATAAAGTGCCGGCTTTGAATTGATGGCTAGCCAGAGTGCAGAAAGCACTGTTACCCAGATCGGTATGAATCACCAGATCCATTGCCCCCATCACCATCGGGTGCTCCCAGGTCAGAAAGGCCATATCCTCGCGCCCCAGCGCACGATGACGCTGATAAGTGGCGGTCAGCCCGTCTTCTGGCAGCCCCGGGAACTGGGCATAGCTCATATGCTGGCCGGGCTTGATAATCACGCTGTCACTGCTGTGGGGCTGCTGCTCGACGCCGAAAGCATCAAACACATCATCCATAAAGTCGGCCAGCTCCAGTCCGCGGGTGACTTCTTCCAGCTCCGCGATTAAATAACCGGCCTTATCCTCATCAAACGAATGCCGTTCCAGTAGCACATTGCGCCCGGACGCCAGTTGCTCATGGGCCTGCCGGGCCACGGTCGAGGTGGTATCAATCAAGCTTGAGAGCTGTTTGCTATCGCCCGGCTGTTGCAGGCAGGCGTCCAGCAATGCCGGGGTTTCACGGCTGACGGCATCACCGGCACTGAATACGCTTTCAAACGCATTCATGCCCTGCTGATACCAGTCAAATAAAACCTGCTGGCTGCTGCCCTGATAATAAGGCACATGGATCTGTACATCCTGTTGCTGACCGATACGATCCAGTCGACCGATGCGCTGTTCCAGCAAATCAGGCGTTGACGGCAGGTCGAACAAAATCAGGTGCTGACAGAACTGGAAGTTGCGCCCTTCGCTGCCGATTTCCGAACAGCAGAGAATTTGCGCCCCACCCTCATCATCTGCAAAAAACGCCGCCGCCCGGTCACGATTGACCAGCGTCATATCCTCATGAAAAGCGGCGCTGCGTACACCATGATTGACGCTGAGATGTTTATCGAGCGCGATAGCAGTCTCAGCACGGGCACAAATCAACAGCAGCTTCTGACCACGCTGTTGTTGCAGGAAGTCCAGCAACCAGGAGACGCGTTGATCCTCTTCAAGCCAGTCTTCACCCAAATTCTCTTCGGGTAACAGGCCGAGATTAGCGTGCGTGGTTTCCAGCGGGTAGCTGTGCAAAATGCGGCTGGGGAAGCCGCTGACCACTTCACGCGTGTTTCGAAACAGCAGGCGACCGGTGCCATGATAGTCCAGCAATTGCCTGATCGCTTTATCACGCGCAGACTCAAATGCCGATTCATCACCTAATTCGGTGAGTACATGATCAGAAAGATAAGTGCGCAAACCAGTAAGCAGTGCCGCATCATTCGCTAATGGGGCCTGCAGTTGGTCGAGCTCGGTAATCAGCGCTGCCAGTGGCTGATAGGATGCTTCCTGTTCGCGGAAAGCCGAAAGATCATGGAATTTATCCGGATCCAGCAGGCGCAGTCGGGCAAAGTGACTGTCCACGCCCAGTTGTTCCGGCGTTGCGGTCAACAGCAGACAAGCCGGCACCTGACCGGCGACTTTTTCAATCAACTGGTATTCAGCGCTGACATCATCTTCCTGCCAATAGAGATGATGGGCTTCATCCACAATCAGCATATCCCAACCGGCGGCCAGCAGATCAGCCTGCATTTGCGGGTGATTAAGCAGTTCATTCAGCCCGGTCAACACCAGCTGCGCACTGTCAAAGGGGTTACCTCCCCCCTCCTCGGTCAGCGCCTGATGTCGTTCATTGTCGATCAGGGTAAAAGACAAGTTAAAGCGACGCAGCATTTCAACCAGCCACTGGTGCAGCAGCGCATCAGGCACAATGACCAGCGCCCGTTTAACATCTCCGGCCAGCTTTTTCTGATGCAGGACCAGACCTGCCTCAATGGTTTTACCCAGCCCTACCTCATCGGCCAGTAAGACCCGCGGGGCATATCGCTGGGACACCTGATGAGCGATATAAAGCTGATGCGGCAACAACTGCATGCGGGCACCAAGCAGGCCGAACACCGGCGAGCGATAAAGATCATGCTGAAATGCCAACGCCCTGGCCCGCAGCTCGAACTGGCTGTTTTTATCGACCTGACCGGCAAACAGCCGATCTTGGGGCTGATTAAAAATAACCCGGCTATCCAGGTCCATTTCATGCACGCTGACCGGCTCACCTTCTGCCGAATCCCCCTGGTAAATAAAACAGCCATTAAACGGCTGCAACGCGGTAATGGTGAAGCTGACTGACTCACGCGTCTTAACCTGCTCTCCGAGTGAGTACACCACCCGGCTCAGTGGGGCATTGTCGGCGGCGTAAAAGCGGCTTTCCGACACGGCCGGGAAAAATACCTCTATCTGCCGGCCATGGCGTTCCTTGATGATGCCCAGCCCCAGTTCTGCCTCGCTGTTGCTGACCCAGCGTTGTCCGATAATAAATTCTGTTTCTGCCAATGTAATTGCGGCCCCTAGCCGAAGCGGTAATGTTTACGTAAATCCTGAGTGATATGCCAGCGGCAAGTCAGGCCGGCGGCAAAGGTGACCAGATCACCGGCCTTTATAGTAGCTGACTCGCTGCCGTCTTCGGCGGTGACTTCCACTTCGCCTTCCAGGATGTAGGCGGTTTCTTTTTCATCATAATGCCAGGGGAAGGTGGAAGTTTCCTTTTCCCAGATGGGCCAGGCATACACGCCGAGTTCGGTCAGGCGCTGTTGATCGGGCTGATGTTCGACTTGAATGGCGCTCATAAAGCAATCCTGCCTTTGCTAAAACACGGTTGATGGGGCGATATGTTAAATTGTTGCCTGTTTTTTTCCTATAGCTATCACCATGGCATCGAAGTTCAACACTGTTACCCAGACCAGCGAAGCCGAATACGAAATCAAGAAATCACGCTTTATCGGCGTCATCATGCCCTGTCATTCAGAGGATGAAGCTTTGCGTCAATTGGGCCGGCTGGCACAGCAGCACCCCAATGCCAATCACCTGGCTTTTGCCTGGCGCATCCGTCAGCCGGAAGGCTTTCTGACTGAACGCTTTCATGATGCCGGCGAACCCTCCGGTACCGCCGGTCGCCCTATTCTGGCGCCGCTGGAGGGGGAATCCTTAATCAATGTGGTCGTCGGTGTGGTGCGTTACTTTGGCGGTATCAAACTGGGCATCGGTGGCCTCACCCGGGCTTATGGAACAGCGGCCAAAGAGTCTATTGCCGCGGCGCAGGTTCATCCCTGGGTTGAAATGACGCAGATCACGCTGGAGATCGATTACAGCCAGTTACAGCTTCTCGAATACCAGCTTAAGCTTTACCACGGCAAAATCCTCGATCAGCAGTTCACCGACAAAGTCACCGTTACGTTTTCCCTGCCGGCCGAAATGGCCGACGATATCCGTCAGCAATTCACCCCTGTCAACGGCTGAAGCAAATCAAACGGCCCGCCACAGAAAATCCTGAAAAACCATATTTTTCAGCAATATACTCTATGGTTTTAAGGTGGTAAATAAAAACGTGTGTCGGGTCGTTTTTATAATTCCAGCGGTGAAAATCAATGCTGTCGTCATACAACTCGGTCATGCAAAACAACCGACCGGTAGGCTTAAGAAGCTGCCTCAGCAGCGCAAAGCTTTTCGCCGGATGGTGAAAATGTTCAATGACTTCACAACTGCAGATAAAGTCGTAGCGCTGTTGCAATAGCTCGGGCCGTTCAAAAAACAGCGGATCATAGGCTTCAATGTGATAGCCCTGCTGCTTTAATACATGGGTAATAACCGGGGCATGACCGGCGCCGAAATCCAGTCCCTGGTGCTGCGGGCCAAAATGCGCCGTGACCTTGTCGGTCAGCGGCCTGACAAACTGCTGGAAGCGCTTGTCTTCGACATCGTTGAGATGTTCCAGGTAACGGCTTTTTTCCTGCTCGCGGTCAGGCCAGCTTTTGGGGTCCTTGATAATCGCCTGGCAATGGCTGCAACGGTAATAAAAACGTTGTTTGAAATCGTAAAATATTGTCGCTGTTTGCTGACACAGCGGACAATCTATCGTCATTACAGCGGCAAAAAGCTGGTGATCAGGCCAATCAGCCCGCCAAAAACCCCGCCCCAGACAACCAGCCAGCCGAGATGCTGGCGGATCATGGTCTGAATAATGTCCTTGACCATCACCGGGGTTAATTCATCCAGCCGCACCTGCACAATTTTTTCGATATGCAGGTGTAATTCATTGAACACCGGCATGCTGCTAAGCTTGGCTTTCACGCTGCTCTGAAATGACTCACTGTGGGCAATCTCATTCAATGACCGCTTCATCTTATCGGTAAACGGCTGCTGCAGCGGCTCCAGTGCCTGTTTACCGCCGAACATCGACAGCATGCTGCCGAATGAGGATTCCATAATCGTGTCCACCAGGCTGTGGTAGGCCGGCGCCAGATCGGTCTGCTCGATAATGTCACTGAAATCCAGCGGATGCTGGGCATTATCAGCGACCATCTCGTCCATAAACCGATCCACATTATCCTTGTTAAAAAACTGATCCATGACCAGTTGATGAATACCGGCCTTGAACTCAGCAAAACGCGCCGCAATCACCCCGGAACCGTACAGCCCGGGGACCTTTTCAAACAGCATGTGAATGGCTAGCCAGTTAGTCATCCCACCGGCCAGGGCAAACAGCCCGGTGTAATGCACCGGCTCGCGGTATGGCGCTGGCAGAAACAGGCCGCCCACCACCAGTGCCGTCGCCAGCAGGTTGGTGATAAGGCTCTTATTGTTAGTCATTGGTCCACTTGGTCAGCGCATCAATGATTTGCGAGGCCTGATCGCGGCTGGAAATATTGAACTTGGAACGCTGGCTGTATTCGCCGTGACGCTTCTGATAGCGACGAATGGTGTATTTATCGGGTCCAAAATCGCCGGTTTTGCGATCCAGATCCTGGTAGCGGTACATCACCGTGGCCCAGGCACCCTTGGTCAGAATGACCTTATCCAGTTCCTTGACGGTCATTTGCTCGCCTTCGAAATATTCCACGGTCAATTCGTCAACGGTTTCAGCCATAAATAAAAATCCTTCAAATCAAACAGAATGGTTATAAAAATGCGTTAGTACCTGCTGCAGCATGGCGGCATCTCGACTACCCGCCATTTCGCGGATCGAGTGCATGGCAAAAGTAGGCACACCGATGTCCAGCGTGCGAATGCCAATGGTAGCGGCAGTAATCGGCCCGATCGTGCTGCCACAGGCCATATCCGTGCGCACCACAAAATCCTGCACCGGGACATCATTCAGCGCACAGATCTGGCGGAATACTGCACTGGTCTCGCTGCTGGTGGCATAGCGTTGGTTGGCATTGGTTTTAATGACCGGTCCGGCATTCAAAAGCGGGCCATGTTCGGCATCATGCCGATCCGGGTAATTGGGATGAATGGCATGGGCATTATCGGCCGAAATCATCATCGAGTGATCCAGCATGCGCTGGTAGTTTTCAGCGTTGTGACTCAGGCGCTGCAACACCGATTGCAAAAAGGTGCCCTGCGCCCCGCTGCTGGACTGGCTGCCGACTTCTTCATGATCATTGCACACCAGCAAAGCCGAGCGGCTGCCATCAGCGGCCAGTAATGACTGCAGTCCAACGTAGCAACTCAGCAGGTTATCCAGCCGGGCGCTGCTGATAAAGTCACCGGACAAGCCAGTGACAGCGGCTTTCTGAGTGTCGTAGAAACAGATTTCGTAGTCCAGCACCTTGCCCACTTCAAGATCGGGATGCTGTTGCCGGCACTGCTGCTCGAGCAAAGCGCGGAAATCCAGTTTGTCGCCTTCTTCAAGCTGGCATAACACCGGCGGCAAATGCTGTTGCGGATTCACACTGCGGTTCTGATTGGCTTCGCGGTCCAGGTGAATCGCCAGGCTGGGGATCACTGCCAGCGGCGTTTCAAAATTGATCAGTGTCTGTTTGATATGGCCGTTCTGGTCTTCGTAACTCAGACAGCCCGCCATCGACAGATCCCGGTCGAACCAGGGGTTAAGCAAGGCACCGCCGTAAACTTCTACCCCCAGTTGCTGCAGGCTGTGCTGGGCTTTTTCCGGTTTGGGCTTCACTTTCAGACAGGGGCTGTCAGTGTGGGCACCGACCATGTTCATACCGTTGTCAGCCAGGTCTTTTTCAGTCAGCACAAAGGCGATAATTGAGCCACCATTGCGGGTCACATAATAGCGCCCGGGCGCGAGTTGACCCCAGCTATCAGCCTCTGATAAAGCCTGAAAACCCTGATCTCGCAGCAATGCAATCATTGAATCAACAGCGTGATAAGGGGTGGGCGAAGCATCCAGGAATGCACACAGGCCCTGGTTGAATGCGGTGGTCGCGATAGCCATAATTCTCGTCATTTAGTGGAAACGACCGCTATGATACCGGTTTTAAGCCTCCGGTTTGAAGGTGATTAATCTTCCAGCACCCGACCGCGGTAGATACGGGCCGGTTTTTTTCTGCTTTCCTCAGCACCGGCTTTTTTGATCGTAGGCAATTCGCGTTCCTGCGCCAGTTCCACGCCACGATAGACCTTTTTGCTGTGTTCGGGAATCACATCATCGCCATGATGCAGGCCCAGCGATTCAAGAATATTTAACTCGTCATCAATATAAGCCCGGCTGGACAAGGGCATTGCTACCCCGGACTTGAAGGAAAAACCTTCTACCTGAATAAACGGCAGTTCGGCGACGACTTTTTCGCCCCGCAGGCGCTGGTAGGATAAGGCCGTAATGCGACCTTGTTCGATAACGATATGGCAGGCTTTATTATCAATAGTGGTAATGAAGAAGGTGCCGGTTTCGGCCTGTTCGCAATGGCTGGCGAGGTGCTTGAGAACTTCCGTATTGGCTATCATAAAGACTGAGAGGCCCTTGTCATCACATGAAATAATAGCCTACATCACCTCATCGTCATTGTTTAATTTTTTTATCAGTCTTTTTGATAGCCCGCCGTGCAGACGGCACCGTGTGGCCAGTGCGCCCATGCCCCAGGCTTCGGGCGGCCGGATGGCAACCGAGCGCTTACAGCGTTTACCACCGGGCAACTTGGCACCACAGGGCGGCCGGTAGCGTTTGATTTTTTCCCAGCCTTCCAGCGTCTGGGTCGCTTTTCTGATGACCTTGACTTCACGGGGCGATAACTGGCTTTGATCGACGGGGCGCGTCTTCTCGTCAGTATGGCGCCACCAGTAACGTACCACCGGCTTGGGCAGACCGAAGCGGCGCGCCAGATCGTCCGGTTTGCGATAGATCTCCAGCTCCAGCAGCAGTATAGCTGCCTGCTCGAGTCTGGCGGTAAAGTCACGACTTTCCTCAGGTGTCATGCATCCGGGTCGGGTTCATGGCTGAGTTTAATCACGGCTTCGGTCAGCTCTTCAACCTCGCTCTCGGGACGGGCGATATGTCTGACAGAAATGCCGGCTTTATGCACGCTGTCCGGGTCACCGGTGACCAGCGGATGCCAATCGGGCAAGGGTTCCCCCTCAGCCAGCAGGCGGTAAGCACAAGTCGAAGGTAGCCAGTCGAAGTAATGGGCATTTTCAATGCTGAGCTGGATGCAGTCAGGGATGATTGACTGCCGGTTGCTGTAGTCCTTGCAGCGGCAGGCATCAATATCCAGTAAAGAGCAGGCGGCACGGGTGTAGTACATGCGGCCATCGTCTTCATCTTCGAGCTTGTGCAGGCAGCAGCGGGCACAACCATCGCACAGACTTTCCCACTCCTCGTGAGTCATCTGGCTCAGGCGTTTGTGTTTCCAGAACTCAACAGATGTTTTATCCTGATTAATCATGACTGATTCATATGCCTTATCCAGCCTGTTGGCGCCTTTTGTCAAAGCGTTCAATCCCCACTCTGTTTTGACTGCCGGCGACACGGCCGAATTATGTCTGCAAACCGATAATGATACTAAATTTCAGCATCTGACGACACCTTTCAGTCAGCAGCAATTACAGCGAATCAGCCCCGTTGACCTGGCGCTGATTAGTCATCTGACCGAATCAATGAGCAAAGCCGAGGCGCAACAATGGCTGGGCAAAATTAAAAATCAGTATGCGCCTCACGTGATTTTGATCAGCCACCCCGAGCTGGCTGCGGAGCATGGCTGGCAATTTACTGACTACCTGGCGATGGGGTTCAGGCATATTGCCGGTAGCGAGGACGGCCTGCAGGTATTCAGTTATGCGATTGAAAATTACCAACCCAAACGTGACTGGCTCAACAGCCGTTTCTGGGCCAACCCGGAAATGTACGATAAATATCGCTGGTGACATCAAGCTGTCACACAGACAGTTTAGAATGGAAGGATTACTGCGTTTAATACCGCCAAAGGAATTATGAAACAAGAACAGCCCACCGATCTGAACAATCCCGAGCTCTACATCAACCGTGAATTGAGCTTACTGGAATTTAACTGGCGCGTGTTGCAGCAGGCGCTGGACACCAATGTGCCCTTGCTGGAACGGCTCAATTACCTGTGTATTTCCAGCACCAACCTGGACGAATTTTTCGAAGTACGGGTGGCGGGCCTGATTCAGCAGATTGAAATTGGTGATCCCTACATCGAAGCCGATCAGGTTACCGCGCAGGAATGTCTCAAGCTTATCAGTCAGCGTGCTCACGAGCTGGTGGAAGAGCAGTACCGGGTGCTCAACGAGGTGTTACTGCCGGAAATGGAGCAGCAGGACATCCGCATTCTGCCGCGTTCACAGTGGAATGATGAACACACCCAATGGCTGCAGAATTATTTCCAGGAAGAGATCCTGCCTATCCTGAGCCCGATGGGGCTGGATTCTGCGCATCCCTTCCCGCGTCTGCTCAACAAGAGTTTGAACTTTATCGTCTCGCTGGTGGGTAAGGATGCCTTCGGACGCGACCGGGGCTATGCCATTCTGCAGGCACCACGGGCTCTGCCCCGGGTGATTCAGTTCCCGGAAAATTTATGCCAGGAGGGAGAATATAAATTTGTCTTTCTGTCATCGATTATCCATGCTTTTGCCGAAGACCTGTTTTTCGGCATGAAGGTCAAAGGTTGTTACCAGTTCCGTGTCACCCGCAACAGTGATCTGGCGATCGACACCGAGGAAACCAGTGACCTGCTCGCCACCATTGCTGACGAGCTGACCCAGCGCAACTTCGGCGATGAAGTCAGGCTGGAGATCGCCCATAACTGTCCGGAAGATATGGTCGAATTCCTGCGCCAGGAATGCGGTATGGAAAGAGACAATGTTTACCTGGTCAATGGCCCCGTCAACCTGAGCCGGATACAGGCCGTCTGTTCGCTGGTAGAACGGAGTGATCTCAAGTTCAAACCTTTCACTCAGGGACGACCAAGTGGTCTGACCCCCGATGTCGATATCTTCGGCGCGTTGCGTAAACAGGATATGCTGCTGCACCATCCTTACCAGTCTTTCACACCCATCATTGATTTGCTCAGACAGGCGGCGGCTGACAGCAGCGTGCTAGCAATCAAACAAACCCTGTATCGCACCGGCTCCAAATCCCCCATAGTCGATGCCCTGGTCACTGCAGCGCAGGCCGGTAAAGAGGTGACGGTGGTGATCGAGCTACGTGCCCGTTTTGATGAAGAGGCTAACGTGGCGCTGGCTTCAAGATTGCAGGAAGCTGGCGCGCATGTGGTGTATGGCATCGTTGGTTATAAAACCCATGCCAAGATGTTGCTGGTGCTGCGCCGTGAAAATGGCAAGCTGCGTCGCTATGTCCACCTGGGAACCGGTAACTATCACCGGGGCACAGCCCGCGTTTACACCGATTATGGTCTGATGACGTCCGACAAACAGATTGGCGAAGACGTCAATAATCTGTTTATCCAGCTCACCAGCCTGGGCAAAATTCCGCAAATGCATAAACTGCTGCATGCGCCATTCACCCTCCATGAAGGTCTGCTCAACAGAGTGGCACGCGAGACCGAGAACGCTCAAGCCGGTAAACCGTCGCGGATCATTATCAAGGTTAATGCCGTTGTCGAGCAGGAAATGATTCAGGCGCTTTACCGGGCTTCCATGGCCGGTGTCAAAATTGACCTGATTGTTCGCGGTATCTGCTGCCTGCGGCCCGGGGTTGAGGGTCTGTCGGAAAATATCCATGTGCGTAGTATTATCGGCCGCTTTCTCGAACATACCCGGGTTTTCTATTTTGAAAATGCCGGCAAACCTGAGCTCTGGGCCGGCAGTGCCGATTTAATGAAACGCAATCTGCTGCGCCGGGTAGAAACTTGCTTCCCGGTAGAGTCGAAAAAACTGCGTGAGCGTGTGCTGGAGGATCTGGAAACCTATCTCAGCGATAACAGCCAAGCCTGGATCCTCAATGCCGATGGCCGTTATCAGCGTGTTGACAGGCCGGAGTCTGAGGCCGCCATTTCTGCCCAGCAAACTCTACTGGAGAGCATGGCTAAGACTTACTGATGGAAACCATTGCTTTTTTCAACCTCAAGGGCGGTGTGGGCAAGACCACCTCAGCCGTCAATATCGCCTGGCATGCCGCTAATGATGGCATCCCCACCCTGCTCTGGGATCTGGATCCGCAAGGCGCTGCCAGCTGGCTGTTGAATAAAAAAGCCAAAAACAAAACCGCGCCCAAAAAACTCTTGAAAGGCAAAACGCCGATTGGTGATCTGGTGCGGGAAACCGATTACGACAACCTGGATATCATCCCGTCGGATTTCTCACTTCGGCACCTGGACAGACAACTGGCGCTGGAGAGCGAAAAAGACAAACAGAACCTGATCAACAAGCTGGTGGAACCCTTTGGGGAGCGCTACGCCCTCGTCGTGCTGGACTGTCCGCCCAGTTTTTCAGTGCTGACCGAGCAGATATTTGAAACCGCTGACTCGCTGTATATTCCGATTATCCCAACCCATCTGTCCTTGCGGACGTTTGAGCAGACCCGTGAATTTTTCAAGCAGAACAAGCTCAAACCCAAACGCCTGCATGCTTTTTTTACCATGGTCGACCGGCGTCGCAGCCTCCACCGGGTGATGCTTTCTCACCCGCCTAAGATGCTCAAAAACGGTCTGACAACGCCAATTCCGTACGCAGCAGTGGTTGAAAAAATGGGCGATCACCAGTCACCGCTCCCGGCTTTCGATCAGCGCTCGCCGGTCAGCCGTGCTTATGCGGATTTATGGGCAGAAATCAAACAGACCCTGTCTGAATTCTGAACTCACTGGCTAATCATTAGCCGAGCATTCAAAGCCCTGTGGATTTTCGGTGAGCCACTGCTGATAGGTCTGGGTTGGCGTGGTGAATTTGGGGTAATATTCTCTACCCTGCTCGGGGCCGCCACGAGATCATTCATCCAGGTTGTTGGAGTGTGGCTGTGGTGCTGAAGCGTTAAATGACAGAAATCACCCTGCTGCAAATAGCCTTGTGCTGACGCCGAAAAGTGACAGTTTAATGCCATTTTCCCCTTTAGGTTTTATCAATTAACCAGCAGTAATGAATCTTCTGGTTGCGCTCAAAATCGCGTGGGATGGTTTTCTGGCTGATGTCTTCGAGCTTCAGCCCATCCAGTTCCTCTTCAGCCATTCTGAAATCACGGCGGTTGGTGGAAAAGATGATACGACCATTATCTCTGAGCAGATGACTGGCAATGTTAATCAAGCTGACATGATCACGCTGAATATCAAACACCCCTTCCATACGACTGGAGTTGGAAAAAGTCGGCGGATCCAGAAAGATCAGATCATAGCGCTGTTTTTCCTGACTAGCCGCCTGCAGCCACTCCAGGCAGTTGGCGCGGACAAATCGATGTTGATCACCGGCCAGCCCGTTCAGCGTCATATTGTCCTCGGCCCAGCCCAAATAGGTGTTGGACATATCGACACTGGTGGTCGACTTGGCCCGTCCTGCCGCAGCATAGACCGTGGCTGAGCCGGTGTAAGAAAACAAATTGAGAAAGTCTTTGCCCGCCGCCTGCTGCATCAGCATCAGGCGAGTGTCACGGTGATCCAGAAACAGACCGGTATCCAGATAATCTTTCAGGTTGACCCAGAACCGGAGCCCGTTTTCCTCAACCTCAAAACGCTGATTCTGTGCTGCCTGACTCTCGTACTGACTCAGTCCACGTTGTTTCTGGCGGACTTTCAGTGCCACGTTGGCAGCGGGCAGTTCAAGCACATCGGGAATCAAATGCATCGCTTCCTTGAGGCGTTCCACGGCTTTTTGCGGATCGATCTGCTTGGGCGGTGCATATTCCTGGACATGGACCTGGTCGCCGTAGATATCGATAGCCATCGCATAATCAGGCAGGTCGGCATCATAAATCCGGTAACAGCTCAGATCATTTTTGCGGGCCCACTTGGCCAGATGCTTGATATTTTTCTTCAAACGGTTGGCAAACATTTGTCCCTGTTCAGTAATTTCGACCGTTTGCACGTCTGGTGCTGTCTCTGCGACTGGCTGAGCCAAAGCTTCTGCAGGATGAGCCTGTTGCGGTTTAGGTGCCCGGTAGAACAACACATCACAGGGGATTGGGCCATTATCAAAAGGTAGGGAGTCAAACAAAGTCAGGCCGGTGAATTTACCCAGTTGGGCATTATCGGTGATGACCGCCGTGCGCCATCCTGGTAGAGATTCGCGTACCACATTGCCCAGATTTTCATAGAGGCGATCCAGATCAGCTACATCGCCCATACGCTCACCATAGGGCGGATTACAGACAATCAAACCTGCCGGCGGTAATGACTGGGCCACAGCCGGCCAGTCCAGTAAGCGCCGCTCATAGACCTGAATCCAGTCAGCAAGGCCCGCTTCAGCAATATTGGCCCGAGCGGCTTCTGCCGCACGCGGATCAGCATCACCACCACAAATCAGCGGCAACCGCGACAGTCCGGCCTGGCGGCGGCGCTCGGCATCGGCCTTGAGGCGTTTCCAGGCTTCCTTATCATGCTGCTTCCAGTAGCTGAAACCGAAGTAGTCGCGCAGCATACCGGGGGCGATATCGGCGGCGATCATGGCGGCTTCGATCAGAAACGTGCCGGAACCGCACATCGGATCAATCATCGACCAGCCCTGGCGAGATAATTTTTGCCATTCGGCGCTGAGTAGAATCGCTGCGGCCAGGTTTTCTTTTAGCGGCGCTTCGGTATTACGGGCCCGGTAACTGCGACGGTGTAGGCTTTCACCGGACAGATCGATACTGACTGTGGCCTGATTGTGGCGTAAATAAACATTGATACGGAGATCAGGCTGGTACAAATCCACCGAGGGCCTTAAGCCGGTCGCAGCACGAAAGCGATCGACAATGGCATCTTTCACTTTCTGAGCACCAAACTGACTGTGTTTGATTTTGGAACGGAAGCTGTTGAAATCGACCGCCAGCGTGCCATCCTCGGCTTCCATATGGTCTTCCCAGGGCATCGCGCTCACGCCTTCATAAAGCTGCTCAGGCGTTTCGGCAGCGATATGGGCGATAGGCATTAACACCCGGATCGCAACGCGCGACCAGAGACACACTTTATAGGCGTCTTCCAGCGTGCCGCTAAAGCGGATATTACCCTGTTCCTGTTTGAATTTTTTAAGACCGAGCTGTCTGAGTTCGTCGGCCAGTAAGTCCAGCATGCCGCGCGCCGCTGTGACCGTGAACTTGTGTTGTTTTGCCATATTGGGTTCCTGTTATACTCCATCTATTTTAAACAGGTAATGCAATTCATGGCAGTGACGGATAAACAAAAGCGCTATCTCAAAGGGCTGGCGCATTCGCTAAAACCAGTGGTCATGGTCGGTAACAGCGGCCTTACCGATTCAGTGCTGGCTGAAATCGACAATGCGCTGGACCACCACGAGCTGATTAAAGTCCGAATCAGCGGCCAGGAACGCGCTGAACGCAAAGCCATGCTGGAAGATATTGCCGCCAGAACCCATTCCGATCTGGTGCAGGTCATCGGCAATATCGGCGGTTTCTATCGTCAGTCCAAAGACCCTTCGATTCAGTTACCAAGGTAAAACATGATTCAAAAACCGGCAGATACCGAACAACCCATTCACGATCTTTTGGCAGAACGCTGGAGCGGCCGGGCTATCGATCCGGATATCGCCGTCAGTGAAGAGCAGATTATCTCGTTAACCGAAGCCGCACGCTGGGCACCCTCCTGCTCCGGTGAAGAACCCTGGCGCTATCTGCTGTGCAACAAATTCACCGACAAAGCGGCCTGGGATAAGGCGTTCGCTTCCCTAGCACCAGGCAACCAGACCTGGGCAAAAGATGCGCCTCTATTGATTCTTGCTGCCTCTGCCACCGGTTTCCGTGAAAAAGACAAAAGCAACCCCTGGGTCGGCCACGATACCGGTGCGGCTAATCTCAGCCTCTGCCTGCAGGCAACCGCCATGGGGCTAGTCAGTCACCAGATGGGTGGCTATGACCCGGACAAGATGCGTGAAGCCTTCGATATTCCCGACCATATCAAGCTGTGGTCGATGATTGCCATTGGCCACCCAGCGCCACTCGACAACCTCACTGAAGAGCAGATGGAGCGGGAACTAAAGCCTCGTGAGCGCCGTCCATTACAGCAACAGTTTTTCCACGGGCAGTGGCCTACAGCGGAGTAGCAGGAGCAAATGATGAAAAAAGCCCTTTTAATTGCCGGTTTAATGACTGTTGGCAGCGCCGCAGCCTACGAAAAAGTCTATCTTGATCGTTTGCTTGAAACGCGACAATGTAATTTCTGCAATCTGAGCGAAGCCGAGCTCAGTGGCCAGGATTTAAGCGGTGCTGATATGAGTGAAGCCAATCTTAAAGGCATCGACTTAAGCAACGCCAAACTGGTTGGCGTCTGGTTCACCCACTCCCGTATGCAAGGTGCCAATCTCGAGGGTGCCAATATCTCTAATTCTCTGATGGACTACGCTGAGCTGAACGGCGCCAACCTCAAAAATGCCAACCTTACCGGAACGCAGTTAATTTTCGCCGACCTCACCGATGCCGATCTGAGCGGTGCAAACCTTGAAAATGCCCAGCTGCGTGGCATTTTATATTGCAACACCACCATGCCTGACGGCGAGGTCAACAACAGCGGTTGCTGATAAACAAACAGCTATCTCTCTTAACAACAGCCCCGGTTTTTCCGGGGCTGTGTTGTTTCTGCCGGCGTGATCCATCTCCTCTCCCAGCACGGTTTCCGCTGCGTGCCGGCTCCGAACAATGTAAAATACTGCTTTTTGCCTGATTCCCTCGTGAGTAATCCCAAGCCCGATCTGCAAAACTTGCTGCAATCCACCATGCTGGCTGATCGTCATCGCCTCACCCGGCGCTGGCACAAGCTGAAAAAAGACCAGGGTGACAAAGCCCTGGCTAATTTGGCTCAGCAGGTCATGGCGTCGGTTAATCGCGCTGAACAGCGCCGCCAAAACATTCCCAAGCCAAAATTTGATGCTGATCTGCCCGTCATTGAGCGGCGTCAGGAAGTCAAACAGGCGATTGCAGATAACCAGGTCATCATTCTCTGTGGTGAAACCGGTTCGGGTAAAACCACCCAGTTACCTAAAATCTGCCTGGAGCTGGGCCGTGGTGTAACGGGGCTGATAGGCCACACCCAGCCTCGCAGAATTGCAGCCCGCACCGTCGCCACCCGTATCGCCGAGGAACTGGAGTCAGAAATCGGCCAGACGGTCGGTTACAAGGTGCGGTTTCATGATCAGGTCAACGCCGATCGCAGCTACGTCAAGCTGATGACCGATGGTATTTTGCTGGCAGAGACCCAGAACGACCGGTTCCTGAATCAATATGACACGTTGATTATTGACGAAGCCCATGAGCGCAGCCTCAACATCGACTTTTTGCTGGGTTATATCAAGCAGCTGTTACCCAAGCGTCCCGATCTGAAAGTCATCATCACCTCGGCGACCATTGATACCGAACGGTTCTCCAAACACTTTGATAAGGCTCCGGTCATCGAAGTCAGTGGTCGGACGTACCCGGTGGATGTGCGCTACCGCCCGCTACAGACGCCGGATGAAGAATCACCCGACTACGATATGGTGTCGGGCATTGTGGCGGCAGTCGATGAACTGTGCCGGGAAGGGCCCGGTGATGTATTGATTTTCCTCGCCGGTGAACGAGATATCCGTGATGTGTCGGAAGCTTTGCGTAAACATCACCCACCGCAGACGGAAATCCTGCCTTTGTTCGCCCGTCAGTCGGCTGCTGAGCAGAACCGCGTATTTAAAACTGGCGGTCAGCGCCGCATTGTACTGGCCACCAACGTCGCTGAAACCTCGCTGACCGTGCCTGGTATCCGTTATGTCGTCGATCCGGGTAATGCCCGCATCAGCCGCTATAGTGTTCGTAATAAAGTGCAGCGGCTGCCAATAGAAAAGGTCTCGCAGTCCAGTGCCAATCAGCGCGCCGGTCGTTGCGGCCGGGTCGCGGCCGGTATCTGTATTCGTCTCTATGATGAAGAGGATTTTAATAACCGGCCGGCCTTCACCGACCCTGAAATCCTGCGGACCAACCTGGCGTCCGTGATTCTGCAGATGTCCGCGTTGAAACTGGGCGATCCGGCCAAGTTTCCGTTTATCAACCCACCGCCGCAGAAAATGATCAATGATGGTTACCGCCTGCTGGATGAGTTGGGTGCGGTTAACCGCCAGCGGCGTATTACTGAAACCGGGCGTCAGTTATCCAAATTGCCGATTGATCCGCGTATTGCGCGGATGTTGCTCAAAGCCGGGGAAATGGGCAGCCTGAGTGAAGTGCTGATTATTGCCAGTGCCCTGAGCATTCAGGATCCGCGAGAAAGGCCCATGGATAAACAGCAGGCCGCCGACGAAGCGCACAGTAAATACAAGGACGAACGCTCCGATTTTCTGGGCTTCATCAAGCTGTGGAATCTCTACCACGATAAGAAAAAACACCTGAGTCAGAACAAGCTGCGCAAATACTGCAAGGAACACTTCCTGTCATTCCTGCGTTTACGTGAATGGCACGATATACACCGTCAGTTAAAGATCCAGTTATCTGAGCTTAAGCTTAAATTCAACAGTCAGGAAGCCGCGTATGACAGCATCCACCAGGCATTGTTGAGTGGTCTGCTCAGTCATACCGCGATGAAAACCGACCGCTTTGAATATACCGGCGCGCGTAACCTGAAACTGGGCATCTTTCCCGGTTCGGCACTGCATAAAAAAGGCCCCAAATGGCTGATGGCGGCGGAACTGGTCGAAACCGGCAAGCTCTATGCCCGGGTCAATGCCAAGATTGAACCGGAATGGATTGAACCCATTGCCGGTGACTTGGTAAAACGCCAGTACAGCGACCCACACTGGGAAAAGAAGCCGGCCCAGGTGGTCGCTTTCGAGTCGGTATCGTTGTATGGCCTGCCTATTGTCAATCGCCGCCGGGTGCACTATGGCCCGCTGGATCGGGATCTGGCTAATCAAATTTTTATCCGTGAAGCCCTGGTCAATGGTGACTGGCACTGTCGCGCACCATTTTTCCGCCATAATCAGCAGTTGATCCGTGAAGTCGAACTGCTGGAGCAAAAATCCCGTCGCCGCGATGTACTGGTCGATGAAGAGATCCTGTTCGACTTTTACCGCGAGCGTGTCCCACACGACATCATCAACGGTGCCGGTTTTGAAAAATGGCGCAAAAAGGCGGAAAAGGACAATCCCAAACTGTTATTTCTGAGCAAAGAGCAACTGATGCAGCATCAGGCGGAACAGGTCACGGCGGATTATTATCCCGATCAAATGCTGGTCAACCGGGTACCACTCAAGCTCGAATACAATTTCGAGCCGGGCAAGCAGCATGACGGTATTACCCAGACTATTCCATTGTCTCTGCTCAACCAGACAAGCCAGGATCGTTATGACTGGCTGGTGCCTGGGCTGCTTAGGGATAAGGTCATTTTCCTGCTCAAAGCCCTGCCTAAATCGCTGCGCCGCCATTTTATTCCGGTGCCTCAGTATGCTGATGACTGCCTGCGGGACCTGTCACCCGAGGATGGTGCCCTGCTGCCCGCGCTGAGTGAGAGGCTGCGACGTCTGAACGGCATTGAGATCAGTGAAGATGACTGGCGCACCGAAGATCTGCCCCTGTATCTGCAGATGAACTTCAAACTGGTGGATGATGACGGCAAGTTACTCGATGAGAGTCGTGATCTGGACAGGCTCAAAGAAGACTGGGCACGCGAGGCAGCTGCGAGTTTCCGCCAGATTCCGGACAGTGATTATGAAAAAACCGGACTCAGCAGTTGGTCATTTGACGAATTACCAGAGCTGGTCACGCTGGAGCAGAATGGCTTGGAAATGACTGCCTACCCGGCACTGGTCGATAAGGGAGACTCGGTTGATTTAACGCTGATGGATACCCCGGCCCAGGCCAGGCAACTGACAGCGGATGGCTTGCGTCGCCTGTTTATGCTGGCCCAGTCTGATGCAGTCAAATATCTGCATAAAAACCTGCCCGGCATTAAGCAGATGTGTCTGCACTATGCCAATGTGCCGCCCTCGCCATACAAAGAGAATGCGGACAGCAAACTGACACCCTGCGAGCAACTTAAAACCGATCTCATTGATGTCGCCTTCGACCGCTGTTTTATTCTGGATCAGCCGGAAATTCGCAGCCGCGAGCAATTCGAACAAAGGCTCAGCGAGCGTCGTGGTGAACTCATCAAAATTGCTTCCGAGCTGGCACAGAGTATCGCCGCCCCGCTGGCTGAATATCATGCCATTGCCAAACGGCTGGGTGGCAATATGCCGCTGGCGGCACTCAATGCCGTTAACGATATCCGCGAACAGCTCCAGTTTCTTATCTATCAAGGCTTTGTGCATGACACCCCGGATAGCGCATTGAAACGGCTGCCGGTTTATTGTCAGGGCGCCGGGCTGCGACTGGATAAGCTGCTGACCGACCCCGCCAAGGACAAGCAGCGCATGTCAGAAATCCGACCACACTGGCTCAAATTTACCGATAAGGTGAATAAAATCGAGACCGCGGCGTTTCACGAGTATCGCTGGATGCTGGAAGAATTTCGGATTTCGGTCTTTGCCCAGGAGTTGAAAGCCGCCTACCCGGTCAGTGGTAAACGTCTGGAGAAACAGTGGCAGCAGTGCTGAATTAAATTTCCCAAGGCTGGGGCTTGCCAATTCGAAAGCCCTGAACAAAATCCACGCCCAGATGTTTCATCGTGATCAGGGTTGACTCATCTTCAACAAACTCGGCGACGGTTTTCAGCCCCAGAACCTGGCCGATACCGTTGATGGAGTTAACGATTTCCAGGTTGACCGAGTTGTGTACGCAGTCATTGACGAACATGCCGTCGATTTTAAGGTAATCAATTGGCATCTGCTTGAGATAAGCAAAGGAAGACAGACCGCTGCCGAAGTCGTCCAGAGCAATCAGGCAACCAATCTGGCGCAACTCGTTAATAAAATGCAGCGCTGAACGCATATTGGTGATAGCCGCGGTTTCGGTGACTTCAAAACAAAGCACCGCCCTGGAGTCTGTGAGCCCGGCAGCTTTGATCAGGCTGATAATGCGTTTATAAAAGCGCGCATCGCCCAGCGACTGCCCTGATAAATTGATACCGTAGATGCCGTGGATATCACGGCCCTGCTCGCGTGCCTGCTGGAGTTGTAACAGCACATGTTCAACCGTCCACATATCGATGGCTGCAACCAGGTTGTAGCGTTCGGCTGCCGGCAGGAACTCACCCGGTGAAATAATGCTGCCGTCATCGTCCAGCATACGGATTAATAACTCGACATGGGGCAGACTGGTTTTGTGGCTTAATGATGGCACGATGGGCTGACTGTAGAGCACCATTCTGTTGTCATTCAGTGCCTGCTGAATGCGGGTAACCCAGCGCATCTCACCATTGCGCTGAACCAGTTCGGTATCGGTCTCACTGAACAGATGAAACCGATCGCGTCCGGCTTCTTTAGCCGCATAGCAGGCGCTGTCAGCCTGTTTCAGTAATTCCACAATGGTACTGTGATGATCAAACATAACCAGGCCGACACAAGCGCTGACCTTAAAACTGTAGCCCTCATAAACAAAATCAAAATCACGGATCCGTGCCAGCAATTGTTCCAGCCGCTGGCAGGCCTGCTGCTGCGAACAACTGGCCAGTAAAATAGCGAATTCATCGCCGCTGAAGCGCGCGACAAAGTCATGCTCATGAAGATCGACCTGCAACAGCGCAGTCATCTGTTTCAACAACGCATCGCCGGCGATATGACCGCAAGTGTCATTAATCACCTTGAATTGATCCAGATCCAGATAACAAAAAGCATGCGCTTGTTCAGTCGGCTGTGCCAGCATGTGTTGCAACTGTTTTTCCAGTGCTCGCCGGTTAGGCAGGCCGGTCATAGCATCATGCAAAGACTGATAGTTGAGATCTTCACTGAGCAAATACTGTTCGGTGATGTCCTGCGCCTGAATCACTACATAATCGATCTCACCTTTATGATTCCTGACTGCCGATATGGTGGCGTTAAGCCATAAAGTTTTACCCTGCTCTCCAAGACAACGTCGGGTAACTCGATATTGTTCAATATCGCCCTGCATTAACTTGTCAAACTGTGGGCTGATATCAGAGGCATCGTCAGGGTGAAGTAAGTCGACAATGCGCTGTTGTTGCAAAGCTGCCTTGTCATAACCGAAAAGCACACAGCCTGATTTATTGACATCAAGGATTTGCAGCTCCTTATCTATCAACAGCATGGGCACACCGGCATCTTCAAAGGTGTGGAGTAAGAAAGTTTCCTTTGCCTGCAGCTCCTGCAACAACGCTGACTGAGCCTGGTTAATCTCTGAAAGATGATTAACCAGTGCCTGATTCTCATTTCTCAGTAACAGGCTTTCCAGCATTTTCTTGTTCAGATTTCGGCTGAGAATGGTGATGGCCACTAAATAAACCACAGTAGTGAGGGCGACAATCTCAAGACCGGCTAAAAACAGACTGACACTGACCGGCAAAATCATGGGCCAGACAAAAGCACAGAAACTACGCAGGCTGCTCAGATGAGAAAACACCGCACCGGCAGACATGCCTGCAAGAATCAACGGTATGGCGATTTGTTGCGTCATTGGCAGCTGATTGCTAAAAACCAGCGCCAGGGCGCCCCAGGTGGCGCCGCTGACAAATAAAGCGGCAGCATAACTATTTTCATACTGGCGCAGCGCTGTCATAGATGGTATTTCAGTGAGTTGGCGTCGCAATGACCGCCACAGAAAAAGCCGACTGCCGTTCACCATCATGGCAACAAAAAACCAGCTCAACACAAATGTCTGGCTCACCTGCGGGTAGAGAACAGCTGCCGTCAGCGCAGTGATAACAAGGTTAGTCAGGATAGCTGTCAGGCCTTGTTGTATCAGGATTTGCAAACACATGGCCTTTACCGAGTCGGTATCGGCCCGCATCTCATCCCTGTATATGTTGTTTGCTGTGTTCAATCTTGCTCCTGGTAACACTGTGCTCATGGACACTGCCTCACAGTGCAGCAAAGTAAAACATATGTGATCCAATTCTCCATGTGAAATCCATCACGCTTTGATCAAAAAACGCCATCGCGCACTTTGTTCGATTCAGTTTTGGTTCAGTTTTGCTTTGCTAATCTGCCTGCAACAGCCTACAAAAGAGGAGTGCTGTCATGAAAAGCGTTATTAAAACTTTAAGCATTTTTAGCGCACTGACCCTGGCATCTGCCAGCGTGATGGCCGACCACGATCGTCGATATAGTTACAGCGGTCAACATTATGAGCGTGGCGACCAGGCAAAAGTGACGCACGTGGCACCGATATACCGCAGTGTCACCGTCACCAGTCCCCAGCGCGAATGCTGGGATGAACCACGCCGCTATCAAAATGACCATAAATCCTACACCAGTACCATTGCCGGAGGCCTGATCGGTGGCGTCATCGGTAACCAGTTTGGCGGCGGCAGTGGCAAGACAGCGATGACCATTGCCGGCACCCTGCTCGGCGGTTCAGTAGGACGCGATGTCGGTGCTCGTCACCGTGACAGTGATTATGGTTATCAGCAACAATGCCGTGTGGTGGAACGAAGCTACCAGGAACAACGCATTGATGGCTATGAAGTCGCTTATCGTTATCATGGTAAACACTACACCACCGTGATGGACCATCACCCGGGCAAGTTTATTCCGGTCGATGTCCATGTTCAGCCGCGTCAGCGTCGATATTATTGAGGGTTTTGTCATGAAAAAACTGATGATTATCATGACCTTGGCTTTGACTTTCTCATACTGGGCGGCGATACCCGCTCAGGCTGATCCACAGCCCTACACTGTGACAAATGGCAATCAGCTCGACAGTCAGACCTATAAAGGCTTCAAACTCTACCGTAACTGGTGCGCCCGTTGTCATGGCACCTATGGTCAGGGACTGGCAGGGCCCAACCTGGCTCAGAGCCTTAACACCATTACCTATGAAGAGTTCATGACCACCGTTGCCGAGGGTAAAACCGGCCAGATTGGCATGATGCCGGCTTGGAAAGCTAACCAGACAGTAATGGATGGCCGCGATAACATCTATAGTTATCTCAAGGCCCGGGCCGATGGCGCAATCGACGCGGTTAAGCCTGACAAAGCCAAATAAGCTTCAAAAGCCCTGATGCCCAAGCGGTATCAGGGCTTGCTTTAACACCATAACTTGTTAAAACTACTATTGCGATCATGTAGGATGACATCAATAAATCAACACCGCCCGGGACGACTTGCGGTGAATGCTGAGACAACAAGCGCCCAAGGTTGGACACATGTTTAAATTTCATTATCTGTTGCTGAGTTTGTTACTGCTGGGCCTGCCGGTGATGGCTGACGAGGAAATTCCTTATGAACAACAGCCCGGCAACAGTATCAATGAAATTGCCCTGCCGTTGACCAAGCACACGGCAGCCGAACTCGCCAAAATTGAAACAGGCGGAAAAATCCTGTCGGTGGATGAACAACAACATGACAACAACATTATCTTCCGGGTAAAAGTACTGCACAATAACGGCAAGGTGAAAGTGCACAAATTCAACCGTGACACCGGTCACGCGGCGCCCTGATCAATCATGCGGGTATTATTGATTGAAGATGAAGTCCACCTGCGCGAGCAGATTTCTGCCCAACTCAAGACCCATCATTTTACAGTCGACCCGGTCGCCGATGGCGAAGAAGGCCTGTATATGGGCTCGGAATATCCCTATGATGTTGCCATTATTGACCTGGGGCTGCCCAAATTGTCCGGCATCGAGGTCATTCAGCAACTACGCCAGCAAGGCTTTGACTACCCTATTCTGATCCTGACCGCCCGTGGCCGCTGGCAGGACAAAGTTGAAGGACTGGAGTCCGGTGCCGATGATTACCTGGTCAAACCGTTTCACATCGAAGAATTACTGGCTAGACTCAATGCCCTGTCACGGCGCGCATCCGGCTGGGCTAATCCTACCCTGAGCTGCGGCCCTATCAGCCTGAACCCCAGTACCCAGCAGGTGACCCGTCATGATCAGAAAATTGAACTGACCGCCTATGAATACCGCCTGCTGCACTACTTGCTGCTACACGCTGGTGAAGTCATTTCCAAAACCGAGCTGACCGATCATATCTATGAGCAGGACCAGGATCGCGACAGCAATGTGATAGAGGTCTTTGTCAAACGCCTGCGCAGCAAACTCGACCCGGATAAACAGATTAACCCGATTGAAACCCTGCGCGGCCGCGGTTACCGACTCAACCTGCCTCGTGAAAGTCGTTAAGCTCTCTTTATCCAACCGTCTGCTGATCGCTGTCAGTCTGGTGCTGACTGCTTTTCTGGGGCTGTCGGCACTGAGCCTCAACAGCGCTTTTGAAAGCAGCGCTGAATCCGAGCAGCGCAAGCGCCTGAAAAACTATGTTTATACTTTGCTGACCGCAGCAGAGCTCAGAGATGATGGCAATCTGGTGATGTCCAGCGATCTGGCAGAGCCCAAGTTTTCCATTCCCAACTCCGGTCTTTATGCGCAGATCACCAGCGAGGGGCAACTGGTCTGGCAATCGCCGTCAGCCATCGGCCATTTCCTCGCGCTGCCTTTTGATCCCGGCCCTTCCAATGAGGAATACCACGAAGTGGAAATGGAAACCGGCCTGACCCTGCAGAACCTGGCTTTCGGCATTGTCTGGGAGGCCGACAACGGCGAGGAAATTCATTACACCATCAATGTCGCCGAAGATATGCAGACCCTGCGTGAACAAACTGCCGGTTTTCAGCGCAGTCTCTGGTATTGGCTGGGTGGCACCGGTCTGATGTTGCTGATTGCCCAGTGGCTGATTCTGCGCTGGAGCCTGCGTCCGCTGCATGATGCCGCCGTTGATCTGCATGCCATTGAAACCGGTGAACACCGGCGTCTCAACGATCAGTATCCACTGGAATTACAGCAACTGACTCACCGCATTAATGCCCTGCTCGATCACGAGGAATCGCGCCGCCAGCGCTATAAAAACTCGCTGGCCGATCTGGCGCATAGTCTGAAAACACCCTTGTCGGTATTTCGTGGCGAGCTGGAAAACAGCCGTGATGTCACAACCCTGCGTGATACCGGCTATGAACAGCTGGATCGGATCAGCACGCTAGTTGATTACCAGTTACAACGGGCCTCCACCGAGGGCAAAAGCAGCCTGCTGGCACCGGTATCGCTGGGTGAAATCATTCATAAAATCATCGGCAGCCTGGACAAGGTGTATCAGAACAAGGCGATCCGCTGCCAGTGTGAAATTGAGCGTGATGCGTTTATTCATGCTGATGAAGGTGATATGTACGAACTGCTGGGCAATCTGCTGGAAAACGCCTACAAATACTGTCACCAACAAGTGCACGTCATTGTCACCAGCCGCAACGATACCGTGAAAATCCGGGTGGATGATGATGGCAGCGGCATTCCGGCTAGGGCGGAAAGCTTTGTGATTAAACGCGGCCACCGTATTGATACCCAGGCCGAAGGTCAGGGCCTGGGGCTGGCCATTGTCAGCGATATCATTGTGGCCTACGAGGGTAATATCCAGCTTGAGCGTGGCCACCTGGGCGGCGCCAGTTTTGTGATTGAATTACCGCGTCACTGATTTTGCTGTAATTGCTGCAGATACTGGAATACCAGCCGCGCTGATTTGGGTGGTTTGTTCTGTTGTGCTTCACGTGCGGCATTGCGCAGCAGTTGGCGCACATGCTGGACATCAAATTCTTCAAACTCGGCAATCAATTCGCCATAGACGGCATCATCACCTGAGAGCAGGCGATCGCGCCAGTTTTCCAATTGATGGAACGCTTTAACCTGCCCCTGATGTGGCTGTCCCAGTTGTGTCAGCCTGCGTTCAATCGCCTCATGATCTGCCTCGGCCAGCAGGCCTCCGATAAAACCGGTCTGACGCTTGAGCGCGCCTTTACTCATCGACTGGCCTTCAGTGACGGCCTCGTAAATGTCCTCCGGCAAGTCCAGTTTGAGTAAATCCCGCTGTGGCAAATCCATCAGTTTGCGTCCAAGGTCGCGAAGCGCCTGTAACTCCTTTTTGATCTGGGTTTTGCTTTTCTGCAGATCAAAATCTTCGGCTGCCTGATCCTGCTGCTCGTGGTCGAATTCGCTCATCTTATTCGCCCTGCACAGTGACAATAACCCGGCGTCGCTGCGGATGCGTCCGGTGCTCCCACAGGTAGACGCCCTGCCAGACGCCAAGGTCACATTGTCCCTGGCTCACCGGCATAGTCAGATCAGGGTTGGTCAGCACGGTACGAACGTGAGCACTCATATCATCCGGCCCCTCGTCCTGATGACGAAACATCGGGTCACCGTCGGGTACGATGTGCTGCATAAAGGTTTCCAGATCATGGCGAACATCAGGATCGGCATTCTCACACAGCATCAATGAAGCACTGGTGTGCTGGACAAAAACATGACAGGTGCCGGTCTGAATACCCGACTCTGCCACCAGTTGCTGCACATCACGGGTGATATTGCTGGTGCTGCGACCATTATTGCTGTAAGTCAGGGTGTGTTGATAAATCATGATTGAATTGCTGCCTCAAAATGTGCTTTGGCTTTACCGCTGTTGATCGTCTCACGGACATGATCGGCGGCCTGTTGCTGTGATGGCTGCAGGCCGGTGTGCCACAGTGCAATCGCCGCACCGAATACCAGGCTGTCATAAGCCGGGCCGCGCTGGCCTGACAAAGCCTGCATGCCTTCTTCCAGGGTGCGTTCTGCAGTCACGCCGTCGTCAATTTTAACACCGCGGGTATCCTGCTCAATGCCAAAATCAGTGGGATCCAGTGGGCAGGACTGCATTTCGCCATGCAACATCCGGTGATTATTGGAGCTGTCACGCAAGGTAGGCACGATGCCCCCTTCCAGTCCACGGGCAATAAAAGCACTGTGATAGCCAAACTCGGCCGCCAGCCAGGAAAGGATAGCCGGGTACTCTTTATGCACAAAGCCGATAGCCAGATGGGTTCTGGCCGTGGCTTTAATGGGCATCAGCATTTTTTCCAGTGTGGCCAGGCTGGGGCGTTTAATCATTTGCGTGCGTAGTTCCTGCAGCGCATACACATCGGGACTGGCCTGTGACTGATCCAGATAGGCCCAGCCGATGGTTTTGTCTTCTATGGCGACTCGCCCCTGTTCGACTGATTGCTGGTAAGGATAGCCTGCCAACTTCAAAACCTGGGCATGGGTGACGCCGAATTTGGGCCCCATTTCAAACACACCCTGAGATACGCTGGGCAATCCAGCGGCGGCCAGCACGGCGGGCAGAAATACAGTCAGCGGGCAATGGCGGTTAAAGCCATTGTAGGGATCGGCAAAGATCAGCAAATCATCGACATCAGCCTGTTGTTGCTGCGTCACGGCCTGCAGGGCCTGCAGAATCCCCAGGTTTTCGTCATTGGTTTCACGCTTCATGCGCATGGCAATAAAGAAAATCGCCGCCCGCACCGGCTCGGCCTCACCGGACAAAATTTCCATGGTCGCGGCATAGGCCTCTTCACGACTCAGATCTTTACTCAGATGGGGGCCGGTCGCGACTTTCTTGATAGCTTCAGCAATTGCTGTCATACATTATTCCTGTGTTAACCATTGCATCAGCGTGTCTTCTCCGACCACTTCAATGCCCAGTGATTCTGCTTTAGTCAGTTTGGAACCGGCATCCGCTCCTGTCACCACATAGTCGGTTTTTTTGGAGACGCTGCCGGAGACCTTGGCGCCCAATGCCAGCAGCTTTTCCTTGGCTTCACTGCGTGACATTTGTTCCAGCGTGCCGGTAAGCACGATGGTCTTACCACTGACTGCAGCATTGACCTGGGCCCGCTCTTCTCTGGGCCAGTTGATGCCCACCGCCAGCAGGCGCTCTATCACTTCGCGGTTATGAGACTGCTGGAAAAAGGTTTCAATATGGTGTGCCACAACCGGGCCAACATCTTCAATTTCGATCAGACTATCAGCGCGGGCCTGCATCAACGAATCCAAATCCGGGTAATTCAGAGCTAATGATCGGGCGGTTGCCTCCCCCACCTCGCGAATACCCAGTGCATAAAGAAAGCGTGGCAAGCGCGTCTCTTTGGCTGCCTGCAGCGCGTTAACCAGATTCTCGGCCGATTTTTTACCCATGCGATCCAGACCGGCGATTTCTTCAGCAGTCAGTTTGAACAGATCGGCCACATCTTTAATCAGCTCGGCATCGACCAGTTGCTCAACCAGTTTATCGCCGAGACCATCGATATCCAGTGCCTTGCGCGAGGCAAAATGTTTTATCGCCTCTTTACGCTGGGCACCACAGAACAGACCGCCGCTGCAGCGTGATACCGCTTCGCCTTCCTCGCGTTCGACATCTGAACCACAGACCGGACACTGCCGGGGCATTTCAAATTCACGCACGGTATCAGGCCGTTTACTCGTAATAACCTTTACGACCTCGGGAATCACATCGCCGGCACGGCGCACAATCACAGTGTCACCGATACGCACATCCTTGCGGCGGATCTCATCTTCATTGTGCAGGGTGGCATTGGACACAGTCACGCCGCCGACAAAGACCGGCTTGAGGCGGGCCACCGGGGTCAAAGCACCGGTACGGCCAACCTGGATTTCAATATCCTCGACCGTCGTCATTTCTTCCTGGGCCGGGAATTTATAGGCAATCGCCCAGCGCGGCGCCCGTGACACAAAGCCCAGTCTGTCCTGCAGTGCAGTATCGTCGATTTTGAACACCACACCGTCGATATCATAGGACAGGCTGTCACGACGCTCAGCCAGTTGCTGAATGTAGTCATAACAGGCTTCCAGCCCGGTCAGGGTCTGCAATTCCGGTGAAATCCGGCAGCCCCAATCGGCAATTTGCTGCATCGCCTGGCTGTGGCTTTCGGGTCTTTCCATCCCTTCAAGGTAACCAATGCCATAGCAATAAATCTCCAGTGGCCGGCTGGCGGTGATCTTTGAGTTCAGCTGGCGCAAGGAGCCTGCAGCGGCGTTACGGGGATTGACGAAGACTTTTTTATTGTTTTCCAGCTGGCTTTTATTGAGCTTTTCAAAGCCATCCTTGGGCATAAAAATTTCACCACGCACTTCCACCACGGCGGGTATCGCCTCACCATGTAATTTCAGTGGCACGGAACGAATCGTGCGGACATTACTGGTGACATCCTCACCACGGGCACCATCGCCACGGGTGGCGGCCTGAACTAAAACCCCGTTTTCATAACGGATACTGATTGCCAGACCATCAAGCTTGGGTTCAGCAGCATAGGTTTGCGGCTGGTCACTGTTAAGCCACTCTCGCACTCTTTTATCAAAAGCGCTGAGTTCTTTCTCATCAAACACATTATCCAGCGACAGCATAGGCAGAGCGTGTTCGACCTCATCAAACTTGTCCAGCGGCTGACCGCCGACACGCTGCGTCGGAGAGTCCGGACTCAGCAGCTCAGGATTATTCTGCTCCAGTTGCTGCAGCTCACGGAAAAGCCGGTCATATTCGGCATCAGGAACTTCAGGGTTATCAGCTACATAATAGAGGTAGTTGTAGTGATTTATCTGCTCTCGCAGCGTGGCTGCCCGTCGCGCCAGCTCAGTTGAAATAGTCATTCGAATGTTGATTGCTCTCTGCCTGGACAGACATCTGGTAGTTGAGAATTTTGCTGCGCATCGCTTCCAGTGCTTCATCGCTGAGCGGTTGACGGGACTCGTCGCAGAGTATGCCGCCTAACTGATCATTCATGCCCTGTGCTGTTTCCAGCAGGTCATCGAACAAAGCCAGTCCGTTTACCGGCCCCGGCAGACGGCTGAAAACTAACAGCCCTGGTGTGTTCATCGACACAAATTTGTCTGGTAACAGCGTGCCCGGATCCAGAATATTGGCAACGCTGAATAAAACCTGCTTGCGGCTGCCGGCATGAAATTTATGATAAATCTGCATATCACCGAAATGCAGATCATGATTGTCCAAAGCAGACTTCACTGCCCGGCCGGTAAAGGCTTTACCCTCCTGCGCCATAATGGTGAATGCCACCACCATATCCCAGTCAGCCACTTCGCTGTCTTCAGCGGACTGAGGCTCAGCCTGGGGCTGCGGCTCATGAACCTGGTCATCAAACAGATCTGGTTCCTGTGGTGGTCTATCAGTCTCCCGGACGGCATCAGCTTCATTGTCTTCCCCCTGATGCAACTCCTGGTCAAACAATGCGTCAAAGCGCTGTTCAAATGATTCGTTGTCGCGCGCTTCATCGATCTCCAGTTCGCGCTCAAAAGCTTTGGCGCGCTCCTGGCTGCGCTGGTGCGAATACCAACTGGTGGCGATAAACGCGACCACGATAACGAGTGTAAGGACAATGATTTCTAGCACTTAAATTAATCTTTGAGTTAAGAGATAATAGCTGCTGTTTAACCGTTTACTTTCAAACCTGAGAGCGTTCATGTCAACTCAACCAAGCAAACAACTGGAAACCTTTCCGAATGCAACACCGGAGCGTGATTATAGCATTCACATTGAATCACCTGAATTCACTTGCCTGTGTCCCAAGACCGGTCAGCCCGATTTTGCCACGATCAAGCTCGATTATGTCCCCGATGAAAAGTGCGTGGAGCTGAAATCATTCAAGCTTTACCTCTGGTCTTACCGCGATGAAGGGGCTTTTCATGAGAAAGTCACCAACACCATGCTCAATGATCTGGTAGCGGCAACCGATCCGCGCTTTATGCGCGTCACCGGCATTTTCAACGTGCGTGGCGGTGTTTACACCACGGTCGTGGCCGAGTACCGCAAAGAAGGCTGGGAGCCGCCCACACTTGTGACCCTGCCCTGAATAAGGTTCTCACCAGTCGGCACACTGCCGGCTGGTGAAAGTCTTTATCACCCCAGCCAGCAATAAGTCATAAGGGATCAGAGGCTAAAATGCAGAATATCATCAAAGGAGCGCGTTACCTGCTACAGGGTTTCAGCCTCATCAATCAACCCGGCGTCCGCCGCTTTGCTTATCTGCCGATGCTGATCAATACGTTGCTGTTCAGCGGCGCGATATGGTTCGGTATCAGTGGATTTGATCAATGGATGAATGCGCTGATGCCTACATGGCTGCCAGAATGGCTGGCCAACGCTTTGATGTGGATATTGTGGCCCATTTTCTTTTTATTGATAGCGCTGATTATCTTTTTTACCTTCTCAATTATTGCCAATATCCTGGCTGCCCCGTTTAATGGTCCGCTGGCAGAAGCCGTTGAAGTCAGGCACTCCGGTCAGGCCCCGCCTTCAATGGCCTGGGGGCAGATCATCAAAGACACGCCCAGGATGATTTTCAATGAAATCAGAAAGCTGGGTTATATGCTGATCTGGATGATCCCACTGCTGATCCTGTCATTGATTCCGGTGATCAACATCGTTTCACCGGTGTTATGGGTACTGTTCTCAAGCTGGATTCTGGCTTTGGATTACCATGATTATCCGATGGGTAACCACAATCTGTTATTCGATGCCCAGCGCAAAACGCTGAAGCAGCAACGTGGTCTGGCTTTGGGTTTTGGTATGGCAACAATGGCGGCCACCATGATTCCAATCATTAACTTTCTGGTGATTCCGGCGGCGGTGGCGGGCGCCACTGTGCTCTATCTGGAGAACCTCAAGCAGGATTAAAGGTTTTCGATTGCCTCATCCAGGATGGCTTCAATATCCCACTCACAGGAACCACAGCCGGACAAAGCCCCGGTTTTACGGGAAATGCTATCGGGGTCAATCACGCCCTGCTCAATCAGGCTGAGGATTTTGCCACGGGTGGTGCCGCTGCAGTCACAAATGATTTCGTCGGGATTATCGGTGTTACTCATGAGACAAAATAAAGAGTCATAAACTACTTTATTATCCCAGAAAACAGCAACGGGCAGATCATCGATCTGCCCGTTGGTTTAAATCAGTCAGAAGCGCTGCTTCAGGGCGTGATATTGAGATTGGCGCCAAACAGTCCAACTAAACCGATAATGATGAGATAGAGCGCGACGATATAGTTCAGCAGGCGGGGCACCATCAGCACCAGAATACCGGCAATCAGGGATAACAGCGGGGTTAATGAAATAGTCATGGCTTCTCCTTGTTGTGGGTGTCAGCAAGTATGCCGCGCAGAAGCTGACACCTGCAAGCCATAGTCTTAAAAGCGCATCAGGAACACACTTACAGCCAGCAACAGCCCGGCCAAAGCTACGCCCAGATTCAATATCAGACTTAGGCCTGTACGGTAGCCAGGTGGCAATTCTGTCGGCTGCAAGCTTGTGAGGATGCGCCGAAACTGGTGCACGGCGATAACGATGCTGGCTATGCCCAAAGCAATAAACACAAGACCCAGCCACAAGCCTAGATTTTGCGGCCAGACTGATGACTGCCCTAATGCTTTCATCATTAAATCAGCGCGCTCGATCATAAAACCGAAAGCCATCAATACCAGCCCCGTACGCTGCCAGGCCAATAGTGTCCGTTCAGCAGCAAAAAACACGCGCGGATCATTCAGGTTAGACATACGTTAATTATGCGTCATTGATAAATTGCAGACAAAAAAATGGGCCCCGCAGGACCCATTTTCTTCTTTCTTGCTGACTTTTATTACCAGCGCAGCATACGACGCACAATGCCATCACTGCGGAAGGCATGGTAAATCGCACCGCTCACGTGAACGGCAATAATACCCAGCAATGCCCAGGCTGCATAAGTATGCAGTTCACCCCAGAACTCGTTCATTTCCTCGTCAGGGGCAGCAATGCGTGGGAACTCGATGCTCCACCAGAAAACGGTATCCCAGCGAGTGTGGGCTGATGACAGATAACCGGTCACACACACTGCGAGAACCAGACCATAGATTGCCACGTGTGCCGCAATCGCCATCCAGTGCATCCAGCCGGTCATATGCTGGGAATCAACCGGTGCCGGTCGATGCCGTAGTCGGACATAGAGCAGCATCAGGATGATAATCACCAGCGTCAGACCGATGTTTTTATGGAGTTGGAATGGAAACGCGCGGAACTGCAATTCCGGCGATGGCAGGGGTAATGCCATCATCCACCAACTTGAGATAAACAAAAAGAAAATTGATACAGCCAGCAACCAGTGCAGGATTACCGCCGTTCTACTAAAACCTTGTCTTTGCATAACAGCTTCCGTTTATATTCGTTGTAGTAAGGGGATTAGGCTTCTGCTTCGGTATGTCTACCGGCCAGAGCGCCAACCACTAACATCAGGTGCAGAATAAACCAGAGCAGAATGCCGCCCAGGTAAACCTCACGTAATGTCGGTCCGGTATTGACTACCGCTGCAAACTGCAGCAAGTCGACAGCTGCCAGACCACTGAATACGGTGACTGCGGCTTTGGAAGCCCACGGTGTGTAATTCACCAGCGCACCACCAATGATGATGGAAATAAATGCCAGTACGGTACCGATAATCGACAATGTCATCTGAGCATTGGGGAACCAATCTGGTGCCGCCAGCGCGACGCCCTGTACTCGATCGATAAGATACTCGCATTCAGCAACGCTGATGCCCTCTTCTTCCAGCTCTTCCTCGGGGCAATCCGCCGGCGGCATCACACCGTCAGCAGGCATATGCTGGGTGACCACGGCCTGTTTCATCGCTTCATTGCCATGCACGGCGGTCAAAAAGACCCCCAGCATGATGGCGATAACACCGAGGATACTTGCCCAGTGCGGCAAGGAAGTCTTGTTGTTTTGGTTAGACATGCAACACCTGTCCTCTCTCGTTATATTGGTTAAGTTTCTCTCTCTTGGCTGAAAGCTGCTTGTCTAGGCCCCTCACCTCTTGCAGCGTTGACTTCAACACAGCTGATAAAGCTAACACAGCGCTAGGCTTTATCAAAGCATCTGACAGGGCTTAAATTGAATGGTTCAGTGACGTTAAATCGCTTATTCACCCCCTGAAATCGCGGGCAAGCCTCCCAAACACAGGCAGGAACAGGCATAAAAAAACCCCGGGCGTGGTTCACGCCCGGGGCCAAATGCGCCGATTTTTTTGCCGCGTAAAAGCGTCAATTCAATAGGCGTCGCTATGACATCAGCTAATGCCATGGCCTGCCTTCTCGTGCATGGTTTAAAGATTTCTAGCTTTTAATAAGGCTCAAAACGGCAGTGTCATCTGAACCGTGACATTACGCCCCGGGCTCAGTGCATAGCCTTTGTAAGTGTCGAGAAAATCTCGGTACTCCTCATCAAACAGGTTATTGACCCGAAGATTGACCTGGCCATGCTCGCCACTCGCCTCATAGGGCAGATCAAACCCGGCATAAATGTTGACCAGGGTGTAATCATCGGTTGAGGCGGTGCCAAAAGGCCTGT
The DNA here is from genome assembly GCF_947259025.1 of uncultured Methylophaga sp. GTDB lineage: Bacteria > Pseudomonadota > Gammaproteobacteria > Nitrosococcales > Methylophagaceae > Methylophaga. Next base: position 522,278 of record NZ_CAMYKO010000005.1, read on the forward strand.
CATCAAACTGACTGAAAGGTTCCAGTCGACCGGCAGCATCCTTGTCCATCTTATGAATGACTTCCAGTGTGAGATACGGGTCTTTCAACAGCGCTGCCGATTCAGGTGTCAGGGTGAAGCCCCCTCTTACCTCATCTGCGGCAAGCAAAGGCAGATCGTTGCCACCCCGATCAAAATCACCGCGCACCATCTCGTAGCTACCATGCAAGGCCAGCAGTTTATTCACCTGGTAATGCGCCGACAAATCCGTGCCGTAAAGGGTGGCATCGGCCTGATCAGCCTGCAGAATCGGTAAGCCACCCGCATTGGTGGTACCGGTGTCACCGAAGAATATGTAGTCGCTGATCTTGTTGCGATACACCGTGACTTTGGCCTGCAATCGCTCTGATTTCCAGCGCAGCGATAAATCAGTGTTCAGCGAGGTTTCCTCGTCCAGTGTGGGGTCACCGACCTGCACTGCAGCGACACCGCCATGAACACCATTCACGAATAACTCGAACATGTCAGGCGCTCGAAAGCCTCGGCCGATATTCGCAGCGGCCACCAGGTTATCAGTCACCTGATAACTGGCACCAATAGAACCCGTGATAACGCTGTAGCTCTGCTCTCTCAGAGAGGCATCAGTGGGTATGACACTCTGATCGAAAGTTTCCCCGGCATCCGCTTTCTGCTCACGACGGTCGAAACGCAGTCCGGCATTGACAACCCAATCACCAAAATCAAGCTCTTCAAAGCCAAACAGGGAATAGTTGTCGATCTCTCCCCCCGGTGAGAGCGCCACCGCCCCTCGGGATACCTGCTCTTCGCGAACCACTTCCACACCCCAGCGGCCACTTAACCAGTTGTTAATGTTTTCATGAACCAGTTCCAGCCGCCCGGTATAACTGTCGCGTTCCAGGTCGATAACGATATCCTCTGGCAAAAACTCGCGGGTGCTGCCATTAGGTCGATTCGCCGCTGGTGGCGGGCCGGGATTGGATTGACGCTTGTTATTCGACCAGGTAAAGCTGGGCTCCAGATGCCAGCCGGCTTTCAGATCGATCATGGCTTCCATCTGAAACAAATCGTTTTCCAGCTTCTGGCCGATACCAATGCCGTTGGGCAAGTTGATGGGTGGGGGCAATAAATAGTTATGGTCATCTTCCCAATGCTGATAACGCGCCGTCACCTTACCAAACGGGGCTAACCAGCCGAATGCCAATTCACCGTTTCGCTGTTCATAATCGGTGTGATCCAGTTCGCCGGAAAAATTGGGGGCCCCTTCTCTGCCACTCTCTGGAAAGGTCGAAACATTGGGCGTGGTGATATTGCCACCATCACGGCCCAGAAAAGCCCCGGTGAAGCCGAACTGATCATTGGCCGCATTCAGCCGCAGACCACCCATCCGTTCATTATTATTAGTGCTGTAGCCGCCTGTCAGTGCACCGCCCAGCTCTGTCTCACCGGGTGATGCAAACGGTACAGGCTTGGCAATCACATTCACTGCCCCGCCAATCGCGTCGGAGCCGTAAAGAATACTCGATGCTCCTCTGACGACCTCAACCCGCTCTGCCAGAAAGGGCTCAATATTGGGGGCGTGACGGACACCGTATTGCTGATGGTAGACACCAATACCATTTTGCATTACCCGCACCCGGTTACCACTGAGGCCGCGAATCACTGGCTTGCCGGTCTGGCTGCCGGTAGCAATATTGCTGATACCGGGCAAAGCATCAAGCGTCTGGCCTAATGAAGCGGTCTGGTGTTTTGTTTTTTCTCTGCCCTCCACCACATCAACATCCGCGGGGGCATTGAATGGTCGGGCTTTTCTCGCCGTTCCGGTCACGGTGATGGTATCAAGTGCAGCAGCAGCAACTGCTGTGGCATTATCCGGCTGGGTGTTTTGATCGGCACTGTTAGTGTCCTCCGCAGCAACGTGCATAGGAAACAATGCCAGCGTGCCTAACATCACGCTGGTTCTGAATGAAACAAACATAGGGTTCTCCCTGTAACTGACACGTGCCTGTCCGGCACGCTGAATGACTATCAAAGTGTTATCAGTTCAAAGAGAAATGAGGCGGGCCACGCACCTGGTGATTGAGGAAACCGTCTTCAAGGCTGATATCGGCAGCAACCGGTGTTGCCAATAAAAGTTGGAAGACAATAAAGCTGCCGTCTGTGTTGTTAGCGAGGGCAGATGAGAATAAATGCTTAAAAGTAGCCAGTTCACACTCGCAACTCTCTGTGATCAGTGGCGCATCAAACAGGTGTGCTTCTACATCGTGCGCCAGACTGATTGATTGCAGCACAACCAGCACCAGCAACAAGGCATAAACCTGCCTTTGATATTTGTGAGCGACTGGGGTCATGGACGAAAGTGTTTGAACTAGCTAAAAAATACAATGATATATCGTATCACTTTATGCGACTGACTTAAAATTTGCCTCCTGCTTCGCGGCATTATTAGATCTGGGTTCAGTCATAAATTTGTTCTGACAATGTTTTAAGCGCAATGAGAGAGAAACGCTACATTGCTGGCACAGTGACTCGGGCTCGCAAATGTGAATTATTTGCCAAAGTCCCTGGCTGGCTTGGGGCGTGAATAAATACTTAAAGCAGTGACGGTCAATAATATCAGCCCCATTCCAACAATCTGTGAGGGTGCCAGCGCCTCATTGAATACCATTATCCCGAATAACGCCGCTGTCACCGGTTCGATCATGGCAATGATTGAAGCCACAGCCGGTGCCGTATGTCTAAGCCCTTTGATATAAAGCACAAATGATAAACCGGCCCCCAGAACACCGAGCATCACAAAGAGTAACAAGTCGGCTGAACTGATAACGGCGCTCAGTTGATCAGGTTGAACAGGCGCTACCAGCGCCAGCACAAAGGTCAGAAAAGTAATGGAGAGTATCGCCTGTGGACTGCCATGAGGCGCAGCGAACTTAAAGCCAAAGATAAAAATGGCATAGGACAGACCGGCCAGCAACCCTGCACCGATGGCTAAGGGCGTAATATTGCTGGTTTGGCTATCAAAAACCTGTGTCAGTAATACAATTCCCAGCATCACAACCACAATCGCCGCCCATTTCATCCGGGTCGACTTTTCCAGCTTAAGGGCAAATGACAGCAGAAACACAAAGATCGGCGCGCAATACATCAACGTCGCGGCAACCGCAATGCTGCCCTCATTAATGCTGATGAAATAAAAAGAGAAGTTACCGGCAACGCCAAGACCCGCGATGATCGACCAGAACCACAAGCGAGGGTTGGCCAACTCCGTGGTTCGCTGGCTGACTACCAGCCAGAACAGGACGATCAGCAAGCCAATCGCACCCCGGCAGAAAGACACCAATAACGCATCCCAGCCATTAGCCATCAGCATCCCGGCAATACCACCTGTGAGGCCCCAGAAAAACGCAGCTAAAATCACGTATATCGTGCTGATGTTCATAGACGCCCAGTAAAATTGGAAAGCGCTGAAAATAATTCAGTCATTATGAAGCTGATGACAACTTTAAGCCTAAAATACCCGTGATGATAAGTAATAAGCTGATAACTTTGACCGTATTCAAAGGCTCTTTGAGAAAGACCACGGCAAAAACGACAGCGCCCACCATACCGATACCGACCCACACAGCATAAGCAATACTCAAAGGTAGAGAGCGCATTGCGATACTAAGGCAATAAAAGCTTGCAGCCATCGCAGCAATGGTAATGAATGAGAGAAGCGGCTTAGTAAATCCGTGAGTTTATTTGAGGCCGACGGCCCAAACGACTTCGAGTAAGCCAGCAAAGATAAGAATTAACCAGTCCATAACGACACCTTTTAATGGGGTCGTCCCCACCAGTTAATAAATCTTCGGGTCGTCCCTAAGAAGTTAGCCGGATACTAGCACCACGAAATTTGCCTGGCAACGGGTTCGTCGCATGAGGTTTTACACAAAGGCCGAAGCGTTAGCGTCAGACCCAACGGAAGCGCGCTTTTTGCAGCTGGAGTGAATTTGATGTTTTCGTTAGGAGCTTTCATAACAAAGCTCTCTGAAAGGATGGTTTTGGGGAGAGAAAGAATTTACAAATTTTTTAGTTTCAGCATAAGAAAATACGATTTTGGGCACTTTGTAGGTTTTGTTGGTATTTAAGTCAGTGATTGAATAAATGTTTGTGTTACCTTTTACATTTTTATCTACACTTAAATTAGTGTCCCAGCCGCAAAAAATATCCCGGCCTCGCCAATTTTTGAATCTAATACCGTCTCTGCTTAATGTCATACATGTTAAGGCTGAGACAAATAGCAGCACAAATAGTACGCATCCAACCATAGGTGGTAAAACAAGCAATAAATTATCGAAACGAATATGTCCCTGATAAAAAGCTATACCTAACCCTAAAGCAAACCCGAGCCATGAATTTTTTATCAGGAACACTGATATATCTTTAAATTTCACTTTAAGGTTCAAGGTTTCCATTTTTGCTCCTAACGCTTAAATAAGGGGCAGCGCGGTAGCGCAGCCCCGCGAACGATAGTGAGCAAGCTTACTTTCCTTGTTAGATGCTTTCATCTTCAGCGTTGCTTTTGTTTATATTTTTCGGGATGAACTTACTAACTTGCAAGCCAATAGCTGCTAATGAGAAAAAAATCCCAAAAAGTGAACAACCAAATGCTGTTTTATAAAAAGTAAAGTCTGCAGTTAATGAAGCGTTAGATTTGCCAAACATAATAATGGTTAGAAGAGGAGCAATGACAAGCATTACATTTGAATATACAACCCAAAACCCCGCTCTTTCAGCGTTGCCACAAATATCTATCAATATTTTTCTAAGTGGTTTCAATAAAGCAATAATGACAACGCCACTTACAAATATGCCGATAAAAGTTTCTATAAAAAACAAGCTTAACTGATTCATTTAACTTCCTTATTCTCTATTGCCTCTAACGCCTAATTAAGGGTCTGACGCGAGACGGCAGTCCTTTTTGAATTTATGGTTAGGTTTTTACTATAGCCAAGATACAAAATGTAGCAGCCAAACCCAAGAATGAAAGTGGCAGTATAAAATTTACCTAAGTATTCACAAAGTAGCCCAATTATTGAATCAAACATGGCTATTTTGTATGAAGGATAAATAACAGCAAAAGAGCTCACAGGACATGTCTCACCAAGCAAAACTTCAATAGCAAGTAAGAACATCCCCATTCCTAATACAATGAAAAGCCTTACATATGCTTGTTTTGAGTATGGTGTGCCTATTGGCCATACCAGATAGACAAGAGAAAAATAGATAATGGCAATAAATGCCAAAGGGATCAATGATGTTGAAGAAGAGTAAGTGGCAAGTGCTATAACAATAGCAAAAAGTGTCATGACGAAAATTAAGAGTCCTTTCACAAATTTCATTTTGAAACCTAACGCCTGAGCTCAGAGGCGTTTGACGCGATGGTATTTATTGGCAATGACCAATAAATCGGCAACGGGTTAAACGTCCTTTGCAGCATATTGTTAGGAACCTGAACCATATTTGCTAAAGCTGTTTTCTACAAGTTCTAGTAACTTTGAATAGCTGATTTTTAGTGAATTCGATGATATAGCAATTGGACTGCCAACCATTTTCATGTTTGCTTTGTTTAAGGCACGCTTCATTACGCCGCCCCGATTTACATATTTTTCGGGATCTTGGACATAGATTATTAGCATTTTTTGTCTTTGAATCTGATATTCGCTAAACCCGATATTTCCGCCCATGGGATAAGCCCGGCAGATACACCGCTTGAATTATCCGTGATGCCCTTATGATTGAAGATTAGCCCCGGCTTTGAATCGAAGAGTTTAGTGATGCCATAAGCGGCACATAAACCGAAAAACGCCATGCAGATGTAGCCAACTGCATGGGCTATTTGAGGGTTGCTGTATTTGCGTGAAGATTCGATTTGTTCGGAATCTAATGTGGTGAGCCAAAGAGCTCCAACCACAAATGCCAGTGACCCAGCAATAATCAGAATGATTTTAAATTTGCTGAGCGCTATTACTATTTCGTCTTCGTTTTGCAACGTACTCTCCTTGGTGCCTAACGCCGCGCACACCGGCGCGAGCTTGCGAGCGTCCGGCAGCCGGAGGCTGCGTGGTGCTGCGCTTGGTTATGTGTTGATTCGGCTGCCATATTAGTTCGACAGGTTAAGCTGCCACGACACGCCATACCTATCCTTTAACCACCCAAATTTCTGGCTAAAGCCATAGTTATCCAAAGGCATTAGCTCTGAACCACCTTCGGCGAGGGCCCGAAATGCCTTCTCTATTTCGCTCATTGATTCACACTCAACGTACAGTGACATGGAAGGTGTAAAGGTAAATTGGTGGTCAAGATGGCTGTCCAGCGCCATAAACTCGGTACCGCTTATCGTAAACCTAGCCATCTTCGCAGAACCTTCTGGTTCATGCTCGCCAGCTTCGTAGCGCTGAAGGTCAATGATCTCTGAATCAGGGAATAGAGAGGTATAAAACTTGATTGCCTCCTCGGCTTTCCCGGCCTGTTCCCCGACAAACATGAGCGAGGTCTTAATGGATTTCATCTGTTCCTCCGTTCTAGTTCGCACACATAACGCCGCTATAAGCAGCCATAATGGAGGTGATTGTTTTGCGCTAGCGTAGCGGCCAGCGCGAAATCTAGCACCGAAATGGAGGTCTGCTTGATGGCTTGGTTATGTTTTGTAGCATGCTAATTGAACCACTTTCCGTCACGTAAATTTTGATAGTCTGCCTTGGCAGTAATGCGAACCATATTCGAAATAGCTCCATTTGCCCGACCATGATCTAATTCCGTAAGGAAAGCCTCAACCTCAGACTCCTGTGCGTGGAGTATAATATCCAGATACTTCTTTTGTTCACTTTTGCTAAGAGCTGTCTCTTTAAGCTGAAATGGATGGTGCATAGCGGCCTGAAGCAACGTAGCTCGCCACTCATCAGTAGCTATGATTTCAAAATCACGATTTTCCAAGGGCACAGTAACACCAAAATCGACAAACCCGCTAGCAATTGAAATTTTCAATGAGTAATCCCCATCTTTTGCTATTGCGATCATACGTAGATTTTGAAATTTAATTTTCTTTTCCATTTTCCTGAATCGGCTCTCGATCAAGTGGAAACATAACGTTTTAATCAGCTGACGCGTTAGCGGTCAGCTGGATTTTTTTGTTATACGGCAACGTTTGTTTCAATGCCTTTACTTTTAATAAATACTAAAAAATCATATAGAGATTCACCATCAAATGCTTTAGTAGCAAAATCGAGTTTGAATTTTTGCCCATCCTCATGAGTAAATGTCAGTCTTGAAGCTGCTTGATCTTTTACTTGAAGGCTTCCTAGATTTGGAATCGTGATTGCAGCTTTCTCTATGATGTGTGCCTCACCTAAAGAAACTTTTTTTATTTTACTTAATGGATGCTGGTAGTCTATTGATTTCCAGCCACTTTTCCCTTTTACAAATAGATTATTATCAATAATGGAAAGGTTATAAGAGGCCAATGACTTGGTTATGCCATTGATATAAAAATATGCTCCTATTAGCACTAACAAACCACTTATAAGAAAACTTAATTGGGTTGCTAGCTGCTCATTCATTCCAAATGATTCTTTTAAAAAGATCATTACGATAAAAAATAAAACCGCACCATAGAAAAAAGCAGAGAAAATGATTAGAGGAAGCCAGCCGACAAAAGATTTTAATATGGCTTCTTTCGTTTTAACTTTTGTTTTCATAATTATCCTTATTCGTATAACGCTTTGCTAAGGGGCAACCGAAACGCAGTGTAGGTTGTCCCGCGGAGGCCGCGCCTTTTGCGGCCGGAGTGCACTTGAGCAACTTGTTATGCATATGACTCCATAATTCGCTTAGCATCATTAGTTACTGACTCAAGAGAGATATCTTTACTTGCCCTAAGATCAGTTTCCCAAGTATCTGGATTGCGCCAAAATTTGCTCTTAGCTGATAAACGAACGGATAAATCTTTGTTTACTCGTGAAATTAGGAAGGAAGCGTGTGACCAACGCTCGGCTAAATCCCACTCCTTTTCTCTTTCTCGCTCTCCACCTTCTGCTCTATGAAGAAGATAGGTTTGGGTTTTCTCAGAAGCTTCAACTACTACTTGTAAAGCATTGATAGCTTCACCGGTTTTATTCGCTTTCTTAGCCTCTAAATAGGCCACAAAAGATGTAACCAATGCAGTTAACGCAATCCAATCTGAAACTTCCGGGTTCATGATTCCTCCTTATGCATAACGCCCGGCTTTAGGGCGGACTTGTAGCCGCGCAGCGGCGGAAAGGCCGTCCCAGCCCCGAAGGGGCGATAACAGCCGTTTGTTAGTTGTGCTGCTTAAATTCGCTGTAGGTTAATCCAAGGGCCTTAACAGGCTTTCCGGTTCCAGAGAACTCAACAAGCACCCATGCTTCACATACAGTTTTGCAATTGCCGCCGCCCCAGAGTGAGAATGCGACCGAGTGCGGTCCCACGCATGCTACAGGCTTAGCCAAATACTTTCTTTCATCGTCTATCCGTTCATAGGCAGGGAGTATGGCATCAACCTCGAACGCGTCGTTCTCAACCGTATCAGACACGTATGAAATACTTTGCTCTAATACGTGCGGCTTTCCATAGTGGCCCATAGTTATTTCATAAGGGATTTCGGATTCTCTCAAACTAAACGGCAAAGATTGGACTTTGGAAATAATTTTGAATGATCTACATTCCAGACTAACTTCGTCCGTTCTAACTTCATATGTGATGCCCTTGTGGGACAATTGGCCTGCATTGGCTACCGCCAACAATAGGTAAGCAACCAGAAAGACTAACGCTTTCACCTAATTCTCCTGTCCAACTAACGCCTGAGCTGAGGGGCTTTTGTGGAGTGGAGCGCGAAGCGCGTAACGGAACAAAAGTCCCGCTCCAGCGATTTGTTAGCCGTCTGATTGGTTGATGAGATCGACATAGGCATCTTTAACTAATTGTGATGGTTTTATACCTAAATATTCCATGAGTTCGTATGCTTCTGATTGCCCGGACTTCGCTGATTCCTCTTCGGTGAGTACGACTTCAAGCTCCACGAAATACCCTAATTCCTTTACTTTATCCAAATGTATACGAGCCCTCCCGACGATATAAACGACTCGCCTCTTTTGAACGCGACCTACTTGACCATATGCCAAAGACAGTGATTCGCGCAGTGTGGTCGGCGCCGTAGTAGGCGAACACAAATAGAAAGATTCTTTTGGCCCATTTTCGTCGGCCCTGCGATAGAAAATAAGCTCACCTTCCGTATCCGAGAAAGACCGCAACTTTAACCGGCCCGAATCGCAACGGAAAAAAGTATCGTCTTGGGTGAGGGTGATAGGGCCTTCGGCTGCGATTAAGGCTACCTTGTTCTCGATTCCGTCGAGGTGCTCGACGCTAGCTTTAATTTCGATATTACGCGGCATGAATCTGACGGCTAACGCCGGGCTTTGCGGCGGTTTTGAAGGAGCGAAGCGACGAAAAAACCGTCCGACAACAGCCCTTGGTTATGCAACTTAGTATCCACCCTGTCGAAGATGGACAACGTCACCAATGAGTATTCGTACTTTCTGCCCATCGCTCAGCTCCCCAGTGCCAGAGCCATTCTTCAGATTTGTTCCACTCCTGGTTATTATTGCCTGCCCGGTCCGGCCATCGTTGCAAGTAAACTCCACTCTCAAACTTCGGCTTTGCGATAGCGAATTGTAAGTCCCCTCACAAGACAGTCCTTGCAAACTGCTAGCTTCAAATGATCCGTTTCCGACTGGGCCACCCACGGCCTCACCGTAGAGCGATTCTTCTTCATTCCCAGGCAATTCCATCAGTACCGGAGTACGGACACAGCCGCCAAGTACTGCAACAGCTGCTCCTATTAGAAGGACTTTTTTCAAATTCATAGTTCATTCCTTACGGCATAACGCTCAGGTAACCGGCACCGGAGCGCCAGCGGAGGGAACCAAAAGCGGTACGCTTTTGGTGTCCGGTTGACCGTCTGGTTATAGGGCCGGTTACTCACTGATTAATTTACCGTTTTCCCAGAACTCGTTTACTCTGTCCCACCATATTTTTGATTCTGGCAGTAGATAGAGTTCAATTGACTTGGCATTGCTCTCGCCTTGAAGTCCCTCAAGCAAACCGATTGTTGCTGCTTCTTTAACATAAGGGCTGCCCTCGGTGTGCCAGCGCTCTATTACAGCAAACAACGCGTTAAGCTCAGAGTCTTGCTTCGTTTCTATCAGTGAAGAAATATGTCTAGAAAGGTCGCCGAGAGCCAAATACAACGGCAGATCCTTTTCATCATCCCATTCAGCGATAAATTTTTCCCACACAGGCTTAAAGCTAGGGCAAGCTGCGAGAGCCAATTCAAACATTTCGTGCTTATCAATCATGATTCGCCAAGGCCCTATAACGCCCCGCACAGGGGCAGACAAATAAGCGCAGCGTTTTGGCTGTCCCAGCGACCAACGGGAGCGATTGCTGCGGATTGTTATATTTCATTGCACCGACTTAATTTCTTTCAGGATTTCTTCCTGATAAGGCTGGGTGGCACAACCGTTCATAGAATTGTAGGCCGCCTTTTCGCCACTATTTGTGGCGAAGACAATATACCTTTGACCGCTCTCTAAATAGGGATCGACGCAATAGCACCCATCACCAGCAAAGACAGTAGTGATGTTTGCCTCATCGCCTTTTACAACCTCGTCAATCTCGAAGGTGGCCACCTTTGACCCGCACTGCTTGCCCTGTTCGACAGTCCAGCAAATACCTGCCTTTTCTTTGATGGGCTTCCGGTCAATCACGGAGCCAACGAATACTATGTCTGCATGCTTGAGATAGAACTTCGTGTCGTTGCACGAAACCTCCATAGCTTGAGTGTTAATTGAAAAGAGAAGAACAAACACTGGAAAAAGATACTTCACCATAACTCTCCGAAAATATAACAGCATGTTAATGAGGCCGTTGGCCTCATAATAATTATTATCGGGCGGCCTTTTAATTTTCTGACAAGAAAAGCCAGGTGCTCGATAAGTCTATGTAAATATGGTAGAAATGGAAAAAAAGTTCTTTTCAGGGAGAAAAGAATCGGGCCGATAATACGGATTATTGTCGGGTTAGTTATGTGGTTATTCAGGGATGAGGTCGCTTCCATGCAAAACAAATCTCCATTTCTTCAATCCATTGCGTCGATGATGCGGGTTGAGCGTTACAGTAGACGCACCATCACCAGTTATCTCTACTGGATTAAATATTTCATACTCTTCCATCACAAGCAACACCCGTCAGAATTAGGGGATGACGCTATCGTTGCTTTTCTCACGCATCTGGCCAATGAACGTAATGTGTCGGCAGCAACCCAATCTATAGCACTGAATGCTCTGGTCTTTCTAAAACGTAAAGTGCTACAGCAAGAAGTTGGCGATCTGGCGGCGTACAGCAAAGCAAACAGACAGCGAAAACTGCCAGTAGTGCTGACGCCCGATGAAGTCAACGGCCTGCTGGCTCAACTATCAGGCGTACCGAAGTTGGCGGTGTCGATGTTGTATGGTTCTGGTTTACGTCGAATCGAACTGGTTCGTTTACGAGTAAAGGATATCGATTTCGACTACAGTCAGGTGCAAGTGTGGCAAGGCAAGGGCAATAAACATCGGCTTGTAACATTGGCGCAGGAATTACACGCCCCATTACGGGCACAGATTCAGAGGGTCGAACAACTGTTAGCTCAGGATGTTTCTGATAAATCGTACGCAGGTGCTCGCCTGCCCAATGCCTTGTCCAGAAAATACCCCAAAGCCGGTTTTGAACTTGGCTGGCAGTTTCTGTTCCCTTCTACTCGACTGTCTCTAGACCCTGAGTCGCATGTTATCCGCCGACATCATGTGGATGAAAGCGCAGTGAATAAATGGATTCGCCAGGCGAGAACCAAGGCCGGCATAACCAAGGCTGTGACCAGCCACACCCTCAGGCATTCGTTTGCGACACATCTATTGCAGTCAGGCGCGGATATTCGCACTGTGCAGCAACAGCTCGGTCACAGTGATGTTAAAACCACCGAAATTTATACACATGTCCTCAAGCAAGGTGCACACGGGGTTCGTAGTCCCTTGAGTAACCTCAGCTAAAGCGTTTTAAGTACTTGCCCTATCTTCTCGGCCGCTTCCAACAAACGTTGTTCGCTGGTGGTATAGGCAAAACGGCAATGTTGTTCTGCCTTAAAATCACCAAAATCCAAACCCGGCGTGATGGCCACACCGGCGTTTTTAAGCAGGTGTTTGGAGAGTGCCATGCTTTCTGGGAGCTTTTCGTTCAATAAGGTCGAGCAGTTGGCATAGAGGTAAAACGCACCCTGAGGCTTGACGGGTATATCAAAGCCGATTTCCCTCAGGGCCGGTAGCAATGCATCACGGCGCTGCTGAAGGATCTGGCGTCTTTGTTCCAGGATATCCAGGGTATTTTGTTCAAATGCCGCCAGCGCCGCATATTGAGACATGGTTGGGGCGGCCAGGTAGAGGTTCTGTGCCAATCGGTCCATGACTTCGGTGTAGCCTTCAGGTACAATCAGCCAGCCCAGACGCCAGCCGGTCATGCCGAAGAACTTGGAGAAGCTGTTAATAACAAAGGCATCGTTATCTAAGGCAAGCGCGGTCGGTGCCTGAAAGTCGCCATAGGTCAGGCCATGATAGATTTCATCCACTATCAGCGTGCCCTGCTTGTGTTTAATGGCAGTGGATAATGCAGTGAGTTCATCTCTGGTCAACACAGTGCCTGTTGGATTGGAGGGGGAAGCGACCAGGGCCAGCCGGGTCTTGTCATCCCAGTTTTGCTGAATATTCGCTGCCGTCAGTTGATAACGGCTGTCGGCGGTGACCGGCACGGCGTTGGTCTCGGCTTCAACAAACCGTGCAAAGTGTCGATTACAGGGATAGCCCGGATCGGCCAGCATGACTTTCTCTCCGGCTTCCAGTAAAGCGCCAAAGACCAGTAGCAAGGCACCGGAAGCCCCCGGCGTTACGACGATACGTTCAGGTGACACATTTACACCGTAGTACTGCTGATACCAGCCTGCGATCTTTTCTCTGAGTTCAGGCAGGCCCAGGGCCGGTGTGTAATGCGTTTTAGCGTCTTTCAGCGCCGAAATACCGGCATCAATAATCGGCTGAGGCGTATCAAAGTCAGGTTCGCCCACTTCCATATGAATAATGTCATGGCCCTGCGCCTGTAGCGCTTTCGCCTGGGCTAGGATATCCATGACATGAAACGGCGATATCGCTTTTGACCTTTTACTGATGTGCTTTGCCATTGCCTTCTCTGGTTGTACTCAATTTATTTAAGCTCCGGTAAAAATACGCGCTATTGACCCGGATGGTGACCTTGACCGTGATTGGCTTGTAACTCAGCTATTACCTTCAGGATAAATGTAACCCTGGTTTCTATACAGGCCTTGGGAAGTTCCAGTGGCTGATATCCGCACAATTGGTACCAGCGCTTCATGCCTTCGAAAACCTCAACCGCCTGCTCAAAGCTTTGATCTCGTTCTGAGTCGTTGGCGTAGATCTGCTCCCAGGGTGGCAGCAGAAAAACGACTTCATTGTACGGAAACGCATGGAGAAATTCTGCTGTTTCCTCATCGCCTATTTTGTTCTCAGAGGAGAGCATATACAGCGCGTCCACAATGCTGCGATCAAAGAAGCTGGGTGAGTCACCATGACCGCTGCAATGATACTTTTCAATATCAGCGTCTAAAATTTGTTTTGCAAATGAGACCGGGTCCGGGCGCGGCGACATGCCGGCGGCTAAACGATGCTTGATTATTGCCCTGGCAGACTCTGGTAGGCAGTGGTATCCGCGATCAGCCAGGCAATTCAACAGCGTGGTTTTACCGGCACCGGGTCCACCGGTGACTACGAATCGATTATTCATTTGTCTCCTACTCTGCTGATTATTAAAAAAAGGTATTGATCGGAAGCGAGGTATTAGAACTGATGCATTCATGCCCAAGCTCACCGTGATAACGCGTGACCTCTACAGCCAAAGGCAGAAATCAGCTTTAACTTACTCAGTCAGACGGCAGTATTTATCGCGCTTTCACTGAAAAGGTGATTGTCCTGTTCAATAACAGACATTGACCTTGATCCCAGGCTTGTTATCAGGCGTATCATGGCCGATGTGCAATAGAAAAAAGTAGTAAATGACCGCTGCAAAAAAGCTGACAATACGAATGGTCAGACAGCGTCTGAATCGAGCCTGAAAGTCTGCGCGTTTAACAGCGCTGTAATGCCCGCCATGCTCGGTTTTGACGGTGTCGATTCAATATCGGATATTGGCGTTTTTTATTGTTCTGTTAACGGTTTTTCTGATCGGAATCGGCTACAATGGAATTTTAGTTTTGCACATACAGGAGCGTTCTGGTATAGATTCGCCCTTGGTTTAAGAAGTATGAGGTTTGAATATGGAAAATACTATGGAAAACACTCAAGTCGACGCAAAGTTCACCCCTTACCAACCTGAGGAAGGTGAAGAATATATGAACGATGCTCAGGTCGAGCATTTTCACCATATCCTGATGACCTGGAGAGCGCAGTTACGCGAAGAAGTTGATCGCACCGTTCACCATATGCAGGATGAAGCGGCTAACTTCCCTGATCCCAATGACCGGGCCACTCAGGAAGAAGAGTTCACGCTGGAACTGCGTACCCGTGACCGTGAGCGCAAGCTGATCAAGAAAATCGACGAGTCACTGGTTGATCTGGAAAAGGGCGAATACGGTTTCTGCGAATCATGCGGTACTGAAATTGGTATCCGTCGTCTGGAAGCCCGTCCTACTGCAACACTCTGCATTGACTGCAAAACGCTGGACGAAATCCGCGAAAAGAACCGCGTTTAAAGTAAACGCAGCGCAATTTTTTTTAAAAAGCAACGTGTTGCTTTAAAACCTCATACGCTTTTAAAGCCCTGCCAGGATGCAGGGCTTTTTTTTGGCTGCTATTCAGGCCCGCCCCGTTCATAGGTGTAGAGCAAATCCACGCCGCTCTCGGTGCCCGACTCGGCCTTGAGCGACCAGATTTTGCTGAGCTGATAACGAAGCTCTACCGTGCTGACCGACTCAAACACGCCGATGCCATAGCTCAGATAGAGTTTGGGCGAGAGATATTTACCCACCTGTACACCGGCACTCTCTGCGCTGTCGCCGGTGATGGAAAATTCATCCAGGCCAAAGGTGCTTGCAATCTGATCGCCAATCATTGCGCCATTTTGCAGCCCCATTCCGGTTGCTGCAGAAGCCAGCAAGGCCGCATCGGTGGCACTGGCCTGATCCACGGGCTTGCCCAGAATCAGGTAAGCAAGAATATTGTCCTGACTCATTTCCGGGTCGGAGAATAATTCTGCCTGCGGTGCCGAGGCATAGCCCTGGATATGCAGACCGGCTTTGACTTCTTTGCCTTTGCGCACCGCTTTGATATCCAGTTCCGGGTTATCGATCGCGCCACCGGCAAAGCGGATACTGCCATCATCGACATGCAACAACTGGCGATAGGCCAGATAAGTGCCATCCTTGATATTAATTTCGCCATTACCCAGCAAAATGTCGTTGGTGTTGCCAAACACCCGCAACTCACCCGCCAGGCGACCCTGAAAGCCCATAGCCTGAAGCTGCACGCTATCGCCCAGACTCACCGTCACATCAACCTCTGTGACTGCCCCGCTCTCTGCGTTTTCTTCCTGCTGCGTCACTACGACCACATCGCGGCTGGGACTGACGCTGGAATTAAATTGCTTGGGTTCCAGTTGCGCCTTGGGAATGTGCACTTTGCCTTTAACCAGCGTCTTTTTCGGCGTCACATCAATCGCCAGATCCGGCTCGGCGATAACCAGTGCTTCCGGCGTGTTCATCACTTCCAGTTGCTGGCCTTTAATTTGTGTCGTCAGTTGCCAGCTTTGATCGGTCAGTGTGAACTGACCTTCGCCATTGAGACTGCCCTGCCCCGACTGGGCCTGCAGATTGAAATCAACCTGATCCAGATCACCATCGATATTGGCCTCGATTTGTTTGAGCACAATGCCGGCATCCACAACCGCGACCTGGCCTTGCTGCAGGCTGACTTTGCCGTTGATTTGCGGCTGTGTGACCGTGCCTGCCAGTTGAATATCAATATCAAGCTGACCTTTTAAATCGCCAAAGGCGGGATGATCCAGTTGCAGTTGCGACAAATCCTTAACCGCTGACGTCACAGAGCCACGCAAAGTCGCATTGTCAGGTTGTTCTGTGAGGGTTTTCAGGCTGGCAGTTTCAATTTCTGCATCAATCGCCGACACACCGTCCAATTGTGGCTCCAGGTGAAAGCTGGCCGTGGTCTGGCTGGCATCAAGCTGATAACGTAAAGACACATTATTGAGTGGCAGCGGCTTTTGCTGGTTCAGCGCGCTCTGATTGAGCTGCAGGCTGGCATCATCGAGGAAGATTTCACCAGCGCCAGTGATTTCAGAACTGGCATCTGACGCCAGGTTGAACTCACCTCGCAAACTCCCCTCAAGCTGTTCTAGTTGCGCTGCGAAACCTTCGAACAGCGCCAGCGGCACATCATCAAAGTCACCTGATACCTGCCATTGCGTACCATCATGACTCGCTTCGATGCAGAAGCGGCCATTATCAGAACCCCAGCAATGTTGAGGCACGGTCTGACTTTCAGCGGATAAGGTCATCACGCCCTGTTCAACTAATTGCCATTGTCCTGCCTGTTCATTGCTGAAGGCTAACTGTGCCAGTTCACCCTGCCAGACCATCGCCTCATTGAGGCTGCCGTCGGCTTCAAGTTCTAACGACAGGGCCGTCGCATCCAGCGTGACCGCCAGCTTATGCTGCTGTTGCTGGCCGCTTAGCTTGAGCTGCAGGCTGTCGGCAGCGAACTGTGGCAGATTCAGGCCGGTTATAGCGATATCTGCACCCAGATCGGCATTATCACTGAGGGCCAGTTGCAGATCGCCGTCGATTTGCTCAATACCGACCGCCTGATAAGCAATCTGCTTACCTTCCAGCTTGGCCTGAATTTCAGGTTTTTCCAGTGTGCCACCTAGCTGCCCCTCAGCGTTCAAGCTGCCTTTCAGAGCAGGGTAGAAATCTTCTAAATCAGGTGATTGCAACGCCCAGTTAAAGTCGAGCAATGATTCTCGCAACTGACCACTTACCGACAGCGTTGAACGGCCAGAATTAAGTGTCAGCCCACTGACATCAATCAGCGTGTCCTGGTATTGAATGTTACCGGCCAGTTGCAGCGGTCTGTTGCGTAACTGACCTTCTACTGCGATTTTGTTCACGGCGAGCTGTATTGTTTCTGCCTCGCGTCTCACATCCAGGCCCATCTGCCCTGAGAGCTGACCGGGCCAGCCCGTTGCCAGCACGCCGGGATTAGTGTCTGTTAACTTCAACTGGCCGTTAAGCAGGCTTTCACCCGCCCAGCGAATGGGGCCTTCATAGTTAATCGAACCCTCCGCCAGTTTGATATTGAGTTTGCTCTGCTCAAAGCCGCTGGCGGTATCGCCCTGGCCTTCAATCTGGATGGCGGCGGCGATTTCATCGACGCTTAACTCACTACTGGCACTGAGACTGAGTTGTTCCGGGTTGCCGGTTAATGCCACTTGGCCCTGTTCAAGTGATACCAGGCGGCCGGCAATCTCCGGCGGTAAAGTCATCCCCTGCCAGTCGGCATCCAGCTGGTATTGCAGCGGTGAAGATGCCCAGTTGATCATGCCGTTTGCGTTCGCCGTGCCGTCGAAAGCAGCTACTTTTAATGACTCAATAGTCAGTTGCTGTAGTGAGCCGCTGGTATCGGCCAACAGCTCAATTTGTTGTTGCTGCCAGTCGATAATGGTATCAAGCGATGCCTGATAATCATCGGGGCTGCCCTTAAAGCTGAGACTGCCGTTAGCGCTGCTGACCATTGTCTGCTCACCGGTCAGTGGCCAGGACAGGTTCTGCCAGCGTGCTTGTAAATCAGCTTGAGGCTGAGACTCAGCGATATCTACTGTGCCGGAGAGATTAAGGGTTTTATCTTCGCTTATCGCAGTCTCAACCCCCAACTGCCAGAGTTGCAGATTATCGCTCTCAACATCGGCTGAAACCGATACAACAGGCAAGTCAGGCTGCAACACCCGGGACTGAAGCTGGGCCTTAACCTGCTCAAGGTTGCCACTGGCTTGAAGATTGAGCTGTTCAAAGCGGGTTTGCTGGCCCTCGACAATGGCTGCCAGATCAATGGCTTCCGCGTTGGCATTAAAGGACCAGCGCAGGTCATTGAGCACATTTTCAACCACCATTTCCTGGCTTGCATTCAGTGGGCCGGAAACAGTTTGCTGCAGGGTCAGTCTTTCCAGGTTGCCATTAATCTGACCGGCAAGCTGTACTGCTTCCGGCAGCACCTGTTTGAGCGTGACCTGATAATTGAGTGAGGCCGGATAAGGGTTTTGCAACTGGATAGTGCCGTTCAAATCTGCACTGATATCCTCGCGCACGAATTCAAACTGCTTGATATTCAGCCCTTCATAGCCGGCTGTTAACTGGCTGTTCACTGTGTTTAAAACGGGCGTTTTATCGCCGTTTTCATCAATCAGCGTAACGCGGCCAACAGCAAGTTCATCCACTTGAATCTGCACGGGCAATTGAATATCCGGCAGCGAGATGGCAGTGCTTTCAGGCTCAGACTCAGGCTCTGTGGCAGCGACAGTGAAAACATCCACCCCGCTGACTTGCAGAGACTGGACATGGACTGTGGCTTTCAGCAAAGCCATGGGCTGCCAGCGCAGGCTGATTGAGTCGATTTCAGCGCCACTGGCCTGTTCCGGCCGATAATCAACCTCGGACAGGGTGACCGAATCGATTAGCCTGCCCCGCGCCTCCCCCACCTGCAGGGCAGGCAGTGCTTTTTGTGCCAGCGAGATCGCGGTATTGAGCCCCGACTGGGTGGCCAGCAACCAGCCGGCAGCCAGTACCAGTAGTAAAATCAGTGCAGCGAAAGTCAGCAGCAGTTTCTTGAGCATTACAGATCGGGTCCTATCACGATATGCAGGGCAATGGGTTCATCGGTTTCAGACAGGGCTTTAGCGAGATCAACACGGATTAAGCCCACCGGCGAACGCCAGCGAACGCCAATACCGACACTGTATTCAATGGGGTCGCTGAAACTGTTGTAGGCATTACCAAAGTCACTGAATATCGCCCCGCCCCATTTTTCCAGAAACATATGCTCGTATTCCAGGCTGCCCACCGCCAGGTAGCGACCGCCCTCGACTTCACCGTCATCGCCTTCAGGGCCCAGTGCCTGGTAGTCAAAACCGCGGATGCTGTTATCGCCACCGGCAAAGAAGCGCAGTGAAGTCGGTAATTGTTCAAAGTCACTGACTTCGGTCGCACCCACAGCGGCGCGGGTAATGATGCGTCCGTTTTCGCCCAGGCTGCGGATATACTTACCACGCACCACCACCTGACCGAAGGTCACATCAGAAAGCAGGGACTCCGATGCACCGGACAAAGATAATGACAGGCGGCCGCCATGACGGGTGTAAAGCGTATTATCCGCCCAGGTTCGGCTCCAGGCGATGCCGGGGATTAACAGCAAGGAAGACTCGCTGTCATCGGAGACATCAAAGTCTTCCTGCAACAGTTTGAGTGAGCCGGTCTCATCCCAGCCGAAGCGCTGACGTTTGTAATAGCTGCCAATCGCATAGGACTGGCTCTCACTGGTATCGGTGTCCTGTTGCTTGAACTCGGTATTAAAGCCAACCGTATTGATAGTCTCACTCCAGAATGGCATCACATAATCTGCAGAGAGGCTGTTGGCCACCTGCGACAGTCGCGCCTCGGTACTGAGGCGATGCCCACGCTGATTGATGTAGCGATTCTCCCAGCCCAAAGCCAGGCGGGCGCCGGTATCGGTGCCATAACCCAGCCCCGCGGTGTACAGGTGTTTGGGCTTTTCACGCAGTTTAATATCCAGCGGCACCCTGCCGTCCTCGCGTTCATCACGGCGGGTCTGTACTGAGACGCTGTCAAAATAGCCACTGTTGCTGAGGTTACTGCGCAGCGACAGTACCTGTTTATCATCATAGGGTTCACCGGCCTCGATCGGTTGCAGTTTAGACAGCAGGCGATCGCCGATAACTGTATCCGGATAGTTAATGGACTGAAATAGGTAACGAACACCAGATTGGTAGGTTAAATAAATAGTTGCTGAATATTTCTCAGGCCTGACCTTAACTTCAGATCGGGTCATTTCACCGTCAAAATAACCGCGGCTGGCGGCCAGTCTGAGGATGGATTTCTTGGCTGATTCATAAGCCTGATGATCCAACGGCTCACCGGCCTTGAGTGGGAAATCCTTGACCAGTTTTTCAAACTCGCTGTCGCTGGCGGCTTCACCGTCGATCTTGAGTTCAACGTTATCGATTAATACCGGCTCACCGGTATTAATCTGATAGCTTGCCTGCCAGCCGTCCTCGGCTGTCTGCAAATCACCGCTGATTTCCGGCGAATAAAAGCCAAAGACGGTCAGCATCGTTTTTAACTCATCGACACTGCTCTGATGCAGCTTTTCTACATAACGCTGACTCAGTCTCTCGCTGTCTTTATGGCGTTGTATGGTGAGACCGTTACGAAGCGTGTCTGCCATTTTTTCATCAACACCTTCAATACTGACAGCAATACGGGCCTCTTCGGCGTGCAGCGGCAAACAGAATAACAGCAGAAATAAAAAGACAAAGGCAACGCGCGTCATCAACTGGAAATGGTCCGTGATTTTAGTCACAAAAAAATGCTTATTATGACAGCCCTGAACGGGCTTGCCGATGCTTCTGAGACAACGGGGAGGTCTAGTTGTTGCTGGATTGACGGCGATAGTGGCTGGGCGAGCAGCCAAAGAAACGGGTAAAGCGACGGCTGAAATGACTTAAATCATTGAATCCAAAGCTGTAACAGGCATCGGTCACACTTTTACCTGCCTGGATGGCTTCGGCAGCGGACTTGAGACGCAGTTGCTGTTGAAATTCTCCGGGCGTGCAGCCCAGTTGTTTTTTGAACTCGACATAGAGCCGGCTGCGGCTCATACAAGCCTTACGGCAAAGCTGATCAATATCCAGCGGTAATGCGAGGTTTTGCTCCAGATGGTGAATGGCAACGGTAATGCCAGTCGCATCGGGTACTTTTTGACAATAACTGAGCAATACATCGCGCCCCTGCTCGCGCAGCAGTCTGATCACCAGTTCCGTCACACTCAGATCCAGCATCAGCTCCTTATCCGGATTATCCTGCGTGTAGAGCATGACCATTTTTTCCAGCAGTTGCTGGGTGTCGCCGGTGTGATGCTTGTGAATGATTTGCGGCTGATATTCCCAGTTATGCTCGACCCCATCCAGCCGAATCAGGTCCTGCATGCGTTCCGACAAGCGGTCGATGCGATCTTTTGCAATTTCTATTGTCAAACAGGTGGTAGGCGCCTCTTCCTTGGCATCGGGAAAGTCAATTTCCACGTAGTCACCGGGAGGCATCACGTAGGATTCGTGAGGCAGGAACAGTTCGCCATCCTGATGATGCAGATCGTGCATGACTTTACGACCACTGACCATGCCGCAATACAGCAATTGCTCGGCCTCCAGGCCAACGCCTTTAGCTGCACGGTAGGTATCGTAAATACTGAGCTCGGATTCCGGGCCGGCAAATTTGAGCTTATTTTCGATCAGTAATTGTCGTTTTTCACGCCGTTTTGATGGCGAGAGTTTCTCAATCTGCATCGTAGGATCTTTAATAAAGTTGTAACAGGATTTTGAAACTGTTCTGGACTGTAAGTCAAGTAATTGGGAATTACAGTCAAGCGCATTGATATCAGGCGGATTTATCCTGCATCATCATATCGATACTCATACTATTATTATTAATCGACAAGCACAGAGAGAGAATAACCATGATTTACGCAAAACCAGGAACTGAAGGTTCCGTCGTCAGCTTTAAAAAACGTTATGACAACTTTATCGGCGGCAAATGGGTGGCACCGGTTAAAGGTCAGTATTTCGATAATGTCACCCCCGTCACCGGTGAAGTTTTCTGTGACGTGGCTGAGTCCACTGAAGAAGATATCAACCTGGCTTTGGACGCGGCCCATGCCGTCAAAGATGCCTGGGGTAAAACCTCAGTCACCGAACGTTCCAACATCCTGCTGAAAATCGCCGATCGCATTGAAGAAAACCTGGAAATGCTGGCCGTGGCAGAAACCTGGGACAACGGTAAAGCCGTTCGTGAAACCCTGAATGCCGACGTACCACTGGCCGCTGACCACTTCCGCTACTTTGCCGGTTGTATCCGTGCCCAGGAAGGCACCATGGGTGAAATCGACGAAAATACCGTCGCTTATCACTTCCACGAGCCGCTCGGCGTCGTTGGTCAGATCATCCCCTGGAACTTCCCGCTGCTGATGGCGGCGTGGAAACTGGCACCAGCCCTGGCAGCCGGTAACTGCATCGTGATGAAACCGGCCGAATCTACACCGGTTTCTATCCTGAAACTGATGGAAGTCATCGGCGATCTGCTGCCAGCCGGTGTGTTGAACATCGTTAACGGTATGGGCCGTGTCGCCGGTGAAGCGCTGGCATCCAGCACCCGTATTGCCAAGATTGCCTTTACCGGTTCTACCCCTGTGGGTTCGCACATCATGTCACGCGCTGCCGAGAACATCATTCCTTCCACCACTGAGCTGGGTGGTAAATCACCCAACGTCTTTTTTGAAGACATCATGGACCAGGAAGAAGAGTTCATTAACAAAGCCGCAGAAGGCATGGTGCTGGCGTTCTTCAACCAGGGCGAAGTCTGCACCTGTCCATCACGCGCGCTGATCCAGGAAAGCATCTATGACAAGTTCATTGAGAAGGTCATGGAACGCGCCAGAGCCATCAAACGTGGCAACCCGCTGGATACTGACGTTCAAGTCGGTGCTCAGGCTTCACAAATGCAGTTCGACAAGATTATGGAATATGTCGATATCGGCAAGAAAGAAGGCGCTGAAGTGCTGATGGGCGGTGAAGTAGAACAACTGGGCGCCGAGTTTGATAGCGGCTACTACATTCAGCCGACCCTGATGAAAGGTCACAACAAGATGCGCATCTTCCAGGAAGAAATCTTTGGCCCGGTCGTTTCTGTGACCACGTTTAAAGATGAAGCCGAAGCGCTGGAAATTGCCAACGATACCGAGTTTGGTCTGGGTGCCGGTCTCTGGACCCGCGATATGAACCTGGCTTACCGCATGGGGCGTGGCATTCAGGCGGGCCGTGTATGGACCAACTGCTACCACGCTTACCCGGCTCACGCTGCCTTTGGTGGTTACAAGAAATCCGGTGTTGGCCGTGAGACCCACAAAATGGTGCTGGAACACTACCAGCAAACCAAAAACCTGCTGGTCAGCTACAGCACCAGCCCACTGGGTTTCTTCTAGAATCCATCCCGCAAAAACTCTCCCTCAAGCCTGGCTTTTGGGAGAGTTTTTTGTGTCTGCTTAACAGGCCTCAATTACAGGGGTAAAGTAGACACGCAGCCCTGCAAAATAATCATAAAGGTGTCGCTATATGGCTCAAGAAAATATCGAATCAACCTTGCATGAGGATCGCCAGTTTCCCCCCAGCGAATCATTTGTTCAACAAGCCTCGCTGCATGCTGCGGATCTGGACAAACTATACCAACAGGCCGAACAGGACCATGAAGGTTTCTGGGCAGAACAGGCCCGCCAGTTGATCGACTGGCAACAGCCCTTCACGCAAACGCTCGACAGCAGCAATGCACCCCACTACCGCTGGTTTCCGGATGGCAAGCTCAATGTCTCCTACAACTGCCTGGATCGTCAGCTGGAAAAAAATGCAGATAAAACGGCCATCATATTCGAAGGCGAAAAAGGCGATGTCGAACATATCAGCTATCGCGAGCTTCACCATAAGGTATGCGTCTTTGCTAACGCGCTGAAAGCTCAGGGTGTTAACAAAGGTGACCGGGTCATTATTTATATGCCGATGATCACCGAGGCCGTCGTTGCCATGCAGGCCTGCGCCCGAATTGGTGCCATTCATTCGGTCGTATTCGGTGGCTTTTCGGCTTCATCAATGAAAGATCGGATTGAAGATACCGGCGCCAAAGTGGTCATCACCGCTGATGGCGGTAACCGTGGCGGTAAAGTGGTGCCACTGAAAGACACCACTGATCAGGCGCTTGAGAACGGCTGTGACAGCGTTGAAACCGTCATAGTCTTCAAACGCTGCGATGAAAACATCACCATGCAGGATGGCCGCGATGTCTGGTGGCATGATGCCGAACAGGGCCAGTCGGAAGACTGCGAGCCTGAGTGGATGGATGCCGCTGATCCGCTGTTTTTGCTCTACACTTCCGGCTCGACCGGTAAGCCCAAAGGCATTCAACATGGTTGTGGTGGTTACCTGCTCAATGCTATTACCACCATGCGCTGGGTGTTTGATATTCAGGATTCGGATGTGTTCTGGTGTACGGCCGATGTCGGCTGGATTACCGGTCACACCTATGTCGCCTATGGTCCGCTGGCCACCGGTGCCACTCAGGTGATTTATGAAGGTGTGCCGACCGTGCCCGACGCGGGGCGCTTCTGGGATATCTGTGCCCGTCATGGCGTGACCATTTTCTATACGGCGCCTACTGCTATCCGGGCGCTGATGAAAGTCGGTGATGACATTCCCAACAGCTACGATCTGTCATCACTGCGTCTGCTGGGCACGGTGGGTGAGCCGATCAATCCCGAAGCCTGGATGTGGTACTACAACGTCATTGGCAGTGGACGTTGCCCGATTGTGGATACCTGGTGGCAGACTGAAACCGGTGCCCACATGATTGCGCCGGTGCCCGGCGTCACTCACGCCAAGCCGGGTTCCTGTACCCGCCCCCTGCCCGGTATTGACGCTGCTATCGTCAATGATGACGGTGAAGAAGTCACAACGGCTAATCAGGGCGGATACCTGGTGATTCGTAAACCATGGCCGTCGATGATTCAGACCATCTGGGGCGACGATAAACGCTACAAGGAAACCTACTGGCCTTACTTCGGTGGCAAGTATTATCTGGCTGGCGACAGTGCCCGTCGGGATGAAGATGACTTCTTCTGGATTATGGGCCGCATTGATGACGTATTGAACGTCTCCGGACACCGTCTGGGCACCATGGAAATCGAATCAGCGCTCGTCTCCCATCCAAACGTGGCAGAAGCTGCAGTGGTGGGTCGTCCCCATGATGTTAAGGGCGAAGCGGTCTTTGCCTATGTAGTGCTCAAAGGCACACGTCCTGACGGCGGGATTGATGAAGACCTGACTCAGGAACTGCGAAACTGGGTCGGCACCGAGATCGGTCCCATCGCCAAGCCGGACGATATCCGCTATTCAGACAACTTGCCTAAAACCCGTTCCGGCAAAATTATGCGGCGTTTGCTGCGTGCCATTGCCAAAGGGGAAGAAATCACGCAGGATACCTCGACGTTGGAAAACGAATCGATATTACTGCAATTGCAAGGTAAGGCATGACAAAGGATGCAAAATCCGACTCTCAACGTTTAGATAAATGGTTGTGGGCTGCGCGGTTTTACAAAACCCGCGGCCTCGCCGTTGAAGCGATCAGCGGCGGTAAAGTGCATCTTAATAGCCAGCGTATCAAGCCCAGCCGCACCGTGCGGGTGGATGATACGCTGACTATCTCCAAACCACCCTACGAATTCACTATCGTTATACAGGGTCTCAATCTGCAGCGTCGCCCAGCCACCGAAGCGCAGATGCTGTATCAGGAAACCGAAGAAAGCATCAAAAAGCGCGAAATCCTGCGTGAACAAATCAAGAATGAACCGCTGGGCTCGCGGATGCATAAGGGCCGACCCAGTAAGCGTGATCGGCGCAATATTATTCGCTTCACCCGCCAGGGCTGATCATGTCTGACAGCGACTTTCTGCTTAATCAGCTAAGCCATGAGGACGATGCACTCTCCTACGCCGTCGCCATGCAACACAAAGCTTCCAGCGTGGGTTTTGACTGGCCTGATATCAAAGGCGTGATTGGCAAGATTCATGAAGAGCTGGATGAGCTGGGCGATGAAATTGACGCTGACGCTGACAAACAGCGGCTGGCTGATGAACTGGGCGATGTATTGTTCGCCTGCTGCAATCTGGCCCGTCATCTGGGCATTGACCCGGTAGAGGCCCTGTCAGGCACCAACCAGAAGTTTTACCGCCGGTTTAACTTCGTTGAAACCTCGGTCAGCGCAGCCGGAAAAACTTTTTCAGACTTTACCCTGGATGAACTGGACCAGTTCTGGGATCAGGCCAAACAACTGGAAAGACTGGAAGACAACGACATCGAGGCTGACTGAATAACGACCTGGGCCTGGATGCCTCCATTACAGTCGGCATGACGGCCGTTTTTGCAGGCAGGGACAACTTTTCAGTCTACGGGACAGGATTAAATTGTGAGTCCGAGGAACAAGCAAAGTTAACCAGTCAGTTAGCAAGAGTAATTCATCACCCTGAGCGAGACTAGATCGCCCTCATGAGCAAAAATAACTTATCATTCTGAGTGAGAGTAAATCGTCACCCTGAGCGTCAAATAACAGGTCATCCTGAGCGACCGTAAATCGTCACGCTGAGCAATATTTTCCTTTCGCCCTCAGCAAAATTACCCTTATAAACCTGAGGAAAATTACCCTTGTCACCCTGAGCGATAGCCGAAGGGTCTCTGAACTAAACCAAACCTAATTGGCAGCCTCAGTCTGCTGAAAGCGTTCAATACCGTTATATACCAGAAAATGCCGACCCTTGGCGCGAGCCACCATCCCAATCCCGATTTGCTGGGCCAGCTTAAGCCCCATTTCAGTGACGCCGGAACGGGACAGCAACAATGGCACTTGCATCTGCGCCACTTTAATCACCATTTCCGAGGTCAGTCGGCCAGTGGTGTAAAACACCTTGTCATGGCCCTCTACCGCATTGAGCCACATCCAGCCGGATATCGCATCAACGGCGTTATGACGGCCGACATCCTCGACAAACATCAGAATATCGGTGCCCTCGCACAAGGCGCAGCCATGCACGGCCCCGGCCTGTTTGTACATCTCGTTGTATTCAGTGAGCGCCTTTAATGCCGCATAAATGGATTCGGCACTGAATGTGGGGCATTGCAGCTTGAGCTGTGACAATGAGTCCATCACATGGCCAAACATCGTGCCCTGCCCGCAGCCACTGGTGACAGTGCGACGCGAAGTCAGCTCGTCCAGGTTTTCCTTGGACTTACGGGTGGTGACGGCCACCGCTTCCACATCCCAGTCAACCTGGATTGATTCAATATCTTCCAGTTCATCCACCAGGCCCTGGTTTCGCAGGTAACCCAGAGTAAGGAGTTCAGGCTGACCGCCCAATGTCATCAGGGTGACAATTTCAATGGTATTGAGATAAATAGTCAGGGGACGCTCGCCGGTAAGCGAGACTTCCCGACTATCACCGTGTTCATCAATAACGGTCGTGGTATGAAGCCGGTTAATACCGGCATGGGTCATTTGCGGACGGTAGCTAGCCACCAGTGACGCTCATATGACGGAAAATCACCGGCTTGGCCTCGATATTAAAGTCGTGACCTTCGGGCTTGATATCCATCGATTTGACGATAGCCTGTTTGAGCTTGTCCATATCTCCCGGATGACGGCGAATAATATCGCGCAGATCCATGGAATGTTCCTGCCCCAGACACAAGAGCAGACGGCCTTCGGTGGTCACCCGAACCCGGTTGCAGCTACTGCAGAAATTGTGGCTGTGCGGGGAGATAAAACCAATACGGCTGTCAGACCCGGCTACCTGGTAATACCGTGACGGGCCCCCGGTACTGGCAATGCTGGGCTGCAGATCAAAACGGGCTTTGAGCACGTCCATGACTTCATCGCTTGAGCAGTAGCTTTCACCACGATCATGATCCACCTGCCCCAGCGGCATTTCCTCGATGTAGGAAATATCCATGCCGTTGTCGATGGCAAACTGGGCCAGATCAATGATTTCATCTTCATTGCGGCCTTTCATAATGACCGCATTGAGCTTGATACGTTTGAAACCGGCCTGTTTGGCCGCCTCAATGCCTGCCATGACCTGATCCAGGTCACCCGTGCGGGTCAGGGCTTTAAAACGCTCAGGACGCAGTGAATCAAGACTGATATTGATACGATCTACACCGGCGTTGGACAGCGCCTCAGCGTGTTTCGGCAGTTGCGAGCCGTTGGTGGTGATGGTCAGCTCTTTCAGTGAGGTGTCCTGCTTGAGGCCACCAATCTGATCAAACAGCCAGTCAACATTACGCCGCACCAGCGGCTCACCGCCGGTTACCCGGACTTTTTCCACACCCAGTTCGCAGAATGCACGCAATAGAAATACGATCTCTTCCAGCGTCAGTAACTGTTCGCGTGGCATGAACGTCATTTCCTCGTCCATGCAGTAGACACAACGAAAGTCACAACGGTCGGTAATCGACATGCGCACATACGTCACCTGCCGTCCGAAGCGATCCACTAATTGTGTCGGTAATGCAGTCATTTCAGATCCGTTATTTCGTGTTGTCTCGGGCTGTATCAGTCTCACAGACCGGTTTGGCGGTGGAAATACCCAGTAAGGCGTAGCCACCACAACGACCACTGAGGCCGTTAACCAGCAGGGCCAAGCCCAGCAAAGCCCACCAACTTTGATAATAAAGTGATACCACCATTATAACGGTGCCGGCGATAATCCGTAAAAGGCGGTCCCATTTACCCAGATTTTTCTTCATCATTGCTCCATAAAAATAAACCCCGCAGGGCGGGGTTTATTAGAAAGCAAATTAAGCGATGAGTTCTTCAGTCATCACCGGCAAAAGCACCCAGCAAGTGAAGCAGGCTCATAAACAGGTTATAAATACTGACATACAGGGTAACAGTGGCCATGATGTAGTTAGTTTCGCCACCATTCACAATCTGGCTGGTTTCATACAGAATCAGACCCGCCATCAGCAGCACAAACATCGCAGATACCGCCAGCGACAGACCCGGCATTTCGAAGAATACCGCGGCCAGACCCGCCAGGAAAGCTACCAGGATACCCACAAACAGGAAGCCACCCATGAAGCTGAAGTCTTTCTGACTTTTCACGGCATAAGCGGACAGCGCAAAGAAGATGATGCCTGTGCCACCCAGGGCCTGCATCACGATTTGACCGCCGTTAGGCAGCCCCAGGTACATATTGACGATAGGTCCCAAGGTCAGGCCCATAAAACCAGTCAGGGCAAAAACCGAGGCAATGCCCCAGACACTGTTTTGCAGTTTGTGAGTCAAAAACAGCAGACCGAAGTAACCAACAAGGGTAATCAGCAAACCGGGATGTGGCAGATTGAACGCCATGGACAGACCGGCAGTCATGGCACTGAATACCAATGTCATGGCCAGCAAGCTGTAGGTGTTGCGCAGCAGCTTGTTGGTCTGAATCACTGACTGTTGCGAACGAGCAACGGTCGATTGAGCGTTATAGTCCATCAGTTGTCTCCGTTAAATGGTAATGATGAAATTGTCTGTAGGAATGACAACATCCTACCCTATAAGTTCTAAATGGCAATAGCCTTAGCATCGCTACAATAAATTTTGCCCTGGCGGTTGTCATAGCAAGGCATTATCTGTATTATTTCGCATCTTCGGAGGGATGGCAGAGCGGTTGAATGCACTGGTCTTGAAAACCAGCAAGGGTTAACGCCCTTCCAGGGTTCGAATCCCTGTCCCTCCGCCAGATACAAGCCCTGAGCACTCGTTGCTTGGGGCTTTTTTGTATCAGCTGCTTACGCGTTTGGTGCGAACCCGATCTTGCCACGCAACTAACGATCTTTATTCATGAGCTACGCAGTAACTCATTGAAGGACTTTTTAATGACAACACAGGGATGTTCGATGAAACTCAAATACTTTAGTCTTCTTTTTCTGCTTCTCACCATTTCCGCCTGTTCAATCAAACAGACTGTCGATTCCAGCGAGATATCTAAACAGACCGAACTCTGCATTATAGAGAACCATGATGTTCGTGAAGGCTTTTTGCAGACACTTCAGTCCTCACTGCGCAAGAGGGACATTAACCACCGCGTCATATCCAACCGTTCCATACCGAATGAGTGTGAATGGATCATGCGCTATGTGGGTCGCTGGAACTGGGACTTAGCACTGTATATGTCGTATGCTGAAATCCAGGTTTTCCATAACGGAAAACTGGATGGTGAGGCTATCTATGACTCTACCCGTGGTGGTGCCAATATGGCTAAATTCATTGATGCAGAGCCCAAAATTGAAGAGTTGGTCAATGAACTGCTCAAATTCAACACGAGTAGTCTGTTTTATCTATCGTTGAGTTAGTCAAAAAAAAGCCCGTTCTAAACGGGCTTTTTTATTACTTAGCATATCGCCTTATTTTCCGGTGGGGTGTATTTTCAGCCACATTATCAAGAAGCTCTTCATAGGCTGAGTGTTGCTTTAATACCTTGCACATCCAGGCGGCGGTGTCCTGCGCCAGACTATCCAGGTCCTCATTCATATACATGCCTTGAAGCTTTTCCGCAGTTAAGTCCAACAGGGCCTGCTCACCTCGCTTTTCATGGTAGATGGCCCGGGCAGCCAGGCGCTGAGTGTAGGGATCAGCTGTTTCCAGCATTTTGCTGTAGGTGAACACTTCAAAGGAACGATCGCCCTTTGAAAGCTGAACCTGCTGCAATGCATCCTGAACCTGGATGAAGGTTTGCAGATCACGTTTGCCATTTTTTGCATGTCTTCTGAGCGAAGAGTTCTTCGCCTCTTCAGCCAACAAAGACAGCGTTTGCTGGTATTTTTCATTTCCGCTGTAGCCCAGCGCCCTGGCTTGATACGCCAACAGGTCTGCTAAATCATCAGCCGGGTACTTGTCCTGGTAATGCTGCAATAAATTGTCTTCGAACACATCAAAAAGCCGTGGATCGGACAGGCCAGACCACTGCAAACGTTCCAGGATCTGTTCTTTTTGTTCCTGGGGTGCAGACTCTACCTGCGTCAGGATGTAATCAATCTGCGCATCTTTGCTCTCAAAGGCAGCGACCTGCCCCCACGAAGATGCACAGGCCAAAGCCAAAATAATTTTCCCTAATTTCATTACTTTCCTTGTTATTGCCAGCGTTTAAAAATCAATGAGGTATTAATGCCCCCAAAAGCGAAATTGTTACTCATGACATAGTCTGTCAGAAGCAGCCTGGGTTCGCGCATAATGTAATCGAGTTGACCACACGATGGCTCGACATCAGTCAGATTGGCGGTGGCATGAAACCAGCCCTCATTCATCATTTCAATGGCCACCCAGGACTCCAGCGCGCCACAGGCACCCAGTGTGTGACCGGTAAAGCTTTTAAGCGAACTGATGGGCGTGGTGTTACCAAATACCGATGCTGTAGCTGTGGTTTCAGCAATGTCACCCCGTTCTGTCGCTGTGCCATGGGCACTGATGTAGCCAATTGTTTCCGGTTCCAGATCAGCGCCTGATAAAGCCAGGCGAATGGCTTTCTCCATGGTGTCTGCAGAAGGTTGCGTCACATGGCTGCCATCAGAGTTGGTACCAAAACCGACCAGTTCGGCATGGATGCTGGCGCCACGGGCCTGGGCATGGTCGAGCGACTCCAGTATCAGGGTGCAGCCGCCCTCGCCTATCACCAGACCATCCCGATCTTTATCAAAAGGTCTGGGCGATAGATGTGGCGTGTCATTTTTGATGCTGGTGGCATAAAGGGTATCGAATACCGCCGCCTCGGTGGCACACAGCGCCTCACAACCGCCCGCAACCATCACGGTCTGCTGGCCGGACTTTATTGCCTCATAAGCGTAGCCAATGGCTTGACTGCCGGAGGTACAGGCACTGGATGTGGTCAGCACACGGCCTTTCAGGCCAAAATAGATGCCGATATTAACGGGCGAAGTATGTGCCATCATCTTGATGTATGAATTGGCATTGAGTCCATCGCATGAGTGGTTCAGCAACATATTGCCAAAATCAGCGACAGCGCCGGTATCCCCGGCTGATGAACCATAAGCCACACCCGTTTCACCGCTGGTCAGGACCGGATCGTTCAATAAACCGGCCTGCTCCAATGCCAGTTCGGTACTGCGTACAGCGAGTTGTGCCACCCGGCCCATACTACGCAAATCCTTGCGCTTGTAATGGGGTGGCATCTCAAAATCGACGACTGGGGCTCCCAG
Source organism: uncultured Methylophaga sp. (assembly GCF_947259025.1). Classification (GTDB taxonomy): domain Bacteria; phylum Pseudomonadota; class Gammaproteobacteria; order Nitrosococcales; family Methylophagaceae; genus Methylophaga. Next base: position 554,582 of record NZ_CAMYKO010000005.1, read on the forward strand.
ACGGGTATTCAGTTCTTCATACTTGTCCCACTCGTCAATTCGCTTAATGCCGGTCTTCATCTCCTTTAAATGCTGACTGATAGTGGGCCAGTCATTCCCAATGGGAGAAAACCCGGCAATACCGGTTACAACCACACGACACATCAGACCATTCCACCATTCACTGAAATAACCTGACGGGTGATGTAAGCCGCCCCTTCTGACATCAAAAAACTCACCGTGGCGGCGACTTCATCAACTTTACCTACCCGCTGCATGGGGATCATCTTCATTGCTTCATCCATGTAGACATCTTCCGTCATTTCCGTATCGATTAAACCTGGTGCGACGCAGTTCACCGTGATTTTTCTTTTTGCCAGCTCAATGGCCAGCGCTTTAGTGGCACCAATAATCCCGGCTTTAGAGGCACTGTAATTGACCTGTCCGCGATTGCCAGCAACACCTGAGACTGACGACATGGTGATAATGCGCCCTGCTTTACGACGTCTGACCATCGGCATAATCAACGGCTGTAATACGTTATAAAAACCATCAAGGTTGGTTCTCAACACGATATTCCAGTCCTCTGCTGGCATTGCCGGAAAGGCATTATCCCTGGTCAGACCGGCGTTACAGACCACACCATAATAGGCGCCATGATCCTCAACATCTTTTTCGAGCACAGACTGAGATTGCGCTGTATCAGCAATATCGAACTGCAACACTCTGGCTTGCTGTCCCATCGCCTCGATTTCTGTGGCCACTGCCTGCGCTTCATCACGTCTGCTGCGACAATGCAGAACAATGTCATACCCCTCACTGGCCAGCCTCAGGGCAATCGCCTTGCCAATGCCGCGGCTCGACCCGGTTACGAGAACCGTATCACTCATAATTTTGCTTCCTTCATAAACGCCGTAGCGTCTTCCGGTTGAAATACATTCAAATTGGCGGTGGCTTCCACCTGATGCCCGGTCAGGCATCCTTGAAACACATGTAGCCCATTGTCAGCGACCATCTCGCGTCGCACGCGAATGATCAGTGTCAGGCCTGAGGCAAAAAAAGGCTGGCTGACTTCATAGCGACGTGTGCCCAACAAAAAGCCAATCTTGGGAGTGGCGTGTTTTTTTCTTTCCTGCAAGCCGGCATAAGCAGCGATGGTCTGTGCCAGGTATTCAAGACCGACCCAGGCTGGCACACCATCCGCCTCGGCAAACAGGCTGGATTCATGGATATCGACCTCAGCCTCCAGCCAGTCTTCACCATAAGCCGTGATCCGGCTGAGTAATGACATGGTGCCTGAATGCGGCACCAAGTCCGCTACATCAAATTCCACGCTCATCGCACGCTTTCCATTACCAGGGCCACATTGTTACCACCGAATGCGAATGAATTACTGATGGCCCGATTGATGGTTGTGTTGCGGGCTTGTGCTGCGACAAAATTCAATGCCGGTAATGCGGGATCTGCCTGTCCATCCCAGCAATGCGGTGGAACAAAGCCTGCTTCAGTCAGGGCCAGCCAGCAAATGGCCGCCTCTATGGCCCCTGCAGCACCCAGCGTGTGACCGGTAAAAGGTTTGGTAGAACTGCACATAATCGTTGCCGGAAAGACGCGACTGACTGCCAGCGACTCCATTTGATCGTTCAGGGATGTCGCCGTGCCATGCAGGTTGATGTAGTCAATCTCCGACGGATTCAGCCCCGCATCCTGCAATGCCTGTTGCATGGCCTGCTCCGCGCCCTTTCCCTCGGGTTCTGGCGCAGAGATATGATGGGCATCACTGCTTTCTCCCATCCCTGCAAGCCGAACCCCCTCTCGTTGTTTTGAGACGACAAACAGTGCACCGCCTTCACCGATATTAATGCCCCTGCGATTAACACTGAATGGCAGGCAGACCTCATCACTGACAGCTTCCAGCGCAGAGAAGCCTTGCAGAGTCAGTTTGCACAGGGAGTCGACGCCACCTGCTATAACGACATCACACAAACCTGATGAAATTAATCGCTTGGCAGAGATCAGGGCTTTGGCACCGGATGAGCAGGCCGTGGAAATCGCATAGACGGGTCCTGTTACACCCGCCAGCTCCGCCACAAATTCTGCCGTGTTAGCCATTTCCTGAACACTGTAGTGATATTCTTTCGGTAATGCGCCAGTCTCGACGTAATGTTTGATAGCCGGTTCGGCATCGCCGATGCCTGAGGTACTGGTTCCGATGACCACCCCGACCCGATTCGCCCCATACTGCTGAACAGCCTCTGCTACCTGCTCGCAGATCTGCTCATAGACAGCCAGCGCGATTTGATTATTTCTGCTCTGCCACTGAGGCCCTTCCAGAGGAATAGCAGTTAACTCACCCTGACATTTACCCACCGGGAGCGCTGTTGTGCCGAACTCCTCAGTCCAGGTCATCACATCAGCTTGTCGGTCAAGCAGACAACGCTTGAGCTGCGCCAGGCTGTTCCCGCCAGCGCAGACCACCGCTGCATGATTGAGAAAAACGTTATCTTGAATGCTCACTGATGATTCTCTAATGGCTCAATTATCACCTGGTATTGATGTCGTAGATGATGCACGTCGGTCTGGTTTGGCTTAAACAACACTTTTAATATCGGCTGCTGTTGTTTAAATAGCTGTCTCTGGTCTGATGACAGCACCATCCGCCAACCATCATGCGAATTGTAAACATCCTTGAGCGCGCTTTCCGGCCAGACCGCGAACTGCATCATGGCAAAGATGTCTTTGTCCGGTAGGGGCATGCCGGTATAGTTTGTCGATTCAAATTCCCGGCCATCATACTTCATTGACAGCACGCGCTGCCCTGCTGGGGTCAAAACCGCCACCTGGGTTATGTCAGTGGTATTTTCCGTAATCACAACAAAACGCTGCGACTCAGCTTTTCTGACCAGGGTGACTTTGCGTTGTGACACCCCCTGTTCCATCGCCGGGTCAGGCGACATCAAAAGCAGCACATTATCAGGCATCAGGCTTTTCGATAACAAGCTACACCCAGCCAGCCAGGGCAGAATCAGCAATCCAATGACGAAAAAACGCATCACATTTGGCGACATAATTCGGCCAGGGAGTTGAGACGCTTAACATCTTTGACATAGGGGTTGCGCGTATCCCACGCATAGCCGGCCAGAATCGAACTAATCATACGTTTAACCGGGTCATTTTTGTTGCTGGTGAAAATGACATCCTGCAAGCGACCGTCATACCAGGCCTCGACAAACTCTTTGAAAGTATTGACCCCTTGTTGCAACTCCGAGGCAAATTCCTGCTGCCAGTCGGGCGCCTGTCCCTGCAGCTCTCTATCCAGCACTTCAACCGCCAAGCTTGCTGATTTGAAAGCGATCGTCACACCAGATGAAAACACCGGGTCCAGGAACTCTCCCGCATTGCCCAGTAACGCATAGCCCTCCCCGCTCAGCTGCTGCACATCGCAGGCATAGCCCGTCAATTCACCCACTCGAGTATCAAACTCGGCATTGGCCAGTAGCGAGGCCATCCAGCCGGACTCGTCAATCAACTGACGTAGGCGCTGTTCTGCATCACCGGCCATATTGTCGATAAAAGCCTGCTCGGCCACCACGCCGACCGAAGCGCGCCCTTCGTTGAAGGGAATCAGCCAGTACCAGACATCGCGGTGCTCCGGGTGAACAGTAATCAGGATTTTATTACGGTCATAACGCTCATCCACGATATTATCCTGGATGTGGGTAAACAAGGAGGTTCTTGGCGGGAATGTGGTCGGTTTTTCCAGATCGAGTAAACGTGGCAGTACACGGCCATAACCACTGGCATCGAGCACAAATCGTGCGCTAAGTTCTTCGATAGCGCCGTTTTCATTTTCAACAACAACACGGGCGCAGTCTGCTTCATACTGGAAGTCAGTCACTGTCTGACCATAGCGAAAACTGACGCCTTGTGCTTCAGCAGTATCTGCCAGAATTTTATCGAAACGGTCTCGCTGCACCTGATATGTGGTGCCCCAGCCCTCAGTAAACTTTTCATTAAAATCAAAAAATTCGTAGCGTTCGCCACAACTGAAAGCAGCCCCGTCTTTAAACTGGAAACCCGCGGCCTCCACAGCCTCAAGCATATTGGCCTGCTCCAGAAAACGCATGCTCTGTGGCAGAAGGCTCTCGCCGATAGAAAATCGCGGAAAGTGCGTACGCTCCAGCACCAGAACCCGGTAATTTCGCTGGTTCAGCAAGGCTGCGGCCAGTGATCCTGATGGCCCGGCACCAATAACGATCACATCATAGTCTGCTTGAAACTGCTTCAAGACTCTCTCCCTGAGTGTGTGTCTGGCGCAATAAAGTCGCCAGAATCCAAACAAATGTCAGCCCCAGTAATACCGTGAGTCCAAAATGAACCAGCACCGGTGTCTGGCTTAAAGCCAGTAAACCAAAGGCCATTAAACTGGTCACCACCGACATGGTGACGGCAAGCCATGTCTGTCGGGCTTGCCGGGTTTCTGTCAGAAATATGCCCATATCCATGCCAATCCCCAGCACCAGAAAAAGGGCAATGGTGTGAAACAGGTTGATGCCCGGGAGCAATACCATCAGCACTGCCAGGGTATAAATTGAGGCCAGCATTGGGGGCAGCACAATTCGACAGGCGGCTATTCTATATCGACAGGCCAGAATCAAAAAGACCGCTAAATAAGAAAAAGAGACCCAGACAGAAATATGTTGCCGGTATTTGTGCATAAGGCTTGAAATAGCATCGACCTGATCTACCAATATGACTTCGGGGACTTGCTGTTTCAACGGCGCCAAATCAGCGTCGCTCAATGTCTGCGATGAGGCAAAACTGATGACCGTCGCTTTCTGCTCTGGAAGGCTGGAAATGATTTGAGCGTCAGTGGTACTGAACATTTCGCCCTCATTCGACGCTGGCAACATGATCCGGTCAGAAGCTGAATCAAATGTTTCCCTGGCGCTTTGCAGCACTGAGTTTGAAAGTCCCAGTGCCTCAAACAAGGCTGCCAGCTCTTTTTGATAAAGCTTGGCGGTTCTGTCCAGGTTCTGCTGTTGCTGTTTGATGCTTGGTAATGCATCAGATACCAGACGGTAGCGTTCGATAAGCCCTGCTGATTGCATCGCCTCCAGTCCGGGCTTTACTGCTCGCTCCTTATCCAGGCAGGACTGCAGTTGCTGGCAGGGTAATAACAAAAACTGTGTGCTGCTGTTATAGCCCAACAGATTCTGCACGCGCTTTTCCTGTTCCAGCAAAGCCGGTGGCGAGGTCTGTAACAGGCGAATATCGTCCTCGGCCTGACCGTTGTAGATCAGCCCCAGCGACACAAGAGTGAGTATCGTCAATATCACGCCGATTGATTTAGGATGGTCATTAAAACTGGGTAGCTGACTTTGCCAGTTGGTCAGCCATTTCGCCGCTTTAAAGCTGGAAGAGGCATCATCGCGAGCCAGCAAGGGCAGCCACAGCACCACCGTCAACCAGGCAGCGATCAGCCCAGCCACTGAAAAAACGGCCATCTGCCTGAGCCCCGGGAATGGCGTCAGGGCCTGAGCTGCATAGGCCAGGACACTCGACACCAGCCCCAACAACAAGCCGGGTAAAATCCGCTGAATCACACGCCGATGCACCTGCCTCTCGCATAAGAAATGCAAGGCATAATCGATAGCCACACCAATCAGCCCGGCACCGAAGGCAAACGTCACGATATGAACCTGTTCAAACACCAGAAAGGCTATCGCTGTGGCGACCGTGCATCCCACCACAATGGGCAACAGCAATAAAGCCACTGCCCGCCACTGTCTGAACACCCAGAGCATCAGGGCCACAATCCCCAGCAAAGAGCCCAGGCCAATGGTCGACATTTCCTTTTGTGCCTGTTCAGCACCGGCATGGGCATGAATCAACAGGCCCGCGCTTTGAATGGAAACGCCCTGCTCAGCCATATCCGGTGATAGCGGTTGATAGGCATTCAACACTGCTTGCTGAGTGGCGATGGAAAAGGCATCGGCAGCCAGCTCGACAATAATCAAATACGTTGATGGCGACTTTTTAAGTTGCAGATAACCCTCATCGGCCACCACCTGAATATCATCCGTGCCTTCTGCCAGCCACGAATCCAGCAAACCAAAAGGGTCTGAAATCAGGTCGCCTCTGCCGCCAGCCAGGGGGCTGATAATTTTGGCCAGCGCACGCTGTCTGAGTGACTGTGTTTCTCCGGCATCAATCCTCTCGGCAATATCATCGGTTAATAAGGCATAGCGATAAGGAAATACATTCTCTTCTATCTGACGAAGTCGCGCTCCCTCTAACTGCCAGGTGACAGACGCCACCTCGGGCAAGTCCGTCAATTGCGCTGCCAGACGCTTCACTTGTCGTTGGCGCAGGGTTTTATCTTCAGACTCGACCAGTAGCAACAGGCGTTTGGAGAATTGGCCACCCATTTTTTCCGAGGCTGCTTTAACTATCGGCTGTTGCTCAGATGCCGGCAATAGACTCATCATGCTGGTGTCTATGACCGGCCGCTGAAACAACGCCAGCACCACTAAAGCGAGTAAAGTTAACAACCACCCTGCGGCGAGGGCTTTAACGAGATAACGCGAGGACATTACTGATTTAAGTTGCTGAGAACAATATGAGTTTGATCGCCATTGCGTTCCAGCAAAGTGATCTCTCGTAACAGCTTATCCCCTGCCAACTCGACCGAAGAAATACTATTTTTGAGCACGTCGTTTCTGGGCGTTAGAGTCACGGTCCAGTCTTGACCGGACTGCTGACCGTTGGCAAAAAAGTAGTCCGATAATGAATACCAATCAGCGGTCATCACAGCAAAAAAGATGGTGCTCATGACTTTGACCGTGGGGTTTGTATCCGCCTCAATGGTTAGTGCGTTTTCCCCGTCCTGACGACTGATGATCAGGTCAGGCGTCATGACCAGCTCATCGGCAATCGGCTTTTCGGTTACCCAGCGAATATGCTCATCACGCTGATAATCAAATTGGCCTTCGGAAACAATGACAGCATCAATTTCACCCAGCGTTTTTTCCTGCCTGAAATCGCCCTGCAATGTGTGCGGCGAGTCAGTCAGCTTGTCCAGCAGATCATAGGAGAGTTCTGCATTAACGGCTATTGACGTTAGGCTTAACAGCAGCAGTACCACAAAGCGCATCATGGCTCCAGCCCCAGTTTATGAAACAACACGGCCGGCGAGGCAAACTGCATCTCCTCATCACGCATATCAACAGCGACCTGAACGGTATAACCTTTGGTCAGCCGTTTCCCCGTTTCCAGGTCCTGTATCTGGTAGTTGATTTTCAGACGGTTTTCCCATTCCACCAGCTCGGCTATCACTTTGATTTTCTGTTGAAATGCCAGCGGCTGCGCATAACGAACGCGTAAATCGATCACCGGCCAGGCATAGCCCGATGCTTCCATTTGCGGGTAGTTGTAGTCGATTTCGTCGAGCAGCTTACAACGGGCAATCTCAAAATATTTCACATAGTGTCCATGCCATGCCACTCGCATCACATCGACGTCATGAAAAGGAATTTCTATGATGGCTTCTGCCTTTATCACTGTGACTCCTCGTTGTTTTCTGTGCTGGCTGTTGAGCTTGTCCAGAAAGGATAGAAATTAAACCATTGCAATGGTGCCAGGTACGCATGGGCTGCCAGGCGATCAGCATAACGCTGCTGAGCCTGCTGAATGATGGCTGTGCGTTGTTTGCGACTGGCTTCAATGCGAGTGGCAAACTGTTCAATATGAATTTGATAACGTTGTTCGTGTTTCAGGCAGAACATTAAAAACACCGGGCACTTCAATAAACTGGCCAGAATAAACGCGCCCTGGGGAAGCGCCGCTTTTTCACCCAGAAAATCAACCTCCGACACCCTTTGCTGTCCGGTGACCGGCGTTCTGTCACCGGCAATCACCAGATATTCACCGGCTTCCACTCTTTCAGACATCAGCATGGCAAAGGCCGGACTCATTTCGGTGACCTGGTACATTTCAATCTGATCACTGGCGCCCATTTTTTTCATCAGGGCATTAAATTTCTCAGCATGCTGGGTATAGACCAGCAAGGTGAGCCTCAGTCCCGGCTGCTGATGTGCCAGTGCATTAGAGACTTCGGTATTGCCCAGGTGAGAAACAACAATAATGCCGCCTTGCTGTTGTTCCAGCGCCTGTTCGAACAGGCCATCACTGACAAAGCTGATATCGTCCAGGTTGATGTGCCCGCTCCAGGCAAGCAGCTTATCCAGCAGAATGTCACCAAACATCAGAAAATGCCGGAATGAGGACAATTGCCCCAAGTCCGGATAGGTGTCGGACAAACGTTGCAAATACTGTTTCGATGCCTGCCGTGCTTGCTTTCTGCTCAGGAAATAATAGCTGATGACCGGAAACAGGCCGATACGGAACCCCCAGCGGCCAAAAACTCGGTAGATCAGTAACAGAATGCGCATTCCCAGCACAGTGCCGGACTCTGCGATGCGAGACCAGTGAGGCGATGAATCAGCCATGTAGTTTCCGCCAGAGTAACCGGGGCAAGCGCGCTAACATGCCAAAGAACAGGCGTGTGTGCATGAGCGTGATGAGGCTATTGTCTTTCCACAACAGAAAATGTGAAACCCCGTCTATCGGGTATAGCACCCGGGTTGGGATATTAATAATATCAGGGTATCGCCAGAACCAACGCACAATAATCTCCGGATCGAAATCCATCCTGTTACCGCAAGACTCGAGCAAAGGGACGACCCGCATGAGTGGGTAAACACGAAAACCGCACATGCTGTCCTTGATGGTGAATGACAGGGTGTTAATCCAGATCCAGATATGGGTCAGATAACGACTGTACAAGCGCAGCCTGGGCACAGATTTATCATACTGAGGGTAGCCTGTAACCAGGGACTGTGGCGAGGCCTGGGCTTGGGCAATAAAACTGGCTATATCGTCAATGTCATGCTGACCATCAGCATCAACCTGCAAGCCATGGCTGTAACCCGCCCGCTGCAACCATCGCAGGCCGGCCTTGACCGCTGCACCTTTACCACCATTCACGGGCAGTCGGTGCAGGAAGACGCGCTCGGGCTGTTGTTCAGCCAATTGCTGTAGTACATCTTGACACGGCTTATCGCTGCCATCATCCACCAGCAAAATCGGCAACCCACTGTTCAACACCTGTTCAAGTGTTACCGTTATCGCCGCTTCATGGTTATACACGGGGATAAGGACAGCCGGCAGAAAAACATTATCAGGCTGCATAGCAAAGCCTGCCACTGGAATGAATACCCTGTTCTGACTTGAACGTAAAATGGAGCTTGGCTTTGTCCTTGTCAAAACGCAATTGCAGCAGGAAGGTTTGCCCTGGCGTCAGTAACTGTTGAAACTTGACTGCTTCCAGACGGATGAAGTGGCCCTTAATAGCAAAATAATCCTGCCCGTATTTGGCCGCCCAGTGCACTTGCGTGATGCCGGGTAGGATAGCCTGCTCTTCAAAATGCCCCTTAAAGAACATCAGATCGCTGCCTAGCTCACAAGACAAACAGATTTCACCAGCTTGCTCCTGCTTATTCAAGACCTTAGGCCAGTTAGTTGTTATATCTTCAAATTGATCTTCGAGTAATTTCATGGTGGTTTTGCCCTGGGTATTCACTGGCAACTGTGCGACAAAGCGCCACCTGCGGGGAAGCAGCACCGGCTCAAAGTGTCCGGCAAGGTTTTGCTTGAGTTGCTGAATAAAGGCTTTACGGCCAAGTGCCTGCAGCCTTTCCAATCCCTGTGTTGATAGCACGGCAACAATCGCTGTCTCCGTACGTTTACGCGTTAATACCAGCGCCCGGACCTGGTCAAAGTGATTCAGCGTGACTAATTGCTGCTCAAGTTGGGTGAGTGACAGTCGTTTGCCTTCCACTTTCACGATCTGGTCAACGCGTCCCAGCAATGAAAACAGACCCGCGTCACTGAACTGGACCCGATCAGCCAAATCCACGGCTTTGCTATGCCCCATCATGCTGACCTGCAATGTCTGCTCAGGACTCAGGCTTAATTCAATATGTGATAACGCTCGCCAGAGGGCATCCTGTTCAGATTGTTGCTGACACCGCCAGGCAATGGCGCCGGTCTCGGTACTACCATAGATTTCTGTGACTTCAGAATCCAAGCAGCTTGAGACGGTCATGCTGTCATGACGCTGCAGGGGGGCAGCCGAGGAAAACACCTGCTGACAATCCGCTTTAACCTCGTGCCAGTCCTGCTCTGTGTTCATTCTGGACAAGTGCGCGGGGCTCGACACCAGCGTGAATCGCCCATATTTTTTGGCCATGCTGATCAAATCTTCAGGATAATCCTGCAGGTATTTACTGAAAGCCTGCTGATAACAAAATGGCCGCAGCAGGCGAAATACGATGCCGTAGAGATGGTGATGAGTGACCGTGGTCAGCACCACATCGCTTTGCTTGTGCAAATGGTCTAGGGCTGTGAGCTCAAGTTCCAGCTCGGCGAGGGTCTTGGCCACCCTTTTCGGCTCACCGCTCGAGCCAGAGGTGAATATCTGCAGCGCCGTGTAATCCTTATCAATCACTTGCCAGTCTGGTTCAGCGGCCTGTTCTGATGGCTGTATAACGGCAGCATCAAACTCACCGATAAATCCCTCTACTTTGCTGGCTAACATAGCCTCTGTGCCTGGCAGTTTATCCCCGGCCACTACCGCTGTCTTGGACAGTTGCCATAATGCCAGTAGCATCGCCAGAAACTCCGAAGCATCTGAATGATAGACCGCCCAGAGCTTGGCTTGCTCTTGTTCAAGCACATGTACCCAGTCAGCGACTCGCTGACGAAAGCTATGCCAGTCGGTGTCCTGCTCACCGCCCACGGCAAGCAAGGTATTGTCTGTTTGCTGCCACCAGCGTGATAGTGGAAAAGGATTTGTCATGTCGCTCTGGCCCTGACTCGTTGGCGAATGAGCCATTCTGCCGAGAACATCACCGCTACCAGCCCATAGGCAATCACGCCGTTATAGAGCAGCCAGGTTTGTTCATCAGCCCATATAACCGTCGCTGCTGAGATGCTGGCATTGACCGCAAAAAACACACACCAGGCCTGGGTCACCTGTCTGGTATAAGTCACTGCAGACGCAGGCAGATTGGCTTCTCGTATTCTTGCAATGCGCTCGATGACTGGCATGCCTGAAAACAAGCTGGAGGCAAACACGAATAATAAGCTCAGATTAATGACCACCGGGTATATTTTCAGCCCCTCACTGACACTGAAGGCTGCCATTACTGCCAATATGGTCATCACAAAGGCCAATGCCGCGCTCCGCTCAAAGCCTTTTTTTGCCGACCAGACCCTGATTATCAGCAATACTGCGAGCAATATCACCAGCGCTGACTGATGACCTGACTGCAGCCCCCAGTAGACGACAAACGGATAGGCCACGGACATCAGGATGAGAAGCAGCTTCACAACAGGTGGCATGGCGCTCAGGCGTTCAGTAACTTATCGACCTGCTCGACGATGTCCTGCACTGTACGCACCATCTTGAAATCATCGGGCTGGATTTTCTTCTTGGTCATTTTTCGTAATTCAATCACGAGATCCACAGCATCAATACTGTCGATATCCAGATCTTCATACAGATTGGATTCGGGACTGATATCGTCGGCTGGAATTTCAAATAGCTCCTCAAAAACCGATACTACTCTCTCGTATATTTCTTCTTGGCTTTTCATCTGGGTGACTCTATTTGGTTCGTTTCTCTTCCACCAGGGAGGCTAATGCGTTGACGCTGGCAAAATGCTGACGTGTCTCATCTGAGTCAGCCTTTAGTTTGATACCGTAGCGTTTTTGCAAGGCTAAACCGATTTCCAGCGCATCAATCGAATCCAGGCCCAAACCATCTACAAACAGCGGCTCGGAACTGTCGATATCATCAAGCTCAATATCTTCAAGCTCAAGGCTGTCAATAATCATTTGTTTTATTTCGTTATGCAGATCGTTCACGCAATCTTATCTCCTGATTAAAAAACTCGGATAACTCTCTGGTTAATGTTCTGGCTGCCACTGCGGGCTTATCCATCGCTGCATAGGGCGCCATTGAAATCGGCGCTTCGACGCGGATAGTGAAGTGCGGGCGTGAGGCCGGGACCTTGTACCAGGGCTGCCCCTTGGTCAGCGTGACCGGCTCACAGTAAATCAAAACCGGTGTGACCAATGCCTGGGTTCGTACCGCGACATTAGCGGCGCCGCGTTTCAGTTTCAAAGGCCGTCCCGGTACAGACCGTGTCCCCTCTGGGAAAACAATTAATGCATCACCCCGCTTAAAAGCAGCTTTAGCAGCATCTATCACATCGTCTGCAGATTCGTCGTTGACGATATAACCCGCGGCCTTAACCGCCCCACGGGTGAAAGGATTCTTCAACAATGCACTTTTCACTACACAATTTGCATTGGGCATTAGAGCAATCAAAAACACCACATCAATCAAGGAAGGATGATTCGCCAGCACCAACTGTGCCTGCTTGAGCTTATCAAGATCGTGGGTTTCGTAAGTCAGTACACCGAGGCTTTTCATCACCGTGATGTAAAAACGAAACAGATGATGAATGAGCGCTTTACCACGACGGTATCTCGTTTGCTCATCTGCTGAGAAAAGCAAAATAACAGGAACGATAAACAGCGGAATCAACAGGCCGCCAATGCCAAACAAAACAAAGCTGAGGCCTGTCGCGAACAGGCGCCAGAGTTGCGAAAGCCGCTTAAACATTCAGTTCCCCTGACAGTAGCCAGCTACGCCCCCTGAATGGCAGGGTCAGTTGCTGTTTGCAGCCGCTGAGAAACGCAACCAGGTCGATCATAGTCTGTTCTGAGGAGACTTCAGGCAGCGCATCATTGCTCTGCTCCAGCGTCAGCAAGCTGCCCTCTTCTGTTTCTCTGGTCAGTACAAAGGAAATAGCGATCGGGAAAGGCAAGCTGTCTGAAAAGACTGTGTAGAGATCCGGCAGGGGCACATCATAAACAACGCAGAGTACCTGTTTGTAGCTCTGTAACTGAGCCACGGCCTCGTGAAAGGTGCTCAGTACCAGATTCTCTGTGCTGGCGATGGCCGTCATCGCCGACTGATCCTTTTTAGCTATCGATAACAGTCCGCCGACGGCATTGTGAACTGCCAGGCTGAAACCGGTTGGTGACAATGGCTGATCACGGCCTATTTCCTCCAGCAGGGATAAAGTGAGCGGCGTATCGCCATGTCGTGAAGCAAACACCGTCGCTAACTGTTTATTGTCGAGGCGCAGGTTCAGTGCGGCGCGTGCCGCGTACTTGCCCAGGGTGCTGAAACGTCTTCTGAGCAGAGGAGGAATAGCTTTCAGGCTGGGAGAATAGTCATTCTGTGCTTCCCGCACAGCGCCGTCCTGAAACCAGGATCGCCATGACTCAATGTCCTCCATCCCTGGAGCCAATGCTGACCACGACTCCAGCTTTAACTTCATCACTCAACCCACCTCAGTAATTCGAATCCATTCAGGAAGTTGTCTTTTTCTAGCCAGTCTGTTGGCGTGAGACAATCCGGAGAATTCTACTTTGATGGCGTATTAATGCAAATAGCCTGCACATTGAGACGCTGGTATTGATGCCATATACTCTGTGATTTTTGAGCACAAGGAGGTCGCCCTCATGAAAACCTTTCTATCGATACTGGTCGTGGCATCACTGATGATTTCCGGCCCTGCATTGAGCCGTGATACCAAACATCTATTATCAATTGAGGAAGCCATGGCATCAGCGGACTTCCAGGAAAGACTTGATCCTGATATCGGCTTTTATTTTGGCGATCAGGCTCACCCGCAGGTCAAAGACAGCAAAGGTAACTTCGTCAGCAACAAAAAGACTAATGCATTCAATAAGTCAGATGAAGAAGCCTGCAAATGGGTGTTACTCAGCGCGTTGTTATCATTTCAGGACCGTGTCCGGGCAGAAGGTGGTAATGCCGTCATCAACCTGGAAAGCTATTACAAGAAAAAGACCTACCGCAGTAATACCCAGTATGAGTGTCATGCCGGTGCGATTATCGCCGGTGTCGCCTTAAGAGGTGATGTTGTCACGCTTGAAAAGTGATCTGACCCACACTCCCCAGCTCTGGCTATTCCACACTGGGGAGTGTACCTCCTCTGACTTTTCACCGCCCCCTGCTGCCTGGTTCAACCCTTCCGAGCGTACTCGTTTCTCGCAGTTCACCTCAGCTCGGGCTAAAAGACAATTTCTTCAAAGCCGGCTGTTAATCCGACAAGCCTTGTCATATAACTTTTCCCTGCCGATAGATTACTGGGATATCGACTCTGTACCTGGCTCCACTCCCAAAATTAACAATGCTGCTTATGAACTGAATATCAGTCTCTCGCACAGTCATGACTGGATTGCCGTAGCACTTGGCAGCGATCGTTTAGGCGTGGATATCGAAAAAATCAAGCCACGCAATCTCACTGAAGCAGCCCGGGTTTTTATGACCAGAGCTGAGCTGGATAGCTTTCTCTCTTCGCCCAGCGAAACTGGGTTTTACAGGGCATGGTGTTTGAAAGAAGCCTGCTACAAAGCTTTTCCTGACAGGCAACAGCAACGTGCTCTGCATCAGATTGATACGCTTGAGTTGATAAATGAACCCTGCAGTATTGTTGAGCTTGGCAACAGCGATTATCTGCTGATTTTTTATCTACCCCAGCATATTGATGCAGTGTCATGCTTCCTGCTTGGCTCAGACGGCAAAAACTGGCAGAGAAAGAACATACAGCAGAGCCCAAGCTTGAATTTTTTCCACATAAGTAGCAGTGAGCTTAACGGCAGTATCTAACAGCCCAGCTTTCTGCTAAATTGACCTGATTTGCATTAAAGACCCTAATAACAATGAAACTTCAGCTGCTTTTATTCGTCGCTTGCTTCTATCTCTTCACAACACAAAGCTTCGCTGCCCCATCGACGGGTACGGGTCTGGAAATCAACAATCCCGAGCTGCTGCAACTGGTCTATACCATTGAGCCCGATGAGATTGATCAGGCACCATTGCGGTCGCTTGTTGATGAAACGCTCGCTGATACCGACATCAAACTGGGTGAGCGCCCTGATGCCCAGTTGTTCCTGCGTATTGAAGAACATGCCGGCAGCTATATTCTGTATCTGGATTTCAGTCGGCTGATGCATTACAAGGTGGCCGATCAATGCTTCAGCAAAGATGGCTACGTCTGGGGCCGTTACGCCAAAAATATCAATGACATTGAACAGCTTCATGAAGATGTCAGCTTCTTCTTTGAAGAGTTCATTCAAAAATATCAAAGCGCCAACCATCTGCAACGCTGAATGAGCTGAATCAGAAACCAAGAACCTCTCCCGCGTTTATCTGTCACTGAAGTAGAACAAGCGCTGAGGTTTGTCGATGCAGCATCTTTTAAGCGGGCTGGTGATGTGGGCAGCCAGTATCAGTCCCTACCCTGAACCCACCTCAATGCCTGGTTTGAAGGCCATCACTCACCGGCAACTGGAAGTAATACTCTGTGCCGGCAAGCCCTGCAATGCGGTGGCCTATTACGACCATCATGCTTCGATCATTTATTACGACGAGGCAATGGACATTGAGAATGACATTCAGGCTAAAGGCTTCATCGTGCATGAACTGGTGCATTATCTGCAGGACGAGGCGGGCACGATGAAAGATGCGCCCCTGCCTTGTGATGTTTATGTTGCACTCGAACAAGAGGCTTACCAAGTACAGCAGCAATATCTGATGCAGCATCAGACACTCACCTATGAGGTGGAAGCCGCCGTGCGTTTACTGGATGGTCTGTGTGAAAACTAAGCCTCACATCGAAGGTCAAAGCGCTTGGAAATGCCTGTTAAGCAGGTATATACTTTGCTGGTTTGGGAAAAACCTCCTGCATTAACAGGATGTTTTGCTCATCCATCAAAATGACTGGCGTATTTAAATAGCTACCCTACGCTCCAATTATGGAAGTCTATGTTGGTTAACAAGCTACTCAGATATGGCATCGTTCCGTTGGCATCATTTGGCATCCTGACAAGCACCGAAGCTTCTCTGGATTTGCTCGCCGGGGTCGAGGCCGGTATTGAGACCGATACCTCAATGACAAGCAGTGATTTGGAACAGACTCAGCAAGTGCTGTCGACTGAAGCTGTGGGATCGCGTCATTACTGGGTTAACGAAAACACCGGCAATGCCTACGAAATCATCATTGATCACAACTATTCGTATGGCCACTACCCTTGCCTAGCTTATGAGCTTTCCATTACCAAAGGTAATTTTACCGAGACTAAATCCCTGGACGCCTGCAAAAACAGCAGTGGTCAGTGGATTTCCATCACCCCTGCCGCCACTGCTTTGTAATCAACGTGGCGCATCCGCGATAAACACCCCGCGCTTGGGTGCCGGATAACCCTCAATAGATTTATTCACATCATCCGGATCAAGAAAGTCAGCCAGGGACTCAAAAGTCATCCACTCAGTACGGCGTTGCTCTTCCAGTGATGTGGTATCGACGTCGACACAACGGGCGTTTTTGAAGCCACAACGACGCAGCCACAGCAGCATGGTCTCCACTGAGGGAATAAACCAGACATTGCGCATCTTGGCGTAGCGCTGTTCCGGCATCAGAGTGACGCCCAGTTCACCGTCAACAATTAAAGTTTCCAGTACGAGTTCGCCGCCAGGCCGCAGACAGCTGCGTAATTCCAGCAGGTGATCCAAAGGCGATTTACGGTGGTACAGCACGCCCATTGAGAACACCGTATCGAACCAGCCCAGGTTTTCCGGCATATGTTCAATGCCGATGGGCAAAACAAAATGCCGCTGACTCTGGATAAAGTGCTGCATCAGTTGATACTGCATGGTAAAAACCAGCGTCGGATCAATACCCAGCACCAGATCAGCGCCCTCGCCTTCCATGCGCCAGCCGTGATAGCCGTTGCCTCCCCCCACGTCCAGTACCTTGCGACCATTAAGCGGTGCAATATGCGGCACTACGCGATCCCACTTCCAGTCAGAGCGCCATTCGGTGTCTATTTCAACATCGAACAGCGAATAGGGCCCTTTGCGCCAGGGGTGAAAGGTTTTCAGCAGATCAATAAACGCCTCGCGATCAACATCGCCCAGATCATCCGCATGGCCAATAGCGACCCGTTCCTTCAGTTCAATATCCGCAGGCTGAATCTGAGGTAAGGCATTCAGTGCCTGCTGCCACATCGGCATTTTACCGTGCCGTTCACGAGCCAGACGTTCGCAGGTCTGATCCTCAAGCTGCTGACGCCAGTGTTCCAGCCCGGCTTTGTCCAGTCGATCAAATAGCGGCTGATACAAACTCATTTCATTGCCACCATCGACACGAAGTTAAAGCATTGATACCACTTTTCGACAAAACTGAACCCGGCTTGCTGCAGCCGTGACTGATGCTGGGCCAGGGTTTCCGGGATCAGCACTTTTTCCAGCGCGCTGCGCTTCTGGCTGATTTCCAGATCACTGTAGCCATTGGCGCGTTTGAAATCATGATGCGAGTCGATATGAAACTGATCACTACGGGGATCTTCAAACGCCAGTTTTTCCGACAGGATTAAAATCCCGCCCGGCAACAGGCCATCATAGATTCTCTGTATCAGCTGTTGACGCTGCGCCGGGGGAATAAACTGCAGCGTGAAATTCATCACCACCACCGAGGCCTGTTCAATTGCGACCGAATTAATATCAGCACAGCGCAGATCAACCAGTAACTGGCCATCGTCCTCAGCCAGCACCTGAGAGGCCTTGTCTATCATGGCGCTGGAGTTATCCACGGCCACAATGCGACAGTCATGCTGCTGGATAGCATGGCGCAGTGACAGACTGACCGCCCCCAGCGAGCAGCCCAGGTCATAACAGTTACTGCCGGGCTGAACATGACGCGAAGCCATGGTGCCAATGTTCTGGATCAAAGTGGCATAGCCGGGTACCGAACGCTGGATCATATCAGGGAAAACGCTGACCACACGCTCGTCAAAACGAAAATCAATCATTTTGTCGAGCGGGGCTGAATAAATCTTGTCCTTGCTATCGGCCATTACTGCTCGCCCTTTTTCTTGGCGACATTGTCACGCAGGTAAACCGGCACTGCCTGTTCGGCAGCGATAGTTTGTCCCTGGCTGGCAGCTTGTTGTGCCAGTTTGGCCATCGCTGCTGCGGTGGGTAGTAAGCTGGCATCCGTGTGCTGCAGCCGACCGGCAAAGGCTGTGTTCAGCTCATTAGCATAGACCTGCCAACCGGTGCCGGCGGCAAACCAGTCGTGACCGGACATTGGCATGAAAGCCTGCGGCTTGCAGACCTGTTCATTATCATCGCTGACAGCCAGGCCGTCCTTGGCAATATAATGACCCGCGTAGATTTCACCCATGCGTGCATCCAGCGCAACGGCGACCTTGTCTGCGCCATGTTCATCTATCGCGCGTTGTGCCACGGCTGCCAGGGTTGAGACCGGCACCACAGGCAGTTCTCTGGCAAAAGCGATGCCCTGGGCCACTCCGACCCCAACCCGAACCCCGGTAAATGACCCCGGGCCACGCCCGAATGCCAGCAGGTCGATCTGTTTCAGGGTGATGCCTGCCTGCGCCAGCACCGTGTCGATCATACCCAGAATCCGGTCTGAGTGACCGCGTTGTGTCAGAGCTGCCTGCTCAAAAATTTCACCCTCTTTAATGACGGCGGCGGAACACATTTCGGTACAGGTATCTATAGCAAGAATATTCATAGCTGGCTGTTGTTTATCGTCATTTTGCTGTCACAAGCGCGCATTATAATGCAAGCCAATGATTGAGAGCAGACAAGGAGTCTAATCATGGGTTTGATAATTGATTTTATTTATGTGTTGCGCGAGCTCGTCAAGCTGTTATTTGTAGTTATGACCTCGCCTTTCGCCTTTGTCCGCGGCCTGTTGATGCTGGGTAGTAATTACTAATAACAGCGCTTCAGGCAGCTTGATAAAGCCTGACTAATTTTTCATTTATATCAATCTGTTATAGCATAATGTTGTCAAATCATTTCTGGGAGGATTGATATGGCAACACAACACTTACAATCTTTGGAACTGGCGGCACAGGGTGACTGGGATGGCGCTCACCGCATGATACAGGTTTATGAGGATAGCCTTGCCTGCATGGTGCATGGTTATCTTCATTGCGTTGAAGGAGATAAAGGCAATGCTGCCTACTGGTACCGCCGCGCGGGCAAATCGCTACCAGCAAGCAGCCTGCCTGAAGAGTTTGACCGGCTCTACGAGTTGGCCAAACAGGTCTGATTACTGGCGAATGCCCTCAATCGACAAGGTCAGGTGCACTTCCTGCGCTGACGGGCCCAGTTTAGTCACATCAATACCGTAGTCGGCGATGGTGAATTTGGTTTCACCAACAAAGCCGGCGCGGTATCCGCCCCACGGATCTTCCCCCTCGCCGACTTTTTCTACCGGAATCACCAGTTGATTGGTGACACCATGCAGGGTGAAATCGCCTGTCATGATCAGACTGCCGTCGTCCTGCTGTTCAAATGACGTGGATTTGAAAGTCGCTTGCGGATAGTCCTTGGTGTGCAGAAATTTCTCACGCAGGTGTTTGTCCCGCTCAGCAAAGTTGGTATCCACGCTGGCGACATCGATTTTGACATCAACACTGGACGCTTCCGGTTGTTCGGCATCATAGCTGAAGGTGCCGGTGAAATCATTGAAACGTCCGCTCATCCAGCTAAAGCCAATATGCTGAATACGAAAATCAATAAACGCATGGGCTTTCTCGGTATCGATCACGTAATCGGCTGCCTGGGCCGGCATCATCGCTGACAGTCCCAGCAAAGACATGGCAAACAAGGTCTTTTTCATAAATCATCTCCTGATTGAATAAACAACATGCGTTTTAAGGTCGCATCCTCATCGATAAAGTGATGTTTGAGCGCTGCCAGTGCGTGTAGTGACGCCAGGCCGATAATGAACCAGCCAGCCCATAAGTGCAGACTGCTGACCAGCTCAGACCAGCCAGCTTGGTCTTGCGTCAAAGCAGGGATAGTGAACCAGTCAAAAACACTGAGACCGTCGCCCTTGGCGGTGACAATCAGATAGCCGCTGATAAACAGCACAATCACGGCAAGATTGAGCAGCATATGCACCAGGCCGGCAAGGAAATGCTGCCATGACGGGAGCGTGCTTACCGGGGCGGGAGTAGCTCTGCGTATCATCCACAACCAGCGCAGCAGAATCAGGCCGGCGGTGATGACGCCAATGCCTTTATGCCACCATGGCGCCAGATAGTACCAGTCATCGTAATAACCCAGATCCACCATCCACAGGCCGGAGGCAAACAAAGCGACGGTGAACAAAGCTATTGTCCAGTGCAGTAGAACGGACAACAGATCATAGCGGTGGACAGCGTTGTGAGTTGGCATTGAGCACTCAGCCAGTTATTGGAACTTCATCATGGACAGCGGCCAAAAGCGAATGTTTCGCAAATAAGATAATTTTTTATTCCAACAGACTAACGCTGACGACGACGTGATTTGACCTTGGTTTTCCCCGGCCGGGTATGCTGGGTACGGAAGGTCTTGCCTTTGTGGGCTTTGCTGCTGATGCGCTGGCCCTCACCGCGTCCCCCGGTGCCTGCCGGTTGCCAGTTAGGGATCAGATGTTTCTTGCCGTTACCGATCAGATCCGCCCGTCCCATTTTTTTCAGCGCCTCACGCAGCATCGGCCAGTTTTCCGGATCGTGATAACGCAGAAAGGCTTTATGCAAACGCCGCACTTTCAGCCCCTTGGGCACCGTAATATCGCCGCCCTGACGACGCACCTTGTGCAGCGTATTCTTGCCGGAATGATACATCGCAGCGGCAGCCGACATCGGTGACGGCAGATAGGCCTGTACCTGATCGGCCCGGAAGTCATTGCGCTTCAGCCACAGCGCCAAATTCATCATATCTTCATCAGTGGTGCCCGGATGGGCGGCGATAAAGTAAGGGATCAGATACTGCTCCTTGCCCGCCTCTTTTGAGTACTTGTCGAACATCTGTTTGAACTTGTCGTAAGTGCCGATGCCCGGTTTCATCATCTGCGACAAAGGCCCGTCCTCGGTGTGCTCAGGGGCAATTTTCAGATAACCGCCGACATGATGCGTGACCAGTTCTTTTACGTACTCGGGTGATAACACCGCCAGGTCATAACGCAGCCCCGAGGCAATCAGGATCTTCTTAATACCGGGCAAGGCACGGGCGCGCTTGTAGAGATTAATCAGCGGCGTATGGTCAGTATTCAGGTTTTTACAAACGCCGGGATAGACACAGGACAGGCGGCGGCAACTGGCTTCGATTTCTTCATCTTTACAGGCCAGGCGGTACATATTGGCGGTAGGCCCGCCCAGATCCGAAATAACGCCGGTAAAGCCGGGCGTGGTATCACGAATGGCTTCCACTTCCTTGATAATCGAATCTTCACTGCGGCTCTGAATAATGCGGCCTTCATGCTCGGTAATCGAACAGAACGTACAGCCACCGAAACAGCCACGCATGATATTGACTGAGAAACGAATCATCTCATAGGCGGGTATATTCATCTTGCCATACTGGGTATGCGGCAGACGGCTGTAGGGCAGATCGAAAACCGCGTCCATTTCCTTGGTAGTGAGCGGGATCGGCGGCGGGTTAAGCCAGACATCACGGTCGCCATGTTGCTGAACCAGAGCCAGTGCATTGCCGGGATTGGTTTCCAGGTGCAAAATCCGTGAGGTATGGGCATAGCTGACGTCATCATCCTTGACCAGCTTGAAGGCTGGCAGGCGAATGACGGTTTTCTCGGCGTTACGCGGCGAAACGCGGTGGATCTTAATCACATTGCCAGCGGGTTTGTCGGCCTTTTCCTGTTCGGTGCGGGCTTTTTCTTCGGCGCAGCTGGCCTCAGTCTGCATCTGGTAGGGATCAATCGGCGGGTTCAATTTGCCGGGGGTATCGACCGAGGTGGAGTCTTTTTCCCACCATCCTTCTCTGCGGCCATGCGCAGTCATATAGGCGGTGCCGCGAATATCGTCCAGTGACTTGACCGGCTCTCCCGCCGCCAGACGGTGAGCAATCTCCACTACCTGGCGTTCCCCATTACCATAGACCAGCAGGTCTGCCTTGGAATCCATCAGCACACTGCGGCGGACTTTTTCCGACCAGTAATCGTAATGGGCAATACGACGCAGGCTGGCTTCAATGCCACCAATGATGACTGGCACGCCTTTGAACGCTTCGCGGCAACGCTGACTGTAAACCACGACGCTGCGATCCGGGCGTTTACCACCCTCGCCGCCCGCGGTGTAGGCATCGTTGCTGCGTACTTTGCGATCCGAGGTATAGCGGTTGACCATGGAGTCCATATTGCCGCCGGTGACCCCGAAAAAAAGATTGGGTTTGCCCAGTTTTTGAAAGTCTTCAGCACTGGTCCAGTCAGGCTGGGAAATAATACCGACGCGGAAGCCGTGTGACTCCAGTAAGCGGCCGATCAGCGCCATACCGAAACTGGGATGATCCACATAAGCATCACCGGTGACGATGATGATATCGCAGGAATCCCAGCCCAGCGCGTCCATTTCCTCACGGGTCATAGGTAATTCAGGTGCCACACCAAAACGGTGGGCCCAGAACTTACGGTAGGAGAATAAATCAGGCGCGGCTTGCATCGGGTCCTCGGGGAGCATCAGGCGGAATTGGCATTATTCTACCAAATTCAATCACCTGGGGTGAGGTTTTGCCGCCTAGTCAGTGATGGTGACCATCGTGCCTTTGGTAATGTAGCTGGCCAGTTGCTCGACCTCGTTGTTACGCAGAGCAATACAGCCCTGGGTCCAGTTCGCCAGTTGATGAATTTCCAGCTTATTTTTGGTTTCTATGCCAATACCATGGATGCCGATTGCGCCACCCAGCCTGGTATTTTGCGGTGGCAACCTGCCGTAGATATGCGCATCCAGAATATCGCGATATTCCTGCTTGCTGATTCGTTTGGCCTTTAATGCATTGATAGCATCACGCACACTCGGGTAATCGAGCTGGATAAACATATGAAAGCGGTCGCTGTCCCGTACCTGGACGATATGGTAATCCCCCTTTGGGGTTCTGCGATCGCCGACCTCTGCTTTTGCTTGACTGCCACCACTGCCCAGTGCCACATGGAATGAGCGCACCACCTGATCATCTTTTTTGACCACCAGACGCTGCTCGGAGCGTTTGATAAGCAGTTTGTAGTCGCCCATCGCCGCAACCGGCAGGTTCCACATACTCAGCAGTATTAAAATAATGAGGGCGGACAAATGTCTCATTGCAGGCTTTCCCGTACCAGTTCCGTGAGTCTGACTACGCCCAGCGGCGTGTTATCAGTCGCTAATACTATCAAATCTGTGATATCACTCTGCAACTGTCTGTGCAAAACCTGATTGACGGGCTCATCTTCACGGCAGTAGGTAAAATGTGGATCCATTAATTCTGCAGCAGTTGCCGTGGTGACTTGGGCAAATAACTGTCGGTGCGAATGAACCGGTCTTTCCGGTGAAAACAGATGGCTAACCAGCTTGTTAAAGCCGAGATGACCCAGCACTCTGCCCTTATCTACAACATAAGCATCACGCGAGTCGCTGGCGAGTAAGGCTTTGACAATATCCGGCAAAGCCGTCTCCGGTTTCACCACAACCAAGCCATGCTGATGTTGCTGTATCCACTGACCGACAGTGAGGTTGATGATGCACTCAGTCATGATAACGTCCTCCTGATTTCACCCGCTTTCATTAAGGCATAGCGGGTGGCAATGGGTCCCAGAAGCTCATATAAAAGCGTACTGGCCAGTATGACATTGACTATCAACAGCCCCTGCTCAGCAAAAGTCGGATGGTTGAGCAAAGACAGCGCCAGACCAATGGCAATGCCGGCTTGCGGTATCAGGCCCAGCCCTATATAGCGACTCACTGCACTCGGAGCACGACACCAACGTGCAGCAAGGCGGGTACCGGCCAGTTTGCCCAGCACACGGGCAATGACATAAATCACAATCAGCTCTGCGCCTTGCAGAAAAACATCCAGCTCAAAATGTGCACCGGCCAGGGTGAAAAATACTAAAAATACCAGTTCTTCCAGGTATTCTATCGGCGCCAGCAAGCGCTCACCGCCGGACTTGAAGGTAGCGCGGGCAACAAAGCCCAATGCCATCGCTGTGAGCAACGGTGAACAATGCCAGACGGCGGCCAGTCCCTGGCTCAGCAATAGAGCACTGAGCACCATGGGTAAGAAGAAGTGCGGGTTTCTGACCCGGTGTCCGAAAAATGCCAGTGCCCATCCCATCAGCGCGCCCAGTAACAGCGCGCCACCAATCTCCAGGCCAGCCATTGAAATAGCCCCAGTCAGACTGGTGCCGATCGTCCACACCATTAACAGCGAGAACAACACAATACCCAGCGCGTCATCCAACGCCACCACACCCAGCAACGTGGTCGTTAAGGGGCCACGACTGCGGTATTCATGAATCACCGCCACTGTCGCCGCCGGTGCCGTGCTGGCCGCCAGCACCGCGAGCAGGGCTGCCAGACTCAGCGCATCGGGCTCTCCATTCAGAAACAGCCATACTGCAACAAAGACGACTAAAGCAGCACCCGCTACTTCCCCTACTGTGCAGGCAAAAATGGTTTTACCCAGCCTTTTAAGCTGATTTGCGGTGACCGATCCACCTATCAGATAAGCAATAAGGGCCAGGGCCGTATCCGTCAGCGTGCTGGTCCAGTCACCCAACTGCAGCCCCGTGACTCCCCCAAGCAGATCCTGAGACCATACCAGCCCGGCCAGCGCATAAACTGCGATGCGCGGCAGATGAAAACGGGCAGCCAACAGGCTGAATAACAGGCCGGTGACCAGTAATAATCCGAGACTGAGAAAGATGCCCTGCTGCATTAGGCAAACAGACGGCTGATAAAGTTACGATTCTGCCGGATCAGGTTCTGAAGCGATTTGGGCAGATTAATCCGGTAACGCATTTCCCAGTCGTCGACCTGCTGTCTGAGTAATTTGAGTTCACTGTGACTGACTGCAAAGCGGCTTGCCAGCGCAATGACATTGCCCTTGTTTTCTACCGGCAACAGCATAGTTCTGCCATGAAAGCTCTGGTTGATCCGTTGCATGGTGGTATTAAAGCCGGGCCGGTCACTGCCCCAGAGGTTGATGCTCATAACGCCATCTTCACTCATAATGCCTACGCAGGCATCAAAGAAAGGCTGCACACCGACACTGGCGGCCATGCCGTTGTGATTGTAGGCATCTACCAGCAACAGGTCGTAGCTGATATCGGTTTCATAGAAAAGCTGGCTGACATGGAGATAGCCATCGCCGCGTGTGATGTTTAGGCGGGGCTCTTGGTCTGGCAGACCAAAAAACTGATGGGCCACGTCAATCACATCCTGACGGTATTCGACCACATCGATCTGACAACGGGGAAAGTGATGCAACAGAAACTTGACCAGCGATCCCCCGCCCAGACCCACAATCAGCACCCGGCGCGGAACTGGGTTTAGTAACAACGCGCCCATCATGGCCTGGGTATAACTGAGATCGAGATAAGCCGGATCGCTGATGCGCATTGAACTTTGACGGGGATGAGTACCAAAATGCAAAGACCGGCTATCGCCACTGTCGACGACTTCAATGACCCCTTCATCAGACTGCGCCTGATGCACCAATCTGCCATCACCGTAAAGGCGCATCAGTTAGAATCCTTAGTCACAAAATGTTTGCTAGCCCAGCCACGCAGATAAGCCAGCACCCGGTTTTCAAAGCCTGCAAAGTGATAGCCGGCGCCCGTCATCAGACGCTGGTCATATGCAGGATGCTGACTTTGTTTCATCAATTTTTTGCGTTTGATGGCCTCAAGGTTTTTGTCGCCCGCTGGTACAGCGTCAATATCCAGCAACGGGCTGATTTCCGGTGCTGCTGCCAGCGTGCTGGCAGGCGCGATCCAGACCAGACCACGCGGTGCTTGCATCTGGCTGACAGCCACATTGGTCAGTGTGGCACCTTCACCAATCGTAATCAGCACTGTGGGACCCGGCTGCTGGGCATTGAGATAGGCTAGAGCCGCGCCCACCCTGGCCGTGTTGTCATTGTCAGGCTGTGCTGTATCGGTAACGGCGTCATTGTCTGCCGAAGGTTCTTGCTCAGCCTCAGTGGCACCGTCTTGCTCAGTGTTAGTGGCTGAGACAGCCTGTGTGGATAAAAACAGTTGCGGTGATGAGG
Organism: uncultured Methylophaga sp.; assembly: GCF_947259025.1. Lineage (GTDB taxonomy): Bacteria > Pseudomonadota > Gammaproteobacteria > Nitrosococcales > Methylophagaceae > Methylophaga. The sequence continues at coordinate 580,851 of NZ_CAMYKO010000005.1, forward strand.
GATAGGTCAGTGCCACTGTCATTGTCGACCAGCCCGAGTCGGCCAGTCCAGTGCGCAGAGTACGCACCAGACCATGACTGTCGATACCCTGCTCGGCATCATGCAGGATCAGAATCTTGCCATGATCCACGCCCTGTCGACCGGCGAGAAAAGTAGCATCCACCTCGTCATCGGCCACCGGTAAGCGCATAAAGCCCTCAACATGGCCGCTTTGCTGAATTAACCCCTTTGCGTCATCCGCCGAGCTTTCAGTCTCGTCAGCAGCTTGAACATAACTGACCAATATCAACAGCATCGCCGCGACAGCGGTTTTCCCGACTATTTGCAAACTGTGCACCATATCATTCATATTGCTGGCCCAAGTATAATCTTCACGAGATCATTTCAAAAGCTGAAAAATGCGACCTGATACGGTAAAGTACCGGGTTTAAGCAGAATTTCTAAATCGATTTTAAGAGAGAACAACATGGCTGAATTTAAAATTGCTCCGTCTATTCTGTCTGCAGACTTTGCCCGTCTGGGTGAAGAAGTTGACAACGTGCTGGCCTCAGGTGCCGATATCGTTCACTTTGACGTGATGGATAACCACTATGTCCCCAACCTGACTATTGGCCCGCTGGTCTGTGATGCGCTGCGTAAGCATGGCGTCACCCACGAAATTGACGTGCACCTGATGGTTAAGCCGGTTGACCGTATTATTCCCGACTTTGCCAAAGCCGGTGCTTCATTCATCACTTTCCACCCGGAAGCCTCTGATCACATTGACCGCAGCCTGCAACTGGTCAAAGGCGAAGGCTGTAAAACCGGTCTGGTATTCAACCCGGCAACACCGCTGTCGCTGGCAGAGCACGTGCTGGACAAAGTTGACCGTATCCTGCTGATGTCAGTGAACCCCGGTTTCGGTGGTCAGAAATTCATTCCGCACACGCTGGATAAACTGCAACAGGCACGCAAGATGATTGACGAAAGCGGCTATGACATCGATCTGGAAATCGATGGCGGCGTCAACGTCAACAATATCCGCGAAATCGCCGAAGCCGGCGCCCGCACTTTCGTGGCCGGTTCTGCTGTATTCGGTGCTGCCAAAGACAGCGACCCGAACCAGTACGAAACAGTTATTGCTGCGCTGCGCGAAGAGTTGGCCAAAGCCAACATCTAAGCTATATCGATGGCGCTGCCCCACCACGAGGTCGTGCTGATCGATCTGGACGGCACGCTGGTTGACAGCGTGCCGGATCTGGCGTGGTGTACCAATCGTATGCTGGAACAAATGGGGCAGCCACCATGTGGAGAAAGCCAGGTCAGAAACTGGGTGGGCAATGGTGTTGAAAAATTGCTCAAACGTGCTTTGACCGGTGACATGGATGGCGAACCGGACGATGCACGCTATGAACAGGCATTCCCGCTGTTCATGGACCTGTATCGTAATAACAGTTGCCAGCGCAGTGAGTTGTATCCCGGTGTAATTAAAGGACTCGACTGGTTGCAGTCAGAAAATATTCATCTGGGCTGTGTGACCAACAAACCTGAGGCATTTACGCTGCCGATGCTGCAGACACTGCAAATCCGGGATTATTTTGAGATAGTGATCAGCGGCGATACGCTGCCGCAGAAAAAGCCCGACCCGGCACCGCTGTTACAAGGTGCCGCCTATTTTAGCGTCAGTGCTGACAAAGCGCTGATGATTGGCGACTCGGAAAGTGATGTAAAAGCTGCACGTGGCGCCGGATTTCGCATAGTATGCATGAGCTACGGCTACAACCACGGCACCGATATCCGCAGTGCCGAACCGGATGCCGTGATTGACAGTTTCGCCGAGTTGGAAGGCTTATTTAACGAATAACAATGAAACAGGGACAATTCGAACAACTGGCCGCTGATGGCTATAACCGCATTCCGCTGGCCAGGGAGGTCCTGGCTGATCTGGACACCCCGCTCAGTACCTACCTGAAGCTGGCTGATGCCCCCTATTCCTACTTGTTTGAGTCGGTTCAGGGCGGCGAGAAATGGGGCCGTTATTCAATCATCGGCCTGCCCTGTGACACCGTGGTTCGTGTTCATGGCTTTGATATCACCGTCGAACACCAGGGCCAAATCACAGAAAGCGATTACAGCGAAGATCCACTGGCCTGGGTAGAACGTTTCCAGCAACGCTTCAAAGTGCCGGAAATGGCGGATTTACCCAAGTTCAACGGTGGCCTGGTCGGTTACTTCGGTTATGACACGGTGCGTTATGTTGAGACACGTCTGGGTGAAGCGCCGGCTTCTGACCCTCTGGGCTGTCCCGATATCATGCTCATGGTGTCCGATGAACTGGTGGTCTTTGATAACCTCAGTGGGCGTCTGTTTTTCATCGTGCACGCCGACCCGGCACAGGACAATGCCTATCAGCGCGGTCAGGCAAGACTTGATGAACTGGTTGAGACCCTGCGCAACACCACGCCCAAATTCCAGCAGAAAGGCGAGCGTCGCCGCGTCAATGAAGATGACTTTGTCTCGGGCTTCACCCATGACGGCTTTGTCGACGCGGTAGATAAAGCCAAAAAGTACATTAACGATGGCGACATCATGCAGGTCGTTTTATCGCAGCGGCTGTCGATTCCGTTTGCTGCCCAGCCGGTGGATATGTACCGAGCACTGCGCACACTGAACCCGTCGCCCTATATGTACTATCTGAATCTCAAGGATTTCCATGTGGTGGGTTCATCCCCGGAAATTCTGGTGCGTATGGAAGACCAGGAAGTCACGGTCAGGCCGATTGCCGGTACCCGTCGCCGCGGCAAAACTGAAGATGAGGATATCGCCTTCGAGCAAGAGCTGCTGGCGGATCCTAAAGAACTGGCCGAACATCTTATGCTGATTGATCTGGGCCGTAATGATATCGGCCGCGTCAGCCAGACCGGTACTGTGGAACTGACCGACAAAATGGTGATCGAACGTTATTCCCATGTGATGCATATCGTCTCCAACGTCACCGGCAAAGTGCTCGAGGATATGTCTGCGCTGGATGCGCTGCGAGCCACCTTCCCCGCCGGTACAGTCAGCGGTGCGCCCAAGGTCCGGGCCATGGAAATCATTGATGAATTCGAGCCGGTCAAGCGTGGTGTGTATGCCGGTGCTGTGGGTTACCTGTCATGGTCGGGCAATATGGACACGGCGATCGCGATTCGTACCGCTGTGATTAAAGATGAAACGCTGCATATCCAGGCCGGTGCCGGTATCGTTTATGATTCCGTCCCTGAGCTGGAATGGAAAGAAACCATGAATAAGGCAAGAGCCATTTTCAAAGCTGTTGCCATGGCAGAAGCGGGGCTGGAAGCCGACCCGCATCTGGCGCACTGAGCCGGGAACACTTATGCTGTTAATGATCGACAATTACGATTCTTTCACCTACAACCTGGTGCAGTACTTTGGTGAGCTGGGTGAAGAGGTCGTCGTACACCGCAACGATAAAATTTCCATCGCCGATATCGAGGCACTGAATCCGGATAAAATCGTACTTTCACCCGGTCCCTGCACGCCCAATGAAGCCGGTATATCAATGGAAGTCATCAAGCACTTTGCTGGCAAGAAGCCCTTACTGGGGGTATGCCTGGGTCATCAGGCTATTGGGCAGGTGTTTGGTGGTAAAATCGTGCATGCGCGAGAAATCATGCATGGCAAGACCTCTATGGTGTATCACAACAACAGCAGTGTGTTCCGCGGCCTGAATAATCCGCTGGAAGCCACCCGCTATCACTCGCTGGTGATTGATAAAAACACCCTGCCCGACTGTTTCAGCATCACCGCCTGGACTGAAACTGAAGACGGTGAACTGGATGAAATCATGGGCGTTGAACACAAAACCCTGCCGGTCGAGGGCGTGCAGTTTCACCCTGAATCGATCCTGACCCAGCAAGGGCACGAATTACTGAAAAACTTCCTGGAGCGTTGAGTCCCGTTATGGATATTCAAGCGGCATTAAAACTGGTCACCCGGCATCAGGATCTGGATCGCGATCAAATGCGTGACGTTATGAACCAGATTATGACCGGCAACGCCACGCCAGCCCAGATTGGTGGTTTTCTGATCGGCCTGAGCATGAAAGGTGAAACCGTGACTGAAATCGCGGCCGCCGCAGAAGTCATGCGCTCACTGGCTACCGCTGTGGAGATTGACGGCGACCATGTAGTCGACACCTGCGGTACCGGAGGCGATGGTGCCAGTACCTTCAATGTCTCGACTGCCAGCGCCATCGTGGTCGCCGCAGCCGGTGCTAAAGTGGCCAAACATGGTAACCGCTCAATCAGCAGCAGCTCCGGCAGTGCCGATGTGCTGGAAGCTGCAGGCGTCAACCTGGAACTGACCCCAGAACAGGTCAAACACTGCGTCGACTCGGTCGGTGTCGGCTTTATGTTCGCCCAGAAACATCATGGCGCAATGAAACACGCCATCGGCCCGCGCCGGGAAATGGGCGTACGCACCATTTTCAACCTGCTGGGACCCTTGACCAACCCGGCCCGTGCGGCCCATCAGGTACTGGGTGTATACGACAAAAAATGGGTCAGACCCATGGCCGAAGTGCTGCAGAAACTGGGCAGTGAACATGTGCTGGTGGTGCATGCTGAAGACGGGCTGGACGAAATCAGTATCGGCGCCGAGACCCATGTTGCGGAATTAAAGAATGGGGCGATAAGCACTTACACCATCCAGCCGGAAGATTTTGCAATGAGCCGCAGTGATGTGAAGACTTTGACTGTGCAAAATGCTAACGACAGTCTGACTATCATCAAGGGCATCTTTGACGGCAAGCCCGGACCGGCGCGCGATATCGTTGTGCTCAATGCCGGCGCCGCGATTTATGCCAGTGATATTGCACCCAGCTTGGCAGAAGGCATCGAAATGGCAGCCGCCGCTATCGATGCCGGCGATGCCATGGATAAGCTTCATGCGCTCATCGTCAGCAGCAGAAACGGATAAATTAGTTTAAGGCCCACATCGAATCATGTCTGAAAACACGCCCGATATTCTGGTTAAAATCCTCGATCGTAAAAAAGAGGAAATTACCGAGCGCAGCAAAAAAATCCCGCCCGGCATCATTCAGCAACTGGCCGAACAGGCAGATCGTCCGCGTGGCTTTGTTGAAGCCATGTCGCAAAAAATTGCCGATGGCCAGCCCGGTGTGATTGCTGAAATTAAAAAAGCTTCACCCAGCAAAGGTCTGCTTCGGGAGCATTTTGAACCGGCTGAGATCGCCGCCAGTTATGCCCGCAATGGCGCAGCCTGCCTGTCAGTGCTGACCGACCGTGACTTTTTCCAGGGTCATGAAGAATATCTGCAGCAGGCCCGGAAAGCCTGTGACCTGCCGGTGATCCGCAAGGATTTTATTATCTCGCCCTATCAGGTGTTTGAAGCGCGCGCCATTAATGCCGACTGCATTTTGCTGATTGTCGCCGCACTCAATGATAATCAGCTTGAAGATCTGAGCCAGTTGGCTTTGCAACTGGGGATGGATGTATTGGTCGAGGTACACGATCTGGCTGAACTGGAACGCGCCCTGGTGCTTAACCTGCCACTTATTGGTATTAACAACCGTGATCTGCGCACCTTCGATACCTCGCTGGACACGACTTTGTCTTTGCTACAGCGAATTCCTGAAGGCCACATCGTAGTGACCGAAAGCGGTATACACACGCCTGAGGATGTGCAGCTGATGCGCGAAAATGATGTCCATGGTTTCCTGGTCGGTGAAGCCTTTATGCGGGCTGATGACCCGGGTGAACAACTGCACAAGCTGTTTTTCTGAGCATTGATTGGAAACTCAGGCCGGTAAGACACCCGGCCTTTCACTGAGAGTCAGAGTTTTTTGATGACCGGCGTTTTCTGGCGATGAGCCTCGTCATAGATGATCACGGTTTTGCCGTGGGCCCAGACGCTGCCATCTTCCTGCAGCTCTTTCAGTACCCGGCCCACCATTTCGCGGGAACAGCCGACCATGCGACTGATTTCCTGGCGGGTAACTTTGATTTGCGTGCCCTGCGGATGACGCATGGCATCAGGCTGGGCAGCGAGTTCGGTCAACGCGGCTTCTACACGCCCGGCAACATCAAGAAATGCCAGGTCGGTAGCCTTGCGGGTAGTTGAAAGCAGACGCGTGGCCATTTGCTCACCCAGGGTGTAAAGCAAAGTGGGATAACAGCTTTTCAGCTGGGTTTCGGCCAGGCTACGCAGTTGCTGGTAGGAGATTTCTTCGGTCCTGACATCGGTTTTAGCGCGAATGGTGACCATTCTGTCGCCTACCTCGGAAAAGAAACCGATTTCACCGATAAAGTCGCCCTTGTTCAGATAGGCAACAATCAGTTCTTCACCCTCTTCATTTTCCATGCAGACGGTGACGGAGCCTTCGCGGATATAAAACAGCGTGTCTGCGGGGTCGCCGGGACGGATGATGATATTTTTAGCAGGATAAAATTTACTGTGACAACTGTGGAAGAAGTCTGCAAGACCTTCTTCAAGTGCTTTATGTTTGTGATATTCCATCCATTATTCCAAATAAAAACCGGCTGCGAATTGTAGCGTTGCCACGCTTGTTTTATCGTTGGCAATTTCACAAATATGGCAAAATTAAAGTTATTTATCAACTTCGGGAAGCATTTGAATGAAAGCACGAGTGAAATGGGTTGAAGATGTGATGTTCCTGGGTGAATCAGGAACCGGTCACACAATTGTGATGGACGGTCCGGAAGAAGCCGGCGGCCATGGCACCGGCATGCGCCCCATGGAGTTACTATTGCTGGGGATGGGCGGTTGCACAACCTTCGACGTGATTGAAATCCTCAAAAAGTCACGTCAGGATGTAAGAGACTGTGTGGTAGAAATTGACGGTGAACGCAGCGAGGAAGTGCCCAAGGTGTATACCAACATCCATGTTCACTACAAAATCACCGGCAAGAATGTGAAAGCCAACTTTGTTGAGCGGGCCATTAAAATGTCGATAGAAAAATACTGTTCGGCCACGCTAATGCTGGCTAAAACCGCCACTATCACCCACGATTACGAGATCATTGATGTCGACTGAACCCGGCCACAGCTATCGGCGTATTGAAAACAGCTACCTGGCGAGCTGGTGCCGCTTTAACCCTGAAGATGCACTGGATGCCGGCGTTGAGGATTATGCCGGTGAGCTGACGCCCTGTGATGAGACCAGCCTGGGCATTCAACTGGTGCTCAATGAAAAGTGCCTGGCGGCGCTGGACGAAGTTGATGCAGCAAAGCTTGATGCGGATCAGCACCTCAACTACCAGGTGCTCAAGGGCTGGGCCGTTCTGGAACATCACGAATTAATGGAACATGACTGGCGTTACCGCGATCCCACCCGCTTTCTGCCCATTCATGCCCTGCATCAGCTCACTATCAGACCGCTGGAAAGTTTCAGTCAAGCCTTATTGTCACGCTTGCAGAAGATTCCGCTACGGGTACGTGAAGCCAAGACCTATCTCAATGCAAAACCCGCCATCATCCCGCCGGTCTGGCTGCAAATGGCCACGCAGGAATGCAAAGCAGGCGTGCATTTCTGTCATGAATTATCTTCCCACCCTCGGGTGCAGAAGGCGCTGCTCCAGCATGAGTCGATAGATGGCGCTTTGCAGGAAGCCGGCAAAGCACTGGAAGACCTGCACCACGTTCTGCAGCGCCTGGAAGGCAAAGCCAGTGGCGACGCCGCCTGTGGCCGTGAGCATTTTGAACGCTTGCTGCAACATCGCCATTTTCTGCCGGTCAGCGCCGAGCGTCTCAAGCGTTTTGGTGAAAAACTGTTTAAACAGACTCTGCAGCAGCTTGAACAAGCCGAGACTGAATCCGGTCTGAGTCTGGCGCAGATCCGTGAGCATCACCCACGTGCGGCACAATTATTGTCGACCTATCAGCAGGAAATGCAGGCCGCCAAGGATTTTCTGAAAGAGCATGATCTGGTTACATTACCAGGCCGACAACACCTTAACGTCGTGGACACACCGGGCTTTTTGCGTCACCAGATTCCATTTGCCGCTTATCTGGACCCCAGTGTCGCCGACCTCAGTCAGAGCGCGTTTTACTATGTGACGCCAGTGAGCAGAGATGCCGAGCTTCTGGAACATAACTATGCTGCCATCACTCAAACCAGCGTGCATGAGGCCTGGCCTGGACATCACCTGCAGTTTGTGACCGCCAACCAGTCTGATGAGGGAAGTCAGTTACTGCGGCGTCTCTATCCCTGCGCCACCCTCTATGAAGGCTGGGCACTCTACTGCGAACAGATGATGCTGGAACAAGGTTTCGAACGCTATCGAGGCCAGCAGATTGTGATGCTGCGCGACAGGCTGTGGCGTGCGCTTCGTATTATCATTGATGTCAATATTCATACCGGCGTCTGGACTTTGGAACAGGCCGCCCAGCAAATGGTCGATAAGCTCGGCTTCAGCCAAGCTCAGGCGACGGGCGAATGTAACTGGTACAGCCAGGCACCGACCGTGCCCATGAGTTATGCCGTGGGCTGGGCATTGATTAATGCCTTGCGAGATATTATCAAACCTGCTGATGGTGAAGAGCTCAAGGCATTTCATGACAGGCTGTTGAGCTGTGGTTCGGTCGCGCTGCCACTGGTGATTGAGAACCAGTTCGGCCTCGATATCTGGCAGCGCTGCTGCCAACACGTATTTGGAGAAGATTAATGCAAAGACCCGGTAAAACCGGCGGTATGCGCCATATTGCCCTGTTTGTGACTGATCTTGCTGGCTGCGAAAAATTTTATGTGGATCTGATGGGTATGGAGGTCGAGTGGCGGCCTGATCAGGATAATGTTTACCTGACCTCGGGCAACGATAATCTTGCCCTGCACAGGGCCGAAGTGACCCCGGCGCCGGCCGAGCAGCAAAAGCTGGATCATATCGGTTTTATTATTCCCACCATGGATGAGGTTGATGCGTGGTTTGAGTTCCTGCAAGCTCATGATGTTAATATGCGTAACGCCCCACGCACCCACCGCGACGGCGCCCGCAGCTTCTACTGTTTCGATCCGGCTGGCACCGTGGTGCAGATTATCTACCATCCACCGATTGCCTAGTTTCTAATACGATGAAAACCTTTATCTATAAAAGCACCAAAAAAGAAGAGCTCTATCTCTACATTGCCAACAAGGATGATTTCTCCGACGTGCCTCAGGAACTCTATGATTCCATGGGCAAAGAGCCGGTGTTTGTGATGGAACTGGAATTAAGTGCAGAACGTCCACTGGCACGGGAAGACGTCAACTTGGTAATGCAAAACCTGGCAAATCAGGGTTTCCACGTACAGATGCCACCGCGTCCGGAAAAACTGGGCGAGTTCATGAACGCCAGGAAGCAACACCTACACTAGCTACATCCGCAGATTACGCAGATGGACATCGATTAAAACGACTAACAAAGGCTTATTCTTGCAACGGCTTTATCGTGGCCTGATCGTGGCCTGCTTCTGAAGTAACGTCCCGCCAGCCTTGTCTGTTTATGCGAAAATCTGCGTAATCTGCGGATAAGTTACATACCCGCTTTCGCCATACGGCTTAACTCATACAGCAAATCCAGCGCCTGTCTGGGACTGAGTTCATCAGGACTGATTTGCTGCAGCCGTTTTTCCAGCTCGGACTGTTCATTGCTGACAAACAGATCCGGTTGCGGTGCATTCTGAACGGCTTCGCCCTGATAGCGGCTCTGTTCCAGTTGTTGCAGCTTCATTCTCGCCGCTGAAATCACATCTGCCGGCACCCCGGCCAGATGCGCCACCTGCAGGCCGTAGCTCTGATTCGCCGCCCCTTCTTTGAGCTGATGCAAAAACACAATCTTGTCACCATGCTCAATCGCATCCAGATGGACATTGCGCGCCTTGTCGAATAATTCAGGCAGTTGCGTCATTTCAAAGTAATGGGTGGCGAACAGGCTATAAGCGCCAATATCGCGGATCAGTTTTTCAGCGCAGGACCAGGCCAGAGCCAGACCATCAAAGGTGCTGGTGCCGCGGCCGATTTCATCCATCAAAACCAAGCTGTGATGCGTGGCATTGTTAAGAATATTGGCGGCCTCGTTCATTTCCACCATAAAGGTCGAACGGCCAGCGGCCAGATCATCCGACGCGCCGATACGGGTAAAGACCTGATCGACCGGCCCAATCACCGCCCTGCTCGCCGGCACAAAACTGCCCATATGGGCCATCACTACGATCAGCGCCGTCTGGCGCATATAAGTGGATTTACCGCCCATATTGGGGCCGGTAATAATCAACATCGGCTGGCTGCCGGAAAGTCTTAAATCATTGGCACAAAATGGCGCGCTTTGACTGGCTTCGACCACAGGATGACGGCCCGCTTCGATACTGATTCCGGCCTCATCAGTAAATTGCGGTGCGACATAATCCAGCGTCTCGGCGCGTTCCGCCAGATTGGCTAAAACATCCAATTCAGACAGTGCAGCCGCTGAATGCTCCAGCGCTGGCAACTCGGGCAGCAGTTTGTCGAACAGCCCGTCGTAGAGTGACTTTTCCAGTGCCAACGCTTTTTCATTGGCGCTTAGCACCTGTTCTTCGAAACTTTTCAATTCAGGCGTGATATAGCGCTCGGCATTCTTCAGGGTCTGCCGACGCACGTACTCGGTGGGCACTTCAATATCATGGGCACGGCTGAATTCAATGTAATAGCCATGCACCTTGTTGTAACCAACCTTAAGGCTGCTGACCCCGGTACGCTCGCGTTCACGCACTTCGACATCATCGAGAAAACCGCTGGCGTTCTGATGCAGATCGCGCAGCCGATCCAGTTCTTCATCGTAACCGGGCCGAATCACCCCGCCATCACGAATCAATACCGGCGGTTCATCCAGGATGGCCGTTTGCAACAGCTGCTTTAATTCGCTGAAATGCCCCAGGGTTCGATCCAAATGACGCAAATGCAGGCTGGTCATCGGTTTCAGTAAGTCATGCATGTCCGGCAGCATGTCCAGCATGCGCCGCAGGTGCATAAAATCGCGGGGCCGGGCACTACGCAGCGCAATCCGTGACAAAATTCGCTCGATATCACCCAGTGGTCGCATCAACGCATGACAATCACTGAATGTTTGCTTATCAATAAACTGCTGAATGCCTTCCTGACGCTGCTTTAACGTCCGGGTATCTCGAATCGGCCGCATCAGCCAGCGTCTCAGCAGACGCGCGCCCATCGGTGTGGCGGTTTTATCCAGTACTGAAATCAAAGTATTGTCACGACCGCCTGCCAGGTTCTGTTCCAGTTCCAGGTTACGTCGTGACTGCGGATCCAGACGGATGCTGTCCTTGGTATATTCAACGCGAACCTGGCGCAGATGCGGTAAGGCGGTGCGGTGGGTTTGCTGGGCATAATTGAGCAGACAGCCAGCAGCACTGGTGGCCAGGGCCAGATCATCACAGCCAAAGCCTTTTAAATCCGGTGTTTTGAAATGTTCACACAGCCGCGTTCGCGCCGCTTTCTGTTCAAAGTGCCACTGTGGCAATGGCCGCAAAGATTTTTCAAAATTCTGGAAATCATCCAGTTCGCTATCGCTGATCAAAATTTCAGCGGGTTGCAAACGCGCCAGTTCAGCGAAAAGCTCACTCTGGCTGTCCATTTCAGCCACGCTAAAACGGCCACTGGCAATCTCCGCCGAGGCAAGGCCATAACGGCCCTTATTGTGACTGACTGCAACCAGCAGGTTTTCATTGCGACTGTCGAGCAGGGCTTCTTCGGTCAAGGTGCCGGGCGTTAAAACCCGCACCACTTTCCTTTCTACCGGGCCTTTGCTTTTGGCCGGATCGCCGGTCTGTTCACAAATCGCTACCGACTCACCCAGTTTGATTAGCCGCGACAGGTAGCTGTCGGCGGCATGGTATGGCACACCGGCCATCGGGATCGGTGCGCCGTTACTGCTGCCCCTGGCGGTCAGGGTGATATCCAGCAACTCGGCGGCTTTATGCGCATCATCAAAAAACAACTCGTAAAAGTCGCCCATGCGATAAAACAGCAAAAAATCAGGATGTTCCGCCTTGATGCGCAGATACTGCTGCATCATCGGTGTATGATTTTGGGATTGAGTCATCGCAATAGTGTATATCATGAAAAAAATTTCTGACGCCTCCCTCACGCAGCAGGTTGACGAAGTGGCTGAGCTGTTACTGCAGCTGGGCAAAACCCTGGTGACTGCCGAGTCCTGCACCGGTGGCTGGGTCGCTAAATGCTGCACCGACAAACCCGGCAGTTCCGCCTGGTTTGAACGTGGCTTTGTGACCTACAGCAATCAGGCTAAACAGGATCAACTCGGCGTTGATCCCGATACATTGGATAAAAACGGCGCAGTCAGTCTCTCGGTGGTAGAAGAAATGGCCTTTGGTGCCCTCTCCCACTCGCAGGCCGATTTAAGCATCGCCATCACCGGTGTTGCCGGCCCAGATGGCGGTACTGAGCAAAAGCCGGTGGGCATGGTTTGGATCGGTTGGGGCATCAGAAACGGCGGCGTTCACAGCATCTGTTTTCAGTTCGATGGTGATCGTGATGCGGTTCGCAGACAGGCCGTGTTTGAGGCCCTGTCAGGGATCGTTAAAAACGCTAGAGACTGACTGCTATCTATGGGATAATCCATTAATTTACACCAACAAGCTCAGGGGTGGCGCAATGGACGAAGACAGAAAGAAAGCGCTCGGTGCAGCGCTGGGACAGATTGAAAAGCAATTCGGTAAAGGCACGGTCATGCGTCTGGGCGACGCCGGTGCTTCACGCGATATCGCTTCTGTCTCGACCGGCTCTTTGGGGCTGGATATTGCACTGGGCATCGGTGGTCTGCCACGTGGCCGTGTTATCGAAATCTACGGCCCGGAATCATCTGGTAAAACCACGCTGACGCTGCACGCCATTGCCGAAATGCAAAAACAGGGCGGCACCGCGGCTTTTGTCGATGCTGAGCACGCCCTGGATCCGGTCTATGCCGAAAAGCTGGGCGTTAATATCGACGACCTGCTGGTCTCCCAACCTGACACCGGTGAACAGGCACTGGAAATCACCGATATGCTGGTCCGTTCCGGCGCTGTGGATATCGTCGTGGTCGACTCGGTCGCGGCGCTCACGCCCAAAGCTGAAATCGAAGGCGAAATGGGCGACAGCCACATGGGCCTGCAGGCCCGCCTGATGTCTCAGGCTTTGCGTAAGCTGACGGCTAACATCAAACGTTCCAACACCCTGGTGATTTTCATCAACCAGATCCGGATGAAGATCGGTGTGATGTTCGGTAACCCGGAAACCACCACCGGCGGTAACGCGCTCAAATTCTACTCTTCTGTCCGTCTCGATATCCGCCGTATCGGTGCTATCAAGAAAGGTGACGAAATCCTGGGTAATGAAACTCGCGTTAAAGTCGTTAAAAACAAAGTCGCGCCGCCGTTCAAACAGGTCGAATTCGATATTCTCTACGGCCAGGGCATTTCCCGCGAAGGCGAGCTGATTGATCTGGGCGTCAAGGAAAAAATCGTCGAAAAATCCGGTGCCTGGTACAGCTATGACGGCAACCGTATCGGCCAGGGCAAAGACAATGTCCGTAGTTTCCTGCGCGAAAACCCGGAAATGGCGGCCGAGATCGAAGCCAAATTGCGTGACATCATGCTGCCCAAACCGACCAAGTCCAAACAGAGCGACGAGGTCGAGGACGATCTGGAGGCGTGAAGAAAACGGCCAGTGAACAAGCTGTGAGCTACCTGGCCCGCCGTGAGCACAGTGCCCTGGAACTGCGCCGTAAACTGGACAAGTCCGGCTTTGACACGGCAGATATAGAACTTGTCCTGTCCCAGTTACAGCAGGCTGATTTGCAGAGCGATGAGCGCTTTGCCGAGAGTTATGTCCGCTCCCGTACCGGCCGCGGTTATGGAAAAACACGGATCCGTATGGAACTGCAGGAACGTGGTGTCGCCGACGAGTTGATTCGCGACAGCCTGCAGCAAGCAGAAATAGATTGGTTTGCCCTGGCAGCTGAAGTCAGGCGTAAACGTTTTGGCGAGCAAAACCCGGAAGACTTTAAAAGCCGTGCCAAGCAGCAGCGGTTTTTACAGTATCGGGGTTTTTCTCATGACGAGATAACAGAAAGTTTTAATTTAACTGATAATGAAAAGTAGCGCTGATATACGCAAATTGTTCCTCGACTTCTTTGCCGACAAGGGACACGAGGTAGTTTCCAGCAGTCCGCTGGTACCGGCTAATGACCCGACCCTGCTGTTCACCAACGCCGGCATGGTGCAGTTCAAGGAAACCTTTCTGGGCCAGGAAACCCGTGCCTACACACGTGCGGTGACGACTCAGCGCTGCGTTCGCGCTGGCGGCAAACATAATGACTTGGAAAATGTCGGCTACACCGCTCGCCATCACACTTTCTTCGAAATGCTGGGTAACTTCAGTTTCGGCGATTACTTCAAACGTGAAGCGATTCAGTATGCCTGGGAGTTTCTGACCGTCACCTTAGGCCTGCCTGCCGATAAGTTGTGGGTCACCGTGTTCGAGGAAGACGACGAAGCGGCCGATATCTGGCTCAAGGAAATCGGCATTTCCGAAAACCAGTTCTCACGCATCGGCGCCAAGGATAACTTCTGGTCAATGGGTGATACCGGTCCCTGTGGCCCCTGCTCCGAAGTTTTCTATGACCACGGCCCGGAAGTCGCTGGCGGTCCGCCGGGTACACCGGAAGAAGACGGCGACCGTTATATCGAGATCTGGAACCTGGTGTTCATGCAGTACAACCGCAGTGCCGATGGCACGCTGACACCGCTGCCTAAACCCTCGGTTGATACCGGCATGGGCCTGGAACGCCTGGCCGCAGTGCTGCAAAACAAACACAACAATTACGATATCGACCTGTTCCAGCACTTGATTAAAGCCATTCAGGATTTGTCCGGTACAGAGGACAGCAGCAACTTCTCGCTGCGCGTCATCGCCGACCATATCCGCTCCTGCTCGTTCATGATTGCCGATGGCGTACACCCTTCCAATGAAGGCCGCGGTTATGTGCTGCGCCGTATTATTCGCCGAGCAATTCGTCACGGACACAAGCTGGGTCTCAAAGATGCTTTCTTCTCCAAGCTGGTTCAGCCTTTAGTTGATGAGATGGGCGAAGCCTTCCCAGAACTGGCCCAGGCTCAGGCTTTAGTGGAAAAAGCCCTGCTCCAGGAAGAAAACCGCTTTGCCGATACCCTCGATAACGGTCTGCGTATTCTGGATCAGGCCATCGAAGATATGGGTGACAAGGAAATTCCGGGTGAGACCGTGTTCCTGCTCTATGACACTTATGGCTTCCCGATTGATCTGACTGCAGATATTGCCCGCGAACGCGGCCTGACTATTGATATCGCCGGTTTTGAGCGGGAAATGGAAGCCCAGCGCAATCGTGCCCGCAGTGCCAGCCAGTTCAGCGGCGCTGTTGGCGAATCGGTCACTATCGATACGCAAACCGACTTCTGCGGCTACGACCACACCCAGGAAAGCGGCACCATTACCGATATTATTGTCGGTGATGAACATGTCGATAGTCTGAAACAAGGTCAGGAAGGCATTCTGGTACTGGATCACACGCCGTTTTATGCCGAGTCCGGCGGCCAGGTCGGTGACCATGGCGAGATCACTTCTGATAAAGCCAGCTTCAGCGTCACCGATACCCGTAAACAGGGCAAAGCCTTCACGCATATCGGTCGCTGCGAAAACGGTGGTTTCCAGGTCGGTGAGACAGTCACTGCCCAAGTTGATGAGAACAACCGCCAGGCAACGGCGTTGAATCACTCCGCCACTCACCTCTTGCATGCTGCTTTAAGAAATGTGCTGGGTGATCATGTCACGCAGAAAGGCTCTTTGGTTGATCCACAGCGTCTGCGTTTTGACTTTTCTCACTTTGAGCCGGTGACGCCTGGTCAGTTGCATGAAATCGAACGCATGGTCAATCAGCAGATCCGCTTGAACCACCCGGTGGAAACCCGTCTGATGGCGTTGGAAGAAGCCAAGAAAAGCGGTGCCATGGCGCTGTTCGGTGAAAAGTACGATGAAAAAGTCCGCGTGCTGAGCATGAGCGACTTTTCTATCGAACTCTGCGGCGGTACCCACGTTAATAGCACCGGCGATATCGGTCTGTTCAAAATTATCGCCGAAGCCGGTATCGCATCGGGAGTACGCCGCATTGAAGCCGTTACCGGCGAAACCGCACTCGACTATATCGACGGCACCCAGTCCACGCTTGATCAGGTCGCCGACTTGCTCAAAACCAAGCCGGAAAACGTGCAGGATAAAACCTCGGCCCTGGTCCAGCGCTCGCGCGAGCTGGAAAAAGAGCTGGAAAGCCTTAAAGCCAAACTGGCCAGCAGTGCCGGTGACGACCTGGCCGGATCTGCCCAGGACATTAATGGCATCAAAGTGCTCGCCTCCAGCCTGGAAGGCGCTGATGGTAAAGCCCTGCGTGAAGCCGTTGACCAGCTAAAAAACAAGCTGGGCAGCGCTGCTATCGTGCTGACTTCAGTCAAGGATGAAAAAATCACAATTATTGCTGGCGTCACCAAGGACATTACCGATAAAATCCGCGCCGGCGATCTGGTCGGTCATGTGGCCGGCCAGGTCGGTGGTAAAGGTGGCGGTCGTCCTGATATGGCTCAGGGCGGCGGTAATGAACCCCAGAATCTGCCAGCCGCACTGGCGTCTGTATCGGACTGGGTTGGCTCTAAGCTGGAAAACTAAAGCATGTCTTTAATTGTTCAGAAGTACGGCGGGACGTCCGTAGGCAGCGTCGATCGCATCAGAGAAGTGGCTAAAAAAGTCATTGAATATCGTCAGCAGGGCCATGACATGGTGATCGTGGTCTCTGCTATGAGCGGCGAAACCAATCGCCTGATTGATCTGGCTAAACAACTCAATGATCACCCCCGTGGTCGTGAGTTGGATGTCTTACTCTCCACCGGCGAGCAAGTCACCATTGCCCTGCTCAGCATGACCCTGCAACAAATGGGCATGCCTGCCGTGTCTTATACCGGCAGCCAGGTGCGTATCCTGACCGATAACACCCACAACAAAGCCCGCATCATGGAAATCGACGATGGCAAGATCGGCGATGACCTTAAGCAAGGCAAAGTGGTCGTGGTTGCCGGCTTCCAGGGCTGCGATGATAACGGCAATATCACGACACTGGGACGCGGCGGCAGTGATACCACGGCGGTGGCACTGGCAGCAGCGCTGAAAGCGGATGAGTGCCAGATTTACACCGATGTCGATGGGGTGTACACCACCGACCCGCGGGTTGTGCCCGAGGCCCGTCGGCTGGATCACATCACTTTCGAAGAAATGCTGGAAATGGCCAGCCTCGGTGCCAAGGTTTTGCAGATTCGTTCGGTCGAGTTTGCCAGTAAATATAATGTTCCGCTCCGTGTGCTCTCCTCTTTCACCGAAGGAGGTGGCACCTTGATCGCTGCAGAGGACCCATCAATGGAACAAGCGCTTATCTCCGGTATCGCATTCAATCGCGATGAGGCTAAACTCACCATACTCGGCGTGCCCGATCATCCGGGCGTGGCCTCCAAGATTCTGGGCCCGATTGCCGCCGAAAATATCGAAGTCGACATGATCATCCAGAACACTGGTTACGATGCCACTACCGACTTTACCTTCACTGTTCACCGCAATGACTTCAAGTCGGCATTAACTATTCTGCAGAAAACGGCTGAAGCGTTGGGTGCACGTGAAGTCACCGGCGACGAGCATATTGCCAAGATTTCGGTGGTCGGGGTCGGCATGCGTTCTCACGCCGGCATCGCCAGCAGCATGTTCGATGCGCTGGCCAACGAAAACATCAATATCGAAATGATATCCACCTCCGAAATCAAAATTTCCGTCGTGGTTGATGAAAAATATCTGGAACTGGGTGTACGCTCGCTGCACAAGGCATTCGAGCTGGAACAAGACCCAGCTGCCTGATTTTTGTCATAAAATTGACATAGATGTATCGCGTGCAATCAAACTTCCTGATAAAATGTTTGCATGTCTGCGGATAGTCAAGACTATTTCACAGTCCAAAAAGAAAGAGACATTTAAGATCTCTGCACAAGGAAACTTTAAATAGGACAAGGCACGAGGCCTTACTGCATGGAAGAAGCCTGTATTTTCTCCTGGTAACCTCGAGCCTAATTTTGCGAGTAAAGGGGAAAAGTCATGTTAATACTTACACGCCGTGTCGGCGAATCACTCATCATCGGTGATGACGTTGTTGTGAACGTTCTGGGTGTCAAAGGCAACCAGGTCAGAATCGGTGTTGACGCACCGAAAGATGTCTCTGTTCACCGTGAAGAAATCTACGATCGCATCAAGGCTGAAAAAGACGAGCCTAACGCCGGTTAATTTCAGATTATCACTAGCCAAATAGAATACATCTGTTATACTGTGCCGCTTTGAAGGAGAGCTGGCCGAGTGGCTGAAGGCGCGCCCCTGCTAAGGGTGTATAGGGTAATCCCCTATCGAGGGTTCGAATCCCTCGCTCTCCGCCAAATTGATTATTGCAGATGGCTCTCCAAGCCAGTATAATTAAACGCTTTAGCGCCCGTAGCTCAGCTGGATAGAGTACCTGGCTACGAACCAGGCGGTCGGAGGTTCGAATCCTCCCGGGCGCGCCAAAAAGAACACCAGAAAAGCAGTTATTCGCTCAGCGATAACTGCTTTTTTTGTGCTCATCGTTTTCCTGTCACTGTTCTGTGTGACAATCTTCACACTATTGCAAAGACAGAGTCCTAGTCGTGATCATTATGACGGCTTATAACGGCTAGAATACTGAGACTGATTATTTGCCAAACCACATGGTCGCTCAGTTGCCTTATCAGCGATTTTGATTGGCTGACTGGCGATACTCCAAGCTACAGGAAAACAACAACGAGTCATCTTATGAAGATTTTGCTTGTCGACGATAATAAGAAAGATCTCAAAACCAGCGCCAGTCTGGTGGAGGAAGTCGGTCACACACCGATTGTTTGTGATAATGCCCATGAAGCACTGACTTTTTTCGACTCTGAGGCCAGCACACCCTATCTCATTATTACAGATTGGGAAATGCCGGACATGGATGGCAGTGAGCTGTGTCAGCGACTGCGGAACCTGCCATTTACTGTGTCGCCTTATATCATTCTGACCAGTGCCGAAGAGTTCAGCGATGCTGAAGTCTGTGCTTTGGAAAATGGCGCCGATGACTTTATTGAAAAGCCCATGTCATTACGTTCACTAACAGCAAGAATACGAGTCGCTGAGCGCATACTTTCAACACAGTTAAACCTGAGAAACCTGGCGCTGACAGATGGTCTGACCGGCTTGCTTAACCGACGTGCAGGCATGACCGCCATCCAAACACAAATCGCCCGTATCGAGCGCCACGAAAATCTGCATGGCTGCGTCATTATGTGTGACATCGACTATTTCAAACGTATCAATGATAACTACGGCCACACTGCCGGTGATATTGTGCTGCGTGAAGTGGCAAACAGAATGAGTGAGTCACTGCGCCCCTTCGA
This sequence comes from uncultured Methylophaga sp., assembly GCF_947259025.1. Lineage (GTDB taxonomy): Bacteria > Pseudomonadota > Gammaproteobacteria > Nitrosococcales > Methylophagaceae > Methylophaga. The sequence goes on from NZ_CAMYKO010000005.1 coordinate 600,402, forward strand.
TACGATTTGTCGTTACGGCGGCGAGGAGTTTCTGATTTTCTGTGAAGCCGGTGAAAAAGAAATCACCGCGATCCTAGATCGCATTATGGACGTGGTCTCCAGTGAACCGGTGATGCTGGATAACGGTGACTACCTTCATGTGACCTTAAGCATGGGCTGCCATGTGGATGAGCAATCAGCCCCTTTGACGTCAAAATTAAAACAGGCCGATGAGTTGCTCTACCAGGCCAAGGGGAATGGCCGCAATCAATACGTCACCGACCTGGGTGCGCTCAGCGCTAACGGTTAACACCCCAGCTTTTGTATATTTTCTCCATCACGGTATTCAGTTCCGTTTCGGGCACGGCAGCCAGTTCACCCGGCTCAAGCGGATCAAAATGGAATATGTAGAGTCGCGAGGCAAACTGCTCGAAGGCCAGAGAGGCTTCCCCAAAGCGTTCGCCGTGACCTGATGTGCTGACCAGTATGTCGTCGCCCCAATGCTGACCGCTGTCATTATTGGGGTTATAGAAATAAACCCGCATGGTCTGCTCCTGATCCAGCGCCACGCGTAAGATACTGATCGCATGCCAGCCGATAAAGCGCATAGCGCTGTCGGTAATGGCAACCCCCGCAGGCTGCGGATGAATCAGCGGCTGATTTCCGTTGTAATAGGGATGATAACTAGCATAAAAGCGTCGCAGGAAGGCATCCAGGTTAACCAGCTTGCCTGTGGGCACATCGACATTGATATCAAAACCGCGGCCACACCACCAGCCATGAAACTCCGGATTGACCCAGCGATGAGGGTCGCTCTCACGCTCGGCACAGCGCCGACCCATTTCGGCATAGATGCGATCCAGGTGCGGCACTAAAATTAATGAGACCGGATCCAGATCCATCGGCAGTTCCGAAGCGACGCCCGATGGCAAAGTTTTCGAGGAAAGTGCCTGTCCTTCAAAATGCATAATGACTTCATCGTCACGCGCTGCCCAGACCAGTAACTGCAACAGATAATCCGGATCCTGGTAAGCCCACATGGAAATCGCCCGCGCAGACTGACAGGTCGGATTATTACCCTGCCCCACGCCCAGCGGCTGACCCAGTACACACAAGACGCCTTCCAGTAATCGGATTTCCGGCGCCGGATTGTCACCGAACAAAGTCAGCAAGCGTTGGCGCGCAAAGTCCGATAATGGCAGCGATAACTGCCGCCACAAAGCCGGGGCCAGTGGTGGTTGATAGAGTATGCTACGCTCAAGCATCATCGCCAGGCCATAAATGGCCTGTGCGCTGGCCGGGTGTACCGCCTTATCGATCAGCGCGTGAACCAATTCCTGGAAACTGAGCAGGCAGTCACGGCCTGTAGATGATAACCCCAAGGCTTCGCTCAGCAGGTGATCACTGTTTTCAACAAGGTATCGCAATAAAACAGCATGATAGGGAGACACCAGACCGGTATCATGCATGGCCCGGGCAAAACCGGTGGCTTCATATTGCAGCGCCGCGGCATCCATTGTTGCCAGTCTTTCCAGATAGACATCGACGCCGGGATCTTCGCGGCAGCTCTGGGTGGGACCATAAAGGCTGCTAATAAGTCGATCGGCACCCTGCCCGCTGGTGCCCAGATCAATATCCGGGCTTTGCTGACAAATGGCTATTTGAGTGACCATTTGCTTGATGTTGGCGAGCTGAATCGGTCGCTGCTGCAAAATACGCCAGATTTCGTCGATCAGTTGCTCGATGATGTGTTCGTAGCCAATACGCTCGGCCAGGTGCTGTAATAAATGCCGGCTAAGCTGACCCAGCTTGCCTTGTCGGGTTCTCTCGGCTTCATCAGCGGCACTGAACAGCCGCTCCAGATTAATCGCCAGCACATGCGTCAGGTGATGATGCGCCTGTTCGGCGGACACATGCTGATGCTTGTAGACACCTTTCGCTACCGCCAGCAATCGCAGATTACTCAGCGCTTCCATCACCACGCTATTGGCATCAGCACTTTTCAGCGCCTGGGCACTGAGTGAGGGAATCAGGATTTGCGGCTGGGCGTAATCGGTGTTGTTGAACACGCCTGCCTGTTCAATCCGCTGCATATAAGACTCAATCAGCGCACAGCCGCCCGGCTGTTGCATGATACGGCGGCAGCAATCAAACAAGCGCGAGACCTTGTCCGGCTTGATAAAGTCCCGCGCCTGCTGGAGCAGGTCAATCGCCTGCTCCAGTTGCTCAATCAAATGCGGACTGGTCTCGGCAACGCTATGGCCGGTGTTGCTGGCGGATTCAATCAAACTACTTCCTCAGTATCTAACGCCGCGCGATCAGATGTAGAAATCGAGTGATTCCTGGTGTTCCAGTAAATCGCGCATGGTTAATGCATCATCGCCGAAAAAGTATAGCAAACCCCAGTGGGTGCCGAACGCGGTACGTTTGGTCACTGTGGCCTCAAGCGGCTGATTCAGATCATGGAAGTCGTAATAGGGATGATTCTCGGTTTCTTCCGGAATCTCCAGGCGGCTCACCACACGCAGGCGTGGATAGACACCGAAACAACCGGCATGGCCCTTGGCATCGACCACTTCGCGGGGGAAGAAATCGGTGATTTCCTGTTCGGTGGTTTTAGGGTCAAAGGCCAGAATCATTCCCTGATAGGCATTAAAGCCGTAGGCGCGCTCAAGCAGTTCAAAGACTTTGAAACCGGGCGGCCGGTAGGCGACTTCGCCAAAGTACATTTCACCATCACTGGTGACGAAATATTCGGGGTGAATGAAGCCGAATTCAATATCGAACGTTTTGATCAGCTTCTCAATTTGCTGCGTGATCTGGTCACGGTATTTTTCCAGCTCCGGTGAAGCAGGCACAAACACCGAGTAACCCAAGGTGACGTATTCGGAAATGTTGAGAAAGCGGATCTTGCCATTGTGAATCCAGGCTTCAACAGCAAACTCCCAACCATCCAGATGTGACTCCATCAGCACCGGAAACTCTTCATCGGGGATGGTATCCACCTCATCCGGTGTGCGGATAACCCGGTGGCCCAGACAACCGGCTTTGTCGAACGCTTTCAGGTGAATCGGATCGTTGGGATCGCCATCAAGCTTGAGCAGCGTCTGGTTAACGCGCTTCAGAAAACGGATGACGTCGCCCTTGTCATGCGCCTCCTCGAAAATGCCGACCCGGATACCCCCTAATTGTGCGCGGCGTTTCATCAGCGCCTTGTCACGCAAAAGCATTGATTGGCCCAGCAAACGCGGATTATCCATCAATACCGAGTTGATAGCGCCGGCCCATTCCACGGTTTCCTCAAACAGGGGAATGGCCACATCCACCCCCTGCTCTTTCAGGGTCTGGGCGATTTCCATGGAACGATCATTGAGGCGCTCAAAATTCCACTTGATGTAGGGGATATCGTGCTGTTTACAGTAATCCTCGGCCCAGTCAGGGGCGACCACCACATAACGGCGGTCAAAATCCTCGGCCGCCTCGACAGCGTTCAGACTCCAGCCCAACAGCGCGATATAGCCTTTTTCCGGATTATAAGATGAGGGGGTTTCAGACGACATGTTGCACTCCTCTGCAGCGATAAAAAGAACCGGCCGTATCACGACCTCTTGCCAGGGTTTCAGAGCTCATGCGCCATTTAAAAAAGATTACGGCGCGCCTGAGCGGTTTCAGCGCCCGGCTTGCGAGTTAAATTCCCGACCTGTCTTAGAGGTGACAGCAATTGATTGCCATTGGTTTACAAAGCGACCTTGAGGACGCTCCTTCCAACTGGATAAAACAACTTGTAGCGTACAGGCTGTGTCAGGCTTGGCGAGGGTTCGAGAGGCCCGGCTGTCAGTTGAAATCGCTAGTCTTTTTTCTTCTTGGCTTTTTTGGCTTTCTTTTTGTTTTTCTTATCTTTCTTTTTATCTTTGTCTTTCTTGGCGTCTTTCTTGTTTTTGACCTTTTTCTTGTCTTTATCCTTTTTGGCTTTCTTCTTGGATTTTTTGTCTCCACCCGCGCCGGAGCTGACGGCATCTGATTGTGTCGCCTGCTGTTTCAAAGCCTGCATGCCCAGGCGCCGGAAACGCGTAACGATATACTTGACCTGGCCAATACTGAGGCCACTGGCCTCGGCAGCGGCTGCCTGGGTCATGCCCTGATGAATGGCGAGTAAAGCGGCAGCCCGCTGACTGTCAGGCAAAGCACTGGCAGCCAGTGTTTTACAGGCGGTCACGTCACGGGGTTTGAGTAAGCGGGTTGTAGTCATAACTATTCCTTATCATGGGCTCACTTTGAATGGGCTTGCCGTCTCACTGGCGCTGACGATCCTGGCCCGGCTCGAGATAGACTTTGACATCATCCGAAGGTGGTTTATCGACAATAATGGTCGGCTCCAGCAGCATTTTTACTTTCTGCTGAATGTCTTTATCTGTCAAAGCATTATGCTCATCAAACTGCAGATAGGGCAACTTGCCCTGCTCGCATACCTGCTTGATAAACCGTTGACGGGGGCCGGGCCGATCATGATGCACCAGTGCCACCACGCAACTGATGCTGGCGCTGTCCTTATCGACCAGCACAAAGTCGACACTGGTCCGCTCCAGGCGCTGACACAAGTCACGGGAAAGTGGGTCCTTGGCGGCATCGCACAAAAACAGCTCTGCCAGGCAGACTTGACTGTAGACTTCAAAGTCGGCTTCCAGCGCTTGTGCCAACTGCTTTCTGAATGCCGCCACATGGGGTTCGAGTAATTGTTTTCTGCGGGTAATCTTGACCCTAGGTTGACGATTTTTCCGGTTCAGCCGGATAAAAAACCAGAGCAACAGTAATACGGCAATCACAGATGCAGCCTGCCAGACCATTTTTCCCCCTTTTAGCTATGCATATTGACCCTGAGACGCTTCGCACCCCAGTCACCCGGTAAGGCCTCAAAAATACCGGGACAGTGGCTGCCACAGTCGGGACAACAGCCCGATGCATCCAGCCGCCAGTCAGATAACTGATACCAGTCCCGGGCAATTAACAGGGCGCCGCACTGATGGCACCAGGTGCTGTCAGCCTTGGGATCGTGGACATTACCAACATAGGCGTAATGTACACCATTTTGTATCGCAATCTGCCGAGCCCGTCGCACTGTGGCAGACGGTGTAACCGGTTTATCAGTCATTTTCCAGTCAGGGTGGAACACGGTGAAATGCATGGGCACTTCCGGTCCCAGATTTTTCACCACCCACTGCGTCATCTGATCCAACTCTCGATCTGAATCATTTTCACCCGGGATCAGCAGCGTGGTCAGTTCAAACCAGACGGCGGTCTCATGTTTGAGATAAAGCAGTGTCTCCAGTACCGGCTGAAGTTGTGAGCCGGTCACTTTTTGGTAAAAGCGCTCGGTGAAAGCCTTCAGATCAATATTAGCGGCATCCATGTAACGATAAAATTCCTCACGCGGCTCGGCACAGACATAGCCCGCGGTCACCGCAATGCTACGGATATCTCGTTCCTGACAGGCGCGGGCCACATCAATGGCATATTCATGAAAAATGACCGGATCATTATAGGTAAAGGCCACACTGCGGCAGCCGGTTTCCAGTGCCTTATCAGCCAGTTGCTCGGGCGTGGCCCGCGACATCAGCGTGTCCATTTCACGGGACTTGCTGATATCCCAGTTCTGGCAGAATTTACAGGCCAGATTGCAGCCGGCAGTGCCAAAAGACAGTACCGGTGTGCCCGGCAGGAAATGATTCAGGGGCTTTTTCTCAACCGGATCGATCACAAAGCCACTGGACCGACCCCAGGTAGTCAGCTTGACTTCATCATCGAGGTTGGCGCGGACAAAACACAAGCCCCTTTGCCCCGCTTTTAATCGACAGAATCGTGGGCACAAATCACATTGCAGCCGGCCGTCAGCCAGGCGATGCCAGTAACGGCTGCTGACCGTATCACCGGCATCAGAATGCAGGGAAGTGTCGTCAGTCATACTGCCCTCCGCCACTCGGAGATATTGCAAAAACTTGTTGATGAGCAGATACTTGTAATAATACGCCGACACGCGGAGGGTTGCCATGGAAATCGTTCGCCCCAGCGCTGTAGCAGGCCTGTTTTACCCGGCTAATGCTGCAAAATTAATCAAGATGATCGCCAGCAATATGGCTGATTGTGATCTTGATACCACACGCACGCCCAAGGCACTCATCGTGCCCCATGCCGGCTATGTGTATTCCGGCCCGGTGGCGGCGCGCGCCTATAAATATCTGCAACCGATCAAAGACCGTATCAAACGCGTGGTCCTGGTTGGTCCTTCGCACCGGGTGCCATTTGACGGGCTTGCCGTTTCCACTGCCGACTGGTTTGAAACACCGATGGGTTTGATTCAGGTTGATCGCCAGGCTGAAAGTGAAATTATGGCGATAGAAGGCGTTCACGCACTGGAACAGGCCCACGCCCGGGAACACAGTCTCGAGGTGCAACTCCCCTTCCTGCAGTTTTTACTGAATGATTTTAAGATCGTGCCTATCGTTGCCGGCCATGCCAGTCCGCAGCTGGTCGCCAAGGTACTGGAGAAGCTCTGGGACGGGCCGGAAACGCTGGTGGTGATCAGTTCGGATCTGAGTCACTTCCTGGATTATGAAAGCGCCTGTGAAACTGACGCTGAAACCTCGCAGGCGATTATCAGCATGGATAATCATGTGATCGACGGCTTTCACGCCTGTGGCAGTGTCGGCATCAATGGTTTACTGCTTTTCGCCCGCCACCATGATTTACACGGCGAGATCCTGGCGCTGAAAAATTCGGGCGATACGGCCGGCAAAAAGGACAGTGTGGTGGGCTACGGCGCCTACCTGTTTCAATAGATATGTTAGATCGACCAGACCGCTTTCTTTTACGTAAGATTGCCCGTGACGCTATCCAGTACGGGTTGCGTCATCAGGCACCCATGCCTGTTGACCTGGAGAGCCTGCCAGCCAGCATCCGCCAACAACAGGCCTGCTTTGTCACATTATTCGCCACCGGTACCCTGAGAGGCTGCGTTGGTTCGCTGGAAGCTTATCGTCCGCTGGCCGAAGATGTGGCCGCCAATGCGTTTGCCGCCGCATTCCGTGATAATCGTTTTTGCCCTATCAGTCGGGATCTGGTGGATGAACTGGATATTAATATTTCGCTGCTCACGACGCCACAGCCTATTGAATGTGATTGCGAGCAGTCGCTGTTATCTCAGCTTATACCGGGTAAAGACGGACTGATTCTGGAAGCCGGTGAACATCGTGCCACCTTTCTGCCCGCGGTGTGGGACGCTTTACCCAGCCCGGCTCGATTTGTTGCCGAACTGAAACGCAAAGCGGGCTTGCCTATCGATTACTGGTCAGAGCAGATGCAGTGTTACCGCTATCACACCGAGCATTTCTGAGGCTGTGTCGATCAGCGTCAGGACTCGGTGCTCACTGCCTGGCGTTCAAACACCTGACTGACTGCCTCCACCACAGAATCAGCCACTGCCGCCTTGCCGGCCTTGTTTTCATCACCGGGCAGAAACTTGCCGGTACGGACCAGGCAAGCCTGCAGACCGGCATCCATAGCGCCAATAACATCTGACTCTACGTCATCACCTATCATCAATACTTCTGACTTGTCGCAGCCCAGAGAATCCACTGCTGCCCGGAAAAAGCCGGCGGCCGGCTTACCCAGAATGTCTGCCTGGGTATCCGCGGCATATTCCAGCGCCCGGATAAACGGTCCGGCATCCAACTGCAGTTCACCGTCTTTTTTGAAATAGCGGTTAAGCCCGATACCGAGCAGCGGCGCGCCCTGCATCAACAGAGAAAATGCCCGGTTGAGATGCTGGTAATCAAAACCTTCAGCGGCATCGGCGATAACCACCGCATCAGGATCGCTTTGATCCAGATCGGCAAATTCAGCTCTCAGGTCGGGATGAATCAGACAATAAGGTCTGAGACCTTGTTGCTGACAGCGCAGCTTCAATGCCAGCGGCGCGGTGAATATTTCGCTGGCTGCCACCTCAAAGCCCATTTGCCGGAGCTTTTGCATGACAGTCTGACAGGTTGAACGCGAGGTATTGGTGACAAAGCGCATCGGCACCCCGGCCTGACGCAGTTTGGCAATCGTCTCGACCGCACCGCTTATCGGCTGGTTATCAACATGCAAGACACCGCTGATATCGAACAGAATCGCTTTGAGCATCGCAAAGTCTTCCTCTGTTGGAAGTTATATTCAGTATGCACCCAGGCGGATCTTGACTCAAACCGGCTAGCGAGAAGACGGTCTGACATGCCGGCGTAAAATGCGCTGATTCTCGGCTTTGACCTCGCTGTTTTTGCGCCAGGACCAGAGCAATTCACGGGCACGCCGGGCTTGGGTCTGATAATCGATTAATGGCTGTGGGTAATCCTCACCTAGCTGGATCTGATACATCTGCTGCTCCATCGGCGTTAATTGCCAGGGCTGATGAATCAAATCATCAGGCAAATCAGCCAGCTCGGGACACCACTGGCGGATAAACCGTCCCTGCGGATCCTGATCTTCACTTTGTTTGATCGGGTTATAAATGCGAATGGTGTTGGTACCGGTCACCCCGGCCTGCATCTGAAACTGTGGATAATGAATGCCGGGCTCGAAATCCAGAAACAACCGCGCCAGATGCTGCACGCCCAAACGCCAGTCGAGCAGCAAATGATGGCTCAGAAAACTGACCAGCATTGCCCGCATGCGAAAGTTGATATAGCCGGTATGATGTAAACAGCGCATGCAGGCATCAACCAGCGGGAACCCGGTATGGCCCACTTTCCAGGCAGTCAGATCCGCTTGAACCTTATCATCGTTACGGTAGGGAAAATCAGCATAGCCACGATTAACCGGACGAAACTCCATCGCGGATTCACTTTCGAACTTCTGAATAAAGTGACAGTGCCAATGCAGACGCGAAGATAACGCTACCAGAGAACGCCGCCAGCCAGGTTGCTGCCAGTGTTGCAGCAGGTGCTGATACATCTGGCGCAGGCTGATATTGCCCCAGGCAAGATATGGCGACATACGGCTACAGGCATCGCGGCTCAGTGACGGACTGGAAAGCCGTCGATAATAATCCTGGCCACGCCCCTCATAAAAGCTTTCCAGTGTCTGCCAGGCGGCGGTTTCGCCGCCATATTGAAAGTCCGCTTGTGGCTGTTGCCAGTTTTCCGGTGGCTGAAAAAGCATCGTGTCAGGCACTGAGACCGTTCTAAGCTGTGTCCAGTCGGGCTGTTGCAAATCCGCGCGCATCACCCGATTCCAGTGCTTGTCCCAGTCTTCCCGGTGGGCTTTGGCACGCTCTACTGCGCCGTAGGCAAACTCCTGCCAGTTCACCTGCTGCTGTTCGCACCACTGCTGCACCTGAAGGTCACGGCGAAAGGTATTATCGAGGCCAATTTCCTGATAGCTGAAAAGCTCACGGATAGTAAACTGCGCTGACAGTTGCTCGAATATCGCCGGCACATCGCCCTCAACAATACAAAGCTGATGCGGGTTCAGCTTTTGCTGCATATCCTGCAAAGACTGCCAGATAAAGCGCCAGTGACGCAGGCTGTAATGCGGGTCATCCAGCAACATGGGTTCCACCACATACAACAACAGCGTCGGTAGATCCGAACGGCAGGCAGCGGCCAGCGGCGCATGATCCTGCAATCGCAGATCTCGCTTTAGCCAGACGATGTTAATCGCCTGTCGGCTCATTGAGTGGGTTTGCCGGGAAGAATGGGCCAGTCTGCGGCATCAACAGAATCCAGTTGCGGCGCGGTGACTTCACCCTGCCAGTCGCGTATAAAGCGTCCTTCCGGGTCAAACTGGCGGGTCTGTTTGTCGATATTAAAGTGACGACCACCACGCGGATCCATGCCCACACCGGCAATGTACTGCCAGTTTCCCCAGTTTGACGCAACATCATAATCAATCAGTTGCTGTTCAAAATAGGCTGCGCCAAAACGCCAGTCCAGTTGCAGCTCATTGACCAGGCAACTGGCCACGATCTGGCGGCCGCGGTTGGACATATAACCGGTCTGATTAAGCTGATTCATCAAGGCATTGACCAGCGGGTAGGGGGTATTGCCATGGCACCATTTCTGGTAGCGCTCGGGGTAAAAGCAGCACTGTTTTTTATTTTTAGCAACGCCCTGGGCACTGAACAGTTTATGTCCGAGCTTTCTGGCCACCCATTGAAAATATTCCCGCCAGAGCAGCTCGAAAAAGATCCAGTAGGTGGACTCATTGGCGACCTGCTCCTGTTCGAAATCACGCAGGCGTTTAAGCAGGCGCCGCACTGACAGATTGCCATTGGCCAGCCAGGGCGAGAACTTGGTGGAGTTGCTCCAGCCATCGAGTTCATTGCGCCAGTGTTTGTAGTGCGCGGGACGGTCACTGCTGAAATAGGCTTCTAACTGCGCCAGTGCTGCCCGCTCGCCGCCCTCGAAAAGGCTCTGTTCAGCATCGCTGATGGCAAAACCCTGAGATTCTTCTGTCAGCGCTTCCACCGGCGCCGACAGCTGCTTGGGCATCATCAGCGGCGGATCAATATCCAGCGCCTCCACCTGCCTGCGGAAACGGCTGAAACTCTCAGGTAGTGAGGTCAGTGTGAACGGTAGTTGTTCTGGCCGGAACAAGGTATGTGAGCTGAGCGAGACAAACTCCAGCCTGGGAAAATCGGCTTTCAGGTGCTGCCACTGCCGGTTTTCATAGACCCCGACATGGTCACTGCGGTAGAGGGCTTCAACTTTGAAGCGGCGTATCAGATCCGATATCACCGCCACCGGCTCCCCGCTGACCACGATCAGTGACTGTCCGCGGCGGGCCAGTTGATCGGATAGATCCATCAGACTCTGGTTAAGAAAACGATGGCGGGTATCGCCCAGCGGTCTGGCATTAAGGCCAGTAGGCTTGAACCAGTGACTGTCATAGCAGAACAGACAGATCAGACGCTGACAGTGCAGACTGGCTTCCAGCAAGGCCGGGTTGTCATGCACGCGAAGGTCGTTGTTGAACCAGATAAGTCCGGTCTGTTTCATCACCCTTCTCCCAAAAGATTGCTGACCTCAGCATACCCCCGTCAGGTCATTTTTAGGTGAAGAATTTGTGTGAATCAGGTTTGCTGCAGCCAGTAGAAGCTGAATGGCGGAATCACCAGCATTTGATTGAAAATATCCGGCCGCCGGCCACTGTAGAGATCAATGATTTCACCGTACTGCGGGTCGCCCCAGCCCACCAGCTCGCGCATATTCAAATGCTGAGGATTGTCATTGAAGTTGGCCACCACCAGAACCCGGTCGAACTGCTGGGCAATGCTGTAGCGCTCAAACACAAACAGCTCTTCATTGCCGACATCCAGCAGATCGCGGTTATTAAAGTCGGCAAACACATCAATCTCTTTACGAACCGCGATCATGCGCTTAAGCGCGGTGAAGATCTCGTACTGGTAATGACCCGGCTGATTACGCAGCTCGGCCTTGTCCCAGTCAATGACCGGCCGGTGAACCCAGCGCGAATCGCCCTGTTTGTGCGGATCATCGAGAAAGGACACATCATTAATCGTGCCCAGTTCATCCCCGTAATACAGCAGCGGAATACCACCGAAAGACATAATCAGACTGTGTAGTAGCAGGATAATGCGGATGGCATCTTCCTCGGCTTTGACGTCACCGGTTTCCAGCGCGTATTCCAGGCCGACCAGGGATGCCAGCGAGCCGGAAATCCGGGCATCGCCGGTTTTCTCATTCTCGCCAAAAGGCAGCCCCCGGGCATGCGAATTGTCATAGCGGCCCATGAAGTAGTCGATCAGAAATTTGCGGTGGCTTTGCGACTCGTAGCCCACCAGTTCAATATCCCTGTCATCGAAACCCAGGCCGATATCATCATGACAGCGGATATAGTTGAGCCAGGTTGCCCTTTCCAGCTTGACCGGCAGGCTCTTGATCCCCTGATTGAGCAGCTTGGCGTTTTTGGTGGCCACCGCATCCCACATCAGTGCCATAAAGGTGGCGTTGTAGGCGATTTCGCACTCCTTGGCGATCACGGCATCCTCACCAAAATACTTGGTGACCTCGACCGGCGCCACAATGGCCTCAGCGATATACAAGACACCGGGTGCGGTTACCTGACAGCAATCTTTTAGAAGCTGCAGGATAAGGTGCGCCTCACGCTCATTCTGGCAGGTGCTGCCGATTTTTTTCCACAGAAAGGCCACCGCATCCAGCCGCAGGATATCAGCGCCCTGGTTGGCCCAGAACAGGATGACATCCAGCATTTCGATGAACACCGCGGGATTGGAGTAATTCAAATCCCACTGATAGTCGTTGAATACCGTCATCACCCAGCGTTGCATGCTCTCATCCCAGGTAAAGTTGCCCGGTGAGGTCTCGGGGAACACCTCCGGCATGCTCTGTTCGAACATTTCCGGCACATTGCGGGTTTCAAATGTGTAGTAGTAATCGCGGTAAACCGGATCACCTTCGCGCGCTTTCTGAGCCCATTCGTGCTCGTTGGAGGTGTGGTTAAGCACCACATCCATAGTCAGCAGCATATCCCGCTTGTGCATGGCACGGGACAGATGCAGCAAGTCATCAATGGTGCCGGCCCGCTCATCGATTTGGCGAAAATCACTAACCGCATAGCCCCCATCACTACTGCCCTTGGGGCACTGCATAATGGGCATGATATGCACCATGTTCACGCCCAGCTCCTGGAAGTAATTCAGGTGCTGTTCCATGCCCGGCAGATCTTCCGCAAAGCCATGACTGTACAGTGCCATGCCTACCCAGTTCTGACTCAAGAACCAGTTATGGTCGGCTTCACGTTCGATATCACGCTGACGCAAATCCTCGGGCCGGCGAATATATTGCCAGGCCATGGTTTCCACCAGTTTCTGAGCCTGTTCCTTAAAGTCTTCCCGCTGGCCATAGAGGCGCTCAAACAGGGAGTGTATTGCGTAGAAATTGGCACCCAGCCGGGTATAAAAATAGCGCAGGTCCTGACGCGAAATCCCTGACTCAATTTCATTCAGAATATCGTTAAGTAAGGTGTGTGCCTGTTGTTCGTACATGAATAATCTGTCTTAGGTTTATTATTTTAGCTATTGATATTATATATGTTTTTATCTTTACCAATGGCGCCGCGCTGGCCTACCACGCGTGAGGCGAAGGCCTGCGCCCGGTGCAGAGCGGTATTGATATCCCAATCATGCAGCAGGCCATGAATATACATTGCGGTGAAGGCGTCACCCGCGCCGACCGTATCTACCACCTCGGTGCTGCCTGACGGCTTAACCAGATGAATTTCACCATCATTATCCCGGACAATCGCCCCCTCATCACCGCAGGTCACGATCAATTGATCCAGATGGAAGTGGGTATGCATGCGGGTAATATCCTGATGCAGATCGGCGCTGCGAAACCCCAGCTCAGCCAGCTCATCCTGATTAAGCTTGACCCAGCGGGCCTGTTCCAGCCAGCGATACAGCGTTTCTTTCTGCCACCAGGGCGCGCGCAGGTTCACATCAACAAAAATGTCATAGTCGGGGTTTTCAGTCAGCTTTTGCAGGGTGTTAAAACTGCTGTCACTGCGTGCAGCCAGGCTGCCGTGGTAAAACAGACCGCGTGCCGGCAATGCCGCCAATGCCGGCGAATCAATAAAGTCCCAGGCACTGCCCTCAGCAATATCATAGCTGGGCTCATCATGGCTGATGGTGATATTCACGCGCCCGGTGGGATGTTGTTTGTCATGCTGAAGCAGCGCCGTATCCATGCCCCACATTTCCATATCGGCTTCGATTAATGCACCCAATTCATCTTCGCCAATGCGGCTGATAAAAGCCGGCGCATCACCCAGCGCCTGTAAATGCCAGGCAACATTGAACGGCGCCCCGCCCAGTTTCTGCTCGCCGCCGGGGAAACAGTCAAACAAGACTTCGCCAAAAATAGTGACCGGTTTCGTATTGCTCATGAGAGTTTCTCTGTGTTGGCTTTGTGGGCAAATGCCGGGGCAAAATGGGCCACGCCCTGTAATACCCCGGCTGAGTAATTACCATTGTTATTACGTGCTTCGTTCTGTGCCAGATAGAGGGCATCGCCATGCCCGTTATGCTGGGACAACTGCAATGCCGCCTTTTTGATTTCATCACTGGCATTGGCCACTAACACCGACTGCACAGCGCTGGTCAATACGGGCAGATCGTTGCCGCTGTCACCGGCAAAAATCACTTCCTCATCGGCGTAGGCCAGCTTTTGCTGGAGAAATTCAATCGCATGCAATTTGGTGGCGTGTTTAGGCAGCACGTCCAGCAGGCCGATGTTTTTCGGTTCATCAACGCTCCAGAGGATGCTGGCCTCAATCCCCGCCTCATTCAGAAAAGCCTCAATACGGGCGATAATGGTGTCTTTTTCTAAATATAAAGGTAGGTAGTAGCTGAGTTTGTGGGTATTCTGCTTGCTGCTCTCCTGCAACCGCAGCTCGCTGATCGGTTTCAGCAGGGTCTTGAGCTGTGCATGGGTATGGCCATGCCAGTCCTGGTCAATTTCCGCTTCCCAGTCGGCCATTTGCTGCCAGCTGCCCTTGGCTATCTGGTAGATTTTGGTGCCGACATCGGTAATCGCATAATCCGGCAGCGGCAGCGCGTAGTTCTTAATAGCCCGTTTTACCAAAGACACGTGGCGGCCGGTGACATAAGCCAGTTTGACATCGGGCCGCTGGCAGAACTGGTTAAACTCCCGCCGGGCACTGGCCGGTTCTGGCTGAAAACCATTGGGGATCACAGTGCGATCCATATCGGTACAGAGCAGCAATCTGGGTTCGGTCATGGTAGGGCTTTTTGGGTCTCGGTTTGTTGAAAGAACTGGTAATAGTCGAGGGCTTCCAGAATCCCGGCAGCATGTGACTGGTTGGCAAAATAAATGCGATCGGTATCCACCAGTTGAGATAACTCCTCATGGTGGCGGTTGGCCACCACGGCGGCCAGCGTATTACCGCGCATCATGTCCTCATCGGCACCGGAACCGCCCGCAACAAAGATCTGCTCCAGCGGGATCTGCCAGCGATCGGCGACATAGCGCAGAGCCATACCCTTGGAGGCGCGTATCGGCATAATATCCAGGTACTGGCCGAAAGCCAGCTGAACATGTACAGACTGTTCTTCCTGATGCAGTAAACGCTTGATATCCTCGATATCAGACTGCTCCGGATCGATGTAGTAGCTGAGCTTGAAACGACTTTGCTCCGCTTTGGGTTGTCTTTCCAGCCCCGGGATATCCGCCAGCAAAGGCCGGATTTTATGCGGCAGCCAGTGATAATCAATGTGCTCAGCCCAGGCGGTATCCGGGGTCAGCTTGGGCGCATAGTATATTTCGGTACCGGAGCTGGTAATCAGGATGTCGGGTTCCGGGATCTGGTGCTTTTTCATTAAACGCAGAGCGACATCCAGCCGACGACCAGTGGCGATGGCGAACTTGGTGGTTTTGCGGTGATCACGCAGCAGCTTAAGCAGCTTCTGCAGGGATTCATCATCACCGATAAGGTTGAGATCAAGGTCGGTGAAAATGGCTTTTTCCGCAAACATCTGGCTGGTTCGCTGTAAGGGCTTGCGTTCCAGTAGTTCGGCCCGTTCGGCAATCGGCTTGACCAGTTCCAGGTAGCGCTGAGCATGCGCCTGCCAGGAGTAGTGTTTGGCGACACCGGCCAGCCCCTGGCGCGAATAATCCAGCCAGGTGTCATTGTCTGTCAGCAGTTTGAGTAAAGCTTCGGTGACAGTAGAGGCTTCCAGCGGGTCAATTAAGATACCGTTGTGGCAATTGCCGATGATATCGCGCGGACCGCCATCTTCAGTGGCCACAATAGGCAGACCGGATGCCGCCGCCTCGATCAGGGTCAGACCGAACGGTTCTGTCAAAGCCGGGTTAACAAACACCCCGCCCGACGCGGCGGCAATGCGATACATCATCGGTACCTGGTCACGCTGGTGATGCTTGGGCATGGCCACTTTGCCGTAAAGGTCATAGCGATCAATCGCCACCAGCAGGTCGTGAAAGACTTCCTGGGCACCCTGCTCCAGATCATCAATATCATCGCGGTTACCGGCAATAATCACCAGGTTGGCCAGTTGCTGCAGCCGCTCAGACTCACCATAAGCTTCGATGAGTTCACCAATGTTTTTGCGCTTATCCGGTCGTGACAAAGCCAGAATGATGGGTTTACCCGCATCCGTCAGGTGACTGGTCAGATACTGGAACAGGTCGGTTTCCAGCTCGCCACCGCTGGGCGGCTTGAACTGCTTGATATTGGTGCCGGGCGGAATAACCCGCATCTGCTCCGGCTGATAATGATCATAGATTTCGTATTGTTCTTCGATTTCCTGATGGGTACTGGTAATCACCCGTTCAGCCGTAGCCAGCGTGATTTCCTCGGCCTCAACCCGGCGGCTCATGTTGTAGCGTTGTTCAATCTGTTCAGCACTGAGACCGCTAGCCAGCAAACGGCGGCGTTTGACCCGGCCCAGTGAGTGGCCGGTGTGAACCAGCGGAATTCCCAGCAGACTGGCTACGTGAGCACCGACCAGCCCGGCATCGGCGTAATGGCTGTGGATCAAATCGGGAAAGCGATTCTGTTCGCGGAAAAAGTCGGCAAGGTTATCAGCAAAGACATCCAGGTGATCCCAGAGCTGTTCTTTATAGATGTATTCATCCGAGCCGGCTTCAATGCGCACAATGCGGAAACGATCATTAATCTGTTCAATCGGCTCGGCATATTCCGGCGACACGTCATCACCGTCCACCCGGCGGGTGATCAAATCAACCTGAGCGACTTCCGGCAGTTCTGACAGGGCCTGAGCCAGCTCCAGTACGTAGAGGGTCTGACCGCCGGTATCTGCATCGCGGCCCAGCTCCAGGTTACGCCCCCGGATCAAGCCATGAACACTGATCAGCGCGATATAGATCTTACCCGGCTTGTCGCTCATAAAAATTGCTTCTCCGATTTGAATAAGGAATCCTGCGCTGCAGTTTCTAGCTGAAATCTACTATAGCATTAGTTTTGCGTAGCCCAATGACAGCCATGGCTGTATTGGCAACATTGCTCATCACCGACTTTGGTGACGACGTCTGAGACAGGCGCAGAAACGACGTTGTTCCGCGGTTAGCAGCCCGTTGCGCGGGCCGGCGTATTTGGCTTATTTGAACAGGGACTTGAGTCTGGCACTGAGTCGGTGAAAAAAGCGATGCTTATTCCCGGCTGCTTCGCTGGTGAGGAAATTGATCTGAATCGACTGGCGTTTGCCTTCAAAACTGGGGTAACCATGCCAGCAATTATCCGTCACTTTGAATGCCATCAGGCTGCCGGGCCCCGGTGTGATTTCCTCAACATAATCATTCATATCCTGCTCACCACGCAGCACGCGCAATCTGCCGCTGTCTGCCGGCCATGTTTCGTTGAAGTAAATCAGGATGGTAGCAATCTTGGTTTTGGAATCAGTATGGATGCGGCCGTCTTTTTTGCGGGAATACCCACGCAAAGTAATCATCATCGGCAGATCCATGACCTCAACATCAAACTTATCACAGATAATGCGGCGAAACGCCGGGGTGTCGATAGAATCAATCAGCGAACGGAAGTCCGGCTGCATTTCGACGTCATCAATATTGTAGCTGCCGCCGTCATTGATAGCCGGAAATGCCCGGATAATATCGCTAATTTTATCGCCATCAATAGCCTGGTCGACCGTAAAGTAAGGATAC
Source organism: uncultured Methylophaga sp. (assembly GCF_947259025.1). Classification (GTDB taxonomy): domain Bacteria; phylum Pseudomonadota; class Gammaproteobacteria; order Nitrosococcales; family Methylophagaceae; genus Methylophaga. The sequence continues at coordinate 618,119 of NZ_CAMYKO010000005.1, forward strand.
GGGTCAGTTTTCAGTGGCGCATTGGCCAGGGCATCCAGTTTGAATACGTTTTGCATAAGCCTGTCATCGAGTTCTGATTGCCAGTAAGCTTAACATGCAGCAAATTTGCCAAACAGCTTTTATCAGCTTGTCAGCGGTATAACGCCAGCTCACGCTCGGCACGAGCCTCATCATGATCCTGCTGCGTAGGTTCAGCTTCAATCATGGCGATATAATCAGCCGGCAATGCGTGTTCACGGGCACCGTTGAGCACATGTTGTTTATACCAGGGATAGGGCCTGAGTTCAGGCTTAATCAGGACTGCAGCATAAGACAGTGCCCGGACAAGCTCACCGTCTTCGGTTTCCACTTCAACATGGACAACTTTATAGCCCTTTCCCTCGCAACGGTCGAGGTGCGCCAGCTCGGCCTGTTCAAATTCAAACAATACACCCAGCACCCTGTCATCGGGCTCACCGGTTCGGTAGGCATCACATTTGGCAGAGTGGTCATCAAGGCTGTGTTTGTGAAAGCGCAGTTGATGACCATGCAGGCTGGCCCGGCTGACCAGTGTTGCCGAGGGCACTCTTGCCTGCAAGCGCCTGCTCGACATATTCGAGCCGTAGGCAAAATACAGTACGGTGTCAGCTTGCCCGGATAGCATGGTCATACGCCCGGCCTTTGTCAGCGTTGCGACAGCCTGTTATCAATGTTGCGACAGCCTGTTATCAATATCGACCATCACATTCTCGATGTTTCTGGGAATAGTCTCCTGCGGACGGCCTTTCACTTCGGTTTTGAACTCTTCCACCAGTTCACCACTGTTAACATCAACGACGCGCAACATGATGTAGGAAAACAGGTAGGTGGGTTTGTGGTAGCGCCCGACCACAATATAATCAGCACCGAAATCCTGGCCCAAGCTGGCAGCGGCATCGGGGCGGTCAAACAGAAAGCCCACCGACTCATCGGCCTCTGCGTGGGCTGCATCGCTGATCTCCACCAGCTGATACTGCTCGCGTTTGGCAAACCCCTCACGCACCAGGCTTTCTGTTAAAGCCACATTGCGCTGGTCGTTTTCAGCAATCTCGGCGTTTTTCTGTGGATCTTTCAATGCCATGGTCAGGTTGAGCAATTCCATATCCAGCACCGCGACTTTGCTTTCAGCAGCATTGGCGTGGGACGACACCATTAAACTCATTGAAATAAACAGCATTAACAGCGACTTCATGTTTCTCCTCTATGAATTGAACAGATGACGACCTTCAGCGCTGCAGTGCAGCACTGAGGGTCGAGGTTGATTAGTGGGCCAGGCTGACCTGCACCAGGTTATCTGTGAAGGTCGGAGCATGGCCCATATCGACAAATTCGGCGGAACTGACGCAGTTGACCGTGCCTTTGTTAAGTTGACGCCAATAGCCCAGAGAGGCCACAACAATACCGGCACTGACATCATCCGTGATCTGCGCGCGGCCTTCAAAACCACCCCGGTCATTAAACACCCGCACCTGATCGCCGCTCTGAATATTACGGCGGTCAGCATCAACGGCATTAATCATCACAAACTGCTCACCCTGCCCCTGGATCTTGTCCTCGATATTGGCGTAACAGGAATTGAGAAAGCCGTGACTTTTGGGTGAGATGATATTGAGGGGATATTTTTGTGCGAGTTCCGGATTGCTCTCCGGCGTTTCCCGTGATGCCACATAATCCGGCAGACTGTCGATGGGCTCACCCGGTTGGAAGCCTTCGTACATTTGCCGGAATGGGGGCGCCACAAAGTTGGTCGCGCCTTCCACCATAAAGTGACATTTACCGGTTGGGGTCGGGAAATTGCCGGCTTTATGCGGCGCGCGGTCATCCTTGGTGCCGACATTGAGCTTGGCAAAACCATGCTCACGCAGATACGCGAGATCAATGCCTTCACAGGCTGGCGCATCCCAGTCGACATAATTTTCCAGACATTCGCTGTCAGACCATTTGAAGTTGTCTTCCTGGTAGCCCATTTTCGCAGCCAGACGACGGAAGATCTCATTATTGGGCAAGGCTTCACCGGGCGACTCAACGCATTTTTCGTTATAGGTCAGATACAAGTGCCCCCATGACAGGATCATATCTTCCATCTCGGCGCCCATTGAGGCCGGTAATACGATATCGGCATAAGACGCGGTATCGGAGAGGAAGTGTTCAGCAGATACCATAAACAGGTCTTCGCGCATCAAGCCTTCAACAATCTTGTCGGTTTCGGCCGCCTGGGTCACCGGATTGGCATTCCAGCACATCATCGATTTAATCGGCACATCCAGATCCATCTCGCCGTTTAGGGCCCGACCAATCTGAATGGCGTTAATCACCCGTGTGCCTTCCGGAATCAGATCCGGACGACTGATAACATCAAACTTGTAAGGGTGCTCCCAGACCGGGAATTGTGTGGCGCCGCCACCCACATGACGCCAGGCACCGGTCAGGGCCGGCAGGCAAGTCACGGCGCGGATTGCCTGACCACCCCCATAGTTACGTTCCAGCGCCACACCCAGGCGAATCGCGGATGGCTGACTGGTCGCATATTCACGGGCAAACTGACGAATCAGATCGGCATCGAGGCCAGTGATCTCGGCGGCCCATTCCGGGGGGCGGGATTTCACTCTTTCTGCCAGATCGGCAAAACCTTCGGTGTAATTATCGACATAATCCTGATCCTGCAGGCCTTCTTCGATAATCACGTGCATCATCGCCATGGCTAATGCGCCATCTGTACCGGGTTTAGGCGCAATATGCCAGTCGGCTTCCTTGGCGGTGCGGGAACGGTAAGGATCAATCACTACCACCTTGGCACCCTTCTTCTGAGCTTCCTTGACGATATGCCAATGGTGCAGATTGGTGCTGACCGAGTTACAGCCCCAGATAACAATGTACTTTGAATGGATATAGCTCTCTGGGTCGACACCGGCCGTTGGGCCGACGGTGAGCAGCCACGCGGTACAAGAACCTTCGCCGCAGAAAGTACGTTCACAAACGGTCGCGCCCATCTTATTAAAGAAGGCATCGCCGCCATTCAGACCATGCACCAGTCCCTGATGACCCAGGTAGCTGTAGGGAATAATCGCCTGTGGTCCGTATTCGTCAATGATGGCTTTCCAGCGTGTGGTGATTTCATCCAGCGCTTCATCCCAGCTAATCTGCTCGAACTGACCGCTGCCTTTAGGGCCAGTGCGGCGCATAGGGTGCAATAATCGATCGGGATGATAGTGACGTTTTTCGTAATCTTTGAGCTTGACGCAGAGGCCGCCGCGCGTCATCGGGTGTTCACGGTTACCGCGAACCGCTGTCAGTTTGCCATTTTCAACTTCAAACACCATTGAGCAGGTGTCGGGACAGTCATGCGGACAGCCCCCGTGATGGCTGGTTTTCATAACACTGGCCATGATCTCTCTCCTGTTGTTATCTGATTTTATTAGGTTTTTATTATTTTGATGTCAGTACCTAATCAATGACTATACACCAGATTCAGACAGGAAATTTGCCCGCGATTCAGACACGATTTTTAACTAACGGTGGAGAGCGACGTTGGAGAGCGCCTGCTGCAAATCTTCAATTAAATCATCGCTCTGCTCCAGCCCCACAGACAGCCGAATCATTGAAGCCGAAATGCCGGCTTTTTTCAGTAAGGCTTCCGGCAGTCCATGGTGTGAGGTAAAAACCGGCTGAGTCGCCAGCGACTCGGCGCCACCCAGGCTGGGTGCCCGTTTAATCAACGTCAGCCCGTCAATCATCTGGCGTGCTTTGTGACCGCCACCTTTGACAGTAAAGCTGAGCATGCCGCCAAAGCCGCTCATTTGTTTTTTTGCGAGTGGATGACCGGGATCCGTTATCAGGCCGGGATAAAAAACCTGATCGACACTGGCATGCTGCTGCAGGAACTCCGCCACGGTCAGCGCATTTTGATTATGCTGGGCTACACGAAGTGGCAAGGTAATCAGGCTGCGCTTAAGTTTATGTGCCGTCTCCGGGGCAATGGTCTGGCCCAGACTGCTTCGCCACGGATTGAGGCTGGTGATTAACGCCCCGTCGCCAGTGACCACACCTGCAGTCAAATCACTGTGCCCGCCCAGATACTTGGTCGCACTCTGCACTGCCAGATCAGCGCCCAATTGCAGCGGTAACTGGTTAATCGGCGTGGCGAAGGTATTATCCACCGCCACTAAGGCATCAAATTGGTGAGCCAGCTCAGCAACCTCGGCGATATCTGTCACGCTGAGAGTGGGGTTTGCCGGAGTTTCAAATAAAACCAGTGAGGCGCCTTCGGACAGCCCCTGTTCCAGCGCTACTTTGTCTTTTGAGGCAATGAAGCGGGTTTCAATGCCAAGCTGCGCAGCCTGGTTTAAAAAACCAGTGGTGCCGCCATAAATCTCACCCATGCAAATAATACCGCCACGACCAAAAGCCAGGCACAGGCTCGATATGGCAGCCATACCTGAAGCATAGGCCAGTGCTTTGTCAGCCTTATCCAGCGCAGCCAGCCGCTGTTCCAGAGATTGAATAGTGGGGTTCATTCCGTAGCGGGTATAGAAAGCCGCCTCTGTTCTGCCCTCCACCACATCCAGCAGATCGGCGGTGCTATCAAAGCTGAAAGTAGTGCTGTCATAGAGCGGTGCCACCGCCGCCGAACTCGCATCAGGCACCGCTCCGACATGAATCATCTGCGTAGCCGGGTGAGTAGATTTGCTCATGAAAAGCTCCTTAATCAGTCCGGCAATAAAAAGCCGGGGCAGCCGCAATGGGTCAAATAGTTCTGATTTCATCATAAACAGATCAGCGTTGCTGATGACAGCACGGTTTTTAGCTATCTTATAAGCATCTGTTTTATAAAATAATACTGCCGTTAAAATTCGCTTTTCTACCCCTTTCAGAGTAAGCCTTCTTGAGAATTGTCGCGCTATTGGCAGCAGGATTTAATGCGGGTGTCATTCACGACAACAATGAGGTAGACAATGAAATACAAACAGAACGCAATTTCTGACCCGCAGCCTTCAATGGGTATTGATGGTGTCGACGCCACACTGGGCGATACCTTTGTTTCAGATAGCAAAGATAAAACCCTGTGTGCCGGTTTTTTCCACCTGAATAAAACGGATAAGCCGCTGGTTTACACCTATGACTACGAAGAAATGAAAGTCATTGTCGATGGCGAATTCGTGATCAGTGATGAATCAGGCTACAAGGTTCATGCCAAGCCTGGTGATGTTTTTTATTTTGGTGACGGCGAAACCATCGTGTTTGAAACCCCGTCACGCGGCGTCGGTTTCTTTACCGGACAGCGTCAGCCTATCTAGGCAGCCAAACGGGGTAACGTCTTAAGTTCGTTACCCCGTTTTCTCTGTTCCTTTCCGGGCTGATCAGCCCCGTGACTTCTGCTGATGACGCCAGACCGCGGCTTCCAGCCGGCTGGTGAGATTCAACTTACGCAATAGATTCTTGATATGCACCTTGACCGTGGTGTCGCTGATCCCCAGCCTGCGGGCAATATTCTTATTGTTCATGCCTTCTGCCAGACATTCCAGGATTTCAGTCTCACGCTCAGTCAGATGAACGTTATCACTGGTTTTGGATTCCGGCTCGAGCACGGCTTTTTTCAGCACTTCGTTCAGACATTCCTGCAGCACTGTGACACCGCCATAGGCCTTTAACAGATTGGCACGCAGCTCTTCCGGCTCCATGTCCTTGAGCAGGTAACCGTCAGCGCCGGAGCGCAGCGCTTCCAGCAGATCATCCTCGGCATCGGACACGGTCAAAACCACGATATGCGCCTTGCACTCGTTTTGCTTGAAGCGGCGCAGGGTTTCCAGCCCGTCCATCCCCTTCATGTTCAAATCCAGCAGGATAATATCGGGTTGCAGCTCCGGCTCCAGTTCCAGGCCTTCAAGGCCAGAGGCCGCCTCCCCCACTACCTCGAACGCCGGATCATCGGAAATAATCTGACCCACCCCTTTTCGAAACAGCGGGTGATCGTCTATCAGCATGACTCTTATGGTTTCGCTCATGTTTCTCTCTCTTTTACTGCGCCAGCTTGGGCATAAACACCAGGCTGACACGGGTCCCACCGTAACGACGGTTCATGACTTCAACCTCTCCCCCCAGATTATAAGCCCGTTCTTTCATAATCGCCTGACCGTGGTGGTCGTAGGTTGGAGAGGCCGGGGTCAAACCCACGCCGTCATCATCAATCAATAGTTCTATCGCGCCACTACGCTGCTTGTGCATCAAAATATTCACGTTGCCGGCACCGGAGTGACGCACAATATTGGATAAAGCCTCACGCACCACGTGCAGCATGTGGAATTCTTCGTTTACTGTCAGCCGGCAGTTCACCAGGCGATTATCGAGGTTGATATTGATATCCGAGCGCTGGGAAAACTCGTCGATAGCAGCCTGAATCGCATAGCCCAGCCCTCGCAGATCCATATGCACGCGGAAGGTCGTCAACAACTCGCGCAGCTCACGGTAAGCGTTATCCAGGCCTTCGCGCAGCTCACTGATGACAGCAGCCAGCTTTTCATCATCTTTCTGACTGATATTGCTATCGGCGACTTTAACCCGGTTTAATGAGGCGGATTGCAGCCGCGCCACCTGGATCTTCATAAACGATAAAGACTGTGCCAGTGAGTCATGCAGCTCACGGGCAATGGCCGAGCGTTCTTCCAGCACCGCCAGCCGCCTTCCTTCTTCATCGTGGCTTTGATACTTGGCGACCATGGCCAGTAAATGGGCGGTGATTTCCAGGATCTTGATCTCGGAATCGTCGAGCAAGCGGCCACGCTCCATTTCCACCAGCAATATGCCGATGCCATTACTGGCACCGGAAAAAGACACAGCCAGGCAACTGACCAGCTGAAACTCGTTACTGACCTCATCAAAGTTAAGCACGCCGGAAGACATCAACTCATTAAACTGGGCGTCATTGAGCGTGTTGGGTTTGTGATGCGAAAAAATCACCCGCTTAGTGGTGATCACGGCGGCATCATCGGTATAGATCAGCGCGGCATTATTAAAGTTGAAGGTGCGTTCCAGCCCGTAAAGCATTTTGAGCAGCATGCGCTCGCTCATCACATCTTCACTGGCGCTTTCGATAAAACGCAGCAGGAAATCCTGCGCCCGAACCAGGGTTTTAACGTGTTCGCTGGTACGGTTAGCCCAGTTAACTTCAGCGTCAGCGCTCTGCAACTGCGCCGTCAGCTCGGCCACGCGGTTCTCTACCAGGGCAAACTCGTCAGCACCATCGCGCTTGTCATCAGTGCGAACCTTCTGACTGATAAAGCGCAGGGTGTTATCAATGCGGTCAACCAACAGCCGACGGGCGGCTATCGCAATTACCAGCACACAGCTCACCACAAACAGCAGACTGATCGATTGTAATAGCCCGATCACCGCCTGTTTGATCTCGGCATCGCGTTTCAGCGCCTTGTTAAGGGTGTCATAGGCTTCGGCAATCCGTTCTGCCATGCGCAACTGTGCGGTCAGACGCATGTTATAGCCGGCGACCTGGCTGAAACTAGTCTGCAATTTTTCCAGCTGGCGCACCGCGTCATGGATCTCGGCATCATCCTGTCTGAGCATCCACACTACGTCGGGATCGTCCACCCTCAGGTAGTTTCGCTGCATTTCCGTCAGTGTCTCATCCGCCTCTTCCAGGCTGATGGCGTTGATAAAGGATAACTGCCGGTGCCAGTAGACTTTCTGGGTGTTGACTTTGTCTATGGCTGCCTGGCTGGAAGGGATATAATCAAGCAAGAAGAAACTGCTTGCCTGCATTAACAACACAGTCATCAGCATGCACCCCAACAGCAGCAGTAGTTTGGCGTAAAGGGTGTGCTGGCTGATGTGGTTCAGCCAGGCCGAGATTTTTTTCATGCGTCCGGTCATTGGCGGCAGTTTACCGAAGCAACAGACAACAAGTCCGAGGCTCGCTGATGAGTTTGATTTTATTTTCCATGGTAATGCTCAGTACCATTTTTATCCTGATATTCGGTTTCTGGTGGGACAGTTCTGCCCCGTTCAAAGTCCATCTCTCTGCACTGGTGACGATATTTGCCGCCGCGGTCAGCGCCTTTATGGTGGTCAGTGTCTATCCCCGCCTCCAGCGCCGCCTGCAATTACAAACACCAAACAAGCTCGACAGCGTCGCCTGGGGCCAGGACATCTCCAGCAAACTGTCGTCGCCAGCCGCGGTGGTAGATGGCTTTAATATCAAGTTTGCCAACAATGCCTTCCTTAAAGAGCTGGGCCTGTCTGGCATGCAGGAGTTAATCAGCGACATGCCGATTACCAACCTGGTGCATCCCAGCAACCATGATGAACTCAACCACTTTCTCAGCAAGCCCGACTCCGACAGCAACCGTACTTTGGCGCTGCGTATGCTCTACGTTGATGGTACGACAATCCCCGTTCATATGTCATTGTCACCGCTCGACCGCGGCCAGCAACCCGATATGAGCCTGCTGCAGTTTTCACTGACCGCCCCGCGGCCTGACGCTGACAACGAGGTTGAACCCTCGCAGTATCAACTGGTTTTGGATCGCATCGACCAGTTGGTATTCCAGGTCGATGTCGATCTGAATCTGATCTTCGTCAACCAGGCCTGGCAGCGACTGCTTGATTACAGCAGCGACGAGACCCTGAACCACGCCCTGTTTGACTTTATCCACCCTGAAGACCTGCCGCTGGCCGAAGCACGGTTGCAGCGGCTGAGCCAGGGCAAACGCCAGCAAACCCAGTTTGAAGTCCGCCTGATTGCTAAAAACGGCATGTCGCAGTGGTGCGAAATGCGCGCTACAACCACCACCAGCCTCAAGGGCGAACGCAGCAGCGTTATCGGCACCCTCACCGATATCAGCCGTATGAAACAGGCATCAGCCGGACTCAAGGCCAATGCCCGCACCTACACCGAGATGATCATGTCGCGGATTCCGGCGATGGTGTATCGCTGTAAAAACGATCGCAACTGGTCACTGGAATATGTCAGTAACGGCTGTCTTGAAGTCACTGAGTACCAGCCCTATGAAATGGTCAGAACACCCAGCACCTCTTATTTAAGCCTGGTGCACCCCGACGATCAGCTACCCTCCTGGGAATACGTGCAGCGCCAATTGGCTAAGCAGCAATGTTTCCAGATGGTTTACCGCCTGATCACCCGAACCGGTAAGACCAAGTGGGTGTTTGAGCAGGGCCGCGGCGTGTTCTCCGGCTCCGATGAGCTGTTGTCGCTGGAAGGCGTGATCATCGACTTGCAGTGTGATGATCACAGCCTGTTACAGCAGGGCTTTAGCGATATGCTGACAACAGGCACATAAAAGCCCGGACAGCTAAGCTGACCGGGCTCGTTGCAGAACTGGGCTTATTCCGGCTGAGTGCCTAATGCCAGCTCCTCGCCATCATCCATCGGTGCCAGATGATCAATGACCATCTGCCGGTAATTATCCAGCCCTTTGTACTCGGACAAGTCCGGGTGCAGGTTAGTCAATACGCGGTGCAGGCGCTTGGCCCAGCGTGGATAGGTGGTCAGATCATTGATACTGGCCAGGTAACCGCGAACACTAAAGGCAATGGCGTTACTGCGTGGCAGGCGGAACAGGGCCTGCAACTCCACCCGCAGATGCACTTTGTCACCGACATTGTCAGGCGTGACTGACACATTGTCCGGTCCCCAGAAAGGATAATTCTCCGGTGAGGTATCCAGCCTTGGGTTGATGGTCATGGTCCAGTTCAAACGACGCACCGGGCTGCCATATTGCAAGTGCAGCAGGTATTTAAGAGCGCGGTCGAAAATGCCCAACTCATTGGCCTGCGGCACCGGGCCGTGCCATTCCTTAAATGACATGCCGGCATCAAAAGCCATCGACCAGTCGGCCTGACTGGTGACCATGCCCAAATCAGCGAACAAGTCATCATCGCGCTGGTCCAGAATGATCCAGTCTCCCTGAACCTGACGGGTAATGTATTCGCAGGGCTGCATGGGCAGCGTGGCTTCGTCGCCGAACACAAACTTCTGGTCGATGCCCAGTGGTTGGTTAATCCAGTGCCAGTTATCACCGTCGCGGGTCAGTTGGAACAGGTCCGGGTAATCGCGTGACAGCGACTCCATCACCAGTTCGACCATATCCCACTGCGCGTCCATCATATGCGGCAGTGCGATATAGCGATTCGGGTCATCTTCCAGCACGATGCGCCGGTCTTCACATTCAGCAACATAATGTTCGTCAACATCGATGGCGTGTTCGAACACCGAACCGGGTTCGCCGCCATTGTGCTGCTCGATATTGACGCTGTACATGTACTCATCTTCAGCAAACGGGAACGGAAAGCGGCGAATCGCTTCCGCTGAGTTGTGGTAAGTGTAATCGTCGCGAAAGGTTTCTTGTTTAAATGCCATATTCATCGCTTCATTCCTCAAAGGTTAACCACCAGTTTCGAGCACTTGGCGCGTGATACACACGGCATAATGCTCCTGCCCTCAGCCTTTTCATGGTCAGACAGGTAATGGTCGTTGTGCATAATCAGACCGTCACAGGACACCACTTCCAGTTCGCAGCGGCCACAGGCGCCACCACGACACAGGAACGGCGGTTCGGCACCGGCCTCTTCCATCGCTTCCAGCATGCTCATATCGCCGGGTACGGTCACTTCGATGCCGCTCTGTGCCAGTTCCACGGTAAATTCGTCACCCACAGGTGGTGCGGTGAACTCTTCACTGTGAACATGGTTCTCCGGCCAGCCCAGGTTCTCAGCATGCAGATGCAGCGCCTTCACCATCGGCTCCGGCCCGCAGGTGTAGACATGCGTACCCAGTGGCTGTTGTTTCAGCAATGCCGGAATATCCAGCCGCTCGCCTTTACTGTCGATATAAAAATGCACGCGCTTGCCGCACATTTCCTCGAGTTGCTCACGGAATGCTCCGTGCTCGGGTGAGCGGTAGGCATAATGCAGTTCATAGTCATAGCCAAGCCGGTTCAGGTCTGCAATCTGCGACATGAACGGGGTGATACCAATACCACCGGCAATCAGGATATGACGGTGACCCAGCTTGGAAATCGCAAACAGGTTCACCGGATAGGTGATCTGCAAACGGGTGCCGGGTTTCACCTGTTCATGCATGAACTTGGAACCGCCACGCGAATTTTCCTGCTTACGCACGGAAATATGGTAGCTGTCGGTATTGGCGGTCGAGCCCATCAGCGAATAAGGGTTACGGTGAATGCGGCCATTGATGTTCATTGAGACCACAACGTGACTGCCACCGGAAAAATGCGGCAGAGGCTCACCATTTTCCTGGACCAGGGTAAAATGCTTGACCACCTCAGTCACTTGTTCGACATCGGCGACTTTGACATCCAGAATACTCATGGGTAAATCTCCTCTTTAGCCGGGATGTTGCCGGGTTCTTCGGCATCGACCATGACGCCCATATACGCGCCCAGCCGGCGTGAGAAATGATCACGGACGAACAGGTGGCGACCACAGCCGCTGCACTGGTGAATGCTGTGATGCACATCGCGGTCGGTGGTTTTGCAGTGAACGCAGTAAACCGAGCGGGCCAACGTGCCGCTGAGTTCTTTCTCAACATTGATGTCCTGAACGCCATAGACTTTCAGTTCAGCGAGTACATCCCATATAAAGGCTTCACTGCCGGCCACGTAGAACTGAGTCCCCATCAGGTAATTGGGTAACTGGGCCTGCAGCTTGTCGAGCACAGCCTGTTCCGAGTCGCAAATCTGAACGCCCTCCGGCACCAGGGTGTGAATGATGTCGGCGTAGTTTTTTGACGTAGAGGCATCATCGGCAAACAACAAGGTGATTGGCTCACGCGGGCACATCTGCTGGAATAACTTGAGCACGGCTATACCGCCCTCGCCCTGGGCAATGACCACATGACCGGTCGCTTTTTGTTTCCAGACCAGCGAGTCATACAGGGGCTTGCTTCGAATCCAATATCCTCTTTCCATTGTTGATTCCTCATCTTGATGCCCGGCCACCTCCCTGTGGCATCGCAGGCTGGGTTAGGCTATTGCTCGGGATGAGTACGCAGACGCATCGGATCGTAGAACGGGGTTTTGACCACGGTGGCTTTGACCGGAGTGTCGCCGGCAACCACTACCTGGGTGCCCAGAGGCGAAAATTCGGCTTTGATGTGGACCATCGCCAGTGACTGCATCAGGTAACGGCTGTAACTGGCGCTGGTGACCACACCAATTTCCTTACCGTCTTTGATGATCTTGGCGCCTTCCGGCATTGCTTCACTGCTTTGACACACCAGGCCGGCTTGCTTAAAGCGCTCACGGCCCTTGAGTTTGAGCAGCGCATCTTTACCGATGTAATCGCCTTTCTTGTTCTGATCGATACACCAGTGCATATTGACTTCCCACGGGGTGGTATCGCCTTCCGGCATATCAAAGGGATAGAACAGCAGCGCGGCTTCCACACGGGTCAGATCCAGCGAGTCCCAGGAGGCTGGAATCACGCCGTAAGGGTGACCTTTTTCCAGGATGCTGTCCCAAAGATGAACGGCATCGTCGGCTTTGCAATAGACTTCGTAACCCCGTTCACCGGAATAACCGCCACGGGCGATAATCACATCACGACCGAACAGCGTGGTTTCAACATGTTTGAAATACGGCAGACCGGCCAGCGCCACATCCACTTCCGGATCCAGCACATCGACTGAACGCGGTCCCTGCAGGGACAGAATGTGAACATCATGATCCTGTTCAACCACCACGTCCTGACCTTCGGCCAGTTTTGCCAGCGTCTGCTGGGTGCAGCCGCCACCGTGGGAAATGCGATACTGATCCTTGGCATCACAAATCAGCATGATGTCATCGACCAGCGCGCCTTCTTCATTGACCTCAGCAGCAAGGCGTGAGGTGCCGGGTTCCAGTTCGGTGACATCAATCGCCACCAGTTGATCCAGCACTTTCAGCGCTGCCGGTCCGCTCACGTTAACAATGTTCAACGCCGAGACATCATAAAGACCGGCACGGGTTCTGACCGCGACCACTTCATCATGGGGATCGGTGTGGTAATGCTGGGGAATGGGCATGCCCCAAATCACATCATCCAGCTTGGAACCAAGCTCGCGATGTCGATCATTCAATACCGAGTTACGGGTAACAGCAGGGTCTGTTTCGTTAAGGGTTTGAGTTGAGTTGCTCATAACACTGGCTCCGTTTTATTAGCAGGTGTGTTAAGAGCAAAATTAGCGCAATTAGCAGGGTGAAAAAATTCTCTTGATGGCGTACTCCCTTGGGAGTAAAAATCCGGCTTCAGAGCACGGTTTTATCTGTTCTAGACACTGGCCACCAGAACGTTTGCCACATACACCGTGACGGCGCCCAGCAGCACAGCCAGGTAGGGCAGGATGCCGGCGTTGCCTTTGGATACCCCATCGAGTTTCATATCATCCTGCATCACCGTCGGGAACTGGCCTTTATCAGTGACGTAGTGACGCCATAAAAATATCGGGATACTCAGCGCTGCCATAAACAAACCACTGAGCAAGGCACCCTCGCCCCAGACATTGGCGCCCATGCCCATAATCGCCAGGTTAACGAAAGCCAACAGCGTTCCAATCACTAATAAAGGTGTGGGGGCCCGGAACGGTCTTTGCCAGTTGCCCCTATCCATCCGGTGGATCCAGCCGGCATTCAGGTTCAGAAAGTTGAAGATCATGTAGCCGACATTGGAGGCTGCCAGCACAAACACATAATCCGACATCATCAGCAGCACCAGGTTAAGCACCAGGTTGGCCCACATTGCATGGGTCGGCGCCCCGTCCTCGTTAACATGAGCCAGGAACCGAGGCAGCAGGCCATCAACCGCGCCCTGGTACAAGGTGCGGGATGACCCCGACATCGCCGTCATGATCGCCAGCAGCATCGCCAGCACCAGCATCACCACGATCAGGTTGGCGATAAAGCCGATATTACCGGCCATGGCCGCCAGCACGTCAGCAATTCCCACCCCGCTGTAGATATCTTCCGACAACATGCCGCTGTACTGCGCTGGCTCCACAATCCGGCCCAGGTTGTCGATCTGCGCCGGTTGAATCATTTCCCCCTGCCCCAGGTAGCCCTGGAACGCCGCCGGCACAATCATATACACCGCCAGGCACAACAGGCCGGCATAGAAAATAGCCTTGCCACTATCGCGGCCGGGATGTTTGAATTCACGGGTATAACAAGCCGCCGTCTCAAAGGCATAGGCCGACCAACCGGCAATAAACAGACCGCCGGCCAGTAATACCCAGCCCTGCAGATTCCACTCGCCGGCCACGATTTCTCCCATATTGTTATAAGCCAGCGGCTTGAGCGGGTAAAAGTGTGACTGCGGCAGGTCACCGGTCAGCAAAGGCACCAGGGCGATTAACAGCAAAGGCAGCAAAGCGGTGAGCGCCAGGATCATCATGGTCCGGGCCGAGCGTAATATGCCGCCGTTTTGAATGGCAAAGACCAGTAATAAGACCGTGGCGCCAACAATAAAGGTGGCATCGATCCGCAGTGTCAGACCGTCTTTAAGCAAGCCCAGATCCAGCAATGTCAGTTGCCAGTTGTTGATCGCCGCCTCGGGGGCAAACAGGGCATTGAGCATATAACCTGCGGCCAGCCCTGAACCTATCGCCAGTACCGGTGACCAGGCCCACCAGTGACACCAGATGGAGACTGGCGCTATCAGCTTGCTGTAACGGACCCAGGCCACGGCGCCAAATACCGACACCCCGCCTGCTTTGTGTGGAAACAGGCCGGCAATTTCGGCATAGGTAAATGCCTGCAGGAAACCAAAGCCAATAGACACCATCCACACCAGCCAGGCGGCATTACCCACCGTGGATGAAATCGCGCCCATTGAGAACAACACCAGCACCGGCACGCCGGTGGCAATCCAGAACGCGCCCCGCCAGTCGATATCCCGATGCAGGGTACGAACCTGGCGCCGCGGCTGGAACGGTATCGTAATATCTTGTTGACTCACTGGCGGCCCATCAAGCAGAGATAAGGCCAAGTTACCTGACTCCCTGCCCTGTTCACAAGCATGCTGCCGGGATCAGGCTTCTGCGGTGCTGAGCTTGAGACCAATAATGCCGATAATAATAAAGCCGATGCTGATAAGCCGGCTTGGATTGGTGGCTTCATCAAACAACATGATCCCCAGAATCACGGTACCCACCGCACCGATCCCCACCCAGACACCATAAGCCGTGCCTACCGGCAGATCACGCATGGCAAGCCCCAACAGCCAGAAACTGAGCAGCAGTGTTACCACGGTCGCTACCGTCGGTATGGGTTTGGATAAACCATCACTGTATTTGAGTCCCACTGCCCAGGCCACTTCCAGCAAGCCGGCAATTAACAGAATCATCCAGGCCATTTTCTATCCTTTCGGGTCGTCCCGTGAGTTTAGCTGTGACCAGGGTCGTCCCTGCAGCTTAAGAAAAGGGTATCAAGCGCTGGCAATCCCGGCTTGATCGATCTGATCCGGCAATAAGAAACGATTGACCGTCAGACCAAAACCCGTCATCGCCGGCAATTGCCGCGGCCGTGTCAGCAGCGTCATCTCAGTGACGCCCAAGTCACGCAGGATCTGGGCACCGATGCCGTAATGCTTAAGTTTGACCGTATCGCTATCCATTGACTCGCCAACACCATCATCATGCATCAGTAGCAATACACCATGGCCCGCAGCGCGTATCGCCTGCATTGCCTCCACCACACTCCAGCTGTGCCCGCGGCGGTCACTGTCCAGCAGGTCGAGGCCATTAAACGGTGCATGCACCCGCACAAGCGTATCCTGGCTACTGTCTATCTCGCCAAACACCAGCGCCTGGTGGCTTTCACCACTGTTGATATCAAGGTAATGATACAACTCAAACTCACCGAATATCGTTGTCAGACTGCGCTGAGACCGGCGTACAACCACCTGTTCATGCTGATGGCGATAAGCGATCAAGTCCGCAATGGTACCTACTTTTAATTGGTGCTGCCGGGCAAATGTCAGCAGGTCAGGCAGTCTGGCCATGCTGCCGTCATCATTCATGATTTCGCATATCACTGAGGCCGGTTCACGGCCGGCCAGGGCCGCCAGATCACAACCGGCTTCGGTATGTCCGGCCCGGCTCAGTACACCGGCATTCTGTGCCATCAGCGGGAACACGTGACCGGGGCTGACAATATCAGCGGGTTTGGCCTGTTTCGCTACTGCAGCTTGTACGGTACGGGCCCGGTCGGCGGTGGATATACCGGTGGTGACACCATCCGCCGCCTCGATCGACACGGTAAAGTTGGTACCCAGGCTGGTACCGTTATGACCCACCATTAATGGCAGTTCGAGCTGGCGGCAGCGCGCTTCGGTCAGGGTCAGACAAATCAGGCCGCGACCATGCATGGCCATAAAGTTAATGGCATCGGCATCCACCGCATCGGCGGCCATGATTAAGTCGCCCTCATTTTCCCGGTCTTCATCATCCATCAATACCACCATCTTGCCCTGGCGGATAGCGTCAATAATGTCTTCGATCGGTGAAATCGAAGTTTTTGTGGACCTGGATGCCAATGGAATCGCTGAATGACTCATCACAGCCTCCTTACAAGCGGTCGATCAGGGCGTAGGCAGAGTGATTGTGGATCGACTCAAAGTTCTCACACTCCACTCTGAAGCCGCCGATTGCTTCGGCCTTGTCCAGAGCACCAGCAATATCGCGCACCAGGTCTTCGACAAACTTGGGGTTGTCATAGGCATATTCGGTGACGAACTTTTCATCAGGCCGTTTAAGCAAACCGTAAAGCTCGCTTGAAGCCTGCTTTTCCACCAGTTGAATTAACTGATCCAGGGTCAGGCTGTCATCGACTTCGACTTCCACCGTGACCAGGGAGCGCTGATTGTGGGCGCCATAATCAGAGATCTTTTTGGAACAGGGACACAGGCTGGTGACCGGGATCTCGACTTTAACGGTGAGGGCAAACTGCTCGCCCAGTTCTGCCCTGAGGCTGACGTCATAGTCCATCATGCTGCTGACGCCGGACACCGGCGCGGCTTTTTCCAGGAAAAACGGAAAGCGCATGGTGACATGGCCGCTTTCGGCCTCCAGCCGTTCCAGCATGGCCTGCATAAAATCTTTCATATCGGCAACGGAAAACACCTGTTCGGGGCGTTCCAGCAGCTCCACAAAGCGTGACATATGGGTGCCTTTAACATGATGCGGCAGGTGCACGTACATATTAAAATCAGCCACTACGCGGATGGGGCTACTGTCATTGCTTTGGAAAAATATCGGGTAACGTAAGGATTTGATGCCCACCTGATCGATCGCCAGACGGCGCTGGTCAGGGGTGTTCTGAACATCTTCGAGACTGGCGGTAAGCGGCAGGTTCATAGCGCTAATCCTTATCTTATGGACTTTGCAGTCAAAATTCGCCGGTTATCAAAAAAGGAAGGTGAACTGCACACTGCCTGTGCCACATGCCATGCAAAACAAAGGCTACTGTGGCAGTTCACCCTCAACGTTCCAACAAGAGAACGGTTACAGGATAACCATGAAGAAGCTGAACATCTGTTCATCAAAATCAGCTTCGGATTCATTATCTAAGGGGGCCGGCACGGCAACAATTCCAAAGAAGGCTTACTACCTAGGGGTTAGTTGCCAATAAAATAAAAGGGTGAGCCTGCCACGATTCATGGTGATGCCAAAAAAGAAGGGGGTGCTGTCGCAGACAGTCACCCCCTTAAAGTCCCAACGAGAGAACAGGTTAGAGGATAACCATGAAGAAGCTGAATCTGTTAACAATAACCAGCAGCTTCAGTGTCATTATCCGAGACGCTAACCCTGGCAACAATTCCGAAGAAGTATTACTACCTAGGTTATAGTCTGGCTGCTTATCCTCATGCGTCTCAGTGCGGCGCTTTACAGAGACTTAGAGATACTGAAAATAAAGCGGCCGTCTGACAGATCATCGCCGAAGATATCTTCAGCATCACCGTCGGTATCTGTGTAGGTAATATCAAAACCGAAGCCGGCAAATTCTTTGGAGACGCCAACATAATAATTGTTGTAGCCGTCTTCAGCGAAGGCATCATCATCCAGGTCGTAATAACCCACACCACCAGCCAACGAGAAGCCCATAGGCAAGTCGTAACCGGCATCGAGTGAATAATAGGTACCGTCTTCACCGCTACCTAATGCATCGCTGGAATGGGCTACGCCGACAGAGAAGATGCTGTAGCTTAAGGAGCCATAGACTTCATTGAAGTTGTAGTCTTCGCCGGGGAACATATAACGCAGTACGCCGACGTCATAGCCAATGCCTGAATCACCAAACTCACTGGCAAAACCGGCATAGATATCAATTTCGCTGCTGGCATCGTCACCGTAATCGACATTAGACGCCCAGGCGCCGGCATAAAAGCCGCTGCTGTGGCCGTAGTCGAAGCTGCCCGAGATAGCCGGATCTTCATCAGATTGTGAAATACCCCGCCATACATATTCAGAGGACAAAGCCACACTGGCACTGGTGCTATGCTGGCCGTCCTGGCTTTCCCAGGCCATTGCCGAGGCTGACATCATCAGACCGCCGGCCATCATTAAAGTTAAGCTTGTTTTCATGATTTTTCCTTCTTCGTGGTGATAAATATAAACTGGGGGCGGAGAATACCGCCCCCTGGGGTTATGTCGTTATCATTTACTGGCAACAGCGCTTACAGAAGTCGCTTTCTGCCGGGTTTCAAACTGGGTATAGAGCCAGATTGGCAGGTACATACCCAGCACGATGAAGCCCACCCAGGTTGAGAACCAACCCACTTCCAGGCTGTTCAGATAAATCACACCGATCAGGCACAGTGGGATATTGAACAGGCCGAACAGCATGGCCACATTCTTCCAGCCCACAGGCGCTTTAAACGGTCTGTCGAGGTTGGCAAAGCGGGCATCTTTCTTGGCTTTTACGTAGGCGAACAGGCTGATGCCGTTAGCACAGGTGTAGCCAATCGCTGACGCCGCCAGAATCGCCGCCGGGGTGCCCATGGAGATCAGTACCAGGTTGAACAGACCGATCACGACCATGGCCAGTACCGGTGTGCCCTGGTTGTTCACTTTGCTCAAAACGTGAGGCAGGTTGCCTTCAGTCGCCATCGAGTGCATGGCACGGGCAGAACCCAGATAAGCCGTCTGGATAATCAGGATCATCGCAGCGATCAGCATGATGATAGTCATCACCGAACCGGCTTCACCAAAGGCGGCCTGCGCCACTGGAATCATTGGAGACAGGGGTTCAGCGAGAACGCCTTCCACGCCCAGCACACCGATAACTGCAGCCTGAACCAGTACAAAAGTCAGCAGACAGATAGCACCGCAGACAAACAGTGCCTTAGGCACGTCTTTACCTGGTTTTTTGTACTCGGGACCATAGATCGCTGCGGTTTCCCAGGCACAGGCACTCCACTGCGCTATCGCAAACAGCCCGAACAGGATCAATATATGATGTAAATCCCATGACCAGTCGCTTGGCAGCCAGTTGGAGGTGATATTGCTCAGATCCACTGAGCCGCTGGCGAATGGGGCTGCGGTCATCACCACCAGTGGAACTATTGATACCGCCGCCAGGATGTAACCCAGCACCGCACCGTCTTTGAGACCGAAGTAGTTGATCACAATCAGGCCGGTGAAAATCACCACACCTGACAGCAATGACAATTGATACTCGGTAAAGATCTCACCCAAGCCGGGGAACAGGCCCTGCAGGTAGCTGCCCACCAGTATGGCAAAGATAGCTAAGACCGGATTCCAGGCAAACCAGTAACTCCAGGCACTGAAACCACCAATCAACTTACCTTTGTCATACTTTCCCTGGTAGTTGTCACTTGTAAATACATGCTGGGCAAACCCGGGCAAACCCGATGCCTTGGGAAAAGTTGTCGCCATTTCCGCATAGGCCAGGTTTTGCATAAAGCCCTGCAGAACGGATAAACCCCAGATGATAATGGCTGCCGCCGCGACCCACATCGGGAAGTAACCCAGCGAGGGCAGAATCAATAATGGCACCCCGGACGCGATCGCCAACCCCTGCTTCCAGTCAATGGAACGCTCAAGGGATTCATGATCATGCGCTGAGCTGCCCGAACTATTCAGGTTGTTATCACTCATTGTCACTCTCCACCTTTAAATCCAGCAGCAACTGCCGGAACTGATTGCTTGATTTCAAGGTCTGAAAATCATGTACGATCTCCAGCTCAACGACTTCAGATAAAGTCTGAATTCGAACTTAGTCCTTTGTGACAGCGTTGGTAATTCTCTTGAGTGAGTACTCCAAAGGGGGTAAATGCGCTGTTCTGTGTGAGTGGCAAGTATTTCCCTGCCCGAGACAGAAAAATGCAACAGACATAAAAAAAGCCCGGCCAGTGGCCGGGCTTTTTAGTGCGATCATACCGCGTTGATTGAAATCAGGTCTTATCTGTCACTAACACCGGCGTTACCCGCTGGCTTTCCATGACTTTCTTGACCCCTGCCGTCTGATGGGCAGCCGCAGCCTCGGCCAGTTCGCGGTTTTCATCCTGGATCTGTTTTATATGCCACCAGATCCAGAAAGCGACACCCGCAACGGTCAGTAATACCTCACTGCCGACAAAGGGATAGATCGCGGTAATCGCGTCCGGGTTGGACCATGAACTAATACCTGTAGACATAGCATTCTCTCCTCAGATTATTTATCGACATACTGTCTTTCAACAGCTTCAAACTCGGACTCGGCACGCGCGAAATAGGGATACATATCGACACCGCGATAAGTGTCCGCGCCCACCAGTTCGACTTCACGTGGCTCACGCAGGATACCGAAAGCCTGGAACAGTTTTGCCAGCAGGTAGGTCGGCAAAAAGCCCAGCAAACCAAACATGATGAAAGCACCGATCAGGTTGCCCAGCGGGTTAATCGCCGGATAGCCATCTTCGGTCACACCAAACCAGCCCAGGCTGTCGACCCACCAGCCACTCAGATCGATAGGTGCGGCTGCCGGGTAGCCCCACAACATGAAGCCTGCCACGATCACGCCGAAAGTACCGGCATAACCATGTACGGCGACGGCACCGACAGGATCGTCGAGTTTGAAACGGCGTTCGACCCAGAAATGCATTTTGTAGGCAATAACAGCTGCGACGGCACCAATAAACAGTGCCTGCATCGGGTGATAGAGATCATTACCGGCTGAGGCGGCAATAATACCGGCCAGACCCAGTGAAATAGTCCAGTACGGATCGCCCTTGCTCACCATGTAACCGGCCATCAGACCACCAGTGAGGGACATGATGAAGTTAAAGGTAATCGCCGACAGCGTGGTTGGCATCAGGTAAATATTGGTGGTCCCCATGCGCACGGCACCCTCAGTGCCGATATCGATAATCGGGATATTGCAGGCCGCGTAGAAGCCCCAGAAACCGGCGTAAATGATCAGCAGGCCAAAACAGGACAACCAGGGACTGTGACCGACGATATCCCGTACTTCGCCATTAGGACCGAATTTACCGATGCGCGGGCCCAGTACCATCGCCAGTGCCAGACAGGCACCACCGGCCACACCGTGAATCACGCCCGAGGCATAAGCATCGTGGTAGCCCATTAACTGCACCATCCAGCCCTCGGCATGCCAGCCCCAGGAAGCATCGATCACCCAGGTCACCGACCCTACCAGCACCGCAATCACCAAAAAGGCACCTGTACGCACCCTTTCAATCGCCACACCGGAGACAATGGCTGCTGCCGTCCAGGAAAACAGCAAAAACGCCGCCCAGAACACGCCACTGATATTGTCAGCCAGATTCGGCCCCATGGCATCTGCCCAGGGCAGCGCCGCAGCAGCGAAATCGTTACTGATGATAGGCCCGAAGATACCGGGACCGGCATTAAAGGCCCAGTACATCCACCATGAGAACAAGTACCAGGTTATGGTGACTACAGCGAGTGTCATCACGTGCCTCGATATCGTCTGGTTTATATTCTTACGACGGGTCGCACCGACCTCATAAGCGCATAAACCAACATGTATCAGGAACATCATCACCACCGTTACCCAGTAGTAAAACTCGGTAAAAATCGTGGTCAAACCACCTAATTCTGTACCCATAAAATTTCTCCTCTTGTCCCATCGCCAGTTGTTTTTTTGCACATCGACGATGGTTATCTTGTTGTTGAATTTAAATCCGCCTTAACCCGCTCAAAGCGAATCAGTGACGGACCGGACACGGCCACGTGTCCGTGTTAAAAAAGTATTGATAGATTCACTGCTCCTCCTCTTTTCAAGGCGATCTGTTCGGTGGATCAAATCAGGGTTAACTCATTGCTGAGCGCTTAACGCACCACTGTCACCGGACAATGGGCACTTTGGATAATCTGGCTGGCGATCGACCCCAGCATGGTTCTGCTGTCATCGTTGCCAGCCGCCGCCCCTGTCACCAGCAGATCGTGGGCATTACGCCTTGCATAGCCGAGAATCGCCTGGGAAATGTTGTCTCCGGGTACGGTGGTACAGAACACCGGGTGCAGTTCACGCTGGTGGGCACGCATCATTGCCTCCTGCAGCTCAAGCTGGAGGGTCTGTTCAGCCTTTTTCAGCACACTGGAATCCCAGAAGTAGGTATGGCAGATCTCATCCGGGCCCGGCCTGACAACGTGAATAAATGTCAGCTCGGATTGGAGCTGACGAGCCAGGTCAATGGCGTAATCCACTGCTTTTTTTGCCAGGGGTGAGTCATCGATGGCACATAAGATTCGTTTCATCTGCGCCACCTCCGGATTAATAAATCCTGGTATGGCCAGCTCAGGGGCGCAGAAATGACATCAAAAGAATCAGACAGGGCGGCTATCCACAGCACGGATAGCCTGTTCAGCCGATGACGCATTGAAGCGATAATGGCAAGCCGGTGCTGAACAGCCTTTACCGGGCATAGCTGGTGACCACTCCAGGCCTTATCACCAGGGATCTCGGGTGTCGACAGGATCATGGCACTTCCTCATTAGTTGACTCGTTAACCGCTGTCAGGCGCCAGTTTGTTGTTGGGGATGGATTATTCGGGGCCGGACAGTAAGACAGGGATCGCTATCGCGTCCTCAGGGAGAGGGCGTTTTCGATAGCAAGCTCCGCCAGCAGGGGGCGGTGGTCAGGCCACTTAGGGAAACGGCTCGTCGGCCAGGTTTGAGATACCAGTGAGGACAACACCACGGTTTTGCCAGATCTGAAACAGCTTCGGGCAAACCGTCGATAAGTCCTTCAGTTTGGGGGTGTGGGTGATATTTTTATAATTAGATGACATGGTTATTCCTCTCTCTCGGGCTTAATGGGGCTACACGGGTTTCTCCTGAGAAAATAAAATGAAAAAGATAAGGGCTGATACCACGCTGAATAAGGCACTTGATGACGGGGTAAGAATCTTCAAGTTGCTTAATCGTTGCAGTACCAGCCCTTATTTCGATCGCTCGTTAAAGCTGTTTAAAAATTATGCTGACCCGGAACCCAGCTGGTACCGGCCAGCGGTACGCGGGCCATGGCAGCAGATTCCACTGTCAGGGCCACCAGATCTTCCGGTTCCAGGTTGCGCAGGTCGTTCTTGCCACAGGCACGGGCCAGGGTTTGCGCTTCCAGCGTCAGCACCCGCAGATAGTTGGCCAGACGACGGCCCCCTTCCACCGGATCAAAACGTTTCATCAGCTCCGGATCCTGGGTTGAAATACCGGCAGGGTCACGACCCTCATGCCAGTCATCATAGGAACCGGCGGTAGAGCCCAGCTTCTGATACTCTTCTTCCCATTTCGGGTCGTTATCACCGAGGGCAATCATCGCCGCGGTACCGATAGCCACAGCATCTGCGCCCAGCGCCATGCACTTGGCGACATCGGCACCGTTACGGATACCACCGGAAACAATCAGCTGAACCTTGCGGTGCATGCCCATTTCCTGCAGCGCCTGAACCGCTTGTGGGATCGCTGCCATGGTGGGAATACCCACGTGTTCGATAAACACATCCTGGGTGGCCGCGGTACCGCCCTGCATGCCGTCAACAACAATCACGTCGGCACCGGCTTTGACCGCCAGTTTCACATCGTAGTAAGTGCGGGTCGCGCCGACTTTGATGTAGATAGGCACCTGCCAGTCAGTGATTTCACGCAGTTCACGCAGTTTCACTTCCAGATCGTCAGGACCGGTCCAGTCCGGATGACGACAGGCAGAGCGTTGGTCAACGCCTTTAGGCAGTGTCCGCATTTTGGCAACACGGTCAGTGATTTTCTGACCCAGCAGCATACCGCCGCCGCCCGGTTTGGCGCCCTGCCCCAGTACCACTTCGATGGCATCGGCTTTACGCAAATCATCAGGGTTCATGCCGTAGCGTGAAGGCAGGTATTGATAGACCAGCTTGGTCGACTGTCCGCGTTCTTCCTCGGTCATACCGCCGTCACCCGTGGTGGTGGAGGTTCCGACTGCCGAGGCGCCACGGCCCAGGGCTTCTTTGGCATAGGCAGACAAAGCGCCGAAACTCATACCAGCGATAGTGATCGGGATATCCAGCTCGATCGGTTTTTTGGCAAAACGATCACCCAGGGTGACCGAGGTATTGCATTTTTCACGGTAGCCTTCCAGCGGGTAACGAGACACACTCGCGCCCAGAAACAGCAGGTCGTCAAAATGCGGCAGTTTGCGTTTGGCACCGGCGCCGCGGATATCGTAAATACCGGTGTCAGCGGCACGACGGATTTCCGACATGGTCGAGCGGTCAAATGTCGCTGACTCGCGCGGTACAGTCATGTATTTTCTCTTTTCACTCATTTCTATTTCCTCGGAAAATCAGCGTTTAATAAGCACCAGCGTTATCAACTTTGAAGTTGTAAAGCTGTCTGGCAGAGCCGTAACGTTTGAAGTCTCTCGGATCCTGGTCGTCCATACCGGCGCGTTCAAACAGTTCGGTCAGCTCTTCGATGTGTTCCGGACGCATTTCTTTTTCGATGCAGTCCGCACCCAGTGATTTCACCGAGCCTTTAACGTAGATATGCACTTCATACAGCGAGTCGCCCAAAGCTTCACCGGCATCGCCACACACCACCAGGGTGCCGGCCTGTGCCATAAAACAGCTCATATGGCCGACATTGCCTCTGACGACGATGTCAGCGCCCTTCATTGAAATACCGCAACGTGAGCCAGCATCGCCTTCGATGACCAGCAGGCCACCATGTGCCGTGGCACCGGCCGCTGAAGAGGCACTGCCCTTGATGCGAACGACACCGGACATCATGTTTTCCGCCACGCCCTGACCGGTGTTACCGTGAACGGTGACTTCCGCTTCTTTGTTCATACCGGCACAGTAGTAACCGGCATGACCACGGATATCGACCTTGAGCTTGGCATCAAGGCCCACTGCCAGGTTGTGCTGGCCTTTCGGGTTCAGCACTTCCCACTGGGTAATAGCCATCTGGTCGTGTTGATCGTGCAGGGCCTGGTTGAGGCTGCGCACCGAGCTTTTAGCCAGATCCACTGTTCCCACGCCGGCAACAGTCTCAACGGCTGTGTTTTCTGCTAAGTTGTTCGTAGTCATTGTGTTCTCCTAATACACCGTTTTAGTTACTGTTACGTTCCCAGACGTAGATCTTGGAAGGTTCAGGTTCCCAAACTTTGGCGTCTTCAATACCCGGCAGGGTGGTCAGAGCCTGATATTCCGAAGCCATGGCGACATAGTCGTCAGTTTCGGCAATCACGGCCGGTTTACAGGCGATCGGATCACGCACTACCGCGAAGCCGTCTTTGGTACCGATAGTGAAGGTGTAAAAACCGTCCAGCTTCTCCAGCGCATGTTCCAGGGCTTCATTGAGTGAATCGCCCTGCTGCAGGCGGTAGGTCAGAAAACCGGCTGCCACTTCCGAATCGTTCTGGGTATCGAACTCAATACCTTCATGTTGCAATTCCTGACGCAGACGGTTGTGGTTGGACAGTGAACCGTTATGGACCAGACACAAATCCAGACCGGTTGAGAACGGATGGCTGCCTGCCATGGTGACAGCAGACTCTGTCGCCATACGGGTATGGCCGATGATGTGACTGCCTTTCATTTCACCCAGCTTGAACATCTCGACGATGCGTTCCGGCAGACCGACTTCCTTGAGGATTTCGATCGACTTGCCTGAGCTCATGATCAGCACGTCTTCATGGTTCTGTTCCAGAAAGTCTTCAACGGTTTCGGCATCGGTTGCGACTTTGAATACCGCGACTTTGCTGTTCTGGAACCAGTCCACTTGCGTACCAAGATTAGACTCGATGTCTTTAGCCAGCGCAGCCCAGTCATAGTTTTCATCTTCATGACGCAGGGTCAGCTTGTTGCCGTCCTCAACCGCGTCACCGTAAACGGCAAAACCGGCACTGTCGGGACCCCGTTCGGTCATTGCGATCAGCATGGGCGAAAACAGTTTGCCCAACTGGTTCTCGTACTTGTCGTTCTTTAAATAAAGGCCAACGATTCCACACATAAGATTTCTCCTAAAAAACGCCTAACAGGCGGAGTATTAATAAAACTCAACGTAACGGTTGATTTCCCAATCGGAGACATGACGCATGTACTCCACCCATTCCA
This sequence comes from uncultured Methylophaga sp., assembly GCF_947259025.1. GTDB lineage: Bacteria > Pseudomonadota > Gammaproteobacteria > Nitrosococcales > Methylophagaceae > Methylophaga. The sequence continues at coordinate 644,735 of NZ_CAMYKO010000005.1, forward strand.
TGTGTTTCAATTCCAGAAACTCTTTGGCAAGTCCTTCACCCAGTGCCCCTTTGATCACTTCATCTTTTTCCAGCTCCAACAGGGCTTCATGCAGGTTCTGCGGCAGAATGCCGATGCCATTTTGTTTCAGCTCTTCATCAGTCATGTCATAGAGGTTTTCATCATGACCTTTGCCCGGTTCCAGCTCACGCTCGACACCGTCGAGACCGGCAGCAATCGCAGCAGCGGCAGTCAGATAAGGGTTACACGTGCCATCCGGCAGGCGCAGTTCAATACGGCCGTAAGGAATTCGCACCATGGTTGAACGGTTGTTATCACCGTAGGAAATATAAGCCGGTGCCCAGGTCGCGCCGGACAGAGAGCGACCTACCACCAGACGTTTGTATGAGTTGACGGTCGGTGCCGCGATTGCCGTTAATGCAGGAGCGTGCTCCAGGTTGCCGGCCATGAAGTGTCGTGCCAGCTTGGACAGACCCAGGCCTGACGGATCACTGTCATCTTGGAACAGGCTCTTTTCACCATCGCCAATCGACATATGCATGTGCATGCCGTTACCCGGACGATTACTGAACGGTTTCGACATGAACGAGCAGATCATGCCCATTTCATTGGCGATCTCGCTGGCGCCCATCTTGAACATGATGTAGTCATCGGCGCTCTTGAGGCAGTCAGCGTAGGTGTAATTGATTTCGAACTGACCGTTGGCGTCTTCGTGGTCGATTTGGTAAATATCGAGACCGACTTCAATCAAGGCCTCGGTCATTTTTTCCAGGTACTCGCCCTGACGCTTGATACCTTTGTAGTCGTAACAGGGTTTTTGCAGCGTATCGGTCACGTCGCAGGGCGACAGCTGACCGGTGACTTCGTCTTTTTTCAGCAGCGAGAACTCAGGTTCCAGACCGGTGTAGAGGATCCAGCCTTTTTCTTCCAGGCGCTTGATTTGCTTTTTCAGCACCACGCGGCTGTCGTGGCCGTAGGGTTCACCATTTACATGGCCATCGCAGATAATGCGGGCGTAACCGGGCTGCCAGGGCAGCAGGCTGAGAGTGCTCAAATCACCCACCGCCATGTAATCAGGACCGTTAGGCGCAATACCCATACCCCAGATAGCGCCACCGGCAAAACCGGCACCGTTGGAGGTAATGTCTTCCAGGTGAGAAGCCGGTACCGACTTCACCTTGGCCACGCCGTGAATATCCACGAACTGGGCCAGGACATATTTTACGTCGTTGTCTTTGAGAAACTTCTTGGCCTGTTCCAGCTGAGCCGATTCAACGAGCGAGTCATTGTGTTCGTATTTCATGAGCTTTTCCTTCTGTTTTAAGTGAACAGCACTTGGTAGGGTTAATTAATCTCGTAATAGAAGTTGAAACCCACTGGGCCGCCGCCCTGCTCTTCGATAATGCCGAGCAGGGTTTTCCACAAATACGGTCCGAAGGTCCCGTCACACCAGATGCGGTAAACAGGTTGATTATTCAGAGATTGTTTCAGCATCGTTGCCGACACACCGGCGATAACGGTCATTACAAGGCGATTATCTTCAAGTGCACCACCCTCAAGGTCGATTTCACACACTTCAGAAAATAATGCGGAAGTCAGCTTGCCGCTGACGATAAAAGCCGCGTCATTGCGTATAACTTTATGCACACCAGCCGTTTCCACGGCGGTGTCATTCAGGGTCTGGCACAGGCTGTTTTCGGGCTGGTCTTCAACCAGAAACTCGCTGTTACCCAGACGCATGACCAGACTGCCGTTATCCTGCGGCGTCCAGCTATTGGTGCCTTCAGGCAATGTGACACCCGCGGCCTGCAGCCAGGCGGCGGATTGCGGCCCTTTCACACCAAAACGGTTGAGATTGCTGACATCGCAAATACTCAAAGTCTCATTACGTGTCGCTTCCACATCGGCGGCAGCGAAACTCAACGCGGTTTCCATGCCATTGACTTCACCACTGACCGGTTTGCGTAATGCATGAGCAAAGGCGACCGGACTCATTAATACAGCGTCTTGCATGTTCATTCTCCTTTACTCTCAAGCAGATGGAAGAACGGAGCTTCACAGGCGGTGGCGGCAACCATGGCACCGGAATCGGTACGGATCTGGAAACCACTGCCGGCACTGCTCTGCTCCGGCGGCACAAAGGCAAAGCCAATGTGGCGGTTGAGGTGACGACTGAAGGAAATACTGGTCACCCGACCGGTGATGTTGTTACCGGCATCAATCACCAGGTTGCATTCCTGCGGCAGTTCACCGTTGAAACCAGGCTCAAGCACAAAGGTAGTGAGCTTTTTGCCCAGTGGTTTTTTCGCCAGGATCTGCAGACTGCGTTTACCGATAAAGAAGGGTTTATCCATTTTCACCAGCGAGTCGGAATGCGCTTCAAACGGGTTGGTCAGACCGTCAGTGTCATGACTGACCAGGTGATGGCCCATTTCCAGCCGCAGCAGACGCTGAGCGTCAGTACCAAACGGACGGATACCCGCAGACTGGCCGGCTTCGATTAAGGATTTCCAGACATGCAGACCCGCTTTGTAAGGCACATGGATTTCAAAGGCCAAATCAGCCACAAAGCTGACGCGCATCACGCGGGCATCGACACCGGCGACTTGGCCTGAACGGAAAGCGCCATCGGGCATTGCCTCGGCAGAGACATCAATATCGGTCAGTGTTGCGACTACCGAACGGGATTCCGGACCGGCCACCGTCATCGCCGCCATAGCACCGGTGAGGTTGACCAGGGTCACCTGCATACCCCACAACTGCACATTGCGTTGCATTTCGCGGTAAACGGTCGCAGCATTGGAGGAGTTGGTCGAAACATAGAACTGCTCGTCGGCCATTCTCACTGCGACGCCGTCATCGACCATGACACCGGCTTCATCCAGCAACATCGCAATACGGCTGCCACCGACTTTCTGATCGACAAACTTGCCGGTGTAGAAACGTTCCAGGAAAGCAGCGGCATCAGGACCGAATACTTCGATCTTGCCCAGCGTACTACCGTCAATCATGCCCACGGCATTGCGTACAGCCAGCGTTTCCTGCTGTACCGCTTCGCTGGCTGTGAGACCACTACCCTGCGGCGCATAGAAAGCAGGACGCAGCCAGATACCAGCATCCATCATTTCACCGCCGTTATCGACATGCCACTGGTGCATGGCGGTATAACGATGCGGATGGAAGCCACGTCCACCCAGATGACCGATCGGGGTCGGGTGGAAGAAGGGCCGTGCCGTGGTGGTGCCGATTTTTTCAACCGGCAGCTGACGAATCCGCGCCAGAATACGAATCGCATTCATATTGGAATGCTTGCCCTGGCTGGGACCCATGCCCACCGTGGTGAAGCGTTTCATCAACTCGATATTGTCGAAACCTTCTTTGGCAGCATTGATAAAGTCCTTGACCTGGATATCCTCGTCAAAATCAACAAAGTTCTTGCCTTTGGGATGATTAACGATGGGATAAGGGTGGCTGGGCCGTGCCATCGATACTGGCTTGACGGTGTCAACGCTGACCGCCTTACCCAGGTAATTCATCGCTTCGCCAGCGGCTCGGCGACCGTCCTGCAGACGGGCTTTCAAATCAAAGACGCCGTTAACTTTACCGGCAGCAAACACGCCTTCAGGCAGTTCACCGGGGACAAACTGTTCCAGATCATTGTCGTAACGCATTTTGGTGCCGGCCTGATACAACAAGGCACCAGCCGGTGCCCAGCCTGCGCTCATGGCCACACCATCACAGACAAGTCGCACGCTACGGCTGGTGTCGGCTTCTGCGGTGGTCTCGTTATAGGGGCAGACCACGACTTCTTTCACACCCAGCTTGCCTTTGGTCGGTACTGCCTCGTATATGCAGCTACCTTTATGAACAGCAATGCCTTTATCTTTGACTTTCTGGGTCAGCTCCTGACTGGCCCCGTCGGCACGCATATCAATCACGGCGACCACCTCAGTGCCGACCGAGGCCAGATCCAGGGCTGTGCGATAGCCGTGATCATTGGCAGTCACAACGACGCCTTTATCAAACGGTTTAACTGCGTAACGGTGAACCAGACGCTGGGTCGCACTACCAAGCATGACGCCGGGCAGATCGTTATAACGGAAAACCGGGGGTTGTTCGAAGACACCGGCCGCTACGATGACAGTCTGCGCCCGCACCTTGGTGATACCGCTTTTTTCCACGATAGGCACCAGGTGATCGCCGTAGTAGCCACCGGCATAGGCGTCTGTGATCAGGCGAATATTTTTCTCCGCTTCCACCGCCTCAAGCAGTGTATTCAGGGTATCGGCAGCGGCCTGTTCGCCGGCATGATCATAACTGAGGCTGCCACCGGCCTGACGGTTTTCATCAACCAGAATAACGTTGAAGCCTTCGGCGGCCGCATTAATCGCCGCTGACAACCCCGCAGCACCGGCACCGATAATCAGCACATCGCAGTGGGCATAGCGCTTGGGCTTGATAATGCGTGGGTAATTGAAATTAACCTTACCCAGACCCGCGGCTTTACGGATTTTGTCCTCCCAGAACGGAAATAGCCGTTTGGGTTTATAAAAGGTTTTGTAATAGAAGCCGACCGGCAGGAACGGCGACAAGTGATCGATATACTTGTTCTTGTCCTTGAGCACACCGCCTTCGGTGTTGACCGCAGCCAGCTGCATGCCATTGCTGACCGGCCAGACGTCAGCGCGGATATTGGTATCCTCGCCATCGGTCATCAGCGCATTCACGTCGTGGTTGGCAAAACTGAGCAGACCCCGGGCACGGTGATATTTAAAGCTGCGGCCCAGGACTCTGATACCGTTCGCCCACAGGGCACTGCTGATAGTATCGCCTTCGTAGCCTTGAACCTGCTGACCTTCGTATTCAAACGTCAGGGGCTTGTCGCGGTTGATCCACTCGCCTCTTTTCTTTGCAATTCGACTGGTCATTTTGATTCCTCCTGACCGGCAATGTAGGTCCGGCTGACTTTATCAGTGAGCGTGTTGCGTTCGGCAATAAACCAGGTGCCGCTAGGGCCGTGGTACCACCATTCTTTTTTCAGTCCGGGCGCGCCGGCACGGTAGTGCACATAAGCCGCCCACTCTTTGTCACTGCAGGTATCGGGATCCGGCATGTCGCGGTATTCACCGCCATAGGTGAATTCGCTCAGGGGCCGGACGCCGTTAACGGGACATTCAAGTAATTTCATAGCCTTACTCTCTTAGTGACCGACCGAGGCTGCGCCTTTTTCGCCGGTCAGCTCATAGTCTTCAAAACGGGATAAACGGAATGGCTGGATCATGTCCGGGGCAACATCTCTGGCAATGGTTTCCGCCATGGTCTTGCCACTGATAGGCGTCGCCTTGAAGCCCCAGGTGCCCCAACCGGCGTCCAGATAGAAACCGTCGACCGGGGTTTTACCCATAACCGGCGCAAAATCAGGCGTCAGATCGGCCATACCGGCCCACTGCCGCACGACTTTGACGTTGGACAGGAACGGGAACATATCGACAATGTGCGAGGTGAGGCCTTCGACAAAGTCCAGCGAACTGCGGGTCGAGTGCATTTCATACGGATCCAGCGAGGAGCCCATCACCAGCTCGCCGCGCGAGGACTGGCTGACATAGACGTGCAGGCTGCCAGACACCAGGATGGTATCGAGCCAGGGTTTCATCGGTTCACTGACACAGGCCTGTAACGGGTGGATGACGATCGGTGTTTCGACGTCGACCATCTCGGTAATCCGTGGGGTGAAACCGGCCACGGCTGACAACACGCGGTTGGTCTCGATATAACCTTTACTGGTGTTAACACCGACCACCTTGCCGCTTTTCACATCGATACCGGTGACTTCGGTCATCTGGAAGATCTCGACGCCCATGCGGTCGGCTTCCTTGGCATAGCCCCAGGCCACAGCATCGTGACGGGCTACTGAACCCGGTGCGTGATACAGGGCGCCCATGATCGGGGCCTGACCACTGCATTGAATATCGAGTTGCGGACAGGCCTGGGAAATTTCATCGGGTGCCACCACACGGCTTTCCACGCCAACATGCTTGTTGACCTCGGCACGCCAGCGCATGGTGCGCATTGCTGACTCGGTGTGGGCCAGTGTGTAGTGACCGCGGGTGGAATAGAACAGGTTGAGATCCAGCTCTTCCGAGAGGTCTTCGTACATTTTGACGCTGGCGTCGTAGAAGTTGACCCCTTCCGGCGTCAGGTAGTTGGAGCGAACGATGGTCGTATTACGGCCGGTGTTACCGCCGCCGATATAGCCTTTTTCCAATACCGCGACATTGGTGATGCCGTAATCTTTAGCCAGGTAATAAGCTGCAGCGAGGCCATGACCACCACCGCCGATAATGACGGCATCGTAGCTTTTCTTGGGCTGCGTACAGTCCCTGAAAAACCGGGGTGCCGGATGTTCTTTGCTCAGACCGTATTTCAAAAGTCCTAATGGCATTCTAAACCTCCACTGCCGTGGCGCTGGCCTGTACTACTTAAGTCGTAGCAGGCGTCTACCACCTTTTTAGTAAACATTGTTTCACCTAATGAAACTTGGTTTTCATTTACGCATGACTGCTTTTCAGTGTCAATACTTTGAAGAAACTTTTTTTCATTAAATGAATCATGGTGCCGAACGGCTGGGGAAAACTGATGTATAATCAAAGCCCTGAACAATGCAGATGACGGAGTAATTGCAGGCGTGAATACAAACGAACCACTGACAGCCACTGGCAAATCTGGCCACTCGCTTGATAAGCACCTGGGCAATACGCTGCGCCACCTACGGATGGAAAATGGCCTGACCATCGCCGAAGTCAGCAAACGGGCCAACGTCAGTCGTGGTATGTTGAGTAAAATAGAAAACGGCCTCACGTCACCCAGCCTCGAAAAACTGGAACAGCTGGCCAATGCGCTGGGGGTCACCCTGTCCCGCCTGTTTCATGACTACGACACGCCTAAAGCCGGTGCCCAGTACGTCCCTCATGGTGAAGGCATGGAAGTGGTCCGTCGTGGCACTAAAAGCGGCCACACCTATCATTTGCTGGCCTACGACACGGGCCCGAAAAAACTGTTTGAGCCGTTCCTGATATCGCTGGATGAAGACAGCGAGGTGTTTGATCCCTTTGAACATGCCGGAACGGAATTTATCTACATGCTGGAAGGCCGTCTGGAATACACGGTGGGCGATGAGTTTTATATTCTCGAACCCGGTGATTCGCTGACCTTTGATGCCGAGCAACCTCACCGGCCGCTGGCTAAACTGACAATGCCGATCCGTTATCTGGCCATCATCTATTACGACAGTCTGGACGATATTCAAGCCGAGTAACATCCTCAACAGGCCTGCGACTGACGCACGAGCACTGACGCCATGTCAGTAAAGCTCTGCATCAGAATTTGCTTGAGCTGAGCCGGATAAGAGAGTTTCTCCAGCGTCATATCCATGCAACTCAGCCAGGCCTGACTCTCGACCTCACCAATTTGCACATGCTCGTGAATCTGGCGCACATTGGAATGCCCCCATTTTTCTGCATAAAGCTTGGGGCCGCCAAACATGCCGGAGAAAAAGTTGAACTGCTCCATCCGGGCATGGGCCATGCCATGACCGCGAAGATGTAATAGATAAACCGGTTTGCCGGTTTCGGTGGTTTCCAGAATATCGCAGAAGGTATTGACCAGTTGCTCAACGCCGTCGGCGCCACCGACCTGATCATAAATAGTCTGTCTGTTGGCTGTTGCTGCTTGCTGCATGTCTACCCCCAAACCATTCAGCGAAATGTAATGGTTTGATTTTAGGCAGGGTCAATACAGCAAATAAATACTGATCAGAAAGTACTTCTTAGGGAGTAGAAGAAAGCTTTAAAACACGATAAATTATTGTTTTATATTTAGTTTTGTTTGGGGTCAGGCTTTATCAATCCAGTCCGGCGGCACGGGTAATGACGTGAAATAACAAGTTCTGCTCATTCACACCTGACACCGCTGCCGATCCCGGGCCGATCGCATACACCGCGACATCTTCACCACCGTGGGTTTCCGCAGACAGCGGCACCAGGGCTTCCTGATGATAGCCGGGCTTCTCGGTATCAATATGGCTCAGGTCTTTGCGGCCACTGTGAATGTCAGAGTGATAACGCTCATCAGCATCCATCTCATTGCCGCGCTGCTGATAACCACGGCCATTGGCATAGCCCAGCGTGGTGTAGGGCTGCCCATCCTCGGCATGGGCCGGATGATCCTCACCGACATTGACCACTTTACCGAGAATGGGGTTACCGCGTTTGGGATAGCCGGCCATGGTAAAAACATGACTGTGATCGGCAGTAACCATAATCAGTGTTTCATCGGTATTCACCTTATTCAGCGCCGTTTCCACAGCGCGTGACAATTCAATGGTATCGTTCAAAGCATTAAAGGCATTGCCAGCATGGTGGGCATGGTCAATGCGCCCGCCTTCCACCAGCAGAAAATAGCCTTCAGCGTTGTTGTCCAGCATTTCAATCGCCTTCGCCGTCATCTCGCTAAGCGAGGGCTCGCCCTGCTTGCCATTGACGCGGTCAGCTTCATACTGCATATGGGATGGGTTAAACAAAGCCAGTACCTGTGAGGTTCTGGCGGGATCAAGCGCATCAAATCCCGTCTGATCTTCAATATAGCGACCCTCAGGATATTGCTGCTGCCAGGCTTGGATCAGGTTGCGCTTGTCTGTGCGGTCACCGCCTTCAGACTCCGGCAGAAAATGACGCCGGCCGCCGCCCATCATCACCTCCATGCCATTGATACGATCTGATTCGGGGAAGCGCTGTTGCAGGCGTTTTTCAAAACTCAGCAGTTGTGACGCGATATCCTCACAGCCCGCCGCTACCGCCGCTTCAGGCATATCTGAAATATCTTCCCAGTTACGCTCCGGTGACTTGGCATAGGTCGCTGCCGGGGTGGCGTGGGTGACGCGGGTTGTGGTGACAAAGCCGGTTGAGCGTCCGGCAAGTTCGGCCAGTTCCAGCGCGCTCATCAATTCATTGCCAGCTACCGTCTTGCAATCTCCACGCTTAACCTTTTCATCAACAGCAATAATGCCGGCGTCGGTCTTTACGCCAGTGATGATCGCAGTCATGGTCCCGGCCGAGTCGGGTGTTTGGGCATCGACGTTGTAGGTTTTGGCCAGGCCGGTAAAAGGGAAATGCTCAAAACTCAGCAGATTCTCCTCCCCTGCCAGGCCCTTGTTCTGACCGTCCAGAATCCGCGCCGCAGTGATGGTTGATACGCCCATCCCATCCCCCACAAACAGGATGACATTTTTGGCCTTTTGTTGCGGCTGAAAAACAGGCTTTGCCTGCAATGCTGTCTGCGCCTGAGAGTACCAGGGATTGTCAAGCTGATGGTCAGGCAGCAAAGCGGAATCAGCCCAGACAAAGGCTGTGATCATGGTCAGCATCATCCCGGTCAGGACTTGTATCGTCAGTATAGGCAAAACCCGTTCCCCGCGAAGTAAAAATCCAGAGTGTAACAAGCGATGATGACGCTTTGCTTTCAGTCAGGCCAGCGGCACATCGACTTCGGCATAAACATCGCCATACACAATTTCGATACGCAGACGTTCGGCGCCCTCGGCTGTCTGCTCCGGTCTGCTCACCTCATCAATCCATTTGTGCGCCTTTTCGGGTTTGATCAGGTTACACACATCCCCCAATGGCCAGTGAAAATAGGCTTCATGCTGTTTTTTCTGTGCCAGTACATTCGCATCGGTGGTTTCGGGGATGGGAATATATGAACTGAACAACTCCAATCCACCCTGCTGCTCCGGGTCATCGGCAAAGTATTCCAGTGACACGTCCCAGCCCCGAACCAGCCCGGCTGATTCACTTCCCTTTTCGATACTGAACCCATACATGGCCAGCGTGCCGTCATTGATCTTGGGTAGTTTTTGCAGCGCTTTCTGCACCGCGCGCACTGCCTGGCGGTCGCTGTCTGAGAGTTGTTCCAGCGATAACAGCCAGTCGCCGAGGCCAGTAGCCGCTTTGATCAGGGCTTTGTGTGATTTATCAATCTGAATATGTGCCACAAATGTCTCTCTTTAAGCAATAAAAACCGTGCTGATCAGATAGGTGGTGTAGGCTAGGTAAGCCATCAGCAGCAAAGCCCCTTCCAGACGGTTGATACGACCAGGCTTTTTGAAGCCGTAGCCAATGACAAACAGCGATACCGTCAGAGCCAGCATTACCAGCACATCACGCGACAGCACTTCCGGGCCCACTGCCATGGGATGAATCACACCGGCAATACCCACCACAGCCAGGGTGTTGAACAGATTAGACCCGATGATATTACCCAGCGCGATATCATGCTCGCCCTTGCGAGCGGCAATCACCGATGAAGCCAGCTCCGGAAGGGAAGTGCCCACCGCCACAATAGTGAGGCCAATGATCAGATCACTGACGCCCAGTGACTGTGCAATAGTCACAGCTCCCCATACCAGCATGCGTGAGCTGATAATCAACAGGATTAGTCCGGCCACCAGCCACAGCACGGCCGGCTTTAATGGCATAGGCTGCTGTGCCAGCTCAGCATCCATCTCCACAGCAAACTGATCGCTGTTTTTCTGCATGCCCTGCCAGACAGTCCAGCTCATCAATAAGACAAACACCACCAGCAAGGCCACGGCATCGAGTCGTGATAATTGTCCATCCCACAGTTGCCAGGCGGCCACAAAACTGACAATCGTCAGCAAAGGCAACTCGCGCCTGAGCACCTGAGACTGCACCAGAATTGGACTGATTAGGGCAGTCACCCCAAGAATCAGTGCAATATTGGTGATATTGGAACCATAGGCATTACCCAGCGCAATGCCGGGATTACCCTGCGTGGCCGCCAACGCCGACACCACCATTTCCGGCGCCGAGGTACCAAAACCGACAATCACCATTCCAATCAACAGCGCAGGCATACCAAAATGCCGGGCAGTCGCGGCAGCGCCTTCAACAAAACGGTCGGCACTCCAGACCAGTAGTAAAAGACCCGAAACAACGGCGGCTATAGCTAAGCTCATTTCAACTCATTTCCCTAAAGCATGGTCAGATCATCAGGGCTTGCCCCGATGGGTAGCGGCAAATCATAGCAGTCATCGCCAGCGATGAGTGAGAGGATCAGGCAATGATTCAGCGTTTATTGTGGTGGCGAAAACCGCTCAGTTCGTCAACATCGAAACGCGCTATCCAGGCAGGTACCTCGGCAGCAGGCATTGGCCGGGCTACAAAGTAACCCTGAACGGTGTCACAGCCAAGGCTCATCAGACGCTCACAGTCCTGCCAGGTCTCCACGCCCTCTGCGATGATATCTCGCTTGAAGACTTCTGCCAGTTCAATAATGCCCCTGACAATCGCCATGTCCGCGTCACTTTCCAGCATGGTGCTGATGAAGGAGCGATCAATCTTGAGCGTCTTCACCGGGAGCTGTCTCAGATAAGACAGAGAAGAATAGCCCGTCCCGAAATCATCGAGTGCGAATGAGACGCCGAGTCTGCTGGCGATCGTTTCCACAATTTGTGCGGTCTGATGGGTTTCAAGTGCCGAGGTTTCCAGTATTTCAAGCTCAAGCAGGCGGGCGGGCACAGTTGGGTAGCGTGCCATAACGGCTTCCAGTTTTTGTATGAAATCGACATGCTGGATTTGTCTCGCAGAGACATTGACACTAACCTGAGTCTCCAGCCCTTGTTGCATCCAGGCCTGAATCTGCTGCATAGCCTGCTCCAGCACCCAGTCGCCAAGACTGATGATCAACTGGTGTGATTCAATCAGCGGTAAAAACTCGCCGGCACCGAGTAAGCCCTGCTCCGGATGTTGCCAGCGGATGAGTGCTTCCATGCCAACGACTTCATGACTCTGCATATTGACCTTGGGTTGGTAAAACAGGCAAAACTCTTCATTTTGCAGTGCCGTGGCTATTCGTTCCGTGCGCGCATGATGCTCATGTACCTGCCGATCCAGGTTGACGTCAAAGATGTGATAGCCATTCCTGCCTGCCTGTTTGGCCTCATACATTGACAAGTCAGCATGACGAAGCAGCGTATCGGCATCGACATTATCCAGAGGATAAAGCGCCACGCCGATACTGGCTGTCACACTGATAACACGCTCACCCAAATGTATTTTTTCTGCAATTTTCTGGTTCACCCGACTCAGAATCGGATCTAACTCCTCCACCTCATGAATATTCGCGATCAACAGAACGAACTCATCCCCGCCCATTCTGGCGACGGTATCCCCACTGCGAACGGTGTGATCAAGACGCCGGGCGACTTCAATCAACAGCTTGTCACCGATTTCGTGACCATACATATCATTGACCGGCTTGAATCCATCCAGATCAAGAAAACACACAGCCAGCATGGAGCGATTGCGTCGAGCATGAGCCAGAGATTGCTCTAGCCGGTCCGACAGTAAGGTTCGGTTCGCCAGGTGCGTCAGCGCGTCATAATGTGCAAGGTCTTCTAGTTTCCTCTCGGTGTTCTTGATCTCGGTGATATCGGCAAATAACCCCAGATAGTGGGTGACCCTGCCCTGCTCGTCCTTGATCGCGCTGACAGTCAGGATTTCAGCATAAAACTCACCATTTTTCTTACGGTTCCAGACTTCACCTCGCCAGCGGCCACTTTGCTGAATGGTTTGCCACATATCGTCATAAAAGTGCACGTCCTGGCGCCCGGAAGACAAAAAGTTGGGGTTTTGGCCGATAACTTCGCTCTGATCATAACCGGTGATTTCGGTAAAGGCATGATTCACAGAGATTATTAGATTATCTTGGTCAGTAATCATGATGCCTTCCCAGGCATTATCAAAAACGCTTGCATGCAAGCGCAGCGCTCGCTGTGCTTCGTACCATTGTGTGACATCATAAAACCACCCCAAGACACAGCGTTCATCATCGTACTCAAGTGGCATAAAGGTGGCCAGAACCGACTTTTGCCCGCCCCCCGGGATATCAAGTCCAATCAGTTGATCAGAGACGCTATCACCATGGGCAACGGTATCAATATGGTTCTGATAGAGGGCAGTGTCGGAGAAGAACGCAGTGGGATCGACCCCCATTACTTTGTCAGACTCGCAATTAATCAAGTCGGCATAACGGTGATTAGCGAAAATCACCTGTCGACCATCCATGGAGGCAATGACAATGGCCACCGGACTGTATTGCAATAATGACTTCAGTTGAGCTGAACTGTTTTGCAGTTTGCTCTGAATGGATTTCAGATAGGAAATATCAGTGTGCGTACCAATCATTCGACGCGATGCGGACTGGCCCTGATGAACGACAATCGCCCGTGATAATATCCATTTCCAGCTGCCATCCTTGCAACGCATTCGAAACTCTACAGAGAACACGTCCGTCTGCCCGCCCAAATAGGCATTTAACTGTTGTCTGACCTCAGGCATATCCTCAGTGTTGACCAGCTCCTCCCAGGCTGAAAGAAGATTGGGAATTTCATCATCACGGTAACCCAGCATTTTTTTCCATTGAGGTGAATACAGCACTTCATTGGTCTCGAGATCCCAGTCCCAGACACCATCGCCCGCTCCCTCGAGTGCAAAGCTCCAGCGTTCTTCACTCTCAGCCAGTGCCTGACGGGCATCTGCTATCCGCCCCGCCATCACATCAAACTCGCTGGCAGCCAGCATAATCTCGTCGTTGCCCTGTACCACCCCTGCAACTGATTTCAGCTCACCTACCTCATAGTCACTGATAGCGTGTGTCAGGCGTCGAATTCGAGAGACCACAATTCTGTCTATGGCAACGATAATCAGGCCACCACCAACAGAGATGATCAAAAATGCTGTGATGAAGAGTATCAACAGGAAACGCTGCACTTGGCTAATCACCGTGTCGACCGGCACCAGCTTGAAGTATCGCCAGGCGAGCGGATCGAGCTGCATACCCAGAGCAATATAATCCTCGCCGCCAAGCTGTAGTCTTTTTGAAAGCAAGGCAGGCTGTTGTGTGAGGGAAGCCTGCTGTAACAATTCGCTCAACGGCTGTTCAGAATCAAGGCTGAAATTATCCTGCTCTGGAGCAGATTCCAGTTCTTCCTGCCACTGACCGGCCAGTATGAAACGGCCGCTCTCATCCAAGAGAAAGTGCTGCGTGCCCGAATAAAGTTGCTTCTCCTCAAACATAAAGCCCAATACGTTGGTGAGTTGCATATCCTCGCCCAGGCTACCTACCCATTCACCGTTCACATACAGTGGATAGAGGGCACTCACCATCCAGACTCTGGGCACCGGATCAAAAAGTGGCGGAGTGAAAGTGTATTGTTGTTCTGGGTTCGACTCGGGACTTGTCGACCTCACCCAGGGCGTCTGTGTGTAGTCATTACTGGCATCCTGATCAAAGACAAAATCAGGAAAAGTCTTGTCATAAATGACCTCACTGCCATAGGTTGACAGGTACCAGACATTTTCATGTCGGCGGTTAGCGGCGGCACCAAACGTATCCATCACTTGCTTGATCCGCCAGTGAATGACTTTCTTTTTATCGCTTAGTCCGGGCGAGTCTGGCAGGAAAATGCCGGATTCTTCCGTGCCATTGTAGTTTTCTCGCTGGTTACGCCAAATCCCGTCCGCATCAAGTGTCATTGCCTGATGAAAGGCGTCTATTTCTGTTTGCTGAATGGGGGCTGACAGGCGTTCCTGTATTAACCTGGCTATGGACTTGAGTTTGGATTCACCCGCCCAGAGTCGCTCAGTAGCGATATCGACCTGATTCTCAGTCACAACCTGCAGGTTTTGCACCACCCTGCTGACAATTTTTTCTCTGGCATAGTCTGTGATCCATAGCGCCGCAGGTAAGGCAGTTAACAAACTACTCACCATGAAAATCAGACTAAGTTTCTCTCGAATCCGCATGCTATCCCGCTTTGCGTGACTGAATAGGCACCATCATTCTTCATTTCCCACACATACGTCAAACAGCACTAATAGGAAAATAAGAAGGCACTTGATAGTGAGGTTAACGTCCGCATGCGCTGAAATGTGAATATAACAGACACAAAAAAACCACCCGAAGGTGGTTTTCTATTCGATTGGTGGATGCGGCGTCAACCGAATAACTCCTCAAGCAAATGTTTTAGAACAAAAAAAACCAAATTTGAAATGATTGTTGGCACAAATGTTGGCCCCATCTGTTAAAGTCAACTTCATTAGTAAACAATTCAACTGATAAAGAAAAAATCAGGTCTTAATTTTTCCTAGCTTCCACAGTTTTATAATCTCAGGTCTCAGTAGTTCCATTACCTTGTCCACTTCATCGTCACAGTCAGCGTGCAATCAGTCTTCGATAGTATCCCTGTTTAGGTATAGTAGTCTAAATTTACTATCATCTATCAATGCCCATTCTGCATCCCGTGACAACTGTGTACCTTCCAAGTTTAGCTCGGATTCAGCATAGAATGACTCGTGCTCGTAGAGTGAACAACCATCTTCTCTTTCTGCAATTTTTTTCATGTTCGCTCACCCTCATAGGCAGCAGTTGACCAAGTATCAGACAAAACCTCTGCTTGCTCTAATATCAGGTCAATCGCCTCTGCTGATTTATCAGGCGGATATTTATAACGTCTCAGCAAGATTCGCACTATATTCCTGAGTTTGGCTCTGACACTATCTCTAACTTGCCAGTCCACAGTAGTACTTTTACGGAGTTTCTCTGCTAACTCATGAGCAATCGCCTTGAGTACCTCATCACCTAAGTCACGCACAGCACTCTCGTTATTGGCTAAAGCATCATAAAAGGCTACTTCATCCTCGTTCAGACCGAGCTGTTCGTGACGTTTCATTGCATTTTGAAACTCTTTGGCCATCTGGATAAGTTCTTCGATGACTTGAGCCGTCTCAATAGCTCGATTGCGATATTTTCTCAAAGTCTCCAACAACCGGTCGCTGTAATTCTTTTCCTGCACCACGTTGTTGCGTGCGTTGCTACGTATTTCATCACGTAGCAGTTTTTCTAAGAGTTCAACAGCAAAGTTGCGATCTTTCATGTTGCGCACATCATCCATGAATTGATCATCTAACAAGCCGATATTTGGTTTATCTAATCCAGCAAGCTTAAAAATATCATCAACACCTTCCGATATAATTGCCTGGTCAAGAATTTGCCGTAGAGCTGAATTACGTTGTTCCTCTGTTCGTTTACTATCTACCGTAGTTGCTTTAGTGATGATCGCTTTGACCGCTGAAAAAAAAGCGATTTCTTTTTTGTACTGTTGGGCCTCATCCAGAGTCCCACAAAGGGCAAAAGCCTTGGTAATTGCCAATACGCTATCAAGGAAGCGCTTTTTACCCTCTTCCAGGCTAAGAAGATGATTAGCTGCGGGGATTAATAGAGAAGTCGCATCGGTTTCATAGTCACCATAATCAAAGCCCTGAAACATGCCTCGAACAACATCAACCTTCTCGACTAATACAGAAAATGCTTCTGCAGCAAGATGCGTTGGATTACCTTTGCCCTGAGAATCAGTGTAAGTCTTCAGTGCGCTTTTCAACTCATTAGCAATACCAATGTAATCCACCACAAGGCCACCAGGTTTGTCTTTAAATACCCGATTGACGCGTGCAATGGCTTGCATGAGATTGTGGCTACGCATGGGTTTGTCGATATACATGGTATGGGCACAGGGGGCATCAAAGCCGGTGAGCCACATATCACGAACAATCACCAACTTAAGTGGGTCGTTAGGATCTTTAAAGCGTTTTTCCAGGCGTTTCTTTTGCACTTTGCTGTAGGTGTGCGCCTGTAGCAAAGGTTTGTCTGAAGCTGAGGCGGTCATAATGACCTTAATGGCGCCCTTATCAATCTTCTGACTATGCCAATCCGGGCGTATTGCGATAATGTCATTGTATAAATGGGCACATATCTCACGGCTCATGGCCACGATCATGCCCTTGCCTTCTATGGTGGCATTACGTTCTTCGAAGTGTTGAACTAAGTCTGTAGCGATTTCTTTCAGGCGTGGCTCAGCCCCAACCAGTTTCTCCAGAGTGGCCCATTTGCTCTTGGCCTTTTCTCGTGCATTGACATCTTCTTCGTCCTCCATGACCTCGTCGACTTCATCATTGAGTTTTTGAATTTCGGCCTGATTGATGTCGAGTTTGGCCAGACGGCTTTCGTAGTAAATGGGTACAGTGGCGCCATCATCCACTGCATCCTGAATATCATAGATACTGACATAATCACCAAACACCGCACGGGTATCCTTGTCTTCTGTGGCGATAGGCGTGCCAGTAAAACCAATAAACGAGGCCATAGGCAAGGCATCACGCAGATGCTTGGCGTAACCGAATTTGTATTTACCGGTCTTTTGATCCAACACAGCTTTGAGTCCGTATTGGCTTCGATGTGCTTCATCAGATATGACGACGATATTACTGCGTTGGCTAAGCGGCGGGTGATATTCTTCACCATTGAGCAACGAAAACTTTTGTATGGTGGTAAAAATAATCCCACCCGACTGACGCGACTCCAACAACTCACGTAAATCATCACGACTGTCGGCCTGAACTGGTGTTTGCCTCAATAACATCTTTGCGGCAACAAAGTTATCGAAAAGCTGATTGTCCAAATCATTACGATCCGTAACCACCACCAGAGTAGGATTATGCATTTCGGGTTGTTGTAACAACATACCGGCGTAGCACACCATAGAAATACTCTTACCTGAACCTTGCGTGTGCCAGACTACGCCTGCCTTACGCGATCCGGGTACTACTTCCTTACCATAAGTGGCACGTTCTGTTTCCTGTAAATTCTTATCTGAATTATGAGAAGCAATCATTGTGACTCGAACCGCTTCACGCACGGCATGGAACTGATGATAACCGGCGATTTTCTTAATCAACGTATCACCATCTTGCTCAAACAGAACAAAGTAGCGTATGTATTCGAGTAATAATTCCCGGTCAAAAAAGCCCCGCACGACTTTTTCCAGTTCATATTCCAACAGAGGCTTGTCGTTTTCATTCTTAATGGTGCGCCAAGGAAGAAAGCGTTCCTTGTTCGCTGTTAGTGAACCAATACGGGCATTGATGCCATCGGAAATCACCAACGCTTCGTTAAACACAAACAGATCAGAGATTTCATCTTTATAGGTCTGTAATTGATTGTAGGCTTCCCAAATACCGGCATTTTCGTCACTAAGGTTTTTCAGCTCAATCACCGCAATGGGCAAACCATTAATAAACACCACCAGGTCCGGGCGACGGTTCATCTTGGTGCCTTTCACGGTGAATTGATTCACCACAAGAAACTTGTTGTTATCCGGATTATGAAAGTCAATAATCTGGACGTGGTCACTCTGCTTTTTACCATCCTTATCGGTGTAACCTACTGGCATCCCTTCTAACAGGTATTGTTGGAAGATACGGTTGTTTTGGATCAGTGCTGGATGTTCGGGTTTGCTGAGAACGTGGACGACTTGTTCTTCTAATGTGGAAACAGGGATTCGCGGATTGATGCGTTGCAATGTATCCAGTAAACGACCCGTGAGCAGTATCTGCTTGTAATCTTCTCGCTCTGGTGCTTCGCCATCATGGGCAATATCATAGCCATTGGCATATTCATAGCCACCTTCACGGAACCAGCTGAGGCAGAGTTGTTCGAGTTGGTCTTCGTTAACCACTCGAACTTCCTTTCTTTTCTTGCTCTTCGCTCATAGCCGCTGCTTTTTCAACAAGAGCCATAGCTGCTTCAGTAATATAGTTTTCATCAAATCCTATATTTCGAAGATTTCGCCGTGTGATATTTACTAATCGTGCTTTCTGTGAATCTCGGCTATACCAATCAACACCTGCTTTGTTATTAACAAAATCAACTGCTGATTGCGCGACTTTCTTCAATTTATCGATATTTGCCTTTTGTTTTAACTCATCATTGATCAACATGGCTTCAATGAGCGGTTTTAAGTGCAATTCAGAGGTACCCAACTCGTGGTGTTTCCATATCTCTGATGTAGCTTCTTCTTTTGCAGGCTTTTCTTCCTCCACTTCTGTCTTTGATGGTGCTTTATTTTTCGAATTTATATATTCTCTGATCAAATCGTTACAGTAACCTGAAGCCCCGATAAGATCGGGAAACAAACTTCCATGATGGATATTCATTTTACGAAGCTGTCGCAGACAATCTAGACGAATTTCTTTTGTATTCGGAATATGAATTTTGCAAATATACTTAGATACTTCTGAATGATCATTTATATTAATCTCTGATTCTTCTAATGCACGCAATAAAGCTGATTCCAATGTTTCGCCATATGGAGCAATCGTAAATAAACCCGCCTGATTAACCAATCTACCGTGATCGTCTTTTGAAGGCTCGACAAGTTTCGGATACCTTCTTTCCAGCGGACTAACTTCTGGATCATTATCGAGATCTTCAAGAAATGATTTATTTAGGATAAATATTGCACGACTGAAGTTAGTAGGTTTATCATCTTCATCCTTCCATGCATCAGGGTCTTCTTGTACAAACGCAAAAAAGAGGGCTACATAAGGCGCAAGTGTCCAATCAAGGAGAGGAGTAGCGAGACCATGATGCTGACCTATGGCCCACAACTCTTCTTCTTCCTCATTTAACACACTATTGTCCGGCAACCTACCCCGAATAGACAATTTAAAATTCCGAAGCTGTTTTCTTGCTATTTCTTCTTTAATAGCTCCTTTGTCCATCCTGTCGAGAGTCGGTTGTAGAGGCCATCTATAATGGTGCTGTCCACGAAACACATATTCATCACTATCATCATCTGATCGATACTGCTTAACGACTTTATTAAAGTCTTCCCACGATTCAATCCTAGCTGAAGGTATTAAGAAATCTATGGTTTTATCGTAAATATCAAATTCAGGCCAAACAGGAAGGTTTTCAAAATGTTTTTCCTCTCTTTTGATATTAAATTCTTCTTCCATTTGACTAAGCAACATCTTTAACTTCTAACTCACCAGAAATTAGTTTTGGAAGCACCGTATCCCTCAAGCTTTCTAAATTATTGTTTTCTTCGACACGCTCATTTATCAAATCAAACATTGATTTCACAATGCAACTATACGTTTCTAATAAATCCTCAGAGGGTTTTGCGAACTTATATTCAGGAACAGCGGACTTCCCTAGATGCAAAACTGTCGTGCCTGTCGTGTATGATCTCGTATGTTGTTGAAATACCGCTGTTTTAGCCACTCCATATAAAAAATATTTGTGGGCATCCACTTCCGGTCTGACTACAGCGACATCAAGTGAAATAACTAGGTGCTCATAGTGCGAATCACTTATGACCATTGCCGGTTTTCCTATAACATCCGCAGCTTGTGTAACATCTGTATATGCGATTATTAGATCACCCGCGAAAACTTCCTGTTCAGGCTTGTATTTACCTGTATATTCCTTAAGTCCATCTAACCGGTACCCTCCCCCTCTATTAAATGATTTCAAAGTCACAAGTGCGGTATTCGATTCAACAAGTTCTGAACTCTTATACGATTTTCCTTTTATTGTTTTTGCAAGATCTTGTACCTCTTTAATATTCCACCCCTTCGGTATTTCACCAAGTTCTGATCCTTCGAGTTCATCAGTAAAGAGTGCAGCAGTGGCGGTGAGTTGTTGGCGTTGAACCAGGCTTAGTGCGTCGAGTTGTTCGTCAGTTTTACCGCTGATAGCGCGCATAGCGGCACGCTCTGGATCTTGGCCGTTTTGTTTGGCTTCTATTTTGGCTTTGACGGGTTCGAAGTCGACGAACCAGGATTTGAAGACGGCCTGGGCGATTTGTTCCAAGGTTTGGTTGATTTGGCGGTTGAGTTCGATTTTGTTATCGAACATCATTAATCGCTTACCAATTGAAGCCCTATCCTCAGATAATTCTGGTATCCGGATAGAAATTGAATTTAATGTTGCTTGATTCAATAGTGGCTGACCAGAGCCTGAGCGATAGTTGTTTAAATCCAATTTCAGTAATAAGAAATACCAAAACTCTGACTCCCCTTCATGCTTAGGCAGACCTAATATCGCATTATCAGTTACCCAACATTGACTGTAAGAGTGATAAACACTGCCGCAATAAGACCCGACACGTCCAATAATCAAGCAATTATCAGGAGCATTTGATTCTTCAGAGTAACCAATAATCCCATTTGAACCATAAACAGGTATAGAGGCATCATCGCTTCTTTCGGGTGAAGACCTACCATTCTTGAAATCGATGAACTTTCCCAAAGAAGTTTCGATCCAATCAGAACTCATAACCCAACCCCAACAAGTTCTTTTTAATCTCGGCTTCCAGTTTGTCGCTTTGTTCAAACTGTTCTTTTAGCTGTGCGGTGAGACGCGTCATTTTTTCTGCGAAGGGTTCGCCATCGCCTTCCTCTTCGGCGGCACCGACGTAGCGGCCGGGGGTGAGGACGTAGTCATGTTTTTTAATCTCTTCTAGTGTTGCTGAACTGCAATAGCCTGGTACGTCTTCGTAACTCTCACCTGTTTTCCAGTTATGGAAAGTGTCTGAGATCGTTTTTATATCATCTGGCGTGAAGTCGCGCAGGACGCGGTCTTTCATGTAACCCAAGTTGCGGGCGTCGATGAAGAGGACTTTGTTGGTTCTATCTGCCAATCCGTTGTGTGCCTTTTTGTTTTTAGTAAGGAACCAGATGCAGGCGGGGATTTGGGTGTTGGTAAACAATTGGCCAGGAAGCGCAACCATACATTCGACGCGGTCTTCTTCTAACAGGCGTTTGCGTATTTCGCCTTCGTTGTTGGTGTTGGAACTCATGGAGCCGTTAGCGAGTAGCAGGCCCATGCTGCCATTGGGCGCTAGATGGTAGAGCATGTGTTGCATCCAGGCGAAGTTGGCATTGCCTGTGGGTGGGGTGCCGTATTGCCAGCGGGGGTCGTCGTCTTTGACGCCGGTGTTCCACTCTTTCATGTTGAAGGGTGGATTGGCCATGACGAAATCGGCACGCAAGTCGGGGTGTTTGTCATTGCTGAAGGTGTTGGCCGGTTCGCCGCCAAAGTTGAAGTCGATACCGCGGATGGCCATGTTCATAGCTGCCAGACGCCAAGTGGTGGGGTTGGATTCCTGGCCGTAAACAGAGATGTTGCCCAGTTTGCCTTCGTGTTCCTCTATGAATTTTTCACTGGAGACGAAGAATCCGCCGGAACCCATGGCGGGGTCGTAGACGCGCCCTTTGTAGGGTTGCAGCATTTCGACGATGAGGGTGACGATGGCCTTGGGGGTGTAATACTGGCCACCCTTTTTACCTTCACTCAGTGCGAACTGGCCGAGGAAGTATTCGTACACATGTCCGAGTATGTCTTTGGCGTGCAGTGTTTTGTGGTGGAACGGGATCTCGGCGATTTTATCAATGAGCTGGCCGAGTATGCTGGGGTCAATCTGACGACGTGCGTAGTTTTTATCGAGCACATTTTTGAGTTTAGGGTTTTCCTTTTCGATTTCTTCTAGAGCATCATCAATGAGTTTGCCAATGCTGCTGAATTTGTAGGTAACCTTTTTCCCATTCTTAACTTCAATTTCAGTGCCTGGCGCAACCTTGGCATTGTTTTGCAGATTTTCCCATCGAGCTAATGCAGGCACCCAGAAGACGTTTTTCTCAGTGTAGTAATCACGAATTTCCAGTTCTGCTTCGGCCATGTCCTGAACATCATCACCCAGGTAGTAATCATTATCTGGGTCTTTGAAATCTGCTCGCAGCTGTTCGCGGCGCTCTTTGAAAGCATCAGAAACGTATTTAAGGAAAATAAGACCAAGTACTACGTGCTTATATTCAGCGGCGTCGATGTTTGATCGAAGCCGGTCAGCAGCATTCCAGAGTTTTTTATCGAGTTCGTTTAGGAATTGTTGTTCTTCTGAATTAACCATATCTTTTTCTGTAATTGTTTATGTTTGGTGCAAGCAAAAACTAACTTGGTATCGATAAAAATCAATATTCGGTGCAACGCTCAATGCTCGCTTGAGTCTGAGATCGTCTTCGAGGGCAATAATAACCCCTTTTACTGTTTGATGAGTTTCGGCTAGCTCATCTTGCACGTATCCCATATACCGTTGTACCTGGCCAACGACAACATCACTCGCCCTGCCCTTTTTCAGTTCAACCACCAGCAGGGTATTTTGGTCTTTGCTAATAGCCAGAATATCTATAGGCCCGGTATCAGAGGGATATTGCTGACCCACTATTTCACCATCTTCTGTGAAAATATCGTAGTACTTACCCAGCTCTGTGTATTTCCAATTGACGACGAGGAAGTCTTCTAGATGCTTTTCTAATGCAAAGACAGATGGGTCTTCGACATCTTCGTTCGTATGAATTAAAGCTGGAGGTTGTTTACCCTCGATAAGTAGATCGATCTCTTCAGCATATTTAGTAATGTTGCTGACGGTGCCAATGGAACCTGCAGAGTTTTTGAGATGCTGGCTCATGTCGTCCTTCAATAAGCGACCTTCGTACCAGTTTATTTTTCGCCGATGTTGGAGAGGACCATCGGCATGATAGTAGTAATCAGAAGCCACTTCACCGACATAGTAGCCACCAGCACCATCAGGACATAATATTATGTCGCCTTTAAGCATACCCTTACATACCGTGTGCAACATGCCGCAAGCTAAACCTGCTGCTACCCTGCTCTTACCGGGGTTGGCTTCTAAGTAAATAGGTATGAATTGATGATTAAATGTCTTCCACTCGTCTGGAAGATGGTTGGTCAGGTCTTGATGGATGCCCCAATCGGCCCCGATGAAACCCTGCTCTCGACATTCCTGAGTGTGTACTGATTTCGCACCAGCAAAGATTCGATAATAGTTCCTTATTGTTTTCATTTGCGTCCTGCGTTTATTCCTATCTTTTCTGATGCAGTTTAGAACAATACAACTTGGATTCTGACTATGTAATTTTGCATTGTCTAAGTTGTGCCTAATATGATTTTTTATCTCTCAAGAATATTCTAACAATACCCATGATGGTGAAAAAATGGTTTTATTCATACAATTCGTACAGTGCTGAATTGATCGTTAAAGCCACTCAAAGCTGTTCATAATTACAAGGGAATTGTTGATGTCCAAGAACTGGGAATACGCAGCTAGTCTATTATGGCCTATCTTAACTACAGCAGCTAAAGACAGAAGAAAGCCAATTTATAAAGAGCTCGCGCCATTAATAAATACAAATCCACTCAGTGTAGGTAATGCCCTAGAACCCATCCAAGCTTATTGTATGGAGTACAAATTACCTCCTCTATCAGCCATAGTTGTTGGTAAAAACACTGGTTTACCTGGTGGAGGATTTATAGCCTGGGATATTGAGGACATCGATTCAGCTTTCGAGAAGGTTTTTAATCACCCTTGGGAAACGGTTCAAAATCCATTTTTTGGTTTTACAGAACATGACTCTATAGAAACATTGTCCAACGAGATTATAAACAATCCAAATAAAGCTAAAGAAATCTATACAAAAGTAAAAGTTAGAGGAACAGCGCAACATATTTTTCGCGAAACACTGCTAAAAGCGTACGAGAGTAGATGTGCAATTTGTGGCTTTAGCTTCAAGCAGGCACTAGAAGCAGCGCATATTGTTCCTTGGTCAAAGGCGAAGCCTGAAGAACGAATCTCACCAAGTAATGGTGTTTTACTCTGTTCAAATCATCACAAGCTTTTTGATGAAGGAATAATCCAAATAACGAATCAGCTGCAGGTGCATCATCCTAAGAAACAGAGCCACTACAGCAAAGCTGATATAGCTGCTACTGTTGTTCTTGATACTAAGTCCTTGCAACTTCCAAAGAACATAAATTTATGGCCTTCTCTTCATTTAATAAATAGAAGAAATCAGACATATCAGAAACAATAGATGGGTTAATTTAATCCAGACTCAATTAGGCCAATCACTAAAATTTAAGCGTACTTGTAAGAGAAAAACATGGAAGAATTTAAAAGCTTAGACAAGCTAACAGAGATGGATGAGAAACACAGATTAGTAGGTGCTATATCTGGGTCAATCCCCATGTTAGAAGAAATGCATAATTATCTAGGAAATGAGCTCCTCAATTGTCAGGTTCCAGATGACATAAAAGGCCAATTCAATGTGGCAAAGAATATGGCGATCTACTCATATTTTTTCTATGCACTAGCTCCTGAGGTTCACCTCAAAACATATACGATTATCGAACAGGCCCTAAGGATTAAGGTAAACCCTAAAAGACCAATGATGCTGAGAGTTCTCATAAATCATGCTCTCTCACAGCGTTGGATAACTGACGCTGGATTTCGCCACTTGAGTAACCCAAGCTCCAGTAATACCTGGTGCAAGTCCATGTCTGATGTCATAGCAGACCTCAGAAACTCAATGGCTCATGGTTCTTCACTGTTGGTTGGCGACTGTTTGCATCATGTTTCGGTTTGCGCTGATTTTATAAATCAGTTATTTCCACCCATTAAAACGCGCAACAATGCGAGTAATTAAACGAAAAGCTAACTACCACCTCTTCGACAACAGGTAACGAATGAAAAACATCGACGTGCTTAGAGAAGATTTTGCTCAAACCCTCGAGTTTATTGATAAGTGTGATGAACACATTTTCAAAATTAAGAACTGGGCCCTCCTGACTTCATCAGCGGTGATTGCTTTCTCAATAACTCAAGACCATGATGCTATTGCCTTGGCTAACTTGGCGCTGCTTTTAGCGTTTGTATATTTAGAACTTATCTATAAATCATTTCAGGACAGCGCTATCAGTCATAGTACCGATATTTCGGTTCGGATCGACAAGTATTTATTAGAGCCCCACGCAGAAGATTTGCTTGTTGGTTATGAGCATAGCTTCGGTAGAAAACTGGTATATCCTTCAGTCCACAGAGTATTCGGGATCATCAAAAATCGTAACCGATGGCACATACTTAATTTTTATAGTTTGCTAGCTATATTCTCTGTAGGTGCATTTTTTATCGGGATTCTTGTCTCTTAACAGCAAATTAAATTTATGCATACAGCTAAAGGTGGCACATAAGGTCCTGAAAGAGTAAGTAGCTCAGAATTCGTTACTGGAAAACGCCGAACTCATGTCGCTCTAGTCTTTCCACAAGAAGATACAGGCGAAATAAAAACCTCCTGAAGGTGGTTTGCTGTTCAATTTGGTGGAGTCGGCGAGAGATATTGTGGCTTTGCCACACACCCTTCGGGCCAACGGCATAAATGCCGATATTCAATACAATCCTCGATTGTGTTGTCGAAACCCGCTACACGGCTTCGTTATTCCCACAATCTTCAAACATAAAAAAACCACCCGAAGGTGGTTTTCTGTTCGATTGGTGGAGGCGGCGGGAATCGAACCCGCGTCCGCAGATCCTCCGCCCTTGGATCTACATGCTTATTCCATCTTTTGATTTAACTGGCTGCAACCCGATGGACAGGGCAAACAGACAGCGAGCTAGTCAAAGTTTTAGTCTCTTCGCACCTAGCTTACGTCGAGACGATCTTGTGTGAGTCGACGCCCGATACCAGTCGCACAAGCACGGGTCTGGTCGGACGGCATTTGCTGGTTATTAAGCAGCTAGTGCGTAGTTGTTATCGTTAGCAACTATTTTAATTTTCCAGTCTGTTTTACGAGAAGAACTGAAATACTCGGCATGCACCTCAGGTTTCGCGACCCCCGTCGAAGCCAAGTCGCCCCCAAAGCTGTTTAACGATAGACATTATAAAGAAAGACGAGTTTCTCAGCTAGGGGATGTTGGTGTTGAATTTATTGATTTTGACTCTAGGTTCTGTGGAGTAGCTTGGTGTGGGTAACTTAGTGTGTCATTTTTTGAGCTGGGGTCTGGATTGCCGCGGCCTTCGGCCTCGCAATGACATGATTGGGTTAACAAGCTAGGGCCTGGATTGCTTCGGCCTGTGGCCTCGCAATGACGTGTTTCCCTGTTGAGTTGCTGCGGAAATCAAAATCGTCCCAGATGATTATGTGCTTTGGCCTGCTGTCTTATTGCCACGGATGGATTTTTTATCGCCAATGCACAGGCAATTGGCGGTCACAATTTCGTGTTGCCAGCTATTTCATTTTCATGATGCGGGCTTTGTCGCGGTTCCAGTCACGTTCTTTTTCAGTGGCGCGTTTGTCGTGCAGTTGTTTACCCTTGGCCAGTGCGATCTGGATTTTGGCCATGCCTTTTTTCCAGTACATATTGAGTGGCACCAGGGTGTAGCCTTTGCGCTCGACTGCGCCGATCAGTTTGTCGAGTTCGCGGCGGTGCAGCAACAGCTTACGATCGCGCTGCGGTTCGGGCACGATATGGGTCGAGGCAGTTTTAAGCGGTGAAATCAGGGCATTGGCCAGAAAGGCTTCGCCATTGCGCACGTGCACATAACTCTCGTTGAGCTGCACCTTGCCATCACGCAGGCTTTTCACTTCCCAGCCTTCCAGCGCCAGACCAGCCTCAAACTTGTCTTCGATAAAAAAGTCGTGACGGACTTTGCGGTTGACCGCAATGGTGTTGTCACTGAAAGTTTTCTTTTTGCTCTTTTTAGCCATCCGGCCATTATAGAGTTTTTGTCACTGATATTCATTAGTTGTGGATGTTTAACGACAAACAGCCAGATTGTTGAATTCGTTCAATTCTGGTTACAATCGGGTCAATTTGTGCGCTAAATCAGGACAAGATTATGGCAAGACCCGTCAAGTCGATACACGGTGAGTGGACTTCACGCTGGGCCTTTATTCTGGCAGCGACCGGGTCTGCTGTGGGGCTCGGTAATATCTGGAAGTTTCCCTATGTAACCGGTGAGAACGGCGGCGGGGCTTTTGTTCTGGTTTATTTGCTGTGTATTGCGGCCATCGGCATTCCAGTGATGATGGCGGAGGTCTTGATAGGCCGACGCGGCCGTCAGAACCCGATTAACAGCCTGAAATCTCTGGCCGAGGAAGAAGGCCGTTCCCGACTCTGGCGCTGGCTGGGCGGCATGGGCGTGCTGGCCGGTTTTTTCATCCTCTCCTATTACAGCGTGATTGCCGGTCAATCCATGGCGTATATACCGCGGACATTGTTCGGCGTCTTTGAGGGCGTCACGCCGGATGGTGCCAGCAGTATTCATACGGCTTTGGTCAGTGACCCCGAACGCTTACTGGCGTGGCATACCTTATTTATGTTGATCACCGCGGCCGTCGTCACACGTGGCGTGCAGCGTGGTCTGGAGAAGTCGGTGCGTGTTCTGATGCCAGCACTGTTTATCCTGCTGGTAATGCTGGTTGGCTACGCGGCCAATACCGGTGAAGCCTTTACCCGTGGCGTGCATTTTCTGTTTGATGCTGACTTTTCCAAGCTCACTGCCAATTCCGTATTGATTGCCATGGGCCATGCTTTCTTTACCCTCAGTCTGGGCATGGGCGCGATTATGGTCTACGGCTCTTATCTGCCCAGAAAGACCTCTATTTTTAAAGTCTCGGTCACTATTTCGATCATGGATACCGGTGTTGCCCTGCTTGCCGGTCTGGCGATATTTCCGCTGGTGTTTGCCAATGGCATGGAGCCCGGCGCCGGGCCCAGCCTGATTTTCGAAACCCTGCCTATCGCCTTCGGCCATATGCCTGGCGGTGAATTCTTTGGTGCCCTGTTCTTCCTGTTGCTGGTGTTTGCTGCCTGGAGCTCGGGCATCTCGCTGGTTGAGCCTATCGTTGCCTGGATGGTGGAAAACCACAACCTCAGCCGCCGTAATGCCACCATGCTGGCGACCAGTGTTATCTGGCTGCTGGGGCTACTGACTGTGTTCTCATTTAATATCGGTCAGGACTGGACACTGTTCGGCAAGACGGCGTTTGGCTTGCTTGACTACCTGACAGCGAATATCATGTTGCCTTTGGGCGGATTACTGATAGCTCTGTTTGCAGGCTGGATGATGAAGAAATCCAGCACTGCTGAGGAGTTGGCCATCGGCAATGGAGTGCTGTATTACTTCTGGCTCATTCTGATTCGATTTGTATCGCCGGTAGCAATCCTGATTGTGTTTGCCAATCTGACCGGCCTGCTTGACATACTGAATAAATAAACCGATTCAATGACAACCATTACACGCAGTGCTCTGGTGATGTACACCCCTGATCAGATGTTTGATCTGGTCAATGATGTCGAGGCTTATCCGCGCTTTCTGCCGTGGTGTCGCGACAGCCACATCATCAGCAAAAATGAAGATGTCATCTGTGCCACCCTGGACATTGCCAAGGGCGGCATACATCATGAGTTTTCCACCCGAAACCTGCTCGATCACGGCAATGCTATCCGCATTGAGCTGATTGACGGCCCGTTCCGTCACCTGGAAGGTCACTGGCAATTCAAACCGATTGGCGATAGCAAAGGCTGCCGCGTTCAGCTGGATATGGACTTTGAGTTCTCCACCCGCCTGCTGGATTTGGCGCTGGGACCGGTGTTCACCCAGATATCCGGCTCTCTGGTTGATGCTTTCTGTCAACGTGCTCAGGAAATTTATGGAAAACGCTGATCTGATTCTGGTCGAAGTGGCCTACGCCCTGCCCGACGAACAAGTCATTCTGGAAATTGAGGTGCCGGCTGACACCCAGGTTGAAGAAGTCATCAAGCGCTCCGGTATCCTGGAACGCTACCCGCAGATCGATCTCGACAAAGACAAGGTCGGCATTTTTGGCAAAATGTGCAAGCTCAACGCGACGCTCAGGGATAAAGACCGGATTGAAATCTATCGGCCTCTGATTGCTGATCCCAAAGAGTCGCGTCGTCAGAAAGCCGAGATGGCGAAAAAGAAAAAAGCGCGTGAGGAGCAGGCTGAGAAAGAGGGTTAAGACTCCACTCACTGGGACTGGACTGCCGCGTCGCTATCGCTCCTCGCAGTGACTTCGTGTATTGCTCTCAACCTTGAAGTTCAAACCCTCAGGCACGCTTTTTATAGACTGCCTGTGATTCCAGTAACTGCATTTCCGCTTCACTGAAACCGGCTTCCAGCCGCGCCTCGGTATGAAAGGGTCCGCGGATTTCACCGTTAAAATAGGTTTCCAGCAGTTCCTTAAAAGTCAGATATGGGTCTAAACCCCGCTGCTCGCAGAGGTAGTTAAACCAGCGAGTGCCGACTTTTACATGGCCCACTTCTTCACGCAGGATGGTCTCCAGAATCTCCACCGCCCGGTGGTCGCCCGATGAAGTCAGTTTATTCATCATTGATGGCGTGACATCCAGCCCCCGCGCTTCCAGCACTCTGGGCACCAACGCCATCCGATGCAAAGGATCGTGATGGGTTTTCTGTGCCATTTCCCACATGCCGTCATGAGCCGGGAAATCACCGTAACGGAAACCCATTGTGGTCAAATGCGCATCCAGCATCTCAAAGTGGGTGGATTCCTCGTAGGCGACCTGCAGCCAATCCGTGTAATAAGCCTCCGGCATGCCAGCAAAACGGGCAATCGCATCCAGCGCCAGGTTGATCGCATTGAACTCGATATGACAAATCGCATGGATTAGCGTGGCATGGCCGGTTTCGCGGTTATTGCGTCTTCTGGGCAAATCGCGAGGGGCCACCAGTTCGGGCTTTTCAGGCCGGCCCGGGTAAGCGGGCGGATTGAAAGCCGCAGCAGATAAGTAATAGCCCTGCTGCTCAACTGACTGATGCAAAGCCTGGGTTGCTGCGGCTTTCTCCCAGGGATCGGCCATCAGTAAAATATCTAACGCATGCTGACGTATATCGAGCTGCTCAGGCATCGAGTCGCACCCGCGGGTCGACCAGGGTGTAGGAAATATCGGTCAGCATCAGCCCCACGATATACAGCACTGAGCCCAGGAACACCATGGCGCGGACGATGGCAAAGTCCTGGGCGTGAATGGCATCAATGGTGTAACTGCCCAGCCCCGGAATGCCGAAGAAGGACTCCAGGATCAAACTGCCCATAAACAAGGTCGGCAACACTACCACCACGCCGGTCAGAATCGGGATCATGGCGTTTTTCAAAACATGCGAGAACAATACCCGGACTTCGGACAAGCCTTTGGCGCGGGCTGTGCGCACATAATCCTTGGAGACTTCTTCCAGAAACAGGGTGCGGTACCAGCGTGAGCCGCTGCCAATACCGGAGATAATGCCAATCGCTACCGGCAAAATCAGGAATTTAGCAGCATCAAAGCCCTCAGCATAGCCTGAGACCGGCACCAACTGCATGGTTTTACCCACCAGGAACTGGCCACCGATAATATAAAACAGACCTGATATCGACATCAGCATTACGCACAAGACCACGCCGCTCAAATCCACATAAGTGGCTCGGAAAAACACCATCAGCATGGCAAAGGTAATATTGACCATCAGCCCGATGATCAGAATAGGTATGGCTATCGCCAGGCTGGGCCAGGCACGTTTTTGAATATCCTGGCCGATATCGCGGCCGTCGTCAGCCTGACCAAATTCAAACACAAACAGGCTCAAAGATTTGGCAAAGAAAATAGTATCGGTTGCTTTGGCCGTGCCCGCCGCCTCGCTATTCCAGATCAGCGGTTTGTTGTAACCCCGCTCTTCTTTCCAGGTTTCGATAGCCTGTTCTGTCACATGTTTGTTACCCAGATGCATGCGCGCCATATCGTCCGGCGTATTGACCATGAAGAACAAAACGAAGGTGAGTGCATTCACCCCCAGCAGAATGGGAAAGGCATAAAGGATTCGACGGACGATGTAAGCGAGCATGAACAGCGATACCAGTTTAAAAGGGTCTGATTAATGACCGAATGCCGGTGCATCAAGTTTCAATAGGCTGACATTGTAGCAGTTGCTGTCTTTCACAGCCGAACAGGGGTGACTATGGATGCATCGAGAACATAGCTCAGCCATAATGGTCTCAGTGTTTGTGTTGATAATCCCAATTTCACGAGGCCTGATATGAAAAAAAGCATAATTGCACTGTTCCTGCCGCTAATGCTGGCATTAAGCCTGCCCGCCCATGCCGAAACCACGCAAATCATGATTCGTGCGAAGGCGGTCGATGCTAAATTTATCGGCACCAGCGTTGGTGGCGTTCGTGTGGTGGTGGAAGATGCCGAGACCGGAGAAATGCTGGATGAAGGCTGGATTAACGGTGATACCGGCAACACCGACACGCTGATTAAAAACCCGATCAAACGCGGACAGACTTTGACCGATGACAACACCGCCGGCTTTGTGGCCGAGGTGGATATTGAGGCGCCGCGTTTACTGCGCTTCAAACTGATTGGCCCTTATGGCTACCGCCAGTCCCTGCAGGAAGCCACCGTGACTTCCTGGGTCGTGCCCGGTAAAGACTTACTGGGCGATGGGATTACCCTGTCCATGCCCGGCTTTATCGTTGATGCCTGGACTCAGGTGCTGGAAGGCGGCAAGGTCGAGTTTTACACCAAAGCTTCATTGCTCTGCGGCTGCCCTATCACCAAGGACGGTCTCTGGAAACCGGATAACTACGAGGCCAAAGCCATCCTGATGCAGGACGAGGAAAAAGTTGGCGAAATTCCACTGGCTTTTACCGGGCCGATGGGCATGTTCTCCGGTAAAACCAAGATTGATAAGTCTGGCCATTACAAAGCCATCATTTACTTAGTTGATCAGACCACCGGCAATGTCGGCGTCGATCGCACCATGTTTGAAGTCAATCTGGAGCCTTGACTGGCCTGTGGCTGTAACAAACACGCCACTTCTGAGTCATAAAGGTAATGACACAATTCAGGAGCGATTTATGAGCAGCACAACATGTCCGGTCACGGGTGCAGGGCTGGGTCTGCGTCGCAGTTTTCTCGACGAGCTGGCTCAAACCGACAACACCGACGTTGATTTTCTGGAAGTTGCCCCGGAAAACTGGATGGAAATGGGCGGCGCTTTCGGTCGTAAATTCACCGCCATGGCAGAACGCTACCCGATGCTTTGTCATGGTCTGTCTTTATCGATCGGCAGCCCGGCCCCGCTGGATGAGCATTTCCTGCAAAGGCTGAAAAAGTTCTTTGATAAACATAATATTCGCTGCTACAGCGAGCATCTGAGTTATTGCAGTGACGACGGCCACCTTTATGACCTGATGCCAATTCCGTTTACCGAAGAAGCGGTGCATTACGTCGCTGATCGCATCAAACGCATTCAGTCCATTCTTGAGCGCCGGCTGGTGATTGAGAACGTCTCCTATTATGCGGCGCCAGGCCAAGAGATGGACGAAGTCGAGTTTGTGAAAGCGATTCTGGAAGAGGCCGACTGTGATCTGCTGCTTGACGTCAATAATGTCTACGTCAACAGCGTTAATCACCGTTATCAGCCGTTGGAGTATATCAAGGCGATGCCTACCGAGCGCATTGCCTATATGCACATCGCCGGCCATTACAATGAGGCTGAAGACCTGATCGTGGATACTCACGGCGCGGATGTGATTGATCCGGTGTGGGAGCTACTGGATCAGACCTATGCCCACCATGGCCTGATCCCGACCCTGCTGGAACGCGATTTCAATATTCCTTCTCTGTCTCACCTGCTGGATGAGGTCAGTGTCATTCACCGTCACCAGCAGCAATACCAGGTCGAACATGTCTCGCATGGCTGATTCATTTCAGGACACGCAATACCAGTTTGCTGCGCATATTCGTGATCCGGCCCATCAGGCTGCGCCTGATCATATCGAAGACCGGCGCATGGCGATTTACCGGGATTTATTTTTCAACAATATCAACGGCACGCTGGAAAACGCTTTCCCGGTGATCCGCAGCCTGTTCACCGAGGATAACTGGCTGGCGATGGTGCGTGACTTTATGATCCGACACCAAAGCAAAAGTCCGCTGTTTATCGAGATTGCCCGTGAGTTTATGTCTTACCTGGACAATGAACGTGACAGTGTCGATGACCCGCCCTTTTTATCCGAGCTCGCCCATTATGAATGGGTGGAGCTGGCCTTGAGCATTGCCGAGCCCGAGTTCACGCTGACCCAACTGGAGGCAGAACAGGACTGTCTGGCCTTGAAATACACGCAGTCGCCGCTGGCCTGGCTTTTGGTCTATCAATACCCGGTTCATAAAATCAGCCCGGATAACCGTCCTCAGCAGCCCTCTGAGACGCCGAACTGCCTGCTTGTACAGCGTAATGAGGATGAACAGATCAAGTTTATTGAGCTTAATCCAGTCAGTGCCCGCCTTCTCGAGCTGCTGTCACAGGGCCAGACCGGCTATGAGGCAGTGGAAGAGATTGCGACTGCCATGCAGCATCCGGATCCGCGGGTCGTAGAGAACGGCGCCCGGCAGATGATAGTTGACTGGCTGGCAAGGGGCATTCTGCTTAAAGCCGATTAATTCGGGCTGCGTTTAGGATGACAGCAGCCTGACTAGGGTTATTTAGCAAACCGGTTGAAGCAGCAAGCACTGGGCCAGAGATGCCTCGACTACGCTCGGCATGACAGCTCTCTAACGTGGCTTGCTGATCATCGCGCGGCAGGACTCCGCCCTGTCATCCTGAGCCTCCCGCCTGTCATCCTGAGCCTGCCGAAGGATCTTTCGGAACACAAAGATGCCTCGACTCCGCTCGGCATGACAGATCAGACTGATGCTGTACTGACCAATACTCTTAACTCCCCCACACCGTCATCCTGAGCCTGTCGAAGGATCTTTCGGAACACAAAGATGCCTCGACTCTGCTCGGCATGACAACAAAAAAAGGCGCCAAAAGGCGCCTTTTTCTCAGACAGTGGCTGAAACAATCAGGCCGTCGCCAGTTCAATCGCTTCCGCTGCCAGACGGGTAATTTCATCCCAGTTCTCGGCATCGACCAGGCTGGCGGCGCACATCCAGCTACCACCGACACAGCCGACATTCGGCAGTTTGTAGTAGTCATTGACGTTTTTCTGACTGACACCACCGGTTGGGCAGAAGGTAATCTGCGGAATCGGCGCGCCAATGGATTTCAGCATCGGTACACCACCGGCGGCTTCGGCCGGGAAGAACTTCATCGCGGTAATGCCTTTTTCCAGCAGACGCATGGCTTCACTGGGGTTGGCAATACCCGGCAGCAATGGCACGCCGGTTTCCAGTGCGGCATCAATGAGGCTGTCAGTGGTACCGGGGCTGACGATAAACTCAGCACCGGCATCAATGGCTTTGTTGAGGGTATCAATATTGATGATAGTACCGGCACCGACGATAGCGTCAGGCACTTCAGCCTTAATACGACGGATGGATTCCAGCGCCGCATCAGTACGCAGCGTGATTTCCAGCACTTTCAGGCCACCTTTGACCAGCGCTTTGGCCAAGGGTACCGCATGATCGGCATCGTTAATCACCATCACCGGTACAATCGGTGACACCTTCATAATTTCATGAATTGTTTTAGCCATGGAGATTGCTATTCCAGATTGTTAAAAGTTATTCGACGTTGAACATGTTGATGGCACCGGTCTCAGAAGTCGAGACGCCCTGACGGAAGCTGTCAAACAGCTCACGGCCCATACCATAATGGTGTTCCGTATTGGCCATCACACAGGCCATGCGCGAGTTCAGCTCTGCTTCGTCTACCATTACGTTCAGTTCACCCTTCTGGGTATCCAGGCGAATCATGTCACCGTCACGTATTTTGGTCATCAGGCTGCCATCAGCACATTCAGGCCACAAGTGAATCGCTGACGGTACCTTACCTGATGCACCGGACATACGGCCATCAGTGACCAGCGCCACTTTATAACCTTTGTCCTGCAATACGCCCAGTGGCGGTGTCAGTTTATGCAACTCCGGCATACCGTTGGATTTTGGTCCCTGGAAGCGCAACACAACGATGACGTCTTTATTCATTTCACCGCGTTTGAAGGCTTCAACCACATGATCCTGGTTATCAAACACCATCGCTGGTGCTTCCACCACCTGATGCTCGGGGTCAACAGCCGAGATTTTCGACATGCCGCGGCCCAGATTGCCCTTGATAAGATGCAGGCCGCCACCGGTTGCGAAAGGTTTCTCTACAGTACCCACTACGTCGGTATCCAGTGAGGCTTCCGGTCCTTCTTCCCAGCTCAGGTCACCACCTTTCAGGGTTGGCTCTTTGGTGTACTGCTCCATCCCTTTGTCATCACCAACAGTCAGAATATCGGTGTGCATCAGACCGTGTTTGGACAGCTCTCGGATCAGTACGCCCATGCCACCAGCGGCCTGGAAGTGGTTGATATCAGCAGTGCCGTTGGGATAGATGCGGGTAATCAGCGGAATAATCGCAGACAGACGGTCAAAGTCATCCCAGTTGATAATGATGCCGGCTGCACGGGCTATGGCGACTAGGTGCATGGTGTGGTTGGTAGAGCCACCAGTGGCCAGCAAACCGACCAGCGCATTGAGGATGGCTTTTTCATTAACCATATGGCCGATCGGACGGAAATCGTCACCCAGTGAGGTGAATTTCAGTGCCTGCTCGGTGGCTTTCTTGGTCAGCGCATCACGCAGTGGCGTGTTAGGGTTGATGAAAGAACTGCCCGGCAGGTGCAGCCCCATCATTTCCACCATCATCTGGTTACTGTTGGCGGTACCGTAGAAAGTACAGGTACCCGGGCTGTGGTAAGACTCGGACTCAGCACGCAGCAGTTCATCACGACCCACTTTGCCTTCCGCGTAAAGCTGACGGATACGCACTTTTTCTTTATTGGGCATACCACTCGGCATCGGACCGGCTGGTACAAACACGGCTGGCAAATGACCGAAACTCAGGGCGCCAATCAGCAGGCCCGGAACGATTTTGTCGCATACGCCCAGATACATGGCAGCATCGAACATGTTGTGGCTGAGGCCAACAGCGGTCGCCATGGCAATCACGTCACGGCTGAACAGTGACAGTTCCATACCCGGCTGACCCTGGGTAATACCGTCACACATGGCGGGCACACCACCGGCAAACTGGGCAACACCTCCGGCTTCGTGGGCCGCTTCTTTAATGATGGCCGGGAAGTCCTTGAATGGCTCGTGCGCCGACAACATATCGTTGTAAGAGGAAATGATGGCGATATTCGCAACCTGATCACCAGCCAGATTATCTTTATCGGTCATGGAGCAGGCGGCGAAACCATGTGCCAGGTTGCCGCATCCCAATACAGCACGATGAGGACCTTTACCCACCGCTTCATCGATCCGCGCCAGGTAAGTGGACCGCGTTTTTTTGCTTCTTTCGATTACGTCATTAGTGACGGCTTCTAATACTGGATGAACCATAGTTTCCTTCTCTCTTTAATGCTTTGCCTGAAAATGCAAAGGATTGTCGGGCTCGGAATTGCCCTGAAGATTTTCGTTTAAAGACCCACCATTATACCCCGAAAGCGAGGCTTTGGGATACGGAGAATTCAGTCAGGATTACGCTAACTGGCCTGCAAAGTCAGTAAAAACGGGCTGTTGCGGCTAATTAGGCCATATCAGGCCAAGCCTCAGACAGGCATAATAAGGCGTCTCATTGTGCCGGTTTGCCTCGTCTCCGACCAACTCCGAATGCTTGCATGGTTTTGATCTTTTTATAATTGCATCCTAACCGCGCCAGAAAAGTCTGACAAGCAGTCGGTAAATATGCCTCTGCACCAGCATTCCGGTATGATCGGGCGCTTTCATCAGCTTTAAGTTCAGGATATTGCATATCATGACTGACTCCATGGCTAAACGCCCAATCCGCAGTTTTGTGCGCCGCGAAGGCAGGCTTACCCCCGGCCAGCAGAAAGCCCTTGATCAACTCTGGCCGCAATTTGGTATTGATGACAATCACGATCCGCTTCAACTCGAGCAATTATTCGGACGCGATGCGCCCAGGGTGTTGGAAATCGGCTTTGGTAACGGCGCCTCATTGGCAGAAATGGCGAAAAATCAGCCCCAGCAGGATTTTATCGGTATTGAAGTGCACCGCCCCGGTGTCGGCCAGTTGCTCAAGGCCATTCAAACCGAAGAACTGAGCAATGTCCGCGTGGCCTGTACTGATGCCGTAGAACTGCTCAAACATCGCATTGCCGATCAGAGCCTGGATCGTATTCAGATTTATTTCCCTGATCCCTGGCATAAAAAGCGCCATCACAAACGCCGCATTATTCAACCGCATTTCGTTAATGTGCTGGCTGACAAACTCAAGCATGGTGGTCACCTTCACCTTGCGACCGACTGGCAGGATTATGCCGAGCAAATGCTCAGTGATGTCAGTGGTAACCCGCGTTTCCAGAACTGCAGCAAGGATTCCGGCTATATCGACCGCCCGGATTACCGGCCGGTCACTAAATTCGAACAACGTGGTCACCGGCTGGGTCACGGGGTTTGGGATCTGTTGTTCAAACGACTGTAATAAATTTGTAGTCACAAAACTTGCGTCTTCAGATCGCTTAGGATACTTTAGACCCTGACTTAAGAATACGGCGCAAGTGATTGACTATGAACTCTAAACTCAAAAACATTTCTGTTCTCACCCTGCTCGCTTCGGCCAGCTCAACCGCCTCAGCGGCAGGCTTTGCGATTCAGGAACAAAGCGTGACCAACCTGGGCCGAGCCTTCGCCGGCAGTGCCGCCGTAGCAGAGGATGCCAGTACCATCTTCTTTAACCCCGCGGGACTCACCTATCTGGATCGCACAGAAATTGATATGGGTTTGAATTACATCAAACCGCAATCTGAGTTCAATAATGATGGTTCAAGTGTCGCCAACCTGGGAGGCGGCGGGTTTGTCGGCCAACCACTGACAGGTGGGGATGGCGGTGATGCGGGTACCGAAGCCTTTGTGCCCAACTTCTTTATCAGTCATCCGGTCAATGACAAAGTCAGCCTGGGATTTGGCATCACCGCCCCCTTCGGCCTGAAAACCGAATATAAAGATGACTGGGTTGGCCGCTACTTTGCCGTGAAATCGGAAATGCTGACCGTCAACTTCAACCCGACGATTGCCATTCAGGCTACCGACAAGCTGTCGCTGGGCTTTGGCGTCAGCGCCCAGTACATTGATGTCAAACTCACTCAAATGGCCGATCTGGGTGCCAGACAAATGGCTCCACAAGCGGCCGATGGCAAAGTCAAACTCGGCGCCGATGACTGGGGCTATGGTTATAACCTGGGCCTGATCTACCAGGCCACTGAAGACACCCGCATCGGTCTGGCATTCCGCTCCAAAATATCCCACACCCTGGAGGGTGATGGCACGCTCAAGGACGCTGATGGCAATACGGTGGTAGATGACAATGTCGAAGCCGATGTCGATTTGCCGGAAACCCTGTCACTGGCATTTCATCACCAACTCAACAGTCAATGGGCTGTGTCTGCCGATGCCACGCTGACACGCTGGAACCGCTTTCAGGAATTAAATATCAAGTCCGATGGCGGCCAGTTATCGTCAATCAAGCCAGAAGAGTGGGAAAACAGCATGCGCTACGGTCTGGGGCTGAGCTATAAACACAATAATCAGTGGTCATTCCGCACCGGTGTGGCTTATGACGAGAGCCCGGTTCCCAGCAGCCAGCGCCGTACTGCACGCATTCCGGGGACGGACCGCAAATGGGTATCTTTCGGTGCCAGTTACCATTACTCAGACAACATCGTCATTGATGCCGCCTACGCACATTTGTTTATGGACGATCCCAATATCGACGAAACCGATGAAGCCGGGCGTTATAATCTGAAAGGTGATTATGAGGCCAGCGTTGATATTATCGGGCTTCAGCTTCGCTGGCTGATGTAGGCTTATGAATAAAGACACGGATTACATATCTGCAGAGCAGGCAGGCACGCTATACGGCCTGTTTCGCGAGCGCTTGTCACGCTCACCCGACCAGATTGCCTACCAAAGCTACTCCCCAGAAACAAAGGACTGGGTTGGCACCACCTGGCATGAGGTAGGCCAGCATGTGGCCCGCTGGCAAGCCGCACTGGCCAACGAGGATCTGCAACCCGGTGACCGGGTGGCACTGAACCTGAGAAACTGCCGGGACTGGGTGTTTTTCGATCAGGCGGCAATGGGTCTGGGTCTTGTGGTTGTGCCCCTTTACCCCGACGACCGACCAGATAATGTCGCCTACATCCTGCAGGATGCTGACGTGAAATGTCTGTTGCTGCACAACACCAATCAATGGAAACGCCTGCAACCCTCATTGAATGATAATCACCGCCTGAGCCGCGTCATCATCCAGAACAGGGATGACGACACGCTTGATGGCACAGCAGTTTATTTGCAGGACTGGCTGTCGACGGAACCTGGCACACTGCGTGACTGGGATGCCGATCCGCACCAACTGGCATCAATAATCTATACCTCGGGCACCACCGGCAGACCAAAAGGCGTCATGCTCAGCCATCACAATATGTTGTCGGTGGCAGCCGGTTCTCTGCAGTACTTTGATATTCTGCCTGACGATCTGTTTCTGTCTTTTCTGCCTTTATCACATACCCTGGAACGCACTGCCGGTTATTACCTGCCCATCATGGCAGGCGCCAGCGTGGCTTACTCCCGGGGTATTCCGCAACTGGCTGATGATATTCGCCTGGTCCGGCCTACCATCTTGATTGCCGTACCTCGAATCTTCGAGCGTATTTATACCCGTTTGCAGGCACAACTGGCCGATAAAGGCATGCTGAGCCGCTTATTATTCAAAGCCAACGTGAATATTGGCTGGGCGCATTTTCATTACCGTCAGGGTCGCCAGCGCTGGCGGCCGGGTTTCCTGTTGTTGCCGCTGTTAAACAAACTGGTAGCTGCCAAAGTATTACAGCGCATGGGGGGCCGCCTCAGGCTGGCCGTGAGTGGCGGCGCGCCGTTGCCGGAACAGGCTTCCAGACTGTTTATCGGACTGGGGCTCAACCTGTTACAGGGCTATGGCCTGACTGAGACCAGCCCGGTGATCAGCGTCAACGAACCCGATAACAATGTCCCTGCCAGTGTCGGCCGTGCGATTCCCGGCGTGGCGGTCAAGGTGGGTGATAACGATGAGCTACTGGCTCGCGGCCCGGGGAATATGCTAGGCTATTGGAACAATCACAAAGCCACAGCACAAAGCATTGATGCCGAAGGCTGGCTTCATACCGGTGATCAGGCCCGCATTGATGACAGTGGTCATATCTTCATCACAGGGCGTATTAAGGACATCCTGGTGCTGAGTAACGGCGAGAAAGTCCCACCGGCCGATATCGAGAACACCATTCAGTCTGATGAGACGTTCGAACAGGCGATGGTGATCGGCGAAGGGGAATCCTATTTGTCTGCCCTGCTGGTTCTAAACAGCGACAAGTGGTTCAGTCTGGCCCGTGAGCTGGAGCTGGATGCGATGGATAATGCCAGTCTTAATAATAAAAAGCTGCAGCAATATGTGATTCAGAAGCTGCGTGGCCTGTTACATGACTTCCCTGCTTACGCCAAAATCCGTCGGGTCAGCCTGACACTGGAACCCTGGACCATAGATAACGGGCTGTTAACACCGACGATGAAAGTCAAACGACCTAAGGTGCTGGAACACCACAAGGACGATATCAGAAAGATGTATCAGAGCTAGGGGCTGTTTAGCTTGCTTGAGAAACCGGTGCCTGTTGCGATTCGGGCATCAGCCGCATTGCAGCTTCAATGGTGTGGAAAGAGCCGAAAATCAGAATCCGGTCACCTGTTGAGGCAGCCGCCATGGCAGCATGATAGGCATCATCAACCTGCTCATAACTAGCCAGTTTATCCTTGCCCACCACGGGCGTCAGGTTTTCCGCCAGGGTTTCACCGCTCATGCCCCGATTACCATCAAGCCCCGCCAGAAACCAGTAGTCAATCACGGCGTCGAGCTTGCTGGCCACCGACTGGCAATCCTTATCACGCAGCATGGCCAGCACAGCATAGGTTTTACCTGTCGTCTGTGAGGCTTTTAACAAGGCGCTGAGATTATCCGCGCCCTGCTGATTATGAGTGACATCCAGGATCCGCGTAACCGGGCCCGGAATAACCTGGAAGCGGCCATAAAGCCGGATCTGCGTCAATCCCTGACCAATAGCCTGATCGCTGATAATGAGTCCTTGCTGATTAAGCAATTGGCAGACGGCTATCACCGCCGCACTGTTTTGCAACTGATACTTGCCTGCCAGCACCGGTAACGGTAATTGTTTAAGCTCGGCACCTAGGCCCTGCCAGGACCAATGGTCCGCCTGTGACTGGTAGTTAAAGTGTTCACCATTGAGATAGACCGGTGTGCCCATCTCACGGGCATACGCCAGAACGGTATCCGGTGGCTGGGTTTCCGAGCACACCAGTGGTTTGTCAGCGCGGATGATACCGGCTTTTTCAA
Organism: uncultured Methylophaga sp.; assembly: GCF_947259025.1. Classification (GTDB taxonomy): domain Bacteria; phylum Pseudomonadota; class Gammaproteobacteria; order Nitrosococcales; family Methylophagaceae; genus Methylophaga. The sequence goes on from NZ_CAMYKO010000005.1 coordinate 686,983, forward strand.
AGCCGATTTGCTCCCGGTTATCACCCAGCCAGGCCATATGATCGAGGCCAATCGGAGTGATCAACGCAACATCGGTGTCAAACAGGTTGACGGCATCCAGACGACCACCCATGCCGACTTCCAGTACCGCGACATCCACGTCGGCGCGACAGAAAATATCGACCGCAGCCAGAGTCGCAAACTCAAAATAAGTCAGCGAAATATCACCGCGGGCATCGTCAATACGCTGGAAAGCCTCGCAGATTGCTTCATCAGTTGCCGGCTGATTATCAATGCAGATCCGCTCGTTATAGCGCAGCAAATGCGGAGAGGTATAAGTTGCCGTCTTGTAGCCTGCGGCCTGTAAAATCGCGGCACTGATCGCTACCGAAGATCCTTTACCGTTGGTACCCGCCACGGTGATCAGCTTGAAAGGTAGCTGTGTCGCGCCTCCCATCCGTTGCCAGACTGCGCCGACCCGCTCCAGGCCCGGATCAATGTCACGAAAATGCAGCTGTTCCTGCCACGTCAGCCATTGCGACAAAGATGTGAAGCGCATTGATGTCTAATCAGACTGCTGCACGTTTTTGCAGCATAGACAACACATTGGTCAGGCGATCACGCATATCACGGCGATCGACAATCATGTCCACCGCGCCATGCTCCAGCAGAAATTCTGCCCGCTGGAAACCTTCGGGTAGCGTTTCCCGTACGGTTTGCTCGATGACACGGGGACCGGCGAAGCCGATCAATGCATTGGGCTCGGCAACGTTAATATCACCCAGCATGGCCAGACTGGCCGATACGCCGCCCATGGTGGGGTCGGTCATTACCGAAATAAACGGGATACCGGCATCGCCCAATTGGGTCAGGATGGCGCTGGTTTTAGCCATTTGCATCAGCGAAAACAGGCCTTCCTGCATACGCGCGCCGCCACTGGCAGAAAAACAAATCAGCGGGATATCATGCTTAAGCGCGACCTGAGCTGCACGGACGAACTTTTCGCCCACCACAGAGCCCATGGAGCCGCCCATGTAGCTGAAATCAAAAGCGACAGCGACTACTGGCAGGCCATTCAGCTTGCCCTGCATGGCAATCAAGGCATCGTTTTCACCGGTTTTTTTCTGTGCCTGACTGATACGGTCACGGTAGCGTTTGCTGTCTTTGAACTTCAGGGTATCAACCGGTTTGACCTCGGCTGCAATCTCCTGACGTTCTTCTTCATCCAGAAAATGTTGCAGACGGATACGCGCATTGAGACGCTGATGATGTTCACATTTAGGGCAAACCATCAGGTTGCGCTCAAGCTCAGCGCGGTAGAGCACGCTGTCACAGTTCGGGCACTTGCACCAGACGCCTTCAGGCACCGACCGGCTACGCGCAGTGGTGCGGATCTTGGAGGGGATTAATCTTTCAAACCAACTCATTTTTTCACCTTCAATTCTATTCAGGCACTGGCCAGGTCACGGGCGTTAATCGCGTGACGCATTTCAGCCAGTAAACCCGCGACAGCAGCGGGTAATTCATCCAGCCGGTCAGCATGTTCTTCGATGCAGCGAACCAGTGTACTGCCGACAACAACAGCATCAGCGACTTCTGATACTTCGGCTGCCGACTTGCCATCACGGATACCGAAACCTACGCCCACCGGCAGCTTGGTTTTTTCGCGCAACTGGCTAAGTTTACCGGAGACTTCACTGACATCTAAAGCCGCTGCACCGGTCACCCCTTTGATGGACACATAATAAATAAATCCGCGGGCAAAACTGGCAATCGTCTGCATGCGCTCAGCTGACGTGGTCGGCGCTACCAGGTAGATAGTATCGATCTCGTTCTGATCCATGATCTCACGGAACTCATCAGACTCTTCCGGCGGCACATCCACAGTCAACACGCCATCAACGCCGGCCTCTTTGGCCTGCTCGGCGAAGTTGCCGTAACCCATGGCTTCAATCGGATTAGCATAGCCCATCAACACAATCGGCGTGTGGCTGTTCTTTTCGCGGAACTGCTTCACCATTTTCAGCACATGACGGATGCTGACATCGTTTTTTAAAGCTCTTTCACAGGCCTTTTGAATCACCGGGCCGTCACACATAGGATCTGAAAACGGAATACCCAGTTCGATGATATCGGCCCCGGCATCAACCAGCGCGTGCAGCAAAGGCACGGTCACCCAGGGCTCGGGATCACCGGCGGTTACGTAAGGGATCAGCGCAGTCTGACCATCAGCTTTCAGATTTTCAAAACACTGGCTTATTCGACTCATTGTTGCTCCCTTAGAATTTCAGGCCAGCCATTGCGGCGACGGTGTGCATGTCCTTGTCTCCACGACCGGACAGGTTGATAACGATCGACTGCTCGGCTGACATCGTAGGTGCCAGCTTGCTGACATAGGCCAGTGCGTGGCTGGACTCCAGTGCAGGAATAATGCCTTCAGTGCGGGTCAATTCATGAAAAGCCGCCAGAGCTTCATCATCAGTGACCGACACATAGGTGGCCCGACCGATATCTTTCAACCAGGCATGCTCGGGGCCAACGCCCGGATAGTCAAGGCCGGCTGAAATCGAGTGAGTTTCAATGATCTCACCGTTATCATCCTGCATCAGATAAGTACGGTTACCATGCAAAACACCTGGCCTGCCCGCTGACAGCGGTGCCGAGTGTTCGCCGGTATCGATACCATGACCGGCACCTTCAACGCCGTACATGGCCACTGACTCGTCCTCAATGAAGGGATGGAACATGCCAATAGCATTGGAGCCGCCACCGATACAGGCCACCAGGGCATCCGGCAATCTGCCGGTCACTTCAGTGATCTGACGTTTGGTTTCACGACCAATCACTGTCTGGAAGTCCCTCACCATGGCCGGATAAGGATGCGGGCCGGCGACAGTACCAATAATGTAGAAGGTATCATCGACGTTGGTGACCCAGTCACGCAGCGCTTCGTTGAGCGCGTCTTTCAGTGTGCGTGAACCTGACTCTACCGGAACAACCTGAGCGCCCAGCAGTTTCATCCGGTAAACGTTCTGGGCCTGACGTTCAACGTCTTCAGCGCCCATGTAGACCACGCATTCCATGCCCAGACGAGCGGCAACGGTGGCCGTCGCCACACCGTGCTGTCCGGCACCGGTTTCGGCGATGATGCGGTTTTTGCCCATGCGTTTGGCCAGCAAAGCCTGACCGATAGTGTTGTTCACTTTGTGCGCGCCGGTGTGGTTGAGGTCTTCGCGCTTGAGATAAATCTGTGCCCCACCCAGTTTCTGCGACCAGTTTTCGGCAAGATAGAGAGGTGAAGGTCTGCCGACAAAGGTGCTGAGATCTTTATCCATCTCAGCCAGAAATTCAGGGTCATTACGATACTGCTCGTAGGCTTGTTCCAGCTCGTAGATAGCACCCATCAGGGTTTCGCCTACAAAACGGCCACCATATGGGCCGAAATGTCCCCGCTTATCGGGGAAATTTTTAAAGTAATCATGAATATGCTGTTCAAGCATTGCTTACCTCTCTCATAAAAGCGCTGATCTTGTCATGACTTTTTATACCCTTTTCACTCTCAACGCCGCCGCTGACATCAACAGCAAAAGGATGCACTTGTCGGATCGCTTGTTGTACATTGTCGGCGTGGAGTCCACCTGCCAGGATGACCGGCTTGTCGATCTTGGCGATCAAAGACCAGTCAAAAGTCTTGCCGGTCCCGCCCGGCACGCCGGGCTGATAACTGTCTAACAACAGACCACGGGCCGAGGCATATTGCTGCGCCAGCGACTGCAGTTCGGTATCTGTCTGCATCCGGATAGCCTTGATGTAAGGCTTGCCGAATTGCTCGCAAAAAGCCGGACTCTCATTGCCGTGAAACTGAATTATATCAACCGCTAAAGCGTCAAGACACTGTGAAACCTGTTGCGGCTCCGGATCAACAAACAGTGCCACAACAGAGACAAAAGGTGGCAAGGCAGCCACGATTTGCTGTGCCTGCGCAATGGTCACCGCACGCGGACTGGACGGATAGAAGACCAGACCTATCGCATCAGCCCCGGATTCAGCCGCAAAATCAGCATCTTGGCGGCGCGTTATACCGCAAATTTTGGCACGGGTTCTCATTCAGCGTTGAAATAAAAAAGTTACAATCGTGATACTTTACCAGAGCACCGGGAAACCGGACACTATTGGTAAAGAATATTGTGACGGGTACTCAACATCGACCAGGTATAGCCCGTCCGGCGGCGCCGTCACCCCACCCTGGCTACGATCAACACTGCGAAGCACCTGCCCGGCCCATTCCACCGGTTTGCTGCCATCTCCGATAGCGGTCATCACCCCCACCAGATTCCTGACCATATGATGCAGAAATGACCTGGCCTCGACATCAACGGCGATGCAGTCATGCTGTTGGCTGACTTTAATCAGATCCAGGGTTTTGACCGGGCTTTTCGCCTGACATTCGCTGGCGCGGAAGGCTGAGAAGTCATGGCGGCCATGCAGTTGATCGGCGGCAGCCTGCATGCGGCTGATATCCAGAGGATGGTGATGCCACCACATACGCTGATGATGCACTGCCGAGCGACTGAGACGGTTGAGAATCAAGTAGCGATAGCGACGTTTGATAGCACTGAAACGGGCATTGAAGTCGTCATCAACGGATCTCACCCAGCTGACATTGACGTCTTTGGGCAGATTGGCATTAATCCCCAGCAGCCAACCACGCTGGTCCCGCTCTGACGGGGTATCAAAATGCACCACCTGATTCAGTGCATGAACACCGGTATCAGTCCGCCCTGCGGCAAACACCTCAACCGGATGGTTGGCGACCCTGGAGACCGCTTTTTGCAACTCATCCTGCACGGTGCGGGCATGAGGCTGATACTGCCAGCCGCAAAAAGCGGTTCCGGCATATTCTACGCCGAGCGCAATCCTCACCTCAACACCGCTTAAGACAGCGTGTTGAGCAAGTCGTTGGCGCGGTCTTTCTGGGCGTCATTACCCTCAACCAGCACTTCATTGAGGATACTGCGGGCACCATCTGGGTCGCCCATATCAACGTAGGCCGCGGCCAGATCCAGTTTGGTCTCAGCTTCGTCGATATCATCAAGTTCACCGATATCAAATTCAAGATCCGGGGTATCGTCGTCTGTAGACAGATCGAACTGTTCAGGTTCATCAAACTCACTGTCATCAGCTTCGCTCGCTTGCAGCTCTTCATCAAATGACAGCATCTGATCCGACTGTGCCTGTTCATTGATGTCGAGTTCCGGAGTTGAATCGTCCTCAACCGGGGGCGTTTCTTCACGTTGACCGAAATCGGTATCAAATGCCAGCAGATCGTCATCCAGTTCGTTGTCGCTGCTGACTTTTTCTGCTTTTTCTTCGGCAACGGCTTCAGTGTCTTCTGACGCTACCTGTCTCTCTGCGTCGGCAAAATCATCGAATTCAAATTCAATGTGGTTGTCTTGCGTGGTGACCGCTTCTTCACTGATGGCCACATCATCAACTTCAGCTTCAGTCGTGGCCTCTTCAGTCACGTTATCGGTCATCGCCGGTGTTTCCGCGAACGTTTCTGATGCTTCGGGCTCAGTGGGCTTTTCGAATAAGGCATGACCGGGAAGCAGTTCCCTGCCCCACTGGCTGACTTCATCCCATTCATAGGACCCCCGGTCGAAATCCGTTTGCTCGGCCAGTTCTACAAAGGCTTCTGCCTGCTCCTGCTTGTAAAGCACAAACAGCAGCTTGTAAGCGACCAGCGTGTTGGCGGGCTCCAGCCCCCGGGCTTTATCCAACGCTGAACGGGCCTGAACATAGTCAGCGTAACCGACAAACATATCTGCCTGTTCCACCAGCTCTGCCACTGTCTTCTGATCATCTTGCTCTTCATCTGCCAGTGGCGCATCTTCGTTATCAGCTTCATCGGGCGCGACCACTTCAGGCGACTCAGTGTCGGTGCTGCGATCATTTTTATCCAGTTTCCTGACCGCTTCATCCCAAGTCACTTCACGGCTATTGCGGCGTACCAGTAACCAGATAAGCAGCAGAAGCAGTAACAGTCCCAGCGCCAGCGGTAGTTTATTATCAGCAATAAACTGCTTGCCCTGATCGATGGTAGATTGTGTTTTGGCCTGATCCAGGTTCAGCGCGCCAGCGACTTTATTGACCATTCCGTCCTGCTGGCTCTGAGTTTTCTCAGCGCCTGATGATGCTGCTTCTGTTGGCCCATTGTTGCTGTCAGTGTCTGCCACCTCTTCGGCTTCGTCTGCTACGGCTGATTCCGCACTGGCTTCGTCAGCCACGGTACCAGTGTCATCGTTTGAGCCAGTGCCAGCATCATTATCGGCGGCAACCTCGCTCTGAGGGGTGGATTCAGTATCAAGCTGTGCGAGTGTGTCTTCGCCTTGTGCGGTCGGCTCAGACTCGTTTTCAGCCATCATTGACGCCGTTTCACCGCTGTCATCCTGCAGTGCAGCCATGGCAGCTGCAGCCAGCTCCGGGTTGTCCTCCTCCAGCATAGATTGCAGCCGCGCCAGATCGGCGTCTTTGAGTGAAATCAGCCTGCGCATGGTTTCAAGCTGATCTTCCATCGCGTTCATACGGGCTTCGAAGTCGATATTTTCCTGAGCCTGCGCTTCGATAGTTTCCTGAGCCAGGGTTAGTTGTTCGGTCAGTTGGCTGATTTGATCGTTACCGGTCACATTAGGAGCCGCATCATCTTCCGAACTGACTTCCTCTTCCGGAGCGACCAGCTGCAGACGGGCATCGCCCTGCTCAACGGCTGGCGCTGATTCAGCCGCCGCATTCTCTGCCATTTGCTGCGGCTCTGTGGCTGTTTCAGCCGACGTATTTGGGATTGTTTCCGTGCCGTCAGGCTCGGTTTGCTGCGTCACCGTGGTAGCCGGACGGTTACGGTTTTTCCAGGCTTCATTCTGCTCGGCAAAAGCCTGCCGTGCAGCCGCTTTCGACATGGCAGTGATATCGCTGCGTGCCGGCACCTGCAACGTCACCCCGGCCCTGAGTCCATTGACGTTATTATTGGCAAAGCTGTCGGGGTTTTCCTCCAGCAAAGCCATCATCATCTGATGCACGCTGACACCACTGTCAGGACGGGTTTGCAAAGCAACATGCCACAGCGTATCGCTGCGCGTGACTTTGTAGCTGTTGCCACTAAAGCCACTGCTTGTTGAGGTTCGAGCACGCTGACTGGCTGTTGAGGGTGATGTCGCAGCTTGAGTATTGGCTGGCGCCGGGCTGGATACAAAGCCACGGCTTTCCGCCATTACATACTCTGGTGGATCCAGTAACACCGTGTATTCCCGCAACATCAGACCAGAGCCTGCAGTGGCGCTGATCAGAAAATCCAGAAAGGGTTCTTTGATCGCCTCCTTGGAGCTGATCAAGATGAGGTCCTGTCCTCCTCGCTCAACAATGTCGAACTCCATCTGGCTGAGCAGGATACTGCGGTTAAGGCCGGCTTTGTTGAACTCTTCTTCCGAGGCAATCCGCACTTCAAGATTGCCTTTTTCCTCAGGCCGTAGCGCAGCAATAGGAATTTCCGCCTGGAACGGTTGGTTCAGTGCCGATTTGACATCGATCTTGCCGAGCCCGAAGGCATGGCTGGTGAGAGGAGAAAGAAAACCTATCGTGGTTGCCGCTACCATACTGGCCAGGACAGTCTTTTTCATTATCATCCCCTCATTTTCCCTATGCTGTGATCAAAGATATTTATCGACCAGAACTTCAGCAATCTGAACGCTGTTCAAGGCAGCGCCTTTTCGTACATTATCCGCAACCACCCACAAATTCAAACCTTTGTCATGCGAGATATCTTCACGGATACGGCCGACATAGACCGGATCGGTTCCAGAAGCTTCTGTCACCGCTGTCGGGTAGCCACCATCATTACGGTCATCGAGCACCTCAATGCCAGGTGACTTTCTCAACAGTTCGGTCGCCTGCTCGGCGGTGATTTTGTCGCGGGTTTCGATGTGAATGGCTTCGGAGTGGCCAAAGAAAACCGGTACCCGGGCTGCAGTAGGATTCACCAGAATCTTTTCATCACCCATGATTTTGCGGGTTTCCCAGACCATTTTCATTTCTTCTTTGGTATAGCCGTTATCCATAAATTTATCGATATGCGGCAGCACATTGAAGGCAATCTGCTTGGGATAGGCATGGCTCTCTACTGAGCGGCCATTGAGCAAGTCAGCGGTTTGCTTGGCCAGTTCATCCATGGCCGGTTTGCCCGAGCCCGACACTGCCTGGTAAGTGCAGACATTGAGACGGGTAATGCCCACGGCATCATAAATCGGCTTCAGCGCGACCATCATCTGGATAGTGGAACAGTTGGGGTTGGCGATAATACCGCGCTGGGTGTAACCCGCTACCGCATCGGGATTGACTTCAGGCACCACCAGCGGCACATCGTCATCGTAACGGAACTGCGAGGTGTTATCGATCACCACACAACCGGCTGCGGCTGCTTTGGGGGCGTATTCAGCGGAGACACTGGCACCCGGCGAGAACAGACCGACCTGCACCTTGGAAAAATCAAATTCGGCCAGGTTTTCCACGATCAGTGATTTGTTACCAAACTGAACTGTGCTGCCGGCACTGCGCTCACTGGCCAGGGCATACACCTTACCCACCGGGAAATTGCGCTGGTGCAGAATCTCCAGCATGGTTTCACCGACAGCACCGGTAGCGCCTACGACTGCAACATCTACTTGTTTACTCACATTTCACCTTTCATATTTGTTTACAAAGCGGCGACAACCGCGTCACCCATTGCTGATGTTGACACCTTGGTGGTGCCCTCAGAATGGATATCCGCCGTTCTCAGACCGTCATCAAGCACCTGGCTAACCGCTTTTTCAATGCGATCTGCCATCTCAGCCTGATCCAGCGTATAGCGTAGCATCATTGCCGCTGACAGAATGGTTGCCAGTGGATTGGCGATATTCTCACCGGCGATATCCGGTGCACTGCCATGAATGGGCTCGTACATGCCTTTACTGTTCTCATCCAGCGATGCCGAAGGCAGCATGCCGATAGAACCGGTCAGCATGGAGGCACAGTCAGACAAAATGTCACCGAACATATTGGTCGTCACCATGACATCGAACTGCTTAGGCGCACGCACCAGTTGCATGGCGGCGTTATCAACGTACATATGACTCAAATCGACGTGTGGGTAATCCTGGGCTAATTCTGTCATAGTTTCACGCCACAGTTCCGTGCACTCCAGCACATTTGCCTTATCCACAGAACACACACGGCCCTGACGTTTACCGGCGATATCAAAGGCAACCTTGCCGATGCGTTTGATTTCACTCTCACGATAAACCAGGGTGTTGTAACCCTGCTTTTCCCCGTTGTCGAGGGTGCGGATACCGCGCGGTTGACCAAAATAAATACCCCCGGTCAGTTCACGCACAATCATCAGATCCAGCCCGGCTACCACTTCCGGTTTGAGCGTAGAGGCACCGGCCAGTTGCGGATACAACAAGGCGGGACGCAGGTTGGCGAACAGGTTAAGCTCACTGCGCAGGCCCAGCAGGCCTTTCTCAGGACGCACACTGATATCCAGCGACTCCCATTTATAGCCCCCGACAGCGCCCAGCAATATGGCATCGGCAGATTTAGCCAGATCCAGTGTAGCTCCGGGCAGCGGCGTGCCAGTCTCATCATAAGCGGCGCCACCAACCAGGCCATAGTCGAGACTGATATCCAGTCCTTCTTTACGGAGTTGTTCCAGGACTTTCACTGCCTCGGCAACAATTTCGGGACCGATACCGTCGCCGGGCAAAACTGCAATTTTCTTTGTCATCTAATTATCTTTAATCTGTTTGCTATAGCTTGAATCAGGAAAACAGCCAGGGCGCTTCCTGCTTACGTTTTTCTTCGTAGGCTTCTATGTCATCAGTGTGCTGCAGGGTAAGGCCGATGTCATCCAGCCCTTCCAGCAGACAGTGTTTTTTGAAGCTGCCTATCTCGAATGGGATATTTTCACCATCGGGCAGTGTAATCGTCTGCGCCGGTAAATCAACCTTGAGTTGATAGCCCGGTGTCGCCTCTACCTGGGCAAACAGCTTGTTGATCACACTTTCTTCCAGGGTGATCGCCAGAATGCCGTTCTTACTGGTATTACTGAAAAAGATATCGGCAAAGCTGGGCGCGATAATCACCCGGATGCCAAAATCATCCAGTGCCCACACCGCATGCTCGCGGCTGGAGCCGCAGCCGAAATTTTCCCGTGCCAGCAAAATCGTACCGTCTTTATAGCGTGGCTGATTGAGCTCAAAATCGGGATTGATCGGACGTTTAGTGCAATCCTGACCCGGCTCGCCATGATCAAGATAGCGCCATTCATCAAACAGGTTGGGGCCAAAGCCAGTGCGTTTGATTGACTTAAGAAACTGCTTGGGAATAATGGCATCGGTGTCCACATTGGGTCTGTCCATCGGAATCACGACGCCGGTTTCAACTGAAAACTTTTGCATTACGCGGTATGACCTCTTTACTTCGCGTTTAATGTTAAATAAAAACTGACGGGGACTGCCTGGCTGATGCTGGGCAGGCCAGCAAGTTCACGCAGCTCTTCTACACCTTCTGTCAGTTCATAATCGGCCACATTGAGCACTATCGGCTGGGCTGAGATGACGAGTAATGATGAATCACTGACCTTGGTGACCCGAACGTCCAGCTTGAGGGGCTGTGACTGGTCATGCAGGTTAAGCTGAGCATTCACCATGGTCAGTTCTGACTGGCCAACGGTGAGGTTGCTGATAAACTCCGGTGACAAACTGGCCGTCAGTGTCGCTTGTGGAAACTGTGCTGTTTTGAACAAAAAAGAGCGCATTCTGCTGTCTCGGATCTGGATACCGGTATTAACACTCTCCAGGGCAATGCTGAGTTCAAACTGACCATCCTGTTGCAGCCCGCCGGCAATCTCGCCAAAGCGATGCACTTCAGCCACGTCCCCTTTTTTGATGGAGATAAAGCTCAGCTGTGACTGGGCATTGTCAATTTGCCAGTCTGCCGCGGCTGAGACGGCACTCACCAGCAACAAAGATAAGGGCACAATGGCTTTCAAAAGCTGTTTCATAGTTAACTCCTGTTATTCATAAAGCGGGGTAATAACACTGTCGACAGCGTCATGCTCGCGTTTTAACTCATCTATCGAGCGTACCAGTTCATCTTCTACCGGCGATTTAAGCACGATAATCTCGACCCGGCGGTTTTTAGCACGGTTGGCCGGACTGTCATTGGGTACCAACGGCCGGGTGTCAGCATAACCTTCCAGCACAAAACGCTCGGCATCCATTTGTTCGGGTGCCAAGAGTTCATGCACCACCGAAGTGGCACGAGAGGTCGATAACTCCCAGTTGGAGCGGTAGCGAGCGGTATTAATAGGCACATTATCCGTATGGCCGGCGACGGCGATGCGGCCATCGGTCTCGAGCAGTACGTCATGTATCTTGCCCAGAATCGGAATAAAGTCCCGGTTCAATCTGGCATCCCCAGAGGGAAACGAGCCCTTTTCGCGGATGCGAATAACAATTCTGCTGAACTGGCTTTCCACCACGATCAGGCCTTCTTCGATCTCGTTTTGCAGCGCCTGTCGAAACTGCTGCGTTTCTTCTGCAACCTGCTGAACCTGCTGCTGTGCCAGTTGTTCTGCATCTGCCGTGACTTTCAGTTCCTGGCGGCTATTATCCATTGTATCCTGTCTCACCACTTTGAGTGGCGTAGGCTTCGGCTCGCCGGGGCTGAACTCCTGGGCAATGATACTGGTGCCTTCCGGTATTTCACTGGACGGCACTTCGCGCTGCACACCGAAGGCATTCTCCAGTGACTTGATCACCATTTTGTATTTGAGTGCATCAATCTCGGCAAAAGACAGCAACAAGACAAAGAAACACATCAACAGCGACATCAAATCGGCGAAGGTCGCCATATAAGCCGGCAATCCCTCGGCGTCGCGCTTGGTTCTCCGTGCAGTTTCAGACATAGCAGTATCGATAACGGCGCTGTTCAGGCAGCGGCTTGCTCGGCTTCCTCATCACGCTTGGAAGCCGGCAGAAAGTTTTTCAGGATCTCACCCAGGATTTTAGGGTTCTGCCCTTCCTGGATGCCAATCACACTCTCGATAATGATGTTTTTGTTCATCTGCTCTTCATTACTGCGCAGCGATAGTTTATCCGCAATCGGCAAGGCGAACATATTGGCCAGCATCGCACCGTACAGGGTGGTCAGCAAGGCCACCGCCATGGCCGGGCCGATGGATTTTGGATCGGACATATTGCTGAGCATTTGCACCAGGCCCACCAGAGTACCAATCATGCCCATAGCCGGCGCCGCATCACCGATGGCCTTGAATATCTGCTGCCCCAGGCTGTGGCGGTTGAGGGTTTCGTTCATTTCCGTCAGCAGGGCTTTTTTGACCACCGCGGGCTCATGGCCATCGACCAGAAGATTGATGCCTTTTTGTAAGACCGGATTGCTGATTTCCTGCCGCTCCAGCGCCAGCAATCCCTCTTTACGGGCGATACTGGCCAGCTCCACCACCCGCTCGATGATCTCTTCTGGTGACTCCGATTTGTGCAAAAACGCTTTGGTCGCCGTTTTCAGAGAGCCAATAAACTGGCCCAGCGTGAACCGCATCAGCACGACGGCAAAAGTGCCACCGATAACAATCGCTACCGAGGGCAGGTTAATGAAAGTACTGGCTGCAGCGCCCAACAAGATTGTGGCGATAATGAGGCCCCAGGCAATCACCAGCCCCAGTAATGTAGCAAGATCCACGCGTTAACTCCCTCTATAGACTTTCCGTACAGCCAATATAATTTAAGGCGCTATTTTACCCAAACAAACAGAAAAAATCTGCCCTCACTGTTAAGCAGGAATTTGATGGCGTCTGTGTTTCTTATGCCGGTATACCACCACGGCCGGCAATACCATGATGATGAGCAAGGCCACGACCAGCAATAACGGCCAGGCAAGCGGCTTGTTCCACTGCTGTTGTTTGTCCTGGCGCAGCTCGGTATCGATACGCCGATACTTGAGCGTATTGTTGGCCATCAGGTTGGCTTTCACATTGTGGTTCCAGGCGTGATAGAGCGTAAACATCTTCGGGTGAAAGCCCCACACCCAGGGGGCATCCTCGCGGGCAATATCCGCCATTTGCTGAATAATGCGCTGACGTTCATCGGTGTTCGGCATCACCCGCATCTCCTCAAATAGCCGGTCGAACGCTTTATTCTGATAGTTAGCGGCATTTTCACCGCCGGTATTGACCTTGCCGTTGGGTCCGTAGAGCAAAAACAGGAAATTTTCCGGGTCCGGGTAATCAGCATTCCAGCCCCACTGGAAAATCTGCGCCGTACCCCGCCGCATCTTGTCCTGGAAACGGTTGTAATCAGTGCTGCGAATTACCAGCTGCAGATTCAGCTTGCGGAATTGTTTGCGTAGCCAGTCAAGTTGAGCTTTGCTGTCGGGGCCGCTGGCCGGCACATCGAAATACAGCACCAAAGGTTCACCGGTTTCGGCATGACGGCCGCGAGGATAACCGGCTTCGGCCAGCAACTCACGGGCAGTATCAATGGAACGCCGCTGTGGCTGCTTGTTTTCCCATTTGTAGGTGTAGGGATTGATGCCGTCCTCACCTTCAACATACCCAAAGATACCCGGTGGTACCGGCCCCTGTGCAGGAATACCGCGGCCATTGGCGAAGATGGAAATATATTCCTCATGATCAATGGCAATGGAGATCGCGCGGCGCAGCTTTTTCGCCTGTTCGCTATAACCACCAACCACCGGATCCAGCATGTTGAATCCGATGTAGAAAGTGGAGGTACCCACCGCGGTTTCCAACTGAATCCCCTTATCCTTCATCGCATCGCTAAGGCCGAACTCGCCCGAGGACGAGACCTGCACCGCCTGATCGAAACTATCTGAGCTAATACCACTAACATCATAATATCCCTGGATAAACTTACCCCAGTAAGAGGTATTTTCCTTCTCCAGCGTAAAGACAATTTCATCAATCAGCGGCAACGGCTTGCCGGCATCTTTAAGCAAACCGGCTTCGGCATCACCCGGCTCCCCCTCGCCGGGATAAAACTCCCCGTGAAAGTTGGGGTTCTTGCTCAACACCATACGCCGGTTGGGATCGTTTTCAGTCATGTAAAACGGACCGGTGCCGACCGGATACCAGTCGATAGTGATATTTTTATCAATCAGGCCTGGCTGCTGATAAAAATGGTCGGCTTCCCAGGGAATCGGCGCAAAAAACGGCATCGCCAGCCAGAAACGCAATTGCGGGTATTTACCATGGACTTTGATCTGGTACTGATAGTCATCCAGTACCTCAACCCCCGCTATCTCATGCTGTCTGAGGTCAATATTCTCACCTGATTGGCGCAGCTCCCTGAGCTTGCCGGCATAGTCACTGAGGCCGACGATATGCTCGCCCATCAAGCCCAGAATCGGAGAGTGAATTTCGGGATGCGCCAGACGTTTTATTTGATAAGCATAATCATGGGCGTTCAATTCGCGCGTGGCGGTCTTGTCAAAATCACTGAGTTGTTCAATTTTTTCCAGCGCTTTGTCATCCAGCTTATGATAGAGAAACTGTCCGCTGTCATCCCTGACAAAAGCTGGATGCGGCTGGTAATGGATGCCGTGTTTTATGGGAATGGTATAAACGCTGTAGGCCACCGCATCGCTGTTTTCCGGGACAGTCTGACCATCCGCATCCTGGTAACTGACTTCAGGCATGGCTGCCGCTGACAGCGGCTCCAGTTCATAGGGCCGTTTGAAATAATGATACTGGTAAGGCGGTTCGTAGATCTGACCGGTAATGGCAATTTCGTTGGCACTGTATGAGCGGGCCGGGTCCAGGTGTTTGGGCCGCAAAGAGAATGAAGTATAGAGCGTCGATTGTTCAGCATCTTTGTCGGGATACGGGGAGTTCACGGCCTGAAACTCACAGCCGGACAGGGAGAGCATTAACAGGGTTACCAGCAAATAATTCAGTCTCATTGTCTCAACATAACAAATTGGAAGCTTAGGTGTGACCAAGATTATCATGAGATTACTGCGTGGTCGCCCTTCCCGTGATCAGCAAAATCAGGTAAGTTATCCCGCTTTATCCGCCGTTTAGGAGAGACTTATGGGCTTTATGCAAGGCAAACGTGTGTTAATTGTGGGCGTTGCCAGCCCCCGTTCCATCGCCTCAGGCATTGCTCATGCCATGGCCAGAGAGGGTGCCGAACTGGCTTTTACCTACCAGAACGACAAACTCAAATCCCGGGTTGAGAAAATTGCCAGCGAATGCGGCGCCGATCCTGCCCTGGTCTTTCCCTGCGATGTCAGCAGTGATGAGCAGATTAATGCGGTGTTCAGCGAGCTTAATAAACACTGGGATGGACTCGACAGCATCGTTCACTCGGTAGCCTTTGCACCGCGAGAACAACTGCAGGGCAGTTTTGTTGACAGTGTGACCCGTGAAGGCTTTGCCCAGTCACACGATATCAGCGCCTACAGCTTTGCTGCGCTGGCCAAGGCGGGCAAAGTGATGATGGCCGGTCGTAACGGATCTTTGCTGACTTTGAGCTATCTTGGTGCCGAGCGAGCTATTGATAACTATAACGTGATGGGCGTCGCCAAGGCTTCACTGGAAGCGACTGTTCGCTACATGGCTTACTCACTGGGTGAAGAAGGCATTCGCGTTAATGCGGTCTCTGCAGGACCTATCAAAACACTGGCGGCCGCCGGTATCGGCGACTTTGGCAAGATGCTGGCCTATGGTGAGCGCAACTCGCCTTTACGCCGCAACGTGACTATTGAAGAAGTCGGCAATGTCGGCGCTTTCCTTTGCTCCGACCTGGCATCGGGCGTGACCGGCGAGATCACCTATGTCGACGCTGGTTACAACATCGTCGGTATTGGCGACAAGTAAACCAGCCTATATCTGCTACCATCCACTTACAGGGCATTTTTTAATGCCCTGTTTTGTATCCGGGGCATGCTGAGAAAACAGGCTGCCGCCTCCCGTACCAAGGAAGACAATCATGTCACATTCACATGCCATGGCCCTGCTGGGCTTTATCATCGCCGGGGCTGTCGCAGGGGTTTTCTATGGCTGGTATGCCGGCGAGGCAGCTACCGGCATCGGCTGGCTGGGGACACTGTTTCTTAATGCGCTGAAAATGACCATCATTCCGCTGATCATTGCCTCGATCATCAGTGGTATCGGTTCGATCGGTGATATTCGGCAGATGGGCAGACTCGGCGGTACCACAGTGGCCTATTATTTTGCGACTACCGGTATCGCTGTTTTCATTGGCCTTTTGGTGGTGAATTGGATCCAGCCCGGTGCCGGTATTGCCCTGACCCAGACTGAGGTGCCGGAACGTATTCTGGCCAAGCAGGATACCGGTATCAGCGATATCTTTTTATCCCTGATTTCTCCTAATCTGATTGATGCCGCTGCTGAAACCCAGCTACTGCCGCTGATTGTGTTTGCTATTTTGTTTGCAATGGCGTTAACCACTGCCGGTGACAAAGCCAAACCGGTATTTGCAGTGTTTGACGGCATCAATGAAGCAATGATGAAACTGGTGATCTGGATCATGCACCTGGCACCTGTCGGTATCTTCGCCCTGATAGCCGCGAGGTTGGGCAGTGTCGGTGGCGGCGAACAGTTTATGGCAGAAATTAAAGCCGTAGGCCTGCATGTGGTGACCGTATTAACGGGTCTGTTGATCCACGGCGTAGTACTGGTGTTGATCATGCTGTTTGTCGCTCGCCGTGGCTTTGATTATCTGCTGGGCATGGCACGGGCGCTGGTCACCGCTTTCGGTACCGCCAGTTCTTCTGCCACCCTGCCACTGACCATGGAATGTGCCCGTGAAAACAAAGTCGATCCCAAAGCAGTGAAATTTGTCTTGCCCCTGGGCGCCACCATCAATATGGACGGCACGGCGCTGTATGAAGCCGCGGCCGTGATGTTTATTGCCCAAGCTTACGGTATCGAATTGAGCCTGATGCAGCAGGCACTGGTCTTCATCACTGCCACCCTGGCAGCGATCGGCGCCGCCGGCATTCCCGAAGCCGGTCTGGTCACTATGGTCATAGTACTGACTGCAGTGGGCCTGCCACTGGAAGGGATTGCCTTACTGTTAGCGGTGGACTGGTTCCTAGATCGTTTTCGCACCACCATCAATGTCTGGGGTGACAGTGTCGGTGCGGCAGTGATTGACAGGCTGACATAAAAAAAGCGCCCGCAGGCGCTTTTTTATTGCTGAGAGCGTTACCAATTAACGCAGGCTTTTATCGATAATATCGATATTCGCCTCAGCCCGCAGACTGGCAATAAAGGCCTGTAGCTGAGCACGGGCCTGCATTTGCGCCAGCGACTGTCTGGCAGTCTCACGGTCTTCTTCTGAAACTGACGCGGGGTCACCGTTTTCAACGGCGCTAAGTTTGATCAGCACGTAGTTACCATTGTCTGCACTAAAGCCGGCATACTCAGCAGCATTACCCGGCTGAGCCATCGCAAAGGCGCGGCGCAGGATTTGAGCACTGACCTCTTCACTGTCACGGCCGTAAGAAGCCGCTGCCTGCCAGTTGTCCAGCTGTGCTTCGGCGTCAGCGCCGGATTTGATTTCGGCCAGAATCGCTTCACCTTTTTCACGGGCGAATTCACGTGCTCTTTCAAACAGCAACTGTTGTTGAATCGCCGGCTGAACGGATTCGAAAGGCAGCACGGTTTCCGGAATGTGCTTGTTCTTATGAATAACGACCAGACGGGTGTCGGACAACTCTATCACTGCGCTGTTGAGATCATTATTGAGCACATCCTCACCAAAAGCAGCTGACAGCACTTTGGCTTCACTGCTGATACCCGCTTCAGTACCGCCCCGGGTAAACAGTTCGGTGGTTTTAATATCGAGTTCCAGCGCTTCAGCCGCGACATCGAGACTGTCAGGATTTTCAAAGCTCAGGTTAGCCAGTTGCTCGGCCTGGTCGAAAAAGCGACTCTCCGCTTCCTGACGGCGATAGCGTTTTTTGACTTCATCCTCAACTTCAGCAAAATCCTTCACTTCAGGCTGCTTAATGCCAGTGAGCTTAATCAAGTGATAACCAAACTCGGTCTCAACCGGTTCACTGACTTCGCCGGTTTCAGTCAGCGCGAATACGGCTTCTTCAAAGGCCGGATCCATGACATCACGACCGAAATAGCCCAAATCACCGCCCTGAGAGGCTGAGCCCACATCTTCAGAGCTGCTGCGAGCGAGTTCTTCAAATGCTTCGCCCTGGTCGATACGTTCAGCAATGGCCTGGATTTTCTCCAATGCCGCCTCATCATTGCCCTCAATCAGGATATGGCTGGCACGGCGTTGTTCATTACCCACAAACTGCGATTCATTATCAGCGTAAAACTGCTTGAGTTCGTCTTCAGTCACGGCAATGTTGTCAGCCACTGTCTCCATGTCCAGCTCAATATAATTAAGCCTGATTTGTTCTGGTGCGGTATAGCTGCTTTTATTAGCTTCGTAATAGTCGCGCATCGCCTGATCTTCAATCTCAATCTGATCGACGTAGTCCTGCAATGGAATCACGCCATAGGCAATTTCACGCTGCTGATTTTCCAGCGCCAGCTTGCGATCGACCTGTTCCTCAGTGACAAAGGCACTACGCTCAATATTTGAGGTCAGCTCCCGTGCCAGCAGATCAGTGCGAAGCTGTGCCTCGTAGCTGGTCGGCGTATAGCCGGCCCGTGCCAGCACCATTGAATAGTATTCAGAATCAAACTGACCATCACGCTGGAAAGCCGGAGTCGAGCGAACCATTTCAGATACGCTGGCATCATTCACCGTCTGATTCAGTGAGTTATTGGCTTCACGCAGCAGTTGCTGCTCAATCAGGCCATCGAGAATCCGGCGCTTGGCAGCAGCGCCTTCGAACATCGCCGGATCAAACTGCTCACCCAGAGCGTTACGCATCTGGTCACGGTATTGTTGCAAAGATTGCTGCAACTGGGTCTGTTTGATTTCCGCGCCATTCACCTCGGCTACCACGACATCGGAAGCTCCGGTCATGTAGGAGTTCACACCCCAAAGCGCAAACGGAATACTAATCAGACCGACGATGAACCAGGCAATCCATCCCTGGGCGCGATCTCGTATGAAATGCAACATGGAAGAGAACCTTACTTATTTTGTTTGTTGAAAAAAGGGATAGTCTAAACCATTAGGCAAAAAAAAAGGCGCATCAAATGCGCCCTTTTTCCGTCTTGGCGGAGCGGACGGGACTCGAACCCGCGACCCCCGGCGTGACAGGCCGGTATTCTAACCAGCTGAACTACCGCTCCAAGAATTCCTGGTGGGTGCTGAGGGGATCGAACCCCCGACCCTCGCCTTGTAAGGGCGATGCTCTCCCAGCTGAGCTAAGCACCCCAGAAAAACGACTAGTTTACAGCATCCTTGAGCGCTTTACCAGCTTTGAATGCAGGAATTTTAGCAGCAGCAATTTTGATTTCTTCGCCGGTACGTGGGTTACGACCAGTGCGTGCAGCACGTTCGCGAACAGAGAAGGTGCCGAAGCCAACCAAAGTGACTTGATCGCCTTTACCCAGAGATTTGGTAACCGCGGCAGTCATACCATCAACAGCTTGAGCGGCTTTCGCTTTAGAGATATCTGCAGCAGCGGCAACTGCATCGATAAGTTCAGATTTATTCACAGCTTAATTCCTCATATCGTTATTAATCGTTATGTCGTCCAAAAGTCGGTAGGCCCATCGTCTGGCTCAGCGCTACCGGACTGTTGAGTATCTAACTACAGCAAAATCAGCGTGTCAAGAAGGGTAATGGGTGTTTGGGACAAGATTTTTTCAGACTTGACGACTGTTAAAGCTCACACGGTTGACAATCAGCCTGCAGCCATGAATATTGTCAGGTTCGCTGCTGTTGCAAAAAGCCCTGTGTTAATTGCACATACTGTTCAACAGACACAGTTTCAGGGCGCTGTGACGGGTCGATACCAGCCTGCTCGAAAGTTTCCGAAGTTACCAGTTTTTTCAAGGTGTTAGCGATCGTTTTACGACGTTGACTGAAAGCCTGAGTGACGATCCGGTTGAGTGCTGCCAGTTCAACCTCTCCCCCCCGGTTTTGTGACAAAGGCTGCAAGTAGATAATCGCAGATTCCACTTTGGGCGGCGGATCAAATGCTTCGGGGGGTACGACGAATAATTGCGTTGCAGCGCACTGGTGCTGAATCATAATGCTGAGGCGACCATACTGCTTGTTGCCTGGCGCAGCGCAGATGCGCTCCACCACCTCCCGCTGCAGCATAAAGCACATATCATCAATAATGTCGCCCTGCGCCAAAAGATGAAATAACAAAGGCGTGGTAATGTTATAGGGCAGGTTGCCAATGACCCGCAGTTTTTCATTGCTGCGCTGCAGGCTGTGATAATCAAACCGCAAAGCGTCGGCCTGATGAATCTCCAGCACCTGTTCATGAGCGCTGAGTTTTTGGCTCAGTAGCGGCACCAGATCACGATCCAGTTCAATCACATCCAGTCGATCACAATGTGCCAGCAGCGGCTGGGTTAGTGCCCCGCGGCCCGGACCGATCTCAACCAGGTGTTGCCCCGGCTCGGGGCTGATTGCCTCGATAATCGCCTCAATAATGGCTTCATCATGCAAAAAGTTCTGACCGAAGCGTTTACGTGCTCTTGGATATTGCTGTGTGGCCATTATTTATCCCTGCTGTCTGCCATATCGACAGCCATATCAACCGCCGCCTGCAGACTCCCGGCAGAAGCGCGGCCGCTACCCGCCATATCTAAAGCTGTGCCGTGGTCAACCGAGGTACGGATAAACGGCAAGCCGAGCGTCACGTTGACGGCTTTACCAAAGCCGTGGTGCTTCAGCACTGGCAGGCCTTGATCATGGAACATAGCGAGCACCACATCGTAATCTTTCAGTTTGTCCTGATTGAATATCGTGTCGGCCGGCCAGGGTCCGGTGACAGCCAACCCTTGCGACTTGCAAGCCTCAATCACTGGTTCAATGACCTCAATTTCTTCACGTCCCAGATGCCCGCCCTCACCAGCGTGCGGATTAAGCCCACAAACCGCTATACGAGGGGAAGGGATGCCAAACTGCCGCTGCAGGCTGTTATCGATGATGTGAATGATCTGGTCAAGACTGGACCGGGTAATAGCGGCGCTGACAGCTTGCAAAGGCAGGTGTGTGGTGGCGAGCGCGACCCGCAGATCATGCGTCGCCAGCATCATCACTACATGTGCCACACCGGCGCCATCCGCAAAAAATTCGGTGTGGCCACTGAAACTGACCCCGGCATCGTTGATCACGCCTTTATGCACCGGCGCGGTGACAATGGCATCAAATGTGTTTTGCAAACTGCCATCCAACGCGACTTGCAGGGTCTGCAACACATAACGGCTGTTGACGGGATTGAGCTCACCCGCGGCCACATCATCGTTCAAAGCGACCGGCAGATAATACAGGCTGCCAGGCTCGCTGATCACGGCTGCTGAGTTTAAATCCACTTCAATAAGCTGCAGCGGTAAATCCAGCATTGCCGCACGTTGGCGTAAAAGCTCAGGATCAGCAATGGCTATCAGTTGCGCGTGCTGTTGTTGCTGGGCTAGTTGAACACACAGATCGGGGCCGATACCGGCCGGTTCACCGGCGGTCAGGGCAATACGACGGACCGGGCTCAAATTTCGCGATACTCCACATAAGCTTCGTCGCGCATTGCCCGCAGCCAGCTTTCCATTTCCTCATCAATTTTACGCTGACGGATTTGTTCACGCGCTTTGTTGCGCTTGAATTCTTCCGCCATATTTTCTTCACGGCGGTCGTCGACCATGATCAGATGCCAGCCAAAACGGCTTTTGAAGACTTCGCTGAGTTCGCCGACGGCCAGTTCATCCATTTTTTCCTGGAACTCGGGCACCATAACACCGGGGCTCACCCAACCCAGGCTGCCGCCTTCAATGGCTGAGCCGGTATCTTCCGAGTGCGCACGTGCCAATTCGGCAAAATTCTCACCGTTTTCAATCCGCTGGCGTAATTGATTGAGGCGTTTCTGAGCCTCTTCATCGCTGACTACTTCGTTGGGTTTGATCAGGATATGGCTGGCCTTGGTTTGCTTGACCAGGTGACGCTCAGCACTCTTCTTGTCTTTCAGCCTGACCAGGTGAAAACCACTGCCGCTACGCAGCGGTTCACTGACTTCACCCACTGTCAATCTGGGCACCACATCGGCAAACAGGGACGGCAGTTCACCCTGCTTACGCCAGCCCAGTTCACCGCCATCCAGCGCATTCTGACCATCGGAATAACCGGCTGCGACTTCTCCGAACTCACCACCTTCGTTCAGCAAAGACTGAATGGTGTCCAGTTTGTCCTGCGCTTCCTGCACCTCTTCTGGTGCAGCGGCTTCAGGCATGCTGATTAGGATGTGCTGCAAGTGATATTCAACTTCATTACCGGCCTGCACTGTTTGTGTCGCCAGGAAATTATCGACTTCCCGATCCGAAACCACGACCCGGTCTTCCACCTGGCTTTTGCGCAGGCGGGTAATGATCATTTCTTCGCGAATGGTTTCGCGAAAACGACTGAACTCATAACCATCATCTTCCAGCACATCCCGGAACTGGCGTAGGTTCATGTCATTGTTATTAGCAATCTGGCGCAGCGCAGCGTTGAGCGCATCATCGCCAACCCGCACGCCCACTTCTTCAGCGCGCTGTAATTGCAATCGCTGCACAACCAGGCGTTCAAGCACCTGTTTACGCATCACATCTGAGGGCGGTATGGCTGACTGGCGCTGACGCAACTGCTGACGAACCGTCTGCTGCATTTCTACCAGTTCACTTTCCAGGATGACCTCGTCGTTGACAACCGCGATGATGCGATCCAGCGGTGCAGCCCAAGCGACATTGCAGACCAACAAAAAGGCGGCGAAAAGATACTTCATCAAAACAATTACTCCAAAATTCGAGCTGGCATTATAAAGGATTACAAAGCTTGCTGTTTATAGTCGCAGACAGTGCCGGCGTTGCTGAGTTCAGTCAGCGCTATAGCCGCGAATACTCTGCTCCAGCAAACGATCTGTTTTATTACCGAAGGCACCCAGTCCCTTGAGCTCAATCTGGAAATAAATGGCCAGATTGCGATCATCATCGATAGGCTGGTTGTTATTCACATTATTGTTAAAGGCGCGGCTCTCATTCACGTAGTTACGAATAGCCAGCCGGGTCGCCCAGCAGCAACTGTCGTACTGCACACCAAGCAGCCCCTCAAGCGTCCGCCCCTCGGTGAGGGAGCGGTACCAGCGACCGAACACCTGCCAACGTTCATTAATCGGCACACTGGCTGAAATATCGATTTGTTCGAGACCATCCAGGCGGTTGGTTGAGGCATTCTGACGGCGATAACGGTGTGAGACATTAAAGACGCTGCCATTATCACCACGGTAACGCACACCGACTGATGACAAATTAGATTCATTAACGTCCGGATCCCACTGTATTTCGCCATTCACTGACCACTCATCATTGATATAGGCCACTGCCTCAGCCACCATGTCCGACTCTCGATCTTCTTCAACCATACCCTGAGGCAAGGTCACATCACGATCACTGAAATACTGGATTTGTCCCAAAGTCAGACGCAGTTTTTCCTTACCCGTCTGCTCTTCAATGATGCGGGTAGTCACTGCCAGTGACAGTTGGTTAGCATCACCCACCCGGTCATTACCGATAAAGCGATCATAGGAAAACAGACGGATCATATTGAATGATGACAGGGCGGTATCAAAGTCAGGAATATCAGACTGTTCACGCTCGGGGATGTACAGATAAAAAGCACGCGGCTCGAGGGTCTGAATAAAACCATTCCCACTGATATTCAATGGCCGCTCGAAAAACAGGCCGGTATCAAAGCTGGCAATCGGCAAGGAACGTGAAGCATCATCATCAAACTGATTAAACTGATCATTCGTCAGGTTGTAGCGGGTGTGGTTAAAAGCGAGTCTGGGTGTTGCAAAGAAAGCAGCCGAGCCCATCGGCAGGCTCACTGCCGGTTCAAAATTCACACGCTGCCCTTCGACCCTGTCATCGTGATCAAACTCGACATATTCAGCCTCAAACTCATACGTGAGACCCAGCGCCCGATCCGGCATATACCCACGCAACAGGAACTGAGGCAGCCGCTTGTATTGCTCGGGGACATCACGCAGCGTCTGGTAGCCCTGCATTCTCGCTGTGAAGTCCCAGATTTGGCCACGATACCCCGCTTCCACCCTCCGGTTCAGATGAGTGCGACTGGACAGATTGAGACTGGAGCCAAAGTCTTCAAAATAGTTTTCATCCGATACGTAATTGTAGTCAACAAGAGCACGCCAGTTGTTTTCAAATAGGCTTCGGTGCTGCCATGAAAACAGTTTGCGGTCTTCCTGATAGTGTGGATTGATATCTTCTCCATCTTTACGCAGATTATCAGAGCCCAAGTAACTGGCTTCCACTACGCCCTCTGCCTTTTCGAAAAGGTAACGGAATTCCCCGCCCAGCATCATTCCTCTGTCACTCATGTAGCGTGGCGTTAAAGTGGCATCCAGGTTCGGCGCAATATTCCAGTAGTATGGGGTGAAAACATCAAAACCGGTTTCGTCACTGTTACCGATAGACGGTACCAAAAAACCGGATTTACGCTCGTCGTTAAGGGGGAAGTTGATATACGGGGTATAAAAAACCGGCATACCGGCCACTCTGACAACCACGTTTTCAGCCTCGCCAACCCCAGCTTCATGGTCAAGGTGCACTTCGCTGGCTTTAAGCTTCCAGAAGTTATCGCCCTCGGGACACGTAGTGTAGGTGGCATTATCAAGATCGGTAGAACTGATGCCCTGACGTAACAGGTGCGATGCTTCACCGCGGGCATGCATTTGCCTGACCCGATACTCAGCGTTGAGCATGAGTCCTCTGTCACGTGTCATAGACCATTCAGCCTGTTCAGCATCAATGACCATTTCACTGTCTCGCAGTCGCACGTTACCTCGTGCCGTCACATCACCACTGTTGCGGTTGTATGTAGCACGGTCTGCGCTGAGTTGCTGACCGCTCCGGGTAATATCAACATTGCCGGAAAAAACCGAAGTGCCCTGTTGCAGTAGTTGCACATCGTCAGCTTTGACATCGATTTCGCTCTGCTGTGGTCCCTGAGTCGTGGCGGGAAGAAACAAATCCTCATAGCCAAAGTGACACATCAATCCCTGTTCTTGTTCGGCCAGAACAGTCCCGGCAAAGCAGGACATTAAAAGCGTTGATATAAGCTTTAATTTGCGCATGTTCATCCTCAAGCTGCTGCCCCAGCCATGACATCGTTTCTGACCGAATGCAAAATAACGCTCAATTTATCGCATATATAGGAGTAATCGGCAAATCAGCTGTCAGGGCCGCATCGTCCACGCTGATGATAATCATGTACAGTCAAAGACTTAGCAGGAACAGCCTCTGAAACGGGGAAAACTCGCTACTGATAAGCCTCGCAGATACCGGCGTGGCAATGAAATTAATTTACCATCTTGTGTTGACAGTATTAGCTCCAGTCCCTATGATATGCGCTTCCTTTCGGGGGGCTATAGCTCAGCTGGGAGAGCGCTTGCATGGCATGCAAGAGGTCGGCGGTTCGATCCCGCCTAGCTCCACCATAAAAACGAAAGAAAAAGTTTTAGGTCCCCTTCGTCTAGAGGCCTAGGACACCGCCCTTTCACGGCGGTAACAGGGGTTCGAACCCCCTAGGGGACGCCATACGATAAACGGGTCTGACAGCAGGCCCGTTTGTTTTTAAAACTTTACAATCTGCAAGATCCGGGTCCCCTTCGTCTAGAGGCCTAGGACACCGCCCTTTCACGGCGGTAACAGGGGTTCGAACCCCCTAGGGGACGCCATCTTTTCAACTCTTTCCTTGATATCTTTCCAGCAAACAAAGCACTGCTAACGGACCCGGCTGTTCATCCACCAGGCCAGACCGGCGAACACCAGCGTCGGAAATGCCGATGCCAGCCAGGGCAGTAAACCAAACACCAGCCCCATATGCTGAAAACTCTGATTAAACAGGTGAAAACCAATCCCGGTCAGCGCCCCGGCCAGAATGCGGCCACCAATCGGTGCCGTTCGCAAAGGACCGAATACAAACGGCACGGCCAGTAATACCATCACTGCGGTGCTGAGCGGCATCATCAGCTTGCTCCAGAATGCCAGCTCATACTGTGCCACCGACTGATGATTGTCTTTCAGATACTGCACATATTCGAGCAGACTCCACACCGGTAAAAACTCCGGTGGCACCACCACGATGTTCACCATGCCGGGGTTGAGTTGTGACTGCCAGCGGGCGTGATTAACCGAACGCACCTTGACCCCGGCTTTATCAATATTGCTCTGCACCACATCGGTTAAAATCCAGCTGTCCTGCTGGTACTCAGCCGTTGCAGCCCGGGTCACAACCCGCAGACGATGCTTATCATCAAACTCATAGATCTGCACATTGGAAAAACTACCATCACCGTTGATCCGCTCAATGTGATTGAAGTGATTGCCGTCCCGGGTCCAGAAACCATGTTCGGAGCGTGAGCCCACCGTGCCGGTCTGTGCCACCGACTGGAGCTGGCGTGCTGATTGTTCAGTCAGTGGTCGCAGCCCTTCGCCCACAACCAGCGCCAGCAGCATCAGTAAAACAGCAACAACAATCACCGCCTTATTGATATCGGCCAGGCTGTAACCGGCCGCCCGCATCGCCACCAATTCACTTTGACTGGCCAGATTCCCCAGGCCAATCACGCTGCCCAGTAAAGCCGCAATCGGCAGCAGTTCATAAATCCGCTTAGGCATGGTGAGGCCGATATAGCGGAGAATTTCCAGTAAACCGTAGCTGCCTTCACCCAGGTCATCAAGCTCGGTGATAAAGTCCATGAACGTATATAAAGCCAGCAACACCAGCAATACCAGCACCGTGCTGGCCAGGATATTCTGAGCGAGGTATTTCGATAAAATGCGCATCTAGGATTCCACGCTGGCTTTGCGACGGTTCAGATAACGTTTCAGCGGCTGACGGTTTAACAGTAGCAGTAGGACCACCAGCATTAACAGGTGCACCCAAATTCCGCCCAGCCAGGCAGGCATTTCTGCCTTGGCCACCCAGGCCCTGTTTACTGCCAGCAGATTACTGTAGATGATGTAGACCAACACCGCCGGCACAAAACCGGCATACCGGCCCTGCCGCGGTCCGGCATTGGCCAGTGGCACCGCCAGCAAACACAACAACAAGGTCATTAAAGCTGCTGCCGTTCGCCACTGCACTTCAGCAATATCACGCGGCTCACCCCGCTCCAGCAGTTCGGCAGTGGGCAGCGCTTTATGCCGCTCACGAACTTCGCCCTGCTGACCTTTTTCGATCAGCAGGCTGTGAGTGCCGAACTCGGCAATGGTAAAGTCCTGGTCACCGGCTTTACCTTCATAACGATAGCCATCCTCCAATACCAGAAACTTATCCCCGCTTTGCTGATCAATTTCGAAATGCCCGGTTTCCGAACGGAATATCAGTGGCTTGTCGTCACGCTGGATCTCGATAAACACGTTTTCCATAAACTGCTTGTTGGCGCTCAAACCCTGCGAGTAAAAAGTCCAGTCGCCCTCTTCACTCTCCTTGAAGCTACCGGCAATCAGCCCGGTGGTGTTGGCGGAGATCTTGGCTTTTTCCTGAAGTTGGTAGCGATCCGATAAAGCGCCGGGAACGACAAAAAGCGCCAGCACCGCCACAATCACCGCGACTGTACCGGCAAACAGCATGACATTGCGCATGATGCGTAGCCTGGAAATGCCACAGGCCGCCATCACCGTGAGTTCATTATCAGAACTCATCCGCCCCAGCGACAGCATCACCGCCAGGAAAGCCCCGATGGGCAGCAAAATCGATAAAGCCCCCAGCGAACTCAGCCCCAGCAGGCTGAAAATCACATCTGCCGGCATATTACCCACGGCCGCATCGGCCAGGTAACGGGCAAAGCGGGTGGACACATAAATCAGCCACAACACACCGGTGACGGCCACCAGGTTAATAACACACTCCTTCAGCAGGTAGCGATCCAGTGTCGTCAGCCAGGCAGTCAGTGGTCGGGGAACGATGAGCATTAAAGGCGAGTCTTGGTTAGAATAAAACGTTTGTTTTTGGCACAATCAGATTCGAATTCAAAGAAGTCTAAACTAATTCATGCCTACAGGAGAAATCCATGCAGTATTTTGTAACTACCGATGCGCTGGCATCGCAGGCGACTGACTGTCTCGTCGTTGCCGTTTATCAGGATGGCGAAATGAGCCCGGCTGCTGCGCAACTTGACGAAGACACCCGCGGCGCTGTCCAGCGCGTAATTGATGGCGGCGATATCACCGGTAAACCCGGCCAGACACTGTTCCTGCACCATCTCGATGGCATTGAAAGCCCGCGGATTCTGCTACTGGGTATAGGCAAAAAAGGTAAAACCACAGAAAACGACTTCAACACCGCGACCACCGCCATGGCTCAGGCCCTGAACGAAAGTGGTGCTCAGTCTGCAGTCTGCTGTCTGGCGGAAATCGAACTGGGCAGTCGCAGCGGTGCCTGGAAAGTGCGCCAGACCGCGCTCAACACCGAAACTGCGCTATATCGCTACACCCACACCAAAAGCGAAAACAAGCCGATTGAAAAACCGCTCAATACACTTAGCTTCGTCGGCGAAGAAACCGATACGGCGGCATTTGGTCAGGCGGTTGATCAAGGCGCAGCGATTGGCCGCGGTATGAACCTCGCCCGAGAGCTGGGTAACCTGCCGGGCAATATCTGCACTCCGACCTACCTGGCAGAACAGGCTGTCAGCCTGGGCGAGCGATTTGATTCCGTGACCACCACGGTTCTGGATGAAGCGCAAATGGAAGAATTGGGCATGGGCTCGCTGCTGTCCGTATCACGCGGCAGTCGTGAACCGGCCAAGCTGATGACCATGGAATACAAGGGCGGCGGCGATGCTAAACCGGTCGTGCTCGTCGGTAAAGGCCTGACTTTTGATGCCGGCGGTATTTCACTTAAACCGGCGCCGGGCATGGATGAAATGAAATACGATATGTGTGGATCTGCCAGTGTCTTTGGCACCATTCAAACCGTGGCGGAACTGGGCCTGCCAATTAATGTGGTGGGTGTTGTGCCCAGCTCGGAAAACCTCCCTGATGGTGATGCCAATAAACCCGGCGATATTGTCACCAGCATGGCCGGTAAAACCATCGAGATCCTTAATACCGATGCTGAAGGCCGCCTGATCCTCTGTGATGCACTGACCTACAGTGAGCGCTTTGACCCAGATACCGTGATCGATATCGCCACCCTGACCGGCGCGGTGATTGTTGCGCTGGGCAGTGTCACCACCGGTCTGATGGCCAATAATCAAACGCTGGCTGACTCTCTGATCAAGGCCGGTAACGACAGTTATGACCGCACCTGGCAGTTACCCATCTGGGATGACTACCAGCAGCAACTGGACAGTAACTTTGCTGATATGGCGAATGTTGGCGGTAAAGAAGCAGGCAGTGTCACCGCCGGCTGTTTCCTGTCGCGCTTCACTGAAAAGTTCAACTGGGCGCATCTGGATATTGCCGGTACCGCCTGGAATAGCGGCAAAGCCAAGGGGGCCACCGGTCGTCCGGTGCCCCTGCTGGTACAGTTCCTGCTGAACAAAATTGAAGCGCAAGGCTGAACGTGACCCGCGTCAGCTTTTACCTGCTCAAATCAACCGAAGCCGAACAGCGGCAGGCTTTTGCCTGCCGCCTGGTTGAAAAGGCCTATCATCAGGGCCAGCAGGTTTATATTCATACTGATAATGCTGACCACAGTGCCGACATTGATTCGGCTTTGTGGGCTATTCGTCCCGACAGCTTTGTCCCCCATCAGATTATTGAAAACGACAGCGACTGCGACAGCCCGGTATTGATTGGACATGGCGATAACACCCCGCCGCGGCTGATGGATGTGTTGGTCAATCTGACCCAGCAGCAGCCACTGTTTTTCAGCCAGTTTGAACGGGTTGCCGAAATCATTGATGACAACGACCACATCAAACAGGCAGGCCGCGAGCGCTACAAATTCTATAAACAGCGTGGCTACGAGCTCGACACCCACTCAATCTGAATTCTCCTCCCCCGAACAAAACCACAACATCGGCGGTAAACAGGACTGTTCACAACAGGTATAATGCACCGCTTATCTCTCGACTGATCTGAACTGCAAAGATGGAAAAAACATACAGCCCTGACGCGATCGAACAACGCTGGTATCAAAAATGGGAACAGGCCGGTGAATTCAAGCCCAGCGGTGAGGGTAGCCCCTACTGCATCATGCTGCCGCCCCCCAATGTCACCGGCAGCCTGCATATGGGCCATGGTTTTAACAACACCATCATGGATACCCTGACCCGCTACCACCGGATGAAAGGTGATAACACCCTTTGGCAGCCGGGTACCGACCATGCCGGTATCGCCACCCAGATGGTAGTGGAGCGTCAGGTCAATGGTGAAGGCAAGACCCGCCATGAACTGGGCCGCGAGGATTTCACTAAGCGCATCTGGGAGTGGAAGGAAGAATCCGGTGGCAATATCACCCGTCAGTTGCGTCGCCTCGGCTCCTCGCTGGACTGGTCGCGTAACCGCTTCACCATGGATGATGAGTTGTCCGAAGCGGTCAAACACGTTTTCGTCAAACTCTACCAGGAAGGCCTGATTTATCGCGGCAAGCGCCTGGTGAACTGGGATCCCAAGCTGCATACCGCCATCTCCGATCTGGAAGTGGAAAACCGCGAACAGAAAGGTCATATGTGGCATCTGCGCTACCCGCTGGCGGATGGTCTCAAAACCAGCGAAGGCAAAGATTATATTGTCGTGGCCACTACGCGTCCTGAAACCATGCTGGGTGACACCGGCGTCGCTGTTAACCCGGAAGATCCGCGCTACAAAGACCTGATTGGCAAAGATATTCTGCTGCCCCTGGTCAACCGTCGCATCCCTGTGGTGGCTGATGAACATGCCGATATGGAAAAAGGCACCGGTGCGGTCAAAGTCACCCCGGCGCATGATTTTAATGACTATGAAGTCGGCAAGCGCTGCGGCCTGCCCATGATCAATATCTTTACCCTCAATGCTGATGTGCGCGATGTGCCGCAGGTATTTAATACTGATGGTAGCCCCAACAATGAGGTTGAAGCCCGCATTCCTGAGTCTTATCAGGGCATGGAGCGCTTCGCAGCGCGTAAAGCCATCGTCGCTGATTTTGAAGCAGCCGGGCTACTGGATGAAATCAAGGACCATGAACTGACCGTGCCTTATGGTGACCGCGGCGGTGTGGTTATCGAACCGATGCTCACCGATCAGTGGTATGTCGATGCCAAGACTTTGGCTAAACCCGCCATCGAAGCGGTAGAAACCGGCAAAGTCCAGTTTGTACCCAAGTCCTACGAGAACATGTACTACAGCTGGATGCGTGATATCCAGGACTGGTGTATTTCCCGTCAGCTCTGGTGGGGGCACCGCATTCCGGCCTGGTATGACGATAACGGCAATGTCTATGTCGGTAACGATGAAGCCGCAGTGCGTGCAGAAAATAAGCTGGCTGACGATATCGCTTTAACCCAGGACGAAGACGTACTGGATACCTGGTTCTCCTCCGCCCTGTGGCCATTCTCAACTTTGGGCTGGCCCAAAGAGGATGAAGCGGTCAAAACCTGGTACCCCGGCAATGTACTGGTCACCGGTTTTGACATTATCTTCTTCTGGGTGGCCCGGATGATGATGATGGGTATTCACTTCCTTGGCGATGTGCCGTTCAAGGAAGTGTATATTCACGGTCTGGTGCGTGACTCCCACGGCCACAAAATGTCCAAATCCAAAGGCAATGTGCTGGACCCGATTGATATCATCGACGGTATCGATTTGGAAACCCTGGTTCAGAAACGCACCGCCGGCATGATGCAACCCAAACTGGCTGAGAAGATTGAAAAAGCCACACGTAAGGAATTTCCGGAGGGGATTGAAGGCCACGGTACTGATGCGCTGCGCTTTACCTTTGCCTCGCTGGCTTCTACCGGCCGCGATATCAACTTTGATATGAACCGCATCGCCGGTTACCGTAATTTCTGTAACAAGCTGTGGAATGCCGCCCGCTACGTGCTGATGAACACCGAAGGTCAGGATACCGGTGTTGATAATGACGAGGTCGAGCTGAGCCTGGCAGATCGCTGGATCATCTCCCAGTTGCAGAGCACAGAACAGGACGTCACTCGCGCCCTGGATGCTTACCGTTTTGACCATGCCGCGCAAAGCATTTATGAGTTTATCTGGAACAACTACTGTGACTGGTACCTGGAACTGTCCAAGCCGGTACTGACCAGCGATACGGCCTCAGCCGCAGCCAAACGCGGTACCCGCCGCACTTTGGTCCGGGTGCTGGAAGCGACGTTGCGCATGACCCACCCGTTTATGCCGTTTATTACCGAAGAAATCTGGCAGACCATTGCCCCGCTGGCAGGCAAATCCGGCGACACCATCATGTCCCAGCCCTACCCGGTTGCCGATGACAGCAAGATTGATAACACCGCGGTCACTGAAATGGAATGGGTGATGAACTTCATTACCGGTATCCGTTCTATTCGCTCGCAAATGAATATTGCACCGAAAAAAGCGCTGCCGGTGCTGCTGAAAGATGCACAGGCTGATGATCAGCAAAAACTTAACAATAACCGTAATTTCATCAGCCGCCTGGCTAACCTGGAGTCTATCGAACTGCTTGAAGGCGAGGCACCGGCAGCCGCCACCGCGCTGGTCGGGAAAATGGAGATCCTGATCCCGCTGGAAGGCCTGATCGATAAAGACGCTGAAATCGCTCGTCTGAACAAGGAAATGGGCAAGCTGGATAAGGTCATCAAACAATCTTCCGGCAAATTGTCCAATGACAACTATGTCAACAAAGCGCCAGCAGAAGTGGTGGCCAAAGAGCGTGAAAAGCTCGCTGAAATGCAGCAGGCCTATCAGCAGCTGGAACAGCAGTTAGCCGCGCTGGGGGCTTAAAGCTGGGCTGTAGACGAACCGCATGGCATGAGATGCCTCCGCTATCGGTCGGCATGACAGCTTCATGTGTTATCGGAACGGTTCTGAGCACACTACCCCGATGTCATGTTGAGCGCAGCCGAAACATCTATACGGCTTGGAATAAAGATGCCTCCACTCCGGTCGACATGACAGCTTCATGTGTTATCGGCATGCTGAGCACATTACCCCACCGTCGTGTTGAGCGGAGCCGAAACATCTTTCCGGCTTGAGATAAAAATGCCTCGACTACGGCTCGCAATAACAGGCAAAAAAAAAGCCGCTGAAAATTCAGCGGCTTTTTTATAGTAGTCAGAAAAAGGCTTATTCTTTTTCCATACCGATTTCATAAAGTTCGATATTGGCTTCTTCAATTTCGCCGGTTGTGGCATCTACATCGACTTTCACTTCATAGCCATGAACGCTTTGAATATCGAACTCGTAAGTGGCGTCGCCATCAAAACCCACTTCCATTTCTGAGGCAACCACTTCACCCGGATGAATGCTCAAAGCAAAATCCTGAGCTTCAGCCTGGGAAATTTTAGCGAGTTTCTTGAAGGTGGGGTCATCAGCAGCAACTTCACGTTCGATTTCAGTGATGAAACCTTCTTCAGCATTACACTCGACATTGTAAGTGTTGCCATCGGCTTCAGCTTCAATATCAAACTCGTATACCGGGTCGTCGCCTTCCATTTTCAGTTCGACTTTGCGGGCATTACCGGGAATGGTGTCCAGCGCCGCATCCAGGCAGGTTTCAATCTTCACAATGTTCCAGTCACGGACATCATCCAGATCATAGTTGTCATGATCGGCAAAAGCTGCTGGTGCCATGGTCATGGCAATAGCAGCAGGGATGGCTTTCAGCATTGTGTTTTTCATAGTTAAGCTCCTTTTAGAGATGAATGATCTGAAAAAAGATCACCCTCTACCCACAAGAGCAATGATCGAACTCGTACATGCAGTATAACAGTCCTGGTTAATTTTAGGAATTTTTCCTATAACACATCTCAACTGACAAGGAGTATATGGAAAAGGTTTTTTTAAGTACTGACCCGCCGGTATGAGCGGTAACGTGGCAACCAGAAATTCTCCTCAATCGCCGTTTCAAGCTCGGCTTCTGTACAGGCCGCTGCCAGCCCTCGCTGCTGAGCCAGCCTCCCTACTTCCAAGGCAATATTTTTGCTCAGTGTTGCCACATCACCCAGTGACGGCAACAAGGCTTCCCCACTCTCTTGCAGCAGCGGCGATGCATCCGCCAACACCTGACTGGCCACCATCATCATTTCATCAGTGATGCGGCTGATACCGGCAGCGACCACCGCCAGACCGATCCCCGGGAAAATATAACTATTATTGCACTGTGCAATCGGGTATTGGCGTGCCTGATATTCAACCGACTCAAAGGGACTGCCTGTGGCTATCAGGGCCTGCCCCTGTGTCCATGCCACCAAATCGGCGGGATGGGCCTCAACTTTTTTAGACGGATTACTTAACGGGAATATCACCGGCTGTGGACAGTGACTATGCATGGTTTTAATTAATGTTTCGGTAAACAGCCCGGCCTGACCGGATACACCTATCAGCACCGTGGGCTTAGCTTTATCCACTACCTGCTGGAGGCTGATATTTTCCTCCTGGATATCCCAGTCATGACGCAAAGCGGCATTCTGGGCCAGTTGTAACTGGAAGTCATATAAACCGGCTTGCTCACGGAGCAGCAGCCCCTGACGGTCCACCATAAAAATGCGGGCGCGGGCATCATCCTCTGCCAGTCCTTCCGCGCACATATGCTTAATCAGTTGTTCGGCAATACCGCAGCCCGCGGAGCCGGCACCGACAAACACAATAGTCTGATCACTAATCTGCTCCTGTTTGGCCTGGCAGGCTGCCAGCAATGAGCCTGCCGTGACCGAAGCCGTGCCCTGAATATCATCATTAAAGCAGCAGACTTTATCCTGATATTTGCGTAACAATGGCAGCGCCTTGCTTTGTTTGAAGTCTTCAAACTGCAGCAACGCATCAGGCCAGCGCTTTTGTAACGCTGTGATAAACAAATCAACAAACTCCAGATATTGCTCATCATTAATACGCCTGTGCTGCCAGCCGATATACATGGGGTTTTCCAGTAGTTCCTCATTATCGGTGCCCACATCCAGCGTGATCGGCAATGTATAAGCCGGGCTGATGCCAGCACAAGCGGTATATAGGGAGAGCTTTCCAATCGGGATCCCCATACCACCAGCGCCCTGATCGCCAAGACCCAGGATACGGCTGCCGTCCGTGACCACGATAATTTTGACATGACGCTTGGTGGCGTTATGCAGAATTTCATCGATGCGAAACCTGTCCGGGTAGGCAATAAACAGTCCGCGCGCCCGGCGGTAAATCTGCGAGAACCGTTCACAGGCCTCCCCTACCGTTGGGGTATAGATAATGGGCATCATTTCCTGCAGATGCTGCTCGACCAGGTAATAAAACAGGGTTTCATTGGTATCCTGGATGGTGCGCAGGTAGATATGCTTGTTTATCGGTTCATCAAAGCTGGAATACTGCAGATAAGCTCGCTCGGCCTGCTCTTCGATGGTTTCAAAATGATGCGGTACCAGACCTCTCAGGTTGAAATCATGACGCTCTTCTTCAGTAAAGGCTGTGCCTTTATTGAGCAGCGAGGTGCCCATCAGCGCCGGACCGGCATAGGAAATATAAACGGGATCCTGGTTATTATGACTCATCAAACGCGCTTCCTTGTGATTACTGCAACACGTGGTGAGTCCAGTATAAACCGTTGACTGTCAGAAAAAGCAAGGCTGGATTGGGGCTGCTGTTTTAAGCGTCAGGGGGAGATGTTTCGGCTTTGCTCAACATGACAAATTGTATCTGTCATCCTGAAGCACGCTGACAGGCCAGAAAATTGTCATGTCGACCGGACTACATCCCAAGCCGCAGAGATGCTTCGGCACCGCTCAGCATGACAACCAAGGCTATATACGCACCTAGAGGCTGAAAGGCCGGAAACTGTCATGCCGACCGCAGCGGAGGCATCTCTGCCCCAGGTCTTGAAGATGACTCGGCTTCGCTCAACATGACAGGGCTGGGGCGTAGCTGAAGTGAAGCAAGAGCCTGGCAGCGCATGGCTGCCAGGCATGGTTCTGTTAATCGACTTTCACTTCAATCCGTCTGGGTTTGCCTTCTGCTGATTTGGGAATCGTCAGCTCCAGCACGCCATCACGGCTGTGTGCGGTGATATTTTGTAAGTCAGCGCGTTCCGGTAAAGTGAATCGGCGCATAAATTGCCCGCTGAAGCGTTCAATACGGCGGAAATTGTCCTTGTCTTCTTCTTTGTGACTTTCACGCTGACCTTTGATGGTCAGCACACCGTTTTCAGCAGTGACTTCAATATCGTTGGATTTAACGCCGGGCAGATCGGCATGAATGGTAAAGCCGTTTTCATCTTCACTGATATCCACGGCCGGGCTCCATTCTTCGCTGTTGAAGCTGCTTTCTACCGCTGGAGTATGGAAAATGGTGTTCATTTCCCGCTGCAATTCGTCCAGCAGGCTGAGTGGTCTGTAACGTTGTATTGCCATAGTATACCCTCCAAAAAAACCGAATTAATCAGAGAGACATGTCTTTCTGATTTTTAAAATAGGGTCGGCTTGAGGGCTTTTCAAGAGAAAAGTTAAAAAATTTTATTCCCTAAAAAAACAGCAATTACAGTGAGTTGAATAAAATATAACGATAGTCGCTAAGGTTTGATGATGCCTAACACTACGGCAATGTTGGCTAGCTCAGCTGCAGTGTTCACTCTCAGCTTGCTTTTGATTTGGGTGTTGTAGTTCGCTACGGTTTTATAACCCAGGTGAAGTTCATTGGCGACTGCATGCGCGGTCATCCCGCGGGCAAGTCGGCAGAACACATCAAACTCACGGGGTGACAAAGAGGCGACGGTCTGTCGGTAGTGCTCGATATCAACATAGCGCACATCGTCGGCCTCAGGCATCAGTTGCTGTTCAATATACTGCTTACCGCTGGCCACAGTTTTTACGGCTTCAGCCAGTACTTCGGCGGCGCTGTTTTTACTCACATAACCCATAGCACCGGCCTGCAAAGCGCGCTCGACGTAGATCGCTTCATCATGGATGCTGTAAACCAGTACGGCTGCCCCTGCGTCTTGTTTATGTAGGCGACGGATCGTTTCCAGGCCGCCAATACCGGGCATTGAAAGATCCATCACCACCACATCAGGGTGCAGACGTTCGTATTCCTGTGAGACCAGTTCACCACGGTTCACATCTTTTATTTCACCGATAAATGGCTGGGAAGACAGCAGAATACGGAAACCGGCGCGAACGACTTCATGATCATCGACCAATAGCACGCTGATATCATTATTTTTCATCTTGTTTCTCTATAAACGGCATTGAGGCCCTGACTCTGACACCCTTGCCCGGCAAAGAGTCGAATTTGAAATGACCGCCCATGCTTTCCACACGTTCTCGCATACCCAGAATACCGAAGCCCTCGCCCTCGGCGCTACCGCCGCTGCCGTTATCTTCAACACGGATCACAATCCAGGGCTTCATATTATGCAGCTGACGGCGAATAACGACATCAACACGGGTTGCTTCAGCATGTCGCACTACATTGGTCAGACATTCCTGCACAATCCGATAGACATGTATCGCTACCTCATGATCCAACCAGTCTATGGTTTCATCGTAGTCAAGTTCGACTTTGAGCGAAGGATTACGCCGCAGCCACTCGTTGACCAGATCTGTCAGGGTAGCGGAAAGGCCTAAATCGCTGAGGCTGAGTGGATGCAGAGTTCGCATCATTGATCTGACCACACCGGACAGGTGGTTACAAATCTCGATAATCGAATCGGCAATATCCGGAATTCTGGCCTGAGGCTGCTTAGTAGCAACCGCCATCGCCTTCACTGCGGTTAGTGACTGGCCCATTTCGTCGTGCAGCTCACGCGACATGGTTTGACGCTCATTCTCCTGAATATGCATGGTATGTCTTGCCAGTGCCTGATTACTGCGCCGTGCACTGTCCAGCGCGTCAGAGAGGTTATTCACTTCGGTAGCGATGGCATCAAACTCGCTGATTCTGAAATTAGGCAGTTTTTTACCGTATTCGCCGCTCTCTACCCGCCGTAAGCCCGCCAGGATGGCATGGACGGTTCTCAGCATAGACTGGAAAACGATATTAATGGCCACAAAGATAAAGGTCATCATCAGCACAATTGACCAGAAAAAGGCCTTGGACTCGGCCCAGGCCTCAGCCACTTCGTCGATGGGATCAGCGCGAATAATGATTGTCCGGCTGCTGCCATCCATCAAGTTAATGTTGTAGCTAGCAGAAGGATATTCAGAAGTCACCGCCTTTTTAAACCAGTATGGCGGCATATTTTCCAGCTCCGGCTCAGATTGTTCGGTCAGCCACTCACTTTCCGAGCCGTCGTCCTTCACTACCGTAATGTGAATATGGCGGGTTTTCTGAATGGTGCTGAGCTGACGCATCCAGTGCTGTTCACTGACCACGCGGCTGGCCGGGTAATTAAAACCCAGATCGATCATCTGCAAAGCCAGGTTAAAGGAAGAGTTGACCTCTTCCTCAACTGACTGGCGGGCCTGCCAGATGGCCAACAAGCCGCCCAGCGTCAGAATCAGGATAACAGCAATAATAATCCTGACATTTATCAGTCCGCGGAGGCTCATCCCAGACTACCTCGGTGAGCTGAGCGCAGTAATCACATCATCAAATGGTTGATCAGACACCAGGTAAATCATTGATGAAGCATCATCGGTACCGGTCGGCGCCAGTTGCCCGGCTTCCATCGCTACCGACAACCAGTCACCGCGCAGCATCTCTTTGGAAAGTTGAATCACTTTATCAGAGCGATTGAACAAAGATACGGCTGTCACGTACAGACTGCCTTTCTGCCAGCTTTCCTGTGGCACAGTCTTGATGGCAGGCTCAGAGAACATACCGGCAGCAATCGGAATCACCCGGACTGACTGGTAAATCTGGCTATCCGGACGCTGCACATCGGGTGTTCTGCTCATCTGCGCCGCATAGTTGGTCATCGCTTTGAATGCATCTGCCTGCTCAGCAGTCGGTATAAACTCGCTTTCTTCAGCGGCCTTCTCAATATCGATAAACTTATTCTCAAAATCCTGCATCGGTGGCTGATGCTGGTTGTAATCCTGATAAAAACGATTATCGGACTGACGAAGCTGCTCACTTTCCTCTGGTGTATTCATCAGCCGCGGCGTGATCAGCAGAACCGTTTCTGTCTCTTCTTCACTCTCACGAGTGGAACGAAATGCACGGCCAATAATCGGGATTTCACTCAGGATAGGCACTTTCCGTTCATTTTTGTTGGTGCTGGTGCGGATCAAACCACCCACCGCTACCGTCAGTCCATCTCTGGCCATCACAGTACCCGTGAGGCGCGCAGTATCGACCGTATCTACCGGCAGGTTCTGTACCGTGCCTTCACCATCGGTTACGGGCACCACACCCCCACCAGGGTTCACAGTGGAGTTCTCCTGTTCAATAAACAGTTCAACCGTATCATCGCCATTAATTCTGGGGGTAATGCGTAAGGTAATACCGATATCTTCACGGTTCACAATCGCCTGTACATAGGCGGGCTGCACCACTACTCCGTTATCTACAATGGCCGGGAAAAATTCAAACCCTTCTGTCAGCAGTGTTTCTTCACCCACAAACAGCTCGGCCTGGCGATGATTGGACGCCACCACCATCGGGTTGGAAAGCACCCTGACCCGATTATTTTCTTCCAGGAACTGAAGGTTCATTCTGAGCCGATCATTTAAAAACTGATAAACGAAGGTACCCGAATTCAATAAGGCGTTGTTACCTATCCTGAGCGGCGTATCAGCATCATTGCCGCCGGGCAGCGATTCGCGAATTTCAAAGTTGAATATCGAATCAAAATCTTCACCCAGCAACACGCTCAGAATCCGCATCTCCAACATCACCTGCGGCACCGGGATATCCATTTTATCAATAAGCTGCTCAATGCCAGCCAACACTGATTTATCATCAGAGCGCACAATCAGCATATTGTGCTCATTGTTGACCGTGACATAGATAGGTTGAGACTGGATAGTGGCCTGCTGCAGGGCTTCCTGGGAAACATTACGCTGGCCGCTTTGCTCAATGGCCTGGGCCAGCTGTTCAACTTGGTCAACGGTCAGTTCATCACTGTCGAGCTGAGCGCCGGATTGTGCGAGGTTGCCCTGACCGAACCTGCCTGAGATGCCCCCACGGCTACCCCCAAAGCGATTGCCCCTGCTGGAGTTACGCACGCTCCGATTACCACCTCGTACACTACCAAAGCTCCCGCCTCTGTTGGTACCACCCGCACGGTTTCCTGTTGTACCATTGCCGGAATTGCCAAAACTGTTGGACGCGGGCGGCAGACCATAGGAAAGGATAACTCGCTGGCCGAACAAATCCTCAATGGCCTGCGCGATGATGAGCACGTTGGCATTAAGCAAACGGAAGATTTCAATG
Organism: uncultured Methylophaga sp.; assembly: GCF_947259025.1. GTDB lineage: Bacteria > Pseudomonadota > Gammaproteobacteria > Nitrosococcales > Methylophagaceae > Methylophaga. The sequence continues at coordinate 727,706 of NZ_CAMYKO010000005.1, forward strand.
TTCTCGCTCTCTCTGACAATCAGATCTTTACTGTATTGCTCACGGGTCATCAGGCGATAGGTATCAGTGTCCTCATCATAGCGATACCAGAGGTCACTGATACGGCTAATGGATTTAACCGCATCCAAGATGCTCACATTTTTGAGATGAATGGTCACCGTTTTGTTGGCGGCTTCCGGAGTCGCAATGATGTTCTGCTTGCTGAGCTCGGAAAGTGTCCTGACAACATCACTGATTTGACTGCCACTGAACTCTACCTCGGTGATCTTTGTGGTGTTGTCTTCAGCAGTCACAACTCTTGGCTGAACAGGTGACTCAACGACACCAGTCTGAGCAGGCTGAGTATTAGAAATTCCTCCTGCCTGAACCGCTCCGGCAACAAATAATGCGGTTGTAAGTATGATTGTTTTTTGTAGTTTCATAGAATTATCTTAAAACGCGAATGCGCCCCAGCGTGCCTGTTTCAATGGTGATACTTAAACGGGAAATTTCAGAGATACGAATGGCGTTGGCTGGCTGTCTGGGGTCAATATTGATTTCATCGCCCTCACGAACCATATAAACGCCACTGCCTTTAATTTCCAACAACGCCAACTGCTCCTGAGAGCCCTCGGGTGTGATGAATCCTCTCAGACGCATTGTCGGAATTTCAATATCACCACCTTCATTTGGTCGAAAGCCATACACATCATAGTTAACGGCACCTTCAGCGCCTGCCTGTTCGAACATCAGACGGCTGGGCGTGAATGGATCACGAATAAAGGTGCCGTCAACATTCTCATCTTGGGATTGACCGTTGGCATAAATCAGCGCCATGGGCATCAACAGTATTAAACATATCAATATTTTCAATTGATTAATCATTTCTTTCACCTTCATGCCGCGAGGGCAAATAATGCCTGGAAAAAGGCATAATAAACAAAGCCCACCATGCCACCAATGACCAGAATCATGGCTGGCTCAATCATGGCTGAAAGCCGTTTGATAGCAATCTCCAGGAGGCTCTGATAGTAGACACCAAGCTCTTGTTGTATGCGATCCAGTGACCCTGTTCTCTCACCAATTGCGATCATATGAGTGACCAGAGTCGGCATCTTGGGGTGGGTAATACTGCTAGCCAGGTCACGGCCTGCCATAACACTGTCAGAAGCCTGTTTCAGCTTATCTGAATAAATCTTGTTGGCAATCAAATCAGCAGTAATTTTAAGAGAGTCAAAAATCGTGATACCACTGCGCATTAATATAGAGGATGCCCAGTTCAGCTGTGCCATTGAACCGTAAGTAATCATCTTGCCGAAGATCGGTGTGCTGAGCAGTAATCTGTCAATTAAGCGCCTGCCTTTATAGGTTTTGTAAATAATAAATGTCAGGATCATAGCAACAATCACAGAGCCAATGATGATGAGTCCGTTCTCCCTCAAAAAAGCAGCCCCATCAATCAGCGCCTGGGTAGAGTCTGGCAGCCGCCGACCTCGCCCCTGAATAAATTCAGCGAACTTGGGGATGATCATCGTCACCATAAATACCGCCACGCCGATGGCCGCCAACACGACCACCACCGGATAAATCATCGCATTGATCATCTGCTTACGCAGCTGGGATTTTTTCTCCAGATGCACAGCCAGACGCTCCATGATGACATCCAACTCACCAGTGCTTTCACCGGCCACGACCAGGTTGATAGCAATGTCACTGAAAACATCATCGTGTTTGCGCAGTGAGGTCGATAAAGACTTACCAGCCTCTATATCACCATGCATTTTTCTCAAGGCCAGATTGAGCCTTGGACTGCTGATTTGTGTTGCGGCGAGTTCAAGACATTCCGCCAGAGGCAGGCCCGCCCTCAACATAAATGCCATTTGGCGATAAAAGAAAATCAATGCATCGGTAGAAACAGAACGCTGCGTCGCTAGCCAGTCTTTGAAGTTATCCTGTCCGAGAAAGCCCGACCGACGTTCTTTAATCTGTAACACTCGCAGACCTTCCGTACGCAAGGCCTGAGCCACCGCACCAGTGCTGTCAGCCCGCATCTTACCGGAGAGTTCATCACCGGTTCGGCTCAGCGCCTGGTAGGCGAACATCGGCATATCAGTTCACCTCCGCCGTCTCACGCTGTTTGAACACCGCGACATTCTTCACTTCACTGAGCGTCGTCAGGCCACGCAACACCTTGTCACAGCCATCTTCCCACATATACTTGAGGGCATTGCCGGCACTGGCTTCCAGTGTTTCTTCATCAGCGCCTTTTGAAACCATTCGGGCCAACTTTTCATCGAACCATAACGTTTCAAACAAACCTAGACGGCCGCGATAACCCTGCCCTTGGCAGACTGCACAACCCTCCGGCTCATAGATATCTACATCATCTTCCCTGCCCAGCAAAACCAACTCCTCTTTGGTCGCTGGTCTCGATTTGGCACAGTGTCGGCACAGACGCCTGACCAGACGTTGGGCAATGACCGCTGTCATGGTTGAACCAATCAAAAACGGTTCACAGCCGATATCAACCAATCGGGTTACGGCACTGACCGCATTATTGGTATGCAAGGTAGAAAATACCAAGTGGCCGGTCATCGCGGCTTTAACTGCTACATCAGCTGTTTCTGAGTCACGAATCTCACCGACCATCAAGACATCAGGGTCATGCCTGAGCAAGGATCGGAGTGCGTCGGCAAAATTGATTTTCGGCCCCGTTTGAATCTGGGAGATGCCATCAATCACATATTCGATGGGGTTTTCCACCGTCATGATGTTGAGATCAGGCTGGTTAATCTCCTGCAGTGCCGCACAGAGCGTAGTCGATTTACCACTCCCCGTGGGACCAGTCAGCAAGATCATGCCATAGGGTTTTCTGATGGCTTGTTTGAACTCATTCAGGTCATGCTCCAGAAAACCCAGATCCGTCAGTGTTAATGTGCTGCTCTCACTGCCAAGCAGTCGCATCGTTATCCGCTCACCGAGACGCGTTGGCGCGGTGGCAACCCGGATATTGAACTCCATATCGACAGGTGGAGGCATATAATAGGAGAAACCACCGTCCTGAGGCATACGCTGTTCCGAAATATCGAGGCTAGCCAGGACTTTTACCCTTGAGATCAAACCAGCAGCAATATCGGGCGCATTTTCCAACGGATAATCATTCAACTTGCCATCCACCCGAAAGCGGACTCGCAGTCCCTCTTCTTCTGTCATGAGGTGAATATCAGAAGCACGATTAAGATAGGCATCCCGCATGATTCTATCGAGCAATGCAACCAAATCAGTGGCTGCCGGCACACTCTGCTGGTTCGCCTGTGCCACGGCTGTGTTGGCTAAGACCTTTTTGACAGCCAGTCTCAAATGCTCTGGGTCTGTCATTGCAACAGGCAGTGTCTCACCAATCAGGCGCTGTGCTGAATCAACCGACATGGTATCGGCCGGATCACTAATAACCAGCACCCGCTCTTCCCCGAGATTCACGACCAGCATTTGCTTACGGCTGATCAGGCTGGACGGCATTTTTTTAGTTAAGACAGGATTGACCTTAGCCTCAGCCATATTGATGAAGCGCAAGCCATGGTCTTGAGCCAATGCCCGATGCAGAGCCGATAAAGGGAGACGAAAGTCTGCCAACACCTTGGATAGCAACGGGACCCGCTCGCGCCGTGCTTTCAGACGCAGCTGGTCGACGACTGACTGCTCCAGCAGCCCTGTCTCTACACTTGCCTTTAGAAGTTGTTCGTCTCTGACAGCCATTTTTCTTGGTTCTTTTTATAGCGCCAATATCAGTTCAGTTTTAAGAATTTGAGAGCCGCCCCTCAGTGGTGCAATCGCTAACTTATCAATGTTGAGTCTGACAACAGTCACCAGATAAGGCAGTTCATCCAGCCCATGAATGAAACGACGCAATGCCAGGTAACTGCCATCCAGTTCTAATCGCTGCAATGGGCGTTGAAACATCGATCCGGGTGACATACGGGGTATCCAGCCGGCAGTAACAGGCGGCATGATCTCTCCATACTCCCGATTTTTGCTGGCTTTTAAAGGGGGCGGACTCAGTGCTTCGTTAACACGAATACGAACACCACTATCGCGTGCCAGTTCAGAAATTCGTACTTTCAGCTCCTGAGAATCCAATGGGGCCAGTGTGGTTTCTACTTGTTCAGCGCTATCTTTTATTGCTTGGAGAGCATTTTCCTGATCATCAAGTTCTTTGTTAATATCCTCAACTTCCTCTTGCGGCTCTGTCGGAATATCCATAGTTGCAAGCCGTTTTATGGTTGCCTGCTTTTGTTGTTCAAGCCGCTGAATATCACTGTACTTTGGGTCTAGTCGCATAAGGCCATACCCACCCAGAACGATAACGACGATGATGCAGCCTGCAAGAATACGTTCACGTTTGTTTAATTGCTTTAGGTTCATAACGTATTCACCTCACCAGCGCCGGCTTGTACTACTCGTACTAAACTCAGGGAGACAGAGTAACCGGTCAGATTCATCGGCCCTGTTTTTTCTACAACCTGAATATCTCTGACTTCCATATCCCAGGCGGTCACCGCTAATTTCATATTCTGAACAAACTCCTGCGCCGCGCTCTCGGTTAGAGCCCAGGCATCGATATTGAAATTATCGGTTTCTATTACACCGGGTTTATTAAGCGGATTAGTGGGTGGCTGAATGCCAACTCTACGGCCCATTTCATCAATACGATTCACGATAATCTGTTCAGTCGTGTTGTTCTGTAAAATCCCAAGCATCGCTTGAACCAGCAAAGCTCTGTCAGGCAATTCATTACCGAAGAATTCCAACCGGGCCTGCATTCTTCTCTGGTTTTCTTTTTGCTGTTCGAGTTCAGCTTTTCGTTTTTCAATTTCTGCGCGCTGTTTTTCGATCCTTGCAACAGCTTGGTCCAATACCTCTGCCCGTTCATCAATTTCCTTTTTTTCGGCTCTGATGCCGCTGTATTGGACGGCCATGATCACTTCGGTGACGATGATAAGACAGAGCAGACCCGCCACCAGTAGGCCGCCCTGCACTTCTGGCCTCTGGATGGGTGCTGGCAACGGCCCGCCTGGACGCACCATGCTGATCTTGCGAGCACCGCGAAGTCCGAAAAATAACCTGCCTGCGGCAAATAAACCTGGTGACACACCCTCTTTCTGATCAAACATCACCAGTGCCGGCTCATTGGCCAGCGCCGAAGAAAGACTGCGTTTTAAATCAGGCAAACTGTCTGGTGGCGCCGCCAGCACCAGGCCCGGATGTTGTGCGTTTTCTGCATGAAAGACTTCCAGACAGGAATCGAGCATAGAAGCACTGCGGTTGGCATAGTGCTGGACCGACGTAATCTGCTGTCGTCTCAGATGGGTGGAAGTAGTCATGAACTCAGTCGTTTCCAGCACCACCACGTGTTTTTCCGCCTGCTCAATCAGTGCCACACTGTTACCGGTAAGCGGCATCAAGCCAGCCAGCGTCAGGTTATAGTCCTGACAAAGCTCCTGCCACTTATCCAGTAATGACTGATAGGTGGCCGTAGTCAGCCAGTTCCAGACACCGGGCGCATCCTCTACCTCGCCTTGAGCCGACCAGCCACACATGATTTCATCATCTTCACCCCGCAGCCAGTCCTGAACAACAAACAAAGACTGCGCCTGTTCACGAGTGACATGCCCCAACTCCAGCGCGACTTCACCAAAACGCTTAGAACCATGCTCTGACTTGATACCTTCCTGTTTGTATCGTTTCTGAGTCTGGTTGATTTCCAGTACCTGGCTGGCCGAGAGCATGCCGTGGGACTCCATCAACTGCCCCAGTGTCCACTGCTGCTGATGTTGCATTAGCAAAGGCTCAACTTCCCAGCGAACCAGTTCATGCATCTGTGGCACGGGTTTGGGCTTTTTGGGTGAAACCGGTAGCTCCACCATGGCACTCATCACTGAGGGCGTGAGAACGATAACGTGATTGCCTTTCCAGCCCTGGGTTTTAAGTGAGCTCAATACCTGGCTGAATGCCACTGTCGGGTCAATGTTATCTGAATTGGCTGTGCCCTGAACCTGCAACTTTTTGCCTGTCCGGGTGATGATTGCAGCCTGCATGGATATACCTGTCCATTCGCAGACCATCACCGAGGCGGCTTTAAATGAAGTGAGTTTGTCTGTTATTTGCTTCAGGTTCATCTTGGTTTCACATTCCAACGAATTGGGGCCAGTTGTTGGCGAGGAAAGACAATAACACGGTATGGGGTACTCACATTCTCGGTGACGCAATCGCCCGGTGAGTTTTCACAAGTCAGAGAAACACGGTAATGACCAGCTGGAATACGACTGGAAAAAGTCGCTGTTTCATCAACCGCATTGTTGCCACTTCCAGCTGCCGGTATTGAAGAGGCGGCTATGGTAATAGCATCTGTTGAGAAGTTTGAGGCACTATTAGCCAGTGTCAATGTCCACTTATACGCTGGGTCTGATAGAGGAATGCCCGACACCGCGGTAGTCTGATCAACATTGAAGAACCTTACCGTGTATGTATCCTGTGCTAACCATGCATCGCTGGTGATCAAGGTCTCACTTCCAGTTGGCGGGTAGTCATCCATGCTTGAGTTCAGGTCAAATCCCACACTTGATACAGACAATGTGTAAGCCATTGGATCAATAGCTTGCACAGGGCTGGAGAGCGGAGTCATATCTGAGGCTTTAAGTGTCCATAGCCAGCCTGAGTTCTCTTCTATAGCCGCTGGTGCGACAACACTCACATTCACAAACGCATTTTCATAGCCGTCACGGAATCGACGGCCGCCATCCTGATCTGGCTGAACCTGAATGTAGGGCCCCCACCATCCATAACGAATTCCGTCAGAAGTCACACCAGGTTGTTTGATAGTCAGTTCGCCTGTGTCATTACAAGGTGATTCGACCTCATTAGTGCCACTTACTGCCACCGTTGTATCAACAAACAACAGTTCTTCAAGACAATAAGGCAGTCTGCCATTATCAACCACAAACCCACTCAACTCCGGTTGATTATTCACCGTACGCTCGCCGCTCTGGATAATGGCTTTGCGGATCATCTCAAGCCGACGCTGGGTTTCATCAAACTGCGCATCATCGCGGAGGTTATCGGTAAACAGTAAACCTGCCGACGCCAGCAGACCGATAAGAAAAAGCACCAGCACCAGTTCAAGTAACGTGAAGCCCTTTTGCTTCCAAAGCGCAGGGCATTTAGCAGCGATGTTCATCCTGTGCCCCTTTCTCATCAATTCAGCAGACACCGGACAATATCATCGCCCAAGGCAACGCAGGGGTCATCAGGAATATCAGGGTCAGTACCAAGCAGATCATATTCACTGGTCTGGCTTTCAAAGATGCCATCCGGGCCACTGCTGGCAATCCGCGCAATATTACCGGCCAACGGGTAATCCGCCGACATAGGGATAGTGATGTCCTGTGCGGGTAAACAGTCATAAAAGCCTGCCGACCGTTCGTAGCCCGAACCATCATCAGCACAACGATAACGCTGGTCATAAGCCAGCTCAGGGTCTAACAGCTTGTAGGGGTTTCCCCAGCCATCTTTTAAAGCTTCCTTGCTGATATAGGGGCCATTCCAGCCACTTTGGGTATCCTGACTCCACAACAAATCACTGTTTGAGGACTGAAGTGGAAAAGGAAATTGATTCAACATGGACAGCGCATTATCAGACTGAATCACATCTTCATTGGATGCATTTTCCAGGCTGTCACTACACCACTGGGCGTAAGTGGCCACTGAATCAGGTTGAGCAGGATCGGTCGGGTTATTAAGCGTATTAAACTGAAGTCGATCCATATCACTGGCAAAATCACTCAGTGAAATGAACGGCGTGTATTTCTGGTTGGCTGGGAATTCAACATAGACCAGGCAAGGTAATTCACGATTATCGCGGCGAAATTGCAGCAAAGCTTTCTGAAGCTCTGATAACTCCAGGCGGGTAATATTTTCACGGGCCTGATCTTCATTACCATCAAAGGCATTAATGGCAGCGATGCTGACAATACCCAACAGCACAATCACCATCAAGATTTCTATCAGCGTAAAGCCGCTTTGTCCAGGCTGGCGCCTGTTCGTGTTGTTATGTTGTCGGTCAAACAATAAAAACCACATTTACTTGTTCCCGATTTTGTTAATTATTCAGCGCTGCATTAAAAGCACCCACCTCGACGTAGTACCACTTCCTGTTAATACAAAACGTTCTGGCAATACAAAGGTATTGGCACAACATTCTGAGATAAAGAAAGGGCGGGCAGAGCCCGCCCCTCCGTCAACATTAACCTCTGTGTGAGATTATTGTTGTGCTTCCGAAGTCAGCTGGTCGATGTTTTTACCATCTGGTGTAACAATGGTGACCAGTTGAGGCTTGTCATACCAAGTCCAGACTTCAGTACCACCGTCACCGATTTCGCCATTTTCGTCAGCATACTGACCCAACGCGAACAAACCAATGTAACGGGCATAATGAATTTCCGGATTCACTTCGGTATCTTCATTACCAGTGTTACGAACATAGGTCGGTGACTGTGAAATAGCCACATTACTGAAGGTTGTAGAAGCGGCAGCGTCACCACCGAAACCTAAAGCAACCAGTGCGTGACATTCGTCAGCTTCCAGCGCATCACCATAACGGTTTTGGAAAATGTTACTGGTGGCTGGAGTGCCGTCAAATGCGGCGGCAGGGTAGTTTGTAGGTTCACTAGCGGCCACATCAGCACAGTTTGCATTTGGCACTACAGAAAGGTGAGATGGATATTCATCTGACTCTTCAAATTCAGCCTCAAATGAAGTGCCCGCAGGGCCTGTACTTTCGTTATGGAAACGGTTAGGGGCAATATTTGGAGGTAGTGCAGTACCTGCCGAAATCATTTGCAGTTCTTCAATACCAGAGTCCAGGAAAGCCGTCGCGATTGTGTCACCACCGTTAGCTGAAGTCGGGAACTCCCACGCAGCCAGGAAACCATTCATGATTGGCGCAGAGAACTGCATGCCACTACCTTGGTCTTCAACCAACAAGTCCCATTGGTTCGGATAGACATTTTCAACAGCGCGGTAGGTGCGAATCGCGCGGTCCAGTGTGGCTGCAGCATTACCTGCTGAAGCGGCTTCAGCATTCTCGCCCACATCTTCATAGGCAATCAGCGCACCGGTTGCCAGAATCGCGATCAGAGTAATAACAACCAGCAGTTCCAGCAGGGTAAAACCTTTTTCTTTACCTTGCAGCTTCTGGCCCTGAGCACGCAGTTTTTCATCTTTAATCACAGACAAGTCCGCTTTGCGGAACTTGGCAATTGACGCTTTCATTTGTTGGATGTTCATTATATCTCTCTCAGGTTTGCGCCTCAGCCACCCCTTGTGGCCTATTGGTCATCGGTTAAAAAATCAATTTGAGATGTGACCCGCTCACACTCTTTGCCATCATGCCGGGTTAACGTCTTCTCTTGAGGAAGCTGCTCCCTGCTCACCCGGGAAGTCAATCACATAGCGGTATTGTTTACCGCAGTGCAAAATCACTTCTTTCTGACGGCGTTTTAAGATACGAACCTCAACGCGAATATCGCCATAGCCATCATGCGCCAGTACGTCATCCACCAGCTCCAGTAGTTTGGCTTTAACAGGCTGTTGGTCTGAATCGACTTTAGCATTCATGCTTATGACACTCTCCGGTTGATTTCGTCATTGTTGATACTAGGTGAATCAGGAAAGCTTCCCTATAGGAATAATTCCTGAAATTTAAAACTCTGTTTTTGAATAATTGATGTGTCTATTTTTTGTACCTGATTAATGGGTTCTGCTAACCATCATTACGCGCCATTACCTAGCCCTGGTACCACTGCATCACTCTTTTTCCTTGTAGGGGTCCTGCAGAATCAGCAAAAGAGGTAGTAGTTGGTTTTGTTGCTTTTTAAAAACCTGGGCCAACACAAAGTTATGGTAAGCCTCTCTGTATTCAGGAAATTGTTTGATCGCCATCCTAATCATGTTTTGCGCCTCAAGCGGCTTGTTGTTCATCGCCAGCAAATAGGCATGGGTATAGGTTTCTACTCTACCCGGCCAGTTCTCAATGACTTGTTGGCTGATCGAGAGCTTGTCTTTTAATAGTTCTGGACGATTTGGTAACACGCGCACCAAAAAATTATCAGCAATGGGAGTAAAGACAGAACTCGCCCGCAATTCATATAGTTTATCTAGGTTCTGCTCTACCTCAGCCTGGGGCAGACCTTCCTCACGCAGTGAAGTCAATGTCGATTCCAATTCGTGATAACTGGTCTGCAGACTTCCCAGAGACCATGCAGAAAAGATGAAAATCACCAGGAAAAATACCGGGGCCAGATTAAAACGCAGTTGCAATGGTTTTTCAGAACCCAGTCCCAGCAGCAGGCTGGCAATACAGAGAAAAGTGGCATACCAGAGTGGGTACTCAAGCATGCTGTGAATACCAATAACAGACAAGAGCGCCAGTAACCACCAGCGTTCGGGGCTAAGGCTGTTGAAGAACTGCTCTCGGAACCAGTAGATGATACCGATAGTTAAAACCAGCGCCCCCAATATCCCTGTTTCAGCGAGAAGTTGCATAATCAGATTGTGGGCGTGGTGCCATAAGCCATCGAGGCCGGGATAGGCTTCGGTCACACTGAAGTTGTACCAGGGCAACTCTGCCCAGCCAGCTCCTAGCCATGGGTTTTGCTTGAACATCTGCCAGGCCTGTTCAATCAGAATCAGACGACTGGATTCTGTACCCATGGTTTTAACCAGGCGTTCGGCTGGCATTGATGCGGGTTCCAGAAATGTCAGAAAGGGCACAAAAAGCTGAGCTGCAATAAATCCGGGTATTAACCAAAGCAGGTTAATTGGCTTGAGTGCAAGCTCATCTGATGACACTGTTATTCTTGCCAGCAGCCATCCTCCGACTGACAGTAGAGCAATATAGAGAATTGCCATACGTTGTCCGCCCTGAGCGAGCCCGATAAGTATAAGCGTACTAATTACTAAAAGTCCTGCTCGGCCTATTCGACCTGTCAAACCCAGGTACAGTAAAGATGCCAAGCCAAGCGCCAGATAATTGGAAAAGTGATTGACCTGCCCAATGTTGCCGGACTTACCATCCAGAACCCACTCTGCTAAGACACTCTCGTCAGGAATAAACTTTCCAGTAAAGAGTAAAACCATGATCACAGCGGCACCTGTCGCAAATGACCAGGCAATGACCGGCACGATCTTCTCAAGACTCAATGAGTGCCGCATATTGGCACCCAACACAATAAGCAGTGCTGACAATCCCAGGTAGAGCATCGCAATAAACTGATTTTGCCAATAATCAGGCATGCCCACTGCGATCTGTACGCCCAACAGCACCATCAGCAGCAACGGAACAAAAGTCATAACAGGTAATTGAAACTGAGCCTGTCTGTTTTTGATTAGGAAAATGCTGGCAAACACTGCGAAAAACGCCGCCATCCACTCATTATAAAAGCTGGCAATTGGTGGCATATGGTAGGGAGACAGAAACGGTATTAGGCACATCAATGCCAGAGCAGCAATACTGAAGTTACCGAGCAAGGAACGAGGTGATTGATTTGAATCTAGTTCTGTCGCTGACATTGACCGAATCCCATTAATGAACTTGAAAATCAGTCAATCTTAGTGGGGCGCTTTCAATCACACACTAGGAAAAAGTCCTGTTTTTGAATTATCCAAATACAGGGGTTCTTGTGAATTGTGTGACCCAATTTGCTTTCTTGTTGAGAGGTGACGAGAAATAATTCGGGAATTTTTCCTATATCCACCGGGGACATGTGAGTTAAGAATGGACAGCGAGATTACTTAATAATCTCGCTTATTACTCGACTGTCATTATGACAGCCCCTTCGAGACCAAAATTAGGTTCTCAACTGTGGGTGGTTTTCACCCACAGTATTTTTCTTCTGGCTTTGACATTTCCTATAGCCTGTTTTCACTCAATTGAGCTTGTCTTGGGTGACTTACACGACTTGTGATGTAAGACTCCTGCCCGGTTTCTTAAATAAGATCTGGGACTGGATTGCCACGGCCTGCGGCCTCGCAATGACAGGGGATATGAAAATCAGCGTGGTTTGTCACTGCGAGGAACGGTAGTGACGCGGCAGTCCAGTCCGGTGTTTGGTTAAAACTCTGGGCTTGGGATAGACAACACTTACCTGTGACTGATTTAAGCTCTGGGCCTAGATTATTCGCCACATCCATGTGGCTCTCCCGCAGACGGGTTGCTTCGCAATTCAAAATCATTCCCGATGATTTTGTGCCACGGCCTTCGGCCTCGCAATGACGGGAGATATGAAAATCAGCGTGGTTTGTCACTGCGAGGAACGGGAGTGACGCGGCAGTCTAGTCCGGTGTTTGATTAACACTCTAGGCTTGGGATAGACAACACCTACCCGTGACTGATTTAAGCTCTGGGCCTGGATTGCCGCGGCCTTCGGCCTCGCAATGACTAGGGGGACGAGTACCTGCAGTGAAGACTGATTTAAGTCTAGAACATCCCCAACTGCAACTGCGCTGCTTCAGTCATCATGTCCTTGGTCCATTGTGGTTCCCAGACCAATTCGACATGGGCTTTTTTGACGCCGGGCACACCCATAACTCGGGACTCGACATCACCGGGAAAGGTCTGGGCGACCGGACAGCCGGGTGCCGTCAATGTCATATCAATGTGCACATTACCGGAGTTGCTGATTTCAATATTGTAGATAAGCCCCAGCTCGTAAATATTGATGGGGATCTCCGGATCGTAAATGGTTTTCAGCACATCGATGATGTTTTCTTTAAGTGCATCTGGGCTGGTTTGATATTGATCGTTCATAGTCCTGCCCTGCTTATTCTGTAGTAACCGAAATATCGTGTTCGTTGTCCATCGCCGCATGCACGGTGTGCCAGGACAAAGTGGCGCATTTGACGCGGGCCGGGAATTCCTTGACGCCGCCCAGTACTTCCAGCTTGCCGGCGAGTTCCGCGCCACCGTCTTCGCCAGTCAGTGCTTTATGCACGTTGTCGTAGAGGGTTTCGGCCTCTTCCATGGTTTTGCCTTTGAGCATTTCGGTCATCAGTGAGGCCGAAGCCACTGAGATCGCACAGCCACTGCCCTGAAAGCTGACATCTTCAATGACGTCATCGTTGAGTTTGACGTAGACCACCAGTGCATCGCCGCATAACGGGTTATTGCCATGCGCCATATGATTGCAGTCTTCAATCTCGCGGAAGTTACGCGGATTTTTCTTGTGATCCAGAATCACTTGTTGATACAGATCGCGTAAATCACTCATCAGGCAAACATCTCCTGTGTATTTTTAATGGCATCAACCAAAGCGGCCACTTCCTGCTCGGTGTTATAAAAAGCAAAGGAAGCACGCGCTGTGGCAGCGATGCCATAGAATTCCATCACCGGCTGCGCGCAGTGATGGCCGGCGCGGATAGCAACGCCCTGCTGATCGAAAATAGTACCAATATCATGCGGATGCACATCTTCAATCATAAATGACAAAACACTGGCCTTGTCTTTGGCTGTGCCGATAATGCTAACGCCGTCCAGTGCTTCCAGTTCGGCGGTAGCGATTTCCAGCAGGTGATGCTCATAAGCTGCCAGCTTATCGATGCCCAAAGACTGCATATAATCCACTGCCGCGCCCAGACCGACAGCACCAGCGATATGTGGTGTACCGGCTTCGAACTTGTACGGCAACGTGTTGTATTCAGTGTGGCTGAAGCTGACTGCCAGAATCATATCTCCGCCGCCCTGATAGGGAGGCATTGCTTCCAACAGTTCCTGCCTGCCATATAGTGCGCCAATGCCGGTAGGCGCGAACATTTTGTGGCCGGAAAACACATAAAAGTCACAGTCCAGATCCTGCACGTCGACTTGCAGGTGCGGGACAGCCTGAGCACCATCTATCAGAACCGGAATCGATTTAGCCTTGGCTTTGGTAATCATGTCCTTGATAGGGTTAACCGTGCCCAGAGCATTGGACACATGGCCAAGCGCCAAGATTTTGGTACGCTCATTGAGCAAATCATCCAGCCCGCTCAGATCGAGCTCACCGCTTTGAGTCATCGGGATGACTTTGAGCTTGGCACCGGTCTGTTCACACACCATCTGCCAGGGCACGATATTGGCGTGATGCTCGGTGTGGCTAATCAGAATTTCATCGCCCGGCTTGATTTGTGGCCTTACAAAACTTTGCGCCACCAGGTTAATAGCCTCAGTTGCACCTCGGACAAAGACGATTTCCTTGTCCGATTTGGCGCCCATAAAGTCACGTACTTTGCTACGCGCGCCTTCGTAGGCATCAGTCGCACGCTGACTCAGCTTGTGCACACCACGGTGAATATTGGCGTTGTCATGACGATAAAAGGCATCGACCGCTTCAATCACCTGAACCGGTTTCTGGCTACTGGCAGCATTATCCAGATACGCCAGCGGATGACCATTGACCTCCTGGTTAAGCACCGGAAAGTCACGTCTGATGGCAGCAATATCAAAATCGCTGAACGACTCGGCCATGGTTTGTAATTCGGTTTGTGTCATGCAATCACGCCCCTTTCGGTAATCGTTTCTCTATCACATTGGACAGGCCCTGACGGATAGGTTCTGACTTGATCCGCTGCAAAACATCCACCGCAAAGGCATAAGTCAGCAAACTGCGGGCTGCCGTCTCATCCAGACCACGGGCACGCAGGAAGAACAGCTGTTGCTGATCGATCTGTCCGACTGTGCTGCCGTGAGCACATTTGACATCATCGGCGTAGATTTCCAGTTCCGGCTTGGTGTCGATTTCACTGCTGCGTGACAGCAGCAGGTTTTTATTGCTCTGACTGGAGTCGGTCTTCTGCGCATCCTGATGCACAAACACCTTGCCGTTAAATACTGCATGGCTTTTGCCGTCAAGCACGCCTTTATAAACTTCATCACTGGTGGTGTTGGGCACCGCATGATCGATACGGGTATGGTTATCGACATGCTGATCGCCGGTCACCAGATACAGGCCGTCCAGCGTTACATGGGACTGCTCGCCCAGCAACTGGCTGTGAATATCATTGCGTGCCAGCTTACTGCCCAGTGAAATGTTATTGGTGTGCCACTGACTACCTTCAGCCTGTTTAGAGGCCAGCGTAGCAATGTGATAGTGACCCAGTGATTCATGCTGCAACTTGAAGTGATTCAGGCTGGCATTGTCAGCCAGGTTCACTTCAGTCACCACATTGGTAAAGCCCTGAGTTTCGCCAACACTGACATAGTTTTCAACCAGCGTGGCTTTAGCACCCGTTTCCAGGTGAACCAGGTGACGCAGATGACTGGCCAATCTGTCATTATCAGCCGTGCTGATCACCAGCAATTCAATCGTCTTGGTGATGCTGTTATCGGCCGCGACATGAATATAAGCGCCATCCTGCATCAACATAGTATTGAGGGCATTAAGCCCCGGCTTATCCAGATCGATTTGCTGACCCAGCAGCTTTTCGGCCTGATCCCAGGCTTCAGCCATTGGTTTGATGGTGAGTCCGCTTTCAAGGCCTTCAATATTCGACAACTCGGCATTAAAGCGGCCATCCACAATCACGACGCGATAGGCATCTTCCAGCACTGCCGCATCAGCGACTTCGCTGGCTTGCAGTGTTGAAGCTTTAGCATCATGGGTGAAGCCTTCACGACTCAGTTGCCACAGCGAGGTGTATTTCCAGTCCTCTACCTTTTTAGCAGGCAGGCCCTGACGTTCAAACAGGCCCAGTGCCTGCTGGCGTAACTGCGTTAACCAGTCGAGTCCGGCACCCGGCAAGCTGACGGTTTTCGCCACCTCGCTGAAAGGGGTTGTGATCTCGGTTAACTGTTTCATGCTGTCTGACCTTCCGGTGCGTCATGGACCCAGCTGTAACCGGATTTCTCCAGTTCCTTGGCCAGTTCCTTGTCACCGGATTTAACGATTTTGCCTTCCGACAGAACGTGAACGAAGTCGGGCACGATATGATCCAGCAGACGCTGGTAGTGCGTGATCATCACAATCGAACGATCTTCCGCACGCAACGCGTTGACGCCTTCTGCCACGGTTCTCAGAGCGTCGATGTCCAGACCAGAGTCAGTTTCGTCCAGAATGGCCAAAGCCGGTTCCAGCACCGCCATTTGCAGGATCTCGTTGCGTTTTTTCTCACCGCCGGAGAAGCCTTCGTTGACGTTACGGTGCAGGAACTGCTCGTCCATTTTCACCAGTTTCATCCGCTCACGCACCAAGTTAAGGAAGTCAATAGCATCAACTTCATCCTGACCGTTGTATTTGCGAACCGCATTCAAGGCAGCTTTGAGCAGGTAAATATTGCTGACACCGGGAATTTCCACCGGATACTGGAATGCCAGGAACACGCCGCGCTGGGCACGTTCTTCCGGCTCCAGCTCCATCAGGTTTTCACCTTTATAAATGATTTCACCCTGCGTCACTTCATAGCCATCACGGCCAGCCAAAACGTTGGACAGGGTGCTTTTACCCGCACCGTTGGGGCCCATAATCGCGTGGACTTCACCGGGATTCACTGTCATGTTGATGCCGCGGAGGATCTCTTTGCCCCCTACGCTGGCATGCAGGTTTTTAATCTCTAACATATCTATTCTCTAATCTCTGAAATCCTAATCGGGTCTCGGTGGGTTTAACCGACCGAGCCTTCCAATGACAAACCAAGCAGGTTCTGGGCTTCTACCGCAAACTCCATCGGCAGCTCGCGAATCACCTCTTTACAAAAACCATTAACAATCATTGATACCGCATCCTCGGTATCCAGACCCCGTTGTTTACAGTAGAACAACTGGTCTTCACTGATTTTGGAGGTGGAAGCCTCATGCTCAACCTGTGCTGTCGGGTTTTTCACTTCAATGTACGGGAAGGTGTGAGCACCACATTTGTCGCCCATCAGCAGCGAGTCACATTCAGTATAGTTACGGGCGTTTTCCGCTTTCGGCGTGACCCTGACCAGACCGCGATAAGCGTTCTGTGAACGACCGGCTGAAATACCCTTGGAAATGATGGTCGAGCTGGTGTTTTTACCCAGGTGGATCATCTTGGTACCGGTATCGGCCTGTTGCATGTTGTTGGTGACCGCAACCGAGTAGAACTCACCGACCGAGTTATCACCCTGCAGGACCACACTCGGATATTTCCAGGTGATGGCTGAACCGGTTTCTACCTGAGTCCAGGACACTTTGGATGACTCACCGCGGCAGGCTGCGCGTTTGGTCACAAAGTTGTAAATGCCACCTTTGCCGTTTTCATCACCGGGGTACCAGTTCTGAACGGTTGAATATTTAATTTCAGCGCGATCATTAGCAACCAGCTCCACCACCGCGGCGTGCAGTTGGTTTTCATCACGCATCGGCGCGGTACAGCCTTCGAGGTAACTGACATACGCGTCATCATCGGCAATAATCAGGGTACGTTCGAACTGACCGGTATTGGCGGCGTTGATACGGAAATAAGTCGACAACTCCATCGGGCAACGTACGCCCTTAGGAATGTAGACAAACGAACCGTCACTGAATACCGCTGAGTTCAATGCCGCGTAGTAGTTATCTTTGTAAGGCACGACGCTGCCAATGTACTGTTCAACCAGCTCCGGGTGCTCATGAACAGCCTGAGAGATAGGCATAAAGATAATGCCCTCTTCTGCCAGTTTGTCCTGGAAGGTGCTGGCAACAGAAACACTATCGAATACCGCATCCACGGCAACACCGGCCAGGCGGGCACGTTCGTCGAGTGGCACGCCCAGTTTTTCGTAGGTTTTCAGCAGTTCCGGATCGACTTCGTCCAGGCTTTTTGGTGCATCGTCTTTTTTCTTGGGCGCTGAATAGTAGCTGATATCCTGGTAGTTAATCGCCGGATAGTGCACGTGGGCCCATTCCGGGGTTTCCATGGTCAGCCAGTGGCGATAGGCCTTAAGGCGCCATTCCAGCATAAACTCAGGCTCGCCCTTGATACGGGAGATTTCACGAACGACATCTTCACTGAGACCGGGTGGCAGGCTGTCTGCCTCAATATCGGTAACAAAACCGGCCTTGTATTCTTTCTGTGTAATCGATTCAAGTTGTTGACTTTCATCAGTCATGGAACTCACCATCCTGTATTGTTGCATCACTCATCTTGGCTGCCGATGAGTAAAATCTGATTGGGCTCAGGCCCGACACATTCTGCGGTGCCAGCATGTCCGACAATTTCACTTCGTCCAAAGCATGGAAAACCGCGTTGTTAATGCGTGTCCAGTTAGTCTGGACAGCACAGTGTGTTTCCTGTTCACAATGGCTTTCATCGCTGACGCACTCGGTCAAAGCAATGGGCCCTTCCATGGCGGTGATGATTTCAGCCACCGACACCTTTTCAGGGGCACGGCTCAGGCTGTAGCCGCCCATTACGCCACGCTCGGAATTGAGCAAACCACCGTGTGATAAAGACTTAAGCACTTTTCTGACAGTCGGCAGCGGCACCATTACCGCATCGGCAATGGCATGGGCGCTGTGCTGCTGCTGACGATTCGCCGCCAGGTAAGTCATCAGCACAATGCCGTAATCCGTCAGTTTTCCCATACGCAGCATAGCTGACCTCCTAATTGGTACTATTATAGTATCAATTAAGCCAATAACCAAGTGTTTTGCTCAGATATTATGAGCGCGTCAGTGAAAATTCCGTTTATTTAGCGTATGGTGATGAACTTTAAAAACTCTCTATTGTACTAAATTCAGCAGAGCGCATTGATACCAATTCCAATTTATTCATTCCAAAACTGAGAGATGATTTAATGAAATTAAAAGCACTGATTTTTTTACCCTTGTTATTTGGAGCAAATGTAATGGCTGATGATCACGCCGCCACTTTAGATACTGATAAGCAGAAGCTGAGTTATATCTTCGGCATTCAGGTTGGACAAAACATGCTGCAGGAAGGCGTTGAGCTGGAACTGGACGCTTTCAAAGCCGGTGTTGCCGATATGATGGCTGGTAACCAACCGCAACTGGATCAAGCCTCTGCAGAAAAAATCATTCAGGAATTTCAGGCTCAAAAGGCTCAGGAAATGGCTGAAGTGATGAACGAGAAACAGTCTGAAGCCAAAGCTTACATGGCTGAAAATGCCAAAAAAGACGGCGTGGTGACTACTGATAGCGGTCTGCAATATCAAATTCTGGAAGAAGGTGATGGCGCTACCCCGGGTGCAGAAGACAAAGTCATTGCTCACTATAAAGGCACCCTGCTCGACGGCACTGTATTCGATAGCTCCTACGAGCGTGGTGAGCCAGCGACATTCCCGGTTAACGGCGTGATTCAGGGCTGGCAGGAAACCCTGCAAATGATGAAGGAAGGCGGTAAATGGCGCATTGTGGTGCCCGCTAACCTAGCTTACGGCCCACGTGGTGCCGGTCAGCTTATCGGTCCTAACGAAACGCTGATCTTCGACATCGAACTAATTGCCATTACCCAGTAAGCAACCATATCGATGCTTTGAAAAAGCCGCCTGCGGGCGGCTTTTTTTATGTCAGTCCAATAGCTGTCTTAAATAATCCCACTCGAAAAACGGGCCCGGATCGGTTTTCCGCCCCGGTGCAATATGCTCATGACCAGTGATACGCTCGTAATTGAGTTTAGGATAATGATGACAGAGGCACTGAATGGCTTCCGCCAGCCGGTGGTACTGCGCGTCTTCAAAAGGCATGTCATCACAGCCTTCCAGCTCAATACCGATAGTGAAGTCATTACATTTTTCCCTGCCCTGCCAGTTGGATTGACCGGCATGCCAGGCGCGTCTTGAAAACGGCACAAACTGGATCATTTCACCGTCACGCTTGATCAACAGATGGGATGACACTCTCAAATCACGCAGTTGATCAAAGTATGGGTGGGCGTCACAGTCCAGTTGGTTGAGAAAGAGAGCTTCAATGTCGTCTCCACCAAACTCGCCTGGTGGCAGACTGATATTGTGAATGATAATGCCGCTGATATCGGCAGGGTCAGGCCGCTCATCATGGTTGGGGGACAACTTCAGCGCTGCATCAATACAAAGCCCCAGACTATGGTCAATTTTCAAAACCGGTCTCCCGTAGATTATTCAGTCGACACGCGTTAACCTATGGGGCTTTAAATCAACGTTATTCCCGTCATGGCAATTGAAAATCCACTCCCGGCCGCGTTTATCGACTCTCAGGTCAAGCTTGCCCTGCTTGAAGATATCGGTCAACAGGACCTGACTGCTAATCTGATTCCTGCTGATGCTGTCGCCAGCGCCAGTTTAATCACCCGTCAGCCGGCCGTGCTGTGCGGCAAGGACTGGTTTGAAGCTGTATTTAACCAGCTGTCACCTGAGATTGGCATTGAGTGGCTGGCTGAAGATGGCGATACGCTGCAAGCTGACAGTGTTATCTGTCACTTACAGGGGCCTGCCCGCGCTATATTGACCGGCGAGCGCACGGCAATGAATTTTCTGCAGACTTTATCCGGCACAGCGACGCGGGCTAAACGTTACGCAGAGGCTGTGGCCGGCCTGCCAGTAAAAGTCCTTGATACCCGTAAAACCCTGCCGGGCTGGCGTGTTGCCCAGAAATATGCGGTGACTTGCGGTGGCTGCTTTAACCATCGGTTCGGGCTTTATGACGGCATTCTGATTAAAGAAAACCATATCCGCGCGGCTGGCTCAATCAAAGCTGCAGTCAGCCAGGCTCAGGCACTGAAAGCTGAAGTCGCTATTGAAGTTGAAGTGGAAAACCTGGATGAGTTGCAACAGGCGCTGGACGCCGGTGCAGATATTGTCCTGCTGGATAATTTTGAACTGGATCAGCTTCGTCAGGCAGTGGCAGTGAGTGAGCAGCGCACCTTGCTGGAAGCATCCGGTGGGGTCAGCCTGGAGACAATCAGAGACATTGCCGAAACCGGCGTGGATCGGATATCCGTCGGTAATCTGACTAAGGATATAGAGGCGGTGGATTTGTCTTTACAGTTTCAGTAACGAGAGGCATCTCAATCTACTCAAGACCGACTTGCCAGAGCTCCTTGTTGGTCTCGATCACTTCACCAGTGGCAGCATCGATTTCGATTTTCATCTCAAACCCTTGACTGGTCTCGATATCAAACTCGTAACTTGAATTGCCGTTGGCTTCAATTTCGTATTCAACTTCGACAATCTTGCCAGGGTGCAGCGCGAGGGCAATATCCCGCGCTTCCTGTTCGTTATATTTCACATTGGTCTTGAACAGCGGATGGTTGGGATTGCTGACTTCTCTCTCGATTTCCACAATCTCGGCGCTGGCTTTCTGACACTCTAAATCCCAGTCATGACCATCCAGACCACGAATATTGAATTCGTAGACCTCTTGCTCATCTTCCAGCTTGAATTCCACTTTCATGACCTGTCCCGGCTTTTCCGCCAGCACCGCCGACATACAGTTTCCAAAATAGTCTGATGGCTCGGCAGCCACTGCCAATGGTAGTGCGATAAGAGCAGTAAACAGTGTGTTTTTCATTATTTTTCCTGAAAAAAATTGGGCTGCCAACGGCAGCCCAATCTTGTGAAGTTTAAATCGAACTTACAGGGTCAGCTTAAAGCCAATCCAGCCAGCTCGCGGAGCACCGGCACCGACAAAGCGAGGATCTTCACCGACACCAGCAGGTAAGAATGGTGCCTCATCAGGCTCACCATAGAGACCAAAGGTGTTGTATTCACTGTCAAACACATTGTTGACCTTAGCAAAGATCTCAAAGTTATCAGTCAGATTGTAGCGGCCATGTAAATTTACAACCTTGTAATGGGCAATCTTCTTGTCAACATTGGCTTCATCACCACGGTAATATTGGCTTGAATGATAAGAAGCAGTCACACCGAGTGAGAATTTCTGTGTGAACGCATAATTGGCACCGACTTTCAGGTTGTGAGCTGGAATACCGGGTAAACGATCACCTTTTGAGACAAAGTATGCGTCGCCATCACGACTGTATTCGAAGGAGTCTTCAAAAGAAGCCCTGACATAACCATAGTTGGCGAACCAATCTAACTTCTCGTACTCACCAGCCAGACCAAGTTCAAGCCCCAAACGGGCTGTTTTATCAATATTTCTGAAGTTACCCAAACCCAGTCGGCCAGCTGTTGCATCAGAGACCTCTTCATCTTCAGGGAAGAAGAACAAGTCATCTTTCAGTTGAGTGTAATAAACGTTAGCGTACCAATTGTAATTAGCTTGCTCGCCTCTCAGACCACCCTCAACAGTTCGAGCAACGACATCATCCAATGGAGGATCAGCCAGGAATGCATTTGGATAGGCACAGGGTGATTCAGGCTCAGCGCAAGTTAGTTCTGAAGCTGTTGGGGCGCGGTTAGATTCGCTATAGCTGGCATATGCTGTCATTGACTCTGTCAGCTCGTATGTCATACCCAGAGTTGGATTAAGACGCTTGAAGTCATTCGAGTTACCAGACTCATTCAAATCCTGGTCACCGCCTTCACTGGTACCTGAAATATCAATTGATATCCAGTTATAACGTGCCCCAAGGGTTAATGCCAGACGATCTGTCAGCGAGTGCGTGTTAGTGAAGAAAATACTGTATGTTTCAGTATCGATATCACCATCAACAACCGTTTCTCCAATGACAAATCCGGTTCCGGAGGTTCCGCGTGAGTTTGTAAATTGAGCTATCTCAGACTGCGATGAGTACTTAACATCGGACTTGTCGAAAGAGGCACCAACAATCAGTTGGTTTTCACGACCAAACAAGTCGTCCAGAAATGTAGTCTGAACACCAAAACCATAGCTATCCTGCTCGGTTTCGCTGGTATTGTTCAGTGCAATAAAATCATCATCTGCAAAGCCTAAATCGGCACCGGTTACTGTATTCCCATTGATGCCTTCTATTGCTTCAAATGCTCCATCTTCATCTTCACCGATGTTACCTGTAGCGACATCACCATCAAACTCGAGCTCTGAACCATCGCCATTGAAGGTACTGCGATCACTGCGGCGATAATAAGTATTGGCAGAGAGCATAGTAGTGTCATCAATCCAGTGTGAACCATTCAGCGTGAACATGCGAAGTTCGTTCTGGGTGTTGTCCGGGTAGGTGAATACCGCTTCCCTGTCGATGTCAACCAGCTCTATTGGAGAGGCACCGTTACCATTGAGGTCACTGTCAACGGCGGTAATCCCGAAATCAAGTGTCGAGTCTTCATCCGCATAACTCAGTTTAGAAAAAAACTGCTCCACCCGTGATGGAGAAAAATCACGCCAGCCATCTTCTTTCGTGATTGAACCGTTTACATAGTAGGCAAAATTACCATCGCTACCACCACTCTCAATGGTGCCCGAATCACGACCAAATGATCCTGTATAAGCTTCCAGACTGTGGCCGGAATGAGTAAAACCATTTTTGGTTTCAATCGATAAAGCGCCACCCAATGTGTTCAGACCAAACACAGGGTTTGAACCAGGAATCAGATTCAAATTGGCGATCGCTGAATCAGGGATCAGGTCGAAGTTGACGACATCGCCAAAAGGCTCATTAACACGGATACCATCCATGTAAACGGATAAACCCTGAGAATTACCGACCAGTGGTGATGCGGTAAAACCACGGAATTTCAAATCCGGTTGGAAGGGGTTGTTCTGAGCCTGGTTGAGACTGACACTACCGAGTGTTTTATCCATGAACTCTGACAGGTCAAGGCCCTGAATACGTTCAATATCACGATCATTGGCTGATTGGATATTGGCCGGTATTTCATCAGCTGGCAGACCTACACCCTGGATTGGGGTAGTGCCAATGACCTCGAGGTTATCGAGTTCAACTTGATCTTCAGCCGCTATCGCAGGTCCAGCCAAGAAGGCTGAAGCCAGCATCAAGCTTAATGCTTTCTTGTTATGCGGAACTTGCATTGCTTATTACTCTCCCGAAAATTTTTTTCTTATATGTGGTTATGGTTGAAACCACTTAATTTCTATAGCACAGACAGTGCCAATCATTAAAGTTGATAAAAGACAACCAGTTAAAGACAAGACATCATGCGGGCAGGCAATGATATGGCTGAAATAAACCAGTCTCCCTGGTTGTTTTTAACCAGACTTAAACCAGGCCAGTGTATTATGCAGCCTGGTCACTTCGCCGATAATGACCAGCGTAGGGGCAACGGGTTTTTCACGCTCGGCGATAGCAGGTAGTTCATTAATGGTGCTTACCCATACTTTCTGGTTTTCGGTGGTGCCCTGCTGAACCAATGCAGCGGGTTTGTCCGCTGCCATGCCATGTGCCTGTAACTGACGGCTGAGCTCAGACAGGCCAGCGAGGCCCATGTAAACCACGACAGTTTGTCTGGGCTGCACCAAACTCTCCCAGTTCAGATCCAGTTCGCCCTGTTTCAATTGACCGGTCACAAACACACAGCTTTGTGCGTAATCACGATGGGTCAGCGGAATCCCAGCGTAACTGGCACAGCCTGATGCGGCAGTAATTCCAGGCACCACTTGAAATGGAATTTTTTCATCAGCGAGGGTATCAATTTCTTCACCGCCACGGCCGAAAATAAACGGATCGCCACCTTTGAGCCGAAGTACCCTTTTACCCTGTTGGGCATACTCCAGCAGCAACTGATTAATTTCTTCCTGCCGCACCGCATGCCAGGCACGCTGTTTGCCGACATAAATCAGTTCCGCCTCTTTACGCACCAAAGCCAGTACTTCTTTACTCACCAGACGGTCGTAAAACACCACATCGGCCTGTTGCATCAGCCGTAAAGCCTTGAAGGTGAGCAAGTCCGGATCACCGGGGCCGGCGCCGACCAGATAAACTTCACCGCGACCAATAGTTTCATTCTCAGGGTCAGCCAGCTTTTGCATCAGGGTGGACTCGGCCAATTGCTCACGTCCCGCCAGCATATGATCAGCTACCGGGCCTTCCAGTACCGACTCCCAAAACCGACGTCGTTGTGCCATTTTGCCAAACTTTTGTTTGACGGCTTCACGGTAACGGGCCACCAGTTCACCCAGCTTGCTGTAACCGGGCGGGATCAAGGTTTCCAGGCGGGCACGCAGATTCCTGGCCAAAACCGGGGAGCCGCCGCCACTGGATACTGCCACCACAATAGGCGAACGATCCAGAATGGAAGCAAGAATAAAATCGCACTTGTCGGGGTTATCAGCCACATTGGTCAGAATATTTTTCGCCGTCGCCGCAGCGTGAACCGCGTCATTCACAGCTTCGTCATCGGTGGCGGCAATGACCAGGCGCTGTGAGTTAACATGTTGCGTATCAAAGCGAGACTCAAGCCAGGTGAGCTGCTTTTCATCGACCAGTTGTTGCATCGTTGCAGATATGGCGGGGGCAACAACGGTCACCCGGGCCTGCGCCTTAAGCAGCAGACCGGCTTTACGGGCGGCAATATCGCCACCGCCGACCACCAGGCAGTCTCGCTGCTTCAAGTCAACGAATATGGGTAAATGTTCCATTATTATTTTTCTGTCAATGGCATTGAGAGTCCCTGCAGGACATAGCCGTCATTAAGGTTCTGTACCACTGCCACCAGGCTCATCTCGTTGAGCTTCCAGTCCGATGCCAGCGTGATATCAGCATCAATGTCTGTGCTGCCGTCTGGGTTAAGGTCAAACGGTCCCAGCCAGCGGCGGACCAGGTTCTGATGGTTAAAAACGGCGCCTATATTATCACCTCCGCCTATCTCACTGATAATGTTGTCTTCAATTAGCGCCAGATAGACTTTGCTGTGCTTTCTGTTATCAGGGTCAGGGACAGACACGCTGCTGTGAATTTCTAATTGCTGATCGCTTTTTTCGGCCTGCAGTTTGATATCGGCCTCGGCATCAAAATCATTGATGAACTCAATCGCTGTCACACCGTGCTGACGCCAATTGTGGACAATTTCACCGCCGATAAACACGCCAGGCGTGAAAACGGTCTGATACAGGTTAAGCCGCGCCAATTGCTTTTGCCGTTCGCTATAAAACGGGGTCGCAAAACGATCAACCCAGCCTTTTTTCTGATCCAGGTAATCGATATGAAAAGTCAGCGCGATCAGTTGCTCGCGCGCAAAACCCTGTTCAGGCAACTCGCGGCTCCAGCGCTCGGCAGGCGGACATTGGCCACAACCTTCCGACACAAACAGCTCCACCACTGCAGCTTGTTTGTCGCCGCTTTCTGCTTCCCATCTGTCGGCATAAGCATTATCGAACAGCAGAAATAACAATAAGCCCAGCCCGGTGATTGTCTTGTTCAGCATATTAAGCCCCTGTGATGCCTTTATTACTGAGAAAAGTCAGGTTTTACGGAGTTCCGCAGGCTTACGTCGGTAATGTCGGCCAGTTCCCTTAACACAGCGGTAGCATAACTGCCGGGTGGCAGAAAAAAACTGAGTAATAAATCTTCGCCTTGCCACAGCCAGGAGAACTGCTGAGGCCTCAGCCGCAGCGACCGGCGTTCTTGTTTAAGCCCTGCCTGCTCAAGGCCCTGCTGCCAGTCTTGCCAGTCAGCTAATACCTGCTCTTCCAAAGCCAGAGCCCGCTGTTGGCTCAAGGGCCGTCCCCTGCCCCACAAGGGTCCGGTAGGGTGAATATCAAAGTCGTTCAGCCGCTTTTCAACCCCGTCATCGTTGCTGCCGGGCAGAAACACACTGCCTGACCCATCAAGCTGCATCATATCGCCGGCCAGCCATTGCTGCCAGTTGTTCAGCCTGACCCTCTCTGACACAACCAGGTTAAACAGCCAGGACCGCCCCGCGGAAAGAATCATTTTGCGCTGCTGGCTTTTTTTAGGTTTCAGCGCCTGTTCAAACCATTGCTGAGCACGTTGCAGATTATTCAGACTGTGACCAAAGCGCTGCTGGGCGAAATAATTGGGCACGCCGAAACTTTTAATGCGCTCAAGGTTCTGTTCCCAGCGCGCGGTGTCACCTTCAATATCAGTGAGCAACAGGCTGAACTGATTGCCCGCCAGCACACCGCGTTTGAGTTTTTTTGTATGTTTAGAACGCTTCAGGATACGGTAGTTGTCAGCGTTAAACTGATCCCAGTCCGGCTCATCATGACCCTCAAGCTTGATACTGAACCACTGCGTAGTCACGGCATGGCGATCTTTGAGTCCGGCATACCCGACTGCCACCGAATCAACACCGGCAAAACGGGCCAATTGTCCCGCCAGCCAGTCTGTGTTGCTGCTGGCCTTTTCAATTAACAGAAAAGTATGTCCGCCCTCACCGGCCAGTTCAAAAGGCAAATGTTCATCGACCCGGAAGTGTGTCGGCTGCTGCCGGATACTGGCCCTGCATAAAGCGGCATCCGCATTGGCTCTGGCCAGTTGATTAAAATCAAATTCCGCCACCGGCTAAGCCTATTTGATCAACACTACGGCATGGGCGGCAATGCCCTCTTTGCGTCCGGTAAAGCCCAGCTTTTCGGTTGTAGTGGCCTTGATATTGAGTTCTGCTTCACTGATTGCCATATCATCCGCCAGCAAAGCTTTCATTGCCGGAATATGCGGTGCCAGTTTTGGCGCCTGCGCCACCACTGTGGCGTCAATATTACTGACCGCCCAGCCACGTGCAGACAGATCAGCAATAACCCGCCTCAGCAGCACCCGGCTATCGATATTTTTGAAACTGTCATCGGTATCTGGAAAGTGATGGCCGATATCCCATAATCCAGCCGCTCCCAGCAAAGCATCACAAATCGCATGGATCAGCACATCACCGTCGGAATGGGCTTCCAAACCGTGGCTGTGAGGAATGTTAACGCCGCCGATGATCAGCGGACAGTTATCAGCAAAGCGATGAACATCAAAGCCGTGACCAATACGCATTAGGATTGCTCCGCCTGTTGTTGCATATAAAGAGAAGCCAGCGCCAAATCTTGGGGCACTGTGATTTTGATATTGTCCTGATGGCCTTCCACCATCATCGGCTGCCAGCCGGCCAGTTCTATCGCACTGGCTTCATCGGTCACCGTCAGGCCCTGTTTTGAGGCCGTTTCCAAGGCTTTTTTCAAAATGCCCAGGCGGAACATCTGCGGGGTCGCGGCCCGCCACAAGCCATGGCGATCCACTGTTTCCAGAATTTGATTATCGGCATCCGCCCGTTTGACCGTGTCATTGACCGGGATCCCCAGAATGCCGCCGACCTGGTGGGTGAGCAGCGTTTCCAGCATACGGTCAATATCCTGCTGACGCAGGCAGGGTCTGGCCGCATCATGCACCATCACCCAAGGATCATCATCAGTATGCTCGGCCAGCGCATACAAGGCATTGAGGACCGAATCAGCGCGTTCTTTCCCGCCTTTGGCGAACAACAATTCACAATCAGGATTGAAATCAATTTCAGACCACCACGGATCATCATCGGCCAGCGCCAATACAATACCTTTGATCTGAGGATGGGCAGCGAGTCTTTCCAGCGTGTGTTGCAACACCGGTTTGTTGTCGAGCGTCAGATACTGCTTGGGTCTATCAGCCAGCATACGGCTGCCGATACCCGCCGCCGGCACCACGGCCCAGACATTCTCGGTATTACTCATCCTGTTGGGCGTCGCTTTCGATCACATGAAAAAAAGTCTCGCCCCGGCGAATCATGCCCAACTCACTGCGGGCACGTTCTTCCAAGGCATCGAGACCGCTTTTCAGATCCTGTACTTCGGCCGTCAGCACCTGGTTACGCTCGGCCAATTTGTCATTGTCGAGCCGTTGTTTTTCCACCTGATGATGCAGACGCAGCAAGGAAGGCAGCCCGTCATGACTGAACCAGAGTCGGTATTGCAGCAATACCAGGAATATGGCCAGCACAATCATAACGGGTTTAATCATGGCTTAGGGTTTAACGTTAAACGCCTTGATACCGGGGTAAGTCGCTTTGTCACCCAGCTCTGCTTCAATACGCAGCAACTGGTTGTACTTGGCAACACGGTCCGAACGGGACAGTGAACCGGTTTTAATCTGACCGGCATTGGTAGCCACAGCCAAGTCGGCGATGGTGGTGTCCTCGGTTTCACCACTGCGATGAGAGACGACCGCGGTGTAACCGTTTTCTTTGGCAAGGTTGATGGCATCCAGCGTTTCAGACAAGGTGCCGATCTGATTGACTTTAATCAGAATCGAGTTACCCACGCCTTTATCGATGCCTTCCTGCAGAATCTTGGGATTGGTCACGAACAGATCGTCACCGACCAGTTGCACTTTATCACCCACCTTATCAGTCAGGACTTTCCAGCCGTCCCAGTCGTTTTCGTCCATGCCGTCTTCAATGCTGATAATGGGGTACTTGCTGACCCAGTCAGCCAGCAGATCAGCAAATTCAGCAGAACTCAGTGAGCGATTTTCAGAAGCCAGTACATACTGGCCATCTTTATGAAACTCAGAACTGGCCGCATCAAGCGCCAGCATGATGTCTTTGCCTGCTTCATAGCCAGCGTTTTTGATCGCTTCCAGAATGACTTCAATCGCTGCTTCGTTGGAGGGCAGGTCCGGCGCAAAGCCGCCTTCATCACCGACTGCAGTGTTAAGGCCACGACCATTCAATACTTTTTTCAGTTCATGGAACACTTCAGCGCCATAGCGCACAGCTTCACTGATACTGTCAGCACCCACCGGCATAATCATGAATTCCTGCAGATCGACGCTGTTATCGGCATGTGAACCACCGTTGATGATATTCATCATCGGTACCGGCATCACTGCCTTGTCGTCAGTGGCAAAGAATTTATACAAAGGCTTTTTAGCATCGGCTGCAGCCGCTCTGGCAGTTGCCATGGAAATCGCCAGCAGCGCATTCGCACCGAGACGGGCTTTATTTTCGGTGCCGTCGGTTTCAATCAGCTTATTATCGATGGCACGCTGGTCTGCAGCTTCCATTCCCAGTACAGCTTCACGCAGTTCGCCATTTACGGCGGCCACAGCTTTCAACACGCCTTTACCCAGGTAACGGCTTTTATCACCATCACGCAGTTCTACGGCTTCACGTTCACCGGTAGAAGCACCGGAAGGTACTGCAGCACGGCCCATGACGCCGCTTTCCAGGTGCACATCTGCTTCTACCGTTGGGTTACCGCGTGAATCGAGGATTTCACGTGCTGTTACGTCAATGATCTTGCTCAATGCTCTGCTCCCGTAATCAAATTTTGTATTTTTTGAATTTATCGCGCTGCCAGTAAGGCATCTTCAATATAGTCTTGCTGCTTGACCGTGCTGTCGATGGCCTGCAGTGTCTCCAGCAACGCTGACATTTTGTCCAGCGGCCAGGAGTTGGGGCCATCGCTCAGGGCTTTTTCCGGTTCCGGGTGGGTTTCCATAAACACCCCGGCGACACCGGTCGCCACGGCTGCCCGGGCCAGTACGGGCACAAACTCGCGCTGACCACCGGAAGCGCCGCCCTGTCCACCCGGTTGCTGCACCGAGTGGGTGGCATCGTAAACCACCGGGCAATCCATACCGCGCATCAAAGGCAGACCGCGCATATCGGAAATCAGTGTGTTGTAGCCGAATGAGGTGCCGCGCTCGCAGAGCATGATTTGCTCATTGCCGGTCGCTTTGGCTTTTTCCGCCACATGCTGCATATCCCAGGGCGCCAGAAACTGGCCCTTTTTGATATTGACCGGCAGACCCTGCTGGGCAACATTGACAATAAAGTTGGTCTGACGACACAGGAAGGCCGGGGTCTGCAGCACATCAACCACGCTGGCGACTTCTTCCAGCGGCGTGTCTTCATGCACATCGGTCAATACCGGTAAGTTGTACTGTTTTTTGACCTTTTCCAGGATAGCCAGTCCGGCATCCAGACCGGGGCCCCGATAGCTCTTGGTTGAGGTACGGTTAGCCTTGTCAAAAGACGATTTATAGATGAGCGAGATACCCAGCTTGTCAGTGATTTCCTTGAGCTGACCCGCTACATCCAGGGTCATTTGCTCGCTTTCAATCACACAGGTACCGGCAATCAGAAAAAAAGGCTTGTTATTGGCCGCTTCAAAACCGCACAGGTTCATGAGTGACTACCCCGCTGTTGTTTGTTGGCCTTGGCCGCATTGATAAAGCCTTCAAACAGCGGATGACCGTGACGCGGTGTCGAAGTAAATTCCGGGTGGAACTGACAGGCCACAAACCAGGGGTGATCCGGGATTTCAATCATCTCAGCCAGGCTTTGATCCTTGGACATACCGGAAAAGACCAGGCCGGCCTGCTCCAGTTTCTGCATGTAGTTGTTGTTGAATTCGTAGCGGTGGCGGTGACGCTCGACAATTTCATCAGCACCGTAAATATCGCGGGCCAGGCTGTCGGGTTTGAGCTTGCAGGTATAGCCCCCCAGACGCATGGTGCCGCCCAGGTCGGAATCATGATCACGTTGTTCGACGCTGCCATCGGCATTCTGCCATTCGGTGATAAGGCCAATCACCGGATCCGGCGTCTCCAGATCAAACTCGGTGCTGTAGGCCTTTTCCATACCGGCCACATGGCGGGCATAATCGATCACAGCGACCTGCATACCCAGACAAATACCGAGGTAAGGAATCTTGTTTTCACGGGCATAACGGGCGGTGGCAATCATGCCTTCAACGCCGCGTTCACCGAAGCCACCAGGCACCAGGATTGCATCCATGCCCTCTATGCGGGAAGTGCCATTTATCTCCACCTGCTCTGAGTCCATATAATGCACGTTGACCTTGGTGCGCGAGTGAATACCGGCATGAATCAGGGATTCGGACAGCGACTTATAGGCTTCGGTCAGATCCATGTATTTGCCGACCATGGCGATATTGACCTCGCCTTCTGGCTTACTGAGGTTGTCATAAACCCACTCCCACTGACTCAAGTCGGCGGGTTTGGCATCCAGCCCCAGTTGCTTGACCACAATGTCATCCAGCCCCTGGCGATGCAGTTCCATCGGGATTTTATAGATGCTGTCGACATCAATCGCGGAAATAACCGCTTTTTCCGGCACATTGGTAAACAGCGCAATCTTACGGCGCTCGGATTCCGGTAATGGCCGGTCAATGCGGCAGACCAGAACATCAGGCTGAATACCGATGGTGCGGAGCTCTTTGACCGAATGCTGCGTCGGTTTGGTTTTTATTTCACCGGCCGAGGCAATATATGGCACCAATGTCAGATGCAGGAACAGCGCACGTTCACGGCCCAGTTCCGTGGCCATCTGCCGGATGGTTTCCAGAAACGGCAGCGACTCAATATCACCCACAGTACCGCCGATCTCAATCAGCGCCACATCGGCATCATCGGCGCCGGCATAAATGCACTGTTTGATTTCATCGGTAATATGCGGAATCACCTGAACGGTGTTACCCAGATATTCACCGCGGCGTTCTTTGCGGATCACATTTTCGTAGATCTGACCGGTCGTGTAGTTATTACGACTACTCATATCTGCATCAATGAAGCGCTCGTAGTGGCCCAGATCCAGGTCGGTTTCTGCGCCATCATCGGTCACGAACACCTCGCCATGTTGCAACGGACTCATGGTGCCGGGATCGACATTGATGTAAGGGTCCAGTTTCACCAGGGTGACCTTGAGACCACGCGCTTCAAGAATAGCAGCCAGTGATGCCGCGGCAATCCCCTTCCCCAGAGACGACACAACACCACCAGTGACAAATATAAATTTAGTCATATTATGGAGAGTTCAAAATAAACGACGCGGCCAGAATAGCTGCGCTCAAAATAGGGTATAAATTATCAGAATTGCCCAGTTCGCTCAATCAAAAACTGGTTTATCAAGGCTGTTCCAACAGCGGCAGCCAGCCCTTTTCACCGATATCCGCGGCGTAATGCTCGGCGTAGCCATAGCCCACCACCGCAATCAGTTCCTGCCCGACAAAAAGCAGCGGGATTTGAGTGCGCTGCCAGGGCGGCACGCCCCACTCCTGAAACAGCTGTTTCAGGGATTTGTGCTGGGCATGGCCCTGCAACCTGATACGCTCGCCACCCTGACGAAATTTCAACATTATCTGACTGTTTAACACATGCGGTTTGAGCCCTTGACCGGAACTGAGACGCCAGTGCAGTCGACGGCCATCACCCAGGGTCATCGTCTCGGTGCCGTTGATAAGGGTTTCGCCCAGATCAGTGCGGTCGGTTTCTGCTGACTCAATAAACAACTGATCCCGGTAACGTCTGACCAGTCCACCCGGCCATTCAACATGCGGGTTTTTATCTTCGGCCGCCAGACAGACTTCTTCCAACACCCGCTGCAAAATGGCAGCAGACGGTAATGGCAGTTCAGCCGTTTCAATGGCATAACGCAGCAGATTACGCTGACGGGCCTCAGGCAGTTGCGTCAATGCCGAAATCGACAGACCATCACTGTCCGTTAACAAGACTTGCCCGGCATCGAGCTGTGCCAGCCCGCGCATCAACACGACAGCTTCACGGCAGTGGTCAGCACTGCGGCTGAGGGTGGTGGCCATTCCCGGCCAGCGTTGTTCCAGCAGTGGCCAGATGGCATGGCGCAGATAATTCCGGTTCAGGGTCTGATCGTCATTGCTGGGATCGTCAATCCATTGCAGCTTATGCAGCTTTGCATAGCTCACAATGTCAGTTTTGCTGATGCCGAGAAATGGCCGGATCACAGTCAGGCCCTGATTATCGCTTTCTTCTGCCATTGCCGATAGACCAGCCGGTCCGGCGCCGCGCAGCAGTTGTAATAACAAGGTTTCGGCTTGATCCTGCTGATGCTGTGCGGTGAGCAGAACTTCATTATCAGCCAAATCAAAGCGAAAGGCGTGATAGCGGGCCTCACGGGCCGCGGCTTCCAGCCCCAGTTCATCGACACTATCAACTGACACGCTGACAGACTCAAAACTGACGCCCAAATCAGCCGCAGTCTGGCGGCATTGCACAGCCCAGCGACTCGAGTCTGGATGCAATCCATGATCAATATGAAGTGCCCGGATGGCGGGCAATTGCGGGTGGTGGGTGGTCGCCAGCAGATGCAGCAGAACATGCGAGTCCACGCCGCCACTGTAGGCGACGCAGACTGCTCTGTCATCAACCTGACGGATCAGGTCAACAATAAACTGCTGGGGATTCAGGGCTTTGTGGCTGGATGCCATGATGTCTGCCCCTGTTGATTAACCCTCAAATTCGCCGTAATTGAGGATCCGCTGCTGACGGCGCTTGATCAGGTTCTCATGGGAGACTGATTCCAGTTCTTTAAGCTTGGCTTCCAGCGACTTGCGAACCCGGGCAGCCATTTCCTCGACATTGCGGTGCGCACCGCCCAGTGGTTCCGGCACCACTTCATCAATGAGTTCAAGCTGTTCCAGGCGGTCGGAAGTGACGCCCAGGGTGGCTGCCGCATCAGGCGCTTTTTCAGCGCTTTTCCAGAGGATAGAGGCACAGCCTTCAGGGGAAATGACCGAATAAATACTGTACTGCAGCATCATCAGGTGATCAGCCACGCCCACGGCCAATGCGCCGCCGGAGCCACCTTCACCAATCACGGTACTGATAATCGGAGTCTTAAGTTTGGCCATTTCGTAGAGGTTACGGGCAATCGCCTCACTCTGACCGCGTTCTTCCGCACCAATCCCGGGGTAAGCGCCTGGGGTGTCAATAAAGGTCAGTACCGGCATACCGAAACGCTCGGCGGTTTTCATAATGCGCAGCGCTTTACGATAGCCTTCCGGTCGGGGCATACCGAAGTTACGGGCGACTTTTTCCTTGGTATCTCGGCCTTTCTGATGACCAATGACCGCCACCGGACGACCATTGAGGCGGCCGATACCGGTGACCAGCGCCGCATCGTCGGCATAGGCTCGATCACCGTGCAGTTCTTCAAAGTCAGTGATGATGTGCTTGATATAATCGAGCGTGTAAGGGCGCTGGGGATGACGGGCCATCTGTGTGACCTGCCAGGGCGTCAGCGAGGAAAAGATAGACTTGGTCAGCGACTCGCTTTTTTCCTTTAACTTCTGAATTTCTTCAGTGATATTAAGATCACTGTCGTTACTCATGTAGCGCAACTCATCGATCTTCGCTTCCAACTCGGCGATGGGTTGTTCGTAGTCAAGGAAGTTTAACTGCATCAGGTTACCCTTACATCCAAAAATGACGAATTATACACACTGGGGAGCGGCAAAACTCAGTTGAGGATCAATTCATCCTCAGCATCACTATCCATAGAGCCTTCGCCCAGACGAATTGCCAGACTCAGATCATTGCGTGAGTCGGCATTATTCAGCGCCTCATCCATGGTGATTTTGCCAGATTGATAGAGCTTGATCAGTGCCTGATCAAACGTGATCGTCCCCGGATCAGTGGACTCTCTCATCGCATCCTTGATACTGCCAATCTCACCCTTGTTGATAAGCTCGGAAATATAAGGCGTGTTCAACATGATTTCTACTGCCGGCACCCTGGCATTGCCATCCACGGTCGGTAACAGGCGCTGGGAGATGATGGCCCGCAAATTCAGTGATAAATCCATCAGCAACTGACGGTGCAGGGTTTCCGGGAAAAAGTTGACGATGCGATCCAGTGCCTGGTTAGCGTTGTTAGAGTGCAGCGTGGCCAGACACAGGTGACCGGTCTCGGCGTAATTGATGGCGTGTTTCATGGTGTCCATATCGCGGATCTCACCAATCAGAATCACATCCGGTGCTTCACGCAGGGCATTTTTCAAGGCGTTTCCATAGGACAGGGTATCAATGCCGACTTCACGCTGTTGCACGATGGAGCGCTCATGGCTGTGAACAAATTCCAGCGGATCTTCGATGGTGAGTATATGCGAGCTGGAATTGCGGTTGCGGTGACCGATCATCGATGCCAGCGTAGTGGATTTACCGGAGCCGGTCGCCCCAACCACCAGCACCAGGCCACGTTTTTCCATGATGATATCGCCCAGCGATGCCGGCAGATTCATTTCTTCAAAGCGCGGTATCTTGGTCTGGATATAACGGATGACAATGGAGCATTCACCACGCTGACGGAAAATATTCACCCGGAAGCGCCCCACGCCTTTGAGGGGCACGGCGAAGTTCATTTCCAGCGTATCTTCAAACAAGGCGGCCTGCTCTTCACTCATCATCGAATAGGCCATCTCACGCACATCACCTGGTGCCAGGCGCTGTGTACCCACCGGCCGGATTAGCCCCTGAATTTTGATATGGGGTTCAGTGCCGGTGCAGAAAAACATATCTGAGGCTTCCTTGTCCGCCATCAGCCTGAAATACGGTGTCATATCCACGTGGTCATCCCTCTTTTCTGTGTTTTCCCAATTAGCCTAATCCTACACCATTGTTTCAGGGCAATAAATCGCTGCCGTCAGGGCATTAATTGCTGTTGACCGGCGCCCCGCTGTAACGAACACTGACCGCCACCTCACCGGGCAGAGAACCCAGTTGACTCAGCAATGTATCACTGGGTGTGACCTGCCATTCATTACCCAGGCTGAAACGGGCACTGGCCTGCTGGTTGCGATAACGCAGCTCCAGTCCCAGGCCACCGCCTTTGAACGGGGTCAGCGTGGTTTTCAGCCCTTCCACCCACTGATTGGCTTCATCGCGGCTGGCGATATCAATCTGCAGCGCGCTGGCAAAGGCTTCGCGGGCACCGGTGATATCAAACACTTTTTCCGCGGTAGCGGCCAAACCACCGGTGAAATTGTCCTGACCGATTTTGCCCTGGATCACCACCAGCTTGTCGGGCTGAATAAAGGCCTGATACTGCTCATAGGCTTCGGCAAACACCCGCACTTCCAGCCGACCACTCTGATCATCGAGGGTAATAAACGCCATGCGGCTGCCGTTTTTAGATTTCATGGTGCGAATCGCCACCACCAGCCCGGCCGTCAGTACCGGTTTTTCATTACGCTGATAGCCCTTGGATTCGGGGGCATCCAGATCAGTAATTTTCTTGGGGATAAACTGTGCCAGCTCTGCTTCATAGCGGTCGATAGGATGGCCGCTCAGATACAGTCCCAATGTTTCTTTTTCCGCCTGCAGCAAATGCTCCTCTGCCCACCTGGCAGCCTGCTCCAGCGGTTCGTCCTGATTGGAATCCGACGCCGGTGTCAGACCAAACAGATCATTCTGACCACTGGCCTGATCACGGCGATGCTGCTCGGCAATCTGCATCGCTTTACCCAGACTGGCATCGAGGCTGGCACGATGTCCGCCCAAAGAATCCAGTGCCCCGGCCTTGACCAGCGACTCCATCACCCGGCGGTTAATCTTACGCATATCCACGCGGCGGCAGAAATCAAACAGGGACTCAAAAGCCTCGCCCTGTTCGCGCTCGGCAACAATGCCTGCCAAAGCTGATTCGCCGACCCCCTTGATAGCCCCCAGGCCATAACGGATGGTGCGTTCGTCTTCCACCGTGAATTGAATCTTGCTGTGATTCACATCCGGTGGCTGGACATTGAGCTTCATATCCCGGCATTCATCGATTAGCCCCACCACTTTATCGGTGTTATCCATATCCGCCGACAATACCGCCGCCATAAAGGCCGCCGGATAGTGGGCTTTCAGCCAGGCAGTCTGGTAGGCCACCAGGGCGTAAGCGGCCGAGTGCGACTTGTTGAAGCCGTATTCGGCAAACTTTTCCATCAGGTCGAATATCGGCCCGGATTCTTTTTCCTCTATCCCCCGATTGGCGGCGCCCTCCAGAAAAATTTTGCGCTGCTTGGCCATTTCTTCGGGTTTCTTCTTACCCATCGCCCGCCGCAGCATATCAGCGCCGCCCAGACTGTATCCGGCCAGCGTCTGCGCGATCTGCATCACCTGTTCCTGGTAAACGATAACCCCGTATGTGGGTTTGAGCGCCGGTTCCAGATCCGGATGCGGATAATCAACCCGGGCCCGGCCGTGTTTACGGTTCACAAAGTCATCAACCATGCCAGATTGCAGCGGCCCGGGCCGGAACAAAGCCACCAGCGCGATAATGTCTTCGAAAGTATCGGGCTGCAGGCGTTTGACCAGTTCTTTCATACCGCGCGATTCCAACTGGAACACGGCGGTGGTCTCACAACGCTTGAGCAGGTCAAAGGTGGGTTTGTCATCGAGTGGCAGATTGGTGATATCAATCTCATCCACCTTGTCACCGATCAGGCTGCGCACATTATTCATCGCCCAGTCGATGACGGTCAGGGTTTTCAGACCCAGAAAGTCGAATTTCACCAGGCCGACGCTTTCCACATCGTCCTTATCGAACTGCGACACCAGGCTGGCACCATTGTGTTCGCAGTAAAGCGGCGTGTACTCGGTCAGTTCCTTGGGCGCGATGACCACGCCACCGGCGTGCTT
This sequence comes from uncultured Methylophaga sp., assembly GCF_947259025.1. Taxonomy (GTDB): domain Bacteria; phylum Pseudomonadota; class Gammaproteobacteria; order Nitrosococcales; family Methylophagaceae; genus Methylophaga. Next base: position 765,984 of record NZ_CAMYKO010000005.1, read on the forward strand.
ACCGACATTACGGGTCAGACCTTCCAGTTGCAGCGCCAGATCGATCAGGGTTTTGACTTCTTCTTCGTTATCGTAGCGCTCTTTGAGTTGCGGCTCCTGCTCCAACGCCTTGGTCAGCGTCATTTTCAGTTCAAACGGCACCAGCTTGGCCAGCTGATCGACAAAGCCATAGGGATGACCCAGTACCCGGCCCACGTCGCGCAACACGGCTTTAGCCGCCATGGTGCCGTAGGTAATGATCTGGGAAACGTGGTCACGGCCATAATGCTGGGACACGTATTCAATCACCCGGTCGCGGCCGTCCATGCAGAAGTCGACGTCAAAGTCAGGCAGCGAGACCCGTTCCGGATTCAGGAAACGTTCAAACAGCAGGTCATATTGCAGCGGATCCAGATCGGTAATTTTGAGCGCATAGGCCACCAGCGAACCGGCACCCGAGCCCCGCCCCGGTCCCACCGGTACACCATTATTCTTGGCCCACTGGATGAAGTCGGCAACAATCAAAAAGTAGCCGGGAAAACCCATGCTGTTAATCACATCCAGCTCTATCTGCAGACGCGCTTCGTAGGGGGCTTTGTTGGATTCTCGATCAGCCTCACCGGGAAACAGCACCTCGAGCCGCTCTGCCAGGCCCCTGTAGGATTCCTCAGAAAAGAACTCATCAATGGTCATGCCTTGCGGCACCGGGAAGTCTGGCAGGTAGTGCTCACCCAGGGTGAGTTCCAGGTTACAGCGCTTGGCGATTTCCACCGTGTTGATCACGGCTTCCGGAATATCCTCAAAGAGTTTGTTCATTTCCTCGGCGCTGCGCAGATACTGGTGCTCTGAGTACAGGCGCGGCCGGCGCGGGTCATCGAGCTGGCGGCCATCATGAATACAAACTTTGGCTTCATGAGCCTCAAACTGATCCGACTTGAGAAAACGCACGTCATTACTGGCCACCACAGGAATGTCGTGTTCGGCGGCCAAAGCCACGGCGGCGCGGATAAAGCGTTCTTCATCCTCACGGCCGGTGCGGATGAGTTCCAGGTAAAAACGCCCCGGAAACAGCCGCTGCCAGAATGCCAGTTGCTCGCTGGCCTCCTGCTTTTGATGATTGAGCAAGGCACGGGCAAGCGCCCCTTCACGTCCACCGGACAGACAGATAAGTCCTTCAGTCTGACCTTCCAGCCACTCGGCATCCAGCATCGGCACGCCTAAATGCTGTCCCTCGCGGTAAGCCCGTGACAACAAGCGCGACAGGTTATGAAAGCCTTCCAGGTTCATGCACAGCACGACAAAGCGTGTGCTCTGCTTGGCATCGTTGGGATCACGCAGCCTGAGATCGGCACCCAGAATGGGTTTCACCCCGGCCTGCATCGCCGCATTGAACAGTTTGACCGCGGCAAACAGGTTGTGCTGGTCGGTAATCGCCACCGCCGGCATGCCGAGGTCGACAACGCGGCTGACCAGCGGTTTTACCCTGACCAGACCATCAATCAGGGAGTAATCGGTATGAAGATGCAGATGAACAAACTGTTCGGCCATGGACAAGTTAAACCTGTAACAAAATCGGTAATTTAGCGTGGAAACTCAACCGGCCCCGGCACTTCTTCGCCTAGGGTCTGGCTGACAATGGATTCAGCTTCCTGCTGACCGCGTGCCAGCGCATCTTGCTGAGACATGCCCGGCTTGAACGGTTCCACCGGCGGAGTTTCCACATCGCCGCGTTTGAGATAAAGGGTCTGGGTGGGGAAGGCAAACTCCACATCCAGTTGCCGAGCCAGGCGCAGAATATCCAGCAAAAAGCGATGCCGCTCACGCAGCTCGGTGCTCCAGTCGGGCGTCGCCCAGAATACATACACCAGGATATTCAGCGAGGCTGCGCCGTATTCGTTGAAATAGACCTGATAAAAGTCTTTACGCATGTAGGGATGCATCTGGATGATCCTGCGTATGCCCTCGCAGAAAGCCTCGATCTGTTCGGGGCTGGTGTCATAAGTGACTGAGAGCGTATGACTCAGCCGCCGGTAACGCCTTGCCCCCATATTATCAATTTTGGTGGTGGTCAGGATCGAATTGGGCATGGTTACCAGCGAGTTATAGAAAGTGCGCACCCGGGTGCTGCGAAATCCTACCTGCTCGACCATGCCTTCAATATCACCGATCACCACCCAATCACCGATACTGAACGGCCGATCCAGCAACACAGTGACTGAGCCGAAAAAGTTACCCAGCAGATCCTTGGCGGCCAGCGCGAAAGCCAGACCACCCAGCCCCAGACCGGCAAGCAGGCTGGTCACATCAATATTCAGGTTATCGGCAGCGAAGACGATCCCCATGACCACCACAAACACCTTGAGACTTTTGGTGACCATCGGCACTAACAAGTCATCAAATTTGTTATGGGTTCTCAGCGCCCGGCTGGTCCACATCGCATCAAAAATATCGACGATACGAAATGCACTCCAGATCCCGGATAAGGACACCAGCAGTTTGACTGCCACCAGCAGAATCACCAGTGCCGTATCAGGCAGACCCAGCATATTGAGGCCCGACCACCACATCAGGGCCATTGCCATCAGCCCCAGCGGGCGTAGTACATTACTGTCGAGAGACTCAAACGCAGGTTGATTTTTCTGCCAGCGACTGACGTTGATTTTAAGTACCCAGGCCAGCACTTTGTCGGCGATAGAGCCGATCACAATAATCAGGAACAGACCCAGCCATTGCCAGTATTCCAGTAAAAAGCCCTGCTTGAGCACCTTGGGCATTTTCGCCCTTAACTGGACACTGGCAGGCAAAGCGACGACATCACCGTTGTCGGCATCAAACGATTGTTCGCGGGTGAGACTCTCGAATATCGCCGGTACCGACTCTACGGTTTTGCTGGAAAACAGCCAGTTTTGCTGATCGTTGATTCGCAGCACGATATTCCCGGCTTGGCTGCGCAGCAACGTGAACTGCTCCTGTTTGGGCCGCGCTGGAATGGCATCCAGTTCGGGGGTATCCGAGAGTTGAATCACGGTGAATAACAAGCGCGCGGTCTGCTGGCCTTTTTCATCACGGATCAGCGGGCTCACCTGAGACAGGTCGAGGGTGGCGACAGCCCGGTTAATCGCAGCCTCATCACCAGTCGTGACCTCAGTCATGGCGCTGATAAACTGTTTGACTGTGGCCTGCGGACTGGTCAGTTTTTTGCGGCTGCTCTGCTCAGCAGGTACTGGCTTGTCAGCCTGCTCGGCTTCCTTCTGGCCTAGCGCAGCCCCCGAATAGACACCGGCCTGTAAGGACAGGCTCAGCCCCAGCAGCAGGATAAAAACCACCTTTCTCATGCCAGGTTCAGCTCCATTTCCGAGTTCGGTGCATAGTCGTCAATCATCGCTACCGCCTGTTTCCATTGCTCACTGGCCAGTAATTCATCGCGGTCAACAGCATGGCGTCCATGCAGGCGCACCAGTCTCGCATGCCTCAGAGGGTCGGGTTGGATTTTAAGCCCGTCAATAACGGTCTCCACACTGCCCGGGTTATTACACACCAGCAGCATATCGCAGCCGGCTTCCAGTGCTGCCTCGGCGCGCTCCAGTGGGCCGCCGGCAAAGGCGGCGCCTTCCATGCTCAGGTCATCACTGAGAATCGCACCCTGAAAACCGAAACGCTCGCGCAAGACTTCCTGCAGCCAGAAGCGGGAAAAACCGGCCGGCATTTCATCGCTTTGCTCATAAACAATATGCGCCGGCATAATACCGGCCAGCTCTTTCTGACACAGCCTGGCAAATGGCAGCATATCGGCCTGCAGCATATCTTCAAAAAAACGCTTATCCACCGGTAAGCCCTGATGGGAGTCAACCTCCACCGCGCCATGACCGGGGAAATGCTTGCCGACAGCAGACATCCGGGCTTTTTTCATGCCCTGGATATAGGCACGGGCGATATCGGTAACGGCCTGCGGATCGCGGTGAAAAGCGCGGTCGCCAATCACTTCACTGACGCCATAGTCCAAGTCCAGCACCGGGGCAAAGCTGAAATCGACCCCGACCGCGCGTAATTCGGCGGCCATCAACCAGCCAGTCTGCTCAGCGCGCTGCAATGTCAGCGCCGGATGCTGATGATAAGTCTTGCCAATCGCAGCCACCGGGGGCAGCCGGGTGAAGTCATGACGAAAACGCTGTACCCGCCCGCCTTCATGATCAACAGCAATCAGCAGGTGCGGTTCGCGCAGGCTGTGGATCTGTTCGCACAAGGCTTGCAGTTGGCGTACATTATCATAATTGCGGCTGAACAGAATTACACCGCCCACCAGGGGATGTTGCAGAATCTCTTTCTCTTCTGCGCTCAGCTCAGTGCCAAGCAGGTCGACCATCAGCGGTCCTAAAGTCATAGTCTGTGAACCCTATTCACGAATCCTGACCTTGAGTCCGGGTGTCACCCGTTCAAACAAAGCCAGCAGATCCTGATTATGCATGCGGATACAGCCATGTGAGCGTGGTTGCCCCATCGGCTCTGAGTCCGGGCAGCCATGGATGTATATGTAACGGCGCATTGTATCAACATTTCCCAGCCGGTTTCTGCCAACTTCCAGCCCACTCAGCCATAAAATACGGGTCAGGATCCAGTCACGTTCGGGATAGGCGCGGGCCAGGTGGCTATTAAAAATTTCACCGGTGGGACGGCGACCTGCATAAACCGTGTTAAGCGGCTGACCGGCACCGATACAGGCCCGAATCTGGTGCCACCCACGGGGAGTGCAGCCACTGCCATTTTGTTCACCGGCGCCGTTCAGCGCGGTGGAGACCGGGGCCGAGAACACCACTTCGCCCTGCTGCCAAAGCTGGCATTGTTGCTCAGTGATGGAAATATCCAGCCATTGATCGGGCATGGCCTGTTGTGTTTCATCTTGGGAATTCATGGCAAAACGATAGCAAAGCGCTGCAGCGATTGCGACAGCCTGGTTAGCGCTTTCGTTCAAAGGCGCGCGTGACACCCCAGACCGTGTAGACACGGGCTGCGACCAGCAGCAATGAAGACAGCAGCGCTAGCCAAAGAAATACTGCGCGGCGCGACTGTTTGGGCAGACGCTCTTCCACAATCAGCGGTTGATACTGCTGGCGATCAATTTCATCAATGGCAGCGGCAAACTCCTCCAGTGAACCAGCCTCAAAAGCCTGATACGGGGTCTGCAGGGTTTCAAAAAACTGATGCAGTTTACGCTCCGGCATTTCCATCCATAACAGGTTATCGTCATCCCCTGGATCCAGAGTCATGCCGCGCATTGAACGCAAATATATCCAGTAAAGATTGAGCCGCATTTTGCTTAACAGTTGTTCAAGCGCCTGTTTTTCCTCCGCGGTGATTGCGACCCCCCCATCGGAAATCAAGAGAATATTGCGCGAGCCACGGTAAGGCTCACCTTCAAACATCGAGGCCGCCTTGACCAATGCCCGATGTATATCGGTTTGTGACAGTCCCTTGCCCAAAGACCCGGCCTTCACCGTGGCCAGCACCGCGTCGCGGTTGTAGGTCAGTGGCAGAATCTCGGTAGCAGTGGTACTGAACAGGATGTAGCCGAAGCGGTCATCAGGTCGGCGTTTAATGAACTCACTCAGATAATCACCGGAAACCTGGCGCTTGCTGCGGGTTGAGAAGGCTTTACGCGGTAAAAGATTGCGTGGCGGGCGGTTGAAAATATCATCCATGCTACGACTGCGATCCAGCAGAATAACGAACTCGGCGCCCTGGCGACTGCGTTCCACCCACTGCTCAGGAATGTGCGGTCCGGCCATCGCCAGCAACAAGGCAGCAATCAATAATGTCGACAGCAACTTCAGTGCGAAGGTAATAAAACGGGACATACCATCGTGAGGCAACATAGCCTGCCAGGCCACCCGCTTATCGGTGTTATGGCTGAGCCAGGGCAGCAACGCCAGCGGCAATAACCACAACAGCCAGGGCGTATTCCAACTTAGCCACATGATGCTACCTCCGCCGCCGTCGATGACGGGCAATCCCTGCCCGCCGCCAGGATTTATTATCTGCGTTTAATCATCCGTCCTGATAAAAAAACCATAAGGCAGATACACCAGCAGAATCAGTCCCAATGCGATACCGGCTAACCAGAGGTAAAGATCATAATCAATGGTCTGCGGCCTGGTCACAGAGACGTCGCGCACGGCATCTACCAGCTTGCCGGGACTGCGCGGTGATGACAGGAATTCAAAACCCACCCGGTCTGCCAGCGTTTTGAGATGGGCTTTTTTCTGGGATGATAAATGCTCCGTGCGTTTGGTCGGCACGTTGGTGGTGGTATCGGCGCGCAGGGAAGCATACACGTCCTGGTGCATCACATCGTTTACATCCCAGACGCCTTCAATCTCTCCCGCCTCATTGGTTTTGGGAATCGGCAATAAGTCCTCACCACCGATCCCTACCAGCACGCCCTGAATGTCGCCGGGTTTACCATCAAACCGGGGAAACAGCGACTCGTGGATCGGCGGTGACTCATGGCCATCAGTCAAAAACACGATGGTGGGTTCCGGTTCAATCTCTTTAGCCTGACGGATAGCAGTATAGACCGCTTTTGACACCTCACTGGAACGCGCCCAGGCCATATGTGGATCGAACTCATCCAGCATCCGCGTCAAATCATTGTAGCTGGCACAGACTTCAACCGGATTCATCAAAATCAGGCTGCGGGCCTCACTGAAAATCGCCAGACCGGCATGAGCACCGCAGGGCATGTCCAGAAAAGCACGGCGGGTAAACTCCTTGGCCCATTCAAGACGGCTAACCTTGTCGCCATTGAGGGACACATCCTCCACGTTCATGCTGTCGGTAATATCCAGCACAAACAGGGCATCCATGATTTTGACGTCACGTTTGATGGGTGGCAGCCATAACGCCGCCATGACTAACAGCAGCGCTGTCAGCATAATGACAGCCGTGAGCAGGATGCGTTTCTGGTAGCTCAGGATCATGGCAGGTCGACCTTGAAGGCCTTACTCTCGATGGAACGCTGACTGCTGATCACATTTTTTTCAAAATCCTCATCATTTTCCGGGTCTTCAGGGACCACCCGCAAAGCCACCTCCAGATTGTAACGTGCGTTCCACATATCGGGCTTCAAAGCCAGTGCGCTGCGATAATCCTGCTTGGCCAGTTCCACCAGCGGGATCTGGCGGCCGTCGGAGCTGGTCAGGCTGAGCGCCTCCCGCAGATTGATATTGGCACGGTTAAAATACGCCAGTGGCAGTAGCGCCTCATCAGCCTGCCCCAGCACCTCGGTCAGCTGACCCAGTGCGGCATCGGTTTTTTCCTGGCGCTGCAGCATGCCGGCATAAGCGAACTTGGCACGCGGATCATCGGGCACTGTATCAAAGGCTTCAGGCTCAGCAATGTAAGCATTGATTTGTTTTTGCTGCCATAAATTGAACGCGGTCCATAGGGCGACGGCAGCACTGGCAACAATCAAAAATGTTAACGCCCATCGGGCTGCAATCAATGTTTTATTCATGGGCTTTCTTCACTCCCCAGAAGGTATACAGATGCGAGGCTGCCAGCAGCAGCATGGCCAACAGGGTCAACCACAACAAAACGTCGGTCTTGGGCTCGTGCGGCAGCGTTTCTTCGACAATCAGCGTCTGGTAATGCTGACGGTCGATTTCTGCCAGCGCCTCGGCAAAGGCTTCCAGCGAGCCCGCTTCAAAAGCCCGGTACGGCACCCCGATGGATTTAAAAAAGTTATGCAGTTTGCGCTCGGGAATATCGACCCAGAGCATGCTGTCTTCATCCGACTCTTCCAGCGTCATGGCCTGATTGGATTTAAGATAAATCCAGTAGATGCCCAGATTCATCTCCTTATAGAGCCGGGTAATCTCTTCCTTAGCCTCATCAGACAGCAACTGGCCGCCATCAGAGACCAGCAGGACGATGCGTGACCCTCGGTAAGCCTGACCCTCAAACATTTGTGCACTGCTCAGCAAGGCATCTGCCATATTGGTATCGGACAGGCCTTTGCCCAGGGCGTTGGCGTTGATGGTCGCTAAAATCGCTTCTTTGTCATACGTCAGTGGTAGCAGGTTGACTGATTTGGTACTGAAAAAAACAAAACCAAAACGGTCATCAGGCCGGTTTTTAATAAATTCGGTCAGGTAATCCCGTGCTACCCGGCGTTTGGAATTATCACCGCCAACACTGACCGCTGCTGCCTGATGTTTGACCGCAAACGGGTCATCCATACTGCGGCTGCGATCCAATAGCAGCACGATTTCAGCGCCCTCACCGACACGTTCAATGGTCTGCTCCGGCACGCTGGGCCCTGCCAGCGCCAGGATTAAAGTAGCAATCGCCAGGCTGGACAACAGTTTGAGACCAATGCTGATAAACCGGGACCAGGGATCGACCGGCACCAGTTCCACCCAGGCCACAGTTTTATCGAGGTTGTGGTTCAGCCAGGGCAGCACTGCCACTGGTAATAAAAACAAAAACAGTGGATGAAACCACTCCAGCCCCAGAAAGTTCATGCCAGCCGCTCCCGCTGACGGCAGGCGCGCGCCAGTTTCAGCATTTGCTCAAATCCCAGCTGTTCACTGGCGGCCGGGCTGAAGTAATGCGCTGTCGAGTTCTGGTAGAACTTTTCGATATCCGGTTGCAAAGGTGCCAGCCAGGGGCATTGCTGCCAAAGCTTGTCTATTTCACTGAGCACCACCACACCGCCGGCACTGCGGTTAAAAGCATGATGCAGGCTGCGGCTGGCTGCATCTGTGTTTTTGGCACGAAGCAGGCGCATCTTATTGAGCTCAAACACGGCAGTGGCAAACGGCAGTCTTTGGCGCGGGCGCAGGCCGAAGTGCCAAACCAGCCAGATCAGGCCACTGACAATCAATACCGCCAGTGCCAGCCACAATTGCCATAACAGCTCGGTCTGCGCTTGTGGCAGCAGCCGCATATCACCGCGGGCAATCAAAGTCGGTGCCCCTTCGTCCTCACTGGCCGTGGCGATAAATGATCCAATCTGCATCGGCACCGAGGGCACGGTAATAAACGCTCCCTCCTGTGTACGAAGCTGCAGTTCGGGCGTGGCGACTTCACGGTTTTCGGCAGGTACATTGATGACCTGAAACTCGAGTATCATCGTCTGGCCGCTCAGACTACGGCTGTGCAGGAACAGCCAGGGGCCGTAACGTTTTTCCAGCTGCGGCAGCGCGTGGGAATCAAGCTCGGTCACCGGCACCGGTAACTCTACCGTGGCCGTGATCTTGTCACCCACCAACAGGCCCCAGCTTCTGTCCAGGGTAATACTGGTATCAATCGCGCGCGCCTGCAGGGAAAACACGAATAGAGCAATTACAAACAAATAACGCATGGCTTTTCCTATGCTTTTTTCATGCCGTGGAAATATTCGGTCAACTGCTGAGGCGTAATATCACCATCAACAAATAAAGGTCTGATGCGATAGCGCATAAAACATTCCGTCAATTGTGAGAAGTGATCATCCATCTGCTGCTGCCAACGCTTTTTCATCCCCGGCCGCATCCACACGCTGTGGCGTTGCCCGGTCTCGGCATCGCGGGTTTCAGCCCAACCGGCATGGGACGGAAAATGATCGACATCGTCATGGCGCCAGACAATCGGGATCACGGTGTAATGCGACAACTTACGCAGGCTTTGTTCTACCAGCTCCAGATCAAAGCAAAAATCCGAGGCCAGAAACACCATTGCCCGTTTGTTATTCACCAGATCGGAGGCATGATACAAACCTGCCGAGCCTGCTGAGGCGGGATCGGCCGCATTCAACATTTTCTCCGCCGCCAGCGCCGGCATACTGCGCTGGGTGGTCGGCATAATGGTCAAATCCTGGCGCCATTGTGAATCAAAGGCTGCCATGGCGAAGCGGTCACCCAGGCCAATCGCGCTGTGGGCGATCATATGGGCCAGCCGCGCCAGCCTTTCATGATTCACACTGGCGACCGACATGGATTTACTGACATCGGCCAGCAACCACAAGGTGATAGATGCCCGTTGCTGATAGCGTTTGACCAGCCAGCGCTGGCGTTGCTGGGTCACATCAGCAGCCTGGTTGCGAATGCTGGCACGGATATCCAGCCGCCGCGGATCAGGGTAATCAAACAAATCGGCAAAGCCGGCAAAGCGATCGCCACTGCCCAGCGCCGTACCACTGTGGGCACCGGGTACATGACCGAAGACCTTATCCGGAAAACGATAAGTAAATTCCTGCGGTTGCAGGTCTTTCAAACGCTTAGCCATCAGGGTGTGGCGATGTTGTCACGCAGCGCACGCACAAATTGCGGCATGATCTGTTCGCGGCGGCCTTCATAGACCGGCGACAGGAAGACCCGGTGGGTCATTGAGGGCAACAGTACTGTATGAATATCATCCGGCAAGACATGATCGCGGCCGTCCAGCCAGGCACAGACCTTGGCTGCTCTGACCATGGCCGACATACCCCGGACACTGGCGCCGGCAATGACCAGGTCTTCGACGTAGATATCTTCCAGTTCAATGCCCATCTCGGCGGGTTGCCAACTGGCATCCCACAGTCTGACAACGTAATTCTCGATTTCCGGTGACACATAAATGTTTTGCTGTATCTCGCGATCCAGTTCATTCAACTGACGGTAATCCAGCAGCGGTTTGCCGATACTGGACAATAACTGGTCGACATCATGAAATGCCGGATCAAAAATCAGCTTGCGGCGGATTTCATCGGCCACCGGGCGGCTGATATTGATTTCAAACAGGAAGCGGTCACGCGCCGCGGCGCTGAGTTCGAAGGTTTCTTCTTTTTCCACCGCGTTGCGATCAGCAAACACGATCATGTGCGGGAAGCGATATTCCTGGCCGAATGCCTCAACACTGCGCTCGGCCATAGCCCGTAACAGCAGCGACTGTACCTGGGGCCGGGCACGGTTGATTTCATTAAAGAAAAAGACAGCGGTATCTTCACCATGGGCTATCAGCGGGCCGGGATCAATCACCGGCTTGCCGTCAGCATTGACCCAGGCACTGTACAGCAGGTCATTGGGCATTAAATCAACACTACCCTCGATACGACCGAAGGCGCCCCCCAAAGCTTTGGAAAAAGCCCGCAGCAAGGTAGTTTTACCGACACCAACACCGCCTTCCAGCAGCACGTGGCCCCTCGCATGCAAAGCAATCAGAATCAGCCTGACCGCCTGCTCCTGACCAACCACGACCTGGTTGACACCCTGTTCCAGTTCCAGCGCGTGTTCACGTGCCGTCTTTAACAGCTGAGACTCAGCCATGTTCTCTCCCCTCGTTATTGTTATCTGCGATATCGCCCGATTAATGTCGTGCCCTGAGAGCCTGCGCTCAAGCAGCCCTGCCAGCGATGAATCGACCACTGCTTTTTCAACTCCGCTAACAACATAACAGCTATCGCTGGCTGCGTGCCGATAACGGGCAAATTTCCCGAGCTGTATGATAGCGCTTTTCACTATTGCGCATAGCGCCTAGACTTTAACTTCCTTACAAGCCCGTGAAATAGGCATGAATTTAAAAGCCCAGTTGCTGGCCCGCATCCTGCTCGTTGCCTTTGTCTGCCTGTGTGCCAGTGCGTGGTATGTACTTCATCAGACCGACAAGCAGGCCATTTTTGAAGCCCGCCAGACCGCCAAGCGCATAGAAAAACAGACCCTGCAGCAGTTACTGGAAATGTTCCAGCGCTATGATTTCAACCGGCCATTCCCCGATGTCAATCAATGGCGCGGCATCAGCGGCGTGCCCGGCTCCTGTACCCAGTTTCTGTCACGGACACAAAGCCGTCAGCGCAGTCTGTGTAATGACCTGACCGGCTTCGAAAAAAATTACCCCGAATGGTTTGGCCGTGTCTACAGCCAGCTTTTCAGTCCCGATTATGAAGTGCGCCGATCGGTGAATTTCAATGCCCTCAAATATGGCACCGTGCTGGTGACCTTGAATGTGGAAATGGAAACCGCCCGTGCCTGGAGTAATCTGCGCGCTGTGATTGGCGTGCTGACCGTCACTATTCTGGCCATTTGCGTGTTGATGTTTGTCACCATCAATCGCATGCTGCGACCGGCACAACGCATTGTCAGTGGACTGGAAACCATGCGCGAAGGCCAGCTGGATTACCGCATTCCCTCGTTTGAAATTGCCGAATGGCGCCGCACCAGCGAAGCCATTAATGCCCTGGCTGCCAGCCAGCAGTCCACGCTGGCAGAAAATAAAAGACTGGCTTTGAAATTAATGAACGCCCAGGAAGAAGAACACCGCTACATCGCCCGCGAACTGCATGATGAATTCGGACAGTGCCTGGCCGGCATTAATGCGGTGACCACCTCGATCACCCAAACAGCCCGTCAAGATTGCCCGCAGCTGGTCGATGAAGCCACCTCAATTACCCGCATTACCGCGCATATGATGCAGGCACTGCGCAACCTGCTGACCCGGTTGAGGCCCGCTGAAGTCGATGATTTGGGCCTGCAGGCCAGTCTGAAGCAGTTAATCAAGAGCTGGAATCAGCGCAGTGGCAATCAAACCCGTTACACACTGACGCTTGACGACAAGCTGGACAACCTGCCGGAACCCTTACCGGTCAACCTCTACCGCATCGTGCAGGAATGCCTGACCAATATTGCCAAGCATGCCCGGGCCAGCGAAGCTGAAATTAAACTGCAGCGTGAGGGTGACCATCAGATACAACTGCTGGTCAAAGATAATGGCGTGGCGGAAACCAGCTCTTTTGATGCCTCGCAGGGTATGGGCCTGATTGGCATTCATGAACGCGTGACAGCCCTCGGTGGCGCGCTGGAACTGACTACTCAAACTGAGGGCGGTCTGCTGATTGCTATCCGCCTGCCGGTATCCGAAACCCCGCGACAAGAGTCTATGTGATATGGGTAACAAAGTGACTATTATGCTGGTTGATGACCACGCCATCGTGCGTGAGGGCTACCGTTCCCTGCTGCAGAAGCAGGCGGACTTTGAAGTGGTGTGTGAAGCCGGAGACGGTAATGAAGCCTATCTGAATTACCAGCAACACCAGCCGGATGTCGTAGTGATGGATATTACCCTGCCCGGTCAGAGCGGCATCAAGGCAATTGAACGCATCCGCCAGTATGATCCGCAGTCCCGCATTTTGGTTTTCAGCATGCATGAAAACCCCAGCTTTGCCTTGCAGGCGACCCGCGCCGGTGCTTTGGGCTACATTACCAAGAGCAGTGATCCGGAGGCATTGATCCGCGCCATCAGTCAGGTCGCGGCCAACGAGCACACTTTGAGCGCCGATATTGCCCAGGCGCTGGCAATGGAGAAACTGGGCCAGGAACAGGCCGCTTTAGATGAGCTGACTGTGAGAGAGTTTGAAATCCTGCGCTTACTGGTCGATGCCCGATCCAATCAGGACATTGCCGATCTGCTTAATATCAGCCCCAAGACCGTGTCTAACTCACACTACATTATCAAGAAAAAACTGGGCGTCAGCAGTGATATTGAGCTGACCCGGCTGGCGATAAAAATGAACCTCGTCAACCTGTTGGATCTGGTTGACGAGGCGCCGGGTTCAGCTTAAAGATTAGCTATCAGGCGGCGTTGGTTTTCTTCTCATCATCAAAGTCACTGCGGATGATGTAATCAAACGAGCCCAGTGCGGCTCTGGCACCCTCGCCCATCGCCATGATGATTTGCTTGTATGGGATGGTGGTGACGTCACCGGCAGCAAACACACCCGGCAGAGAAGTCTGACCATGATCATCAATTTTGATCTCACCATACTCGCTTAAATCAATGGTGCCTTCCAGCCAGTCCGTGTTAGGCAACAGACCGATCTGAATAAACACAGCATTGAGGTCCAGCGTGTGCTTTTGTTCAGTGGCACGGTCGATATAAACCAGGCCGTTTACCTTGCCACCCTCGCCGGTAATTTCAGTGGTTTGGGCACCGGTAATGACACTGACGTTGTCCAGAGAGAACAGCTTTTTCTGCAACACCGCATCAGCACGCAGTTCGCCGTTAAACTCAATCAGGGTGACGTGGCCAACGATACCGGCCAGGTCGATAGCAGCCTCAACACCGGAGTTACCCCCACCGATAACAGCGACCGGCTTGCCTTTGAACAAGGGGCCGTCACAGTGCGGACAGTAAGCGACGCCATGACCGCGGTATTCATCTTCACCCGGCACACCCAGTTGTTTCCAGCGTGCACCGGTGGCGAGAATCACCGTTTTACTGCTCAAAGTGGCCCCGCTTTCCAGCTCGACTTCGACCATTTTGTCTTTCTTGCTCAGCGCCTTGGCACGCTGAAGGTTCATTACGTCAACTTCGTATTCTTTGACGTGCTCTTCCAGTGCCGCTACCAGTTGCGGGCCTTCGGTTTCCTTGACGGAAATAAAGTTCTCAATCGCCATGGTGTCCATCACCTGGCCACCGAAACGCTCAGCCACAATGCCGGTACGGATGCCTTTACGTGCGGCATAGATTGATGCCGAGGCACCGGCAGGACCACCACCCACAATCAGCACATCAAAGTCATCTTTGGCACTGATTTTCTCAGCTTCGCGCTTGACCGCACCGGTATCCAGTTTACCGATGATTTCCGGCAAGCTCATTCTGCCTGAACCGAAGTTTTCACCATTCAGGTAAACAGTCGGGACCGCCATGACCTGGCGTTCATCGACTTCTTCCTGGAACAGCGCACCGTCTATCATGGTGTGGCTGACATTGGGATTAAGCACGGCCATCACGTTCAGTGCCTGTACCACTTCCGGGCAGTTCTGGCATGACAGCGAAATATAAGTCTCGAAGTGGAATTCGCCTTCCAGGTTTTTGATCTGTTCGATCTTTTCCTGTTCAAGCTTGGTTGGATGTCCACCGACATGCAGCAGAGCCAGTACCAGTGAGGTGAACTCATGGCCCATCGGGATACCGGCAAAGCGAATTTTCTCTTCACCACCGGGCTGTCTGATCTGGAATGAAGGCTGGCGGCTCTGGCTGTCAGCATCCTCAGTCAGCGTGATGTGATCTGACATGCCGGCAATTTCTTCCAGTAGTTCACGCATTTCGCCGGCTTTGGCACTGTCGTCCAGCGCCGCGACCAGTTCAATCGGGCGTATGACGTTGTCCAGATAACTTTTTAATTGTGCGGCGATGTTTGCATCCAACATGATAAATACCTGTAATTAGTTAACAAAAGTTGAGCCAGGACTTGCTTATCTCTCGTCACTGGCATGGCTGCAGTCGATGAGAGATAAACAGGCCCCAGCCCGGGCAAAATGCCCGGACTGAGCTGTAAGGAGTGTCGGTTTAGATTTTGCCGACCAGATCCAGTGATGGAGACAGTGTTTCTTCACCTGGCTCCCAAGAAGCTGGGCAAACTTCACCATCGTGAGTGGCAACGTATTGTGCAGCCTGGACTTTACGTACCAGATCTTTAGCACTACGGCCGATGCCCAGGTCGTTGATTTCGGCAGCTTTAATCATGCCTTCAGGGTCAACGATGAAAGTACCGCGCAGCGCAACACCGTCTTCTTCAATCATGACTTCGAAGTTACGGCTGATACGACCAGTTGGGTCACCGATCATTGGGAATTTGATTTTCTGAATGGTTTCAGAAGCATCGTGCCATGCTTTATGGACGAAATGTGTGTCAGTAGAAACCGAGTAGACTTCTACACCCATTTCTTTCAGCTTTTCATAATGGTCAGCGACGTCGCCCAGTTCGGTAGGACAGACGAAGGTGAAGTCGGCTGGGTAGAATACAAATACAGCCCATTTACCCTTGATGTCTTCGCTTGATACATCGACGAATTCGCCGTTGTGGTAAGCAGTGGCTTTAAAAGGTTTAATCTCTGTATTAATCAGTGTAGACATATTGGCTCCTTGATTTAGGGTTTTGTCATAAATGACAAGACGCATTGTAGTCGAGGCTGATAAATTGGTACAACGACTTAATCCAATTAATATGATTGGTAAAAGCGATTAGATTTTATGACAGGCTTTCACATTGTGATGAGAACGAGGACTGGGCACGATTGCACCTGCAAAATGCTTGGCGCGATGACTGAACCACAGAGGCACAGAGTTCACTGAGAACTAAATAAAAGGAATAAGTGGCATTTATCTCATTGCTCTGTGCTCTCTGTGCCTCTGTGGTTAATTTCATGCAGCCCGAAACAAAAAAGCCCCTGGAGAACAAAGTCTCCAGGGGCTTTTCGTTGAATAACCGTATTGATTAGCGGTTGCTAATGTACATGGTTACTTCAAAGCCGAAACGCATATCTGAGTATTCTGGTTTAGTCCACATGGTGCTAGTCCTCTTTAAATTTGGTTAAACGTTATCTGTCTGAATCGATAACGTGAATACATATTATTCGAGGCCATTAGCCAACACCATCAGCTAAAACCGTGAAATCAATCAGGATTTTCCCTAGTCGTTTTGATGCTGACGATGCTGGATTTCAGCCAGCATATTGCCTATAGCAGCGGTCAGCGTGCTTAAGTCGGCGTCTGAGATGATGTAAGGTGGCATAATATAAATCATGGTGCGGAACGGTCGAATCCACACGCCCTGTTCAACAATAAATGCCGGCAACCAGTCCATGCAGTCATCCAGTGGCCGGTTCAAATCGACCACGCCGATGGCGCCTTTAACCCGCACCTGATCAACTATGGGCTCTGATTCGTAAGGCTTGAGCTCAGCCTCAAGCTGCTTTTCAATACGGGACACATTGTGCTGCCAGTCTGACTCCAGCAGTAAATCAATGCTCTCGGCAGCAACGCTACAGGCTAGTGGATTGCCCATAAACGTGGGGCCATGCATCAACACGCCATTGCCATCAGCAGCGATACCGTCGGCGACTTTGCGGTTACACATCGTGGCCGCCAAAGTCATATAGCCGCCGGTCAGCGCCTTACCTACACAGAGGATATCGGGCACGATGCCGGCCTGTTCGTAAGCAAACAGACTGCCGGTGCGACCGAAACCGGTGGCAATTTCATCAAAAATCAGCAGTACGCCAAACTCATCACACAAGGCTCTGACCCGACGCAGGTATTCCGAGCAATACATACGCATGCCGCCTGCCCCCTGCACCAGTGGCTCAAGAATAACTGCAGCGAGTTCGTGGTGGTGCTGTGAAATCAGGTCTCTGAATTCAGCAATATGACTGTCGTCCCAGTCCTCATCTCGCTGACAGGCGGGAGCAGGCGCAAACAGGTGCTTGGGCAGCACCTGCGCAAACATCGAATGCATGCCATTGACCGGATCACACACCGACATCGCGCCGAAGGTGTCGCCGTGATAACCGTTACGTAATGATAACAAACGCGATTTCTCCGGTTTACCCTGGGCAAACCAGTGCTGTATCGCCATTTTGATAGCCACCTCAACTGACACCGAGCCGGAATCGGCAATAAACACATATTCCAGGCTGTCATCAGTAATATCCACTAACCTGTGTGCCAGCTTCACCGCCGGTTCGTGGGTGAGCCCACCAAACATCACGTGTGACATTTTGTCCAGTTGCTCTTTGGCAGCGCGGTTAAGACGCGGATGATTGTAGCCGTGAATGGTGGACCACCACGAGGACATGCCGTCGATAATTTCACGGCCATCTCGCAGGGTCAGACGAACGCCCTCAGCAGAGACAACTTCATGCAGCAGCAGCGGATGCGCGACGCTGGTATAGGGATGCCAGATATGAGCGGCATCGAACTCAAGGTTATCGTTTTTTTCCATGCGCCGATCATAGCAGCAGTCAGCGCCGCGCCCAACGCTTGCCTGTGTTGGCTAATCATCGCAGCCTGCTATAAGCTTAGAGACAGGACATCAATCTAAGGCATCCTCCTATGGGCCAGGAAATTGCAGGTGTCAGCTTTAATGACAGGGATTTCGAGCGTTTCCGCCAGCATCTCAGGGACGAAACCCGGCAGCTTGAGTCGCTGCTTAGCGCAGCATTATCAGACGCCGACAATCGCTATGCCGGGCTGGAACTGGAAGCCTGGCTGCTTGATAAAACCATGCACCCCGCGGCCATTAACGATGCTTTTCTCAAACGTCTCAACGATCCGCTGGCCAATGCCGAACTGGCCAAATTCAATATTGAGTTCAACACCGATCCTCTGCCACTGACCGGAGACGCACTCAGTCGCCTGCACCGGCAACTGCAAAATGCCTGGTCCAATGCCAGTCAGCAGGCACAAAAGCTGAATGCGGAACTGATGATGGTCGGCATTCTGCCCACCCTGAGCCAGGATGATCTGAACGTGCTCAACATGTCCGATATGAATCGCTACCGGGCTTTGAATGAACAAATTCTGGCAGCCAGGGGCAAGCCGGTCGAACTGGATATCAGTGGTGAGGATCACCTCAAGCTCACCCATCATGATGTGATGCTGGAATCTGCCGCGACCTCCTTACAGTTGCATACGCAAGTGCCACTGACTGTTGCTCATCATTTCTACAACGCGTCGATCATGGCCTCAGCCGCCATGGTAGCGGTCAGTGCCAATTCACCCTACCTGTTCGGTCATAGCCTGTGGCAGGAAACCCGCATTCCCCTGTTTGAGCAGGCGATTGAAGCCGGCGGCTTTGCCGGTGCCGCCCATGGCCCGATTAAAAGAGTCAGCTTCGGTAGCGGTTATGCCCGCCACAGCATTCTGGAATGCTTTGAGGAAAACCTGGAACACTTCCCGGTACTGCTGCCGGTTGATTTAGGTGAAGCCAGCCAGCGCATGGAACACCTGCGTCTGCATAACGGCACTATCTGGCGCTGGAACCGCCCGCTTATCGGCTTTAACGGCGGTAAGCCGCATGTTCGTATTGAGCATCGCCCCCCTGCAGCCGGCCCCACTATCACCGATATGCTGGCCAATGCCGCCTTTTTTTATGGGCTCAGCCATGCCTATTGCGACCGCCTGATCAGTCATGGCATTGAACTGTCTTTTGCCGATGCGCGGGATAACTTCTACAAAGCCGCCCGCTATGGCCTCGACAGTCACATTGTCGATCTAGAGGGCCAGCATCAACGTCTGCAGGCTTACATTCTGGAACAGTGTCTGCCGATGGCCGCCCAAGGGCTGGACAAGCTTGCCATCAATCGCAGCGACAGCGATAAATACCTGGGCATTATTGAACAGCGGGTACGTAAATCGCAGACCGGCAGTGACTGGCAGCGCGCATTCATGGCCAAAAATAATGGTGATTTCCAGTCACTGACACGACATTACCTTTTTCATCAACAGCAAGGCGAGGTGGTGAGTCAATGGCCGATCTGAAACAAGACTTGCTACAGCAACTGGACAGCATTCCCGACGGTTTGCTTGATACCTCAGCCACGGACGTGTATCAGGTTCTGCCCCGCCCCACGCTGTTACACCTGAAAGGTAAGCGCCCTGACACCTTGTTTCTGTCAGTGATGCTGCACGGTAACGAAACCACCGGGCTGATTGCCGTTCAGAAGCTATTGAAAAAATATCAGTCACAACTGCTGCCACGAAACCTGTCGATATTTTTTGGCAATGTGGAAGCGGCCCGCTACCAGCAGCGGCGGCTGGACGGCCAGGCTGATTTCAACCGTATCTGGCCCGGTACAGAATATGCGCCCTGCCCGGAAACCCGCATGGCGCAGCAGATTGTGGATGTGATGGCCGGCCACAAGCTGTTCGCCAGCGTGGATATTCATAACAACACCGGGCTGAACCCACACTATGGCTGTATTAACCGCCTGGACCCGGCCTATCAGCAACTGGCCACGCTGTTTGCCCGCTTTGTGGTGTATTTCACCCGCCCCCGGGGCGTACAGTCGATGGCTTTTGCCCAGCTCTGTCCGGCAGTGACCCTCGAGTGCGGCCGCCCGGAGCAGACTTATGGCGTTAGCCATGCACTGGACTTTATCGACAGTTGCCTCAACCTCAGCGAACTGCCCACCCAGCCGGTCCATCCCCAGAATATTGACCTGTTCCATACCGTGGCCCAGGTCAAAATCCGGCCTGAGGTCGAATTCAGCTTCAAACAGGCGGACGCCGCTTTACAGCTGGATCCTGATCTGGAAAAAATGAATTTCTTTGAAGTGCCGGCAGGTACTGCCTTGGGCTGGGTTAATCATCACAGCGGCTTACCGCTAGAGGCGCGTGATGAGCATGGCGAGGATGTCAGCAGCCGCTATTTTGAATTGCATGGCAAGGAACTGAAGTTCAAACGCCCGACCATGCCCTCGATGATGACGCTCAATGAGCGGGTGATCAAGCAGGACTGCCTGTGTTACTTAATGGAAAGACTGCAGGGATAAAAGGCTAAGAAGCGCTTTTATCCCTGAGTAATCTGCGAATTGCCTGTTTTTCGTCTCTATTTGGTGACGCTGAAACTTTCGCCGCAGCCGCACTCGGAAGTGACATTGGGGTTAATGAACTTAAAGCTCTGGTTCAGCCCTTCACGGACAAAGTCCAGTTCCATGCCATCGAGCATTGGCATGGCATCTTCCTGAATAACTACTTTCACGTCCCCTTGTTCGACCACCACATCGTCAGCCGCCACTTCGTCGGCATAATCCAGCGCATAGCTGTAGCCTGAGCAGCCGCTTTTAACGACGCCAATGCGCAGCCCCACGCCGTCCTGACGTTTGGTCATCATGTCGCGGACACGGTTGATAGCAGACTCGGTTAGGGTAATCATTGTTCACCTGTTCAGTAGATGGTTAAAGCGCTCAGCCTCTTTGGCCAGCACCTGGATCAGTTGGTCTATTTGTTCGACAGTATTTTGTTGCGAAACACTCACACGCACAGCACCTAGAGCAATCATGTCAGGCACGCCCATCGCGGTTAACACATGACTGGGCGTCTGGCGGCCGGTGCCGCAGGCAGAGCCACTGGATACGGCAAAGCCCTGCTTATCCAGCGCCATCAGCATGGTGTCGGAATCAAAACCCTGCAAAGCAAAAAAGCAGGTATTGGCAAGCCGCTCGGCATCGCCAGCAAAGATGGTGACACCGGGCATTTCTGCCAATCCGGCTTCCAGCCGGTCACGCAGCTTACTGCAATGGGCCTGATAGTCACCTATCTGTGACTGCACATACTCAGCCGCGGCACCGAAGCCAACAATGGCCGCCACATTCTCCGTGCCACTGCGTTTTTCCTCTTCCTGGCCCCCACCCAGAATATAACCGGGCCAGTCAAGTTCAGGGGACACAATCAAGGCACCGACACCCTTGGGGCCGCCGAATTTATGTGCCGACAAGGTCAGCATATCCACACCGGCCGCCCTGATATCAAGTGGCAGTTTGCCGGCGGCCTGCACGGCATCGGTTAATAGCGGCACGCCTTTGTCATGGCACACTGCAGCCAAAGCCGCGATATCCTGAATCACACCGGTTTCGTTGTTGGCCCACATTATCGATACCAGCCGGGTGTCATCATCAATCATTTCGGCCAGTTTGGCGGGATCAATGCGGCCATTATCATCCACCGGAATCAAATCCAGCTCAAAACCATGCTGTTGCAGGCGTTTGGCGGGCTCCAGCATCGCCGGATGTTCGGTCGCGCCCACCAGAATTTTGCCGCTATCGAAGCGCTCGGCGACACCGGCAATCGCCTGGTTATTGGCTTCGGTGCCACCACTGGTGAAGATGACCTGGGCAGGCTCGGCATTCACCAGTTTGGCGACCTGCTGACGAGCTCTGTCCAACGCCGCCTGGGCATAACGGCCAAAACGGTGACTGCTGGAAGGGTTGCCCTGCTGTTGGTGCAGATACGGCAGCATTGTATCGAGCACGCCCTCGGCTAGACCGGCCCCGGCATTATTGTCGAGATAAGTGAAAGACATCGGGTAACCTGCTTAAACGACGTCGAATTGAATAACTTTGTCGCCGCTGCGTTTGCTTTGATAATCGCTGACCACCTGGGCCAGGGTAATGCCGTCGAGATAAAGGCGAATCTGATCACTCAGACTTTGCCATAATTCATGACTGACACAGGGCTCATCACCATGGCAGTTGCGGCGGCCTTCGCACTGCGTGCTGTCAACTTTCTCATCCACGGCTGAAATCACATCCAGCACGGTAATATCGTCGGCAACACGACTCAGCCGGTAACCACCACCGGGGCCGCGAGAGCTGCTGACCAGCCCCTGTTTACGCAGCCGGGCAAATAATTGTTCCAGATAGGACAGAGAAATGCCCTGACGCTCGGAAATATCGGCCAGTGTGATCGCCCCCATGCCATAGTTCAGACTGAGGTCGAGCATCGCGGTGACAGCATAGCGCCCTTTGGTGGTCAAACGCATGTTCTAATCCAGAATAAAATCAACCTGATAAGTGTACATGCCTGACTATTTTAGTCAACTTTTTGACTCGTCTTTATCCTCGGAGATATCACACTCGTCAAGCTCATGCATATCAACATCTTCGGGCAGATCGCCGCCCAGTTGATGCACCGTCTGGCATAGCGAATCCACGCGTTTATCCATGGCCTGAATATGCTCGATCAGACCATGAATGGCTGTGGCAACCGGGTCCATACTTTTGCTGGAGGTGCCATAGGCATCAAAGCCCACTGACTGGGCCAGTTTCTGCTGCTGGCGTTCATCCTCGGTCATGCTCGATTTGGCTTTGACTACGCGGCCGGGCACACCCACCACAGTCTCGCCGGCAGCGACATCTTTCACTACAACGGCATTGGAACCGACACGGGCACCATCATGCAGCGTGATCGGACCCAGCACTTTGGCACCAGCGCCCACCACGATATCGTTACTGAGGGTGGGATGGCGTTTGCCTTCTTTCCAGGAGGTGCCCCCCAGAGTCACGCCGTGGTAAAGCGTGCAGTCATCGCCGATTTCGGCGGTTTCGCCAATCACCACGCCCATGCCGTGGTCGATAAAGAAACGGCGGCCGATTTTGGCACCGGGGTGAATTTCAATACCAGTTATCCAACGCCCCAGTGTGGAAATGAACTTGGCCAGCCATTTCCAGTTTTTGCGCCACAGCCAGTGGTTGAGGCGGTGCAACTGAATGGCATGCACCCCGGGATAAGTGGTGACGATCTCAAAGACATTACGCGCCGCCGGGTCACGATCAAACACGCAGTTGATGTCTTCCTTGAAGCGTTGCCAGCGACTGACTCTTTCACTCATTGTTATTCCTCGCTTTGGTTTCAGCGGCGCGTAAAATGCCATGCATGATCTGTACTTCGTTGCGATCCAGATCAGCGCGGTTGAATAATCGCCGGATCCGACGCATCAGATAGCGGGGGTTATCCGGATCCAGAAAGCCGATGGTGGTCAGAGAACGCTCAAAGTGATCATACAAATGAGACAAATCCTCAGCGGTAATCGCTTCACGCTGCTCCCCTATTCTGCCGAAATCAATCTCCGGTTTGAAACTCATCCGCAGCTCATACGCCACAACCTGCACTGCAGCAGCTAGGTTAAGCGAGCTGTAATCCGGATTGGCCGGAATATTCACCAGAAACTGGCAGCAATCCAACTCCTCGTTAGACAACCCCGAATGCTCGCGCCCGAACACAATAGCTATCTGGGTATCATCATCGAATTTTTCAAGTTGTTCGACCGCCTCGCGCGGGTTAATCACCGGTACCGGCAAATGACGCAGGCGGGCGCTGAGCCCGAAGGCATAGTGGCAGTCGGCCAGGGCTGACTGCAGACTGTCATGCACTGTGGCCTGGTGCAGAATATCATCGGCACCAGAGGCCCTGGCAGTAGCTTCCGCGCTGGGATAAATCTTGGGCGAAACCAGGTGCAGGTTCTTCAAGCCCATGGTCTTCATCGCACGTGCCGCAGCACCAATATTACCCGGATGCGTGGTGCCCACCAAAACAAAGCGGATGTTATCCAGCGAAGTCATTGTTATTCCTTGTCATAAACATGGCATCGCCGTAGCTGAAAAAACGATAGCGTTGTTCAATGGCGTGCTGATAAGCGTTCAAAATATGTTGGCGGCCGGCAAATGCCGACACCAGCATCAACAAGGTCGACTCCGACAGGTGAAAATTGGTCACCATGGCATCCACGCTGCGAAACTGATAGCCGGGGTAGATAAAGATATCGGTTTCGCCCTGGTAGGCTTCAATTTCGCCATTTTGTGACGCACTCTCCAGCGCCCGCACACTGGTGGTGCCCACCGCAATCACCCGGCCACCACGTTGCCGTGTGGCTGTGACCTGGTCGCAGGCCTGCTGAGACACCTCGATAACTTCACTATGCATTTGGTGGCTGCGGATATCATCGACCCTGACCGGCTGGAAAGTGCCGGCGCCGACGTGCAGGGTGAGCTCGGCAGTCTCAATGCCGGCATCACTGATTTTTTGCAGCATCGCCCTATCGAAGTGCAAGCCGGCCGTGGGCGCGGCAACAGCGCCGGTATGCTGGGCATAGACTGTCTGATAACGCTCCAGATCAGCGCGATCAACTTCTCGCTCAATATAAGGCGGCAGTGGCATACGCCCCACGGTTTCCAGCATCTCGACCACGGAGTCTGTAGCTGGAAAGCTGAGTTCAAACAGCGCTTCATGACGCGCCACGACTTCAGCCTCGACCTGCTGTTCCAGCAGCAGTCTGCGTCCTACGCCCGGTGATTTACTGCTGCGTACATGGGCCAGCACCCGCTGATGATCCAGAACGCGCTCCACCAGTACTTCAACCTTGCCCCCCGTCTCTTTCTGACCCAGCAGGCGCGCCGGCATCACCCGGGTATTGTTGAACACCAACAAGTCATCAGGCTTCAGTAAAGACAGTAAGTCAGTAAATTGCAGATCCTGTACCCGGCCGCTATCACCATCCAGTGCCAGCAAACGACTGGCTGAACGTTCACTGGACGGGTATTGGGCAATCAGTTCTTCGGGAAGGTCAAATCGAAAGTCACTCGTTTTCATGGACGCGATCATAGCAGAATGCGCGACCAAACTTGCGCTGAAATGGCCTGATAAGCGCAGTCAGGGGCTGATATTGCTCATTTATCACTGACCATTGTGAGCCTGCGCCTGTTTTGCGCTCAGCCAGCTAGAGCGATAAGCCGCTCAGACGCTGCTGTATATCGTCTTCCATCTCCAGCAGACCTTCAACCTGCGCTTCACTGAGACCTAGCCGCTCAAAGGCTGATAATTCCAGCAGCGTCTCACTGTCGTCTTCAGCCGCAATATCCAGCATATAGGAAGCCAGCCTTGATGCCGCATGCACGGCAGCAGCCGTGTCAGAGGCTTTATCAGCGGCCTGATCAGGATGGTATGGTTTGATGGCATCAATCACCTGCTGTGGCATGCCCCAGCGGATCACCACCAGCTCTGTCACCGGCTGACTGTATTTATTTTCCAGCCAGAACACCGCTTCCGGCGTCAAAATCTGTTGATGCTGCTGTGCCAGTTCCAACAAGGTCTGCAGCACAGCAGGACGGCCGATCGAATGTAACAAGCCAGCCAGAAAGGCAATGCCCGGCTCTATATCAGCTTGCTGAGCAATTTCCCGCGACCAGAGTGAGGTTGCAAGGGCGTGCTGCCAGTTGTATTCAACGTAGGCTTCATAGCCGGGGGTGTGGAACAGCTTGCTGCTCAGTGCAGCAGTGAGGGCGATTTCGCTGATGACATTCATGCCCAGCCGGGCAACAGCCTGTTGCAGCGAGACCAGATTGGACAGTGGTGTATAGGCAACCGAGTTGGCAATCCGCATCACATGACCGGCCAGAGACTGATCGGTTTCTATCAACTCAGCCATTTCCCGGGCACTGACCTCGGGATCACGGGCCAGCTCAAAAGCTCGGCTTGCCACCTCCGGCAATAGCGGCACTTCAACAAAGCCTTCAAAAATGGCCTGTCTTAACAACGCCTCGAGTTGCTTTGTATCTACTGGCTCAGTGCTCATCGCTTCCCCTGTTGGTAACCCGGATTTTTAGCGTAAAGTCTGAGTGTGTCCCGAGCGCCAACTCAGGGTCAAGTCCGGACGCGGCGAAAAGGTGACCAAGCTCACAGGCAAGCAAATAAGGCTTCACTTCAAGCGGTGGAGTCGTTATAATCACCGACCTTGGTATGCCGGGGTGGCGGAACTGGTAGACGCGCCGGATTCAAAATCCGGTTGGGGAAACTCAGTGTGGGTTCGATTCCCACCCTCGGTACCAACACCCTTCTCTCAAACACCATCCCAAGCTACATCTATGCATAAGCTTGCTCGTCACTCCCCCAGACCAGCGAAAAGACGCGGCTTGATGTTACTGGAGCGCCGCTGCATCCCTGTCAGCCAGATGTTCGCTCACCAGTTGCTGAATGCGGGTGAAAGCTATTGGTTTATCTTCAAATAGCACATCCTCGGGAAAGGCCTGGTTTATCTGCGCCTTGTTGTCATCGGGGCTGCTGACAATGATGATGCGGCAATGTGAAAAATCCGGTTGCTGGCGTATCAATGTCACCATGTGATCACTATCCACCAGCGGTAAGCTTGAATCAACAATGATAACGTCAGGTTTATTAGCACCTATCTGAAGCATTGCATCATAACCGTCATGAGCCAGATAGACTTTGGCTTTGGGGGTTTCCCAGGTACTAAGTTGCATCTGGTAAAGTTTGAGCAAGTCATTGTCTTCATCAACAAACATGATGCCGACGGCCTCCTCTTCAGCCTGAATGTCCGTGACATCGCAAAAAGCGTCATTATCCACCAGACTTTTACCCATCTTTCGCGCCAGCCTGACAATTTCTTCGGCAGTGATACGCCTGTGACCACCTACCGTTTTGATTACCTCTAGCATGCCGCTATCAGCCCATATTTGAATTGTTCTGGCACTGACACCAAAAATATTGGCTGCTTGTGTGGTTGTAAACTGCTGCTTTTTCATTTGCTTCTCACTATCGTCTTGCGCACAACATTATAATCAAAATTATCTTGCTTGATAGAGGTTTATATACACTTAAGCTTCGACTTTTTGGTATTTTTTCTGCACTGTTTTTGATCTGGATCAAAAACTTTTCAAATGTTCTGTTTTTTCTTTTTATGGTGGACTCAACCCGGTATTCCAGTATTTCTTTCAGGATATGCTTTTCTTGTAGATTTATTATTTCTGATAGCTGTCATAAAGACCTCAATAAGCTGTTTGCTTGAACTTTCATCAGCGAGTTAACTGAAGTAAGCTTGAGCCAGTGTCTCGCTCAGGAGAGCCTTATGGAATCGACTTTTCATTCGCTGGAGAATCTCTTTCTTCAACTGGGCCTGGATAACGATCCTGCCTCTATAGACAGTTTTATCAGTCAGCATAAATTAAGCTCAGATCAAAATCTGGAGACGGCCCCATTCTGGACACCGGCTCAGTCAGCCTTTATCAGTGAGTGTCTGAGTGAAGATTCGGACTGGGCTGAGGTTGTTGATCAACTCAACGCTTTACTTCATGAGTGACCCACACACGCCCCTCTGGGGGCCTCAAACCGAGGGAGCTTTACGCCACTTTCAGATCGGTGAGGAGCGCCTGCCGAGCGTCATAATTCACGCTTACGGCATGGTCAAATTTTGCGCCGCCGCCAGCAACAGGCAATTGGGCAGCCTCGACAGCCTTGTCGCAGAAGCAATAATGCAGGCGGCAAGGCAAATGCAGGCGGGCGAACTCGATGAGCAATTCCCGCTCAGTATCTGGCAGTCCGGCTCCGGCACCCAGTCGCATATGAATGCGAATGAAGTCCTGGCCACTCTGGCCAGTCAGCAACTGGGCGGCGAGCAGCAGGTTCATCCCAACGATCACTGTAATCTCGGCCAGTCTACCAACGACAGCTTCCCCACCGCGCTGCATATTGCCTGCGTGTTGATGCTTGAACAAAAGCTGCTGCCCGCGCTCAGTCAGTTACAACAACACACCGAACAAAAAGCACAGCAGTGGCAACAGCAATTAAAAAGCGGCCGTACCCACCTGCAGGATGCCACTCCCATTGCTTTAGGTCAGGAGTTTTCTGCTTTTGCCAGCCAGTTAGCGCAGGCTCAAGATGCTATCCGCAGCGGTATGCCGGCCTTACAGCAATTGACCATGGGTGGCACCGCGGTCGGTACCGGTATTAACACCCATGAAGCCTTCGCGGAGATCTTCTGCTGTGAGATCAGCGAGTTGAGCGGATATGACTTTCAACCCGCGCAGAACTTTTTCGCTGCGCAGAGCGCTCATGATGCGGTTGTGCAGTTATCCGGCAGTCTCAATACCCTGGCCAGTAGCCTTAACAAAATAGCCAGTGATATCCGCCTGATGGCGTCTGGCCCACGCTGCGGATTGGGTGAGATAACGCTGCCGGCCAACGAGCCCGGCTCTTCCATCATGCCCGGCAAGGTCAATCCATCACAGTGTGAAATGCTCAATATGGTCTGTGCCCAGGTGATGGGCAATCACAGCACACTGACAATTGCCAATGCCCAGGGCCAGTTTCAGCTCAATACTTTTAAACCGGTGATGGCGCTGAATATTGTGCAGTCTTTGCAATTGCTGGCCGATGGCATCAGCAGTTTTGATCGCTATTGCCTGCAGGGGATTGAGCCCGTACCCAGCCAGTTAAAAAACAACCTGGAACGCAGCCTGATGCTGATTACCGCACTGACACCAGTGATTGGCTACGACCGGGCGGCTGCGGTGATTCATCTCGCTGTTGAACAAAATCTCAGCCTGCGCGAGGCTGTGATTAAAGATGGCGCACTGACTGCAGAAGCGTTTGATCGTCTGGTGCAGCCTGAGCAGATGATTCATCCCCGCCCTGCTCCCTAAACCGGCAGTCAGCGCTTATCAGTGCCCGCCATCGACTTGAGCGCATCCAGCAACTCCACCGGTAACGGGAAAACTATCGTTGATGACTTGTCGCCGGCAATCTCGGTCAGCGTTTGCAGGTAACGTAACTGCAATGCCTGCGGTTGTTTGGCGAGGATCTCGGCCGCCGCCATCAGCTTTTCCGAGGCCTGCAATTCGCCTTCGGCATGAATCACCTTGGCACGGCGGTTACGTTCTGCCTCGGCCTGCTTGGCGATCGCCCGGATCATGCTCTCATCCAGATCAACATGCTTGATTTCAACGTTGGCGACTTTGATACCCCAGGCATCGGTCTGCGAGTCGAGGATCTCCTGAATGTCATTATTGAGCTTGTCACGCTCAGATAACATTTCATCCAGTTCATGCTGGCCCAGTACCGAACGCAGCGTGGTTTGCGCCAACTGGCTGGTCGCATCGTAATATTGTTCTACCTGGATGATGGCCTTTTGCGGGTCCAGCACCCGGAAATAGACCACGGCGTTAACATGCACGGACACGTTGTCCTGCGAAATCACATCCTGGGTCGGCACGTCCATGACGATGGTGCGTAAATCCACGCGCACAATCTGTTGGATAAACGGGATGATAATGATAAAGCCCGGTCCCTTGACCTTGTAGAAGCGGCCCAGTAGAAACACCACGCCCCGCTCATATTCACGCAGAATACGCACCGCGCTGAACAATAAAGCCAGCACTGCCACTGCGATCACGGCGAAAAACTCTATGCTCATAAGCCTTCTCCATCCTTTAGCGGTTCAACATCAAGAATCAGTCCGTCGATTGCATTTATTCTTGCCTGATCGCCTTTCTTCAGTGGTGTCTGTGTTCGTGCTGTCCAGTGTTCACTGTGTGCCAGCACCCGACCTTCATCACTGAAATCTTCCAGCGCCGTGCACAGCGAGCCCAGCATTTCTTCTTCACCGGACACCACAGGATGATGACGGTTGCGCAGCACCATACCCAGAGCCATCAGAAAAAAGACCACCGTGGAGACTGTGACGCCGGCTACCACGCCCATATTGATTCCGTAGCCCGGCAGTTCGGTATCAATCAGCATCACGGAACCGGCCACAAAAGCCGCCACACCGCCCAGCCCCAACACCCCGAAACTGGGCTGAAACGCCTCGGCCACCATCAAGGCAATGCCCAGTAGCATCAGTGCCAGCCCGGCATAGTTAATGGGCAGAACCTGGAAAGAAAACAAAGCCAGTAACAGGCAGATAGAACCAATGGTGCCGGGCACAATCGAACCGGGATTGGCAAACTCGAAGATCAGGCCGTAAATGCCGATCATCATCAGAAGATAGGCAATATTGGGATTGGTAATGATCGCCAGCACTTTGTTGCGCCAGTCAGGCAGGAGTTCAGTCAAGGTGACCGCCTCAGTCGCAAGGGTCGTGTCCATACCCAGCACCTTGATATTCCTGCCATTAAGCTGCTTAATCAAATCGCGTTGATCGGCGGCGATGATATCAATCACATTGTTTTCCAGCGCGGCTTCTGCCGTCAGGCTGGCGGCGTCACGCACTGCCTGCTCTGCCCAGTCGGCGTTGCGGCCACGCAAATCAGCCAGCCCGCGAATATAGGCCGCCGCATCATTGACCACTTTACGGGTCATGGCATCACCGGACGGCTTATCTGGCTGCGCCTCGTCGCCGTCTTTCTGCTGAGGATCCGGCAAAGGAGATTTATCCTGTTCCGGCGCAAAGCCGGGTGAGAATTGCACCGGTGTCGCTGCCCCGAGGTTTGTGGCCGGGCTCATTGCCGCCACATGGCTGGCATAAAGCATATAAGTGCCGGCACTGGCAGCGCGGGCCCCGCCTGGCGTGACATAGGTGACAACCGGCACCGGCGAACTGATGATGGCTTTAATCATTTTGCGCATCGACGCATCCAGGCCACCCGGGGTATCGAGCCGGATCAGCAGGAATTCGGCATTGGCATCAATGGCTTTTTGCAAAGACCGGGAGAAATAATCGGCAGATGCCGGACTGATAATGCCGTCAATCTGAATGATATAGCCTTCCCTGCCCGGCGCCGATCCGGCCTGCAGCGAGACCAGGCATAGCAGCAGGAGCATTAAACATCGCCGCCATAATCGATTCATCTTCCGGCTCCTTACAGGGCGCTGAGATCCTTTTGTGGTTATCAGCGTATAGAGCGGTACATCTGCGGCCGGCTGCGTTTACTCAGCACCAGTTGCCACAACTGGCCCTGCCGCGATTTGAAAAAACCGGCGCAGCACTGCAGGTAGTACTTCCACATACGGTAAAAACGCTCATCGTAGTGCTGTGATAACTGCGGCCAGGCCGTATCAAAATTCTGCCACCAGGCCATCAGCGTCAGGTAGTAGTCCTGACCAAAATTGTGCCAGTCCTCAATGATCAGCCGTTGATCGAGCGCACGGGTAATCTGCTCGGCAGACGGCAATTTGCCGTTGCAGAAAATATATTTATCTATCCAGGGATCAGCGCGGTGGGTGGTTTTGTAGATGCCGATTGTGTGCAGCAGAAACAGGCCATCATCTTTCAAAAGCCGGTTCACCGTGTCGAAATAAACCGGATAATTTTTTTCACCCACATGCTCAAACATGCCCACTGAGACGATCTTGTCGAATTGACCTTCAAGATCACGGTAATCGACCAGTTCAATGGAGACCGGCAAGCCGGCACAGTGCGCTTTGGCCAGTTTCTGCTGCTCACGGGAAATCGTGATACCGGTGACTTCGACCCCGTAATTTTCAGCAGCGTAACGGGCCAGCCCGCCCCAGCCACAGCCGATTTCCAACAGCTTTTCACCAGGGCTGAGTTCCAGTTTTCGGCAAATCATATCGAGTTTGTTGATCTGCGCCTGATCCAGCGTTTCAGCCTCCTGCCAATAGCCACAGGAATAGCTCATAGTGGGGTCCAGCATCGCTTCGAACACATCGTTGCCGATGTCGTAGTGTTGTTCGCCAACCTGGAAAGCACGCCGGCTTGATTGCAGGTTAAACAGGCGGTGGCGCATGACCTGCAACAACAAGTGGAAGCGGGCCCAGCCGCTCAGTTTGTCTTCAATATTGAATTTCAGCAGGCGGTAGAAAAGCTGGTCGAGGCTTGGACAGTCCCAGAGCCCGTCCATGTAAGTTTCGCCAAACCCCAGCGATCCCTGACTGAGGATACGGTCATAGACCGCTTCGCTGTGCACCTGGATATCCCAGGGCGCGTCTCCATTGAATTGAACGCCGCACTGTGCTGCCAACTGCTGTAACACACCGGGAGGTGTCAGTGATGTCTGGCTTGCGCTGCCGGAGCCGGCATAGGTTTGCTCCATTTTTTGCTGGTATCGCTCAAATCTAGCCATGCTGCATCCCATCCCGTTGAGAATAGCCTGAATAAATTGTTGCAAATTGCTGCTATTAAGCTACCGCGATTCGCCGAGGATATCAATTGTCAGCGCGGTGCGGTGACCGCTTGTAAACATCATAAAAAACCCCGGCAATCTGATGATTACCGGGGTTAATGAGCTTATTCTGCTTCTTTTACAATCTGAGCCTGGTGATAATTTTCCAGACCCATCTTGGCAATCAGGTCGAGCTGGGTTTCCAGCCAATCGACATGCTCTTCTTCTGCATCAAGGATTTCACGGAATAAATCACGGGAAACATAATCCGATACGCTTTCGCAGTATTTGATGGCTTCTTTGAGATCAGGAATGGCATCCAATTCCAGCGACAGGTCGCACTCCAGCATCTCGCGGGTGTTTTCACCGAGTCGTAATGCGCCCAAGTCCTGCAGGTTAGGCAGCCCTTCCAGGAAAAGTATCCGTTCTGTCAGCTTGTCAGCATGCTTCATCTCATCAATCGATTCGTGATATTCATGCTCGTAGAGATTGTGGAGTCCCCAATCTTTATACATCTTGGCATGCAAGAAATACTGGTTGATGGCAACCAGCTCGTTGTAGAGCACCTTATTGAGGTATTCAATGACTTTTTTATCGCCTTTCATGGCCTTTCTCCTTTTAGCTAACTTGCTAGAGATTATCGGTCATTTTTATAAAATGTCAAAGCTAAGTCATTGATTTTTAAATAGAATAGAAACAATTCTCATCTAGATTGGAAGTATTTGCAGTCGTTTGCTGAAGTCCGGTGCTGAGAGTGATGATTGTTAACTCAGAATTAGCTTGTAAAAGAGCGATTTACAAAGACAGGTTGATAACGGGGTGAACAGCCATGAAATGGCGTATGATTGGATAGAGGATTGATGCTGCGCTGCCGGCATTTTCTGTCGGATCAGAGAAAAACGGCTTTTGCGCAAATATCAAGGGTAAATGGCTTCAGCCAAGTACTCTGATTGCAGTGTTTCGGACTGCCTGTCCTGCAGGATACGATTGACCTTGAACTGGCACTTGCCACAGCACGCCGCGGCACCGGTGTCTTCACGGATTTTGTCAACACAACTCGCTCCGGCATCAATAGATGAGTGGATTGCGTCAGTGTTCACATTGTTACAGATACAAACGATCATGTTCGGTCCGCGTTAATCAATCTTGTTATTAATGATAATGATTGTTATTTATTTCGTCAACAAAAATTAACACTATGTTTTGCTATTTTTCACATGACTGTCACACAGCGCGCGGCTATGCTTGGCAGAATTATTTTCCGGGAGTCGCTTAATGAAAATGAATCCAGCCACCGTACTCATCGTCGAAGATCATCAGGATCTTGCTGCCAATATCGGTGATTTCCTGGAGGCCGGAGGCATGACCGTCGATTTCGCTGCTGATGGCATGACAGCGCTGCAACTCTGCAGTCAGCACAACTACGATGCGCTGGTGCTGGATATCATGATGCCCGGTATTGACGGTTTTGAGGTCTGTCAGCGCGTTCGCGAAGAGTTGCAGCAGGATATGCCCATCATCATGCTGACTGCCCGCGATACCCTGGACGATAAGCTCAGTGGCTTCGCTCAAGGCAGTGATGACTACCTGGTGAAACCCTTCGAGATGAAAGAGCTGGAAGCCCGGCTAGTCTCACATATCCGCCGTCACCGTGGCGAACTCGACAGCAAATCGCTGCAGGTGGCCGATATTGTATTCGAACCCAAAACCATGCGGGTTTTACGCGGCGGAGAAGTTATCCGGCTGTCACCTATCATGTTACAAATCCTGCGCATTCTGATGCGCGAATCGCCCAAACTGGTGACCCGCGAAAAGCTGGAGGCTGAAATCTGGGGCGAAGATACCCCCGACAGTGACACTTTACGCAGTCATCTCTACAACCTGCGTAAGTTGATTGATAAACCCTTCCAGCAGAACCTGCTGCATACCATTCCCGGCATTGGCTACAAACTGTGCGAGGAAAAAGACCTTTAGCGAAAGCTAAAGTGGTCCAGCGCAATCAGCTTACGATTTATCCAACTGCGCCTTGGGAAAATAGACACTGATTTCAGTGCCGCTACCCAATTCGCTGGCAACGGTTAAATGCCAGTTATAGCGGTTGCAAAGCCGTTTGACGATGGTCATGCCCAGGCCATAGCCATTGCTGCCCTTTTCCACCTGGTAAAAGGGCTGGAAGACCTGTTTGACCTGCTCTTCATCCATGCCTACCCCGCTGTCCTTAACGGCAAAGCCCTGGTCCCAGATCCTGATGGAAATCGTGCCTTTTGGCGTGTAATTAAAGGCATTACGCAGCAAATTACCAATAAGAATCTGCAGTACCCTCGCCGGCGCTTGCAGCACCAGTTCTGAGTCTTCTTCAATCTGTACCGCAATCGCCTTGTCCTGGAACAGCAGGCGCAGAGTCTCCACTTCCTCAGAGAGCAGCTGATTGACGATTACCCGGCTGCTGGGCAGGGTATCTTCCTCCTCACGCGCCAGTAACAACAGGGTTTCTATCAGTGCTTCCATATCGTAAAGCGTGCGGTAGATACGGCGGATGGTTTTATCTTCTTCCACCTGGTAGCGGCGTTCCAGCAGTTCCATGGCACTCCGCAGCACAGCGATTGGCGTTCGCAGCTCGTGACTGGCATCACGGGTGAATAAGCGCTCGCGGTCGATAAACAGTTCCAGCCGATGGGTGAACTGATCCAGTGCTTTAACCAGACTAGTGACTTCTTCATCCGGAATTTGGCGCAGTTCACTGAGATCCAGGTCCGGCAGGCTGCCCTCGCGAATCTCGGCTTCTTCCACCGCTGTAGCCAGCTTGACGATAGGTGACACAGCTTTGTGCGACTGGCGGTAGGCAATCCAGGCCAGCAAATAGAGCGTCACCAGCACCGCAGCCAGCGGCAAAATACCGAACACCAGGGCCAGCCGCGATACCTTGACCTCATCGAATACCAGAAACAACCTCTGGTCGCCCTGATCTTCGACATAAACCAGCGGTTCTTCTCCTGCCAGTTGTGTGCGCTGCAAACCCGGCTGCAAATCACGCAAGGCTTCAGGCACTGCCGACATATCGTTACCGGTAGCGAGATAGGCGATCAGGTTCATGGTGTTGGGCAAGGGAAAGTCAGGCTGTTGCTGACGTAATTGCCAGAAATGCTGGGCTTCTCCCTGCAAAGCTTCTCTGACCAAAACATCTTCCACCGTGGTTTTGGCGGCGTAAATCCCGGCAATGGTGACCAGACTGATCAGCACCACCTGGATCAGAAAAACTTTTATCAGTTTGGCACGCAGGTTGGTTCTGGGTTTGGCCATTAATCCATCGCTTTTTTGCTGAACAGGTAGTGGCCTACCAGCCACTCAGTTCCATCACGGTAACCAAATAACTCAGCACAGGCCATAAAGAACAGCCGCCAGCGCTGCCACCATATTTTGCCCTGACCGGTGCCGTAGACCTCTTCAAACAGCTCGATAATCTCATGCTGGTGTTGATCGCTGTTATCCAGCCAGGCTTCAGCCGTGCGCTGATAATGCTTGCCATTGACCAGCCATTGCTGCTCAATCTGTAGCTGTTGCTGAAAATGCAACAGCGTGTCGGCAGAAGGCATCAGGCCGCCGGTGAAGAAATAGCGCCCCATCCAGTTATCTTCGCCTTCTGTTTCAAAGGGATACACCACGCTGCGATGACAGAAAATATGCACAAACAGCTTGCCGTCTTTTCTCAGCCATTGGCTAATTTTGTCGAACAGTTGCTGATAGTTACGCATATGCTCAAACATTTCCACCGACACAATGCGATCAAACTGTTCATCCAGGGCCAGCTCATTAACATCACAGGTGATCACGCGGACATTGCTCAGGCCGCGCTCCAACAAGGTTTTTTCGATATGACGTCGCTGTGAGTGCGAATTGGAGACGGCCGTGATCTTGGCATAAGGCAGTTGTTCAGCCATGTGCAGGGTCAGCGAGCCCCAGCCACAACCCAGCTCCAGGATCTGCTGGCCGTTTTGCAGTTCGGCCCGCTGCAGGTATAGATCCAGCATTGCCCGTTCTGCGTCATCCAGGGTCAGGCAATCGCGGTTCCAGAAACAGCCACTGTATTTTAGATGTTTGCCCAAAACACGCTGATAAAAGGCGGCAGGCACTTCATAGTGCTGTTCATTGGCGGCATTGGTTTCGATAGCGATTGGACTGCTACGCAGCATTTCAATACAGGCGTGCTTGCGCAGACTGGCCTGTTCCGGGTCATAAGCCATTTCATCCTGTAGTCGCTTTTTCAATAACTGCCTGATGCCCAGGCGCACCACAGGATCTGGCAAGATTTTTTTCTCGGCAAAATCAATCAACCGCATGTTTTTTTCTCCACGGTATAAAGGCACTGGTTGTTTGCTGATAGCGACGATAAGCTTCCCCGCGACTGCGGATTGCCTGCTGCTCGGTGTAGGGAATGCCGGTAATAAAATAGAGAAAAGCCAGCATCACCAGCGGTGCCAGCCACAGCCAGTTACCACCGGCCATGCCCAACGCCATCAGCGGATAGCAAAACCAGTGCAGCCATTCGAAAAAGTAATTAGGGTGGCGCGAGTAATACCACAGGCCCCGTTCACAGACTTTACCCTTGTTGGCAGGATTGGCACGAAACTGTTGTAACTGCCGGTCGGCAATCGTCACCCCCGATATGCTCACCAGCGCCAGCACAAGGGCTGAAAGCACAGCAAGCGGGCTGAAACTGTCAGCCTGGCTCAGCCACCAGACCGGTAGGGTAAACATCAGCGCCAGCAGCGCCTGGAACTGGAAGAAGAAAAAATGATTGCGATGGGCCTTTTCACCCCAGTATTCACGCAGGTATCGATAACGCCCGTCTTCCTCTTCACTAAACACGCGGCCGCTGAGATGCCAGAACAATCTGAGATACCACAAACTCATCAAACCGCCCGCGACTAGTCGTATCCAGATATCGCCTTCAGCCAGCACGGCATAATAGACCGGTAAAAATGTCATCAGGCCGGCCCACAGCACATCGACCACACCGGCGTTGTCTGTTTTGCCTTCGTAAATCCAGCCCAGCCACATCACGACGGCAGCAATCAACCAACTACACCAGAGCATGTTTCCCCTCCTCTTCCTGACGCTGCCAGACCCGCGCCAGGGCCATCAGCATCGGCACCATCAAAGCCCAGCTCAGAGATAGCGCGAGTGTGGCACTGCCCGGTTGCAGCAAAGTCACGGCGCCCAGTTTACTGCCGGCCAGATAAGACAATGGCGCTGCAAACAGGGTGCAGAACACCACCAGTTTGGTTCTTTGCTGTAACCAGCTCAGGGAGTGCGTCAGCGTCAACATAAAATTAATCCACAGACAGCCAATCCACAGGGGGGCCAGCCCCGCCTGCGTTGCCTGCTGATAATCAATCAAACCCAGGTTGAGCCAGATGGTGTCGAGCATCATGCCTGCTAACAGGCCCAGCCCCACCAGCTTGCTGTCAGTCAGCCGCCAGCGGCTGAAATAGAGCTGTAGCAGCATAAAAGTCAGCGTCGCCAGGTAAGCCAGCGGCAGCATATCGGCTGCTGCCGCCAGAATCACGCAGAACCAGACTGCCTGGAAAGCCACAAAGTTAAAAACATTAGCCATCTGATGGCACCCACTGCGGCCGGCGATTGGCCGCTTTGCTGAACAATAAATGCACATCACTGATGCTGCGTTCGATAAAGCCTCCCTCGCAGTAGCACAGATAAAACTGCCACATGCGGATAAAACGTTCGTCGTAACCTAAGGTCCTGACCTGCTCAAGCTGAGACATAAAGCGCTCACGCCAGGTTTTGAGTGTCGTGGCATAACTGGGGCCAATATCTTCCAGACTGGTCAGTTTCAGCTCGGCTGAAGCCGCAGCATTGACCAGTACACTGACACAGGGAATAAAGCTGCCCGGGAAAATAAAGCGCTTGATAAAGTCGACCGATTTCAGCGCTTGCTGATAACGGTGATCTTCCAGGGTAATAGCCTGAATCACCGCCAAGCCGTCCGGTTTCAAAAGCTCGCTACAGCGGCGGAAATAATCATCAATAAAGTGATGGCCCACCGCTTCCACCATTTCTATCGAGATCAGCTTGTCGTACTGGCCCTGCAGGTCGCGGTAATCTTCCAGCAGC
This sequence comes from uncultured Methylophaga sp., assembly GCF_947259025.1. GTDB lineage: Bacteria > Pseudomonadota > Gammaproteobacteria > Nitrosococcales > Methylophagaceae > Methylophaga. The sequence goes on from NZ_CAMYKO010000005.1 coordinate 804,239, forward strand.
AGCGTCACTTTGTCTTCCAGGCCCAGTTCAGCAACTCTCGCACGTGCGTAATCATACTGCTGACGGGAAATCGTGGTCGTGGTGACCCTACAGCCGTAGTGGAGCGCGGCAAAAATAGCGCAGCCGCCCCAGCCGGTGCCGATCTCCAGCAAGTGGTCTTCAGGCTGTAAATCCAGTTTGTCGCAAAGGCGGCTCAACTTATTGAATTGCGCTTTTTCCAGGCTTTCCTCGGGGTGGTAATACAGGGCCGAGGAATACATCATGTGCTCACGGTCGAGAAAGGTCTCGAACAGGTCATTGCCCAGATCATAATGCGCGGCAATATTGCGGCGACTGCCGCTACGTGTGTTACGTCGCAGCCAGTGCATGCCCTGCAGCATAAAACCACCCAGCCGTGCCAAGCCCTTTTCCATGCCGTCCAGCAGGTCACGGTTTCTAACCAATAATCTCACCAGAGCCGTGAGATCATCGCATTGCCATTCGCCGTCCATGTAGGATTCAGCAGCGCCGACAGAACCGCCCAGCACCACCGACTCGAAAAAACGCCCCTGTTCTACCATCAGGTTGACTGTCAACGGATGATCTTTATCACCGAACAGTATCATCTCCTGTCCAGGCATATGCAGCTTGAGACAGCCCTGTTTGAGTGCCTTGAGCTGTTTTATCAGCAGTTGCTGACACTGACGCTGGAACCAGCTCAGCGCCAACGGGCTATTGTCACTGGTGATAGGCATATTCATGTTTTGTCCTCACACTGCTTGTTCTGCTGACCGCTTTGTTTACCGGTGCTGCCCGGATGGCCGAAAAAAGGAATACGCTTGAGCCAGAGACGCAATGCCTGCCAGTAAATCCGTATCAAAACGCGCAAAGTCTGTAACGGAAACTGCCATGGCAGGCGGTTCATATTCGCCGCACTGAGCGGCTCTGCCTGCATCAACATATCGGCACTGAACTGTAAAAGCCTGTCACGGTATAGCTGCATCGAGACCTGCAACTGCTGCGCTGTCACCTGAAACTGCCAGTCATAGCCCATATCCATGGGCATAAACGGCGAGATATGAAACTGTTTATCAAAACGGGCACGCACGCTGCCATCTGACTCTGCCTTGAGCACATAACAGTGGCGCTGGTTCCAGGGCGTGTTATTGATATCAGCCAGCACGTATTCAAGTTCACCCGTGTCATTGATACAAAAATAAAAACTGACCGGGTTAAAAATCAGCCCGAGATAACGCGGATGAGTAAGCAGGAAGACTTTGCCATTGAACGTCTGCCCTGTTTGCTCAAAGATGACATCGGCCACCCGGTTTTTCAGATCCGAGTTATCACGGCCCAGATAATCGCGCCGGTAAAAGCTCATCAGGTTGAAGCGCTCCAGCGACCACCATTTGCTCAATGCGATGGTCGATTCCAGCTGATCGAGGTCAAACAACACCATCGCCAGTGGATATTGAAACTGATGCGGACGCGGCTGAAAGCGCTGATGATTGACCTTGCCACGCAAAAGAGACGGTGTCAGTTTCATTGGCTTATCCCACTGAACTGCTCAACGACCCTGAGCGCACTGTTCACACCGTCTTCGTGAAAGCCCCAGCCCCAATAGGCACCGCAGTAATATGTGTGCTGATGGCCGGAAATCGTCTCCCAGTTCTGCTGGGCCTGTAATGTTTGTTCACTGAATACCGGGTGGGCATAGTGCCTTTCGGCAAAAACCTTGTTGGCATCAACCCGATCGCGGCTGTTCAAAGACACGATCAATTCCACCGGCGCATTCAAACGCTGCAGCGTGTTCATGTGATAAGACACGGTACAGCGCTGTTCCAGGGCACTGCTGATATGCACATTCCAGCTGGCCCAGGCATCGGGATTTTTCGGCAAGACTGACTCATCGGCATGCAGTTGCATTAAATTCTGTTGATACTCGATGCCGCCCAGCACGGCAGATTCCTGAGCACTGGGGTCAGAGAGTAACTTCAAGGCCTGATCTGAATGACAGGCCATCACCACCGCATCAAATGGCCACTGTTCGCCGTCCACCGTCAGGCTGACGCCGTTATAGACGCGCCGCACGGATTCAACCGGGGTATTCACTAACACTTTGCCGGGAAAACGCTCGAGCAGTTTATCCACGTACTGACGCGAACCGCCTTTAACCACCCGCCATTCCGGCCGACCGGCCAATGACAGCATTTTGTGGTTGGCCATAAACGCCACCAGGAAACGTGCCGGCATATGCAGCAGCTGTTTGCCTGGCCCAGACCAAAGGGCGCAGGCCATCGGAATCAGGTGATCATGAATAAAAATATCGCTGTAGTGATTGGCTTTCAGATAGTCCGACAGGGTCTGTTTATTATCTTTATCATCCAGCAATGCCGGTGCCTGGCGGTAAAAGCGCAGCAGATCCGCAAGCATTCGATAAAAGCGTGGGTTAAAAAAATTGCGGCGCTGGCAGAATAGTTTATTGAGACTGGTGGCGTTGTACTCAAGCCCTGTCTCGGCATTGTGCACACTGAAACTCATTTCTGTCGGACGTGACTCAACCTCTAACTCTGCGAGTAGCTGGCAGAAATTCGGGTAGTTATGCCGGTTGAATACGATAAAACCACTGTCCACTGACCAGGGTTTGCCGAGAATCTCCAATGTATGGGTGTCGGTATGGCCGCCGATGTAGTCATTGGCCTCGAACAGCGTGACCTCGGTGCCTGCCTGCTTGGCCAGATACCAGGCAGCACTGAGACCGGAAATACCGGCACCAATGACTGCCACCTTCATGATACTGCTCCGTCACGGATATGATTTCTGTCGCGTTTGGCGCGGGGAATGGTTCGCAAATCCCAGACCAGCCCCACTTTACTCATCGCCAGCAGTAGGTAATAACTGATATCAATCTCCCACCAGTAAAACCCCTGACGGGCTGAAGCGGCATGATAGTGATGATTGTTGTGCCAGCCCTCGCCCAGAGTCAGCAAGGCCAGCCAGAAATTATTACGGCTGTCATCTTTAATGGCATAGCGTTGTTTGCCCATGCGATGGGCCAGCGAGTTAATCAGCAAAGTGGCGTGAATCAACACTACGGTGGAGATAAAATAGCCCCACACCAGCAACTGCCAGCCGCTGGTACCCAGCCCAGGCCAACTGGCTGCCAGCCATTCGCCGATAAAGAACAGGCTCACGGCCAGTAATACCGGCACGGCAATATCGAAACGATCCAGCCAGCGTAGCTCGGGATAGCGCGTCAGTTCGGGAACCAGTGCATAATCGGCGCGGAAGTGTTTACGGCTCAGAAACCAGCCCATGTGGCTCCACAGGAAGCCTTGCCGCGGCGAGTGAGGATCGCCATTCTCATCGGCATGACGGTGGTGCTGCCGGTGATGCGCCGCCCACCATAAAGGACCGCGCTGGGTGGCGCTGGCGCCTATCACTGCAAACACCGCTTGTAGCCAGCGTGAGGTTTTAAAAGACTTGTGCGCGAAAAAGCGATGGTAGAAAGCGGTGATGGCAAACATGCGCAGCCAATAGAGTGATAAAGCAGCCAACACAGCAACCCAGGACACACCGACCCAAATCACCGCAAAGCAACTTACATGGAGAAAGATAAAGGGGATAATTCGAAGCCAATCAACGCCTGCTTGCTCACTATTACCTTGTTGAGCCTGCAGACTGCTGTCGAACCATGATCGTATTGTTCGCATAACCACTCTCGAGCCGATACGCTCAGGCTAGAGTCGAAAATGTGAATTTGACGTGAAAGCAGGCACCATGCGGCTTCACCTTTATTTCACGGTCTGAGGAGACACTACTCAAAACACACAAAATCCTTTTTTCAGCCATGTCTTTATCGGACAGATATTGTCCAGGAGATCCCATGAAACGACTAGTAACGCTGCTGTTGGCACTGATTTTAACGCCAGCGGCGCTGGCTCAACCCTTTCCCCAGCAGCTTGATACTGACAGTGAAACACTGAGCAAATGCAATCAGACCGAAGTCACGGCCATGCTGGTTGTTGATGTTGCCGAGGCTGCGCTGTTCAGTGCTGACTGCTCAATATTGCCCAAGCTGGCAGACGAGTTGCAACTGTCATTTATATACCAGCGTGGTTTTGCCGCCGAGGATTTCATAGAAGCTGCCGATACCCTGCTCAGGCGCAACCTGAGTGACAGCGAATATCAGCAAATACAAGCTGACCTGGAACAGTTCAATCAGTCCTATCAGAGCGTGGTTGAAGGTGATCGCTATGATATCCGCCTCACCGCCAAAGGCCTAAGCCTGCTGAAAAACGGTGAAGTCATCAGCCAGCATCCATCGCAGACCCTGGGCAGACACTATTTTGCTATCTGGTTTGGCGATAAACCGTTCAACAATAAAATGAAACAGGCCTTGCTCAGCAATGCCGGCTAATCGGTGCGTGACCTTTTGAAATAAATGCTGGCCGCCCTGTTAACCTTGGGCGCCAGCAACAATGCGGCGGTCATGGTTGGTATCGCCATCAGTGCATACATGGAATCCACCAGACTGATCACCATTTTCAGAGAAGCCACCGAACCCAGTACCACCAGCACGACATAAATCCAGATATAGCGATGCTGATACTCGGCACCGATCAGAAAACCCAGGCATTTGCTGCCGTAATACCAGAAAGTCAGCACGGTGCTCATACTGAGCAGGCTAACCACCACAGCCAGCATAATACCGCTGCCATAGGGAAATAACTGTTTAAACGCCTCGGCAGTGAGGGTCACACCGTTATGGTCACCCTGTTGCCAGACACCGCTGATAATAATGACCAGGGCCGTGCAGGTGCAGACAATCAAGGTATCAATCACCGGCCCCAGCATCGCCACCATGCCCTCACGGATCGGCTCGCGGGTCTGTGCTGCACCGTGTGCCATGGCTTCAGTACCGATGCCGGCCTCATTGGAAAAGGCCGCACGCTGGATACCGGTCACAATCACCGTACCCAAGACCCCGCCAGCCACAGCATGACCGCTGAAAGCATCAGTGTTGATCAGCAGGATCGCGGCCGGTACCTGCTCAATATGGGTGAGCAGCACAACGGCTGTCAGCAGCAGATAAGCCACAACCATGGTTGGCACCAGCAAAGCCGTGACTCTGGCCAGCCTCGGCAACCTGCCAATCCCCACCAGCAACACCAATGCGGCCAGAATCAGGCCCAGAATCAAGTCAAAACTGAAGTGGGCGTCAGCACTGGTGATCCCGGCAGGCACGGCGATCATGTCGCGAATCACCTGCACCAGTTGATTGATCTGAAAAATGGGCATGGTGCCCAGCAGTCCGGCAATAGCAAAAAAATAAGCCAGTGGACGCCAGCGTCTGCCCAGCCCCTCGCGAATCACATACATCGGGCCACCCTGCCAGTCGCCGTTGGAATCACGCCCCCGGTACATCACTGCCAGCGAACAGGTATAAAACTTGGTGGCAATGCCCACCCAGGCGCTGATCCACATCCAGAACACGGCGCCCGGACCGCCTACTGCAATAGCAATCGCGACGCCGGACACATTGCCCATGCCCAGCGTGCCGGATAAGGCCGTGCTTAAAGCCTGAAAATGTGAAAGCTGGCCAGGATCGTCTTGATCCTTTTTGCGGAATAAAAGGCCAACACTTTGCCCCAGATAACGGTAAGGCAAAAGCCGTGAATAAAGCAGGAAAAACAGGCCGCCTCCCACCAGCAGAAACACCAGTGGCAGCCCCCATAAAAACGCGGCTAGCTGCTGCAGGTATTGCTCCAGGGCCTCAAGCATCAGGGCTTAACTTAGGCTGACAGCCTTTGCCTGGCGCTGTTGCCACCACAACACAGACATCAGCACGACCAGGCCACTGATGATCCCTGGCAAGCCTTCATAGACGGCATTGTGCCAGCCGGCAAAGCGCCAACCCAAGGCGATAGAGAGCCCTACCAAAATGGCTACGATACTCAGTCTGTGACCCGGCCTATAACCGAGCGACAACACCATCAGTAATGGCGCAAAAGCACTGGCCAGCCCGGACCAGGCAAAAATCACCAGGCTGAAAACACTTTCGGAGCTGGTCAAAGCCCATAACAGCGCAATAAAGACAATAATCACGGTGGCGATTTTCAGGATCAGGGTGTTTTCGATTTCATGCGGTAATAAATCGTGGGTGACCGCCGCCGAACAGTTCAACACCAGCGAGTCGGCAGTCGACATAGTGGCGGCGAATATCCCGGCCAGGACCAGACCGACGAAGACCGGTGGTAACAATTCCATTGCCATCGTCGGCAATGCCAGCTCGGCATCAAACGCCGAGGGATCTCCCAGATAGACTCTCGAGAGCATCCCTACACCGGTTGCCATAAAGTAAAAGGAGATAAACCAGAAGTAGTACCAGACCCGCGCTCGAACCATCTTACCGCTTTTACTGAGCGCCATAAAACGCACCATCACATGCGGCTGACCGACAACGGAAAAGCCGGCAAACATCCAGCCCAGCGCGAACATCACACCGCCGGCGAGGCCCGGAAAGATCAAGTCTTCGGGAAACAGGTTCAGGAAGCCCTCGACTTCACTCATCTGCTGAACGGCACCGCCGATACCACCCAGCGACAGCGTTGCGACCACCAGCATCACCGACATCGCCACAATCATCACCACAGATTGCGCAGCATCAGTCCAGATTGAAGCACGGATGCCTCCAGCGAAGCAGTAGGCGGTCACCATCACAGCGCCCATAATGGCACCAGCGTAGTGCGGCCAGTCCAGCAACACCTGCAGCGCTTTACTGCCTGCCACTAACTGGGCACCGGCATAAGCCATCAGGAAGATCAGCGAAATCAGTGCAATCAATCGTTGCAGTTTGATATCACCCTGGCCGAACCAGTTACTCAGTACACCCGCGTAACTCGCCTCTCCGGTTTCCTGGGTGGCGGTGCGCAGACGTGAGTGAATAAAGGTAGAGGCCAGAAAGTCACCCAGAATCCAGGCCACCATCAACCACACCGCGGCGAGGCCGGTGGCATAGGTATAACCAATGACGCCAATAAACATATAGCCGCTGTTATTAGTAGCGACGGCCGACAAGCCGACCAGACTGGGCGGGATATCGCCACTGGCCAGGTAGTAATCTTTCTTGGTGCCCCGACTGTACAGCACTGAACTGACACCGATAGCAACAAAAACGGCAAGAAAACCAAGAAAGCTCCAGACCATGGTGATGTCCTTTTATGTTTTCGGTCGGAAAGCGGGTTTAGCTCTCAGTCAGCGGGTTCAGTACCTTTTCCAGACCGGGATAAGATTGCAGTGCAGATAATGCCGGATCGCTCAGGCATTGCTCACGATAGGTGTCACTGTGGTTGATCGCCTGCTGCAGATAATGCACGGCATCATCAAGCTGATTCATCGCCGTGTGCGCACAGGCTAATTGATAGAAAGCGTGGCCATTGTCCGGATCGGACTCCAGCGCCAGGTGACAGAGGTTGGCGGCCCATTGCGGCTCGCCCAGTTCCAGTACCGCATCCGCCTTGTAAGTCAGTGCCTCAACATCGTAAGGACGGATCATCATGATCTGATCGTACATGGCGATCTTGTTGGTGGGGCTGGATTCCTGACCGGCGCGTAACCAGAGCGACTGCACTTCCTGAGTGCGCTCAATTTTCTCGCGGTTTTCCTCGATCTGCTGGGTTTCCAGGCTCAGTTGTTGTTCGATGGCGCGCAGTCGTTGCTCGTATTCACTGATCAGGCTGTTGATTTCCTGATCGGCCAGCGCATGAACCCGTTCCTTGATTTCACGAATTGACGACCAGCCAATCAACACCAGCACTGAGGAAGCAGCCGCAATCAGGTAGAAGAAATAAGTGACGGTGTCAGTGGCATAAGTGACAGCCTTGTCGACGGCTGAGTATTCCCGGTCAACCGACATCTGGATGAGTTCGGCTCTCTGGGCGGCCATATCGGTTCGGAGAGATTTAAGTTCATCCAGCACATAGCGCTCGATGAAGGGGGTGTAAAGCGGCTGTTCCAGCTGCTCGACTTTTTGTTCAATGGCGTCATCCTGCTGGGCCGTTTCAGCCACAAGCAGCTGAAACGGCAGCAGAAAAATGAAGATCCCTATCAGGATGCGAGGCATATGGCTTTACCGTGATCATGAATTTCGACCAGTACACTATGCAGACTTTTGATGGCATTGTCATAGTCATCTTCATCAATGATGAACTGCATATCGACCTGACGCATGGATTGGTGCATCGCCAGCACAGAAATATTCTGTTTCGCCAGCGAGCCCACAGTGCGGGCCAGGATACCGGGGATTTTCATGTCACTGCCAATCGCAGACACGATGGCAACTTTCTGCTGATTAATTTCAGCATCGGCAAAGCGTTCTTCCAGCGCATTACGAATGCGCTTGATAGTTTTCAGGTTGGTCGACAGATAATGCGTGATGGTATTGGCGTTAATATCCTTGGAAATGATATGTGCGTTAAACCGGCGAATCGTCGCCAGAATTTCACGATCATAGCTGTCAATATTACCGGCCATATCCTGATCAAACAGCTCAAAGGCATAGACGCCCTTGCAACCGGCAATGATTTCAACACAAGGATCGGCACTGACGTAATCACCGGTGATTAGAGTACCGGCGTGTTCGGGTTCAAAGGTATTACGCACCCGCAACGGGATTTCATTGCGACGCAGACCCTTGGCAGCCTTGGGATGAATCGCTTCCATACCCAGGTTGGCCAGTTGATCGGCGACATCATAGTTGGTGCGGCCAATCGGCACGGCATTGTCCTCGCCCACCAGGCGTGGATCGGCACTGCTGAGGTGGAATTCTTTGTGGATAATGGCTTCATTGGCGTTGGTCAATACCGCGATACGGCTGAAGCTCATTTCACTGTAGCCGCGATCAAACATCGACATCAGACCGTCGTCACTGTGCGCGTAGCCGGTGACGATGGGCAGTTCTTTGCTCAGATCGATTTCCTTAAAGGCACGCTTGATGCGTTCATCCAGCGGCACATGTTTGTCGGTCTGCCAGGCGGTCAGGTCAACAAACTTGGCGTTGATGCCGTCACGCTGCAGCAACTGGGTCATATTCCAGGCACTGTGCGCTTCACCGATACTGGCCAGCATTTCACGCACCGTTTCCAGGTGCATATCCAGCTCAAAGTGACCGTGCTGACACAGGCGATGCAAATCACCCAGGCAGCGCTCGGCATCTTCCAACCGCTCACCGATGAAGTCGTTGGCGCGTTGCAGGTTGGCTTTTTTCTTGTAAAAGCTTTTGTTGATGTCATACATCTTCTGCTTGAGCTCATCCAGCGCTGTTTTCCAGCTGTCATCTTCGTGACCGTTGGCAAACAGGCCGTAAACGCCGGGACGACCGGTTTTCTTGTGTTCAAGCAGCAGATCGGTCATACCGCCATAAGCGGAGACCACGAAAATTCGATTATAGATAGAGTCGTTGTGTACCGGTTTTTTGATAATGTTATCGCGCACCGAGGCATAATCGCTCATCGAGGTGCCGCCGATTTTTTCTACCGTATGAAAACTCATGGTTTACTCTCTATTTATCCTTTTGCTATTGGCCGGGGGCCAAGCTTTCCTGCTGGTGCAGGTTGAAATGCGAACCTCAGTCCGCAGCAAGTCGCTCAGACTTGCAATGATGGGCCGGCAACCGTGTTGCCGGCATTATTCAAATCAGTCTTTGATGGTGTCTGCATGCAACTCATACGAGCCGTCTTTGTTGTGCACCTCAGTGCCGTGCAAAGGCGGGTTGAACACACAGGCCAGCTTCAACTCTTTGAAGGCACGCAGCATATGGCGGTCGTGCTTATCCAGGTTGTATAGCGTGCCAGGTGTGATGGGGTATTTTTTGCCATCTTCCAAAGATTCAATCTCACCTTCACCACTGATGCAGTAAACCGATTCCAGGTGGTTCTGGTAGTGCATCCGGAAATCAGCACCTTCGTAAATGGTGGTGATATGGAATGAATAGCCCATATTGTCGTCTTTCAGCAGCAGGCGGGTACTGTCCCAGTTGCCGTTAGGATCATAAATCTTACGGTCGGTTTTTTCTGCTTCCTGAAGTTGTCTGACGAGCATGTTTTTTCCTCTGTTGGTTAATTAAAAGGTAACAAGTGAGCGAACCGGCAGGCAGGCTGCCGGTTCGTCACGGGCAAAGTTTATGAACGTGCCATTTTGTCGGCTTCTTCGCTCACCGAGTAGTCACCTTCAAAGTAGTCTTTCTCTTCCGGGATAGTGTCCGCTTTGTCACAGACTTCACGGATCGACTCTTCCAGAATGTTGATACCTTTTTCCAGGCTTTCCTGAGAAATGGTCAACGGACACAGGAATTTCACCACGTGATCCTCGGTGCCGCTGGTTTCAATAATCAGGCCCTTAAGGAAGGCGTTGTGGGTAATAGCGTCGGCAATTTCGCCGCTGACACAGTTGATACCACGGAACATGCCGCGACCGTGTGAGTTGAAGTTACCTTCACCGTATTTTTCAACGATCTTGTCAACGCGCTCGGCAATGTAATCACCTTTGGCCTGGACTTCTTTGGCAAATTTGTCGTCTTTCCAGTAGTTATCAATCGCTGCCTTGGCAGTGATGAAGGCTGGGTTATTACCACGGAAAGTACCGTTGTGTTCACCCGGTTTCCATTGATCCAGTTCCGGCTTCATCAGCAGGATAGCAAACGGAAGACCGTAACCACTCAGCGATTTGGATACGGTCACGATATCCGGATAAATGCCGGCTTCTTCGAAACTGAAGAAGGTACCAGTACGACCACAGCCCGCCTGAATATCATCGATAATCAACAGGACTTCGTGTTTCTTACAAACCTCTGACAAGCTCTTGAGCCAAGTCATTGAACAAGCGTTAATACCACCCTCGCCCTGTACAGTTTCAACGATCACTGCCGCAGGTTTATCAACACCACTGCTTGAGTCAGATAAAACTTTGTCCAGATAGTTAGTAGTATCTACATCGTCACCCATGTAGCCGTCATAAGGCATACGGGTGGCGCCCGGCAGACTGATGCCTGCACCGCCACGGTGATGACCGTTACCGGTGATGGCCAGTGAACCCAGCGTCTGACCATGCCAGCCGTTGGTGAATGAAATGACGTTTTCACGGCCGGTGTATTTGCGGGCTGTTTTCAGCGCTGCTTCCACCGCATTGGTACCGGTCGGACCGGTAAACATCACAATATAGTCTAGGTCACGTGGCTTCAGAATGTATTCATTGAAGCTTTCCAGAAACTCACCCTTGGCACGGGTGTGCAAATCCAGACCTTGCGTGATGCCATCTTCTTCGATGTATTTCAGCAGCTCTTTTTTAAACAGCTCGTTGTTATGACCATAGTTGAGTGAACCGGCGCCAGCCAGGAAGTCGAGATAAACATTGCCTTCTTCGTCATAGACAAATTCATCTTTCGCGCGGTTAAAGATACGCGGGAAAGAACGTGCATATGAGCGTACTTCCGATTCAATTTCCTCAAAAATTTTCATGTGTTGGTGTCTCCTGATAAAGGTTTTGTGTCGGTTCCAGTCTCATGGACTCAGCCACGACTATTTGATGGGACCGATTCTGACCAGCATTTCCGTTTCATGCTGGCCGGCAAAATGCTGCTGGCGATCGAACATCACTGAGTGATTCAACTCAGCATCGAGTTTCTTGGCCAGGCTTTCAAACAGGGCCCATGACGCCCGGTTGTCGGGGGTGATGGTGGTCTCGATAAACTTGACCTCGTCGCAAGCAGTACGCGCCAGGATATCCCGTAGCATGCGGCCTGCGAGGCCTTGCCCCCGGGCTTTTTCGCCTACCGCTACCTGCCAGATAAACAGGGTATCAGGCTGATCGGGCTGAATATAACCGGATATAAATCCGACAATCTCATCATTCAGTTCGGCAGCGACGGAGGTAGCTGAAAAGTGCGTGCACTGCAACAGATTGCAGTACATAGAATTAGTATCCAGTGGCGGGCACTGGGCGATAAGTTCGTACACGGCTGCACCGTCTTCTGCTGCGGGAGCCCGCAGGTTAATCGGGGCAGCTTCGGCTTGTGCAAGATTCATTGTATAAATAACTCTATTTATTTATATGTCTATTGAATTAATTAAAGGCTAATAACGAAAAATTAAACTCAACTTATTGATCATCAACATTAATATATCTTGTGTGATGACAGTGTGATGAGTTGTTTTCACGTCTAAATATATAGTACACTAAATAAATATAAAGTCCAGCCCCAATCAGAATCCTAAATAGCTCAGATGTCAGAACAATTACAGTTACAACAGTGGCTTTGTTTTCAGATAGAGGAAGAAACCTACGCCCACCCAGTGAGCCAGGTCAGGGAAATTCTTGATTACCTGGCACCGGTGCCGGTTCCCGGTGCTCAGCATTGTGTTGAAGGGGTGCTGAACATTCGCGGCGAGATTGTCACTATCGTCTCCGGCAAACATCTGCTGGGGCTGGAACAGCAGCACAGAGACACCGAACACATTATCGTAATTGAAACCAGTGCCGGCCTGGTGGGCATTAGCGTCGATCAGGTCGACAAGATCAACTTGCTCAACGACGAAGAGATGGTGCCCAGTGAACGCAGCAAAGCCAGCAGTCCGGTCAAAGGCACGCTCAACCATCAACAACAGCTACTGATCCTGACCGATTTCGAACGCTGTATTAACCAAGTGGAAGAATATGAGTAAAACTATCGGCTTAAACCTGGACGCAGTTTATAATCTGGATCTGAACCAGGCACAAAAGGACCAACTGTTGAACCATATTGAAGAGGTGCTCATCGCCCTGCGCCGCGTTATCCGGGCCACCGATCTGCATTCCAAGTATCTGGCGAAGACCACCGGTCTCACTGCGCCACAAATTCTGCTGCTGCAGACTTTGCGTGATAAAGGCCAGATCACCATTGGTGAACTGGCTCAGGAAGTCAGTTTGAGTCAGGCCACCGTGACCACCATTCTGGATCGGCTGGAAAAACGGGAAATGGTCTACCGCCAGCGATCGCAGACGGATAAACGCAAGGTACATGCCTTTCTCACTGACGACGCGCAGGAAATTCTCAAAAATGCACCGATTCCGCTACAGGAGCAGTTCACCCGTCAGTTCAGTGATTTACAGGAATGGGAGCAGACGATGATTATTTCTGCACTCAAGCGTGTGGCACAGATGATGGATGCTCAGCATATCGATGCCTCACCGGTACTGGATATCGGCCTGCTGGATCGTCAGGATACGCTGATAGACAAACCTGCCGCCTACAGAGAGACTAAATCCTAGCTCAGCGTTTTGCCAGCATAGCTTCAATTTCAGCCGGTGGCTGTGGCCGGCTGAAATAAAAGCCCTGAAACTCCTCACAGCCCATATTCTTGAGCATGTCAGCCTGCTCCCGGGTTTCCACGCCTTCAGCAATAGTTGACAGTTGGAGATTATCTGCCAGTTGCACAATCGTTTTGGCAATGGCGGCATCTTTAGGATTAAAGACAATTTCTTCGACAAAAGAACGGTCAATCTTGAGTGTGTCGATAGGAAAGTTTTTCAGATAAGTCATTGAAGAATAGCCTGTACCAAAGTCATCAATGGCCAGCCGCACCCCTGCTTGCTTCAATGCAAACAGCAAGGGAATCGTTTCAGCTATATCTTTGAGCATGGCGGTTTCGGTAATCTCGATTTCCAGCGTCTCTGCCGGCAGACCTGTCTGCTCCAGAGTTTCCTTGATCCGCTGCGGCAGATAATTCTGATTAAACTGCAAGGCCGAGAGGTTGATAGCCACCCGGTAGGCACAGCCATAACGCTGCTGCCAATGACAGACCTGGCTGCAGGCTGCCCGCATCACCCAGTCACCTATCGACAAAATCAGCCCCGATGACTCGGCCACATCCATAAAGCTGTCAGGCGCCAGTAAGCCCCGCTGCGGATGGCGCCAGCGAAGCAGTGCTTCGAAACCCACAATCTCCAGACTTTCAACTTCATACTGCGGCTGAAAATACAGCTCAAACTGCTGTTCATGAATGGCTACCCGCAGATCATGCTCCAGTTCCATCCTCAGTTTGAGGTAGTTGTTCATGCTCTCAGAAAAGAACTGGTAGTTATTCCGTCCACTCTCTTTGGCGTGATACATGGCAACATCAGCATGCTGCAACAGAACCTGCACGTTATGACCGTCATTGGGAAAGACCGCGATGCCGATGCTGAGTGTCACATATAGCGGCGTGTCATTAATGATAAAAGGCGTTGAGAAAGCCTCAATCATCCGGTTGGCCACTTCCGCAATTTGCTCTACCCGGTCTGCCCCGTCCAGCAGGACTGTGAACTCATCACCAGCCAGTCTGGCGACCCGGTTATCGCTGCTATCAAAATTGGCTTTAGCCACCAGGTCGGACTGACGCACACAGTCCCTGATACGGCCTGCCGCCTGGCACAATAGTTCGTCACCGACATGATGACCATAGGTATCATTGACGTGCTTGAAGCGATCCAGGTCCAGGAACATCAGTGTGAAACGCTGCTTGTGGCGTTTGGCACTGGCAATTGTGGTTTCCAGTTGCTCAATAAACAGTCGCCGGTTGGGCAGATCGGTCAGCGTATCGAAATAGGCGTAATAGGTGATTTCCTGTTCTGACTGCTTGCGCGCTGTGATGTCGTGGAGCGTACCGACAATACGCCACTGGCCAAACTCGTAATTAATATCGGTACGCTCATTAAGAAACTGGATCTGTCCGTCAGGGCGGATAATCCGGTACTCAATATCGTAAGGTTTTTTATCCTGCACTGCCTGGCGCACCGCGCTCAGGAAACGACGCCGGTCGTCACGATGAATGACTTTAAGTGCCCGCCGAAGGGTCAGTTTGTCATGTCGCGGCAGCCCCAGCATATCGAACATATCGGTGGAACAGTCAATGGAATCACTCTGATAGTCCCACTCCCAGTACACCAGATGTGCGATTGATTGGGCTTTGGCCAGTTTATTCTTATTAACGCTTAATTCGCGCAGGGTCCGGCTGGCCTTGAGAATATAGCGAACCCGGTGATTAAACAGCGGCCACTTCAGCGGTTTAGTCATAAAATCGGTAGCGCCAGCCTGAAAGGCATGCTCAATATCTTCCACGTCATCCAGGGAGGTCACCATTACAATCGCTGTTTCCGCGCCACCGGGTAACTGACGCAATTGCTGGCAGCACTCAAAACCGTCCATGCCGGGCATCGATACATCCAGTAAGGTCAGATCAGGTTGATGTTGGCTGAACAGTACTATCGCTTCCTCACCCTGACTGGCTTCAATGATCTCAAGATCAATACTCTTCAGTGACTGCCTCATCAGCATGCGGGTCACCGGGTCATCATCGACAAGCAGTACCCTTGTTTTTGTGACTGCCTGGGTCATCAGGCCTCCCTTAGTCTCGCCTTGAGCATCACAGTGGCCTGCTCATACTGTTCTCTCAGTACATCGAGGTGGGGATGCACATGTTCCAGCAGGTTTTCACGGCCTAGTTTCTCCAGTTGACGTGCCACTTCACTGACTCTGACTGCACCGATATTGGCGGAGCTGGACTTGAGCGCATGCGCGGCTCTGAATAACTGTTCGGCATCACCCTGACGAGCCCCCTGATGAATATCAGCGATCAGATCCGGTGATTTCTGCAGATACAGTTCAACGATATTGCCAATCAGACTGCTGGCTTGGTCTCCTGACATCTGGCGGATATCTTCTAATACCGTGTCATCAATGACGGGGACCGCGGTCTGAGCATTATCATTGCCACGCTTGAGCCACTGATTTACCACACGGCTGAGTTGTTCCAGTTTAAAGGGTTTGATCAGCAGATCATTGGCACCAGCATGACGGAACTGATTTTCCACATGACGCTGGACATCGGCAGTCAAGGCTACAATCGGGGTGCGCTGGTTGGGCCCTTGCTCCCCACTGTCACGGATCTGACGGGTCGCATCAATACCGCCCAGTTGCGGCATATGGTAATCCATCAGAATCAGCGCATACTGGTGCTGCATGCAGCAGCTGACCGCTTCCATCCCATTACTGACAATCTCGACTTCGTAGCCCAGATTCCTGAGCATGCCCTCAGCCACGGACTGATTGATTTCATTATCTTCGGCCAGCAGAATAAGCTCTCCGCTGGCTGCAGTGGTTTCGGTAGGAAGGGGTAGCGGCTTGGGAGTTACTGACGGCGCTTCCAGTTTTTGAAGCGGCAGCTTGAACCAGAACAAACTGCCCTGGTTTTCTTCACTTTTCACCCCGTAATGCCCCTTCATCAATTTGATTAACTGGGCACAAATAGCCAGTCCCAGTCCGGTACCGCCATATTTTCGGGTCACCGAACTGTCCGCCTGAGCAAACGGTGAAAAGATCTGTTTAAGCTTGCTGGGGCTGATGCCGCTTCCGGTATCGCTGACTTCAAAGCTCAGCCAGTCTTCACCATCGCTGTGATGGGTAAACACATCAATATCGACCCTGCCCTTATCAGTGAACTTGATAGCATTGTCAATGAGATTATTGAGGATCTGGCGTAAACGCAGTGCATCGCCCATTACTGTGCAATCACTATCCTGCAACTTCAAATCCATCGCGAGGCCTTTACGATCAGCCTTGGCGCGATTGGTTTCCACCACCGAACGCATGAACGTGGCCAACTCGATCCCCTGCTGTTCGAGCTCAATCTTGTCGGCATCCAGCTTGGAAAAATCGAGGATCTGGTTCAATAAAGCCAGCAAAGCCTGGGCAGAATCATTGAGCAGTTCCACCGTTTCCCTGCTGTCATTGTCGAGTTGGTTGAGCTTGAGTAATTCGGCAAAGCCAATCACCCCATTCAGTGGTGTGCGCACTTCATGGCTCATCACGGCCAGGAATTCGGCTTTGGCCTGATTCGCCTCATTGGCCAGTGCCAGCGCCGTCTCCAAAGCCTCGGTTCGGGCTTTCACCCGCTGTTCCAGTTCGCTGTTGGCCTGCTCCAGTTGCTCACCACGATGCTCAATCTCACTGATCATCTGATTAAAACTGTCAGTAAGCTGATTAAATTCCAACGTTGAGGCCGCCGGTGCCCGACGCCGGTAATCCTTGTGCAGGGTGATGGCCCGAATCGTTTCCAGCAGTTGGTTGACCGGCATTATAAACAGCGATATCAGCCACAACATCGCCAGCAAACTGGCAAAAAAGGCAATCACCACAGTGATGGTGACCACCCGGTAAAACGCGGTCATCTGTGTATTGAGCGAAGTGCGATCATCAAGCAGATAAAGTGCGCCTATCAGTTCGCCATGACTGATCATCGGCAACACCAGATGCAGGCCGGCTTTGTTCTCGCGGACCAGCTGCGGTCTGTCCTGCTGCAATACCGTGTTGATCCACGCCGGATCAATCTGCGTTTGCACGGTCTGATCCTGAAACTCGGCAAAGCGCCGGGCATTCTCATCGAAAATAACGGCCCGATTGATATCCGGCCTGACCTGGAGCGACAGCAGTGTCTGACGCGCCGACTCTTCATCATTGAACAACAGCGAAGACAGGCTGTTAGTCACCAATAGTCGTCCCAGTGCCGTTAACTCCTGTCGGGCCTGAGCCTCAATCGCCTGACGCTGGTTACTGACGATTGACATGGTAATGATCAGAATAGTCAGCAACACCAGTGCCATCATGGTGAACATCAGCCGGAATTTCAGCGTTTTAATCCACTTCATTTAACTTCCACTGCCAGCTTCAATACCTGTGAGCTCATTTTCAACCGGGCTGACTCGATCCTTGACTGGTTCACTTTAAAGCGGAACTTGTTGTTGACCCGGAATATTTCTATCATGCCGCCTTCATCACTGAAGCCGGTGATATCCGATACTGTCAGAACCGGCTTATCCTGTAAAAATAAAAATAAACGCCGCAACAGGGAACGTTCACTACGATCAATATAAACCAGATGACAATCGCGGGACTGCTCAATCTGGCTTAATTGTCTGACTTTGACCGGTTTGTTGAAAATGGCTTTGTCCTGGAGGCCTGCAAAGCTCTGTTTGAAACGTTCGGTGAAAAAGCACAAATGAATGGACTGTTGCTCTTCATCTCTGGGCCAGTGCGCATACTTGGCAAAATTGTAATTCAGCGCTGCAATCAGTGATCGTGAATCAGGTGCCTCGGCGACGGCCACGACACTCCCCCCGCTGACTCCCATGAGTAGCAGTAGCAGACAGAAAGCACTGATAATCCGGCAAGGCATCTGTTAAAACGCTACCGTCAGTTTGGCGAAGAAGCTGGGTTCAACCCGGTAGGGTATCGAAAACAGTTCCGACTTATATTCAATATGAGAACCATAGAACAGGTTTCGGCCATGGGCTGACAATATCACTTGCTTGCTGATTTGCCAGTTAATACCCAGATCCACACCGTGATAAGCCGCGACTGACTGGTTACTTACCTGTACCGGGTCAATCGAATCACTACTATCGACATAGCGCCAGGTGGCATTGAAATCCAGCTCCGGATTGAGCTGCCAGTTGGCAGTCAAAGCAGCAATCTGCTCCGGTGCATCAGTATTTTGCGTCTGTCCGCCTTTGAAATGACTCCGTGTCAGTGCATAGTTGAGGCGCAGTTTGAAGTTATCCGCGATCAGCCAATTGGCAGAGAGTTCCAGACCATAATTATAGCCCTCAGCCTGATTGGCAAAGGCCGAGCGCGTACTGATAAAGGCCGGCAAGTTTGATGTGTCCACCTCGGCCATATGGAAGCTGCGTAAATGATCATAATCGTTATAAAAAACGGCGGTATCCAGCGAAAACTGGTCTTCACTGGAGTAGCGATAGCCAGCTTCAAAACTTTTAATTTCTTCCGAATCGTAAGCACTGTTGCCAAGCAGATTGAGGCGATTGACTACCGGTCCGGGATTAAATGTCGACATCGGTGCCAGATTGCCGACGTTGATCTGATAATCGTTTTCGACCAGAGAAGGCGTCCTTACAGCACGTGACACAGCGGTCCATAAACGGTGTTGCTGATGTGGCTGCCAACTTAATCTCAGTGTCGGCTGCCATTCAAAATCAACGTAGGGATGATGTTCAAAACGCGCCGCCAGCGTCAGCCATAAAGCATCCGGCTGCAGGGTAATCTGATCCTGGACAAACAGACTCCACAGGTTGGTCGCTTCGTTGCTGCTATCGGTGCCGAATACGATCGGGTTGGTGGTCAGGCTGTTATTGATATGCCGATAGCTCATGCCCCACAAAAGATCGTGGCGTTTCCCCGCTTCCCATTCGTGAGAAAACTCGATTTCAAAGCTGTCGCGGCTAAAACCAAATAGACGCTCATCACGTTTGGCATGGTCAATGTAGGTTTTCAGATTGAACTGTGAACTGGCGGACAGGGCTTTGCTGTAATCAGCCAGCAGGTGCCAGCCGCGTGAATCACTGTCGATGTTAGGATAAGCTTGGAATGGCGCATCCAGAGTGGGAATGGCGACCGATTGGGTCATCTGACTCTCATAGGCCGCACCACTGAGCATCAGACTGGCCGAAGCCCCCAGATTGATATCAAGCCGGCCTCCGGCGTGCTGACTCCACCAGTCATTATCACTGCCTGCGTCCCGGATCTGTGTGGCAGCCGCTGCATCGACATCCTGGCTGTCAAATGTCAGCTCATCACGCTTGAAAGCTTTGATAAAGGCACGTCCACTCACGCCATCTGCCAGGCGACCGCCATAGCGGAAACCGGCAAAGCCCTGCTGATAATCCCCGGTTCCCAGTTCAGCATAGCCGCCCAACGTTTCAGCACTGTGCTTGGTCATAATATTGATGACGCCATTGACGGCATTGGCGCCCCAGATAGCGGCACCGGGACCTCGAATCACTTCAATCCGCTCGATATCGGCCATCAGCGTGTCCTGCATTTCCCAGTAAACACCGGAAAACTCGGGCGAATAGAGGCTGCGGCCATCCATCAGAACCAGCATTTTGTTGTTATAGCGGCCGTTAAAACCGCGACTGCTGACCGCCCATTTTTGAGAGTCGATTTGTGCCACATGCAGGCCGGGTACATCGCGCAGAGCCTGGGGGATGGAGCGAAAACCGCGCTGACGGATTTCCTCTGCGGTGATGACATAGACAGCTGCGGCTGCATTGGAGAGGGGTTCAGCCTGCTTGGAAACGGAGGTGACCTCGGTTTCCAGTAACTGTTGCAGACTCAAATCAAATGGGGTGGTTTCGTCTGCGCTGACGACGCTGGGCAGGGCCGAGCTGGATAATATAAAGCCCGCTGTAAGCAGCCTGCTCGCCAAACGCATGTTATCCCTCCATTGTCGATATCAGTGACGGCCTGAACCGGGGTGTCCATACCGAAGTGGCCTTGTTTCTGCCTGTCCACAACACTTACATCAGTCATCCCCAAAATACCAGCTCAAGCTGCTTGATTGGATCTTTTTGTGGTCTACCCCCGACAAACGAGGGGGGGGTATATCCCTACTCCAAGGCTGCACTGTGATCGGAGTAACTTACGGCGAGGGGTTGGGAAAACGCTGATGTATCGCTTCAATGTCTGCCAGCACCTCATCGCTGAGTTGCAAATCAATACTGGCGATATTGCTGCTCAGTTGTTGCATATCCGTCGCGCCGATAATGTTAGCAGTCAGAAACGGCCGACTATTAACATAAGCCAGTGCCATTTGCGCTGGATCCAACTGATGCCGGCGGGCCAGCGCCACATAGTCACGGGTCGCGGCCACGGCCTGTTCATTGCTGTAGCGGGCGTAATGCGGCCAACGGGTCAGTCGTGCTTCACTGGGCTGTGCATCCAGATATTTACCGGTCAGCACACCAAAACCCAGCGGTGAATAGGCCAGCAGGCCGACCTTCTCGCGGTGACTGATTTCGGCGCAGCCCACCTCAAAAGTGCGATTGAGCAAGCTATAAGGGTTTTGCACCGAGACCACGGTCGGTAAATCCAGCACTCTGGCCGTCCACAAAAACTGCATGATGCCCCAGGGCGTTTCATTCGAGAGGCCGATATAACGGATTTTTCCGGCTTTTACCTGCTCGGCCAGCACTGCTAGCGTCTCAAATACCGGGGTCATGGCGTCTTCATCGGCCTCAGGCTGGTAGCCCAGCTTGCCGAAGTAATTGGTGTTACGCTCCGGCCAGTGTAACTGGTACAGATCAATGTAGTCAGTTTTGAGCCGGCTCAGGCTGTCATCCAGAGCACGGCGGATATGATCACCATTGAACCGCGTGTGCCCGCCACGGATATGCGATACCCAGTCCGCACCCGGCCCGGCAATTTTACTGGCCAGCACAATATCATCCCGGCGACCGCGCAGCTGCAGCCAGCTACCGATGACTTCCTCGGTGGCACCATAGGTTTCAGCGCGGGGCGGAATGGCATAGAGCTCGGCGGTGTCAATAAAGTTCACCCCCTGATCCAGCGCATAATCGAGTTGCTGATGCCCTTCTTTTTCAGTGTTTTGTTCCCCATAGGTCATCGTGCCCAGACAGATTTTACTGACATCGATGTCGGTATTTCCCAGCTTGCTGTATTTCATATGCCCCGTTTCCAGTAATAAAAAAGCCCGCTTTTAAAGCGGGCTTTAGCCTAACAATGGCCCGGCTGTTCAACAAGCCTACTTGGGCCCCATAAACATACTCTGATAGGTGGTATTAAGCTGCGGCTGTTCCAATACCTCGGCGCTGAACTCAATCGGTGCCAGTCCGTCTTCAATCACCGACTCCGGTGCCCGCACCAAAGCCGTGACCGGTATCACCCGCCCCGGCTCGATAATGACTTGTTCATCCATGCCGTGCAGGCTGGCGCCTTCCAGTCCGC
>NZ_CAMYKO010000006.1 GCF_947259025.1 uncultured Methylophaga sp.
AAGGGTCAGCCACAGGGATGTGGCTGATAAAGTAGGTCACCTTAAATGCTGAACCAAGACTTGATACGTACCCGGTCCTCATAGAGGCCCGGGTATTTTTTTGTCTCAAGGTTTGGGATAGTCCTGTCTTGAGTCGGGAAGATACCCATGTGACATTATCGCCGGGAGCGATAATGGACGCCGGTAGGCGCCCGAAGGGCTGGGCACAGGAAGTGCCCAGTCAAAGTAGGTCGGAGAATAAGCCAAGCTTAGTGAGGTTGGCCTTTTTATTGTCTCAATGTTTTGCTGTGACCTCACCTGAGCATGGCAACAACTCATGTGACAAAAACGTCAGGAACTTTTTTGGACGCCGATAGGCGCCCGGAGGGCTGGGCACAGGAAGTGCCCAGTCAAAGTAGGTCACCTTAAATGTTAACCCAAGACTTGATACGCACCCGGTCCTCATAGAGGCCCGGGTATTTTTTTGTCTTGAGGTTTCGCATTCCCCAGTCAGACCAGCTCAAAGAAAAAGCCAAATAAAAAAAGCCCGCCTGTAATACACACAGACAGGCTTAGTTAGTCCTCTATGTAAGCAAGCTAAAAAGTATTAAGCCGCAAACGGTGCCTCAACGCCTTCCCCCATACGAATCGCAAAGATCTTGCGTACAGTTTCTTCCGTCTTCCATGTACCGGAGAATCCGGCTTCGACCATAAAGCTATCACCGCCTTGATAGGTGACACTGTTACCATCGCTGTCAGTCAGCGTCGCTTTACCTTCAAACATATGCACCAGCTCGTCCGCGTTGTAGCTGACCTTGTAGGTGCCTGGTGTCGCTTCCCAGTATCCGGTGAGGAATTTTCCGTCTTCAGGCACATGCTCCAGCCAGGTTTTCATGCTCGGTTTACCTTCTATCGGCGTCCAGCCATCGAGATCTGATGTGACAGGCTCAACATTAGGTGCTGTGAATTGTCCGAAAGAGACAGTTTTCATCTCGGTTCTCCAGTTAGATTGATAAGAACTGGACTTTGTCAGTCTCTGACATCAATGGCAATTGGCTAAAGGAGGTAACTGTGTACTTCTTTGGTAGTAAAGTGCTGGGTTATTGACCTGTTAACCAGCGTTGGCAGCTGGCGAGATAGTGCTCTTTATTGAAAGAGGCAAGCATAATTCTGCTGAGCGTGGTTTTGGTCAGCCTCGGGCGCGTCAGTAACTGGTCATCACGCTGCTGCATTAAGCGACCCAGGGTGACCACGCCGCCCAATGTCATCGCTCTGATTTCCCAGCCCAGTCGGCCGTGTAGTGTCGTGCCCAGTTCATGGCCCCGATACATCAATTCAGCTGTTCGTTGATACAGCCTGCGCAAAACGGGGGCTAACTGACTGCTGTCAGGTTTGGTAAGAGACGCCGGGTCTAATCCGTTTTCAGCCAGCATATCCAGAGGAATATAAACTCTGTCCTGCTCACAGAAATCCTGCTCGATATCCTGATAGAAGTTAATCAACTGCAAGGCACTGCAAATGGCGTCAGATTGCGCTAATTGTTGTGCCGTGGGGACACCGTCCAGGTGCAGCAACAAACGGCCGACAGGATTGGCTGAAAAGCGGCAGTAATCAAGCACTTCATCAAAGTCAGTGTATCGAGACTTCAAGACATCCTGTCTGAATGCGATGAGCAAGTCCTCAAAGAGCTGGATGGGTAGATTGAAGCGATCGATCACATCGGCCAGGGCGATGAAAACCGGATTCTGACCGGTATAAAGGTGTTGTCCGACCTGCCGCAGTGCTGCGCTGTAGTGGTTTAGCTGATCAAGCCGTTGCGCTGGCGGGGCATTGCCTTCATCGGCAAAGTCATCGGCATTGCGGGCAAAGGCATAGATGACGCTGATTGGCTGACGCAGGCGTTTTGGTAGCAACAGCGAGGCAACCGGGAAATTTTCGTAGTGTGACTTTGCCAGTTGCCGACAGTAGGCATAAGCCTGATCCAGCGACGGTTCAGTCATCGTCACTGGTTTGCTGTACCTGCCGGGGTTGTTGTTCGACCGGTGGCAGTTCAGTGATTTCATTCTTGCTGCTGATCCCCATCTCAGTGAACTTGCGGGCACCGGGAATGACCTGACGTTCCAGCGAGCCCACTGCGCTGTTGAAATGATTCACGGTACTGCCCAGGCTGTTGCCCAGTTTGCTGAGGTGATTGCCGAATGTCGACAGGCGCTTGTATAGGGTCTCGCCCAGTTCGCGAATCTGTTCGGCGTTTTCGGCGAGGGCTTGTTGTTTCCAGCCATAAGAGACGGCGCGGAGCAGGGCAATAAAATTGGTGGGTGTAGCTAGAATGATATTCTGACTCATGCTGTCTTCGAGCAGCGCCGGATCGACTTCCAGTGCTGATGCCAGAAACTGCTCGCCGGGAATAAACAGCACGACAAACTCCGGTGAGTTGCTGTATTCGGCCCAGTAGTTTTTGCGTGATAATTCCCGGACCCGGCTGCGGATGACCTGGGCGTGACGTTTGAGCTCCCGTTGCCGGTCTTTATCTTCCTTGGCCTGCACGGCTGACAGATAGGCATCAAGCGGGGTTTTGGCATCGACAATGATTTCCCGCTTTTCCGGCAGGCGCACAATCATATCGGGACGGATGCTTCCAGTTTCAGTATTGGTGTGAGTCTGCTCAAAGAAGTCACAATGCGCCACCATGCCGCTGAGCTCTGCCAGTCGCCGAAGCGTCATCTCACCCCATTGGCCACGAACTTCAGGGCGACGCAGGGCCTGCACCAGATTCTGTGTTTCCAGTTGCAGTTGCTGCTGGCTTTTGGTCATCTGGTCGATGGTAGTGCGCAGACTGCCGTAGCTTTCTTTACGCTCTTTTTCAATGTCGTGGATTTGCTTGGTGGTCTGTTTCAGCGCTTCATCAATAGGTTTGACCAGTTGCTCTATCGCTTTTTCTCTGCTGCTCAGATCAGCTTTGGCCTCGCTCTGAAAGCGTTTCAGGTTTTCCTCGGCCAGTTTCAGGAAGCTGTTGTTATTACGGCTAAGGGCTTCATTGGAAAGTTGATTAAAAGTATTGGCGAGCTGGGCCTGGGTTTGCTCAAGCATTTCATTGAGCTTGTTCTGATTTTTCTGTTCCATGTCCAGCGACAGCTGTAACTCGGTGTTTTTTGACTCCAGCGTCCGGATACGTTTTTCGCGCAGGAAATACACGCTTATCGCTCCCAGCAAAGCAGCAGCCAGTAATAACAGGATCAGGGTTGCCGTTGAGCTTACAGCCATTGTTGCAGTTCTTCCGGGTGTTGGATCATGGCATCAGCCTGCCAGTTTTCAGGTTCATCGTCATCTCCGATATAGCCATAGCAGGCTACGATGGTGTGCATATTGGCATTGCGGCCAGCCTCAATATCTCGCTCTGCGTCACCAATGTAGAGGCATCTCGCTGGCTCGGCAGCGGTCAGTTTGCAGGCATGCAGCATCGGTTCAGGGTGCGGCTTGCTGTTGGCGGTGGTATCGCCGCTGACAATGCAGGCTGCCCGTGAACTCAGGCTCAGCGCCTGCATTAGCGGCTTGGTCAAAAAGGCCGGTTTGTTAGTAATCACTCCCCACTTTTTACCGATGTCATCGAGATGATCAATGATACTGGCCATACCATCGAACAAACCGGACTGGCGAGTCAGGTTGTCCTGATAAATCTCTACAAAGCGTTGCTGCAGCGCTTTGAAAGCATCACTGTCAGGCGCGTGGTCAAAGCCCAGTCCCAGCAGGCCAGCACTGCCATGACTGGCGACAGGACGTATGGTTTGGTAGGGAAGTGGGTGCTTACCCTGTTCCTCTAATACCTGGTTCAGCGCATAGGCCAGATCCGGAGCGGTGTCGACCAGCGTGCCATCAAGGTCGAAAAAGACAACATCAAAATCAGCCATATCAGTCCTTACGGCAGTGAACGAGGTAGTTCACCTTGACGTCTTTGCCCAGGCTGAACTGGCGGCTCAGCGGGTTATACGTCATGCCACTGATATTTTTGACGCCAAGCCCGGCCTGGCGACACCAGCTGGCCAGTTCGGCAGGTCGGATAAAGCGTTGATAGTCATGCGTGCCTTTTGGCAGCATATTCATCACATATTCAGCGCCCAGCACTGCCAGCAGATAGGCTTTGGGGTGACGGTTGAGGGTGGAGAAAAACACATCGCCACCGGGTTTGACCAGATCCGCGCAGGCCTGAATGATAGCGGCCGGGTCGGGCACGTGCTCCAGCATTTCCAGACAAGTCACCACATCAAATTCGGCAGCATGCTGCTGCGCCATGGCTTCAGCGGTGCTTTGTTGATAATGAATATCAAGCCCGCCTTCCATAGCATGCAGCTTGGCTATATCCAGAGGCATTTCACCCATATCAATACCCGTCACATGGGCACCGCTCTTCGCCAGCGCTTCAGATAAAATACCGCCACCACAACCGACATCGATAACAGCGGCCTGGTCCAACTGGCATCGCTCGGCAATATAGCCCAGCCTTAGCGGATTAATTTCATGCAATGGTTTGGAGTCGCCCTCCAGATCCCACCAACTGGCGGCCAGGGCTTCAAACTTAGCGACCTCATTAGGGTCGACATTCTGATGGATTTCACTCATTTCTCAGCCTGTTGTATTTTCCGACTCCATTGCTGACTGTCGGCAATAACTTTACGTTCATCGAGGGTGGTTAACTGGCGTTGCTTGAGTAACTGCTTACCGCTTACCCAGACATCAGTTACTTTATCACGGCCAGTGGCATACACCAGTTGGGAAACCACATCATAAAAAGGCTGAGTCTCGACCGAGTCCATGCTGACTGCGATAAGATCGGCATATTTCCCCACTTCCAGCGAGCCGATATCTTTCTCCAGCCCCAGTGAGCGGGCAGCATTGATGGTCGCCATCTCCAGTGCTTGATGAGCGGGGACGCTGCCTGGATCTTGTGCCACAGCTTTGGCCAGCAACGCCGTCTGGCGCATTTCGGCAAACATATCCAAATCATTATTGGAAGCCGCGCCATCAGTACCGATGCTGACGTTGATATCGTGGCGGCTCAGTTCGGCAACCGGGCAAAAGCCGCTGGCGAGTTTCAGGTTAGACTCGGGACAGTGAATGATGTGAGTACCCGCTTCGCTGCACCATCCGATTTCTTCTGGCGTTAACTGTGTCATATGCACTGCCTGCAGGCGGGGTGAGAGTAGGCCCAGTTGCTTCAATCTTTCCAGTGGTCTGACCCCGAACTCCTCAACACTTTGTGATACCTCAGCCGCAGTCTCGTGGATATGCATGTGGATGGAGACATCCATTTCCTCGGCATTGACGGCCAGTCGCTCAAAGGTCTTATCGGCCACGGTATACGGGGCGTGGGGGGCGTAGCTGGTACTGATGCGGGGGTGATGCCGGTAGTGATCGTGAAGCTGATGCCCTTTGTGCAGGTACTCATCAACACTAGCGGCCCAGTTGCTGGGAAACTCAATCACCAGCATGCCCAGGCTGGCACGCATACCGCTTTTATCAATAACGCGCGCCGTGGCTTCCGGGAAGAAATACATATCATTGACACAGGTAGTGCCGCCGCGAAGCATTTCCGCGACAGCCAGTGCACTGCCCGCCTCGACAAAACGGTCACCGACGAAACGTCCTTCCGCTGGCCAGATATGTTCATTGAGCCAGGTCATCAACGGTAAATCATCTGCCAGACCACGAAACAGGCTCATGGCAGAGTGGGCGTGGTTGTTGATGAGCCCCGGTAGCAGGCAATGCTGGTTCAGATCATGAACCGTGTCGGCCTGGTACTGCTGCTTTGCCTCCAGACGCGGCATAAGCGCTACAATACGACTATCTTTGATAACAATGGCATGGTCTTCCAGCACCTGCTGCGAGGGCATGACCGGCACCAGCCAGCGAGCATTAATAATCAGATCGACGGTTTGCATGCCGCTGATTATACCGTTGGCGTTGACGAAAAACCTAGCAACGGACAACTGCAAGCGTCATGTTTTCAGAAGCTGTCCGCACTATGAAGGAGCTAAATTTGACCACCGCAGCGGACACTATCGAACCGATAAGCTGGCGTGATGACCGCCTTTATCTGCTGGATCAGCGACAATTGCCGCATCAACAAAAGTGGCTGGATTATCAGCATCCGGATGAAGTCGCGCTGGCGATTCAGCAAATGGTGGTGCGTGGTGCGCCGGCCATCGGCGTCTGCGCAGCCTATGCGGTAGTGCTGGCAGGGCGTCAGGCCTGGCAGCTGGCAGGCGTGACTTGGAAACAGGCGATGACTGCGCCCCTCGCAACTCTGGATCAAGCCCGGCCTACAGCCGTTAACCTGGCCTGGGCGGTTGAACGTATGACAAAGTTCTATCATAGCCTTCCTGATGATGAAGATCCTGAAGCGGCGCTGCTCACAGAAGCCAGAAAACTGCATCAACAGGATGTAGCAGCGAATCAGGCAATGGGCAGACTGGGTGCCGCCTTGCTGGACAAAAACAGCACGGTGCTGACCCACTGTAATGCCGGTGCGCTGGCCACAGCCGGCTTTGGTACCGCGCTGGGCGTTATTCGTCAGGGCTATCGTGATGGCAGGATCAAACAGGTTTATGTTGATGAAACCCGCCCCTGGCTGCAGGGCAGCCGGCTCACTGCCTGGGAGCTGATTCAGGAGGGTATTCCAACCACTTTGCAGGCAGACGTCGCTGCCGGTTTACTGATGGCCTCGGGTGAGCTTGACTGGATTATTGTCGGGGCTGACCGTATTGCCGCAAACGGAGATGCAGCGAATAAAATCGGTACCTATGCACTGGCAGTGCTGGCTAAGTATCATCAGGTGAAAATGATGGTGGTAGCACCGACAGCGACCATTGACTGGGACTTGCCCGATGGCAGTCTGATACCGATAGAACAGCGCGACAGCAGTGAGGTTACGCACTTTAACGGCGAACCGGTGGCACCGGCCGGTGTCAATGCTGTTAATCCGGCTTTTGATGTGACACCGGCAGGGTTAATTGACGGCATTGTCACCGAGTCGGGTGTTATCCTGTCGCCGACGACTGAAAAAATGCTCAGACACAGGAGGAGTTATGACTGAAACTGCACTGATAACCGGCGCCAACCGTGGCATCGGTCTGGAATTATGCCGACAGCTTTCGGCAAAAGGCATGCATGTGATTGCCGCCTGCCGCAAAGCTTCAAGCGGGCTGAAGTCACTGAACGTCGATATTATCGAAGACGTTGAGGTCAGTAACCCGGACAGCCTGGCAAAGCTCGCTGACAAGTTGAACGGCCGTGAAATTGACTGGTTGATTAATAACGCAGGCATTGCCGGCGGTATTGGTCTGGGCGATATTGATCAATCAGCGATCGACAGTTTCAAACGCATGTATGAAGTGAATAGTCTGGGACCATTGCTGGTCACCCAGGCATTGTTGCCCAACCTGCATGAGGGTAGCAAAGTCGGCATCATCACCAGCCGCATGGGCTCCATTGATGATAATGATTCCGGTGGCAGTTACGCCTACCGGATGTCCAAAGCCGCGGTCAATGCAGCGGGTAAATCGCTGTCCATTGATCTCAAACCCCGTGGTATCGCTGTTGCTATTTTGCACCCGGGCTGGGTCCGTACCGATATGACCGGGCATGGTGGCCTGATTGACCCGGACGAATCCGCCTCTGGACTGATCCAGCGCATGGAAGAGCTCAGCCTGGATAACAGTGGTGGCTTCTGGCATACCAACGGTGAACGTCTACCTTGGTAACGCCCGCCGTTCAAAACAGCAGCAGGGATGCGGCTGTGCCAGAGTATCTGTTTGCCGCCAACAGGCACTGGCCCGCGCTTATTGATGCAGCATTGATGCCTGCCATGTTTGACGACAGTACCCATGAGTTATGGCACTGTCAGACAGCGGACGGGTCATTCATCCTGAAAGTCTGTGAGTCGGACAGGCTGATGTCGTCAGCGACTTGGCAGGTAATGCAGAGTCTGTTTGATTTTTCCCTGGCCGATGAACTGGGCAGCACACAACAGGTTCGTCACCTCATTAACCAGCATGGTCTGCTGGCTATTCCAGATGTGATTGATGCTGCAGCACCGAGCGGGGAAGCGCCGGGCTTTATTCTCAGCCGCTTTGCTGATGGTGAGAGCCTTAACGCAGAGGTTCTGTCGATGTCGATGGTGGAGGATTTTGCCCGTCATATCGCCAAGTTGCATCAGCAAGCCAAAGCAGACTGGGGGCTTTTGACTGTTGCTGACAAGTCCGCGCAGCAGTGGCCGGAACAGCTGATAAAAACTTTTTTGCGTTTCAGCAGCCAGTTAAAAATTGGTGAGCCCTGGTTATACAGGGTGATGTCAGATATTGAACAAATCACGCCCTCATGGTTTTGTCCTGTCATGCTGGATAACCGCTGGGATCAGTATCTGCACTCATCCGGCAGACTCACCACTCTGGTTGATATTGATGCTTTTGTGATGGCGCCGCCTGAGTTGGAACTGGTGCTACTCGAGTATCAACTGAGCGAGGCGCAGGCTGCCTGCTTCGCCCAGGTCTATCAACAGTATCAGCCTATGCCCGAACTGAGCGCAGTCAGAAGCAGTTACCGTTTGTTGCTGTTTTTAATGAATGCGCTGGGAGAAACTGATCTGGATAAATGGATGCGATCAGCGACCAAGTGGTGACAGTGAAAACTTGAAGAACTCGCTCAGGCGCTGCACAGCGAATAAAAGTGTGATTCAGTGAATTCTGTCAGGCTATCAAGGCACAAGCTGGCCTGTTGACACGGGTCAGAGAGTTTCAATGCCGAGGGCACCGCTACGGTTTTGATGCCTGCTTGATGAGCCGCCGTCACCCCGGTCATGGAATCTTCAAACACAATGGCCTCAGTCGCTGTGATCTCTAATTGAGCCAAGCTGTGCAGGTAGATGTCGGGGCTGGGCTTACCATGATCTACCTGATCGGCAGAGACGAGCAGGTCAAAATAGGATTCGATATCCAGCTGTTTCAGCACCACCGGGATCAAGCGATAGGGTGAGTTGGTCGCCAGACCAATTCTGCAATCCTGTCGACGGAATAACTCCAGCACCTGCCGAACGCCCGGCATGGGCTGACCTTGTGCCTGTATGATCTTGGCGACGGTATCAATCACTGCGTTTTCTGCCTGCAGTGGATCCTGGCCTTCCCAGGGCGATTGCTTAAACCAGAACTCGGTGACTTCCCGGGTCGTCATCGCCGCGGTCAATGCACTGAGCTCATCATTAACATCAACGCCCAGTTCGCTGAATACCTGCTTTTCCGCAGCCTGCCACATTGGCTCACTGTCAATCAGCAGGCCATCCATATCAAAAATCACGCCTTTCATTGCAGGTCAGTGCCTAGTTGAGCGCATTTCAGGCAGACTGCAGGCGGTGCAGTCGTGTCCAGTTGAGAAAGCCGGCCAGTGCCAGCACTGTGTAAAGCGAGAACAGGGCTACCGTCGCGTAAAAGCCGGTTTCCAGATAAAGCACTATGGCAGCGGCATCAATAAATACCCAGTACAGCCAGTTTTGCAGGACTTTCCGGGCCATCAGCCAGGTGTTGAGCACAGAAAACACCGTGATCCCGGCATCCAGATAGGGCATTTGAGAGGTTTGACTTGTCGCCAGATAAAAACCGATGATGGCAGTCAACACGCCACCAGTAAGCAGAAATGCCAGGTTATAACTCAGTGGCCAGTTGTGAATGGCAATATTGTTGTCAGCCTGCTGGTGCTGACGCCATAACATAAAGCCATACACCGCCATGCCCATGTAATAGAAATTCAGCAGCGCCTGCATCGGCAATTGCCCGTCCCAGAACAGCAGGGTGTAAATCAGCGTACTGACAAACGCCATCGGCCAGCACCACTGAGACTCTCGGGCCGCGAAAACGATATAGCCCACCCCTAGCAGGGCGGCAAACACCTCCCAGCCTGATAAGGCCATCAGGCCCTGTAATATCGCATCCCACATAACAGTCTAGTCTTCGACCTGATAGCGGTCAGTGCCAATCATTTTCAGCACAAACACGCTGTGCGGCAGCTGTTCAAATACCGCCTCGATTTCGCTGTCCATGGCGTGCATCACATCCCGGTATTCACCAAATATCTGGGTGCTGAGGTTATTTCGGGAGACATTGAGTTTGGGGTTAGTCTCCAGCTTGTCGATAAAGGCCAGGATTGGCTCCACATATTGCTCAGTTAAAGGATACAAGCTGATATCTACAGAAATTCTCATAACAAACCTTTTGCTTAAAAAAGAGGGCGCATGCGCCCTCAAGCCGTGAAATCAATAATCGTAGCTGACGGTGAGGCCGACGACACGGGGTTCCCCGAATTGCTTATAGCTCCGCTCAGCATAAGTAATAGCCGGGTCATTACCAAAGAAGAAGCCACGGGTGTAATAGTCTTTATCAAACAGGTTGCGCCCCCATAAGGTGAACTTCCAGTTGTCCTGGCGGTATTCCAGGCTGGCGTTGTAAATCACATAAGAACCTGATTTGGCGTTGTGGCTGTTGGAAAAGTAAAAGTCATCCTTGCCTTCCATATTAGCCTTGAATGTCCAGTCTCTGTTGAGATACACCTCACCACCCAGACTGAACTGATAAGCCGGGGAGTGAGCGACTCGACGACCACTGCCCACTGGTGGATTGCTGTAATCATCGAACTCGGCATCGAGCAGACCGACAGAGCCGAGCAAGCGCACTTGTTCATTCAGCAACCAGTCCATATCCGCCTCAAGCCCCAGGTGAGTCGCTTCCGCGGCGTTATCATTGAAGTCAATAAACTGTACGCCGACGGCAGTTGAATTCTTAACCTGTGCGTCCTTGCGCTTCATGTAAAAGGCAGACACATTAGTCACCAGATCGCCCTGCAACCAGGTCGACTTCAAACCGGCCTCAAGACTCCAGACATATTCTGTTTCAATCTCACGCTGGTTGGGCGACAGTGAGGCGTTGTTGTTAACACCCCCCGATTTGTAGCCGCGTGAGAAAGAGGTGTAGGCCAATTGATCCTCATTAATCTGGTAATTCAGGCCCAGCTTACCACCGAATAACCACTCATCCGGATTGATTTCCAGATTGTTGGAGTCATTATAGTCTCCATCAAAGTATTCCACCCTCAGACCGCTTATCAGGGTCAGTTTATCTGTCAGGTAGGTGTCCAGTTGCCCGAAAACAGCGGTATTCTGGGTGTCGTAATCACCTTCAAGATAGGTGGCACCGAAAATGCCAAAGTCAGAGTCCTGCTCAAAACCTTCACGCTGATCCAGGTGATAGAAACCGATTGTCCAGTCCGTAGAGCCGTTAAAGATTCGACCGTCTTCATTGGATAAAGCGCGCATCTCTACAGAATAATTTTCCCGCTGACGTTTGAACTCTTCATAACCGATATATGGATCAAGAGCCGGATCGAATTGCCCGGTAAAACCCCAGTCGGCATCGTAACCATAGACCAGGTTGGAATTGCTGTAAGTCAGCTTTGATTGCAGCTGCAAGGCATCACTGACGCGCCAGTCGGTCTTAAGAGCAAAGGCATTGGTATGCTGTTTATCTTCGCCAGGGTTGTCAGCCAGACTATTGCGGCTGTTATCAAAGGTGAAGGCATCGTAGCCGTTATCAATGTTCAGGTGGAGTAGGTTCAGATCAACAGTCAGATCATTACTCACCAGCCATTTTAAATGGCCACGGGTTGTCAGCTCATCGTGGTTTTGCGTGTTGTCGCGCCCCACAAAATCATTGTCCATGTAGCCATCAGAGAGATGCTGATGAACAGCAATCCGGCCCAGCAACTTGTCCTCAATGATCGGGCCACCTACAGCAAGACCGACAGCTCGGGTGTTGTAGTCTGCGAGGGTCGACTCGAAGTTGATGTCGAGCTCTTCTGTTGCCTGTTTGCTCTGCAGGCTGATGGTGCCTGCCAGGCCGTTGGTGCCGAAACGCGTACCCTGCGGGCCGCGAAGCACTTCAACCTGCTCAATATCAAACAAAGTGGCTGCACCGGCGCTGCGACTGAAGTCTATACCATCAATAATAAGG
Organism: uncultured Methylophaga sp.; assembly: GCF_947259025.1. Taxonomy (GTDB): domain Bacteria; phylum Pseudomonadota; class Gammaproteobacteria; order Nitrosococcales; family Methylophagaceae; genus Methylophaga. The sequence continues at coordinate 12,027 of NZ_CAMYKO010000006.1, forward strand.
CCGACTGAGGGATTGAGGGGGGCAGCGAACTGACTGCGTTCACCAATCCCCCGAATCTGGAAAAACTGGCCGCGCGAAGCGCCGCTGGAGAGATTAACGTTAGGGGTGAGGTTTAACAGCTCTTCGATATGCTGCGCGCCCCTGGATTCGATCTTTTCTTCATCAAGGCTGGTCAGACTCACAGGTGTATCCTGCGCTTCCCCGGGACGAAAGTCGGCGCTAACGATCATAGATGGCAGATCGGCCGGGGTCACTTCAGCGTTGAGCGGCGGCGCAATGATCGCCGTTAATACGGCGGTGGTGAGATAAGCGTGTTTCATAACTATCCTTACTGAGCATGCAGCGCAAAAGGACAGTGACGCATCAACAATAAATTTATCTGGAAGCGTGATTCAGCCTGTCCCTACGCCAGTGTTATCTGGATCAGGTTCATCGGGTTCTCTCTTGGCAGAGGTATCTCAGGCGCTTGGCCACCCCGAGGCAAAATTCCATTGGGAAAAATGAAGACAAATCCGTGTGTAGTGTGGGTAATTCTAATTTATCACTGATTTTTTTACCAGTGGCTGGGCACTTACAGCGGCCTGAGGCTGGAGCGACATTGCGGGCAGACGCGCAATTTGCGATTAAGGCGCTGGGTAGTGATTTTTTGTTGTAGCTGGTCAAAACAGTGAGGGCAATAATAGCTGGGATCATCGCCAAATAGATAACAGCCTGATTCGGTATCCAGCCTGGCAGTGAGTGGGCCTTTAGCTGTTTCGGAGTGGGCAGCATGTTGCGAGGCCAGGGCTTCTCTCAGTGCGGTGATCAGGTGCTGGTCTTCTGTGGCCAGTCGTGAAGCAATCTGGTCAATAAGGGTATTCAATGAAGTTTGATCTTGAGACATGGCGATGAAACCCTTTGGGTCTAGTTCTTAATTATATAAAGCGGCAATAAAAAAGGCACCCGCAGGTGCCTTTTTTCTGAATAGCGCCGGGTTTATTTTTCCAGGCTGGCTTTCAGGCTTTCCAGTGTGCTGGTGTAAAGACCGCTGACGGCATTCTTAGCCGCATCGTCATCCAGCTCTTTGGGTGGGTGATGGCTACCGTGGTAAGCGCGGAAGAACTTACCTTTCCAGCTCACTTTACTGCCGCCATCAACGGCTTTCACGCTGACCCATGACTTATAGTTGCTGACCGGGAAGGCAGGGACTTCATGCATTTCACCGTGATCATCCACTTCACCGGCTTTGCTGATCTCGGTGATTTCATACTTGTAAGTCATTCTCTCTTCGTCGAACTTGTCCAGTTCTTCAGAGATGGTGGCACCGTTTTCCAGGGTCAGGGTACGGGTTGCGCCTTTTTCATTGCCGCCTTCGGCTTCAGTCGCGCTGACTACCGGGATCCAGCTGTGGGCGCTGTCAAAGTTTTTAACGGCATTCCAGACAGTGGCAGGGTCGGCATTGATCACAATGCTTTCTTCAAGCGTGATACGGGGAGCGCCATGGGCTAGTACCAGCGCAGGCAGGAAGGCGAGGCCGAGGATCAGCCCTTTGAATAATTGCTTCATGGTAAGTCCTAATATTTCAAAATTTTATTATGTTGCTGCAACACAGCAGCCCAAAAAATTAGCAGCTTTTTGCCCACGCCACAATGTGAATATGTCCTATAGCTTGATCGCCTCCTCTACTGTGGCCTTATCCAGGTGTGAGGCAAAAAACTCGATAAAGGCATACATATAGCCGCGTAAATAGCTGCCTTTACGGATCCCCATATGGGTGGTGCTGGGGTTAAAAAGATGGCTGGCATCAATCGCTTTGAGCGGCGCATCTTTGTCGGCATCAAAAGCCATGCTGGCGATAATGCCGATACCCAGCTCCAATTCGACATAAGTTTTAATCACGTCGGCATCAGTGGCGGTGAACACGACATTTGGATGCAGTCCCCGTTCTATAAAAGATTGGTCCTGTTGAGCACGGCCGGTAAAACCCATCACATAGGTTAAAATCGGATAGTCAGCGACAGCTTCCAGGGTTAATGTCTGCTGTGACAGCAGCGGATGGCCGGGCGGCACGACGATGCTCCGGTTCCAATGGTAACAGGGCAGAATCGCCAGTTGGTCAAAGCGCGACAATCCCTCGGTGGCAATGGCAATATCCACCTTACCTGTAGCCGCCATCTCAGCGACTTCCGGCGGGGTGCCCTGCACCATATTCAGATGCACATTGGGATATTGCTCAGAGAATTTTTTTATCGCCGGTGGCAGCGCGTAACGGGCCTGGGTGTGGGTGGTACCGATAGATAAGGTACCGGTCTGATCACTGCGGCTGTCGGCGGCAAGCTGGCGGATGTTATCCACATCCTGCAAGACCCGTTCAGCCATGGCCAGGACTGACTCGCCAACAGCGGTAATCGCAGTCAGCCGTTTACCGTGACGCTCGAAAATCTGCAGACCGAGTTCTTCCTCCAGTTGCTGCACCTGATTACTGACCCCTGGCTGGGAAGCATGCAGCGCATTGGCGGCAGCGGAAATACTCAAGCCGCGGCGCGCTATCTCACGCACATATTTGAGTTGTTGTATCTTCATGGTTTATATCTTTTCGTTATAACGATAGTAGATAATATTCATTGATAGAATATTACGCTTTGGTAAACTTGTCAGCTTTCTAAGACAAGCAAGGCGTTACACCTGCATGGAATGGGGCTTTTTACTGGCTGGATTATTTGTCGGCATTATGGTCGGCATGACCGGTGTGGGCGGTGGTTCACTGATGACACCGATCCTGATCTTCGGCTTTTCGATCCAGCCTGCTATTGCCGTTGGTACTGATCTGCTGTTCGCGGCCATTACCAAGGCTGGCGGTATCTGGGCCTACTGGCGTCATGGTGTGGTCAAGTGGCGGGTGGTCTGGACTCTGGCGGCGGGCAGTGTGCCGGCAACATTATTGACGCTGTGGATGATGAATGTCACCGGCATGCATGAAGGCGAGCACAGCGACATCATCACCAGGGTGCTGGGAGTGGCATTGATTCTGACCTCCAGTGCGCTGTTATTAAAAGGCTGGCTTGGGCGCCTGCTACGGGCACAGGAAGGCCACCCGGTGGTGAATGCCCTGTATACACTGCGCACTGATGAGCGGCATAAAGCGGTCTTTACCGTGGTGACCGGGGCAGGGCTGGGCGTGATGGTGACCATGTCATCGGTTGGCGCTGGCGCATTGGGAGCGGTGATCCTGCTGTTTTTGTACCCCCGTATGAAAGGTGTCGAGATTGTCGCTACCGATATTGCCCATGCGGTGCCGCTGACCTTTGTTGCGGGGCTGGGGCACTCTGCCGTGGGCACGGTGGACTGGTCGTTGTTATTATATCTGCTGGCTGGCTCTTTGCCGGGCATCCTCATCGGCAGCCATCTGGGTGTGCGGATTTCAGATCAGATCATGCGTCCGCTACTGGCGGTCATTCTGGTACTGGTAGGCATAAAATGTCTGATTTAAGTAGTCCAATAGACTTGACCCTGTATGGTTGCCCCATGCATTACCTCAAAGCCCGCGAGGCGATAAAGAAGATCGCGCTCGAGCAGGAAATTGAATTACTGGTGAACCAGGGAGAGGCGGTCACCGAAGTATTAAAAAGTCTGCGCCTGGACGGCCAGCATTGTGAGATGACAGCCGAAGACGGGCTGACCACAACCATCCGTGTGAGAAGACAAAAATGACTGATATCAAACCAGCACTCGCTGCCAAAATTGACGCCGTGATTGCGGTGCTCAAAGAAATTGAACAGGACTATAGTCCGGCCATCCTGGCTTCAAGTTTCGGGGCCGAGGATATGGTGTTAATGGACCTGATCTGCAAGCACGCGCCCGGTATTGAGATTTTCACGCTGGATACCGGCCGTCTGCCCAAAGAGACTTATGAGCTGATGCAAGAGCTCAAGACCCACTATGATAAGGATGTGCAGGTGTTTTTCCCGGATGCCGGTAGCATTCAGAAATTTGTGACCAGTAATGGCCCCAACGCCTTTTACGACAGCGTGGACATGCGTAAACAATGCTGTGGCATCCGCAAGGTCGAACCGCTTAACCGTGCATTAGCAGGCAAAAAAGCCTGGCTCACCGGCATGCGCCGTTCACAGTCAGTGACCCGCGCCGAACTGCCTGTATCGGAATGGGATGACGATCATGGCCTGCAGAAATTCAGCCCGTTGACCGACTGGTCAAACGGCAATGTCTGGGCTTATATCCGCGCCTTTGAAGTGCCTTACAACAAGCTGCACGATGAAGGTTATGCCAGCATTGGCTGCGCGCCATGTACCCGGGCGATCACCGCTGGGGAAGACATCCGTGCCGGCCGCTGGTGGTGGGAAGATCCTGAAAGCAAAGAATGTGGCTTACACGTCAAATCGAAATAACAGAGAAACGATAATGACTGAAAAACAACTAACACACCTGAAACAGCTGGAGGCGGAGAGCATCCACATCATTCGTGAAGTGGCTGCCGAGTTCGAAAATCCAGTGATGCTGTACTCCATCGGTAAGGACTCGGCGGTGATGCTGCACCTGGCGATGAAAGCGTTTGCGCCGGGCAAACTGCCATTCCCGCTGATGCATATCGACACCACCTGGAAGTTCAAGGACATGATCAAGTTCCGCGACAATATGGCCAAAGAACATGGCCTGGAGCTGATTGTTCACACCAACCAGGAAGGCAAGGAAGCGGGCATCAACCCGTTTGATCATCCACGTTACACCGACATCATGAAAACCGATGCGCTGAAAGAAGCCTTGAGCAAATACGGCTTTGATGCGGCTTTCGGTGGTGCCCGTCGCGACGAGGAAAAATCCCGCGCCAAGGAACGGGTCTACTCCTTCCGCGACAAGAATCATCGCTGGGATCCGAAAGCTCAGCGCCCGGAACTGTGGAATATCTATAACAGCAAGGTCAACAAGGGTGAAAGCATCCGCGTATTTCCGCTGTCCAACTGGACCGAACTGGATATCTGGCAGTACATCTACCTGGAACAGATCCCGATTGTCCCGCTGTACTATGCGGCGGAGCGTCCGGTGGTGAACTACAACGGACTGACCATTATGGTCGACGACGATCGTATGCGTATCCCCGAAGGCGAAGAAGTCAGAATGGAAAAAGTCCGCTTCAGAACGCTGGGCTGCTACCCGCTGACCGGCGCCGTCAAATCCGACGCCGATACGCTGCCGGAAATCATTCAGGAAATGTTATTAACCACGACCTCGGAACGTCAGGGCCGTGCCATTGACCACGACGAAGCCGGTTCAATGGAGAAGAAAAAACAAGAGGGCTATTTCTAGTGTCTACTGAAAGTTCATATCAAACAGATAGTCTCATCGCCACCGATATTGAGGCTTACCTGAAGCAGCACGAAAACAAGGAACTGCTGCGTTTTCTGACCTGCGGTAATGTGGATGACGGTAAAAGTACCCTGATTGGCCGTCTCTTGCACGACTCCAAAATGATCTACGAAGATCAGCTGGAAGCCGTCACCCGTGACAGTGCCAAGTCCGGCACTACCGGTGACCAGGTCGATCTGGCGCTTCTGGTAGATGGCCTGCAGGCCGAGCGTGAGCAGGGCATCACGATTGATGTTGCTTACCGCTACTTCTCGACTACCAAGCGCAAGTTCATTATTGCCGACACGCCGGGTCACGAACAGTACACCCGCAACATGGCGACCGGTGCGTCGACCTGTCAGCTGGCGGTGATCCTGATTGATGCCCGTCACGGCGTTCAGACCCAGACCCGTCGCCACAGCTTTATCGCCTCATTGCTGGGCATCAAACATGTGGTGGTGGCCATCAACAAGATGGATCTGATGGACTACAGCCAGGAAGTCTACGACAACATTCGCAAGGACTACAGCGAGTTCGCCCGCGAACTGGAAATCGAAGACATTCACTTTGTGCCGATGTCGGCGCTGGTGGGCGATAACGTCGTCAACAGAAGTGAAAACATGCCCTGGTATGAGGGCGAGACCATGATCGACATTCTGGAAAATGTCGATATCGCTGACGATCCCAACTTTGAAGATGCACGCTTCCCGGTTCAGTTCGTCAATCGTCCTAACCTGAACTTCCGTGGTTACTGTGGCACCTTGGCTTCCGGCATTCTCAAGCCGGGTGATGACATTACTGTTCTGCCATCAGGCAAAGAAAGCAAGATCAAAGCGCTGGTCACTTACGATGGTGATCTGGACCATGCCGTGCCCGGTGAAGCCATTACCGTGACGCTGCAAGATGAAATCGATGTCAGCCGCGGCGATATGATCGTGCACAGCAATCATCATCAGCCGCATGTCTCCAGCCAGTTCAAGGCAATGGTGGTGTGGATGACCGAAGAGCCACTGGTGGCCGGCAAGCAGTACAGCATCAAGGTGGGTGTGAATGAGAGCACCGGCGCGATGACAAACCTCGATCACCAGGTGGATGTCAACACGCTGCAGCAGAGTGACGCCAGCGAGTTGAAACTCAATGAGATCGGTCTGTGCGAATTCTCGCTCAACAAACCGGTGGTGTTTGATACCTACAAGCGTAACCGTATTACCGGTTCGTTTATCATTATCGACCGCCTGACCAATGTCACCATTGGCGCCGGTATGATCACCGATGCTGTCTCTGGCAGCCATCATGTCGAATCGCAAAGCGATTTCTCGGCCTTCGAACTGGAGCTCAACGCGCTCATCCGCAAGCATTTCCCACACTGGGACGCTAAGGATCTGAGCCAACTGCTCAAGTAATCGAGACTGTCTTACCAGCCCTGTTTTCAGGGCTGGTGAGCTTGTTTCCGACCATCCTTTACAAGCGGCTCCCCGCCGTTTTCACCCAAGCTTCATCTTCTCCTGATAACTTCCCCCAGAAAAGCATTCATAAGGCAACTTGGCTAAGATCTTCATAAATCGTTTAAAACGATTGATCGAAGTGGAATTTAGCGTCAATGCGATTATTAGCCTGTGTTAACTTTACATTTGTAACGAGGAATATTCATAAAGCACCTTAGCTATGGTGCTTCATCAACACAGGAGAGGAACAATGGGTAAAGAAACTCAAGCACCCGCTGGTAAATGTCCGGTCATGCATGGCGGCATGACGGAAACCGGCACCACTGTCACTGACTGGTGGCCGGAATCTCTGAACCTGGACATTCTTCACCAGCACGATAGCAAGACCAATCCGATGTATGCGGATTTTGACTACCGCACAGAAGTCCGCAAGCTGGATTTTGATGAACTCAAAAAAGACATGCACGCCCTGATGACTGAAAGTCAGGAGTGGTGGCCGGCTGACTGGGGCCATTATGGTGGCCTGATGATTCGTCTGGCCTGGCACGCGGCCGGTACTTACCGGATTGCTGATGGCCGTGGTGGCGGTGGTACCGGTAACCAGCGGTTTGCACCACTGAACTCCTGGCCGGATAACGGCAACTTGGATAAGGCGCGACGTCTGTTGTGGCCCATCAAGAAGAAATACGGCAATAAAATTTCCTGGGCTGACCTGATGATTCTGGCCGGTACAACAGCTTATGAATCCATGGGGCTGCCAGCATACGGCTTCTCATTCGGTCGTGAGGATATCTGGCACCCGGAAAAAGACATTTACTGGGGTGCAGAGAAAGAATGGCTGGCACCTTCAGATGAACGTTACGGCAACGTTGATAAGCCGGATACGATGGAAAACCCACTGGCTGCCGTGCAAATGGGCCTGATTTACGTCAACCCGGAAGGCGTTAATGGCAACCCTGATCCATTGAAAACCGCTGAGCAGGTTCGCGTCACCTTCAAGCGTATGGCGATGAACGACGAGGAAACCGTCGCATTGACCGCTGGTGGCCATACCGTGGGTAAATGTCATGGTAACGGCGACGCTGATGCGATTGGACCTGAACCGGAAGCGGCAGACGTGGAAGCACAGGGTTTTGGCTGGAGCAACCCGAACCAGGAAGGTAAGTCGAGTAAGGCGGTCACCTCTGGTCTGGAAGGCGCCTGGACAACGCAGCCCACACAATTCGATATGGGCTATTTTGACATGTTGTTCGGCCATGAATGGGAAGCGAAGAAAAGCCCTGCCGGTGCCTGGCAGTGGGAGCCGGTCGATATTGCCGATGATGAAAAACCGGTAGACACTGATGATCCATTAGTTCGTCACAACCCCATCATGACCGATGCCGATATGGCGATGAAAATGGATCCGACTTATCGTGAGATCTGCGAAAAGTTTATGGCTGACCCTGAATACTTCAGGGATACCTTTGCCCGCGCCTGGTTCAAACTGACGCACCGTGATCTGGGCCCGAAAACCCGTTATATCGGTCCGGAAGTGCCGGACGAAGATTTGATCTGGCAGGATCCGGTGCCAGCGGGCAACACTGATTACTGCGTTGAAACCGTGAAAAAGAAAATCACGGAAAGCAATCTGAGTATCGGTGATATGGTGAGCACGGCCTGGAACAGTGCCCGCACTTTCCGGGGCTCTGATATGCGTGGTGGTGCCAATGGTGCCCATATCCGTCTGGCCCCGCAGAAAGACTGGGAAGGTAATGAACCGGTTCGTCTGACTAAAGTACTGGAAACCTACAAAACCATCTCGGCAGAAACCGGTGCCAGCATCGCTGACATTATTGTATTGGCGGGTGGCGTTGGTATTGAAAAGGCCGCGAAAGCCGCTGGTCATGAAGTGCTGGTGCCATTCGATAAAGGCCGCGGTGATGCCAGCGAGGATATGACCGATGCCGAGTCATTTGAGCCGTTGGAGCCGGTCGCTGATGGTTTCCGTAACTGGCAGAAACAGAGCTATGTGGTCAAACCGGAAGAGTTGCTGCTGGATCATGCCCAGTTGCTGGGTCTGACCGCACCGGAAATGACCGTGTTAATCGGTGGTATGCGCATGCTGGGCACCAACTTTGGTGGCACTAAGCATGGCGTGTTCACTGAGCATGAAGGTCAATTGAGCAATGACTTTTTCGTCAATCTGACCGATATGGCCAATAGCTGGAAACCGGCGGGCGAGAATCTGTACGAGATCCGTGATCGCAAGACTGACGCGGTGAAGTGGACAGCCACCCGTTTTGACTTGGTGTTCGGCTCCAACTCGATTCTGCGTTCCTACGCCGAGGTTTATGCCCAGGATGATGCCAAAGAGAAGTTTGTTAAAGACTTCGTTAAGGCCTGGACCAAGGTGATGAATGCCGATCGATTTGATTTGGCTTCATAACGGCACCTGTTTTCACCCGGCGAGATAGCACCGCCGGGTGAAAGTCAGAAATAAAGGCAGAGGATTTTCCTCTGCCTTTTTTCTTTATGTGCTAAACACATACTGCCCAGCAACATAGCGCGATGGTGTCGCAGACTCAGCAAAAATCTCTGATGATTTGCCAGGCAGCCTGTTTTTGCGCCAGTCGTAGTGACGCATGGGCAGGGCTGGTGGAGGGCAGCTTCTTCAGGGTAAGACTGGCCGTTAAATCCGGCAGCACATGTCGGCGGAAAACGTGCTCGGCTTTTGCACCGTTGAAAAATATCGCTTCAACCTGCTGATGCCTGGCTAAAAAGCCGGCAAAATCATTGGCCTCAATCGTGTCCGGATCGATATGCTGATCCAGGCTGCCCGGTCGGTGGCAGGCTTTTAATACATCCCAGACAGCGACCCCGGCTATAGCCAGTGCCTCACAGCGCTGTGGGTAGGCAAGCGCAAGGTCAAACTCAAACAGCCCGGCCATGATTGGCCAGAAAGCATTGCGCGGGTGGGCGTAATATTGCTGCGCCTGCAGTGAGGCAACCCCGGGCATGGAGCCCAGAATCAGAATTTTAGGTTCATTACCGACAATCGGCGGAAAGCTGTAGCTGAGCGGTTTGACCTGGCTCATTACTGGTAAAGCTGGCCCTGATGACGAACCCAGCCATGCGGGTGACGATTATCCGGATCATGATGGGTCCAGTGTATGACGCCGCCCTTGGCATTCCATTCATATTCACCGTATAGGCCGACCTCATCACCCACGGCCAGACCGTCAATGCGCGGGGCAAGGTCAATATTGTGTGCGACCAACAGCGTATGACCATCAGCCATTTCCACAATAAATCGTTGATGACGGCTGCCTTCATTATCATCGTTGAGCAGGCGAGTGACGGTCGCTTCAAGTTCAACCTGCACATCGCTTTTTTGCTGCTGGAATAAAGCAGCAATCTGGGTTTCGGCCGGTTGCAGCGGACCTGTTTGCTGAGGCTGATACTGACTGGCACCGTAAATCAGAATGATAAAAGCGATAATCAACCAGAGGCGATGTTGCTGACGTTTGTTCAGGGCCATGATTTACTGTCTCGACTTCAGATGAGTTGAACGACTTATGCTTTGCAGTTTATGCCCCGTGGCACGAATTGAACAATATTGGCTGTGTGCTGGGACGATGATTTTGCTGCAAAAAACCCTCGCTTAGCACCGCACAGCGACTGTTGTAACAGACGGATAAGCAGATTTTAGATGCTTGCGGTTTTTGTGGCTAAGCCCAGTGCTGGCGCCTAATATAGCGCTTCTTCCTATATCGATATAGCTATTTATAATTTCCTGTTATATACCAGCCGGTTTATAATAGCGGGTCCGGTATTTAGCGTTTTTAGAGAGCTTAGATGTATCAATACGACAAGTATGATCAGATGATGGTTGATCAGCGGGTCGCCCAATTCCGCGATCAAACCCGCCGCTACCTGGCAGGTGAACTGACTGAAGATCAATTCCGCCCGCTGCGGCTGGCTAACGGTCTGTATATTCAGATCCATGCGCCGATGCTGCGCATCGCCGTGCCTTACGGCATGATGTCTTCCACCCAGGTACGCAAAATTGCTGACATTGCCCGTCGCTATGACAAGGGCTTTGTGCACTTCACTACCCGTACCAATTTCCAGATGAACTGGCCCAAGCTGGAAGATGTGCCGGAAATCCTGGCGGAACTGGCGACCGTCCAGATGCACGCGATTCAGACCAGTGGTAATGATATCCGTAACACCACCACCGACCAGTTTGCCGGCATCAATGCTGAAGAAATTGAAGATCCGCGCCCTTGGGCCGAGATCATTCGTCAGTGGTCCACTTTCCACCCGGAATTTGCCTACCTGCCACGGAAATTCAAGATTGCCATTATCGGCAGCGAGACTGACCGGGCTGCGACTAAACTGCATGATATCGGCCTGAAGCTGGTTAAAAATCATGATGGTGATGTTGGTTTTGAAGTCATGGTCGGCGGCGGTCTGGGCCGTACCCCGATTATTGGTGAGCAGATCCGTCCATTTTTGGAAAAAGAAGATCTGCTGTCGTACCTGGAAGCGATTCTGCGCGTCTATAACCGTTTGGGTCGCCGTGATAATAAATACAAAGCCCGCATCAAGATCACCGTACGCGAGCATGGCATCAATCATATCCGCGAGCTGGTAGAAGCCGAGTGGGTTCAGATCCGTGAGCAGCTGCGTCTGGATGAGAAAGAAATTGATCGGGTTAAAGCCTTCTTTACCGAGCCGGATTATGATGCGTCAGCGGCACAGGATAAAAGCTTCGAGCAGCAACTGGCCGACGATGAGCAGTTTGCACATTGGGTCAGACAAAACACCTTTGACCACAAGGTGTCGGGTTATCGCGCCGCCTATGTGTCATTGAAAAAACATGGTCAACCGCCGGGTGATATCACCTCCGAGCAACTGGAAATCGTCGCCGATCTGGCCGATGAGTTCAGCCTGGGCGAAATCCGCGCCACGCATACTCAGAACCTGGTATTGGCCGACGTTAAACAGGCAGAACTGTATGCCCTGTGGCAGCGTCTGCGCGACCATGATCTGGCGACAGCTAACGTCAATACCCTGACCGACATTATCTGCTGTCCGGGCCTGGACTATTGCGGTCTGGCCAATGCCACCTCGATTCCGCTGTCCAAGCAGATTACCGAGCGTTTCGATGATATGGATTATCTCTATGACCTGGGCGATATCAAGATCAAGTTCTCCGGCTGCATGAATGGCTGTGCTCACCAGAGTGTGGGTCATATCGGCATTCTCGGCGTCGATAAGAAAGGCGAGGAGTGGTACCAGTTCACTTTGGGCGGCAGTTCGGAAGCGGATGCCTCCATCGGTCAGCGTCTGGGTAAAGCGATACCCAAAGATGAGGTCGTGGATACCGTTTCGCATCTGATTGATGCCTATGTCGAACTGCGTCATGAAGACGAGTCTTTCCTGGCGACTGTTCGCCGTCTTGGTGTGGATCCCTTCAAGGAGCGTGTTTATGCAGATCATTAAAGATCGTGAGATTGTCGAAGATAACTGGCAGCATCTCGATGATGACGCTGAACTGGTTGCGGGCAATGTCACTGTCTCATTGACACGCTGGCAGGAACAGCATGAAATCCTTGAACAGCATCAAGGTGGTTTGGGCCTGCGTCTGAGTGGTGATGATCCGCTGGAAGAAGTGGTGCCGGATCTGGCGCGTTTCTCTTTGATTGTGCTGATTTTCCCGCAGTTTACTGATGGCCGTTGTTATTCCTTCGCCCGTCTGCTGCGTGACCGCTATGACTTTAAAGGCGAAATCCGTGCCCAGGGTGATGTGCTGCAGGATCAGCTGTTTTATATGTCGCAGTGCGGCATCAACAGTTTTGAACTGGCCAACCCTAACCGGCTGACCAGTGCTTTGTCGGCATTTGATGACTTCACCGAGAGTTACCAGTCGACCGTACTCAGACCTGAACCTTTGTACCGCCGCCGCTGAGTTTTCGCTGTCATGGCTGTCTACGCGATTGGCGACGTCCAGGGATGTTATGACGAGTTGATCAAAATGCTGGATCAAATTCATTTTGATCCGGCATCCGATCAAATCTGGCTGGCCGGTGATCTGGTCAACCGGGGCCCCAGATCACTGGAAGTGCTGAGGCTGGCGCAAAGTCTCGGTGACAATTGCATTAGCGTGCTGGGTAACCACGACCTGCACCTGCTTGCCAACGCTGCCGGTGTTGTCGAATACCAGCATCATATGGACACTATTCAGCCCGTGTTGGATGCACCAGACAGCGGTGAATTGATGCATTGGCTGCGTCATCAGCCCCTGTTCCATCACGATGTCTCACTGAGTTTCAGTATGGTTCATGCGGGCTTACCGCCGGAGTGGACCATAGCCGAGGCCTGTGAAAGGGCTGAAGAGGTGCATGCCGTATTGCAGAGTGATAACTGGCGCGACTTTTTTGCCAATATGTATGGCAACAAGCCCAAGCGCTGGTCGCCGGAACTGCAGGGCTGGGATCGACTTCGTTTTATCGTCAATTGTTTTACCCGGCTGCGCTATTTTCACGAAGATGGCCGGCTGGCGTTGAAATACAAGGGCGCACCGGAAGATAAACCGCTGCATCAAAAGCCCTGGTTTGAAATCGCTGGCCGCGCCAGTCAGGACGATAAGATTGTGTTTGGCCACTGGTCAACGCTGGGTGTCGGCCAGTATGGCAATGTGTTCTCGCTTGACAGTGGCGCCGTGTGGGGTGAGACGCTGACTGCGGTTCGGATTGATGCGATGCCATATGAATGGATTACCGTTCAGGCTGATCCCAACGGTCTGCCCCATGCCAGAAATAAAACCAAGCCCAGAGCCCGCCGCTGGCTTTAGTCTGGTTTGGGCAGGGTCTGCTTAAAATGAGTACAATAAACGTTATTTTTCAATTCTTGGATCTTTCAAAATGAGCAACGTCACGACATATTCCGGTGATTTTTCAGCCAAAGATTTGCGGATCGGTATTGTTGCCGGCCGTTTTAATGACTTTGTGGTCGATAATCTGATCGCCGGTGCGATCGATTGCCTGGTGCGTCATGGCGCCAGCGAGAAAGATATCGAACTGGCCCGGGTGCCGGGCGCAGTGGAGATTCCTCTGGCAGTGCAGCGCATGGGCCGCACGGGCAAATATGACGCTATTATCGCACTGGGCGCCGTGATTCGTGGCGGCACACCGCATTTTGAATATGTCGCCGGTGAATGCTCAAAAGGGCTGGGCCAACTGGCTTTGCAACTGGATATGCCGGTGTCTTTTGGCGTACTGACTGTCGATACCATCGAACAGGCCATTGAGCGTGCCGGCACCAAGGCCGGTAATAAAGGCGCCGAAGCGGCGATGGGTGTGATTGAAACCGTCAACGTGTTGCGTCAGATCGAGGCCGGCAAATAAATGGCAGCCGGATTACCCCGTAGTAAAGCTCGTCGGGCCGCGGTTCAGGCCTTGTATCAGGCGCTGGTGAACAATGAGGCACCACAGAAAGCGACCCTGGATTTTGTCACCGCCGAGTATGCCGACAAAATCGACAGCAAATATTTCACTACCCTGATCGAAGGCACGATTAAACATCAGCAGGCGATTGATGCTGAATTGTCTCAGGCAGTCGATCGTGATCTCAGCGCCGTGGATCCGGTGGAAATCTCGGTACTGCGGATGGCGACATTCGAGTTTATGCAGTTGCCGGAAATTCCTTACCGGGTCGTGCTGAATGAAGCGGTGGAACTGGCCAAATCCTTTGGCGGTGAGCAGGGCCATAAGTACGTCAATGGCGTGCTGGATAAAATCGGTGCCAGCCTGCGTCCGCACGAGCACCAGGCCGCCAAGGCGGCGCGGTCCAGGAAGTAATTTCCCTGCTTGTTCGCCCCGGGCTGATGTCCTTCTTACCGCTGGCAACAGGATAAGTCTGTGGCGTTATCTGAATTTTCCCTGATTGAACGCTATTTTTCCCGTCTGACCGGGCATCGTGATGATGTCACGCTGGGCATCGGTGATGACTGCGCCTTGCTGCAGTGTCCCCCGGGCAAGGAGATCGCGGTGTCGATGGACACACTGGTGGAGGGCGTGCATTTCTTTGCCGATGTCAGTCCTGAAGCGCTGGGCTTTAAGAGCCTGGCGGTCAACCTCAGCGATCTGGCGTCGATGGGCGCCGAACCGGCCTGGTTCACGCTGGCCCTGACCTTGCCGGACAGCGACGATAACTGGTTGCAGGGCTTTGCGAGCGGTCTTGCCAGGGCCGCGGCAGAACACAATATTCAGCTGGTTGGAGGCGACACCACCCGAGGCCCGCGCACTATCAGCATTCAGGTGCATGGTCTGGTCGAACAGGGCCATGCCTTACGCCGTGATGCAGCAAAAGTCGGCGATAAGATTTATGTCACTGGCAGCCTCGGTGATGCCGGCGCGGCCCTGAAACAGCGGCTGGAGAACTGGACGCCGCCGGAGCTGAACGCACAGGACAGGCAGTATTTACAAGAAAGGTTGGAATACCCCGCACCGCGAAATCATCTGATCAATATCATCGGCCAGTATGTTAATGCGGCCATTGATATCTCCGACGGGCTGCTGGCAGATCTGGGGCATATTCTCGAGCGAAGTGGCAAGGGCGCTGAGATTCAGACCGCGCTTCTACCATTATCGCCCAGTCTCAAAAAACTGCCAGCCGAACTGGCGAGAGAACTGGCTTTAACGGCAGGCGATGATTACGAATTATGTTTTACCGTGCCGGCCGGTTTGGCTCCGGCGTTGGAACAGGATTGTAAGCTTGTCACCTGTATTGGTGAAATTACTGACACTAACTCACTGATCCTCAAGGATCAGTCTGGAAAAGATATTACATTAAATGCAAAACAAGGCTACGACCACTTCAGCGCCTGAAGTGAACTTGAAAACGCTCATCCGGCGGCCCGACTGCTTTATTGCTTATGGCTTTGGCAGTGGTCTGGCACCAAAAGCGCCGGGCACCTTTGGCACGTTGGTGGCCTTGCCGATTTACTGGCTGATCCAGGACTGGTCTTTACTGGCCTATCTGAGCTTTGTGCTGGTCGCCTTTATCGCCGGGATCTGGCTCTGTCAGCGCACGGTTGACTGGCTACAGCAGGATGATCCTTCTGGCGTGGTCTGGGATGAAGTGGTCGGCTATCTGGTTGCGATGATGTTTGCGCCCGGAGGCTGGCAATGGATGCTGGCTGGCTTTGTGTTATTCAGAGTGTTTGATATTGCCAAGCCCTGGCCGGTGAGTGTGGCGGATAAAAAAGTCCACGGTGGCTTCGGGGTGATGCTCGACGATGTCATTGCCGGGCTGATGGCCGCCGCCAGTCTGGGTTTGATTCAGTTTTACTGGCCCTGACCGGCGACGGGGTTCCAAGTTAGAGCTTGTGGTTCTGCGTGCCGTGCTGGGCAATTTTGATTGCGCCCAGACGCGCTGCAATGCGACCGGTTTCTTCCCAGTCTTTACCATGCATGATGCCGTGCAGCAGGCCGGCCCGGTAAGCATCGCCACAACCGGTGGGGTCCACCACCGCGGCTGCCTGTTCACAGGGGATGTCAATTTTCCTGCCTTCGGTATAAATATGTGAGCCCTGCGAGCCACGGGTAATAATCAGCGCCTCAACATGGCGCGCAATTTCTTCTTCTGGCAGGCCGGTGCGGTCCATGAACAGCTGTGCTTCATAGTCGTTCAAAGCGATGTAGGAAGCCTGCTGAGCAAACTGCATTAACTCGTCACCGTTAAACATCGGCAGACCCTGGCCCGGATCGAAAATAAATGGAATCCCTGCCTGTTTCAGCTCCCGGGCATGCTGCACCATGCCGTCACGACCATCAGGCGCGACGATAGCTAAAGAGATATCTTCAGCCTCACTGATAGACGTTTCATGGGCCAGGTTCATGGCACCGGGGTGGAATGCAGTGATCTGGTTATCATCCATATCGGTGGTGATAAAGGCCTGGGCGGTGTAATGGCCTGCTTTTTCATGAACGTGCTTACGACTGATGCCTTGCTGATCCATCCAGTCGGCATAAGGGCCAAAGTCAGTACCGACCGTGCCCATGGGTACGGGGTCATCCCCCAGCAACTTGAGGTTGTAGGCAATATTGCCGGCACAACCACCGAATTCCTTACGCAATTCCGGCACCAGGAAGGCGACATTCAGCATGTGTACCTTGTCGGGCAGAATATGGTTTTTGAAGTGGTCGGGAAAAACCATAATGCTGTCGTAGGCGAATGAGCCGCAAATCAGAGCTGACATAAAATTACCTTTGTTGAACTTCCAGTTTGTCGGGGCTGGCACTAAGACTCAGCTCGCCGTCTAAAAACTTTTCCAGTTGATGACCGATGATTTCATGACGCCAGCCCTGCAGCACGCTGGAGGACTCGCCGCGGATCAGGGCTTCAATATCCTTGCGGGTGGCAACGGCTGCCGGGGTGATATTCTGCTCATCACAGCTTTTACGCAGCAGCGCCATTAAGGCATCGGTCACCGCTTCCTGTTGATTGGATAACGGGGTCGGACGCTTGATAACCGGCCAGTCGTTCTTATCGGTGGCCTTACCGGCTTCAATCGCCTGCAAAAGCGCTTTGCCATGGCGGTCAACATCACGCTGATCGAGGCCACGGATTTTCTTTAAAGCCTGGGGCGAGGTCGGAGCCAGTTTGGCCAGATCCAGCATGACATCGTCTTTCAGCACCCAGCGTCTGGGCAGGTTGTGGCTGATGGCGCGTTGTTCACGCCAGGCACCCAGCTTTTGCAGAATAGCCAGTTGCTTGCCCTTGAGGCGGCCCGAACCTTTGATCCGCTGCCAGCTGCTGTCGGGCGCTTCCTGATAGGTAGCCGGTGAAGAAAGGGCGGCAAAGTCTTCCTTAAGCCAGTCGCTGCGGCCGCTTTGTTGCAGTTTGTCGGTGAGTAAATGATAAAGCTGGCGCAGATAGCGCACGTCATCGGCGGCATAATCGATCTGTTCCGGTGACAATGGTCGCTGGCGCCAGTCGGTGCGTGCATGGGCTTTATCCAGTTCGACGCTGAGGCACTGACGGACCAGGTTGCCATAGCCTATCTGATCACCGTAGCCGAGCACGGTGGCGGCCAGCTGGGTATCGAATACATGGGGCGGGAGGCTGTCGCGGAGCAGGAAAAATAATTCCAGATCCTGACGCGCGGCATGAAACACCAGCGTCGTGTCATCACGGTAGAACAAGTCCAGCAAAGGCGTCAGATCATCAATGGCAAGCGGATCCACGCATGCAATGACATCATCGTTGGCGATTTGAATCAGGCACAGTTCAGGGTAATAGGTCTTTTCGCGATGGAATTCGGTGTCAATCGCCAGCCATTTACTGCCGGCCAGTTGCCGACACAAATCTGCAAGGTCCTGAGCGCTGTCTACGTACTGGATGCTCATCTACTGTGCTCTGCAAAAGGGACACAGTATAGCCAGTTTGCGGCTTAATGCATAACCCGGCTCATGCTGACAATGTCGTTGATAGCACTGACAACCAAGTCCGGCTGGTGCAGGTGGATATCATGACCACTGCGCTTGGCAAAGATCTGCTGGCTAATGGGAGACAGTCGCCATAAATCCTGTTGCAGCTGATGCCAGATCCGCTCGCGGGATTCTCCATCTCGGTTGCCACGCCATTCGGCCAGGCCGCGGCTAATCACGATGAGCGGTACTCTGGGCAGGTCGTTATAACGCTGTACCTGCAGTGCGCTCTGATGCAGCGAGGAAATTTCGGCACGGGCGGCGTTAAAAGCACGTTCCCGCAACAGGCTGTTTTTGTTACTGACCGTGCCACTGGCCTTGGGTAAAACCAGGATGTTGCGTTGACGCTCGTAGTGTCGGGGCAGCTTGATATTCAGCCGTTCGTACTGATCCTCATGAGAGGCGTCGACCAGCACCATACCTGCGATTTTTTGCGGGTGCTGGGAGGCAAACACGCGGATGTTATAGCCACCAAAAGAATGACCAACCAATACAAAGGGTCCGTCAATACCGGCTTTGTGTACCAGCTTTTCTATTTCGTTGGAAATTCGCAGGCTGTTTCTTGGCTGGGGACCTGCATCGCTCCAGCCATAACCGGGCCGATCAAAAACACAGACCTGAGTCTGGGCGGCACTGCGGTTCTGGATATTGAACCAGTCGCTGGAATCATCCCCCAGGCCGGCATCGATAATCACGGTAGGAGTGCCCTGACCCTTGCACAACATATGTATGCTGTAACCGCCCACATCATAGCGTTTGCCGGGAACCGGCGGGAACTTGCCCGCATGAGCACTGGCTATTGTCAGTAGCAATAAAAAGGGTAAAAAACGCAGGGTTTTAACGGGCATTCGGACACTCCAGAACAGTTACTCTGGTAAGAGTCTACGGCGGCGAGTGAAGTTCCTGTGAATAGCCCTTAATGATTGATTTAGCTGGTAATTATCCGTTCAATATCCGTTTCACTGAATGGCCAGTCCAGTTCCTGGTCATCGGGGAATTGGACCACCGGAATGCGGATACCATAGCGTGCCACCAGTTGTTCATCATCGCCGATTTCTTGCAGACAAACCTGAAGTGGATAAGCATCTGCAACGTTCAGCAGCAACTCATGCGCCTCCTCACACAGGTGGCAGCCTTCTGTTGTGAACAGTGTCAGACGCATTAAGTCTCCTTCAGTCGTGGCATGAGTTCGACAAAGTTGCAGGGCTTGTGACGGTTATCCAGTTGCTCGTGCAAAATTTCATCCCAGCCGGTTCTGCAGGCGCCGGAGGAGCCTGGCAGTGAGAAAATAAAAGTGCCGTTGGCGACGCCGGCTACGGCGCGCGATTGTACGGTCGAGGTTTTAATGACCTGGTAAGACAATGAGCGGAACAGTTCGCCAAAGCCTTCAATTTCCTTATCGAACAGTACCTTGACTGCTTCCGGGGTCCCATCACGGCCGGTCAGGCCAGTGCCGCCGGTGGTCACAATGGCATTCACCGCCGGGTCAGCAATCCACGCCGATACAATAGCCCGGATCTGGTAAATATCATCAGCCACAATCTGACGATCAATCACCTGATGCCCATCGGCATTCGCCTTGTCTTCAAGCACTTTACCCGAGGTATCGTTGTCGAATTGACGGCTATCGGATATTGTCAGTACTGCAATATTAATAGGGATAAATTCCGGATTCATCTGTCTGCGTCTCAGTTTTTTTCTGGCAAGGCCAGTATAGTCAGCATCCGGACAAGGGTCTAGAATGCTCACTTTAAGGAGGAGTCACTTAATGAAGAAACTGGTATTAGTCACTTTGCTGGCAACCGCGCTCAGTGGTTGCGCTGCAGACGATCCCAACAAAAAAACCAAAAGCGGTGCGGCGATTGGTGCTGCTGCTGGTGCCCTGCTGGGCTACGCAGTTGATGACGGCACCGGTGGTGTGGTTGCGGGGGCTGCTGTCGGTGCACTGGCCGGTGCCGGTGTCGGGCGTTACATGGATAATCAGCAACGCGAGTTTGAACAGGCACTGGCGGATGAACAGGCCCGAAATGAACTCAAGATTCAGCAACTGGAAAATGAAACGCTGAAAATTGATATCGCCAGTGAAGTGTCCTTTGACTTTGACAGTGCTTCGCTGAAATCAGCTTTCACACCGACCCTGAATAAAGTGGCCGATGTCTTGCAGCGTTATCCGAAAACGGTCATCCACGTGGTCGGTCACACCGACAGCGTAGGTTCAGAAATCTATAACCAACGCCTGTCAGAACAGCGTGCACAATCGGTGGTGGACTTCTTCGGCTCACGTGGTATTGATCCCAACCGTCTTTATGCTTTTGGTCGTGGTGAACTGGAACCGCGTGCTACCAACGAAACCGAGGCCGGTCGACAATTGAACCGTCGGGTCGAACTGTTTGTGAAACCGATTGTAGAAGGACAGGAAGCTGAAGCCTACCAAGCACCGTAAACAAAACCGATCCGACTCGCGGGCAGCGATTGCGCCCGATATCATTTTCGGCCTGCATGCTGTGCAGGCCGCTTTGGATGTGCCGGTCAGCCGGGTCAAAGAAATCTGGCTGAGCGCTGAGCGCCAGGATCAGCGAGTCGAACAAGTGTTGGCTGCCGCTCGTGCACAGGGCGTTGTTGTGCATCAGGTTGAGCGCGATACCGTGGATAAATTCGCTCCGGGCGTGCAGCATCAAGGGTGCGCAGCACGCTGTAAGCCACTGGAAAGCCTGGATGAGAAAGGCCTGCTTAATCTGATCGAGAATCTGAATGAACCGGCTTTTCTGCTCATGCTTGATGGCGTGCAGGATCCGCATAATCTGGGCGCCTGCCTGCGAACAGCGGAAGCGGCCGGTGTGCATGCTGTGGTCGCGCCCAAGGACCGGGCATCAGGCTTAACTGCGACAGCAGTCAAGATTTCCAGCGGTGCTGCTGAACGGGTGCCCTTTGCGCAAGTGACCAATATTGCCCGGCTAATGAAAGACCTGCAGCAAATGGGCGTGTGGCTGGTTGGCACTTCAGGCGAAGCAGACACGACTTTGTTCGAGGCTGATCTGAAGGGGCCGCTGGCGATTATTCTCGGGGCCGAAGGCAAGGGAATACGGCGCTTGACCCGTGATAATTGCGATCAGGTTATGCTGATCCCGATGCAGGGCGAAACCGAAAGTCTCAACGTCTCGGTCGCCGCCGGTGTCTGCCTGTTTGAAGCCTATCGTCAACGCCACTTGTGAGGCGTAACTAAAATCTTATAAAATACTAGATTGCCTTTGAATTTTTCAGGCAAAAACTCCTTGCTTTATGGCATGAGTCATAAAGCTGTTTAAACCGTGAGGAGCTCTAATGAGACATTACGAAATCGTGTTTCTGGTCCACCCTGACCAGAGCGAGCAAGTGCCGGGCATGATCGAGCGTTATGCACAAACGCTGACCAGCCAGGGCGGTAAAATTCACCGTCAGGAAGACTGGGGTCGCCGTCAACTGGCTTATCCCATCAACAAAGTGCACAAAGCGCACTACGTCCTGATGAATGCTGAATGTGACGTTGAACAACTCAACGAAGTCACCACTGCATTCCGTTTTAACGACGCTGTTATCCGTCATTTGGTTGTCACCATGGACGAAGCGGTCACCGAACCGTCACCCATGATGCAAAAAGATGAAGACAAGAAATCAGCTTAAGGCTGCTTGAGAATTTAGGAGAATCACAATGGCTCGTTTTTTTAGACGTAGAAAATTTTGTCGCTTTACCGCTGAAGGCATCAAACACATCGATTATAAAGATGTGAACTTGCTGAAAAATTACATCACCGAAACCGGGAAAATCGTCCCCAGCCGTATCACAGGCACTAAAGCACGCTACCAGCGTCAGCTGTCTACCTGTGTGAAGCGTGCACGTTTCCTGGCGCTGTTGCCTTACTGCGACATGCACAAGTAATTTTTGATTAAAACACCGAAACAACGTTAGTTAGTCATCATGCTGCGAGGAATTGCAGATTTTGCCATGCAGGGCCGGTGGCAGGCAGCCGTCGCAACAGCGCTTCTGTCTGCAGCAGCCATGATGTTACCGCCGCTGAACTATCTGGCCAGCGGTGTGATTGCCCTGGCAACCCTGAGAATGGGGCCCAGAGAAGGCGCCAGAGTGGTGACTGCCACCCTGATCGTTTTTGTGCTGGTGGCCTGGTTGCTGCTGGGGCAGATGTGGATTGCAGGCCTGGTGCTTTTATCCAGCTGGTTGCCGGTCTTTGTGGCAACGCTGGCTCTGGGGTATAGCCGTTCACTGGCGACTGCCCTGCTGGCAGCAAGTGGACTGGGCCTGGTGGTCGTGCTGTTAATGCACCTGCTGGTGCCTGAGCTGACCGGCTGGTGGCGAGGCATGATCGAACCGTTTATGGCCTCACTAAGTGAGCAGCCTGGCTGGCAGTTGGGCGTCGATGAAACGGCGCGACTGACAGACAACCTGGCAGCAATGATGACCGGCCTGATTGCTGCCGGCGTCAGCTTTAATGCTGTGGTGGGGCTGCTTATTGGCCGAGCCTGGCAGGCGCAGTTGTTCAACCCCGGCGCCTTTGGTGAAGAGTTTCGCCAACTGCGTTTGGGTAAACCGGCTGCAATGCTGACGGCCATTTTGATGGTCGTGGCTTTGACACCGATGGCGGATGCATTGCGTCTGCTGGCGGATTGTCTGCCGGTAATGCTGGTGGCCTTTGGCATTCAGGGCTTGGCGATAGTGCATGCCATCGTCAATCTCAGGCAGAAAGGCAAAGGCTGGCTGGTGACGATGTATGTGTTGCTGGTGCTGATGATGCCGCAAATGGTGATGATGCTGGCGACGTTAGGTGTTTTGGATCAGTGGTTTGATTTTCGCAAACGCTCCCAGGTGGAGTGATGCGAGGTTTTGATTAAGCAGTAAGACACTGCGAATGAGGGTAGAACGATGCAAGTTATTTTGCTAGAAAAAGTTCAAAAGCTTGGTAGCCTGGGCGACGAAGTAACTGTTAAATCCGGTTACGGTCGTAACTTCCTGGTGCCAACAGGTAAAGCTTTGCCTGCCACCAAGCTTAACAGAGAAAAGTTTGAAGCACGCCGTGCTGAGCTGGAAGCCGCTGCCGCCAAAGTGCTGGCTGAAGCTGAAAGCCGTAAGGCGAAACTGGTTGCCGCCGGTGACCTCGACATCATGGCTAACGCCGGTGTTGAAGGTAAACTGTTTGGCTCCATCACAGCTGCGGATATCGCTGATGCGTTGAACGCTGCCGGTGCTGATGTCGATCGCAACGAAGTGCGTCTGCCAACCGGCCCACTGCGTCACACAGGTGAATACAACATCGATATTCAACTGCATGCTGACGTGCTGGTCACCGTTAAGGTGAACGTGTCTTCCGAAGCGGAACTGCAGGCGCGTGCCGAAGCAGAAGAAGCTAAAAAAGCCCGTGATGCGGCGCGTGAAGAAGCCGAAGCGATTGCTAAAGCACAGGAAGAAGACGCGTAACACATCGTCTTTGATGCCAGTGTGTGCCGGGCGATAACCCGGCACACATCGGCGTTTTTTATTCGCAATATGCTTTAGGGAGAGGCCTTCGCTTGTTCCCTTTTTCTGCTAAACTCACATTCTCATTGTGAGTGAAACATTGTCTCTGTCTGAATAGGTGGACCTGTGGAAGAAATCAGTTATCCAGAATCGTTTACGGATACCGCCACAGAGGCTCTGAAAGTCCCGCCCCACTCGGTGGAAGCCGAGCAGTCCGTGTTGGG
The DNA here is from genome assembly GCF_947259025.1 of uncultured Methylophaga sp. GTDB lineage: Bacteria > Pseudomonadota > Gammaproteobacteria > Nitrosococcales > Methylophagaceae > Methylophaga. Next base: position 36,022 of record NZ_CAMYKO010000006.1, read on the forward strand.
TGGGCTGATGCTCGACAACGGCGCCTGGGAACAGGTCGCTGATGTTCTGGTCGAGCAGGATTTCTATCGCCACGATCACCAGCTGATTTTTCGTGCTATTGCCCAACTCATGGAGCAATCGCAGCCGGTTGATGTCATTACCCTGGCGGAATGGCATGACAAGCGCGGCGAACTGGATCAGGTCGGTGAACTCGCCTATCTGGGCATGCTGGCACGTAATACTCCCAGTGCTGCCAACATCAGCGCCTATGCGGAAATCGTCCGTGAACGGGCGATTTTGCGGCAGTTAATCCAGGTCGGTAACAGCATTTCCAATATGGCCTTCAAACCGGAAGGCATGACCAAAGAAGAAATGCTCGACATGGCCGAGCGCTATGTATTCGAGATTGCCGAAAAGGGCGCCAATCGCGGTGGTGGCTTTGTTCAAGTCAAAGATGTGCTGAGCAAGGTTGTGGATCGCATTGATACCCTGTTTGAGCAGGACAGTTCAATCACCGGCCTGCCTACCGGCTTTATGGATTTCGATGAGCAGACCTCGGGTCTGCAGCCTGCGGATTTGATTATCGTCGCCGGCCGGCCTTCGATGGGTAAAACCACATTCGCCATGAACCTGGCCGAAAATGGTGCGATTCACAGCAAAAAACCGGTCGCGGTATTCAGTATGGAAATGCCCGCCGATGCGCTGGCGATGCGGATGCTGTCTTCGCTGGGGCGGATTGATCAGCACCGCCTGCGTACCGGTAAACTCAATGATGATGACTGGCCGCGTCTGACGTCGGCGATTGCGCTGCTCAACGAAGCGCCGTTGTTTATCGATGACACGCCGGCTTTAACGCCGACCGAATTACGGGCGCGGGCACGCCGTCTCAAGCGTGAACATGGCCTCAGCATGATCGTTATCGATTATCTGCAGTTGATGCAGGGCAATGCTGGCCGCGCCAGTGAAAATCGTGCCACCGAGATCTCCGAAATTTCCCGCTCGCTGAAAGCGCTGGCCAAGGAGCTGGAAGTGCCATTAATCGCACTGTCCCAGCTGAACCGCAGTCTGGAACAACGGCCCAATAAACGGCCGGTGATGTCGGATCTGCGTGAGTCGGGCGCGATCGAGCAGGATGCCGATTTGATTGTGTTTATCTACCGTGATGAAGTCTATAACGAAGACTCACCGGATAAAGGCAAAGCCGAGATCATTATCGGCAAACAGCGTAATGGTCCGATTGGCACTGTAGCGCTGACTTTCCAGGGTAAATACACCCGTTTCGAAAATTTTGCGCCTGCCTACTACGATGATTACGGTGATGACGGCCCGTGAAGCAGTTTCCCGTTGCCACGATCAATCCGGCCGCACTGCGTCATAATCTTTCCCGCGTCAGGCAATTGGCCCCCGACAGCCGGGTGATGTCGGTGATCAAAGCCGATGCCTACGGGCATGGTGTTTTGACCGTAGCAGAATCTTTGCGTGACAGTGACGCTTTTGCCGTTGCCCGCCTCAACGAAGGGGTATTTCTCAGAGAACATGGCATAGAAAAACCGATTGTGCTGCTGGAAGGCGTCAACAGCGAAGCAGATTTCATCACCGCCGCCCGCTATGATTTATCGCCGCTGATTCATTTACATACCCAGATACAACTGCTGCAGCGCATCAAGTTGCCCAAGCCGCTGCAGTTTAACTGGCTGATGGTAGACAGTGGCATGCATCGTTTGGGGATCAGCCCCGAACAGGCAACGTCTGCTTTATCCCTGCTGCAGGCCTGCCAGAATATCCACGGTGAAATCGGCCTGATGAGTCATTTTGCCAATTCTGATTTGGTGGGCGATCCGCGTAATGAGGCCCAGCTTGAAACCATGCTGGCATTAAAGCAACAGACCGATGTGCCGCTGTGTATGGCGAATTCGGCTGCCGTGCTGTCTTATCCACAATCGCATAAAGACTGGGTACGTCCGGGACTGATGCTGTATGGGATCGCGCCATTTGATGATAAGTCTGGGGGCGCATTTGATTTGCAGCCGGCGATGCAACTCAAAACCCGGCTGATTGCGGTTTATGATATTGAAGCCGGCGGCCAGGTCGGTTACGGCGGTGACTGGACGGCTGACAAGCCTACCCGGGTGGGCGTGGCCAGTATCGGTTATGGTGATGGCTATAGCCGTCACCTATCCAACAAGGCCGAAGTGTTATTGCGCGATCAGAAAGTAGCGGTGATCGGCCGGGTATCGATGGATACTATCTGTTTGAATCTCAATGATATGGAACACGCGCAGGTCGGCGATGAGGTGGTTTTATGGGGACAGCCGGACTTACCGGTAGAGCAACTGGCGACGCTGGCCGGCACGATTCCCTATGAACTGGTGACCGTGATCTGTCAGCGTGTGGCAAGGGAGTTGTCTGATGGCTAAAGCCAAGCGGGTTTATGTCTGCAAGGAATGCGGTGCACAGACACCGCAGTGGGCAGGCCGTTGTAATGATTGCGGCGCCTGGAACAGCCTGCAGGAAGAGGTGCAGGCCGGGGCTTCATCAACGGCGCAGGCGACCATCAACCGCCACAGTGGTTATGCCGCCGAACAGAAAAGGGAAGTCCACGCCCTGTCCGAAGTCAAGGCTGAGCAGGCAGTACGCTGGACCACCGGCCTGCCGGAACTGGATCGGGTTTTGGGCGGCGGCCTGGTCACCGGCTCAGTGGTGCTGATTGGCGGCGATCCCGGTATCGGCAAATCCACCTTGCTGTTGCAGGCCATGGCCACCATGGCCGATAGCAGTCAAATCAAGCCACTCTACATCAGCGGTGAGGAATCACTGCAGCAAATCCGGCTGAGGGCGGAGCGACTGCAACTGGAGCAGGCACCACTGGAACTCTTGGCTGAGACCCATGCCGAGCAGATGGTCACAACGGCTGAGCAGAGAAAACCCCAGGTGATGGTGATCGATTCGATTCAGACCGTGTTTACCGAGCAACTGCAGTCAGCACCCGGCACCGTGGCCCAGGTGCGTGAGAGCGCCGCGCAACTGGTACGTTATGCCAAGGCCAGCGGCACTACCATGATCCTGGTCGGCCATGTCACCAAGCAGGGGTCTCTGGCCGGGCCGCGGGTGCTGGAGCATATGGTCGATACCGTGCTTTATTTTGAGGGGGATACCTCGACCCGGTTTCGTATTCTGCGGGCGGTGAAAAATCGCTTTGGTGCGGTCAATGAGCTGGGCGTGTTCGGCATGACCGAGCTGGGGCTGAAAGAAGTCAGTAACCCTTCAGCGATATTCCTGTCCCGTAGCGAGGATGCAGTACCCGGCAGCGTGGTGACCGTCATCCGGGAAGGCAGTCGGCCGATGCTGGTGGAAGTGCAGGCTTTGGTGGACAGCAGTCCACTGGGGAATCCGCGGCGGGTGACCGTCGGGCTGGAACAGAATCGGCTGGCAATGTTGCTGGCAATCTTACATCGTCACGGCGGGATTACCTGTCATGATCAGGATGTGTTTATCAATGTAGTCGGTGGCGTCAAACTGAGTGAGACCGGCGCGGATCTGGCGGTATTGGCTGCCATCATTTCCAGCCTCAGAAACCGCGCTTTGCCCCGCGACTGGGTGTTGTTCGGTGAAGTGGGACTGACTGGGGAAATCCGGCCAGTTCAGGCGGGTGAAGAGCGTATCCGCGATGCCAGCAAGCATGGTTTTTCCCATGCCATCGTGCCGGCGGCCAATGCCCCGCGCAAAGCGATGAAAGAAATGAAAGTCACCCCGGTCAGGCATTTATCAGAAGTGATCAGTGCCCTGCAGGAAGCCAGCTAAGTCAGACTCAGGCCTGCTCCAGCAGGGTTGATAGTTCTCGATGCAGCAGGGCTTCGTCACCCAGATTCAGTTCAACCAGGCGCTTGAGATGGGTCATGCTGTCCAGATCGATTTCCCGGCATTCAAAGCCGATATAAGCCGCATCAATATTGGCCACCGTCGCCTGCATTTCTATCACTATCTGACCTTCCTCCAGCAACAGATCGACCCGGCAGGGCTGGTGCAGATCTGCCTGCCACTGTCCGGGCCTTTCGATCAAAAGGCCATGCAGTGAGACGTCGAGCACCTGGCAGTTAAGAAATTCGTCGCCGTCTTCGGTATTAATGTGTGCCACGGCATTAAACGGAATGCGGCTGAAGCGGCGTTTTTGCTGTGCGGATGAATCGGCCATATTTCCACTCCCCGAAAGCGTCATTTGATACTATCACTGTTTTGTCAGCAGGAGTACAGCATGCTTTGGGTTAAGGCCTTTCACCTGATTTTTATCGTGACCTGGTTTTCAGCGATGTTCTACCTGCCGCGGCTGTATGTTTACCATGCTATGTGTGAGGATGAAGCTGGCAATGAGCGTTTTAAAATCATGGAGCGCAAGCTATACCGGGGCATCATGACCCCCAGTGCGCTGCTGACACTGGTATTCGGCATCTGGCTGCTCAGCTTTTACTCGCTGGAACAACTGGCTGCAATGGGCTGGCTGCATGCCAAACTCACCCTGGTCGTTTTGTTGTTCGCCTATCATGGCATGTGCGGTCGCATGCTCAAGCAGTTTGCTGCTGACAACAACCAGCGCAGCCACAAGTTCTATCGTCTATTCAACGAGATCCCGGTCCTGCTGCTTATCGCTGTCATTATCCTGGCAGTGGTCAAACCTTTCTGAATGCAAATAAAAAAGGCGCCTTGGGCGCCTTTTTTGTGTGTAAGCTCAACCGATATTAGTCGGTGTATTCAAAAATCTTCACCACTCGCTGAACACCGGCCGTGCTTTTCACCAGTGATACCGCTTGATCGGCTTCAGTACGGCTGACCAGTCCCATCAGGTAAACAATGCCTCTTTCGGTCACCACCTTGATGCGGAAGGGATCGATTTGCTTGTCAGTGGTCATCTTGGTTTTGATTTTGGAAGTGATCCAGGCATCGCTGCTGCGTGACGGCAGGGCGCTGGGCGCTGCAATCGCCAGCTCGTTATAAATGCGGCGAACCTTGGGCAGCGCTTTAATTTCAGCGGTCACTTTCTGTTTTAGTGATTCGCTCGGTGTTTCACCGGTCAGCAGGACGATGCCGTTGTAACTGGTGACGTTGATGTGACTCTGATCGTGAATTTCCTTGTTGTTAAACAGCGCATAAGCACCTTTGAATTCTATGCCCTGGTCATCAATCACGGTGCCGGTTGTGCGCCGATCATAGGCAACACCGGCACCAGTCGCCGCACCACCGACGACGGCAGGAGCACAGCCCTGAATCAGCATTACCGGGACTATCAGCCAAGCAAGATTTTTCAACTTAAGCATGTGTGCAATCCTCGAAATTAATTAAGGTTTATTATGACTGGTATGGCTTGTCATTGACCAGCCTGTTTCAGCTTTGTTCAAAAGCATTCTGAATCCATTCGAACTGGTAGCCTTTATCCGCCGGGGCAACACCCACCACATCAAAACGGCAACTGTCGTGTTTGCCCGGGTGTTGCTGCAGGTAATGCCGGGCGGTGAGAATAATACGTGATTGTTTGCGCTTGTTCACGGTCTCTACCGCGCTGCCAAAACGGCTGTTCTTGCGAAAACGAACTTCAACAAACACCAGCACCGATTTGTCCTGCATCACCAGATCAATTTCCCCGCCCCGACAATGGTAATTACGGGTCAGTAAGGTCAGCCCCTGCTTTTTCAGAAAGCGGCTGACGGCGTCTTCAACTTGTGTTCCCCGATCTCTGGAAAACAACATATCAAGGCAACGCTTCGAGATACCCCTGCTGGAATTGACCCCAGCCCATTTCCCGTTTCACCTGGCCCTCGGTATTGACCGAGAGATTGCCGGTGGCGCCCTGATAGCGTTGTTCGGGATCCTGGCTCAACGTGTTCAATTCCTGCAGCAGCCGGTAGGCATCGACCCCCATGGCATAAAGCCTGAGCAGGCTACCGGAAGGATTTTGTGACTGTTGTTGATAGGTTTCAAAAGCCGGGTCATTCACGGTATCCATTGCCAGCATCCAGGGAATATCGGTCACAATCAAATCATTCAGATCAATGTCCTGCTGAGGATCCGGCTGACCGCTGTATGCGTGGGAGGTAGCCATCAGCGGCAGCTTGCCACTGCGGTGGAATTTGAGTTGTGGCACCAGTTGCCGCGCCTTGAGCGGACGGGCCACCAGGAAAAGGAAATCAATATCCTGACGTCGGCGCGGCTCAAAGTCGAGTGAGCGGCCCAGTGTGCTTTTCAGCGTCTGGTAGCGGCTTTCACTGACATCCAGTCCCATCAGCGGGATCAAAGTATCGCGAAAGTCATTCACGCTTTCATCGTAGCTGGACTGATAAAGCACATTGCCGCCTTGTTGCTGCCAGGCATTGTTAAAGGCCGAGGCAACCCGGTCGCCCCAGTCACCGCGCGGTGATAACACCACGGCATGCTGGTAGCCCTGACGACGCGCATAGTCAGCAATCGCTGCGGCATCATCTTCCGGTGCCAACCCGAACTGAAACAGATTGGGACGGCTGTTGCGCTCATCCACCCGGTTCAGCGCCAGTACCGGTACCGGCAGTTCTGATTGGGCGGCCAGGCTTTCCACCGAGGCTTTCTGCAAGGGGCCGATCACGACATCTGCGCCCAGACTCAGTGCTTGCTGGTACTGCTGAGTGACATTGCCCAGGCCGCTGACAGGGTCGGTATCAACATCGAGAAAATGCAGCTGTGCTGGGGAGCCGCTGGCGTAATGTGCGGCGATAATGCCCTGTTTGATGCTGGCGGCCACTTCGGCAAAAGGCCCGCTGGCGGGCAGCAGCACGGCAATGTCCTGCACTTGCCGGGGTAGCTGACTGGCCCCGGTTTGTATCGCCTGCTGGAATAAATCCGGATCGGCGGGGTGGTTGGGGTAACTGCGACGCCAGTCCTCCAGCGCCACAGCTTGTGCTTCGGGGTTGTCCTGATAGGCCTTGATCGCATAAGCCAGCGCAAACCAGCCACTATCATCAGCCGGTGGATAACCCGGATTGTATAAATCCAGTGCCTGTGGCGTCATTTGCATCAGGGCCTGCCACAGGGCTTCACGGTTAGCGGCGAGGGCATCCTGTTCAGTCAGCAGCTTTTCCAGTGCCAGGTGGCTGTTGGCTTTTTCCAGCCAGTTTTCTGTGAGCGTGTAGGCATCACTGCGCAGTCGCAGTAATTGTTGCTGTTCTTCTGCGGACAGGCTGCCTGCTTCAAAGTCAGTCAGGGCCTGGGATGCGGCTTCACCATCGCTGTTGAACAAGGCAATTTCCGCCTTCAGTGTGGCGGCGCTGAAACGCTTGTTGTCACTGAGCAGCGATTGATCTACTTGTGACAGCGCCTGAGCTGCCTGTTCGACATCACCGACCTGCCAGAACAACTGCGCAGCACGAAGCTGATACAAGGCCTGTTTCTCGCCCTGATAGTCGCCGGCGAGTTGCAGATATTCTTGCGCCGCTTGTTGGTACTGGCCCTCGCTCTCAGCCGGCAGGGTTTTGATCTCTGCAGGCTGAACCCGGCCAGTCGGTCCCTGAATGGGCTGACAGGCACTGAGCAACAGGAGCATGATGGCCGGTAACAGCAGCGAGCGTGTAAGGGTCATATTGGATATCTGTATTGTTATCATTGAAGGCATCATCTTACCCGTTAGCGTATATTACGACCACATTTAGCCGGAGATTTGAGGAAAAACCGTGACTGCATCACAAAGCGGACAGCTATATATCGTGGCAACACCGATCGGTAACCTGGCGGATTTCTCCAGCCGCGCGGTTGAAACGCTGCAAGCCGTCGATGTGGTGGCCGCTGAGGATACCCGCCACAGCAAACCGCTATTGCAACACTTCGGTATTCACACGCCCTTATTGTCTCTGCATGAGCATAACGAACAGCAACGCAGTGAATTGTTATTGCAACGTTTGCAGGCCGGTGAGTCAGTGGCATTGATCAGTGATGCCGGCACACCGCTTATCAGCGACCCTGGCTATCGCCTGGTATCACTGGTTCAGAATCATCAGATCCGGGTGGTGCCGATCCCGGGCAGTTGTGCATTGATTGCGGCCTTATCCGCGTCGGGCATCGCTTCAGACAAGTTCAGTTTTGAAGGTTTTCTGCCGTCGAAACAGACCGCAAGACGCCAGCACCTGGAAACACTCAAACACAGTGAACACAGCCTGATTTTCTATGAGAGTCCCAGAAGGCTGCAGGATACGCTGACTGAGGCAGTGGCCATATTTGGTGCCGGACGTCGGGCCTGCCTCGCCAGGGAATTGACCAAACTGCACGAGACTATTAAGACTCTACCGCTGGCGGAGTTACAGGAATGGGTCGCGGCCGATCAGAACCAGCAGCGTGGAGAATGCGTCTTGTTAATAGAAGGGACAGCGACTGCAGTCAAAGCCGATGAGCAGGAACTGTCACGGGTGCTGGCTTTGTTGCTGGAAGATTTACCGGTGAAAAAAGCGGCGGCTATTGCAGCGGCGATTACCGGCGGTAAAAAGAACGAGGCTTACCAACTGGCACTGAAATTACAGCACAAATAAAGCCCGTCAGGTAAAATAGACAGCTTGAGACGACCAGACAATCGCGCCACAGTTTGCTGTCGGTGAGGAAAGTCCGGGCTCCACAGGGTAAGGTGCCAGGTAACACCTGGGAGGCGTAAGCCTACGGCCAGTGCAACAGAGAGTATACCGCCAGCTTGCTTCGGCAAGCCGGTAAGGGTGAAAGGGTGCGGTAAGAGCGCACCGCGCTTCTGGTAACAGAAGTGGCAGGGTAAACCCCACCTGGAGCAAGACCAAATAGAGGAACATGATGTGCGACCCGTACTGTTCCTGGGTAGGTTGCTTGAGGCTGATGGTGACATCAGTCCCAGATGAATGATTGTCCCAGACAGAACCCGGCTTACGGTGGTCTCAAGCTATAAAAAAACAGCCGCTCACCTGATAGCTTCAGGGAGCGGCTGTTTTCTTTTCCGGGCAGTGAATGTTTGTCGCTTAGAACATATTGAGCCAGACAATCACGGTCAGCACATTAAACACGACCAGCAGGCACAGACCGGCAGAAATTACCCCGGTAGAGACCACATAGCCCTTACCTTCATCGATATTCATATAAATCGGGATACCGACATAGAGCAGATACACGCTGTAGCAGACCGCCAGCATCAAGACCGTCATGCACAGCCAGACTATGGGGACAAAACCTATCAGGCCTGCCATAAACATCGGCGTTGCCGTGTAGGTCGTAAACAGCAGGCAACGGCCAAAGCTGGCTTCATCGCCATAGGCGCGTTCCATGGCAAAGGTGAAGTAGGTCATCAGCAGGGTGAACAGGATGATCAGCGCATAAAATGCCCCCGCCATCGGCAGGGCCATGCTGAATGCCACCTGGTTGAATTCAGCGCCGGACAGGCTCCAGCCAATTTGATTGATGCCTATCAGGAAAGCCACGGCGGGTACCAGCGCCAGTATGAGCATACGCAATATGCCGAATTGAGTGATATCCAGTTTCTCATCGCTGATGGATTGCCACTCGGCATGTGGAACTGAGAAAAGCCCCCAGAAGTGCTTACGGTGGTGATGATACATAGCAGACCTCCTTGTGGTCGTTAATCGGACGTTAACATCAAGGACCGCTTTGAATTCACTTTATGCCCATTGTTCAGGATCTTCAAGTGATTAACGGGCATCAGCGCCAGCAGCCTAATTCAACAAAACGTGGTCGGCCAGAAGCAGCAGGAATAACCACATCAGGTATTGAATTGAAAATTTAAATAAACGCCAGGCAGCTTGCGGATCGTGTTCTGCAAACAACTGTTTGACCAGCCGTAGCTGCCCGACATTGAGCACCAGTATGCCGGCCAGATACAGCCAGCTACTCATGCCGGTGACAAAGGGCAGCAGCGTGCAGGCAAATAACAGCAGGCTGTAAAGCACAATCTGGATACGGGTGAAATCAACGCCGTGGGTGACCGGAAGCATCGGCACATTGGCCTCGGCGTATTCCTCTTTTTTATGCAAGGCCAGCGCCCAGAAGTGAGGCGGAGTCCAGGCGAAAATAATCAACACCAGCAGCAGGGCATTGGGATCGATCTGTCCGGTGACTGCTGTCCAGCCCAGCAGCGGCGGCATGGCACCGGCCAGACCGCCGATAGTAATGTTCTGCGGGGTCGCCCGTTTCAGAAACAGGGTGTAAATCACCGCATAACCCAGCAAAGAAAACAGGGTCAGCCACATGGTGACCGGGTTGACCAGAAACCACAGTAGATTGAGCCCGAAAACTGCCAGCGCCAATGCAAAGAACAAGGCCTGCCATGGCGTTACCTGACCACTGGCCACAGCACGGTGGCGGGTGCGGGCCATCTTGGCATCCAGTTTGTGGTCAATAAGATTATTAATCACTGCGCCGCTGCCAGCGCACAAGGCAATGCCGGCAATGGCAATCAGCAAGGTACCCGGATCAGGCCACTGTGGTGCCATAAAAGCCCCCACCAAAGCCGTCAGCAGCATCAATAAAATGACTTTGGGTTTGCACAGAGCCAGGTAATCTTTCCAGTTGGTTCGATGCAGAGTTGGCATGATCGCGCTGTCATTTTGCATAACTCACCCCATTGATTGTCTGAAAGCGTGCTTATCGGAATTTGCAGCCATCGTGGACAGCGACTGCAGGCGGATTAAGGTATCAGTCAGGCACAACAGCAGTAACGCCGCGCCGGTATTGTGGGCCAGTGCCAAAAACAAAGGTAATTGCAGCAGCACATTGGCTATGCCAATGCCAAGCTGCAGGCCGGTGAAAGCCAGCAACAGCGCAACCCGGCTGTGTAACAGCGGGTAACGCCACAGCGCTACGCTGAGGCTGAGTACAGCCACCGTTAACAGCAATGCCGTATAGCGATGCACTACCTGAATCGACGCGCGGGCATCCAGTGGCAATAATCCGCCCTCGTGATTCGCATCAATAAACTCAGTCAGCTTGAATGCCTGATTGAGTTGCAGATCTGGCAGCCATTGTCCCTGGCAGGTGGGAAAATCAGGGCAGGCAAGACCGGCATAGTGGCTGCTGGTCCAGCCACCCAATGCGATCTGCCCGAACAGTAACAGCATCACCAGCATGGCGGCTTTGTGCACACCCGCTGCGACACGGACCCGGCTGTGACCGGCGACGGATTGGGATAACAACCACAGCAATGCCAGCAGCAACACACCGCCCAGCAAGTGGATGGTGACCACCTGCGGTTGCAGTTTGAGGGTGACCGTCCACATGCCGAACAGCGCCTGGGCAATAACCAGCAATAATAAACTGCGCCCCAGCCAACGGCTTTTCGGCTTGCTGGCGGGATCGGTCTCCAGCCGTATCATCATCACTAAAATCAGCAAGCCAAGCCCACCGGCCGCATAGCGGTGAATCATTTCCATCCACGCCTTGCCGTTGTGGGCGATGCCGGCAGCCTGTAACTCAGCGGAGGAGGGCGGCAGGATCTGGCCGTAGCAGCCGGGCCAGTCAGGACAGCCCAGACCGGCATCAAGCAGACGGGTCAGGGCGCCCAGCGTCACCACCACAAAGGCGAATAGCAAGGCAAGTCTGGTCAGGGTTTTGATCTGCATGCATTACCCGATATGTGAGGCCTTCAATAACCAGTCAATATCAGCCAGGATGTGCTTTCCCTTGAGCTCCGGTGCAAACCGCATAACCAGCATGCCCTTGGGATCAACCAGCCACAGACTCTGATCCTGCCAGTCGAGTTGTTGTTGGTTAAACCAGTCGAGCAGTTGTGGCCGGCTCAGGCTTTTGATTTGCTGAAAATTAATATCGGCAGGGCGTTGCGATATCCCGGCGGTGGACAGCCACAAAGGCTGAACCCGTTCCAGATCCCGCCCCATGGCCGTGTGCAGCTGCTGCATCTGATACAGCTGTTGCTGACAGGATTGCCGGCAATCCTGGCTTAATAACAGCAGCCCCCATTTACCATTCAGCTCTGACTTGAGGCTGTCCGGCACCTGGATACCGGCGGGGAGTAACTGACCGTGGTTTTTGCCCGCAAAACTGTCGGCCTGGCCGAATAAGGCCAGACTCCACGCGATCAGCAGAGGCAGCAGGGCAATCAGCCAGATGGAACGAAACAGCCATGGATTACGGGTCATCTTTCTCTCCTCGGCAGGCAAAGTAAAACACCGTCAGGCAAGCCACCGCTATCAACAGCCATTGCAGGGCATAGCCGATATGCATCGCGCTTTTATTGTCTGGTGCTGCATGCACGGTGGCGAGTCCGGTACCAGGGGTGTTCACGACAATCATAAAATCAGCCAGCTTGGCGTCCAGCCGCTGTCTGAGCAGGGGAATATCGATCTGTTGCATGATGCCGGGCCAGGCCGGATCGTCCTCCGCCGGTGCCAGCATCAGGCCAACTTCGGGATAGACCGCCAGCCCCGATACCGTCATCACAGAAGGGAAGTTGTTCAGCGAAGGGCGGGGCTCCCGTGCCGATTGCCACCCCAGGTTGAGCAGCAGCGGGCCATAGTCGGTCGCTAACAGCCCCAGTACATGCCAGCCGACAATACCCTGACGAATCTGGTTGTCGAGTAAAAACAACTGCTGTAACTGGCCGCTGGCTTTCAGCGCTTTATAGGGCGCCGGCTGGCCCCCATGCCAGTGTGTGGCAGGCTGGGACTGCTGCTGCACAAATTGCTGATAGCGCGCTTCGGCGCTCCCAGCCCGTTGCCATTGCCAGAACGACAAACACAGACACAGCCCGACCGCAAACAATGCAAACGACAGATAGCCCGGTCTTGCCGCAAACTGCCAGCCTGAATCGCTGCCCAAAAGTCGTTTTACGATCACGCTGTCTCCTCTGTGCCTTGGCCCTCGTTTAAATCAGATACACCGTAGTGAACAGGAATATCCAGACCACATCGACAAAGTGCCAGTACCAGGCACCGGCCTCGAAAGCAAAGTGCTTATCCGGCGTGAAATGGCCACGCATGACCCTCAGCATCAGCACAATCAGGATAATGCTGCCGATGGTGACGTGGGCACCGTGAAAACCGGTCAGCATAAAGAAGGTGGCCCCGTAGATCCCCGATGCCAGCGTCAGATCCAACTCGTTATAAGCCTCGAAATATTCCATGATCTGCAAGGCCAGAAAGCCCAGACCCAGAATGATGGTGATCCCCAGCCACAGCTTGAGGCGGTCGCGGTCGCTGCGTTTCAGTGCCTTATGCGCCAGCCACAGGGTAAAACTGGAAGTCACCAGTAAAATGGTATTGATGAGCGGCACATGCCAGGGATTGATCACTTCCCTGATGGGCGGGAACTGTTCAGGGTTAGGTGCTTGCAGTAAGGGCCAGGCAGCATTGAACTGGGGCCAGAGCATGCTGGCCAGCCCTTTGTCGCCTTCTCCACCCAGCCAGGGCACGGCAAACACGCGGATATAAAACAAGGTGCCGAAGAAGGCGAAAAAGAACATCACTTCGGAAAAAATAAACCACGACATGCCGTAGCGGAATGATTTGTCCAGCTTGGGCGAATAGAGTCCCTGCCGGGTCTCGGCAATGACCGAGGCGAACCAGCCGATCATCATGCCGGCCAGAATCAGCAAGCCGGATAACAGCATAATCTGACCGAATAAACCGCCCGACTCCTGCTGCAAAGCGTGCAATAACACCGCCGTGCCGCCCAGGGTAAAAAACAGCCCGGCCGCGGCAATGATCGGCCAGTGACTTTGCGGTGGAACGTAGTAGGCTGGTTGCGACTGTGCCATAACTGCTCCCTCCCTTAATTGGGGCGTTAATACCCTTCTGCTGCTGCCCTGTCGCTAATATCAAACAGGGTGTAGGACAGCGTCAGCTTGGTGATTTCCTCGGGCAAATCCGGGTCGAGAAAAAATACCAGGGGAAACCCTTTCTGTTCGCCGGCCTGCAATGGCTGCTGCTGAAAGCAGAAGCATTCGACTTTATTCAGATAGTCCGCCGCCTGTGCCGGTGACACACTGGGAATAGCCTGAGCGACCACGGCATGGTCATAGGTATTGCTGACATAAAAGGCGGTTTGTTTGCGCTCACCAATCTGCAGCTTGATCTCCTCCTGCTCGGGGGCAAACTCCCAGGGCAGATTGGCATTGCGGTTGGCTACAAACTGAACAGTAACCTGGCGTTCATCCACTGCTTCAGTTTGACTGGCTGCCCCCTGGTAGGGGCCACCGGTTTTGCCGTTGAGGCCGGTGACCTCACAGAACACGTCATAGAGGGGCACCAGCATAAAGCCGAAGCCGAACATCAATACCACGATGGCAATCAGTCCGCCCGGCGTAGTGGGATTCAGCCAGCGTTTCATTTGTCACCGACCACTGGCGGTGTGCTGAAAGTGTGATAGGGGGCCGGTGTCGGCACGCTCCACTCCAGTCCTTGCGCGCCGTCCCAGGGAAGCTGTTCCGCCGGTTTACCGCTACGCACGGTTTTGATCAGAATGTAAACAAACAACAGCTGAGTGGTGCCGAACAGGAATGCACCGATGCTGGTAATCATATTGAAGTCCGCAAACTGCAACGCATAGTCGGGAATACGTCGGGGCATGCCGGCCAGTCCCACAAAATGCATGGGGAAGAAGGTCAGGTTGACGCCGATAAACGACAGCCAGAAATGCCATTGGCCCAGTTTCTCGTCATACATCTTGCCGCACCATTTGGGCAGCCAGTAATAGACCCCGGCAATAATGCCGAATACCGAACCGGGAACCAGAACATAGTGGAAATGGGCGACCACGAAGTAAGTGTCGTGATACTGGAAGTCAGCCGGCGCGATCGCCAGCATCAGGCCCGACAGACCGCCGATGGTGAACAATACAATAAAGGCGATGGCAAACAGCATCGGCGTCTCAAAGGTCATCGACCCCCGGAACATGGTCGATATCCAGTTAAACACTTTGACCCCGGTGGGCACCGCGATCAGCATGGTCGTATACATAAAGAACAACTCGCCGGCCAATGGCATGCCCACGGTGAACATATGGTGAGCCCAGACGATGAAAGACATCACCGCAATCGCCGCGGTGGCATACACCATGGAGTGGTAGCCGAACAGCGGTTTGCGGGCGAAGGTGGGCACGATTTGGGAAATCACGCCAAAGGCCGGCAACACCATGATGTAAACCTCGGGATGGGCAAAGAACCAGAACACATGCTGGAACAGGACCGGGTCGCCACCACCGGCAGCATTAAAGAAACTGGTGCCGAAATGCACATCCATCAGCATCATGGTGACCACAGCTGCCAGTACCGGCATCACCGCGATCAGCAGGAAGGCGGTGATTAGCCAGGTCCAGACAAACAATGGCATATCCATCAGTTTCATGCCCGGTGCCCGCATATTGAAGATAGTGACCACCACATTAATCGCGCCCAGGATCGAAGAGATCCCCATCATATGAATGGCAAAGATAAAGAAGGTCACACTGGGTGGGGCATAGGTGGTCGACAACGGCGCGTAAAAGGTCCAGCCGAAATCGGGGGCACCGCCCGGCATCAGCAAAGTCGACAGCAACATGGCAAAGGCAAACGGCAGGATCCAGAAGCTCAGGTTATTGAGCCGGGGCAGGGCCATATCCGGGGCGCCGATCATCAGTGGTATCTGCCAGTTGGCCAGGCCAACAAAGGCCGGCATCACTGCGCCGAACACCATAATCAGGCCATGCATGGTGGTCATCTGGTTAAAGAACTCGGGCATCACCATCTGCAAGCCGGGCTGGAACAACTCGGCGCGGATAACAAAGGCCATGCTCCCGCCGACAAATAACATCAGCAGGCTGAACACCAGATACATGGTGCCGATATCTTTATGGTTAGTGGTCAGAATCCAGCGGCTGATCCCGCTGGCCGGTCCGTGGTGGGCAGTCTCGGCATGTGCGCTCATAAAGACCTCACTGTTTATCCATCAGAGTCTGGACTTCGGCCGGTGATACATGATCACCGGTCTGGTTGTCCCAACTGTTGCGCTCATAGGTAATGACGGCGGCGATATCAACGGCGGATAACTGTTCACCGAAGGCGGGCATACCCTTGGCAAGCTTGCCATTCACCACGATATCGAGATGACCGGCTTTGTCGCCCTGCACAATGGCACTGCCGTTCAGTGCCGGGAAAGCACCAGCGACACCGGAACCATCTGCCTGGTGACAGACCGCACAGTTTTTCTCATAAACGGTGGCACCGGCAGTCATCAACTGATCCATACTCCAGTCCTGTTCAGCCGAGGCAGCTTCAGCCAGCTTGGCGGCTTTCTGGTCTTCCAGCCAGGCCAGGTATGAGGCTTCCGGCACCGCTTTGACTTCAATGGGCATGAAGGCATGATGTTTGCCGCACAGCTCTGCACACTGACCGCGGTACAGCCCCGGCTCTTTGATGCGGGTCCATGATTCGTTGATAAAGCCGGGAATCGCGTCTTTTTTGATCGCCAGATCGGGCACCCACCAGGCATGGATCACGTCATTGGAGGTGAACAGAAAACGTATTTTCTTATTGGTCGGCACGACCAGGGCGTTATCGACTTCCAGCAGGTAGTTGGGATTTTTCTTCTTGCGGTTTTCGATTTCTTCCCGCGAGGTGTTCAGGATGCTGAAAAAATCGACGTCTTCACCAATGTATTTGTAATGCCACTTCCACTGGTGGCCAGTGACCTGGATATCAACATCCGACTCCGAGGCATCATACATATCACTGAGCGTGGTGGTGGCGGGGATGGCAATCGCGACCAGAATCAGAAACGGAATGATGGTCCAGATGATTTCAACCACCACGCTGCCATGAAACTGGGCTGCCTTTGCGCCTCGGGATCGTCGGTGATGGAAAATGGACCAGAACATGACACCGAACACCACCACCGCGATGGCGAGGCAAATATAGAAAATGGTCATGTGCAGGTTGAATACCGACTGACTGGTGTCTGTCACCCCAGACGGCATATTAAACTCCAGCGCCAGTAGCGGGGCTGGCGTCAGAACAAGAGCGAGACTAAACAGATGCAGTAGTCGGCACATAGCACTCTCCTTGCATCAACGGTGCACCATCGTTGGTGACACGCTGCAAAATTTATTTTGCTCTTAGGAAATCAGTATAGGCCTTTTTTAGGGATTTACCAGCGAATTTGACAAAAAATGTGGCTAAGGAACTGATATCAATAGGTTAAATCAGCTTTATGTCGCGCCAGGGATAAGTTATGGCGGGGCATACAATACTGGAAAATTACGTATAATCGCCGTCCTGTTGAACACGAAAAAACGCTAAATTGAACGATCTGAGTTAGTTAATCCCCGGTGTCAGCCAGCAAAAAGATTTTATTCAGCCATAACCCTTCTAGAATTTACTTTAACTTTCTATGCCACTTTTTTGATAAAGAAGATGTCCTTGAATATCCCTCTCGAAACTTTTCTCCCACTTTCACCAAAAGTCGCTAAGTCATTGTCATAAAAAGAGGAATTTGTTGATCCAGATGCTTGACTTCATGCATTTGCAATCCTATAGTGTCGCTAAGTGGGGAAAAGTGGATCTTTGTGGATCAGTTTTTTTGAGGATGGCAAGTGTTTCGAGGCGTGGCAACATTCAATCTGGATGCCAAAGGGCGGATGGCGATACCAGCCAAGTTCCGCAAGCATCTTGACGTCTGTTGTGAAGGCCGCCTGGTCATCACCATTGATCACTCAGACCACTGTCTGCAGTTGTATCCGCTGCCTGAATGGGAGCAAGTGGAAGAAAAGCTCACTGCACTTCCCAGCCTGAATCCTCAAGTCCGTCGCCTCAAAAGAATGCTGCTTGGTTATGCCACCGAATGCGAAATGGATGGTAACGGGCGGATTTTGCTGCCGGCCAAACTGCGCGAGTTTGCCGGTCTCGACAAAAGCATGGTGATGATTGGGCAAGGCAACAAGTTTGAACTCTGGAATGAGCAGACTTGGAACGAACTCATGGATGACTGTCTGGAAGAAGATTTTGATGAGATTTTACCGGCTGAATTAGAAAGCCTGTCGATATAGGGCGGAATTATGACAGAGAGCCATTCGCAACATCTGCCAGTCTTGCTAGACGAGACCCTCGCCGCCCTGTCTCTGAAAGCTGACGGTCATTACCTCGATGCCACCTTTGGTCGTGGCGGACACAGCCGTGCCATTCTGGCGCAACTCTCAGATAAAGGTCGCCTGCTGGGATTGGATCAGGATCCCCAGGCCGTTGCGATCGGCCGTCAACTGGCTGCTGAAGATCCCCGTTTCGCCATTGAACATTGCGCCTTTTCCGAGCTTGCCAAAACTGTGCATGCGCGTCTCTGGCAAAATAATATTGATGGCATTCTGATGGATATCGGTGTGTCTTCTCCACAACTGGATGATGCCGAGCGTGGTTTCAGCTTTCTCAGGGATGGCCCGCTGGATATGCGCATGAACCCTGAAAGCGGGATCAGTGCCGCTGAATGGCTGGCCACAGCAGAAATGCAAGATATCGCCCATGTATTGAAAACCCTGGGCGAAGAGCGCTATGGCAAACGTATTGCCCGCGCGATTGTTGAAACCCGCGACGAGAACCCGATTACCACCACCAAGCAACTGGCCGATCTGGTGGACAAGGCCAGTCCGTCAAGGGAAAAACATAAGCATCCCGCGACCCGCACCTTCCAGGCGATACGTATCTATATTAATAATGAGTTGGACGAACTCAAAGCCGCGCTGGAACAGGCGCTGGATGTATTGGCGGTAGGCGGCAGACTGGTCGTCATCAGCTTCCACTCACTGGAAGACCGCATTGTTAAACGTTATTTCCGCGACCAGGCCCGCGGCGATGATTTGCCGTCGCACTTTCCGGTCACCGTGGATCAACTCAACCCGCGCCTCAAGCTGATTGGCAAGGCTATTAAAGCCGGTGATAAGGAACTGGCTGCCAACCCCAGAGCACGCAGCGCTGTTTTGCGTGTGGCGGAGAAGCTGGCATGAAGCTGAAGCAATACCTGGAACAATTCGATATTAACTGGCCCCTGCTATTGCTGGCTTTGCTGGTCATCATCTCAGCGGTGTCGGTGATTTATGCCAAACATCTTAACCGCAATGAATTTATTCAATTACAGCAACTGGAAAAACAGCGCGATCTGCTTAACGAAGAGTGGGGCCGTCTGCTGCTGGAAGAGAGTACCTGGGGTAGTCCCAGTCGTGTCGAACAGCAGGTTCGCAGCCGTCTGGACATGATCGTGCCCAAGGCCGATATGACCGTGGTGATCAAACGATGAACGCAGCTCGGGTCAGTCACAATCAAGTCGGACGCTGGCGTCTGGAACTGGTACGGATTCTGTTCGTGTTGTTTGTCGCCGTGTTGTGCTGGCGGCTGGCTGATTTACAGATCCTGAACCCCGAGTTTTTACGTAATGAGGGGGATGCGCGTCATCTGCGTCAGGTGCCGGTAGCGGCACATCGCGGCATGCTGCTGGATCGCCAGGGTGAACCGCTGGCGATCAGTACACCGGTCAATTCGGTCTGGCTCAACCCGCAGGATGTGCCTGCCAATCATCCCAAACTGGGACAACTGGCAGAGAAACTCGATATTCCGCTCAGCCTTATCCAGGACAGGATCAAGGCGAATCCGTCACGTGAGTTTGCCTATCTTAAGCGGCGGGTCACACCGGAACTGGCCCAGTCGGTGAAAGCGCTGGAAATCCATGGTGTTTACCTGCAGCGTGAATACAAACGTTACTATCCGGCCGCTGAAGTGACCTCCCATTTGTTGGGCTTTACCAATATTGATGATATCGGTCAGGAAGGACTGGAGCTGACCTATGATGCCGTTTTGACCGGTCGTAGCGGCCTTAAACGCATGGTACGCGACAGCCGCGGTAATTTCGTGGAAGGTGGTGAACTGATTCAACCGGCCAAAGCCGGTGAAAATATCCAACTCAGCATCGATTTACGTTTGCAACACCTGAGCTATCAGGCGCTGAAGAATGCCGTCAAGGAACATAATGCCAAGGCCGGTACGGCGGTGGTACTGGATATCCAAACCGGTGAAGTGCTGGCGATGGTCAATCAGCCGGCCTTCAACCCCAATAACCGCAGCCGCCTCAAAGCCAGCGATTTTCGTAACCGTGCGGTGACGGATCTGTTTGAGCCCGGCTCCACGGTCAAACCGTTTACCGTAGCCAGCGCCATCAAGTCAGGTAAGTATGACCTGGAATCGATTATCAATACCCATCCGGGCGTATACCGGGTCAGCGGCCATCCAATCCGGGATTTCCGTGACTACGGTGAAATTGATCTTGCGACGCTGATCCAAAAGTCGAGCAATATCGCAGCCAGTAAAATCGCTTTGGAACTGGACCCGCAGGCGATGTGGCAGGACTTTGCCCGTTTTGGTCTGGGCGAAGCCACCGGGGCTTATTTCCCAGGTGAAGCGATGGGCACCATGCCGGATCCCCAATCCTGGCGTCGGCTGGATATTGCCACCATGGGCTTTGGTTATGGACTGTCTACTTCTGCATTACAACTGGCCCGTGCCTATTCGGTGCTGGCCAGTGGCGGCATATTAAAACCCGTCACTTTTGTCAAAAGCAATGAGACGCCCAAAGGGCGCCGTGTCTTTTCCGCCGATATCATGCAGCAGGTGCTGGCGATGATGGAAACCGTCGTTGAACCCGGTGGCACGGCCACCCGTGCTGCGGTCGCCAACTACCGTGTCGCCGGTAAAACCGGTACCGCCAAAAAAGCGACCAGTGGCGGTTACGCCGATAAACGTTATCAATCTGTCTTTGCCGGCATTATCCCGGCCAGCGCGCCGCGCCTGGCCATGGTGGTGATGGTGGATGAGCCGCGTGGCGAGGAATACTACGGCGGCGCAGTGGCTGCACCGGTATTTTCAGAAGTCATGACCGGCGCCATGCGACTGCTCAATATCGCACCGGATGCATTACCGATGACGCAGATGCAGGTGGCCCACAAATGATGACATCGATCGTGAAAAAGCAATCTCTGACTTGGCTGCTGCAGGATTGGGTGGCTGAGCATGTCGAACTGCAGGAATGCATGCTTAGTGACATCAGCATGGACAGCCGGCGGGTGACAGCCGGCTGCCTGTTCCTGGCTTTGGCCAAACAGCCCGCCGATCGAGAGAAACATTTACACCAGGCGCTGGATAAAGGGGCCTTTGCCGTATTGATTGATACTGCCAATCCGCTCAGCGACAGTGAGCAGACGCTGCTGGATGAGTCCGTGGTGACGGCCTACCCGATCAGTCAACTGGACCAGCAGGCCGGCTTTATTGCGGCCCGTTTTTATGAAGATCCTTCACAGCATATGACCGTGATTGCGGTTACCGGCACCAATGGAAAAACGTCGGTCAGCCAGTTCCTGGCACAGGCCCTGGAAGGCAGTGGCCAGCCCTGCGGCGTAATCGGCACCATGGGCGCCGGCCGTATCAGTGATCTGGAACTGACCGGTATGACCACCCCGGATCCGGTTTCAATGCAACGTTTGCTGGCCGGTTTTGAACTGGAAGGCTGCCGTTATGTCGCGCTGGAAGCGTCGTCTCATGCCCTGGTGCAGGGACGGCTGAACAGCGTTGATGTCAATGTGGCGGTGTTTACCAACCTGAGCCGTGATCACCTGGATTATCACCAGACCATGGAAGAATACGCTGCCGCCAAGCAGAAGCTGTTTGAGATGGACTCGGTCAGCCAGGCCGTGATCAATATTGATGATGAGTTCGGGCCCACAATGCAATCGGCATTGGGCGATGATGTGCGTGTGCTCAGCTATAGCAGTTTGGGGCAGGCAGATATTCATGCTTCAGCGATTCGCTGTGAACGTGACGGCGTTGCTTTTGACCTAACACTGCAGGGACAGACCCAGCCGATACAACTGCCACTGATGGGGCGTTTTAATGTCGATAACCTGCTCGCTACGGCGGTGGTACTGACCATGATCGGTTTTAGCGGTGATCAGGCCCGTCAAGCCTTGACCCACTGCCACGCAGTGTCAGGCCGTATGGAAGGGCATGGCCAGCAGGATCAACCCTGCATCGTGATTGACTATGCTCACACACCGGATGCACTGGAGCAGGCTTTGACCACTTTGCGCAGTCATCTGCCGGAGAGCGGTCAGCTGTGGTGTGTATTCGGCTGTGGTGGTGACCGTGACAAAGGTAAACGGCCATTGATGGGGCAGATCGCAGAAAACCGCGCTGACAAGGTGATTATCACTGACGACAATCCGCGGAGTGAAGATCACGCGGTGATTGTTGACGAGATTCTGGCCGGTTGCCGTCAGCCGGAAAACATCCGCGTCGAACTGGATCGCAAAGCCGCGATTGTTTATGCGGTGTCCCATGCCGGTCCGGCCGATATCGTGCTGGTGGCAGGGAAGGGGCATGAGGCCTATCAGGAAATTAACCAAATCAAATATCCGTTCAGCGACACGCTGGTGGTCAGCGAGTCACTGGGAGAAGTAAGCAATGGCGTTTATAACGTAATGGGGGGCCATTAATGAGTCTGACTTTGTCCCTCAGTCAACTGGCGAAAATTGTCGGTATCGAAGCTGGTTTTGCAGATATCACGGTCAGCGGTGCTGTGATCGATACCCGCAAGATCATGCCCGGCAACCTGTTTGTTGCTTTAAAAGGTGAGCGGGTCGATGGCCATGATTTTCTGGCCCAGGCACGTGAAGCCGGCGCCAGTGCGGCACTGGTCAGTGAAACCCGTGATGATCCGCTGCCGCAGTTGCAGGTTGAGGATGTCAGGAAAGCCTTTGCCGCGATTGCCCGTGCCTGGTTGCAGCGAAGCCGCGCTAAAGTGGTGGCGATCACCGGCAGTAACGGCAAAACCAGCGTTAAGGAAATGATCAGTGCCATCCTGCGCCAAGCAGGACCGGTGCTGGCAACTGAAGGCAATCTCAACAATGATCTGGGCGTGCCGCTGACGCTCTGCCGGCTGGATGCGGAAGATAAATTTGCCGTGATTGAAATGGGTACCAACCATCCCGGTGAAATTGCTGAACTGGTCAAGATTGCCGCGCCCGATGTGGCCCTTATCAATAATATTGCCCCGGCGCATCTGGAAGGCTTTGGTAGTGAAGCCGGCGTGGCCGAGGAAAAAGGCGCGATTTATCAGGGGCTGATGGCTAGTGGTATCGCCGTGGTCAATGTCGAGATGCCTTATCAGGATATATGGGCGCCGATGATCGCTGAGCGCAAGACCATGAGCTTTGCGCTGGAGAAAGAGGCTGATGTGAAAGCCGACTACATTCAGCCAGAGGCCAGTGGCAGCCATTTCATGGTCAATATTGAAGGCGTGAATCACCATTTCAGTCTGCCTTTGCCAGGTCTTCACAATGTCAATAACGCGCTGGCCGCGATAGCCGTCTGCCGGGCACTGGATATTCCGGTTGATGCCATGGTGCGTGGCCTGGCGAGTATCAAGGCGGTGCCACACAGGCTGCAACTGCGTGCCGGGATCAATGCTTCGAAACTGATTGATGATACCTACAACGCCAACCCCGGTTCCTACCAGCAGGCACTGATGACCCTCGCCGGTTTCAGCGGCGAACACTGGCTGGTACTGGGCGACTTCGGTGAACTAGGCGCTGACAGCGACAATATCCACACTGAAATGGGTAAGCAGGCCTCAGCGTCTGGAGTCAGCCGCTTATTCACGGTAGGCGACAGCAGCCGCATGGCAGCACAGAAATTCGGTTGTGGTGCCCAGCATTTTGAAGATATCGACAGCTTGCAGCAGCACCTGCAGCAGGCTCTTAACCAGAAAGTGGTCTGTCTCATCAAAGGGTCACGATTTATGCAACTGGATAAGCTGGCCGATCAGCTGGCACAAGAGGGAGAAAGCTGATGCTGCTGCTATTGAGTGAATACCTGGCGGAATTTTACAGTGGATTCAGTGTGTTCCAGTACCTCACTCTGCGGGCGATTCTGGGCACCATGACCGCACTTGGTATTGCCCTGATTATCGGGCCCAGCATGATCCGCCAGTTGAGCTTCAAGCAGATTGGTCAGGTTGTGCGTCAGGATGGACCGGAGTCACATTTCAGCAAGAGCGGCACACCCACTATGGGTGGTTCGTTGATTCTCGTTGCCATTGCAGTCAGTACCCTGCTGTGGGCCGATTTAAGCAACCGCTATGTCTGGGTGGTGTTGATTGTCACACTGGCTTTCGGCGTGATTGGCTTTATTGATGATTACATCAAGCTGGTGCGTCAGGATCCGCGTGGTTTGTTGAGTCGCTATAAATATTTCTGGCAGTCAGTGTTTGGTGCCGGGGCTGCGGTATTCCTCTATTACACCGCCTCGGTGCCTGCAGAAACAGCGCTGATTGTGCCGTTTTTCAAGGAAGTCGTGATTCCGCTGGGCGGTTGGTACATGTTGCTGACCTATCTGGTGATTGTGGGCAGTAGTAATGCGGTCAATCTGACCGATGGTCTGGACGGACTGGCGATTATGCCAACGGTGATGGTGGCCAGTGCATTGGGTCTGTTCAGCTATGTCGGCGGCCACTCTGAATTTGCCAGTTACCTGCAGATCCCCTTCATACCCAGTGCCGGTGAATTGACAGTGTTCTGCGCAGCGATGGTCGGGGCTGGTCTCGGCTTTCTCTGGTTTAACACTTATCCGGCCCAGATCTTTATGGGCGATGTCGGCGCGCTGGCTCTCGGGGCAGCGTTGGGCACCGTCGCGGTATTAGTGCGACAGGAACTGGTACTGCTGATCATGGGCGGGGTCTTCGTGATTGAGACTTTGTCGGTGATGATTCAGGTCGCTTCCTACAAGTTGCGTGGTAAACGCGTATTCCTGATGGCACCGATTCATCACCACTACGAGCTTAAAGGTTGGCCGGAGCCACGCATTATCGTGCGCTTCTGGATTGTGACGGTATTTCTGGTTCTGATTGGGTTGGCGACGCTGAAAATACGATGACACAGGGCATGAACACACTTTCACATAAAAACTGCCTGATCGTCGGTCTGGGGCAGACCGGGCTGTCCTGCGCACAGTTTCTGGCTGAGCGTGCACTCAGTGTGGCGGTCATGGATACCCGTGAACAGCCACCGGCGCTAAGCACCTTGCAGCAGGATTACCCGCAAGTGCTGATTAAAACCGGCGGTCTGGATCAGGACTGGTTAATGCAGGCCGATATGATCGTGCTCAGCCCCGGCGTTGATCCACGTTTGCCGGAAATTCAAGCCGCCGCTGCGGCCGGCATTGAAATAGTCGGTGATATCGAATTATTTGCCCGCTATGCGCAGGCACCGGTAGTGGCAGTGACAGGCTCTAACGGAAAAAGCACCGTCACCACGCTAGTCGCGCTGATGGCGCAACTGGCCGGTAAAGAGGTGCTGACAGGTGGCAATCTGGGAACCCCGGCACTGGATTTGCTCAGCGACTTGGTGCCAGATTTTTACATTCTCGAACTGTCCAGTTTCCAGCTCGAGACCGTGAAATCGCTGAATGCTTTTGCTTCGGTCGTGCTTAATGTCAGCCCCGACCATATGGACCGCTACGATTCGGTTGAGCAATACCAGCAGGCCAAACGCAAAGTGTTTGCCGGTGACGGGGTGATGGTGATCAATCGTGATGATCCAGTGGTGAGTGAAATGGCTGAACCCGGACGAATCCAGATCGGCTTCAGCATGCAGCAGAGCGAAGGTGTGGATTTCGGTCTGCTGCAGCATCAGGGGGAAACCTGGCTGGCAGAAGGCAGTGAACCTTTACTGGCCGTCAATCAGCTCAAGATTGCCGGCAATCATAACCTGGCCAATGATCTGGCAGCACTGGCGCTGGGCTCGGCCATGGCATTGCCGATGACGGCTATGCTGTCAGCACTGCAGGAATTCAAAGGTCTGCCGCATCGTTGCCGGCTGGTGCGGGTACTGAACGATGTGCGTTGGTTTAATGATTCCAAGGCCACCAATGTGGGGGCTTGCGTTGCCGCGATTGCGGGGCTTGCCGATAGTGGCCCTATCGTGTTGATTGCCGGCGGTGTGGGTAAGGATCAGGACTTTTCCGAGCTCAGTGACAGCCTGAAACAGGCGGTCCGCGCCGTAGTGCTGATCGGTGAAGATGCTGAACAGATTGCCGCCGTGGTGCCGGCAGCAGTGTCACAGGCCCGGGCAGAAAGTATGACTGACGCGGTCAGACAGGCCCAGCAACTGGCGCAAGCAGGGGATAATGTTTTGCTGTCGCCGGCCTGTGCCAGTTTTGACATGTTCAGCGGTTATGCCGAACGCGGTGAAAAGTTCGAACAGGCAGTAAGGGGGTTGGCGGCATGAGCGAATCCAATCTGCAATTTGACCGCAGCCTGCTGTTTGCTACCGGGGCGCTGTTGTTTATCGGCCTGATCATGGTGTGTTCGGCATCCATCACTATCGCCGACAGCAATACCGGTCAGCCTTTGTTTTATTTTATCCGCCAACTGATGTTTGCCATGGCAGGACTGGGCCTGGCCTGGGCTGTTATTTCGATCAGATTGGCGCTCTGGCAGCGCTTTGCACCGCAGTTACTGATGTTTGGCGTCATGCTGCTGGTGATGGTGCTCATTCCGGGGATCGGCCGCGAAGTTAACGGCTCCAGCCGCTGGCTGCCACTCGGGCCGGTCAACCTTCAGGTCGCCGAACTTATCAAGCTATTTGCCATTATTTATATTGCCGACTACCTGCAGCGCCATCATGGCCAACTGCATACTTCTTTTCTGAAAGTGTTGGCACCTTTGATGCTGCTCGGAGTGGCTGCATTCTTGTTGTTGTTACAGCCAGATATGGGCTCGATGGTGGTGATTATGTCCACCGTGCTGGCGATGCTGTTCCTGGGTGGTGCTCGCCTCGATGTTTTTGCTGCCCTGCTGGCAGTGATGGGCGGATTATTCACCATGCTGGTATGGGTAGCACCATATCGGCTGGAGCGTCTGCAAAGCTTTATGGATCCCTGGGCTGATCCCTGGGGCAGTGGCTTCCAATTGACACAGGCCTTGATCGCGTTTGGTCGAGGTGACTGGCTGGGTGTCGGGCTGGGCAGCAGCATGCAGAAACTGTTCTATCTGCCCGAAGCTCATACCGACTTTCTCTATTCAATTCTGGCCGAAGAGCTGGGATTGGTCGGGGCCTTGGCGGTGATTGTGCTGTTTTTCATCTTTATCTGGCGGGCGTTGGCTATTGGCCGTGCTGCAGAAGATGCGGGCCAGGTGTTTGGTGCCCAGGTTGCCTATGGCATTGGCATCTGGCTGGGGCTGCAGGCCTGCGTCAATATCGGCGTCAATATGGGCGCTTTGCCTACCAAAGGTTTGACCTTGCCCTTAATGAGCTACGGTGGCAGTAGCCTTGTGATTGTCTGCATCGCAGTGGCCCTGTTACTGCGTGTTGATATGGAAACCCGTTTGCCCGAGAAAGCCTCGGCGAGGATCAGACGATGAAGCGGGTCATGATTATGGCAGGCGGCACCGGCGGGCATGTATTCCCGGCGCTGGCAGTGGCTGATGAGCTTAAGCAGCGCGGCGTTGAAGTGAACTGGCTGGGTACGCAAAGAGGTATCGAAGCACGCTTGGTGCCGGAAGCCGGTTACTCACTGTCGTTTATTAGCGTCTCCGGTTTGCGAGGTAATGGCGCTCTGGGCTGGCTAATGGCCCCGTTTCGTATTATGAAAGCTATCAGTCAGGCCTGGTCAGTGATAGAGGACAGCCAGCCTGATGTGGTGTTGGGCTTTGGTGGCTTTGCGTCAGGTCCTGGTGGCGTAGCAGCGTGGCTGAAAAAAACGCCGCTGCTGATCCATGAGCAAAACGCGATCCCAGGGCTGACCAACCGCCTGCTGGCAAAACTGGCAGCGAATGTGATGACCGGTTTCCCTGACAGCTTTGCCGAAAAAGAGAAGGCACTGTGGGTGGGCAACCCGGTTCGCAAGCAGATTGAGGATATGGCGATGCCGCACCTGCGCCAGAGCGAGACCGGACAGCGACTCAAGCTGCTGGTACTGGGCGGCAGTCTCGGTGCCCGTTCGCTGAATACGCAGGTGCCGGCAGCATTGCAACTGATCGACGAAAACAAACGGCCGGAAGTCCGCCACCAGTGTGGCAGCAAACATATCGATGATTGCCGGACGGCGTATCAACAAGCCGGCGTTCAAGCCGATGTCAGTGAATTTATCGGCGATATGGCCGAGGCCTACGGCTGGGCCGATCTGGTGATATGCCGGGCTGGCGCCTTGACCGTAGCAGAAGTGGCGGCAGCCGGCGTGGCATCGATTCTGGTGCCTTACCCACATGCAGTGGACGATCACCAGACCCACAATGCGGCAATGCTGGTCAAAGCCGATGCCGCGCAACTGATCCCGGATCAGGCGTTAAGGGCGGAAGACCTGGCAGATCGCATCAAAAAACTGGAACAGGACAGAGAAGGATTATTAACCATGGCCAATGCGGCGCGCCAGGTTGCCAAAATCGGCACGGCCACGCGTATCGCGGATTTATGCGAGGAGCTGAGTGATGGATAGATTGACCTCAGCGATGCAAAGCCGGGTGCGGCATATCCACTTCATCGGCATTGGTGGCGTGGGCATGGGCGGGATTGCCGAAGTCCTGCTCAATCTGGGCTACCAGGTGACTGGGAGTGATCTGGCAGAAAACAGTCTGATTCGTCACCTGCGCGCGCTGGGTGCCACCATTATGATTGGTCACGACCCCGGTTATCTGGAAGGGGCCGATGTGGTGGTGGTGACCACCGCTGTCAAAGAAGACAATGTTGAGCTTCAGGCGGCGCGCGAACAACGCATTCCGGTGGTGCCCAGGGCTGAAATGCTGGCCGAACTGATGCGCTTTAGCTACGGCATTGCTGTAGCGGGTACGCACGGCAAAACCACCACGACCAGCCTGATTGCCGCCTTGCTCAGTGAAGGCGAACTGGACCCGACCTTTGTCATTGGTGGTCGCCTCAACAGCGCTGGCAGTAATGCCCGTCTGGGCACAGGCCGTTACCTGGTGGCTGAAGCCGATGAGAGCGATGCGTCGTTCCTCTATCTGCAGCCGATGATCGCGGTTGTCACCAATATTGATGAAGATCATATGGAGACCTACGAAGGCAGCTTTGACAAGCTCAAGGCGACTTTTGTCGAGTTTCTCCATCACTTGCCGTTTTATGGCCTTGCCGTCATGTGCCTCGATGATCCGGTCGTGAAAGAACTGCTTAACGAAGTGACGCGGCCGTTTATTACCTATGGTCAGGATGAGGAAGCCGATTATCAACTGGTCGATCTGACTCAGCACCAGGGACAGAGCTTTTTCACCGTGGTGGAAAAACATACCGGTAAGCGTTTCCCGGTCACCCTCAATATGCCCGGTCTGCACAATGTGCTGAATGCCACCGCAGCGATGGCCGTGGCGCGCAACCTGGAAGTCAAAGTCGAGGCCTGCCAGCGCGCCTTGCATAAATTTGATGGTATCGGCCGTCGCTTTAATCTGCTGGGGCCGGTTAAAGCCGAGGGTGGTGAGGCGATGCTGATTGATGATTACGGTCACCACCCCACTGAAATAGCCGCCACGCTTGATGCCACCCGCGGTGGCTGGCCGGAAAACCGCCTGGTGGTGGTATTTCAGCCGCACCGCTATACCCGTACCCGTGATTTATTTGAGGATTTCGCTCAGGTCTTGTCCAGCGTTGACGTGCTGGTTGTTCTGGAAGTCTATCCCGCCGGTGAAAGCAAAATTGCCGGTGCGGATGCCCGCAGCTTGTGCCGGGCGATTCGACTGCGGGGTCAGGTTGAGCCGGTGTTTGCCGAGGATAAAGCGGCATTGTTCGAGTTATTGCCGGGCCTGCTCAAAGACGGTGATGTAGTGCTGACTCTGGGCGCCGGTGATATTGGCCGTATGGCTCAGGCTTTACCGACGGTACTAAGCGGGGGTGCTGAATGATGGCTTTACAGCAGAACCTCAGAGGACAATTACAGCAACAGCAGTCTCTGTCACGTTATACCTCCTGGCGGGTCGGCGGTGAGGCAAAACAAGTCTACCGGCCCGCTGATGCGGCGGATCTGGCGCTGTTTCTGCAACAGTTGCCGGAGGATGAACCGGTGTTGTGGCTGGGGCTTGGCAGTAACCTGCTGATCCGTGATGGCGGATTCCCGGGCACAGTGATTATTACCGCCGGGACTTTGCAGCAGATCGACATCGATGGGCTCAGCCTCAGTGCTGAAGTCGGTGTCTACTGCAGCAAGCTGGCCAAGCAAGCTGCCAAGGCAGGAATGAAAGGCGCTGCCTTCCTGGCAGGTATTCCGGGCACGCTGGGCGGCGCGCTGGCCATGAATGCCGGCGCCCATGGTGGTGAAACCTGGGACTTTGTCACCGGCGTCACCACCATTAATAAACACGGCCAGCTTCGCCAGCGCCCGGCGTCAGAATTCAAAGTGAGTTACCGCCACGTGGCATTGCCCGATGGCGAGTGGTTTATTGCGGCCAATATGCAATTCGAACAGGGTGATGCTGAAGCAGAGTCATCACTGATCCGGGAACTGCTCAAAAAACGCAATGCCAGTCAGCCCACCAACCAGCCCTGTGCCGGTTCGGTGTTCCGTAACCCGCCGGGTGATTTTGCGGGTCGCCTGATCGAAACCAGTGACCTCAAAGGCCTGACCGTGGGCGGAGCCAGCGTTTCAAGCAAGCATGCCAACTTTATTGTCAATGACGGCAGTGCCACAGCGGCGGATATCGAAGCATTGATTTATTTGCTGCAGGACAAAATTGAACAACTGCACGGGGTCAAATTGATACCGGAAGTACACATTATCGGGGAGGCGAACTGATGACGCGCCGTATTGATAATGCTGCAGAATTTGGCCGGGTCGCGGTATTGATGGGCGGACGCAGTGCTGAGCGTGAGATTTCCCTGATCAGCGGCAAGGCAGTGCTGGCCGGACTGCAGCGCCGTGGCGTCGATGCCTATGGTATCGATGTCAGCTTTGATATCTGTCATCAACTCAGCAGCGGTGAGTTTGATCGGGCCTTTGTAGTACTGCATGGCCGTGGAGGCGAAGACGGCGAAATCCAGGGCTTTTTACAGGCGATTAATCTGCCTTACAGCGGCAGTGGTGTGGCGGCATCGGTACTGTCGATGAACAAGCGCATCAGCAAAAACAACTGGATCCAGCAGGGGCTGCCTACCGCGGCCTATGAGCAGGTCAATGCCGATAGTGATGCCGCCACGCTGGTCAGAAAGCTGGGGCTGCCGCTCATTATCAAGCCAGTCAATGAAGGCTCCAGTATTGGTATGAGCAAGGTCAACACTGCAGAGCAACTGAAAGTGGCGATTAATCTGGCCTTGGAATACGACGCCGATGTGATTGCCGAGCAATGGATCACGGGTGAGGAATACACCGTCGCCATATTAGATGGCGAGGCGCTGCCTGCGATTCGTCTGAAAACGCCCAATGAATTCTACGACTATGAAGCCAAGTACCAGTCAAACTCGACCGAGTATTTGTGTCCCTGCGGACTGGATCAGCAAAGCGAACAGCAGATGCAACAACTGGCATTACAAGCGTTCGACGGACTGGATATGTCGGGCTGGGGACGAGTGGATTTCATGCGGGACGGCAGAGGCGAGTTTTATTTGCTGGAAGCCAATAGCGTGCCGGGCATGACTGATCATAGCTTGGTGCCTATGGCGGCGAAGCAGGCAGGGCTGGATTTTGATGATCTGGTTTGGCGCATTCTGGAAACCAGTTTTGGAGGACAGGACTGATGGCCGCTAAAAAGCGTGGCGCCACCATTAAGCAAAAGCCGGTGCAGCAAACACGCGACTGGCAACAGCTCTTCAAGCAGGGCCTGGCAGCGTTGCTTGTGATGACCGCGCTGGTCAGTGTGGTTTACCTGCACGAAGCCGACACGCTGCCGGTCAAGCATGTCAGCGTCGAAGGTGATATGCGTCATGTTGATCGTGAGCAACTGGTAGAAGCGGTGTCGCCGTTTGTCCGCGGCAGTTTCCTCGATGTGGATGTCGCCAGTATTCGTCAAGCCGGTGAACAGCTGCCCTGGATCCAACAAATCCAGGTCAGACGTGTCTGGCCTGACACCCTGCACCTGGTTGTACAGGAGCATCAGGCCGTGGCGCGCTGGAATGAGAACAGTCTGGTGAACAACCTGGGCGGCGTGTTTACGCCGGGAGCCGAAACCATCCCCGTCGGGCTGGTGCAAATGAACGGCCCGGACGGCACCAGTGAGTTGATGGCAAGAAAACTGGTGAATATTCAGCAGCAGGTCGATGTTCTGGGGCTGCGGGTAACCGCGATCAGCATGGATAAGCGCCGTGCCTGGCAGGTGGATTTCAAAGACGGCCTGCATCTGAAACTCGGCCGCGCCGATGGCGACACCCGGCTCCAGCGGTTTATTGATGTTTACCGCGGCGGCCTGAACGGTTTCAGAGAGCAGATTGAAGCGATTGATATGCGTTATACCAACGGGCTGGCAGTGGTCTGGAAAGACGGTCAGCAACCTGATTTTAATGGGACAGTGTAATGTCGAAACGTAGTGAGAGAGAACTTATCGTCGGGCTGGATATCGGCACCTCCAAGGTGGTATCGATTGTGGCGGCACCGATCCCGGATGCCGGCCCCAATGAAAATCAGCTGGAAATTATCGGTATTGGTTCTCACCCGGCCAGAGGCATGAAAAAAGGTGTGGTGGTGAATATCGAGTCCACCGTGCAGTCAATTCAGCGCGCCGTGGAAGAAGCCGAGCTGATGGCGGGCTGCCAGATCCACTCAGTTTATGCCGGGATTGCCGGCAGCCATATCCGCAGCCTGAACTCTCATGGCACGGTCGCTATCCGCGATAAAGAAGTGACTCAGGGCGATTTGGACCGGGTGCTGGATGCGGCGCGGGCTGTACATTTCCCCGGCGACCAGCAACTGCTGCATGTACTGCCGCAGGAATTCATTATCGATAACCAGGAAGGTATCCGTGAGCCTATCGGCATGTCGGGCGTCAGGCTGGAAGCCAAAGTCCACCTGATTACCGGTGCGGTCAGTGCGGCGCAGAACATTACCAAATGTATTGAACGCTGTGGCCTGGTGGTGGACGGCATCGTGCTGGAGCAGATGGCTTCCAGCTATTCGGTGCTGGATCAGGATGAAAAAGAGCTGGGCGTCTGCATTATCGATATCGGCGGCGGCACCACCGATATTGCGGTGTTTGTTGACGGTGCGATTCGCCATACCGCGGTGATTCCGATTGCCGGTGACCAGGTCACCAATGATATCGCGGTAGCTTTGCGCACACCGACCCAGTACGCCGAAGAAATCAAGATTAAATACGCCTGCGCGCTGACGCAGCTGGCACGTGAAGATGAAACCATCGAAGTGCCCAGCGTCGGTGACAGGCCGCCACGGCAATTGGCGCGGCAAACGCTGGCCGAAGTCGTGGAACCACGTTACGAGGAGCTGCTGATGCTGGTTCAGGCTGAACTGCGGCGCAGTGGTTTTGAGGAAATGCTGGCTGCCGGCATCGTGCTGACAGGCGGTAGTTCCAAAATGGAAGGCGTTATTGAGCTCGCTGAAGAGGTCTTCCATCTGCCTGTGCGCTTGGGCGTACCACAACATGTCGGGGGACTGGTTGATGTGGTGCGTAATCCAATCCATGCCACGGGTGTCGGGTTGCTGTTATTCGGCAACGAGGAACATGCCCCGGGGCATGGAGAAATCAAGGTAAGTGACGGGTTTAAAGGCATGCTGGCAAGAATGAAGAGCTGGTTCCAGGGGAATTTCTAAGCTCAGTCATTAGCGTGCTGATTTGAACAATTTTTTAGGGGGAGAAAACCATGACTTTTGAATTAATTGATACTTATACAGAAAATGCTGTTATTAAAGTGATCGGTGTTGGTGGAGGCGGCGGTAACGCCCTGGAACACATGGTCATCAACCAGATCGAGGGCGTTGATTTCATCAGTGCCAACACGGATGCCCAGGCTCTGCGTAAAAGTACCGCGACCACCCAACTGCAACTGGGTACGGATATCACCAAAGGCCTGGGCGCCGGTGCTAATCCGGATGTCGGTCGTCAGGCGGCGCTGGAAGATCGCGAACGTATTATGGAAGTGATCGATGGCGCCGATATGGTCTTCATCACCGCCGGCATGGGCGGTGGTACCGGTACCGGTGCCGCACCGGTGGTGGCACAGGTCGCCAAGGAAATGGGCATTCTGACCGTGGCGGTTGTCACCAAGCCGTTCCCGTTTGAAGGCGGTAAACGTATGAAAACCGCACAGGCAGGCATTGAAGAGTTGGGTCAGCATGTGGATTCGCTGATTACCATTCCCAATGAAAAGCTGCTGAAAGTGCTGGGCAAGGACATGACCTTGCTCAATGCCTTTAAAGCCGCCAACGATGTACTGTTGGGCGCGGTGCAGGGCATTGCCGAGCTGATTACCCGCGAAGGTATGATCAACGTCGACTTTGCTGACGTGCGCACTGTGATGTCGGAAATGGGCATGGCGATGATGGGTACCGGTCATGCGTCCGGTGAAACACGCGCCCGTGAAGCGGCTAAGCTGGCCGTGTCTAGTCCGTTGCTGGAAGATGTCGATCTGGCCGGGGCCCGCGGCGTACTGGTCAACATCACTGCCGGTCTCGATATGAGCATCGGTGAGTTTGAAGAAGTGGGTAACACCGTTAAGGAATTTGCTTCTGATGACGCTACTGTGGTTGTTGGTACCGTGATTGATCCTGAGATGACTGATGAACTGCGGGTCACTGTAGTCGCCACTGGCCTGGGTAGTGACCGGGTTGCCGTGCCGAAAACACCGGAAGCCGAGTCACCGCAGATTGAAATCGTCAAAAAGCCGGCCGAAATCGACTACGACGAGCCGACTGTCATGCGTAAAGAAAAAGATAGTCAGCAGAAACAAGTGGCGAACGGTGATGTCAATATGGATTATCTTGATATCCCGGCGTTTCTGCGTCGTCAGGCTGACTAGGTGTAAAGTTGTGTAAAGTGGCTGGAGCTGTTGTGCTTGTGATAATATGATCGGATCTGTATTTGTATAAGGGGGTATAACACCGTGATTAAGCAGCGAACATTGAAAAACGTGATTCGTGCCACCGGTGTAGGTCTGCATAGTGGCGAGATGGTCTATCTCACCCTGCGTCCTGCTGCCCCCAATACAGGCATTATCTTCCGCCGGGTCGATCTCGACCCTGTGGTTGAGATCCAGGCCAAGGCAGAAAATGTCGGTGAAACGGCATTGTCGACCACATTGGTTGAACACGGTGAGCGCGTGTCAACGGTCGAACATTTACTGTCTGCCTTTGCCGGTCTCGGTATTGATAATGCTTACATCGATCTGAATGCCCCCGAAGTGCCGATCATGGACGGCAGTGCCGGACCTTTTGTGTTCCTGGTGCAATCGGCGGGCATCGAAGAGCAGAACGTTGCCAAGCAGTTTATTCGTATTAAGAAGCCGGTCACCCTGGAAGATGGTGACAAGTGGGCGCGCTTTGAACCGTTTGACGGCTTCAAGGTCTCGTTCACGATTGACTTCGAGCACCCGGCCTTTACCGGACGACCGCAGAAGGTTGATGTTGATTTCTCCTCCACATCATTCGTTCGCGAAGTCAGCCGGGCCCGGACTTTCGGCTTTATGAAAGATATCGAGAAGCTGCGCGAAAACAATCTGGCGCTGGGTGGCAGCATGGATAATGCGATTGTCGTCGACGATTACCGGGTACTGAATGAAGACGGCCTGCGTTACGAAGACGAATTTGTCCGCCACAAGGTGCTGGATGCGATTGGTGATTTGTACTTGCTGGGACACAGCCTGATTGGCGCTTTCAGCGGCTACAAGTCCGGTCACGAAGTGAACAACAAACTACTGCGTAAACTGCTGGCCCAGGAAGATGCCTGGGAACTGGTCAGCTTCGAAGACGACAAAGACGCCCCCATTCTTTTCAGTCGTCCTGCTGCCTCGTTGACCAGCTGATTTAGTCAGCCTGGCGCCGGGCCAGTTTATGCAGGGCGGTCTTGAGCGGACCGTCCTCGATTTCAGCAGCGGTGCTGTTTAACAGCGCCGCTGTTTTTGTAGATAACTGCATGTTATTGCTGGCCGGTGGTCGTTTGACGGCAGGCAGAGGCCGGACTTTCACTTCAAGCCGGCCCACCGGTTCCGGCAGATGGGCAGCCAGGGCCTGACAGATTTGCGGCCCCTGAAAGCGCAGCATGCTGGCATAGGCCGCCTTATCGGTAATGATGACAAGGCTGTCGCCACTGATGTTTGCCAGCTGACAATGATTCACAAATTGCAGGGGCAGGCTTTTTTGCAAAATGATGTTAAGCTTGTCCAATTGCCCGGCGCGCGCAAACAGCCTGTTAAACTGGCTGTTTTGTTGACACACCTGTTTCATGCGTTTGGGTTTATCAGACATATTAATCACTGAGAAAGGATAAAAATGCAGGTTATCATTATATCCTCAAACAGTCAGACACATAAGCAATGGCATCTGACCCGCGGCAAGCTGATGTTGCTGCTCGCGCTGATCGTCAGCCTGGTCAGTGTCAGCAGCTATAGCTTTGCCAACTGGCTCAACAATCCCGCCTCATCACAACTCAATCCAGCCATTCCAGTAACACAAACCTCATCCAACAGCACCGGTTCTGTCGAAACACAGCAGACTGCTGAGCAGGGTGAATCGGCCACTGAGTTTTATGCACGGCAACTGGGCGGTTTGCAGGCAGAAACCATTCGCCTGCGTATGTTTAGCGAACGGCTGGCAGAAATCGCCGGTTTTGATACCAGTGCTTTTTCGCTGGATGAACACCCCGGTCAGGGCGGCATTGAAAAAGACGGCAGCGCGCTGAGCAGTGACGTGCTGGATCTCAGTATTGAACAACTGTCTGAGGAACTGCGTAACCAGCAGGAAGCTTTGACCGCGCTGGAGCAGTACCTGTTGACCGAGGATACCATCGCCGCCAGCATCCCCACCGGTAAGCCAGTAAAAGACGGATGGGTATCGTCCTTCTATGGATACCGCATTGATCCTTTCAATGGGAAGAAGACCTTCCATGAAGGTCTGGACATCGCTGCGCGCAATGGTACCAACGTTCTGTCTGTTGCCGATGGTATTGTCACCTGGGTCGGCCAGCGTGGCGGTTATGGTGGTCTGGTGGAAGTCGATCACGGTAATGGCTATGTCACCCGTTATGCTCATAATAAGACCATCAAGGTCAAGAAAGGCGACCGCGTCAATAAGGGAGAGACGCTTGCGCTGATGGGCTCGACCGGACGTTCAACCGGTCCCCACGTGCACTTTGAGGTGCTGCGCGACGGCCAGCACGTCAACCCGTACAACTTCATCAAGTAACATCCCTTGTATTCTGCGGAGCCTGCCTCCATCTGGAATTGAATATGCTTCAATCTCCTGACAGCTCCGCGTTATAATCACGCGTTTGATAATTAACGGTGTTCGCGCCGTAACAACCAACACAGATAAGGCGAAAAGATGGTTAGCAAGTTCTTCAGCAAGATATTTGGTAGTCGCAACGAGCGGGTATTGAAAAAGCTCCGCAAGGTGGTTGAACAAATCTCAGCGGTAGAAGCCGATATCGAAAAGCTGGATGACGCCGGCCTGCAAGCCAAAACCGATGACTTTCGCCAACAGTTGAAAGACGGCAAATCGCTGGATGATATCTTGCCGGAAGCGTTCGCCGTCGTTCGTGAGGCCAGTAAACGAACGCTGGGTATGCGCCATTTCGATGTGCAGATGATCGGCGGTATGGTGCTTAACGACGGCAGGATTGCCGAGATGAAAACCGGTGAAGGTAAAACCCTGGTTGCCACATTGGCTGTTTATCTTAATGCGCTGCCCGGTGAAGGCGTCCACGTCATTACCGTCAACGATTACCTGGCACGCCGTGATGCCGACTGGATGAGCAAGCTTTACGGCTTTTTAGGGCTGAAAACCGGCGTTATCGTTGGTGGCCTGGGTAGTGAAGAGCGTCGCGCCGCTTATGCCTGTGATATCACTTACGGCACCAACAACGAGTTCGGTTTCGACTATCTGCGCGACAATATGGCTTTCCGTATTGAAGAGAAAGTGCAGCGTGGCCTCAATTTTGCCGTGATTGACGAAGTGGACTCTATCCTTATCGACGAGGCCCGCACGCCGTTAATCATTTCCGGTCCCGCCGAAGACAGCTCGGAGCTGTATCAGCAGATTAATACCTTGATCCCCAAGCTGGAAAAACAGGAAGGGGATGAAGAAGAAGTCACCAAACCTGGCGACTACACCGTTGATGAAAAAAACAAGCAGGTGCACTTTACCGAAGCCGGTCATGAAAAGATCGAACAACTGCTGACTGAAGCCGGCATGCTGGACGAAAACGCCAGCCTTTACGATGCCGCCAATATCGGTCTGATGCACCATGTCACCGCGGCATTACGGGCACATGTCCTGTTCCAGCGCGATGTCGATTATATGGTTCAGGACAACCAGATTGTCATCGTCGATGAATTTACCGGCCGCAGCATGCCCGGTCGCCGCTGGTCGGAAGGTCTGCACCAGGCGGTGGAAGCCAAAGAAGGCGTCAAGATTCAGAACGAAAACCAGACCCTAGCTTCGATTACTTTCCAGAACTACTTCCGTCTCTACAACAAGCTCTCCGGTATGACCGGTACGGCTGATACCGAGGCTTTCGAGCTTAACTCGATTTATGGCCTGGAAGTGGTGGTCATTCCGACTCACAAGGATATGCAGCGTAAGGACGAAGCCGATCGCATTTATCTGACCGGCCAAGAAAAATTCCAGGCCATTCTGGAAGATATCCAGGACTGTCAGAAAAACGGTCAGCCGGTACTGGTTGGTACTGCCTCGATCGAGAGTTCAGAGTTACTGGCCGGTCTGCTCAAAAAAGCCGGTATCAAGCATGAAGTGCTGAACGCCAAGTTCCACGAAAAAGAAGCCCAGATCATTGCCAATGCCGGTCGTCCCGGCGCTGTCACCATTGCCACCAATATGGCCGGTCGTGGTACTGACATTGTGTTGGGTGGCAGTCTGCAGGCAGAACTGGATGAGCTGCCGGAAAACACGGATGAAGACAGCAAAGAAAAAATCCGCAATGACTGGATGAACCGTCATGAAGCAGTACTGGCTGCCGGCGGTTTGCATATTATCGGCACCGAACGGCATGAGTCCCGTCGTATTGATAACCAGCTGCGTGGTCGTTCTGGTCGTCAGGGTGATCCGGGCTCAACCCGTTTCTATCTGTCGCTGGAAGATAACCTGATGCGGATTTTTGCCTCCGAGCGCATGGCCGGCCTGATGCAGAAACTGGGCATGGAAGAGGGCGAAGCGATTGAACACCCCTGGGTGACTCGTGCTATTGAAAATGCTCAGCGCAAAGTGGAAGGCCACAACTTTGATATCCGTAAGCAATTGCTGGAGTTCGACGATGTTGCCAACGATCAGCGGAAAGTGGTCTACGAGCAGCGTAAT
The DNA here is from genome assembly GCF_947259025.1 of uncultured Methylophaga sp. Taxonomy (GTDB): domain Bacteria; phylum Pseudomonadota; class Gammaproteobacteria; order Nitrosococcales; family Methylophagaceae; genus Methylophaga. The sequence continues at coordinate 75,468 of NZ_CAMYKO010000006.1, forward strand.
GAACTGATGGCCGCGGATGACGTGTCGGAAACTGTGGTTTCCATGCGTGATAATGTGATCAACGACACGATTAGCAATTACATCCCACCCAACAGCATCGACGAGCAGTGGGATATTTCGGGGCTGGAAAATGCCCTGCGCGAAGAATATGCGCTGGATCTGGATATCAGCGGCTGGCTGGAGAATGATGACAGCCTGCACGAGGAAACCCTGCGTGAGCGCATTGTTGAAGAAGCAGAAAAAGCCTACCAGGCCAAAGAAGCGTCGGTCGGCGATGAACTGATGCGCCACTTTGAAAAAGCAGTGATGCTGCAGACCCTGGACAGTCAGTGGAAAGAACACCTCGCACAGATGGATTACCTGCGCACGGGTATTAATCTGCGTGGCTATGCACAGAAAGATCCCAAGCAGGAATACAAGCGCGAATCGTTCAGCCTGTTTACCACGATGCTGGATAATATTAAGCATGAAGTCATTCGTATCCTGTCGCGGGTACAAATCCGTGACCCGGAAGATGTGGATGCGGTGAATGAGCAGCGTCGTCAGAGTGACGATGTTGAATATCAGCATGACTCTGCCCAGCAGATGGGACAGGAAGAAGCTGAACCAGAAACACCCCAGGCATCACAGCCCTATACCCGTGACGGCACCAAGGTCGGTCGTAATGATCCCTGCCCATGTGGTAGCGGCAAGAAATTCAAGCACTGTTGCGGGGTGATTAGTTAATGGCAGTGAACCTGGCTGCACCGTCACCTGACAGTTTATTACCAGTTGCCGGTATTCGTCTGGCTACGGCGAGTGCCGGCATCAAAAAGCCGGGCCGCAAGGATGTGGTTGTGATCGAAATGACCGAGGGCAGTCATTGTGCCGCGGTCTATACACAAAATGCTTTCTGCGCGGCACCGGTGTTGCTGGCCAAGCAACATCAGCAAAGCAGCGCCAGCCGTTATCTGTTGATTAATTCCGGTAATGCCAATGCCGGTACCGGTGAAGCCGGTATGCAGGCTGCAAAAGACTGCTGCCAGGCGGTGGCCGATGCTGCCGGTGTGAATGTCAGTACTGTGCTGCCTTTCTCCACCGGTGTGATTGGTCAGCCGCTGCCGGTGGATAAAATCACCGCCGTGGTGCCCGAAGCCTGTGCTTCGCTGGCTGAGAATAACTGGTTCAGTGCGGCCCATGCCATTATGACCACTGATACCATCGCCAAGGCCCGTTCGGTGCAATTGGAGCTGGATGGCAAAACCGTCACTCTCACCGGTATGTCCAAAGGTTCGGGCATGATCCGCCCGGATATGGCCACGATGCTGGCCTATGTCGCCACCGATGCCGCGGTCAGTCAGGCAGTATTGACCACCATGCTGCGCAAGGCGATGAGTCAGTCGTTTAACCGTATTACTGTGGATGGTGATACTTCGACCAATGATGCCTGTGTGTTGATGGCGAGTGGCCAGGCCGGCAACAGCGAAATCAGCAATATTAGCAGCGAAGACGGGGCGCGTTTACTTAACGCACTGACAGATTTGTGCCGCTATCTGGCGCAGGCGGTGGTGCGTGACGGCGAGGGCGCGACCAAGTTTATTGCAATCAGTGTCAGTGAGGGTGAGAGCCAAGAGGAATGCCGCATGGTGGCTTATACCATTGCCCATTCGCCGCTGGTAAAAACGGCGCTGTTTGCCTCTGACCCCAACTGGGGACGGATTCTCGCGGCAGTGGGTCGCAGCGGCATTCATGAACTGGATCTTAGCGGTGTCAGTATCTTTCTGGGTGATGTCTGCATTGTTGACCAGGGGCAGCCCGCCGCGAGTTATTCTGAAGCGCAGGGACAGAAGGTGATGGACGGAGCTGAAATCGCGATTAAAGTGCAACTGGGCCGGGGTGATGCCGAAGACCAGGTCTGGACCTGTGACTTTTCCTACGATTACGTCAAAATCAACGCCGAATACCGTACCTGATTCTTTTCAGCGATGAGCGAAGCTAAAATCACCACCATCAGCGATTTCTTTGAGCACAGCGGTCTGTCATTCCGGGTGTTTGATATGGGACGCCGTGTCAGCAAGATCAGCGAGACTGGATTCGCTGCATTTGAAAACGCCCAACTTCCTTATCCACTGCCTTTTCAGCGCAGTGCCTTATTCGGCATTATTTTCTGGCACCCAAAAGCCGACAGCCAGCATTTCGTCTGGTTTTTAAAGTTTCCCCTGGATGAGCAGGGGCTGCTGTTGCAATCAGCCCGTGACGAATTTCTGGTGATGTTGCTGGAGCGGGTCGGCGAGAGCATGCTGGCCGCGGCAGATGGCAACAAGCTGGAAGGCGCATTAAAAGACAGCCCTTACAGCTTTACCCCACGTGAAGACAAAATGGCGGCCTTTAACGCCCACGCAACGTTTGAACTGGACTTGAAAGCATCGCAATATTACCCCGAAGCCCGGGCATATTTTACCGGCAAGTCAGCAAAGGATAGCTGGGACCAACTGGGCATGCAGGGTGTGGCTGATGTCGCAGTGCGTCTGGCAGACTGTGAGGAAACGCCGGCGCTGGCAGCCAATCTGGCATCAATGCCGCCACAGCCGTTTCATGTGCTTTGTACCTTTCTGGAAAACGCCTCGCCCTCAGCAGCGCTGACAGCACAATTGCAACACAAGCTGGCTGAACAACTGTCACAGGAGCAGCCTGATGCAGCACGTATCTGTGCCTGTCTGCGGGCCGCCTCCAACAGCCAGGACAGCGCGCTTGTCGATAATATGGTCAAAAGCGTGCTTGAGCATCCCTGCAGCCGTAATGTCGAGGTGCTGGCAGTGATCGGCGGGCGTTGCTGGACCACGCTCCAACAAAGCGATATCTGTAAACTGTATGTTGAGCAACTGGCGCACAATGATGCCGGTTACCCTGCTTTCAGTCAGTTGCTGGCAGATTTGGTGTTTGTGCCCGGCATGCGCGAACCGGTAATGCAGGCGCTGCGTGACCCGCAACGCTCTGACTTATTATCAGAGCATGTCGGCACAATGTTCGGCTAAGTTTAACTGAGCTGGGCGGCCACCCGGCAGCGCCACTCCTGCTCCATCATCACTTCGCGGGTCGTTTCCACCCGATCCAGAAACACCGTTCCCTGCAGATGATCAAACTCATGCTGAAATACCCGGGCTAAAAAGCCCTGGTAACGAGTTTCTCTCAATTCTCCATCGCGGTTGTAGAAACGCACCGCTATCTCATCAGCGCGTGGTACCAGACCGCGGATGCCGGGCAGGCTCAGACAGCCCTCCCAATCCTTGCTCTGGCCATCAGATACCTCAAGGATAGTGGGGTTGATCACTGCAAAAGGTTCAACATCCGGTGCATAGGGGTAACGTTCGTTGGGGTGTGAGGACATGATAAAAAACTGCTGGCTGATGCCGACCTGTGGCGCAGCAATGCCCATCCCGCCTTTTTCCATCACAAACCCGAACAAGTCATCCAGCTGACGCTGGAAAGCCGGATCAAGAATAGCTTCGACAGGCTTGGCGGGCTGTCGTAACTGGGGATGACCTAACTGGAGAATTTCGAATTCGACTGTCATAAAGCGGGGGCTTGCAGCGGATCCTTTAAACGGAACCAACCGGCAATACTGTAACGGTCTCGTGAGGCTTTGACTACCTCGTGCGGGAATTGTTCGCTGAGGAAAATCACAAAGCTGCCGAACTGAGGATTGACGGTTTCAATCACCTCTTCTGAATCCGGCGCATAGATCAAAAGCTGACCGCCATCATCATGCTGCCAGTCCGGGTTCAGATACAAAATCGTGGTCAGTACCCGGTTGGCCTGACCTTTAAAGGCATCCATATGCTTTTTATAAAATGCACCGGGCGGGTAATGGGCATAGTGCGACTCATAATCAAACAGCCCCATGAACAGGCGTCGATTGAGCTGCAAGCGCAAGTCGGCCATTTCCTTGATATAGGCGGCATCAACCGGATGGCTATCTTTCAGCCAGCGGGTTTGATCGCGGCGTACAGCGCGGTTAAGCTGAAAATCCTTATCACGGCCGATACCGGCATGGCTGAAATCTTCATCATCAAGTCCGCTGACGCGGCGGTGCAGGGCAGTATTCAGTTCAGCGGGCAACAACTGTGGCAGGATGCAATAGCCCTTATCGGCCAGGGCATCGGCAATCAGGTCGTAGCTGAACTCAGCAGGCTGGATGAGCGCTTTCAATCATGGAATCTCCATACAAACTTAAACACCGTTTTTGGCTCGTGTCGTCTCTTTAAAAACGCGAGGTGCAGGAGTTTGAACGGGATGCTAAAAATAGCATATTTCTCTGATTAAAGAGGCTATTTTTATTTTTTTAGAGCGTAGAGCTATCCGCAGATTGCACAGATGTTCGCAGATTACCTGCGATTACAGAACAGCATAATGATCAGGGTCAGCAGAGGATTAAAACTATGCTACCTGTGCTAATAACAAACCCAGATTGCGCAGCCAATTGTCACACACGAATGGCTTCTCATTAATCAGCGATCATCGGCGAAATCTGCGGAAAAAAGATCAACCAAAGAACCAGTAAGCCACGGTGATAGCAGCGATAATGCCGGCAAAGTCGGCAGCCAGACCACAGCCCACTGCATGGCGGATATTTTTAATGCCGACCGCGCCGAAATACACGGCCAATACATAAAACGTGGTTTCGGTACTGCCTTGCACAATCGATGACAGCTGGCCGGCAAAGGAATCGGCGCCGTGGGCCTGCATGGTATCGACCATCATTGCGCGAGCGCCGCTGCCGCTGAAGGGTTTCATTAGCGCGGTGGGCATGGCATCAATAAAGCGATCATCCAGTCCCAGGCTCAACACCAGGCTGCGCAGACCATCAAACAGCAAATCCAGTGCACCACTGGCACGGAACACACCGATCGCGACCAGCATCGCCACCAGGTAGGGAATAATACGGATCGCAGTTTCAAACCCTTCCCGGGCACCATCAATAAAGGCATCATAGGCATTGATCTTTTTTATCGCGGCGACGGCAATAAAGACGGCAACCAAAGAGAACAAAATGACATTACTGATTAACGCCGACTGCACCAGCATCTGTTCTTGAGAAAGGCTGGCAAAGTAAGCCAAAAGCCCCAGCACCAGCAGGGTAAAGCCACCGAGATAAGCGAGTACGACGCGATCCAGCAGATTGATCTTCTGCACTGTGGCAACGGTAATCAGCCCAACGAAGGTCGACACATAGGTCGCCAGTAAAATCGGAATAAAGACATCGGTGGGATTGGCCGCGCCCATCTGGGCCCGGTAGGTAAAAATAGTCACCGGAAACAGCGTCACAGCCGAGGTATTAATGACCAGAAACAGGATCTGGGCGTTACTGGCCGTGTCCTTGAAGGGGTTGAGCGTTTGCAGCTCTTTCATCGCCTTGATCCCCAGCGGGGTGGCGGCATTATCCAGACCCAGCGCGTTGGCCGAGATGTTCATTACCATCGAACCCAGCGCCGGGTGATGGGCCGGGATCTCGGGCATCAATTTGCGAAATAGTGGAGTCAGCCCGCGAGTCAGTAGTTCGACAAAGCCGCTGCGCTCACCGATTTTCATCACCCCCAGCCATAAAGCCAGAATGCCTGTCAGGCCCAGGGAGATCTCAAAACCGGTCTTGGCCAGCTCGAACATCGCCTCCATCAACTGGGAAAAGACCTGCTGATCGCCCAGCACCAGCAGCTTGAACAGCGCTACGGCAAAAGCGATCAGAAAAAAGGCAATCCAGATGATATTGAGCATGCGGCTTATTGTGGCATGCCACCCGGGTAAGAGGAAGTCGGCGCAACATCACACTGCGCCGGATTGTTATGTCCTAGCCGCTGCGTTTATTGTTTCGCTTTTTAGGCTTACCGCTGTTGAAGTCTTTACGCGGTCCGCCTTTTCTGGGCATTTTACGTTTGGGCCGGGCGGATCGACCTTCCTCAACCGAGTCCGGCAGGCTGATCTGTAGTTGCTGCTGATTGACCCAGACTTTGCGCAGGTGCTGGAAGATATCACGGGGCATGCCGTCGGGCAGATCGACGTAACTGTGATCGTCCATAATCGAAATGCGGCCGATATACTGGCTTTCCAGTCCGGCTTCATTGGCGATCGCGCCCACCAGGTGCTTGGGTTCGACATTGTGATCAGCGCCAACTTCGACCCGGTAGGTTTTCATGCCTTCTTCGGGTTCATGACGCGCCGGTCGCGGCGCGGAGCGGGATTCCTGACGGGCAGGCCTGCGCTCACTCTGCTCGGCGCGCGGTTTAGCTGCTTTGCGTTCACTGCTGTGCACCACCGGTTTCAGCGGCCGGCTTTTCTGCACCAGGAACGCCAAAGCGGCGGCGACTTCCAGTGGATCAGCCATATGCTCATCCTGGTAGTCACTGATCAGCTTTTCGAAATAACTCAGATCCTGAGACTCAATCGTTTCCGACAGCAGCTCTTTAAAGGCGATGACGCGGCGATCGGCAATATCTTCCGTGCTGGGCAATTGCATGCGGCTGATAGTCTGGCGGGTGGCTTTTTCAATCGCCGCCAGCATGCGTTTTTCCCGTGGCGAGACAAACAGAATCGCTTCACCCTTGCGCCCGGCACGCCCAGTACGGCCGATACGGTGAACATAGGATTCGGTATCGTATGGAATATCGTAGTTGATGACATGGCTCATACGCTCGATATCAAGACCACGGGCAGCGACATCGGTAGCAACCAGGATATCGATATGACCGGCTTTCATTTTTTCGATGGTCTTTTCCCGCAAAGCCTGGTTCATATCGCCATTCAGCGGTGAAGCGGCATAACCGCGGGCTTCCAGTTTTTCAGCCAGATCGACGGTGCTGTTTTTGGTGCGCACAAAGATGATTAGGCCGTCAGTGTCTTCCACTTCCAGCATACGGGTCAGCGCATCCAGTTTGTGAAGACCAGTGACCTGCCAGTAGCGCTGGTTAATGGTATCGACAGTCGAGGTTTTCGACTTGATATGCACTTCCACCGGATCTTTCAGGTAACGCTGGGCCACCCGGTGGATTGGTTTCGGCATAGTCGCCGAGAACAGCGCAACCTGACGTTCGGCAGGCGTTTCCTGGAGGATGGTTTCAACATCGTCGATAAAGCCCATACGCAGCATTTCATCGGCTTCGTCCAGCACCAGCGAGCGCAGATCTTCCAGTACCAGCTTGCCGCGGCGGATATGATCCAGTACCCGGCCCGGTGTGCCAACGATGACCTGCGGATTACGTTTTAAAGCACGTAATTGCACACTCATGCTCTGGCCGCCGTAAATCGGCAACACATGGAAACCAGGCAGATGACGGCCATAAGCCTGGATGGCTTCAGCGACCTGAATAGCCAGTTCACGGGTCGGTGTCAGTACCAGCATTTGCGGTGTGTTCTGGCGGCTGTCAAGGCGGCTCAGTAAGGGCAACGAGAAAGCCGCGGTTTTACCGGTACCAGTCTGTGCCTGGCCCAGCAGGTCGTGACCTGCCAGCAGTGGGGTAATACTTTGTGCCTGGATCGGCGACGGGGTTTCATAACCAGCTTCCTGAATAGCTTTCAGAATAGCCGGGGCGATGCCAAGCTCAGCGAATGAGGGCATCGTTTCACGATGTTCTTGGGACATGAATAAACCTGATGAGTGTCAGTTTTGAACGCAAAACTGAAAAGCGGGCGTGAAAAACGCACCATTATACGATGCAAGCTAAAGAAAAGACAGAAAAATCATTGTTTTATTCGCTATCAAAAAGGGCTGGTCAGCAGGGCAGCTTCGGCTTTAAGATGAGGTGTAACTGATGACACCACAATAAGGAGATAAAAATGTCTGAACATATTTACAAACTGATCGAACTCACCGGCAGTTCCTCAGTGAGCTCCGATCATGCCATTGAAAGTGCCATCAAAAAAGCCTCGGAGACGGTCAAAAATATGGACTGGTTTGAGGTCATTGAAACCCGTGGCAGCATTGCTGACGGTGGCGTGCAGTTCTGGCAGGTCACCATCAAGATAGGCTTTAGAATCGAAGACTGAGCCTCGCTGCAGGTTTAAAACACATGCAAACCGACGTCGTCATTATTGGCGCGGGCACAGCAGGACTGGCAGCCGCCAGGGAAGTCAGGAAACAGACCGAAGATTTTCTAATCCTCGATCCCGGGCCGTTGGGCACCACCTGTGCCCGCGTCGGTTGTATGCCCTCCAAGTTATTAATCGAAGCGGCCAATGCCTATCACCGCAGACTGAGCTATGAGCAGTTTGGCATCCGTCATGCCGATAAGCTTGAAGTGGATATGCCGGCGGTGATGCAACGGGTCAGGGAATTACGCGACTTTTACGTTAACAGCACGCTTGAAGCCATTGAGGCATTCGGCGCGCACTTGATCTCTGCCAGCGCCACCGTGCTGGATCCGCACAAAATGCTTGCCGGTGATGACACCATTGAATTTAACAAGCTGATTATCGCTACCGGTTCAAGGCCGCAACTGCCAGCGGAGTGGGAAGGCCTGGGATCGGGCCTGTTGACCAGTGACAATGTGTTTGAACAGTCGCATTTTGCCAGTGATATTGCCGTTATCGGTCTGGGTGCGATTGGTATTGAGATCGCTCAGGCACTGAGTCGGCTCGGTATCAATGTCACAGCCTTTGGCGCTGGTACCTGTCTTGCCGGTATTAGTGATAAGCAGGTGAACCAGTCTTTACTCAGTCATCTGCAACAGGAATTTGATCTAAAACTGGGTAGCAGGATCGAACTGGAGCGGGCCGGGGAGGCTATCCGGGTTACTTCAGAAGACTATGATTCAACGTTTGAACAGGTGATTGCGGCGATTGGCCGCAGACCGAATCTGGATCAGCTGGGGCTGGAGAGGCTGGGCTTATCGGCAGATTCAGACTGGACCTCGCAGATTGATCCACAGACTCTGCAGCTTGCTGATTTACCCGTGTTTGTTGCCGGTGATGCACGGGGTCACACCATGTTGTTGCACGAAGCGGCAGACGATGGCCGTATTGCGGGGCATAATGCGGTGGCCGCTTCGATGCTGGGCTGCCAGCGAAGAGTGCCGCTGCATATTGTGTTCTGCCAGCCGGAAGTGGCACTGGTGGGACAGCGGCGGGCAGAGCTGCAGGAAGGGGAATTTATCAGTGGTCAGGTAGATTTCTCCGGGCAGGGCAGGGCAAGAGCCGCACAACGCAATGCCGGCTTTCTTGTTATCTATGCTTCAAAAGATTCGGGCATTGTTCTTGGCGCAGAGATGGCGGCGCCCGCTGCCGGTCACCTGGCACATTTACTGGCATTGGCCATTCAGCAAAAGCTGAGCGTTGACGAAGTGCTGGCGATGCCGATTTATCACCCGGTGCTGGAAGAAGGGCTGCGCACGGCATTGCGTCAGTTACAAAAGCAGTTACCGGCTGCTGACAGCTTCAGTCCGTTTCAGTGTGAAGGGCTGGATAGCGAAGCACTGGACTAATTTAAAATGACTGCGCGGCAATCAGCGCCAGTTTGGCTTTGCGGCTCATTTTTTTGATCGCTGCCTCACGTTTGGAAGCACTGCTGCGATCGACCTGGGTTTCGCGGTAGACCAGTTTCTGCGCCGGGCTGGTGTGGAAAAAGCGGGCGCCACCGTTATGGCTGCGGTGCTGTTGCAGGCGACGTTCAAGGTCGGTGGTGATCCCGGTGTAGAGGTAACCATTGGCCGCTTCGATGATGTACACGAACCACTCAGTTTTGTTCGTCAAAGTCCAGTGCCACGGAATTGATGCAGTAACGCAAGCCGGTCGGGGCCGGGCCGTCATCGAACACATGGCCCAAGTGCGCCTCACAATGCTGACAACGCACTTCGGTGCGGTCCATGCCATGACTGTAGTCAGCATGATGGGTCACGGCATCGACATCAACCTGGGCTGAAAAGCTGGGCCAGCCACAGCCTGAGTCGAACTTTCTTTCGGAGTTGAAAAGCGGTTGCTGACAACAGACGCAGCGGTAAAGACCGTCATCATCGTTATCCAGGTAGGAGCCGGAAAAGGCGGGCTCAGTACCGGCCTGGCGGGTGACATAAAACTGCTCTTCGGTCAGTTGCTCTCGCCATTGAGAGTCAGATTTCACAAGTTTGTCAGACATTTTGCACAACAGAATCTACAGCTAGCTTGCCAATATTGTAAGCAAAGCTGCCAGAAAATTCAGCCGTTGTGAGGGAGAGAGTCGGAAAAAAAGTTGCCAGCCGGGGAGGCTGGCAACAAACTCGGTTTTCAGATTTAAGAGAGAGGGAGTGTCAATGCTTGAGTGATGCAAGTCATCTCAGCTCCTTCGATTTAAATAATAATGATTTGTATTAAGCTTTTCAAGAAATATTTTGGATTTATTTTATAAAGTCTTTAACTGCATGATTATTATTGATTAATCGGTAGGCTGATGCGAATTCTGAGACCGCCCTGACTCAGGTTTGCGGCTTCTATCTCACCTCGGTGAGCCGCCACAGCACGCTGGGCGATGGTCAAACCCAAGCCAATGCCATCCTGGCGGCTTGGCTGACCACGGAAAAACGGTCGGAACAGTTTATCAAGATCGTCTTGGGCAACGCCCGGCCCCTGATCACTGATTTCAATCACGAAGCTGTTTTTCGACCGATTAATGCCTGCCTCGACAGTGACATTGTCGCCGGCTTCACTGAATTTAATCGCGTTTCTCAGCACATTCTCTACCGCCCGGTGCAGTAATTCCTGCTGACCGTGCAGCTCAATATCGCCATTGTGCTGATAATCTATTGATACCGATTTGGCCTCGGCCTCAAAGCGGGCATCGGCAACGATTTCATCCAGTAACAGATTGATATCAATCGCCGCAGGCTGGTTATGATTGACCCCAGTCTCCATGCGCGACAGTAACAACAACTCGCCCACCAGTTCACTCATCCGGTCCGCTTCTTTTTCCAGCCGCTGCAAAGTCATCGCCACCTTGTCCGGTTGCTGCTGGGCCAACCCGATAGCGGCCTGCATTCTGGCCAGCGGTGAACGCAGTTCATGTGACACATCATGCAGTAACTGTCTCTGGCCGTTTACCAGGGCGCTGATCTGCGAAGTCATATAATCGAAATTGCTGCCCAGTTCTGCCAGTTCATCCTGGCGGCGTGTCATCTCAGGGCTGACGCGGGTGTCGAGTTTGCCGCCGGCAACATCACGAAAAGCCTGTTTCAGGCTGGCAATGGGGCGGGTGAAATACCAGGCCAGTAAAGCGCTGAACAGCAGGCTGGCCAATATTGCGGAGCTTACCATCAGCAATAAAGGCAAGTGTTTCAATACCCAGCCCTTTTTGAACACCGGTGCCTTTTTGGGTTGTGCCAGCGGGGCGAATAACAGCCAGTCACGGTCTTGGAACTGGACCGTTTCCACAATACGGTCTTTCCCCTTCTGCTGGAGTTGTCTGGCTTGTAGCAAGGTATCGGCATCAACAGGGCGCCCCAGCAGTTCATGACCATCCTGATCCACGGCCATAACCGGGGGCATCTCATTGTCAGCCAACTGGGCAAGAAACGTCTGCAAAGCCTGGGCTCCCTGCTTATCAGCAATATTGGCCGCCACTTTGATGTAGGCAATACCGCGGTGATCCAGAAAATGCACCTCGCTGGACAGGCCATCATCCTTGGCAGCATGTTTGAGCCAGACCACACTGCCGGTGCTGACCGCGGCAAGCAGCAGGGTCAGCCAGAACGAAAAGAAAAATTTCCAGAACAAACGGCCCATTACGACTCCCGGATCAGTTGATAGCCCTGACCACGAATGGTCTCGATATAGTGATGCCCGTCATGCTGGCGGCCCAGCTTCTGTCGAATGCTGCTCATATGCACGTCAATACTGCGGTCAAAGCGGGCTAGAGGCCGGCCCAATGCCTGCGCCGATAATTCCTGTTTACTGACCACATGGCCAGCCTGGCGTGCCAGTACCTCCAGCAGGTTGAATTCGGTGCTGGTCAAATCCAGCCGCTCACCAAACCAGAAGGCTTGTCGGGTTTCACTGTGGATCGAGAGCGGACCGACCACAAACTGACCGGCATCAATCTGGCCGCTGTTGAGTTCAGTGCGGCGCAGTATGGCACGAATGCGTGCTACCAACTCGCGCGGAGTGCAGGGCTTGGGCACATAATCATCGGCGCCGGACTCGAGGCCGATAATGCGGTCAATGTCGTCACCTTTGGCTGTGAACATTAAGACCGGGATCAGACTCTGCTGCCGAATCTGCAACAAAATATCGGTGCCTTTAATATCGGGCAGCATCATATCCAGGATAATCAGGTCAAAACGGCAACTGAGTGCGGCTTCCAGACCCTCGGTGCCATTAAAGCGGGTTTCTACAGTGAACTGCTCCTGCTGCAGGTAATCGCGGAATAATTCCGCTAATTCCTTATCATCATCAACAATTAATATGCTGGCCACCGGGCTACCTCGTTTAAACAATGATTCAATCATAGCGGTTCACTCTGAGGGCAACCAGATCAGGCTGCGGAACTTTACCTATCTTTACCTTCTGCTAACGTTTCTTTACAGCGCTTTGGGTGATACTGGCTGCGTGTTTGGCACAACCCTTAGGGGTGAATTATTCAATCTGAAATGGAGCTTGATATGAAAAAAAGTCTGATTTTAATGAGTCTGATCCCGCTGACGCTGCTGGCTGGACCAGCCATGGCCGGTGACAAGGACTGTGATAAAAAGCACGGCCATCATATGAAACATAAAAAGGCCGGTGATGTACCTTTTTATCTGCGTGATATTGATCTGGATGACAGTCAGAAAGCACAACTCAAAGCGATGATGGAACAACGTCATCAAAACCGTGAGTCGGGCAAAAAAGCTTACTGGGAAAACAAAAAAGCCATTATGGAATTAACCCGCGCGGAAACGCTGGACGAGGCAGCACTGGAGCAACGTATTGACCAGTCGCTGGCGATGAAAAAACAATCCAGCATGGAGCGCGCCCGCTTCCACCATGAAGTTTACAACCTGCTGACGGCCGATCAGCAACAGCAGCTGGATGCCAAAATCGCCAAGTATAAGAACAAACACAAGCAGTAATTAGATCCAGCGTTCAGGCACAGTGTCTCTCTTCCTCTCTATACCTTATCCGGAAGGCACTGTGCCTTTTTATTTGAGCTTGCTGAGCTCCGTCAGCGAATAACCCTGTGGATAGCCCTTGGCGCGCAGATTGAAGTAATACTGACAGTAAGCTGAAAAATTATGCGGTGTGCCCTCTGTGGGCAGGTGTGTGAAATTATCAATCAGGCTCACCGCACTCTCCTCAATACCAATTTCCATCAGCATATCTTCCAGTTGCACCGCGCGGTTGGCGATCATGCGCGGGCTCTCACGAAAATGTGTCGAGGCATGTTGCAGCACGGCCTGTCGATGGTCCTGGCTGGTGACGTTTCCTCCAAGTGCCGCCTGACTGCGGATAATCAGCCAATCTTCCGGCGCGATATCATGGTGGGCTTCCAGCCATTGCGGGATTTCATCTTTAGCGATGGGGTTATTGATCGAAGTATCAGAGGATAAGTCAAAATCATCCTCACTGCAGGCGGTGACCGACACCGCCAACAGTGGCATCAACAAAATCAATCCGAGAAAACGTAATTGAGCCACAATAAGTCCTGCCTCTGTTGAATCAGCGTTCAAGCTAGCAACCCTCGGTCCTGTTAACATCGGAAAAGCTCCTGTTTTAGCCCGGGTTTATTACCTGAGATTCGCATTCGGATAACGACAAGGCGGTGAAGGATTGGGTATCATCAGTCTCTGAATTTATTGAGGATAAAATATGGTTCTGGAGAACGCCCCGAGCTGGCAACGGGCGCTGGATGCGGAGTTTGCCGCGCCTTATATGCAGGATTTAAAGCAGTTTCTGCGTGCTGAAAAAGACAAGCAAAAAGTCATTTATCCGCATTCATCCAACTGGTTTCATGCGCTGGAAACCACGCCACTGGACCAGGTCAAAGTGGTGATCCTGGGTCAGGACCCCTATCATCAGCCGGGCCAAGCTCACGGCCTGTGTTTTTCAGTCAAGCCGGGGGTGAAAACACCGCCGTCGCTGGTCAATATTTATAAGGAACTGGAATCCGATCTGGGCGTGAAGCCGGTCAGCCACGGCTACCTGGAGAGCTGGGCAAAGCAGGGCGTGCTGTTACTTAACGCGGTACTGACCGTGGAAGACTCCAAAGCCAATGCTCACCAGGGCAAGGGCTGGGAGCAATTCACCGACCAGGTCATCAGCACGGTTAACGAGCAATGTGAAAACGTGGTGTTTATGCTCTGGGGCAGTTATGCCCAGCGCAAGGGCAGCGTGATTGATACCAGCAAGCACCTGGTGCTGAAAGCGCCGCATCCCTCGCCTTTGTCGGCGCATCGCGGTTTTTTCGGTTGCCGGCATTTCAGCCAGGCTAATCAATACCTTGAGGCCCATGGCGAGACCGCCATCAACTGGCAACTGCCGGACACGCCCTGACTCTCATTAAATGCTTAAGCGCATGGCGGCGATGATACAATGCGCGCCATGTTGAATATCTCTATCAGCCATTTCATTGTCGATCAGTGTGCTTACCGCTTCCTGCAACGGGGAAGTCAGGCATGATTAAATTCACTGAAGTCTCGCTGCGCCGTGGCACCAAGGTGCTGTTTGAAGCGGCCAGTCTGATTATCCATCCGGGGCAGCGTGTCGGTCTTACCGGCGCCAACGGCACCGGCAAATCCAGTCTGTTTGCCTTATTGCAGGATGAACTGCATGCCGACACCGGTGAGGTCAGCCTGCCTGACAGCTGGGTGATTGCCCATGTTGCTCAGGAAACCCCGGCGGTTGATATCCCGGCAATTGAGTATGTCTTGCAGGGTGACAGCGAACTGACCCGCCTACGAGAGCAACTGGCTGCCGCCGAAAAGGCGGGCGACGGTCACCGGCAGAGCGAATTGCACGACAAGCTTTTGCATATTGACGGCTATGCGGCTGAAAGCCGGGCCGGTAAATTGATGCACGGGCTGGGCTTTAAAGTCGGCCAGGAAGACTGGCCAGTCACGGCGTTTTCCGGTGGCTGGCGCATGCGGCTCAACCTGGCTCAGGCACTGATGTGCCGCTCTGATGTGTTACTGCTGGATGAGCCTACCAATCACCTGGATCTGGAAGCGGTTTACTGGCTTGAAGACTGGCTGCGGGCCTACCCCGGCACCTTGCTGGTGATTTCGCATGACCGCGACTTTCTGGATCGGGTGGTGACCCATGTTGCCCATATCGAGCAACAGCGGATCAAAATCTACACCGGTAATTATTCCGACTTCGAGCTGGCGAGAGCCGAGCATCTCGCCAACCAGCAGGCGGCGCACCAGAAACAGCAACGTGAAATTGCCCATATGCGCAGTTTCGTCACCCGCTTTAAAGCCAAGGCCACCAAGGCCCGGCAGGCACAGAGCCGGATCAAGGCTTTGGAACGAATGGAACTGATTGCCCCGGCACATGTGGACTCACCGTTTCATTTTTCCTTTCTGCCGCCCACCAGGCTGACTAATCCCTTGTTGAAACTGGATAAAATCTCGGTCGGCTACAATGACACGCCTTTGATTGAGAAGGTGGAACTCAGTCTGGCACCGGGCGACCGCATCGGCTTGCTCGGCCCTAACGGGGCCGGTAAATCGACGCTGATTAAACTGATTGCCGGTGTGCTTGATCCCCTGACGGGTAAACGCAAAGAAGCCCGCGATATTACCATCGGCTACTTTGCTCAGCACCAACTGGAGCAACTGCGCCCGGAAGACAGCCCGCTGAGGCATCTGCAGCGTTTGGATCGCCAGGCCAGTGAACAGGAACTGCGCGATTTTCTGGGTGGTTTCGGTTTTCATGGCGATAAAGCGCTGGATCGGGTTGCGCCATTTTCCGGTGGTGAAAAAGCGCGGCTGGTGCTGGCGATCCTGGTCTATCAGCGTCCGGCATTACTGCTTTTGGACGAACCCACCAACCATCTGGATCTGGAAATGCGGCTGGCTTTAACCGTGGCGCTGCAGGAGTTTGAAGGCGCGCTGGTGGTAGTTTCGCATGACCGGCATTTACTGCGCAGCGTGACCGATGACTTGTGGCTGGTGTCCGAGGGCAAGGCCGACTTATTTGATGGCGATCTGGATGATTACCGCCAGTGGTTGCTCAACAAGGATCGTCAGGACAAAAAGCCGGCCGAGACCAGCAGCAATACTAAAAAGCAGGATCGTCAGGCCGCGGCCGCCCGTCGCCAGCAGCTCCAGCCATTGCGTAATAAAGTCAAAAAGGCCGAGACGCAGATGGATAAGCTGGGGCAGAATCTGAGCGAACTGGAATTACAACTGGCTGATACCTCACTTTACACCGACCAGGCTAAAGATGAACTCAAACAACTGCTGCAACAGCAGGCTGATTTGAAAAATGCCCTGGAACAGGCCGAAACCGACTGGATTGAGGCCAGCGAACAACTGGAAGCGGCACAGGCCGCCGGAGAATAATTGTGGCATTACTGTCATTAAAACAGGTGACTGTCAGTTTTGGCGGTCCCAACTTGCTTAATAAAGTCGATTTCCAGCTGGACCGCGGGGAACGCGTCTGTCTGGTAGGCCGTAACGGTGCCGGCAAATCAACGCTGATGAAACTGATCGGTGGTGAAATCAAGGCCGATGGCGGCGAAATTATCGGTCAGAACCAGAAGATTGCCCGCCTCGAGCAGGAAGTGCCTACCGGGACTCATGGCAAGGTGTTTGATGTGGTGGCAGCCGGTCTGGGCGAGATTGCGCCGATGCTGGTGGAGTATCACGATATTGTGCATCAACTGGAAACGGACAGCTCCGAAGCGTTGCTGAGCAGACTGGAAAAAGCCCAGCATAAGCTGGAAGCGGCAGATGGCTGGTCAGTAGAACAGCAGGTGGAGACGGTGATTTCACGATTATCGCTGGATGCCGATGCTGACTTTGACAGTCTTTCTGGCGGTAAAAAGCGGCGGGTGTTGCTGGCGCAGGCATTGGTCAAACAGCCCGATATTCTGCTGCTGGACGAGCCCACCAACCATCTGGATATTGAATCCATCACCTGGCTGGAAGGCTTTCTTAAAAGCTACGGTGGCACGCTACTGTTTATTACCCACGACCGCACCTTCCTGCAGGCTTTGGCTACTCGGATTGTGCAGCTGGATCGCGGCGAGCTGAGCAGCTTCCCCGGTGATTATCAGAACTACCTGAAAAAGCGCGAAGAAATGCTGGCGGCCGAGGCCGAGCAGAACGCCCAGTTTGATAAAAAGCTGGCCCAGGAAGAAGTCTGGATCCGTCAGGGCATCAAGGCCCGCCGTACCCGGAATGAAGGCCGCGTTCGCGCCCTGGAGAAAATGCGCCGTGAACGCAGTCAGCGCCGCGAACGCCAGGGTAGTGTCAGTATGCAGTTGCAGGAAGCCGAGCGCAGCGGCAAGCTGGTGATAGAAGCGGAAAATATCAGCCAGAGCTATGACGGCAAAACCTTGTTTGAAAACTTCATCACCTTAATCCAGCGTGGTGACCGTATCGGCATTATCGGCCCCAATGGCTGCGGTAAAAGTACCTTGCTGTCGATTCTGCTTAAACGCTTGGAACCTGAGCAGGGCGAGGTCAAACTGGGTACCAACCTGGAAATTGCCTTTTTCGACCAGTTGCGTAGCCAGCTGGAAGAAGAGGAAAGTGTGGTGCATAACGTTGGCCAGGGTAGTGACCATGTTGATATCAATGGCAGTCGTAAACATATTATCGGTTACCTGCAGGATTTTCTGTTCACACCCGAGCGGGCCAGAACCCCGGTCAAAGCCCTATCCGGTGGTGAGCGTAACCGCCTGCTGCTGGCCAAGCTGTTTACCCAGCCGGCCAATCTGCTGGTAATGGACGAACCCACCAACGATCTGGACGCCGAAACCCTGGATCTGCTGGAAGATCTGCTGATGAATTACAGCGGCACCTTATTGCTGGTAAGCCATGACCGGGCGTTTCTCAATAATGTGGTCACCAGCAGTATCGTGTTTGATGAAGACGGGGGACTGCGCGAATATGTCGGTGGTTATGATGACTGGCTGCGCCAGCGTGCCGAACAGCAAAAGCCTGCTGCTAAATCAGCAAATAAGCAGGCACAAGCAACCAAACCGGCTGCCAAAAAGAAATCGACGCTGACCTATCAGGAACAGCTTGATCTGAAAGCCCTGCCGGCCAAAATCGAGGAACTGGAAGCCCGTCAGCAGGCGTTTAATGAACAGATGTCAGATCCGGCTTTTTACCAGCAGGACGCCGATAAAATCAGCGAAGTACAGAAACAGGTCGCGGCGCTGGAAGCCGAGATGGAAGCCGCCTTCGAGCGTTGGGAAACGCTCGAAGACAAAGACGGATCACAGTCAGGCGGAGATTGAGTCACTCAGCAAAGATGTTATTTCTGACACAGGAATGGGTTTGCTGAATAAATAGCCCTGGTAGATATCACAGCGTTGCGTTTTGAGAAATTCGAGCTGTGCTTGATTTTCGACGCCTTCAGCCACGATTTGCAGGCCCAGGCTCTTACCCAAGGTGATGATAGCCATACATATTGCTGCATCCTGATGATTTGACTGGCATTCCCTGACAAACGCCTGATCAATTTTGAGGATGTCGACCGGGAAGCGTTTGAGATAACTCAATGAGGAATAGCCAGTACCGAAATCATCTATCGACAGGCGAATGCCGGTGTTCTTGAGTGAGTTCATCGCCGCAATGCTGTCTTCATTGTTACCGGTTAGAACCCCTTCGGTGATCTCGAATTCAAGCAACTCGCCATTAAGCTGATGCTGTTCGAGCACAGCACTGACCATGGAAGGCAATGACGCTGAATATAAATGATGACCGGAAATATTGACAGCGACGGGAAGCAGCCGAATACCCTCCTCCCGCCATTGTGCCAGCTGCCGGGCGACAGAGGATATGACCCATTCGTCCAGCTTGATCATCAGATCAGAGGCTTCAATCAGGGGAATGAACTCACCGGGCATAATCAGGCCATGCTCGGGATGCCGCCACCGCACCAGTGCCTCAAAGCCGATAATCTCGTCGCTTTTCAAACAGACTTTAGGTTGATAATGTAATTCAAGTTGATTGTTTTTGAGGGCTGTCGGCAAAGCATTTTCAAGCTCAAACTGTTGCTTATTTTCCTCGCTCATCGCTTTAGTAAATACGCGGTAGGTGTTGCGTCCGGCCTGTTTTGCCCGATACATGGCGATATCGGCACGCTGCATCAGTTGTTCGGTGTTGATCCCGCCGTTGTCGGATATCGCAATACCGATACTGGTTCTGACGACCAGGTTTTCTTTATTCAGTTGAACAGGTGCCTGCATGGCCTCGATAACCTGTTTGGCTTTATTTTCGGCATGCTCTTGTGTCACCTCGCCGGAGAGTACCAATACGAACTCGTCGCCTCCCCAGCGGCCAACCAGATCTGTCTCACGAGTGACTGCCGATAATCTCTTGGCCGTTTCACACAATAGTTGATCCCCTGCCTTGTGGCCGAGGTTATCATTGATCTTTTTGAACTGATCCAGGTCCAGGAACATCAGTATCACCGACCCCCTGGACTCACGGTGATGTTGAATACGTTTTTTCAGGTTATTCAGGAAATAGGTACGGTTGTAAAGGCCTGTCAGTGGATCATGGTAAGCCAGCATTTTGAGTCGGTTCTGTAACTTGATTTGCTGGGTGATATCCCTGATGTGCAGTGTGTACTCAACGTCTGAAAAACTGGTTTCTGTTGTCTGGGTCACGACAATTTCTGCAGGGAATTCAATCCCATCACTACGAGACAACTCTGTAATATTCTGCCGCTTCAGTACCAGACCTTCACTGGCTACAAAACCCTGTTCCAGGCTTGATAGGGCAGCCGGGCGGGACTCTTCCGAGATAAAGAGATGGAAGAAGCTCTGACCCAGCACTGATTTTCTCGACATCCCGAAACATTGTTGAGCAGCCGGGTTGAACTCGATGATTTCGCCGCGGGCATTGATGGTGACAATGCAGTCCATTGCCGCTTCCAGAATAGCGCCTTTCCGGAATTCACTCTGTTTGAAGGCGTTGAACGCTTCATCGCGTTTCTTTATCTCTTCATTCACTTTATCGATGACGCGATTGTATTGTTGTGCAATCTGGCCGACTTCGGTAAACGGCTCAACCGGTACTCTGCTGGAAAAATCAGATTGCTGCTGCTGACTTTGCATCGTTGATAACAGATCATAGCTCTCGGTACTCACCCGATGCTCAGCGACGTTGAGTCCGATCAGCTCTGATTCGGCGTCCACGCGTAATGACAAGTAACGGTTAATTAGATGTAAAAGGACAAATGCCACCGAAAAACTGTAGACACCAATAGCCGTGATACCGATAGTCTGAACCCACAACTGTTCCAGTGTGGTGAGGCCGGTGCCTATCGCTTGAGTTTTACCAAAGATGGCCACTGCCAGCGTTCCCCAGATACCGGCAAACAGATGAACCGGCACCACACCGATGGCATCATCAACTTGATGACGATCCAGCAGACGGTGACCATAGAAGACAAGCACACCTCCGATAACACCGATAATGAGCGCCTGACTGGGGCTGACAATATGACAATTGGCTGTGATCGAGACCAGTCCGCCCAGGATACCATTGATGATCATCAGCACATCCACATAGCCATCAAACAGATATTTAAGAATACTGGTAGCGATTCCGCCCCAGACACCGGCCAGAATGGTGTTAAGAACAATAACCGGTATATTGTCGCCCCAGGCGAGGGTACTGCCGGCATTGAAGCCAAACCAGCCAAACCAGATCAAAAGGCCACCCAGAGCGGCCAGCGGCAGGTTGCTGCCGGTGATATGGTTAGCTGACCTGTCATAGCGCCCGATCCTTGGTCCAATAATCAATACCGCTGCCAGAGCAACCCAGCCACCCACAGAGTGAACCACTGTCGAGCCCGCAAAATCGACAAACCCCATATTTGCCAGCCAGCCGGAGGATGAGTTTTCAATGATGCCGCCCCAGGCCCAGTGGCCAATGACCGGGTAGATAAACAATGCGATGACGATGGTGATGGCCACATAGCCGAAGTAGCTCGTTCTTTCAGCGACCGCGCCGGAGACGAGAGTTGCGGCGGTGCCGCAGAACATCATCTGAAAGATAAAGAATGCGATCAGTCCGGCAGAACTGAGTTCTCCAAACAGGAAATTGTTCGTGCCTATCCATCCTCCGGCACTTTGCCCGAACATCAGGCCGAAACCGACTAACCAGAAAATAGCACTCGCCAGGGTAAAGTCAGTAATATTTTTGGCGGCGACATTGATACTGTTCTTGCTTCGTACCATGCCACTCTCAAGACAGAGAAAACCCGCCTGCATTAGAAAAACCAGAAACGCTGAGACCAGCAACCAAAGACTTTCCACACATAATTCCTTATTGTCAGTCTATAGTTTTACGGCAACTCTAACGAAAAATCCATGCTAAATTATTGACCTTAAATAGGAATATTTATTCCACTTTTAGAAATTGTCTGTAGATAACCACAAAAAAAGCCATTGCCGGATGCCGACAATGGCCTTTTGATGTTTACAGGGTGTTCAGTCCCTATTCATCCAGTAGCGCGTCCCGGTCATCCACGCCCCTGCGCGGCAAGATCCACATTTCATACATAGATACCAGCCACATAAAGGCAAACGACAAGGCCATTGAGCCACCGGCCACAATCACCAGCCAGGCAAAATTCGGATTGAGCTTGGTCAGCCACCAGGACGCGATATCAACCAGCAGGAAGGCATAGGGCGTACAAATTGCGATTACCTTGAGCGGTTTGGGCACACCTGCAGCCAGACTGAATATCAGGCCCACAAACATAAAGATAAAGGCAATGCCGAACAGGTGAATGTGCGACACCCGGGCCAGTGATGAGAATGAGGCACCTGTATCAACCAACGCCCGATCCTTGATGGCCTGGAAGTTGGTGTAATCCGGAATCGGCATACCCGAGTCGGCGTTGTGACAGGCAATACATTTGGCTTCAAAGATCTGTTTTACGCCACTGCTCTCATAAGTTTCTTCGGTAGCACCCTGGTGAATCCAGGTAATAATCTGGGCCCGTTCTTCATCAGAGGCCATGGGCTTCATCGAACCATGCAGCTTATTCTCCAGCAAAGAGCCACTGCGGTTGCCGTAGTAGCTGTAGACGATATCGTCTACCGACAGGCCATATTCTCCATCGGCCAGGCCGTGAGTAAGCTGGATCTGTACCAGCGCCATCAGGTAACCGACGGCAACCACGATCAGGTAGCCGCTGAATAACGCTTTCAGCGAAGTACCCTGACTGGCCAGATTAAGGTTGTGCGATAAAGCCATGGTTTTTCCTTTATAAATTGTGTGGATATTATGTTATTACATTCGGCCACACTTGAGTAGCAAACGCGGCTATTGAGTGAAGACTTTTTTCAATAACTCGGTGGATCGCGCTGCCGGATTTTCACGGATTTTCTTTTCTTCTGCGGCAAGCATGGTGAACAAGCCATCCAGCGCTTGTTCAGTGACGTAGTCAGGCAGATTGACGTTCAGATTTTCACCCACCACAGGCACGCTTGAAACTTTGTCATTGAGCTGACTGTAATAGCGGGTTGAGCCCACCTGATCCAGCGAGTTTTTGATAGTAGGCCGGAACAGTTCAGTCAGTCTGCCACTGGTTTTATCGCGAAAATATTCGGTGGCGGCATTGTCACCACCATTGAGAATGTTTTTGGCATCCTCAATGCTCATAGCCTTGATCGCATCAACCACAATACGGGTCGCTTCGGGTGCAGCCGCTTCTGCGGCCCGGTTCATGCTGGTTTCAAACTCATCGGCCAGACTGCCGACGCCGAGCTGGCGCATCAGATCCCCGGCTTTCTGTACCTGTGGTGGCAGTGGGATGCGGATGTTGGGATTTTTGAGATAGCCATCGGTCTGGCTGATTTGATCAATAGCGCGCTCACTGCCCACGGTCAGAGCTTCCTTGAGTCCGGAGATGACCGTGCCGGTATCAAGCTGACTGGTATCAGGGTTCTGATCACCCGGCAGCAGGGTCTTGCCGGCATCTTTCAGATCATCAATCATTTTGCCCCAGTCGGCCTGGGCAGTGCCGATAGACAGGCCTTGGCTGAGTAGCAATACAGTCACGAAGGCTTTTGCTTTCATCACGATATCCTTTTGCTTACTGTGGCAACATTGCGCACAGCTTTTTGTCATTGTCGCTGATGCAGTTTGCCAGTCAAGTCAGGCGACTGCCCCCCGGCGATGCATCGCTCAGTCTGCAGCAAACAGATGACAGAATAAAAAACCGGACAAAAAAAAGGCCGGTCAGTTTGCGCTGACCGGCCTTGGATATTCTATAGGCAATGCATCAGGTGGGAATAACGTTTTCCGCTTGCGGGCCTTTCTGACCCTGGGTGACTTCCATCGTCACTGCCTGTCCTTCTTTCAATGTTCTAAAGCCTTCTGCCTTAATCGCGGTGTGATGGACAAAAACATCGGGGCCATCAACCTGTTCAATAAAACCGAATCCCTTAGCATCATTGAACCATTTAACTGTTCCTGTTACTTGATCTGCCATATCAACCTCAATCTAAAAAACTATGCCAGCGCCTTCCAGCGTCGGCGATTTAACTGCTCCTGATGGAGCTTATTGCATTGTACGCCTAAAAAATGCAAAAAAGTCAGCATTTTGGCGCAATAAATCAATAATTTTTTGTGGCGGGAAGGGGATTCAGCCGACGATCGGCGAGACCGGGATGAGCAGAAGGCTTGGTTTTACTGGGCTTGAGGCCAGCAGGGGCAATGAGCCGCGGGCACGGGCACCTGTCAGCGGTAGATGCCCGGCCACAGCCTGTTTTTGGGCTTTTTGCGCTAAAAAAGCACAAAATGGCCTATTCAGGTACGTAGTCAGCAGGCGGTTTTGAGCCTTCACCAAACAGGAATTTTTCCATTTCAGTTTTGAGAAAAGCCTGGGATTTGGGATCAGCCAGAGACAGACGATATTCATTGATCAGCATGGTTTGCTGACTGAGCCACATTTGCCAGGCTTCCTTGGAAATGGATTCGTAAATTTTTTTGCCCATGTCGCCCGGGTAAGGCGGAAAGTCGAGGCCTTCTGCTTCTTTGTCGAGTTTGGCGCAATGAATCGTGCGAGCCATATCTGTCCTCTATATTTGTAAAGATTTCAAAAACGATTTGACCGGTGCCGGCAGGCCCAGCCCGAAAGTGTCTTCTATTTTATACCAGTTGCCGCGGTCTTTGTCGGCAACACCGTCAGTGCGGCACTGTAACAAGTGTGGCTGTATATCCAGGCGGAAATGGGTAAAGACATGCTGGCGTGGTGATAATTCAGATTGTGACAATAGCTTGAGTTGCCATTGTTGATGACACAGTAGAGTGATATTGCTGCAATCCGTGGTTTCGGGAAAGCTCCACAGGCCCCCCCAGATCCCCTGTTGTGGGCGCTGTTCAAGCAGCACTTCACCCTGTTCATTCTGCAATACCAGCCAGTGTGTCTGGCGGGTGGGGATGGTTTTTCTGGGTTTTTTACCGGGAAAATCAGTCTGCCTGCCCAGAGCATAAGCGCGACAGTCAGTTTGCAGCGGACAGCGCTCACAGGCGGGCTTGCTTCGGGTACACAAAGTGGCGCCCAGATCCATTTGTGCCTGAATGTAGTTGGCAATTCGCTCCCGGGGCAATAAAGTCTCGGCCAGTTGCCAGAGCTGATTCTCTGTTTTTTTCTGACCGGGCCAGCCTTCCACGGCGAAAAAGCGCGCCAACACGCGTTTCACATTACCGTCAAGAATGGCAAAACGCTGATGATAGGCCAGGGTCAGAATGGCACCGGCGGTAGAGCGGCCAATACCCGGCAATGCTGTCAGTTCTTCCAGCGAGGCTGGCATTTGTCCGTGATATTCATCGCGCACAATACGGGCGGTTTTGTGCAGGTTACGTGCGCGGGCGTAATAGCCCAGCCCTGACCACAAAGCCAGCACCTCATCCTGCCCGGCATTGGCCAGTTTTTCGATATCAGGAAAGCGATCAATAAAACGCTGGTAATAGCCGATTACCGTGCCGACCTGGGTTTGCTGCAGCATGATCTCTGACAACCAGACGTGGTAGGGAGTCGGTGATTGCTGCCAGGGCAGATCTTTGCGGCCGTGCTGGTCATACCAGTCAAGCAGGGCCGTAGCGAAATTGAATGTATCGGACATAGGCTGGTAAAAAAACGCCCACGCACTGCAAGCAGGCGTGGGCGTGTCAGAAATGAGGGATCAGAAAAAGTCTTTCAGCTTGTCCTTAACGGCGTCTTTGACTTTATCTTCCGGCTTTTTGTCTTCGGCGGCGGCTTCCTCTCCGGTGCTCTCACCCTCGGCTGAATCTTCAGCTTCAGAGGCTGACTTGCTGCCCAGTGCGCCGCCCAGCAGGGCGCCAACATCATCGCCCAGCTTTTCTTTGATTTTTTCTTCAGCCTTGGCTTTTATTTCCTGCTTGGCTTTATCCTTGACCAGGTTGGCCAGATCCACCGTTGGCTTGGGCTCGCTGAAGGTGCCGCCGATTTTCACCGGAATGGTCAGGCCTTTGAGTTCGGCCAACTCTTTACCGCCCTGACCGCTGATAGACCCGACAACGGCGACTTTCAGGCTGTAGTCGATGGTTTCTTTGGGCAGGCTGGCCTGGCCGGCACCACTGACGCGCAATAGCGGTGATTTAAGTGCCAGATCCTGATTATCAATCAGACCGTTTTTAGCAGTGAATGTGCCACTTAAAGCAGAGAAGTCAGTCTGAACCGGGCCTTCAGAATCTGCGACTTTCTGACCTGACAAAGCGGCCTTGGCCTTGCGGATAGCACCGGCAATATTAATGCCTTTAAGGGCACCATCAGTGAAAGCAAAACCGCCGTTACCGCTGAGTGTTTGTTTGATCTCATCCACGCTGGCACCAGTGCCGGTCAATTTGGCATTGGCATTGGCGGTGCCGCTGATTTGCGCTTTGCCGGTCATATCCTGCAGCAATGGCGCGGCTTGAATGCCTTTGATGTTCTCATCAATAGCCAGCATGAGTTTATCACCGCGGGCATCCAGAGAAACATTACCGTTGTACTGACCCTGATATAGATCAGCGCGCATCGGTGACAGCTTTACCAGGCCGTCGGCGGCATTGATAGTGACGTGAATGTTTTCACTGGTGAGGCCAGTCGCTTTCAGCTTGCCGATATCAATGCTGCCCTTAGCGTTGATCTGACGCAGGGCTTCCAGTGGTAATTCACCGCCACCCTCAGCCGCTTTTGGTGCAGTATCTTTGGCAGGTTTTTTGGCTTCACCTTCCTCAACCGGTGGCAGATAACGATCAGCATCAATCTGGTCCAGGTTGAGTTTGAAATTAAAGGCCGGCTGGCTGAAGTTGTTAATGGCAAACTGACCGGTCAGTTTGCTCTGATCAAGCGTCACATCCAGTTGCTTGGCATTGACCGAGTTGGCTGTGCCTGCCAATTCAGTTTTCAGCTCCACTTTTTCCAGTGTGCTGTTATCGGCCATAGGCGGCAGCTCGATATTCATATCACCAGCCAGTTTACGCAGGCTGAAAGGCTGAACATGAATGTTGCCGGCAAAAGCAGGGTTGTCACCCAGGATTTTGTTGGCCTTGATATCGCCCTGCATGACCAAGTCTTCAAGTTTGAGCAAAAGGGCAGACAGGGTCAAAGTCTGCTGTTCCAGATCAGCGCTGACATTACTGGTGAGTTCCAGTTTGGCTTTTTCACCGGGCAACGCCGGGTCGGCGATATCCGCTGTGAGCTTGAGATCACTGATGCTGGTCTGCTGGGTGGCTAGGTTACTGTTGACCTCAGCAGTCAGGTTGGCATCAATATTCTGCTTGTCATTGCTGGCTTTGGCATTCAGATTCAGTCCGCTTACTGAAACCAGTTGCTTGACCATATCAGCCTGAACATTACCTTTGAGACTAATGTCAGCCTGGCTGAATGGCAGGGCTTTGCCTTCGGCCAGGGTGGTGAAAGACAGATCGCTCAGCGCATATTGCTGATTTTCCATATCCACCATGACATTGCTGTCGAGGGTGACGTGAGCTTTGGCTTCGGGCTTGGCGCTGATGAGATCAAAGGCCATCTCTACAGCGGTGGGTTCGCCCGGCACCAGCGGGTCGGTGTTCAGATTGAGGTTACGCAGCTGGTAGCTTTCACCTTTGGAGGCATCCGACCAAAGAATATTGGCATTGTTGAGTTGCACTCCGGCAATACTGACGCCAGACAAGGCCGGTCCCGATTTGGCTTTATCCTCTTCAGGCTTGCTTTCAGTCAGATCTTCTTCAGCCGACTTGGTCAGGTCTTCCCAGTTGGTTTTGCCGTTTTTGTCGGTTTCCAGATTCAGCACCAGACCGTCCAGCACGACGGTGTCCATTTCCAGTTGCTTTTTCAGCAGCGGCATCAGTTTAATGCGGATCTCGGCGGCTTCTACCTTGGCGAAGGAGTCGGATTTGAAGCCCTCGGCATTACTCAGAGAGAGCGGACCGAGTTCCAATGCAATCCAGGGAAATACCGACAGGCCGATATCGCCCTGCAAGGTAAGGTTACGGCCGGTAACTTTCTCAACCTGGGTTGAGATTTCGTCTTTATAGTCATTGGGGTCGACCACAAAAGGCAATGCAATCAGACCGGCAACAACGATCAGAATCAGAGCAAAAATCAGTTTCAGGGCAAGACGCATATAAATATTCCGTTGTTAGATTAATCCTGTTGAACTATCCATGATAGGACAATAAAGAGGCTTTATGAACCGCTTGGAGGATAGTTGAAGCTGAAAAGTTCATAATCCAGCGTACTGTCTATCATACCACTGGCGGTAATCAGATAGGGCTCACCATGATCTTTGACTCTCAGCCGTCGTTTGGGAGAGTAGAGCCCTTTTTCTGTTATCAGGGCGGCATCACCGGGTTTGTCGCCGGGTAATATAAGTGCAGGGTGCTGTTCGGCTTCTCCGTCCGGGGTGCAGAATACCGGAAGCGGTTTACCCGGGATCAGTTCAACGCCAATATGGGTCTGATCTTCCATATCGATAAACAGCCACTTTATAGTGGCGAGCTTCACACTGAAATCCTGTTCAAAAATACCGACAAAATCACCAATGGTCAGGGGATAACAGCCATCGCTTTTGGTTTTAGCCATAAGCCCAATACTGCTCTGATTGTCGAGCTGCCAGGGCAATGCATGGATCATGGTACCGCCCAGACTCTGATGAATCGCATTGATACCATGCGCTATCTGCACCCAGCGAGCCTTTCCGCTGCTGATGCGGTGATAGCGGCGCTCATAAGTGGTATTGAGGTGCGGGATAATGGCCTTGAGCAAGCGCAGTTCAGTATCCAGTGAAGCATGGGTGCGGTCGCGGGCGTGTTTGAACAAATCTTCGATATAAAGCAGCGCAGGTTGTGTATTGAGCAGGCGGGTTGTGGCTTTCTCACGTATACGCTTGTCCGTCATCACCATGGCCTGTGGCGGCTCATCACTATCGACATCAATACAGAAATGACCGGTCAATAGGAAATTACTGGTGGTGTTGATTTGTTTCAGGCTGAGATGCTGAGTTTCAATCTTGTCGGTGAATTGCGCCATCAGTTGAAACAGACGCAGCACGTCGTACCGCGGCAAGCGATAGGGATCGGCCAGCGCGGTCAGCACAATTTGACCGTAAATATCAAACAGGCTGCGGCTGTGGAACTGATCTTTGAAGTTGACGCTGCTTCGGCAGGTGCCGGCCTGTTCCTGGTAAAGATAAAGCTGATGTAATTGGCGCCACGCCGCATCCGGTACTTTGTGATAAAGCTGATAGGCATAAAGAATCAGCAGGGCCTGTTGTTCAGCACTGCGATTGAGACTGAGCAACAGCATGCTACTGGAGGTCGGTGTCTGACCCCGCTGATAAAAATGCGCAGCTATCTGCCGATAGCCGACAGACAGCAGGTTTAACAACTCATACGTACAGTGAATGTTTTTCAGTTTATCGCTCCCGCTGCTGTTGAAGTCGTGCTGTACCGTGGAAATATCGCGACTGAAAAGCAAATCATCTATCGCCGAGCGGTAAACATCGAGTAATTGCAACTGCAGCAAGGGTTTGAGCTTGAGTGCGCAGAGTGGCTGCAGGTTTTTTAACAGGGTGGCGGCTTTCTGTCTGGGGTTGCGTGTTAACTGATTGGCCCAGGTCTGCAGCAAGGCCGGATCTTTGATGGTATCTGTGTGGCTGTGGGTTTGAGCTGGCTGGCCATGGAGAAATGCCAGCCGGGGCAGGTTGGCGGCGGGTTTGCGCCGGAATTTGAGCTTGTTTAACAGCGGGCCAAGCGAGTGACGCTGCCCATGCGAGTTTTCAGGCTGATCAGGCGCTTTCTGTTTGGCATTAAGCTGCAGTCGGATTTTTTCTTCTACCAGGTTGAGCGCATCTGCAAAGTTAGATTTGCGAAGAGGCTTCCTGAGCACGATATCAACTGGCTGTGACACCTGGACACTGTTACTTAACAGGGCAGTCAAAGCCTGCGAGCGCTGCTTCCAGGCTTGCTGGCCGGCATCGCTGTCAAAGCTGTAAATCTCCAGGTCGGCAGGCCCCTCATCAACGATTTGCCACTCGGCAGACAGCCGATCGGCCGACAGTCTCAGCATCGACCGCAGCGAGGCTTGGTCGCTGTCGTTAAGGCCGCAGAGCTTGAGACGAAGTACTGACACGGCTATTCATCCTCTCTGCCTGCTTCTTCCATGATGTGTCGCATGCGGACGGTCTTAATGGCATTGTCAGCGGTCTGTACGACCTCGATAACGTAATTGCCTTTGCGAATACTGACGCCCGGATCGGGAATGCTTTCCAGATGTTCCAGTACCAGACCATTGATGGTTTTGGGCCCGTCGGTGGGCAGCTCCCAGTCATTGTTGCGATTGATTTCGCGGATATTGGCAGTGCCGTTGATAAGGTAGCTACCGTCTTCCTGGGGATGGATATCTTTATCTTCATCAATAGTGTCGGCAGTGAACTCGCCGACAATTTCGCGAAAGATATCTTCCAGCGTAATCAGCCCCTGCAGGTCACCGTACTCATCCACCACCAGACCGGTGCGACGGCGGTTGCGCTGCAGGTTGATCAACTGAGTATTGAGCGGCGTGCCTTCCGGAACGAAGTAGGCGTTTTTAATAATGCTGCGCAGGGTCTCTGGGGTCAGGTTGTCCTGGGTAATCAAATGCAGCGCCTTACGCAGATGCAGAATGCCGACAATGTTATCCATCGTGTCTTCATACACCGGCAGGCGGGTATGGCCGCAGTGGGACAGTTGTTTGACGATATCGGCAAACGGGGTATTGATATCCAGCCCTTCGATCTCGTTGCGCGGCACCATGACATCGTTCACCGTGACCTTCTCCAGGTCCAGGATGCTCATCAGCATGTCTTTGTGGCGGGTGGGGATCATGCTGCCGGCTTCCATCAGCGCGACGCGTAATTCTTCAGTGTTAATCGCACTGGTCGCCGCTTCTTCCGGGGAGACGCCGAACATCCGCACCATCCGGTTGGTGATGCCGTTGGTAAACCAGACCAGTGGATACAATACGAATAACAGCGGTTTCAGCAGGAAGCTGGCAGGGAAGGCGACCCGTTCCGGGTGCAAAGCCGCCAGGGTTTTGGGGGTGACTTCGGCAAACAGCAACACGATCAGCGTCAGCGCAAAGGTGGCGGCGACAATACCGTTTTCGCCCAGCAACTTGATGCCGATTACCGTGGCGATCGCCGAGGCCAGGATATTAACGAAGTTATTGCCCAGCAGGATCAGACCGATCAGCCGATCTGGACGGTTGAGCAGTTGGCTGGCAATGATCGCACCTCGGTGTCCCTCCTGTTCCAGATGCCGCAGCCGGTAGCGGTTGAGCGACATCAAGGCGGTTTCAGAACTGGAGAAAAAAGCAGACAGAAACAGCAGGAAAAATAAAACCAGAAACAGGACTAATAATGAAGTCTCTTCGAGCATGAGTTATTTCAGTTCACCAGATATTCGAGGACGAATTTGCTGCCCATGTAAGCAAGCAACAGAAAGGAAAAACCGACCAGTGTCCATTTTACGGCGGTTCTGCCGCGCCAACCGTGACGCAGTCGACCCCAGAGCAAGGCAGCAAAGACGCACCAGGCAATCACCGACAACACGGTTTTATGCATCAGGTGCTGAGCCAGCAGGTCGTCAACAAACATCAGCCCGGTCACCAGACCCAGCGTCAGCAGGCAAAAGCCGGTGATGATGAGTTGAAACAGCGCGGTTTCCATGGTCTGCAGCGGTGGCAGTTTACGGATAAGACCGGCAACATGATGCTGGCGAAGTTGCTTTTCCTGCACTGCCAGGATAATGGCCTGAATGGCAGCCAGCATGAACAGACTATAGGCGGCCAGAGACAGCAATACATGCCATTCCAAAGCCGGATCTGATAATGCTGAAGTCTGCGATGATGGCAACTCAACCTTGAGAATCAGGCTCAGTGCCACCAGGGGATAAATCACAATACCAGGGTGGGTGCGTGGCAGGCGACTGCCGACGATCAGAGCAATCAGCGCCATCAGCCAGGTGATAATGGAAAAAGTGGTGAACAAGCCCAGGTTCCAGCCACCGGCAGCCTCCACGGTGAACACAATATCGGTAGCATGGAACAGCAAAGCCATAATAATGAGTATGCCAACAGGCAAGCTGGCTTTTGCTGTTGACGAATCCGGCTGCGCAAAGCGGCGGATAAGAATGGCGCTGCTGCTTAAATAGAGTAAAAAGGCGAGCGCGTTGGCAATGGCCATAAACAATCGGTCCCTGGCGACTTATCTGAAGTTAACCCGGCAATGATAAACGATGTCATCCCGATAGCAAGAATATATCAGTTATACTATGTCTTTAAAGCAATATTCATTGGCGCAAGTCCGCCAACCATCAAGGTGATCTATGTTTGACAGTTTAAGTGACAGGCTGGGAGGCACGCTTAAAAAGCTTCGTGGCCAGGGCCGAATCACTGAGGACAATGTAAAAGAGACGCTGCGCGAAGTGCGCATGGCTTTGCTGGAAGCCGATGTCGCGTTGCCGGTGGTGCGTGAGTTTATCGGCCGTGTTAAAGAACGTGCCATGGGGCAGGATGTTTTACGCAGCCTGACGCCCGGACAGGCGCTGGTCAAAGTCGTCAACGACGAACTGGTTGCCGTGATGGGCGAGGCCAACCCGGGCCTCAATATGAATACCCAGCCGCCGGCTGTGATCCTGATGGCGGGTCTGCAGGGTGCCGGTAAAACCACCAGTGTTGCCAAGCTGGCGCGTTACCTGAAAGAACAGGATCGCAAATCGGTGATGGTCGCCAGTACCGACGTCTACCGTCCGGCAGCGATCGACCAGTTGGAAACACTGGCAGGTGAAGTGGAAGCCAGTTTTTTCCCCAGCCAGTCTGACCAGAATCCGGTTGATATTGCCAACAATGCGATAGCGCAGGCCAAGCGTGATTATGTCGATGTAGTGATTATCGATACCGCCGGCCGTTTGCATATCGATGATGCGATGATGGACGAGATCAAACAGATCCACGCCGCTATCAATCCGATTGAGACGCTGTTCACCGTCGACAGCATGACCGGTCAGGATGCCGCCAATACTGCCAAGGCCTTTAATGATGCTTTGCCGCTGACCGGTGTGATTCTGACCAAGACCGATGGTGATGCCCGCGGTGGTGCGGCCTTGTCGATTCGCCACATTACCGGTAAGCCGATTAAATTCATGGGTATCGGTGAGAAAACCGAAGCGCTGGAAACCTTCCACCCCGACCGTGTGGTATCGAGAATTCTGGGCATGGGCGACGTGCTGTCGCTGGTCGAAGATGCCCAGCGCAAGATGGATGTCGACTCGGCAGAGAAGCTCGCCAAAAAGCTCAAGAAAGGCAAAGGCTTTGATCTCGATGACTTCCGCGAACAATTGCGGCAGATGAGCAATATGGGCGGCATCGGTTCCATGCTGGACAAATTGCCGGGCATGGCCAATATTCCGGATGCCGCCAAAAATCAGGTTAACGACAAGGAAATGTCCAAGCTGGAAGCCATTATTAATTCAATGACTGCCAAAGAGCGCCGTCGGCCTGATATTATTAAAGGTTCGCGGAAGAAACGCATCGCTGCCGGCAGTGGCACCCAGATTCAGGATGTGAACCGCCTGCTCAAGCAGTTTAGCCAGATGCAGAAAATGATGAAAAAAATGGGGTCTAAAGGTGGCATGGCCAAGCTGATGAGAGGCATGGGCGGCAAATTCCCCATGGGTGGAATGGGCGGCGGTGGCATGCCATTCTAGGCCGCCTGCAGCCACAGGATTTTTAACGACTGAACAAAGACTTTGCAAACCCGGGAGACTTGCGTAAAATACGACGGTTTTCCGATCCAGTTTTCAACGGGCATAAAGAATATGGTAACAATTAGATTGACTCGCAGCGGCGCTAAAAAGCGTCCTTTCTACGGCATTGTCGTGACTGATTCTCGCAGCAAGCGCGACGGTAGCTACATTGAACGTATTGGTTTCTTCAACCCTATCGCACGTGGTCAGGAAGAAAGACTACGTGTTGACCTGGAACGTGTCAGCCACTGGGTCAGCAAAGGTGCACAGACATCAGAGCGTGTTGGCAAGCTGATTGAAGAAGCACAAAAAGCGGCTGCATAAATAAAGTACAGGTGCGGGTATGGCAACATCCGAGGAGTTTATCCCGGTAGGTAAAATATCCGGCGCCTTTGGTGTCAAAGGCTGGGTCAAGGTGTATTCCTTCACCGAGCCACGCGCCAATATCCTGCAGTATTCACCGCTTTTTCTGTCACGACAGGGAGAGTGGGTGGAAATCAAATTGTCCGGTGGACATGTGCAGGGAAAAGGTGTGGTCATGGGCATTAGCAATGTGACCGACCGGGATCAGGTTCAGCCGCTGATTGGTGCTGAACTGGCGATCCGCAAAGACCAGTTGGAACCTGCCGCTGATGATGAGTTTTACTGGGCAGACCTGATTGGCCTCAGGGTGGAAAACCTGGAGGGCGATGCACTGGGCCAAGTTGATCATCTGCTGGAAACCGGCGCCAATGATGTGCTGGTGGTGAAAGCGGATGACCAGGACAAAGATCGGCTGATTCCATTTGTTTTGGATGAAGTGGTCAAGCAGGTGAACCTGGAGCAGCAATTAATACAGGTTGACTGGGGCAAAGATTATTAAATGGGACAGAGCATGCGCCTGGGCGTCATTTCTCTGTTCCCGCCAATGTTTGATGCGATTACCGAGTACGGGGTGACCGGCCGGGCCGTCAGTCAGGGCATTCTGGACCTGACATTCTGGAACCCGCGGGACTTTACCCGGGATCGGCATCGCACAGTGGATGACCGGCCTTACGGTGGTGGACCCGGCATGGTGATGAAAGTCGCCCCGCTGAATGATGCGATTGACGCAGCCAGGCAGCAAATGGGTGACGACGCCAAGGTGGTTTACCTGTCACCACAGGGCAAAAAGCTGGATCAGCAGGCGCTGAAACAGCTGGCAAGCAGAAATAAACTGATTCTGGTTGCCGGGCGTTACGAAGGTATTGACGAACGCCTGATTGAAAAACAGATTGATGAGGAATGGTCGATTGGTGACTACGTCCTCAGTGGTGGTGAACTGGCAGCTATGGTCATGATTGACGGTGTCGCCAGATTATTACCCGGTGTACTGGGGGATGAAAATTCTGCTGAGCAGGACTCCTTCATGGCAGGCCTGCTGGATTGCCCGCATTACACCAGACCGGAAAAATTATTTGACCAGTCAGTACCCGGGGTATTGCTGGGGGGCGACCACGAAGCGATTCGCAAGTGGCGCCTGAAACAGTCCTTGGGACGAACGTGGTTGCGACGACCTGACTTGTTGGCAGATAAAACATTGACCGATGAGCAGCAGGCGCTATTAGAAGAGTTTATTGCCGAGAGCGGGCAGGATTAGTTGGGAGTTGAACAATGAGTAACATTATCGAACAGCTTAACGCTGAACAATTGAAACAGGATGTCCCTGAATTTACAGCAGGCGACACTGTAATAGTCAATGTCAAAATCAAAGAAGGCGATCGTGAGCGTGAACAGGCGTTCGAAGGTGTTGTGATTGCCAAACGCAACCGTGGTCTGCACTCTGCATTCACTGTCCGCAAAATCTCCAGCGGTGTGGGCGTAGAGCGTGTATTCCAGACTCACAGCCCGACTATCGCCAGCATCAAGGTGAAACGCCGTGGTGATGTTCGTCGTTCTAAACTGTACTATCTGCGTGACCTGACCGGTAAAGCAGCGCGTATCAAGGAAAAATTGTAAGTTTCCGAACGACGCCAAGTCTGCAAGCCAAAAAGGGCAGTGGTTTTCCACTGCCCTTTTTTGTTGCTGGCTGCTAATCTGACGGCACTATGAGCGAACAGCAAGTCAAAGCAGAACCCAGCCGCCATTTGCAGCAATTTCTCGACAGTCTGTGGCTGGAGTCGGGCCTCAGCGAGAATACAGTGGAAGCCTACCGGCGTGATTTACTGGCTTTTGCCGGCTGGCTCAGTCAGTTTGATGTCGATCTCGCTGCCGCCACCCAGCAGCATATCCAGCGCTACCAGAGTCAGCGCATGCGTGAGGGACGCAAGGTTCGCAGTGAAGCCCGGCTGTTATCCTCATTAAGACGCTTTTACCGTTATTTAATAAGAGAAGAACTTCGCGACAGTGATCCCACTGCGCAGCTGGAATCGCCGCGTCTGGGCAAACCCTTGCCGGATAGCCTGACCGAGCAGGAAGTGGAAGATTTGCTGGCCCAGCCTGATATCACCGATCCGCTGGGGCTGCGTGACCGCACTATGCTCGAGTGTCTCTATGCCACGGGTCTGAGGGTATCGGAACTGGTTTCTTTGAAACAGGAGCAGGTCAATACCCGTCAGGGCCTGATCCGCTGTATCGGTAAGGGCAACAAGGAACGCCTGGTGCCGGTGGGTGAAGTGGCACTGGACTGGCTGCAGGACTATCTGATTGAGGGCCGGCCGGGGGTATTGAACGGCCAGGTCACCGATGATCTTTTCCCCACCCGCCGTGGTAAAGCGATGACCCGTCAGGCGTTCTGGTATCTGATCAAGCGTTATGCCAGTCAGGCGCATATCGATAAGCCTTTATCCCCGCATACGCTGCGGCATGCCTTTGCCACCCATCTGTTGAATCACGGTGCTGATCTGCGGGTGGTGCAACTGCTCTTGGGGCATTCCGATCTTTCGACTACACAGATTTATACCCATGTTGCCAAAGCGCGCCTAAAGCAACTGCATGGTGAGCATCATCCGCGCGGCTGACGATGTCTGTGACGGGTGTTAAACTTGCCGCTCAAATTAATTAGCCGGAGCGGCCATGCCTTCTTTTGATATTGTTTCCGAAGTCGATAAACACGAACTGACCAACGCGGTTGATCAGACCAATCGCGAACTACGTAACCGCTTTGATTTCCGCGGAACCGAGGCCAGCGTCGAACAGTCGGACAAAGTGCTCACCCTGATAGCCGACAGTGATTTTCAACTGGAGCAATTACTGGATATCCTGCGTTTGAAACTGGTCAAACGGGGTATCGAACTGACCTGTCTGGAAATCAAGGAGTCGGTGGGTCACGGCAAAATGCGCAAGCAGGATGTGATCGTGCGTGAAGGCATCGATAAGGATCTCTCGCGTAAAATCGTCAAACTGGTCAAACAGAGCAAAATCAAGGTGCAGGCCGCCGTGCAGGGTGAAAGCGTGCGCGTGACTGGCAAAAAGCGTGATGATCTGCAGGCGGTGATGGCCATGCTTAAAGATGATGACAGCATCGATATGCCGTTGCAGTTTAATAACTTCAGAGACTAGGAAATTAAATGCTCAAACAAATTTTGATACTGCTGCCGCTGCTGTGGCTGGCACCGGCTCAGGCAGCCGAGATCGATGATCTGAAACAGCAACTCAAACAAAACCTGCCGGATATCAATTTCGACAGCCTGCAAGCGGTTGGTGATACCGGCCTGTATGAGGCGGTCATCAACGGCGAGATTATTTACTTCACTGCCGATGGCCGCTATGTGATGCAGGGCGAACTTGTATCACTGGAATCAAAAACTAACCTCACCGAACAGCGCAGAGTCAGCCTGCGTAAAGGCATCATTGATGGTCTGGATGAAAAAGACATGATCATTTTCGAGCCGGATGAGGTTGAGCACACCCTGACCGTCTTTACCGATATTGATTGTGTTTATTGCCGTAAGATGCACTCTCAAATCGAAAAGTATCAGGATTTGGGGATCCGTATTCGCTATATGGCTTACCCCCGCGGTGGCATCGGCTCGGAATCTTATGATGATGCAGTGACTGTCTGGTGTCATGAGGATCGTCAGGATGCGATGACCCGCGCCAAAGCAGGTGAAGAACTGGACACTAAAACCTGTAGCAACCCAGTGGAAGCGGAGTTCAACACTGGCCGCCAGCTGGGTGTCCAGGGGACACCGGCGATCTTCCTGGAAAGCGGGCAGATGCTGCCCGGTTATGTGCCACCGCAGCGGCTGAAAACAATTCTTGAGGAATCAGGCCAGTCTTAAGCTTTGTTTGCTTTCCGGCAGCCGATGATCATGTAACGTCAGTTGCTGATCATCGGCCAGCAGGTAGCTGACTTTATCAGTCCAGTCACCCAACACGACCCGGTAAGCGCTTCGCCCATTGAAAGATTCGACCTGATGTATGGCTGGCCGGTGGGTGTGGCCATGAATCAGCAGCTCAATATCTTGTTCACTGATATAGCGCTGCACCTCGCCCTGATTCACATCCATAATCATCGCGGTTTTACTTTGCTTTTTCTGGCGGCTCTTGGCAATGATCTGATCCGAGATATTATTGCGGAAACGGGCTGGCAGCCTGAGGAAACACCACTGTAAAAAGCGGTTCCTGACCACCCGCCGATAACGCTGATAGCTGATATCGTCAATGCACAGACTGTCGCCGTGCATCAGCTGTGCTTTTTGCTGGCCCAGAGTTAGCGGATAACCATCTTCGATAAGTGTGCCACCCACCTCAGCAGCAAACGTCTTGCCCAGCATAAAATCGCGGTTGCCCACCATCAGGAATAATTTAATGCCGGACGACGTCAGCTGCTTCAGCTCATCGACAAAGGTGTTGAACTCCACCGGCACCAGGTCATCGCCCAGCCAGGTATTGAATATATCGCCGAGGATATAGAGCTCATCCACTTTGCCCTGCTGCTGAGACAGAAAGTCACAGGCCAGTTGCGTGAGCTCTGGACGAGCTGGGCTCAGATGAAGATCGGAAATAAACAGTCTGCGCATGATAAGAGCCCTGCCCGCGGGATGCAGGCAGGGCAAGTCGGACTAGAGCACGCTGGCTTTAATAATCACGATATCTTCGGCAGGCACATCCTGGTGCGGACCACGCATGGTGGTCTCGACTTCACGGATTTTATCGACCACATCCATGCCTTCAACGACTTCACCGAAGACGGCATAACCCCAGCCGCTAGGTGTTTTGCCTTTGAAATCCAGAAAGTCATTATTGACGGTATTGATAAAAAACTGCGCGGTAGCGGAATGCGGATCATTGGTGCGAGCCATAGCAACGGCGCCGCGTTTGTTGCTGAGCTCATTATCGGCCTCATTCTGGACCGGTGCTTTGGTCTGTTTTTGCTGGAAGTTCTGATCAAAGCCGCCGCCCTGAACCATGAAGTTTTCAATCACACGGTGGAAGATGGTGCCGTCATAAAAACCGTCTTCGACATAGCTGATAAAGTTGGCAACAGTCTCTGGGGCTTTGTCCCGGTTAAGTTCAATAACGATGTTGCCCATGCTGGTTTCCAGCTGAACCTGAGGCGATGTCGCGCTTTCAGCATTTGCCGCCAGCGAAAAA
Source organism: uncultured Methylophaga sp. (assembly GCF_947259025.1). Taxonomy (GTDB): domain Bacteria; phylum Pseudomonadota; class Gammaproteobacteria; order Nitrosococcales; family Methylophagaceae; genus Methylophaga. The sequence goes on from NZ_CAMYKO010000006.1 coordinate 114,428, forward strand.
GAAGCGAAAAACAGGGGGGCGAGATGGCGATAGAACAGTTTCATGATGGTTTGCGTCCGAAATCAGTCAAAATCGTCATGATAGAGCATCTCAAAGATTCAAGCGACCAGCATTCGTCAAACAGCGCTGTGACCCGACAGGGCTGAAAGCGTATAATGCGCGTTTTTACGGAAATTGATCATTCGGTATGTCGGAATCAGCTGCGAACCATAATTTTATACGGCCCATTATTCAGGAAGACATTGATAGTGGCAGGTTAAGCGGAAAAGTCGTCACCCGTTTCCCGCCTGAACCCAATGGCTATCTGCATATTGGTCATGCCAAGTCGATTTGCCTGAACTTTGGCCTGGCTGAAGAGTTCGGTGGCGACTGCACCCTGCGCTTTGATGACACCAACCCGGCCAAGGAAGAGCAGGAATATATCGAGGCCATCATGGAAGATGTGCAGTGGCTGGGCTTCCAGTGGGCGGGCGAGGTGCGCTATGCCTCGAATTATTTCGATCAGTTTTATGACTGGGCTGTGCACCTGATTGAACAAGGTAAAGCCTATGTCTGCGATCTGACGCCGGAACAGGCCAGTGAATATCGCGGCTGGGCCACCAAACCGGGCAAGCCGTCGCCATACCGTGAGCGCAGCATTGACGAGAACTTGGCTTTGTTTGAAAAAATGAAGCAGGGCGAGTTCGAGGAAGGTTTTTGTGTATTGCGCGCCAAAATCGATATGGCCTCGCCTAATATGAACCTGCGGGATCCGATTCTGTACCGCATTCGTAAAAAAGCCCATCATCAGACCGGCGATAAATGGTGTATCTATCCCAGCTACGATTTTGCGCATGGTCAGGGTGATGCGATTGAAGGCGTGACTCACAGTATCTGCACGTTGGAATTCCAGGATCACCGGCCTTTATATGAATGGTTTATCGAAAACCTGCCGGTGCCTTCCAAACCCAAACAGTACGAGTTCGGCCGGCTCAATATCAATTACACAGTCACCAGTAAGCGTAATCTGAAACAACTGGTCGATGAACATATTGTGCATGGCTGGAATGACCCCAGAATGCCCACCATTTCCGGAATGAGAAGACGCGGCTTTACCCCGGCGGCGCTGCGTGAATTCTGCAACGGTCTGGCGGTCGCCAAAACCGACGGTGTGGTGGATATTGCGCAGCTGGAATTCGAGATCCGCAGTGATCTCAATGAAAACGCTGCGCGTGCCATGTGCGTGCTCAAACCGCTTAAAGTCACCATTAGCAACGCGGCTGACGATGTGGAATGGCTGGATGTCCCCAATCATCCGCAAAAGGAAGAGATGGGCCAGCGTGCCTTGCCATTCACCAACACCATTTATATTGATGCGTCGGACTTCACCGAAGACACCACGCTGAGCCGCAAGAAGTTCAAGCGCCTGGTGATCGGGGATTTTGTGCGTCTGCGTGGTGCTTATGTGATCAAGGCCGATGAGGTTATTAAAAATGACCAGGGTGAAGTGATTGAAGTCATCGCCTCACTGGTGCCCGATACCGTAGGCCAGAACCCACCGCCGGAAATGAAGCCACGTGGCGTGATTCACTGGGTGTCAGCGACGCAGGGTAAAGAAGTCGAGCTGCGCTTATACGACAGGTTATTCACTGCGGAAGCGCCGGGCAAACAGACCGGTAATTATCTGGATGATGTGAACCCTGATTCTTTACAGGTGATTAAGGCCCTTGCCGAGCCTGCTATTGTGGACTGTGAACCGGAAACCGCTTTCCAGTTTGAACGCGAAGGCTATTTTGTCAGTGACCGCTATGATCACAGCGCTGCTACGCCGGTATTCAATATGACCATTGGTTTAAGAGATTCAAAAAGTAAGTAATGCTGAAAATTCACAACACCCTGTCTAAACAGAAAGAAGAATTCACGCCTTTGCAGCCAGGCAAGGTCAATATGTACGTCTGTGGTATGACCGTGTACGACCTCTGTCATGTTGGTCATGCCCGGGTGATGGTGGTGTTTGATGTGGTCACCCGCTACCTGCGTGCTGTCGGCTATGACGTGACTTATGTGCGCAATATCACCGATATTGACGACAAGATCATCAAGCGGGCTGCAGAAAATGGTGAAAGCATTACCGCGCTGACAGAGCGCTATATTGATGAGATGCACAAGGATGCTGAAGCGCTGGGCGTTTTGCGGCCGGATCTGGAGCCCAAAGCCACCGAGTCGATGAATGAAATGCTGGCGATGATTGAAACGCTGATCGATAAAGGCCTGGCCTATAAAGCTGACAACGGTGATGTCTATTACGATGTCAGTGAGTTTGCCGATTACGGCAAATTGTCCGGCCGCGATGTGAATGAACTGCGCGCCGGTGAGCGGGTTGCCGTCAATGAAGCCAAAACCGATCCACTGGACTTCGTATTATGGAAAGCTGCCAAGGCTGACGAACCCGCTTGGGACTCGCCTTGGGGCCGCGGTCGTCCCGGCTGGCATATCGAATGTTCGGCGATGTCCGCGCATTGCCTGGGCGAACACTTTGATATTCATGGCGGTGGCCAGGACCTTCAGTTCCCGCATCATGAAAATGAGATTGCCCAGTCCGAGGGTGCGCATGGTTGCCAGTCGGTGAACTACTGGATGCATAACGGCTTTGTTCGCATTGATGATGAGAAGATGTCCAAATCCTTGGGTAACTTTTTCACCGTGCGCGAAGTACTGGCCAATTACCCCGCCGAAGCAGTGCGCTACTTTATTCTCTCCAGTCATTACCGCAGCCCCCTGAATTATTCCGAGGATCAACTGGAGCAGGCCAAGGCGGCGCTGACCCGTTTTTACACCTCGCTGCGTGATATTGAGCCACAGTCCGATGTTGATTGGCATAACGACGAAGAGTTTGCATCACGCTTTAAAGAAGCGATGGATGATGACTTTAATACCGCGTTGGCTTTATCTGTGATGGCCGATGTACGGCAGGCGTTGAACAAGGCCCTGGAGCAGGGCGATGACAAAGCTGGCTATTATGCCGGCCTGTTGCTCTCATTCGGTGATGTGTTGGGGCTGTTCCAGCAGGATGCCGATGCCTTCCTGGTGGGCGATGTCGACTCAGATGATGAGGCCACGGAGATTGATGCGCTGGTCGCTGAGCGGGACCAGGCCCGGGCGGATAAAAACTGGGCCCGTGCCGACGAGATTCGTGACCAACTCACTGATAGGGGCATTGTGCTCGAGGATTCAGCTGGCAAGACCAGTTGGCGGCGTCGTTAACCTTTCAGGCATGTAATCAAGAAAAAAGATTTGACGATGAGTGCGAATTCGAAAAACAGCATCTGGAAGAAGCTATTCAAGCAGGATACCCGGCTTTCTCGGTTTTTTATGAGCGCTGCTGTCTATATCATCGTCTTTGGCGGTCTGCTGTTAATCGTCACTGCCATAGTGAGTTTTTATCACTTTGTGCAGGGTAATCCGCATCTTTGAGTCGGTAAAGATCCTTCGGCAGGCTCAGGATGACACAGCGCTGTCATGCCGACCGCAGTGGAGGCATCTCTAACAGGGAGTCAGATCCTTCGGTAGGCTCAGGATGACAACGCGCTGTCATGCCGACCACAGTGGAGGCATCTCTGGGGCGCGAAAGTTTCTTTGACAGAGTCTGACCTTGATACTGGTAACTCTGTGCCCTAATCCCTACTGATTATGCAGCTGCTCTGCCGCAAACAGGGTGTTTTCCAGCAGGGTCGCCACCGTCATGGGGCCGACGCCACCGGGGACGGGCGTAATCCATGACGCTTTTTCCTTCGCCCCTTCGAAATCAACATCACCGGTCAGCTTGCCGTTATCGAGACGATTGATACCGACATCAATCACGATGGCACCGGGTTTAATCCAGTCGCCGGGAATAAAGCCGGGCTTGCCGACCGCGACAACCAGCACGTCAGCACGTCTGACCTGTTCTTCCAGGTTGGTGGTCCAGCGGTGACAAACCGTGGTGGTGCAACCTGCCAGCAATAATTCCAAAGCCATCGGCCTGCCCACAATATTGGAAGCCCCGACTACCACCGCTTCCTGCCCTTTCAGATCGACACCGGTACTTTTCAGCAGAGTGATAATGCCTTTGGGGGTGCAGGGCTGCAAAACCGGCATACGCTGGGCAAGCCGGCCTATGTTGTAGGGGTGAAAACCATCGACATCTTTATGAGGCGCGATGTGCTCGATAACGGTTTCACCATCAATATGCTGGGGTAGAGGGAGTTGTACCAGAATGCCGTCAATTTCATCATCGGCGTTGAGTTGGTCGATGAGCGCCAGCAGTTCATCCTGGCTGGTGTTATCCGGCATATCATAAGCGACCGATTTGTAGCCGATTTCCTCACAGCTACGGCGTTTGCTGCCTACGTAGACTTTTGATGCCGGGTTGTCACCAATCAGTACAACAGCCAGACCGGGACGGCGTTTGCCTGCTGCAATCCTTGCCTCGGTGGCCTGTTTTAGTTGTTGTTTAAGATCGGCAGCGACAGCCTTGCCATCAATAATCTTGGCGCTCATTCAGGGTTCCCGGTCATGCAAAAGCGCTTATGATCGCATGATGCAGCCGGAACAGCAAAAAATATCAAATCAGAGATTGACTCCTCTGGGGTAAGGACGTATCATTTCGGCTTCTTCGGGGATGACGTCTTCGAAATAAGTCGGGGCATAGCGCAGTCTGGTAGCGCATCTGGTTTGGGACCAGAGGGTCGGGAGTTCGAATCTCTCTGCCCCGACCACTTCCTAACCTTATTTCATAATCCTCGCTTAGACAGAAAACTCCATGCGCCCGTAGCTCATCCGGATAGAGCATCGGCCTTCTAAGCCGAGGGTAGCAGGTTCGAGTCCTGCCGGGCGCGCCACATCTCCATACGCCTCCACTGAACCCTTTCATTGTTATGGCGTCCTCCACACCTTCTGCACTGGTCGAATAATTCTGGCCTCGTTTCGGCAAATTTATTCAAACAGAGAAGCTACCACGACCCATATTTGTCGTTGGGCTTCATAAAGAACAGTCAATCAGCGTCCCTGCACGTGATCAATGCGCATTTTTGCTACTGCCTTTTAAATACCGCTATTACACTTAATCGTCCTGATTGGTATTTTTTTTGGAGTTAATATGCGTTTTTCTTATTTTCTTATCCCTTTGGCTTTTGCATTACCCAACTTAGCCAGTGCAAACACCTGTGAAGTAGACGTTTCTGCCGGTGATACATGGGCTTACGATACAAAAGCGATTAGTGTTCCGTCTGATTGTGAAGAGTTTACTGTTAACTTCAAACACACTGGCGAAATGTCTAAAGAAGGGCTCGGCCATAACTGGGTTTTGTCCAAGACAGCAGATGTCAATGCGGTGGCCCAGGCTGGCTCGACCAAAGGCATTGAAAATAACTTTCTTCAACAAGATGATGACCGTGTTATCGCTTACACGCCAATCATCGGTGGTGGTGAAAGTGCCTCTACAACGTTTAACGTGAGTGCATTAGACGCCAGTGAAAACTACACCTTCTTCTGCTCATTCCCGGGTCATACATTTATGATGCGTGGCAGCTTGAAGTTAGAAGACTAATCGCTGTTTTACCCCTGGATAAGGGTGTGGTGGTTAGCGCCACCCACCTTTATCTTTTTTCTGACCGCTTCTAGGCCGCTTTCTGGCGACCACAAGAAAACACCCATCTCACTCCCCAACCGCCTGCATGTCAGTCATCACAGCGGATCTATTCACGACGATGCTGTAGGCTGAAAACGAGCGGGAAAGAGCGTTTCAAGCTAGCCTGCGAAGTGATGTCAAAGCTATCTGCTCCACAATTGACTTGAACTGGCTGTCATTACCAGCACTATAGAAGTGCCATAAGGCTATTGCAGAATCAGCGGCAAAAAGTAGTGGTAAGGGGCCTGTTTTTACAGCCCTATTGATCAGTCTTTTTACTAACCATTCCCACCAAGTCCAGCTTCATCGACAGTGAACCTTCATGACACTCATCAAGACAGGCGCCGCAACGGGTGCAATCACCTGAGGTGACAGATTGTGCCTGTTTGGCGACCACTGGTGCGAGCACATGCGGTTCAGGACAGACAGCGACACAGCGTGAACAGCCACTGCTATCGCAGCTTTCGGTCGGGGTCGCCGTGACTTTGAGCCGACCATAGCGACCCAGCAGACCATAAAAGGCGCCTACCGGACAAAGATGCCCGCACCAGGCGCGGCGACTGACAAATAAATCAAAGAGAAATAAGCTGCCGAGCAACATGGCACCACTTAGGGAAAACCACATCAATTCACGTTGGAATCGAGTGATTGGGTTGACGATTTCCCAGGCCAAAGTGCCGCCCAGCAAAGACAAGACCAGCGATAATGCCAATATCCATAAACGCAGACTGCGAGACAGGCTCATATTGCCTTTGATCTTGAATTTTTTACGTAACCAGTAAGCCAGATCGGTTAATAAATTGATGGGGCAAACCCAGCTGCAATAAAGCCTGCCGGCTAAAAAAGCATAAAAGCCGCCCACGATGATAGCCCCCAGCAAAGCGGGAAGTGCGATCGAGGAGCCAGCAAAAAAAGACTGAAGCAGAATAAAGGGATCGGTCAGCTTCAGTTCACCGAACAAGATGCTGGAGGATAAGTTGCCTTGTGCAATTTTACCGTAGCCCGGTATTTGAACAATAAATGCTAATAAAATGCTGATCTGCACCGTACGGCGCATTAACAGCCAGCGATGCCGGTAAAGGCTTCGACCAAAGCGCGCTAGCATGGCTAACTCCTTCCTACTGCGTTCCTGCCTGACAGGCCCAGGCCCAGTTCACGCGGTAATACCCGGATAGCGGCTTCTGACAATACGCAATGTTTTTCGCAGGTACCGCAGCCAGTGCAGGTATCGGAATGTACGGTGGGGATGAGCAACCTACCTGTTTCAGACTCAATAGGTTCCAGCGTGATGGCCTCGTCGCGAATCGGACACACCCGCCAGCAAATGCTGCAAGTCATGCCTTTGTAATTGAGGCAGGTTTCATGGTCGACCAGCACCGCCACGCCCATATCGGCTTTTTTGATATCGGTCATGTGACGATCCAGGGCGCCGGTGGGACAGGCCTTGGCACAGGGGATATCCTTACACATGCGGCAAGGTTCTTCCCTCGCCACAAAAAAGGGTGTGCCCTGAGGGGCAGGATCAGCCCAACTGGCGAGTTTAAGAATATCGTACGGGCAGTCCTCAACGCACAAACCGCAGCGGATGCATGAGGAGTCGAAGTCAAGATCCGGCAATGCACCTGGTGGACGCAATGCCTCTGCCGCACGTGACGGCCGGGACAGGATCATCGACTGACCGATAATACTCCCGACCAGCACCACGCCAAAGCGTTTGAATATTTGGCGGAAGGTTTCCCGTTTTGCCGGGTCTTCCAGCTTAACCATGCTGTTCTGTTTTTGTTCAGCCATAAAGACACTCCTGCAGACAAACTGCAAAAACGCTAGGGAGACACTGTCATTTCTGATCGGATGACGGGATGAATCCAGCACTGCAGCACATAATCACCTGCTTCAGGAATCGTCCAGGTGAAGGTTTCCCCCGGAAGTTGTACATCCAGATTCACCACAGTGCCGTCGGGGTAGGTGATATAAATACTGTGTGCGACATCAGATTTATTAGTGATCGCCAGTGTGTCATTGGCGCTAGGGGTGAACGACCAGTCTTCAAAATCATGGTGGGTCAGAGACATATTGTGAACCACCGGCGCTGAGTCGCTCACCTGCCCGGCGGCACTGGCACTCATTGAGAGGAGTGTGGTGATGATAAGCGCCAGGCCCATCAACCAACGTTTGTGTTCGCTGCTCACGACGACTACTCCTTAGGTAATGCAGGTGGTTCAACAGCTAATGGGCCGCCATCCAGCGTTTTCAGAAAGGCAATCAGATCGGCTCGTTGCTGTTCAGTGAGTTCAAACGGCTTCATTTCCTTGGACAGGCTGGGCCTCTCAATCCCGCCGTCTTCATAGTGTTTGATCACTGCTTCCAGATCGGTCATCGAACCGTCATGCATATAGGGTCCGTTTTCAGGCAGATCACGCAATGTCGGTGTTTTAAAGGCATGTTGCATTATCGTCACCTCCACCGGTATCGCTTTACCACGTCCCAGATCCGGACTATCCAGACCGATATCGTGGAAGCTGTCATCGGTGAAACGCCAAGACTTATGGCAGGCAGCGCACTGTGCTTTACCGTTGAACAGCTCAAAACCGCGTTGTGCACTGGTACTGATAGCCTGTTCATCGCCTTCTACCCAACGGTCGAAGCTTGAAATATTGGACACCAGCGTGCGTTGAAAAGTGGCAAGCGCCATGGCAATTCGCTGCGTATTAATCTCAGCATCGCCATAGGCCGCCTCAAACAGCGGCTGATAACCTTTGATTTCACCCAGCCGCTCAACCAACTGTTTCATGTTGTAGTTCATTTCATGCGGCGTAGTGATAGGAAGCACTGCTTGTGCTTCCAGTGAGTTGGCACGGCCATCCCACATTAATGCTGTTAGCCAGGCGCTGTTCATGACCGTGGGCGTTCGTCTTGGCTGCTCGAGTTCTTCAGAACCCAGCGGCACAACACGGCCATCGCTCCAGCGATGATCCGGTGAGTGGCAGGTCGCACAGGACATACCTTTATCTCGGGACAAACGCGCGTCAAAAAACAGGGTTTTCCCCAGCGTCGTTTTTTCTGTAGTGAGCGGATTAGATGCCGGAGCCGGAATGGCTTCGGGACGATGATAGTCACTCCGCTTGATTTTGTCATCGGCCAAACTGGCATGCACGGACAATACCGTGCATGCCAACATGACGAGGCTTCTGATCTTCATGATAAGAGAATGCCTCAGGCCAACTTAGCTGGCTTTACCAACAACTGGTGAGATAGTGCAGTGATAAGTCATATCATCATTTTCTGCACCAAAGCACCATACGATGTCGTTAGAGAACTCAGGACGGTAAACCGGCAGCTCACCTTCTGTGTTCAGACACGCACATTGACCACAGGTTTGCTTACCACAGCAGTCACGGTAAGCGATCAGGTAGGTCTGACCGTCACCCGGGTTATAACAGCTGGCAACCCAGGAACTGGGGGACAGGCTGGTGCCCGGAGGACAGGAAGTCAGCGTACCGCCACAGCAGTCACAAACGTTACCGTCGATAGAACAGTGACGCCAGTAGTCACAGGCTTGCGGGTCCTGATCCTGTGGCTGCCAACCGGCTCTGGCTGCATCCAGGTTACTGGCATCCGCAGCATGAGCCTCTTTCAGACGACCACGACGATCAACTGGTAACAAGGGCAGCAAAGTGGCGCCTACCAGGAAGCCACCCAGTTTGCCGACAAAACCACGTCGACCGGTTTTGTTAGCGGTACGACGGCTCAGTTTTTCAATAGCAGCGTCAAATCCTAATTTCTTTGTCATTTGCCTTCTCCGTTATATTTTTGGTTCTACTCTCAAATCAATGATTAGTGCAGTTGCTCGCCCACTGCCACTTCTTTAGCGGTAGAGCTGTCTTTGAGGTAGCTCTGCAGTGAAGCGTGACCCAGCCGAACCGTTTCAAACAGGCTTTCAACATGTTCACGGGTGTTGCACAGGCCTTTGCCTTTGATCACGCCATCGGCATCCAGCAGTACGCCGTAAGGCACTTTCGAAACCTGGTAGCGCATACCAATCTCTGGTGAGTTCACGTAATACTCATCTTTCAGCGGGTGGTTGCTGAGGAATTCGCGGTGTTCAGCAGCGGTACCGTCACTAATCAGAATGACGTCTGCCCCCTCTGTTGCTGCGACATCACGAATGATTGGCAGCAGCTTGGCACAAACCGGGCAGGAAGGACCGGTGAACATCAACAGGCTTGGGCGTCCCGGCGTGATAGCGCGACCGACCAGCAAGTCTTTTTCATCGGTGAAGGTTTTAACGTTGAAGACCGGTGATTTGTCACCGATTTCGGGTCCGTGATCCACCATCATCGCGCCCAGCGGTGCTGAACGTTCATGCAGCAGACCAATTTGTCGGATAACACCGACCATCAATGCAGCCAAAGCCAGGAAAGCGGCCCACAGCAGCACATTTGAAGCAACAAGAATATCGATACTCATTGTGAATTTCCTCAGTAAAAAATTAAGTTCTTGATTCGCGGGAATTCGGCAGTCCCACCATCACATCAGCAGCTACATAGAGCATGGCGAGCATGGCTGCCGCAGCGGCAGCGATGAGCCAGGATGCGAGGGGAACACTGGCGACTTCCAGTGAACTCATGGCGATGAAAGTGCTGACGCCGGCAAGAAAGAGCGCACGCAGCACATGGAACATGCCAATGCGGCTCCGACTGGTCGGACGTCTTACACAGCCGCAGTCGATATGGGTTCGGCCTCTGCCGACATTGATAGCCAATGCCAGAGAGAACATCACAAACAGTCCCACTGCTGCCCAAGCAGCCATTTCACGCACGGGCGGAATCATTAGCGCCGCAGCACACGCCAGTTCGACCCAGGGCAGAAGCCTGGCTACCGGTTTCACCATAAAACCTGGTAACAAACGGTAGTTGTCGACCACACCCTGGAACTCGTCAGGGCTTCGCAGCTTGGAAATGGCCGCTACCGCCAGTACCAGCCCCACAAAAAGGGTGGCCAGTACTGACAGGGCAGGATCGTTAGTAAGCCAGTTCATGACTTACTCGCTATCCTGGGGCAGGGTAAGAATGTGCGGATAGCGGCCGAGTCCTGCCGTTTCACCGATTTTCTTACCTGTCTTGGCATCAAAGGTGTACAGAGTCTGTTCGTTAGCGGATAAGGCGAACAGATACGGTTTGTCGTCCTGAGTGACAGCAATCGAATCGATTTCGTGATTCAGTTCCATCTTACGCAGGCGTTCACCGGTATCAGCATCAATCACAAACACGTAACGGCTTGGCGTTTTGTGAGTGAATTCGCCACGCTGATCGGCCAGCAGGTACAGCTCATTAGTGTCGTTGTGAACAGTGACTAACTGCCAGCCACCTGGACGCCACCTGTCTGCTTTCTCTTCTTCAGTGAAAACTTCGATAGGCTCCATGAACTCAGCACCGTCAGCGGTCAGTTTTGCCTGATAGATACGACCTTCGTAATCGGGCCATACCAGACGGTTAGTCACATCTGAGTAATAAGGCTCGTTGACCAGATAGCTGTCTTCCGGGTGGAACACTTTGCTGTGAGTCTGAGTTGAATTGCCCTCATCGTCGTAATTGATTCTCAGCATGGAACCATCACGGCAGTGCATATAGACGTTCTGTTCTGGTGCCGGGAACAAGTGATAACAGTCCGGTGTGTCCATCATTTTGACGAACTGGTTTTGTTCCAGGTCAACCAGACCTACAGCCGGTACCGGTGAGAACTGCTGGAACATCATGTGCTTGTCATCAGTACTCAGCGTTGCCATATGGGTAAAGACAGCGGTCAGGAAGCGACCTTCAGGGATATCAATGTCTGCTGTCACATCGTGGGTCTGGGTATCAAAGACTTCGATATAGTCATCACGGTTACCCCGGGCGATACGGTCATACCAGGTATTGGCAATGGCCATAAAGTTGCCTTTATCACCGAGCAGCACATGAGGCAGTTTACCGGCATCAGACATACCCAGGATCTTGTTGTTGTTACCGTCGATGGTGAACACCTGAGAGGTCATTTGAAAGTGACCCGGATCGGTGACATAGACGCGTTTTGAGTCACTCGGTGGTGCCACTTCCAGCGTCATCTTTTCGACAGGAATATCGGCGAAAGCCGGGTAAGCAGCAGTCATCATTGCTGCCGCGGCAAGACCGCCGACGACACCCTGTTGTCGCAGCTTTGATTTAAGATTAAATAGTGTCATATCTCCTCCAAACTATTCTTTGGTTTATAAAGCGTTAAGGATTGAAATTCGTCTCTGCTCAGAGCGTTAGCATGGTTAATGCGGCAGCGCCGATTGACAGCAGAAGGAATCCATCGAGTTCAACTGCACGTTCCTGCCATTTCGCCAGCCAGGCCTGCACGGACTGGTTAGTGACAGGTAAAAAGTTCACCGCAACAGGCAGAAAGCGCCCGATGTTGAAGATGGCGATGATTGTGATCGCTGTAGTGACATCGGCACTCAGCAATGCAGCACCGGTCACGATGTAAAGGATCGGTGTCTGTACGTAGGTCAGGTAGTTCATGCCCAGGGCATAGCCATAGAGCAGACCTATGGTTGATGAGCGGAAACGAAAACGGGCATCATGCGGAACCTGAGCACGACGTTGGGGGTAGGGCATTCTCAAAAAGCCCAGCTGGTGTGCGCCATAAGCCATTGAGAGGGCTGCCAGACCGATAACCATATGACTGAAAGCCAACTGCTCAAAAAGGAATGCACCCACCAGACCAAGTGCACCACCTAACATCAGCGCACCAATGGCATAACCTATTGCATGGGTAATGAAAGTCGGTGTCCAGCGAGCAACAGAGCCCAGCGAGTATTGACCCGCCGGTCTCAGCAGACTAAGGCTTGAATAGCCACAGGGAGACCATGTAGAGAGGAAGCCACCGATCAGTGTCAAAGAGAGGAACATGCCGGTCAGGGCCGATGACATTTGTGTATTAAACAGCGTGCCGGCAGTGACACCGACAATGATTGCCGATAACATAATGGCGAAACGTGTACCGGATGACTTTGACTCAGAAAAACTGATGGCATCAGGAATACAGGCCGCACCGTTTTCCACTTGGGATGACTGGCTGTAATGGCCAGTTTCTACATCTGTACTCACTCTCTCCTCCTCCGACCGGGGGTCGCTAGTTGTTGATGAAATAATTTCGTAACAACTATAGCCAGCAGGAAATCTTTCCCGTATCAAAAACTGGCATCGGTGTTCGGAGAGCTTGAAATCTGCTATCTGTGTTGCCGATTCTTGCTATGAATCGATTGAATGGTGATGAACTTTTTGCTTTGAAGTCACTACTGAGCTGGCAACTACCGACTCAGTCTTGCTGTTCAGTTCAGCTATCAGTCTGAACTGACTCCTTATTCAAATACCCCTTATGGATCAGAGACAGTACCCCGGTATCGTGGGATGATGGGACTCAAACTGGTTCAGCCATTCAGGGGATTCAGAATGATGCGCCGAGATGCTCATTGCTCAAGCCCGGCATGCCCCGATGCCATTACCGACCTTTAAATTCAATCAGTTATCCAGATTAAAGTGTTGCCGATTTCTACTATCCAAGTCTGAAAAAACACCTATTATGGGTGAGACCAGTCGTTGGCCTGATAAAAATAAATACACAGGCAGTGTCAGGACTTTTCTAATAAAAACAATAAAGTCTGACCATTACGGCACCCGGTTGAAGGGAGAGACTCATGAAACAAGAAAATATATGGGTAGACAATCACCACAATGAAGTAAAACCGAAAGCGATACACTATAAGTTATCGGATGTTCTGGAACATGCGGCATCATTGCCTATGTGGTCGCAAGACTACACACAATTAGACAAGGGCCAGTTTTCAGGTTCGATCACCAGTGTCGCCTCTGAGGGTATGCAGATCTTTCGTGAAGCGATGAACCGCTCAGTAGATGAACTCGCCAGTCCACCCCCCAATAGTTATGTCATTGGTTTACCGACTATTGTCGAGGGTGATGCCCTGTGGAGTGGTAACAAGCTGAGTAAAAACTCGCTGATCACGCTGGATAGAAATGATGAACTGTTATTCCGGACCTCTCACTCATCGGAAATCACCTGCGCCGTTATTTCTGATGAGCGACTGGAAGAGTACGCGGAAAGAGTAGAAAAGCTGGATGTTCGTCCTCTCATGACTAAGGTGAATCCCGTTGAGGCATTGCCCCCGGCGATTCAGAGTCAGCTTCTGGCCATCTTATTTATTGGTAGCGAACATATGGTCAAAAACAGTGATGAGGGAATTAACCATCCTCATAGTTGGCGCCAGTTTGAAGACAGTGTCTTCAATGTTTGTGTGCAGGCATTAATGGCTGCCAGTAACAATAACAGCCGACACCATGAATACCGCGTTCATCGTTATATCGTCAAAAAAGTTCGTGAACTGACACTGGCACAGTACTGTGACCCGCTAACCATTGGTGATATTTGCATCAATTTGAATATCAGCCGCCGCAGTCTGAACCATGCCTTTCAACAGGTACTGGGCATCACCCCGGTGGCGTATATGCGGAACATTCGTTTGCACCGAATCCGGGCAGAGCTACAGTACAAATCTGAACAGATTAGCAATATTGCTTGTGTGGCATCGCACTGGGGCTTTTGGCATATGAGTCTGTTTGCCCGCTATTACCGTGAACTGTTTGGTGAGTGCCCGAGTGAGACACTGGAGCGATCACGCCACTGACACCCCAATGCCTGCTGAGAGATAACAGCACTTCAACTTCGACACTATTTTAGGAGACACGATAATGGGTTCATTTAGCATTTGGCACTGGCTGGTTGTACTGGCAGTGGTTGCCCTGGTTTTCGGTACCAAAAAACTGCGTAATCTGGGCGGTGACTTGGGTGGCGCTGTAAAAGGCTTTAAACAAGCCATGAATGATGAGCAAAACGCCAGTGTTATTGAGCATGCCGTCAATGACACTGACAGCGTCAATAGCAAAGCCGAGCACAAGCAATAAAAGCGCGTTATTGATTCATGTTTAATATCGCTTTCCCAGAGCTCATCGTTATTGTCGTGGTGTCGCTGATTGTCATTGGCCCCGATAAGCTGCCGAAGGTGGCACAGACTTTCGGTGCGCTGATGGGCCGCATGCAAGGCTTTATGAGCGATGTTAAAAATGACATCGATCAAGAGCTAAAAAATAACGATCTGCATCGTTTGCAGGAAGAGTTGAAAATGCAGAATGAAGGTCTCAATGAAGACTTACGCAAAGGCATGCAACCTGTGGCAGACGTTATTCGTCACCCTGAAAACAAGACCCCAGCACCAGAATCAGTACAGGCCAAGCCCACTGCGGCCGAAGACGACAACACCGGACAACACAGCCACACCGCCAAGCCAGAAGGAAGCGCCACGTGAGTAGCAAAGAAGAGTTTTTCGGCCACTTGTTGGAGCTTCGGAACCGGCTACTCAAAATCATAGCCGGCATGCTGGTGGTGATGCTGGCACTGGTGCCGTTTGCCAACGATATTTATCAGTTTCTGGCGACACCATTGTTGCAGGCCTTACCCGAAGGCGGACAGATGATTGCGACCGAGGTCACCACGCCATTCTTTGTCCCGCTCAAAGTCGTGATGCTGACGGCGTTTATCATTTCATCTCCCTTTACGCTTTACCAAATCTGGGCCTTTATCGCGCCCGGCCTCTACAGCAATGAGCGCCATTTAGTCGCTCCCCTGGTCATGACCAGCGTCTTTCTGTTTCTCTGCGGCATCGCCTTCGCCTATTTTCTGGTATTCCCTGTGGTGTTTGCTTTTATTACCAGCACCGCCCCCGAGGGCGTTGCCGTGATGACTGATATTGGTAAATACCTGGACTTTGCCATTGGCCTGTTCATCGCCTTCAGCCTGGCTTTTGAAACACCCGTGGCAGTGGTGCTGATGGTCGCGGCGGGAATGGTCAGCGTCGTTGCTCTGAAACAAGCCCGTGCTTACGTCATTGTCGGTGCATTTGTGGTCGGCGCCATCATTACGCCGCCCGACATCATTTCTCAATTTATGCTGGCGATACCGATGTGGATGTTGTATGAAATTGGGATAGTGGTCGCTGGGGCCATACAACAAAAAAATCCTCACTACGAGCAACAATCCTAACGGTTACCGGCTCGCCTGCAGGAAAGGGGGGAACTGCTGACTAGCCAGGAAGCTATTTTGAGCGACATCTCAAGTGCTTCATAGCGACTGACCTTGAGGTAAAGACAAAAAGCTGGATGAGTTTATTTGATTGCTAGTTGATGTCGGCCAGATGATAAGGATGGGGATTGAGGTTTCTTAGCGTGAAACGGTGGTGATTGCGCTGCAACAAAAAATGTGACAGATTTGCCTCCGATTATCAGAAAGCACTGACGCCGGATCTTGCATCAAGTAAAGGTCGGTCAGTGGCAGCTCGGGAGCAAAGCATGCATTTTTCCATTCAGCAACGTTTCAGTCTATGGGCCGGGCTTGGCCTTCTTAGCGTTGTGTTGATGGCTGTCGTGGTGGGCCTCTGGCAATTTGACAAGATTAAGCAGACGCTCTCCAGTCAGAGTTATGACGTCACTCGCAGCCAGGCTGAAAATTACCTTAAGGTGCTGGCCAGCGACACGTCAGTGGAATTATCCACGCCCCTCCAGTCTGCCATGCAAGCAATACAAGCCACTGCCTCAGCCGTAGAGGCGGTTGTCGATTCTGAAAACCAGGCTAACAAACGTGATTTGGTGATTCGGATGCTGCAACAGACACTGACTGATCATCCCGATTTTCTGGGCACCTATGTGGCTTTTGAACCTGATGCGATTGATGGTGCCGATGACCTTGCCAGGCAGTCGCAGGGCAGTGATGAGGCGGGACGGTTTATGCCCTATGTGACCAGAGATCTCAACGGCTTTTCGGTGGCTTTGCTTGAGGGGCTGGAAAGTACCCGACTCGATAAAAATGGTATCAGGGTGGGCGAGTATTACCTCTGCTCCAAAGAAAGTGGCGAGAGCTGTGTTATCGACCCCTATCTCTACCCGGTAGAAAATGACCAGGTCCTGCTCAGCAGTCTGGTGGCCCCCATCAAACAGGACGGACAGTTTATCGGTATCGCTGGTGTCGATATATCGGTCAGTTTCCTGCAGTCAGTGATTAATGATGTCGATGCAGGACTCTATAACGGTCAGGGACGCACTTTACTGGTTAGCCCCAGAGGGATTATTTCCGGTCACAGCCAGCATTCAGACTTGATAGGTCAGAACCTGAGTGTGCTGGAGACATCGATAAGCGAAAACCTCAAGCAAGCAGCAATGACTGGTGAGACCAGGATCATTAACGCCAAACAACGATTCATTGTGCTTAAACCGTTCCATCTGCCGGGTAGTGAACAGTACTGGGTCGCCTACCTGGAAGTGCCGGAAGAGATTGTGATGGCAGATGTGGCCAAGCAGCAACAGTTTCTCGAGTCCGCACAAAAGCGGTTTATAAGCACAACCATCATTTTGGGCATATTCCTGTCTATACTTGGCGTGGTCACAATTTGGCTGGTTGCCCGTAAAAGCATTCGTCCACTGACCGAAATGACCCAGTTGGTGGCTTCAATAGCCGAGGGAGAGGGCGATCTTACGCAGCGCTTGAATATCAGTAACCGAGATGAAACCGGTAAACTCTCTGGCCTTCTCAATAGATTTATCAAAAAACTGCAGGATATGGTTCAGCAGTTGTTGCCGGTAGCGAGTGATGTCACTTCCCTGTCAGCCGACGGTCGAAAGATCAGTGTTGAAACCAGTGTTCAGATGTTGGAGCTGGAGAGCCTGATCGAGGACATGGTGCTGGCGATGAGCGAGATGGCTGCTTCAGCACAGCAAATTGCCAACAGTGCCGAGCGAACATCGCAATTTGTCCAGCAGGTTAATGATGCGGCAACGGCAGGGACGGAAGTGGTTCATAAAAAGGCCGCGTCGATTAACCGCGTCAGTCAATCGGTTCGCGAGTCCGAAGTGGCGCTGCAGGCACTGGAAAAAAATAGCCATGAAATAGCACAGACCTTGTCTGTAATGGATGGGATCGCTTTAGAGGCGAATAACCTGGCCGTTCAGCTAACCGATGAAGCGACTGACAGCAACACTCAAATCAGTGTTTCTTCGGTGTCAGCGAAGCTGAGTAAGCTGGCAAGCCAAATCCAGCAGGGCACGGTTGATATTCATCACAAACTCAATGCACAACAGCAAAGTACTCAACAGGCTTCAGCTGTGATGGGGCTCAGCAGCGAACATGTAACGGAAACTGTGGCGCTGGCACAAGAGGCAGAATCCGTGTTGAAAGACATCAACCTGGCGATTGAAGAAGTGACTGAAATGACCTTACAGATCGCATCGGCGACTGATGAGCAGAGCGCTGTGTGTGATGAGGTTAAGCATAACCTGTCAGAGGTCTCCCGTCTGGCTCATCAGACTTCCAAAGGCGCGCAGGATCTGCGTGGTGTCGGTAATGAACTGGACCTGGCTGCCAGCAGGCTGCAACAAAAACTCTCCCTTTTTAAGGTCTGAGGGCCAGCACTATTTGAACTTTGCTGGCACATAGCCTGTTGTCGCCTCAATAAGCGGTTTCCAGCGGCACTTGTGGACCCTGTAGTTCTATAGAAACAGGGTAGTCACCCCAATGACGTTCAGACAACAGCAGATAGTTCACCTCCCCATTGTTGATGACTAGCGATGATAGTGCCCGGCCCGCTCCGGTTGATATTGAATATTCTCAATTCTGACTTTGATGTTTTTGCCGCCGGGATTGGGCCAGTAAATCTCATCACCTTGTTTCATGCCCAGCAGGGCTGTTCCAATTGGCGAGAAAATGGATAAGGTCGACCCATCCTCTTTGACATCTTTCGGGTAGACCAGCGTCAAATAAAAGGGTGCCTCAGAAGATGACATTGAAAGTTGAACTGTCGAATTCATCGACACCACGTTTTCCGGGATGTGTCTTGAATCCACAATGGTCGCTCTCTCCAGTTCTTCTTCCAGTTTGAGCCTGGCAAGCGTATCGTTCACTGAACCGGAGTCGAGCAGGGCTTCAAGTCTCTCCAGATCCAGTGATGAAATGATGATATCGGGCGTATTTGTCATAAGGCTCACCTCAGCACACAAAAAAACCAGAACGCAGTCAAAGCTGCGTCCTGGCTTAAAACAAATAAGAAATGATAGAGGCCCCAGGGGCCAGTGCTAATAATGCCTGAATAGCCCTTGATTAGTAAGCGCGAATACAGCTTATAGAGCAGTTGTTGCCGAATATTGCTATTCAGGTTTATGGCTTTGGACGGCTAACCCTATCTGGAATGGGAGATTCTTATTCATCGACCACTGAGAAGTTATGTCACTTGAAAAATCAGCGGTTGATAATAGTCAGGGATATCAGAGAACTGAGGATAGGCATTGGGGTGACTGAGGACAGTTGTCTCGCCAAGCTGGGTTTGATTTGGGTAATGAATGTGGCCATGCAGCCAGGCATTCGGCTGGTATTTTTCAATCATCCAGTCCAAGTGACTGGCATAGCATGCGGATATCAGGTTCTTTCTTTCAAATACGGGCAGGCATTCCAGAGAGGGGGCATGATGAGTGACAACCACGCTTTTACCATCATGGCCTCTGGTTAGTTCCGCTTCAATAAAGGCCTTGTCTGTCTCGTGCCATATTGAAGAGGTTGTTGGCGTGAATACCGGTGAAAAGGGTTTATCGACCAACCTGATTTTGTAGTAATCATTCAAATTAAAAGCAGCGTGGCTTAACACCCGGTTCTTGCTGCTGAGGCCGAATAGTTCAAAATCTGTCCACAATGTCGCCCCGATGAACAAGGTATCCCCAATCTCAACAGACGCATTGTCCAGGACATGAACATCAGTGCCTGCTGTTTGTTCAAGGATCTTATCTATAACAGGTCTGTCATGAGCATCATAAAACTCATGGTTACCCAATACATAGACGACCGGTACATCCAGCAAACGACTCTGACGAATCGCATAGCGCACACCATGCTCCTGAACGTCTATATCTCCTGCCATGACCAGTGCATCGACGGGTCGATTTAACTGAATGTCAGGGATGGCACTGCCCGTTTCTCTCAATAACTCATTATGTAAGTCACTAATGAGTGCGATTTTTGTCATGGTTATTCACACCTAAATGGACATTGAGTATTCAGAACCGGGAAAGCGAAGATCTCAGAATGAATGCTGAGCTTAATAACTGGCTATTTATTTAGCCAGCCTTATGGGGCATGTCTTGCTCAAACTTGCTATAGCTCATCCTGATACGGGCCTGCACTACAAAAGCTTGGTTTGGGTTTGTCTGAAAATAGTAATTTCGCGTAGCATTACTGCAATTCTTTACAAGCGAAAACTGACTCGTGGCAGAAAAAACTCTCGTTATTACCGGCGGTGCCGGGTTTATTGGTTCGGCTTTAATCCGGCATTTGATCAATACCAGTGACTACCGTGTGGTCAATGTCGACAAACTCACTTATGCCGGCAACCTGGAGTCTTTGAGCGAGGTGGAAAATCACGCGAATTATCATTTCGTTCAGGCAGATATCTGTGATGCCGGGGCGATGGAGTCGGTTTTCGAGCAGTATCAGCCGGATGGCATCATGCATCTGGCCGCAGAGTCTCATGTCGATCGCTCGATTGATGGGCCGGCAGACTTTGTGGAAACCAATCTGGTGGGAACCTACACCTTGCTGGAAGTGGCAAGAAAATTTTGGTCAGACCTGGATTCAGAAAAAGCGCGGGCTTTTCGTTTTCATCATATCTCGACGGATGAGGTTTATGGGTCTCTGGGGGAGACGGGCCTGTTCAGAGAAGACACGGCTTATCAGCCGAACTCCCCCTATTCTGCGACTAAGGCGGGCAGTGACCACTTAGTTCGGGCCTGGCACCATACCTATGGTTTGCCGGTGGTGATGACTAATTGCTCCAATAACTACGGCCCTTATCAGTTCCCCGAGAAGCTTATTCCGTTGATGATTAATAATGCGCTGGAGGGCAAGCCGCTACCGGTTTATGGCAACGGCCAGAATATCCGTGACTGGCTGTATGTTGATGATCACGTGAAAGCCCTGCAACTGATTCTGGAGCGCGGTGCCCTGGGTGAAAGCTACAACATTGGCGGATTTAATGAACACACTAATCTGGATGTCGTTCACCAACTGTGTGATGCTCTGGATGAGTTACTGCCTGATTCACCCCATCAACCGCACAAGCAATTAATCGAGTTTGTGTCTGACAGACCCGGTCACGACCAGCGCTATGCGATCGATGCCAGCAAAATTCACCGCGAGCTGGGCTGGCAGCCTGAGGAAACATTTGCCTCAGGGCTGAAGAAAACGGTTGAGTGGTACATAACCAACAGAGAATGGAATCAGCGTGTGATGGACGGCAGTTATCAGCAGCAAAGATTAGGTCTGGGAGGTGGATTATGACCAGCCGAAAAGGAATTGTACTGGCAGGCGGCAGTGGCACGCGCCTGCATCCGGTCACGCAGTCAATCAGTAAGCAGTTACTTCCGGTTTACGACAAACCGATGATTTATTATCCGCTCTCCACGCTGATGCTGGCTGGTATCAGGGAAATATGCATTATCTCAACACCGCAGGACACACCCAGACTGCAACAATTGCTGGGTGATGGGAGTGATTGGGGGTTAGCGCTGACCTATATCGTCCAGCAAAAGCCGGAAGGCATTGCCCAGGCGTTTACCCTGGCCAGAGACTTTATTGCTGATGACCCGGTGGCTCTGATTCTGGGGGATAATGTTTACTACGGCCATGAGCTTGAGACAATGATGGCCAATGCCGATAGCAAGCCGGATGGCGCGACGGTGTTTGCTTACCCGGTCACCGACCCTGAACGTTATGGCGTCGTCTCCTTCGAGCCCGGTGGCAAAGCGCTCTCAATTGTAGAAAAGCCCAAAAAACCAGAGTCACGCTATGCCGTAACCGGTCTTTATTTTTATGATAACCGTGTCGTCGATATTGCTGCCTCCCTCAAGCCGTCAGCGCGTGGCGAACTCGAGATCACCGATGTTAATCTGCACTACCTCGCAGACGGTCAGCTTAATGTGGAGCTGATGGGGCGGGGTATGGCCTGGCTCGACACCGGCACGCATGACTCCCTGCTGGAAGCCTCACAGTTTATTCAGACGATTGAGAAGCGACAGGGGTTGAAAGTCATGTGTCCCGAAGAAATTGCCTATCGCAAAGGCTTTATTTCTGCAGAGGAACTGGAAAAAATCGCCCAGCCGCTGCTGAAAAGCGGTTATGGCGATTACCTGATTCAGATTCTGAAAGAGACCATTTACTGATGCAGGTCACAGAAACCAGGATACCGGATGTCAAAATCCTCACGCCCCGGGTGTTTGGTGATGAGCGCGGTTTTTTCATGGAAAGCTATAACCAGAAGGTTTTTCATGAGCTAACGGGTGCAGATATTGATTTTGTGCAGGATAATCATTCCCGTTCGTCACAGCATGTACTCAGGGGATTGCATTACCAGATCAAGCAGCCCCAGGGAAAGCTGGTCAGGGTGATTGCCGGTGAAGTGTTCGATGTGGCAGTTGACCTGCGTCAGTCTTCGCCTACTTTCGGTCAGCATGTCAGTGCCATCCTGTCAGCGGATAACCATCAACAAATGTGGGTGCCGCCCGGTTTCGCTCATGGCTTCCTGGTGTTGTCTGATTCCGCCGAATTTCTTTACAAAACCACGGATTTTTATGCCCCGGAGTATGAACGCTGCATCATCTGGAATGATTCAGACCTTGCGATTGATTGGCCGCTGGTCGGTGAGCCGCTGGTGTCAGACAAAGACAGCAAGGGACTCAAGTTGAGTCAGGCTGAGGTCTACCCATGAAGCGAATGCTGGTGTTGGGCGGAACGGGCCAGGTTGGCTACGAATTGCAGCGCAGTTTGAGCACCCTCGGGGAGGTGCTGGCCCCCACTCAAAATGACATCAGCCTGATGCTGCCCGCCAATGAGCTGGAGGGCAAACTAACAGCGCTTAGACCGGATATCGTGATTAATGCGGCGGCGTATACCGCGGTTGATCAAGCCGAAACTGAAAGAGAGAAAGCGCATCAGATCAATGCCGTCGCGCCTGGGCTGTTGGCCAGTTATTGTGAAAAGCAGCAAATCCCGCTGATTCACTTTTCCACCGATTATGTATTTGACGGCACTAAAAACCAGCCTTGGAAAGAGACTGATACGCCGAATCCCATTAATGTCTATGGTGAGACCAAACTGGCTGGCGAAAATGTTATACGGGCTACCCGGGCATCTCATCTGATTCTCAGAACCAGCTGGGTTTATGGGGCGAGAGGAAAAAACTTTTTCAATACCATGAAAAGGCTGGCCACTGAAAAAAGCTCGCTCAGCATCGTCAATGATCAGTTAGGCGCCCCGACCTGGTCCAGACATTTGGGTGATGCCGTAGCCCAGCTGATTGCAATGGCAGGGAAGCAAGGTCCGGGTTTTTGGCAAACGCACAGTGGTACTTATCATCTGACTAATGCCGGCGAGACAAGCTGGTATGACTTCGCACAGGCGATATTCGATGAGATGCAGTCAGCCGGTCATCCGGCGCCTGAAGTGGAGCCAATCAGCAGTGACGACTATCCTGTGCCAGCTCCCCGACCAGCCTACTCTGTTCTGGACTGTGGTTTATTAGAAGAGCGTTTTGCTATCAGTCTACCTGACTGGCGGCAGACCCTGAGCTACGTGATGCAGGATGCAAAAGTTTAATTTAGCCTTGGTGAAGACATGGGATAATGTCAGGCAACCTATCGATGGAATGTTAATTTGAAGCTGTCAGCCATATACAACGCACTGGGCCACTGGTTTCTGTCACGCCCCCGCCACACCAAGCGCGTAATAAGCATAGCAACGGATTTTGTCGCTGTTGTGTTTGCCTTGTGGTTGTCGTTCTCCCTACGTCTGGGTGAGTTTTATTCCCCTTCTACACAGCAACTATGGTTGTTTCTGGCTGCACCGATAATTGCGATTCCCGTATTTATCAAGTTTGGTCTCTACCGTGCGGTGATTCGTTACATTGGTATGGATGCCTTATGGGCGATTGCCCGTGCAGTCATGCTGTTCACTCTGATATTTGCCGTGCTGGTGCTATTGGCCGGGGAGTGGGCAGAGAATGTACCCAGAACAGTTTATGGCATCAATGCAGTCATTATGATGTTGTTTGTAGGGGGCAGCCGGATGCTGGCACGCTGGCTGTTCAATCATAGTCGAGCCGACGAAAGACTGAACCTGAACACTGAAAACTATATTCCTCCAGTGCTCATCTATGGGGCAGGTCAGGCCGGCGCCCAACTCGTGGCGATGCTGAAAATCAGCCATCATCTGCGTCCGGTGGCTTTTATTGATGATAATGACAGCATTCATCACCAACAGATTAATGGCCTCACCGTCTACCCCTTTGATGAGTTGGCTGGGGTGATTGAAAAATACAAAGTCAGGGATGTTCTATTAGCCATGCCCGCCGCATCCCGGCGCAAGCGCAGTCAAATTCTGCGAAAGCTGGAGGCCTATCCGGTGCATGTCAGAACGCTGCCGGACCTGATGGATATCGCCGAAGGACGAATAGAAGTGTCGGATATCCGGGAAGTGGATATCGGTGATCTTCTGGGGCGTGAACCTGTCGCGCCAGATGAGACGCTATTGCATAAAAATATCACTGGCAAAGTGGTGATGGTGACAGGTGCCGGTGGGTCGATAGGCTCAGAATTATGTCGGCAGATCATTCACCTTGCGCCGGAAAAACTGGTGTTGTTTGAGTTGAGTGAATTCAGTCTTTATCAACTGGAAAAAGAACTGGAAAAATTCAATCTGGATGTGCCGGTGGTGCCTGTTTTGGGCACGGTGCTTAATCAGCAGCGGGTTGGTGCGGTATGCCAGCATTTTCAAGTGAAAACCATCTATCATGCTGCGGCATACAAGCATGTGCCAATCGTGGAAAGAAATACCAATGAGGGTATTCGCAACAATGTCTTCGGCACCCTGAGTTGTGCCCAGGCTGCGATTCAGACCGGTGTCGAGACCTTTGTTCTGGTTTCCACTGACAAGGCTGTTCGGCCCACTAATACGATGGGGGCCAGCAAACGTCTGGCAGAGTTGGTGCTGCAAGCGCTCGCTCAGTCAGAAGAATTATGCAGAAATACCCGCTTTACCATGGTGCGCTTCGGTAATGTACTGGGGTCATCCGGTTCCGTCGTTCCTTTGTTTCGTGAGCAGATTGCTGCGGGTGGTCCGGTTACCGTCACCGACCCGGACATCATCCGCTATTTCATGACCATTCCCGAAGCAGCGGAACTGGTGATCCAGGCGGGTGCCATGGGGCAGGGCGGTGATGTGTTTGTGCTGGATATGGGCGAGCCAGTCAAAATCCTGGAACTGGCCAGACGCATGATTCACCTCAGTGGTTTCAGTGTCAGAGAACAAGGTAGCCCTGAGGGTGACCTGGAAATTCAGTTTACCGGACTCCGCCCAGGAGAAAAGCTCTATGAAGAGCTATTGATAGGTGACAATGTGACAGAGACCGCCCACCCAAAAATTATGCGGGCTGAGGAAGTAGTCATTGTCTGGTCGGCACTGGAGAAAGTGCTGCAACAGCTTGAGGCAGCCAATGACGACGATAACAGTGCTGAAGCCCGTAAATTGCTGTTGTCTACGATTGATGGTTTTGAGCCACAGTGTGAGTTGAACGACTGGTTAACGAGCGACTCAGATAGCGCATAAGGCGCTTTAAGTGTTGTGTTTGAGTCACCATCATGCCGACCGCAGCGGAGGCATCTCGGAAAGTTAGCCAGATCCTTCGGCAGGCTCAGGATGACATGGCATTGTCATGCCGACCGGAGCGGAGGCATCTTGGAGAGGGGTGAAGATCCTTCGACAGGCTCAGGATGACACTGTGAATGTTGGAGCAAGCCGAGAAAAACGTAACGCTAATACTGGCTTTCTTAAAGAGCGCTGAGTCAAAAAAGCCAGTTGTTCTGTATAATGCAGTTTTGAACGAACGAGGGATTTTTCAACGTGTGTGGAATAGTTGGCGGCATCGCCGAGCGTAACGTTGCCCCTATCCTGATGGAAGGGCTGAGAAGACTCGAATACCGCGGTTACGACTCCTCCGGCATGGCCCTACTTGATGCCGACAATGCGCTCCAACGCGTTCGTTCAATGGGCAAAATCAAACAGCTCGAAAATAAAATCGAAGCGCTGGGCGGCCCGTTCAATGGCCAAATCGGTATTGCCCATACCCGCTGGGCCACGCATGGCGTGCCCTCAGAAAATAATGCCCACCCCCATATCTGCAATAACAAAGTGGCGGTAGTTCACAACGGCATCATTGAAAACTATCAGTCGTTGAAAACCCGGCAACTCGAGGCCGGTTACCGCTTTACCTCCGAAACTGATACCGAAGTTGTCGCCCACGAAATTTATCAACAGTTGGAAGAGACTGATGATTTGCTTGATGCAGTGATGCAATCACTTAAGTCATTTGAAGGGGCTTATGCCCTGGGTGTCATGGCAAAAGGGGATTCGGATACCCTGGTCGCGGCCAGGAAAGGCAGTCCTCTGGTCATTGGTGTCGGTATAGGCGAGCATTTTATCGCCTCTGATGTCTCAGCGCTGCTACCGGTTACCCAGAACTTCATCTTCCTGGAAGATGGGGATGTGGCACGGCTGACCCGGGGTAAGGTAGAAATCTTCAGCGTCTTTACCGGTGAGCGCGTTGAACGGCCCGTCAAACATTCCAACCTCAATATTACATCGGTCGAACTGGGTGCACATCGCCACTACATGCACAAGGAAATCTATGACCAGCCACAGGCAGTGATTGATACGCTGGAAGGGCGTATTACCCAGGATCAGGTCCTGGTGTCGAGCTTTGGTCCCAATGCCGAATCAATTTTCTCCAGCATCAACCGCATCTACATTATTGCCTGTGGTACCAGCTATCACGCGGGTATGGTGGCCAAATACTGGTCTGAGGATATTATTGGTGTGCCTTGCCAGGTCGAAGTGGCCAGCGAGTTTCGCTATCGAAACCCGGTCATTGAAAACCACACCTTGTTTGTCACCATCAGCCAGTCCGGTGAAACGGCAGATACACTGGCCGCTCTGCACCAGCTCAAAGCATTGCGTCAGAGTCAGAGCACCGGAAAATCAAGACGCGCCACAGACCCGCAAAGTGGCAACGACAATCTGAATGATGTCAGCGTTATCACGCAATCAGCTTCAGAAGCATTAAATATCCCCACCTTATCAATCTGTAATGTGGCCGAGAGCAGTCTGACCCGTGAAGCAGACCTCACTTTCCTGACTCATGCCGGCCCGGAAATCGGTGTTGCCTCAACCAAAGCATTTACCACTCAATTGGTGGCTTTAGCCCTGCTGTTGACCAGTGTTGGCAAAGTGCAGAGCCGGCTCGACGATGGACGTGAAGCCAAAATTGCCGGTGGTCTGCAAAAGCTGCCCAACCTGATTACCCAGGCCCTGGGTCATGAAGACGAAATACGCCGTATTTCCGAAGACTTCGCAGACAAGCAGCACGCATTATTCCTGGGCCGTGGAACCATGTTCCCTATTGCACTCGAAGGTGCGCTCAAACTTAAAGAAATCAGCTATATTCACGCAGAAGCCTATCCGGCCGGGGAGTTGAAACATGGTCCATTGGCATTGATTGACGAAATGATGCCTGTGATCGCCATTGCCCCACTGGATGATCTTTTGGAAAAACTCAAATCCAACCTGCAGGAAGTTAAAGCCCGTGGCGGCCAGATGATTGTATTTGAGGATGAGCGCAGTGATATCAGTTCAGAAACCAGCTTCAGTGTTGTCAAGGCTACGACCAACGTAGGGCGAATCACCGCACCGATTACCTACAACATTCTGTTACAGCTATTGAGCTATCACGTGGCCTTGATCAAAGGTACAGATGTGGATCAGCCTAGGAATCTCGCTAAATCTGTCACAGTCGAGTGACTGTTTCAAAATTCAAAAAAACTTCATAAAACTGTCACGTTAGTGCAAAGCGGAGTTGTGACACTTTAGTTTTCCAAAATACGGGAAGCTAACAGTGAAAATTACCGTAACCGGAACAGGCTATGTAGGTCTTTCCCTGGCAGTATTACTGGCTCAACATAACGATGTCACTGCTCTGGACATTGATGCCCGCAAAGTCGAACTGATCAATGATGGCGTGTCACCCATATCCGATGCTGAGATCACCGATTTTCTCAACAATAAACCTCTCAGACTGAGCGCTACGCTGGATAAAGAACAGGCATACCGTGACGCTGAGTTCGTGATTATCGCGACACCCACCGACTATGATCCTGAGACCAATTACTTCAATACGGATAGTGTTGAAGCAGTGATTGAGGATGTGCTTCATTTTAACCCAACAGCGACAATGGTGATTAAATCTACGGTTCCAGTGGGGTATACCGAATCCATCAAGAACACATACACCCACCACCATTTTTCGCCCAAATTCAGCAGCTTTTCCAAACAAACAGCACGTAAAAAGCTACATGCTCAAATGACAGAGAATGGCGCCAGTGAGGATAAAGCTGAATCATCGCCGGGAAGTCAGGTCTGGAACCTTGCCACACAGCTCCAGCAGAAACTGACCAATTCTGGCGTGGATTCAGATTACAACGAGCGTTTTCAACACAAACAGCCCAATATTATTTTCTCTCCAGAATTTCTGAGGGAGGGCAAAGCCCTGTTCGATAATCTCTACCCCTCAAGAATTGTTATTGGTGAGCGGAGTGAACGTGCAGAAATCTTTGCAAAACTGTTGACGCAAGGCGCGATCAAAGCAGATATCCCGGTTTTGTATAGTGACTCAACTGAAGCTGAAGCCATCAAGCTTTTTTCAAATACCTACCTGGCAATGCGTGTCGCTTATTTCAATGAATTAGACAGCTATGCAGAGACACACGGACTCAACACCCGTCAGATTATTGAAGGCGTAGGCCTTGACCCACGGATAGGCGCTCACTACAACAATCCGTCTTTTGGCTATGGTGGCTACTGCCTGCCCAAAGATACCAGACAATTGCTGGCCAACTATCAGAACGTGCCGAATAGCCTGATAAAAGCGATTGTCGATGCCAACACCACCCGCAAAGACTTCATCGCTGATTCAATCATTAAAAGAAACCCCAAGGTCGTTGGCATCTATCGACTGGTCATGAAGTCAGGTTCTGATAATTTCCGTGCGTCTGCCATTCAGGGTGTCATGAAGCGCATCAAGGCCAAAGGCATAGAGGTTGTTGTTTATGAACCGGTGCTGGAAGAAGACACCTTCTTCCGCTCAGCTGTGATCAATGACCTGGAAACCTTTAAACAAAAAGCGGATGTTGTGCTGGCTAACCGGCTCACGGATGACATTATGGATATCAGAGAAAAGGTCTATACGCGTGATCTTTTCGGTCAGGATTGATAAGTCTACGTGTGATCATGTTCCCATCGGAATAGTTGTCATCCTGAGCGCCAATCGTCCGTCATCCTGAGCAAAGCCGAAGGATCTTACCCAACTCTGCAAAAGATGCCTCCGCTTCGGTCGGCATGACATAGTTGGTCACTCAATTTTAGGTGTGGACTGTCATCCTGAGCCTGCCGAAGGATCTCTACCCAAGCTAAAATCGAAGAAACACTCGAATAGTTCACAAAAACCCAAAATATGGGCTTGGTCACCAAAACTCAAATTGCTAACTTAATATACGGCATGGATGCCAAAGTAACAATACAGTAGTCACTTCCAGGGAAGGTGGGGCGAATGTATTGTTAGGCATTCATGCCACTTTCCTGGTTTGCTGTTCACTAAGCAAACCATCCTCCTCATAACCCATTTCCACATCGCATTTACTTTTCAACTGACTTTGCTTAAAGTGTTCAGTCATTGAACGCAAGTTGCTTATGTCATGCTGACTGACGAATACCGCTACAAGATTTTTAAACTGGTTGAAGACAACCCTGAAATCAGTCAGAGAGAGCTGGCACGTCAGTTAGGTATCAGTCTGGGGAAGACCAACTATTGTCTCAAGGCCCTAATTGAAAAAGGACTATTGAAAGCAGGTAACTTCCGTAATAGCAAAAACAAACTGGCCTATGTCTACAAGATGACCCCCAAAGGTATTGAAGAAAAAGCCAATGTTACGGTGCGTTTTCTTAAACAGAAAGTCTCAGAATACGAATCACTCAAAACAGAAATCGAGTTTTTACGACAAGAAGCTCAGGAATCAACTAAAAAAAGCCAAGAAAATGAAAGACGAACTGCTGAATAAACTGAACAACAAGGATGCTGTAATAGGGATTGTCGGTCTGGGCTATGTCGGACTACCCCTGATGTTGAGATATATTGAAGTGGGATATCAGGTTCTGGGCTTTGATATTGATCCTGAAAAAGTAGACGCATTGAATGCTGGCCAGTCTTACATAGAACACATTGCTTCAGACACCATTAGCTATGCCACGCAAAATGGATTTTCAGCCACCACTGACTTCTCTCAGGCGGCAAAAGTGGATGCACTGATTATTTGTGTGCCGACACCTTTGAATAAATACCGTGAACCCGATCTGAGTTTTGTAACAGATACAACGGATTCACTCGTGCCCTATCTGCGCAAAGGGCAGGTTTTCTCATTGGAGAGCACCACTTACCCGGGCACCACTGATGAAGAGCTGGCTCCGAGGCTGGAAAAGAACGGGCTTAAAGTGGGCGAGGATCTCTTTCTGGTTTACTCACCAGAAAGAGAAGATCCGGGTAACCCGGACTTTGTCACCCGAACCATCCCCAAGGTCTGTGGCGGTATGACACCAGCCTGTCAGGAAATAGGACTGGCACTCTACGGCCAGGTGATTGATCAGGTGGTACCCGTCAGCTCAACCCGTGCCGCGGAAATGACCAAGCTGCTGGAAAATATTCACCGTGCTGTGAATATTGGCCTGGTGAATGAAATGAAAGTGGTGGCAGACAAAATGGGCGTTGATATCCATGAAGTCATTCGTGCTGCGGCCACCAAACCATTCGGCTTTGTGCCTTATTATCCAGGGCCGGGCCTGGGGGGGCACTGTATTCCCATTGATCCTTTCTACCTCACCTGGAAGGCCAGAGAATATGGTCTTCATACACGATTTATCGAACTTGCCGGTGAAGTCAATTCATCCATGCCTGACTTTGTTATCGGCAAAGTCGCTCATGCACTGAATCAGGCCAAAAAATCAATTAACGGCAGCCGAGTTCTGGTGCTTGGCATTGCCTACAAAAAGAACGTTGATGATATGCGTGAGTCGCCATCGGTCGAGTTGATGGAAAAGCTGCAGGAATTAGGGGCCGAAGTGCAATACAGTGACCCGCATATTCCTCACTTCCCCAAAATGCGTGAACATCACTTTGATCTGGGTAGTGTTGAGCCATCGGCGCAAAATCTGGCTGCCTTTGATTGTGTGATTCTGGCGACCGATCATGACCGTTTTGATTATGATGCTATTAGAGCCCATGCCCGTCTAATCATCGACTCCAGAGGCAAATATCTTGACCCTGACGCAAAGATCACCAAAGCCTAGGTTATAAAAATGAAGAGATTTGCTCTAATTGGTGCCGCTGGCTATATCGCTCCCCGACATTTGAAAGCGATCAAAGAAACAGGTAATACCTTATCTGTGGCAATGGATGTGAACGACTCTGTCGGCATCATGGACAGTCACTTCCCTGAAGCTGAATTCTTCACTGAGTTTGAAGAATTCGAGGCCTATGTTGAGGATCAGAAACTTCAGGGCAATAAACTTGATTACATCGCCATTTGTTCGCCCAACTATTTGCACGCACCGCATATGAAATATGCACTGAAAAATGGCATTGATGTTATCTGCGAGAAGCCCCTGGTGCTCAACGCATCTGATATGGATGTGCTGGAACAGTATCAACGACAATACGGCGCTAAGGTTAACTCCATCCTGCAACTCAGGCTGCATCCAGCGATACTGGCGCTCAAAGAAAAAGTTGAAAAAGCCCCCGCTGATAAAAAGTTTGATGTTGACCTCACTTACATGACATCCAGAGGTAAGTGGTACTTAAAGTCCTGGAAGGGTGCCAACGAAAAATCCGGCGGTGTGGCGACTAATATCGGTGTTCACTTTTATGACATGCTGCACTTCATTTTTGGCAAGATCACTAAAAATGAAGTCCATTATCGTGATGAAAAAACCTGCTCAGGCTATCTGGAATATGAAAAAGCCCGGGTTCGCTGGTTCTTATCGATTGATGCTAAAAACCTACCGGAGAATGCTATTCAAGGTGAGAAACTTACCTACCGTAGTATCACCATAGAGGGAGAAGAACTGGAATTTTCTGGTGGTTTCACCGATTTGCATACACAAAGCTACCAACGGATTCTTGACGGCAAAGGTTACGGCATAGAAGAAAACAGAGTTGCCATTGACACGGTTGAATCCATTCGGACGGCACCTTTAACGCCAGCAACAGATAATGCCCATCCTTTACTTGAAAAAGTGAGCCAACAATGAGCTATTACCAACACGAAACAGCTATTGTCGATGAGGGGGCTCAAATAGGCGATGATTCCCGTGTCTGGCATTGGGTGCATGTTTGCAGCGGTGCCAAAATAGGGCGCGGTGTGTCTCTGGGACAAAATGTCTTCGTTGGTAACAAGGTGACTATCGGCGATAGTTGTAAAATCCAAAACAATGTTTCCGTCTATGACAATGTCCACCTGGAAGAGGGCGTGTTCTGTGGCCCAAGCATGGTTTTCACCAATGTGCATAACCCCAGGTCACTGATTGAACGCAAAGACGAATACCGCGATACCCTGGTAAAAAAAGGGGCGACCCTAGGTGCAAATTGCACCATCGTCTGCGGCACAACCATCGGCGAATTTGCTTTTGTCGGTGCCGGCGCCGTCATCACCAAAGATGTTAAACCTTATGCGCTGATGGTAGGCGTCCCGGCCAAACAAATCGGTTGGATGAGTGAGTATGGTGAACAACTGGACCTGCCGCTAAGCGGTGAGGCTGAAACTACCTGTCCACACACGGGAGAGAATTATCAGCTTAGTGATGGCAATCTCTCAAAATTGACATAGAGAGCGTTTCGCAGAAATGACTTGCCACGGAAGGCACGAAAAGACACGGAAGTTAAATGCAGGAAGAAGACCTTACATACCGGATTCGCGGTGCTGTTTTTGAAGTCTACCGCCAACTCGGCCATGGCTTTCTGGAGAGCGTTTATCAAAAAGCTTTGGTTCACGAGCTTGAGATGCTGGGCATTGGCACCGATTCAGAAGTGCCACTGAATGTCAGCTATAAAGGCCAGGTGGTGGGTGAGTTTCGAGCAGATATTGTTGTGGAAAGCAGGGTGTTGATTGAGTTGAAAGCTGTGAAAACATTGCATCCAGCCTATGAAGCGCAAGTGATTAATTATTTAAAAGCAACAGGATTCAAGGTCGGATTGCTTGTTAATTTCGCAAGGCCCAAAGCGACGGTCAAGCGTTTGGTTTTTTGAGCGGTTTATTTTACTGGCAAATGATACGAGCCACGGAAAACACAGAACCACACGTAAAAGAATCTGTTGTTATCGTTTTTTGATTTTAGTTAGAGAAGATGCGCGGAGTATGTAAGGGACGATGTTGGAAAAAATAAAACAGCCTTATTCAATAAATATGACTTCCGTGCATTACCGTGGATTCCGTGGCATAAAACGGCAAACTACGTTATGAATAATTTTCAGTGTATTTCAGTGTCCTTCCGTGGCAAAAAATTGAGTAAATAACCATGCAATTCATCGACCTCGCCGCCCAACAAGCCCGAATAAAAGACAAAATAGACGCCAACATCCAGGCCGTGCTTGCTCATGGTAAATACATCCTCGGCCCTGAAGTCAACGAGTTGGAAGAAAAACTCGCAGCCTATACAGGTGCAAAATACTGCATCTCAGTAGCTAATGGTACCGATGCACTGCAAATCGCCCAAATGGCTCTCGGCATTGGCTTTGGTGATGAAGTTATCGTGCCGGGCTTCAGTTACATAGCAACGGCAGAAACACCCGCTGTACTGGGAGCTAAACCGGTTTATGTTGACATTGATCCGGTCACATTCAACATTGATCCTTCAAAAATTGAAGCAGCTATTACTCCCAAAACCAAAGCCATTATTGCCGTATCACTCTACGGCCAATCTGCTGACTTTGATGCCATCAATGCGATAGCAAAAAAACATAACTTGGCAGTTATTGAAGATGGGGCACAAAGCTTTGGTGCCACATACAAAGGACGTAAATCCTGCAACCTCTCTACGATTGGCTGCACCAGCTTTTTCCCCAGTAAACCCCTGGGTTGCTATGGCGATGGTGGTGCTGTTTTCACTAATGATGAGGAGTTGGCAAAAGTCATTAGACAAATCGCCCGTCATGGACAGGACAAGCGCTATCACCATATTCGTGTCGGTATCAACAGTCGCTTGGATACCATGCAGGCCGCGATTTTGTTACCCAAACTCGAAATTCTTGATGACGAAATCAAACTACGCAATCAAGTAGCGGCAAGATATACAGAATTGTTGAGTGCCACAGAAGAGCACGAAAACGCTCAGAAAGATATCAATAAAATTTCTTCCGTGGATGTCATTGGTTTCCGTGGCAAATTGACAACACCATATATCGAACCACACAACACTAGCGTCTGGGCGCAATACACGATTCGTAGTGAAGACAGAAATGCACTGCAAGCCAAGCTGAAAGCCGCAGGTATTCCAACAGCAGTCCATTACCCCATACCGCTTAATAAGCAACCGGCAGTTGCAGATATTAATGCAACTCTTCCTATCGGTGACAGAGTCGCTGAAGAAGTGATTAGTTTGCCAATGCATCCTTACCTGAGATTAGAGGATACTTCCGGTATCACTGCAGTTGTGTCGGGTTTTGAGTGGTGAATCTAAAAAATGTTATACGGAATATTTCTTTCCGAGAAATTGGAACCGTTGCATTTGGTGCAACAATTTCTCAAATACTGATCGTTGTTTCAATACCTTTACTAACAAGGTTGTATCCACCCGAGAACTTCGGCGCATATTCAATCTATACCTCAGTGATCGCAATTATCTCGGTTGTATGTACCCTCAGATATGAATTGGCCATACCAATCCCTAAGAGTGAATTGAAAGCACACTACTTGATGGTTCTGTCTCTGACTTCCACCATTTTAATTTCTTCACTTACATTTTTTATGGTGTTGGTTCTGCAAGTTTTAGATGTTCTGCCAACTTTGATGTCAGGGGTTATATGGCTTTTACCTTTATCAGTTTTAATCGTAGGACTTTATCAGGTACTAACATACCAGCTAATAAGGCAAAAAAAATTCAAGGCTTTGTCAAGATACAGAGTTACACAATCAATATTCATTGTGGTGTTTCAACTAGTTTTATTTAAGTTTTCTCAACTTGGCCTTGTTGCAGGCCAGACACTTGGTCAAACATGCTCAATGTTAATGCACAGGGATAAAATTATAACCCATAAAAAAAACAGGCTATCAATTAGGCGATTAATATCTGTATCAAGAGAATTTAGAAAGTTTCCATACTACTCACTGCCAACAAGTCTAGTTAACAGTGCTGGTCAGCATCTGCCGAGTTTGATTATCGCTGCCGTGTTCGGTGCAAAATCTGCAGGTATATACTTCTTAACTACCAAATTGGTCAGTTTACCAATCAGGGTTTTAGGTAGTGCAGTTTCGAACGTATTTATAGCCAATGCGAGAGAACAAAAAGAAATAAATAACCTTAGAAAGTTTTCGCTTAATTACTTAGCCATACTAATCTTTATCATATTCCCCGTCGTCGTCATAGCGACATTTTTTGGTGAGGGCCTTATTACTCTCATGCTGGGAGATGAATGGAGTGGGGCCGGAGAAGTTCTTAAATGGCTAATTATCATAGGAGCGTGTCAGTTCATTACATCGCCTATAGGGCAAATCCTCATGATAAGAGACAAACAAGAAACAGGACTTTTCTGGCAAGTCATCTTATCAACCTTGAAGATCTGCGGCCTGATGATTGGTGCGTATCATGATGACTTTATTCTTGGAATTATTTGTTACTCACTGTTAGGTTCCGCGGGCTACTTAATTTTTCTTATGGTATCTATAAAAAATGCGTAAATACATCAACTGGGCATCTAAAAAATACTCTATTTTTATTAGTCAGCTTCAAGATTACATCTTATTATCAGTACCTAAGCCATCATGGTCGTTCATACCAAGCTCTGTTTACAAAGATGCAATGACGAGGCTAAATATTAAGAACATTGAACATCAAGAAAAGCTAGTCTCGCTGGTTATTTTAGGTGACCTAAAGTTATTTGGACCTAGAAACGAAAAACACTTCACATGTTCAAAAAAAGGTGTGCATAGAACTAAGGTTGTCTTTAGTTCTGTATACGGATATGAAATTGACGATGCGGCAGCGGCTCTGATTCACAACATAATATATAGGTTCGTTACAGAGTTTACGTCCTACCCTTGGAGAGAGTCTAGGACTCTAAATTTGGTGGCAGGAAATACTTTTATTGATATTGGTGCATTTAGAGGCTATGTGAGTGTTAAAGCTTCAAGAAAAGTTGGGTCAAAGGGTAAAGTGATATCCATAGAGCCAGTCCTAGAAAATATAGAGCTCATTCGGAAAAATATTGAGATTAACGGGTTGAACAATGTTGAACTGTTGAATGGCTATGTAGCTGAGGAGGGTGATTCAAAGTTGTTTGCATACTCTAACCAAGTCAACGGTGTTATCAAGTCAAATTTGCCAGATGGTGCTAGCGAACTTGTGAGTGAAAGGTTTCATATAAGTCATATACTGGACTTGATACCAATAGACACAAAAAGAGTGGTCATATCACTTACAACTAACGGAAACGAAAAATCAATTCTAGAAAATACAATTAGACTTTTACAAGGTTCATCATTTTTTTATGAAATACACCTACCATATTTGTTCAACCCCGATCTTAACTATGAAATTGACTCGTTAATAAGTGAAAACGAATTGACTATGGTTAAGAATTATCCGTGGTTATCTGTATACAAAAATTAGGTTATGCGATGCTGCGATCATTTAAAAGATTTCTGAATAAAATATTTCAATATCAGAAGTATAGAGCTGACAAAGTTTACATAGCAAAAGGCACATATCTTGGTAGTAGGGTAAAAATCGGCAGATTCACAAGAATTAACAACACTTCATACATAGACAACTGCGAAATAGGTGCATTTTGCGCTATAGCGGGTAGGCTAATAATAAGAGCAAGTAACCATACAGTTTGTTACCCAAATATCCAAGATTGGGTTCAAAGGTATTTAGTATTGAGTGAAACACCAGTAGCTGGTTACTCCAAAGGCCCACTCCGTATTGGTAATTCTGTATGGATAGGAGACTCAGTAATAATATTATCCGGAGTCAAAATAGGCGATGGAGCTGTAATAGGTGCTGGGAGTGTAGTCACAAAATCCATTCCTGACTTTGCTATCGCTGTTGGGAATCCAGCGAAAGTTATCAAATATAGGTTTTCAGAAGATATTATAAAATTACTTTCTCAAGTGGCATGGTGGAATTGGAATCTAGACAAAATTAGAAGAAATAAATTCTTTTTTGAAACTGATTTCACAGAGCTGAATTATGAACAAGCAAAAAAAGTGATTTCTGAGATTGAGGAATAAATGGGACTTCTTAACTACCTAGATTATATCTACAACCACTCACCAAGGGACACAGTTCAGTCCATAAAGATGAGGCTGAGGAAAAGTCAAGAAAGCAATAGTGAAATCGTTTTTGTTCTCTCGACTGGACGTGTAGGGTCGATGACTTTTGCAAGGTTGTTGAATCTATCACCAGATGTTTTGGTAAAGCATGAACCAAGCCCCAAATTATTTAGACTATCGAAAGCCAACTATCAATGCACATTTGAAGACTCAGAATTCTCAGAAAGTATTTTCTGGACAGTCAGGGAAGACTTGATAAACCAGGCTTTTAACTCTGGAAAAGGGTATGTCGAGACAAGCCCTCAGGCTACTTTTTTTGCACCAGTAATCAAAAAAACTATTCCATCAGTGAAGTTTATTCACCTTGTCCGCCACCCTGCCGATATTGTGACGTCCGGCATGCGTAGGAATTGGTATGGGGGACATCCTTCAGATAATACTAGAATTACGCCAAGAAGCACTGATAAGTACTGGCATGATTGGAGCTCTATGAATCAGTTGGGGAAAAATGCCTGGCTTTGGAGTGAGACCAACCGCTGGATAATGGACTTTCTCAAAGCTGTGCCTGATAACCAGCAAATAACAATTCGAGCTGAAGACTTATACAATCAAAAGTCTGATGTTATAGCTGATGTTTTTGATTTTGTCAGTGCTGGAGCCCCATCTCAGAAAAGGGTTAATAAAGTATTATCAAAAAAACATAATAAACAAACCAGAGGCGACTTCCCTCCATTTAAAAATTGGACGCCAGAAATGAAAGAACAGTTGAGAATTATATCTGGCGAGCAGGCAAAAGCTCTGGGTTATGAGATCTAATGTCTTCAGTCCTTTTTAGTGAAAAAGAAATAGTCTGGCTTACTTCCCTCCTTAAGCAGCATATATCTGACGATCTATACCTAGTAGATGGACAAAATCTTTCTATCAAACTTGGAAAAGAAACCCTGAATCTGGATTTTGATGATTTCCGTGTGTTGGCTCTACCAACTCTGCAGACTCAAAAGATTACTGGATACGATATATTTGACCTGATTTTTAAG
Source organism: uncultured Methylophaga sp. (assembly GCF_947259025.1). GTDB lineage: Bacteria > Pseudomonadota > Gammaproteobacteria > Nitrosococcales > Methylophagaceae > Methylophaga. The sequence continues at coordinate 152,935 of NZ_CAMYKO010000006.1, forward strand.
TGCTTAACACGACAGGAAGAGTATCAATTTATTAACAAAGACACTCATGACCGCTTCCCTGCGAATGCCTCTTCTGCCTATCAAAGCCATATTCTTGAGAGACCTGTTGTGGATGAATGCTTCGAATTCATTAGACGGTCTGTCTCTCGACAATGGCCGCAACTTAAACTGAAAGAGCATAAAGCCAGAACTATTGTGACCTGTGATGTAGATAATCCTTATGAGTTTTATACATTAAGCCCACGTGCATTCATCAAAAAATTGGGTGGTGATCTGCTTAAACGGAAAAGTCCGAGCGAATTTCATCGGACTTGGCGTAATTACTGGCAGAGTGCAAAACAGGATTATTCAGCTGATCCCAATAATAATTTTGACTGGATGATGGACATCAATGAAAAGGCCGGCAATAAGATGGCCTTTTATTTCCTTGTAGACCAGTCAGTCCCCGCTTTTGATGCGCATTATAGTATTGATGAACCAAGAATCAGACAGTTGATGCGGCGAATTTATGATCGCGGACATGAAATTGGACTTCATGCTAGCTATGGAACATATAAAAACGCTGAACAAATGATAAAAGAAGCTGACAAGCTTCGACAGGTCATGGATGAAGAGGGCATCAAGCAGGATGAAATTGGTTCCCGCCAGCATTTCCTGCGTTGGTCAACGCCAGAAACAGCGAGACACCTTGAGGCCGCTGGCATTGCCTATGACACAACACTGGGTTATGCCGATCATGTCGGGTTTCGCTGTGGTACGAGCCACGAGTTCCCACTGTTTGATATTGAAAAGCAAAGAGTGCTTAACTTACGCGAAAGACCATTAATTATGATGGAAGCCTCTGTCCTAAATGCTAAGTACATGAACAAGGGATATAGTGACGACACCCTGGCCTACATGAAAGATCTGAAAAAGTGCTGCCATCAATATGGTGGAACATTCACCATGCTCTGGCACAACAGCCATTTTTTGAATGAACAAGACAAACTCTTTTATCAGGAGTTAGTTAATTCGTGAAAATTGCTTACCTAGTCGGGGAAAATTTATCAAAACACCCAGGCCTCAAACACAAAATAGAAACTCAAATACATTATTGGCGATCTGCAGGGCATGATGTTTATCAAATACACCACCACAATGGTGTTGTTATTGACCCTGATGGAAAAGAGCAACAGTACTTAGTACATGCGAATGATACAGCCTCTAAATGGCAGAGGCTGAGCCGTCTAGCTAAACAGTATCATTTTGTTGCTCGGCAACTTGAAGAAATCAAACCTGATTTAACTTACAGCCGTTATTTATTTCCTGCAAAAAACCTAAGTAAAATCAGGCAGCATGCAGGTAGGTTAATTCTGGAAGTCAATTCGGATGATCGTGCTGAGTACCTTCAAAAAAGCGTATTGACAGGTGTTGTTAACACGCTATTCAGGCACCGGGTATTGGCTAAAGCTGATGGTTTGGTTTTTGTTACTGGAGAATTAAGGGATAAGTCAGCTTTTTCTGGTTTGACCCCGCATCGGTGCGTGATTGGAAACGGTGTAGAAGTTGATTCGTTTGAGTTTTTATCAAGAACGGGGAATTCTTTACCGCAGCTGGTTTTTATCGGATCGCCAGGCCAGTCATGGCACGGCTTAGACAAAGTGGGTTTACTTGCTTCTTATTTCCCTGAATGGACTTTTAATATTATTGGTCCTAACAAAGAGGAGTGTCTCAAACAATGGAGGGCTGAGCCTGAAAATATCATTTTTCATGGTTATCTCTCTAATCTCGATGCGCAGCGAGTTGTAAAGAATATGGATGTTGGCATCTCTACACTTGCATTGCACAGAAAGAGCATGCAGGAGGCCTGTCCACTAAAGCTTCGTCAATATTTGGCTCAAGGAATTCCAGTACTCGCCGCTAGCGAAGATCCTGATATCGAGTCTGAACAGGTTTTTTATTTCAGGATTGCTAATACGGAACACAACGTTACTTCAAGCATAGATGCTATACGTACTTTCGTTGGAAATGTTTTTGCTAACTCTGATATCAGAACTTCTGCCAGGCGCTATGCCGAAGAACATTTAGCTGCATCTGAAAAAGAAGCTAAAAGATTAAAGTTCTTTGAGAGAGTATTAGCCTTATGAGGCTGGCGGTTATATCAAGCTCTGCACCATATGGTAAAGGTGAAAGTTTTGTAATAACTGAAGCTAACGCCCTATCAGAGGAAGCAGTGGATGTTTTGCTAATCCCAACACAGTTGCGTCCTGGAAACCCAAACCGGTTTCAATTACATGAGCGTGTCAGTCTTTTGGCCCAGCCATCTTTGTCATTAAGTGTTGTCTCAGCCTTTTTTTCATTGCTCATTCAATCGCCAGCTAAGGTCTTATCCTTATTCAAATTGGTCACTGATACCAATATTTGGAATACAGTCAAAAACTACTTGGTTCTGCCAAAAGCTATCTGGCTCTCAAAGCAACTAAAGCAGAGAAACATAGAGCACATCTACGCCCACTGGATGACAACTTCAGCGACACTGGCTATGGTAATAAGTCGTCTAACAGGCATTCCCTGGAGTTGCACAGCTCACAGAGGTGATATCGTTACCAATAATCTTTTGGAATTAAAATGCCAGGATGCTTCATTCGTTCGGTTTATTTCAATAAGTGGTGTTGAGTTAGCCAGAGCCAGAGCGAAGCTCAATGATTCAAAAGTAAAGATATTGCACATGGGAGTATCTGTCCCGCCTGTGACTGAGCAGCCCAAGCCAAGCTTGGTTGGTGCTTCTCGATCATTGTTTACGATACTTTGCCCGGCTAACTTGATTCCCGTGAAAGGGCACAAATATCTCATTGAGGCTATGTCAAAAATGAAACGAGCAGAAAAAGTTCGATTGCTGCTCGCTGGGGATGGTGAGTTACGTGAAAAGCTGGAGACCCAGGCAACAAAATTAGGTGTTGCTGAAAAAATAAGCTTCTTGGGCCACGTACCACATAATAACTTAATCACGATGTACGAAAATAAAGAAGTTGACTTGGTGGTATTGCCAAGTTTGGATTTAGGCAATGGTATCCATGAAGGGATTCCCGTCAGTTTGATGGAAGCGATGTCTCATCAAGTCCCTGTGATATCTACCAGGACAGGAGGTATTCCGGAGTTACTGGAGGATTCTATGACCGGCAGTGAGTTTGGTTGCTTGGTCACTGCAGGAGATAGCTCTGTGCTTGCTGAAGAGATAGACAACATGGTTGGATGTGAATCTTTTTGCAATTATTGGGCAAGATCTGGGCTGACACGTATTACTGAGAATTTTAATTTGGAAATCAACACTAAACGATTGGTTGATCTCTTATCAGATAGACGATAAGAACAAACGAGGCTATTTTTATGGCCTTTGAATCCTGATCATAACTGAGATATTTGAATAGTTTGCTAGAGAGTGAAAATGGGCATAGTGAAAAGGCTTTTCCTAAAACCCTAGATTTACATGAAGTCGTTACCCTCCCAAAATGAGAATACTAAGACCTGTGAATGCATCTAGTCACAAAGTCATTTGGATAATTAATCAGTACGGCTCACTCCCTTCAACTGGAATGGGGGGGAGGCACAGACACTTGTCCCGAGAGCTTTCAAACATAGGGCATAAGGTTACATTGATCTCTGCAAGGTGGACACATGGAACCAGAGATGAGATCGCTGCTGATAATGCCCCAGAAACTGAGGAGTTTGAGGGGTTTCAGTTCCATAGAATCAATGTACACAAATATAAGCATGCACATGATAAAAAGAGAGTTTTAAATTGGTTTGAGTTTGCCTGGAGAATCCGCAAGCTGCCGAAAAAGCTGGACGAAAAACCTGACATTATTATCTACTCATCCCCGTCTTTGATTGGTTATTTGGGTGCACACTATTTGGCAAAAAAAAATCGGGCAAAATTGATTTTTGAGGTTCGCGACATTTGGCCACTGACCTTGACACTTTTGGGGGGCTTTTCACAAAAGCATCCTTTTATTCGATTTATGCAGTGGATTGAAGACTTTGCATACAGCAAGTCTTCAAATGTTATTTCCAATCTGGAAGGAGCAGTTGAACATGCTAAGTCACGCGGCATGCTCGCCGAGAAATTTAACTGGATTCCAAATGGTTTTTCAGAATTCGAGTTGAACACGATTAAACCCGCCAGCAAGGAAATTTTAGAGTCTTTAAGACATCAGGAGTTTTCTCTTACATACACTGGTGCAATAGGTGAGGCTAACTCTTTAGACACTCTGATTGATGCAGCAGAATTATTAAAGGATTCTGCAGGTGTTCACTTCAATATTGTAGGTCGTGGTCGCTTGCAGGAAAAGCTCGAGCAAGAGGCGCGTGACAGGAACCTGAAGAATGTCCATTTTTGGGGAGCTGTAGCCAAAAACCAAGTGCAGTCAGTGCTCAGGAACTCAGATTTATGTCTGATTTGCTGGCGGGATAGCAAGCTTTATAACCACGGTATTGCTGCCAATAAACTATTTGATTACTTGTATGCTGGTAAGCCCGTTTTGAATGCGTACTCTGGCGGTTATGATCTCATTTCCCGTTACCAGTGTGGTCTTACAGTGACTGCGGAGTCGCCTCAGGCACTGGCGGAGGGTATTTTGCAATTCAAAGAGATGTCTCCCAAGTTACGAGAAAAAATAGGGCAGAACGGAAGAGAAGCCGTAATAAAAAACCATGAATATCAAAACATTGCTTTGAAGTTGAATTCAATCATATTAAATACGAGAAGTCAGGCGTGATCGGTTACAGGTCTTTTACTGCTAGAAAAGTCTTGTGGCGCACTAACGCCGGAGCATTGATGCCTCTCAGTCCTCCTGAGAATCTTGCTGAGTTTTCAGAAAGTGAAGCCGAAAACCTTTTAAAAAATAAGAAAGGCTTTTTGATACGTTGGGAAAGTGATTTTGATGAGTTGAGTATCTCACCATGGTGGCATGTGATTAAAGACAGGCCTGAAGCGATGGTGAATTTACCAAAAAAAACACGTTATTCGATTCGCAAGGCATCAGAACTATATTTCGCAAAAGCCGTTTCCCTGCAAAGAATAATTGATGATGGGTACCCTGTTTATCGGCGTTCATATGAGCGTTATGACACCCATGAACCAATGCTCAGCGAAACTGATTTTTGCGAGGCTGTACAAAACTTACCCAAACAAACTGAATGGTGGGGAATTTTTGAACGTGAAACTGACCGTTTGGTGGCATTCTCTGAGAACTATATTGAGAGTGATACGTGCTTTTTCGTTTCAATGTGGCTTGAACCTGATGCCATGAAAAAATTTGCGGGCTACTTACTGTTTCATGAAATGGAGTTGCACTACCTTGACGTCAGAGGGTTTAAGTATGTCTCAGATGGAGCAAGAAGTTTGAGCCATGATACAAATATCCATGATTTTCTCATGCGAAAGTTTAACTACAGAAAAGCTTACTCTAGACTTCACGTGGTTTACCGAAATTGGTTAGGTTTAGCGATAAAACTTGCATACCCATTTCGCAATGTCATTTATCGCCTACCCCTTAATTTATTCAGAAAAGCTAGTGTATTGCTTAGACAAGAAAGCATCAGAAGACAGAGTGAGTCAGGAGGATGACCAGATCTTCGTTTCTCGTTGGGCTTGCGCGGATAATTCAAGCCGTTCCATTGTGGGTTTTTCAATTTATTGAAAGGCCTTTTCTGGTTAAGTCGGACAGTCAAAAAGTTCAAGCTATTTTTGTGATGGCACTCCCACGGAGCGGGTCTACTGTCCTCTACCAGGCTATTAGCCATGGACTAGCAGTTCAGTACCTTTCCAATGTCTGGAATCTTTTATATCAACTTCCTTTGCTTGGAGGGCGCATCTCTGCTTGTTATGCAGCCAAGCACCGTTCAGGTTTTCAATCCAGCCATGGTTTTGTCCCTGGTATTGACGGGCCAGCTGAAGGAATGCGTTTCTGGCAGCGGTGGTTAGGCGCAGAACTATCAGATAAGAACGCAGAAAGGGGGAGCGAGAAAAAACTGCAACGGAGGGTTGCTTATTTGAGGCATGTCATAGCCTCGCTCAAGCCTGCTGGTCAACCCTTTGTATCAACATACATTGGTCATTCACTGATTCCGGATAGGGTTCACGAGGCATTCCCGGAAGCAGTACTCATTCGCCTGCGTCGTGACCCGGTGTCAAACGGTCTATCTTTATTGAAATCAATGCGAGAAAGTAGGAAAGATAGCTTTTCTGTCATCCCCAGAGAGTGTCACGATTTGAGGGGAGCCTCCCAGCATGAGTGGGTGGCTGCACAAGTTTATTGGTTGAATCGCAGACTGGATGATGCAGCATGCTCAAGCAACATGCTGAGCGTAAATTATGAAGATTTTTGTCGCAGCCCAACCAATGAGATAAAGCGTATCCATGATTGGTGTCTGAGCCAAGGGGTTGAGGTTGAGCTTAAATTTCCACTACCAGACTCTTTTACTTACAAAATGGCTGATTGTGACAATGACATTGATGCTCTGAAAATTCAGCAGGCTTTGGCTGGGTTGGAGCAAAAATATGGAAAGTTGGGGGCAACCCCATGATGTCTACAGGCCTGTCAGACAAGCAAGCTCTTGGAAAGAGGATTTTTGATTTTTTGTTAGCCAGCATGGGATTAGTTGCCTTCTGGTGGTTAATCGTCTTGGCTTGGTCTGCTGCTAGTTTGAATACGCGTAGTAATGGTTTTTTTGTCCAGAATCGCATTGGGAAGGACGGACGGCGGTTTCGCGTCTACAAAATCAAGACGATGCGACCATTGAAAGATGTCAACTCCACTGTTACTACAATTAATGACCCGCGCATTACAGGTTTGGGACGATTTTTTCGAAAGACTAAAATTGATGAGCTTCCTCAGCTTTGGAATGTATGGGTTGGTGATATGAGTTTTGTAGGTCCCAGACCCGATGTCGAGGGCTTTGCGGATCGTCTGAAGGGTGAGGAGCGTGAGATATTGACTATCCGGCCAGGCATTACCGGACCTGCCACATTGAAATATCATAATGAAGAAGCATTGCTCGCGTCGGTCGATAATCCTGAGAAATATAATGCCGAGGTTATCTGGCCGGATAAAGTGCGTATCAATCTTGAATACATCAGGCAGTGGTCTCTGAAAAAAGATATTGCCTATATCTGGAAAACGGTTTTTAAGTAATGACTCAAATATTTTCTCCCTGGCCCTCTTTCACACAGGAGGAAGCTGATGCTGTCAGTGAAGTGTTGTTGTCTAATAAGGTCAACTACTGGACAGGAACAAGGTGCCGGGAATTTGAAGCCGCTTTCGCAGAGTGGACCAGAGTGCCCCATGCTATAGCTCTGGCTAATGGTACATTGGCCCTGGACGTGGCCTTGCGAGCCTTGGGTGTAGGACCTGGCGATGAAGTGGTGGTCACATCAAGAACATTCATTGCTTCGGTGTCTAGCATTGTCTTGCTCGGTGCCAAACCTGTCTTTGCAGACGTTGACCCCGACTCACAGAACATTTCGGCTGAGAGTATTAGCGAAGTACTCTCTGATAAGACTAAAGCGATTATTTGCGTGCACCTCGCTGGGTGGCCCTGCGATATGGATGACATCATGGAGTTGGCTAGTACAAATGGCCTCAAAGTGATTGAAGATTGTGCCCAGGCGCATGGGGCAAAGTATAAAAATCAGCCAGTGGGGTCCATTGGTGATGTCGGTTGTTGGTCTTTCTGCCAAGACAAAATCATGACCACGGGCGGCGAAGGTGGCATGGTGACCACCAACTCAGAAGCACTCTGGAAAAAGATGTGGTCATTCAAAGACCATGGCAAATCTTACGATGCGATTTATAACAAATCGCACCCTCCAGGATTCAGATGGTTACATACGTCGTTTGGGACGAACTACAGGATGACCGAAATGCAGGCGGCTATCGGTCTTATCCAGTTACGGAGAATGAGTACCTGGACTGAGGCCCGTCAAAACAATGCAAAACGAATTTGGGGGACAGCATCAGAGTATCCTGTTTTTAGAGTCCCGGAAGTGCCCGAACACATTGAGCATGCTGCATACAAAGCCTATATTTTTGTCAGACCAGATGAACTTGAACAGGGATGGAGCAGAGACCGAATGATGGAAGAAATCCAGCGTCTGGGGGTGCCATGCTTTTCGGGTTCTTGTTCTGAGGTTTATCAAGAAAAAGCATTTGAAACGGGTGATTTAAGACCCACAGCGCCATTGCCTCAGGCCCAGACGCTGGGTGAGACATCTCTGATGTTCCTAGTTCATCCAACAATCACTGAGTCAGAGATTCAAAACGTCTGCGATGTCATCGGTGAGGTCGCCAAGATGGCTCAAAAAGAAAATAATCATTAACAGAGAAAAACGACTTTGGTTGATCAGAATATAGTTTGGCAACGCCACAACATCAATAGGACGAATAGAGCAGAGCAGAAGCGGCAGAAACCTTGTATTTTGTGGTTCACGGGGCTGAGCGCATCAGGGAAGTCAACTACTGCCAATGCTGTTGAAAAGAAGCTCTTCAAACTAGGCCATCATACTTATTTATTGGATGGTGATAATGTCCGTCATGGCCTGAATAAAGATTTGGGTTTCGGCGATGCCGACAGGGTAGAAAATATCCGTCGCATTGGTGAGATGTCGAAATTATTTGCCGATGCCGGTTTGATAGTCTTAAGTGCTTTCATTTCTCCCTTTCGCTCTGACAGGAAAATGGTTAGAGAACTGGTCTCTGAAGGGGAATTTGTTGAAATTCACATGGCGACGCCGCTCAGTGTTTGTGAAGAGCGCGACCCTAAGGGACTGTACAAAAAAGCTCGTCAGGGAAACATCAAAAACTTTACAGGCATAGACTCGGCCTATGAGCCACCGGAGTCCCCCGAAATTACGCTGAATACAGCTGAGTGTGATGTCGAGGCCTGTGCTGAACAGGTGATTAAATACCTGAGGGAAAAACACATTATTCACGATTAGTAGATCCTCGGGCTCCGCTCAGGATGACGAGGGTGTGGATGGCAAAGCAGGACTGTCATGCCGACCGGAATGGAGGTATCTTTTCCCGTGTTGGGAGGAGATCCTTCGGCTTCGCTCAAGATGACAGGGTGAGGTGAACGGATTCCTTGTTATCACTTTGCATCTACACGTATCAAATCTGGCTAAGGTTAAATTTCTGTTTATTAACGACTCTACTCAATGACTTATTTTGATGTTTTTAACGGCGATGCCGATGGTATTTGCTCACTGGTTCAATTGCGCTTGTCAGAGCCCAGAGAGTCACGGTTGGTGACCGGTATCAAACGGGACATCAACCTCTTACAGCGTGTAGAAGCTGGTAATGAGGATGAAGTCAGTGTGCTTGATATTTCGATGCAGAAAAATCAGGACGATCTGCGGCGGATTCTTTCCGATGGTGCCAGGGTCTTTTATGCCGATCATCACAAATCTGGTGATATTCCTGAGCATCCCAACCTGTCGGCACATATTGAGCCGTCACCGTCTGCCTGTACGGCGCTGATCGTTGATAAATATCTCAAAGGAAGGTTTCATTTGTGGGCCATCACGGCGGCTTATGGAGATAATCTGACCCTAGTAGCTGATGAATTGGCGAAACAGCAAGGTTTGAGTGAGCAACAATCATCTGCACTACAGGAACTGGGTATTTATTTGAACTATAACGGTTATGGGGCCAGTCTGGATGACCTGTTCTATCATCCTGCTGATCTTTATCGGGAATGTGTCCAGTTCAGTTCGCCTTTTGATTTTATTGAGCAGAACAAGGCCGTTTTCCAGACGTTAAAAAATGGATTTGAACAGGATGTAGCCTCGGCTAGATCGGAAACTTTATTCCATCAGACTGCCTCGGTCGGCGCACTAATGCTGCCCAACCAGACCTGGTCCAGACGTGTCAGTGGCGTCTTTAGTAATCAGTTGAGTAACGAGAATCCAGACCGGGCACATGTGATTCTGACTGAAAAAGCGGATGGGGATTATCTTGTCAGTATCCGGGCTCCGCAGAATCAACTGGAAGGGGCTGATGAAGTCGCCAGTCAGTTTGATACCGGTGGTGGGAGGAAAGGTGCGGCTGGTATCAATGCTTTACCTGAGTCTGAAATTTCAGCGCTGATTGACTTGATGGAAAAGCGTTACGGTTGATGCTTTTTAGGTACAGTGCGAGCTGGATCATTGATGGGGAAGAGATCCTTCGGCAGGCTCAGGATGACAGGATGGAGCACGCACTGGCGGTTCTGTCATGCCGACCGGCGCGGAGGCATCTTTTCCAGTGTTGGGATGAGATCCTTCGGCTCCGCTCAGGATGACAAGGTGGGGATGCATTCCCGATTCTGTCATGCCGACCGTAGCGGAGGCATCTTTGCTAGTGTTGGAATGAGGTTCTTCGGCTCCGCTCAGGATGACAGTGTGAGGAATGCAGTCGGGGTATGTCATGCCGACCGGAGTGGAGGCATCTTTCCCAGTGCTGGGATAAAATCCTTCGTGTGCACTTAGGATGACCAGAAGTGCCGACTCAAGAAGTTTGAAAAGAGCTTTTCTCATGAAGCATCATAAAGAAAAAGCGCTTCAAAGACTTGCAAACCAATTGCCGGATGCATTAGGCTGAAACCGTCGCTCAGGGTGAGCGATTTAATGGAATAATGACAAGGAGTTCATAATGTTAAAGCAAACCTTTCTGGCTGCTTTCGCAGCTTTGATGTTTTCTTTTGGCCCGGTTTTCGCGGCTGACAAAATCAATTTGAATACGGCCTCGGCGGAGCAATTGCAGATGCTTGATGGCGTGGGGCCGGCAACAGCATCGGCGATTATTGAATACCGTCAGGCGAATGAGGGCTTTGACAGTGTTCAGGAGCTCAAAAGCGTCACAGGTATTGGCGATAAGAAATTACAGAGCTTGTCTGACGATGTGACGGTCGCTGAATAGTCAGCAAAGTCATACTTATTTGAAAACGGCATGGCCGGTCAGGGCCATGCCGTTTTTTAATGGGATAAACTCTCCAGCAGGCGCGCTTTCAGCGTTTCTTCCTGCTCTTCACTGAGTGCACCATCATCCTGTGTGGTGATGAAGAACACGTCTTCCACTTGATCACCGAGGGTATTGATTTTGGCGTTGATCAGCTGAATTTCACAAGCCAGAAATACCTGAGCCACAGCAGAGACCAGGCCGGGCCGGTCATGGGTATAGAGCGACATGACGGTATGGTTCTGCTGGGTATTGATATCAAACTCGATATTGGGCTGGGTTTTAAACAGCTTCATCGTGCGCGGCGTGATGACCGGGCAGTAGGGCTTGATATCACCGGTTTTAGCCAGTTGCCGCCTGAGGGCACTGATAATTTCACCGGATTCCAGCGTTTCACCATTAACGATGAACGTGTTTAACGCATCCTGCTCGCTGGTGACATTGATTTTAGCGTCCAGCACATTGAGCTGGCACTGCTCCAGCGATGAGGTGATAGCGGCGAAGATACCTGGACGATCCTTGCCGACAATGAAAATCTCCAGCGTCTGCTTGTCATTGTGGGTACGCAGGGCAATCAGCGGATCTTCACCGGCATGATCGAGCCTTTGCTCCGTTTGCCAGATCAGTTCATCGACCGAGTGGCGCAGGAAATATTCCAGATCATAGGCTTGCCATAGATGGCTGATGTCCTGCTGGTGACGGCCTCTGTCCAGCAATTGCTGCATCGCTTCCTGGTATTTTTTATAACTTTTTTCGCGGGTGCTCTTGGCCTGCGCCTCGGTGTGTTCAATCCACTGGCGGGTACTGTGATAGAGCTGTTTGAGCAAAGAGTCACGCCAGCCATTCCAGAGGTTATTGTTGGTAGCCCGAATATCGGCCACGGTAAGCAGGTAAAGATAATTCAACCTGTCGGTGGTTTGCACCAGTTCGGCAAATTTTCTGATCACATCCGGGTCTTCCAGATCTTTTTTCTGGGCTGTTGCTGACATGGCCAGGTGCTGACGGACCAGGAAGCAGATGAGGTTCGTATCATGCGAGCTCAGGCTGTGACGCTGACAGAAGGCGGTGGCATCAACCACGCCCAGCACGCTGTGGTCGCCGCCACGACCCTTGGCGATATCATGATAGATACCGGCAATATAGAGCAGTTCCGGCTTGGGCAACTGGTAGAAGATTTCCGAACAGAGCGGAAACTCATCCTTGAACTCTTCACAGGAAAAACGGCGCAGGTTGCCGACCAGAAACAAAGTGTGCTCATCGACGGTGTAGATATGAAACAGATCATGTTGCATCTGGCCGACAATGCGGCCGAACTCGGGCAGATAAGCGCCCAGTACATCGAGTTCATTCATGCGCCGGAATTCATGGGTCACGCCTTTGGGCTGGCGGATGATTTCCATAAACAGGCTGCGGTTACGCAGATCCCGGCGAAACTTGTCATCGATCAGGTGCAAATGCGCATGAATCTGCCGAATGGTAGCGGCGCGTACTCCCTTGAGCTGAGGATTTTGCTGCAACAGCAGAAACACTTCCAGCAGGGCATAGGGGTAATAGGCGAAAATGCCCGGATTAATCGTTTCCAGATAGCCGTTATGTGACTGAAATCGACGGTTGATAACGCGGATATCGCGGTCTTCATCGGCCAGGATGATGGTCTCTTCAAACAATTGCAGCAAGAGACTGTTCATCTGACTGACCGAGCGGGCGCAGCGGTAATAATCTTTCATGAACTTTTCTACCGCCAGCCGGGAGTCACTATCTTTGTAACCCAGTTGCTTGGCCAGTTCGCGCTGATGGTCGATCATCAGCTTTTCCTGTTTACGACCGGCCAGATGATGCAGCGCAAAGCGCACGGTCCACAGGAACTCCTGGCCACTGAGCAGGGTTTCGTATTCGCTGTTGGCGAGAAAGCCTTTTTGCCTCAGGCCTTCCAGGTCAATCACATCAAAGTGCTGCTGGGCGACCCAGTTAACTACCTGAATATCACGCAGGCCACCCGGTGACTCTTTCAAGTTGGGTTCGAGGTTATTAGCGGTGTCGTTATACTTCTGATGCCGCTCTACCTGTTCCTGGCGCTTGAGTTCAAAAAAGCGGCGGGTGTCCCAGGTTTTGTTGGTGACCGTCAGGTTCTGCAGGGATTCAAACAGGCTTTCGTGGCCACAAAGATAACGCGCTTCCAGCAGGTTGGTGGCAATGGTAATGTCTTCTTCGGCCTGTTGCCGGCATTCCTGGATGGTTCTGACACTGTGGCCGATTTCCAGTCCCACATCCCATAGCTGCGTCAGAAAGTCCGACAAGGACTGCGGCGGTGCTTCGGACACCGATTCATCCAGCAGGATCAGCAAATCCACATCGGAGTAGGGATGCAGTTCCCCCCGGCCGTAACCACCGACCGCAACCAGACTGACCGGGGTATCGTCATCAATATACTGTTGCCAGATCTGCTGCAGGATCTCATCGACAAAATCCGAGCGCTGGTGGACCAGTTCAATGACCGGCTCGCCCTGTTCGAACAGTTGTTTGAGATGTTCCTGGCTCTGTTTCAGTGCCTGCCGGCACATGGCACTGTTGACCTCGGCATCCGGTGGCATTACCAGGTTGCCGACTTCCCAGATAGAAATGGCTTGTTGAGACATTAAATGACCTGACTCAGATGTCGTCTTCTTCGCTGCGTTGGGTCAACACTTCATGGCCGTTTTCGGTGACGAGAATAGTGTGTTCCCACTGGGCCGACAGCGAGCGGTCTTTGGTTACCACCGTCCAGCCATCGGGTAATTGTCTGACATGACGCTTACCGGCATTAATCATCGGTTCAATGGTGAAAGTCATGCCTTCTTTGAGCTCCATTCCGGTGCCGGGCGTGCCATAGTGCAGTACCTGAGGCTCTTCGTGGAATACGGTTCCGATACCGTGACCGCAGTATTCACGCACCACCGAAAAATTCTCATTCTCGGCATGCTGCTGGATAGCGTGGCCGATATCCCCCAGACGCACGCCGGGTTTGACCATATCGATGCCAACCAGCATGGATTCCCGGGCGACACGACACAGCCGTTCAGCCAGGATCGAGGTTTTACCAACATGGAACATCTTACTGGTGTCGCCGTGGTAACCATCTTTGATAACGGTCACATCTATATTAATGATGTCGCCGTCCTTGAGCTTTTTCTCACCGGGGATACCGTGACAAATCACATGGTTGACCGAGGTACAGACTGACTTGGGAAAACCATGGTAGTTCAAAGGCGCCGGCACCGCTTTCTGCTCGTTGACGATGTAGTCGTGACAGATCTGGTTCAGTTCATCGGTGGTGATACCGGCTTTGACGTGCGGCGTGATCATCATCAGCACATCGGCGGCCAACTGGCCGGCAACGCGCATTTTTTCTATTTCATCTGCAGTTTTAATGCTGACTGCCATCTAAATTCCCGCTTGGTTTGAGGTTGGACGTATTCATTGCTAAGCCTATAGTGTGCCGCAAATCACGGTAGCTAACCAGTGAAGCTTTAATGACTTGATGATTCGGCTTTGTTTTAGATTGCAATTGTGGAATAATATGCGCGCCCCTGAGAGGGCAAAATCACACATGTGCCGACACAGTTGTCGGGGTGCTGTCGAAAGGCTCGAACAGTCGACAACTGGGGTACATGGAGGCTAAACCCCGTATTTAATAGGTATAAACATGGCTAAAACAACTATGCGCCAAATGCTTGAAGCAGGCGTACACTTCGGTCACCAGACCCGCTACTGGAATCCAAAAATGGGTCCTTACATTTTTGGTAAGCGTAACAACATTCATATCATTAACCTGGAAGAGAGTCTGCCTCTGTTCAACGACGCGTTGAACTACGTGAGCAAACTGGCTTCACAGAAAGGTCGCATCCTGTTTGTCGGCACCAAGCGTGCAGCACAGGACCCCATCCGTGATGACGCAGAACGTGCAGGTATGCCGTTCGTAAACCGTCGCTGGTTGGGCGGTATGCTGACCAACTACCAGACCGTACGTCAGTCAATCAAACGTCTGGAAGCGATTCAGGAAATGATCGAGTCAGGCAAAACTGAAGGTCTGAAAAAGAAAGAAGTCCTGGACCTGACCCGCGAAAAAGACAAGCTGGAAAAAAGCATCGGCGGTATTCAGAAAATGGGTGGTCTGCCTGATGCGATGTTCGTCATCGACGTCGATCACGAACGCATCGCGGTTAAAGAAGCCAAGAAGCTGGGTATCCCGGTTATTGCCGTGGTCGACAGCAACAGCGACCCAGACGGTATCGACTATGTGATTCCGGGTAACGACGACTCCATGCGTGCGATTCGTCTTTACACTGCGAACATGGCAGATGCCATTCTGGAAGGTCGTGCTTCCGTAACCACCGCAGATGCCGGTGAAGAATTTGTAGAAGTTGCTGAAGAAAGTGCTGAACAAGCCAGCGAGTAATCTCTACTGACAGAAGCAGCAGGCTCGCCCATCAGGGCGGGCCTGTGTTGTATATGTGGCCCGGATTTGCCGGGTTGTCATAAAAACATACAGATTTGAAAGGTTAGAACAATGGCAATTACTGCAGCTTTAGTAAAAGAACTGCGTGAGCGTACCGGCTCAGGCATGATGGAGTGCAAGAAAGCACTGGTTGAAGCCGACGGTGATATCGAACTGGCGGTGGAAGAAATGCGTAAAGCCGGCCTGGCAAAAGCCGACAAAAAAGCGGACCGCGTTGCCGCGGAAGGCCTGATCGCGATTGAAGTCAGCCAAGATGGTAAAAACGCCATCATGCTGGAAGTGAACTCTGAAACTGACTTTGTGGCCAAGGCTGATGATTTCGTCAACTTCGTCAACGAAGTAGCGCAGAAAGCACTGGCAGAACAACCAGCTGATCTCGACACCCTGAAAGACATTACCCTGGATTCAGGTGAAACCGTGGAAACCAAGCGTCAGGCGCTGGTGGCTAAAATCGGTGAAAACATCCAGGTACGTCGTTTTACCACCCTGTCTACAGATGATGGCCTGATCGGTTTCTACCGCCACGGCGATCGTATCGGCACCATGGTTAGCGTCAAAGCGGGTAACGAAGACCTGGCCCGTGACCTGGCAATGCATGTGGCTGCCAGCCGTCCGCAAGCCGTTTCTCCGGCGGATCTGCCTCAGGAACTGCTGGATAAAGAGCGTGATATTGTCGCGACTCAGGCCAAAGACAGTGGCAAACCTGACAACATCATTGAAAAAATGATCGAAGGCCGTATGGCGAAGTTCGTCAACGAAATCAGCCTGCTGGGTCAGTCATTCGTCAAAGATCCGGATCTGACAGTTGAGAAGCTGGTTAAACAAGCCGGTGCAGAAGTAGAAAACTTTGCTTTCTACGAAGTCGGTGAAGGTATTGAGAAAGCCGAAGACAACTTTGCTGAAGAAGTAATGGCGCAAGCCAGAGGGGAGTAATTAATGAGCGAAGCGGGAAATCAGCCAGTCTACAAGCGTGTATTGCTCAAACTGAGTGGCGAAGCTTTAATGGGCGATGCCGAATACGGCATTCAACCAGAAGTGATTTCCCGGTTTGCCAATGAGATCTCTGAGCTCAACGCCCAAGGCGTTGAGCTCGGCATCGTCATCGGTGGCGGTAATATTTTCCGGGGTGCCGGCTTGGCTGCCAGTGGCATGGATCGCGTCAGTGGCGATCATATGGGCATGCTGGCGACCGTGATGAATGCCCTGGCGCTGCAGGATGCACTGGAGCGCAACGGTACCTTCTGCCGGGTGATGTCGGCGATTCGTATTCATGAAGTCTGCGAAGACTATCTGCGTCGCCGGGCGATTCGTCACCTGGAAAAAGGCCGGGTGGTGATCTTTGCTGCCGGTACCGGCAATCCGTTTTTCACCACAGATTCTGCAGCCAGTCTGCGAGCGGTGGAAGTCGGTGCCGAACTGATGCTGAAAGCCACTCAGGTAGACGGCGTTTACAACGATGATCCCCGGACCAACCCCGATGCGGTTCGCTACAACGAACTGAGCTACGATGAAGTGATCAATAATCGCCTGGCGGTCATGGACACCACAGCCGTGGTCATGTGCCAGGAACAGAAAATTCCCCTGCGCGTGTTTGACGTGCACAAAAAAGGTAATCTAACCAAGATTATCTACGGTGAAGATGTTGGAACTCTGGTGAAATAGGACGGACCATGATTGAAGAAATTAAAAAAGACGCCCAAGACCGGATGCAGAAAAGCGTAGCCGCGCTGGGTTCACAAATGGCTAAAATCCGCGCCGGACGTGCACACACAAGCCTGCTTGATCACCTTCAGGTGTCTTATTATGGCTCTGATGTGCCGCTCAATCAGGTTGGCAATGTTGGTGTAGAAGATTCCCGTACCCTGGTGGTGACACCTTGGGAAAAAGACATGGTGCCGGTGATTGAAAAGGCGATAATGAGCTCCGATCTGGGTGTCAACCCGATGAGTGCTGGCATGACCATCCGCATTCCGATTCCACCGCTGACCGAAGAACGTCGCCGTGACTTGGTCAAGGTGGCCAAAGCCGAAGCCGAGAATGCCCGCGTTGCTGTGCGTAATATCCGTCGTGATGCCAACAGCACGCTCAAAGACCTGCTAAAGGAAAAAGAAATTTCAGAAGATGAACAGCGCGGTGCCGAGGAGGAAATCCAGAAGCTCACCGATGCCACCATCAAGGAAATTGATCATATCCTGAATGATAAAGAAGCGGATCTGATGGAAGTGTAACCGCCCGGTTGCACTTTCTCATTCCCACGCTCGTATGAGTGACCCGGCAGTTAATATTCCGAAGCATATTGCCATTATCATGGATGGCAACGGACGCTGGGCCAAGCAGCGTTTACAACCCCGATTCATGGGGCACAGAGCCGGCGTTAAGGCGGTCGAAGGTATCGTTAAACGCTGTGCTGAGCTGGGTGTCGAGGTGCTCAGCCTGTTTGCTTTCAGCAGTGAAAACTGGCGGCGGCCGGGTAAAGAAGTCTCACTGTTGATGGAGCTGTTCAGCCACGCCCTCAGCAACCAGGTAAAAAAACTCCACGAGAACAATATCAAACTGCAGGTCATTGGCGATTTAGAGCGTTTCTCTGATGCTTTGCGTCAACAGATTGAACAGGCGCAGCGCCTGACCGAAGACAATACCGGACTGACCCTCAATATTGCCGCAAACTACGGCGGTCGCTGGGATATTACCCAGTCAGTCCGACAACTGGCACAGCAGGTCGCCAAGGGTGAACTGGCTGCTGATGCCATCACTGAACAGTCCATTAATGAGCATCTGACCACGGCGGCCATCGCTGAACCGGATTTATTTATCCGCACCGGTGGCGAACAGCGCGTCAGTAACTTCCTGCTCTGGCAAATGGCTTACACTGAATTTTACTTTACAGATGTGCTGTGGCCGGAGTTTGATGCCAAACAACTGGATCGCGCTATCGCCTCATTCTCGCAGCGTGAGCGCCGCTTCGGCCGCACTTCAGAACAATTGCAGGACAAATCTAATGCTTAAGCAGCGCTTGATTACCGCGGCGATTCTGGTGCCGCTGGTTGTCTGGGCCATCCTGGCTTTACCGAGTCAGCTGGTGTTGATGCTGTTTGCCGCTGTGGCCTTACTGGCCGGCTGGGAATGGCTGCAGTTGATGGATATCAAAACTACCCCTGCAAAGCTGGGACTGCTGGCGCTGGCTTTTGCAACAGGGTGGACCAGTCTGGCTTTTTTACCCTTTGCGGTGATTTTGTTTAGCACAGTGATGATCTGGTTACTGGCTACCCTGGTTGTGGTGTTCTATGCTGCCAAACCGCTTGCCGGCAGTCTTTCACAGCTATTTAAACATCCTCTGTTTGGCTTTTTTGCCATGCTGTTGATTCTGACTGGATTTGTTGCCAGCGCCGGCTATCTGCACAGTAATTGGGAGCAGGGGCCGGCATTGTTGCTATTTGTGATGGTCACAGTGTGGTTGGCGGATACCGGTGGTTATTTTGCCGGTAAGCGCTTTGGTAAACACAAGCTGGCCGTGGCTATCAGCCCCAATAAAACCTGGGAAGGTGTGATTGGCGCCCAGTTGCTGGCGCTGCTTTGGGCTGTGGGTTTTTATTTCTTTGTTGGTGGCCTGAGTCACAGTTTCATTAGCTGGCTGTTGCTGACCGTCTTTATCGTGATGGTCTCGGTGGTGGGGGACTTGCTGGAGAGCGTCTTCAAGCGCTGTTATCACAAAAAAGACAGTGGCCAGTTACTGCCTGGTCACGGTGGCATCCTGGATCGGGTTGATAGTCTGCTGGCCGCTTTACCGGTGTTCACGGTTAGTCTGCTGGCGGGGGCGGGGCTCTGAATGAAAGCCGTCACTATACTGGGCTCAACCGGTTCGATTGGGGTTAGCACCCTGGATGTGCTGTCGCGCCATCCCGATAAGTTCAGTGTCTATGCGCTGACGGCCAATGGTTCAGTCGATACCATGTTTGAACAGTGTCAGCTGCACCAACCGGTGATTGCCGTGATGCTGGAAACTAATGCGGCAGAGCAACTGCAACACAAACTCACAGAGGCCGGCAGCCAGACCCAAGTTCTGTCAGGTGAGGCGGCTTTAGAGCAGGTCGCGGCCAGTGCTGACACTGATTATGTAGTAGCAGCGATTGTGGGCGCAGCCGGTCTGATGCCGACCCTGGCAGCGGCCCGTGCCGGTAAGCGCATTCTGCTGGCAAATAAAGAAGCACTGGTCATGAGCGGCGCCTTATTTATGCATGAAGTGCAGCAGAATAAGGCTACGCTGTTACCGGTCGACAGTGAACACAATGCCATCTGGCAGTGCATGCCGGTTGCCGGCGAGCAGCGTTATAACTTTAATGACAAGGGCATTCGAAAGATCATTCTGACCGCCTCTGGTGGCCCGTTTCGTGATGCCGACCTGTCGACACTGGAAGATGTGACCCCCGAGCAGGCTGTAGCGCATCCCAACTGGTCGATGGGACAGAAAATATCGGTCGATTCGGCAACGATGATGAACAAAGGGCTGGAAGTCATTGAAGCCCACTGGCTGTTTGGTCTGCAAAGTGATCAGATTGATGTCGTGTTGCACCGCCAGAGTATTATTCATTCCATGGTTGATTATGATGATGGCAGCGTGCTGGCACAGATGGGCAACCCCGATATGCGTACACCGATTGCTAATACCCTGGCCTGGCCTGAGCGCATCGATTCCGGTGTTGCGCCACTGGATCTGGTGCAGGCGGGCAGGCTGGATTTCAGCGAAGCCGACTTTGAACGTTTTCCTTGTTTGAGACTCGCCTATCAGGCGCTGGATGCGGGTGGCACCAGTACCGCTATTTTAAATGCAGCCAATGAAGTAGCCGTTGCTGCCTTCCTGCAACGGCAGATCCGCTTCACTGATATTGCCCGGGTCATAGAACAGGTGCTCAATGAGGTGGCGGCAAATGATGCAGGCAGTCTGCAGCAAATCCTGGCAGACGATGCGGCGGCCCGCCGTCATGCGGAGGCATTAACGCGCTGATGCAATCTTTATTCTTTTTTATTGTTGCGCTGGCCTTGCTGATTGTTATTCATGAGTATGGTCACTTTTGGGTGGCTCGCCGCTGTGGTGTCAAAGTGCTGCGGTTTTCAGTTGGCTTTGGCAAACCCCTATGGCGTCGTCCGGGTAAGGATGGTACCGAATTTGTTATTGCACCATTCCCACTGGGTGGCTATGTAAAAATGCTCGATGAGCGTGAGGGGGATGTGCCTGAGCATGAGTTGCACAGAGCGTTCAACCGCCAGTCGCTGTGGAAACGAATAGCGATTGTGTTAGCCGGTCCGGTAGCCAACCTGCTGTTTGCGATTGTGGCTTACTGGTTCCTGCTGGTCAGCGGCATACCGGGTATCAAGCCAGTTGTCGGAGAGGTGGCACCGGCATCGATTGCAGCTGAGGCGGGGCTGCTGGCGGGGGATGAAATCCTGCAAGTGGATGGCCATGATACGCCCACCTGGAATGCAACGTTCAAAGCCCTGATGCTTCATGCCGAACGGGGAGAGCAGACACAAATCACTGTGGCCTCGGGGGGCAGTGAACTGAGCCATCTGCTGATGGTGCCAAAACTGGGGATCGATCAGGCTGGTCAGTTACTGAGCCGTCTGGGTATCAGTCCACTGCGGCCTGATATAAAGCCGGTTATCGGTGAAGTCGTGGCAGACTCGCCTGCAGAGAAGGCAGGGCTGATACCGGGTGACCGCTTATTGTCAGCCGATGGCGCACAAATTGATAACTGGAATAACTGGGTCGCCTTAATTCAAGACAGTGCAGGTAAAACACTGACCATCGAAATAAGCCGAAACGGAGAAAAGCAGGGTCTGCAATTGACACCGCAAGCGACTGACAACGGTCAGGGTCGTATCGGTGCCGGTGTTGATAGCGAGCTCAGCCAGCTACCCGAAGAATTGCAAGCTGAACTGCGTTACGGCCCGCTTGAGGCAGTGCCGCAGGCTCTGGTTCAGACCTGGCAATTTACCAGTTCGACCATGAAAAGCCTGTGGGGCATGCTGACTGGCGAGGTGTCGACAGACAACCTGGGCGGTCCCATCAGCATTGCCCAGATAGCCGGAAGTTCGGCCGAGCAGGGGCTGATCAGTTTTGTCAGCTTCCTGGCCATGATCAGCATCACGCTGGGTATTCTGAATCTGCTGCCCATCCCGATGCTGGATGGCGGGCATTTGGCGATGTTTCTAATCGAGGCAGTGCGGGGCAAACCGCTATCTGAAGAAACGCAGGTGAAAGGGCAGCAAATCGGCCTGTTTTTGCTGCTGATGCTGATGTTTTTAGCCTTTTTCAATGATTTATCACGACTGTTTGGATAATGTCGCCTTTGCAGGTACACTTACCACTTCGCCGACGGATCGTATTACAAATTACAATGAAAAAATTACTGCAGTTGCTGGTTATGCTGTGTTTGTCATCGGCTGCGATGGCAGAAACATTCACCATTGAAGATATCCGGGTACAGGGGCTACAGCGCATTTCAGCCGGTACCGTGTTTAACTACCTGCCGGTCAAAGTCGGCGATGAAATGACCGACAATGATGCCCGCGGCATTATTCGTTCCCTGTTTAAGTCCAAGTACTTTGATGATGTTCAGGTTGAGCGAGACGGTAATGTGCTGGTGATCATCGTCGATGAGAGGCCAGCGATATCCAGTATCGAGTTGATTGGTAATAAAGATATGGACTCGGCGGAACTGCTCAAGTCCCTGCGTGACATCGGTTTTGGCGAAGGCCAGGTGTTCGAGCAGGCGATGCTGGAGCGGGTCGAGCTGGAACTGGAGCGACAGTACTTCAGCCGCGGTAAGTATGGTGTGGCAATTGAATCTGAAGTGACGCCCTTGTCACGCAACCGGGTCGCGATTCAAATCACCATGGCCGAGGGTGTGGTGGCGACCATCAAGGACATCAATGTTGTCGGGAATAATTCCTTTGAACAGGATGACCTGACCGCAGATTTCCAGACCACCACCGGTACTTTATTATCCTTTATTACCAAGGATAACCAGTATTCCAGGCAGAAACTGTCTGCCGACCTGGAAACCTTGCGTTCATTCTATCTGGACCGCGGCTTTGTCGATTTCACCGTGGAATCTACCCAGGTTTCCATCAGCGATGATAAGAAAAATATCTTTATCACCATTAATATCAGTGAAGGTGATAAGTACAAGATCAATGAAGTGCGTCTGGCAGGTAACCTGATTGCGCCCGAGCAGGAATTGTTCAAGCTGATCACAATCAAACATAACTCAGTCTTCTCCCGTAAAGCCATTACCAACAGTACTGAGAATCTAACCAGCCGTCTGGGCAATGATGGTTACGCTTTTGCCAATGTGAACGCGGTGCCTGAAATTGACCGTGAGGCAAAAGAGGTCGATCTGACATTCTTCGTTGACCCCGGGCGACGTGCTTATGTCCGCCGTATAAATATTTCTGGTAACAGCAAGAGCCGTGATGAAGTACTGCGCCGTGAATTCCGTCAGCAGGAGTCTGCGTGGATCTCAACCGAACAAGTGGAACAGTCCAAGCAGCGAGTGTCGCGCCTCGGTTATTTTGAGGATGTCAATGTTGACACCATTCCGGTTCCGGGTGTTCAGGATCAGGTGGACCTCGACTTTAGCGTTAAAGAAACGGCATCTGGTAGCTTGTCAGCCGGTGTGGGTTTTTCTCAGTCTGATGGCCTGATTTTCAACGCCAATATTACTCAGAAAAACTTCCTGGGTAGTGGTAAGCACATCCGTTTCGGTTTCAATAACAGTAGTATCAATACCGTCTACAGTTTTGGTTACACCAATCCATTTTTGACTGTTGACGGGATCAGCCGTGGCTTTAACGCCTTTTACCGTAAGACTGATGCCGATGAGGCGAATATTGCCCGTTACACATTGGATGCTTTCGGCGGTGATATGACCTTCGGTATTCCCATTTCGGAAGAAAACCGTATTAATCTTGGCGTGGGTTATGAACATACCGAAGTGGATTTGCCGAGTTTTCGCAGTGAGCGGATCACCCGCTATGAAGAATATCTGGAGCGGGAAGGTAATACTTTTGATACAGTGACGCTGAACCTGGGTTGGTCCAGCGATAGCCGTGATAATGCGCTGTTGCCGACCAGTGGTATCAGTCAGAGCGTGAGTGCTGAGGTGGCGGTTCCGGGACCATCTCTGCAGTTCTATAAACTGCGCTATAAGGTTAACGCCTACCGGCCGATTAGTGACTCTCTGACCTTTGCGGTTCGTGGTGAGTTTGGTTATGGTGACGCCTATGGCAGTACCGAGGAATACCCCTTCTTCCAGAACTTCTATGCCGGTGGTATCCGCAGTGTGCGTGGTTTCCAAGCCAATACGCTGGGGGTAAGAGAAAGAACACCGGATGGGGATGACGAACCACTGGGCGGTAACCTGCTGGTCACCGGTGGTGCCGAGGTGATCTTCCCAGTACCCTTTACAGATAATAAACTGAAATCCTTCCGCCTCAGTGCGTTTACTGATTTCGGTAATGTTTATGATGTTGATCAGGATTTTGATGCCGGCCTGCTGCGTTATTCAGCCGGTCTGTCCGCAATCTGGATTTCACCGTTTGGTGCCATGTCATTCAGTATTGCTGCGCCTATCAAGAAAGAAGATGGCGATGAGACCGAGGCATTCCAATTCTCGTTAGGATCGACGTTTTAATTAACTTTTGGAGTTGAGTGTGAAAAATATGAAGTTTATTTGGCTGTTGTTTGCATTGATGATTGCAGCACCTGCAAGTTATGCCGCTGACCTCAAAATCGGTGTTGTTAATGCCGGCGCGGTATTGGACAAGTCGCCGCAGAAAGCGGCAGCACTGGCCCGACTGGAAAAAGAGTTCTCTTCCAGAAGCCAGTCGCTTGAGGCCAAGCACAGAGCACTCAGAGCGGCGCAGGATAAACTGAACAAAGATGGTGCCATTCTCAGTGCCGATGAGCGACGTGAAAAAGAACGTGAGATTCTCAGTGATCAACGTGAATTACAGCGTCTGCAGGATGAATACAGCGAAGACCTGTCGATTCGCCGCAATGAAGAACTGCGCGAGCTTGAGAAAGATATTGCTGAAACCATTGTCGACCTGGCCAAAAAAGAGTCTTATGACATGATCCTGTACCAAGGTGTTATTTTCGCCAGTGACAAGGTGGATCTGACTGACAAAGTGCTGGAAATGCTTAAAACAAAAAACTAGAGCAAACGCGTGAGCAGGACCTTAGCGCAGATAGCGCAATACGTTAATGGTCAGGTTGTCGGTGACCCCGATTACCTTGTCCACAGTGTCGGTACGCTGACACAGGCCGGGCCTGAACAAATCAGCTTTCTGGCCAACAAAAAATACAGGAAGTTTCTGCACACCACCCGAGCCGGTGCTGTCATTGTGACCACCGGCCTTGGAGAGGATTTATCTTGTAACCTGATAGAGGTGGCCGATCCCTACGTAGCCTATGCGAGGATCGCTGCCATGCTTCACCCCGAGCCTTTCAAACAGCCAGGCATTCATCCTTCTGCCTGGGTGCATCCGGATGCCGAAATTGCCGATAATGTCAGTATTGGTCCGCAGGTGAGCATTGAAGCCGGGGTCAAGATTGGCCGCGATAGTGTTATCGCAGCTGGCTGTGTGCTGGAAGCCAATGTGAAAGTGGGGCAAGACTGTCGTATCAAACCCAACGTTACCCTGTGTCATGAGGTGATGATTGGTGACCGGGTCATTATTCACCCGGGTGTGGTTATTGGCGCTGACGGTTTTGGTATCGCTAACGACAACGGCCAGTGGATCAAGGTGCCACAGGTCGGCAGTGTCAGGATTGGCAATGATGTTGAAATCGGTGCCAACACTACCATTGACCGTGGTGCAATAGATGACACCGCCATCGCTGATGGCGTCAAACTCGATAACCAAATACAAATCGCCCATAACGTCATCATCGGCGAACACACCGTCATTGCCGGTTGTGTCGGTATTGCCGGCAGTACCCGTGTTGGTCGCCACTGTGCCATCGGTGGTGGTACCGGTATCGCCGGCCACATTGAAATTGCTGATGGTGTGCAACTGACCGGTATGAGCATGGTCACCAAATCAATTACTGAGTCCGGCGTATTTTCGTCGGGCATACCGGCTGAACCAGCCAAGCAGTGGCATAAAAATGTGATCCGCTATCGGCAGATGGATAAACTGACTGAGCGGGTAAAACAACTGGAAAATCAGCTGAAAGACTAATATCGGAGGCCTGTTGTCGTGCCTTGTGCTTTACCGCCAGAGTGACTCAAAGTAAGATTGTTGCTCTTTTGTTAAAACGATGAGTCCAAGGGTTTTGGTTTGAACACGATTGATATACATGAAATTCAACGTCTGTTACCCCATCGGTATCCATTCCTGCTGATTGACAGAGTGATTGAATTTACCGCGGGTGAGCATCTGGTTGGCATTAAAAATGTCAGCTTTAACGAGCCGCACTTTACCGGCCATTTCCCACAGCGTGTTGTCATGCCTGGTGTATTGATACTGGAAGCCCTGGCTCAGGCCACCGGCCTGCTGGCATTTAAAACCGCTGATGCGATTCGTTCTGACGAGGCACTCTACTATCTTGCCGGCATTGATAATGCCCGCTTCAAAAAGCCGGTGGAACCCGGTGATCAACTCAAATTGGAAGTGAAGCTGATCAAAAACAAGCGCAATTTGTGGAAGTTCAGCGGTGAAGCCAGTGTTGACGGTGAAGTTGTAGTCAGCGCTGATATCATGTGTGTTAACCAAGAAATGCCCAAGTGATTCATCCAAGCGCCATTATCGACCCTTCAGCTGTCATCGCAGATGACGTCAAAATCGGCCCGTTTACGGTTATCGGTGCCGGCGTGGAAATTGGCCCCGGCTGTGAGATTGCCTCACACGTTGTCATTAACGGCCCCACCCGCATTGGTAATAACAACCGGATTTTCCAGTTTGCCTCTGTCGGTGAAGAACCGCAGGACAAAAAATACCACGGTGAAGATACGTTGCTGGAGATTGGTGACAACAATCTGATCCGCGAATCAGTCACCATCAACCGTGGTACCGTTCAGGGCGGCGGTCTGACCCGCATTGGCAATAACAACTGGATCATGGCTTATGTGCATATTGCCCATGATTGCCTGGTGGGGAATGACAATATCTTTGCCAATAATGCCTCACTGGCCGGTCACGTTTTGATCGATGATTATGTGATTCTGGGTGGCTTTACCCTGGTCAGCCAGTTCAATTATCTGGGCTCATACAGTTTCAGTGCCATGGGCAGCGTGATTTCACGCAATATCCCGCCTTATGTGCTGGTCTCGGGTCATATGGCCAAACCGGTAGGGGTCAATGTAGAAGGGCTGCGCCGTCATCAATACAGTGACAAGCAGATAAGGAATATCCGTCAGGCTTACAAGCTGATCTATCGCTCTGGTCTCAAACTGGAAGAAGCCCAACAAAGCCTGATGAAAATTGAACAGGAGTCTGATGAGCTGGAGAGTCTCAAGGATTTCCTCAATAAGCAGGAAGGTGGCATTATCCGGTAGCTGCAAAAGCAGCTACCGGTGCGCATAGCCTCAGTCGTTATTAGGCGAAGCGTTGATTTTGTGAATACTCAGATCTGCACCGATGTATTCTTCTTCCTGACTCAGTCGCAGACCCATCAGCGCCTTGATCAGTCCGTAGACGATAAAGCCACCGATAAAAGCAACCAGCACGCCCAGTGTGGTACCAATCAGTTGTGATACCAGGCTGACACCGCCCATGCCGCCCAGCGCGACCTGTCCGAAAATACCGGCGGCAATACCACCCCAGACGCCACACAGGCCATGCAGTGGCCACACGCCCAGTACGTCGTCAATTTTCCACTTATTCTGGGTAAGCGTGAATGTCCAGACAAACAGGCCACCGGCAATCAGACCGGTTGTCAGTGCACCAAGTGGGTGCATCACATCGGAACCGGCACAAATCGCGACCAGACCAGCCAGCGGACCATTATGAACAAAGCCCGGGTCATTACGTCCCATCAGGCAGGCTGCCAGGATACCGCCGACCATCGCCATCAGCGAGTTAACAGCGACCAGACCGCTGATGCCGTCAATTTCCTGTGCTGACATCACGTTAAAGCCGAACCAGCCAACACTCAGGATCCAGGCCCCCAGTGCCAAAAATGGAATACTGGAAGGTGGATGGGCATACATTTCGCCGGCTTTGCCATAGCGACCATGACGTGGACCCAGGTGCAGAACAGCGGCAAGGGCAATCCAGCCACCAACGGCATGCACTACCACTGAACCGGCGAAGTCATGAAAACCGGCACCAAACTGATTGCTGAGCCAGTCCTGGATACCAAAGGCACCGTTCCAGGTAATGCCCTCAAAAAACGGATAAACAAAGCCAGCGATAAAGAATGTCGCGATGAGTTGAGGGTTAAAGCGGGCACGCTCGGCGATGCCTCCGGAGACAATAGCCGGAATCGCGGCAGCAAAGGTCAGCAGGAAAAAGAACTTGACCAGCGCATAGCCGTTGGCTTCAGTCAGAGCCGGTGCTGCTTCAAAAAAGTTGAGCGAGTAGGCGATGCCGTAGCCGATAAAAAAGTAGGCCATGCTGGAAACAGCGAAATCGACAATGATCTTTACCAGCGCATTGACCTGGTTTTTCTTGCGTACTGTGCCCACCTCGAGAAAGGCGAAACCGGCGTGCATGGCCAGAACCATGATAGCGCCGAGCAGTATAAATAAAACATCAGTTGCGTTTTGCACAATCTTGTCCTTTTTTGGTTATGGTAGAGCACCAAAATAGCAAAAGTTGCACCAAAATAGACAATGTAGTGATTTCAATAAGATAGCGAAGCGGTGTGCAAAACTTGTGCATTGAACCGCGTGATTATGGTGCGTTTTATGTTTTTACCGCACTATATTAGTGCAAAAATGACTGGCTGCAGCGATGTCCACAAGCCGATGATAAAAACGTATAATCTTGGGTTTTGAATATGACAGTCTGTGAGCAATCAGTTTAAGGAGACAGCATGGATATCTATGCATCTGACGAAGAAAAAGCAGAAGCAATAAAACAGTGGTGGCGTGAGAACGGCCGCTCCGTCATCGCCGGTATCGTGCTGGGCGGTGCCGCAATTTTTGGTTTCCGTTACTGGATGAATTACCAGCAGGTGCAGACTGAACAGGCTTCCGTGATGTACCAGCAGGCAGCTATTCAGCTCAATCAGTCTGAGCCTGAACAGGCTCAGAAGACGGTCGATCAGTTAATGCAGGATTACGGCTCAACGGCCTACGCAGTGTTTGCGGCTTTGGAAATGGCCGAAAAAGCCGCAGCTAAGGGTGATAACGACACAGCCGTTTCACATCTTAACTGGGTTATCGATAAGGCCAGTATGGCCAGTCATCGTGAACTCGCCCGTTTGCGTCTGGCACAACTGCATTTCAGTGCCGGCGAACTGGAACAAGCCTCAGCACTGGTGGAACAGGCAGAACTCACGGCTTATCAATCTCTGTTTGCCGAACTGCAAGGTGATATTAAACTGGCGCAGGGTGACACCGCCGCTGCGCATTCGGCTTATCAGCAGGCGATGCTGACGCTGGCCGTGGGCGAGCCCAGACAATCTCTGTTGCAAATGAAACTGGATCAAGTGGCGGTGGCAGATGAAGGTTAATCGCTTTATACCGGCTCTGCTGTTGCCTCTGCTGCTCAGTGGCTGCGGGACCCTGTCTGGTCTGTTTGAAGAAGAGGTATACGAAGCTCCACCCAGTGAACTGACTGATTATACCCCGGAATTTCAGGCCGAGGTGTTGTGGGACAAAGGGGCCGGTGACGGTGCCGGTGAGACCAACAATGCGCTGGGTGCCTGGTGGCAGAACGATAAAGTCTTTGCAGTCGATCATGAAGGTGAAGTGCACGTCTTTGATGCCAGCAATGGCCGCCGTTTATGGGAAACCGAACTGGATCAGAAAGTTATCACCGGTGCCGGTGGTGGTATGAATATGGTGCTGGTCGGCACGCAGAAGGGCGACCTGATTGCACTCAATGAGGAAGATGGTGAAGAACTCTGGCGCAGCCGCC
Source organism: uncultured Methylophaga sp. (assembly GCF_947259025.1). GTDB lineage: Bacteria > Pseudomonadota > Gammaproteobacteria > Nitrosococcales > Methylophagaceae > Methylophaga. The sequence goes on from NZ_CAMYKO010000006.1 coordinate 182,494, forward strand.
TGACCAGTGAGGTATTGGCGCGTCCTACGGCTGCTGATGGGGTGGTAGTGGTTCGTACTGCCGATGGCCGAGTCAGTGGTCTGGCATCCGGTAGCGGTGAAGTGCAGTGGTCTTATCAGCGTAGCGTTCCGCTGTTGAGCCTTCGTGGTGCCGGTGCGCCGGTCATCGCTGACGATAAGGTCGTCGCCGGTTACGACAACGGTAAGCTGGTCGCTTTATCGATCATTGATGGCAGCGTGATCTGGGAGAAAAGCGTGGCTGTGCCGCGTGGCCGTACCGAACTGGATCGCCTGGTTGATATTGATGCCGACCCAGTCGTCATTAATGACACCGTGTATGTGGTGACTTACCAGGGTAAGGCTGCCGGCATCGATCTCAACAGCGGTCAGACGCTGTGGTCGCGTGATATGTCATCACAGGCAGGATTGGACGCCGTTTACGGTGATGCTGTCTATATGACTGATGATGAGGGCAATGTCTGGGCGGTTCAGGATGGCAGCGGCGATGCGCTGTGGCGTCAGACCCGTCTGGTAAGAAGACAGGTTACCGGCCCTGCCGTAGCCGGCGATTATGTTGTGGTGGGGGATCTGGAAGGCTATCTGCACTGGATTGCCCGTGATGACGGCCGGTTTGTCTCTCGTCAGCAAATTACCGATGCAGCCATTCGCAGCCAACCGCTGGTGATTGATGGCGTGGTGTATGTGACTGCGGTGGATGGTACCGTTGCAGCGGTACAGGTGCCATCACCTTGAAACCTGTCATTGCGCTGGTAGGCCGACCCAATGTCGGTAAATCTACTATTTTTAATCGTCTTACCCGCAGCCGCGATGCGCTGGTCGCCGATTTTTCAGGGCTGACCCGTGACCGGATATACGGCACGGTGCGTGAGGAAGGGCTCGACTTTATCCTCATTGATACCGGTGGCCTGACCGATCAGGGCGATAATATGGCAGACCTCATGCGCAAGCAGGCGGAACTGGCCATAGAAGAAGCCGATCTGGTGTTGTTTGTAGTGGACGGCCGGGCTGGTCTGATGCCGGCTGATCATGATGTTGCCCAGCAACTGCGTAATCAGGGCAAACCAGTCTCGTTGGTCATCAATAAAACCGAAGGCGAGCAGCGGGAAATGGCGGCAGCCGAGTTTTACTCGCTGGGTCTGGGGGAACCCCTGGTAATTTCGGCGACTCAGGGTCGCGGTATCAGCGATATTTTCGACCAGGTCGCTACCACCTTACCGACTGCCAAAGTTGTCGACACTGCGCCGGATGCTTCGGAAGATGAGGTTAAAGCGGAAGATATCCGCCTTGCCGTGTTGGGCCGTCCCAATGTCGGTAAATCCACCCTGATCAATCGCCTGCTGGGTGAAGAACGGGTGGTGGCTTATGATGAACCCGGCACCACCCGCGATAGCATTCATATTCCGTTTGAAAAAGACGACGTCAATTACACGCTGATCGATACGGCGGGTGTCAGAAGACGTTCCAAGGTCTCGGAGAAGTTGGAAAAGTTCAGCGTACTAAAAACCTTACAGGCGCTGGAAGATGCCAATGTGGTCATGTTGGTGCTGGATGCTCACGAAGGCATCGTCGAGCAGGATCTGCATCTGGCCGGACTAATCATTGAAAGTGGCCGTGCCGTGGTGCTGGCGGTGAACAAGTGGGATGGGCTGGAAAAAAGTGAGCGCGAATGGGTCACAGCCAACGTGGAACGCCGGCTGCCATTTATGAACTTTGCCAAAACGCATTTTATCTCGGCACTGCACGGCAGCGGCGTGGGCTTGCTACTCAAATCGGTCAGACAGGCATACCAGTCTGCGATGACTCGGGTGCCGACTTCTCGACTTACCCGTGTTTTGGAGGACGCAGTGGCGGACCACCAGCCACCACTGGTTCGTGGCCGCCGCATCAAATTCCGTTACGCGCACATGGGGGGCAAAAACCCGCCACGTATTATCATTCACGGTAACCAGACGGAATCTACCCCCAACAGCTATAAGCGCTATCTGGAAAATTTCTTCCGCGAGGTGCTGAAGTTGCAGGGCACACCGGTGATGATTGAGTTCAAGACCAGTGATAACCCTTACCGTGACCGTAAGCCTAAGCCGCCTGAAACCACAGCCAAGAGGCAAAGACCACCACGTCACAGTCGTAAGGGCTGATCAGAGTATGCCCTGATCGTCGCCCATCAGGTTATCCAGATCATTAAGCTGGCCGCGAATTTTTTCGCGGTTGGCCAGTTTTTCCCGGGCTGCCGGCGGCAGATCGGTAAACAGGATGACCTCTTTATCTATCAGCGTGTGAATCAAGTCCTCCAAAACCCGAACCAGGCTCAAATCGGATACTGACAGAGCAGCTCGGGCTGCGTCCGGGTCATCGGATTGCTTCAGAAAAGCAATCAGTTCCGCTGATTCAATGGAAAGATATTCCTCGGCCCCGTTCTGTGCGGCATCGAAGACTTCGATGATATTTCCCTGCTCATCTCTTTTTACATAGGCCATAAAGTTGGGCTCCGGCGTTGGCTGCTTGGCTTGGAATTATTGTATAGTGGGCTTTACAGTAAAACAAAAAACTGTGAAACTCATCAAATTAATGACATCACGACCAGCAATAGATGTAGACGGAGCCAATCATCAACGTGAATAAGCAAGCACAATGGGAGGCAGAGGACAGCCACCACAGTTTTGATGATCCATTGCTGGGATGCCTGACAATCCTCTCCAAAATTCTCAACAAGCCCCACAGCCCCGATTCCCTGACAGCCGGCCTGCCGCTGGTCGATAACCGCCTGACCCCCAAGCTGTTTTCACGTGCCGCTGAACGTGCGGGTCTGTCTTCCAAAGTGGTTAAGCGTTCATTACGCAAGATTTCCAATCTGGTATTACCTGCGGTGTTGCTGCTGGAAGATACTAATGCCTGCATCTTGCTGGAAGTGAAAGGCAAAAACGCTAAAGTGATATTCCCTGAGAGCGGCGAAGGCGAATCAGAAATCAGCGTCAAGGAACTGGAAGACGCCTACAGCGGCTACGCGATTTTTATCAAGCCCGTTCACCAGTTCGATAAGCGCACCGAATTTACGGCTATCCCCAAAGCCTCACACTGGTTCTGGGGCACCATCATGCGATTCTGGCCTATCTACAGCGAAGTGTTTATCGCCTCGATTTTGGTCAACAGTTTTGCTCTGGCTTCGCCTTTGTTCATTATGAACGTCTATGACCGGGTGGTGCCCAACCACGCGACTGAAACCCTGTGGGTACTGGCGATTGGTGTGGCGACGGTCTTCGTGTTTGAATTGCTGCTGCGAACGCTCAGGGCCTACTTTATCGACATGGCCGGTAAACGTGCCGATGTGATGTTGTCTTCAAGTATCTTTGAACGTGTCATGGCGGTGAAAATGGCAGCCCGCTCTAACTCGGTGGGTTCTTTTGCCAACAGCATGCAGGAGTTTGAATCATTCCGTGATTTCTTCACCTCGGCGACGCTGACCACACTGATTGATTTGCCATTTGCTTTCCTGTTTATCGCCGTTATCTGGATGCTTGCTGGGCCGGTCGCCTATATTCCTCTGGCAGTGATTCCGCTGACTATTCTGGTCAGTCTGATTATCCAGATCCCGCTGGGTCGAACCATTCAGCACTTGTTCCGGCACTCCGGCCAGCGCAGTTCTACACTGATAGAGACGCTGACCGGGCTGGAAACCATTAAAAGTATTGGCGCCGAAACACCCGTTCAGCGCAAATGGGAGCAGACCGTCGGCTTTATGACTAAATACAGCCAGCGGGCACGCTTGCTGTCATCCACGGCCATAAACTTTACGTCTTTTCTGCAGCAGATGGCAACGATTTCAGTGGTGGTCTACGGGGTATATCTGATTACCGAAAACGAAATCACCATGGGTGCTCTGATAGCCAGCACCATCCTTACCGGCCGTGCGCTGGCCCCGATGGCACAGATGGCCGGTATTCTGACCCGCTATCACCAGTCCAAGGCTGCACTGAAATCGCTCAACTCACTGATGAATCTGCCGGTGGAGCGGCCGACTGGCCGTGAGTTTCTGCATCGTCCTGAGTTCAAGGGCGGGGTAGAGTTTAAAAAAGTCAGTTTCCGTTATCCCGAGCAGCCGCTGGATGCCTTGAGTGAAGTGTCATTCAGCATCAAACCCGGTGAGAAAGTCGCTTTTATCGGTCGTATTGGCTCGGGCAAAAGCACTATCGAAAAACTGATCCTGGGTCTGTATGAGCCCGATGATGGGGCGATCATGCTCGATGGCACTGATATCCGCCAGGTTGATCCGGTCGATTTGCGGCGTAACTTCGGTTATGCACCCCAGGATGTAGTCCTGTTCTACGGCAGTATCCGTGACAATATCACCATGGTGGCGCCGTTTGCAGAAGATGAAGCCGTGCTCAAAGCCGCTGATGTGGCCGGTGTTACCGAGTTTGTGAACCGCCACCCCTCCGGTTTTGATATGCCGGTAGGCGAGCGGGGCGAGGGGCTTTCCGGTGGTCAGCGGCAGAGCGTGGCTGTGGCCAGGGCCTTGTTGCTCAATCCGCCGGTGATCGTGCTGGACGAGCCTACGAACGCCATGGATAACAGCACAGAAGAGCGTTTTAAGGCCAAGCTATCACCGGAGCTCGAGGATAAAACCCTGCTGCTGGTCACGCACAAAGCTTCTTTGCTGAGCCTGGTCGATCGCATCATCGTGATGGATCAGGGGCATCTGGTTGCCGATGGCCCGCGCGATCAAATCCTCGCTGCCTTGAAAAAAGGCCATATCAAAGTTTCAAAAGGTTAAGACATGGCCTGGTTCAAACGAGCACATCCCGAAGATATCGAGTTCATGTCCGAGGTCAGCGCCGCGACCATGGAAACCTCGCCACGAACCGGTCACTCTCTGTTGTTGCTGACGGCGTTGTTTTTTATTTGTGCTTTCTGGTGGGCCAGCCAGACCGAACTGGATGAAGTCACCCGTGGTGAAGGCAAGGTGATTCCATCGAGTAAGATCCAGGTAATTCAGAATCTGGAAGGCGGAATCTTGTCCGAGGTGCTGGTCAATGAGGGGCAACTCGTTGACAAGGGCGATGTACTGCTGAAAATCGATGATACCCGCTTCTCTTCCTCATTCCAGGAAACCAAGCTTAAATACTGGGAGCTCAGAGCCCGTGCCGCCAGGCTAAGGGCTGAAGCCGAGGGGAAAACATTCGAGCTGCCTGAAGATCTCATTGAAGAGCGGCCGAAGCTTGCCACTGCTGAACGTAGCCTTTACGAGACCCGCCAGCGGGAAATGCAGAGTAATATTGATGTGCTCGAACAGCAGGCACGTCAGCGTCAGCAGGAACTGGCTGAAAATCAGGCCAAGCTGAATAAACTGCGTACCAGTTACGAACTCAGTAATGAAGAACTGAAAATGTCGGAGCCGCTGGTGTCGGTGGGCGTGATCTCGGAAGTAGAAGTGCTGAGGCTTAAACGCACGGTCAATGATATTCGCGGTGAGATGGAAACCACGCGACTGTCGATACCTCGGATTCGTTCCAGTTTGTCGGAAGTGCGGCAGAAAATTGAAGATGTGAAAGCGCGGTTTCAATCGGAGGCGGCCTCACAGCTGAGTGAGGTGCAGGCAGAGCTGGATCGCACAGAGACCACGATTACCTCTGCTGAAGATCGGGTCAGCCGTACCCAGGTGCGAGCGCCGGTCCGGGGTAAAGTCAACCGCTTGATGATTAATACGGTAGGCGGGGTGATACAGCCCGGTGAGGACATTGTGGAAATCGTCCCGGTTGATGACAGTCTGCTGATAGAGGCCCAGATCCGGCCTTCGGACATTGCTTTCCTGCGTCCCGGTCAGGATGCCATGATAAAATTCACCGCTTATGATTTCTCCATATACGGCGGTCTGCCGGCTACTTTGGAGAGAATCAGTGCTGACACCATTACCAATGAAGAAGACGAAAGTTTCTATCTGATTTATTTGCGTACCAAAAAGAACTATATTGATAGCAGTAAGGGCGAGCTGGAGATTATTCCGGGTATGACCACCACGGTTGATATTCTGACCGGCAAGAAAACAGTGCTGGATTACCTGCTCAAGCCGATATTGAAAGCTAAAAACGAAGCGCTCAGAGAGCGGTGATGGACGGAATCATCTAGATGAGAGAAATGACAATGACAGCGGCAACCCTGCTCGTGGCGGTTCCGGAGCATCAACAGGCCGATGCAATCAAACGGGCCTTGCCGGATATCTATGCGGTGTCTGCATACAAGGACCTAGCTTCACTGCAGTCTGTCGCGGTAGAGGGAAAACCGCAGCTTATTTTATGCCATCAGTGTTTTTTCGAGGCAGACAACAACAATCTGCTGTCGGAACTGGCGCGTCAATGTCCCGACAGCCGCATTATGATTCTGGGTCCGCCACGACCGATGACCATACAAATCGCTGCGCTAAAACAGGGGGCACGCGGTTATTTTAATGAAGAACTGCCACTGGATAAACTGCACACCGCGCTACAGCTGATATTGCATGGTGAAGTCTGGGTGGAGCGTCACGTGATCTCGGGACTGATAGATGAACTGACTCAACATCCCGAGATCAGCGAGCAACAGCAGCAGGCACTGGAAACCTTGTCTCCCAAAGAGATGGAGGTGGCCAAACTGGTCAGTCACGGTGCTACCAACAAGATGATTGCCCGGCAAATGGATATCACCGAACGCACAGTCAAAGCGCACCTGACGACGATATTTCAGAAGATGCAGCTGCCCGACCGCTTATCGCTGGCCATTTTCTTTCGTGATCTGAGATAGATAAGCCATTGCAGGCCGGCTGGTATTGTAATAAAGTTGCCGACAGCGCAATAAAAACAATTTTGGAAGTTTGATTTGTGATGCCTGAGGGGCCGCCGAAAGCATCACAAGAATAAAAAAAATAGGACAAGCACATATGAAACCTTTAGCTATCGTCATCCCCTTGTGGATCTCCATGGGCATTGCCAATGCAGATACACTGCAGGAAGCCGTGGATGCCACTGTTAAAACCAACCCAGACGTTCTCGCGGCCACCCATGAACGTCAAGCCGTCTCTAAAGAAGTTGACCAGGCCCGTGCCGGTTATTATCCAACTCTGGATTTAGCCGTCGGCACCGGCTGGGAAATGACCGATAATCCCAGCACCCGGGGCTCCGGCCGGGGTGAAGTTCACCTTAATCGTGATGAAGCCAGTCTGAATATGCGCCAGATGCTGTTTGACGGCCTGGAAACCAAAAACGAAGTGGCCCGTCAGGAAGCCAGAACCAACTCGCGTTCTTTCGGCGTTTACAGCTCAGCCGAAAATACCGCGCTGGATGCCGTACTGGCTTACCACAATGTCTTGCGTCAGCAGAAACTGGTAGAACTGGCGCAAACCAACCTTGAAGCGCATGAGCGCACACATGATCAAATCATGCTACGTGCCGAGCGCGGTGTCGGTCGTAAAGCGGATATGGAACAAAGCCTGGGTCGTCTTGCACTGGCTGAAGCCAATCTGAAAGCAGAACAGGCTAACCTGCGAGATGCCGAGACAGCCTATATTCGCGTCGTTGGCATGAGCCCTGAATCACTGAGTCTGCCTGACTCACCAATCAGCCAGATTCCGCAAAGCCAGGATGAAGCCATTGCGATGGCGCTTGAGAACCATCCCACGCTGCGTCTGGCCAGCTATGATGTCGAGTCTGCCAAGGCACAGCATGCCACTGCCAAAGCCCCGTTCTATCCGGATTTGCATCTGGAAGTCGGCACCCGTGCTGATCATGATATCGATGGCATAGAAGGCAAGGATAAAGACATCACGGCGATGCTGCGTCTGCGCTACAACCTGTTCAATGGTGGTCGTGATACCGCCCGTCGTGAAGAAACCGCGTCCCTGATCAACCAGGCAGCGGAAATCCGCAATAATACCCATCGCCAGGTTGAAGAAAGCGTGCGCCTGTCATGGAACGCTTGGCAAACGCTGAAAAGCCAGAAACCGGCACGTGAGCAACACGTGCAGTCAAGTGAAAAAGCCCGTGATGCTTATCAGCAGCAATTCAGCCTGGGTCAGCGCACGTTGCTTGACTTGCTGGACTCTGAAAATGAAGTTTTCAGAGCGCGTACTGCCTTAGTCAATACTCAGTATGACGAACTGTATGCGATGTACCGTATTCTCAACAGCATGGGTGTACTGCTGCAAAGCCTTGAGGTAGAACTGCCTGAGGCTGCTGCGACTATTGCATCGAATGAATAAACCCGGTTGATTTTACCGGTAGCAAAAGCCACGGCTGAAATGCCGTGGCTTTTTTGTAAGTGAGACAACAAAATTCAGGTAGCCAGTTTTTCTGGTTTGCAAACGTTCGTGCTATCATACGGAGCCCAATTAGCGGGATATTAAAGAGAGTTCATGAGTAATCAGTCATCATTTAGCTACGAAGAATTATTGCAGTGTGGACATGGAGAGATGTTCGGTCCCGGCAATGCCCAGTTACCTGTTCCCAATATGTTAATGATGGATCGCATTACTCATATCGCTAACACCGGTGGTGCCTATGGCAAAGGGGAAATTATTGCGGAGCTGGATATTCATCCAGATCTGTGGTTTTTCGATTGCCATTTCCCCGGCGATCCAGTGATGCCGGGCTGTCTCGGTCTGGATGCCATGTGGCAGCTGGTTGGCTTCTTCCTCGCCTGGGACGGCAATCCGGGCCGGGGCCGTGCTTTGGGTTCGGGTGAAGTCAAGTTCACCGGACAGGTGCTGCCGACGGCAAAAAAGGTCACTTACCGCATCGACCTCAAGCGCGTGATCGCACGTAAACTGGTGCTGGCCATTGCCGACGGCACGGTATCTGTCGACGGGCGCGAAATCTACGTGGCCAAAGATTTACGGGTTGGCCTGTTTACCTCTACCGACGATTTTTAGGATTTATCGATGAGACGTGTTGTTGTTACAGGTTTGGGTATTACCTCCTGTCTGGGGCTTGATGTGGCAGCAGTGACAGAATCACTGCGACAGGGGCGCTCCGGTATCCGTTTCAAGCAGGATTATGCCGATATGGGCTTTCGCAGCCATGTTGCCGGTACCATTGATATCGACTTCAAAGAATACATTGATCGCAAAACGCTGCGCTTCATGGGAGATGCCGCTGCTTACAGTTATATTTCCATGCAGCAGGCGATTGAAGATGCCAATCTCACTGATGAACAAGTCTCCAACGTTCGCACTGGTCTGATTATGGGCTCAGGCGGCGCTTCTTCTGCCAATCAGGTAGAAGCAGCTGATATCCTGCGTAATAAAGGCCTCAAGCGTATTGGTCCCTACCGGGTGACACAGGTGATGGGCAGTACCACCTCAGCCTGTCTGGCGACGCCATTTAAGATCAAGGGCGTGAACTACTCCATGTCCTCTGCCTGCGCTACCAGTGCCCATTGTATCGGTACCGCGATGGAACAAATCCAGTTAGGTAAACAAGACATCGTCTTCGCCGGTGGTGGTGAAGAAGAACATTGGTCGATGAGTTCACTGTTCGATGCGATGGGCGCTTTGTCGACCAAATATAATGACACGCCGGAAAAAGCCTCACGCGCCTATGATGCCGCTCGAGACGGCTTTGTGATTGCCGGTGGCGGCGGTGTTATCGTGCTGGAAGAGTACGAACATGCCAAAGCCCGTGGCGCCAAGATTTATGCTGAACTGACCGGCTATGGTGCGACCTCGGATGGCCACGATATGGTGGCGCCATCGGGTGAAGGCGCCGAACGTTGCATGCAATTGGCGATGTCGACCAGCCGTGGCGAAGTGCAATATATCAATGCTCACGGTACTTCGACGCCGGTAGGCGACCTGGCCGAGCTGGGTGCCATTAAAAACACCTTCGGTGATGCTATCCCCCATGTAGGCTCAACCAAGTCGCTGTCAGGCCATTCTCTGGGCGCTGCGGGTGTTCAGGAAGCAATTTACAGTCTGCTGATGCTGGAGAATGATTTTCTGGCAGCATCGGCCAATATTGAAAACCTGGATCCGGAAGCGGAAGGCATGCCGATTGTGCAGCAGCGTATTGACAATCCCGGCCTTACCACAGTGATGTCCAACAGCTTCGGTTTTGGTGGCACCAATGCCTGTCTGGTGTTTGAAAAGCTGGATGGCTGATAAGCGCTGAGATGCCTTATCAGCAGTTTGAAAAGCCAGCCGCACGGTAATACGTCGGCTGGCTTTTTTGATTATTGCAGATCGTCGTCAGTGACCGGACCACGTTTGCCTGCGATAGCTTCCTGTATCAGGCTGATAAGCTGTTTTTTCTTGTCGGGGTCATCAAGGTAATGAGAACTGAAAGTAATGCCGAACTTGTCCGCGTATTGCTTCACCAGCATCACCAGAATGGCTTCGTCTTCCACGATTTACTCCAGGTTAAATGTAATCAGACATTATAACGTTTCATTTCTAGAACTATGAAATTACACTACCAAGAAAGCGGCGAAGGCCGGCCGCTGCTGATTATTCACGGTCTGTTTGGCTCGGCAGATAACTGGCGCAGCATGGCGAAATATTTTGCCCGGTTTTACCGGGTGATCAGTGTTGATCTCAGGAATCATGGCCGTTCACCCCATAGTGATGAGCAGGATTTTATGCTGATGGCACAGGATATCGAAAGCCTGTGCCGGGAGTTGTCTCTGAATAAAGTCCATGTTCTGGGACATTCGCTGGGCGGTAAAGTCGCGATGCAGTTCGCTGCCTTGCAGCCACAGTGGCTCGATAAACTGGTGGTGGTCGATATTTCACCGCGGCAGTATTTCAGCGAACACACGCCTTTAATGGATGCGATGATGGCGCTGGATTTAGACCAGTACAACAGCCGCAAACAAGTTGACGAGGCTTTGGCTCATGATATTAAAGACCCGGGTGTACGCCAGTTTCTGCTGATGAACCTGCAAAGCAGCGATGCTGGACTCTACTGGCGCATCAACCTGCCGGGGCTTAAGGCGAACTACCGCAACTTGATGGCGCCGGTCTGCGAGCAGCAGATTCTCAGCATGCCCAGCCTGTTTGTTTACGGCGCCTTGTCTGAGTATGTCACCGAGGATGACCGGCAACTGATACAGCAGCATTTCACTGCCGCCGCGTTCAGCGCCATTGATAAAGCCGGCCACTGGGTACATGCTGAAAAGCCGCAGCGCTTTAAACAAGTCGTCGAGGAGTTTTTACGCAATGATTGAGCCGAGGTTACTGGAAGAACTGATTGCATTTCGCCGTGAGCGTGACTGGGAACAGTTCCATAATCCCAAGGATATTGCGATTTCCCTGTCGATTGAAGCGGCGGAACTGCTGGAGTGGTTTCAGTGGCGTCAGCCCGATGAAGTCAGGCAAATGCTGGATTCTGATAAACGTGAACATCTGGAAGATGAAATTGCCGATGTTGCGGTTTACCTCAGCTACCTTTGCCACGATCTGGGTATCGACTTGAACCAGGTGGTGAAAAGCAAAATGGCGAAAAATGCCGCCAAGTACCCCAAGGAGCGGGTCAGGGGCCGCGCCGATAAATACAACGAATATTCATAATTCACAGCCACAATGCTAGGATTTGGCATTTAGCCAGGCGGGCCGCTCCGCCCTGAAGGACAAAAACCCATGAGTGCAATTGTTTTCCTGATTCAATGCCCCGACCGTAAAGGACTGGTGGCGGGTATTACCGGCTTTTTTGCTGAGCGTGAGTTCAATATTCTGCATTGCCAGCAATACACTGATGTCGAGAACGGCCAGTATTTTATGCGGATCCGGCTGGAAGACGAGGGGCAATTACCGCACCAGCAACTGGAGCAGCAGTTCAACGCCTTTGCTGAGAACATGAACCTGACCTGGTCAGTGCGCTACAGCGATAAGCCTTATCGTGTCGCGCTGATGGTCACCCGTGCTTCCCACTGTGCCTATGACCTGCTGCTGCGCGAACTGGAAGGCGAGCTCAAGTGTGATATCCCGCTGATTATCGGCAATCACGCTGATCTGGAATATATGGCAACGCAGTTCGACAAGCCTTTTTATCATCTGCCTATCACCAAAGACACCAAGGCCGAGCAGGAGGCCGCCATCAAAAAGCTGCTGGCCGAATTCGATATTGATCTGGTGGTGATGGCCCGCTACATGCAGATTCTGTCAGAGCCGTTTATTGAAGAATTTTCCGGGCGGGTGATTAATATTCACCACGGATTTTTACCGGCTTTCCAGGGCGCCAAACCCTATCATCAGGCTTATGAACGCGGCGTTAAAATCATTGGCGCGACGGCCCATTACGCGACTGCTGAACTGGACGAAGGCCCGATTATAGAACAGGATGTTGAGCGGGTCATGCACGATAACAGCCCCGATGATCTGGTGATGATCGGCAAGGATATCGAGAGACGGGTGCTGACCCGGGCAGTGCGGGCGCATATTGAGCACCGCATCATTATGAGCGGTCGCCGTACTATCGTTTTTTCGGAAGGCGCGTGATCAAAGTATCAGCGCTGGGTTTTCTATCCGCAGATCTTGCTGATTTCACAGAAAAATAAATCTAAGAACAAGCTGAATTATCAGCTGTAGAGGAGCAACAATGAGCGTACCTCCTGTTATTATGATTACTGGTGCTACATCGGGCTTTGGTGAAGCCAGCGCCCGTTTGTTTGCCGACAAAGGCTGGCGCCTGATTATCACTGGTCGCCGTCAGCAGCGACTCGAGCAGCTACAACAGGAATTGGGCGGTGCTGAAAAAGTCCACACCTGCTGTTTCGATATCAGTGACCGGCAGGCCGTGGAACAGGCCTTTGTGGATCTGCCAGAAAGTTTCAGTCAGATTGATGTATTGCTGAATAATGCTGGTCTGGCTTTAGGACTGGAACCGGCGCATCAGACCAGCCTCGATGACTGGGAAAAGATGGTTGATACCAATATCAAAGGCCTGTTGTACTGTACCCGCACTGTGTTGCCACGCATGGTCGAGCGCAAGGCCGGTTATATCATCAATATTGGCTCGGTGGCGGGTAACTGGCCTTATCCCGGTGGCAATGTCTATTGCGGCAGCAAAGCCTTTGTCCGCCAGTTTTCTCTGGCCGTGCGTGCTGATTTGCTGGGCACCAATGTGCGGGTGAGTAATATTGAGCCGGGCAATGCAGAAACCGAGTTTTCCATGGTGCGCTTCAAGGATGATCAAAGCCGTGCCGATAAGGTTTATCAAGGCACGATTGCGCTGACTGCCGGTGATGTCGCCGATACTGTCTGGTGGCTAGTCAATACACCGCCGCATGTGAATGTCACCACACTGGAATTAATGCCCACTCAGGAAGCCAACGGTCCGATGGCTTTTCACCGCGAATAAAAAAACCGCGCCTTGGCGCGGTTTTTTTAATCTTCTTGATGCTATTCAAAACATCCAGGTGCCGGGATTAGGCGGTGCCTGTTGCTGATCCAGGTATTTCATACCTTTGACGCAGCGAATCACAACCCAGACCACCCAGAAAAACAGAATGAACCAGCCGATAAAGGCGGTCGTCAGGAACGCCCCGACCACGATGTAAAGCAGGCCAATCCAGAAGGTACGGATCTGGTACTGGTAATGACTTTGTAACCAGGCCGGTGCATCGCTTTTGTGGACATAAGCCACGACCACGCCAATGATACCCAGAAACTGAATGATGATATTGGCCAGAAACAACAGGTATACGATCTTGGCCGTGTTCTGACTATTCTGCGCGTTATCCGACATGAGTTCCTATCCTTGAATGAGACCAGCCCTTAATCTAGCAAATTTTTGTGTGGATGTAACTGACAGGGGCTGGCCAATCCCAGCCCCTGTCGACAGCTTATTAACCACCAAAGTCAAAACGCACACCGGCAATGACGGCACGGCCGATAATTGGTGCTTCATCTTTGAGGAAGCTCTGGTGACGGCGACCGTCTTCATTAAGCAGGTTACGGCCCTGAATGTAGAAAGCCCCGCCTTTAAGACTGGCTGGCTGCCAGCTGGCGTCCAGTGAGACCAGGTTAAAGCCGCTGGTGTCATTTTCAAACTCGGCGGTTTTGCTTTGCTTGAACACATGACGGTAATCCATGCTCAGGCTGAAGTCGCGGTAGCCGGTATCAAAACCAAAGCCCACACGTGCCGGGCTGATGCGTGGCAGATTACCGCCATCATCAAGTTTGGCCCGCACGTAATCACCGGAGACGCGCAGTGTTAATGGCACCTGGCCTTCAATCACATCCCAGGCTGCAGTCAGCTCGGCACCGTAGAAACGGGCATCATCCTGACGGTTAAACACCAGTGTGTCACCTTCAATCATCACCGGGCTGCCCGTACCATCATCGACTGAAGCCAGATAGATAAAGTCCTGCACATGGTTATAGAACAGCGTGGCATCAAAGCGGAAAGCCCCACTATGGCGATCCAGGCCGATTTCCAGGTTGGTATAAGTCTCTTCATCCAGACTGGAATCACCGATTTCTACCGTACCTGAAGCCGCATGGCTGCCAAAGGCATAAAGCTGTTCCGGCGAAGGCGCACGCTCTGAACGGGTGATCGCCAGACGCAGGTGATGCTTGTCATCCAAGTCAATAATGGAGCCGGCAGACAAGCTGAACGGGGTGAAGCTGCGATCGCCGAGATCGGCTTCCTGATGCAGTTCATCACCGCTTGGCAGATCAATATGGCGTTCTTCAGCTAAAGTGCTGGGATCGGAACGGACATGATCAACACGCGCGGCAAACTCCAGACGACCGAAGTCAGTCAGACGTTCTTCCAGCACAAACAGGCCCAAAGAGCGGGTGTCATTATCACGGACATAAAATCCTTCAGCACCGTGATCGTGGCCGCCATGACCATGACCGCCATGTCCGTGTCCCTCGCCAACGGCGGAAAAGTCACGATCATTAAACTGCAGGCCCACAACCCCTTGCCACAAACCAATCGGGTTATGAACCAGCTCCAGACGGGCATCGGTTTCATCATTATCGAATTCGAGTTCGACTTCGCTTTCTTCAAGTTCACCATCGTGGAAAGCGTAACCCACTTCCTGCTGGCTGAAGTTGGTATGAGACAGCTTCAGACGAGCAGTGCGAAAGCCGGGCAGGGGATCATTGAACTCACTACGGAAATCAACGCGATCGAAGTCGGCACGGATGCGTTCCTGTTCTTCTTCACCTTCAGCCAGAAAGACTTCAGGAATGCCGTAATTGGTGCGCCAGCGGCTGTAGCCCAGACCGGCATGGCCCCAGTCACCCTTAAATAAACCGGTCACTGAGAAAGAGTCAACATCGGTGTTACTGTTTTGCAGCGTATCCTTGTCACCCACGGTCTGACCGCGTTGCTGGAAACCATCTATATCAAAGTCATGGCTGCGTCTCAGACCGTAGTCGGTGCGCAGCACAAAATTATCACTGACCGGTAATTCCAGGCCGATATTACCCTGACGCTCATCACCGTTATAGCCATAACCCAGCTGGCCATGGACTCGCGGCGCGTCACCGAATTCAGGGTTGAAACGGCCACTTTTAACATTGATCACACCACCGGCAGCACCACTACCATAGAGCAGGGTTGCCGGGCCACGGAAGACTTCAATCTGATCGGCACGGGATGGATCAATAGCGACAGTATGGTCACTGCCCTCACCGGATACGTCAGCCGTTTTCAGGCCATCTTCCAATACCTGGACGCGTGAACCCTGCAGACCACGGACAACGGGACGACCCACGCCCGGACCAAAGTCAGAGTTGGCGACACCGGGCAGACCATCCAGGGTTTCACCCAGGGTACCGGCACGTTTTTGATCCAGTTTTTGATCAGCCAGCACGCTGACCGGGAAGATCAATTCATCGGGACTGCGTGCGCCCAATGGGTCGGCTGTGACGGTGAGACTGGGGATTTCGACCGAATCTGAAGCATTTTCGGCGGCGAATAAAGCACTGGTGGGTAATGCTGACAATAAGGCACTGACCAACAGCACAGTTTGTTTTTTCTGAAACATGTTCTTTCCTCAACTGATATGTCTGTCTGTTTTGCAGGCCGGGCGGTCAACATGCCATCGCTGACATTAAGTCAGCCTACAAAGACGGCTGATACAGGCTGCAGCGGCTTGTAAAACAGCAGACACATCGCCGATGTAAACGAGCACCGGCGATCTTTTATATAAAAATGGATTGAAAGGTTCAGGAAAGAACAGGGGGGGCGCGAATCGCGTGTTGCTCGCGCGGCAGTACAGGCAAAGCAAAGGTATAGAGCGGCGTTTGGTCAACGCTGTACTCGCTTTGCAGGCTGATAGCCAGTTCCGGGAGAATATCCACCGCTGGCAGGTGATTGATCGCATTGAGGCGTTCACACTGTGCTTCGGCGGCGTGGAAGGCGTGTTCGGCATCATGCCAGACAGCAAACGACTGCAACAGCAACACGATTGCTGCCAGTGCATAAAACCATTGTCGTTTGAGAGGGATGTTGAACACGGGTGATTACTTGACCAGGAGTTGGGACAGCAGAGTCTCATAAATTTCAGACAAGCTGTCAAGATCGGCAACAGAAACGCATTCATTAATCTGATGAATGGTGGCATTAAGCGGCCCCAGTTCAATCACCTGGGTGCCGGTGGGCGCAATAAAACGGCCATCTGATGTGCCACCCGAGGTCGACAGTGTGGTGTTGTAGCCGGTGACCTCATGAATGGCTGTCTGCACGGCTTCCAGCAACTCACCACTGGCGGTGCGGAACGGTCTGCCCGACAGCGACCATTGCAGATCATAGTTAAGTCCATGCTTATCCAGCACCGCTTCCACCCGGCTTTGTAACGCCTCATGGGTGACTTCAGTGGAATAACGGAAGTTGAATACCATCTCGGTGGTGCCGGGAATAACATTGGTCGCGCCGGTGCCTGAATTGAGGTTGGAGACCTGGAAGCTGGTGGGCGGAAAGTCTTCATTACCCTGATCCCATTCAATCTCAGTCAGCTCCGTCAAAGCCGGTGCCAGCAGATGAACCGGGTTTTCCGCCAGGTGCGGATAGGCAATATGACCCTGTTTGCCCTTGACTGTCAGCGTGCCATTCAGCGAGCCGCGGCGGCCGTTTTTAACGATATCGCCGACTTTATCAGTGCTGGACGGTTCACCGACCAGACACCAGTCAATGTTCTCACCCCGGCTCTGCAGGGTCTCAATCACTTTTACGGTACCGTTAACAGCCGGGCCTTCCTCATCACTGGTGATTAAAAAGGCAATGCTACCTTCATGCTCGGGGTGCTTAGCGACGAAACGCTCACAGGCCGTGACCATGGCGGCAATACTGCCTTTCATATCGGCAGCGCCGCGGCCGTAGATCATGCCATCAACGATTCTGGCTTCGAAAGGCGGGTAGGACCATTGATCTTCAGGACCGGTGGGCACAACATCGGTATGACCGGCAAAGGCAATCACCGGCCCCTTGTTGCCGCGGCGCAGCCACAGGTTATCAACCTCGTCAAAGCACATATGCTCGGCTTTAAAACCCAGTGGTGCCAAACGATCCGAGAGCATGATCTGACAGTCCTTATCATCGGGTGTCACGCTGTCGCGGCGTATCAGTTCTTGTGTCAGGTCAATCGTGTCCGACATTAAAGCCCCAGTTTTTCTGCAAATTCAGTGTCTTTAAACCCCACAAAACAAGCCTTGTCTGTTTCAACAACTGGCCGTTTGATCAGGGTCGGGTGTTCCAGCATTAAGTCCACCGCAGTGGCCTGGTCGAGCGAATCTTTGCGCGGGTCTTCCAGCTTGCGCCAGGTGGTACCGCGTTTATTCAGCAGGGTTTCCCAATCCACCGACTGCAACCACTGTTCAATGGTCTTTTTGTCCAGACCATCCTGGCGCAAATCATGGAATTGGTAATCGACCTCATGAGCGTCCAGCCAGCGGCGGGCTTTTTTGACCGTGTCGCAGTTTTTAATGCCAAAAACAATCATGGCTTGTTTCCTGTTTATCTCAGGCCAGATGACCTCAGGTAAGGAGAGAATAACTGTCCGCAGATGCCGCCGATGTTCGCAGATAACTCATAGGCTCTTCCGCGATCATCGACGAAATCTGTGGATGCAATATTAAATATCGCGCAGCAGTTCGTTGATGCCCACTTTACCGCGGGTTTTCTCATCAACCTGTTTGACGATCACCGCGCAGTAGAGGCTGTAGCTGCCGTCTTTGGATGGCAGATTACCAGAAACGACTACCGAACCGGCAGGAACACGGCCATATGTGACTTCACCGGTCATGCGGTTGAAGATCTTGGTGCTTTGACCAATGTAAACGCCCATTGAAATAACCGAACCTTCTTCGACCACCACGCCTTCTACGATTTCAGAGCGGGCGCCGATAAAGCAGTTGTCTTCAATAATGGTAGGGCCGGCTTGCAGCGGTTCCAGAACGCCGCCGATACCCACGCCGCCTGACAGGTGAACATTTTTACCGATTTGCGCGCAGCTACCGACAGTGGCCCAGGTGTCCACCATGGTGCCGGAATCAACAAAGGCACCGATGTTAACGTATGAGGGCATCAGCACGACGCCTGGTGCGATGTGAGAACCGCGACGTACGGCTGCAGGCGGCACAACACGAACGCCGGCTTTGGCAAAATCGGCTTCAGTGAAGTCAGCGAACTTGGGCTCAACTTTATCGAAGTACTGGGTTTCGCCACCGGCCATCGGGTGGTTGTCGTTAAGACGGAAAGACAGCAGCACGGCTTTTTTCAGCCACTGGTTGACCACCCAGTCACCACCTTGTTTCTCGGCAACACGGGCGCTGCCATCGTCCAGCATCGCCAGCGCTTCGTTGACCGCGTTGCGGACTTCGCTGTCAGCGTTGGCCGGATTGATATCGGCGCGGCGCTCAAAGGCTTCTTCGATAATAGCTTTAATATCGCTCATCAGGTTCTCCATAAACTTATTTTAAATTTTCAATCAGGCTGCGAATGCGCTTCGCAGCTTCAATACATTCATCCAGCGGTGCCACCAGGGCCATACGCACCCGGTTGGCGCCAGGGTTGCCTTCTGCCGTATCCCGGCCCAGGTAACTGCCCGGTAAAACCGTCACATTCTGTTGTTCAAACAGCTGTCTGGCAAATTCGGTGTCAGCAATCGGCGTTTGTGCCCACAAGTAAAAGCTGGCTTCGGGCATCGTGACATTCATGACCGGTGACAGGATCTCCAGCACCGCTTTGAATTTTTCCCGGTACAAATCGCGGTTATGGGTGACATGGGCTTCATCACTCCAGGCGCTGATAGAGGCAGCCTGGGTTGCCGGTGGCATCGAACAGCCGTGATAGGTCCGGTAGCGCAGGAATTGTTTGATAATGCCGGCATCGCCAGCCACGAAACCACTGCGCAGGCCCGGCGCATTGGAGCGCTTGGACAGACTGTGGAACACCATGCAGCGGCTCAAGTCGGTGTAACCGGCAGCATGAGCAGCTTCAAGCAGACCGACTGGTGGCTGGTCTTCATCCTGATAGATTTCCGAGTAGCACTCATCAGCCGCAATCACGAAATCGTATTGGTGGGCCAGTTCGATCAGCTTGGTTAAGGTCTGCTGATCAATCACTGCGCCGGTCGGGTTGCCCGGGCTGCAGAGATAAATCAACTGGCAACGCTGCCAGGTCGCTTCGCTGACAGCATCGAAGTCAGGAATAAAATCCTTGTCCGCATGGCAGTTCAGATAAATCGGCTCAGCACCGGCCAGGATCGCTGCCCCTTCATAGATTTGATAGAAGGGATTGGGCATCAGCACGGCGGGATCGCTGTTGCGATCGATGACCGCCTGTGCAAAAGCAAACAGGGCTTCGCGGGTGCCGTTGACCGGTAATACCTGGGTCATGGCATTGATATGGCCGTCCAGTTTGAAGCGCTGATCCAGCCAGGTCGCAATCGCATGACGCAGTTCATTAGTACCGGCTGTGGTCGGATAACTCGACAAGCCGTGCAGATGGGTAATCACCGCTTCGGTGATAAAGCCTGGAGTCGGGTGTTTGGGTTCACCAATCGACAGGGCAATATGCGGCAAATCCTCAGGTGGCTGACAGCCCTGCTTGAGCTGTGCCAGCTTTTCAAAGGGATAAGGGTGAAGTTTTGCCAGTTCCGGATTCATAGTTACCAGGATGAATGAAAAATCAGGCCATTATAACGTTTTGCACGCCGCTCGTGTTATAAGGTCTGCCCATGATGATGACGAATAACAAAGAATACTCCCTCGCGGTCAGCGCCATTTTGTTCTCAGCAGCCATGTGGGGCCTGATCTGGTATCCAATGCGACTGTTGGAACAGGCGGGCATGCCGGTGGTCTGGACCACGCTGGCGGCTTATCTTGCCGCGGCGGTGGTTGCCAGTGTGCAACTCTGGTGGATGCGTCAGCGCATTCAAGGTATCTGGCCGCCGACATTGTGGGCGCTGGCACTGGCGGCGGGGCTGACCAACCTGTCATTCCTGGTAGCCCTGATCGAAGGTGAAGTGGTGCGGGTGATGTTGCTGTTTTACCTGTCACCTTTGTGGTCGGTGTTACTGGGCCACTGGTGGCTGGGCGAGAAGATTTCCCCGTTATCAATGCTGTTGATCCTGATCGCCATGTCAGGCACCTTCATGATGCTCTGGCATCCGGAAGTCGGTTTTCCCTGGCCGCATGGGCTGGCTGACTGGCTGGCCCTGTTTGCCAGTTTTATGTTTTCGGTGAATAACGTATTAAGTCGAAAGCTGGCTGCGGTGCCGATGGAAATCAAAACCACCGTGGTTTACTGGGGCGTGGTGATGGTGGCGCTGGCAGTATTGCTATTGCAGCAGTCAACGCTGCCAGAGGTTTCCCTGAATCTGTGGTTACTGGTCGGTGTATTTGGTGGGCTTTGTTTTATTGCGATGACCGTGACCGTGCTTTATGGTTTGGCCCGGCTGGCGGTGTTCCGCGCTGCGATTTTAATGCTGTTTGAACTGCTGGTCGCTGCGGTGTCTGCCTGGATATTGACTGATGAGCGCATGACTTCGATGGAATGGGCTGGTGGTGCCCTTATCTTTGTCGCCGCTTACGGCATGGCCAGACTGGGCAAAGGTGTCTGAACTTGGGGTAAGCAGCCGGGCGCGTTAAAATAGTGAGTGTTGGTTCTGCGGCGCTTCGCCGTGGTGTTTTTTGCTGTACTACACAGGTTTTTAGCATGATTAAATCCATTGCACACGCCAGTTTTCTGGTTGAGGACGTTCCCCGCTCACTGAAATTCTATTGCGATGTGCTGCAAATGCCGCTCAATCCCAATCGGCCCGACTTTGCCTTTGACGGTGCCTGGCTGGATATTGGCGATGATCAGATGATTCACCTGATGCAGTTGCCCAACCCGGATTCCAACCAAGGTCGTCCCGCTCACGGTGGTCGTGATCGTCATGTCGCGCTGGTCGTAGAAGATCTGGAAGCCCTGGCTGAAAGACTGGAACAGGCCGGGATTGAATTTTCACGCAGTAAATCAGGCCGGGCCGCTTTTTTCTGCCGCGATCCGGATGGCAATGCGCTGGAGTTTGCCGAGGATTTCACCCCGCCACCGCTGACAAAATAAACAGTTAGTGTATTGATCAGTGACTTACAGAGTTACTCACATTTTCTGTGGATAACTCTGTGGTTAACTGCTGTGGACAACGCTAAGTCATTATTCTGTAACAGCCTGCCCGCTGATGGTTAAATTCTCACCATTAGAAAATTACCATTAAGAAACAAAGACTTATCACTGTTTCTGCGAGATTCAATAACTTAGCGGCGATAGTTATCATCAGTTTGTAACATCGTCGCTAACTGGTGATAACTTTGCTTGCAAATACCTTTTAGCGGGCCAGTACCGGCTGCTGCAGATCGTCGAGCATCGGATTATCGGCTTCCGACGGTGCCTGCCGCTGCTGTTCCAGATCGGCAAAGTTAAACAGGTCGCTGTCGGCCAGTTGTGATGGCGCCACATTCTGAATACTGCGGAAGATATTTTCCAGTCTACCCGGTGTTTCCCGCTCCCAGGTCTGCAGCATTTCTTTGATTTTCTGGCGTTGCAGATTTTCCTGCGAACCACAGAGGTTGCAAGGGATAATCGGGAACTGCATAGCCTCGGCATACTCGGCAATATCGGCCTCGCGGGCATAAGCCAGCGGCCGGATCACTATATTGCTTTTATCATCACTGAGCAGCTTGGGCGGCATCGCCTTGATTTTACTGCCGTAGAACATATTCAGAAACAGCGTTTCGATAATATCGTCACGGTGATGGCCCAGCGCTATTTTGGTAATGCCGTTTTCACGGGCATAGCCGTAAAGTGAGCCTCGGCGCAGCCGTGAGCAGATACCGCAAGTGGTTTTGCCTTCGGGGACGACTTCCTTAACGATGCTGTAGGTGTCTTTTTCGATGATGTGATAGGGCACATCGATAGAAGACAGATACTCGGGCAAGACATGCTCGGGAAAGCCCGGCTGTTTCTGATCCAGGTTGACCGCGATCAGCTCGAAATTAATCGGCGCGTGATCGCGCAGATTGAGCAGAATGTCGAGCATGGTGTAACTATCCTTGCCACCGGACAGGCAGACCATGACCTTATCGCCATCTTCAATCATGTTGTAATCCGCAATAGCCTGACCGACGTTACGGCGCAGACGTTTACGCAGCTTGTTAAATTCGCGTTGTTGTTTGGCTAGAGTGTGTTCTGTCATACCAGACCTGCAAAAGGTTGAACGGTAACGATAGTGCCAGCTTCGATACCGTTGCAGTGTTCATCAATTAATATAAAGCAGTTGGCCACGCTCATTGAGCGCAAAATCCCCGAGCCCTGCTGCCCGGTGGTTTGCACCTTAAGCTGACCCTTGTCATCTTCAAACAGGATACCGCGCTGAAATTCGAAACGTCCCGGACGCTTGCGGATCTTGCTGGCGGTTTCAACCTGCATCAATGGCAGTGGGTGATCGTTTTCACCGGCCATTTTTTTCAGTGCCGGTTGCACAAACTGGTAGAAGGTCACCATCACCGATACCGGATTGCCCGGCAGGCCGAAGAACAGGGCATTGTTCACCTGACCGAAAGCCAGAGGCCGGCCCGGTTTCATGGCGATTTTCCAGAAATTGACCTGACCCAGTTCGGCCAGGATTTCCTTGACGTAATCAGCATCACCCACTGACACGCCGCCGGAGGTAATGACCACATCCGCTTCCTCGGCAGCCTGCCGCAGTGCCTGTTTCAGGGCCACTCTTTCATCGGGCACCACACCCATATCCAGCACGTCGGCATCCAGACGTTTGAGCATGCCGTACAGCGTATAACGATTGCTGTCATAAATCTGACCGGCTTTCAGCGGCTCGCCGATGGAACGCAGTTCATCACCTGTCGAGAAAAAGGCCACCCGCAGCCGGCGTTTCACCCTGATTTCTCCGATGCCCAGCGAGGCAATCAGGCCCATATCAGCCGGTGTAATACGATGTCCGGCTGGCAATACGCTATCACCCTGCTGGATGTCCTCACCGGCCATACGTACGTTCTGCCCCGGGTTTTGCTGGCCATGCACGGTGATGCTGTCACCTTCTGCCTCGACCTGTTCCTGCATGACTACGGTGTCGCATTCTTCTGGCACCATGGCGCCGGTCATAATACGCACACATTCATTCACGCCAACCTTGCCATTAAAGGGTTGGCCGGCATAGGCCGTACCCACCATTTTCAGCGTGAAAGGCTGCTCTTGAATGGCTTTGCCGTGAATGGCATAACCATCCATGGCGGAGTTGTTGTGCGGTGGCACCTGCAAAGGCGAGATGATGGGCGCGTGCAGCACCTGACCCAGCGCTTCACGCAGGGCCAGTTTCTGCCAACTGCTGACTGGTTTCAGCAGTTGCTCAATCTGGGCACGCGCCTGGTCTACACTGAGACTTTGCTGATCCTGCGGATCGGCACAACTGGGATCGGGGATAAATTCGGCCATAATCAGGCGGTCCATGAAGAAATAAATTGTTCAATAAAGTCGGCTATCGCATGGACATCGTTGAGATCCAGGCAGAGCAAATCGCCTTTGTCCTGAATCTCGGCATCACTGGCGATAGCTATAATGTGCGGATCATCCCTGAAAAGTAAGGGTTTTCCAAGACTGGGCCGGTGTAATTCGATTTTGGGTATGGCTTCGTGCTTGAAACCTTCCACCAGGATGAGATCGAGTTTACTGCAGTCGAGTCTGGGTAAAAGCTGATTCAGCCGCGGCTCGCTGTCAATGTCAGAGTTTTTCTCCATCAGCGCCATCATCCGTGATGAGGCAATCAGCATCTGCTGGGCACCGGCCTCACGGATTTCATAACTATCCTTGCCGGGTTTATCGATATCAAAATTGTGATGCGCGTGTTTGACTACCGCAATCTGCAGGCCGCGACGTTTGAGTTCAGGCAACAGGCGGGTCAGCAATGTGGTCTTGCCGGTGCCGCTGAAGGCTGAAAAGCCGAGCATCGGCTGCGGACTTCTGAGCTCAGCGGCTTGTTGCCAGTCTTCCGGGTGGTTGAAATTAATGAAGGTCTGCGGCTGGTCGGAAAAATCTACTTCTGCCATTTTGTATTGGCTCAGCCAACGATCAATCTTGCGCTCACCCTGTTCGAGAAAAGCGCGTAAATCGGCTTTCAGGCGGGTGGGAATCAGGCTGAAGACTGGTTGCAAACGTTGCTCGTCTTTAGCCACGGCCAGCTCGCTCTGACTGTGCAGCAGGGTTTCCATCATGCGGCGGCGCAATAGTGCTGAAATCTGCGGACAATCACAGGGGGCGGTCAGAATATAATCAGCATCGGTATTTTCCATGGCCGTCAACATGCCGGCCAGCGGCCCCTGAAAGCCTTCGATTGAGTCGGCAATGACCGGATATCCCAGTTGCTGGTACTGGTCAATATTTCGATTAGCGTTAATAATGAGGCTGTCTACCTGAGGCAGCATGGCCGCAACGGCATGACGGATCATGGCACGGCCCTGATAATGAATAAGACCTTTATCATCACCGCCCATGCGCCGGGCTCGGCCGCCGGCCAGGATGACACCAGCTACAGTCGGGTAGGGTTGAGCTCGCATATCAACAGGTTTGCTTATCTATGAAAAATAAAAGGGTTCAATACGGTTTCAGTGCGCTCATTATACTGTTATTCAGTAGCCTGGCGTTGGCGGACAAGCTGGATATACAGGTTGTCGGTCTGTTTTCAGGCCAGGCGGTGCTTGAAGTCAATGGCCAGCAGCACCTGCTGAAAATTGGTCAGTCCACTGATGAGGGCATCACCCTAATTGCGGCTAACAGTAACGAGGCAGTGCTTGAGTTTAACGGCCGACAACAGACATTTCCATTGGGAAACCGCATCAGCAGTGAGTTTTCGGCGGCAGCTGCCCAACCCAGCGTGAGTTTGTGGCCGACCAACGGTATGTATCTGACACCGGGTACCGTTAACGGTTACAGCGTTGATTTCCTGGTCGATACCGGTGCCTCGGCAATCGCGTTCAATGCGGCTACAGCCAGGAGACTGGGGCTGGAGTTTTACCGCGGTGAGCGGGTGGGTATTCGGACTGCCTCGGGTCAGGAAGTCGGTTACCGGATCACGCTGGACGTGGTTCAGCTCGATGAGATCAAACTCTATAATGTCGCCGCAGTGGTGCTTGATGGGTCTGAGCCATCCACTGCGCTTTTAGGCATGTCGTTTCTGGGCCAGTTGGATATGCAGCGCAATGGCGAGCGCCTCGATCTGAAACAAAAGTTCTAGATACAAAAAAGCCCGGCTCGGCCGGGCTTTTCAGTGCAATTTAATATCAGTCGAAGCCTTTGCTGATAAGCGCATAGGCCGAGTGATTGTGGATCGACTCGAAGTTTTCTGATTCGACGATGTAGGCGCTGATGCGTTCGTCTTCGTTCAGTTTGGCCGCGATATCACGCACCATGTCTTCCACGAATTTCGGATTATCGTAGGCGCGCTCGGTCACATATTTCTCGTCAGGACGTTTGAGCAGACCGTAGATTTCACAGGAAGCCTGTTTTTCTACCAAATCGATCAGATCTTCAATCCAGACAAAGCTGTCGACACGAACAGTCAAAGTCACATGTGAACGCTGGTTGTGCGCGCCGTAGTCCGAAATGTTCTTGGAGCACGGGCACAGGCTGGTGACCGGCACGATAACCTTGACTGTCATCGCGGTGTCTTCGCCTTTGATTTCACCGATAAAGCTAACGTCGTAATCCATCAGGCTGCGAACCTTGGAGATAGGCGCTTCCTTATTGACGAAGTAGGGGAAGTTCATCTCGATGTAACCAGACTCAGCATCCAGGCGCTCGGTCATTTCACCCAGCATTTCGCGGAATGATTTAACCGTGATTTCGCGTTCATGTTGGTTCAGAATTTCAACGAAACGTGACATGTGCGTACCTTTAAAGTGGTGCGGCAGATTCACGTACATATTGAAATTGGCAATCGTATGTTGTTCACCGGCATTGCGGTCGCTGACCTTAACCGGGTGTTTGATATCCTTGATACCGACTTTATCAATTGCAATTTTGCGTTTGTCGGCGATATTCTGGACGTCTTCAATCTCGTCGTGTTTGGTGCTGGCTTGAGTTGTGCTCATTCAGTTATTCCTCGCTATATTTCACACAGGCGCGGTCTGTTTCCCAGAGGGTGACACCTGAAATCCTGGCTGTATCGTTATTCAGCGTGTCGCTCAGCTTGCGATAGAAATACTGGGCGATGTTTTCAGCCGTCGGGTTGATGGTATCGAATGGCGGGATGTCATTCAGATACCGGTGATCCAGGGTCTTGGCCAGTTCTCGGGTCGCGGTTTTCATGGTCTTGAAGTCCATTCCCATACCGTGCTCGTTCAGCGCGGTGGCAGTGACTTCAACCTCCAGCTTCCAGTTATGGCCATGCATGCGGCTGCAGTCGCCCGGGTAATCTCTCAGGGTATGCGCCGAAGCAAAATCAGCCAGGATCTTAAGGGTATAAATTGCGCTCATAATGTTGACTATTATACTCAGGAATTCATCGGGTTAACAGGACATTATGCCGAAAAGAATCGATTAATCATATCGATAATTCCTGTCGCATCGAGTCCGCAGTCCGCCAACATTTGCTTGTGCACGCCGTGATCAATGAATTTGTCAGGTAATCCCATATGTTGGACAGGTACAGCGTGGTTGATATCCCGCAAATATTCACTGACCGCGCTGCCGGCCCCACCCATCAGGGCATTTTCTTCGATGGTCAGCAGCAAATCATGGTTATCGGCCAGTTGCTGCACCATGGCGGTATCGAGGGGTTTGACGAAGCGCATATTGACCACGGTGGCGTTCAGTTGCTCGGCCGCCTTTTCCGCTTCTGCCACCATGCTGCCGAAAGCCAGAATGGCGACCTTCTCGCCCTGTCTGCGTAGTTCGGCTTTGCCGATTTCCAGGGTATTCAAAGCAGGGTCTATCTCTCGACCGACACCGCCGCCACGCGGATAACGCACTGCGCTGGGGCCGTTATGATGAAAGCCCGTGGTTAGCATCTGCCGGCATTCATTTTCATCGGCCGGTGTCATCACCACCATGTTAGGAATACAGCGCAGGTAGCTCAGATCAAAGCTGCCGGCATGGGTGGGCCCGTCAGCCCCGACCAGACCAGCGCGGTCGATGGCAAACAACACAGGCAGATTCTGCAGCGCCACATCGTGAATCAATTGATCGTAGGCACGCTGCAGGAAGGTGGAATAAATCGCTACCACCGGTTTTTTGCCTTCACAGGCCAGCCCGGCGGCCAGGGTCACTGAATGCTGCTCGGCAATGCCCACATCAAAATAGCGATCCGGGTAATCCTCAGCAAAACGGTTCAGGCCCGAGCCTTCACACATGGCCGGGGTAATGCCGATTAAATCGGCATCCTGTTTGGCCATATCGCAAAGCCAGCGGCCAAACACCTGGGTGTAACTGGGGCCGCCAGACTTGCTGTTACTGGCAGGACTGACACCGTGATATTTGCAGGGTTGCTGCTCAGCGGGTTCAAAGCCTTTGCCTTTTTTGGTCACCACATGCAGGAATTGTGGGCCTTTACGCTGCTTGAGGTTACCGAGCGTGGCGATCAGAGTATCGATATCATGGCCGTCAATCGGGCCGATGTAGTTAAAGCCCATTTCCTCGAACAGGGTGCCGGGGATCATCATGCCTTTAACATGCTCTTCGGCACGGCGGGCAATTTCCCAGGCCGAAGGGATTTTTTCCAGCACTCTTTTACTGCCTTCACGCGCTGAGGCATAAAAATTACCGGACAGGAGTTTAGCCAGGTAATTGGCCATGCCGCCGACGTTACGCGAGATCGACATCTCATTATCGTTCAGGATCACCAGCAGGTTGGCATCCAGATCGCCGGCATGGGCGAGGGCTTCAAAGGCCTGGCCGGCAGTGAGGGCACCATCACCGATAATGGCGACACTGTGGCGTGGATCATCATTGGCCTGAGCAGCAATCGCCATCCCCAGGGCAGCACTGATCGAGGTGCTGGAGTGGCCCACACCAAAGGTATCGTATTCACTCTCACAGCGTTTGGGGAAGCCTGAGAGCCCGCCGGGCTGGCGCATGGTGTCCATACGGTCCCGGCGTCCGGTCAGGATTTTGTGTACATAGCTTTGATGACCCACATCCCAGACCAACCGATCTTCGGGAGTGTCATAGACGTAATGCAGCGCCAGCGTCAGTTCGATAACGCCCAGATTGGAGGAAATATGACCGCCGGTTTGCTGCACACTGTCGATAATCAGGGTACGCAGTTCTTCGGCCAG
This sequence comes from uncultured Methylophaga sp., assembly GCF_947259025.1. Taxonomy (GTDB): domain Bacteria; phylum Pseudomonadota; class Gammaproteobacteria; order Nitrosococcales; family Methylophagaceae; genus Methylophaga. The sequence goes on from NZ_CAMYKO010000006.1 coordinate 211,261, forward strand.
TTGCGGCAACTGCTTTTTGTCCAGCTGACGTAAATCGTCCGGGCTGTTTATGTGAGCGAGTAAATTATCCATCAAATCAATCTATTAATGGGAGCGTTTCACCACGAACTGGGCCAACGCGGCCAAAGCTTCGGTGTCAAAAGGTAACTCTGCCAGTTGACCGAGGGCTTTTTCAATCAGCGCCACGGCTTTTTGCTGGGCTTTTTCCAGCCCCAGCAGTGCCGGGTAAGTGGGTTTGTTGAGCGCAATATCGGCACCCTGAGTTTTGCCCAGCGTCTCGGTATCAGCAATCACATCCAGCACATCATCCTGCACCTGGAAAGCCAGACCAATACAGTCAGCATAACGTTCCAGCCGCGCCAGGGTTTGTTGGTCACAGTCGCCAGCAGACAAAGCGCCCAGCACCACACTGGCACGGATTAAAGCGCCGGTTTTGAGCTTATGCATCGCTTGCAGGGCGTTGAGATCGAGTTTTTGTCCCACCGATTCCAGATCAATCGCCTGGCCGCCGGCCATGCCGAAAACGCCGGCAGACTGAGCCAGCTTATTCACCATCGCCACTTGTTGCGCCGGGTTTAATGCCGACTGACACAGGGTTTCAAATGCCAGTGACTGCAACGCATCGCCGACCAGTAACGCTGTTGCCTCATCAAAAGCCTTGTGACAGGTAGGACGGCCGCGACGCAAATCATCATCGTCCATCACCGGCATATCGTCGTGCACCAGCGAATAGGCATGAATCATTTCCACCGCGGCCGCAGCGGCATCCATGTTCTGGTTCTTGGCGTTGAGTGCCTGACCGGTAGCATAGACCAGCAGGGCACGCAGTCGTTTACCACCACCCAGCGTGGCGTAGCGCATCGCTTCCAGCAGGCGTGTTGAACTGATTTGTTCGCCAGCGCTTAGCTGTTTATCCAGCACAATTTCTATCTGTGCCTGGTGCGCCTGCATCCAGTCTTCAAGCGGGAATTTGGGATTCACGATGGATCGGATTCAGAATCAAAATCGACCATTGTGTTCTGGCCGGATTGTTGTAACAGCATCTGTACTTTCTGCTCTGCCGCTTTCAGTGACTCCTGGCAGTCGCGGGTCAGCAACACGCCGCGCTCGTAGAGTTTTAAAGATTCTTCCAGGCTGATATCACCTTGTTCCAGGCGTTCTACCAGCGCTTCCAGCTCCTTGACAGCTGCTTCGTAATCCAGCTTTTTTTGCTTCGACGCCATGCGGGCCTCTGAATTAAATCTAAACCGATGTAACCTTCTATTATAAGGGAATCCTGACGGCCTTGCCCGCTGGAATGTTTTTTTATTTCTGGTTAGTCTGTTGGGCTTGATTGTCGGTTTGCAAGCGAGCCATGCCTAAAATTATCCGCGGTTTACATAATCTGCCAGAGTCACCCCAGGGTTGCGTTGCCACTATTGGTAATTTTGATGGTGTTCATCTCGGCCATCAGGCGGTGCTCACACAACTGGCGATGAAAGGCGATATGCTGGGGCTGCCGGCCGTTATCATTACCTTCGAACCGCAGCCTTTCGAGTTTTTTGTCCCCGAAAAAGCGCCGGCGCGGCTGACCCGTTTCCGTGAAAAAGTTGAGGCTTTGCGGGCCTATTCCATTCAGCAACTGTGCGTGTTGCGTTTTAACGATGCCTTGGCGCGGATGAGCGCTGAAGACTTTATTCAGCAATTGCTGGTGGACGGGCTTGATGTCCGCTACCTGGTGGTGGGCGACGACTTTCGTTTTGGTCGCCATCGTCAGGGCGATTTTGCGATGCTCCAGCAAGCGGGCCACGACCATGGTTTCCAGGTGGTCAATATGCATACTTTTGCTATCGACCACGAGCGGGTGAGTAGTACCCGGATCCGCGATGCTCTGCGCGTCGGTGATCTGGAAACTGCAGAACGCCTGCTGGGACGGCCTTACCGGATGAGTGGCCGGGTGGCCCATGGTGACAAGCGTGGTCGCGAGATGGGGTTTCCTACAGCGAATATTCACCTGCACCGGCAAAAGACGCCACTCAATGGCGTGTTTGCGGTGCAGTTATTTGGCCTCAATGAAGAGCCGGTTAACGGTGTTGCCAATATCGGTATCCGACCGACGATAGGCGGAGACAAGGCCTTGCTGGAAGTGCACCTGTTTGATTTCAACCGCGATATTTATGGCGAACATGTGCAGGTACATTTTCTGCACAAGATCCGTGATGAGCAGCGGTTCGAGGGTCTGGAAGGACTGATGGCGCAGATTGAAAAGGACTGTGACCAGGCCAGAACCTTTTTTGCAGAGGTGTTCTAGCTTTCATCGCCCCAGCAGTGGTGGCGATGAAAGATAAGCAGGCCCTAGGCCTGGCCCCCGGAAGCATAACGCCCCCGGGGACAAGAAATAACACTTATCTGCTGAACTTAGTGAATGCTGTATTGACCGTGGCGGCAATCGCTGAGCAGCTTGTGAAAGTCGATACCACTGACGTGGATTAGATGCTCATGATCACCGGCCTCAAAATAGACATCGGTGAGGCTGGCCAATGAATCATCAACCAGCGTTTCCACTCCATAGGCACGGCCAATCGGCGGTATGGCACCGGGCACACAGTCATTGAGCATCGACTCAACCTGATTCTGCGGGGCAAGCTGATAATGCGTGCCCATTTCTTTGTCGATACGGCGATTATCAACGCGGCTGTTAGCCGGTACCACCACCATCAGATACTCGCCGCCATGATTCATCAGCACGGCTTTCGCCACCTGATTGGCTTTTACATGTGCGGCGGCGGCTGACTGACGGCTGGTTGCCGTTTTACGGTGGGCGCTGAGTTTGTAGTCGATACCACGATCATCCAGATAAGTTTTGACAACGTCAGACATCATCATCACGTTACCCTCCCAGCCGGCATTCAGAGCCTGAATGCCAGCTAATACGTCGCTGCTGGAAAAGCAGCTAAGTTCAGAATATACCCATTCAAATCAGAAGTATATGACCGGCGGGGCGCAGGATGCCTGATGACAGATCATGTCATGGCGAGGAGGCACGACGAAGCCATCCAGTCCCGTGCTCAATTATTGAAACCCGTGCAGTCCAAAAGCCTGCCGGCTTTACTGGATCGCCACAGCCTGCGGCCTCGCGATGACGGGACATGTCATGGCGAGGAGGGACGACGAAGCCATCCAGTCCAGTGCGCAATAGTTGAAACCCGTGCAGTCCAAAAGCCTGCCGGCTTTACTGGCTCGCCACGGCCTGCGGCCTCGCGATGACGGGACATGTCATGGCGAGGAGGGACGACGAAGCAATCCAGTCCAGTGCGCAATGGCAAAACCCGTGCAGTCCAAAAGCCTCACGGCTTTACTGGATCGCCGCGGCCTGCGGCCTCGCGATGACGGGACATGTCATGGCGAGGAGGGACGACGAAGCCATCCAGTCCGGAGCGAAATGGTTAACCCAGTGCAGTCCAAAAGCCTATCGGCTTTACTGGATCGCCACGACCTACGGCCTCGCGATGACGGGACATGTCATCGCGAGGAGGTATGACGAAGCCATCCAGTCCGGAGCGAAATGGTTCACCCTGTGCAGGTCAAAAGCCTGTTGGCTTTACTGGATCGCCGCGGCCTGCGACCTCGCGATGACGGAGTCTGTCATGGCGAGGAGGTACGACGAAGCCATCCAGTTCCAGTGCTCAATTGATAACCCAAATTAAGCGCCAGCAGCCGGGCTTACTGAATGACCATGCTCACATAGACATAGCAAATAACTATCTGATAACCCGCTGACCCAATGAGTCAGATCTCAATTATCAATCCCCAAGCTGATAGGTCTCACGCAGTATCTGATTACGCTCACGGGCCAGCTGAATGGCGCAGCTCATGGTCATCAAATTCTGAATACGGGGCTGGCTGTAAATCATAAATACGCTCTGACACTGACGCTTACGGTAGGCATCCCAGTTTTTCTGGCCCAGCTCAATCAATTGCAGCAGATCCGGGTCGCCGGCAAATTTTTGCCTGATGTGATCCAGGTTGCTGTCCAACTCATCCACCGCCCGCTCAAGCTTGGTATCCAGGCACTGATTCATGGCTTGCTCACCTACTGTCTGCGGACACAAAGCCCGAGCCTGGGTGAGGGATGGAGCGAACAGCACAAATAACAAAATAATTCTGAACATCATGGTTATTGTTTGAGAGTAAATAAAATCTGTCTGGCCAGCTTTTCCATTGTTTCCAGGCTGATATCGGCCTGCTGCAGAAAAGTGGCATCATAAAAATCCGGTTCGGCCCAGTGCTTGCCAGTAATATGGCAGCGCTTGGCCAGCTTGTTCAAACCCAACTCTTCCAATTCAAAGCCAAGCCGGGTCCAGACCAGGGCGAGGTCCTTTTCACTACTGTGGTCAACCTGTCCGTTTTCGATCTGGCGCAGGTAAACGCTGGTCTCCCTGGCAGCCAGCACCACATTCTGCAGTGCTTTGACTGACTGTTGCTGACGTGCCTGACTGGCCCGGTTCAGGTTGGCAAGCCAGCGGCGCACATGTTTGAAAATCGCCCACCATGTCTGGGGGCTGAGATTATCCATTATCCTGCTCCAGGCTGAGCCGCATCGGCACCATCGCGGAAAAGCTGAAACCCTGCTGTTGGTAGAATTGCTGTGCTGATTTGTTATCCCTGTCAGTGAGCAGGGTGATGCGCAAACAGTCTCTCTTGCGGGCATGCGCGATAGCCGCACTGAGTAATTGTCTGCCGTAACCGCTACCTCGAAAGTTTTCATTGATAATCATATCTTCCAGCAGTGCAACCCGGCCACCCATGGCGGTGGAAGGTAAATAAAGCAGACTGACCATGCCTATCACCTGGTGTTGTTGGCGGGCCAGTAAAATCTCTCCCTGCTCGGGGTGTGCCAGCTGGTCACGCACTGCCCGTTGTTGGCGGGGTGGGTCCGGTTTGAAATCAGCTTCCTGTTCAAACAGGGCTGTCAGTAGTGCCACGATGGCATCAATATCGTTATTACTGGCCAGACTGAAATGCAGTGCAGTCATGATTTTTCCTGTCGGTGAACGCGGGTTCGTTTCCGGGGTCGATTGATAGTAGCATGAGTCCAAGAATCCCTTTAAATGGAGGCAACATGGCGAAGTGGCTTGAGGCGACCGTCGTTGAAAACAAGCAGTGGAATGAACGGCTGCATTCTTTACGTTTGCAGGCGGATTTCCCGGAATTCAAAGCCGGACAATTTGCTCGCCTGGCACTGGACATTGATGGTGAACAGGTCATTCGACCTTTTTCGCTGGTCAATGCACCTGATGAGACACCCTTGGATTTTTATTTTATCGAGGTGCCTGGCGGACAGCTATCTCCGCACCTGGCCAGACTTGAGGCGGGGGATGCCGTTCAGCTTGCGCCCAAAGCCGCTGGGCTACTGACCGTGGATCAATTGCCCGAGGCGAAACATCTTTACCTGCTGTCTACCGGTACCGGCATTGGCCCGTTTTTGTCGATCATTAAAAATGCCGAGACCTGGCAGCGTTTTGAAAAAGTGGTGCTGGTACATGCCGTGCGTTATCAGGATGAGCTGACCTATCAGGACACCATTGCCGAAGTTCAGGCCAAGCAGCCGGAAAGCTTTGTCTATGTGCCCATGGTGAGTCGTGAACAGTGTGATTTCGCCTTGTCCGGTCGCATTCCCCAGGCAATAGAAGATGGTAAGTTGTCACACTGGACCGGGCTTGATATCACGCCGGAGGACAGCCAGATTATGCTATGCGGCAACCCGGCAATGATTCAGGAGACCATGGACCTTCTGATAGATAATTATGGACTGACCAAGCACAGCCGCCGCGAGCCGGGGCACATCAGTATTGAGAAATACTGGTAGTCAGCCCTGCTGGTAGGCCGCTTCCAAGGCGGGCAGGTCCAGTTTACTCATCTTCAGCAAAGCTGACATGACAGCCGGTGCCCGCTGTTTATCCTGCAGCATAGTATCCAGTGATCGCGGCACAATTTGCCAGTAAACACCGAACTGATCCTGCACCCAGCCACAGTGCAGGCTGCGACCGCCATTGGCGAGTAGTCTGTCCCACAACTGATCAATTTCCTGCTGATGATCACAGTTCACAAACAGCGATAGGGCATGATTAAAGCTCACTTCATCGCCGCCATTGAGGGCGATAAAAGTCTGACCATACAGGCGGAAATTGATCGATAAAACGCTGCCAGCCGGTCCCGGGCCAGCGCTGTTGTAGTAAAGCCTGTCTATTTCCTCACCATCAAACACTGACAAGTAAAAGGCCACAGCCTGTTCGGCATTGCCGTCAAACCATAAACAAGGCGAAATCTTGTCCATTACTCCCTCCCTTATGCGCCGCTCTCAGCCGCCAGTCGGGGTGACGTGGAGCTGGTGAAGCGCAGATAATGCGTGACTTAATGATCGATGATTAAGTCCAGCCATTGCCTGTGACTTATCCCAGCCGTCCCCGCACGGCCTTGATAAAAGCCTCGGCAATGGGCATGTCTCCCTGGTAAAGCTCGTCAATCTGGTTAATGGCTTCAGAGTGATCCAGGCACTGCACAATACAGGCTGCCACATCGGCGCGGGAGATGATTTGTTCATCCTTGTTCAGCGGTCGTTGTGTGGTGATACGCCCGGTGGCGGCATCATCCGTCAAACGACCGGGCCTCATAATGGTGTAGGGGACGCCACTTTCCAGCAGATGCTTGTCGGCAAAATGCTTGCAGATATTGTAGTGCTTGATGGCCGGGGTGCCGTTTTCCGGGTCACCGGCATCACGGCTGCTGATCATGACAAATTGTTTGACCTTATGCTTATGCGCCATATCGATGGCTTTCACCGCGCCCCACAGGTCAATCAGGATGGTTTTATCCGGTCCGGTCTTACCGCCCGAACCAGCGGTGAAGACGACCTTATCGCAGTCGGCAAAGGCCTCATCCGGCAAAGGCTGCTCCAGATCGGCAAGATAAGTCTCAGCGCCCAGTTTTTCCATGATTTGAGCCTGTTCCTGATTTCTGATCATCGCCCTGACTGGCATTTTCGCCAGTGCCATCAGTCCGATCAGTTGCTTACCAATCTGGCCATTGGCTCCGATTACCAGGGTTTTATCCATAGCGGACTCCTTTGCTTTGACTCGGTTAATGACAGATTATCACGCCTGAAAAGCACTATCATGATGCGTTATATGTCGATAAATGTTGACATAAAATATAAATGTCCATTATTCTGGAAATATGGAAATACAAAAAGCCACAGTGATCTTTGATGCCCTGTCTCAGGAAACCCGCCTGAAGGCATTCCGGCTGCTGGTGGAATCCGGACCCGAAGGCCTGCCAGCCGGAGCCATCAGTGAACAACTGCAAACACCACACAACACCTTGTCATTTCATCTCAACCAGTTATCACATGCCGGCATTGTGACCTCACAAAAACAGGGCCGCTCCGTGATTTACGCGGCCAATTTCGAAGCCATGAACGCTTTGATTAGCTTTATGGTGAAAGATTGCTGTAGCCGCGATATGGCACAGATTCGGGAAGATGAAAAAACCGGCTGTTCTATTATTCAACTATCAAACTGCTGCTGAAAAGCCAGCGAGGTAAACCATGAAAACCATGCATATCCACGTCGGTGTGGACAATATAGAGCAGGGCGTTCGCTTTTATTCAGCGATGTTCGCTGCAAAACCGAGCAAACTAAAAGACGATTACGCCAAGTGGGAATTGACTGACCCAAAGCTGAACTTTGCCATCTCAACCCGCAGTGGCAAACAAGGCCTCGATCATCTGGGCCTGCAGGTCGAAGATGACGTTGAGCTGACTGCCCTGCGTGATCAACTGACAGAAGCGGATATCAGCACTTTTGATGAAGGCGAAACGGTGTGCTGCTATGCCGAGTCCGACAAGTCCTGGGTTGAAGATCCGGCCGGAATTGCCTGGGAAGCCTATCGCACCATGGGGGAAGCCCAGCTTTTCTCCGAGCAGAAAAACGAGTCTGACAGTGCTTGCTGTACGCCAGTCAATATTCCTGTGGTATCGGCCGCCAGTGACTGCTGTGAACCTTCTGATAACAACAATTCCGGATGCTGCTGATGAAAAAAGTACTGGTTTTATGCACGGGTAATTCCTGCCGTTCGGTCATGGCCGAAGCCCTGATTAATCAACTTAAAGACGACTACCAGGCCGTTAGTGCGGGTAGTCAGCCTGCCGGTTATGTCCATCCCAAATCGATTGAAACGCTGAAACGCCACGGCATCGACCCCGGTCAGCCAAAAAGTCAGTCCTGGGATGACTTTGCTGATACGGCTTTTGATTATGTGATCACGGTGTGTGATAACGCAGCCAATGAAGCCTGTCCGGCTTTTATGGGCGATTTCAAACGACTGCACTGGAGCACACCTGATCCCGCCAAGGCCGAGGGCACTGAAGCGGACATTGAAGCCGCCTTTGATGAAGCCTTCAACATGCTCAAAACACGTATCGAACAGGAGCTACCATGAGCGAATCGAGCGCCCCGATCGGCGTCTTTGAACGTTTTTTATCAGTCTGGATTGCGTTGGCCATCATCGCCGGTGTCAGTTTGGGCTGGTTCTTTCCCGGTGTCTTTCAGCAGATTGCCGCGCTGGAATTTGCCAATGTCAATCTGGCCGTTGCCGTATTTATCTGGCTGATGATTTTCCCGATGATGGTCAATGTCGACTTTGCCTCTATTAAGGATGTTGGCAAAAAGCCTAAAGGCCTGTGCCTGACGCTGGTGGTCAACTGGCTGATCAAGCCGTTTACCATGGCCGGGCTGGGGATATTGTTCTTCGAGTTCCTGTTTGCCGGCCTGGTCGATCCGCAAACTGCTAAGGAATATATTGCTGGCATGATTCTGCTGGGCGTGGCGCCCTGTACCGCGATGGTGTTTATCTGGAGCCAGCTGGTGCGCGGTGATGCCAATTACACGCTGGTGCAGGTGTCGATCAACGACATCATTATGGTGTTCGCTTTCGCGCCAATAGCTGCCTTTCTGCTGGGGATGACCAATATTATCGTGCCCTGGGAGACGTTGTTATTGTCGGTGGTGCTGTACGTGGTCACACCATTGATGGCCGGTTACTTCACTCGCCGTAAGCTGGATAAAAGCAACGATCACCACGAGATTGCCGAGTTTACCGAGAAGGTCAAACCCTGGTCGATTCTGGGTCTGCTGGCGACCGTGACCTTGTTATTCGGCTTTCAGGCCGAAACCATTCTCGCCAAGCCAATGGTGATTGTTTTAATTGCTATCCCTTTATTGATTCAGAGCTACGGCATTTTTGCCATTGCCTATGGCTGGGCCTATTTGTGGAAAGTACCGTTCAATGTCGCCGCTCCCGCTGCCCTGATTGGCACCTCTAACTTCTTTGAATTGGCAGTGGCGGTGGCTATCAGCCTGTTTGGCCTCAACTCTGGTGCAGCGCTGGCTACCGTGGTCGGCGTGCTGGTGGAAGTACCGGTGATGTTGTCACTGGTGGCTCTGGCGATCAAAACCAAGCCTTTGTTTGCACGGTTTGCTTAGGGGCATGTTGTAAGTACTGGGACTGGATCGCCGCGGCCTGTGGCCTCGCGATGACAGAGGGGTGTCATTGCGAGGAGGTACGACGAAGCAATCCAGTACCGTGCTTAAAACAATCACCACTTGTCCCTAAATCACCCCAGCCAGCCGACAGAAAGCTTACTCTCGTATCGGCAACAAGCCATGCTCCTCAACACGGCCCGTAATCAGCCGGGTGGCAATCACTTCAAAGTAGGTATTATTGCCACTGATACCTTTTGCTCCGGGCAGGTTTAGCTTATCCAGAGGGAGGGTTTCCAGGCTCACAGTCTGATGGGTCTGCAAACTGTTCTTGAAACTGTCGGCCAGCACCCAGAACGGTTTGCCGAAATGGCGTGCGGCCAGCGCCTGTAGCAGGGTACCGGTTTTATTAACAAAGTGATGGTCACTCAGCCAGTTGTCACAGCCGACGATATTCATATCCACATTGGGCATGGTCTGGCCCATTTCGGCATCGGTAATTACCGTGACCGGCACGTCCATACGGTTTAGTTGTGAGGCAACCATCAGCCCCTCATTCCCCGGCGCGCTGATGGTGATAATCACGTTGAAATCCATATGTCGCTCAAGCAGCTGTTCGAACATTGCCATCACCTGTGAACTGCGGCTATGGGTCATCACGGTCATGCCGGGTTTAATCAGCTCTGCTGCGTTTTCAGCAACTTGTTCCGATGCCTGAGCAAGCTGGCGATAAACATTCAGCAAACCATCCAGGTATTGCTGCCGATAGTTATCAGCCCCGGGATCAAGGCGCTGCTGCCAGCGGTGCAGGGCATTGCCCAGCGGCACCATACTGGCGCGGGCATGGCTCAGATCTTCCACGATCATTTCAATCTGTTCGGGTGTTTGTTCGCCAGTCTCGAAAAGACAGTCCTTGAGCCGCGATAAGGTCAGCAAAGCCAGTTCGGTTGCACCGGCGCTGCGGTTCTCCTGCAGCGAAGTGAGCAGGTGTTGATAAGCCTCTGACATGGCGCGCCACCTTTTCCTTAATTGCAATAAAGCATAGGACTGATTGTGACATGCCATGGGCTTGGTCAACCAGCTTCAGGCTTCATCAGCACCTGGGGTGATGAGTAGCCTATTCAGCGTCTGATTAAATTTCACTCATCCATTTTGTCGTTATAATGGACGATACGCAGGCTAGAAGTCACGTGCCAGCCATATCATCAGATCGGCGATCTGAAAGGAGTGGGATGATGAGTAACAGGCAAAACCCCGGCATTTACGTGGAGTGTCTGGCTGATTATCGGGCGGAACAAGAGCCCGGCCGTTTCTTTTATGGCGACAGACAAATCCTGGTCAGCGAAATCCTGGATCGCTGGCTGGATCCTTCTCATGGCTATTACAAACTACGTGGAGATGATGATGCGCTATATATTCTGCGCCATGATGTCATTCTTGATAGTTGGGAGCTGATCCTGTTCGACAGCGGAAAATACGAGCCCACGCGGCTGTCATCGACATAGCCTGACTTGATGACAGCGCACCAACCTCTAAGACAAACCGTCACTGCGAGGAGCGATAGCGACGCGGCAGTCCAGCCTCGATCTATATTCAAGTCCGGGCTGGTCGTGCTTGTGGGTTTTGATTGCTCAACTGAGGCCTGGATTGCTTCACTTCGTTCGCAATGACGGCGCTTAGAAAAATCATCACTGTGAGGAACGATAGCGACGCGGCAGTCCAGCCCCGATCTATATTCAAGTCCGGGCTGTTTGTACTGGTGAGTTTTGATTGCTGAACTGAGGCCTGGATTGCTTCACTTCGTTCGCAATGACGGCGCTTAGAAAAATCGTCACTGTGAGGAACGATAGCGACGCGACAGTCCAGCCCCGATCTATATTCAAGTCCGGGCTGTTTGTGCTTGTGGGTTTTGATTGCTGAACTGTGGCCTGGATTGCTTCACTGCGTTCGCAATGACGGGACGTAGGAAAAATCGTCACTGCGAGGAGCGCTAGCGACGCGGCAGTCCAGCCCCGATCTATATTAAATCCCAGGCTGATTGTACTTGTGAGTTTTGATTGCTGAGCTGTGGCCTGGATTGCTTCACTTCGTTCGCAATGACGGGACTTAGAGAAAATGTCACTGCGAGGAGCGCTAGCGACGCGGCAGTCCAGCCCCGATCTATATTAAATCCCGGGCTGATTGTACTTGTGAGTTTTGATTGCTGAGCTGTGGCATGGATTGCTTCACTTCGTTCGCAATGACGGGACTTAGAGAAAATGTCACTGCGAGGAGCGCTAGCGACGCGGCAGTCCAGATCCAGATCTCAATTCCACGCACCATCATTGATATTCACCCCCCCCCAAGACCGCCAGAAAAAGCCTCAAGCATTCACCACAATCATACCAATCGCAGCAGCATAAACCGCCAGAATCAGCGCACTTTCAAAACCGATGCGACCAATGCCATAGGTTTCACGCCGCACCATACCCATCAGCAAAATGGCGGTCATTAGAATACTGACCAATCCCCAGGTCATCTGCAGCGGTGCCATTGCTGAATAGATTGACCCATCGGGATAAGCAACATCCGCCGCAGCGACGACCAGCATATTAAAGCAGTTGGTGCCAAAGATATTACTGACCGCCAGGGTCAGTGCGCCATAGCGAATAGCCGCGATGGTTGTCACCAGCTCAGGCGCCGAAGTCACCAGCGCGGTCAGCAGACCACCGACCAGCGTGTCTGAGAGCCCGGTCTCATCAGCAATGAGTTTGGCGGATTCCATCAGGGTCCAACCGGCGAGCCCGGTGACCACCGCCAGCGCCACAAACAACAGCCATCTTGCCAGCAGACTGCCACTGCGTTTTTGTTTGGGGCTATCCGGCACAGTTTGCTTTGTGCGCCGTGGAAACCACATCGGTTTGGCCTCGGTGTGACGCACCAGTTGAATGCCGAACAGATAGGCAATAATGATCACAAAAGTGACCGGATGCAGAAGCCACTGGGATGAGACCGGCGTCACAATGGCAAGCAGGGGCAGGGTAAGCAGAACGATCAGCAGCCCGGCCAGCATCAGGTTCACCGGCGAGGCAGCGGCATGTTCCAGGTTGGCTTTGCGGTAAACGATATCAGCGATGCCCAGAAAGGCCAGGTTCACTGCCATACTGCCCATCACATTACTCATTGCCAGATCGGGGCGGGCATCCATTGCTGCACTTAAGGTCGCGGCGAAGTCAGGCAGGGAAGTCACCCCCGCCAGTAGCAGAATACCGAACAAGGCTTCACCCATACCGGTGCGGTCAGCCAGTTCATCGGCCAGTCCCGCCAGACGGCTGCCAGCGGCGACGATAATGACTGCCGCCAAGGCAAACGCAATAATGCTGAGCAGCAATGATGAAAACATGCGGGTGTTTAACCCCCGTGCTGTTGAAAGTCCATAATCAAAATGTCTGAGGACGATTCTGCTTGATTATGGTGTTTTTCAAAACCCCTGCGCTTACTTGAAAATCAGCCGTAGTCGCTCGACTCTTGAGATCAGCACTAAATCTACGGCGATAATGACCGCTATGGCTGCCGCTGAGAGCGGAAACAGCAAGGCCACGACCAGCATCAGAGCCACCACGGCTCTATTGGCAGCGGGATGTGCGGGTGGCGGGACAATAGCGCGGGTTTTTTGCGGGCGACGCTTCCACCACATCACGGTACCGCCGACAATCATCAACATCACCAGTGCGCATAGCACCAGGTTCGTGATCAGATTCCACAGTCCCAGATCCCCCTGATGCAGGGGAATGCCCGCTGTCATGGCCTTACCCATCAGTGGATAATCTGCAAAGCGGACATCACCCAATACCTCACCGGAGTGACGGTCCAGATGCAAAGTACGTTCTTGCAGCGGATTGGTCAGATCGCCGGCCATGGTAGTGGTAGAAATCGTCCACACACCGGTGTCATCGGCCGGAAGGTGAACACGGAAGCTGTCAAAACCCTGCTCTTGAGCCATCTGCGCTACCTGATCCAGGTCCAGCGCTTTCGGCTTGTCAGGCGCACTGTCCGATTGTGGCATCGGCGTCTGTTCCAGCGTCCAGGGCACATGTTCCATACCCTCATGGTTCATACTTTGATGCGTGGTTTCTGTTGCCGGGGCAACGAAGCTGGTGCTGGGCACCGAACTCCAGGCCTGCACCAGTTTTCCGCCCCAGATATTGGTCCAAGACATCCCCGAGAGCAGGAAAAACAGCAGTGGCAGCGCCAGTACAAGACCAATAAAACCGTGCAGACGACGCCAGTCGGTGCGACTGCTTAAACGGGCTCGTGGCAACATATCGCGCCAGCTTTGACGCTGAAAGGCCAGATAAATACCACTGAGCACCATCAATATCGCCAGCCCGGCAGCAATCTCGATCAGACTGTCACCCAGGTCGCCCAGATACAGCTTGCCGTGAAAGGTTTTGATCGCCGAATAAATACTATCGCCCGGATCATAGGTGCCCAGTACTTCGCCGTTATAAGGGTTCACAAAAGCCGTGGTGCTGGGCGCACCGTGGCCGCCATGACCGCCAGCGTGATGGGCAACCAGCGAAAACTGAGCCGACTGTGTCGGTTCAGATGGCGGAATATAGAGCTTCACTCTGGCGTCAGGAAATGACTCGCGAACTGTCGCCAGCAATGTTGTCGCGGGCAGCGCATCACCTTCAACACTGACCTGGGTCATATCCTTGATCAGCCAATTATCGACAGGCTTGCTCAACAGCATCATCAGGCCGCTCGCCGACAACGCCAGCAGAAATGGCATCACCAGCAGCCCGGCATAAAAATGCCAGCGCCAGAGTGCGCGGTAAAAAGCACCATCACGTGGGGCAGTAGAGTTAGCAGTGTTCATTTAAGATTTTGTCTTGTGGGGAAATTTAGATTAATCAGCTCGGGGAAATCAGCAGCAACGGCAAGCTTAAACGTCGCCTGAACCCAAGTCCAGCGGTTTTCTATTGAGAGAGGGATTAAGCGGGTAGTTAGATATAAGCAGGCGAACTGGCAAAAATCTCAGGGTTCAGGGCTTTGAACACGGTCCAGATTCGGCTGGTGATAGTTTCGGACTGCTTGATTAGCTCAGCTTCAGCAGGCTCATCACTGAACAGGCCATCGATGTATGTCTGAACCAGCCTGTCATTGTTTTGCAGCTTAAAGTCCTGTTCAATCTTTTTCAGCTCAGCAGCGTCGAATTGATTGACCCGGCGTTTGGCCAGATAGCCTTCAGCATCCAGAGTCAGATACCAGAGCTTAATGCTGCGTAACACTTCAGCCCCGTCTTTATCTGCCACAATCTGTGCTTCAATCAGTTGAATATCCTGGTTGGCATTTTTCCACAAAACCCGCTGCCTGGAAGTGATACTCGACAGATAGCCGTTGGGAACCAGCTTGATTCGCTCGCTTTCTGGGGTGTAGAGATAAGTGCGATAGGCGATATTCATTGATTTGTCTTTGCCTGGTTGCCGTGTGCTCTCACAAGCTGCCTGCGACTGGCTTAAGAAGCCCGCCGGGCAGGAAGGTCAGGAATGATGAAAGAATCATCTTGTTTCGATGGCGCTTGTTGCAGCCTCTCAAGTAATGCCTGATATGCTCTGACACCATGACTCTGGCTGTCGTAACGCGATGGCGTTTCACCCTGTTTACTGGCTTCACGAAAAGACGTATCCACCGGAATCACCGAAGACCAGGTGTGCTGGGCATAATCCGTACGCAGAGTTTCCAGCGTCAGCACTGAGGCCCGTGTTCGCTGGTCATACATAGTGGGGATGATGGTGTAGTCCAACGCCTGCTTAAGAGATTTGGTCACCATAGTGATGGTTCTGAGCATACGCTCCAGGCCTTTAAGTGCCAGAAACTCGGTCTGTACAGGAACCAGCAGGTGATCACTCGCGGCCAGGGCATTAATCATCAAAGCGCCGAGTCCGGGCGGACTGTCGATAATGACATGATCAAAATCATGACTGACCTGAGCAATGGCTCGTGTCACTTTCAGCCCCATGCCACCCTGTGTGGCTTTGCGTTCAACCGTAGCGAGGCCGATGCTGGCCGGCATCAAATACAGACCTTCACTGTTGGTGGGGCGAATCAAGGCCTGCACTTCGCTGCGGCGGATTTTATCTGTGCTGAACAGATTGGTGCTGCTTGTATGAATATGTTCAGGATCATGGCCAAAGTAGGAAGTCATCGAACCCTGTGGGTCGATATCAATTAACAGAACCCGCTGTCCCTGGTCGGCCAGTAAGCCTCCCAGGCTGATAGCCGTTGTGGTTTTTCCTACCCCACCTTTCTGATTGGCTACCGCCCATGTTTTCATAGCGAGTTCCTCTCAATATTCCCTGAACTATTTGTGACAAAATTTAAACCGCTTTTTAGGCGTTTGCAAGATAATATTAACTTTTAAATTAGGTGTATAACTCAAGTTACTGAATATTAATTAAAAACTGATTTAAATGGTTTCGTGACTGAGAAAAGATTTTTGATGTATCGGTGTGCTGATCTGAGTTCTGAAATGGCGAAAATCGGCTTGAACGCAATAATCCCCGCCGCTGGTCAGACGAACCGCTGGTAATTTAGCCGGCAAAGCGTGACACTGACTATCTCATTATCCAGGGAGTTGATATGCAAACGGTTGTTGTCTTCGGTGCCGCCAGTGGTCTGGGCGCGGCAATGTTGGATTATTTTCATGATGCGGGCTACAACGTTATCGCTGTCGCCCGTGACCCGTCGAGAAATCCACGCCTGGCTGAATTGAATCTGGACAGCTTCAGTTGTGATGCCACCGATGAGATGCAGGTCGAACAGACCGTTGCCAAGCTGCCCAAAGACGTCTGGGTTATCTCAACCATGGGCAGTTACCGGGCTGAAGTTCCGGTCGATTACATCGGTCATCGTCATCTTATCAATGCCCTGGAAGCCAATTCTATCCAGCGCTTTCTATTGGTGACATCACTGGGCTGCGGCGACTCCTGGCAGTATCTTTCAGCGCGATCCAAGCAGGGCTTTGGTGCAGCCGTACGGGAGAAATCGCTGGCCGAATCCTGGCTGCAGACCAGCACCCTTGATTACACCATCCTTCGCCCCGGTGGCCTGAAAGACGGTGAAGTGACTCACACAGGCCAATTATCACAGCATCAGGAAGTTCATGGCCTGATTTACCGCAGTGAAGTGGCAAGGCTGGCTGAAATGTTACTCAACAAAGCAGAGAGTGTCGGTCAGGTCTATCAGTGTGTTGACCCAGAACTGAGCTGGTAGGTGGGGAGCGAGTATCACGGCTTCCAACAGCGGATTCAATTAGAAAATAGGGACGAGAAAAAATGAAATCTTCAAAGTGGCTACTTATTGCTTCAACCTTATTAATTTCAATATCAGTCAAGGCTGAACCAAGCAAAGATGCGCTTATTGGCACATGGTATGCGAATATTCATACCAGTATGTCTGAATCGACTATGTGGTTGCTTCAACTCAGGGAAGACAACAGCTACCTTTCTCAGAAAATGCTGTGTCAGACAAAAAAATTAATCTGGGTCGATGAAACAACCGGCACCTGGAAGTTAGATAAATCAGCATTAATCCAGATGCCGAAAACCCGTAGTGATTTCAATAAGTATGAAGAAACGGAATCAGGCGAAACCATTACCTTTACCGATGTCACGGTGAAAGAAGACTCATTGAGTTACAAAAATGCCAACCAGAAAAAGCTCACATTCAAACGCCATGATGGTTTTTTCAGAATGCGTTGCAGTGGGTTGATGTAAGGTTTGTGAGTCAGTATTAACAATTAAACTTGGCCAGGTTTCTGGCTAGCAGCCAATTTCAAACGAGGTCTGTGAACGGCTCTTCGAAATCACCTGCATCAAGGCTGGTTGAGACTCTGATTCTCTAGCAGTCCGCTTCAGGATATTGTTAGATTTTCCCTCTCTTTTTCATACTCTCGAACTGTTTTCTTGCCAGGTATCCATAAGATAGATAAAGAACACCTACATAAAATACAGTGAGAAAAGCCAGTATCCCGATCAAGATTAATGGATTGGATTTCATGAAATTGATGACTTGATAATGTTCACTTGTCAGTGTCACAAAAATGCTCACTATAAGCAGTGAAACCAGCCATGAAGTCAGATAGGAAAACCAGACGAGTTTTGTTTTTTCTGATGAGGTTGGAACGCGCTTGTTGTCCTGAATAAATTTTGCCACAGCGAATATAGCTGCCCCCATCAGAGCGCCAATTGTCACGCCTGACCCAGACTCTATCTCCAGTAACGCCGACACGATTGATAAGACAATAAGGAGGGCTAGGTTGACCAACCCAAATCTGAGGATATATTTGCTGAGTTTAACGTCCTGTGTCATTCAATAATTCCTTTTGATGCTTTTAAATTTTGAGTGGAGATGCAGCCTGAATCGGGAGCTGTGCTCTACTGGGTGCTCTTGCTTTAAACCTGACTATTCGTCACTGTCTGGAGTAGTTTGATGAGGCTAGTGCAATCACGGTTTCGAGATCACCTCAACGCTATCAGCAAGGCAAGCCGTTTTTTTCCTGTCAAAGCTCTGAACCGGGTTGGTGACATACCGAACCCCGGTTACCCTGACGGTGGCGCCCTTGGGAACAGACCACGGTGTAGGCGAGTTGATATCGCCGATTAAAGCTGATGAGCCGCAGTAACGCTTCCAGTCATCGCGGCCTTGTGCAGCCACCAGGGCCCCGCGAAACACACCCACCACATCCGGAATAGGCGCGTACACTGGCTTCCAGGTCTCAGGTTTGGCTACTGGCTCAAGCTTGGCATGGCCAATTCGACAGGCCTCAATGTCGGCGTCAGACGCCTCATAGCCACGCGCCAGATTACGAGCGGGTCTGACGCACGTGCTATAGCATTCGCTGTTTGCAGCACGACAGTCCATAGACATTTGTTGTAGTTCCTTTGCCAGGTCCTGTGCTGAAACAGCCGTTGAAACAATCGCTGCCAGGAGCGCTAAAGCTACTGCAGCGGCGGGAATCATACGAAAAGCATTTGAATTCATTGAGGTTCCTTTCTCAGTTGGAAGGTTGGCTTACACAGCGTTGTTAGGTGGAACTGAGTTAAGGTTACCAGGACGTATGTCTCCATGGTGTGTGAATAGAGGCTGAGCCAAAGAGGTCGGCCGGACACTGACAGTGATGTTAACAGCATTCTCAGGCAACGGGCTCAGACCAGACAGCGAACTCATTCCCACTGGGATCGGTGAAGTGAAACCGCCGACCGCCGGGGAAATCGAATATATCTTTAACTATCATACCGCCCGCTGAGATAACGCCTTCAAGTGTTGCCTCAAGCTCTGAGCTGTAGAGCACGACTAAAACGCTGCCTTTCTCAGGTGAAGCTATTTGGTCTGACTTGTAAAAGCCGCCATCTAATCCCGCATTCTCAATCGCTACATAGTCGGTGCCATAATCAACAAACGACCAGCCAAAAGCCGAAGTAAAGAATGCCTTCGTCGCCTCAAGATCCCGTGATGGCATTTCGACATAATTGATTTTTCCTGTTTCCTTCATCGAGCTGTCCTTTATGCTTGACGTATTACCAAGCTCATTTTACGTAGTCCTGCGGAGTATGCCTTGGCCGACGGTGAGTATGAGCTACTCATCAGGTTGTTTATGAGCCATAGCCAAAAAACCGTAAGACTTCGATTATTGCTATAACAACAGTTGATATCGCGCCTGAAATGATGGCTATATTCAGCCAACTTTCTAGTTCAATTTTTTGTTTTATATGCACGGGTTTCCCATGCCAATAAAGGTTGTTATCTTCGTCTATGCCCAAATGATCAAGCTCATCTATTGTTATGCTTTTGATTTCTGGCATTGAGAATTGTCCTTAACTTTAACTAGAAATGACGACTTAAGGCTGTCAGCAAGGGTGCCGCTTTGCTGCGTCCCTCTGGCTGGCCTTGTTAATGTTATTCATCATCTGACCTTAGGTTCAGCATAATATCGCTACAAGATGCGTAAAAGTAATTCGGGACTTCGGTTTTCATGATGGCTCTGTAAGTATTCTTTGGTTTATCGTTCTTCCCGTATTCAAATTCGAAGTTAAGAGAATGGTAATACTGCTCATCCATATAGAGCTCTGAAGGGCCATGCGTGCCGTTCTTTATTGCAGACTTTGCTGCACTCTCAATCGCAAGTAACTCAGCGAATGGGACTCCTAAGCTATTCAAGCAAATATGATTCTTTGATTGTGATATATGTAGAAGAGGCTCTTCGTAATACTCATTACTACCCTGAGTTACTACGGAATATATATCCAACCCTAAAACATCACGGTATATTTCTCGTATCTCGCAAATTATTTTAAGAATTGACTCAGGCTCGTAAGAGCACTCGATTCCTTTATGGAAATAACCGACAGACCAATTGCTTTTTAGAATCAGGCTATCCGCGAATGAAATAAACGATATGTCACTATGTTGTTCTGCTAGGGCATCTATTCTGTTACGCAGTTCAACAAGCAACTCCTTAGTAAGCAAGTTGTTTCGAATTGCCTCTTTAACGCCAATGGCATCAATGAGAGCAAAAACTGAGTATTCCCTTGTATATAGGCGCTCTAGCCAATCGTCTTTGACAAATATGTAAGGATTAAGATCATATTGCCAGCAACCTATGCAAGTTATAATTCTGTCCTTTGGTAAACTTATAGAGACTTCGTGAAATCTCGTGTGAGTATTTGGGTACCACGAAAGATCAAGTGAGTTATCGTTTATCTGTCTTCCGGCGACAAAAGTTACATAACCAACCTCGTGGGGACTGTTGTCTTTACCTTCAAGCATGCTTACAAGAGCATTGCTAAATTCCTCCATGTACTTCTCACTCATCAAGACACAGTCCTGATTTAGTGGAATATCTTTGAAAGAGTACTTATCTATATCCTTATGCTCGAACAATGAGGTTTACTCCGTCTTGAACATTAACTCCTGAGTTCAGCTGCAACGATTTGTTAGGCGCACACTCACCTGCCTTAACGCCGCTCACATCGAACGCCCAACGGTAGATAAGACATCAATTATGTCGAAAAGCCGACCGGCATACTTTTCCCTCAGATTGAAGTCTGTACCCGCTTTGCCGCTAAGGTCGCTCCCAACCGCACTCACCAGCTTTTTCAACCTCTTCTGATGAATTCCAAGCTTCGCCTGTAGTGGATCGGTCAAAATACCAATGAACGTTGATACAAGCGCAAGGACAATAGCGATAGCAGCTGTGACAGCCACAAACAGCCTAGCGGAAGCCGCAACCGGAAAAACCGCGTAGTAGTATGAACCAGCCGTTGAACCCAACCAGAAGTTGGATGCGGCCGCGGAGTTCGCCACAGTTGCAGAAACTGCAGTCCCAGCACTAAGTGTGCCAAATGAGGCCTGGCCAAGGGCAATTTTGCTAGTTACCAGTAGCATGGCGTTGCTTGCCAAGTCTGATGATGCTGTGCGAGTTGCGCCATACTCAGCCAGCTTTGCGTCAAGCTTGTCTCTGAACTCAGGCGATTTGGCAGGCTCAGAGAATGTATCAAGAACCTCGTTTAGCAACGACCGTAAATCCGGATCTTTGAGAATTTCTGTCATCAAAGCATCTTTGTCGCTACTGTTTTGACCCTGTTGATACGGAAGTTCCAGAAGCTCGGTGACGATGAGCCAACTAATTTGCCGATCCATATCAGTTTCCCAACCTGGGGGAATTTTCCTAATCCAGTGCTGTAGCTTTTTCAGCCTGATAAGGCCGGCAACGAATCCAACCAGCGCGAGGAAGATGTTTGCAACCGACCAGATGATGTTGACCGGCACACGAACCACATCCCAACCAAGTGCGTGGCTGTGAATCTTCAGCGCTCCGCGGAAAGAATAATGGCGGCGAACGAACTCACCAATACGATTTTCCCGCTCACAAATATAGCTTTCAGAAGCAGCGGTAATTGCTTTTCTGATGATGGCAAGCACCTCATCTTCATTAAGCTTTTTGTGTAGTCCTCTCAATCTCTTCCCCCCCCCATTTCCTGTGCGCCTAACACCCTCATTTGGGGCCGTAGTGAAGCGCAGCGGAACCGAGGTCCCAGCCCCGCAGGGGCCAACAACATGCGCTTGTTAGGAGTGCTACTTGCACCTTACTAGCATTGAGCGCTGCATTACTGTACTACCAAAAACTGTACCTTGATCGGCGCTAATAACCGCACCTTTTTCCGAGCCTCCCGCTATAATCTCATACCCTTTGGCACCACATAATTCACCAGCTTTTTCATAGCACTTACCCCATGTCAAGGCAGTGCCCGAGCAATCAATACTGTGCCCCTGCTCCCCACTTGGGAGATACGTTGTGTTTGAGGTAGCACAACCACTAAGAATAGCTACAACAATAATCAATGGAATCTTCTTCATGTGTAACTCCTAACAGTCTGTTTATGAGGCCGCTGGCCTCATAATAATGATTAGCGTGAATAGATCATAATTACTCATGCAAAGATTGATGCTTTGTAATTACTTGATTTTATGGCGAAATAAGAAGCTGAAAATAGATAGGGTGCTAAAGAGGAACAAGGCCTCTTTAATTGCTGGTGGTGAGAGCTAGGAAATGACCGGTTTGAAACCATAATAGAAATCCTTTTCTGGTGAAGTTGCTAGAATTAAATCCTTATAAAATCAGCGTAGTAACTGATGACCGTTTTGTGAACTATTTCACAATCAATAAGATAGCGCAACTGAATCAGGCAGCGGGGCTGTTATGCGCCTCCCGAATAGGCCCTTGCGCCATCAGCCAGGCAATGATCAGAATCACCAGCATGCCAATCAGGATGGACTGGAAGCGGACACCGGCATCAAGCATATAGCCTAAAAAGGCCGGGGCCAGGCCGGTTGAGAACACCAAGAAGGCTGATTTTAAGGAGCGCACCTGGCCCAGGTGTTCCCGGCCCCAGAGTCTGACCAGCAGGCTGTCACCGATGGGGGAGGACATACCCAAAGCGGTCCCCGCGCCGAGCATAATGATCCAAATCGCAGCATTGCCGCCGACCAGCACAGCAGCGAGCAGGGCGAGTGCAAACGGCAGAAGGTAGAGGCGGGCCAGTGCTGTCACGCCAAACTCATCTATCCAGCGGCCACCGAGCAGCGCACCAGGAAAACGGGAAATCCCCAGTCCGGTCAGGGCAAAGGCATAGGCGGTGGCAGTGGCACCCAGATCTTCGGTCATTTGCGCCTGGTAGATAAAGATACCGGTCAGGGTGATGGGCAGGATCATGAGCATGGGTATCAGCATCCAGAAGCGACGCTCACGCATGGGTGACGGGCCTTTATCCTGGTGGCTGTTTTTATCTTTTTTCTTTCTGGGGGCTTCAGGCCAGTCAACAAACAAAAGTAATAAGCCCCATAACAGCGCCAGCACCACGAGCAGGCCCCACCAGATTTGCTGCCAGCTCAAGACGCCCACTAACAGAGCGATGGCTGGGGGCAGAATGATTTCACCGGATGGCATGCCCAGGCTGACCAGGCCCAGAGCCTTGCCACGATTGAGGGCAAACTCGCGTCCCGCTAAGGTGCTGCCGAAGTGGGTCATCAAACCCTGACCACAAAGGCGTTGTAGGCCCAGGCCGAAAACAGCGAGTCCCCACCAGGGTGAGAGGGTGAGCATCAGTACGCCGATAAAGAGAACAGATAACACCATCAATACATAACGGCGCGGTGCAACCCAGTCGATCTTGGGTCCGAAATGCATCACCAGAAAGCCACTGGTCATGGTAATGGCGGCGTAAATACTGCCAAATTCACCGGCAGAAATATCGAGGTAGGCACTGATATCGGCCTGGAACAGCCCGATAAAAAAGCTCTGACCCAGATTGCCGGTAAACACGGCCAGCCAGGCAGCCGCGATCAGGCCGAAATGACGACTTAACAGGCCGCCGTAACCAAGACGTGTATCCGAGTCCATTTTTATCCTTACAGTGAAATCAGGCTGTCAGCTTTGTCTGAACAGGCGTGGATTACTTTTGATAAATTTGCGGATCCAGCGGCGGAGAAAGGATTCATCGCGCTTGGCCTTGAGGTAGCCATAACCGAGTACGCTGATGATAAGTGCACCGACTGTATCGACAATCAAGTCCCACATTGTATCAGTGAGGCCGCTGCTGTCGCCAAGCATGGTTTTCTGCATATCGGTGCCGAACAGGCTGTCTACAGTGAACTCGAAGATTTCCCACACTGCCCCGGTGCCCAACGCAAACAGAAAGGCAAAAAAGGCGACAAAGCCGGGGCGCATCTTGAGTTGGATCTGCTCGGTTTCATTCAGCACATAGACCAGCAAAAAACCGATGATGCCCAGCAAAAACCCGGAGCTGGTATGCAACACGATATCCCACCACCAGAAGCGCGTGTAGTAACCGTGCACCTCGCCCAGAAACAGGGAAGCAAACACAAATCCGATGGTGAGGAGCTGAAATTCGGCGGGGATAACAACATGAAAACGCCGGGCCAATAGTTGCGGCAACAGGGTAATCAGAATAATGCCGCTGATAATGACGGCGTTGAACCATTGCTGTTCCCAGACAGCGCCCACAGCCCCGGCAAGCAGGATGATTTGTAGCAAAGTTGTCAAGCGGCTGTGGAGCGTGGACTCGTCCATTTTCTTCCGTTATCGGTGAACTCACCTCATCATAATCAGTCCCTTGAGAAAGTTAAACCGGTCGCCGCCGCGGTTTGTTTTGTCATGGCCGTATTGTTATGGTTGTGACCGTTTATCTGTCGCACAACCTTTAAATCATGCAGGGAGATTGATTTTGAATACACCAGCCGTGAGTTTCTTCAAAGCCATGTCTGTGCTGCTTTTAAGCAGTATTTTGCTGTTTGCCAACCCGCTGCAGGCAGGCGCTACAGCCGCTGCTACCAATAGTGACTCAGGGGCAAATAACTATCAGGCGCTTGCCGATGTGCTCTCCGATCCGGCCAGTCGCGATAAGCTGATTGAAGAATTGCGTAATTTATCTGAGCAGGGTGAGCAGCAAAGCCAGCAACAGGGAAGTGGCGAAGCTCAGGACCAACAGAGCGTAGATGCATCCGCTCAGGTTGATGATGCGGCCACTGATGTCGCCAAGCAGACTCAATCCGTGGTTGAAGTGATGGTCACTACCCTGACCAGCAGTTGGTCAGCGATGACTGTTCTGGTGACTGGCGATAATAATAAAGTGGGCAGCTTTATCAGTACCCTGCTCAAACTCGCTGTGGTTATCGCTGCGACTATCGTGACTTATATGGTGCTGCGCGTGCTGGCGCGGCTGCTTTTCCGCCGTGCCGACTCCATGGTAGCTAACAATAACGGCAGCAACCCGCTGATGATTAAAGCCGGTGCGATTGTGCTTGGTGTGATTACCGATGTGGTGGTGGTACTGCTGGCCTGGCTGGCAGGTTACGCGGCAGCCTTGCTGTTTGTCGGTGAGATGGGCGAAGTCACCGTGGTGCAGACCCTTTTCCTCAATGTGTTCCTCGCGGTCGAGTTCTTTAAAGTGCTGGTTCGTGCGGTGTTTGCGGCCCGCGATGACAGCCTGCGACTGTTACCGATGACCACACCCACAGCCCGTTTCTGGAGTGGTTTCATTACTTCGCTGGTCAGCCTGGTTGGTTACGGCACGCTGCTGGTGGTGCCAGTCATCAGTAATCAACTTTCGGCGGAACTGGGTGCCCTGACTAATCTTCTGATCGTGCTGGTCGCGCTGAGCTTTGCGCTGACCGTGGTCAGACGTCAGCGTGACCATGTTCGTGATGGGCTTTCAAAGCTGTCACAACAAGCGAATTTCTCCATGACGCGAGTGACGCTGGGCGTTTTATCCCGCAGCTGGCACTGGCTGGCTTACCTGTATTTCCTGGCGATGTCCGCGGCCCTGCTGATTCAGCCTGAACAGGCTCTGCCGCAGATGCTGATGGCAACGCTGCAGACCGTGCTGGCCGTGCTGATTGGTATGTCATTGATTGGTCTGCTACAGGCCACGCTGGGACAGCAGGTTAAGGTACCTGCGATGATCAGTGCCCGCCTGTCCACCTTTGAACAGCGGCTGAACCAGTTTCTGCCGACCCTGAACAAGGTACTGAAAGGCATCATTCTGGTGATGGTGATCAGTGCGGTGCTGGACGCCTGGGGCGCAGTGGATTTACCGACATGGTTGGCCTCACCGGCAGGCACGCATGTGCTGTCGACTATTATTTCAGTGCTGTTTATTCTGGCTTCTGCCACTCTGTTCTGGATGGTGCTGGCTAGCTGGATTGAGCACCGCTTGAATCCTGAAGAAGGCCGGGGTGAGCCCAGTGCCCGCGAGAAAACCCTGCTGACGATTTTCCGTAACGCCACGGCTATCGCGATTATCGTGATGACGCTGATGATTGTGCTGTCGGAAATCGGCATTAATATCGGGCCATTACTGGCCGGTGCTGGTGTTCTGGGTCTGGCCATTGGTTTTGGTGCTCAGAAACTGGTGCAGGATGTCATCACCGGTGTGTTTATCCAGATGGAAAATGCCATTAATGCCGGTGATATTGTCACTGCCGGTGGCCTGACAGGCACCGCGGAAAAGCTGACTATCCGCTCACTGGGGCTGCGTGATTTGTCTGGTACTTATCATGTGATTCCTTTCTCCTCGGTGGATACCGTGTCCAACTACATGCGTGAGTTTGCTTACCATGTGGGTGAATATGGTGTGGCTTATCGTGAAGATACCGATGAGGTCGTGATTAAGCTGCGTGAGGCCTTTGCCGAGTTGCTGTCGATTGATGAGCAGCGTGAGAAAATCCTTTCTGACGAACTGGAAGTGCATGGTGTCACAGCGCTGGCAGACAGCTCAGTGAATATCCGTGTCCGCATCAAGACGCTGCCGGGCAATCAGTGGGCAGTTGGCCGTGAGTACAACCGTCTGGTCAAACGTCATCTGGATGCTGCCGGTATCGAAATTCCGTTCCCGCATCTCACGCTTTACTTCGGTGAGGACAAGCAGGGACAGGCACCCGCCATGCCGCTCAAGATGCTCAATGAGGTGGAAGTGGTCAATGATGCCCAGGTCGAGCAACTTGGCGCTCAGAAAAAGGCAAAAAGCGCTGACAAATCAGCCGAGTCCAATCCCACCGAGAAGGGCGATTTTGATGATGGCGAATAAAGCCTGATCAGCGTGCCTCGTCGATAAGGCGGCCCAGACTGTTAACCGATGAACAGGATTGACAGTAATTGGCCGCCACGTCGAGGGCACGGTTGGCGTCGTCATAGCGACCACTCAGGTAGAGCAGTGAGGCAGTCATCATCGCATCACCCTGGTAACTGAGCAGCAGTTCCTCTACCACCAACAGTAGTGGCTCGCCGGGGCGGAAATAACGCACATCCGACGTATCCGACAGCCAGGCATCTTCCATGGCAAAGGCGCCGGCATTCAAGTCTCCGGATAAAGCCGTACTCAAAGCCAGCCCGATACGCGGCAGCGAAGCATGCGGCTGTTGCTGGATCTGTGCCTCAAAGGCATAACGGGCAGTGTTAATTTGATAGTCGGCCAGTGCCCGCCAGGGATCAACACCACGGTCGACAGGCGGCCTTTGAACAGATCGGCTGGGTCGGTATGTGCCACCGGTCACTGTTTCGCGTTCATAACGATAATCACGATAAGTCGACGGCGCATAATAAATGCTCACACCAGCGCCGTTGCCCCGATAAATCAGCCCGCGGTTTTTGTCATGGTGATGATACTTACGGCGTGGATGAGGATCGCTGTAACCAAATGAGCGATGGCCGCGAATGCCTCCCGAAGGCCCGTTGTAATGCCGATAATGCTTTTTATGGTGGCGGTCACGCTGTGGCTTGTTGTGGCTATGCTGACGTTGTTTATACTCGGGGCGGCCAGTGATGCCGTAACTGTGATGATCCCCACGACTGATGCCATGTGAATGATGCTGGCCGCGTGACCAGCTTCGATCCCCCGGGTCCTGTCTTGACCAGGAACGTGAAGCCGGGGACTCTCGCGACCAGCCGCTGTTATCGGCATAAGTCGCGGCGGGCAGCAGGCCAGTGGCCAAGATCAGGCCGAGGCTGTATATCAGGGGAGACAAGCGGTGAAACATAATGACCACCTTTATTTGCAGGGCATTAGTTAGGACTGCAAACCGGGGCCGAGGTTCAACCGCCTGAAATACCTGTCAAATTGTTCAGGCTTTGATGAACTGCCCTTGATCCACACCACTCATCAGCGATTTCAGATCGGCGGTTTTCAGGCCCAGTGCGTAGCCCAGCACACCGCTGCCGATCACCACATTGTCAAAGTCATCGACGCTGTTATCGAGCAACACGATAATCTCTTCAGGCAGCGCCACTGGCGGCACCGCGCCCACTACATAACCGGTGGCTTCAGGCACCTCATCAAACTCGGCCATACGCAGTTTCTTTTCACCCAGGTGCTTGCGTAATGTGCCCCAGTCAGCGCGGCCACCGCCGGCTACGCCCAGCAAAACAAACTTATCCGAGCTGGTTTTAAACAGCAGGCTGCGAACGACAGAGTTCGGGTCATGCCCCTGGTTACGCAGAAGTTCTTCCAGGTTGCGGATCGGCTTTTTATCCTCGGTCAGTGGAATTTCAATAAGCTGATAATCGATACCGTTGGCTGATAGTAGTTCAGTGACCGGGGAAGAAATGCTGTCGCTCATGGTAGCTCCTGCTGGTTTGTTGACTGTGATTTTTGAAAGACTTAAGGATACTGGATTTGCCGGCCGGGTTCATCCTTGTGGGTGTTGGGTTTTTTGTTCTGCACTGGGACTGGATTGCTTCGTCGTGCCTCCTCGCAATGACGGTTTTCGAGTGTTTGGTATTGCAGGGGCTTTCGGCTGTGGTGATCTGGCAAAGCTGGTGGTGTTTTGGCCATTGTGGAGGAGTGTTTTTTGAACTTGGGACTGGATTGCTTCGTCGTACCTCCTCGCAATGACGGGCTCAAAACTAACTGATGGTTATGGTCGGCTTGTCAGTTTTATTACTGGATGATTTCAGGATAAAGATCATGCCATTCGGGATTGAAGCTTTCTATCAGGCGGATTTTCTTTTTCCTTGAACCGCCTTTAATTTGTTTCTCCCTGGCAATCGCTGAAATCATATCTTCACACTGCTCAAAATAGACCAGTTTGTTGGTTTTATATTTGAAGCTGAATCCCTCACACAAACCTTCTCTATGCTGCCAAACCCGCTGAATCAGGTTGGAAGTGACGCCAGTGTAGAGCGTACCGTTTCTTTGATTGGTCATGCTATAAACCGCTGGCTGTTTCAATTATGAACCTCCGTGTACTCAATCAAACTCCCTAATGTGTGACTGTATTAGCCGGACTGAATCGCCGCGTCGGCTCGCCTCCTCGCGATGACATTAAAGGTGGTTTTCCCTCGCTCTATGCCACTCAACGTCCAATGTAATCTATAACAATGCCCAACTTCCATCCCCGTCATTGCGAGGAGGTACGACGAAGCAATCCAGTCCAGCGCCGGGTGAAAAAAACCGTTTTGAACAAAGCCTGAAAGCTCAAGAGAGCGACACCACTAAGAGTCTCGCGAACCCACCGTCATTGCGAGGAGGCACGACCGAGCAATCCAGTCCAGTGCCAGGTGAAAAAACCAGTTTTGAACAAAGCCTGAAAGCTTCAGAGAGCGGCACCACTAAAAGCTACGTAAACCCTCGTCATTGCGAGGAGGCACGACGAAGCAATCCAGTCCAGTGCCGGGTGAAAGAACCAGTTTTGAACAAAAGCCTTAAAGCTTAAGAGATCGTCACCACTAAAAGCTACGTAAACCCTCGTCATTGCGAGGAGGTACGACGAAGCAATCCAGTCCCCAGCTTAAAACCAGACACAAACCTAAACCTGTCTCACCTGCCAGGTCGGCTCAAGCGATGAATTGATAATGCCATAAGCGATCAACCACTCACGGGCATCGTCGGCATCGTGCTCGAACCAGGCCTTGGCACTGCCCAGGCGGAAGGTGTAACCCCAGCGGTCCATATCGCGGAGCATTTTGGCCCGGCCCAGCTTGTCGATAAACCCGGCCAGCAGGATTTGCAAAAAGCAGACGCCGTTTTCTTCGTCGTAGTCACCCTCGGCATCGGTATCCAGCAGGGCACGACGGTCTGGATCCATACAGATATAGTGACCGGCTTCGTGCAAAGCCGAGTGTACCGGGGTGTCGTTTCGCAGAAACAGTCGATTGCCAGACAGCCCGGCTTCGCGTTCACCAAAGAAACTGCCGGGAATGGCCTTATCATCGGAAACGCTGACAATTTCAATGCCATAACGGCTAAGCAATGCAGCCAGCTTTTGCTGCATGGCCTGATCGCAGTTGATAACGTCGGTGGGATCAGACACGCCGCGAGTCACCGACGATATGATTGACCACCATCCCGGCTAGTGTCAGCCCGAAAATGGAAGGCATATAACTGACTGTGCCATTAACCGCCCGGGCCCTGCCGCGGCTGACTGGTTCGGGAGGGAGCGGGGGAAGCGGGGATTCCAGGGAATAGACGGTCTGAATACCGCGGCCGACTCCGCGTCTGCGCAGTTTGCTACGCAGTTGTTTAGCCAGTTTGCACATGCTGGTATCCATCAGATCACCGCTGCGGACCTGGGTCGGATCCAGTTTGCCGCCTGCACCCATACTGGCGAAGACCGCCATGCCCTCACGCCAAGCCGCTTCCAGCAGGGTGGCTTTGCTACTGAGGCTGTCGATAGCGTCGATAATCACATCGTAATCAGCGCTGCTCAATACTTCGGGAATACTGCTCGGGGTAAGAAATTCAGTCAGCAGGGTTAACTCACAATCGGGGTTGATATCACGGATGCGGTTGGCCATGACCTCTGCTTTGAGTGTGTCCACGGTCGAGTTGAGGGCGACCAGTTGGCGGTTCATATTGGAGCCGGACACCACATCATGATCGACCAGCGTCATTTTACCCACGCCCATCCGGGCCAGGGCTTCGGCGGTAAAAGAACCGACGCCGCCCATGCCGGCAAGAAACACGTGTGACTGTTGCAGTTTGGCAATGCCCTCATCGCCAATCAGGATGTGGGTGCGTTCAAACAGGGGGTTGGAATGTGCCATGGAAGACCTCAAAGCGACGTAACTGGCACACTATTTTCCTGATCTCCGCCAGAATTGGCAAAATATTCAGGCCGAGTTTTAGCGGCGCGGACGAAACGCTTTGATCTGATCAGCCAGTTCGTTGAGTAAGGCGCTGTTGTCACGGCGATAGCGCAGTCGGGCATAGAGCTCGGTAATTGACTGAATCTGGCGCTGATAAGCGGGTAATTGCTGTTCTGCCCGCCGGGCAAAATCCTGCGGGCCTTCGTGGGCTGCTTTGTGGATCCCCAGCCGTGCCAGTTTGTAACAAAACCGCTGGTAATAGGCGACAACGGGTTCTGTTGGCTGGCGCCGATAGAACGATAAAAACAGCATGATAATCCCGGTCAGCGCCAGCAGCGCAGTCAAGACGGCAATCATCTTGCGCCAGTCCGGGTTACTCATGCCCAGCCGGGACAGCAGTTCTTTCTGGATTTGTGAATCAAAACCGACGACCCAGATATCCCAGGCAGTATTGAAGGCATCCCAGTTATTTTTCATGTCCTGCCACAGTTCGACCAGCATGTCGTTATTGGCAATCATGCCGGGTGAGCGACGTGAGGCGGGCAACAGATCATTGATGCCGTTTTCCAGTCTCTGACTGGAGACCGCGGCAGTCGGATCAACCCGGATCCAGCCCTGTTCGGGCAGCCAGACTTCGGTCCAGGCATGGGCATCGCGCTGGCGCACGGTGAGCACATTATCCACCGGATTCAGGTCGCCGCCCTGGTAGCCGGTCACAATTCTCGCCGGTATGCCTGCAGCTCGCATCAAAATAGTGAAGCTGGCGGCATAGTGCTCGCAGAAGCCTTCGCGGGTTTCAAACAAAAAGCTGTCCACGATATCACCGCGCAGTTGAGGCGGAGACAGGCTGTAGACAAAGTCCTGCTGATTAAAAAAGGCCAGCGCCCGGTCAATATAATCGCTCTGGCCCGTGCTTTCCTCCAGCCAGCTTTCTGCCAAAGCCCGGGTTCTGGGATGCTCGCCGGCAGGCAATTGCAATGCCGCCCATAAATTACGGTCGCCGCTGGCATTTAACTGGTATTCGGTGCTTGATGACAACTGGTACTGGCGGCGGTTTCGCATCTTTTCGGCACTGTTGAGACCACCATCGGGCGCAAAATAACTGGCCAGGCCCTGCGGTTTACCGGTGGGGAAGTCGAGGGCAAACAGCCAGCGTTTGTTATGCGGCTCCAGGGTGATGGTGTAGTCCACAGCCTGAGACTGGTAATCAACCTGCAGTGCTTGCTCATTCAGTTGCGAAGTCTGCAGTGGCGACCAGACCGTGCCATCGCTCTGCCACAACACCGGGCCGCGCCAGTAGAGCTGTTTGTTGGGGGGAACGTTGTCGTCTTCAAACTGCACCCTAAAGGCAATGGCATCAGACTGTATCAACTGGCTGATTTTACCCATCTGGATTTCATCGTTGATGCCACTGGTGCCGCGGTTCTGATCGGGGGGGATTTCACCCAGCGTCAGTTGTTCGGACATGGTGGCCGCTCCATTGCCACCGGCATCTTCCGGCAAGCCCCAGATAGGACCTGGAATGCGTGGGAACAGCATAAACAGAAACAGCATCACCGGCAGTGCTTTCAGCACCATTTTGCCTGACAGGCCCAACCTTTTTTTCAGGCTCTGTGCGCTGGTGCTGGTATTAACGCTGATAAGGCAGCTGTTAAGCAGCACAATCACCAGCATCATCAGCACCACAATAAACAGGCTCTGGGTGTAAAAAAAGTTGGTGATGACCAGAAAATAGCCGAGATAACAGGTCAGATAATAATCCCGCAAAGAACGGATCTCGACCACTTTGAAGGCCAGCATAATAGTCAGCAGCGCCGCACCGGCATCGCGGCCGATGGTGAGCCCGAAGTGGCTGAAAATAATAACAATCATCAGCGCGGCAGCCCCGTTATGAAGCACCCGCAGCCAGATGCTGGAAGCCGGCAGCGGCCAACCACGCAGGTTGTGCAGCAAACGCCAGCTGATCATCATCGTAAAAGCCAGCCCTACCCAGAAAGGCTGGTAAATAAAGTGGGGCAGCGCGGCGATAAACAAGGCCGCTACCAGCCCGTTGATGGTGCGGTGATCGGGAGACAGATCCGGTCTAGCCATGATATAGCGCCAGCTTTTTCAGGCATTGATGTTGATGGGCATCGCCCTGTGACGGTGGCAGCCAGCTATCCGGCAGTTCCAGTCCATAGCGGTGACCGGCAGATTCGGCTTCCAATACCCAGCGGCAAAGCTGAGACAGCCGCGCTTCGGTGTCATTAAGATCAGCCAGATCCTGCCAGCGCAATATCAGTTGGTGGCCCTCGGGGCTGGAAAACTGTTTGCTGCGCATGACTTCATCGCGGGCCAGGGCTTTCCAGGCAACCCGGTGCAAAGGTTCGCCTTCGCGGTAATTACGCAGGCCGGAAAAGTCATCATCGCCACTGTGCTCACGCTGCGTGCGTTGCCTGTCGCTGCCAGGCGGTTCGGGCAGTGGCCGCTTGCCAGCGGGCTCGGGATAGACCAGCACACGTGCATTTTGCTGATACACGGTCCAGGTATAAAACAGTCCCAGCGGATAAAGACTGGCCAGTCTCAGCTTGCCGATTGATTGCCAGCCGCGCTGATGGGTGTCCCTGCTGAGGTTGATGCTGCGCGTATTATCGGCTTCAACGTGCTCCAACAGGCCGGTCTTTTCATAGGCTTTGAAGAACTGCCAGCGTGACCAGTTGCCGGGTTTTTTGCCGGCGATTTCAATCTGGTACTTGTCATGTTCGTCATGGTTGTTGACGGTCAGCCGGAAACGGGCAGGCTGGCCTTTAAACACAGGGTCCAGCGCGGTCACCTTAAGGGTCAGCAAGCGCAGGTTGGTGTGGCTTTGATGCATGGTCACATGACCGATGCTGGCCAGCAGAAAGCAGAGCAGGTGGCCCAGGCTGTTGTTGTAATTGATGGCGCCCAGCAGCATCAATAACAGCAGCGCGACATAACCATATCCGGCCCGGCTGGGGATGATGTAAATCCGCTGTTTCTGGCTTTGTCGCCAGCGTTGCCAGAGTGCTGTGATTGCCTCAGTCATAGCTTGATTAAGGAATAGCCACCTGGTGAATCAGTTGTTCAATCCAGTCCTGGTTTGTCTCTTGTTCGCGGCGCTGCAGGCGATGACTGACGATGCTGGGCAGTACGGCCTGAATATCTTCCGGCAGTACATGATCACGACCCTCAATCATCGCCCAGGCCTGACCGGCACGCAGCAGGCCCAACCCCGCGCGCGGTGACAGGCCGGTCTGATAGAGCCCGGATTCGCGGGTGTGGTTGAGGATACGTTGCACATAATCAACCAGGGCATGGCTGATATGCACCTCAGCCACCGCCTGTTGCATTTGTAACAGCTCATCAACAGTGATGACGGCCTGCAACTGCTGTAACAGTTCGCGCCGATCCTGGCCCAGTAATAAGTCACGTTCAGCGCGGGCATCCGGGTAACCCAGTTCGATCCGCATCAGGAAGCGATCCAGTTGCGACTCGGGCAAAGGGAAGGTGCCAATCTGGTTGGCGGGGTTCTGGGTAGCAATCACAAAGAAGGGAGATGACAGCGACTGGGTCTGGCCCTCGACCGTGACTTGCTGTTCTTCCATGGCTTCCAGCAGGGCGCTCTGGGTGCGGGGCGAGGCCCGGTTCACTTCATCAGCCAGAATCAACTGATTGAAAATCGGGCCGGGGTGAAAATTGAATTTAGCGGTTTCACGTTCGTAGATGGATACGCCGATAATATCCGCCGGCAGCATATCACTGGTGAACTGAATGCGTTGAAACCTGAGTCCCAGGGTGGTGGCCAGGGTGTGGGCCAGTGTCGTTTTGCCTACGCCGGGGAGATCTTCTATCAGCAGGTGGCCTTTTGCCAGCAGGCAGGTCAGAGCCAGTTTGATGGGGTGCTGTTTGCCTAAAATGATGTCGTTGACGGTTGCCAAAATGGCGGCGAGCTGGGCTTGGGCCATAAATAATCCTGTGCCTTGATTCCTGTGACTCAGTAGGTCTGAGATGATATCTTCCAAACAGACACACTATGTCGCCCTTGGTTCGCTGTAAAGCTGAAGATCAGAGAAAAAGCGGGCTCATTCAGTCGAGTGCAAATAGCCGCTGGCAGTTGGCCGTGGTGACGCTGGCCACCTCTTTGCTGTCCACACCACGCAATTCGGCCAGCTTTTCCATGATCTGCGGAATCATGGTGGGCGCGTTGCGCTCGCCCTGGTGTCCGGCCAAAGGCATATCAGGGGCGTCAGTTTCCAGCACGATGGCTGTTAAAGGCAGTTCGCTGAACAGGCGCTGTAGCTTCTGTGCTCGCGGATAGGTTAAAGCGCCGCCTACACCAAATAAAAAACCCTGTTTCATGTAGTGCTCAGCCTGCTGCATACTGCCGTTAAAGGCATGCACGATACCGCCGGGCACGCTGGACTGGCGCAGGATCTTCAATACTTCGTCATGAGCTTTACGCACATGCAGAATCACCGGCAGATTAAACTGCTCGGCCAGTTCTATTTGTGCTGCAAACAGGGCGGTCTGGGCTTTTTTATCGTGGCCCGGCACAAAAAAGTCGAGGCCGATTTCGCCGACTGCGATAGGCTGGTGCTGCTCTAAAGCCAGTTTCAGCGCCGCTATATCTGTGTCCTTGTGATGCTGCATAAACATGGGGTGCAGGCCCAGGGCCGGGGACAGCAGCGGTGATTGATCACAGCATGCGATCAGCGCCGGCCAGCGTTCAAGGCTGACACCGGGCACGATAATGCGGGTTAAGCCCAGTTGAATACAGCGCTCAATCACCGCGTCACGATCATCGTCAAAATGACTGAAATCAAGATGACAGTGACTGTCGATCAGAGGCATCATAGCTACAATCCTGATAAATAGGGTTGAGTATTACAAAGGCTTGCCAGCCATTTTATGCCCGCAGCCGGGCACAATGCCAATGCTCGCTATCAGGGCTCGCTGTTTTGAAACCTGTTTTGGTGTTAACAGTCAAATAGCCCAGCTAAGGTGGAGGATAGGATGACGGAAGAAGCTAAAATCGCCAGCGACGCCCATGAGCGCTTGTTATTCAATTTGTCAGTGGTGCACTTTTTGTTGCCTGCTTTGCTATTCAACACTGAAATATTATGGTTGATAGTGGGCTTACCGATGCTGATATCAACCGGGTTTGTGGTGTCGATTATGCGCCGTGCAGGCCGACGGCAGCAACCTGATTTGATCCACGCTCACTGGCTATTGGCCTGGCGTCGCAGCCGTTATCTGCTGCTGTCCTACCTGGTTTCACTGATCGTATTTTTTACAGGCTGGCTGTTTTTGATGTTGCAGCCCGATGAGGTGATGCGAGGCATTCAACTGGCGGTAGTGGGCTGGTTCAGCCTGCTACCGATATCGCTGACGATTGTGTTGCTGTTAATCCTGGAAACAGCCTCGCTGGCTCAGTCACGGCAGGGCATGATGCCCAAACAGATTACCTGGTGGTTCAAGGCCTGATAGTTTTCACCTCTGCCAGGCCTTCACCGCGGGGATCGCTGGCGGCATCCAGCTCACCGGTTGCCAGATTGACGGTAATGATCTGCATATCCCCATACTGGCGGGACAAGGTTTTCACTTTATGGCCACGCTGTGTCAGAGCAGAAATGGTTTCCTCACTGAAGCCTTCTTTTTCTATCTGCACTTGGTCTGGCAGATACTGATGGTGATAGCGCGGGGCAGACACAATCTGCTCGGCATTCTTACCTTCAACAAAGTCCAGCAGACTCAGCAAAACCATGCTGATAATCCGGCTGCCGCCGGGAGTGCCGGTGATCATCAGTTTGTTGGGGTTTTCAATGAAGCTCGGTGACATGCTCGATAACGGTCGCTTATATGGCGCGATGGCATTGGCCTCGGTGCCGACCAGGCCGTAGGCGTTGGCGGTGCCGGTCTTGGCCGAAAAGTCATCCATTTCGTCATTAAGCAAAACCCCGGTGCCTTCGGCGACAAAGCCGGAACCAAACGGATAGTTGATGCTCAGCGTCGCTGCCACGCGATTGCCGTGTTGATCAACGATGGAAAAATGGGTGGTATTTTCGCCGCCTGATTTGGCCGGTTTGACGGGTTCACTGACGCCGGCGCGGTGATTATCAATGGTTTTCGCCTGTTGCCGGGCATAAGCTTTGGTGGTCAGCAGGCGCGGCACCGCCACAAAGTCGCTATCACCCAGATGACGGCTGCGGTCACGGTAGGCCCGGCGCATGGCTTCAATTACCCAGTGTTGTTGTTGCAGTTTATCGGCGCCTTGCAAATCAAAATGTTCCAGAATGTTGAGTGCCAGGGTCAGCACAATGCCACCGGAGGACGGCAGCGATGCCGAGGTGATCTGATAGTCATGATAGACAGCTTTGACCGGCTTACGGGTTTTGACGCGGTAGTTGGCCAGATCCTCCAGGGTCCAGATACCACCATTATCCTGTACCGATTGAACCAGCTTTGTGGCGGTCTCACCCTGATAAAATCCGGCTTTACCTTGCTCGGCAATCGCTTCCAGGGTATCAGCCAGATCGGGTTGTTGCAGGCGGTAACCCAAAGCCGGAACCTCACCCTCATCCAGGAAAATGGCCGCCGTCGCCGGATAGCTCTGCATCACCTCATGACGAAAACCGGCCAGCCGACGGTAGCCTTCGCTGATGGCAAAGCCCTCGCGGGCATAGCGAATCGCAGGCTGCAGCACTGTAGATAAAGGCAACTGGCCGTAATGACGGCTGAGATAGTCGATTGCGGCCGGTACACCGGGAATACCGGCAGCCAGCGGGCCATTGAGGGAGGACTTGGGATTGAACTGTCCCTTCTGGTCCAGATACATATCGGCATGGGCCTTACCCGGTGCCATTTCGCGGCCATCGATCATGATCTGATGGGCATCTCTGGCGCGGTGTAACAGCCAGAAACCACCGCCGCCCAGACCGGAACCTGCGGGTTCAACCACAGCGAGTGCCGCGGTGACCGCGATGGCTGCATCAAAAGCGTTGCCGCCCTGTTCAAGTATTTCCATGCCGGCCTGGGTGGCCAGCGGATGTGCCGAGGCAATGGCAGCTTGTCTGCCCTGTGCCTGGGCAGAGAAAGACAGAAAGCACAGCCATAAAATCAGAATATGTCGCATATCAGCCTTGCTTGTTGCGCATCGCCAGCCGATCCTGTTCGCGACGCTGGCGTTTTCTCTCACGGTTCATTTCTGCGGTTTCGGTGGTTTCCACGCCGATATGGGCTTCACCGCGCTGGTGGGCCAGGCGAATTTGTTTTTCACGCTCGGCAAAACGCTGTTTCTGCTCGTCACTGGTCTGGTGATAACAGTGGGGGCAGCTGACGCCTCTCTGGTAGAGCGGGCTCTTTTTATCCTCTTCAGTGATAGGCAGGCGGCAGGCATGGCACTGATCGTAATCGCCTTTTTCCAACTGGTGGTTGACGGTGACCCGTTCGTCGAAGACAAAGCATTCACCTTGCCACAGAGACTCTTCCTGCGGCACTTCTTCCAGGTATTTGAGAATACCGCCTTCCAGGTGATAGACCTCGTCAAAGCCCTGTTCTTTTAGAAAGGCTGTCGACTTCTCACAGCGGATACCGCCGGTGCAGAACATGGCGACTTTCTTGTGTTTGCCCGGATCAAGGTGACTTTTCACATAATCCGGAAACTCGCGAAAGCTGTCGGTCTTGGGATTCACGGCATTTTTAAAGCTGCCAACCTGGACTTCGTAATCATTGCGGGTATCGACCAGCAGCACATCGGGCTCGGAAATCAGCTGGTTCCACTCTTTGGGCTTCACGTAGGTGCCGACAACCTGTTTAGGGTCGATGCCCTCAACGCCCATGGTGACGATTTCTTTTTTCAGTTTGACGCGGCTGCGCAGAAACGGCGGGGTATCGGTGTAAGACTCTTTAAAGCTGATTTCTGCCAAACGGGGATCCTGACGCAGGTAGTCAAGCAGGCCATCAATGGCATCACGGGACCCTGCCACGGTGCCGTTCACGCCTTCGTGGGCTAGCAGCAATGTGCCACGTACCTGATGTTTGAGCATAAAATCCAGCAGCGGCTGTTTCAGCGCCTGGTAGTTATCCAGTGTGACAAATTTATAGAGGGCGCAGACGACGATATCGGCCATGGTCAATCCTGAACTTGTGAAGTACTTAAACGCATTATTTTACTGGGTTTTCCGGTGGCTGTCCTGTGCTGAAAACAGAAAAACTGATCCGGATCAAAGCTATGTTATTTCAGCAACGACAGGGGTATATTGGAAATAAAACGCTCGTGACCCAGACAGACTTCTTATCAGCGTGGATTTGAAGATGGACAAGCAGGAGCAACTCAGACTCAGCAACGACAAGTGGCAACAGGACAACCGATGCTGGCAAAGCGAAATGCAAGACTGGCAGCATGAAACTCAGCGCCTGGTCGCTTTACTCTACATGCTGGAAAAAGCCCTTCCCGAACATTCCTCACGGCTTGATAAACACAAAGCCCGGATTGACCAGCATGATCAGGATTTAAGCCGCTATCGTTGCGGACTGGAAAAAAACTGCATGCCTGAGTGCCCGTCGCGTATCGAGTTGGATAAACTCCAGCATTTGCATGACGTCATGGCGCATAGCCATGAGGAGATGGCGCGTGAACATGCCAGCTTCAGCAAGGACTACAAGCGCAAAATGCGGCGCTTTCGTGATCTGACGGAACGCCTGCAAAATGAGCTGGAAAAGCTGATCGACTAGCCGGTTTATCCCTGCCAGCTACGAACGCGACCGGTATCGACATGAATAAAATCGGAGCCGGGATAAAAACCGACGCCGCCAATTTTCATCTGCTGCGCGGTTTTTTGCAGTGCGCTTAACTCGCGACCCGGTAGACGAATATCAATTGCCCGGCCCTGCATATGCAGGCTTTTCTTGGCAACGCCACTGCTGTTTTTACTGAGCATGGCATTGGTTTTGGGTGAACGATAACCGGAAATCACGTGGAAAGGCTGCTTGCCGTGCATTTTCTGATGCAACAGATTGAGCATATCAATCAGGTCACTGTCGATATCATGCACATCGCCGGTACGGTGATCTCGCAACACCCGGTGGATGGCACTCAGCTCATCAGGCTGATACTGGCCTTCGGCCCAGTAGGTCGCCTTGACCTGCTCGCCGGTATGCAGATTGAGCAGGGCGATGGAACGCTCCGGTTGTTTGATTACGCCGGCAAAGGCATTGGGCATGGCCAGCGAAGCGGTGGCACCCAGTCCGATTTGTAGAAAGCGACGTCTGATATGACAGGTTTCAGCTTCCTTGCGCACTGTTTTTTTGCCCGGTTTCGCCAGCATAAGGCCCCCTGATTATTGGTCAAAAATTGAACAATTATAAACAAAAGTATCCCGATTACAACAATTTATACATACTCTGATCGCGCTGATAAGGGTCAGGTGAAAACAGCACTTCGCCCTGATACGGCCAGGCGGTGAAGTACACCGCATACACCGGTAACGGGGTATCGAGGCGCTCGCCTTGATTACGTCCACTGGTGATCCTGTCGAGTATTGACTGTCGTGCACCGTCACGATTAAGACTGAACTCGGCCAGTTCCAGCGGCTGTTCTACGCGGATACAGCCGGAACTGAAATTGCGCTGGCTTTCGTCAAACAACGCTTTGTTGGGGGTGTCGTGCAAGTAAATATTCCACGGGTTGGGAAACATGAATTTCAGTTTGCCCAGCGCATTATTGCTGCCAGGGCGCTGTTGCAGCCGGAAGGGAAACTGGCTGGCACTGATCTCATCCCAATCGACCAGATAAGGATCGACCGCAGTCTGAAAACCGGACTCGCGCAGGAAAATATTAAAATCATTGAGGAAGAAAAAGTCTGGATCGGCCTGTTGTTTGGGCAGCAGATCCCGACGCGCCAGCGTGTGCGGCACATTCCAGTATGGGTTGATAACGATATGCGTCATGCTACCACTGAAAGTCGGGGTGGAGCGGGTGCGCATGCCGACGATGACCTTCATACTGAGCGTGGTCTGATCATTTTCCACTGCATTCAGCTGGTAACTGCCCAGGTTGACCATCAGGTAGCGTGACCCCAGATCGTCAGGCAGCCAGCGAAAGCGCTCCAGGTTGATGCGAATTTTATCGACCATTTGCTGCGCCGGGACATTGAGTGCCGCCAGTGTTTGCGGACCGATAATACCGTCTATTTTCAGGCCGTGGCGGCGCTGAAACGCTCTGACTGTCTGCTCCAGCCTGGGATCATACTGCTCCAGCCCCTTGAATTCACGGCGCGTCAGATAGGCATCATTCATCGCCAGCCGCTGGCGGATGAGCGGTACATGGGGATGAGACTCACCGGGTTTGAGTAGCCCCATATCAGGCACCGTCTGCCAGCCGCCGCGGGCCACATAACGCTGGTATCGCGATAACACCTGGGTCAGCAAATGATACTGTTCATCGCGGGGAATAAGCTGATTCAGACTGTTACGCAGATATTTTTCCTGAAGTGCTTTTTTCAACACCGCAGCCGGATCCACATCATCCCGGGGGATATGCCAGTCAGGATCGGCACTGGCTGGATCCAGGCGACCAATGGCCAGATCACTGATCAAATCCAACATCGCATCGGTCAGCAACTGCTCAAAATACGTGGCATTTTCGACTTTTTCTGCTGCCGACAAACGCCTCAAGAGACTCAGGTGATAGTCATTGGGATCGAGGCCATGCCGGGCAGAAGCCGCGATGAAGCTGAGCGCATCATGCGCCTGCCGATTTAACTGAGAATGCCTGAGCCAGAGTGGTGTTGTGAGCTCACTGAGTTGCGCCAGTTGCGGATGATCAGGGACGGGCAGTTGATCCGGTGACGAATAGACCTGCGCCGGTGACGACAGGGTCACCGTCAGGATAAGCAGAACCAGACCTGTCCTTGCTGACACCACTGCCTCGCGGATAAGTGCTTAATTTCACTACGATCATCACACGCGACCGGTACGTGGTCAAGCGCTCTGACGGCGGCTGCGAACCAGTAACCAGAGGAAGAATGGTCCGCCCAGCAAGGTGGTGATGACGCCCACCGGTAACTCAGCCGGGGCAATGATAACTCTGGCCAGCGTATCGCAGAGGATTAAGAAGCCGCCACCAAATACCAGGCTGGCCGGGATCAGCCAGCGGTGATCAGTGCCGATAATCAGCCGGCAGATATGCGGCACCATCATGCCAACAAAACCAATTGGGCCGCATAAAGCGACAATGGCGCCGACACACATCGAGGTGGTGAAAAACATCAGATAACGCACCCGTTTGACGGCTACACCACGACTGATGGCAATATCATCACCGGCCATTAACAGGTTCAGTTCGCGGCTGAGCCAGATAATAATGCCGGCGCTCAGGGTGACTACCGGCAGCAATTGCAAAAGCTGCTGATAACCGCTGATGCTGAGTCCGCCCATTAACCAGCGGGTGATACGAAATGATTCGTTGACATCACTGAGATACTGCGTGAACAGGATCAGGCTGGAAAAGAAAAAGCTGGTGGCGACCCCAGTCAACAGCAGGGTTTCGGTAGAGAAACTGTAGTTTAGCCGACTGATGCCATAGACAAAACTGATCGCGCCCAATGCACCGAAGAATGCGCCCAGAGTGATGGCATCGAATCCCAGCAGGCTGATATTGATACCCAGCAATACGGTCAGCGCTGCACCGAATGAGGCGCCACTGGCAACCCCGAGCGTGAACGGTGTCGCCAGCGGGTTGTGGAACATGGCCTGAAACACCAGACCGCACAAAGCCAGTCCGGCGCCGGCGACAAAGGCAAACAGAGTTCGAGGAAAGCGGATCTGGGTCAGAATCTGCTCTCTGATGGCAGCATCATCAATCCCGCCCAGTCCGGCAAAAGGCGCTAAAGCCAGCACAGCCAGGCAAAAAAGCACCATCAGTGTCAGTCGGGTAGTCAGTGTCATATAGGATCAGCCAAAGCGATGGTTCTCCCGCTGCGCGGGTGGGGGACGAAAACAAATTCTTGTTGATATAGTGCCTGCAGTAACTGTTTGTCGAGAAAGTCTTCACCCGGCCCCAGCCACAGACTGTGGCCTTCAACGAGTGCCAGCACGGTCTGACCCTG
This sequence comes from uncultured Methylophaga sp., assembly GCF_947259025.1. Classification (GTDB taxonomy): domain Bacteria; phylum Pseudomonadota; class Gammaproteobacteria; order Nitrosococcales; family Methylophagaceae; genus Methylophaga. The sequence continues at coordinate 254,031 of NZ_CAMYKO010000006.1, forward strand.
CTGGCCAGCGTGGTTGATATCGTGACTGACTTCCACCACGGTAATGCCCAACTGACGGTTCAGCCGACTTATTAATTGATGCACTTCCACCTGATGGTGGGGATCAAGATAGCTGGTGGGTTCATCCAGCAGCATGATCGGGGTTTGCTGCGACAGGGCCGCGGCGATCATGACCCGCTGGCTTTCGCCGCCGCTGAGGGTGCTCATCTGTCGCAGACGAAATCGCTCGGTATTGGTGATCCGCATGGCATCTTCCACCGCCTGCTGATCGTCGGGCTGCCATTCCGACAAAGCATGCTGGTGGGCATAACGCGACATTTTGATAAATTCTTCCACCGCAAAGGGCAATTCACGGCCGCTGCTCTGCGGTACATAACTGACCAGTTGGGCCAGCTGGCGCTGTGAAAAGTCGGCAACAGGCTGATCCTGATAACGTATCTGCCCCTGACCAATATCGATAATGCCCAGCATGGCCTTGAGCAAGGTGCTTTTACCGGCACCGTTGGGGCCGACCACCACCAGGTAGTCGCCTTTATCGAGTTGAAACTCAATGTCGGCCAGCAAAGTTTTGTCCTGCAGACTGACGCTCAGTTGCTGCACTTCAATCATCGGTGCTTTCCCAGTTCAGTTGCGGATGCAGCAGGCGGGCAAACTCCGGCAGCAGCTGAAACACCCGTGGTCCGGGCACACTGGCATAGTCACGCTCGAGAATATGTACGCGCTCTGCTTTTACGGCACTGACCATATCCAGTTGCTGCCATTGTTGTCGTACCTGCTGCATATTGCTTTGGTGATCATCGGCTTCCGGAAAAACGTCGATAATAACATCCGGGTTCATACGAATAATGCCTTCGCGGGTCACCGACGGCACTTTGATCTGTTGGCTGGTATAGACATTCCGGCCGCCGGCCAGATCCAACAGATCATTGTAAAAATCCTGCTGGCCGGCAACATAAACCGTTTCCAGCTGGTCACTGTTCACATAATGCGCGATGGAAATCAGGGTGCGCACCGGCTCTGCGCCAGCGACTTTGGTGGTGACCCGTTCAATTAACTGATGAATGCCGGCCAGTAGCTGCTCGGCCTGCTGTTTCTGGCCGGTAAGCTGGCCAATGCTGGCAATTGCGGCCTCAATATCCATCAGCCCGCTGGTGTCGACGGCGTGGGTTTTTATCCCCAGTTGTTGCAGTTGCTGTTGCAGGCGTTGCTGTGCCTGCAACATGATCACCAGATCCGGTTTCTTTGCGACGATGGCCTCCAAGCTGGTGTCAGTGTAGCCGCCCACCTTGGGCAGGGCTTGCGCGCCCGGCGGGTAATCACAATAATCGGTGACCGCCACCACTTTGTCACCCAGGCCCAGCGCAAACACGGTTTCGGTAATGGCGGGTGATAAAGAGACAATGCGCTGGTAGTCTGAGTCAGATGCGGCTGAGTCTGCGGGGGGAGCCTGTCGCGGCAGCAGCCAGACAACGGCGGCCATAATGGCAACAAATAGTAACAGCGGCCAGAATCGGCGCATGATGGCTCCCGTGTTTAAATAGCCCATTATACGTTCGAAGCGGCCAAGCCCAAAGGGGAACACAAGCAATGACACAAATGGACAGCCTGCTGGCTGAGGCTGATTTGCTCTACAGCATGGATGATATCAATCAGGCCCTGGATAAACTGGCTGAGGCCATTGAGCGCGACTACGCCGAGCTTAACCCGGTCATGCTGTGTGTGATGAACGGCGCAGTCATGACAGCCGGGCACCTATTGCCGCGATTACCGTTCAGGCTGGAGCTGGATTATATCCACGCCAGCCGCTATGGCGATAAAACGGTGGGTGGGGAACTGGTCTGGCAATCCCAGCCCAGCATTGATATTAACGATCGGCACGTGGTGTTGATCGAGGATATTTATGATCAGGGCCTGACCTTGGCCGCATTACGCGAATTCTGCAAGGAGGCGGGGGCTGTTTCTGTCCGCTGCGTCTGCCTGTTCGACAAGCTGCGTGAGGATAAAGTCGGGCCGCTGCCGGAGTATCTGGGACTCACCGTGCCCGATCGATACGTGTTTGGTTTTGGCATGGATGTCGCCGGTTACTGGCGTAATCTGCCTGCTGTCTATGCGATGAAGGACAGTTAAATGACGGTACTTGGCATTATTGGTGGCAGTGGCCTGGCTCATTATCCGGGGCTGGAAATGACCGATGTTCACAATATCGAGACGCCGTTTGGCATGCCTTCAGCGCCTTTGCGAAGCGCGATGTTGCACAATCAGCCGGTGGTATTTTTACCCCGTCACGGTGACAAGCACACTATTGCGCCGCACCGGGTTAACTACCGTGCCAATATTCATGCGCTGAAACAGCTCGGCGTCAGTCATATCATTGCGGTAGCTGCCGTCGGCGGCATCGGTGAGCAGTTTGCGCCGGGCAGGCTGGTGGTGCCGGATCAGATTATTGATTACACCCATGACCGTGAGCAGAGTTTTTTCAGCGATGCTTTCAGCGCCGACCGTCACATTGATTTTACCTGGCCCTACCATGCCGAGCTGCGACAGGCGCTTTTGGCAGCGGGCAAGGCGGCAGAGCTTTCACTGATAGATGGTGCCACCTATGGCGCGGTACAGGGGCCGCGCCTGGAAACCGCAGCTGAAATCCGGCGGCTGGCCCGTGATGGTTGTGAGCTGGTGGGCATGACCGGTATGCCCGAGGCTTATCTGGCGCGGGAAGCGGATCTGCCATATGCCACCTTGGCCGTGGTGGCAAATTGGGCTGCCGGTATTGCCCACAGCGAGTTGAGCATGGCTGACATCCAGCACACGCTGGAGGCCGGCATCGAAAATGTACGCAAAGTGATTGCTGGTCTTACTGACCTTCCTCAGCTTCGCCGCTAGCGGGCAGGGAATAGCTCTCCGGAGTGTCAGATACCGCTGAGGCGGGAGCCGCAACCGGGGTTAGCTGTAAAATGGCAGCGATCCGCGGATGGTCGAAATAAATCAATTCCTTGCTGCGGATGCGACGGATCTGTGACAGGTGCGGATTGCGGGGGCCACCCAGATCGACACTGTCGGGTACAGCGGCAGACCAGTTGTTACCGATACTGCTGTTTTCCTTGAACCAGAGATCAATATCCGCGTGCAGATAATTGACCCGGTATAACTTGAGCGCGCCTTCGACCAGATTATTGTTGGAACTGATCTGCACTGAACGGGCACTGCCTTTACTCAGCATCGGTTGCTGCCAGGCCTTGTGATAATGCACCCGGTAATTGCTGGCGTTGGAGAGCCTGCTGGAAACACCGGCCAGGGTATCAACAGCGGCCGGCTGGATATGTTTGTTCGACATCTGCGGGCTGAGGCTGCCACTGCGAATATTGCTCATGGCCGGCCAGTGTTCGGCATTGGCACCGCTGAGGCGTTCAAATACTACCAGTTCAACGTGATACCACTGCTGGGCCAGTACATTGCCACTTGCCAGCAGCAATAGAGCCAGCAGGCTGGCGCGGGAAAAGAAGGTTTTGTGAGTCATGGCAACCTTGATAAGAGTGTGTGTCGAGCTATTGTCCACCGAATGCCCGCCAATATTCAAGTGAGGCGCCCAAGCCCGCAGTTACCTGCTATTATCGGGCTGATCAATGCGGATCAACACAGAGGAAAGGGAAATGGACGGATTTTCGGGGTTTGTGCTGTTCTTCCTGGCACTGGCGGTAGTCATCGTCCTGATGGGCGTGAAGTCAGTCAGCCAGGGCATGGAGTTTACTGTCGAGCGTTTCGGACGCTATACCCGCACATTGAGACCGGGGCTTAATCTGATTGTGCCGGTCATCGATAAGGTCGGTGCCAAGATCAACATGATGGAACAGGTGCTCGACGTGCCGTCACAGGAAATTATCACCCGCGATAATGCCATGGTACGGGTCGACGGTGTGGTCTTTTTCCAGGTCATTGATGCCGCCAAGGCGGCCTACGAGGTCAGCGGCCTGGATAATGCCATTCTCAACCTGACCATGACCAATGTGCGCACCGTGATGGGCTCGATGGATCTGGATGAATTGCTGTCCAAGCGCGATGACATCAATACCCGCCTGCTGGGTGTGGTCGATGATGCCACCACTCCCTGGGGGATTAAAGTCACCCGGATTGAAATCAAGGACATTGAGCCCCCTGCAGACCTGGTGGAAGCGATGGGCCGGCAAATGAAAGCCGAGCGGGAAAAACGCGCCAATATTCTGGATGCCGAGGGTGACCGCCAGGCCGAAATTCTGCGTGCTGAGGGCGAAAAGCAGGCCGCGGTATTGGAAGCTGAAGGCCGCCGTGAGGCCGCCTTCCGTGATGCCGAAGCCCGTGAGCGACTGGCAGAAGCTGAAGCCAAGGCCACCACGATGGTGTCCGAAGCGATTGCCAAAGGCGATATTCAGGCGGTCAATTATTTTGTTGCCCAGAAATATGTCGAAGCGCTGAAAGATATGGCGGCGGCCGACAATCACAAAGTGATCATGATGCCGCTGGAAGCCAGCAGTGTCATAGGCTCAGTAGCCGGTATTACCGAACTGGCCCGCGAGGCCTTTGGCAATAAGGGATCATCACAATGAGCTGGCAGATCGATTTCTGGTACTGGTGGATATTTGCCGTGGCGCTGGTGATTATTGAAATTTTGGCGCCCAGCTTTTTTGCACTTTGGATGGCAATCGCAGCGTTCCTGACCGGACTTGCGCTGTTGCTGATGCCGGATCTGGCATGGCAAATCCAGTTACTGTTGTTTGCCGTGTTATCCGTTGTCAGCATCGTGCTGTGGCGGCATTATTATCTGAAAAATCCGATTCAAAGTGATCAGCCTAATCTCAACCGCCGGGGCGAGCAATACATTGGCAGGGTGGTGACCCTGACCTCGCCGATCAGCGATGGCGTGGGCAAAATCCGGCTGGATGATTCGACCTGGAAAGTCACCGGCCCCGACTGTGCCAAAGGCACCAAAGTGCGGATCATCGCGCTCAATAATGTAGTGTTCGATGTGGAACCGGAGCGCTGAATGTGGCCCACCGTTATCGATCTGCTGCGTCACGGTGAGCCTGAAGGCGGCACACGCTATCGGGGCCAGCTTGATGATCCGCTGAGCGAGCTGGGCTGGCAGCAAATGCGTGACTTGCTGCCGGTCAATACACCCTGGCAGCAGATCATCACCTCGCCACTCAAGCGCTGTTCGGCTTTTGCTGAGGACCTGGCGCGACAGTCCGGCCTGCCGCTGACCTATGAACCTGACTTGCGGGAGATTGATTTCGGTGACTGGGAAGGGCAAACCGCCGCCGCACTGGAAAGGGCCGATAAATCGGCTTTTTATGCCTTTTACAATGATCCGCTGAACAACACCCCGCCCGGTGCCGAACCACTGGTGGATTTTCAGCAGCGGGTATTGCGCGCTTTTGACGCGATTCAGCAACAATATCAACAACGCCACGTGCTGCTGGTCAGCCATGGCGGCACCATTCGCATTATTCTGGCGCATGTTTTGAATATGCCGCTTGATTCAATATGGCGGCTGAGCGTGCCCTATGCCAGCGTGAGCCGGATTCAGATTATCGGCCGAGGTGCCACTGCACAGCCGCAACTCAAGTTTCATGCAGGACGTTTATGACCGCTTTTTTCAACAGTGAGCTGACCCAGCAACAGTTTCTGACCCAGTACTGGCAGAAAAAGCCGCTGCTTATTCGTCAGGCCTGGCCCGGCTTTGACCCTATCCTCAGTATTGAGGAACTGGCCGGACTGGCCTGTGAAGAGGAGATTGAATCGCGGCTGGTAATAGAGCAGGGTGAAAGCGGTCCCTGGCAACTGCGCCATGGCCCGTTCAGCGAGCTGGACTTTGCTGCCTTGCCGGCCTCCCACTGGACTTTGCTGGTACAGGATGTGGATAAACATGTGCCGGAACTGGCCAGCATCATGCGGCGGTTTAATTTTATTCCTGACTGGCGTCGTGATGATCTGATGGTGAGCTTTGCCCCCGAGGGTGGCAGTGTCGGACCGCATACCGATGGTTATGATGTCTTTTTGCTGCAGGCCAAGGGTAGCCGGCGCTGGCAGATTAGCCATGAGCCGTTGCAGGAAGCGGAATTTATCGATGGCCTGGATTTAAAAATCCTCAAGCAGTTTGAGGCTGATGAGAGCTGGGATCTGCAGCCCGGCGATATGCTTTACCTGCCACCGCATTTTGCCCACCACGGGGTGGCGCTGGATGACTGTATGACGTTTTCAGTGGGGTTCCGGGCCCCGACCCAAATGGAGTTGCTGGATGCTTTTATGCAAACGCTGACCGAACAGGAAGGCGGTTTGCAACGCTACCGTGATCCCGGACTACAGGTGGCAGCGGATGACAAACTGATTGATGCTGCGGCATTGAATCGCTTCAAGCAGAGCCTGCTTAACTGCATAGAACAGTCCGATCAGTGGGTTATGGATGCGGTCGGCCGCCTGATGACCGAAACCAAACCCAGTCTGCAGTGGCTGGCCGATGCCAGTATCAGTGATCCGGTCAGTGAGACAATGCTGACAGAGCGAATGCTGGCAGGGGATAGTCTGGTTGCTAACCCCTATATTCGCGTGGCCTGGGTGGAAACTGAAGCAGAATTCAAACTGTTTGCTGCCGGTGACAGTATCAGTCTCGCTAAAACCGCCAGCGTCGCCTTACCCTTGCTGCTGCAGGAGCGGCCGATTGATCTGACAGTATTAAAACAACTGCGCGCGCTGCCCTCAGCTATGGCAGCGCTGGAGCAATTGATAGCCGTCGGCGCCCGACATTGGCAGCAGGATTAGTTTTTGACGCCGCGCTTGAAAATCGTCTTATGACATTTAGGGCAGGGCGGGATACGACTGGTTTTCTTGAAGTGCATCTCACAGCCGCAGGCATCACAGACCAGGGTGCCGATCGCAGCAATTTCGCCGGTGTGATATTCCTGGGCACGTTTGGCCTGAGCGGCAAGCCGGTTGAGCTCCAGCCGGGTCTTGTCAGCGGCACGGGCGAACAGATCCAGCATGCGCTCCTCAACCAGTTGCAGATCAAAACTGAACCAACTGGAAAGCTCTTTACCGGTTTTATCCAGGTAGTCGGCAGCCTCATGCAGGTCACGTTTGACGTAGGCTGCGACTTTTTCTGCCTCTTCGCTCGACAACTCACGCAGTTCCACCGCACGCTTCTTGGCCCGGTCAATATTGCGCTGTAAAGTGGGGATAGCCTGCTCTTCGGCATCATCGAGCAGGTGATGCACCCGCTCCATCATTTTGTCGTATGCGTCGACCAGTTTTTTTTCAAAATTGTCCTGTTCCATCGCATTACTCCTTTAAACGCCGGCCTTTTTAAGATAAGTTAGCACAACTAACCAAACCTAGGGGGCCATTTTGAACACATTTCGCGGGGTTTTCCTGACCGGATTTCTGCTCTGTCTGAGCATGTTGCTGATTGCCGGCTATTTTCAGTTTATTGAGCACCTGGATCCTTGTCCCTTGTGTATTCTGCAGAGACTGATGGTATTGGTGGCAGGTGTGTTCTTTTTGCTGGGAGCCATCCATAACCCGGTGACGACTGGTCGCCGTATTTATGGCCTGCTGGTTGTGGTGTCGGCAGGCATCGGTGCGGTGATTGCCGGCCGTCATGTCTGGCTGCAGCAATTGCCGGCCGATCAGGTACCAACCTGTGGTCCGGGACTGAACTTTATCCTGGAAAATTTCCCGCTTAGCCAGGCCATTGATATGGTGCTGCGCGGTTCCGGCGAATGCGCCGATGTGATGTGGACCTTTCTCGGATTAAGCATACCGGCGTGGACGCTGGTGGCTTTTGTGCTGATGATCCTGGCAGGGCTGAGTCAGCTATTTGGCAAACACAGACAGCCCGACTTTATCTGAGTCGGGCCCTTGAGGGCTGATAGCAGCAGCGGGTAAAAAGATCAGGGAAGGCCATGCGCGGCATGGCTGCTGATTAGCGTGCGCGGTAGACGATGCGACCTTTGCTCAGATCGTAGGGAGTCAGTTGAACAGTGACTTTATCGCCGGTCAGGATGCGGATGTAGTTTTTACGCATTTTGCCTGAAATATGGGCAGTGACCACGTGACCGTTTTCCAGTTCGACACGGAAAGTGGTATTAGGCATGGTGTCAATGACTGTGCCTTCAAATTCAATATGATCTTCTTTTGCCATAAACTCTTAATGACCTTGAGGTAAAACGATCATTTTGCCGTAATATCACTGATTATTCAAAGTTTTTATCAACTTTACGCCATTTGGAGCGGTAGGCCTCCAGCGCTGAGAATTTGGTTTTGTAGCGCATTTTGGGACTTTCTTCGATCCAGTAACCCAGATAAAGCCATGAAAGTCCGTAATTTCTTACCAGTTCTATTTGTTTGAGTATGGCAAAAGTCCCCAGACTGCGTTTATCCATAGCGGGGTCAAAAAAGGTGTAGAAGGCCGATGCCCCCTGATTGATAAAGTCGGTGACGGCCAGCGCGACCAGTTTTTCACCCAGACGAAACTCGATAAAGGCGGTATCACACCAGCTACTGGTGAGAAAGTTGATGTAGCTGTCGGTGGTGGGGTTATCCATACCGCCGCCGGGATGACGGCCAGCCAGGTAGCGGCTGTAGAGTGCGAAATGCTCGAAATGGAATTCGGCCGGCCGTACTTTCATTTCGATATCACGGTTTTTGTTCAAACAACGTCGCTGACTGCGGTTGGGCCGGAAGTTATTGACATCGATACGCACCGGCACGCAGGCATCACAGTCCGGACAGAAAGGCCGGTAGATATGATCGCCACTGCGGCGAAAGCCATGTTCGATCAACTGGCTGTATAGGGCTTTACTGGCCGGTTTAGTCGGATCAGGGTAAATATTCCGCGCCCGTCTGCCTTCCAGGTAGGAGCAGGCGTGAGGTTGATCCTGATAAAAATCGAGACTCATGTGATCACCGGTAAATCGGCATCAAGCTGCCAAGGTGCCAGCACTGCCGGCTGATGACAAAGTTGCTGAAGTTGTTCAATAAAGCCGGCCCGCGGCATTTCTTCAGCGCCCATCCGGGACAGGTGATCCGAGTAAATCTGGCAGTCTATCAGCGGCATATGCCAGCGCTGCATTTGCTGGCACAAAGCGACCAGTGCCACTTTGGAACTGTCAGTGACAAAACTGAACATGGATTCACCAAAAAATGCCTTGCCCATAGCCACACCATAGAGACCGCCCACCAGGCGATTTTGTTGCCAGACTTCGACACTGTGGGCATAACCCAGCCTATGTAGTTCATTATAGGCCATAATCATCTCGTCATGGATCCAGGTGCGGTTATCCGGGTCGGTGGGCTGATTGGCGCGGGGCGCGGAGCAGGCATGCATGACTTCTTCAAATGCCTGGTCCAGGGTGACCTTGAACGATTGCTTGCGCAGCTGGCGTTTCAGACTTTTGCTGATATGCACCCGATCAGTGTGCAGGATCATACGGGGATCAGGACACCACCAGAGGATCGGATCATTTTTGTTGAACCAGGGGAAAATACCATGCTGGTAGGCATCAAGCAGCCGTTCTGCGGATAAGTCTCCCCCCGCTGCCAGCAAACCATGTTCTGTGGCCTGTTCAACCGGCGGGAAGCGACTGCGGGTTGTGGCCGCTAACCAAGTGATAGACATAGAATCAATCTTGCAGTTGTAAATTGAGTTCCTTAGCCCAGTTTATGGAATCAAGATAGGTTCTGACCAGTACTTCTTTGGGGATAGGGGAATGTTGCAGTAACTGCCACTCGCCACGCTCGTAATTCAGTGCGTCATGAAGGGCAAAACCGGCCGGGCCTTTCTGCTGATTCAGGGCGATTTTCAGCTCCTCGGACAAAGGCAGGTTTTCGGTGATGTCGCTAATCGGCCGGTCCAGAATGGCATCGAGGGTGGAAAACAGGCCGGTGGCAAAAAAAGCATCAGGCTGGCCGCGGTAATACTTGGCTAATAGCTCGCACATGCGCGCCCGGATCATGGCCACTCCACGCAGTTCGTTGGGTTTGTCATCCATACCGGCAAGGCACAAAAGGCTGGCCCAGGTTTTGATTTTATTGAAGCCCAGCATCATCACGGCCTGTTTGGTGCTGTTGACCTCGCGTGGCAGGCCAAAGAAGGCCGAGTTAATCAGCCGCAACAGTTTATAACTGAGATTGACATCCTGATTGATGGTGGCAGCCAAATCATCGGGTTCGATATCGGGCTCCTGCAGTTTCACCAGCACTTCCATCAGGGTTTGCTGCGCGGGGCTGGCACTGGGCTTTTCCTTGGCCTGGGGCAGGGTATAGAAAATCCCCTGCAGCAGATCCAGGCGCTGACTTTTACAGAACTGATATTCGGCGGCCGCGTTGACATTGGTGGCACAGAGGATCTGATGTTGCTGACGCCACTGAGGCAGATAGTCGGTCAGCACCTGTGGCCGGAACTGTTCCAGGTCGATCAGCAGCGTCTGGGCGCGGCTGTCATTATCATTACGGGCATGGCCGGCGAAGCTGAAAGCCTTGTTGCTGAGCTGCGGCACATCATCACCGTTAATATCCAGCGTCAGAGACATGCCGATATCGGATAAATTGAGCAGGGCATCCTGCCAGGACTCGGGAATAGTGAGCAAGGCCTGCTGACGGTGACTGATGCCTTTGAGAATGTTGGGCAGTTGTTCAATAAAGTCGGGTACCGCGCTGTCATCATCCAGCTTGCTGCCCTGCAAATCCAGGAACGAGAGGTGATAACTGTCCACATTGAGCCGGTTGGGGGTGAACAGCGGCTGGCGATGAATCAAACCCTTGAAGGTCTTTAGCAACTCAAAAGGCACAGGTTGTTCATCCATGGTCAGATGCTCTTGTTAAAAATCAGTCTTCTCAGATTGATTCACGACCGGAGAAGGCATGTGACAGTGTACCACTGTCAATAAATTCCAGCTCTCCGCCCAGTGGAATGCCATGTGCCAGCCGCGATACCTTGATATTACGGGCGCGGGCCAGTTCGCTGATGTAGTGGGCGGTGGCTTCCCCTTCCACCGTGGGATTGGTAGCCAGAATGACTTCTTCCACCGTGCCCTGATCCAGCCACTCGGCCAGTTGCGGGATACCCAAAGCTTCCGGGCCGATGCCATCCAGCGGTGACAAGTGCCCTGACAATACAAAGTACTGCCCCTGATATTGCGTGGCCTGTTCAATAGTCAGCACATCACTGGGCATTTCCACCACGCAGAGCAAATCCTGCTGACGGCGGATATCCTGACAGCGGATGCAAAGATCGCTTTCACACAGAATCCGGCAGCGCTGGCAGTGACGCACATTGTTCAATGCCTTTTGTAATGCCGTTGCCAGGCGTTCACTGCCATCACGGTTACGTTCCAGCAGGTGAAAGGTCATCCGCTGCGCCGACTTGGGGCCGACACCGGGCAGGCAGCGCAAAGCCTGCATCAACTCGTCAATACTGGGTCCGAGACTGGCCATAGCGTGATATTAAAAGGGCATCTTCATGCCGGGTGGCATCATGCCAGACATGCGTTCCTGCGTGGTTTTTTCGACCTGGCGGTTTGCATCATTGATGGCTGCCGCTACCAGATCTTCCACCATTTCCTTGTCATCTTCGAACAAGGTATCTTCGATTTCGATGCGTTTGACATCATGTTTACCGGTCATGGTGACTTTGACCATGCCGCCGCCGGCCTGACCGACGACTTCTACTTTAGCCAGTTCTTCCTGGGCTTTTTCCATATTGGCCTGCATCTGCTGGGCCTGCTTCATCAGGTTGCCTAATCCACCTTTCATGGCCATTCCTTTTGTTAATCGATAGGTTTGATTGATTGCTCAATTATACGGGCATTGAAAGTGTTTTTGATGATTTCCACTGCCGGGTCATTATTAATCGCATCAACCGCCTGTTGTTGCTTCTCTGCTGCCAGAGCGGCACGTTCCACTGCCAGCGTGGGGCCGGCATCCTGCACATCGGCGGGCTCGGCAAACACCAGCTTGAGTTCCTGTCCCAGTTTGGTGGACAGCGCGTCGCAGAGTCGTTTCTTGGATTTGTCAGTAGCCAGATGTGCTAGTTCCGGCGACAGTGATAAATGCACGGCCTGCTGTTCGACCCGGACTAAGGCACTGTTTTCTGCCAGTTGCCGGGTCAAAGCGGACAGTTTGAGTTCGGCAATAATGCGGGTCCAGTTGTCCGGCGTCAGATCCAGATCTGGCCTCTGGCCGGCAGATCCAGGCTCAGCATCATTGGCAGCAGTAACCGGTTGAGTAACGGGCGCAGGCGCTGCTTGGTCGATTGGTGGCGTTTCTGGCCGGGGTGCGGCGGGCGCTGTTTTAACCGCAGCTTCGGTAATGGGCGGCGTTTCAGGCGGGGTCGCTTGACTCACCGGCGGTGGAGTCACGGCCGGTTTACTGGGCGGTGGCGACTTTTTTAGCGGCGCTGTCTCCTCTGACTCCGTCGGTGGCGGGGCCGGCCGGAAACTGAGCATACGCAGCAGCGTCATTTCAAAGCCGCTTTGTGGATCGGCAGCCCAGGATAAGTCACGTTTACCATGCAGGGCTATCTGATATAGCAGCTGCACGGTTTCAGCATCAAACAGTTGGGCCAGTTCTTTAAGTTCGGCGCTGCTGGATTCGGTGCTTTCCATATCTGGCACCAGTTGCAGCGTAGCGATGTGTTGCAAGGCGGCCAGCATATAGTCAAACACCACCCCGAAATCGCGGCCCAAAGCGGCCAACTCGGCGGATTGCGCCAGCAGGGCTTTGGCGTCCTGTTGCTGTAATGCGTGAAGCAACAGGGTCAGTTGCTGCTGACTGATACTACCCAGCATCTGAAACACGGTATCGCTGCTGACTTCACCGCCACCGAAAGCAATCGCCTGATCCAATAGGCTCAATGCATCACGCATGCTACCGTCAGCAGCCCGCGCGATTTGCGTGAGGGCCTCAGTTTCGAACTGGATATTTTCCTGTTGCAGGATAAAGGCGAGATGGTCGCTGATTTGCGGCAGTTCCAGTCGGCGCAGGTTGAATTGCAGGCAACGCGACAAAATGGTGACCGGCAGTTTCTGTGGATCAGTCGTGGCAAACAGGAATTTAACGTGGGGTGGGGGTTCTTCCAGTGTTTTCAGCAGTGCATTAAAGCTGTGGCCGGACAACATGTGCACTTCGTCAATCAGGTAGACTTTGTAGCGGCCACGGCTGGGGGCATATTGCACGTTGTCGAGTAATTCGCGGGTGTCATCGACTTTGGTACGCGAAGCAGCATCGACCTCAATCAAGTCAACAAAGCGGCCGTTATCGATTTCAATGCAGCTCTGGCATTCGCCACAGGGTGTGGAGCTGACGCCTTGTTCACAGTTAAGGGATTTGGCAAGAATACGGGCAAGGGTGGTTTTGCCGACGCCGCGGGTGCCTGAAAACAGGAAAGCATGATGCAGCCGGTCTTGATCGAGACCATTTATCAGCGCCCGTAATACGTGCTGCTGGCCGACGACTTCGGCAAACGATTTAGGTCGCCACTTGCGGGCCAGAACCAGATAACTCATCAGCTAAACGTCACCCTTGATCAGTTAGGGTGGTGACCCACACCAGCCGAATCTCGGCGCCCGAGTCCGAAGGCTCCGCTGCTCCCTTCCGGGCCTGACGGGTTGACCAACATATCGTCGCGAGGAGACCGATGCAGGCCACCATAGAACCCCATATTGTAGGTGTTAATGACGAGATTTTCCATCACCGAAATACACCGCCGGACCAGTCCCCGTTAAACAAGCACTTAGCGATAGACCTGTCTGAAACTCAGCAATAATTGCGTTTGATTTGCGCAATCAGATTCTAAAAAAGCTGTTGAGAGGATAGAATCAACCGATAAGCTGATAGGCAAACCGCAAATTGATTGCCCGGCAGTCAGGCAAAGTCGCCTGACTGGCCCAGAACCCGAAGCGGAGAATTTTTTGTCCCAAACAACGCGCCACTCAATGAAAGGCCTAATCAGTAATCTGCTGGTTGCGCTGCTGTATCTGGCGACCGGATTGCTGAGCCTGAAAATCTCGGCGATCAATGAGTTTACCGCTGTTGTCTTTTTTCCGGCCGGCATTGCGCTGGCGTTCTGTCTGTCCTATCGACTGTGGCGGGTCTTGCCCGGTGTGCTTATTGGTTCTTATTTGCTGAACCTGTTGGTAGCCAGTGAGCAGGGCTCTTTCACGCTTGTGTCTCATGCTTTACCCATGGTGATAGCGCTGGCCTCAGCGCTGCAGGCAGCAGTGGGTGCCCTGATGCTGAAGCGCTTTGTCAGTGATCCGCTGACCTTGAGTGATGATCGTGAAATTCTGCTGTTTCTGGTATTTGTGCCGCTGGTTTGTCTTATCAGTGCCAGTATCAGCGTCAGCACCATGCATGTTTTCAGCGAGGCCGGGCTGAGTTACTGGTCCACATGGGCCGGGTGGTGGGCCGGCGACTCGCTGGGCATTCTGGTTACCTTGCCGCTGCTTATGAGCTTCACCGGCCAGCCACGCCAACTTTGGCGCAGCAGACGCTGGTTAATGGGGATACAGATGCTGGTGTCATTACTGGTGATCGTGACCCTGACGCACAACATCAAACAGTTTGAAGATAATCGGCTGGATGATCGTTTCCGTATCCGTACTCAGGAAGCCGGCACTCTATTCCAGGTGGCTTTACGTGCCGAGGAACTGATCCAGGAGAGTGTTGCCCAGTTATTTGTGTCTTCCGAAGAAGTCACGCGGAAAGAGTTCAGTGAATTTGTGCGCTGGGCCACAGCCCATAATCAACATATTCAGGTGGTTGAGTGGCTGCCGAGGATCACTGCTGAACAGCGTGCTGCCTATGAGGCAGAGCAGCAGGCTTATTTCGGGCCCGGTTTTTCAATTACGGAATTCGTGGCCAGAGGGCAACTGGGACCAGCGGGTCAACGTGAAGTGTATTATCCGATTACTTTCCTTGAACCCGAATGGGATAACAAGCCGGCGCGCGGCTTTGACCCAACCTCTTCAGCGGTGTCCAGGCAGGTCATTGAAAAGGCCATCGAAACAGGCCGTCCCTACGCCAGACCACCGCTTAAAATTCTGCGTGATAACAGCCGCATCGATGCCCTACTTATCTACCGGCCTGTTTATCAGCGAGCCAGCGGCAATTTGACGCTGGATCCGGCCCGCAGCCAGGTGGCTGGGCTGGTTAATATCGTGATTCGTATCGACGATTTTATTAATGAGATTCTGCGTGACAGCGGCACGCGCGATTTCACGTTGAAATGGCAGGATGAACTCACTGGTGAGTATTACTATCAGCAGGCGTCCAGCATAGACACCGATATCAGCCATGAAGTCGCATTTGAGATGGCGGGCCGCAGCATGCGGCTGCAGTTCACGCCCACCGAGCACTTCCTCAACAGCAATACTACGCAGCTGGCCGTTTTCGCGCTGATAGGCGGCTTTCTGCTCGCCGGGTTGTTCTCGCTGCTGTTTCTGAGTATCACCGGACGCACCCATCGGGTGGCCGAGGAGGTCAATCAGCGTACCGAAGAACTGACGGCAGCCACGAATCGGGCGCAGGCATCGGAAAAGCGCATTCGCCAGGTGCTCAGACAAATGCAACAGGCCGAGCAGAAGCTGCTGTTGTCGGATGTGGCATTCAACTCTACCAGTGAAGCGATGATGATTACTGATGACAGCAAGCGCATCATCGCTGTGAACTCGGCCTTTACCCGCATTACCGGCTATAGCGAGCAGTCGGTGCTGGGCGAATATCCCGATTTTCTGGTGAGCGGACTCAGCGAGAGTGAATACCGGCAGTTATCGGAAGACTTCTCCAGCGCCATCGAAAGCGAAGGGATCTGGCGGGGTGAAATACAGAGCCATCATCGCGATAACAAGACCTTCCCGGCCTACGTGTCGATGTCTGCGGTGTATGACGATAACGGCAGGATCAGCAATATGGTCGCCGTGTTCTCTGATATCACCGACGTCAAGGAAGCCCAGGCTAAAATCGAGCGTCACGCCAATTACGATATTCTGACCGACTTACCCAACCGTCGGCTGTTTACCGACCGACTGCAGCAGGCCATACTGCGATCAGGGCGTGAACAGGAAAAGCTGTGCCTGATGTTTTTGGATCTGGACCGTTTTAAGGACGTCAACGATACGCTGGGCCACGAATTCGGTGATGAGTTGCTACGGCAAATGGCATTGCGGATCCGCGACTGTGTGCGCGAAGTGGATACGGTGGCCCGGCTGGGTGGGGATGAGTTCACCATTATTCTGAGTGACTTCGATAGCAAGAGTCATGCAGTTAATATTGCCCAGAAACTGATCAGCGATATTGAGCAGCCGATTACCATTGAGGAACAGACGCTGCGGATCACCACCAGTATCGGCATTACTTTTTATCCCGATGATGCGCTGGATACCGGCATGTTGATTCAGAATGCCGACCGTGCCATGTACGCCGCCAAGGATATGGGCGGCAGTGCCTTCAAGTTTTATACTTCGGAACTGGAATCAAGCTGGCGTTCCAGAACGTTCATTATCAATGAACTGGAAGCCGCGATTGAAAACGGTGAAATTGAGGTCTATTACCAGCCGCTGATTGCTACCGGCGATGAGCTGGATATCAGTGCCGAGGCGCTGGTGCGCTGGCTGCATCCGGAACGGGGCTTGATTGCGCCGGCGGAATTTCTGCCCCAGGCCGAACGCATGGGCATGATCGAGAAAATTGATGACTTTGTTTTCAGACAGGTCTGTCAGCAGATCAAAAACTGGCAACAAGAAGGTCTGGGGGATGTACATGTGTCGGTCAATCGTTCAGCCCATAATTTCGGCAACCAGCGCGGTCGACTTGACTGGCTGGCACATCTTCGCGAGCAGGGGATTGATGGCCAATTACTGACACTGGAAATCACCGAGAGTGTGCTGATGCAACGTCACGCTGAAAGCCGGGTGTTACTGAAAAAACTGCGTGAAGCCAATGTGCAGATCGCAGTTGATGATTTTGGTACCGGTTATTCCTCACTGTCCTATCTCAAGGAAATGGATGTCGATTATCTGAAGATTGACCGTTCCTTTGTCCGTGATCTGGAATCGGATGAAAATGACCGGGCGATTATTGAAGCGATCAGTGATATGGCCCGCCACCTGGGCATTGCCGTCATTGCCGAAGGGGTGGAAACTGACAGCCAGCGCTTGATCCTGGAACAAATCGGCTGTCAGTGGCTGCAGGGCTACCTGTTTGCCAAACCCTTGCCGCTGGCCAAGTTTGAACAGTACGTTCGTGATCAGATTGCCAGCGCTGACAGGAAAACAGCCGATCGTCCCTGATCAGCCGGGGCGAAAGGGGAACGCCCAATCAATAATTAGTCCCAGTTCAGATTAATACCGGTGTAGAGAAATCGCCCGGCCTGCGGAAAGCCATAGCTGGTCTGATAGTCCTCATCAAACAGGTTATCAACGCCGATATAAACCTGGCCCGATTGCGCTGGCAGTTGGTAGCTGAGCTTGGCACCCACCAGTTCATAGCTGTCCAGTTCTCGGTGCTCACTGCTGCCACCACGTGCAAAATAGGCCTGCTCACCGATATGAATCAGCGTGCCCGACACCGTCCAGTCAGCATTGACCCTATAATCGGCATCCAGGCTCAGCTTTTGCTTAGGCCGGTATTGCAGGGTGCTGGAAGCCGCATCACTGGAGTCATCCCGGGCCCGCAATAAACCCAATGCTGCACGGACAGTCAGTTTGTCAGTGGGGCGGATTTGGGCGCTGATATCAATGCCTTTGAGTTCGAGCTCCTGGCGGTTTTCGAACTCATCAGTGTCATTGTTGCGTTCGATAAAGTCATAGACTTTTGAATGCCAGAAAGCAATGTTCAGATCAGCCTGTTGCCAATGTTTGTTATAGCCTGCTTCCAGGTGGTTGGCACGCTGAAAGCCCAGGCTGTCATTACCGCCACGGCTCTCATATAACTGGCGAATACTGGGCGCATCCACCTTGCGTGAGACAGACCCATACACCGAGGACGATGCACTCACGGCTTTGCTCAACAGCAGCCGCGCACTTTGCTCGCTTTCATCCTGGCCGCCATCCTTATCCAGCTTGTGATGCGCCATGCCTGCCACCAGGGTCATCTGGTAGGGCAGGGGTTGGGTGACTTCGACGGCATAGGAGGTGACATCGATATCTTTATTTAAATCAATGCTGGTAAAGTCGGACGGGGTATCGCATCCTGAGGCACCGCCGCCACCGCCGCCACCGCCGCCACCGCCGCCACCGCCGCCACCGCCGCCACCGGAAGCATTACATTCGACACCACTGGAGTCGAAGTCTTCATTGCGGCTGTCGACGCTGAAAGCGATTTCGGTGGATGTCGATGTAATCAGCCCGTCAAGTTGGGCATGCAGTCCACGGATACGGGTTTCATTATCCAGCCGGAAACTATTGTTTTGGCTGATGCTGTTATAGCTGGCATCATCAAAACTTAACTCGGTATCTTCCAACTGGTTATGAAACAACCAGAGTTTGGCGCCCCAGTTGTCATTGAAAGCATAATCACCGCCAAGCTGCAGTGTGGTGCCTCGCTGATCTTCGGTACGCTCATAGCGGGCCCGACGTGAGAAAGGATCGCTGTTATCAAAAGCGATAGGGGGTTTGCCGTAATCACCCTGCAGGTGGCTGATAAACAGACCCAGATTGAGTTTTTGAGTCACCTGCCGATTATAGGAAAGCAGATAATTCTTACGCCGGTAATCGCTGTTATTACGCTCATTGGTATCCTGGAAATTATCAGTGTCGACACCGATGGGCGAATCAAAATTATCCGACATTGGAAAACCATCGCGGGAGCGGATCCCGGCAGCCATAAACAAATCATTGTTTTCATCACCATAGCCAGCGTAGGCGTTGCCGTGCCAGAAATGATCGCTGCCCAGTTCGGCTTTGACACCACTGCGCAAACCGTCGAATTGGCCGCGGGTCTGAATATCCATCACACCGCCCATGCCGCCATCACCGTAAAGCACTGACGAACCGCCGGCTTTGAGGTTGATTCGCCCTATGCCCAGCGTTGGAATCAGGGTAGGGTCGAACTGGCCGTCAAAAGTCGAGTTAAACGGAATACCATTGACCAGCAGTTTGATCTGACGGGTTCTGAGGCCCCGGATATCAATTCGCGGCGTACCGTCTGCGCCATTGCGGACATTGAGTGAGGGTAGCAATCTGATGGCATCATCAAGGCTGCGGGCGCTGATTCGCTCCATATCCTGACGTTCAATGCGGAACTGACTCGCCGTTTCGACGTCTTCGCTGACGACGATTTGTCCCAGCGGGTAAACATCTTCGCTGTTTGCTTTGGCAGCAATACCGCTACTGACGGTCAAAGCCATCAAACTCAACGTGGTATTGATAATAGGTTTCGCTATATTCTTTGAACTATAACGGCTGACATGATGAGTGGGTGTTGTTCTCATGATGGGTTGCCTTGGTTTAGGGTTGGTCGGACTTGTTTTTTTGCAGCGAGCGCCAGGCCAATAATCCGGCCAGGCCGCCGATTAGACCGAAACTGAAGTGGGTAATGAGCGGGTAAAGCAGGCCATGGCTGAGCGAATCACTGACTATGCCCATGCCGGACTGGAAGCCGAACTTGATCATGGGTTTAAGCATGTGTGCCAAGGCAGTGACAACCATCATCAGCCATAACGTCAGGCTGTGGTGCTTGAGCAGGCGATGGGCACTGTCAATAAACAGCCCCTGGGCAAGTAAAATCAGGCTGCCCACGCCGGCAGCATCATTGAACAGTAAAGAGGCGGATACGCCGCCCATGGCAGCCAGGGTTGCAGCGTAATGCTGTGGTGCGCTCAGACGTACAAACATCAGAATCGCCATCAGTTCCAGGCCATGGCGACCGGGTAGGTTGAGCGGCCAGCGCAGGGCCTCGTGAAACCACACGGCGAGGACCCCGGCCGAGAATATCAGCAGCAGTTGCCAGCCGTTTGATCTATGCGCTTCAGAATTTCCTGAGATAGTCTTTGGCAGCGACTTGCCAGCCATCAGCGTTCTCCGTATCAGGTTCAACCAGCAGGGTAGCCTTGCCACCCAGCCAGATACCACGGGGCCAGGGCCCCATCGCAATCAGGCATGCCGGATCGGTTAATACCAGTCCTTGCAGACTCTGCACCAGCTCAATCCCGGTCTGTGCAAGTAGAGCCTCGAGCGTAACTGTCTGCCCAGCTAATTCGCGCATTCCAGCCAACCACAGCATCCTGCCATCACTGCCCGAAGCGTTGAGGCCCGCCGCTGCCAGGGCGCCGATAACCCCATCTTTAGTGCCGGTAAGGCCAAACAGCTTGATCGCATGTTGTTCAGCCAAATCCCAAGCGGCTTGCTGGCTGACTAGTTGCTGTTTACAGACAAAACCGAACTGTTGAATTGTCAGCGGGATTTGTTCCTGCCACATCAAGCAAAGCCCGGCATCTGAGCCTTCGGCGCTGTTCTGTTGTAGATACGCCTTACAAAAGCTTTCAATGTCAGCCATAGCCGAAGTGGCCGTTTCTACCCTGATACAGGCCGCGCTGTTATGCGAGGTAAACGGCACCAGCGGGCTTTTGAGCAGTTGGTGGCGGGTAATAACCCGGCACGTGCCCCAGTTATTCTCGCCCACAGCCGCACCGATGTGGCGGGCATGGAAGCCAGTGCCACGACTTTCCAGGTTGTCGGTGTCGTCAATCCCAATCAGCAGTATCCGGCTGGATTCGCTATTTGCCATGTGTCTATTCAGTTACTCGCTGTATGCAAGCATATACAACGCAAGACAATAAACCAACTCTACTAACGGAGTAGCTCGTTAAATGCTTGGGCTTCCTGTTCGACCGCAGCCATCGCCTGACGCTGGATATGCCGATAACGTTGCAGTACGTCACGACCAAATTCAGTAATATGAGCGCCGCCGCCGTGGTTGCCGCCAGTGGCGGTAGCTACCAGAGGCTGTTTGAAGCTGTTGTTCATGGTACTGACCAGATCCCAGGCGCGTTTGTAGGACATGCCCATGGTTTTTGCTGCAGCAGATATCGAGCCCTTTTCGATAATGGCATCAAGTAAGTCCGCTTTGCCGGGTCCCAACGCGTAGAGGCCGTGGTAAGGAAAGCGAAGTTTGATATCAACTGCAGGCATAGGTCATGGTTAGCTGTTAATCTTAGGCTGATTATAGCCCATCAACAGCGCTAAGGTCGTGCAGGGAAGGAGGGAAAATGGCGGAGAGCGAGGGATTCGAACCCTCGATAGGCTATAAACCTATACACACTTTCCAGGCGTGCGCCTTCAACCACTCGGCCAGCTCTCCAGAGGGGGCGAAGATTACCTCAGATCGCCTTGTCTGGCAATGCTGTGTCAGGTTTCTCCGCGTTTTGTGGTGCAGTTTGGGTCTTATCTTTTTTAGCGGGGGCTTTGCTGCGGCGCGGTTTTGCTTTGCTGCCAGTGGTTTCTTTATCGCTTTTTTGCGGCTTTTCAGGCGCAGCTTGGGTCTGTTGCACTGCCGGCTTTTCTGCCGTTTCCGCTTCGTTCTGCGCAGTGTTTTCAGCTTTTTTATTACTGCGTTTTTTCCTGTCGGCTTGGCGAGCATAAAAAGCCAGCCCCTTCAGCACGATATCCGGGTAGTGGTGAATATCGTCAGGTAACAAGGGCAATAACTGCATGGCGTCACCGCCGGTAATGATGAAGCGGATCTGATTGTCGAAGCCTTGTCTGAGATCATTAATTATGCGTTCCAGTGTGGCACTGATACTGTAGAGCGTCCCTGCATGAATCGCACTGAATGTATTGGTAGCCAGGGTTTTGAATTCTTTTTCACCCGGGGCTTCGGTCAAGGCGTCGGTGTTGGCGGCCAGCGAACTGCGCATCAGGCTCAGGCCCGGCAGGATCATACCACCCTGATGCTGGCCGGTTTTGCTGACAATATCAATCGTCATCGCTGTGCCGCAGTCGATCACACATTGTGCCTGGCGGGCATGCTGGCGGGCGGCAATCAGCGACAACCAGCGATCGATACCCAGTTTTTCCGGCTCATCATAGGCATTGCTGACGCCGAAGCGTTTGGCTTCGCTGCTAACGAATGTCGGCGTTAACTGCCATTGTTTTTGCGTCCATTCAGTGAGTTGCTGGGCCAGCTTGTCACCGGCAACATTGGCCACAAACACCGCTTCAACGTCTGTCAATGATTTCCAGACTTTATTCAGTGAGGCCTTGATGCCGGTTTTGCTACGTTGGAAGTCTTGGCTGTCGGCCAGACCGTCTTTATCCATTACGGTCCATTTGACCCGGCTGTTACCGATATCGACCAGCAGTTTCATGAGGCAAACCTGATGCTGATATGACTGTTGGAAAGCAGGTGAACCTGGCTGTCACGCAGGTAACGCAGTTCGCCTTGTTCATTAATGCCACAGGCCAGGGCGGGGGTACGCTGTTCGCCATCTACCAGGGTTATCGCCTGTTCGTGGAGGGCGTCATATTGTGGCCACAGAGGAAGAAAGTCACTCAGGCCGCGGTGTTCAAACACTTGTATTGTCTCGATCATGTTCTGAATTATTTTTCCGGCCAGCCAGTTTCGACAGGGAACCGGGTCACAGAGCTGTTCGAGGCTGGTGGAGGGTTGTTGGATTAAGTTCTGGGTGGACGCCGGAAGCTTGAAATTAAGGCCGATGCCCACAACCGTAAATTGCTTACTGTTGAACCTTGATTCTACTAGAATTCCCGCCAGCTTTTGTCGCCGGTATAACACGTCATTGGGCCATTTCAGTTGTAACTGATTGATTCCAGCTTCTTTAAGGCTGTTTATCAGGCTGATACCCATGGCGATACTGAGGCCGTTACGCGGTGTTTCTGCGCAACTGGGCCAGAACAGCGACAGGTATAAATTGCCGGCGGCAGGAGACTGCCATTGATCTCCCCGGCGGCCGCGTCCCGATGTCTGAGATTCTGCGAGACATACCGCAGGGGTTTGCTGACCATCACTGAAACGCCGCCACAGCTGGTCGCTGGTGGAGTCTATTTGCGGATAAACCAGGATGTCATCAAGTTGCTGTTGCGCCGAAGCCGACATGGCCTTGCTGATTGCAACCGTCGTGAGCGGTGAAAAAGGGGATTGGCTCAAGTCAAAAGTCTTGCTGTTGAGATTGAGCCGCTAGTTTAGCAGGGCCGGGATGGCACTGTGAAGCGCCGGGAAAGGGCTGTGATGTCAGACTTTGATGTCTAACAGGCTGCCAATCATTTCATTGCTGGTTTCAATCACTTTGGCCGCCGCCTGTACCTGGCGTTCGTTGGCATTGAGCGATACCAGTTCCTGTGTCAGTTGCTGACTGGAGAGCTGATCGGCACGGGCAATCTGACTAGCGTTCTGGCTTGCACCATAAACGCCGTTCTGTACACCGGCAATCCCTGATTGAAATGCTGAAATACTATTCATTGTCTGTCTCCCAGAATCAATGTATTTATAGCATGTTAATGCGTTTTGTTTTGTGATGCATGTCGTCTTTTTGCGTCTACTTTAACAAAAACAATACAAGTGCAGAAACAGACGCTGCTGCATAGCAGTGCTAACCATGGATAAATGCCACTGCCACCGGCACTGTAGACCTCGCCCACACTATGACTGAAATAGAACAGCATCAGAAAACTGGTCCAGGCATGGGTATAGGGTCTGGCATAAAGCAGCCCTCTTAGCGGAAACAGCAGGGGGACGACGCCCAGTAGTAGCATGGCTGAGGTGGGATAGTTCTCAGTATGCGGAGCCAGTAAAATCCAGCCCAGCAAAGTCAGCATCAGACCGAAATAGCTGGCCAGGGTCAGCCAGCGGAACAGGGCGACTTGATTCATTCTAACCTCATAGTGAATTCGGCAATGCGTTTACCCAGCGCCCGGCATAATTGTGCTTCATTGTCACTGAGCTTGCGGTTGTTCTGGCTGCCTGCCACATGGCTGGGGCCGTAGGGAGTGCCACCGTCTTCGCTGAGCATCAGGCCTGGTTCACTGTAGGGCAGCCCCATCAGCACCATGCCCTGATGCAATAGCGGCAGCATCATCGACAGCAGCGTTGATTCCTGGCCGCCATGCAGACTGCCGGTTGAGGTAAAGACCGCCGCCGGTTTGCCGGCCAGTTCGCCGGACAGCCACAGATCGCTGGTGGAATCGATAAAATACTTGAGCGGTGCAGCCATGTTGCCAAAGCGGGTCGGGCTGCCCAGCACCAGGGCTGAGCAGTGTTTGAGATCATCATGGGTCACATAAAGATGACCTTCCGCCGGAATGCTGTCTTCGGTGGCTTCACAGACCGTGGAAACCGGCGGTACTGTGCGCAGCATGGCGTGACAGCCGGAGACCGTCTCAATGCCTCGTGCCACCTGTTCCGCCATGCTTTTCACATGACCGCTGCGGCTGTAATAAAGGATCAGGATATCGGCCATGGCTCAGACAATATCCAGAACCGATTCCGGTGGCCGGCCAAGCCGGGCTTTGTCGTTATTGATGACAATCGGCCGCTCAATCAGCTTGGGGTGATTGACCATGGCATCGATCAGTGCGGCTTCGCTTAAGTCGGGATCTTTCAAGTTCAGTTTTTTGTAATCATCTTCGCCTTTGCGTAGCAAATCACGGGCACTGATTCCCAGCTTTGCCAGAATCGTCTTTAACTCTGCGGCGCTGGGCGGGGTATCAAGGTATTTGATGATTTCCGGTTCAACCCCTTTTTCTTCCAGCAAGGCCAGCGTTTGTCGGGACTTGCTGCAACGCGGGTTATGCAGAATCTGAATAGCGGTCATCGAGATGGCTCCAATAGTTTTTCCAAAGCAGATAAATGAATTTCGACCGGGCGGATAGTGGCCCAGTTTGAGCAACCGGGACACTGCCAGTGCATCGTGCGGCCGGAGAAACCACAGTTTTTACAGGTATAGCGGTCACCTTTATGAATCAAAGCGGTGGTGACCTCTTTAATTAAAGGAATCAGCACCTGGTGATTGTCTTCACCCAGCTGTATTAATTGATGCAGGCCTTCCACTGAAGGGTGTTGATAGAGCTGTCGGTAAAGAAACTGCTGGGCTGCCTGGTTGCCCTGCTGTTTCTGGAGCAGCCGGGTCAGCAGTAGCCGCGCAGAGGTGAGCTGGGGATGGCGCTCCAGCAACTGTTGTAACCAGCCACGAAACTGTGCTGACTGACCACTTTGTTCGTAACAGCGTTGTAGCAGTGGCAGCGCCTCGGACAAATAATAGTGATTCTGTTGTTCGATTTGCTGTAGAACTTTGATGGCTTTACGGCTGTGACCCGCATTGATCAGCATTTTGCCCTCCAGCAGGCTGGCGCGAACACAGCTGGGATCGTATTGATAAGCCTGACGCAACAGAGTCATGGCCTGTTGACGATCCTGCTTGCTCAGCGGCTCGGCCAGTTCACAGTAAAACTGGGCAATCAGCGCATCGGTATTGAGCTTGGTATCGGCAGGGATCAGTTTGGCCATATCAATGGCCTGCTGCCATTTCTTCTCCTGCTGGTAGATCCGCAGTAGCTGTCTGGGCGCTTCCGATGGTGGTGGCGACTGTTGCAGCAGTTCCAGAAACAGCTGCTCAGCCCGATCCAGCACCCCGGCGCTCATATAATCCAGTCCCAGCTCTACCAATGCCTGGACTCGCTGTTGGCCGCTGAGCGTGGGACGGGCAATGAGGTTTTGATGAATACGGATGGCGCGGTCGGTCTCGCCGCGGCGACGGAACAGGTTAGCCAGCGCCAGATGGGTTTCTACCGTTTCACTGTTGACTTCCAGCAAGCCGATAAACACATCAATGGCCTTATCCGGTTGTTCATTCAGCAGGTAGTTGAGGCCTTTGAAGTACTCCGGACTGAAAGCCGAGTCCTGGGGACGATAGCGGCGTTTGTAATGACGCCTGGCCATCATCCAGCCGGACAGGGCAGCAACAGGCAGCAGAAAAAACAGCCATTCCAGCATCACGATCAGTGCTTGTCTTTAATCGGCAGGATCCGCAGGCTGTTAATTTCCTGTTCGGAGACCGACAGTTTATGTTGCAGGCGACGGTTTTCGTAGCGCAGTTTCAGCGTGCTCATCATCAGCACAATGACCCCCAGAGCGACACCGGCAAGCATGGCCAGCACCAGCACGGCAGCCAGTGGCAGCGTGATATCACCGAAGTAGAAATTCACCGTAACGGCGGTCATATTAAATGCGGCAAAGGCAGCGCTGATAATAAAAATCAGGGCAAACAAGAGCCAGAAAAACATTTTTCGCATACTGCGCAGTCCCTTAACATTGCTCAGGTTGGAAGCTTTGCTCCCAGATTGATGATCATACCGCAAAAACGGGCCTTGCCCAGAATAGGGCTAAATCATGTAAAATAGCGGTTTAACTATAATTAAAGCGAGTCAAGCTCGCGTCACTCGTGTTTTTGGAGAATTCAGCATGACCTTTGTCGTCACAGAAAACTGTATCAAGTGTAAATATACTGATTGCGTTGATGTCTGCCCAGTAGATTGTTTTCACGAAGGTCCCAATTTTCTGGTTATTGACCCTGATGAGTGCATCGACTGCACCCTGTGCGAGCCGGAGTGTCCGGCAGAAGCGATTTTCTCGGAAGATGATTTGCCGGACGATCAAATGGACTTCCTGCAGATTAATGAAGAATTATCACAAAGCTGGCCGGTGATTTCCGAGAAAAAAGATCCTTTGCCAGACGCTGAGGAATGGGACGGCAAAGCGGATAAAACGCCGCTGCTTGAACGCTAGCCGACACTCCCGGATAAAAAAAAGCCCGCTCTAAGCGGGCTTTTTTTTGGCCTGGATAATGACTCAGGCCATCAGTTTCTTGAGTTTTTTCATCGCATTATTTTCTATCTGTCGAATCCTTTCGGCAGAAACCTGATATTGATCAGCGAGGGTGTGGAGCGTGGCTTTATCCTCATCATTGAGCCAGCGCTGGCTGATGATGTCACGGCTGCGATCATCCAGCGTCGACAGTGCATTAGCCAGCTTCTGCTGCTGATAGTCACTGAAGTTATCCTGTTCCAGTTGCTGTGACGGATCACTGTTATCAGGCGCGGCAAGGTAAGCGACCGGGGAGAAGTGGGTTTCTTCATCGTCACCGTCAGCCGGTAAATCGAAAGAGGTATCAGGCTGGGCCAGGCGACGTTCCATTTCCATCACATTGGCCGGTGTGACGCCCAGATCTTCGGCTACAGCTTCCACTTCTTCCTGGTTAAGCCAACCCAGACGTTGTTTAGCGCTGCGTAGATTAAAGAATAATTTACGCTGCGCCTTGGTTGTCGCGATCTTGACGATGCGCCAGTTACGAATCACATATTCGTGAATTTCAGCGCGAATCCAGTGCACGGCGAAAGAGACCAGACGCACGCCTTTTTCAGGGTTGAATCGTTTGACAGCTTTCATCAGGCCGATATTGCCTTCCTGAATCAGATCGGCAACCGGCAGACCATAACCGCTGTAACCTTTGGCGATGCGGGCAACAAAACGCAGATGCGAAAGAACCAGCCGCTGGGCAGCTTCCAGATCACCATCGTTTTGCAGGCGTGTCGCCAGCTCGTATTCCTCTTCTGCGGTAAGAACAGGAATGGTGTGAACCAGGCTGGTGTAGGCATCCAGATTACCAATCGGTGCCAAGGCCATTTCGTATTGGGCCACATTATTCGTCATCTACGCAGTCTCCTGAGAGTCATCGCCTAATAATAACATTTATTAGGAATTTGCAACTATATGATAAGCAAATCAGGTAAAAGTTCCTGCTGTCAGGTGGGCTCTATCGTATTCAGGTGTCGGCCTACAGCCAGCCATGCACCCAGCACACCCAGAATCGTGCCGAACAAGGGCAGGGCAATAAACATCTGGCCACTGAGCCAGTTCAGCATGAACTGACTGTCATAGAGCGTCGCCAGCCGATTGACCGGGCCATTGATAAACAATAATGTCATCAGCAGCGTCAGCCAGGCAATGATGCCGCCCAACAAGCCATACCAGAAGCCGGTGTAGAGAAAAGGCCGACGCACAAAGGCGTTAGTGCCGCCCACCAGTTTGATGACTCTGATTTCAGTCTGGCGACTCAAGATGGCCAAGCGGATGGTGTTGCCGATCACCAGCAGTACGCTGAGTGACAGTAAAACGGCCAGAATGCTGATGCCGCGCTCACCCGTCTGATTAATACTGCGCAGGCGCTGAAGCCACTGCATGTCTAGCTGAGCCAGCTCGACCTCCTGCATGTTCTGCAGGCGCTCCAACAGTGCCTGCAGCGCCTCGGTTTCATTTTGCCCCTGCTCGGGTTGGATCACGATGACCGGCGGCAAAGGATTGCTGGGCAGGGTATCAAGCAGACTGTCGAGGCCGGATAGCTGACGGAATTCAGCCAGCGAATCCTGCGAGCTCTGATAATGCACGGCATTGATATCCGGCCAGCTCAGTAATTGTTCGGCCAGTTGCTTGCCGCGGTTGTCAGGCGTGTTGTGCTGCAGGAACAGAGAAATCTGGCTGGCATCCTCCCACTGGCTGCTGACCTGTTCGACATTTTTCAGCAGCACATAGAGGCCAGCCGGCAGGGCCAATGCAATACCAATGACCATGACTGTCATGGCACTGGCCGCCGGTGTTCGCCACAGTTGTCCGAGGCTGTAGAGCATCACCTGCATATGACGCAGGAAATAGTTATGGATATTGAGTTTTATCATGCCAGCCTTCCCTGTTCCAGCGTGATTCGGCGGTAGGGCATGCGGTTGATGAGTTCCAGGTCGTGAGTGGCGATGAAGACCGTGACGCCAACCTGATTGAATTGTTCGAACAGATCCATAATTTCGCGTGACAATGCCGGGTCGAGGTTACCGGTAGGCTCGTCAGCCAGCAGCACCGGCGGTCGGTTGACCACGGCGCGGGCAATGCCCACCCGTTGTTGTTCACCGCCGGACAGAGCAATCGGCAGGCTGCGTTCTTTGCCGAGCAGGCCCACTTTATCCAGCGCTGCGCGTACCCGGCGGCCGATTTCCCGGTGGTTTTCACCGGCAATGATTAAAGGCAGTGCCACGTTATCAAACACGGTGCGGTCATGCAGCAGATTATGATCCTGAAACACCAGGCCGATTTTGCGACGGTAGTACGGCACTTTCCACTTGGGCAGACGGGTCAGGTTCTGGTTGTTGACCCAGACCTGGCCGTGCGAGCTACGCTCAATCAATGCAATCAGTTTGAGCAACGTGCTTTTGCCGGCACCGGAGTGGCCGGTGAGGAAAGCCATTTCACCCTTGCTCAACTCAAAGCTGAGTCCGGACAGGGCTTCGTGCTGATTGGAGTAGCGTTTGTAAACGTCGCTGAAGCGGATCACTCGTCGTCTTCCCTTCCCAGTAAAGCATCCACAAATTCGCCGGCTTCGAACGGCCGCAGATCATCAATCTTCTCACCGACGCCGATAAAGCGAATAGGCAGGCCGGTTTTGTTAGCAATGGCGAAAATAATACCGCCCTTGGCGGTGCCGTCCAGTTTGGTCAGGGTAATGCCGGTGACGCCCACTGCCTGATCAAACTGTTGCGCCTGTTGCAGGGCATTCTGGCCGGTGCCAGCATCGACAACCAGCATGACTTCATGAGGCGCGGTATCATCGACCTTGCCCATCACACGCTTCACTTTTTTGAGCTCTTCCATCAGATTGGATTGGGTGTGCAGGCGACCAGCAGTATCGGCAATCAGAATATCGACATCACGGGCTTTGGCAGCTTCCAATGCGTCATAGATGACAGAAGCCGAGTCGGCGCCGGTGGGCTGGGCAATGACCGGGATTTGGTTGCGTTCACCCCAGACCTGAAGCTGCTCCACAGCGGCAGCGCGGAAGGTATCACCGGCGGCGAGCATGACCTTTTTGCCCTGTTGCTGGAATTGTTTGGCGAGTTTACCGATGGTGGTAGTCTTGCCGACCCCGTTGATGCCCACCATCAGAATCACATAAGGACCGGGTTTTTCTGGCACCACCAGCGGCTGGGCACTGGGCTCCAGGATAGTAACCATATCATCGCGCATGGCATTGAATAGTGCCTCGACATCACCTAGCTGTTTGCGTGCGACCCGCTGAGTCAGATCATCAATAATGCGCGTGGTGGCCTCAACACCAAGATCCGCGGTAATCAGCTGGGTTTCCAATTCTTCAAGCAGATCATCATCGATGCTTTTGCGACCCAGCACCAGGCTGGCAAAGCCCTCAGTCAGCTTGTTACTGCTGCGGCTCAGGCCCTGTTTCAGGCGGCCAAAAAGCCCCGGTTTGTCGCGCGGCTCAGCAGGCGCTGCCGCTTCGGCCTCGGTGTCTGCATCCTGTGTGTTTTCAACAGGCGTTACAGCCTGCTCTGATACCGCTTCCGGCTCAGTTTTTTTACTTTTCTTTCTGAGGAAACTAAACATATTCTCTGCTTGTCGTTAAACTTCGACGGTCAATCTTATCACGCGATAGTTGAAGATATGCAGATGCAAAAACTAAAAATACTGGCCTGGCTGGCGATGTTGATTCCCGGTCTGGCGCTGGCGCAAGTCAGTGAATTCGAGCTTGAAAACGGGCTCAAACTCATCGTTAAAGAAGATCACCGGGCGCCGGTGGTCGTCTCCCAGGTCTGGTACAAAGTGGGGTCGAGCTACGAACATAACGGTATTACCGGGATCTCCCACATCCTCGAACACATGATGTTCAAGGGCACCGAGAACCTCGAACCCAACGAGTTCTCGCAAATCATCGCTGATAACGGCGGTGAACATAATGCCTTTACCGGACGTGATTACACCGCCTACTTTCAAAAATTACACAAAGACCGGCTCGAGGTGAGCTTCAAACACGAGTCTGACCGCATGCGTAACCTCATTATCGATTCAGCGGAACTCATCAAAGAACGTGATGTGGTGGCTGAAGAGCGGCGTATGCGCACCGAAGACAATCCCAAAGCGCAGCTGCGCGAGAGTTTTAACGCCGCGGCCTTTATGAGTAGTCCCTATCATCACCCGGTCATTGGCTGGATGAGCGATATTCATCATTACCAGGCTGACGATCTGCGCGACTGGTATCAGCAATGGTATGCGCCCAACAATGCCACTGTCGTGGTGGCTGGTGATGTCGAACCCAAGACGGTGCTGGAACTGGCCAAAAAATATTTTGGCCCGCTCAAACCCGAGCAAGTGGCTGAATTGAAACCACAGACCGAGGTGGCACAAAAAGGCCTGCGCGAAATCAAGGTCAAGGCACCTGCGGAACTGCCTTATCTGATGATGGGCTGGAAAGTCCCGGTAGTGACGACTGTTGCCGAAGACAAGGCTTGGGAGCCTTATGCGCTGGAGGTGCTGGCCGGCATCCTTGATGGTGGTAACAGCGCCCGTTTTGCCCGCGAACTGGTTCGTGAACAGCAGGTGGCCACCAATGTCGGCGCGGGTAACAGCCTGTTCTCACGCTTGAAAGACTTGTTTGTGATTGCCGGTACACCGGCCAATGGTAA
Source organism: uncultured Methylophaga sp. (assembly GCF_947259025.1). Classification (GTDB taxonomy): domain Bacteria; phylum Pseudomonadota; class Gammaproteobacteria; order Nitrosococcales; family Methylophagaceae; genus Methylophaga. The sequence goes on from NZ_CAMYKO010000006.1 coordinate 285,524, forward strand.
GTCCGTTGCCGACCTGGAGCAGGCGATACGAGAACAACTGCAACGCCTTAAAGATGAACCGGTGACCGAGCAGGAACTGGCCCGGGTCAAAGCCCAGGTCGTGGCAGACACGGTTTATGAAAAAGACAGCGTGTTTTATCAGGCGATGCAGATCGGCATGCTGGAGACCATCGGTCTGGACTGGATGGTGGGCGAAAATTATGTTGATAACGTCAAGCAGGTGACCGCCGAACAGGTACAGGCTGTAGCCAACAAATATTTTGTTGATGACAGGCTGACCATTGGTGAATTAGTGCCACAGCCTTTGGATGGAAGCCGTCCTGCCGTAACAACCGGAGATACTCATGTTCGCTAAACCTTTTGCTTTTGTTGCACTGTGTCTGACCAGTGCCCTGGCCTGGGCCAATCCTGATATTCAGCACTGGGACACTGACAATGGTGCCGGCGTCTATTTTGTGCCGGCTCCGGAATTGCCGATGGTAGATATCAGCGTGGTTTTCAATGCCGGGGCTGCACGTGATGGCGACATGCCGGGACTGGCCAAGATGACCTCGGCGATGCTTGATGAAGGGGCGGGCGGCATGAGCGCTGATGAGATTGCCACTGCCTTTGCCGATGTCGGCGCTAACTTTGGCGCCAGCTCAGAACGCGATATGGCTGTGTTCAGCCTGCGCACCCTGACTGAAGACCAAGCGTTTGAACAGGCGCTCACCACTTACAGCCAGATTCTGGCTAAACCTGATTTCCCGCAAGCGCCGTTTGAACGTATCCAGCAAACGTTACTGACCGGATTACAGGCAGAAAACCAGTCACCTAAGGCGATTGCCAGCCGGGCTTTTTATGAAAACCTCTATCCTTCACATCCCTATGGCGTGATGCCTAACGGAACAGCAGACAGTGTGAAACAATTAACGCCTGAGGACTTGAAAGCCTTTTATCAGCAATATTTTGTCAGCCGCAATGCGGTGGTAGTGATTGTCGGCGCGGTTGACCGCAGCGAGGCCGAGCAAATCGCTGAGCGTGTGACTGCCGGACTTGCTGCCGGTGAGGCGGCGCCGGCGCTGCCTCAAGTGGCAGAACTCAAGTCAGCGGAACTGATACATAAATCCTTCCCGTCTACGCAAACCACGATCGTGATGGGCCAGCCGGGCATCAGCCGCGATGATCCGGATTATTTTCCGCTCTATGTCGGCAACCACATTCTCGGTGGCAGCGGTCTGGTGTCGATGCTCAGTGATGAGTTGCGGGAAAAACGTGGCCTGACTTACGGGGTTTACAGTTACTTCCGGCCGATGCAGCAGCTTGGCCCCTACCAAATGGCGCTGCAGACCCGTAATGAAAAAGCGGAAGAAGCCTTAACCGTGCTGCGCGATACGGTGAAAAACTTTGTTGAAACCGGGCCCAGCGAGGCACAGCTTACCGCGGCCAAACAGAACATTACCGGTGGCTTTGCTCTACGCGTCGACAGTAACAGCAAGATCGCAGACTACCTCGCTATGATAGGATTCTACGACTTGCCACTGGACTATCTTGACAACTTCAACGACAGGGTTAACGCGGTCACCGTGGCGGAGATCAAGGATGCATTCAAGCGTCGTGTGAATGCAGATAAAATGCTGACGGTGCTGGTAGGTGGCGAAACAGAAAAGCAATAAGCAGGGCATACTGAGAATTATCGGCGGTCGCTGGCGTGGCCGTAAGCTGGCATTCCCCGACACGGAAGGGCTGAGACCCACTGGTGACCGGGTGCGGGAAACCTTGTTTAACTGGCTGCAGCCAGTGTTGGGCGGCAGCCGCTGTCTGGACTGTTTTGCCGGCAGCGGCGCACTGGGGCTGGAAGCCGCATCGCGCGGTGCTGATTCAGTGGTGATGGTGGAATGGGATCGCCAGGCTGCCGCCGCACTCCAGCAGAATATCGATTTATTGCAGGCCGAACAGTGCCAGCTTATTCAGGATCGCGTCGAACAGTATCTGCAATCGGCCCAAGGCAAGTTTGACGTGGTGTTTCTGGATCCACCCTATCAGCTGGATTTGTGGTCACCGGTTGCTTTATTACTCAACGAGAGCGGTTTGCTCAACGACGGCGCCCGCATTTATCTGGAATATCCTCGCCGTCAGCCACAACCGGATTTGCCTGCAAACTGGCATTGTTTGAAAGAAAAGCAGGCCGGTGATGTAAAATACGCCTTGTTTGAATTTCAAAACGGAGCCGGAGCCTGATGACCACGGCGATTTACCCGGGCACATTTGATCCGATTACCTACGGCCATATTGATCTGGTGCAACGCGCCGCTCCCTTGTTTGACAAGGTGATCGTGGCCATTGCTATCAACCCCGGCAAACAGCCGGTGTTCAGCTTGGAGGAACGGGTCGCGCTGGCCAAAGAGACGTTGCAGGGGCTGGATAATATTGAAGTGCGCGGTTTTGAAGGGCTGCTGGTCAATGAAGCCATTAACATGGGCGCCAATGTTATAATCCGGGGCCTGAGAGCGGTGTCGGATTTTGAATATGAGCTGCAGCTGGCAACCATGAACCGGCGTATGCAGTCAAAAGTAGAAACCCTGTTTCTGACCCCGGCGGAAAACCTGAGCTTTGTCTCTTCGTCGCTGGTCAAGGAAATTGCTGTTCTGGGCGGCGATGTGTCGGAGTTCGTTGCACCCTGCGTGCAGACAGCATTGAAAGCGACATTGCCTGCCCCGAAAAAACAGCGCTAAGATCGCAATGACTATTTATCTTGGAGTAAACCATGTCCCTGTTTATCACCGATGAATGCATCAACTGTGATGTATGCGAGCCGGAGTGTCCCAATGGCGCCATCTCGCAAGGTGCTGAAATTTATGAGATTGATCCGGATCTGTGTACCGAATGTGTCGGTCACTTTGATACACCGCAGTGCGTTGAAGTGTGTCCGGTGGATTGTATTCCCAAGGACCCGGATAACGAAGAAAGCCATGATCAGCTTTACGCCAAGTACGAAGGGCTGATGGCAGCCGGTAATTAATGCCACAGCAGCAATAACGACAACAAGTTAAATTATCTCAAGAGCAGCCTACGGGCTGCTTTTTTGTTGACACAATATTTTGAGCCAGGCCCGCGCTGAGGTATCCTAAGCGCTTTCTGATTTCCCGTATTTTAAAGAGAGTCCATGCAACAAGAATATCGCCCTGATGAAGTGGAATCGGCTGCCCAGTCTTTCTGGCAAGACAATAACAGCTTTCAGGTCACCGAAGACCCTGACCGGGAAAAGTTTTACTGCCTGTCGATGTTTCCCTATCCCAGTGGTCAGCTGCATATGGGCCATGTGCGGAATTACACCATCGGCGATGTAATCTCCCGTTACCAGCGCATGCTGGGTAAAAACGTCCTGCAACCCATGGGCTGGGATGCCTTTGGCCTGCCGGCGGAAAATGCGGCGATCAAAAATCAGGTGCCGCCTGCCAACTGGACTTATCAGAATATCGACTATATGCGTGGTCAGTTGCAGCGTCTGGGGCTGGCTTATGACTGGCAGCGTGAACTGGCGACCTGCAAGCCGGATTATTACCGCTGGGAACAGTGGCTGTTTACCCGCCTGTTCAAGAAAGGCCTGGTCTACAAGAAAACCGCATCGGTGAACTGGGACCCCGTTGATAATACCGTGCTTGCCAATGAGCAGGTGATTGACGGCCGCGGCTGGCGCAGTGGCGCGTTGGTGGAAAAGCGTGATATTCCACAGTGGTTTATGAAAATCACTGACTACGCCGATCAGTTGCTGGCCGATCTGGATCAGCTCGATGGTTGGCCGGAACAGGTTCGCACCATGCAGGCTAACTGGATTGGTCGCTCTGAGGGCGTACAAATCCAGTTCAATATCGCTGATAGTGAAGACAGCCTTGCCGTCTACACCACCCGGCCCGATACCCTGATGGGCGTGAGTTATGTGGCGGTGGCAGCCGAGCATCCACTGGCGATCAAAGCCGCGGAAAGCAACGCTGAACTGCAAAGCTTTATCGAAGACTGCCAAAAGATGCAGACCTCGGAAGCCGCTTTGGAAACCGCTGAGAAGAAAGGCGTGGCAACCGGTTTGATGGCAGAGCATCCGGTTACCGGTGAACAGGTCCCGGTGTGGGCTGCCAACTTCGTTCTGATGGGCTATGGCACCGGTGCAGTGATGTCAGTGCCGGCGCATGATCAGCGTGACTTCGAGTTTGCTGAGAAATATAATCTGCCGGTGAAGCAGGTGATTGAGCCAGTTGATGATGCAGAGATCGATCTGGCTAAACAGGCCTTTACCGAAAAAGGACGTTTGCTGAATTCTGAGCAGTTTGATGGGCTCAGCAGTGAACAGGCGTTCGATGCCATTGCTGATTTCCTGGCTGACAAAAATCTGGGCGAACGCCAGACCAACTACCGTCTGCGTGACTGGGGCGTGTCACGGCAAAGATACTGGGGCACACCGATTCCAATTATCAACTGTCCGAGCTGTGGTTCAGTGCCGGTGCCGGAAGCCGATCTGCCGGTCACCTTGCCGGAAGATGTGGTGGTAGACGGCTCCGGTTCACCGATTAAATCTATGCCCAATTTCTACCAGGTGGCCTGTCCGGATTGTGGCGGCGAGGCTGAACGTGAGACCGATACCTTCGATACCTTCTTCGAATCATCGTGGTACTACGCCCGTTTTACCTGCCCGGATAACGAAGAAGCGATGCTGGACCAGCGTGCTGATCACTGGCTGCCCGTGGATCAGTACATCGGCGGGATTGAACATGCCGTATTGCATCTTTTGTATGCCCGTTTCTTCCATAAGCTGATGCGTGATGAAGGCCTAGTCTCCGGTGATGAGCCGTTTAAGAATTTACTGACCCAGGGCATGGTGCTGAAAGACGGGGCCAAGATGTCCAAGTCCAAGGGCAACACGGTCGATCCGCAGGCTCTGATCGATGAATACGGCGCCGACACCGCAAGGTTATTTATGATGTTTGCTGCGCCGCCGGAAATGTCGCTGGAATGGTCGGACAAGGCGGTAGACGGTGCTAATCGTTTCCTTAAACGTTTGTGGCGGGCCGTCAACGAGCATCGTGAGCAGGGCGAGGTGACCGAGCTCGACAGCGACAAACTGTCAGACAACCTTAAGGATCTGCGGCGACAGTCTCACCAGACGCTGGCCAAGGTACAAGACGATATTGGTCGCAGGCATACCTTTAATACCGCGATTGCAGCGGTGATGGAACTGATGAATGCTATCAGCAAACGAAGCGATGATAGCGAGCAGGGCCGCGCCGTTGTGCAGGAATCTCTGGAGCTGGTAGTCTTAATGCTGTCGCCGATTACGCCGCATATCTGCCACCAGTTGTGGCAGACACTGGGCCACGACGAAGCCATTGTGGATGCACGCTGGCCCGACGTTGATGAGACGGCGTTGAAGCAGGATAAAATCGAGTTGATGGTGCAGGTGAACGGCAAACTCAGATCCAAGATCGCCGTCGCCGCCGATGCCCAGCAGGATGCCATTGAAGCGGTGGCTTTCGCCGAGGAGAACGTGAAGAAGTTCACCGACGGTAAGGAAGTCAAAAAAGTCATTCTGGTGCCGGGACGATTGCTCAATATCGTGGTAGCAGGCTAAACACAGGAAACCAACGATGAACCGTATTGTGTCAAATTGCATTCTGGGCCTGAGCTTGTTGATGCTGGCTGCCTGTGGCTTTCAGCTCAGAGGCCAGACCACCGTCTCGGAAGAGCTGCAAACGCTTTATATTCAGGGGGTTGATACCCGTCAGGATGAATTTGGCGTGGATCTCAAGCGGGCGCTGGTTCGAAACGGCATCACCGTATTGGATGAATACCAGGAAGACGCAGCCCTGTTTACCGTGTTGGAAAACCGCTACAACCGCAATATCCTCTCAGTCGGCTCCGATGCGTTGGTTCGTGAATATGAACTGGAAACCATTGTGATATTCCAGGTCACCGACGATAAGGGTGAACTGATAGGCAGCAAGCAACGCGTAGAAGCGCGTCGGGATTATCAGTTCGATCGCACCCAGATCCTGGCGATGGACGAGCAGGAACGGGTGCTGCGCCAGGATCTCAACAAGCAAATGGTACAAAGCATTCTCAGACGTTTGTCTGTTATGAAATAAACAATGCGACTCAAAGCCGAACAGCTTGACCAAGCATTGCAGCAGGGCCTGCAGCCGGTTTACCTGGTGCATGGTGATGAAGCGTTGCTGGTGGAAGAAACGGCCGATAAAATTCGACAGCGTGCCCGTCAGGCCGGGGCCAATGACCGCGAAGTCTGGCATGTGGAAGGTCGTTTCGACTGGTCACAAATTAAATGGCAGGAACAGAGCCTGTCATTATTTGCCAGCCAGCGTCTGATTGAAATCCGCCTGCCCTCCGGCAGTCCCGGCAAAGACGGCGGCGAAGCTTTGCGCCGCTTTGTTGCCGAGTCCCCCGAGGACACCACGCTGCTGATTATCAGCGGCAAAATCGATAGCCGTTCGCAGAAAGCCAAGTGGTTTACCGAGCTGGATAAGCTCGGCGTCAGCCTGCCAATCTGGCCCGTTGATGCCAGCCACTTGCCGCGCTGGCTGATGCAGCGCATGAAAGATAAGGGATTGCAGGCTGATAGCCGGGTTGCCGCGATTATTGCCGAAAAAGTGGAGGGCAATCTGTTTGCTGCCGCCCAGGAAGTGGACAAACTGGTGTTACTGCATGGCCCTGAGCCACTTGATGTCTCGCTGGTAATGGAATCGGTGGCCGATAATGCCCGCTTTGAAGCCTTTGGCCTGATGGACTCTGTGCTGCTCGGACACAGTGCCCGAATCCCGCGTATAATAAGTCGTTTACAGGGTGAAGGTGTTGATATTCTGGCGGTTTTTTCTGCGGTGTCGTGGACGCTCAGGAGGCTGGTAGATATGGCCAGCAGGCTGCAGCAGGGCGAAGCGCTGGAACGTGTCTTTGCCAGTCAGAAACCACCGGTCTGGGACAGCAAAAAAGCGATGACAAGATCGGCTTTGCAACGCCACAGTGTGCAGCGCTGGCAGCAATTTCTGTCGCAGATGGCCGCTGTCGATCAGTCCGCCAAAGGCATGAATGCGGCCGATCCCTGGCGCTTACTGGAAACTCTCTGCCTGCAGGTCGCAGGCGTCAACATGCCTGAAACCGCTTAATGAAGGAGTCTTTTGTTGGACGTGATTGAATACATGCAGAGTCTGGGACAGCAGGCCCGACAGGCCAGCCGTGCCCTGGCGCGTGCCGGAACTGAAACCAAAAACCGGGCCCTGCTGGCGATGGCTGCTGAAATTCGAAACGCAGCATCCACGCTGAAACGGGAAAACGAACGCGATCTGGAAGCCGGCAAAAATAAAGGCCTTGAAGCCGCGCTGCTGGACAGACTGACGCTGACCGATGCCCGTATCGAGTCCATGGCAGAAGGGCTGGAGCAAATTGCCGCCTTGCCCGATCCGGTGGGTGAAATCAGTGAGATGACTTACCGTCCGTCCGGCATTCAACTGGGCAAAATGCGGGTGCCTTTGGGCGTGGTCGGCATTATTTACGAATCACGGCCCAACGTCACTGCCGATGCCGCAGCTTTGTGCCTGAAATCAGGCAACGCCACCATTTTGCGCGGCGGCAGTGAAGCCATTCACTCCAACCAGGCAATTGCCGCCTGTATCCGCCGTGGGCTGGAACAGGCCGGGCTCCCGGACACGGCCGTGCAGGTGGTGCAGACCACTGACCGGGCTGCAGTGGGTGAGCTTATCACCATGCCCGATTATGTGGATGTGATTGTGCCGCGCGGTGGTAAAAGCCTGATTGAGCGCATCAGCAATGAAGCACGGGTGCCGGTGATCAAACATCTGGACGGTATCTGTCACGTTTATATCGACGGCGAAGCCGATCTGGATATGGCGGAGGATATTGCTTTCAATGCCAAGTGCCACCGTTATGGTGTGTGTAATGCGATGGAAACGCTGTTGGTGGATGAGACGGTGGCAGAGACGATCTTGCCCAGACTGGCAGTGCGTTATGCCGATGAAGGCGTGGAAATGCGTGGCTGTGCCCGTACCCGTGCCATTCTCAAGGATATCAATGCTGCCAGCGACGCCGACTGGGATACCGAGTACCTGGCTCCGATCCTGTCGATTAAAGTGGTTGATGGCCTCGATGCCGCGATGGCGCATATCCATCAGCACAGCTCTGGTCATACCGAATCGATAGTCACCGACAATTACCAGCGGGCGCGTCGCTTCCTGGCCGAGGTCGATTCCAGTTCGGTGATGGTCAATGCCTCGACCCGCTTTGCTGATGGCTTTGAATATGGTCTGGGCGCTGAAATCGGTATTTCCACCGATAAAATTCATGCCCGCGGCCCGGTAGGGCTGGAAGGGCTGACTTCACAGAAATGGATAGTGCTGGGCAGTGGACAAATCAGAGATTAAACCGGCAATTGGCATTCTTGGCGGCACCTTTGACCCGGTGCATTTCGGCCATTTGCGTACTGGCCTGGATGTGGTCGAAGCGCTGGGCCTCGAGCAACTGCGCCTGATTCCCTGTGCTTTGCCTCCCCATCGGGTGGAGCCGGTAGCCAGTCCCCAGGAACGGCGTTTGATGCTGGAACTGGCGATTAAAAATCATCCACGGCTGGTGGTCGATGACCGTGAACTGGATCGGGAAGGCCCTTCCTACACGGTCGATACCCTGCTCAGTTTGCGTGAAGATCTGCCCGATAATCCGCTGTTTGTGTTGATGGGCACGGATGCTTTTTGCAGCCTGAGCTCCTGGTCGCGCTGGCAGCAAATTGCCGAGCTGGCGCATATCGTGGTGATGCAGCGGCCCGAAGAGCCGATGCAAATGAACACGGAGCTGGCTGACTGGTATCAGTCACGCCAGGCGCAGGCCGGTGATGAAACGCTGGCTTACGGCAAGGTCTGGACGATTCCGGTGACGCAATTGGCGATCTCCGCTACCGCTATCCGTGATGCGCTCTACGAGCAACGCGATGTGCGTTATTTATTACCTGATGCAGTGATCACATTGATTGAACAAATGGGGCTGTACCAGCTCAAGCCGCAAGCCAGCTAATGGATAACCTGTTTTTTGTTGCATCCAAACTGCTGTGGGGACTGCTCAGCCCGGTCAATCTGCTGGTCTGGATCCTGTTACTGGCGACACTATTGTTGTGGTTGAACTATGTCAAAGCCGCACGCCGTCTGCTGACATTGCTCACTTTACTGGCCATCACCCTGATGGCCTATCCGGTCAGTGACTGGCTGCTTTATCCGCTGGAAACCCGTTTTGAAAAACCGGCCTCGCTGCCGGATAACATCGACGGCATTATCGTGCTGGGCGGCGCTGAAAATCTCAAACTCTCAGTGGGCTGGCAGGCAGCACAAATGGGCGAGGGCGGTGAACGGATCCTGGCTTCGGCGAAACTCAGCCGTGATTATCCTGACTTACCGATCATTTACACCGGCGGCAGTAATCTGGTGCAGATGCCGGCACTGGATGAGGACGGGCAGGTGTCTCAAATTCTGCTAAGTCAGGCTGGCATCAAAACATCACAGGTTTTGATGGAGAACCGGGCACGCAACACCCATGAAAACTTTGTCATGATCAAGCCGATGCTGCCTGATCCCGAAGGGCGTTATTTGTTGGTGACCTCGGCCTTTCATATGCCTCGATCAGTCGGCGTCGCCCGCAAACAGGGTATTGATGTGATTCCCTACCCGGTGGATTACCGCAGTGCCAGGCCCGAGCAACGCTACTGGGATTTTGATCTGTTTTCTCACCTCAGCGTATTGGAAGTCGCTTGGCACGAATGGATCGGCCTCAGCGCCTATTTCGCCACCGGCAAAAGCGCCGCCTGGTTTCCGGCGCCGCGGTCTCAGGCCCGGGATGAATAAGCGCACACAACAGAGTGCGCCGCTGCGTTACACTATAATTAACCTTAATTGATACGGAGAGCCCCATGCAGGCTGAACAACTCAAATTACTGGTCATTGATGCGCTTGAAGATATCAAGGCCGATGATATCCAGATACTGGATGTCACCGAGATGACCGATGTCACCGATGTGATGATTATTGCCACCGGTAAGACCAGCCGCCAGGTCAAGGCGCTGGCCAATGAAGTGGTGATGCAGGCCAAAGCGGCTGGTGTCCAGCCCCTTGGCGTGGAAGGCGAAACTGTGGGGGAGTGGGCCTTGGTTGATCTGGGTGACGTTATTACTCACATCATGACCCCGCAAACCCGACTGACTTATAACCTGGAGAAACTGTGGAGCGTGCCTGAAGCCGGCGAAAAACGTTCGGCTGATCAGGAATGAAAATCAACCTGGTGGCGGTCGGTAACAAGATGCCGACCTGGGTCACCCAGGCCTTTGATGAGTACAGTCGGCGCCTGCCGCGCGAATGCCAATTGCAACTGCTAGAAATAGCCCCAGCCCGGCGTGGTAAAAATGCCCAGCCTTTACAGTGGATGAAGGAGGAAGCCGAACGCATCCTGGCGGCGATTCCGGATAATCATCGCGTGATCGCACTGGAAGTTACTGGTAAAAGCTGGTCGACCGAAACCCTGTCCCAAAACATGCAGGACTGGCTCAGTGATGGCCGTGATGTCTCACTGATAGTCGGTGGTCCTGATGGTCTGGATCCGCAATGCCTGCAACGCGCTGATCTTAAGTGGTCTTTGTCTGCGCTGACCTTACCGCACCCGCTGGTGCGCATTGTGCTGGCCGAGCAGATTTATCGCGGCTGGACCATCCTGCAAAATCATCCTTATCACCGCTCATGAATTTTCCAGCCATTTACCTGGCATCACGCTCACCGCGGCGGCGCGAACTTCTCCAGCAGATGGCAGTCGATTTTGCTGTTGTTGCGCCTGATATTGATGAGTCGGTACAGGCTGGTGAAACGCCAGAGGCCTACGTCCGTCGTATCGCGGACAACAAGGCCCGGGCCGGTCAGGCTATGCTTTCAGATAGCCCGATGAGGCCGGTGCTGGCAGCGGATACGGCCGTCATCGTCAATAATCGCATTTTTGGTAAACCGGTCGATGACGCTGATGCCCGGCGTATGTTAAAACTGCTTTCAGGCAATACCCACCAGGTGATGACCGCCATCAGTCTGGCGGGCTCAGCAGATCTGCTTCATGCGATATCAGTCAGTGAAGTGCGATTTGCCGCGCTCAGCGAAGCGGATATTGACTGGTATCTCAGTACCGGAGAGGGCAGTGACAAGGCCGGAAGTTATGCGGTGCAAGGACTGGGCGCGATTTTCATTGAACAAATCAAAGGCAGTTATTCCGGCATTATGGGTTTGCCGATCAGGGAAACAGCACAACTATTAAAAATGGACAGCCAGCGTGAGCAGTGAAATTCTAATTAATGTGACCCCCAGCGAGACCCGCGCCGCCGTTGTTGAAAACGGTGTGTTGCAGGAAGTCTTTATAGAGCGCAGTGAGTATCGCGGTCTGGTGGGCAATATCTACAAAGGCAAGGTGTGCCGGGTTTTGCCCGGCATGCAGGCGGCTTTTGTCGAGATTGGCCTGCCAAGGGCCGCCTTTTTACATGTCTCTGATATCTCCATTCCCAAGGGACAAACCGGCGATCTCAAGGAAGCCGCGACCACAGAACCCACTATCAGCAGCCTGCTGCGTGAGGGGCAGGAGATCCTGGTGCAGGTGATTAAAGATCCGATGGGCACCAAAGGGGCGCGGCTTACCACCCAGTTGTCGGTATCATCGCGCTACCTAGTGTATATGCCGGAAACGGAAGGCATTGGCGTATCGCTGAAAATTGAAACCGAGGAAGAGCGCGAAAGATTGAAAAGCTGCCTGACCAGTCTGCTCGATCCCGGCACCGGTGGCTACATCCTCAGAACCGCAGCAGAAGGTGTGTCTGAATCAGAGTTGCAGGCCGATCTGAAATTCCTCTACCGGCTCTGGGGCAAGCTGCAGGAGCGCAAACAATCGGTCAATTGCGGTGAACCCCTGCATGAGGATTTGCCGCTGGCGATGCGGGCCTTACGGGATCTGTTCAATGACGATATTGATCGTATCCGCATTGATGCCGAAGACACTTACCGCAAAGCGGTGCATTTCGCCGAGGGCTTTATGCCTGAATGTGCAATCAGGCTCGAGCATTATGATGGTGAAATGCCCTTGTTTGACCTGTTTGCGGTCGAAGATGAAATTCAGAAAGCGCTGCAACGCAAGGTGCTGCTCAAGTCCGGCGGCTATCTGATTTTTGATCAGACCGAGGCGATGACCACGGTCGATGTGAATACCGGTGGCTTTGTCGGTCACAAGAATCTGGAAGAAACCATATTCAAAACCAATCTGGAAGCGGCTCACGCCATCGCCCGTCAGCTTCGTGTGCGTAATCTGGGCGGTATTATCATTATCGATTTTATCGATATGGAAGAAGTCAGCCATCGTGAACAGGTGTTACGGGCACTGGATAAAGCCATGCTGCAGGATCGCGCTCGTCATAACCTCAGCGCTGTGTCGGAACTGGGCCTGGTAGAAATGACTCGCAAACGAACCCGCGAGAGTTTGGGTCATATCTTATGCGAACCCTGTCCAAGCTGTGATGGCAAGGGCTACACCAAAAACGTGGAAACCATCTGCAATGAGATCTTCCGCGAAATCATGCGTGAAGCCCGCCAGTATGAAACCAAACAGTTTTTGATCCTGGCGTCGCAGGATGTGATTGACCGGCTTAACGATGAGGATTCCACCAAGGTGGCCGAACTGGAGCAGCTGATTGGTAAACCGATTCTGTTTCAGTGCGAAATACAATACGGCCGTGAGCAGTTTAACGTGGTGCTGATGTAGGTAAACCATCGATGCTATTGCGCAGCCTGCATATTGCCAGCCGCCAGCTTTTCTACCTGGCAGTGGTATTGATTATTCTTGCTTTGCTGGCTCTGATCGGTGCGATGTGGCTGTCAGAGCAGGTCGCTGATCGTGAAGATGAAATTGCAGCCTGGGCCAGCGATAAAACCGGCTATCCGGTCAACATCGAACAGGCGGGACTTTACTGGTATGACCTGATCCCGAAACTGGAAGTCCGTGGCATTACCCTGCAGCAGCAAGATCGCAGCGCAGCGATTGCCACAGTGGGGCAGATGTATCTGAGCCTGGATATATTGCAGACGCTGCAGCAGGGCGAACCGGTGGTGGCTGATGCCAGTATTGACCAGGCACGTCTTGCGGTGGAGCGCAGCAGTGACGGCAAATGGCACCTCACCGGACTGGAAAAAGATCGGGCCCGGCGTGGTCAGACCAGCCTGCCTGAGGTGACCCGCTGGCTGAGCTGGCTACGGCAACTGGAACTGACAGATATCCAACTTGCCGTGAATGATCAATTTCAGCCCGCACTGAGCGGCAGTTATCAGCTGCAGCAACTGCAGCTCGACTTCAGTGAGGGACAATGGCAGGCAGATGCTCGGATTATTGTGCCGGAAAAACTGGGCACGGGGTTGACTTTGCAGGGACGCGCCACTATCGATGAAGATTACCGGCTGATTGACTGGCGCGGCAGTGTGGAAACCGCAGCACTGGCCCTGTCACCGCTGCTTGAAACATCGTCGCTCAGAGGTTTGCATATCGCTGCCGGCGAGGTGGCCGGCCGGGCCACCGTCTCCTATACAAATCACGGTCAGCTTGAAGCCGATGCCGATCTGGAAATCACTGAACTCAGTCTTGACAGTAGCATGCAGCAAACCACAGCCGAGCCAGTGGTGTTTGCCAGCCTGCAGGGGCGCCTTAACTTCAGTAAAACCAATGCCAGTTGGCAGTTACAGGGCGATAATATGCAAATCACCGGGGCGGAACAGCCCTGGCCTGTCACGGCTTTTCGTGTTCAGCATGATCAGCAGGGTGAGATTGCGTTCAGTACGGATTATCTGCGTTTAAGTGATATCACGGCCCTCGCTTTGTTGATGCAGGATATGCCTGACTGGCTGGTGAGCGCACAACCGGCCGGTGATATTTATGACCTGACGCTGCGCTATCAGCCTGAGCAGGGGCTTCAGGCGGCCAGCCTGCGCGCTGAGCAACTGGCAGTATTGCCTTGGCAGGATTTTCCGGGCGTAAACGCACTCAGCTTCCAGCTTGACTGGCAGCAGAACCAGGCCCAACTGACTTTGGACAGCCAGCAAACTACCGTTTATGCCGAGGGCTGGCTGGATGAGGCTGTGTTTCTGGACTCCATCAGTGGCCAACTTAACTGGCAACAAAAGCAAGATAACTGGGCGCTGTCAGCAAAAGCGTTGCAGCTATGGAATGAGGATTTAAACCTCAGTCTCAATGGGCGCATTGGGCAGGTAAATCAGCAAATAGATACCGATCTGCGGCTGGATTTGCAGGATGTCAGCGTTAATCGCTGGCGCCGTTACGTACCAAAGAAAATTATCCCTGAAGACTTCGAACAGTGGTCGCGGGAGGCTTTTCGCGAGGGTCTGATCCGCAGCGGCTATATCGTAATGCAAGGCAATCCGGCTGCCTTTCCTTTTGATGAATCACCGGAAGAAGGGCGCTTTGATATGCAGTTTGAGGTGGAAAACACCCAACTGCACTATGCCGAGGGTTGGCCTGATATCAAACAAGTGGATGGCACGATAACCGGTCAGGGCAATAATCTGCTGATTGAGAGCCAGTCCGGCACGATTGCCGACTTTAAATTCAATCAGGTTAAGACCACTATCGACAACCTGGTCAGACCCAAACCGGTGCTGCGGGTAGACGGTCTGCTCAATGGTACAACGCCCGATGCGCTGGCCTTTTTGCAAAACAGCCCGCTTAAACAGCGTTTCGGACAGGTGGCGGACTGGCTGCAGACCAGTGGCAGCAGTGATATCAGTCTGCAATTGATGGTGCCGCTGGTGAATCCGGACAATACGCAGGCGAATGGCCATGTCACCTTTGCTGACAGCGCGCTGAGCACCTCGGCGGTGCCAGGCCTTAAAGTCACGGCCATTAACGGCAAGCTGAATTTTGATAACAACGGGGTGAGCGCCGAGGCGATAACAGCCAAAGCCCTAGAGCAAAACATTTCGGTGGATGTAAAACCTGATTCAGGTCAGACCGCAGTGGTCATTAACGGCCGGGCTGGTATCCCGGCGCTGCGCCAGCAGTGGCCGGAATTTATCCCGGCGTTTGTCAGTGGTGAAAGTGCTTACCAGGCCCGTGTTGCTATCAATGAACCCGAGCCCGGCCAGTTTGATGTAGCCGTCAATGTGCAGTCAGATTTGGCGGGGATTGCTATTAATACCCCGTCGCCACTGGGTAAAACCGCCAATCAGCCGATCATGCTGCGGCTCAACATTGATAACCGTGATCAGACGGTTTACCGGCTGAGTCTGGATAATTGGCTCAAGACCGCCTTATCTTTTTCAAATGACAGTCTCAATGGGGAGGTAAGGCTTGGTGGTGAGTCTGCACGTGCCGGTGGTCAAGGCCTACGCATCAACGGCCGGCTTGAACAACTCAACCTGGATGAGTGGCTGGACTGGCAGAGCGAAATGCCGGCGACCACTGCCAAGTCAGCGATACCCGTCAGCGCGCTGGATGTCCGCATCCAGCAACTGCAAATAGCCAGGCAAAAGATAAAAGATATTGCCATTTCAGCGAGTCAGACTGCGGGGCAGTGGCAAATTGGCTTGAACTCGACGCAAATCAAGGGCGATATTCAGTGGCCTCATACGCTTTCCAATCAGCGGCCCCTCAATGTAGAACTAGCACATTTGCATCTCGACCTCGAACAGTCAACTGATGAAGTTCCGTCCAGTGAGTCTGAGCTGTGGCCGCCGTTGAGGCTGGAAATCAATGAATTGGAACTGGACGACATTCGTCTGGGGCAGCTGAGCCTGCGGGCCAATCAGCAGCCTGATAGCTGGGTGCTGGAGTCGGCCAGCCTGACCTCACCGGTGTTGCAGGCGTCGATTAACGGTCGCTGGAGTAGGGCTGGGACAGTCGACCAGAGTCGCTTTGAGATTGTGGCGTCCAGTGATGATCTGCAAGCCCTGCTGGCTTATTACGGTTACCAGGAGGTCATCGAAGCCAACCAGGTACAACTGAACAGTCAGCTTAACTGGCCGGGCGCGCCCGGCGACTTTTCCCTGGCATCTATGCAAGGGGACATGGCACTGAGCGTCGGGCGTGGCAGCCTGATAGAAGTTGAGCCCGGTGCGGCTGGCCGTATCTTCGGTCTGCTCAGCATTGCTGCCATACCGCGTCGTCTGGCACTGGATTTCAGTGACTTATTTGGTAAGGGCTTTGATTTCAGGGCCATTAGTGGTGATTTTAGCTTTGCCAACGGTATCGCCCGCACCAGCAATCTGGTGATGCAGGGCGACTCTGCTTTGATAGAAGTAACCGGCCCTATTAACCTGGTCGAACGCAGCTATGATCAGATTGTTAAAGTGACACCCAAAGTATCATCAACCTTGCCACTGGCCGGGGCCGTGGCCGGCGGACCGGTGGGGCTGGGTGTGGGTACGGCGATTCTGCTGTTTGATAAACTGGCCGGTGATATTTTTGACCGTGAGTTGGTCAATCTGATCAGCTACAGTTATCAATTGAGCGGACCCTGGGAAAATCCGCGTCTGAAAGTGCTGACGCCGGACAATGAGCAGAGGCCAATAAACCCCTAAATCTGCTATCATAATGGGTTTGAAGCGACAGCGATTTTCTAGTTGATGAAAGCATCGATTTCCGAACAAGTACAACAGCAGTTATTACTGCCGGCAGGCCTGACTGAGAATGATCTGGAGCAGGCGCTGAGTGCCACCATGACCGGCGGCGTTGATTATGCCGATTTGTATTTTCAGCAGTCGCGCCAGGAAAGCTGGGTGCTGGAAGACGGCATTATCAAAGATGGTGGCTACCACCTGGAACAGGGCGTCGGCGTGCGCGCTTGCAGCGGCGAAAAAACCGGCTTTGCCTATTCCGATGATCTGGTTTTACCGGCTCTGCAACAGGCGGCCAGTGCGGCGCAGGCGATTTCCCGCCAGGGTAGCGACAAACAGGTCGCCGTCTGGAAAAAACAGACCAGTCCGGCATTGTATAGCAGTCAGGATCCGATTCTGGCCCTGAGCGTGGAAGATAAACTTGCTCTGCTGCGTGAAGCGGATGCAGCGGCCCGCGCTGCTGACCCCAGAGTAAAGCAGGTGACCGTCAGCCTGGCAGGCGAACTCGATACTGTATTGATCGCCGCCAGTGACGGCACCTATGCCAATGATATCCGGCCGCTGATCAGATTGAATGTCAGTGTGATCGTCGAGTCCGACGGTCGCCGTGAGCGAGGCAGTGCCGGTGGTGGCCGGCGTATGGATTACCGTTATTTCCGCGATAATGATATGGCGCGAGGCTATGCCCATGAGGCAGTCCGCATTGCTCTGGTCAACCTGGAAGCGATTCCTGCGCCGGCGGGCACTATGCCGGTCGTGCTGGGCAGCGGCTGGCCCGGTGTGCTGTTGCATGAAGCGGTGGGCCACGGCCTGGAAGGCGATTTTAACCGCCGTGGCACTTCGACCTTCTCCGGACGAATGGGCGAACAGGTCGCTTCACCGCTCTGTACCGTAGTGGATGACGGCACGCTGGAATTCAGACGCGGCTCGCTTAATGTGGATGATGAAGGTGAGGTCACCCAGCACACCACGTTGATTGAGAAAGGTCGTTTGGTTGGCTATATGCAGGACAAACATAATGCCAGACTGATGGGCGTCAAAAGCACCGGTAATGGCCGCCGCGAGTCTTATGCTCACCTGCCCATGCCGCGAATGACCAACACCTACATGCTGCCCGGTGAACACAAGTCTGAAGAAGTCATTGCTTCCGTTGATAAAGGCATTTACGCCGTTAACTTCGGTGGTGGCCAGGTAGATATTACGTCGGGTAAATTTGTGTTCTCCACCAGTGAAGCCTACCTCATCGAAAATGGCAAAATCACCCGGCCGGTTAAAGGGGCGACCCTGATTGGTAACGGCCCGGAAGTGATGCAGGGTATTTCGATGGTGGCTGATGATCTGGCGCTCGATAGTGGCGTAGGTAACTGTGGCAAGGAAGGACAGAGCGTGCCGGTTGGTGTCGGTCAACCTACGTTGAAAGTCGATGCATTAACGGTGGGCGGAACAGCATAACAATGGCACAACAACACAAAGCGGTCGCCCTGATTTCCGGCGGCCTGGACTCAATGCTGGCAGTGCGTGTAATGCAGGAGCAGGGGATTGAAGTTGAAGGCATCAACTTCTTTACCGGTTTTTGCGTGGAAGGCCACACTCATGCCATTCGCAATCAGGACAAGAACAAACCCAAACGTAATAATGCCTTATGGGTGGCTGAACAGCTGGGCATCAAGCTGCACATTGTGGATGTCATTGAAGAATACAAAGACGTGCTGCTCAATCCCAAACATGGTTATGGCGCCAATATGAACCCCTGCCTAGACTGCAAGATCTTTATGGTCGGCAAGGCAGTGGAATGGGTCAAGGAGCACCATAAAGACGGTTTTGACTTTATTATTACCGGTGAAGTCATCGGTCAGCGACCGATGTCGCAGCGCAGTGACACCATGCCGCTGGTATCAGAAGAGTCGGGTGCCGAAGATCTGTTGCTGCGTCCTTTATGTGCCAAAAACCTGCCCGAGACCAAACCTGAGCGTGAGGGCTGGGTCGATCGTGACAAGCTGTATGACTTCCATGGCCGCAACCGAAAACCGCAAATCGCGCTGGCCAAATCATTCGGCCTTAATGACTTTGCGTCACCGGCGGGCGGTTGCTGCTTCCTCACTGACAAGAGTTATTCCGACAAACTGGTTGATCTGTGGCAGGCGCGTAACAGCCGTGATTACGAGATGGACGACATCATGCTGCTCAAGGTGGGCCGGCATATTCGCCCCACACCCGAGTTCAAGCTGATCATTGCCCGCGATGCCGGCGAAAGCAAATTTCTGGAAGGCTACCGCAAACAGTTTGCCAGTATCTATTCCACCAGTCATAGTGGGCCGATGGCACTGGTCGATGGTGATTTGGAGCCGGAACAATACCAGTTGGCGGCGGCCATCGTTGCCCGTTATGGCAAGGGGCGAAGTGCGGATGAAGTGGAACTTAGTCTGACAATTCCCGACCGCACCAGCCTGACGATTAAAACCGCGCCGATGGAAACACAAGCGGTCATGCAGGAGTGGTATGTATGAACCGTGAGCAACTGGATGCGCGCCGCCTGTTATGCCCGATGCCGGTGATCAAAGCACAGAACCGTATCGCCAGCATGCAGCCCGGTGATGAGCTGGATGTGATTTGTACCGATCCGGGCGCTTTGAATGATATACCGGCCTGGGCACGGATCAATGGTCACGAAGTCGTTGAGTCGCATCAGCATGACGACGAAATCCGGATAACGGTTCGTGTTGGTGCATAGCACTAAAATGGTGCTTATAGCTATAACTATGCACCATAGTAGTGCTAATGTATGGTGCGCCTGCACCTAAATGGTTGATTTTTATTGGTGGCAGAAGTTGGCGTGATTTCTGCTGTAACCAGTCGCGAGTTTTATTTGCACGCCTTAAGTGCAGTTTTTATAAATTGGAGAAGTTAAATGTCAGTCGAAAAAGTGCTTCAGATGATCAAAGACGAGGACGTCAAGTTTGTTGACTTCCGTTTCACCGATTCGCGCGGTAAAGAGCAGCATGTGTCTTACCCTGCGCACACCATTGATGAAGACAGCTTCACCGAAGGTGCGATGTTCGACGGCTCGTCAGTAGCGGGTTGGAAAGGCATTAACGAATCAGACATGATCCTGATGCCGGATCCGGAAACAGCCGTACTTGATCCATTTATGGACGACATGACGCTGATCATTACATGTGATGTCGTTGAGCCAGCCACCATGCAGGGTTACGAGCGTGATCCACGTTCTGTTGCCAATCGTGCTGAAGCTTACATGAAGTCAACCGGTTTGGCTGACACCGCTTTCTTCGGCCCTGAGAATGAATTCTTTGTACTGGATGATGTTCGCTGGGGCAGCGATATTTCAGGTTCTTTCTATAAAGTTGATTCTGACGAGTCTTCCTGGAATACCGAAAAAGTCTTCGCTGACGGTAACAAAGGTCACCGTCCAAGCGTGAAAGGCGGTTATTTCCCTGTACCTCCTGTAGATTCACTGCAGGACGTGCGTAGTGCCATGTGCCTGACACTGGAAGAAATGGGCCAAACCACCGAAGTGCATCACCACGAAGTGGCGACTGCCGGTCAATGTGAAATCGGTTCCAAGTTCAACACGCTGGTGAAAAAAGCTGACGAAGTACAGCAACTGAAATATGTGATTCACAACGTGGCGCACGCATACGGTAAAACTGCTACCTTCATGCCTAAGCCGCTGGTAGGTGATAACGGTAACGGTATGCACGTGCACATGTCGCTGTCCAAAGACGGTGAAAACCTGTTCTCCGGTAACAAATACGGTGGTCTGTCTGAAACCGCTTTGTATTACATCGGTGGTGTGATCAAGCACGCCCAGGCCCTGAACGCCTTCACTAACTCTTCAACCAACAGCTACAAGCGTCTGGTTCCGGGTTTTGAAGCGCCGATTATGCTGGCTTACTCAGCCCGTAACCGTTCAGCCTCTATCCGTATTCCTTTTGTGAACAATCCAAAAGGTCGTCGTATTGAAGTGCGTTTCCCGGATTCAACAGCCAACCCTTACCTGGCATTCTCTGCACTGCTGATGGCTGGTCTTGATGGTATCAAGAACAAAATTCATCCTGGTGATGCAATGGACAAGGATCTCTATGACCTGCCGGCTGAAGAAGCGAAGTCTATCCCACAAGTCTGCCATTCACTGGATCAGGCGCTGGATGCACTGGACAAAGACCGTGAATTCCTGACTGCAGGTGGTGTCTTCACCGACGATATGATCGATGGCTTCATCGAACTGAAAATGGAAGAAGTCACCCGTCTGCGTATGGAAACTCACCCGGCAGAATTTGACCTGTACTACAGCGTCTAATTTGCCACGGTTTGTGACCTAAGCTACAAAAAGCGCCCTGCGGGGCGCTTTTTTTATGTCTGACAGTTGCGCCTTTGGCGGTGCTGGCCTATGCTTCAGTTATGAGATACACATGGCTATTACTGCTGTTTTTTAGCTTCCCGGCGTTGGCTGAGATATACCGCTGGGTGGATGAAAGCGGTAATGTGGTGTTTACTGACGAGCCTCATCCCCAGGCGGAAAAGATAGAAGTCTCGCCTTCCACGGTGTATACCCCTGATGACAGTATCCGTGCACCGGAGCCGGATCAGCCTCCGCTGACTTTGAGTCCGGAGCCAGACAGTAGTGATGAGGATAATGAAGCACCGGCAACGTCCTACGAATTACGCATTATCGCGCCGTCCGGTGATGAGAGTATCTGGAGCAATAACGGCGATTTGACCGTCAGCATGATTGTAGAGCCGGCATTGGATGCCGAGCAGGGCCACAAGATCCTACTCCAGCTTGATGGCGAGGCCGTCAGCGAGCCCAGAGCCTCAACCACCTTCCAACTCAATAATCTCAGCCGCGGCACCCATACGCTGGATGCCATGATAGTGGATGACAATGGCAATACCTTTGCCAGCAGTCCCGTCATCAGTTTCCAGCTTCACCGCACTTCAATTCAGAATAACACCGGCCTGACCCCGCCCGGGCCGACCGGTGGCAGACCCTCACCCAATCCCGGCGCCAACTAGCGCACCTTAATGGTGCATTGAATCGGCGGTTTGATGCTATAGTGCCGGCTATGGCGCGTTCAGACTTGCTTGCGCCCAAGCTATTTATAACGAGTTTTACCTACAATCAACAGCTTAGCATCAGACGCTGCAAAATTGATCATAGATGGAGCGTTTTTTGCTAACAGCTGTGCATGTATATGAGTGTCACCACAATGAGTCACGATGCCATTGCCAGCAATGATGTGTTGGAAAACCTGACCACTGCGGTCGTGGTTCTCGACACGTCTTTGCGTGTTTGTTACATCAACACTGCCACCGAAATTTTGTTTGAGATCAGCCAGCGTCAGGCTGAGCATATACCACTGCAGACTTTACTGCCCGGAGAGAAAAGACTGATCAACTCGCTGCGGCGGGTCGTTTCAACCGGCCAGGCTTTGATTGAACGGGAAGTACACCTGTTTCTGCCTGCCAGCGGTGAAGTCCTTATCGACTGTGCCATGAGGGTACTCGATATCGATCAGTCCTATGTCATCATGGAACTGACACAGCTGGATTATCAGCAGCGCATCAGCCGCGATGAAAACCTGCAGACTCAGCAACAGGTGGTGCGCGGACTGGCTCATGAGATTAAGAATCCGCTGGGCGGCCTTCGCGGTGCCGCGCAGTTACTGGAACGCCAGCTCGACTCTGAAGACCTCAAAGAATACACACGCATTATCATCACCGAAGCGGATCGCCTGCAGAATTTGATGAACCGGATGCTGGGGCCCAACCAGCATCCGGAGAAAAATGACACCAATATTCATGAAGTGCTGCAGCATGTCAGGCAACTGGTGGATATTGAGCTGGATGAACGGCTCAAGTTCAAAGTCGATTACGACCCGAGTATCCCCGAACTTTTTGCCGATTTTGATCAGTTGATTCAGGTTTTTTTGAATATTGTGCGTAATGCGGTACAGGCCATGAAAGGGGTCGGTCTGATTACCCTGCGGACACGCATCAAACGCAATCTCACCATTGAAAAAAATTACTACCGGCTGGGCGTCTTAATAGAAGTTGAAGACAATGGCCCCGGTATACCCGAACCTTTACAGGACAGTCTGTTCTATCCCCTGGTCACCGGTCGTGCTGATGGCACCGGACTGGGGCTCTACCTGGTGCAGAACCTGGTACAACGTAATGGCGGCACAGTGTCCTGTCACAGCCAGCCGGGACAGACTATCTTTTCAGTTATATTTCCCTTGGAGTTAGGACGTGAACGCCAGTAAAGCAATTGCCTGGATTGTCGACGATGATCGATCCATCAGATGGGTGTTACAAAAAGCATTGGAAGCGGTGGATATCACAGTGCGTGCCTTTGAAACGGCCGATGTGGTTTTACATGAATTGAAACAGGGCCGCGAGCAGGCACCTGACGTGCTGATCAGCGATATCCGCATGCCCGGTATCGATGGTCTGCAGTTATTGTCTGAAATCAAAGAACGCTACCCGGAACTGCCGACCATCATCATGACGGCCTATTCCGATCTGGACAGTGCGGTGTCGGTCTATGAAGGCGGCGCCTTTGAATATCTGCCCAAGCCATTTGATGTTGATGAAGCGGTGGAACTGGTGCAACGGGCGATTGCGCTTAGTCAAGAACAGGATAATAGTCCGGCTGAAGATATCAACCTGGGCGCTGAGATTGTCGGTGAAGCCCCGGCCATGCAGGAAGTGTTCAGAGCGATAGGCCGTTTGGCACGCTCCAATATCACAGTCTTAATCAACGGTGAGTCCGGCACGGGTAAAGAACTGGTTGCCCAGGCGCTGCACCGTCACAGTCCGCGTCGGCAGGGGCCGTTTATTGCCCTGAATATGGCGGCGATTCCCAAAGAATTACTGGAGTCGGAACTATTCGGTCACGAAAAGGGCGCTTTTACCGGCGCCCATGTGCAGCGTAAAGGTCGTTTCGAACAGGCCAATGGCGGGACTTTGTTTCTGGATGAAATCGGCGATATGCCCATCGAATTGCAGACTCGCTTATTGCGGGTTTTATCCGATGGTGAGTTTTTCCGTGTCGGTGGCCACAGCGGCGTCAAAGTCGATGTCCGCATTATTGCGGCGACCCACCAGAATCTGGAAAAACTGGTTGAACGTGGCGATTTCCGTGAAGACCTGTTCCACCGACTCAATGTGATACGCATTCACATTCCGTCGCTGCGTGAACGGCGTGAAGACATTCCGGCCCTGGTCGGCTATTTCCTTAACAAGGCGGCCAAAGAACTGAATATGGCCACCAAAAACGTGTCACCGGATGTCGAAATGTATCTGTCGCAGATGCCCTGGCCCGGTAATGTGCGGCAACTGGAAAACACTTGCCGCTGGCTCACCGTGATGTCACCGGGGCAAGTCGTGCAGATGGACGACCTGCCAGTGGAACTCTCGGCAGAGGGTGCTGAAGGCGGAAGTAGTCAGGGCAGTGACTGGCAGCAACTGTTCAGACAGTGGGCAGCCAACAAAGCGTTAACCGGTCAGGAAGGCGCTTTAGCGGATGTCGTACCCTTGATCGAGCACCTGTTAATGGAAGTCGCGCTGGAGAAAACCGCCGGTAAAAGACAGGAAGCAGCCAAGCTTTTAGGCTGGGGCAGAAACACCCTGACCCGTAAATTAAAAGAAAGCTAGATTAATCCTTGCATGGCCCAGGGGGGCTATGTATAATGCGCAGTCTAATCAGGTGCGGGGTGGAGCAGCCTGGTAGCTCGTCGGGCTCATAACCCGAAGGTCGTCAGTTCAAATCTGGCCCCCGCTACCAAATTCATACATGAGTATGAAGACCTGATTAGTCTACAAAACGGCTGAGTTTTTCCTGACCTCTCAGCTGTTCCCCCAAAAAGCCATATTCATTTCATACATTCAATAAGCTTATCTCTGTCCAAAGAAGGCAGGATCACCAACCAGTCCATAGAACTCATGGGCGGCGATTGCTATAGTCTGCTCAAAGGATCCTGAACACTGAGTGTCTTCCCATCGCACAGAAAAGGCTTGAGACAATGTCCTCTGCTGCAGATTTATCTGCAAAAACCCACCTCTATATCACTATTGCAATAATTGTTATTGCGTCACTGGGGAAACTGTTTGATTTTCCCGATATTCCCCGTCCAGCGATTGGCTTCGAGCTCAGTGTGAGCCTGGCAGCCGTACTGCGCTATGGCTATAGAATCATTCCTGCGATCGTGCTCGGCGTTTTAATTTCTCAATTGCTGTTGTCTTCAATACCGGCAATCGCAATAGGCATGACAATATCCTGTGTTGTGGCCGCCGTGCTGGGTAGAGTCAGCATGATGGGTATCGATCATTTCGATAACAACCTCAAAAACAGACAAAGTGTGCTTAGTCTGCTGAGTTGGGGGAGTGGCGTCGCCGCACTTATTTCTACGTTGACGAGCTTGTTGTGGCTGGATGAGGCGGTCGCGGATTTCCAAATTTCATTTGAAGTTTTTTTGCATACCTGGATGTGGACGGCAATGGGCGTATTGTTGATCGCCCCCCGGGTATTGTTGCTGGGCCGCTCTCACTTTGTTAATTCTCATTATGATATGAGACAGATGCTGTGGCTGGGATCCATCACAGTGTCCTGCCTGATCGTGTTCAGCGATTTGATTCTTCATCCCACGCTGAATCATTTATTTCTTCCTTTTATTTTTTACCCGCTCATTGTATGGGGCGCACTATACGCAGGTCTGACGGCAGTTTATGCCGGCGTTTTCCTTATTTTTATTGCTAGCTACAGCAGTCAGTTATTTGGTGTTGGGTTTTATGCGGCTGTTTCAGCAGGGACTGATCTGGAGATCTGGTCATTTATCATGTCGCTGTTGATAACCGGCCTGGCAGTCGGCATCAGTCAGGCCCAGCGTGAGGAAACCGAGTGGAAGGCAGCCAGCAGCCGGATGGATGATCTGCTGTCCCGGACTTCAATGACCCTCAAAACGCTCCTGATGTTGCAATGCAAGACGGCTGTCAATGACATCAGAGGCTGCTACTCAGCGATTTTTCTGGTGGAACAACCGGATAAACTAAAGCTGGAGTCGCAATATAACCTGCCTGAGTCTTTTATCAAGCCGTTTTCGACATCAGATTTTTATCACCTCAATACGCCGGTCAGAGATTGCTTCAATCGGGCAGAAATGGTCAGCTCAATTGAAAACCCGACCAAATGGTTAGACCTGAACACCGATGTGCCTCAGTGGGGTGGTGTGCACTGCTTCCCGATTCTGGATTTATTCCGCAAACCACTGGGCGTGTTGTGTGTTTTCTACAGCTCTTCAGCGCGTTTTCAACTGGCTGATCTGGAAACCTTACAACGCATCGCCTATCAATCATCTTTGCTGATAGTCAGGAAAAGGGCTGAAATTGCCGCGAGGCAAAAGCACCGGGAAGTTGAGAATGAGCGCGCCTTTCTCAGGGCGATTATTGATGCCAACCCGGATGTGATGTTTATCGAAGATCATGCGCGTAAGCTGACTCACAGCAATCGCGCCTTTGAAGCCCTGACCGGGCTGGATCAGGAACAAACTCTGGGCATGCCTGCAACAGATGTCTTTTCGCAGAGATTTGCGCCGTTGACGTCCAAGATGAGCTGGAAAATACTTGAGGGTGAAGCCGCGTTATTACGTGAAGAAGTCTGGCTCAGGAAGCTGGATGATTCAGCAGTCCTGTTCGATCTGGTCAAAGCGCCTATGAAAGATATTGAAGGGAATATCCGCGGGGTAATCAGTATTGGCCGTGACATTACCCAACACAGGGAAGTCGAGTCAGAGTTAGTGGCGATGACTGAGGATCAACAGCGCTCGATTGGCCAGGAGCTGCATGATGGTGTCGGACAAAAAGTGGTGGGTATTTCATTTTTGGCCAAATTACTGGCGCACGGACTGAAAGAAAAAAACTCGGCTTTGGCGCCTAATGCCGCCACACTGGTCACACAAACCAATGAAGTGATCTCTGAAATTCGAGGACTGGCCAGGGGATTGCTGCCAATTGAACTGGAATCAAACGGACTCAACGCAGCATTGGAGAGCCTCACCAAGTACATTGGCCGCACCTATAACGTGACTTGTCATTACCAACCAGATGGTGAGGTGTTGATGAATGATCGCATCGTTTCACTTCACCTTTACCGCATCGCTCAGGAGGCAATGAATAATGCCATCAGACATGGCAAAGCCACGCATATTGAACTGAGCCTGACAGTCAGAAAACACCACTTCAGTCTGGTTATCCGTGATAACGGGATTGGTTTCGATTACGACAAATATCAGCGTAATAAAAAAATCAATGGCATAGGTTTACAGTCGATGATGTACAGGACTAAGCTGATAAGAGCCAAGGTTGAGTTCAACAAACCCGAAGATAATGGCTTTGAAGTCAAAGTTGTCAGATAACTGACTGTCTCCGAGCAAAGACGCTCTATATTATCAATCAGTGTGGCCGATGATCTGGCCATCATTTCCCCATCTTTTATTCCGTATCAGTTCACAAAACTGATTCGGAAGCTAATGGCAATGTGCGTTGTTATTCAATAAAGCGACATGAATCACATTGACAGTTTTAATTAAGTGTTAGCGTGCAAATCCTTTTTTCAGCTTACTGAGGTGTGACCATGGCTCATGAATTGATCAGTGTCATGATAGTTGAAGATCACCAGTTGGTTAGGCAAGGCATGTCCATGCTGATTAACACTCAGGATGACATGAATGTTGTCCATGAATGTGCCAGCGTCAATCATGCAAAACAATACCTGCAAGCCGCTAATAATCAGGTAGATGTGGCGATTATTGATATTTCTCTGGATGACGTATCAGGATTTGAGCTAATCAAGTGGATGCGGATCTATTACGAAAATATCCCCACCCTCGCCATTTCCATGCATGACGAACTGTTGTATGCCGAGCGCACCATTAAAACCGGTGCGAGAGGCTACATCATGAAGCAGGAAGCATCGGATAAAGTCATTAACGGCATCAGGGCAGTGAATGATGGAAAAACTGTGGTGAGCGAAACCATCCGTTCAAGAATTGAGAATCCTGATAATGGTGGTTCTGACTCGGTCATTGATCGCCTCACCGCCTCTGAATACGAAGTTTTCCAGCTGCTCGCGCGCGGCATGTCCACCAGTGATATCGCCGGTCTCAAAAGCCGAAGTGTGAAAACCATTGAAGCGCATCGAGCCAATATCAGAAAAAAACTGGGCCTGGCTGACGGCAATGCCCTGATGCGATACGCCATCAAAATGCAAAGCGATGGCGCCCCCCTGTAATTTGACGAGAAGGAATGCATGAATGGCAAGCATGCCCATAATCACCCAAGGTAATCTCTCGCTCACCTCATTGCTCAAACACGTCATCGAACCCATCGTGGCAGTGTTGACGCTGGTCTCTGTAGCGATGTTCTATGGCGATACCTTAAACCTCAAATACACTATTTTGTGTTTGTTAATTCTGATTATCACCTATCCGGGGGAGTGGATCACCACGAGCGTACAGCGTTTTGCCAGAAGGTTGATATCGTCCTGGCTCATTATCGTCGCTTTACTCTTGTTGCTGGGCTACGGCACACAAACATTGAAGTATTTCCCCCAGGAAATCGTGGTGACCTGGTCTTTATTAACCCCGCTGATGGTGCTGATGTTCAGCGTGGTCATCAAGATGATTGTAGGCAGCGTTCAACTGGTCAAGTCTGGCAGCAAGAAAGCCATTGTTATCGGTGCAAATGACCTTGGGGGCAACTTTGCGGCCAGAATGAACGCCGACGAATTAAGCATGGTCCAGGTCGTTGGTTTTTTCGATAACCAGACATCCTTGCCCGTGCTGAGAAGTGCCGAAGTGCCACTGCTGGGAGATATGTCCGAAGTCGCAGCCTATTGCAAAAGCCAGCAGGTGGACAATGTCTACATTGCCCTGCCGATGGCGGCACAGCCCAGAATCTTACAGTTACTGGATGACTTGAGGGACACCACAGTATCTATCTATTTTCTGCCGGACTTGTTTTTGTATGACATGATTCAGGCCCGCATAGACACCGTCAACGGCTTGCCTGTGGTGGGTGTTTGTGAGAGCCCCTTTCTGGGCCTGAATGGCGTGGTCAAGCGCATCAGCGATATCATTCTGTCAGCCATCATTCTGCTGATGATTTCACCCATTTTGTTGGCGCTGGCGATTGGTGTGAAGGTGAGCTCTCCCGGCCCGGTGCTTTTCAAGCAGTATCGCTATGGTCTTGATGGCAACAAGATCCTTGTCTACAAGTTCAGATCCATGCGGGTCCACAAAGAGGGGGACTATGTCAAACAGGCGACCAAGAACGATGATCGAATCACCCCGTTTGGACACTTTATTCGTAAAACCTCACTGGATGAACTGCCGCAGTTCATTAATGTATTTCAGGGCCGGATGAGTATTGTCGGACCCAGACCACATGCGGTTTCCCACAATGAGGAATACAGAAAACTCATCAAGGGCTATATGGTGAGGCATATGGTTAAGCCGGGAATCACAGGTTGGGCACAGGTCAATGGTTTCAGAGGAGAGACGGATACCCTGGACAAAATGGAAAGCCGTATCCGTCTGGATCTTGAATACCTGCGACACTGGTCGCTCTATCTGGATTTGTGGATCATCCTCAGAACCGTGATCGTTGTGTTCAAGGGCGATGACAATGCCTACTAGCCGGACGGTCCACGTAAACTGCTGAAGCGCCCGGCTGATAAAGCCATCAGGCAAATTCTTTATTGTCTGAAGTCCGGTTGCCAGAAACCGGCTGGCGTTAAGCAGTTAGCAGATTTTTTTCACCCTAAAGTGGCCACTATTGGCATAGCACCAGCTTATGCGCTGAGTGCTTGCCAACTTGTGCTAGCGATGCAGCTGACAATTAGGGGTTTCCCCTATATGCATTTTCCAGTCGATATCTCACCATAGTCGCTATACAAGCAACACCTTTTCGACAGTCACCCTCTCCATCAATTTTTCACTGTAGTGCGGTTACAGCAAGCTGACTTGTTCGAGATGGCAAAGCACAAAGGAAATATGCAGATGAGAACGACATCATTCTATCGATTGTTTTTGGCCTTGTTCATCACATTGCTGCTTGGCTGCGATGCTGCTGAAACATCAGACAACAGCCAGGTGGCTGCCAAAGTAAACAATGTAGAAATAACGGTTCATCAACTTAATCAGGCGATTAGTGCGATGGGAGAAGAGGCACTGAACAAGGATCAGCAAGTGCTCAGACAAGCTGTGCTTGAGAATATGATCCTGCAGACACTGATGGAAAATGAAGCAGAAAAAGCAGATCTTGATCGTGAGCCTCATGTCATGCAGTCAATCGAAGCCGCCAAGCGTCGTGTTCTGGCCTCGGCATACATGCAGCAGCTGGCGACGATCAGTCCTTCCATCTCTGAAACGGATATTGAAAACTATTATTCAGCCAACACCGACTTGTTCGCCAACAGAAAGCTCTTTATCTACCAGCAGGTGACTGTGGAGTCTGATATTGCCAAGTTCGATAATGCACACAAAAAAGTGCAGCAAACGGAGGAGCTCAACGACTTCACTGATTGGCTCAACAATAACGCGATTCCTTTCAAAGCTATCACTAAAGCTAAAACATCAGAGAATATTCCGCCAAGTCTACTGAAACCCTTGTCAACGCTGGATGTTGGCCAGATGGGGTTTATCAACCTGGCTGACGGGCTGGTGGTTATTCAGGTCAAAGACAAACAGCTTCAGCCGGTTGAGCTGGAGATGGCCTCGCCGGCTATCAGGCAGCACCTCAAAGGTCAGCAACGCAAGGCTCAGATACAGAAAACGGTAGAAATGCTAAAAAATGATGCGGTGATTGAGTACAGCGATAATTTTCAGCCCGGCTCAGTGGAAACAACGGAAATTAACGATGATGCACTGCAGACCGAAGCAAGCCAGAAGTCATACATAGAGAAAGGTCTGCAGGGGCTCAACTAAATCAAGCGATTTACATGAAGAGTCTGCCTGTAAAAATGCCGATGCTTATGTTTGGCTTGTCACAAATGCTGCTGAATCCCGCTGCTGCCGCTGAAGGCGATACCTTTACGCCCTATTACAGCAGTGGTCTGGTTTATGACTCCAACTTGCTGAGAATCGATGATGATAATTCGTCCCGGGTCGGGGGCGAGAGCGGCCGTTCCGACACCCTGAAGAAAAACCTGCTGGGAATCGATATCAACTGGCAGTATTCAAGGCAGAAATTGCTGGTCAAGGCGGCAGTCAGTGATAACGATTTCCAACGCTTTAATACACTTGATTACCAGGGACGCTATTTAAAAACCCAGTGGAACTGGCAGCTTGGCAATTATCTGAGTGGTAATGTCGGGCAGACGTATAATCGCGCGCTGGCCAGCTTTAACGATATCAGAGGGCTGTCCGGCAACTTGAGAGAACAACAAAACCGTTTTTTCAATCTGAACTGGCTGATACATCCCAGGTGGCAGGGCAAGCTCTCCTATACCGGCAGGGAAGTCAAGTACGATGAGGCGATTCAGCGGATTGGTGATTTTCAAAGCGACAACATTAGCGTGGGACTGGATTACCTGACACCTAAAGGCAGCCGGGTGGGATTCAGCCTCTCTCAGGAAGCGGGTCAATATCCTAATCGCACAGTCACCGAGGTCAGCACTATCGATGATGGCTATACCCAGAATACAGCTTCAGTCGTGGTGGATTGGCAGTATAGCGTCAAAACCAGTTTTCAAATGCAGACAGCCTATGTCAGCAGAGACTACGACAATTTACCGGAGCGCGACTACGGGGCCTTTGATAAACGCCTCAGTATGACCTACAAACCAACGGTCAAAACCCGGCTCAAGTTATCGGTATTCGATGAGACTTATCCCCGTGATGACCTGCAGGCCAGTGTCAGTGAGAACTTCGGCCAGAGTCTGAAACTGTCATGGCTGCCCACGGCAAAATTAACGCTGGCCGCCAACTACCGGAGGGAGTCCCGTGAGGATATTGATGACCCCGGCTTTGTTAGCGGTCCGGTGGCGCAACGCCAGGATGACAATGACAGCTTCGCTTTCAGCCTTAATTACGAACCACATCCCCAGCTTGATTTCACAGCCGGGTATAAACGCTTAGAGCGTGAATCAAGCTTGCCATTAGGTGATTTCGATGCCGATATTTTCAGTCTGACGGCAACAATCAAAATGTAATTCCAAATCCAACTTGAATAAAGATGGGCCCATTATGAAAAAACTGATCTTCGTTTTACTTCTCAGCATGTCGACCTGGCTTTCAGCGGCAGATAATCCGCTCGGCGCGGGTGACATGCTTCGTATTACCGTTTATGACAACCCGGACCTGACCACGGAAACAAGGGTGACCAGTGATGATAATATCAATTTCCCGCTGATTGGCGTTGTTAATATCTCCGGAAAATCCGTGCCGCAGGTGGAAAAACTGATCGCGACACAACTGGAAAGTCAGGGATTTCTGCGTAAGCCTCAAGTCAATATCGTGGTGACTGAATTTCTGAGTCAGCAGGTATCGATCCTGGGCAATGTCACGGCGCCCAAGCGTATCCCTTTGCACAGCGATATGAGTCTGACCGATGTGCTGGCCATGGCCGGTGGTATTACACAACTGGGCTCAGACACGGTGTCCATCATTTCCAGTAAGGGTGACCAGCCGGGCAAGGAAAAGCTCAGCCTCAGTGACATCTTGAATGGTCAGCAGGCTGATGTGACGGTTTCTCCCGGCGACATTATCTATGTCCACGGGCTACAAGTATCAGTACTCGGTGCGGTTAATAATCCTGGCAAATACCCCATCACTGAGGAGTCCAGCACCGTGTCCGATTTTATTGCGCTGGCTGGTGGCATCGCATCGATGGGCAGTGATGAGGTGACAGTCACCCGACACCAAGCAGAGCAGCAGGAAAAGCACACGGTTATCAATCTGAACGAGATGTTTACCGGTGAAAACAAGTTACAAAACATGGCCCTGCAGGAGGGGGATGTGATTTATGTGCCCCGTGAGCCGAAGTTTTACATTTACGGCGAGGTCAATAACAGCGGCGCTTATCGCTATGAAAACAATATGACCGTGTTTCAGGCGCTGGCGATTGGTGGCGGATTATCCCCCCGTGGCAGTGAGAATGGACTCACCCTTAAACGAAAAAATGCACAAGGTGAATTTGAAACCCATGAAGTGAATGGCACCACCCGAATTCAAAAAGACGATGTTATTTACGTGAAAGAAGCGCTTTTCTAAGGACCCGTCCATGAGTTTAAATCAGCTGATAAAAATACTGTTTGCCCGTCGGGTGATGATTATCGTGGTATTCGGTCTGACGGTGCTGGCTGCGGCAGTGGTGACAATGTTGCAGCCCAAAACCTACCAGGCCAGCTCCACCCTTATTATCAACTATAAGGGCGCCGACCCGGTTACCGGTAACAGCATGGCGCCACAGCTTTCATCGACGTACATGGCGACACAGGTCGATGTTATTTCCAGTAAAAATGTTGCCCTGAAAGTTGTTGAACAGCTTCAACTGGATGAGACACGCTACGCAATCGAAGCGTTCAAAGAGGTCAGTAGCGCTGACAACAATGCCAGCCGGGAGATGGATATCAAAGACTGGCTGGCCGGCGTGCTGCAAAATAAATTGATAGTGCGGCCATCCCGAGAGAGTAATGTGATTGAAGTAGGCTATAGCGGCACTGATCCCAAGTTTGTGGCTACCGTTGCCAATGCCTTTGCCGATGCTTACATTGAAACCAATCTTCACCTAAAGGTCGAGCCATCGCTGGAAGCTGCTGACTGGTTCAGTGAGCGGCTGGCATCTTACCGGGATGAGTTGATCGAAGCTGAAAAAAACTTGTCGGACTACCAGTCGGAAAAAGGCATTGTGGCGCTGGAAGAACGCTGGGATGTTGAAAATGCCAAGCTTGAACAGCTGTCCGAGGAGTTGGTTAACGCTGAAGCCGATGCCCTTGAGTCAAACTCCCGCAGTGATGAGGCCTCAACAGCAACCAGTATCGAGCAGAACCCGGACATCCTGGAGAACTCGCTCATACAGAGCATGAAAGCCGACCTCAACAAGGCGCAAGCCAGTCTGGCCAAAATCAAGCAGCGCTTGAATGTGAATCATCCCCAATATCAGGCGGCCCTGGCCGAAGTGAATAATCTCAAAACGGAATTACAACGGGAAGTCGAGAATGTCACCGGCGGCCTGTCAAACTCGGCAACCATCTCTGATAAACGCGTAGAGGAGCTGGAAGCAGCAGTCAATAAGCAAAAACAGCGGATCCTGGAGCTGAACCAGCAGCGTGATCAACTGGCGGTATTACAACTGGATGTGGAAAGCGCCCAACAAACCCTGGATAAGGCACTTGAAAGGTTCAGTCAGACGTCAATGGAAGGCCAGACCAACCAGAGTGATGTGGCAGTGCTGACACAGGCGGCGCCCCCAATTTATCCCAGCTCGCCCGATGTGAAGCGCAATGTCTTCCTGGCTTTTGTTTTAGGTTTCCTTCTGGCTGTGGGCATGGCGCTGGGGCTGGAGTTTCTCAGTCCACGGGTGCGTTCAACCGAGGATATTGACTTGCCGGTACTGGGCGAGTTGAAAAAAAGAAAATATCAGAACAGCTCATTGCCTACGGCTCAACTGCTGCCGCAGAAGTAATCCGGGTAAATCAGCCACGGTGAGCTGGGCAAAGATCACGGGCACAGCTTGCCGAGCGCATGGCGTAATTTTTAACAGACGAGGGCAATATGAAGGCAGATGCCAAGCAGCTTACATACAGAATCCTGCCACCGGATAGCGCAGCGATTGATCCCGAAGTGTTCGTCGCTTTCACCCTGGATGGTGATGAAGTCGAAGAATACAGAGCATTGAGAACACAACTGTCTCTGCGCTGGTTTGAGAACAACAAATCTTTGGTTTTTACCTCGGCGAGATATGGCCATGGGACCAGCCATGCGGTGGCTAATCTGGCGATTTTATTTTCCCAGATAGGACATAAAACCCTGTTGGTTGATGCCAATATCAGAAAGCCCATGCAGCATGACTTATTCAGGCTGGACAATAGTCAAGGGCTGTCAGACCTCCTGGCAAGAAGGTCACGGGGGAATCAAACCCAGAAGGTGAGGGGCTTTGATAATCTGCATGTCCTGACGGCGGGAACCAAACTACCCAATCCGCTGGAGCTGTTGTCGATAAAAAGCTTTTGGGAGGCTGCCGAGAAGGCCTATGACATCGTACTGATTGATGCGCCTCCAGCGCTTGAATACACCGATGCACAACTTATCGCCTCTCACGTTGGCGGTGGCGTTATCGTCGCCCGTAAAAACGAGACCAAAACCCAAGAAATAAAAAAGGTTGAGCAGCAGTTCGATATTGCCAAGGCTGTCACAGTGGGGGTGGTGCTGAAAGAATTTTAGGGGTTTGGAGCATATCTCTGCTGGCACGTCTGTTTTAACATCAAAACTGTTAATAACACCAGAGAGGAGATAGCTATGAAGAGGTACTGGACCTTGAGCCTGTTTCTGCTAGCGAGTCCGTTTGCTCACGCAGCAGTCGAGTTTGACGGCACGTCTCAAAGCAACACTGAGGCCTCAGCGTATGAAGTTTCCAGCGGGCCGGTGCAGGTGAGCTTTGATACAGCGGGTGACTACACTAACTATTACTCATTTTCCCTGGCCAAGACTGAGGATGTGACATTCAATTTTGATTCATTCCGCATTAACGGCAATGAAGGCATCCTGAATCTGACTGTCAGTGGGCCTAATGGCGTGTCCCAAACCTTTGGCAATGGCCAGGACAGTGGGTCTGTGACTTTTAATGATCTGGCCCCCGATACCTATCTGGTCCAGGTTGACGCGATGACACAAGACAATGGCTCATACACCTTGTCATCTTCTGTTTCTCCCGTCCCAGAACCCAGCACCCTGGCATTGATGATGGCCGGTTTCGGGCTGGTGGGTTTTATGAGTAATCGTCGTCGTCAATTTGTTTGATATTAATCAGGCAGGGTAATGACGGGTGCCTTTACTTGACTTGCTCAGGCAATCACTGAGCAACAGCTGATATCAAGCACGCACAAAAGACAGTACTTGAACAATGGCTACAGGGCAGACCGACGCTGATTTGTATGAGAATGACAATCTGAAGTGGCTATCTATTGTCTTTGCCCTGCTGGCCATGTTCCTGCCCACTTTTTTCAATTTATCGGACAGGCTCTGGCAATCTGAGGACCATGCCCACGGTCCATTTGTATTGCTGATAACACTGGTCCTGTTCTGGAAAAAGCGAGCGGCGCTGCTCAGCAGTTCGACAGCCAGTCCCCAGCCCTTGTTGGGTGCGGTGATCTTTTTTTTCGGGCTGTTGCTTTATCTGCTGGGACGCTCACAGGACATTTTGATTTTTGATGTCGGCGCCCTGGTTCCCGTCGTTATCGGCCTGATTTTGATGACCCGGGGCTGGAAAAGCCTCTTGGCGCTATGGTTCCCGGTGTTTTTTCTTTTGTTTTTATTGCCGATACCGGGCTTTATTGTTGATGCCGTGACCTTACCGATGAAGATCGCGGTGTCCTATGTGGCGGAATCAATACTCTACTGGTTTGATTATCCGGTAGCCCGCAATGGAGTGGTGATGTATGTCGGTCCGTATCAGCTACTGGTGGCAGATGCATGTGCCGGTCTGCAGACTTTAATTTCTCTGGAAGCGATGGGCCTGCTTTATCTGCACCTGGTAAAGCATGACTCATTGTTGCGTAACGGACTGCTGGCATTGGCGATTGTGCCGATTTCCTTCACCGCCAATGTGACGCGGGTTTTAGCTTTGATCCTGATCACCTATTACTTTGGCGATGAAGTGGGGCAGTCCTACTTACATGATTTTGCGGGCTTATTTTTGTTCCTGGTGGCATTGCTGCTGATCATGCTGGTGGATACGCTGCTGTCTGCGTGTTTGAAGCCGGCGCCACAAACACAATGGCGATGAGCGATGACTTGGTTAAAGGTATGCAGTGTTTCAGCTCTGATGGTTTTGACGGCCACGCTGGCGGTGTGGGCCACCCCCACCGACTACCTGGCCAATATCAAACACCGCGAGCCACTGATGACCCATATCAAACCGGTGCTGGGCAGTTGGCAGCTGGCTAAGACCAGTGATGTGTTGGTTACCAGTGCAGTGCTGGATGAAAAGCTGGATAGCGCCTACACCGATCGACTGAGTGAGACCTATTTTAATGCAGATAATCAAAAGGTGATGTTGTCGGTGGCTTACTCGGAAAATCAGCGCTCCGGTCTGGCGGTGCATTTGCCGGAGGCCTGTTACCCCGCGCAGGGTTTCGAGGTTTTGGAAAAAAGATCGTTGCCGCTGATGCTGGCTGATGGCAGACAACTGCAAGTGAAATATATGAAAACGCAACGAGCTAATCGGGTCGAGCCCTTACTTTACTGGACGGTCGCTGGTGAGCGGCTCTACCGGAATAACATTGAGAGAAAGCAGGTGACTGTTGAATATGGGCTCAACAATATTATTCCGGATGGATTGGTGTTCAGGGTTTCCACCATCGAGGCTGATGAGGAAACGGCATTAAACAACATGACTGACTTTGTCAGGGACTTTTACCGTCATCTCGCTGTGTCAGAAAAGCCCCGCTTTTTTGGTGCTGAGTTGACCCAAAGCCACTGATTTCAAGTCTTTTATAACGCGTTAGTAAACGCCCTAATTATCAACATTAAGAACTTTACTATGGAAACATTAGCCAAGAATGTCGTTTCAATGATCCCCGGTTTAAAGCCTTTTCTGAAAAGGCGCCGGGATGGTTTTAATCGTAGTCTGTTGAGATACCGCTGTTACCGCTACGAGAAAAAAGTGAACGCCAGACATATGGGTTGGCAGCATTCGGGCACGGTCAACTATTCAAAACGCAGTTCAGAGCTCATTTTCTGGTATCACAAGTTGGAAAAAGGCCTGTGTTTACCGCCCGAAAACCGGCGTTTTTTCGGGCAGTATCCGGCGCAGCAGACATTAATGCTGTTGAGAAAATGGCGCTCGGATCGCCTGTCTTGTGACGCTACTGTCTACAAAGCAGCGATTGGGGTATTGGAGGGCTATCGTGACTTTGTCCAGAACATCGACCCTCAAACCACGCAGGTAAAGCAAACCCTGACCGAACTCAATGCTTTCTTATCCGTGCAGGACAAGACGGAGGATAGCTATAGAACGCCCATCGATTTCAAGCTCCTGCCCGAAGACAGTTATGACGTACTGTATTCGCTGGCGCTGAGCAGAAGAAGCACACGCAATTTCAAGTCCCAGCCGGTTTCAATGGACATCGTCGAGAAAGCAGCAGCGCTGGCTCAACTGAGCCCCAGTGCCTGTAACCGGCAGCCCTGGCGTCTGCATCTGTATCAGGACAAAAACGACATTGAGCGGATGTTGGAATTGCAAAACGGCAATCGTGGTTTTGGTCATACCATTCCGATGCTAGCTGTGGTCTGCTGCGATATGGGGGCGTTTTTCGATTCCACCGAGAGAAATGAACCGTCACTCGACGGCGGCCTGTTTCTGATGTCCTTGCTTTACGCCCTGCAATCAATGGGGCTGGCGAGTTGCTGTCTGAACTGGTGTGTGGATCCCAGGCGCGATCAACAAGGCCACCGTACCGGCGCTATTCCCGACAATGAAAAGATCCTGACCTTCCTGGCAATTGGCTATGCCGCTGACGATACCGTGGTGCCATTGTCTGCCAGAAGGCCGCTGTCTGATCTTATCGTCGAGCACTGATCCTGCCATGCGTCTTTTCAACATCAGCCAATCCGGAGTGACCCGATGGGCTTAGCCTCAAAAGCCGCCCGTGGCGGCATGATCATGATGTCGGGGCAGGCCGGTAAAGTGTTGCTGCAGATGTTGAATCTGATCATTCTGGCGCGGCTGCTCGAACCCGAGAGTTTCGGGCTGGTGGCAATGATTGTGTCTTTGTATGGCATTGGTGAAATCATCCGCGATTGTGGCCTGTCGACAGCCGCAATACTAACCCGGGAACTGACGCATAAACAGGCCAGTAATTTATTCTGGGCCAATCTTTTGATTGGTGGCGGTTTAACGCTCGCGGCCTACTGTTTAGCCCAAGTCATTGCTGATTTTTACAACCGGGTTGAGCTCATTGAGATCGCACAGTTTCTGTCACTGATCTTTCTGCTCAATGGTGCAGCGTCACAGTTCAAGGCCAAGCTGAACCGTGAGCTGAAGTTCGGCTTTCTGATCACTGTTGAGTTAGTGGGCACCCTGATCGGCATTGCTATCGGGATCTACCTTGCCTACACGGGTTATTCCTACATGGCGATTGTTTACCAGCAGATCGTGCAGGCACTGGTTTTTCTGCTGTTCTATGCCCTGTTGTCACGCTGGTGGCCGGGACTGCCACAGCGTGAGGCGGGCACTAAACAGCTTTTCTCCTTCGGCTGGAATCTGATGGGCGCACAAGTGCTGGGCTATTTATCCAAGAATATGCCGGTGGTGATGATTGGTTATAAGTTCGGTGCCACGCCGCTGGGCTTTTTTGAGCGGGCGATGCAGATTTTGATGATGCCGCTGAACCAGCTCAGCGCGCCCTCACAGGCAGTCGCTGTGCCGGTGCTTTCCAGACTGGAGAATGAAGACAGGCACAAGTACAACCAGTTTCTGGTGTTTGGGCAGAACATTATCGTCCACCTTATCTGCCTGGGACTGGTACTTATCGTGACCCAGACAGAGCGGCTGGTGGCGCTGGTGCTGGGCCCGCAATGGACTGAGCTGGTTCCGGTTTTTCAGGCCTTATCAGCGGGCGGCGTATTCCTGGTGCTGGGCTACAGCAGTTACTGGGTCTTTCTCAGTAAAGGCATCACCAACCGTCTGTTCAGACTCAGCCTGATAACCCGGCCTTTGATTATTGCGATCACAGCGCTGGGCCTGATGGGCACGATAACGACCGTGGCGCTTTGCTATTCCATTGGCCTTGCAGTGTCGTGGCTGTTGGGGATTGTGTGCCTCAAAGATACCGGCATTCCGGTCAGGCGCATGATCGTGACACCGCTGGTGGTGGCTGCCGTTTATTTTTCAGCCGCGTTTTTGTCTGCACAAATGGTGGCGGATTTTGAACTGGGACTGCTACAGGGGATCGCTTCGGGCTGGCTGTTGCTGGCAGGCCTGCTGGTTGTGGCCTATTGTCTGATTCCGATATTCAGACACAGCGTCAATCAGCTTTTTGAATTACGACATTACCTCAACAAGGTGAAATTAGCCTGATGAAACAGCTTATTAAAAACTGCATCCCCACGACATTTATCAACGTCATGATGGGGCGCTTTCTGCTCTTTTGCATGCGCAGTAGGGGCAAGCGGCTTGTTAGGCCGGATACTTCAGCGCTTATCGCCGCGCCGGGCGGCGGCAATATTGGTGATCAGGCGATGCTGGAGTCGTTTCTGCACAATGTGGCCGATAAGAAACTGATTATTACCACCAATCAGAATGCCTTAAGCATTCCGCCGCTGTACTCGCTGGATGTCGAGGTCATAACAATGCCCGGTCTGATTTACGGGCAGCCGCATGCTTTTGTGCGTGACTTTGTCCGCTTTCTACGCTTGCTCCCAAGACTGAAATCATTGTCGGTGATAGGCGCTGATGTGATGGATGGCGGCTACAACCCACACGCTTCTGCCATGCGGGCCTATGCAGGCATATTTGCAATGAAGGCGGGGGTGCCATCACGAATCCTCGGGTTCAGCTGGAATAATCGACCTCACCGTAAAGCTGTTGCGGCGCTGCGCCTTGCTGACAAAACAGGCGTTTCACTGCTGGTAAGGGATGCCGTCTCGCACCAGCGTCTGAATGAGTTGGGCATGCGCAACACGGCATTAACAGCCGACCTGGTTTTTGCCAATCCCAATCAGCAGGATCAGGGCATTGATGATGTGCTTGGTTACTGCCGGGACAAGCCGGTGGCACTGGTAAACGCCAGCGGCCTGATAGCAAAAGAGATTGATCAGATCGAAGAGTACAAGGCCATCATCAATAAGCTGCATGAAAAGCAGTATGCCGTGGTGTTACTGCCTCATGTGATTCGTGATGGCGCCAATGATCTTGATGTCTGTGAAGCCATCGCTGCCAGTGACCCCGACATCTATTTTGTTAACAGGCTGCTTGAACCGGATCAGGTTAAACGCCTGGCACAAGCAGCCCAACTGGTGGTGACCGGGCGAATGCACTTGTCAATTATGTCTCTCAATGCTGGTACTCCCGCCATCGTGCTCTCAACGCAGGGGAAAGTGGATGGCCTGATGAAGTTTTTCTCGCTGCCCGAATTGTCTCTGGAGCCGGAACCGGGCTTCGGGGCCAGGGTGGCCAGCTTGATAGACCTTGTTCAGAACAACCATGAAAACTACCTCGCTAAGCTGGCACAAAACATCGAGCAGGTGCGGCTTTTGGCTAACAAAAATTTCCAGCAGCCATCATGACACTCAAGCTTGAGTCAATCGGGAACAGCACTGCCAAAAGCGGCCATGCCGGGGTTTGTGTGGCAGCGAGCTGCAGAATAAAAGAACAGTGGTCTGTATCACAGCATCGGCAGAGCCGGAATTATAGGGTGTGAAGCCCAAAGGCTCCAGTGACTTTCAACGAACCAGAGTAGATGGATGAAAATACTTTTTTACCCAGAACCTGACGGCGCCAATGAATACACGTCAAACATGGTTGAGCACATTGAAACTGTGGTCGGCAAGCCGCTTTGCTATGCGCCCAATATCAAAGACATCGTGCTCAGACCACACAAGACGCTGTGTTACAAAAAGTACGATATTGCGGTGATCAACTGGTTGGAAAATAACCTCAGAAGCGAGGGGAAAAAATTATTTTTGTTCGGCATAGTGAAATTCCTGGTTTACATTCTGTTCTTCAAGCTGGCTGCCAGAAAAACCGTTTACGTCAGGCATAACATCTGTCCGCACGATATGCCCAGGCTGCAGGCGAGACTGACACGGAAAATCGTTGATTTCGGCGAATTGTTGTTCGACAGGAAAGTCGCTCACTCAGGTCACCTAGAGAATCAGGATTACTTCTATATCCCTCACCCACTCTATGAGACAGGTATTGATGCGCAGCGTGTTGACAGTGCCGAACCACAGCAGAGCTACTACCTGATGTTCGGACGGGTTGAGCGCTACAAGCAAATCCACAGCATTATAGAAAACTGGCCTGACAGGGAAAAGCTGCTTATAGCCGGGCCGGCTTCGGACCATGACTACGTCAGTGAGCTGATTGCCGAGGCAGAAGGGCGCAATATTGATTTTGATATTCGCTTCATACCCGATGAAGAAATTGCAGCCATCATGTCTGCTGCCAAGGCCACCATCCTCTCACATGACAATGAAGAGATGATTGTCAGCGGCAGCTTTTTTCATGCCATCAGTTATGGCGTGCCGGTGATTGCTTCAGAACAGGCCTTTTTGAACTGGCTTAAGCGCGATAAAGACTTCAGCGGTCTGGAGTTGTTCAGTTCCGTGGGCGAGCTTGATGCTGTTATCAACAAGCCAAGAGTCTCAACCAAGAACACCATTTTATCTGAGTCTGCCGCCCTGTTTGGGAAACAGCAGGTTCAAACCAACCTGAGACAGCTGTTTAAAGAGTTGCAGGCTGACTTGCCCTGAGCATGAGGAACTGAGATGAAGAAATTATGTATTATCGCAGCCGCCTATCCGCCCAACATAAAGGGGGGCGGGGAAAAGTCCACCCAACTGCTGGCTCAAGGCTTATCTTATCTGGGTAATGAGGTCACGGTATTAACGGTGGATCACAAGGTGCATCAATTCAGGGATGGTGAGGTGCTGGTCAAAGCAATCCGCACACCCAATATCTACTGGAACTTCAAGCACAGCCAACCGCCGGTCAGGAAGCTGATCTGGCATTTCAAAGAAAATGTGAACCCGCGGGCGGTGCGGTCATTACTGGCAGAGCTAGAGACTATCCAGCCTGATGCGGTGCTCACCAGCACAATCGAAAATTTTGGTAACAGTGTCTGGGTAGCCTGTCATCAGCTGAATATACCGGTCGCCCATATCCTGCGCAGCTATTACACCCTGTGCTTTAAAGGCACGATGTTCCGTCAAGGTCAGAACTGCAAATCCCGCTGTCTGAGCTGCCGCACCGGCACCATCGGGCGGGCCCGCAGTGCTGCCAGAGTGAACGGCCTGATCGGCATCAGCGATTTTATCCTGCAAAAGCATCGCCCGTATTTCAGCAATGCCCTGAAAACAGTGATTTTCAACCCTGTCGAAGCACCGCCTGATGTGAATATTGATGATGAGTCGGCGTCCAGGCGTTTTGCTTACCTCGGCCGCATCGAGCCAGAGAAAGGGGTCGAGTTG
Source organism: uncultured Methylophaga sp. (assembly GCF_947259025.1). Lineage (GTDB taxonomy): Bacteria > Pseudomonadota > Gammaproteobacteria > Nitrosococcales > Methylophagaceae > Methylophaga. The sequence continues at coordinate 328,626 of NZ_CAMYKO010000006.1, forward strand.
CTGCTACAGGCATTCCAGTCTCTGCCAGATGATTATGAGTTGAAGATCGCCGGCACCGGCAAAGAAGACTATGTCCAGCATCTGAAGCAAAAATATCCCTCGGCACGTATCCAGTTTCTGGGCTGGGTCGCGGCTGAAGACGTCTATCGTGAGGTGGACTTTGTAATCGTACCCTCGATGTGGAATGAACCCTTTGGCCGCACTGTCATTGAGGCCTATTCTCACGGACGCGCAGTGATTGCTTCGGCAAGAGGCGGTTTGAAAGAGCTGGTCAAGGAAGGTGAAACCGGTCAGCTGTTTGAGCCGGATGACCCTGAAAAGGTCAGAGCAGCCTGTCTTGCCGCGGTAGCGAATCAACTGGCATCCAGGTCAGTGAGGCTGAAACTGCAACAACATGCTGAACGCTTTTCAGTCAGCACTATCGCTGCGCAATACGACGCTTTTATCGAGCAGATGATTGAAGCTGCGGGCACCGATTACCGCGCTTTAGTGAGTTGAAACCCGGCTGATGTATTATCAACAAACCACAGCAACCGCAGTGCATTCTGAGTTGCCCCGTCAGTGGGGAGGCCCTGGTCTGCCTGGCTGGCTGGTGATATTTGCGATTGCCTATAATGCCATTCTGGCGTTCATCAATGCCCATCTCATGTCACTGTCTTCAGCGCATGTCGCTATCACAGAAGCACTGGTGCTGGCGGGCGTAATGCTGTTTCTGCTGCCCAGGCTGAAGCAAGTACCGGACATACGGCCACATATCCTGTTCCTGCTGGGCATGTGTTTACTGTCGTTCTGGGTGATGCTGAGCAATGAGGCGACCTTCATCAAGATCGTCCGCGACTGTCTGATTATGGTGGCTTTTCTGTTGCTGGGCACCTTTCTCAGCAGCCGGAACATTATCTTTACTTTTAAAATATTAATGGCTGCGGTGCTCAGCGTTGCTGCGATCGAGATTTTTGCCACCGAAGCTTACGTATGGCTGTTTGAGCCGGAACAGTATTTCTTCAAGACCCGGGGCATCGAACCCTTCGAGTACAGCGACTCGGGCTTATTCCGTAACTCGCTGGGCTACAGCTCACGGTTTTCTTTCAACTTCTTGTCCTCTCACCGGATTTCATCGCTGTTTCTAGAACAGGTATCGCTGGCTAATTTCGCGATGGTGACATTGATTTTCCTGATGGGCTTCAGTCAGCAGATGGGCAAAAAGGCGGTGCTGTTTTTCCTGCTGGGTAGTGTGTTTCTTATTCTGACCAACGATACCCGTACCGGTGCCTTGTTCGCCTTGGCGATGATCCCCTGCTTTTACCTGTCACCCTTGTTCCCCAGATGGTTTGCCGTCACCTTTATCCCGGTTCTCCTGCTGCTGTCGACAGTGCTGTTTTATGATCCCAGCCAGACTTCCTTGTCAGATTCTTTTGCCGGGCGTATTGGCTTTACTTTATACCTGTTGTCCGAAGCTGACCTGCCCACCTTGCTGACCGGCAATCTTGCTGGCATCCACAGTGTGGCTGACAGTGGCTACAGTTATCTGATCTACGCGACTAGTCTGTTCGGTCTGATTCTGTTCTGGCTTTATGTAGCCTTAGTCGTTCGCTCGGACCAGCCGGCCAGCAAGCGCTATGTGTTTGCGATGAACGGGTTTATTGCTGTCAACCTGATGATTGGCGCTGCTGTTTTCACCATTAAAATTGCCGCGCCGATGTGGATGATGATGGGCTATCTCTACAAGCAGGCGAATTTACCTGATAAGCGCGGGGCCGGGTCATGAGTGCGCTGCAGCGACAAATTGGACCGGATTACGCCAAGATGCTGGGCATCATTCTGGTGGTCTGGGGCCATACCATCAGAGGCCTGATCAATGCTGATATTTTGCCCGCAGACAGCCCATTCTGGCTGAACCTGGATCGGGCGATTTACCTGTTTCATATGCCTTTGTTCTTTTTTCTGTCGGGCATGTTTATTCAGCAAACCCTGGCTAAGACCAGCCTGGTCGATTTTTTCAAGCGCAATGTGCTGCTGTTTATCGTGCCGCTTATTTTCTGGTCATATACGCAAAGCGGCATTCAGTATCTGGCGTCTGCCAACGTCAATGTCGAGCGTTCACTGGACTATGTTATTCAGGCGCCTTTTCCGCCCAAACAGCAGTTCTGGTTTTTATGGGCGTTGTTTTTGATCGCCTGTTTCTCCGCTGTATTGATCAAACTCGGCATGGGGAAAAAAACTTTGCTGGTGCTGGCCGTGCTGACAATGGCAGCACTGAGTGTGGGCAACATGCTTGGTCTTGACGCTATCAGTTTCAAAATGGCGGGGCAGACCTTTGGCGAAGCCCTGTTTTTCTTCCCATATTTCGTGATGGGCGTGTGGCTGTCTTCACCGGCCGTGGCACAGTCGAGGACCGGATTAGCCCTTTATATGCTGATTTTCGCGGGCAGTATAGTGCTGTACCTAGGCCTGTACCGGCAATCGAACGCCTATTTTTACCTGTTTTCTTTGACTGCGGTGTACAGCTGTTACCAGGCGATCGCTTACATCGCTGAGTGGGTTCAGCGGCGCGTCGAGAACAGCGACAGTCGTGTGCTGCAAAACCTGCATGCTTGTCTGATTTTTATCGGCATGAACAGTTTCATTATTTACCTGGCTCACATCATTCCCGAGGCCGGCATCAGGGTGGTGTTGCTCAAGCTCGGGTTTACGCAAGCTTATATCCACATCATTGCCGGTAATTTGCTGGGACTGCTTGCTCCGCTGTTGCTGGTGCCTGTCAACCTGCTTCTGGTGCGTTACTGGAAGTCAGCGAAATATATTTTCCCTGCTAGGAGGATGCAATATGGATAAGGTCAGATCTTACCGGTATCTATTAGTGTTGCTGTGTCTGATGGCATTGATGTATTCGGTCCCGGGCCGAGCTGACACGCCACTTTCCGGGATCAACTTTCCGGGGCCGGGGATAGCCGGGCATGTTTATCCGGGCGAGCCCGGTCAGGCCTATCACTTCCCGTCGGCGCAGGATGTCAAAACCTACGCGGACTTCGGCTTTGACATTATCCGCTTGGCATTTACCTGGGAGCGCCTGCAGCCGAGCTTGAACCAGCCTTTCAATGAAGAGTATCTGGCGGGTATTGACGCCTTTGTGGAGCAGGCTGACAAACAGGGCCTGCTGGTGGTGCTGGATGTGCATAACTATGCCCGCTACAAAGGCGATGTGATTGGCAGTGACGCCGTGCCAACTGCTGCTTTTGCTGATCTCTGGCGCAGACTGGCCGGCCATTACAGTGAGCAAGACCATCTTATCTTCGGCCTGATGAATGAGCCGTTCAAACAGGATGCCAAGACCTGGTCGGTAATGGCTCAAAAGGGGATTGATGCGATTCGCCAGACTGGCGCAGAGCAGAAGATCCTGGTGCCGGGGACGTTTTATTCGAGCGCGGTTCGCTGGCTGCACAAGGATGGCGAGTATTCGAATGGCGAAGCGCTTAAAAATATTGAAGACCCCAAAAACAATATTATTTTCGAGGCGCATCAGTATCTCGATAAGTACTCAACCGGCAGCAACGATCAATGTGTCAGTGCAGATATTGGCGTAGAACGCCTGACGACTTTCACGCGATGGCTGAAAGACAATGGCTACCAGGGGTTTCTGGGTGAATTTGCCACGGGACAGAGTGAAACCTGCCAGCAAGCCTTGGACAACATGCTCGCCTATATGCAGGACAACAGCGAAGTCTGGTATGGCTGGTCTTACTGGGTCGCTGATCCCTGGTTTGAGAACTACAGATTCAATATTTACCCGCCGGATGCCAGCAAGTATCCGCAGGTCGAGATCTTGGAATCCTTTGTCAATTAGCTCGCTGCGAATAGCTAGCTAAAAACGGGAACGGGAGTCGCTTTGGCAGCCTTGCGTTCACTGCTTGTCAACACGATTGAGCATAGGAACTCAGTAATGAAAATTTTACATATTGTTCGCCAGTTCTCACCGAGTATTGGTGGCCTGGAAGATTATGTACTTAACCTCTCGGTAGAACAGAAAAGACTGGGACATGATGTCAAGGTGTACACCCTGAACACTAATTTCCAGTCCGGTGAGCGGCTGTCCGATACGGCGACAGTCGAGGGCGTGCCGGTGAAGCGGTTCAACTGGCTGGGTTCAAAGCGTTATCCGATAGCGCGCTTCCCGCTTAAGCTGTTGAACCAGTTTGATATTGTTCATGTGCATGCCGTCGATTTTTTTATTGATTACTTGTCACTGCTCAAGCGGCTGGGTCTGTTGACAGCTAAACTGGTCTTGACCACCCATGGAGGATTCTTTCATACCCCCCGCCAACAGAACTTTAAGAAATTGTTTTTCAAAACGGTCACCCGTTTCAGTCTGCGGCCGGTCAACGTGGTGTTTACCATCAGTAATAATGACAACGCCCTGTTTCAGCAAATCAGGGAAGACTGCCAACTGGTAGAAAATGGCGTTGCCTTCCAGAAGTTTGGTCCTGCGCAGACGGCTGATAGTCACAATGACCTGGTCTACCTGGGCCGTTTGAGTTCGAATAAGAAACTGGACTGGCTGATCGTTGCGTTTAATCGTCTTGCTGCCGGTGACAGTCAATTGAGGATTATTGGTAACCGGGCAACCGGTGATGCTGCGCAATTGGAGAATCTGGTCGAGTCGTTACAGGCCCAGGATCGGGTGCAGTTACTGTTCAATATTGATGATGAGCAAATCCGTCAGCATCTTGAAGCTTCCCGCTTTGTGGTCAGCGCATCGGAATACGAAGGCTTCGGTCTGAGTGTTATCGAGCTGATGTCCTATGGCCTGGTGCCTTTCCTGTCAAAAAAGCCTGACTCGTTCAAGAGCTTCATCGCCGAGTCCGGCGTTGGCGGCTTATTCAGTTACGAGCATTCAGAGTTCGAAGCCGGCTACCAGGCACTGGTCAGTGCCTGGTCCGACCAACAGGGCGAAAAAGCAAAACAGTTTGCCGAAACCTTTTCCTGGAGAGCAGTGGCGAGGAGTATTGTCGATGGCTACGCAGTCTGAATCACCTACAAAAGCGCAGCAAATCATTGAGCAACTGGCCATTTACGATAACAGTGTGGCCTTTCTGAATGATTTGAGCCGTCAGTCAAAGGCCAAAGCCAGCTTTACCACGGTGGGCTTTCTCAACCAGCATGGCTTTAATCTGATGCTGGATGATGAGATAACCTTCAGCAGCTTCCAGCGTCTGGACTTTATGTTGCGGGATGGGATTGGTGTCAGCCTGGCCTTGAAGTATTTCTCCAGTCCACAGGGGGCAAACCTTAACGGTACTGATCTGATCCCTCAGATCGTGGATACCTTCAATACCGTCGACACCGACTATTTTGTGCTGGGTACCCAGTCCCCCTGGCTGGAAAAAGGCAGTTATCGTTTACTTGATGGTCAGGCCAAAGCCATCAAGGACGGCTTCTATCCGACTGAGTCCTACCTCAGTTTCCTCAAACAACATATCGCTCCCCAGCGTTTCAGCGTCATTATCCTGGCCATGGGTATGCCCAAGCAGGAAATGCTGGCCTCCAGGATCAGAGAGGAAATCGACGGCGCCGGTCTGGTTATTTGCGGGGGAGCCATTATTGATTTTTATGCTGAACGCTTTAAACGGGCACCGGCATGGGTGCAGAAGTGTTCGCTGGAATGGCTTTACCGCCTGCTGAAAGAGCCTCGTCGCTTATTCAGGCGTTATGTCATTGGCATTCCGGTTTTCTTGTTCAGAATCTTTTTGCGAGCCTGATTGTGGAACATTTACCGAGTAAAGTTCCTTTCAGAGAAGACATCAACGGGCTAAGAGCCTGGGCTGTGCTTGCCGTTGTTTTCTATCACCTGCCTTTTGCCTATCAGTTGCCGGGCGGGTTTGCCGGGGTGGATATTTTCTTTGTGATCTCCGGCTTTCTGATGACCTCCATTATTCTGGGGGGCAATCAGCAGGGCCAGTTTTCCATCGTCAAGTTTTACATGTCCAGAGTGCGGAGAATTCTGCCGGCCCTGTTGTTTCTGGTGGTGACGCTGCTGACGATGGGCTGGTTTCTGTTGACCACACCGGACTACCAGAGTCTGTCGAATGAGGCTGCCGCAGCGCTGGGTTTCGTCTCCAATATTTATTACTGGGACAATGCCGGATACTTTGACTCTAGTGCCCTTGACAAGTGGCTGCTGCATAGCTGGACGCTGTCGGTGGAGGCCCAGTTTTACTTGCTGTACCCGATTTTCCTGATGGTCGTGAGTAAACTGACTTCGTCCATAAAAACTCTCTGGACAGTGTTGTTGCTGGCTTTTCTGGCTTCGCTGCTGCTGAACATCGTGGTGGTACAGCTTTATCCGATTCCCACATTCTTCCTGTTGCCTTCGCGGGGCTGGGAGCTACTGGCCGGCGGGCTGGTTTACCTGGCACCCAAAATATGGCCGGCCCTAGCCAGGTATCAGGATAAAAAGAGTCTGTTTTATCTTGCCTGGGCGCTGATCATAGGCAGTCTGTTTCTGCTCAATGAGGACCTGTTGTGGCCGGGCTACTGGGCGCTTATCCCGGTGCTGGGGGCAGCGCTGGTGATTTTCGTGAACCAGCCCCGGTCGGTTTTCACCAGCAATCCTGTTTTTCAGTGGCTGGGCGATCGTTCCTATTCACTGTATTTGTGGCACTGGCCAGCCATCGTATTGTTGTTTTTCATGTCTGTTGAAGACAGCAATCAGGCGATTGTCACGGCTTTGCTGGTCAGTGTTGCCATGGCCCATGTTTCTTATCAGTTTATAGAAACCCCCACCAGACGAGTGTTTTCCGGCCTGCCATTAAAAAAAGAGGTCTCGGTGATTTTTTCTATCACCTTTGTTCTGGTCATCGTCGCAGTGAATTTTGCCAATCACCGCATCGACGGTCGGATTGCGCCTCAGATAGATAACATCGCCTTTCAGGCACAGAATAAAAACCCTTTTGAATGCAAAAGGATCGATACCTTCAACGACGATATGCCGAGTTGTATCTATGGTAACAGTGACAATATCGGCGCCATTGTTGTTGGTGACAGTCATTCCACCTCGCAGGTGACTGCGATTGCCCGGGCAGCTGCTAAATATGGACATGGTGTGGTGCATTATTACCACGATAGTTGCCCGACTTTATCCGGTGTGATGCTGGCGGACTGGTTACAGAACCACCCTAATGACAAGTGTGCCAACTTTGTAAAGTGGGTCGAGGCAGAGCTTGAGCAGTATCCGCAACAAATCCCGATGATCATCATCAACCGCTTTTCTTTCATGTTTGGCTCATCAATAGAAAAGAAACCGGCAGTGTATTTCGAATCCGTATATGAGCGTAATGACGCGCCCGGATTCCTGGATGAGGTCAACAGCGCCATTGTCGACACCTTCTGCAGTTTTTCTGCAAAGCGGCCTGTGGCAGTGATGAAACCGACTCCTGAGCAGCATCATAACGTGGCGAAAGAAGCCTCGCGAGCACTGTTGTTTTATGACGAAATGGGCGAATACGCGATAAGCACGGCGCATCATCATGCTGAAAATAGCACCGTGCTGAAAGCCTTACAGCAAAGCAGGCAACAGTGTGACGTCACCTTACTCGATCCGATTCCCTACCTGTGTGACAACGGTGTCTGCCCGGGAATCATAGATGGTCTGCCAATCACCAGCGATGAAGATCACTTTAATGAACACGGCAATAAATTACTGGTGCCGTTGTTTGAGCAGCTATTCAATACGGGAACATCAAAGATGTATGTTTCTCAAGGTTAAAAATGACGACGGGAATGCCCACGGCTACAGATTGGGCAATCTTCTTTAGATTTAACAGGAACAAGAATTTATGAAAATAGCGATAGCAGGTACAGGTTATGTGGGACTTTCCAATGCCGTTTTACTGGCCCAGCACAATGAGGTTGTGGCCTTGGATCTTGTCGCCGAGAAAGTGGCACTGATAAATGCCGGAAAGTCACCGATTGCCGATGCTGAAATCGAAGATTTTCTTGCCCATAAAACACTGAATCTGACAGCGACACTGGATAAACAGGAGGCGTATCAAAATGCCGATTATGTGGTGATCGCGACGCCGACCGACTACGACCCTGAGACCAACTTTTTTAACACCAGCTCGGTGGAAGCGGTGATAGAGGACGTAAGGGCCATTAACCCTTCAGCGGTGATGATCATCAAGTCCACAGTACCGGTGGGTTATACCGAAAATATTAAACACAGCCTGGGTTGCAACAACATTATTTTTTCGCCTGAGTTTTTGCGTGAAGGCAAAGCCTTGTATGACAACCTTTATCCATCGCGCATCATCCTGGGCGAAGATTCTCCCAGAGCCAGAACCTTTGCTGACAAACTGGTGCAGGGCGCAGCCAAAGCCGATATTCCGGTGCTGTTTACGCAGGCGACGGAAGCTGAGGCGGTCAAACTGTTTTCCAATACCTACCTGGCGATGCGGGTCGCTTACTTCAACGAACTGGACAGCTATGCCGAAATCCACGGGATCGACAGCCGGCAGATTATCAACGGGGTCTGTCTGGATCCGCGTATTGGCAATCATTACAACAACCCCTCTTTTGGCTATGGCGGCTACTGTCTGCCCAAGGATACCAAGCAGCTTCTGGCTAATTACAGGGACGTGCCCAATAACATTATCAATGCCATCGTTGATGCCAACACCACCCGTAAAGATCATGTGGCGGCCAGTATTCTGAAGTTAAAACCCCGCGTCGTCGGTATTTACCGCCTGATTATGAAATCCGGCTCCGATAACTTCAGGGCCTCATCGGTGCAGGGTATCATGAAAAGAATCAAGGCCAAAGGGGTAGAGATCATCATCTACGAGCCAGTGCTGGAAGAGGACAGCTTTTTCAATTCGGAAGTGATTCGCGATTTTGATGAGTTCAAGGCCAGAAGCAGCGTCATCATCGCCAACCGCATGGTCGACGAGATCCGGGATGTCGCTGACAAAGTCTATACCCGCGACTTGTTCGGTAGTGACTAACTCTAATCTCAACCCAGAATTTAATGTTGCTGAATTAACGAGGAGAATCCAATGATTCCAGTAGTCATGTCAGGAGGAAGTGGGACGCGTTTATGGCCACTGTCCCGCAAGCATAAGCCCAAGCAATTTTTGTCTCTGTTTGGCGACAACACCATGTTTCAGCAAACGCTGATGCGTCTGGACGGTGTCCCTGATCTTGAGCCGCCCACTATTGTCTGCAGCAATGAGCATCGTTTTATGGTGGCGGAACAGTTACAGGAGCTGAAGCTGGCGTCGCCCACCATCCTGCTGGAACCGGTGGCCAGAGATACAGCGCCTGCAATGGCTACCGCCGCATTGCAGGCCATGCGTGACGGCGATGATCCGCTATTACTGATTTTGGCTGCGGATCATGTCATTGCTGATGTGTCTGCCTTTCAGACGGCCATCGCGCAGGCCAGAGAACAGGCTGAAAAAGGATCGCTGGTCACATTCGGCATTGTGCCGACCAATGCGAATACCGGTTACGGTTATATCGAAGCGAATGAAAAAGGCATTATCAGTCGCGTTAAAGCTTTTGTTGAAAAGCCTGATCTGCCAACGGCCGAGCAATATGTCAGCTCAGGCAATTATTACTGGAACAGCGGCATGTTTATGTTTAAAGCTTCGACTTTGCTGTCAGAGCTTGAGATTTATTCGCCAGACTTGCTCAGTGCCTGCCGCGAGGCATTGGATAATGCGCAACCAGACCTTGATTTTATTCGTCTGGATGAGCTGGGCTTTGCAAAAAGCGAGGCCATTTCCATCGACTACGCCGTGATGGAAAAAACCGATAAAGCAGTGGTGGTACCACTCGATGCCGGCTGGAATGATGTCGGCTCCTGGTCGTCCCTGTGGGAGTGTGCCGGGCCCAGCCAGGATAATAACGTCATCTATGGTGATGTCATGCTGGATGATGTCTCCAACTCTTATATCCACAGCGAAGACCGGCTGGTGTCAGTGTTGGGGCTGGAAAATGTGGTCGTAGTGGAAACCACTGATGCGGTGATGGTCGCCAGTAAAGACAAAACTCAGGATGTCAAAAAGATCGTGGCGGAGCTGAATCAATCCGGCCGCCCCGAAGCTGAGAACCATCGGCTGTGTTACCGGCCCTGGGGCTTTTATGATTCCATTGATAACGGTGACCGTTTCCAGGTCAAACGTATCAATGTCAAACCCGGCGCCTCGCTGTCATTGCAAATGCACCACCACCGTGCGGAACACTGGATTGTGGTCAGTGGTACGGCGCAGGTAATCTGCGATGACGAGGTCACGCTGTTGACCGAAAATGAATCTACCTATATTCCGCTGGGGAAGAAACATCGTTTGCATAATCCCGGGCAAATCCCGCTGGAGATTATTGAAGTGCAGTCAGGAAGCTACCTCGGGGAGGATGACATTATCCGCTTCGATGACAACTATCACCGTGACTAGGCAGGCGTAAACCTCAATTTAAGAGGATGGTATGAATATCAGTATTGATGAATTGATGAATCAAAGTGGTGTGCTTTTCGGCACCAGTGGTGTCCGGGGGCAGGTGACGGATATGACCGATAAGGTCTGTGTCGCTTATGTGGCGGCATTTATTCAGTACCTGGAGCAAGAAGGGCAGCTAGCCAGAGGCGATAAGATCGGTATTGCAGGCGATCTGAGAAGCAGTTCCCCGCGAATCATCAAAGCGGTAGCCGCTGCCTGCACAATGAGGGGGGGGATACCTGTTTATTTTGGCTGTATCCCTTCCCCGGCCATAGCGCTATATGGCATTGCTCATCAAATGCCCACCATCATGGTGACTGGCAGCCATATTCCCGATGACCGTAATGGCATCAAGTTTAATACTGTGGCAGGGGAGATCCTGAAGCAGGATGAGCAAGGGATAAGACAACAGCGGGTTGAGCTTGATGATAGCTTATTTGATCAGCATGGATATTTGATGGAGTTGCATGAACTGCCGCCGGTGTCTGATGCTGCCCATGAACTGTATGTAAACCGCTATCTCGACTTTTTCCCTGAGCTTTGTCTTCAAGGCAGGCATATCGGTCTTTATCAACATTCATCGGTCTCCAGAGAGGTGTTTGCCACCATTTTGCAAAAGCTGGGGGCAAGGGTGACCATACTGGGGCGCTCCGAGACGTTTGTTTCAGTCGACACCGAAGCCATCCGGCCTGAAGATACCGCAGCCGCTTTGCAGTGGGCAGAACAATATGATTTTGACTGTATCGTATCGACTGATGGCGATGGTGACAGACCCCTTGTCAGTGATGAAAAAGGCCAGTGGCTGCGAGGCGATATTGTCGGCATTTTATGTGCAGCCTACTTGCAAGCCGATATCGTGATGACACCCGTCAGCTGTAACAGCGCTGTGGAAAAAAGCCATTTATTTTCTAGGGTGGGGCGAACAAAAATCGGCTCACCTTATGTTATTGCAGCGATGCAGCAGGCACACCGGGATGTTCCCCATGCCAATATCGTGGGCTATGAGGCCAATGGTGGTTTTCTGCAACTGACCCGTATTCATCGTGATGATAGAGTCCTGTCGCCGCTTCCAACTCGGGATGCGGTTATCGTGGCCTTGTCAGTGATGTTGTCAGCATTTGAACACCAGTTGCCCGTCTCACAGTTGGTAGAAACCTTACCCTCACGCTACACCTACAGTGACAGGCTCAAGCAGTTCCCAACGGAACTCAGCCAGTCCAGGCTGGCGCAATTTACCACTGGTGACTGGCACACTGACAGTCTCAACATCCAGCAAGCCTTTCCTTCTGATTCAAAGCCGGTATTGATTGATAATACTGATGGGGTCAGAGTCACTTTCGACAACGAGGATGTAATCCACCTGAGACCTTCTGGCAATGCGCCTGAGTTGCGTTGTTACACGGAGTCGAGTTCTTCTGCTTCGGCAAGAGCAATCAATCAGCGTTGTATGGAGCAAATGGCGACATGGAATCGCCAGCCCGGATAGAGGAATACGCCGGGCGGCGGCGCTTTCCTGAGCAAGAGTTGAAGGCGTAGAAGGGTGATTAGTAAATCACGCCGTAACGAGCTTGTCCCTGCTCACGCGTGATGAACTCAGCGTTCATTAGCTCCCAGCGCTGCTCACTGTCCATCACCGTGTTGCATCCCAGCGGCTGACGATGTCCTGCCGCCAGGGCAAACATCGAACGTCCGGCCTGGCGGACATCCGAGAAATAGCGATCAATTTGCAGGTCAATAATGGCATCCGGATGGGCGTTGATCACAAACACACGCATACCGCCACGCTGGGTACAGTCACTGCTGGTGTCTTCGTCAGGCAAAATGGCGAACTCAACAAACTCCGCTGCATCGCCACTGTCGGCAGCAAACGTAAGCTGAGCTGCCATAGGCATAAATATGGCAATGAACATGATCAGAAAGCGTTTCATTGGTTCTCCTTTAATCGGTGTATAACAGTCCGACTATTTTGCTGAAATCGGGTTCTTGAATTCAAAAGGAAGGGCTCCCTTTTAGCAGGGTGTGTTATTCCTGTTGCGACTTTGCCGATCGGTGCAAGTGACAAAGGCTTTTGATAGTGGATTTAGTTGCTGTTAGGCGCTGGTTTTGTTACTATTCTGTGCTTTCTGGAAAGCAGTCAACGGCGCTTGTGAAATGAACAGCCCGATGATTGCTTGTTGCAGAGCGGGGCAGGCACTGTCGCCGCATGACAATTTTTTAAATTCCGGGCCCCTATATGGGGTTTTTGTTTTTCTGGAGAATTGATTCGCACTGGCAAGTGCGATGAGGCAAAAATGGCCATTGTTGATCAGGTTGAACAATTAATTGAGGCATCAATCGAAACTCTCGGCTACGAGCTGGTGGGTGTCGAGTATATTCAGGGGGGCCCCGATGCCATCCTGCGTATCTATATTGACGCTGAACAAGGCATCACTATTGAAGATTGTGAGCGGGTTAGTCACCAGGTCAGCGGCATTCTTGATGTAGAAGAGCCGGTTCGCAGTGCTTACCTGCTGGAAGTCTCATCGCCAGGCTTTGACAGGCCGTTATTCAAGGCCCGGGATTTTGAGCGCTTTGCTGGCGCCGAAGCCAAAATCAGCATGAAGCTGCCGGTGAATGGCAGACGCAATTTTAAAGGCGTGCTTCAGGGCTTTGATAACGGTGACATCCTGATTGAGGTTGATGGTGAAGTCTATGAGCTGCCTTTGTCGAAGTTAGGCAAGGCAAGACTCGAAGCCTGAAAAAGGCGTATTATTGTCGGTTAATAACAGATAACTGGGTTGGGTTAGCTTGCAGCGTAATCCACTGGGGGCGTGATGAACAACAAAGAAATTTTATTGGTGGTCGATGCCATGTCCAATGAAAAGGGCGTGGATAAAGAGGTCATTTTTCAGGCGATTGAGGCGGCGCTGGCGATGGCGACACGCAAACGCCATGACATGAACCTGGACGCAAGTATCAAAATTGACCGCGTGACCGGTGATTATGAAACCTTCCGCCAGTGGCTAATCGTAGAAGACGAAGAAGCCCTCGAGTCGGAGGAAACACAAATCCTCTTGGACGCCGCCAAAGAAAAAGATCCTGAAGCCGAAGTCGGTGGCTATATTCGCGAACCGATGGAGTCGGTTGAGTTCGGCCGCATCGCCGCACAGACGGCCAAGCAGGTCATCGTGCAGAAAGTGCGCGAAGCCGAACGTGCGATGGTCGTTGACCAATACCGTGAAAAAGTGGGCCAGATGATTCATGGCACCGTTAAACGTGTCGATCGCGGTAATGTGACACTGGACCTGGGCGGTAATGCCGAAGCCTTCCTGCCGCGTGAAGAGATGATCCCGCGTGAATCTTTCCGCGCCGGTGACCGGATTCGCGGCTATCTTAAGGAAATCCGTCCTGAAGGTCGTGGCCCGCAATTGATTGTCAGCCGTGTGGCACCCGCACTGCTGATTGAGCTGTTCACACTGGAAGTACCGGAAATCAGCGATGGCATGATCGATATTAAAGGTGCCGCCCGCGACCCGGGTCTGCGCGCCAAGATTGCGGTAGAAGCCAAAGAAGCCCGTATCGACCCAGTGGGTGCCTGTGTGGGCATGCGTGGTTCCCGGGTTCAGGCCGTGACCAATGAACTGGCCGGTGAACGTGTTGACATTATTCTCTGGGATGAAGACCCGGCCCGCTTCGCCATCAACGCCATGGCGCCGGCTGAAGTCTTGTCGATTGTCGTTGATGAAGAAGCCCACAGCATGGACATCGCCGTTGAAGATGGCCAGTTGTCCCAGGCCATTGGCCGCAGTGGTCAGAACGTGCGTCTGGCCAGTCAGCTAACCGGCTGGGAACTGAATGTGATGTCGGCTTCCGAAGCCGACCAGAAAGCCGAAAGCGAAATCGGCGAACTGATCCAGTCCTTTATGACTGATCTGGATGTCGATGAAGACGTCGCCCTGATCCTGGCTCAGGAAGGTTTCTCTTCACTGGAAGAAGTGGCCTACGTGCCGGAACAGGAAATGCTGGATATTGAAGAATTTGATGAAGACATCGTGGCCGAGCTTCGCTCACGGGCCCGCGATGTCCTCTTGACCCGCGCCATTGCCAGCGAAGAACAACTGGAATCGGCAGAGCCGACCCAGGAACTGCTGGATATGGACGGTATGACCAAAGACCTGGCGTTGAGTCTGTCCAGCAAGGGTGTGACCACACTGGATGATCTTGCAGAACTGGCTGTCGATGAACTGGTTGAGATGGGTGATTTGAACGAAGAGCAAGCTGCTGCATTGATCATGAAAGCCAGAGAGTCGTGGTTTGCTGATGAAAAAACAGATGCAGGGGAGTAACCAATGAGTGACATGAGGGTTAAAGACCTGGCCGGCACAGTCGGAATCACAGCTGAACGCTTGGTGGAACAACTGAACGAAGCAGGGATTAACGTCTCAGAGCCTGATGATCTGATCACTGAAGATCAGAAACAAACCTTGCTCAAGTTTCTGCAGCAACGCCACGGTAAATCGTCTGATAGCGAGGCATCATCGCCGCGCAAAATCACGCTCAAGCGCAGGTCAGTCAGCGAAATCAAGCTGGGTGGTGCAGCGCGTGGTGGTAAGAGCGTCAGCGTTGAGGTCAGAAAAAAACGCACTTACGTTAAACGTGGTGAGCAACAAAGCAATCCGGCGGCCGAGGAACTGTTGAAAAACAAGGCCGCCGAAGAGCACGCTCAGGAAGTGGCGCGTCAGGAAGAACTGCGCTTGCAAGAGGCGAAGCGCAAGCAAGATGCAGAAACACAGCGTAAGCAGCAACTGGATGAACAGGAAGCGGCGGCTGTTGCTGCTGCCATAGAGGCAGAAAACCAGGCCAACGAAGAAGCTGAACGCGCTGCGGCAGAAGAGCAGCAGGCGCTGGCCGAAGAAGCCAAGGCAGAGAAAGCCAAAGCCAAAAAAGCCGAACAGCAGGAAGAAGCGCAAATGTCCGCTTCACAGCTGGCTCATAAGAAAATGGAAGAGGCTGACGCCAAACGTCGCGCCGCTAACCGTGCTCGTATCGAAGCGGAAAAAGCGCTGGAAGCCAAGCGCAAAGCCCGTGAGGAAGAAGAAGCACTGGAAAAAGCCCGCGAAGAAGCCAAAGCTGCTGCAGCTGAAGCGCAGGCTAAAGAACAGAAAGCCGCTGCCCGCAAGACCAAAGACGCTGAAGCCAAGCATGAACGTGGCAAGGCAGGTCGTCGAGGTCGCCGTAAAGAAGAAGACGAGTTCGAGCGTAAGGAACTGCACGTCAGCGAAGGTAAGTCTGGTCGCCGTAAGAAGAAAAAAGGTGCCGCAGCCGGTCGTGTTGCGGTCAAGGATCAGGAGCATGGTTTTTCCAAGCCAACAGCCCCGGTTGTCCGCGAAGTCAGTGTGCCGGAAACCATCAATGTTTCCGAGCTGGCGCAGCGCATGTCAGTCAAGGCTGGTGAAGTGCTCAAAACGCTGATGGGACTGGGCACCATGGCCACCATCAATCAGGTGCTGGATCAAGACACCGCCGTGATTGTGGTCGAAGAAATGGGTCACGTTGCCAAGCCGATTCGCGAAGACAAAGTGGAAGAAGCTTTGCAGGTCTCCGATGAAGATCTGGGTGAAGCGATTATTCGTGCCCCGGTTGTGACCGTCATGGGTCACGTTGACCATGGTAAAACCTCGCTTCTGGATTACATCCGCCGTACCAAGGTCACTACCGGTGAAGCCGGCGGTATTACCCAGCATATCGGCGCCTATAAGGTGGAAACCAGCCGCGGTGAAATCGCATTTCTGGATACACCGGGTCACGCCGCCTTTACCGAAATGCGTTCGCGTGGTGCCAAGGTCACCGATATCGTGATTCTGGTGGTTGCCGCTGATGACGGTGTGATGCCACAAACCATCGAAGCAATTCAGCATGCCAAGGCGGCTGACTCTATTGTCATTGTCGCTGTCAACAAGATGGATAAGGAAGATGCCAACCCTGACAGGGTCAAACAGGAACTGGCTAACCATGAAGTAATCCCGGAAGACTGGGGTGGCGACGTACAGTTTGTGCCAGTATCGGCATTGACCGGTGATGGCGTGGAAGAATTGCTCGAAGCTATCTCATTGCAAGCCGAAATCATGGAGCTGAGAGCACCTGAACAAGGCCCGGCTCACGGTACAGTGATTGAAGCCCGACTGGATAAAGGCCGTGGTACGGTCGTCACCGTGCTGGTTCAACAGGGTACGCTGAACAAAGGCGATATCGTGGTGGTGGGCCAGGAATACGGCCGCGTCCGTGCCATGTTCAACGAAAAAGGTGAGCAGCTTGATACTGCAGGCCCGTCTACTCCGGTAGAGCTCCTGGGTCTGTCAGGCACGCCGGCTGCCGGTGATGAACTTCAAGCGGCGCCAGATGATAAAACTGCCCGTGAAATTGCCAACTTCCGTCACACTAGGGCACGTGAGCAGAAAATGGCTCAGCAACAGGCGGCCAAGCTGGATGAAATGTTCAACAAGATGGAAGAGGGCGATGTGAAAACCCTTAACGTGGTCATCAAGGGTGATGTACACGGTTCCGTCGAAGCGGTCAGTCAGGGTCTCCAGAAGTTGTCGACCGAACAAGTCAAGGTCAGCGTGGTGGGTTCCGGTGTCGGTGGTATCAATGAGACTGATGCCCAATTGGCAGCTGCTTCTGATGCGATTCTCATCGGCTTTAACGTACGTGCCGATAACGCGGCACGCAGAGTCATTGCCGAGAAAGGCCTCGATGTTCAATATTTCAGCATCATTTATGATCTGATGGATGTCGTCACTAAGGCAATGACCGGCATGCTGGAGCCCGTGTTCAAAGACGAAATCATTGGCCTGGCACGTGTGGACGATGTATTCCGCTCGCCCAAGTTCGGTGATATCGCCGGCTGTCTGGTGGTTGAAGGCACGGTTAAACGTAATAACCCAATCCGCGTGCTGCGTGACAATGTTGTCATCTACGAAGGCGAACTGGAATCGCTGCGTCGCTTCAAGGATGACGTCAATGAAGTCAATGCCGGTGTCGAATGTGGTATCGGTGTGAAAAACTACAAAGACGTCAAACCGGGTGACCAGATCGAGGTCTTCGAACGGGTTGAAGTGAAACCGACGCTGTAATGGCCAGAGAATTCAGTCGTAAAAACCGCTTTGGCGAAGTCGTCATGCGAGAACTGGCGCAGATGCTTCAGCGTGAGATATCTGATCCACGCATCGGCATGGTGACGGTCTCGCATGTTGATGTCACCGCTGATCTGAAATACGCCAAAGTGTATGTGACCCGTCTTAACGGTTTCGAGTCCCAGCAGGATGTGGATGAATGTCTGCAGGGACTCAACAGCGCCGCTGGCTACCTGCGCCGCGGACTGGCAGGTCGGGTTAAACTGCGTAATATTCCTGAATTACAGTTTGTCTATGATAAGAGCCTGGAAAACGGTTTCCGCATGGACGAATTGATCGCCAAGGCCAATGCGCCGCGTCAGGACGACGAAAACTAAGCAACATTTCCTGTTATGGCAAGACGTAATAAAAAAGGCCGTGATATCACCGGGATTGTCATTATCGACAAACCCACCGGTCACAGTTCCAACCATGTGCTGCAACAGGTTAAACGCCTGTTTGATGCACGCAAGGCCGGCCATACCGGTAGTCTGGACCCGCTTGCCAGCGGGGTTTTACCAGTCTGTCTGGGGGAAGCGACCAAACTGTCGGGTTATCTGCTGGAAGCCGACAAGGAATATGCAGTGACCTGTAAACTGGGCGTGACCACCGACAGTGGTGATGCTGATGGTGAAACGGTCAGCGAGCAGCCGGTACCGGATTTTGATGAAGCCGATCTGAGTGCCATCCTGAACACATTTATCGGTGAGCAGGACCAGGTGCCGCCGATGTTTTCAGCTCTGAAACATCAGGGCCAGCCACTCTATAAGCTGGCACGCCAAGGCATTGAAGTAGAGCGCAAGTCGCGCCGCATCACGATTTACCAGATCGACCTGCTTGACTGTAACTCGGACAGCTTTACCTTATCAGTGCGTTGCAGTAAAGGCACCTATATCCGCACTTTGGTTGAAGATATCAGCCTTAAGCTAGGCACTGGTGGCCACGTGACCATGCTGCGCCGCACCGGTGTGGCAGGCTATTCACTGAGTGACGCGGTGAGTCTGGAACAGTTGACGGCCATGCGTGAAGAGGACGGCCTGTCGGCTTTGGATGAACAACTGGAAGCAGCGGAAGATGCTTTGCCTGACTGGCCAGTAGTGAACCTGGATGAAAAGGCCAGCAAAACCCTGAGTTATGGTCAGCACGTGCAGAGCACGCTACCGTTTAAACGCGCAAATGTGCGCCTGTTTGATCAAAATGAAAAGTTTATGGGCCTGGGTGAGATGACTACAGATGGGGTTATCAAGCCTAAGCGCCTGTTTGCTGCTGCGGTTTCCTGACAAGTTTCTTGTTTAAACAGGATAAAGTCGGTAAAATTCGCAGCGCTTGGATGGTTGGCTGTTTTGGTGAAAAAACGCTGAAACAGTCCAGAATTTAACTGTTGGCTCAAAGCCGCAAAAAGTTGGAGTTTTCAATGTCTATTTCTGCACAGCAAAAGAAAGAAATCATCAGTAAACATGCTCGCTCTGAAGGTGATACCGGTTCTGCCGAAGTCCAGGTTGCCCTGCTGACTGCTCGTATCAATAACCTGTCAGACCATTTTAAGAGCAATTCACATGACCACCACTCGCGCCAGGGTCTGCTGAAAATGGTCAGCAGCCGCCGTAAAATGCTCGACTATCTGCGTAATACAGATATCGAACGTTACCGTGCCCTGATCGCTGAATTAGGCCTGCGTCGCTAAGTTGAGTCTGGTGACCGATTATATGCACACAAGCCCGTTCCAGCTATCGGAACGGGCCTGGTGACTAAAATATGCCCCTGATGCTGTTGCAGTGTCAGGGGCATATTCGTTTATTCAGTTTGTAAATATCAAACCAGCCTCGGAACGGGTTCGGGGTTGAGAGAGAAGAAGAGATAAAGGAAAAAACGTGAACTCAGTAAAGAAGACAGTTCAGTTCGGTGACCATCAGTTAAGTCTGGAAACCGGAAAAGTTGCCCGTCAGGCAGGCGGTGCCGTTATTGCCAGCCTGGGTGAAACCTCGGTGCTGGTCACTGTGGTTGGTAAAAAAGAAGTCAACCCCGGTCAGGATTTTTTTCCTTTAACCGTTAACTACCAGGAACGGACCTATTCAGCCGGTAAAATCCCCGGTGGTTTCTTCAAGCGTGAAGGTCGCCCCAGCGAAAAAGAAACGCTGACTTCGCGTCTGATTGACCGTCCGCTGCGTCCGCTGTTCCCTAACGGTTTTGTTAACGAAGTACAGGTTATTGCCACCGTGGTTGCGCTGGACCCGCAGGTGGATCCGGATATTCCTGCCATGATTGGTGCCTCTGCAGCACTGGCTATTTCAGGTATTCCATTCAACGGCCCGCTGGGCGGCGCCCGCGTCGGTTACATTGATGGTCAGTACGTATTGAACCCGAGCAAGGAACAACTGGACAGCAGTGATCTGGATTTGGTGGTTGCCGGTACTGAAAGCGCCGTTCTGATGGTGGAATCAGAAGCCTCTGAACTGCCGGAAGAAGTCATGCTGGGTTCGGTCATGTTTGGCCATCAACAGATTCAGACTGCAATTGGCCTGGTCAAAGAACTGCAGGCGGAAGCTGGCAAACCGGCCTGGGACTGGACGGCACCCGAGAAAGACGAAACGCTGTACAACACTGTCAAAGACAAAGCGTTTGAAGGTATTAAAGAAGCTTATGCCATCAGCGACAAACTGGCGCGTCTGGAACAACTCAGCGCTGTCCGTGCTGCTACTGTGGAGGCTTTGGTCACTGAAGAGTCAGATCTGACCGAAGATGATGTCAAAGGCGTCTTTTCCAAACTGGAAAAAGAACTGGTTCGCGGCAAGATTATTGCTGGTGACCCACGTATTGATGGTCGTGATACCAGCAGCGTGCGTCCTATCTTCGTCGAAACCTCGACTTTGCCACGTGTTCATGGTTCTGCTTTATTCACCCGTGGTGAAACCCAGGCGATGGTCGTCGCCACACTGGGCGCCGAACGTGATGCACAGATGATCGACGCGGTGGAAGGTGAGTATCGTGACCGCTTTATGCTGCACTACAACTTCCCGCCATACTGTGTTGGTGAAACCGGTTTTGTGGGTTCACCAAAACGTCGTGAAATCGGCCACGGTAAACTGGCCAAACGCGGTATCGCTGCGGTCATGCCATCAGCAGAAGACTTCCCATACGTAGTACGTGTGGTTTCAGAAATTACCGAATCAAACGGCTCAAGCTCCATGGCTTCTGTCTGTGGTACCAGTCTGGCACTGATGGATGCCGGTGTGCCTCTGAAAGCGCCCGTCGCCGGTATCGCCATGGGTCTGATTAAAGAAGATGACGGTTACGCCGTTTTGACCGATATCCTCGGTGATGAAGATCATCTGGGCGATATGGACTTCAAAGTCGCTGGTACCGAGAAAGGCGTTACCGCACTGCAGATGGATATCAAGATCGAAGGCATCAACGAAGAAATCATGCGTACGGCACTGGCTCAGGCCCGTGACGGTCGTATGCATATTCTGGATAAGATGAATGCTGTGCTCTCGACCCACCGCACTGAAATGTCGAAATTCGCACCACGGATTATCACCGTTAAGATCAACGCCGATAAAATCCGTGACGTCATTGGTAAAGGTGGTGCCACCATTCGTGCTATCACCGAACAAACCGGTGCCACAATCGATATTCAGGATGACGGTACCGTGATGATTTTCTCATCTGACTATGATGCCGGTCAGGCTGCGCTGCGTCAGGTGGAAGACATTACGGCTGAGGTCGAAGTCGGCAAAATCTACGAAGGTCGCGTGGCCAAGTTGATGGACTTCGGTGCCTTTGTCACCATTCTGCCGGGCAAAGATGGCCTGGTGCATATCTCGCAAATTTCGGAAGAGCGCGTTGAGAATGTCGGTGACAAGCTGTCTGAAGGCGATATGATTAAGGTTAAAGTTCTGGAAGTCGATCGCCAGGGCCGTATTCGCCTGAGTATGAAAGCAGTGAATGAAGCCGCAGAATAAACTTTAATTATCACTTTTAATGAAAAAAGCCCCGTCCAACTGGTCGGGGCTTTTTTGTGCCTAAAAAATCGTTTCTCCGGTAATACTGGGGGTTGACGGTACCCTTGGACATATCAGAGTCAACGGTGAGTATGTGATTAAGTTCTCATAATTAATAAATTAATCAAAAATAACTTGACCAGATTCATATTTTTCAGATATTGCTATTATCAATGGAATTCTTCGTATTTGTGGACCAATAGCGAAGAAGAGAGGACAGGGAAATGGAAAATGGAAAAACCAAGTTAGTTCAATTGATCGCATTAGGCATAGCGATTTCTGTGTCGGCAGGTTGCAGTGGCAGTAGCAGCAAGTCGGTTAAAAGCGGCGGTTCCGGCGGCAGTGAGATGGTCGATGGTGGCGGCGGAAGTAATGGGCCGGGCAACGATTCCGGTGGTGGCGGTGGTGCCTCACCACAGAGTGCCGGCATTCAGGCTCTGTCGGATGATGGTGGCAATGTTGTCTCACGCGCTGGGGCAGCCGTCAGCGGGCTGGGCGGTACGGTCAGTCAACTGAGCCTGCTCGATACCGGTGCGGTGACCAGCGGAACCGGCGATATTATCACCAACACCGGCGAAGCCGTGGGCAGTATTGGTGATGGCTTAAGTCAGGGACTGGGCTCCCTGAGCGACAATGATAATGCCATCGGCACAACCCTGGCTGGCGCGACCGGCGCTGTGGCTGAAGCCGGGCAAGCCGTCTCTGCAACGGGGACGACCTTAGAAAGTCTCAATACTTTACCGGTATTTGCACAACTGGATGAGTCAACAGGTCTGGTGACAGAACTGGGCGGTACGGTCAATTCTTTGGGCGGCATTGTGACTCAAACCGGCGATTCACTGACAGTTTCCTTAACCCAGGAAGACGGCCACCTCAGTGGTTTGACAACAGAACTGACCGGCGTAGTGCGACCGCTGGTAAGCAATATTGGTGGTACCACTCAGCGTGTAGGCGATGCGCTACTGGTTGGCCCGGTAGCTAATGATATTCTGACCGAAGTGGGTACTGCGGTAGTGGTGCTGGGTAATGATCTTCAGGATGAAAATAACGCGGTGATCGCCGATGCCGGCGGTGTCGTCGAAGGAGTGGGTCAGCTTGTTGTTAACACTGGCGGTATTGTGACGGTCAGTGAGTCGGGAGAAGGCGAATTGCTGAGCCTGGCCGGGCTGCTGGGTGATGGTGGCTTGCCTCTGGTGGGATCAGTAGAAGACGGTCTTGTTGATGGAGGCACCGATGGGCTGGTGACTACAGTTACCGCCACGGTAGACGGACTGACAGAAGGAGATAATGGACCGTTGGCCGGCACTGACGGCGTCGTTGCTACAGTAACCGACACGGTCGATAGCCTGACTGGTGGTAATGATTTGGTTGGTGGCATCACAGACACGGTTGATGGTCTGACCGGCGGTAATGATCTTGTCGGTGGAGTCACAGACACGGTTGATGGACTGACCGGCGGTAATGATCTTGTCGGTGGCGTGACGGACACGGTTGATGGACTGACCGGTGGTAATGATCTTGTCGGTGGCGTGACGGACACGGTTGATGGACTGACCGGTGGCAATGATCTGGTCGGTGGCGTCACAGACACGGTTGATGGTCTGACCGGTGGTGATGATCTGGTCGGTGGTGTCACAGACACGGTGACCGGACTCACTGGCGGCGATGACCTTACTGGTGGTTTGACTGATACCGTCAATAATCTTGCCGGTGGCGATGACCTGGTGGGTGGTGTCACCGATACAGTAGAAGATGTCACCGGTGGACTGCTCAATACTGGTGGTGACGGTAACGGCGATGCTGGCCTGGTGGATCAGGTCGATGACGGGCTGCTGGACCCGCTACTGGGTGGCATTTTATAAAGCCTGCTCAACGTTTTAAGTAAGGGATGACGAGTCTGTAAAGTGTTGAAGCAAGATTTAATTCAACCACCGTTTTTGCAGGACTCTAGTCAATAACAGGGGGTGGGGTGATGGCAACATCACTTCACCCCTTTTTTATGCTTTGTACTCATGGAAGATGAAGTCGCTCATGCAACACAATCTAATCGCAGCCCTGTGCTGCAGTTTGTTCATACCACTGGCCGCTCAGGCCGTGGAGCCACCATTTATCGTTGATGAATCTGAGCAGCAAATCAGCGAACCGAAAAAACAGACCGATGTGACTGTACCGGATGAAAAGTCACTGAGCACCGCGCCCGAGGTCAAGACCATTAAGGTTGAAGAAGTGCAGTTCCGGGGCGGGAGTGTTTTTTCATTAGACCAATTGGCAAAGATGGTGGAACCTTTGTTGGGCCGTGATGTGACAAAAAGCGAGATTGTCACCGTGTTACGTGCCATCACAACCCGCTACAAAGAAGCCGGCTATGCGCTGTCATTTGCGCTGTTGCCGGATCAGAATACCTCTGATGGTGTGTTAACTATCGTTTTGGTTGAAGGCTACATAGCCAGACAGGAAATTGTCATTGAAGACGAGGATGTCAAAGCGCGGGTTGCAAAACTCGCTGCCAGAATGCAAACCGAAAAACCATTAACCACAGCGACTTTTGAACGTTATCTTAAGTTGATTGAAGCAACGCCCGGCTACAGGTTCAAAGTGCGGGTACCGAAACCGAAAACCTATGGTGGCGGTACGACGATCAGGGTGGAAAGCGTAAGTTCAGAGTGGATTGAGGGCACGATGGGCCTTGACGACAGTAAAGAGGAAGAACTGAAACTGTTGCCTGGGGTCAGACTCAACTCACTAACTTCCCACGGCGACCGTCTGACTGCCACGGCTTTATTGCCCAATGATTCGGTCGAGGCTTATTATGCGCTCAATTATCAGCAGGATTTGGGTACGGATGGCCTGCGCCTGACTTTGGCTGCCAATCACTTTGAAAGTGAAGGCGACGATCAAATTTTTGTTGCCGATATTCCGCTGGATTATCAGGAAAACAAACAGCGTGACACTTTGCGGGCCGGTATTGAGTACCCGCTGCAATTATCCAGAAAATCGGCCTGGTGGCTGGGTAGCAGGCTGCATTATCTTGATGAGGATGCCGTCTATCAGTTACGCCGCATAGATGGCCTGGGTCGACCTGTGGAAATCGAAAAGACACTGCGCTATTCAGCGCTGGAAGTCTACTCCAACTGGACCCGGCAATTCAGTCGGCAGATTGTCAGGCTCTCCGGCAGTATTAAACAGGGCCTCGATATTGGTAATACTAAAAACAGTATTATCGATGCCAATGGCAACCGCCGGGGCAGTGAAACAACCCACTTCAATTTTGTCAGACTGGATGCGCTTTGGCGCTATATGCTGTCATCCCAATGGCGGGTTCAGTCAAAACTCAATCTTTTCTGGTCCGATGATGTATTGCCTTCCGCGGAACAAATCCGCTATGGCGGCCCGCGTTATGGCCGCGGTTATGCCGATGGCCAGGCACAGGGTGACAAGGGGCTGGCTGCTGAAATTGAGCTGCGGTATCTGCAGCCCATAGCCATGGATTTCATCAAGCGTATAGAGCCTTACCTAGTGATTGATACGGCCCGCGCCAAACTGCGTGCCAGCGACCGCGATCAGGAGCTGATTTCAGCGGCTTTGGGTGTGGATATCACCGATACTGACAGTTATACCCTTGGCCTGGAATACGCCAAGCCCCTGGGGGATGACCATATTGAGACAGAAGATAAAAGTCCTGTTTATAACCTGAGGATCCGCTGGCAATTCTGATTAATCGTGTTGGCTGCATACGGCGCGTGCTTCAATGCTATGCTAGCGTTTTGTCAAAATAAGAGGTCTGCATGCTGATAGATTGGCATCAGGTTTATGCGTCGGTGTGGCGCAGCCATAGCGGAAAATTAAAACCCGTGACCCGACTTGATCCGGTAAGACTCAAGGAACTCAAGGGGATCGATAAGCAAAAGCAGGCGCTGCTTGATAACACCTGCCACTTTATCAATGGCAAACCCAGCAATCATGCGATGTTGTGGGGCGCCCGGGGCACCGGCAAGTCTTCCTTGATTAAAGCGGTGCTGAACGAAAAGGCCCAGCAGGGGCTGCGCATGGTGCAGATCGACAAGGATGAACTACATCATCTGCCTGAAATTCTCGACTCGCTGGAAGACGCCGACCCGCAGTTTCGCTTTGTGATCTTCTGTGATGACTTGTCATTTGAAGAAGGCGAGTCCAGTTACAAGCCCTTAAAAACCCTGCTGGAAGGCGGGCTGGAACTACCGCCTGAGCATGTGCGTCTCTACGCCACTTCCAACCGCCGCCACCTGTTGCCGGAAAAACAGTCTGAGAATCAGCTCAGCGGCCTGGTGGATGGCGAAGTTCACTATGCCGACAGCCTGGAAGACAAACTGGCGCTGTCGGATCGTTTCGGGCTGAATCTGTCTTTTTACCCCGCCAACTGGGATAACTACTTTGCGATTGTCGAGTCATTGTTTGCCGGGCTCAATGTTGATCCCCAGCAACTGCATGAAGCGGCCCGGCTCTATGCCATGGGGCGTGGCAGCCACAGCGGCCGCACCGCCAAGCAGTTTTATCAATATTACCGCGCCGGGCTGCCGGATTAGTCGACGCCTATAGCGTTGCCTGCCGATAATGCAGCAAGCGCCGCAGCGCGGGTGCCAGCAAGGCGCAGATAAACATCACCAGCGTCATCGGCCAGGGTGTGCCGTCGCCCAACATACCAACTAGAGAACCGCTCACCGCCCCGGTGGCAAAACCGCCGGCGCCGAGCAGGGCCGTGGCGGTGGCACTGTTACTGGGAAAATACTCCACCGTGCTGGAAGTCGCATTGGACACAATCAGCCCCATAATGCCGATGTAAATAATCACCAGTGGTATCACCACGACCAGTGAAGGCGCCGAGCTGAGGCCAATATAAGTGAGTAAGAGTGTCGCGGCAGTCAGTTGACCGGCCTGACCGACTTTTAAAATATTTTGCGGTCGATGACGTTGCAGCAGCCTTAAATTCAGGCGGTTAAACAACATCATGGCAATCACGTTGGCACCAAACACAAAGGGATAAAGGGTCTCGCTGAGTCCGAAATAGCCCATATAAACGGCAGGCGAGCCGGTGATAAACGCAAACATGCCGCCCAGGGCAAAACACTGACAAAAGATAAAACCCACCGCACAGCGATGACTGAGCACCATCTTGTAGCGACGCAAAGCGCTGGGGCGGTGCTCGGTTATGTGCCGGGTTTCAGGCAGTTTGAAAAACAGGGTGCTGCCAATCAGCAAACCATAGACCAGTAGAAAGTCGAAGATCAGCCGCCAGCCACTGAGCTGCAATAGCAGCATGCCAATCAACGGTGCCAGCAAGGGCGCCAGCATCATGATCACGGCCATATTGGACAAGTGCCGGGCACTTTCCTGTCCTTTACTTAAATCACGAATCACCGCCGCCGAATTGACCACGGCCAGCCCACCGCCGAAGGCTTCAACAATGCGGCAGACCCAGACCCACTCCATGGTGGGACTGAAAATAATGCCCAGCGTGCCCAGACAAAAAAGGCTGATACCACTGCCGGTTGCTGCTCGCCGTCCGAAATGATCGGAAAACGGGCCACCAATGATCTGACCTACAGCAAAGCCTGCCAGAAACAGACTCAGCGAGAGTTCTGTGTCGTGGATACTGACGTTAAAAAATGCTGACATTTCCGGCATAGCCGGCAGGTAAGCGTCAATTGCCAACGGCGTCATCGCCGTTAAGGAAGCCAGCAGCAGGATAAGCGAACGCAGCCTGATAGCAGAATCTTTCATTCAGCGTCGACCTCTGTGCAGTCAAGCTGATACAGGCAGGTCTTGAGTAACTGTGATAACTGGTTTTTTTCACTGGCTGGTAGCCCCGACATCAGTGATTGAATCAAGGCAAAGTGCACTGGGTAAACGCTATCAATGAGGTTTTTCCCCTTGTCCGTTAAAGACACTTTGATGCTACGCCGATCCTGACTGCAGTGTTGTCTGACAATCAACTGTTTATTCTCCAGTCTGTCCAGACGACTGGTCATGGCACCGGAACTGAGCAACATAGCCTGATACAACTGCGACGGCGTCAGAGCCGGCTCTCCGCAGCGCCGCAGCGCCGCCAGCACATCGAATTCACCGGCTTTTAAATCATGCTGGGCATGCAGTGCGGCCAGTCTCGTCTCCAGTGCTTTACTGATGCGTAACACCCGCGCCACGATTTGCAGGCTATTGAAGTCGGTCGACAAGCCCACTGTCTGCCACTGATTGGCAATCACGTCGATGTCGTCTTCTGTTTGAGATTTTTTTGTCATAGCAGCTGCGCTGTTCAATCAAATAACAAAGTCGGAATAATTACTTTATATAAAATATCTTTACATAAAGATAAATATTTGTAAAAAATTGATTCTCCTTATAAAAGAAGGTGGTTGATTAGCGCCCATAACAGTGTGAGAAATGTTATGTGCACGCAGATTCATATTGAAATCAGCCTGCCAGATTTCTATAATGTGCGTAGATCGCAATGATCAGAAGGATGGCAGTCCGGCGAAGTCCGCCGTCTGTTTCATCATGCAGAACATGCCGTTCTGATCTCACTTAAATTGAATAGCAAGGTGCGCAATAACGCTGATTTTGTTTGAAAAAACGAAATCGACGCTTGCACGTCATGGTATTGCTTTGTCTCGGAGAGGAACCCTGTGAGTCATTACAAGCCGTATAACGGACCTGCCGCCGGCTGGGGTGCCCTGGTCAGTGTGACCCGTAACTGGTTGGGCAGTAAGAACGCAATTAAAAACATTCGCGCCATGCTCAAAACCAATCAGGATCATGGTCTTGATTGTCCCGGTTGCGCTTGGGGCGAGACCCCGGAAAAGCACTTTATCAAGTTCTGCGAAAACGGTGCCAAGGCAGTAAACTGGGAGGCGACCAGCCGCCGCGTCGATCCGACATTCTTTGCCAAACACAGCAATAGCGAATTGCTGGAAAAAAATGACTACTGGCTGGAGTCTCAGGGGCGTATCACCCACCCGATGCAATACAATCCAGACACCGATCATTATGAAGTGGTCACCTGGCAGCAGGCTTTTGATTTGGTGGCACTACACCTGAATCAATTGCAATCACCGGATCAGGCCGAATTCTACACCTCTGGCCGTGCCAGTAACGAAGCGGCATTTTTGTACCAACTATTCGTGCGTGCTTATGGCACCAATAATTTCCCTGACTGCTCCAATATGTGTCACGAAGCCAGTGGTATCGGCATGACCGAGAGTCTCGGGGTAGGTAAAGGCACCGTCACTTTTGAAGATTTTGCCGAAGCCGATGCCATTTTTGTGCTGGGCCAGAATCCGGGTACCAACCACCCGCGCATGCTGGAACCTTTGCGCGAAGCGGTCAAACGTGGTGCGCAGGTAGTCTGCTTTAATCCACTTAAAGAACGGGGTCTGGAGCGTTTTCAGCATCCTCAGAGCCCGCTGGAAATGCTCACCAACGAATCCGAGCCCACCACCAGTGCTTATTTCCGTCCGGCGCTGGGCGGTGATATGGCGGCAATTCGCGGTATGGTCAAGTTCCTTTTGCAGTGGGAACGTGAAGCACAGACGCAGGACAAACCGGCAGTTTTCGACCGCGACTTTATTGCCGAGCACACAGACGGTCTGGATGATTATCTGGCCGCCGTTGATGACACCAGCTGGGATCATATTGAGCAGCAATCGGGCCTGAGCCTGACGGATATCGAGCTGGCAGCCAGTATGTACCGTAAATCAGACAGGGTCATTATGTGCTGGGCCATGGGCGTTACCCAGCATCTGCATTCAGTAGCGACAGTACAGGAAATCATCAACCTGCAACTGCTGCGCGGCAATATCGGCAAGCCGGGTGCCGGCCTGTCACCGGTACGGGGCCACAGTAATGTGCAGGGCGACCGCACCATGGGTATTGATGAGCAACCGCCGGCTTCTTTGCTGGACGCGCTGGAACATCGCTTCCAGTTCAAAGTCCCGCGCGAACATGGTCACACTGCAGTCAAGGCGATTGCGGCCATGGAGCAGGGCGAGGCCAAAGTCTTCTTCGGGTTGGGCGGTAATTTTGTCCAGGCCGCGCCGGATACGCCACGTACTTATGCGGCCATGCAGAACTGTGACCTGACGGTACATATCTCCACCAAGCTCAATCGCAGTCATCTGGTGACCGGAAAGCAGGCGTTGATTCTGCCCTGTCTGGGACGGACTGAGTTTGATATGCAGAAAGGTGGTAAGCAGGGCGTTACTGTGGAAGACACTTTCAGCATGGTGCATATCTCCTTCGGTCAGATGAAGCCGGTGTCGCCGCTGCTTAAATCAGAAGCTGCGATTATTGCCGGTATTGCCGAGGCGACGCTGGGCAATCACCCGGTAGAGTGGAACTGGCTGGTGGAAGATTACAGTCGCATTCGTGACCTGATCGCAGATACCATCCCCGGTTTCAGTAACTTCAACAGCAAGGTGGATCAGCCCGGTGGTTTTTATCTGGGCAATAACGCCGCGGACCTTTACTGGGGCACAGACAGCGGTAAAGCGAATTTCTGCGCCAATGCCTTGCCGGAGACTCTGGTTAACCCGGAAATCACGGCACGCGGCGACAAACCGGACTTAATCCTGCAGACCATGCGTTCCCATGATCAGTACAACACAACGGTTTACAGTATGAATGACCGTTACCGCGGTGTTTACGGTATGCGTGATGTGATTTTTGCCAATGAAGAAGATATCCGCAAGCTCGGCTTTGAGCCCGAGCAGAAAGTCGATCTGGTCTCCCTCTGGGGCGATGGCAAAGAACGTCGCGTGAAAGCATTTACGCTGCTCAGTTACGATATCCCCCAGGGACAGGCGGCGGCATATTATCCGGAAACTAATCCACTGGTGCCGTTGGAGAGTGTAGGTGACAAGACCTTTACCCCGACCTCTAAATTTATTGCCATCAGACTGGAAGCGGCCAGCGAGGCCAACGCGGCCTGATTGTTTAACAACCCAAGATCAGCGAAAATACACGGTTTGCCGATATCGTCGGTAAACCGTTTTTCGTTGAAAGAGCAGATTGATCAATGTCATCCAGCCCCGTCCAAGAAGCCGCCAGCCAGCGTCGTACGTTTGCGATTATCTCGCACCCTGACGCCGGTAAGACCACGCTGACCGAAAAACTGCTGTATTTCGGCGGTGCCATCCAGATGGCGGGCAGCGTCAAATCTCGCAAAACCGACAAGCACGCCACCTCCGACTGGATGCAGATGGAGAAGGAGCGGGGCATATCGGTGACCTCGTCGGTGATGCAGTTTCCCTATAACGACCGTATCGTTAACCTGCTGGATACACCGGGCCACGCCGACTTCTCTGAAGACACTTACCGGACACTGACTGCAGTGGATTCTGCGCTGATGGTGATCGACAGCGCAAAAGGTGTTGAGGAGCGCACCATCAAACTGATGGAAGTGTGCCGTCTGCGTGATACGCCGATCCTGACCTTTATCAACAAACTCGACCGCGAAGGCCGCGAACCCATTGAGTTGCTGGACGAAGTAGAGACCATTCTCAACATCCAGTGCGCACCGATTACCTGGCCGATTGGTATGGGCAAGGGCTTTAAAGGTATTTTCCATCTGCTCAACGACAGCGTGCACCTGTTCGAGCCGCACAGTAAAGAAG
Source organism: uncultured Methylophaga sp. (assembly GCF_947259025.1). Lineage (GTDB taxonomy): Bacteria > Pseudomonadota > Gammaproteobacteria > Nitrosococcales > Methylophagaceae > Methylophaga. The sequence continues at coordinate 359,912 of NZ_CAMYKO010000006.1, forward strand.
CGGGAGAAATCATTCAGGGGCTGGATAATCCCCGGTTGGATGAGTTGTTCGGTAGTTTAGCTGAAGACCTGCGCGAAGAAATTGAACTGGTGCGTGGTGCCAGTCATGACTTTGAGCTGGATGAGTTTCTGGCCGGCAAGCTGACCCCGGTATTTTTCGGCTCGGCGATGAATAACTTTGGTGTTACCGAGTTGATGGACTCCTTCGTTGAGTATGCCCCGGCGCCACAACCCCGCGAAACTAAATCACGTGATGTTGCCGCCGATGAGGACAAGTTCAGCGGTTTTGTTTTCAAAATCCAGGCCAATATGGACCCCAAGCACCGGGATCGCATCGCCTTTATGCGGGTCTGCAGTGGCAAATACAGCAAGGGCATGAAGCTGCATCAAACCCGTATCGGCAAGGATGTCACCATTGCCAACGCAGTGACCTTTATGGCCGCCGAGCGCGAACAGGCGGAAGAAGCCTGGCCGGGCGATATTCTGGGGCTGCATAACCATGGCACCATCCAGATCGGCGATACTTTCACCCAGGGTGAAGAGCTGCAGTTCACCGGCATCCCTTACTTTGCGCCGGAACTGTTCCGCCGCGTGCGGCTGAAAGATCCGATGAAGAACAAAGCGTTGCTCAAAGGCCTGACCCAGTTGAGTGAAGAGGGCGCGACCCAGTTGTTCAGGCCGCTGGATAATAACGACCTGATACTGGGGGCGATCGGTGTGCTGCAGTTTGATGTTGTGGTATCCCGCCTCAAGGGCGAATACAACGTCGAATGTGCCTACGAGCCAGTACAGGTTCACACAGCGCGCTGGGTCTACTGCGACGATGAGCGCAAGCTGGAAGAGTTTAAGAAAAAAGTATCCACTAATCTCGCATACGACGGTGCCGGGAATCTGACTTATATTGCTCCCACACGCGTTAACCTGGATCTGACCATCGAACGCTGGCCGGATATCGAATTCCGCGCCACCCGCGAACATTTGTAGCCGGCTGCTCCGGCCCGATAACGGGCTGATGCGCGACCCTTGCTTTTGTTCGCAAAACTCAAGCAGAATGACAGTAGGCATTTTGCTGAAAGGGACGAACGGATGAAAGTCAGGTCGATCACCAAGAACAAGGGCAAGCCGGTTATTGGCTTAACGCCATCGGATTCACTGGACAAGGCCGTCATGCTGATGATGGAACACCGTATCGGCTCACTGGTGGTGACTGATGATGCCGGCAAACTGGTCGGCATTCTGTCCGAGCGTGATCTGCTTAACATTCTGCATCAGAAGCATGCGATGTGGAGTCCCGTCACTGTGGGCGATGCCATGACCCCGGATCCTTATGTCTGTGAACCGGATGACAGCTTGGAAGACTGCATGAACATCATGGTGGATTACAATGTGCGCCACCTGCCGGTGGTCTACAAGGGCCGGCTGGAAGGCATGTTATCCATTACTGATATCGTGGAAGAATTGCTGAAAAAAGCCAAGTTTGAAAACAAATTACTGAAGAATTACATCCAGAACTGGCCCGACGCCGAGCACGAACAATAAGCCTCAGGCTTTATCATCCAGCGGGAACCGGGTGGTGCGTTCGGTCTGAAGCTTGTTATCATCGGCAAACTCCATCAGAAAGTTGAACAGCATTTCATCCTGCTGTTCCAGCACCGCATCCACCACCACACATTTAATACCGTCTATCGACGCCAGACTCACATGTGGATGAAAGATAATCCGCCGGCCCGGGCCGTAGGAAGCCACAGCACCGCACAATCGTTCAGCCCAGTCACTGGGGCGGAATTTGCCGCCGTCCCGGGTCAAACCGCGAATAATTACCTTTTCCGAAGTGGCCATATTGACTAGCTCGAACTGAATAAGACGATATAAAACCGTCATTCTACTGTAATTCGCTCGCCTTGCATAAGCACAGGCAGGGGCCGCTCTGAGCCTGCATGCATTTACTGGCAATAAATGGAAGGGTCAACAGTGGCCTAAAAAGTCCGTATAATTACCGCTTTCGTTTTTCGACAACACGAGAAGCTTGTGGCCGACTACAAACACACACTGAATTTACCTGCGACCGGCTTTCCGATGAAAGCCGGTTTGCCCAACCGTGAACCGCAAACGCTGGCACGCTGGCAGGAGATTGATCTTTATAACAAGCTGCGTGAGCAGGCCGAAGGCCGTCCCCAGTTTATTCTTCATGATGGACCACCCTACGCCAACGGTGACATTCATATCGGCCATGCGGTCAATAAAATTCTCAAGGATATTATTCTGAAGTCCAAAACCCTGAGTGGGTTTGATGCGCCCTATGTGCCGGGCTGGGACTGTCACGGTCTGCCGATTGAACTCAATGTCGAGAAAAAAGTCGGCAAGCCGGGCGTTAAAGTCAGCCCCAAGGAATTCCGCGATGCCTGCCGCAAATACGCGGCCAAACAGGTTGATGGCCAACGTGAAGACTTTAAACGTTTAGGCGTCCTCGGCGAATGGGATAACCCCTATCTCACCATGGACTTCAGCTTTGAAGCCGATATCATCCGCACCCTGGGCCAGATCATTAAAGCCGGTCATCTGCACAAAGGCGTTAAGCCGGTACATTGGTGTGTTGATTGTGGTTCAGCGCTGGCTGAAGCCGAAGTCGAATACGAAGATAAAACCTCGCCGGCGATCGATGTGCGCTTTAAAGTCATTGATCCGACAGCCTTCGACACGGCAGCCGGAGTCAGTGGCAACGGTGAGATTAATGTGCCTATCTGGACCACCACGCCGTGGACGCTGCCGGCCAACCAGGCGGTATCACTCAACCCTGAGTTGACCTACGTCGTAGTACAAACCGCCGATGAACGCCTGCTGCTGGCAGAAGCCCTGTATGAAGCCGCGCTGGAACGTTACGGCCTGGAAGGTGAGGTGATTGCCCGGGTTAAAGGCGAAGCGTTTGAAGGCCTGCAATTGCAGCATCCGTTTTATGAGCGCCAGGTGCCGGTGATCCTCGGTGATCATGTCACCAGTGATGGGGGTACCGGTGCTGTGCATACCGCCCCCGGCCACGGTCAGGATGACTACACGGTGGGCCTGAAATACGATCTGGAAGTGGACAACCCAGTCGGTAGCAATGGCTGTTTCCTGCCTGATACGCCGCTGTTTGCGGGTGAAATGGTGTTCAAGGCCAACCCGCAAATCACTGACTTGCTGCAGGAAAAAGGCGCTTTGCTGGCGCATGAAAAGCTGAATCACAGCTATCCGCACTGCTGGCGTCATAAAACGCCGATCATCTTCCGTGCCACGCCGCAGTGGTTTGTCAGCATGGATCAGAACGGCCTACGCCAAGCGGCGATGAAAGCCATTGCCGATACCGAGTGGATGCCGGACTGGGGCCAGAAACGCATTGAAGGTATGGTTGAAGGCCGTCCGGACTGGTGTATCTCCCGTCAGCGCACCTGGGGCGTACCGATCCCGCTGTTTGTGCACAAGCAAACCGGCGAATTGCATCCAGATACCGAATCCCTAATTGAACAGGTAGCAAAAAAAGTCGAGGCCGACGGTATCGATGCCTGGTTTGAAATGGACGCCGAAACGCTACTGGGTAATGAAGCTGCAGACTATGACAAGGTCAGCGATACACTTGATGTCTGGTTCGATTCCGGTGTGTCTCATGCCTGTGTGTTGGCGCGCCGTGAGTATCTGAACCGTCCAGCTGATCTGTACCTGGAAGGCAGCGATCAGCACCGCGGCTGGTTCCAGTCATCCTTGCTGACCTCAGTCGCGACCACCGGCGCCGCGCCCTACAAAGGCGTATTGACCCACGGCTTTACCGTGGATGCTGAAGGCAAGAAGATGTCCAAATCCAAGGGCAATGTGGTCGCGCCACAAAAGGTGATGAAAAACCTGGGCGCCGATATCATTCGTCTTTGGGTGGCAGCGACCGATTACAGTGGCGAGATGCATGTCTCGGACGAGATCCTCAAGCGCACCGCTGACTCTTATCGCCGTATCCGTAACACCGCGCGTTTCCTGCTCTCCAATCTGAGTGATTTCGATCCGGCAGACAACCTGCTGGCGGTCGACAAAATGCTGCCACTGGATCGCTGGGCTTTGGATCGGGCTTATCAGGTTCAGCAGGATATTCTGAAAGCCTACGACAGCTACCAGTTCCATCAGATCTACCAGAAGGTGCATAACTTCTGTGCCAATGAAATGGGCAGCCTGTACCTGGATATCACCAAGGACCGCCAGTACACCATGCAGGCCGACAGTGTGGCGCGTCGCAGCTCACAAACCGCGATGTATCACATCCTGGAAGCCCTGGTCCGCTGGATTGCGCCTATCTTAAGCTTCACTGCTGATGAGCTTTGGTCTTACCTGCCGGGTGAGCGTAATGAGTCGGTCGTGCTCAATACCTGGTACGACCAACTGGTCGCAATGGATGCCGACAGCCAGTTTGATCTGGCGTTCTGGAACCAGGTGTTTGAAGTGCGTGATGCGGTAGCTAAAGAACTGGAAAACCAGCGTAATGCCGGTCATATCAAGGGCGGCCTGACTGCAGAAGTCACGCTTTATGCTGATGAAGCCCTGTTTGCCAAACTGGATAAGTTGGAAGACGAACTTCGCTTTGTGTTGATCACTTCCCAGGCCAATCTGAAACCGCTTGCTGACAAGCCTGCTGAAGCAGTTGATACTGCGCTTGGAGGCCTGTCCGTTACTATCGCGGCCTCTGCCCACAAGCGTTGTGATCGCTGCTGGCATCAGGTTGAATCAGTAGGGCAAGACCCGGCACATCCGGAGCTTTGTGGCCGCTGCATCAATAATATCGAAGGAGAGGGCGAGCAGCGCCGCTTCGCCTGATGATGATGCTGAAATGGTTAAACCTGTCGGCGCTGGTGATCGTGCTGGATCAGTTGACTAAGTCGTTCATGGTCCATTGGCTGGAATTGCACCAGACGGTTGAAGTTGTGCCGTTTTTCAATTTTACGCTGGCACATAACTATGGCGCGGCGTTCAGTTTTCTGGCTTCGGCCGGGGGCTGGCAGCGCTGGTTTTTTGTGTTGCTGGCAGTGACTATCAGTATCGTGCTGACAATCTGGCTAAAACGCCTGCCGGCCCATGCCAAGCTGGAAGCCACCTCGCTGGCTTTGATTCTGGGCGGGGCGTTAGGCAATGTGATCGACCGCTTGATTTATGGTTATGTGATCGATTTTCTGGATGTTTATTACGGCAGCTATCACTGGCCAGCCTTCAACATTGCTGACTCGGCGATTTGTATTGGTGCGGTGCTATTAATTTTGGACAGCTTCAGAAACAAAACGGAGCCACAATGAGTTTTTGTGACCTGGCAGTCAGCGGTGTCGCCGAACTGCAACCCTATGTGCCCGGTAAGCCGATCGAAGAATTGCAGCGTCAATATGGCGTGCGTGATGTCATCAAGCTGGCTTCCAATGAAAATCCGCTGGGGCCTTCCAAGGCGGCATTAGCGGCGGTGGCCAAGGCATCCAAGGAAATGACCCGCTATCCCGACGGCAATGGCTATGCGCTGAAAATGGCACTGGCTGAAAAGCTGCAGCTGGCCCCGGAGCAAATCACCCTGGGTAACGGGTCCAACGATGTGCTGGAATTACTGGCTAGGGCCTTTGCCGGCAAGAGCGATGAAGTCGTGTTCTCCGAACATGCTTTTGCCGTCTATCCGCTGGCGACCAAAGCGATTGGTGCCACTGGCGTTGCTGTACCGGCTAAAGATTATGGTCATGATCTGGACGCCATGCTGGCAGCGATTAACAGCCGTACCAAGCTGGTCTTTATTGCTAATCCGAATAATCCGACCGGAACCTGGGTTGAAGCTGATGAGATCCTGGCATTTCTGGAAAAAGTACCGGAGCAGGTGCTGGTCGTGCTGGATGAAGCTTACGTCGAGTATCTCGACCAGCAGCATCATGCCGTTGACTGGTTACATGATTACCACAACCTGGTCATCACCCGTACTTTCTCCAAGGCCTATGGCCTGGCCGGTCTGCGTATTGGCTATGCGTTGTCGCACCCGGAAGTAGCCGATTTACTCAACCGTATTCGTCAGCCATTCAATGCCAACAGTCTGGCCCAGGCCGCGGCTGTTGCCGCGCTGGGTGACGAGACTTACCTGCAGCAGTCACGTGATCTGAATCAGGCAGGCATGAAACAACTGATCGCCGGTTTTGAGCAGTTGGATTTGAGCTTTATTCCCTCCAAAGGCAACTTTATTGCGGTCAACGTGCAGTCCAATGCCGCTGAAGTCTATGACGATCTGCTTTACGAGGGCGTCATTGTCAGACCTGTCGCCGGCTATGGCTTGCCGCAGCATTTGCGGGTCAGTATCGGCCGTGCCGAGGAAAACCAGCGTTTTCTGGACGCGCTATCCAGCGTGCTGGGACGAAGCTGATGATTAATCGTCTGGCAATTATTGGTGTTGGCCTGATCGGCGGTTCGCTGGCTTTGTCGTTGAAGCGCAAGGGCGCCGTGAATGAGGTGGTGGGCTATGCCCGCAGTGAGGATGCCCGCCAGCAGGCGCTGGAACTGGGCATTATTGATCAGGCAGCCAGTTCGTTGGCGGACGCTGTGGCAAATGCCGATATGATCTTCGTCGCCGTGCCCATGGGGGCGATGGCAGAGGTCTTTGCCGGCATTGCCGGCCATTTAAACCCGGAAGCCATTATCACCGATGGCGGCAGCGCCAAAGCGCAGGTTGTTGACGCGGCCCGCGAGGCGCTGGGTGACAAGTTCCGCCAGTTTGTGCCGGGTCATCCGATTGCCGGTACTGAAAAAAGCGGTCCGGCTGCAGCCTTTGCCGAATTATACAAAGACCACCGTATTGTGTTGACGCCGGTGGCTGAGACTGATGCGGCAGCCACTGCCAAGGTCAAGCAAATGTGGAAGCTGACCGGAGCAGAAGTGTTTGAAATGCAGGTCGATCATCACGATACGGTGTTGGCGGCAACCAGCCATTTACCGCATGTGCTGGCTTTCAACCTGGTAGGCATGCTGTCGGAACGTGATGATTGTGATGAAGTGCTGCGTTATGCCGCCGGCGGTTTCCGTGATTTTTCCCGTATTGCCTCCGGTGACGCCGTGATGTGGCGGGATATCTGTCTGGGCAACCGGGATGCGATCCTGGGACTGCTCGAGCAATATCACCAAGGCATGAACCGTATTGAAAAAGCCATCCGTGATGGTGATGGCGATTACCTGATCGATGTGTTTTCCCGTGCCAAAAAGGCCCGCGACAGCCGGTTTGCCGATCCCGATTTAATTGACAACAGCGAAGTCTGAGAGGCCCAAGCAGCAGTGTCTGGCGAAAATAACAAGAAATTTATTGTCCATCCCGGCGGCGTTATTCAGGGCGAATTGCGGGTGCCCGGCGATAAATCTATCTCCCACCGCAGCATTATGCTGGGCGCGCTGGCAGAGGGCACAACGGAGGTCACCGGCTTTCTGGAAGGCGAAGATGCCCTGGCCACCTTGTCCGCTTTTCGCGCTATGGGCGTCGAAATCATCGGCCCTGACAAGGGTAAGGTCACTATCCACGGTGTTGGCATGCAGGGCTTGAAAGCACCCCAAGCCGAGCTGGATCTGGGTAACAGCGGGACGTCCATGCGTTTGCTCAGTGGGCTGCTGGCGGCGCAGGACTTTGATGTGACCCTGACCGGTGACAAGTCACTGTCAGCTCGGCCCATGAAACGGGTCACCGATCCGCTGGCTTTAATGGGCGCTGAAATCGGCACCAGCGATGGCAAACCGCCGCTGAAAATTCAGGGTGGTAACAAGCTGAAAGGCATCGATTACGATTTGCCTATGGCCAGTGCCCAGGTCAAATCCTGCTTGCTTCTGGCAGGCATGTACGCTGAGGGCAAAACCTCGGTCACCGAACCGGCACCGACTCGTGATCATACCGAACGCATGCTGCAGGGCATGGGCTATCCGCTGGACGTGAATGGCAGCACTGTCACCATTGAAGGCGGCCACAAGCTTGAAGGCTGTCGGATTGATGTGCCTGCTGATATTTCCTCGGCGACCTTCTTCATGGTCGCGGCCGCGATCGCCCCGGGCAGCGACGTGACCCTCAAACATGTGGGCATCAATTCAACCCGCATTGGCGTTATCAATATTCTTGATTTGATGGGAGCAGATATCAGCCTCAGTAATGAGACTGAAACCGGCGGTGAGCCGGTGGCCGATATTCGTGTCAGATATGCGCCGCTCAGAGGGATTCAGATCCCTGAAGATCAGGTGCCGCTGGCGATTGATGAATTCCCGGCGCTGTTTATCGCTGCAGCCTGTGCTGAAGGACGGACTGTTCTGACCGGCGCTGAGGAACTGCGGGTCAAAGAAAGCGACCGTATCCAGGTGATGGCTGATGGTTTGCAGATCCTGGGTATTGATGCTGAGCCGACGGCAGATGGCATTGTGATAGAGGGCGGTGTGATCGGCAGTGGCGAGGTAGAGGGGCACGGCGATCACCGGATTGCCATGTCATTCGCTATCGCCGCCTTGCAGGCTGGAGGATCGATTCAGATTAATGACTGCGCCAATGTGGCGACGTCATTTCCGGGCTTTGTCGAACTGGCTCGTGAAGCGGGACTAAATATTGAGGTCATCGATGAGTGATATTCCGGTGCTGACGATTGATGGCCCCAGCGGCTCTGGCAAAGGCACCATTGCCCAGATGATTGCCCGTGATCTGGGCTGGCATTACCTGGATAGTGGCGCGATTTACCGGGTGCTGGCACAGGCTGCACTGAAGCACAATATAGAACTGGACGATGAGATTGCCCTGACCGATCTGGCGCAAACGCTGGATGTCAGTTTCACCGTGGCCGGTGGCGAGCTCAAGGTGATGCTGGAAGGGCAAGATGTGAGTTTGCTGATCCGCAGCGAAACGGCCGGCAATGCTGCCTCGCGGGTTGCGGCACTGCCGCCGGTTCGAGCCGCCTTGTTGCAAAGACAGCGCGACTTCCGGACAATGCCGGGTCTGGTGACAGACGGCCGCGACATGGGCACCGTGGTGTTTCCTGACGCGCCGTTTAAAGTTTTTCTGACGGCGAGCGCCGAAGAACGGGCGCAGAGACGTTATAAGCAGTTGAAACAGAAAGGAATTGAGAGTAACCTTTCTGATCTGATCGCAGAAATCTCCGAACGTGACAGACGAGACAGCGAACGCAAGGTCGCCCCACTAAGGCCGGCCGAGGGTGCGCTTATCCTCGATTCTACTGAACTCGGGATTGATGCGGTTTACAAACAGGTTAGCGCATTTTGCGCTGACAGGTGATTTGGCCCCGGTCGGCCATGCTGGTCGGGATGTAAAACGATCCTGCTTCTCGCAGGTGATAACTTTTGGTGATCCTGTTTCTCAACACAGGGTCAAGGATAACGAACATGAGCGAAAGCTTTGCTGATCTCTTTGAAGAGAGTCTAAATTCAACCCCAATGCAACCAGGCAAGATTGTTACCGGTACGGTAGTCAATGTTGGTGCTGATGTTGTCATGGTCAATGCCGGTCTGAAATCTGAAGGTGCGATTCCGGTCTCAGAATTCCTTGATGAAAATGGTGACGTTGCCGTCTCCGTCGGCGATCTGGTCGATGTTTCACTGGAATCACTGGAAGATGGCTTTGGTGCGACCCAACTGTCGCGTGACAAAGCTAAACAGGCTGAAGCCTGGACTAAATTGGAACATGCCTATGAAGCCGGTGAAACCGTTAACGGTATGATCTCCGGTAAGGTTAAAGGCGGTTTCACCGTCGATCTTAAGAATATCCGTGCCTTCCTGCCAGGCTCTCTGGTGGATATCCGTCCTATCCGTGATACCACCCACCTGGAAGGTAAAGAACTCGAATTCAAATTGATCAAACTGGATCGCCCGCGCAACAACATCGTTGTTTCTCGCCGTGCGATTATGGAAGAAGAAAACAGTGCCGAACGTGAAGCGCTGCTGGAAACCCTGGAAGAAGGTAAAGTCGTTAAAGGTATCGTTAAGAACCTGACTGACTACGGTGCCTTTGTTGATCTGGGTGGCATCGACGGCCTGCTGCACATCACTGACATGGCTTGGAAACGCGTTAAGCATCCTTCTGAAGTTGTGGCCATCGGCGACGAAATTGAAATTCAGGTTCTGAAATTTGATAAAGAGCGTGAGCGTGTTTCTCTGGGTCTGAAACAAATGGGTGACGATCCTTGGAAAGATATCGCACGTCGTTATCCGAACAGCACCCGTATTCACGGTAAAGTCACCAACATCGCTGACTACGGTTGCTTTGTTGAAATCGAAGATGGCGTTGAAGGCCTGGTTCATATGTCAGAAATGGACTGGACCAACAAGAACGTTCACCCATCTAAACTGGTCGCCCTGGGCGATGAAGTTGAAGTCATGGTGCTGGACATCGACGCTGAGCGCCGTCGTATTTCACTGGGTATCAAACAGTGCCAGGCCAATCCTTGGGAAGAGTTTGCCATGACTCATAACAAGGGTGACAAAGTCACCGGTGCTATCAAGTCAATCACTGACTTTGGTATCTTCATTGGACTGGAAGGCGGTATCGACGGTCTGATTCACCTGTCTGATATTTCCTGGGAAGAAGACAACGAAGAACTGATTCGTGACTTCAAGAAAGGCGATGATGTGGAAGCCGTGGTTCTGGCTATTGATCCTGAGCGTGAGCGTATCTCGCTGGGTATCAAGCAACTGCAGGACGACCCGTTCTCTTCATTCCTGTCTGAACACCCACGTGGCAGCATCGTCAACGGTACCGTTACCGCTGTTGATGCACGTGGTGCCAATGTAGAACTGGCTGATGGTGTGGAAGGTTACATCCGCGCTGCTGATATCGCGCGTGAGCGTATCGATGATGCCAGCAAAGTTCTGAACATCGGTGATGAGGTTGAAGCGAAATTTACCGGCATGTCGCGTAAAGATCGCACCCTGAACCTATCAATCAGAGCCAAGGACGAGAAGGAAGAAGCAGAAGCCGTTAAGGAATACAGCAATGTATCCAACAGCGGCAACACCACTTTGGGTGATTTGCTGAAAGAGCAAATGGATCAGAAAGACAGCTAATTGTCTTGCTGAAAAGCATGCACCCGGCTCGCCGGGTGCATGACTTTTACCTCCCAAAGCCTCCCTTCTTAACACCGGTGTTTGGTGCATTATTCCAGGAACAATAAAGACATGACCAAATCAGATTTGATAGAAGCATTATCTGACAAACAATCTCTTTTGAATTACCGTGATGTTGAGCTGGCAGTGAAACTGATCCTCGAACAAATGAGCGACAGCCTGTCCCAAGGTGATCGCATCGAGATCCGCGGTTTTGGCAGTTTTACACTGCACCACAGACCGCCGCGTGTTGGTCGTAATCCCAAAAGCGGTGAGTCAGTCAAGCTGGACGAAAAATTTGTCCCGCATTTCAAACCCGGCAAGGAACTGCGAGACCGGGTCAACGATGCGGCCGGTTTTTAGCCGTAGCTTATGAAACTGAGTCAGGAAGCGGTTAGTGAATTTAACCAAATCCACTCATACGACAATGACCAAGTGGTTATTCGTCCCCAACATCAGACCCGGCTCGATACAGTCGGGTCTAATTTTATTCTGACCCGCGATCAGCTGATTAGCGAATGGTCAGTCTCAGATATTCAATCCATCACCGCCAGCCAACTGGCTGAACTTGAGCAATTGGCGCCGGAAGTCATTATATTTGCTACTGGCTCTGGTCTGTGCATCGAGTTTCAAAACATTGCCCAGAAACTGATGCTGTCTCACATCGGTGTCGAGTTCATGGAACTGGGCGCTGCCTGCCGCACCTTCAATCTCCTGGTCAGTGAACAACGCAAGGCACTGCTTGCAGTGAGTTTTGACGCGGTGTGAATCCGTCCGCACTCTGCCTGAAAAATCAACGGCAGAAGCCGCTGCTATCATTGATTTTTCCTTAATTGAGCATGCTAAGTATTTGTTTTTTTTATAGCTGCCATGACAAGCAGGGGTAAAACCGCTGGTTAGAACTTGACCACCTTCGCGGTTCTTAGGAAAATTCTCGGTTGCATCAATAAATAAGCCACGACAAGATCGCTGCAAATTTGCTTGCTGTTTGATCCAGATCAAGACAGTGACAGCAGTGAGAGGCGACTTTACTGTAAAATTCAGGGTGCTTTATCTATTGCGTGTGAAGAAAAGGGTCTTGAGGCCGACAAAATTATAAGGGCATCGGGACAGAGTTTTCCAAAGAGAGAAGGTGTGGTCGCTATGCAAGCGGAACAGCAGCAGTATAACTTTCAGGTGGTCAAGTGGTTCGCCTATATGGCGTGTCTCTATCTGGTCATCGGCACCGGCGTTGGTGTCTATCTCGCCTCGGAACTGGCCTGGCCAATTCTGAACTTTGACAATCCTTATATCAGTTTCGGGCGTCTGCGTCCGGTGCACACCAACACGGTGATTTTTGCCTTTGGTGGCTCCACACTGATGGCCACGGCGTATTACGTAGTGCAAAGAACCTGTGGCACCAGCCTGTGGAGTAACAAAATGGCCTGGTTCACCTTCTGGGGCTGGAACCTTGTTATCCTGAGTGCCTTTATCACTCTGCCTCTGGGCTTTACCCAGTCTAAAGAATATGCCGAGCTGGAATGGCCGATTGATATTCTGATTGCTGTAGTCTGGCTGGCCTACACGTTCAACTTCATCATGACCATTTCTATCCGCAGAAACTCGCACATCTACGTGGCGAACTGGTTCTTTCTGGCAATGATGATCATGATTACCTACCTCCACGTGGTCAACAGCTTGGCGATCCCGGTTGAACTGTTCAAATCCTATTCCATCTTCGCCGGGGTACAGGATGCCATGATCCAATGGTGGTGGGGCCATAACGCAGTGGGTTTCTTCCTGACTGCGGGCTTTTTGGGCATCATGTATTACTTTGTTCCCAAGCAGGCTAATCGCCCGGTCTATTCCTACCGTCTATCGGTGATTCACTTCTGGGCGCTGGTATTCGGCTACGTCTGGCTGGGTGCTCACCACCTTCAATATACTGCGCTGCCTGACTGGACCGGTTCTCTGGGCGCGGCTATCTCTCTGGCCATGATTATTCCGTCCTGGGGTGGTGCCATCAACGGTATGTTCACCCTCAGCGGTGCCTGGGATAAACTGAGGACCGACTACACCCTGCGTTTCCTTATCGTATCGCTGGCGTTTTATGCGATGTCTACCTTTGAAGGTCCGGTCATGGCATCGAAAACCGTTAATGCTTTGTCGCACTACACTGACTGGACCATTGGTCACGTTCACTCTGGTGCGCTGGGCTGGGTGGCGATGGTCTCTATCGGTGCGCTCTACCACATGGTGGAAAAACTGTGGGCGACCAAAATTTACTCATCACGCCTGGTCAATATTCACTTCTGGATGGCGACCGTAGGTACCGCGATCTACATCACCGCAATGTGGGTGTCCGGCATCATGCAGGGTCTGATGTGGCGTGCTTATGATGAATACGGCAATCTGGCCTATACTTTCGTCGAATCTGTCGCTCAGATGCATCCGTATTATGCGATGCGTGCCGTCGGCGGTCTGATTTTCTTCCTCGGTGCCTGTGTGATGCTGTTTAACGTCACTGTTACCATCCGCCGTGCTATTGCCAAACCATCTCCCGAGATGGCCACAGCAGCTAATATTTAGGAGACTGGAATGTCTGATCATAATTCTAATAAACCAGTTACCTTCCAGGAGAAACTGGAAAAAAATATCTGGGCGCTGGTGCTGGCCACTGCATTGGTGGTCTCGGTCGGTGGTATTGTTGAAATCGTACCGCTGTTTTATCTCGACACCACCTTTGAAGATGATGTCTACCCTGAGTATGAAGAGCTGAAAGGGGTGCGTCCTTACACCGCGCTGGAACTGGCCGGACGTGATATTTATCAGCGTGAAGGTTGTTACCTGTGTCACTCACAAATGGTACGCCCATTCCGCGATGAAAAAGATCGTTACGGCCATTACTCTTTGGCGGTGGAATCCAAATACGACCATCCGTTCCAGTGGGGTTCCAAACGGACCGGCCCTGATCTGGCCCGTGTCGGCGGCAAGTATTCCGATGCCTGGCATATTCAGCATTTGCGTGAACCTCGTTCAGTCGTACCTGAGTCAGTCATGCCTAACTACCCATGGCTGGATGATGCCACCGTGGATGGGGTAGGTATCGAAAAACGCCTGCGTGCGATGAAAGCCTTGGGCGTCCCTTACACCGACGAGCAGATCAACGGTGCTGCAGAAGCGGTTGAGGGTAAAACCGAAATGCAGGCGCTGGTCGCCTATCTTCAGGTTCTCGGTACCATGGTGAAATTCGAGCCAGGCAGAGATTATCGTGAGTAAACTCCAGGAATATTTTCACACTGATTGGAGTGCAATGACCGTCACCGACTGGTTCGGCCTGGTATTTACGGTAGTGATCTTTCTGCTGATGTTGGGGCTTTATATCTGGGTTTTGAACCCGAAAAACAAAGATAAAATTGAGTCCCACCGTACCATGCCGCTGGACGATGACGAGACAAATTCGGAGAAAAGAGATGGCAGATAATAAAAATAACCCTAATGAGGTTCCTGATACTGGCCATGAATGGGATGGTATTCGTGAGCTTGAAAATGAACCCCCACGCTGGTGGACCAATGCGCTCTACCTGAGCGGCCTCTTGGTACTGGTTTATTTTATTCTTTATCCGTCTCTGCCCCTGGTGAATGAGAGCACCAAAGGTCTGCTGGGCTGGACACAGATCAAAGAGTACAAAGAAAACCTGGCCGAAGTTGAAGCCAAAAGGGCACCGTTTGAAAACAAGCTGGCTGACATGTCAGTCGAGGAAATCCTCGCTGATACCGAAATGCGTAATTACGCGGTTGGTTCCAGTAAAGTGCTTTACGGTGACAACTGTGCCGCCTGCCACGGCACGGGTGGTATTCCTGCCAAAGGCTCCGGTTATCCTATCCTGGCGGATGACGACTGGCTTTACGGCGGTGATGTCAACACGATTGTTGAAACGCTGGCCAAAGGTCGTCAGGGCATGATGATGGCACATAAAGACACACTCAAACCTGAAGAAGTGGATGGTCTGGTGCAGTTTGTGATGAATGCTGCTGACGGTAAGGCGACTGAGGCAGGCTGGAAGCTGTTTAACGACAAGGGCTGTGTTGGTTGCCACGGCGCTGATGGTAAAGGTATTCAGCAATTGGGTTCAGCGAACCTGACTGATCAGATCTGGCGTTTTTCAGGTGAAGAAGAGGAAATCCGTCACACTATCCTGCATGGTGTGAATGACCCCTCCGATCCACAAACTCGTGTCGCTGTGATGCCGGGCTGGAACGAAAAACTGGCCGTCAAGCTGGAAGCATTGAAGTGGGAAGAAGAACCGGAGTATGACGGTACCGAGACCCAGCGTCTGACCGAGACTGAAATCAAGAAACTCGCCGTTTATGTCCACCAGTTTGGTGGCGGACAGTAATTAAACCTGGCCCCGCTCACCGGGGCCGTCGATCTCTCTGACGGAGGAAACAAATAATGGGATTTGATGCGGTTGTTATTGGCGCCATCGCCAGTGTGGTGATTTCCATACTTGTGGTGGGCGTGATTGCCTATCGTGTTCTCAGACAGATAGGTGATGACAAAGCTCAGGACTGATAGGCTCATGCCTCAGAAAGCCGGCCCAGGCCGGCTTTTTTATCTCAATCCCGTATTTGTTTTACTGGTTTTTAGTCTGACTCCCCAACTTCATTAAGGTCTCATTCATGTCTGAGCAGCAGGAAGTGGTGATCGACACGTCGGCAATCTATGACGATGTGGCTGACTGGCACGTCAACACCGGCGGCGAGAAAGTCGTTGCCAAACGTCTGAAAGGACGGTTCCGGCTGCGTAAATGGATGGGCATGTCCGTCTGGTCGCTTTTCTTTCTCGGTCCCTACCTGCGTTGGG
>NZ_CAMYKO010000007.1 GCF_947259025.1 uncultured Methylophaga sp.
GCGGACTGGAAGGCGCCAGCCTGCACGGCATGGATGAACAAGTCATTATCGAGCCGGGGCGGGTGATACCGGTCACGGCTTTGGTGCGGGCACCGGAGTCGGTGATTGAAGACGGACTGGCACCGATAGAGTTCAGCGCCGAGGTATTGGAACAGCCACAGCTCAATACCATCTATCAGAGTATGTTTATGGGGCCGCGTTGAGCAGGCAGGGGAAATAATATGAGAATTTCGCAGGATAATCCACAGGCTTTACGCAACCCCTGGGTGCTGGGGTTTCTGGCCTTTTTAGTCACTTTTCTGAGTGCCAATGCCGTGTTTATCTATCTGGCTTTTTCTTCTCCACCCAACCTGGTGGTGGAAGACTTTTATGAAAAAGGCGAAGCCTACGCGGAAACGCAGCAGCGCATTGCCCGTCAGGAGGCGCTGGGTTGGTCAGGTGTGCTCTTGGTTCCAAGCAGTTCGCGGGTAAATCAAGAGCAGACTTATGAAGCCGTCATCACCGGTAAGAACTCAGCCGGACTACTGCTGGATTCGGTGACATTCTACGCTTACCGGCCTTCAGATGCCCGCCAGGACTTTACAGTAGAGATGCAAAAATCCGGGCATGGCAGCTATATTGCTGATGTCAGTTTTGATTTGCCTGGTACCTGGGATGTGATCGTTGAAGCCCGGCGTGGCGAGGACGAATATATCATCAGCCGCCGTTTGCGCATTGAACCCTGATCGTGGCTAAGCGCCAGCCTTTGTTATGACGCAGTCAGCAGTACAAGACAGCTTGTCTGATTCCTGTTTCCACTGCGGGCTGCCTGTTGATGACAAACAGGCCTTTACCGCAACGCTGGGTGGCACGCAGCGCAGCTTCTGCTGCCATGGTTGCCAGAGTGTGGCAGAAACGATTTATGCATCCGGCTTGCAAGGGTTTTACAATAAAACCTCACACGATGAGGCAATGGCACCCCCACCGGATGTTGCCGGTGAATTCGACGCCTACGACCTGGATGAGGTTCAGACTGATTATGTCGATGCCCTGACAAAACAACGCAGTATCCAGTTACTGGTAGAAGGTATTCACTGCGCCGCCTGTGTCTGGTTGATTGAAAATGCATTGATAAAGCAGCCCGGCGTGCTCAGCGCCGAAGTTAACCTGACTGCCAAACGCCTCAAATTACGCTGGGATAATGACAGCATCAGGCTCTCCCGGATACTGCATATCCTGGCTGATATCGGTTATGCTGCCGTACCCTTTGATCCTGAAATGGCCGAGGGGGCCCTGGCCCAGCGACACCGGGGGCTGCTTTATCGCATGGCTTTTGCTGGCTTTGCGATGATGAACATGATGTGGATCTCAATCGCGCTCTATTCCGGCGCGGATGAGGGCGATTTCCGCCAATGGTTCCACTGGATAGGGCTGATTATTGCCACTCCCACGCTACTGTACTCCGGCTATCCCTTTCTCAAAAATGCGCTGACCGGATTGAAGCGACGTTACCTGACGATGGACTTGCCGATCGCCATCGGTGCCAGTTCGACCTACCTCTACTCCTGTTACGTGACTCTCAGCGCCAGTGCGAGCGGGCAGGTGTATTTCGATACGGTGGTCAATTTCCTGTTTGTGATTCTGGTGGGGCGTTATCTGGAAGCGATATCACGTCGCCGCGCTTTATCAGCAACTCAACGCATGCTGGAGCTACAGCCCAAACTGGCTAATCTGGTCGAGGGTGAGACTATCCGTGTCGTGCCTATCCACAGCGTCCAGGCAGGCGATATGTTGCTGGTCAAACCCGGTGACAGTGTGCCGGTGGATGGCACCATTATCAGTGGCGAAAGCGGCGTCGATGAATCCATGCTCACCGGCGAGTCGCTGCCCGTGGCCAAGCAGGCGGGCGACAAAGTGGTCGCTGGCAGTATTAACGGCGAGGGTGCGTTCCGGGTCAGGGCAGAGCAAGTTCTGCGGCAGACGGCTCTGGCAAAAATCGTGGCTGTGATGGATGAGGCCCAGGCCTCTAAAGCACCGATTCAGAGTCTGGCCGATCGCATTGTGCCCTGGTTCGTGCTGGTGACCCTGTCGCTGGCGGCGCTGACCTTTATTTACTGGCAGCAGTTTGATGTTGAAACTGCTTTGCTTGCTGCCACCTCAGTTTTGGTGATTACCTGTCCGTGTGCCTTTGGTCTGGCGACACCGATGTCAGTCGCAGTGGCGACCGGCGTCGGTGCCAACCGTGGTGTGCTGATCAAGCAGGGCATTGCTTTGGAAACCCTGTCGACAATTAACCATTTTGTTTTCGATAAAACCGGCACCCTGACCAAGGGCAAATTGCAGGTCAGCGATATCAGTGTCTTTGCCGAGCTGGATCCGCAGGCGCTGCTGCAACTTGCGGCTTCGGTGGAACAGCATTCCGAGCATGGTATTGCCAGTGCGGTGTGTCGGGCCGCCGATGAACGCGACATCCGACTCAGTGAGATCAGTGATTTCTCATCAGCCCCCGGAAGGGGAGTCCGCGCCGTTGTCGAAGGTCATGACGTGCTGGTCGGGACGCAGGCCTGGCTCAGTCAAAAGGGCATAGAGCTGGCGAGCGAACATCAGCAAGCGTTGCTGACTCGTGAACAGCGGGGCATCAGTTGTGTGCTGGTTACCGTGGATGGGCATATCAAGGGCATGCTGGGACTGATGGATGGGCTCCGTGATGATGCCGTGCAAACAGTTGAAGCCTTGCTGGCTGCCGGTATGAAAGTCACCGTGCTCAGCGGTGATCGTCAGGCGGTCGTTGAAGCGGTAACGGCGCCTCTGGGTCAGGTTTCACGGCAGGCTGAGGTATTACCCGGCGAGAAATCGGCAGTGATTCGCGCATTGCAGGCTGAGGGAGACCGGGTTGCCATGATTGGGGACGGCGTCAATGATGCGCCGGCATTGATTCAGGCCGATGTTGGTATTGCCATTGCTTCGGGCACGGATGTGTCAGTGGAGAGCGCTGATGTGGTATTGTCACAGCAGGCATTACAGAAAGTAGCTGATGCCAGAACACTGGCGGCACGCAGTCTGCGAACAATTCGTCAGAACATTGTGTTGTCAATCAGTTACAACGTTATCATGGTGCCAATGGCGATGATGGCTTTGCTCAGTCCCCTGGTTGCGGCGATTACCATGCCGATGAGTTCTTTGCTGGTGATCGCTAACGCTGCCCGTATCGGTCGAGTATTCAAAAACCGGGCTGAGTGACTGAGTCGTTATCCGCTTCCTGCACAGAGGTTTTTATGGAAGTTATTTATGGTTTGCTGCCGGGCATGTTGCTGTTAGGCATTATTGGTGTCGCAGTCTTTTTCTGGGCGGTTCGGAACGGCCAGTATGATGATATGGATGGCGCTGCGCATCGCGTGCTGCTCGATGATGATGAGTTGCCAGAGCAGCACACAGATGAGAGCGACAGTGAAGCAGACCCGGACCACTCCTCAACGACGTCAAAATCATAACTGGGTGTGCATGCATAAGCGTGATGATGGAATTTGACCACAGGGAAAGGGATGTTTAAGCGCTGGAGTATCAAAAATCTGCTCCAGTTCTGGGCTGCTGCCACTGTGGTGGTGGTCATGCTTATGGCGCTGATGACCAACCACGCCAATATGCTGATTGGTGATATTCGCGATATAGTGGCCACTCAGGTCTTGCCACTGGAAAGCAGTGGTCGTCAACTCAGTCATACCACCATGGCGCTGGCACAGCGTCAACAACAACTACTGGCCAGCGACATGATGACGACACTGGCACAGTATGACCAGCGTGCGGTGCTCGAACAGCGCTTCCAGCAGAACTGGCTGCGCCTGGCCTCCCTGGTTGATGACGAGCCTGAACACAGAGAACTGGTTGATTCGCTGTACAGCTATTATCAGGATTTCCTCAATCTGGACGATGAACTCAGAGAACGCAAGCAGAATGTGCTGGGACTCAATGCCCGACTGAATCAGCACAGCAGCGATATTGAGGTGCAGTCGGGACAACTGCAGCAACAACTCGAGCAACTGGAGCAGCGTCTCAGAGAGGATAAAAGAGTCGGCTTGCTGGAAATACTGGAGCCGATACAGATCGCGGTCTATCAATTAAGCCTGCTTAATTACCAGTCTCTGACCCTCAACCGCGATAGCCAGTTAGAGCAGATCATTTCCCGGCAGTTAGCACCGATAAAATCGCAGCTCGGCAGCCAGTCACAGAAACTGCAACAGGCGACAGAGAACCTGCCCGGTATCGCAACAATGAGCAGCCAACTGAGATACGACATCGAAGTGCTTATCGCCCTGTTTGAAGGGCAGGACGGCCTCATGGACATTCACCAGCAGCGACTATTGCAACTGGCTCTGCTCGAGCAGGGGGAAGAATCTGCCTTGTCGGTGATGTCGGTTATGGTGGATAAACTGAATCAGGTCGCGGCATTGATTAATCAGCAGCTGCTGGATGCAGTCAGTGATAATGTTGTCAAGGCCGACAGCAATCGCTGGTCAATTCTCGCGCTCAGTCTGTTGTTGACCGGCGGCATGATATTGTTTGCCTGGTTGCTGCTGCGCGCTGTCAATAGACCGTTGGGCGTGATCCGCCGCTCCATTCACGCTTTATCAGAGGGACGCTTTGACACCCGGATACCGCCCTCGCCATCGAGTAATGAACTGTCGTTGCTGGCCAGTGATTTCAACCTGTTTGCTGAAAAGACCGAGCAGATGATCGATGCGCTCAGCGACGCGCGATTGTCGCTGCAGCAGCGTGAGCAGCATATACGGGCGATAATTAACGGTGTGCCGGAGGCTATCCTGACGCTCAGCAGTAGTGGCACGATAGTGGATATCAACCCTGCTGCGGAGCAGGTTCTGGCTGGATCGATGGATAGCCTGTGTGGTAAAAATCTGCTGGATATTTTCGAACAGCAAGGCTTTGACAGTATTGATGACCTGGCGCAGAAGGCCGGTGTTCACGGCGAGTTTGAAGGCCGCCGTCTGGATGGTTCCTCATTATCAATGTGGCTGTCTTTGAGCCGTATAGACAAAATTGAAGGGCAGGTCTGGGTCTGTGTGATTTCCGATGTCACGGCCTGGAAGCAGACAGACCTTAAATTGCAGCAGTTAATGGCTGAGCAGGAGGCGATACTGGAAAATGCCATTATTGGTATCGCTTTTGTCCGCGAAAGACGCTTCATCAGGGTCAACCGACGCTTTGAAGACTTGTTTGGCTTCGACCGGGATCAGATCACCAATCAGAGCACGCGCTCGATATATCCCAATGAGCAGGCCTACCTGCAGTTCGGTGACCAGTCCTATCAGGCGCTGGCATCCTCAGAGAGCTATGAGGCGCAACTGGAACTGATTCGTCAGGACGGTGGCAAGTTCTGGTGTGCGTTGTCAGGTAAAGCGATAGATCCAAATGATCCGATCGCCGGCACTATCTGGTTGTTTGAGGATGTGACTCAGCAGCGGGAAAATGAAGAGTATCTGACCCGGCTGGCGAGTATCGACTCGCTGACCGGTTTACCCAATCGCAATGTATTCAATGACCGGGTGGAACACGCCATTCACAAGGCGCAGCGTGATGGCCGTCGTTTGGCCGTGTTTTTCCTGGATCTGGACCACTTTAAACACATCAATGATTCGCTGGGACATAATACCGGCGATATGCTGCTCAGAGAGGTGGCCAGACGAATCAAAGCCTGCCTGCGTGAGGGTGATACCGTGGCCCGTCTGGGCGGTGATGAGTTCACCCTGTTGCTGGAAGATATCAGCTCTGCCGAGCATGTCGGCAAGGTGGCAGAAAAGGTCATTCACAGCATGACTCGGCCTTACAAAATCGAATCCACCGAGATCAGTGTTAGCCCCAGTATCGGCATCAGTCTGTATCCAGCTGATGGGCGCGATGTCGATATGCTGGTACGTAATGCCGATGCGGCGATGTATCACGCCAAAAAGCAAGGACGCAATAACTTCCAGTTTTATTCTTTGGATATGAATGCCGAGGCGGCCGAGCGGTTGGCGCTGGAAACGGCCCTCAGACAAGCTGTAGTTCAACAGGAGTTCTTCCTGCATTACCAACCCCAGTTCGATTTGGACAACGGCGAAATGATCGGTGCCGAAGTCCTGTTGCGCTGGTACAGCGAAGTCTGGGGGAATGTACCGCCCAGCCGCTTTGTGCCGGTGCTGGAGGATACCGGCCTCATCGGCGAGGTGGGAGAGTGGATACTGGGCCAGGCCTGCGACACGTTCCTGGCAATACAGGATCAGGTCAGCACCGATTTCAAGATTGCCGTGAACCTGTCCGGTCGTCAGTTCAAAGGCGGCTTGCTGCTGGGACATATTCGACAGTTGCTGAACCAGCGGCAAATGCCGGCATCAAATCTGGAACTGGAAATTACCGAAACCATGCTGATGGAAGATACCGAGTTGGCGACGATGACCTTGCAGGAACTCAGTGATATGGGCCTTAGCCTGGCGATTGATGACTTCGGGACCGGCTATTCTTCCTTGTCTTACCTGAAGCAATTCCCGCTCAATGTGCTGAAAATAGACAGTGCCTTTATTCACGATATCACTACCGATCAGGATGATGCCGCCATTGTTGATGCCATTATGGCGATGTCAGCCAGTCTGGGGCTGACAGTGGTGGCTGAAGGTGTGGAAACCGAAGCCCAGCTTGATTATCTGAGACAGCGTCACTGTCAGCGGGCACAGGGTTATCTGTTGGGCCGGCCGGTAGACAAAGCTGCGTTTATGGCATTAACCGAGAACAAAGTCAGGGTGGGAGACTGATGCTATTTGTTCCGGGCTGGGCTAGTCAGGCAGCAGCACCGAGAAAAGGTATCGGGGAACAGTCCAGACCGGACTATAACAAGCTTGGGCTGATTACCGAGGTTTCTCTTGGTAGCTCAACCGGAGACTGGATTGCTTCACTGCGTTCGCAATGACGGTCATGTGTTGTTGGCGTTGCTTTATTCTGCCTGATCTTTTACACCACGGTAACGATTATCAGCTTAGGCTGATTGTGCTGTTAGCTTAACCGGGGACTGGATTGCTTCACTGCGTTCACAATGACGACCATATACTGATTTATGCGGTGTTGTCCTGTTGAGCTGTGCCAACCGTCACTGCGAGGAGCTATAGCGACGCGGCCCTCCAGTCCCAGGCCTTAATAACAATCAGCCCTGTCAGAATCTGCAAGGCGCAGTTCAATAATCAACATGCCAAAGACGTAGCAAGGAAGGCTTAAAGTGTGCGAGCCTGATAAACCAAAACCGGCTTGTCTTCACCGCGAAAAACGATAGTCAGGCCAATGGCGGGGTAATGCCAGGTTTTGGTAAGCAGTCCGGTTTCAGGCTCTTTTTTCTGCTCAATCTTGTCAGCTTCGCCAAAACGGCTTTTTATCATTTCAGGTTTGAGCCTGACCGAGGGCATATAGGTCAAGGCCTTGACCGGTGCAGTTAATAGAAATTCACGATCCTGCTCTGATAATTCAAGTTGCCGCGCACCGCTCGGCTGTCGTTCTCCGGCGGTGGCGTGTTGCTGCATCGCCTGCATTCTGGCTTCACTTACATCCAGGTTCAGTACCAGTTTGGCTGACAGTCCGGCCTGATTAATACTGTCGAAAAAGGCTTCAACACTGTGGCTGCCATCAGGATCTACAAACAACGCGGTTTCACCGAAAACGCCCAGATGCTGCTGCGCGCTTTTATAGTCGGTTTCGCCCAGATGAATACCCAGCACATGTGGATTACCATCATCCATGATGGTCACTTCCCAGGGTTTGTCTGCCGTGCCCTGTGGTGATGGCAGCAGCATTAAAATCATGATACCGCCGACAAGCAGTAGCAGGCCGATAATAATATTTCTGATGATTTTCATGGATTAACCTGTTTGCAGCCAGAAGGTCACCGGGCCGTCATTGGTTAGCCGTACCTGCATATCGGCGCCGAAATGACCGGCAGCAGTGCTGGCATGCTGAGTTTTGGCCTGGGAAACCAGATATTCAAATAACTGTTCACCCTGTTCGGGGGGCGCGGCTGGCGTGAAACTGGGACGCATACCCTTGCGGGTATCAGCAGGCAGCGTGAACTGTGGTACCAGCAGTAGCCCACCGTGGATATCAGTCAGTGACAGGTTCATTTTGCCGTTATCGTCACTGAACACCCGGTAGCCCAGAATACGTCTCAGCAGGCGCTCGGCGTCTTCCTCGGTGTCGTCCTTCTCCACGCCGACCAGCACCAGCAGGCCCTGCTGGATCTCTGCTTTGAGCTGTTCATCGACATGGACATCGGCATGGGTCACACGTTGCAGTAAAGCGATCATGACAAAGTCTCCGCCAGTTCATCAGTGGCTTTAACCAGCGCTTCTATAAGATCCGGTTCGCCGGCGGCATGACCGGCCAGTGGGATAATGCGTAAATCGATTTGCGGCCAGGCCTGCTTGAGTTGCCAGGACTGCTGCATGGGGCAGACCAAGTCGTAGCGGCCGTGAATGACGACGGTGGGAATCTCAGCGATATCAGCCACACTGTCGAGCAGTGGCGACTTGCTGATAAAGCAGTCATTCAGGGCGTAATGCAATTGTATTTTTGAGTGGGCGAGCGGCCCCGGCGGCTGCGTGGTATCCGGTTCGAATTCATGGTCCCGCATCATCACAATAGTGCCTTCCCAGCCATTGAGCGTCTGCGCGGCGGCTAGTTGTACTTCCTCGTCAGGGTCGCTGAGTTTGTCGAAGTAGGCTCGCAGTGGCTTCTGGCGCTGACTTTCGGGTAGGGGCGCAACCAGCTTTTGCCAGGCATCCGGAAACAGTCTTGAAGCTCCGCCTTCGGCATAGACCCATTCGATATCACTGCGCCGGCCCAGGAAGGTGCCGCGCAGAATCATCGACTTCACCTGCTCAGGGTATTGGCGAGCATAGCAGAGAGCCAGCGTCGCACCCCAGGAACCACCGAATAAAACCCAGCGTTCAATGCCGAGTTCTCCTCGGATGGCTTCCATGTCGCCGATCAGGAAGTCGGTACTATTGTTTTGCAGTTCACCACTGGGGGTGGAGCGGCCGCAGCCTCGCTGATCGAACAGCACAATCCGGTATTTGTCTGGATTAAAATAACAGCGATGCTGGGGACGACAACCACTGCCGGGGCCCCCATGCAGAAATAACACGGGAATACCGTCTGGATTCCCGCATTCTTCAACATAAATCTGATGGTGACCGCCACCTTCAAGCGTTTCCCGCTGCAGATAATATGTCTGATAGGGTTCGATTTCCGGATACAGCATGGCATAACTCGTTTGTCTCTAACGGCCAGCACTATATCATGACCAGCTGTCAGCCCCGCCAATCCGCATGCTGCTTGTGGTAATTATCGGCTTAATGCGAGAAAATATACGGTTTAAATTTGAGTATTTCTGCCTGCACGGCAGATACGCCATCCTAAGCAATGGCAATCATCAAGACTAAGGCATCAGAAAAACATGAACCTGCACGAATTTCAGGCGAAACAACTCTTTAATCGCTATGGCGTGCCTACTCCACAGGGGCAGGCGGTCAGCGATATCACCGAGGCCCGCCAGGCAGCCGAACTGCTGGCCGGTGAGCGCTGGGTGGTCAAAGCCCAGGTCCACACCGGTGGCCGCGGCAAGGCCGGTGGCGTCAAAGTCGTCGATAGTGTGGAAGCCGTGGAAGCGGCGGCGCAGGGGATGCTGGGCCAGCGACTGGTTACCCATCAAACCACAGCTGAAGGGCTGCCGGTTCACCAGGTGCTGGTAGAAAAACCAACCGAGATTGAGCGTGAAATCTACCTGGCGGTACTGCTGGACCGTAGCAGTCAGCGCATCGTCTTCATGATTTCGGCGCAGGGCGGCATGGATATCGAGGCGGTGGCGGCAGACACGCCGGAAGCCATTTTGAGCCTGTATGTTGATCCCGTAGTGGGTTTACAGGGCTATCAATGCCGCCGGGCCGGTTTCTTTCTGGGCCTGAAGGGCGATGCTTTCAAGCAATTGCAGCAGGTGATGCAGAACCTGTATCAGTTGTTTACTGAAAATGATGCCGATCTGGTAGAAATCAATCCGCTGGTGGTGACTGGCGACGGCGATCTGCTGGCGGTGGATGCCAAGATCAATCTCGATGATAACGGCCTGTTCCGGCATGCCGATCTGGCCGAGATGTTTGATCCCAGCCAGGAAGATGATGCCGAAGTCATTGCCCGCGAATATGGCCTGAATTACATCTCGCTGGATGGCAATGTGGCCTGCATGGTCAATGGTGCCGGCCTGGCGATGGCAACCATGGACCTGATCCAGAAAGAAGGCGGTGAACCGGCCAACTTCTTGGATGTGGGTGGTGGTACTACCGCTGACCGGGTAGCGGAAGCATTCAAGCTGATCCTGTCCGACAACAAGGTTAAATCGATCCTGGTCAATATCTTTGGTGGTATCGTGCGCTGTGATCTGATTGCCGAAGGCATTATTCAGGCGGCGAAAGAGGTTGAGTTGACGCTGCCAGTTGTGGTCAGGCTGGAGGGCACTAATGCTGCTATCGGTCGTGAACTGCTGGCCAACAGCGACATGAGTATTTACGCAGCACAGGATTTGACCGATGCTGCCAGACAGGCAGTGGCGGCAGCCCGGGAGTCAGAATAATGAGTATCCTTGTTAACCGCGATACCAAAGTTATTTGTCAGGGCTTTACCGGCAAACAGGGCACTTTCCACTCTGAGCAGGCGATTGCTTACGGCACCAATTTTGTTGGCGGCGTGACACCGGGTAAAGGCGGACAGACTCACCTGGAGCGGCCGGTATTTAATACCGTGCATGAAGCGGTGGCCGAAACCGGCGCCAATGCCACCATGATATACGTCCCCGCGGCCTTTGCCGCCGATGCTATCCTGGAAGCTGCGGATGCCGGTATCAAAGCTATTGCCTGTATCACCGAGGGCATTCCGGTGCAGGATATGCTGCGGGTCAAGCACGCGCTGAAAGACCAGGATGCCTACCTTATCGGCCCTAATTGTCCGGGCCTGATCACACCGGGCGAATGCAAAATCGGCATTATGCCGGGCGCCATTCATCAGCCGGGCAAGATCGGCATTGTCTCCCGATCCGGAACACTGACCTATGAAGCCGTGCACCAGACTACCCAGAATGGCCTGGGTCAGAGCACCTGTGTAGGCATTGGCGGGGATCCGATTCATGGCATGAACTTTATTGATTGCCTGCAGATGTTTGAAGACGATCCGCAGACCGAAGGCATCGTGATGGTCGGTGAAATCGGTGGTCATGCCGAGGAAGACGCGGCAGAGTTTATCAAGCAGCAGGTCAGTAAACCGGTGGTTGCTTATATTGCCGGTCTGACCGCACCACCGGGTAAACGAATGGGGCATGCCGGCGCCATTATCAGCGGCGGTGCGGGTACGGCCGAAGCCAAACTGGCGGCACTGGAAGCGGCGGGCGCCGCTATTGCCCGTTCACCCGCCGAAATTGGTGAACGCATGCTTGAGTTGATGGAAGCCAGATAATGCAGGAATTGACTCTGGTCATGGGCCAGATCAACCCCGTGGTCGGGGATGTGGCCGGCAATGTGATGAAAATTATCACCGCGGCCCATCAGGCGCGTGATCAGCATGATGCTGATCTCATTATCTTTCCGGAGCTTACCCTGACCGGTTATCCACCAGAAGACTTGCTGCTCAGGCCGGGCCTGCTCAAGCGGGTCAACAAGGCTTTGCAAACGCTGAAAAAGCATATTGAAGGGGTGGCGATCATTGTGGGCCACCCTGATGGTGAAGTGCGTAAAGAACTCTACAATGCCGCATCGATCATTGATGGCGGTCAGATTAAAGCCACCTATTTCAAACACAAGTTGCCCAACTACAGCGTATTCGATGAAAAACGTTACTTTGTTGAGGGCAAGGAAGCCTGCGTCATCGATTTTCGTGGCGTGCGGCTGGGGCTAACCCTGTGTGAAGATATCTGGTTTACCGAGCCGGCCTGCCAAGCGGCAGACAGTGGCGCTGAACTGTTGATCAACCTTAACGCCTCGCCGTTTCGTATTGGCAAATGGCAGTTGCGTGAAGCCGAAGTCCGTAAAAGGGTGGTCGAGACCGGCCTGCCGGTGATTTATGTCAACCAGGTCGGGGGGCAGGACGAATTGGTGTTTGATGGCTGCTCTTTTGCGCTTGATGCTGATGGCAATAAAGTCTCCCGGGCACCGGCCTTTGAAGCTGGTTTATTTCCATTAACGGTGACGCGCCTGGACAATGGCAAGCTGCAAATCCATGGCCAGATGGCAGACAAGGAAGCTGAACTGCCGATGATCTATAAGGCGCTGGTGACCGGACTTGGGGACTACATCGATAAGAACCGCTTCCCCGGTGTAGTGATTGGTCTCTCAGGTGGCATTGATTCAGCATTGACGCTGGCCCTAGCGGTGGATGCCATAGGCGCCGATAAGGTGCATGCTGTGATGATGCCGTCCCGATATACCGCGCAGATCAGTCTGGACGATGCCAAATCCATGGCCGACGGTCTTGGTGTTAAATACAGCCTGATTTCGATTGAACCGCTGTTTGAACAGTTTCTGGACAGCCTGTCTGATCAGTTCGCCGGCTTGCCGGTGGACACCACCGAGGAAAACATCCAGGCCCGCTGCCGCGGCATTATCCTGATGGCTTTGTCCAATAAAACCGGCTCAATGGTGCTGTCGACCGGCAATAAAAGTGAAATGGCAGTGGGCTACTCCACCCTCTATGGCGATATGGCCGGCGGCTATGCACCGCTCAAAGACGTCTATAAAACCCGAGTGTATCAGCTCAGTCGATATCGCAACACGCTGTCTGAAGTGATTCCGGAGCGCATCATTACCCGGCCGCCATCGGCGGAACTGGCTGCGGATCAACTGGACCAGGACAGCCTGCCTGACTACCCGCTGCTGGATAAAATCCTCGAGCGTTATATCGCCGATGACAGTTGTTTCGAGGATCTGGTCGAGGAAGGCTATGATGCCGAGGTGGTTGCAAGGGTGATAAAAATGGTAGATCGTAACGAATACAAACGGCGGCAGGCACCGCCGGGTATTCGTATCAGTAGCCGGGCTTTTGGCCGGGATCGGCGTTATCCGATTACCTCAGGTTACACTGTGACTTCAACAATAGAGTAAGGAATGGCGATGAAGAAAATTGAAGCGATTATCAAACCTTTCAAACTGGATGATGTTCGCCAGGCACTGTCAGATATTGGTGTGACGGGCATGACTGTGACTGAGGTGAAAGGCTTTGGCCGCCAGAAAGGGCACACTGAATTTTATCGTGGTGCTGAATATGTCGTGGATTTTCTGCCCAAGGTAAAGCTGGAGATTGTGGTGGATGATGAGACCGTGGACTCGGTCATTGAAACCGTCACTCAAGCTGCCCACACCGGCCGCATCGGTGATGGCAAGATTTTTGTTACCCCGCTGGAGCGTGCTATCCGTATTCGTACCAGCGAAGAGGGTGAAGAAGCCATCTGATATTGGCATTTGCGCCCGGCACCAGGGCCGGGCGCGAAAAACATCATTTCAACTCGGTCTTGTGCACTTCCGCCACACCGGTATGGCCTGGATAGTTTAGTTCCAACACTCGCAGGGCATCTTGCGACAGATCGTTCATTCCCATCACTTTATAAGCTTTGGCCATCAATACCAGAGCATCGGGCATTGCCGGTGTCCGCGCATAATTTTCAATCACGTATTTCGCCCGGTTCGCCGCTGCCAGATAGGCACTGCGGCGCATGTAGTAATTGGCCACATTAACTTCATGCTGAGCCAGACGGTTTCTCAGATAGACGATACGTTGCGCAGAGTCATCGGCGTAGCGGCTTTTGGGAAAACGCTTGACCAGGCGGGTAAAGTCACGCAAGGCATCTTCAGCTGAGCCGGGATCACGCTGCGACTCATCACGGGGCACGTACTTTTCAATCAGACCGATATCACGGTGAAAGTTAACCAGCCCTCGCAGGTAGATAGCGTAGTCAATGTTGGGATTGAGCGGGTAGACGCGCATAAAACGATCTAGGGTGGCAATGGCTGTTTCCGGTTCGTCATTTTTATAGTGGGCATAGGCTGATTCCAGCAATGCCTGCTGAGCGTACTCACCGAATGGGAAACGCGCTTCCAACTGTTCGTAGTATGAGATGGCGGTGACATAATCACCCAAATCCAGCGCCGCCTTGGCTTCCGCATAAATACGTTCTACGCTCCAGCTTTCATCGGCTGTGACTTCTTCCTTTTCGAAAAAGGCGCAGCCGGACAGGCTCAGCATGATAAGACTCAGAATCAGGGGCAGGTAATATTTTTTCATCGGCTTAGAGTACGCTAGGTATTTGTCTGAGGTAAAGGCTGATCTTATCGGGTTTTGTGCGCCAAAGCACGCCTTTAGACGCTATTGTTTTTAAAGAATCCAGTACAATAGGCATTTTATGGCTAGCTATCAGGAAGTTTCATGCTGCGTCGTTTTTTGATGGTCGCTCTCGGTCTGAGTTTATCGCTACCGGTGTCTGCGACGACCTTTGTGCTCAACGAAGCCGACAGCAATGTCGTCGGTCACAATATGGTGGTGTATAGCCGCGCAGAAGATACGCTGCTGGATATTGCCCGACAGTTTGACCTTGGCTATCGCGATATTACGGATGCTAACCCGGAAGTTGATGCCTGGTTACCGGGCGAGAACACGCGGGTGATTATTCCCAGCCGATTTATCCTGCCTGATGCCCCCAGAAACGGCATCGTCATTAACCTGGCTGAAATGCGTCTGTACTACTACCTCAAAGGCGAACCGCAACAGGTTGTGACTCATCCTCTGGGCATCGGTCGCGAAGGCTGGGCCACGCCACTGGGCAAAACCCGTATTACCCAGAAAGTGAAAGATCCAACATGGACCCCGCCGGAATCCATTCGCAAAGAACACGCAGAAATGGGCGACCCCTTACCCAGGGTGGTACCAGCCGGGCCGGACAATCCATTGGGCGGCTATGCCATGCGCCTGTCCATGCCCAGCTACCTGCTGCATGGCACCAATAAACCCTTCGGTGTCGGCCTGCGCGTCAGTCATGGCTGTATCCGGCTGTATCCGGAAGATATTGAGCACTTATTCGGGATCACTCCCAGCAATACCCCCGTGGAGATTATCTACCAGCCACATAAAGCAGGCAGCCGCAATAATCAGCTTTATCTTGAGGCCCATCGCCCGCACAAAGACAAGGAAGATGATCAAGGTAACAATATGACACCGATGGTGAAGGCGATCCTGAATGTTCAGGATAAATTACCGTCAGACAGTCACTGGCCATTTGCCGAATTTGTCGTGCGTGAGCAGCATGGGATTGTTAAAGCGCTGGGACAGAAGCAACTGGATATCGTTGAGAACCTCTGGTTTGTCCATGCCGGCATGAACAAACAGGCAGTGAATAAAGTGCGTGAAGCGATCACTGAGCTGCAACTGGATGATCTGTACTGGCCGGTGCGGGCGGGTGCGCGTGAGGAGACGTTGATTGGTCCGTTCAACAGCCAGGAGGAAGCTGCGATAGTGGCGGAGGATATCAGTGCCAGTGCCGGCGTCCCGGTTTGGACTGCTCAGGTTAGCAGCGACGCTTTATAAATCAGTCTATGTACATTCGACAGGCAAAAAAAAGCCGGAACCTGAGTTCCGGCTTTTTTGCATAGAGCGAATAAAATTTTATTTGCTCATGGCTTTTTCAAACATACGATCAATCTTGGCACAGCATTCTTCTACTGTCGCCATTGCTTCATCAGCAGTTTTCTGGGCGTTCATTGCAGCCAGTTCTGCGTCAGTAGCAGTGCGTTGTGCTGTATCGGCAGTGCTTTGAGCATTGCGAGCAGCAACCAGGGCTGAATCAGCAGAAGATTGTGCTGATTCGACAGAGGCTTTCAACGCTTCCATTTCGGCGGTGTTGGCACAAGCGGTCAACAGCGCCAAAGGCAGGACTACAGCACTCAGTTTTGCTAATGGTTTCATTTTTGATTCTCCTTGAAAAAATACCAGTTTGAATGGCAGGCATATTATATTGCGACTTCGCAACATAAAACATACGCTAGCAAGAAATATTTTTACTGTCTATCAGCGGACAGCGAAAATGCGAACTATATCGACAAAGCCATCTCGCCAGTTTTAAATACTTGCTATAATTGATGGTTTAACATGCGCGTACTGCAAAAAGCAGATGTGCATCATCTCAATTGCTCTCGGAAAATTTGTCTTATGCACCCTATGCTGAATATTGCGATCCGTGCTGCCCGCAATGCAGGCTCATTGATCATGCGATCTCTGCAACATGTCGAACACCTGGAAGTGACCACCAAAGGCCGCAATGACTACGTTTCAGACGTGGACCACCTGGTGGAACAGGAAATTATCAAGGTCATTCACAAGGCCTATCCCGATCATGCCATCGAGGCAGAAGAGTCAGGTCAGACCGGTGACAATGACATTGTCTGGATCATCGACCCGCTCGACGGCACCACTAATTTCCTGCACGGCTTTCCGCATTTTTGCGTGTCCATCGCCGTCAAAGTCAAAGGCCGGGTGGAGCATGCGGTGATTTATGATCCACAGCGGGATGAACTGTTTACCGCCAGTCACGGCGAGGGTGCCAAGCTCAATGACCGGCGTTTGCGCATCAGCAAGCGACGTGAATTGAAAGGTGCATTGTTGGCGACCGGCTTTCCGTTCAAATATCCGCAGCATCATGACAAATATATGGCCAGCTTCAGTGAGCTTTTCTCACAGGTTTCAGATATCCGCCGCGCCGGTTCGGCAGCGCTCGATCTCGCCTATGTTGCTGCCGGCCGCCTTGATGGTTACTGGGAAATCGGTCTGCAGAACTGGGACTTTGCTGCTGGCATGCTGCTGGTGGAAGAGGCCGGCGGTCTGGTTACAGACTTTGCCGGTGAAGATAAATTATTCAACAAAGGCAATGTGATTGCCGCCGGTTTCGGCGTGCATAAGCTGATGCTGAAAAGCCTGGAACAGCACTTGCCGGAACCACTCAACTAATCGTGCCCGACAGGGCTTCTTCTTATTGCATGCCTGGCATGCGCCAATGAATTCTAATATATGACTGATAACGCTAGAGACATTTCCAAGCTGCGCAACATCGCTATCATCGCCCACGTCGACCACGGTAAAACCACCCTGGTTGACCAGCTGCTGAGACAATCCGGCACCTTCGGTGAACACGAAGAAGTCACTGACCGGGTGATGGACTCCAACGATCTGGAGCGTGAGCGCGGCATTACCATTCTTTCCAAGAACACCGCGATCCGCTGGAATGACTACCATATCAATATCGTTGATACCCCGGGCCACGCCGACTTCGGCGGTGAAGTCGAGCGGGTTTTGTCGATGGTGGACTCGGTATTATTGCTGGTTGATTCGGCTGAAGGTCCGATGCCACAGACCCGTTTTGTGACCCAGAAAGCTCTGGCACTGGGGCTCAAGCCCATCGTTGTTATTAACAAGATCGATAAACCTTCGGCACGCCCTAACTGGGTGCTGGATCAGACCTTTGATCTGTTTGTGAATCTCGACGCCACTGACGAGCAGCTGGATTTTGATGTCATTTATGCGTCAGGCCTGAACGGTTTTGCCAACCTTGAAGACGACAAGCATGAAGGCGATATGACGCCGCTGTTTGAGCTGGTTGTCGATAAAGTCAGCCCACCCGATGTCGATGTTGACGGCCCGTTCCGGATGCAGGTGTCATCGCTTGACTACAACAGTTATGTCGGTGTGATCGGTGTCGGCCGGGTTCAGCGTGGCCGCCTCAAAACCAATACCCCGGTCACCGTTGTTGATCGTGAGGGTAAAACCCGTAACGGCCGTATCCAGCAGGTGATGGGCTTTCTGGGCCTGAAACGCGAAGAAGTGCCGGAAGTACAGGCGGGCGATATTATTGCCTTTACCGGTCTGGATCCGCTGAATATCTCGGATACCGTTTGTGATCAAAATGCCGTGGAAGCCTTGCCACCGCTGTCGGTGGATGAGCCGACCGTGACCATGACCTTCCAGGTGAATAACTCACCGTTTGCCGGTAAGGACGGCAAGTTTATTACTTCGCGCCAGATCAAAGAGCGCCTGGAGCGGGAACTCATTCACAACGTCGCGCTGCGGGTAGAGCAGTCACCGACCGATCCTGACAAGTTTAAAGTCTCCGGTCGTGGTGAACTGCACCTGTCGGTTTTGATCGAAAATATGCGACGTGAAGGCTTTGAACTGGGCGTATCGCGTCCGGAAGTTATCATCCGTGAAATCGACGGTGAAAAGCAGGAACCGTTCGAGTCGGTCACCATTGATGTCGAAGACGAGCATCAGGGCACGGTAATGGAAAAAATGGGTGAACGCGGCGCTGAACTGCAAAACATGGTGCCGGACGGCAAGGGCCGTACCCGCCTGGACTTTATTCTGCCATCGCGCGGCCTGATTGGTTTTCGTACCGAGTTCCTGACCGCGACCCAGGGCACCGGTCTGATTTACAGCGTGTTTGATCATTACGGCCCGATGAAACCGGGTAGCTTCGGTAAACGCATCAATGGTGTGTTGATTGCCAATGGTGTGGGTAAAGCGGTGGCTTTTGCCATCTTCAATCTGCAGGAGCGGGGCCGTATGTTTATTGGTCACGGCGATGAGGTTTACGAAGGCATGATCATCGGTATTCACTCACGTGATAACGATCTGGTGGTCAACCCGCTTAAGGGTAAACAGCTGACCAACGTCCGTGCTTCGGGTTCGGATGATGCCGTGACGCTGGTACCGCCCATTCGCATGAGTCTGGAACAGGCGCTGGAATTTATCGGTGATGATGAATTGCTGGAAGTCACGCCCAACTCTTTGCGTCTGCGAAAAAAACTGCTGCTTGAGCATGAGCGTAAACGCGCATCACGTGGCTAATCGCTGCCATCTAAACAGCAAAAAGGGTATCCTAGATGGGTACCCTTTTTTTTGAGGTGAAAGATGCGCATTTTGATTTTACTGGCCATCGGCCTACTGCTTTACATCATCATCACCAACCTGCTGAGAAAAAGCCGCAGCGATTCAAGAAAACCTGCGGCCAACAGTGAGCGTATGGTTCGTTGTGAGCATTGTGGTCTGCACATTGTTGAAAAAGAAGCCTTACAGGACAATCGCCAGTATTTCTGCTCCAATGAGCATCTTGAGGCGCACCGCCAGTCCTGATGAAGGCGGACTCGCAGCAGTCTTTTACAGCACATGAACAACCGGCAACCTGGCGGGCTCTGACAGTATTTGCCGGATACCGCTTCTTCCTGGCAGCGGTGCTGTTCTTCGTTTTTTATCTGCAATTGCCACCGGCCTTTCTGGGGGCGGTCGATCCCAGTCTCTATTTCACGGTCAGTCAGGTTTACCTGCTGGTGGCGCTGGTTTTGCTGGTTTTTACCCTCAAGCGCTGGGGCTTCATCGATACCCAGATCAAGTTACAGCTACTGATAGATATCGTGGCACTGACCTTGATCATGCATAGCAGTGGTGGCTTGCCGACCGGGCTGGGTTCCCTGTTACTGGTGGTCGTGGTGGCAGGTGGCGCACTGGTGCCGGGTAAGCTGGCGGCATTTATTGCTGCCATCGCGACACTGGCGATTCTGCTTGAAGTCAGTTATTCACAAATAGCCGGTGACGGTGCCACCAAGTACAGTCAGGCCGGGCTGTTGGGCGCGGCGTTTTTTGTTACCGCCTGGCTGGCACAGTGGCTTTCAGAAAAAATGCAGTCTTCCCAGGTGCTGGCAGAGCAGCGCGCGCGTGATGTAGCTAACCTGGCGGTGCTGAATCAGCATATTATCAGCCGTCTGCAAATCGGTGTGCTGGCCCTGGATGCCCATGGCAGTGTGACTGTGTTCAATGAATCAGCCCGCCAGTTACTGGGTATTGAGCAGACAGTACCGGGCTTTCATCTCAGGCAGACAATACCTGTGCTGGCCGAACAGGTCTGGGCCTGGCATCAGCATCACCCACAGCCGTTCAGCCCGTTCCAGGCCCGGGCCGACTTACCGGAAGTACGCGCCTCGGCTACCCGCCTGGATAGTGGCGAAACCCTGATTTATATTGAGAATACCTCGGCTATGGCCCAGCAGGCCCAGCAATTGAACCTGGCATCCCTGGGCCGTCTGACTGCTAGTATTGCCCATGAGATTCGCAATCCGCTGAGCGCTATCAGTCATGCCGGTGAGCTTTTGGCGGAACAGGAGCCCGGCCGATCTGACAGGCAGAAACTGACCGGTATTATCCAGAGGCATAGTCAGCGGGTGAACAGTATTGTCGAGACGATACTGCAGATGAGTCGCCGCAAGACTGTAGAGCCGGCCACCATGGTACTGGCCACCTGGCTGGACCGTTTTGTTCAGGAGTTCAGGGAGATCAAAGGAGCAAAAGACGGTGAGATCATTCTGGAGGTAGAAGCACCATTGGCCAAGGTGGCAATGGATCCAGAGCAGTTACACCAGGTGCTATGGAATCTGATGGAAAATGCCTGGCATTATTCTGACCCATGGCAGGCATTGCCGCGGATTCGTATTCATCTGGCAAGAGCGGGCAAAGAAATTAACCTTGATGTCAGCGATAACGGTCCGGGCGTCGCCGAGGATGAGCAGTCTCTGTTATTTGAGCCGTTTCACTCGCGTCGGCAGGGTGGCACCGGGCTGGGACTGTATCTGGCACGTGAGTTGTGTCAGGCCAATGGCGCCAGGCTGAGCTTTCTTCCCGATGAGTTGCAAAGCAGTCGTTTTCGTATAAGCTTCCCTGGAGAATGGCAGGAATATTTAGCATGACAAACGGACAAGCTAAGCAGGCGCTGGTTATTGACGATGAACCGGATATTCTGGAACTGCTGACCATGACGCTATCAGGCATGTCGATAGACTGCGTGACCGCGGAAAATCTGGCACAGGCCCATCAGGCGTTGGAACAGCAGCAGTTCGATTTGTGTTTCACCGATATGCGTTTACCTGATGGCAACGGGCTGGACTTTGTCAAAACCCTGCAACAGCAAAGGCCCGATATGCCGGTGGCGGTGATTACTGCTCACGGCAATGTCGAGCATGCGGTCGAAGCACTCAAGTCCGGGGCCTTTGACTTTGTTTCCAAGCCGCTCAAGTTACGCATGCTGCGCGATCTGGTTGCGACCGCGCTCAAGTTATCACCGGAGGTGCCCGAACAGCGGGAACGCCGTTCGCGCGACAAGCTGCTGGGTGATACTGCGCCGATCCGTTCGCTGCGAGGCAAAATCACCAAGCTTTCACGCAGTCAGGCACCAGTTTATATCACCGGTGAATCAGGAACCGGTAAGGAATTGGTAGCGCGATTGATCCACGAGTTAAGCGCCCGCGGCGATGGGCCATTTGTTCCCATTAACTGTGGCGCAATCCCGGCCGAACTGGTTGAAAGTGAATTCTTTGGTCATAAAAAAGGCGCGTTCACCGGCGCTGTGGCCGATAAACAGGGCCTGTTTCAGGCGGCTGATGGCGGGACCTTGTTTCTGGATGAAGTCGCGGATCTGCCGCTGATGATGCAGGTTAAATTACTGCGGGCGATCCAGGAAAAAGCCGTTAGGCCGGTCGGTGACCATGGCGAAGTCAATGTCGATGTGCGGATTTTATCTGCTACCCACCGTGATCTTGCGACCTGCGTCAAAGAGGGCAGCTTCCGTGAGGACCTGTTCTACCGGCTCAATGTGATTGAGCTGACGGTGCCGCCGCTGCGTGAGCGTCAGGCCGATATTCCGATCCTGGCGGACCATATTCTGAACAAACTGGCCAGAAACCATGGGGTCAACAAACCCGTCATCAGCGATGCGGCGATGACCACGCTGCATCACTATGCTTTTCCCGGCAATGTGCGCGAACTGGAAAATATTTTGGAACGCGCCATGACCTGGGCCGAAGCCGGCAGCATCGAGACCGATGATCTGATGCTGCCTGATTCAAAACCTGTCGAACCATCACAGCCTGTGGTTGAATTACCCGCAGGCACAGCGCAGGATTTGGAATCAACGCTTGAGGATCAGGAGCGGCAGATGATTATGCAGGCACTGGAATCAACCCGCTGGAACAAAACTGCCGCTGCCAAAAAACTGGGCATTACCTTCCGTGCGCTGCGCTACAAGCTCAAGAAACTCGAGCTGGATTAGTCCGCTGCCGGTTCCTCGGCCAGGGCGCTGAGAGACTGCACCTCGTTTCCGGCCAGCATGGCTGCTTTTTCCA
This sequence comes from uncultured Methylophaga sp., assembly GCF_947259025.1. Taxonomy (GTDB): domain Bacteria; phylum Pseudomonadota; class Gammaproteobacteria; order Nitrosococcales; family Methylophagaceae; genus Methylophaga. Next base: position 22,251 of record NZ_CAMYKO010000007.1, read on the forward strand.
GTCCTGACAGCTTCATTGTTAACTGACAAAGAATCTGGTTCTCGGCGCTAAACTGAGCCTGAACTACATGCCCCAGCGTTTCGCCGTTGTCACCGGTGACTGCGGTATTGATGGCGGGCAGTTCAGTGTCATGAATACGGCCCAGAAACAGACGGCGGCTGGGCGAGCCCAGGTAATGCAATCTGGCCACCACTTCCTGGCCTGGATAGCAGCCTTTCTTAAAGCTCACGCCATCGACCAGATCCAGATTGACCTGCTGCGGTGTAAAACTTTCTTTGCTGTCATTGAATATCATCGGCAGGCCCGCCTCAATATCTTGCAACTGCCAGGCCGCTTCGCTACCTAACTGCCAGCCTTCATCCAGCCACTGGGCCACGGCTTTGCAGCCTGACTCATCAGCGACCATCAGGTAACGGGCTTGTTGACCGGGTTGTGTTATCAGCAGACCTTCATCGACTGTTTTGCCATGCCAGTTGTTCTCAGCACCCAGCGCAGCATCATCTGCGAGTAGTCCGAAGGCATACAGATCCTCTGCCAAGCTGATGTCCACTTTGCTGCGTAGCTTGAACATGGTGAGGCGCTGGGTAATGGCCTCTGCCAGTTCCTTGGGCAGGGCAATCAGAAAGTCCTGCTCACGGCGGATCAGACGGAAAATCGTCAGTAAACGCCCCTTGGGATTACAAAAACCGCTCAGCTGGGCCTGATTCACAGCCAGCGCATTGACGTCATTAGTCAGGAGGTTCTGCAGAAAGGACGCGGCTTCCTCACCGGCAACCTGGATCAGGCTGATCCCGGGGAGGGGAATCAGTTGTTTTTGTCCATTCTTGCCGTTATCGGAAGGAAGATGTGTCTGTTGTTTGATTAAAGTTTGCCAGCTCATAAGTCATTGCTAAGTAGAAAATTGGCCTCTATTCTAACTGTTGCATCACACTGAAAACAGGGACGAAGGAAAGGGACTTTCTGATGCAACTTTATCTGAAGCGTTCAAAGGCTTTACTGGCGTTTCTGCTGGTGACGCACCTGGCAGCCATGCTGCTGCTCATCCTCAGCCGGCTTGATGGGGTTTTCACGCTGCCACTGCTGTGTTTGATTGGCTTGCAACTGGCCTTTTACTGCCGTCATTACGGCTGGCTGGGTCAGTCAGCGGCTGTCACTGCTGTCAAAATAGATGCAGATGGGCGCTGCGCGATTGTGGATCTTGATCAGCGACAGCAATCGGGGTTTCATCTCCATAACAGCGTTATTCTGGGGCCGCTTATCGTGATCTATTTGCGCAGGACAGGGCAGGGGCTCAGCCGGGCGTTGCTGATTAGCCGCGATGCGACTGATAGCGAAAGCTGGCGAAAACTCTGCATCCTATTACGTAACAAAGATAGCTGACCGAGCATTATGATTCGGGCAGCATGATGGTTTCCCGGGCTGGCTGCTGTTCATCCGCAGCCGGGTAATCCAGTGTGTAATGCAGCCCGCGACTCTCTTTGCGTAGCAGCGCGGAATCAATGATCAGTCCGGCGACATCGGCCAGGTTGCGCAGTTCCAGCAGATCGGCGCTGATATGATGCTGAGAATAAAACTCGTCGATTTCCTGTTGCAGCAAAGCCAGACGTTGTTTGGCCTTATTGAGACGTTTATTGGTTCTGACAATACCCACGTAATCCCACATAAAGCGGCGCAGTTCATCCCAGTTATGGGTAATGGCGATAGCTTCTTTGGCGGGCTGAACCTGGCTGGCGTCCCACGGTGGCACATCTGCCGTGACGGCTTGTAACGCCTGCTGTTTGATATCGTCGGCAGCGGCGCGCGCAAACACCAGACATTCCAGCAAAGAGTTACTGGCCATGCGATTAGCACCATGCAGGCCGGTATGCGCCGTTTCACCCACCGCATAAAGACCGGGGATATCGGTACGGCCCTGTAAATCAGTCATGATGCCGCCGCAGGTATAGTGGGCAGCCGGCACCACCGGCACCGGTTCTCGGGTCATATCTATCCCCAGCGCCAGGCAGCGTTTGTAGATGGTCGGGAAATGGCTTTTGATAAAGGTAGCCGGTTTGTGCGAAATATCCAGATACACACAATCGTGGCCCAGTCGTTTCATTTCATGGTCAATTGCGCGTGCCACCACATCACGCGGCGCTAGTTCGCCACGGGGATGGAAGCGCTGCATAAAGCGCTCGCCGTTGGCCAGCAGCAGCCTGGCACCCTCACCGCGCAATGCTTCGCTGATCAGAAATGATTTTGCCCTGGGATGAAAAAGGCAGGTGGGGTGGAACTGGACGAACTCCATATTGGCCACCCGGCATCCGGCACGCCAGCCCATTGCGATGCCATCGCCGGTCGATACATCCGGATTGCTGGTATAGAGATAGACCTTGCCGGCACCGCCGGTGGCCAGCACCGTGACCGGAGCCAGAAAAGTTTTGGTTTCATCTTTTTCGATATCGAGCACGTAGCAGCCCAGCGCCTTGTTAAGCGTTTCCTTGAGATGTTTCTGACTTGTGATGAGATCAATCCCGATATGGTAGGGAAACAGACTGATGCCGGGATGGGCCTTGGCCTTGTCCAGCAACGTGGTCTCAACTTCGCGACCGGTGGCATCGGCTGAGTGAATAATGCGGCGATGACTGTGACCGCCTTCCCGGGTCAAATGATAGGTTTCAGAAGTGACGCCGTCGCGGGTAAAGGTCACGCCCTGGTCAATCAGCCACTCAATATTTTCCCGGGCATGCTCCACCGTATAGCGCACGGCTTCCTCGTTGCACAAACCGGCGCCGGCGAGCAGGGTGTCATCAATATGTGACTGAATAGAATCAGTTTTATCCAGCACCACGGAAATGCCGCCCTGGGCATACAAAGAGGCGCCTTCATCAAGTTGTCCCTTGGATATGACCGCAACACGGGCATGGTCTGCCATGTGCAAAGCCAGTGTCAGGCCGGCGGTGCCACTGCCGATAATCAGAATGTCAAACTGCTGTGTTGTGGTCATACGCTCTTATACGGGTACAATAGGAGAAATTTATTTTGCATGGATTAAGGAACAAAGTTAAATCGAGATGGTCAATCAAGCTGTTCATAAACACGAGCGCTGGCGTGTCGGTATAAGCTGGAAGATAGGATGAATGCAGATCAAGAGCTAGTACGACGCGTACAGGCAGGTGATAAAAAAGCGTTTGACTTGTTGATCATGAAATATCAACAGCGGATTATCCATGTGATTACCGGCTTTGTACATGACCCGGTTGAAGCCATGGATGTGGCCCAGGAAGCTTTCATTAAAGCTTATCGCGCGCTGCCCGGCTTTCGCGGCGACAGCGCCTTCTATACCTGGCTGTATCGTATTGCTATCAATACTTCAAAAAACTATCTGACAGCCGCATCCCGCCGGCCTCCGGTGACGGATGTGGATGCCGGTGATGCCACGATTTATTACGACGCGCCGGAATTGAAGGAATTTCAAACCCCTGAAAACAGTCTCATGAGTGATGAATTGCAACAAGCGATTCATGAGGCGATTCAGGAATTGCCGGAGGATACGGCAACAGCCATCAAACTGCGGGAGTTTGAAGGCTTGAGTTACGAGGAAATTGCACAGGCGATGGATTGTCCAATTGGTACAGTGCGTTCCCGTATCTTTCGCGCCAGAGAGGCAATAGATAAACAGGTCAAAGCAGTGATGACGGGTGGAGAGGAACAACAATGACTGCCAAGCAACAAGAATTATTGTCGGCATTTGTCGATGGAGAATTAAACCAACAAGAACTGGATGAGCTTTTGTCACTGATGGATTCTGATGAGAATGCCAGAGCTGACTTTCTCAGTTACCAGTTTTCCAGTGATGTATTACGAGGCTATACCAGCCGCAGTGAACCTATCGATCTAAGCAATCGTATCAGCGCTGCTCTGGAGTCTGAACCGGCTCATCAGTCAGCTAAAGCGGCTGGTGAAAAAGCCCGCGTTCTTAAATTACCGGACTGGTTCTGGAAGCAAACTGCCGGACTGGCTGCCGCAGCATCGATTGGTGCACTGGCTGTCGTCGGCGTGATTGATCAACCACAGAACTCGGTGACACCGGAACTGGCCCAGGCGCAACCCCAGCCGCAGGTGATTCAGCAACAGCCAAATGTCGCTGCTTCCAACCGCTGGACGGTGGGCGAGCGTGAAGTGGAAGACCGGCTCAACAATTATCTGGTTGACCATAATGAATATGCTGGTGCCTCTGGTCTGTTCTCCTATGCCCGCGTCGTTTCATACGGTGAGGAGTAACATTTGATGCGTTTTTTGCTTCACCTGTTTCTGGCAATGGCGCTGGCCTTACCGGCAGCGAGTTATGCGGCTGACGATGAAAAGGCCATCCAGATCCTGGAACGAATGACAGAGGCAGCAAAAAATCTCACTTATGAAGGCGTCTTTGCCTACCAGTCAGGTAAGAACCTGCAGTCGATCCGAATCTACCATCGTGCTGATGCGCGTGGTGAATTGGAGCGGCTCATTTCACTTAACGGTGCTGCACGCGAAGTCATCCGCAGTAATGATATGGTGACCTGTATTAATCCTGAAGGGAAGCAGGTCAATGTCAGCCGCCGGCCCCTGGGGCGCGGCTTTCCCAGTGACCTGCCGCGGCGTTTGAGTTCAGCCACACCGTTCTACGATGTCAAACTGGGCGATACCGATCGCATTGCCGGACGCAAAGCCTATGAGTTGAACATCACCCCGGTGGATGATTACCGCTACGGTTATCGTCTGTGGGTCGATACCCAGACTTATTTGCTGCTCAAGTCAGAGTTGCTGGGCACTGATGGCGATGTGCTGGAAACCTTTGCTTTTTCTTCGATTAATACCGACGTTCACATCCCTGATCACAAACTGCGCTCACAAATGGCTGGAGAAGAGATGACCTGGCACCGTAGTGAACCGGAAGAGCCCATCAATACAGCCACATCCAGCCAACAGTCTCGCTGGCAGACGGGTTGGTTGCCCGATGGTTTTGCTCAGGTGGCGTATCAAACCCGTCTTCGAGCCAGTAATGGCGCTGATGTTGAACAACGCGTCTATAGCGACGGACTGAGCTCTGTTTCCGTCTTTATCGAGAGAATCCGTGCGCGTCATAACCATCTGCATGGCGGCTCTCATGTCGGCGCTATCAATGCCTTTGGCACCATCATGCATGCACATTTTGTCACGGTTGTCGGTGAAGTACCTGCAGACACCGTCAAAAAAATCGGCAACCAGATTAGCTTCAGCGATACCCCCTGATGATTGAGCAAAAAGCTACTGTCATAGGCCGCGAAGGCAATATTGTCTGGGTTGAGGCTGAGCGACAATCCACCTGTAGTCAGTGTCAGGCCCGTAAAGGTTGTGGCACCGGTATGCTTGCCAAACATGTTGGCCAGCGTTTTTCCCGTCTCGCAGTCCACACAGATGAAAAACTGGAAGCCGGCCAGCAGGTCATGGTGTCCATTCCCGAACAGGCGCTGCTGAGCGGAGCACTGATGATGTATCTGTTGCCGCTGATATTCCTGTTTGCTACTGCGATGCTGGCACGCCTTACAGGTGTCGGGGAACTGCTCCAGATAATGGCTGGTCTACTAGGACTGTGTGCCGGATTCTACTGGGTCAAGCATCAAATCAAAGGCCATAATCCCGGCGTCCGTGTTCAAACAACAGAGGATTTCTAATGAGACATAGCAAAACCTGGACAGCAGTAATGATGCTGACGGCTTGGTTGCTGCTGAGCTTTAATGTACAGGCCCGCGCTTTGCCAGAATTCACCGAACTGGTGGCTGAAAACGGTGAAGCAGTCGTCAACATCAGTACCCGCAATAAACAGGAGCAATCGGGACCTTCATCAATGTTGCCCCCAGGCATGGAGATTCCGGAAGGTTCGGGCATTGAAGACTTCTTCAAAAAATTCTTTGAAGGCTCACCAGGTATGCCCAACCCGCGCGAGAAGGAATCACTGGGTTCCGGTTTCGTATTGTCTGAGGACGGCTTCATCCTGACCAACCACCATGTCATTCGTGACGCGGAAGAAATTATAGTTCGTTTCAGCGATCGCACCGAGATGGAAGCAGAATTGCTGGGCAGCGACGAACGCAGTGACATCGCCTTGCTCAAGGTTGATGCCAGCGGCCTAAAGGCTGTGAAGCTGGGTGATTCCAACGAACTGCAAGTTGGTGAATGGGTGTTGGCTATTGGCTCACCGTTTGGCTTTGATTATTCAGCCACTGCCGGTATTGTCAGTGCTCTGGGTCGTAGTTTGCCGAGCGATAGTTATGTTCCTTTCATTCAAACAGACGTGGCAATCAACCCGGGTAACTCCGGTGGCCCGTTGTTCAATCTGGATGGTGAAGTCATAGGCATCAACTCACAAATATACAGCCGTACCGGCGGATTTATGGGTGTCTCTTTTGCTATTCCCATTGATACTGTTATGAATGTTGTTGCCCAGATCAAAGATCAGGGCTATGTCAGTCGCGGCTGGCTGGGTGTTGTCATTCAGGACATGACCCGTGAACTGGCTGAATCTTTCGGTCTTGAAAAACCAACCGGCGCGTTGGTATCCCGGGTTGTTGCTGACAGTCCAGCCTCTGATGCCGGATTCAAGGCAGGGGATGTCATTATGACTTTTGATGGTAAGAAGGTCGAAACGTCCTCAGATTTGCCTCCGATTGTCGGACGCACCAGGGTTAATAAAGAGGTCGATGTTGTGGTCATGCGTGATAATAAACGTGAAACCATTCAGGTCACCATTGACGAATTACCTGAAGAGCAGGATCTGGCTGCAGCAACTGGTAGCAGCAAACCGGGCCGCTTTGTTGCTGAGAATCTGTCGATGGAAGTATCTGAAATCAAACCGCAACAACGTGAGAAGCTCAACCTGCAGGAAGGTGGGGCTATGGTCATGAAAATAGAAAAAGGCCCGGCCATTACCGCAGGTATCCGACCTGGTGACGTGATTCTTAGCCTCAATAATGTTGATGTCAAAGGCGCAGCACATTTGGTCGAAATTGCCATTGATTTGCCAGAAAATAAACAAATCCCTGTACTGATCCAGCGTAATGGTCAGACACAGTTTCTGGCACTGAAAATCGAAAAGTAAGCACCTGAATTATAAGGACTGATAAAGCAGCTGGTCGTTATGCGGCCAGCTGCTTTTTTGTAACTAATGTCACAACTGGGGATTTATTTTTATTGTAGAATCCATTATATTAATAAAAATGATTATCATTAACTTTTGAGATTGTTATGAGCCAGGAAGACAGCAAAGCACGCATACTGATCATTGAAGATGACAACAAACTCAACGAACAACTCCGGCAACTACTCGTCGCAGCAGGCTTTGATATTACCCAGGCCTTCGATGGCGAACAGGGCTTGTTGCGTGCTTTGCGTGAACCCTTTGATCTGATTCTGCTGGATGTAGCCCTTCCCGGCAGAGATGGTTACAGCGTGCTGAAATCCATCCGGCAGAACCGGCAGACACCGGTGATGATGCTGACTGCCCATGGTGCCGAAGAGGAGCGCATCACTGGCCTGCGTAACGGTGCCGACGATTACCTGTCAAAGCCGTTTAATCTTACCGAGTTATTGCTGCGTATCGAGGCGATTCTGCGACGTTCTCTGCCACAGACCAAGCCGGAGAATGTCATGTCATGTCTGCGCCGCGCAGGGCTTGAGCTCGATAAAAGCAAGCAGCAGGTCAGTTTTGATGGCAAAACCATGACCTTCACGCCAATCCAGTTCAAGTTATTGTGGACCTTGATGCAACACCCCAACCAGACTTTGAGTAAACCGGCTTTATACCGGATGGTACTGGAGCGCGAATTCAGCCCCTATGACCGCAGCCTGGATATGCATATGAGCCGGGTACGCCGCAAACTGGTCGCTGCCGGTATGGCGGTGGATCGATTACAAACCGTGCATGGTAGTGGCTATATGCTGCTATGAAGCGGCGGCTTTTGTGGAAACTGAGTGCCGTTATTGTTGCCGGCACCGTGCTCTTGTTCTGGCTGATCCATATCCTCGTCAGTCAGACTGAGCAGCATATGAGCTTTATTGACAAGCAGCACCAGCAAACGCTGCTTGATTATGCTGATAAGGCTGAACGACTCTATTTTTCGGAGGATCAGCAGGCCCTGTCCGACTGGCTGCAAGAGATTCAGCAAAAAGAGCAGACCTGGGTCGCTGTGGTGCAGTCCGATATTCAGCCACAGGCGGGTAGTACACTGTCATCACAATTCACTGAGCGTTTCCGACTGGGGCGCAACGTAGAGTGGAAAATTCATCTCTATTTCAAAGCAAATCCAATCATGGATATGCCCTTTGCCGATGGACGCACGCATTTTCTGATTACCCTCCCACAAAGGATGCGTCCGGGGGCTTACTGGCTTGAGACCAACCTGTTGTTACAGCTTGCGCTGCCGATGATCCTGATGGCGATAATCAGCGTGGTGATTTACCGACATGTGATGTCACCGTTGCGGCAACTCGAGCGCGCCACCCACCAGTTCAGTGAAGGTCAGTTTGATGTCAGGCTGAAAAACAGTCTGGGTAAGCGTAATGATGAAATTACTGCACTGGCCGAAAAATTCGACGCTATGGCAGAGCGAATTGGGCGATTGATTCAGAATCAGCGGCATCTGACCTCAGACCTGTCGCATGAACTGCGCACCCCGCTGACCCGGATTGAACTGGCCTTAAGCTGGGCTGAGCAGAACACACCAGATAGTGAACCACTGAGACGTATCCGCGAAGAATGCCAGCAAATGCGTGATATGGTCGAAGATACGCTCAGCCTGGCCTGGCTGGAAAACGAACAGCCTGAATTACAGAGCGATGAACTGGATCTGACTGATCTGATTGACAGCATCGTTGAAGACGCCCGCTTTGAATTCCCCGAACATCAGATTGAATTAAACCTGCCTGAATTTGCACCGCTGACTGAAAGCAGTGACCGCGCACTGGGTCATGCCATCGAAAACATCATTCGTAATGCACTGAGCCATACAGCTAAGGGTGGCAGGGTAGCAGTCAGCTTGCTCGCTCAGCATGACCATTACGTGGTGCATATCGACGATCAGGGACCGGGTGTTGCCAGTAAATACCTGGAAGATATCTTCAAACCATTCTTTCGCCTGGGAAGAGCCAGCCGTCATAAGTACCACGGTTTTGGCGTGGGATTATCTTTGGCCAAGCGTCAGATCGAGGCGGTTGGCGGTGAACTGCAAGCCACTAATATAGACAATAAGGGCTTACGTATGACCATTACCCTGCCAAAGGGTGTTGTTTCCGGGTAACAAGTCACGGTTTTTGTGACAGAAATGTAACAGTTGTAAAAGTCGTTTCATTTCAATTAACTGCCAATTAAAATGCGACCTTGTTTTATTTGATAATGATTATTATTAACGAGGTTGTTGTGAGTAAGAACTTTAAGCCCATCAGTCGCCCGACTGTCCTCTCAGTCGCACTTTTAACCGCGATGGCTGCACAGACCGCTGTTGCAGAAACTGTCGTGCTGGATACTGTACAGGTCACCGGTAACACCATTACTCCGGAGCTGAACAGCGTTACGTCTGAACAGATTGAAAAAGTCCAGGCCAACGACCTTGAAGATTTATTTGGCCAGTCACCCGAAATTTCTGTAGGTGGTGGTGCTGATATCGCTCAAAAACTCTATGTCCGCGGTATTGAAGATCAGTTGCTGAATATCAACATTGACGGGGCAGTTCAGGCAACCCGTCTATTCCACCATGCGGGGCGTATCAGTATTGAACCAGAGCTGCTCAAACGTGTTGAGGTCAACGCAGGTTCCGGTAATGCGCTTTCTGGCGCAGGTGCGCTGGGTGGTTCGGTCAAGTTTGTGACCAAAGATCCCGAAGATATGCTGAAGCCGGGCGAGGATTTCGGTGGTCTGGTTAAAGGTATGTTCTCCAGTAATACCGACTCTTTCAAAACCAACACCACGCTATTTGGGCGTCTGTCAGATGACTGGAGCGCCATGGTGTCTGCCACCAACTACAATGCCGATGCCTATGAAGATGGTAATGGTGATGAAGTTGAAGGAAGCAAATTCGATCAGGACTTTCTTTTTGCCAAAGTTGTTGGTCATCTTACTGATAGTCAGACCGTTCGTCTGAGTTACCAGAAACGCTCTGATGAAGGGGAAAGACCTTTCAGAACTCAATGGCCTGAACTGCCATGGAACCCGCTGGCGCCTCAGGATCTTGAGCGTGAAACAGTCACCTTCAATTACGAGTTAAATCCGATTGATAACCAGTATGTCGATTTGGATCTGACGGTCTATAACATTGACTCAGAACTCGATCGTGGCGGAGACCGCGCTTATTTCGGTGGCGGTGAAAGTAAAGGCTTTGACCTCAGAAACACATCCATCTTTGGTATGCATAAAGTGACGTATGGTGTGGATTACCGTGAAGATGAGACCCATGCAGGGCCGCCCACAGACAAGAATGCACTGGAAGAAGATGTCAAAGTCAAAGGTGTTTATATCCAGGATGATATTCAAATCACTGATGCGCTTTTGTTAAGTGCGGGTCTGAGATACGACGACTATGAGCTGGACGATGCGGATAACCAAAACTTTGATGAAGATGAGGTGAGTCACAACATTGGTTTGAATTATCACTTTACCGAGAACTGGAGTGCCTTTGCCTCGTATTCAGAAGCCTTCAAAGGGCCAACCTCTCAGGATGCCTACAAATTATTCGGTAGCTACGACGCGGATCTGAAACCCGAAGATGCTGACAACACGGAATTTGGTGTCGCATATGAATCCAGAACTTGGTTCGGTTCTGCCAAAATGTACCGTTCCAACATTGATGACTTGATTGCGGATGAGATCGGTGGTGACGTTGTATTCACTAATATTGGTGACCTCGAGTCAGATGGTTACGTTCTTGAAGTTGGTCGTCGTTGGGAAAACCTGATGGGCCGTCTGAGTTATCACCATAACGATATTGAAATCGCGGGCAGAGATGCAGGTGGTTACTCAACCAACGGTCAGGCAAACACTATCGGTGATAGTCTGGTGGCAACCCTTGATTATCAACTGAACCCAGCGTGGACATTCGGTTGGAATGCGCAGTTTGTGAAAGGGGAAGATAATGTCGATCTGTATGCACCATGGTTCCCAGAAGGTACGACAACGGACAAGCCTGGTTATGCTGTGCATGACTTCTATGCTCAATGGCGTCCGTCTGCAACAGAAGATGTCACCATTACATTGACTGTGCGAAACGTCTTCGACAAATACTATCTAGACCATGCCAGTGTGGCAGATATCGCAGATATCAATGATGGTGTCAGAGGTTTTGCAGAACCTGGTCGAGATGTTCGCCTTGGCATCGCATGGCAGTTCTAAATCACTAACCTTCTGATGTTTGTCAGATTAAGCAAGCCAGGTATTTTTGTGCCTGGCTTGTTTTACTTTAAGCCCCCGATTGATTCGCACTATTGCGTTTATTTAATGCAACCGGGTTAATACAGAAGATTGACTAGAGACACAGGCTGACTGAGGAAACTTTGAATTATGCTGGAAAAACATGCCGTGATTGCGACCGATGAAGCCGCGCGTTTCGCACGTATGCTCTGCAAGCATTTCGCCCACAAAGTCAAAGCTGACTGGGATGAACAACGTGGCTGGGTAGAGTTTGCTATGGGCCGTTGCGATATGCAGGCCAGAGAAAAAGATTTACAGGTTCGCTGTCAGGCAGCCAATCAATCAGAGCTGGAAGAAGTGGCCGATACTATCAAATCACACTTTGATCGCTTTACTCAGCCGCAGGGGCTGGTTTTGGAATGGAGGTGAGGAATGATCTTTGTAATGCTTTATCTATCCTCCTTATGGCTATATATATTCAGTCTAGACTAACAGCGAGAAGAAGATTGATCTCGCTGATGTCTGTGGAGTAGATGTCAACCGATGACTTCAGCGAGTCAACGAATCCTCATCCTGATCTTTGGGATTCATAAAATCCGATCTTGGGTTGGTATCCGGCCCGTCCAGCAGGGCGCCTGCACGTTCGGGCAAGACTCGTTGTTCGGATAAATCACCCAGTTGTTCGTAGCCGACTGACAGGTGATCAAATAACTCTTTGTATGAGCCTGCCATTTCCTTAAACAGGTTAGCGGTCTTGTTGTAATGCTGGTGTACCTGTTCCTGATAGGCCTCCAGCTCCAGTTGTTTCTGGGCCAGCTCCTGTTCATGTAGTTCTTCCACTTCTTTCAGTTGGGCAGTGCCACCTGGTGCCTGACGGCGGCCCAGGGCAAAACCGATCAGGGCAGCGAAGATAATTCCTAGTACAAAAAGGGTCCAGATAGTAGCTGAAGTCATGACGCATTCCGTTGTTGATATAGGTGTAGTCTAGCTAGGGTTGTAGTTGATGACAATGCGTATCTGTCGGTGTTCCGGCCCTTATGTTGTTCACACATTGGCAGCCGGAGTAAATAACAAATTGAGTCTGTCTATGAGTATCGTAGAATGTTCTGTGTTCTGACTCAAAGGAAAACATCATGATAGATACCAAGAAAATCGAGGAAGTCGTCCAAAGCATCACTAATGCGCTGCCACCCGGTCTGGTGCAGATGCAGGAAGATGCGGAGAAGAATATTCGTGCGGCATTAACGTCCACTTTCAACAAGCTGGATTTGGTGACCCGCGAAGAGTTTGATGTACAGACCCAGGTGCTGCACCGCACTCGTGAGAAGCTGGAAGCGCTGGAAAAGCGGGTGGCGGAACTGGAGCAGTCGTCCCGGGAATAACCCACAAAAACGATAATTCGGAGAGACTATGAGACGAGGATGTAAAACGGTATCAGCAGCGCTGCTGATGCTGTTGCCAATGATGCCTGCTGTTCACGCTGAGTCAGTAAAAGACATGACAGAAACAGCCAGCAAACCCAAGCTGGAGCGACTGAAAGGTTTCTGGGTAGAAAAATACGGCCACGGTGTGCTGGCCATTGACGGTGACCTGGCCACCTTGTCTCCCAAGGGCGATCTGAACCTCGACAATCTCTACAATGTTGAGCTTAATGGCGACGAACTGACTTTGACACCGGCTGATGGCAGCAAGAAGTTCAACAAACCCATGACCACGACGGTTGATTGGGAAGAAGAAACCTTCAGCCTTAAAAGAGGCCGCTATCAGTTTGTGCCAGCCCCCAATATCAAGGCTTCTGAGCTGGATGGTTATTGGTATGAAGAAACCAAGACCCGCGGAACGCTGGAAGTGCGCGCCATGGAGTATAAAAATAATGCGTCCAGCTATGACTTTCACTGGTGGGAAGTGAACCCGGCCTATGGCAGTTACCAGAAAGGACTGGATGAAGATGTGCCGATGCAGATCACCAATGGTTTTGTGTTCAGTAACCCCAAAGCAGGGGATGACTATCTGCACTATGCGATCAAGCGGGAAGGTGACACGATTTATTATGTCGACACCAACGGCGCCCAGTGGTCAGAGACCAAAACCGAGACATTAAGGAAATATCAGCCGCCCAAAGGTTATAAAGAGCTCAAAGGCTGGATGACAGGCGAGCAATAGCAAGATATATTGCTGCCGACTTCAAGCTGAGAGAAAACCATGTCTGAATTTACTAATGTCACGGTCACCCGTGAAGCCAATGTCTATTTTGATGGCAAAGTCAGTAGCCGTAAGGTGACGTTTGCTGATGGCAGTTATAAAACCCTGGGCTTGATGATGCCCGGTGATTATACCTTTGGCACTGAGAAAGCCGAGCTGATGGAAATCATGGCGGGTGAGTTGAGTTACCGGCTGAAAGACACCACCGAGTGGCATCAGATTAAGGCCGGTGAGTCGTTTAATATTCCGGCCAGTTCGTCCTTCGATATCAAAATTAGCGAGTTGGTTGATTACTGCTGCACTTACCTTGACTAAAGTTCTTTTATCTAAAAAAAGGCGCCTTAGGGCGCCTTTTTTATGCTTGGTGTAAATCTACAGATCGTCACTGTTGGTGTAACCCTCGCGGATCTCGATTTCAGTGCCTTTGGGGTGCTTTTCCAGAATCATGCTGTTGTTGCCGATCGACAGCTTCATGCTGCTATCGGTGACATCCGATACGGCGTAGGGGGTCTGGTCCAGCAGTAGCTTGTTACCGGTCAGTCGGGTGATGCTGTCATCCGGCTGGGCATCGTAGCTCAGGTCTTCACTGTAGTAGGTGATAAGCCGCGAGCGTGTTTCCATGCCTTTGTCGCTCTGTGTAAAGGTCAAAGCAAAACTAAACTCACCCTGGTGACCAATCCAGGTCGAGTCGGCCAGCATGGTGTAGTCCACGCCGCGCTTGAGCGTGACAGCACCCATTTTCAGATCACCGTTTTCCATCACAGTCAGCGTTTCAGCGGGCAGGGCCTGATCTGAACTCAGATCGAGCGTGCTTTCACCCGCATCATACTGGTAGCGTGCTTCGGTAACTTCATCCTGATTGACGATTAGGAGCCTGTTGTCGGGCAGAAACTCATAGCTTGTGGTGCCATCCGGGGCAATATAGCGGCCCTGGAAGGTGTCATTGCCACAGGCAGTCAGCAGCAAAGGCATCATAAGTGCAAAAATGAAGGTGAATCTTTTCATTGAGACAGTTTTCCTCATTGGAACAAATCAGCGTGAGGGAACAATACAATAAATGCCTGTTTCTTGCATCGACGCGAACAGCAGACACAAAAAAGGCGCCGTTTGGCGCCTTTTCCGATGCATTGCTTAGTCCCAGTCGTAAACCAGATTCATCTGGTAACTGGTATCAGTTTTTTCAGCCTCTGGTGCCGGCATGCTGTTGTATTGACTGCGGACACTGGCTCGCAGTTTCCAGTTTTCCTGTGCCAGCGGCATTTCGCCACCGAAGTTGGTGACTACCAGGTAGTTTTTACCCGGACTGCTGAATGACGGATAGTAGGTAAAGTCATGGAACAGTTTGAGGTGACTGTTCATCCGGTAGTCAACGGCGTAGCCCAGAACGCCGGTCGGATCTTTTTCCGTGGTGCCGTCGCTGTAGCCTTCGTAACGGTAACCCACACCGGCGAAGCCTTTGAACTTGAGGTCTTCTTCACGGATAAAGAAGCGACCCAAACTGGCGGTGGCGATGGCACGCAAATCCAGTTCTTCAAAATCATCGATTTCAAAGTCAGCGGTACCGCGGGCAAACCACATACGGGTGATGTCACGCTCCAGTGAGATACCGGCCAGTTTTTCATTAACAGTTTGCTCACCGTCTTCTTTCTGGTAATTGACTTCCAGGTACATGGCCATGCGTTCGTTATCGGTTTCACGACGCAGATCACCACGGCCGCGGGCACCGAAGCGCTTGGTGTTGCCACTGGCGCCGGTCACACCAAATGCCAGGCTGCCGCTCCATGGGTCACGGAGCTTGTCGCGCTCCTGTTGCAGCGTATTGATGGCCTGTTCGTATGATTCTTTCAGTTCGGCGACTTCCTGATCCTTGGAGGTTTTGATGTCTTGAATTTCCTGTTCGTATTCTTCCTTGACCATGGTCACCTGTGGCTTGGCGGCATCGGTTGCCCAGATGCTACGGATGTTGGCCGGGTTGACATCCACTGTACCAAAAGCGGTCTGGGTCAGCTTGTGCTGGCCGTTGTTGTCAACGGTGAGTTGACCCACAATGCGGTCACGACTGTTGAGTTCAAACATGAACTTTTTGTCGGTAGAAAGTTGCTTGACGCGGCTGAAGTCGAGAGTGACATCGTCGGCGAATGCGGTGTTTATAACCAGCTCGCCATCGGCCACCTGCTTGATGCTGCCTTTAAGCAGGCTGCCGTCTTCCAGCACGACCTGGTCAGCCAGCACAGGTGTGGCTAGGGTGCTTGATATCAGAAAGAAAAGCGTCCTCAAGCTGGGCTTATTCATGGTATCTCCATTTGATTGGTATTAGTTGTGCGCGACACAAACTAACACATGTGCGTCTCAACTCAAAAGCGACTGGCAGACATAATCCTCATCAAAATAGTTAGGAGTCCCTCACTTCATCCGCTATTTTGATTCTGTTACAGTCCATCCATCGAGACCTCCAAGGATGGAATATGACGATTGCAACCGTTTTCAGTCGGGCGATGACCGGCGTTAAGGCTCAGGCTGTAACAGTGGAAGTGCATCTCTCCAATGGACTGCCCAGCCTGTCGATTGTTGGCATGGCAGAAACCGCGGTTAAGGAGAGCAAGGACCGGGTGCGTTCTGCCATTCTTAATTCGCAGCTCAATTTTCCGCAGCAACGAATCACCATTAATCTCGCGCCAGCTGATTTACCCAAAGAAGGCGGGCGTTTTGACTTGCCTATCGCTCTCGGAATTCTGGCAGCATCAGGTCAAATTCCCGTGAAGGTGCTGGCGGATAAAGAGTTTATCGGTGAGCTGGGGCTGACCGGCGAATGCCGCCCGGTGCGTGGTGTGTTGCCCACCGCGCTGGCAGCAGCCAAAGCCGCTCGCAGCCTATTATTACCGGCAGACAATGCCGATGAAGCCAGTTTGATAGAACAATGTGAAAGTTATGCCGGACATAGCTTGCTGGAGATCTGTGCCCACCTGCACGGTCAGCAGCCGCTGAAAATCAACCGCGGGGCTTCGGTACAGTCTGAGCCGGATTACCCTGATTTGATTGATGTTCGCGGGCAGGGCCATGCCAGACGCGCGCTGGAAATTGCCGCGGCGGGCAATCACAGCCTGCTGTTTTCAGGTCCGCCCGGCACGGGTAAAACCATGTTGGCCAGCCGTCTGCCGGGCATATTAAGTCAAATGTCGGAGCAGGAAGCCGTGGAAACGGCCACCATCCACTCCATCGCGGCTAACGGTTTCAATATCGGCCAGTGGCAGCAACGTCCTTTTCGGGCACCGCATCATACTGCTTCGGCGGTGGCGCTGGTCGGTGGTGGCAGTCATCCCCGGCCGGGAGAGATTTCACTTGCGCATCATGGGGTGCTTTTCCTGGATGAATTGCCCGAATTCGACCGTCGTGTCTTAGAGGTACTGCGTGAGCCGATAGAATCTGGCAAGATCACGGTTTCGCGCGCGGCCAATCAGGCAGAATTTCCAGCCCGCTTTCAGTTGGTGGCGGCGATGAATCCCTGCCCCTGCGGCTATCTGGGCGAGTCCCGCTGCCATTGTACTGAGGACCAGGTTCGGCGTTACCGGGCCAAGGTGTCGGGGCCTTTGCTGGATCGGATCGATATGCTGGTGGATGTACCGGTGGTGGATAAAACCCTGCTGCGCAGCCGGGCCGAAGATCCCACGGCGGAGATGTCCGAGCAGGTCAGAGCCCGCGTCAGCCGGGCCAGGCACCGGCAGCTGGAACGGCAGGGCAAAGCGAACAACGTGTTAGAACAGAAAGAAATAGAGGTTTATTGTCCCTTGAAAGACAGCGATTATCAGTTAGTGGAAAAGGCGATCACCCGTCTGGGTTTGTCGGCCCGGGCTTACCACCGCATTCTCAAAGTCGCCCGTACCATTGCCGATTTGGCCGGCAGCCGTGATATCAACACTGAACATCTCAGTGAAGCGATTGGCTATCGTCGTCTGGAAGCGGCTGGACTGTGAATGATCTGAATCCAGAGCAGCGGGAAGCTGCCCGTTACATCGAAGGACCGCTACTTGTTCTGGCCGGAGCCGGCAGCGGTAAAACCCGGGTGATCACCCGCAAGATCGCCTATCTGATAGAGCAATGCGGCATTAACGCCCGCAATATTGCCGCCGTCACCTTCACCAATAAAGCGGCGCGTGAAATGAAGGAGCGGGTGGCCCAGTTGATGGCTGACCGGAAAGATGTGTCTGCACGTGGTCTGATGGTGTCGACCTTTCACACGCTGGGGCTGAATATTCTGCGGCGTGAATACAAAACGCTGGGTTATCGCAGCGGTTTTTCCATTTTTGATGCCCAGGACAGCCTGTCAGTGCTGCGCGATATCATGGGCCGTGACTTCGCTGCTGATAGTGAACACGCTGAAAAAGTGCAATGGCATATTTCCGAATGGAAAAACCAGCTGATCCTGCCTGAACAGGCCATGCAGATCGCCGAACCCGGCACGCCGCAGTCAGCGGCCAAGGTGTATCCGCTTTATGTGCAGGCACTGAAGGCCTATAACGCGGTCGACTTTGATGATTTGATCCTGCAACCGGTATTGCTGTTTCGCAATCACCGGGAAGTGCTGCAGAAATGGCAGGCCCGCATTCATTACCTGCTGGTGGATGAGTACCAGGACACCAATGGCTGCCAGTATGAGCTGGTTAAGCAACTGGTCGGCATCCGTGAAGCGTTGACGGTGGTGGGGGATGATGACCAGTCGGTGTATTCCTGGCGTGGTGCCCGGCCGGAAAACCTGGCGCAGCTGCAGACCGACTTTCCACGTTTGAAACTGATCAAACTGGAACAGAACTATCGTTCGATGGGCCGTATCCTGCGTGTCGCTAACCAGTTAATCAGCAACAACCCGCACGTGTTCGAGAAACAGCTATGGAGCGCCATGGGCGAGGGCGATCCAATCCGGGTTATTGGTTGTCGTGATGATGATCATGAGTCGGAAAAAGTCGTGTCCGAGCTGCTTTATCACAAGCTCAAACACCAGGCCAGCTTCAAAGACTACGCCATTCTTTACCGCAGTAACCACCAGTCGCGGCCGATTGAGAAAGTGCTGCGCGAGCATAATGTGCCGTATTTCCTGACCGGCGGCACCTCGTTCTTCTCGCGGGTGGAAATTAAGGACATCATGGCTTACCTGCGTCTACTGGCAAACCAGGATGATGACAATGCTTTCCTGCGCGTCATTAACACGCCCCGGCGTGGCATTGGCTCCAGCACCCTGCAGCGGCTAGGCGATTATGCCGGTGAACGTAATACCAGCCTGTTTGGGGCCTGTTTTGAAATGGGGCTGGCTGAGCAGCTACCCGAAAAAGCCGTGGCGAATCTCAGTCATTTTGCTCACTGGCTGGTGGATATTGCCGACCGTGCCAAGCGGGGCGATTTGATGAGCGCGATCCGCGATATGATCGAAGAGATCGAGTATCGCGGCTGGCTGGAAGAAGTGAGCGGCGACCCCAACAAAGCCGAAAGGCGTATGGAAAACGTCGAGGAGTTGCTGAGCTGGATAGATCGCATCCTAGAGCAGGATACCGAGCAGAAAGATATCGGTGATATTGCCGCAAGACTGACGCTGATGGATATTCTGGACAGGCAGGAAGATGAAAACCAGGCCGATGCGGTCCACCTGATGACCCTGCACGCGGCCAAAGGGCTGGAGTTTCCTCATGTGTTCATGATCGGCATGGAAGAGGAAATTTTGCCGCACCGCACCAGTATCGAGGAAGATTCTATCGAAGAGGAGCGTAGGCTCTGCTATGTCGGCATCACCCGCGCCCAGCGCAGCCTGGTGATGACGCTGGCTAACAGCCGCAAGCGTTATGGCGAGAAGATGGAATGTGAAGAAAGCCGCTTTTTGCGTGAACTGCCCTCCGATCACCTGATCTGGATGTCGGAAAAGACCCAGGCTGATCCGGAGGAGCGCAAAGCCCGTAAAGATGCGCATATGTCTAACATCCGGGCCATGTTAAAGCCTGAAGCCTAGTGTGATATGCCGCATCAGTGGGGCAAATCACACAATTTTTTACCTGACTGTTTCATTACAATCCTGAGCTGATTTTAATAGGCCATGGACAGGCACAACGAGGGATAACGATGAAACACTCAAGCTATCAATGGCCGCTGAAAGTGGTCGCCGCCGCCTATCTGACTGCGATTTCCATTCAGGTCCAGGCCGAACACGGCTCGCTGAAACTGCAACCAATTGATGTCGTCGGCAACGCCGTGGCACCCGGTGATTTCGGTATTGAAGCCGATAAGCAGGAAATCCGCCAGACCCCCGGCGGTGTCAGCCTGATTGATATCGATCAGTTGAGCGAAGGTCAGGTATCCAGCCTGGAAGATGCTTTTCGATTTGTACCGGGCGTATGGGCGACCAGTCCCACCGGCACGGACAGCATCTTCCTGTCCAGTCGTGGCTCGAATCTGGATGCCATCAATTACGACACCAACGGCGTGAAACTGCTTCAGGACGGATTGCCGGTCACTGCCGCTGACGGTAATAACCATAACCGTTTTATTGATCCGCTGAGCGCTAAATACGCGGTGTTTGCCCGTGGTGCCAATGCGATGAAATACGGTGCCAGCACCTTGGGTGGCGCGGTGAACTTTATCAGCCGCACGGCCTATGACACCTCGCCGCTGACCCTGTCAGTCTCTGGTGGGAGCCATGGCGAGCGTCTGAGCCGTCTCACGGCAAGCAAGGTTTTCAATGATCAGGTCGATGGTCTGGTTACCATTGAAAACAAGCAATGGGATGGCTATCGAGATCACTCCAAGCATACCCGCACAGGCATTTATGCCAATGGTGGTCTGCGCCTGAGTGACAATGTGTCCACCCGTTTTTACTTCACCAAACTCGACAGTGACGAAGAACTGGCGGGCGGTCTGACCCGTGCTCAGGTTCGTGAAGATCGCGATCAGGCAGGCACTAATAATGGCAGAGATGCCGGTCACTTCCAGTTGGATGTTGATACCTGGCGTCTGGCTAATAAAACCACCTGGGACATTGATAACAACCGCCGCTTTGAATTTGGCGTGTCTTATGAAGAGCAGGAACTGTTTCACCCGATTGTCGCCGGGCAGTTTTTCAGCCTGATGATTGATAATCGTCAGCGTAATCTCGGTACCATGGCCCGCTATCACCACAAAGTAGGTAATCATGATTGGTTAATAGGCATGAACTATGGTGTGACCTGGGTTGATGGCGGGAATTACTTCCAGTCCGGCGGCGTGAAAGGCGCCAAACAGCAGGTCAATGACAACGATGCGAATACCCTGGAACTGGTGGTACTGGATCGCTGGCAGTTTGCCGATGACTGGACCCTGGTGGCCGGGGCGCAAGCGGTTAAAGCTAACCGTGAAGTCCGTGGCAGCGATTTCAACTCAGGGGCCGTGGAACAGACCGAAGATGATTACAACAGTATTAACCCGCGTCTGGGGTTGATTTACCAGTTGAATCAGAACACCAGCCTGTACACCAACCTGAGCCGTCTGTACGAGCCACCGACAACCTATCAGTTGGATGATGGTACGACCACTGATAATGATGCGCTGGATGCGATGGAAGGCGAAGTGTTTGAGATCGGCAGCCGTGGCCATCATGCCATTAGCGACAACAGCCAGTGGGGCTGGGATATTTCGGCCTACTATGCCCAACTGGATAATGAAATTCTGTCAGTGGAAAACCCTCAGCAACCAGGCAGATTCCTCACCAGTAACGCTGAATACACCATTCATGCTGGCATTGAAGCTTTGCTGAGCGCTGATATCGCATTAACCGATAACCGTTACCATCGCCTGACCCCCCTGGTGAGTCTGACCTGGAATCGTTTCCGCTTTGATGACGATGACAGTTTCGGTGATAACACCCTGCCGGCAGCGCCCAAGTTCTCGCTCAAAGGTGAAATGCTTTACCGTCATAAAAACGGTTTCTATATTGGCCCTACCGTGGATTACGTAGGTGAGCGCTATGCCGATTTTGCCAACAGTTATAAGGTGGACTCTTACACGCTGTTTGGTCTGAAAAGTGGCTGGTCCAATCAGAACTTCAAGGTCTTTGCAGAGGTGCGAAACTTGTTCGAGCGTGATTATATTGCCAGCCACAGCGTCCGGGCGGTGGCAGCAGAAGATGATGCCATCCTGAGTCCGGGAGCACCTTTATCAGCCTACGTCGGTGTCGAATACCGCATGTAAGTTATTAATGAGCTAAACAAAATAAGCCGTTGTCTTCGGGCAACGGCTTTTTTTATGGCTGTGGATTCAGTTTATTGGCCGGAAATAATGCGATCGAGCTGGTTAGCAAATTGTTGTCGATCGCGTTGATGGAAAGTTTTCTGACCGCCAGTATCGACGCCGCTGGAGCGAAGGGTATCCATAAAATCACGCATGCTCAGGCGCGCCGCAATATTGCTTTTATCCAATAACTCGCCGCGCGGGCTGAGGCACAAAGCACCACGTTCAATGACGGTACTGGCCAGCGGAATATCAGCGCTGATCACCAGATCGCCCTGACTGACCAGTGCAGCAATCTCATCATCAGCTTTATCGAAACCGGCAGTGACCTGTTTAAAATTAATCTGGCTGTCGGCCGGCATTTTCAGTGGATGATTGGCGATAAACGTCAGGGGCAGGCCGGTGCGGCGCGATGCCCGGAACAGGATCTCCCGCACCGGTCCTGGACAGGCATCGGCATCCACCCAGATATGCACAGCTTCAGTCCTTATCGGAGCGATTCAGCGTGCGTTTATCCTGCCGCACGCGGATATGCAAAGCGGCTTTCGCCATCAGGTGGGCACTGACCGGCGCGGTAATAAACAGAAACAGGGTGACCAGCACCTCATGCAGGCTGAGGTCGCCGGTTTTGAAACTGAAATGCAGGGCAGAGGCTACCAGAATGGCACCGACGCCGAGCGTGCTGGCCTTGGTGGGGCCATGCAGACGCATATAAAAATCACGCAGTTTAAACAGCCCCAGTGAGCCAACCAGCGTGAAGAAAGCGCCGATAACAATCAAAACAGATAAAACAATGTCGAGCATGATTATTCCATGATATCGCCGCGTAGCAGGTATTTACTCAACGCCAGCGTCCCCATAAAACCCATCAGCGCGATCAATAACGCCGCTTCATAATAAAGGGTGCTGTGCAGGTTGATACCGAGCAGAATTAACAGCGCAATCGAGTTTATATAGAGGGTATCCAGCGCCAGGATACGGTCCGGTACATCCGGGCCTTTAAGCAGCCGCGCCAGACTCAGCAGCAGCGCAGCACAGACCATCACAAAAGCGATATTGACGGCATAGTCCAGCATCAGTTGAAAATCTCCTTGAGCGGCTTCTCAAAATGATTTTTGATTTCGTTAATGGTTGCTGTCATATCTTCCACGTGCAAAGCATGAATCAGAAGATAGGACTGATCTTCAGACAAGTCACAACTGACCGTGCCCGGCGTCAGCGAGATAGTGTTGGCCAACAGGCTGATAGCAATGGGTGAGGTCAGATCCAGAGGCAACTGGATAAAACCCGGTTGCAGCTTATCCTGCTTGGTTAGAATCAGCTTGGCTACCACCACATTGGCCACCATGATTTCATAAATCACCACGGCAACAAATTTAGCCAGCAACCACGGCCGGCGGATCACAACCTTTTCCTGCCAGAAGGACGCGGTGAACCAGGGGATAAACATCGCCAGTGCTGCACCCAGCAGCACATGACCAAAGGCTAGGGTATTATTCAGCAACAGCCAGATAATCCATAAAGCCAGGCTCAGAAAGGGATGAGGAAACCATCTTTTCAGCATCTTATTCTCTCGTCACCGCCGGTTGTTGAAGCACGGCATTGATGTAGCCATCACGGTCTACATACTGGGCCGCTGCCTGTTGGGTCAGTGCTGTTAGTGGGCCGGCACTGATCACCATCAAAGGACTGATCAGTAATAATGCCACGACGACAGCCAGGGCGGAGGATTTCTGTGTTTGTCCGTCATTATGGGTGTCGGTATTGACCTGATAAAACAGGGTTGAGCCACTTCTCGCCATGGCGATCATCATCAGCAAGCTGCCCAGCAGGATAGCGCTGAAAATCCATACCTGCAGCGGATGGCCCAACGCCGCGTCAAGCAGCAAGACTTTGCCAAAGAAGCCCGATAATGGCGGCATGCCGGTAATACTGATGGCGGCGACCAGATACAAACTGCCCAGCAGAATGGCCTGAGACATAGGCGGTGCACTGCGCAAACGATCAGCATAACTGCCACGTCCACGGGCAATCAGATCCGCCATCAGGAAAAAGGCGGCACCCATCAGGGTCGAATGCAGCAGGTAATAAAGACTGGCTGACAATGCCTGAGCCTGGTTTATGCCGATACCGATCAGTAGGGTCGCGACTGAGGCGAGCACCAGAAATGCCGCCTGTTCTTTCAAGCCCCGGGCAGCAAAAACACCAAATGCCCCCAGCAGCAGCGTGAGCATGCCTAACCAGAGAACGACATCCAGATGCAGACCCGCCAGCGCGCCAGCCTGTTCACCGAACAAGGTGCCGTGAACACGAACAATCGCATAGAGCCCGACTTTGGTCATTATCGCGAACAGGGCAGCCACAGCCGCAGAGGTGTGGGCATAGGCACCGGGCAACCAGAGATAAAGCGGGAACATGGCTGCCTTGATGCCAAATACCACTAACAGCAACATGGCCGCCGCAGCGACGATGCCCTGGTCAGCAGGACTGACTGTTGCCATTTTGTCAGCCATATCAGCGATATTCAGCGTCCCCAGCACACCGTAGAGGGTGCCCACGGCAAATAAAAACAGGCTGGAACCGACCAGGTTAATCACCACATAATGCAGCCCGCCCTTGGTACGCAGGCGCCCGCCGCCATGCAAAAGCAGGCCGTAAGAAGCCAGTAGCAGTACTTCAAAGAACACAAACAGATTAAACAGATCGCCGGTCAGAAAAGCACCATTGAGGCCGAACAACTGAATTTGATAAAGCACATGGAAATGCTCGCCCTGACGGTCAGTGTCCTGACTTATCGCATAGAGCAGGGCAAACAGGGCCAATACAGCTGTCACCAGCAACAACAGAGCCGACAGTTGATCCAGCACCAGTACAATGCCGAACGGTGCCAGCCAGTTACCCAGCAGATACACCTCATGGCCGCTGTTGCCGGCAACCATTAATGTTTTAACAGTCAGCACGACTAGCGCGACGGTCATCGTCAGATTCACAGCGCGTTGCCAGTTCAGGCCACCTACGCGGGTAAACAGCGCCAGGATACCGCCAATCAGAGGCAGCAAAACAGGAAGAACAGGCCAGATAGAACTCATGTCTGATCCGCCTTGCTTTTCGGCGCCTGTTCTTCAGCTACATAACTCATGCCATCGACATGATCATTACCCAACTCGCTGCGGGCTTTCAAAGCCAGCACGATCAAAAAGGCAGTCATGCCAAAGGCAATGACGATCGCGGTCAGCACCAGTGCCTGTGGCAGGGGATCAGTGTAGCCGCTGGCTTCGGGTGAGATGATAGCTGCCTGGCCCACCTGCAGCCGGCCCATGGAAAACAGAAAGACATTGACCGCATACGACAGCAAAGTCAGGCCCAGCACCAGCGGAAAGGTGCGGGCGCGAAGCACCAGGTAGACTCCACTGGCTGTCATTACGCCGATAACAATGGCGACTAACCACTCCATTTAGTAACGCTCCTGTTGTTGCATTTCGTGCGAGGCATGGCTGAGTTTGCCCAGTTCCACCAGGATCAGCACCGTCGCGCCTACTACGACCAGGAAGACACCTAAATCAAAGGCCATGGCACTGGCGATTTCAAACTTGCCGACCAGCGGCCACTTCAGATAGGTGAAGGTTGAGGTCAGGAAGGGATGTGACAACAGCATGGCAACTACGCCGGTGACCACGGCAGCACTGAGTCCCAGTGCAGTGACTACATGCATATCAGCGCGAATACGTTGATTAGTCCAGTCGATGCCATTGGCCAGATATTGCGAAATCAAGGCTACGGCAGCGATCAGACCGGCAATAAAGCCGCCGCCGGGCAGGTTATGGCCACGCAGGAAAATAAACACAGCGACCATCAGCATCAGGGGGAACAGCAGCCGGGTCAGCGTCTGCATGATAGGCGGATGCGGATCGTGGCTCCACTCCCGACCTTGAATATCACGCAACGGTGCCGGCAAGCGCAGTTGTTTGAGCATAGCGAAGATACCCAGTCCGGCCAATGCCAGTACCACGATTTCACCCAGCGTATCGAAACCGCGGAAGTCGACCAGAATCACATTGACGACATTGGTGCCACCGCCGCCGGGTTTACTGTTCTCGATAAAGAAGTCGGAAATCGGCGCATAGTCACGGCTCATCACTGCCATGGCCAGCAGCATGACACTGACACCGGCACTGACTGAGAGTACAACATCACGGGTCATACGGCTGGCATTGCGTTCCTGAGGTGTGTGCTGAGGCAGGAAAAACAAGGCCAGCAGCAGTAACACAATAGTGACGACTTCCACGGACAGCTGGGTCAGAGCCAGGTCCGGCGCGGAGAATTTAACAAAGCCCAGCGACACGATGAGTCCCACCACGCCGACAATGATCAGTGACACCAGTCGTTGATGATGCAACACCGCACACAAGACACTGGCCAAAATGACAAAGGCGGCCAAAGCCAGCGTCAGCACATCAACGGCCATCAGATTCCGATCGCCCAGCAAAGGGCTGTTGAATTGCAGATAACCGGCAACAACCGCAACGACAGCGCTTAGCAACACCCAACTGGTGGCATTCTGCAGCGAACCACGATCAAAGAGACGACTGATTTTACCGGTCGCCACCAACAGGCCATGCAGGCACATATTGAACAGAGTCCGGGCATCTATGCGCGGCAGATTCTCATCATGCCATCGGAACAGCTTATGACGGTTAAAATAGACCACCGCACCAATGCCCATCGCAATAAAGCTCATAATCAGCGGCAGGTTAATACCGTGCCAGATAGCAAGGCTGTAGGCCGGTGCCGCTTCTTGCAGACTGGCCGATACAGCCACTGTCAGAATCGGGGCAACCAGGATCATCGGTGCCATTCCCACACCCAGGCAAAGCAGCACCAGGATATCGACCGGGATCTTCATAAAGCGTGGTGGCTCATGTGGTGTCTTGGTGAGCCCGACCGGTTCACCGTTAAAGAACACATCATGAATAAAGCGCAGCGAGTAGGCGACCGAGAAAATCGCCCCCAGGGTGACCAGCACCGGGATAGCCCAGGTCAGGATATTGCCGCCACTGGCAGTCACGGCCTGCTGGAAGAACATTTCTTTACTCAGAAAGCCATTCAACAAGGGCACGCCGGCCATAGCCGAGGCGGCAATCATCGCAAGCACCGCAGTATGCGGCATGTACTTGAGCATGCCATTGACCTTACGCATATCACGGCTGCCGCATTCGTGGTCGATAATGCCGGCCACCATAAACAGCGAGGCTTTAAAAGTCGCATGGTTAATAATATGGAAAATCGCGGCAACAGCAGCCAGTTGTGTGCCGAAACCGAACAACAAGGTAATCAGCCCCAGATGGCTGATAGTGGAGTAGGCCAGCAGTCCCTTGAGATCATGTTTGAACAGTGCGGTGTAAGCACCGAGCACCATAGTGATCATGCCGGCACCACCGACCAGCCAGCCCCAGGCTTCGGTGCCTGATAGGGCCGGGAACAGGCGTGCCAGCATGAAGATACCGGCTTTGACCATGGTCGCCGAGTGCAGGTAAGCCGAGACAGGTGTCGGGGCTGCCATGGCATGTGGCAGCCAGAAGTGGAACGGGAACTGGGCTGACTTGGTGAATACGCCCAGCAGGATCAGCACCAGTGCCGTCAGATAAAGATCATGCTGGCGAATCAGATCGCCGGCCGCCAGTACCTCGGTCAGATTATAGCTACCGACAATATGGCCGATAATCAACACACCAGCCAGCATGGCCAGACCACCTGCACCAGTTATCGCCAGCGCCATACGGGCACCATCACGGGCATCCTGTTGATGTTGCCAATAGCTGATCAATAAAAATGAGGTCAGCGAGGTCAGCTCCCAGAAAACGACCAGCTGGATCAGGTTTTCCGACAGCACGATGCCCAGCATCGAGCCCATGAACATCAGCAAATAGGCAAAAAAGCGGCCCATCGAGTCGCCGGGAGAGAGGTAATAGCGGGCATAGAGAATGACCAGCAGGCCGATCAGCAAAATCAGAAAACTGAACAACAAGGCCAATCCGTCTAGGCGGAAAGCAAAGTCCAGTCCCAAGGCGGGCAGCCAGGACCAGCTCTGAATCAGTGTCTCGCCGGCGAAGGGTATCGACATAGCCGGCATCAGCATGATCAATGACAGCAGGGTTACCAAACCCGCCGCCCAGGCCGATGCCACCCGGTTGATATTGGCTGCCCAGGCAGCCAGCGGTGCCCCGAAAAACGGGATCAGGGCAACCAGTGGGAGATTAAATGAGAGCAAGTCCATTAACATTAATCAGGTCGCGCTTTGGCGATTACCCCTGTGTAGCTGATTTAAAAAAGCACTGCCCGGGTGCCGGACAGTGCTCGCTTTTGGTTAGTTGTATATTTTATTGCGCCTGCGACACCATGTAATCGACCGCGGCTTTGACATCATCATCACTCAAGTCCGGGTTACCACCACGAGCCGGCATGGTGTTGAAGCCGTTAATAGCGTGGTCATAAAGGGTTTCGATACCTTTTTCGATACGCGGCGCCCATTCATCAGCACTGCCCAGTTTGGGAGATTGCATCAGACCAGCAGCATGACAGGTGGCACAAACGGAAGACACAATTTGTTCACCTGGACCACCGGCACCGCCAGTATCAGTCGCTTCGGCTGGCGGAGCTTCGACAGCGGGCGGTTCACCGATTTCAACCTGGGCAATCGGCTTGATACGTTCTTCAACAGCTTCAGGCTCCATACTCTCCGGCGCCGTCACATTTTTTGCGACGTTTTCCATGTTGTTAAGCACGACCAGCACCACACCAAACAGCACCATGAAAATGACCAGACTGCCGATAAAAAACTGGCCTGATTTTTTATTATTCATCGTTGAACCTCAAGCATAAGATTGAAAACCTGCGGCAATTATACGGTTATCCATCACGCTGTGCCACGCCATGAGGTTTATTCCTCTATGGGAGTGAGTGCAATTTTACCCAGCGTATGACCACTGAGCAGTTGCTGATGTGCTTCACCCAAGCTATCGGCAGTCATCGGGCCGAGGTTGTGCTTCAGCGTGGAGCGTAAGCTGCCGTCATCCAGCATTTCCGATACCCGGTTCAGAAGTTGGTGCTGAGCGCTGATGTCATCGGTTTTAAACATTGGCCGGGTAAACATGAATTCCCAGACAATGCCGGCGCTTTTGGTCTTGAGTTTGTCGATATTTTGCTGCTGCTGGCTGGTCACCACAAAGCAGATCATGCCCTGCGGTGCGATCAAATCAGTGACCAGTTCGTAGTAAGGATCGGTATCGCCCAGACACAGAATATAATCGGGTGGGGCAATGTTGAGTTTCGCGTATTCCTCGCTCAGATCGTGATGATCGATCACGTGATCCGCGCCCAGTTCCCGGCACCAGGCTGACGATTCTGGCCGTGATGCGGTGGCAACCACGTTCAGCTCAGCCACCTGTTTGGCTAACTGAATCGCCATCGAGCCGACCCCACCGGCAGCACCGATGATCAGCAGGGTTTTGCCTGTATCCAGGTTGGGGAAAATTCTCATCCGGGAAAACAAAGCCTCCCAGGCGGTAATACTGGTCAAAGGCATGGCTGCCGCTTCAACTGCTGGCAGCTTTCTGGGGGCAAAGCCGACAATACGTTCATCCACCAGTTGATGACTGGCATAGCAACCATCACGGCTGATATCGCCGGCATAAAATACCTTGTCACCTACTTTAAAAAGCTCGCAGTCTTTACCCGCTGCGATCACCGTGCCAGTAGCGTCCCATCCAATAAGCTTAGGCTTCTCCAACTGACCCTCAATACCCGCTTTGACTTTGGTATCGACCGGGTTGACCGCGATAGCGTCGATTTTGATCAGCAGATCTTTACCTTCAGGAACCGGCAAGGGCTGAGTGAAACGGGTGGCTGTTGTGTCGCTGCTGGTATAGCCCAGAGAAATCATTTCCTGGCTCATAATCTGCCTCGTTGCATGGGTGGTGGTCCATCTTAATGAAACGGGCCGGCAAAAGGCAATCGAGGGCTTTGATGTTTATTTTGTAACGTTTGGTGTTTGAGACCGTCGACACTGTAGGGAGGCGCCCCCCTACTATCATCATTAACGGCCCAGGCTGTGAGTGATGCTCGAAACCTTAATGATAGAAGGGAGTGATATGAATAAATTGAAAACAACAACGGGACTGGCCCTGGCCGTCGCTGCAGCGGGATTGATGGGCTGTACGGCAAACCAGGCAAACACCAGTCAGGCCAGTGCCCAGGAAATGGTGCATTGTCACGGCGTTAACAAATGCGCCGGTCATAACGACTGCAAAACGGCAGATAATGCTTGTGCCGGGCAGGGGGCATGTAAAGGCCAGGGGTTTGTCACCATGTCTGCCAAAGCCTGTGGTGATGTCGGCGGCGAAGTCGGCAGTTAATTTACTTTCGTCGCTGGACGAATAAGGAGACAAACATGAAAAAATCAACCACAGCAACTGGCGTGGCTTTGGCCTTTGCCGCAGCGAGCATGATGGGCGCTGCCACGGTTAATGCCGCACCGAGTGAATCCGCCAACGTGCATTGTTACGGCGTCAATGTCTGTAAAGGCCATAACGACTGTAAAGTATCCGGTAATGCCTGTAAGGGGCAGAATGATTGCAAAACGGCCGATAATGCCTGTAAAGGTCAGGCCGATTGCAAAACAGCAGGCAATGCCTGTGCCGGTCAGTCTTCATGCAAAGGACAGGGCTTTGTTGCCATGTCAGCAGAGGCCTGTGATCAAATTGGTGGTACAGTCGGTAAATAAGCCGATAGGTCATCGACTTCATGTCGCTGTTGCGGCATGAAGTCGATCATCCTTTTAAGGAGCGCTTATGACACGTCCGTTTCTGGGATTCGGTCTTGGCTTGAGGACCGATCATTACCAGCACATTATTGAACATCAGCCACCGATCGACTGGTTTGAAATCTTGTCTGAAAACTATATGGTGCCGGGCGGTAAACCGTTAGCTAACCTCGACAGAATCCGTCAGGATTACCCCATGGTGATGCACGGGGTGTCGATGTCGATAGGTAGTACCGATCCACTTAATACCCGCTATCTGGATAAGCTCAAGGCATTGATTGAGCGGGTTGAGCCTGCCTGGGTTTCTGATCATCTGTGCTGGACCACGGTGGATCATATCAACAGTCATGATTTGCTGCCGTTGCCGTATAACGAGGCGGTGATAAAGCACATTGTTGATCGCATACAGGCGGTGCAGGACTATATCGGTCGCGAGATCCTGATCGAGAACCTGTCCAGTTATGTGACTTATCACAGCTCGGAGATGAGCGAATGGCAATTTGTCAACGAGATTGCCCGTCGCAGTGGCTGTTTCCTGCTGGTCGATATCAATAATATTTTTGTCAGTGCCAATAATCATCACTTTGATCCGCGTGACTACATCAACGGCATTGATCCGGATCGGGTCATGCAGTTTCATCTTGCCGGGCATAGCTATCATGGCGAGATGATTATTGATACCCATGATCATCCGGTGTGTGAGTCAGTCTGGGATCTCTATCAGTATGCGCTGGAGCGCTATGGCGCCGTCAGCACGATGATAGAGCGGGATGACAACATTCCTCCCTTTGCGGAACTGCATGAGGAACTGACTCGGGCTGAGACTATAGCCCGCCGGACATTGACCGCAGAACAACTGGCGATCAACAGCGGCCGGATGATGCAGGGAGTTGCCTGACAATGGAGCTGAGGAGTTTACAGCAGCAGTTCCTCTATCACCTGCTGGGTGAGTCAACCGGGTTGGAGAAGGTGATCGAGTCAACCCCGATGATGTCCGCCCGCGACCGGCTGAATATCTACGCCAATGGCTACCGCATGCGGTTAAAAGAAGCGCTGCAGACCGACTTCGACAAACTCCACAGTTATCTTGGTGACGCGCAGTTTGATGCTTTGATGAATCGATATATCGACACCCATCCATCACACACCACCAGCCTGCGTTATTTCAGTATTGCATTAGCGGAAATGCTGGCACAGGAATCACCTTACAGCGAACATATTGAGCTCGCGGAGCTGGCAAAGATTGAGCAGGCATTCGCCAACAGCTTTGATGCTGGCAATGCAGCCTGTTTGTCTCTGGAACATTTTGCTTCAATTCCTGAACAGGCCTGGCCGTCGTTACAGTTGACGATGCAACCTTCGCTGCAAATTATTGCTTGTTACAGCAATGCGTTTGCTATCTGGAAAGCCTTGTCTGCCGGTGAGCCGCCACCTGAAGCACAGCATCGTGATGAGGTTGAATACTGGGTGGTCTGGCGTCGTCCAGATCTGATTAGCCATTATCGACCTTTAGCGTTTGCCGAATATACCGCGCTCAAATCCATGTCTGAAGGGGACAGCTTTGCTGAGCTCTGCGAGCAACTGCTGGACTTGTTTTCGGAGACAGACACACCCATCAAGGCGATTGGCTTTTTACAATCCTGGGTGCAGGAAGATATGCTGGCCGGGTTGGATTACGACGGTATTAACGCGACTTGACCAGCTTTTTCAGCGCTGTCAGGTAGTCTGCTTCAGCTGGTGGCTGGCCGTCACGTTGTGCCTGCCAAAGCATCTCTGCCAGACATTCTGCCATCGCATGTTCACAGTCATGGCGATCACCAAAGCGCAGCAGTAATTGTTGATATAAATCGCGGATACCGGCAGGTCGGTCGGTGCTGATTTGCTCGTGCAGGGAAATATGCAGGCCCATATGCAGGAACGGATTGGAGTGACCGGCTTCTACCGGAAAGTCCTGATCCAGCTTATCGGGATCGGACAGCAGCGCATGATATTCGGGGTGCATTTCAATGATTTGTGCGACGACCTGCTCCATGGCATCCAGCGGCTGGCCATTTTGTTGTTTGGCCCAGACATCAAAAAAGAACTGACGCAGTTGCTGGCGGTTCTGCCCAAACATATCAGGCGCTGGCTCTGGCGCGACGCTGGTTATCGCGGAAAAAGTCGCAAAGGTGGCTGACGCAGCACTGTTCACACTTGGGTTTACGGGCGGTACAGACATAGCGCCCGTGCAGGATTAACCAGTGATGGGCATCCAGCATAAACTCCTTGGGTACGACTTTCATCAACTTGTCCTCCACCGCGCGCACGGTTTTGCCCTTGGCCAGGCCGGTGCGGTTGGAGAGGCGGAAAATATGGGTGTCGACTGCCATCACCGGCTGTTTAAAGACGGTGTTAAGCACCACATTGGCTGTTTTGCGGCCGACACCGGGCAGGGCTTCCAGCGCCGCTCGTTGGGCCGGGACCTCACCCTCATGCTTTTCCAGTAGAGCGCGGCAGGTTTTAATGACATTTTCGGCCTTGCTGTTAAACAGGCCGATAGTTTTGATGTATTGCTTGAGACCGTCGACCCCCAGATCAAGTATCGCCTGCGGCGTATTGGCGACCGGGTAAAGTTTGTCAGTGGCCTTGTTTACGCTGATATCGGTGGCCTGTGCCGACAGAATCACCGCAATCAGTAACTCAAACGGGCTGCTGTAATTAAGCTCGGTGGTCGGCGCCGGGTTATGCGCTTTCAGGGTGGCGAAAAATTCACGCCTCTGGGCTTGGTTCATAACTAAGCGGAGGTGGCTTCTGCCTCGACTTCAACCGGTGCTGCTTTAGGCTGACGGTCAGCCAGTTTGATATCAATAATATTTTTCAGCGCCACAATCAGGCCCAGCCCGATAAAGGCACCGGGCGGCAACAACGCCATCAGAAAACCCCGATAGTCTTCAATTACGGTGATGGTAAAGCCACGCGCCGCCTCACCGAACATCAGGTAAGCCTGAGAAAATAATGTGCCCTGACCGATCAGTTCACGCATGGCTCCCAGTAATACCAGAACCGCAGTGAAACCCAGTCCCATCATCAGCCCGTCAAGCAGGGCAGGACCAACCGGGTTACGGGCAGCAAAAGCTTCTGCACGGCCGGTAATAGCGCAGTTGGTGACGATCAGGGGGATAAAGATCCCCAGGATCAGGTAAAGCTCGTGGAACCAGGCATTCATCGACAGTTCGATAATGGTGACGATAGAAGCAATGATCATCACGAACACCGGCAACCGCGCTTCATCCGGAATTTGATGGCGCAGCAGCGAGATAATACCGTTGGAGGCAACCAGTGTCAGAATCGTTGCCAGACCCAGTCCCAGTCCGTTAATGACGGTATTGGTGACGGCCAGCAAGGGGCATAGCCCGAGCAGTTGCACCAGGCCGGGGTTATTGCTCCATAAGCCGTCCTGAATAATTTGCTTGTAAGCGTTCATGAGCTTTCCTCGCTAGGGGCAAATAATGCCTTTTTCTCATCGCGGAAATAAATCAGTGCCTCTTTGACGGCATTGACCACAGCGCGCGGTGTAATCGTGGCACCGGTAAACTGGTCAAATTGACCGCCGTCTTTTTTCACTTTCCATTTGGCCGCAGCCGGGTCAGTGAGTGACAGGCCTTCAAACTGTAAAATCCAGTCCGATTTATTTTCATCAATCTTATCACCCAGCCCCGGTGTTTCCTTGTGGCTGATAACACGAACACCGGCCAGCTTGCCGCTGTGATAAATGCCAACCAACATTTTGATCTGACCCGAATAACCATCCGGCGCCACCACGGTTAAAATAGCAGCCACCGGCTCACCATCAAGCCGTGCACGATAGATTTCAGTGGGTTCTTCGGTGCCCAGTGCCATCGTGGCAGGCCACTTTAAGGTGTCCTGCAATATATCGTTGTCGTATTGCTCATGCGGAATCAGGGCGTTAATGCCATCCAACAGACGCTGACGCTCGTTTTCAGTGATCTGATCGCGGGTATTGCGCTCGGTGAAGGCCACCAGTGTAGTCGCCACGATCGCAAACAGCCCCAGTAACAGCCCCACCCGGATGATATGTTTCTGCAGCGCCATCATTTGCTGGTCGCTCCGTAAACCCGCGGCTGGGTGTAGTAATCGATCAAGGGCACCAGCATATTCATCAGCAGCACCGCAAAAGCGACGCCGTCAGGATAACCGCCCCAGATCCGGATAATATAGGTCAAAGCACCGACGCCGGCACCAAATACCAGCCGACCTTTAACGGTGGTGGAGCCCGATACCGGATCGGTGGCGATAAAAAACGCCCCCAGCATGGTACCGCCGCTGAACAAATGCAGCATCGGCGAGCCGGTGATGTCCGGTGCAAACAAGCTGGTCAGGCTGCTGAAAACAAACAGGGTCAGCAGCATTGCCACCGGCACATGCCAGTTGATTACACCGCGGTACAGCAAAAACAAACCGCCCAGCAGGAACCACAGGTTGATCCATTCCCAGCCCAGGCCACCGAGCATGCCGAACAGATCCTGATTCACAATATATTCGGGCAGAATATCCAGTCCGATCTGGGTTTTCATCGCATCCAGCGGCGTGGCGCCGGATACCGTGTCAGGCACAAGACCACCACTGGTTTCACCGCTGAAAATCAACTGCAATGCCTGGCTGAAGTTGAGCGGATTATCGGCCAGTGACAGCACCGGCAGCCAAGTGGTCATTTCCAGCGGGAATGACAACAGCAACAGCACATAGCCGACCATGGCCGGGTTGAACGGGTTATAACCCAAGCCGCCATAGAGATGTTTGGCAAACACGATAGAGAACAGTACACCGGTGACGGTCAGCCACCAGGGCGACAATGGCGGAATCGCCACCGCCAGTAACACCGCGGTGACAGCCGCGCTGCCATCACTGATAAAAGGTTTAACCGGCCGTTTACGGATCTTCAGCATCAGCGTCTCGGCCAGCAGGGCCGTGACCAGTGCCAGGCTGATATTGATCAGTACGGCCGGACCAAAGAACACCACCATGGCAGCCACGGCTGGCACCATGGCCATCAACACCTGCAGCATTTGCAGCGTGACACGGTTCGTCCCAGCCAGAAACGGCGGACTAATCCGGAATAGGGGCATGCGCTTAAGTCTCCTTGTCGGCCGCTTCAGCCGTTTCGGCTTTAGCAGCAGCTTCTTTTTCTTTTTTGGCCTTGGAAGCCGCCAGTGCAGCTTTGCGTTGACGTTGACGCTCTTCTTTTTCGCGTTTTTCCCTTTCCATCCGGGCCTGGCGGGATTCAAAGCGCTCGCGTGCCAAATCGGATTTTTCGCGTTCACGTTCCTGGTTCATGATTTCCGTTTTGGCAAAACGGAAATACGACACCAGTGGGATCTTGCTGGGGCAAACATAGTCGCAGCAACCACACTCGATGCAATCAAACAGGTTGTAATCCTGGGTTTGATCAAATTCCTTGGCCCGTGAGTGCCAGTAAAGCTGTTGCGGCAGCAGGCTTGCAGGGCAGACGGAAGCACAGTCACCACAGCGAATGCAGGGCAACGGATCGGTTTTGGGTGCGGCATCTTCAACACCGACCAGAATGCAGTTGGCAGTTTTGGTTACCGGCAGATTATCACCGGACAGGTTGAAGCCCATCATCGGTCCGCCAAGAATAAACGGCTCATCAGGCTGGCGCTTGGTTTCGGCAAATTCCAGCAGTTCCGAGATCGGCGTTCCAAACAGGGTTTCAAAGTTACCAGCATGGGTCACATCGGTGCCGGTGACGGTCACGATCCGTGAAATCAGCGGCTCGCCGTGATTGATAGCACGCCCAACTGCATAGGCGGTACCCATATTATGGGACACGATGCCGATATCAATTGGCAGGCCGTCACTGGGCACTTCCTTGCCGGTCACCACCTGGATGATCTGTTTTTCACCGCCGGTCGGATAACGGGTCGGAATCACCACGATGCTGGTATTGGTCAGATGTGGACGCGCTGCCAGTGCCAGTTCCATCGCAGAAATAGCCAGTGGTTTGTTGTCTTCAATCGCCAGAATTACATTGCGTGCCCGCAGCGCATGTCGCATGATTTCGACGCCGTCGAGAATGCCGTCAGCGCGCTCGCGCATCAGCATATCGTCACAGGAGATATAGGGCTCACACTCAGCGCCATTAAGCAGCAGGGTTTCCACCGTGTGGTGAACGCCCGGATTCATTTTGATAAAGCTGGGGAAACCGGCGCCACCCAGCCCCACGATGCCGGCATCACGAATGATCTGACGAATTTCGTGGGCGGACATCTCGCTGAAGTTTTCTACCGGATGACGCTCGATCCATTGATCTTCACCATCGGTTTCGATAGTAATGCAGGGGGCACTCAGACCGGAAGGGTGGGGAATAGCCTGTTCATCAATCGCCACTACGGTGCCCGAACTGGGCGCATGCAGACACACTGAGACGTGACCGTCTGCCCGGGCAATACGCTGGCCTTTCAAAACCTTGTCACCCACGCTGACAACCGGCATCGCCGCGGCACCGATATGCTGCTGCAGAGGCAGGATCAGCTTGTCAGACAGCGGCGTTTTGCGGATTGGCGTTTGCGTGGAACGCTTTTTATGGCCACGCAGTTTCAGCCCACCGGGGAAATCAGACAGAGGTTTGTTCATGCCTGACCTCCGCGTTCCAGTTGCAGATGCGAGGGATCCGGCCAGCGCCAGGTGTTGGGGTTCTGCGCGACTTCCACCATATCGATACAATCGACCGGGCAGGGTTCAAGACACAGTTCACAACCGGTGCATTCATCAGCAATGACGGTATGCATATGCTTGGCTGCGCCCAGAATGGCATCCACCGGACAAGCCTGAATACACAAAGTGCAGCCGATACAACGCTGTTCGTCAATCACCGCCAGTGTTTTGGGTTTTTCCACGCCGCATTCTTCATCCAGCGGCTTGGGTTCAACATCAAGCAGATCGGCCAGCGACTGAATGGTGGCTTCACCACCTGGCGGGCAGCGGTTGATATCGACTTCACCGGCCGCAATCGCTTCGGCATAGGGCCGGCACCCGGCAAAGCTGCATTGTCCACACTGAGTCTGCGGCAGCAGTTTATCGATTTGCTCGACAATCGGGTCACCTTCTACTTTGAACTTGACCGAGGCAAAGCCCAGCAGCAGACCCATCACCAGTGCCAGCAAAGTTAAGGCAATAATCGCAGTCAACATACGGCTACACCTTCACCAATCCGGCGAAGCCCATGAAAGCCATGGACATCAGGCCAGCAGTAATCAGACCAATAGCAGCGCCCTGAAATGGCACCGGCACATCAGCCGCAGCCAGTCGTTCACGCATGCCGGCAAAAATCACCAGTACCATGGAGAAACCGATCGCTGCACCAAAGCCATACAGGGCAGACTCGATAAAGCCGTGTTGCTCCTGCACATTAAGCAGGGCCACACCCAGCACGGCGCAGTTGGTGGTAATCAGGGGCAGGAAGATGCCCAGTACCTGGTAAAGCAGGGGACTGGTTTTGTGCACAACCATTTCTGTGAATTGCACCACCACGGCGATAACAAAAATAAAGCTGATGGTGCGCAGGAAACCGATGCCGAACGGCGCCAGCAGGTATTCGTTGATGAGGTAACTGCTAATCGACGACAAAGTCAGCACGAAAGTGGTGGCGAGCGCCATACCCATAGCGGTTTCCAGCTTACGGGAAACGCCCATGAACGGACACAGCCCCAGGAATTTTACCAGGACGATGTTGTTCACCAGTATCGTGCTTAACAGTATCAGGGCATAGTCTGCCATTTAATAACCTACTGATTTCCTCAGGAATTCGTTGTTATTTCAGCGCGAGCGCCGCTCAGGTGCTGAATATCAAACGTGCATTATAGCTTAAAAAGGCGGTTTTCTGAAACGTTACGGCGGCTTTATCGCCTTGTCTGATAGGGACTTAGCGAGTCGTCAAAAGACAAGGACAGCCAGCAAAACATTCCCACTCAGCTTGTCGCTGATTGCCGCTCACGACGCTGACGGACAGCCTGAGCCAGTTCCTGCAGCAGCGGTGCGGTGTTATCCCACGCCATACAGGCATCGGTGATGCTCTGACCGTAAACCAGCTCCTGTCCGGGTTCGTGATTCTGCCGTCCGGCGACCAGGTTGCTTTCCAGCATCAGCCCGATAATACGTTTATCACCGTGAGCGACCTGTGAAGCGACATCGCGGCAAACGGTTTCCTGGCGGATATGATTCTTTCCACTGTTGGCATGACTGCAGTCGATCATCATCTTGGCGTCCTGACCGGAACGGCCAATCACTTCGGCAGCGGCATTGACACTCTCGGCATCAAAGTTCGGCGAACGGCCACCGCGCAGGATGACATGGCAGTCCGGGTTGCCGGTGGTGGAGAAAATCGCTGAACGGCCTGCCTTGGTCAAAGACATGAAGTGGTGTGGTTTGGACGCCGACAGACAGGCGTCAACAGCTATCTGCAGGCCGCCGTCGGTCGCGTTCTTAAAGCCCACGGGGCAGGACAGACCCGAAGCCAGCTCGCGGTGTGCCTGACTTTCCGTGGTACGGGCACCGATAGCGCCCCAGGAAATCAGATCAGAAATATATTGCGGGCTGATCAGATCCAGATATTCGGTGGCTGCCGGAATATTCATTTCCGCCAGATCCAGCAGCAGTTTGCGGGCAATGTGCAGGCCATCATTGATTCTGAAGCTGCCATCCAGATACGGGTCGTTGATCAGTCCCTTCCAGCCGACCACTGAGCGCGGTTTTTCAAAATACACCCGCATAATGACATGCAAATCGTCTTTTAACTCCTCGATCAGCGGCTTAAGCCTTGTGGCATATTCGCGGGCCGCGTCGGGATCGTGGATGGAGCAGGGACCAACAATCACTATCAGACGATCGTCATTTTTGTGAAGAATGTCCTGGCTTGCTTTGCGCGCAAGGAATACCGTTTCCGATGCCTGGTCGGTAATAGGCAGTTCTTCATGTAGTTGCGCCGGTGGCAGGACTTCCTGTATACCGGTGATTCGCAAATCGTCTGTGCTGTAGAGCATGATGGTCGCTATATTGTGTCTATGATTAAACAGTAAATTGTACCCGCTGCGCCGGTTTTGTGCTATGTCACCTTTGCCTGCGGGAAGAAGTTTCTCAGACCGAGTTTGCAGTGAATTGTTCATGGGCTGGCGCAACTGCCCACAAGTAACGGGGCAAAATGGATAAGGAAGATTTTATGCGGTTGGTGGAATCACTCAAGCAAGGACAGGAAAAGCTGGAGTCGCTCAACTCCGAGTTTAAAAACCGGGTCGGCACCACGCTGAAAAACTGGCCGGAGACCTTGAATAAAAAAGTCTCGGATATTCGTAATCTGTCCCTGCCCTGGACCCAGTATTTCCACTTTTTTCATGAGCCCGATGAAAATCAGGCTGTGTCGGAAGACCGGGCGCCCAGTGAAAAGTTTATTGCCCTACGTGAGCGGCTGGAAGCCCAGCTCGGTGAAGAGAGCTATGTGGGGGAATGGTTCGAGCTGGATCAAAACTGTATTAATCAGTTTGCCACCGTGACCGGTGATCAGCAGTGGATTCACACTGATCCCGCACGTGCCGAAAAAGAATCCCCCTTCAAAGCCACCATCGCCCATGGTTTTCTGACCTTGTCGCTGATTCCGATGCTGACTGATACCGTTAACCCGGAAAACGAGGCCTACCCGGAAGCCCGTCTGGTGGTGAATTACGGTATGAACAAGGTTGTTTTTCCGGCACCGGTCAAAGCCGGTAAGCGCATCCGGGCCCGTACGCGGATTATTCAGATCACGCCAATGCGACGTGGCCTGGAACTGGTCAGGGAAGTCAAAATCGAAGTGGAAAACAGTAAGCGTCCGGCCTGTATTGCTGAACTGGTGCTCAAACTCTACGACTGATCAATAAAAAGCGGCTTTCAGGCCGCTTTTCCTAATGCAGCACTGGTTCAAACAGATCGGCATTGAGCCAGAGGTGAAGCCAGATACTGGCTGCATAACCCAGCGCTATTGCCCAGATCCATTTAAGGTGACTGAAGAAGGTGTAAATCCCTCTGGCCTGACCCATTACGGCAACACCGGCAGCTGAACCCACCGACAGCAATGAACCGCCGACACCGGCGGTCAGAGTGACCAGCAGCCACTGACCGTGGCTCATCTCCGGCATCATCGATAAGACTGCGAACATGACAGGAATATTATCCACTACGGCAGAAATCAGACCGACCAGAATATTGGCCGTGGTCGGACCCAGATCGCCGTACATCAGTTCCGAGCCCATCGCCAGGTAGCCGATAGTGCCCAGCCCGCCGACACAGAGAATAATGCCGTAGAAAAACATCAGCGTATCCCATTCAGCGCGCTCGATCTGACGGAAAATATTAAATGGTTTTTTGCCTTCGCCGACCTGCTCCAGTTCCATCATCAGTCGTGACTCACGCAGTTTAAGCACATAGCCGTAAATCTTAAGGAAACCAAGACCGGTCATCATGCCCACCACCGGTGGCAAATGCAGGAAGTTATGGGCGCAGACCGCCATCGCAATAGTCAGCAGGAACAGGCCGATAACCACAAAGGCGCCGTCCTTGAGCACGGCTTTATCGCCGCTTGATTCAGGCGTGACTGCTTTGACAGTCAAAGACATCAGGAACGCCGGGATTAGCCAGTTCACCAATGATGGCAGGAACAGCGCGAAAAACTCATGGAATTCAACCACCCCTTTCTGCCAGACCATCAGCGTGGTGATATCGCCGAAGGGACTGAAAGCGCCGCCGGCATTGGCAGCCACCACGATGTTGATACAGGCAACGCCAACAAAACCCAGATTATTGCCGCCCACGGCCATGACCACGGTGGCCATCAGTAATGCCGTGGTGAGATTGTCGGCCACCGGTGAGATGAAAAAGGCCAGTAGGCCGGTCAGCCAGAAAATCGTTCTCAGGGAAAAGCCCTTGTTAATGAGCCAGGCTCGCAGACTGTCGAATACGCCGCGCTCGCCCATGGTGCCGATGTAAGTCATGGCCGCCAGCAAAAACAAAAATAATTCGGCGTATTCGAGGAGGTTGTGACGGATCATCACCTCGGCCGTGTGATGGTAGGCCGAGTCAGGCTGCTGTGCGTAAACAAAGGCAATCAGGGCCCAGATCAGGCCGGCGGCGACCATCACCGGCTTGGACTTGCGCATATGGATTTCTTCTTCCACCACCACCAGGGCATAGGCGAAGATAAACAGGACAATGGCGGTATACCCTACCCAGTGTTGGGTCAGATCCAGCAATTTCACCGCTTCCGCCGCCTGGGCCAGTTGCGGCATCATCCATAAAACCAGTCCCAGCAATGCCGCCGGCAGGGCGACGTTGCCCCGTGATTGCGCATTCACGTCACAAGTCCTTATTCAGATTTAAGTCAACGCGCAATCATACTCCGCCGGGCGGGCAAAGCAACTACTCAATTTGGGTTAGTGACTAGCTGATAACGCTCTTGTAAAAGCCCTGTGAGGCGTCTTCGACCAGATCAAACACATGATCAAAGCCATTCTGGCCGCCGTAATAAGGGTCGGGCACATCCTGTTCATCACGCTGCGGCGCATAGTCAAGGAACAGCTTGACCTTGCTTTGATACTCAGGCGGGCAGGCATCCATCAGGATGGCGTAGTTGTCCTGATCCATCGCCAGGATATGATCAAACATCTCAAAGTCATTGCGGGCGAATTTGCGGGCACGGATAAACGACAAATCAATGCCGCGCTGGCGGGCAGTCTGCTGCGCGCGGCCATC
This sequence comes from uncultured Methylophaga sp., assembly GCF_947259025.1. GTDB lineage: Bacteria > Pseudomonadota > Gammaproteobacteria > Nitrosococcales > Methylophagaceae > Methylophaga. Next base: position 64,703 of record NZ_CAMYKO010000007.1, read on the forward strand.
GGGCTCTTCTCCAACATGATAGGCATGGGTACCAGCGGAGTCGATCAGAAAACGGTCACGGGTACCAGACTGTTCCACCAGGCGGGTAAACACACCTTCGGCGGTGGGGGAACGGCAGATATTGCCCATGCATACAAACAAGACTTTGATTTGGCTCATCTTTCCTCTTTAAACTTGAGACAGTAAACGGTCAATCATGGATTCGGCCTGGCCCAGATAGCCACCACCGAATAAATTCAGATGATTGAGAATGTGATAAAGATTATATAGCGTTTTGCGTTGCTGATAACCGCTGTCGACCGGATATTCGTCATTGTAGGCGGTAAAGAAATCAGCGCCGAAGCCACCGAATAACTCGGTCATGGCCAGGTCGGCCTCACGATCACCGTAGTAGCACGCGGGGTCGAAAATCACCGGCTGACCTTGATCATCGCCGGAAGCATTGCCGCCCCATAAATCACCATGCAACAAGGCCGGCGTGGGATTATGGCCGTCCAAAATTTTATCCAGATCAGCCAGTAACTTTTCGCCCTGACTCTGCAGCCGTCCACCAAAGCCATTACCGGCGGCAAAGCGCAGTTGTTGTCCCAGTCTTTCCTGTTGCCAGAAGCTCAGCCAGTCATGGCTGCGATCATTAATCTGCGGCGTACTGCCGATGGTGTTATCCATATGCCAGCCGAAGTACGGCTGCGCCACTTTGTGCATTTGCGCCAGTTGCTTGCCCAGCGTCGTGGTCGCGCCACCGCGCATACTGCCGAGTGGGATGTATTCCAGCGCCAGGTAACTATGGCCGTCAGCGACACCGAAACCAATGACTTCGGGCACTCTGACCGATTGTGTGGCCGCCATTTCCTGCAGGCCATGCGCTTCTGCTTCAAACATCTGTCCCAGGTTGGGACTGTTGACCTTGATGAAATAGGAGGCATCACCGTTATCCAGGCGGTAAGCGCTGTTAATACAGCCGCCACCGATGCTGGAAATAGTGGCATTTTGCAGGTTTTTACCGGTGGCCGTTTCAATTTCGCTGATAATCGCATTGAATTGTGCCATGTGGAATTCCTCTGGTTGCGGCAACTAGACATCGCTTGCCGGAGTGTTAAGCTGAGCATACATTTTGCCAAGCGCGAGGAGGTTGTCAATGACAGCACAGAAAAGCATGAATCCAAAACAACGCGTTGCTGTCCACGCGGCCAATCTGGTGGAAGTCGATATGGTGGTGGGCTTGGGCACAGGCTCCACAGCGAATCTGTTTATTGAGGCGCTGGCCGAACGTAACCGGGATGAACAGCTCAATCTCACCGTGGTCAGTAGTTCGGCCATCAGTGCGGTAAAGGCTGAGCAAGCCGGTCTCAACGTTACTGCTATCGATACGCTAAACCATATTGATATGTATGTTGATGGTGCCGATGAAGTCACGCCGGATCTGACTTTGCTTAAGGGCCGTGGTCAGGATCTGGTGCGGGAGAAACTGCTGGCTTCAGCCGCCGATCAGTTTTACGTGCTGGTGGATGAAGGCAAACTGGTCGAACAAATCGGCGACAAGTTTCCTATCCCCGTTGAGGTCATGCCAGAAGCCTGGAAACTGGTGCTGGGCGAGTTGAAAAAGCAGGGCGGTCACGGCGAATTAAGGCTGAACGCCGGTGGTGATAATGTGGCAGTGACTGCGCATGGCAGCCTGGTGCTGGATATGCACTTTGAGCATGTCGACAGTCTGGAGCTAACCATGATGCTGGATACCATTCCCGGTGTTGTCGAGCACGGTATTTTCAGTGAACTGGCCACCGCCGTGTTCATTGGCGGCGAGCAGGAAGTGGAAGAGCACTGGCGTTAGAGAATTAACCACAGAGCCACAGAGATTATGGCGTAGAAAAAAATCTATCCGCAGATTACGCTGATTTTCACAGATTTATAAAATAGTTTGCCGGAACAGTGATCCAGAAAAATATTAATTGAGATGGTTCTGCCATTTCTTACTATTCTGAAAATCTGTGTTCATCTGCGTTAATCTGCGGATGACCTAGATAAACCTCTGTGTTCTCTGTGTCTCTGTGGTGAGTACCAATATTTACTTCTTCAACTCTTCCAGGATGGTTTCGGCTTTGGATTTGCCGAATTCGCCCGAACCTTCAACGCCGATATACTGAACCACGCCGTCTTTGACGATCATGGCGAAACGATAGCAGCGAACGCCCATGCCACCGCCTGTCATATCGCGATCAAGGCCCAGCGCTTTGGCATACTCGGCACTGCCGTCTGCCATCATGCGTACTTTACCGGTGGCGTTGTTTTCACGGCCCCAGGCTGCCATGACGAAACCATCGTTAACCGCCATGCACCAGATTTCATCGGCACCGGCCGCCTTGATTTCATCGGCATGCGCTACAAAACCGGGCAGGTGCTCAGCAGAACACAGTGGCGTAAAGGCACCGGGCACACCAAAAATAACAACAGTTTTGCCTTTGACCTGTTCACCGACATCCTGTGGCTCGGGTTTCATCGGACAGCCATTTTCCGGGTCAAAATCGGGGCTTTCACTCAGTTTACCCTCGGGCAGGGTTTGGCCAACTTCAATAGTCATAAGACACCTCTTGTTAGTAGTTCAACAGACTTTTCAGCTTAGCACAGGGCATGCGCCTACTAACAAAAAACACGGTTCGCTGACGATGGCCATGGTTTGGTTTTCACCGTTGCTGTGGTTATCATGGCGGTCATTACCGAATCAATAAAAGGAATCCACTCATGGCTGAACAAATACTGCGTTGGGGTATCCTCGGGGCGGCCCGGGTCAACGATAAACTGATGCCCGCCATTGTCGAAGCGAATAATGCCAAGCTGGTGGCGATTGCCAGCCGGCGCCCGGGGGCGGCAGCAGAAACCCTGCAGAAGCATGCGCCCAACGAAAAAGATGCCGAGGCGATGGATGATCCGGAAGCCTTGATGTCACGCGATGATATTGACGCGATTTACTTGCCAATGGCCAATGAAGAGCATGCCGAGTGGGCCCTGAAAGCGATTAATCATGGCAAACACGTGCTGATTGAAAAGCCCATGGCATTGACCGTGGCCGATATTGACGCCATTGAAGCAGCAGCCAAAGCCAATAATGTCACGGTGATGGAAGGCTTTATGTACCGCTTTCATACCCAGCATGATTATGTCAGGGAGCTGATTGATTCCGGCAAGATCGGCGAGGTGCGCACCGTCAAGACCGCCTTTGCCTTTCCGATGAAACCGGCGCGCCTGTATCGCATCAACCGCGATATTGAACACGGCGGCGGGGCGATGTGGGATATTGGCCCCTATGCCGTGCATACGGCCAGACACTGGTTTGATAACGAGCCAGTGGCGGCGACAGCCATGGCTAAACTCAATGAGCATGGCGCCGATGTCAGTCTCAGCGGCATTTTTGATTTTGAAGATGGTCGCTATGCGCATTTTGAGATGAGCTTTGAGCATTGCCGCCGCAGTGAGTATCAGATCCTGGGTACCAAGGGGGGCATTCTCTGTCACGCTGCCTGGCAGCCGCCGACTGAACAGCCATTGATCAGCTACTGGACCGATGAAGGCGAGAATGAAACCATCGCCCTGTCCACGGCCAACCATTTCAACCGTGAAATCGAACATTTCTCCGATTGTGTATTGAATGGCAAAGCGCCATTCCTCAGCTTTGCTGATGCCCGTGCCAACTGCGCTGCCATCAACGCCGCCCTTAAATCAGCGAGTGAGGGGCGTACTGTAAAAGTCGGCGTATAATGCGACTTTTACTAACCACAGAGACACAGAGGGCACAGAGGTTATTTGGCATCATCCGCAGATGACAAAGATGACACCGATTATGCCCAAGCGTTATTGCTTCTCGCTATTTATCAACTCAAGCCAGAGGCTATTAAGCTTGCTTAAAGGCTATTAAGCTTGCTTAAAATAATCTGTGCTAATCAGCGTAATCTGCGGATAAATATATTTATCTCTGTGCCTCTGTGGTTCAAAGCTCTAACCATCAGAATAAATTCATTTGCTGAGGATGAGGCCGGAATAAATCCCGGTTAAGCGGCTGACGCGGCTGGTTCAACCCCAATCTGGTAATGGCTTTGTTAAAGCGCTGGGCGATCATATCGGCATAGAAACCATGGCCTCGCAGCCTGTGGCCGAAGCGGGCATCATTGGTTTTGCCATCTCTGGAGTCTCTTAGCCGGTTCATGACGTGCTCGGCCTTATCGGGATAATGGCTGGCCAGCCAATCTTCGAATAATGCGCTGACCTCTCGTGGCAGCCGCAATAGCAAATATTGTATCGAGCCTGCCCCGGCCTGGACACAGGCCGCCATAATGTTTTCCAGTTCAGTGTCGGTTAACACCGGGATCACCGGCGCGATCAGTACATCGACTGGTATACCGGCATCACGCAGTGTCCGGATAGTTTGCAGACGTCTGTCAGGGCTGGCGGCACGGGGTTCCAGACTGCGAGCCAGCGTTTTATCTAGGGTGGTGACCGACAGATTGACCCGCACCAGGTTATCCGCGGCGAGATCGGTCAAAATATCGATATCCCGTTCCACCATCGCTGACTTGGTGACGATGGTGCAGGGGTGACGGAAGCTTTGTATTACTTCCAGGATCTGGCGGGTAATTCGCTGCTCTCGTTCCACCGGCTGATAGGGATCAGTATTGGCGCCCAATGAAATCGGCGAACATTGATAGGACTTTGCCATTAATTCTTTGCGAAGCAGCGCTGCGGCATCGGGCTTGGCAGTGAGGCGGGTTTCAAAGTCGAGCCCCGGTGACAGGCCCAGATAAGCATGGCTGGGCCGGGCGAAACAATAGATGCAGCCATGTTCGCAGCCGCGGTAGACATTGATGGACTGGCTGAAAGGCAGATCGGGAGAATCATTACGGGTGATGATACTGCGTGGTGATTCAAAATCCAGCTGCGTTTTGCGTGGCGGTAATGCCTGCTCCTGATGCCAGCCGTCATCGATTGACTCGCGCTCAAACTCGCTGAATCGACTGTCCCTGTTATCTGAGGTGCCGCGTCCCTTGATGACGGGAGAACGTAGCATTAATCCGAGAGGTAGTACTCGATAGTCGAGACCACGCGGACTTTTTTGATGTGCGGGTTGTTTTTATCGCGCGGGCGGATGCTGAACTGACCCTGTGAGGCTTTGCGGATTTTACCCAATTGGCTGTCCGAGTCCTGGGCAAACTTCTGCGCCACTTCGCGGGCTTTGCGGGTGGCTTCTTCAATCATGTCCGGTTTGACCTCATTGAGTCGGGTGAACAGGTAGTCTGTCTGTGACTGGTAGTTATTGCCGGTCAGAACAACGCCCTGTTTACCCAGTTCAGACAGCTTACTCATCACCTGTCTGACAGTATCAATATCCTCGGAGTAGACAGTCACGGTCTGAATACCGGTGTAGCGAAACTGAGCGCGGCTCTGATTGCCGTATTGCTGCGCTGATTTGTCAGTGATGGCCGGTGTGCCGATAGTGATATCGTCGCGGTCAATGTCCGCTGAGGTCAGAAAAGCGATAATGGTGTCGGTATTGCTGTCGATGTCCTGATAGAGACTCTGCAGGGTGTTATCGGCCAACGTGAACTGAATCGGCCAAATCACAATATCTGCAGTAAACTCCTGCTCGGCCAGGCCTTTGACTGTGACGCTGCGCTCATATTCCTTGACGTTGATAGCAGCGCTGGACAGCAGTGCGCCCAGTACGGTCAGCCCGGCAAACAGGGCGATGCCCAACACCAGTGCGTTAAATCGTCCGCTCTCCTGCATGACACCCTCCTGGGTAATTGAAGTCGTCTGATTGATTCTAGCAGCTAAGTTTATTTACGGGAAAAATGTTCGCGGGCATAGTCGATGCGCTGCTGAGGCGTCATTTTATGCTTATTGCCCAGAGCTTCAATCTGCCGCAGCCGCGGTACCAGTCCCTCGCCATTGGCGACCTGAATACTGAGGCCGGGCCGGGCATTGAGCTCAAGTAATACCGGACCTTTCTGCCTGTCCAGTACGATATCAGTGCCCAGATAACCCAGGCCGGACATTTCATAACAGGACGCGGCAAGATTTAACAGTTGCTCCCAGTGCGGCACTTTCAGTGTGAGCAGATTGGTGCCGGTATCAGGGTGGAGTAGCACAGGGCGGTCAAATTGCACGGCTTTGAGTGCACTACCATCCCCGATATTCAGACCGACACCCACGGCACCCTGATGCAGATTGGCTTTGCCATTGGAGGCTGAGGTGGAAAGCCGCATCATCGCCATCACCGGGAAACCCTTGAACACAATGACCCGGGTATCCGGAACACCTTCATAGGTATAGCCGGTGAAGCAGTCATCAAACTCAATCAGGCTCTCGATAATCGCTACATCAGCACGACCACCCAACGAGAACAGACCAGCCAGAATATTGGATACATGCCGCTCCAGGTCGCCGATGTTGGCTATCTGCCCATTGGTTTTGTGGTAGCCGTCATCATCACGACGGGTAATGACCATAATGCCCTTACCGCCGCTGCCATGGGCCGGTTTGATACAAAAACCGGGCAGGCTGGCGATGAGGCCGGCCAGATCCTTGACTTCGTGTTGCTCGCTGATCACGCCAATTAAATCCGGCGCGGTAATACCGGCATCAAGCACGATTTGTTTGGTCTGCAATTTGTCATCGACCAGAGGAAACAGGCTGCGGTCATTGTAGCGGCTGATATAGGAAATATTACGCCGGTTCATGCCCAGCACGCCTTTCTGTGCCAGCCGGCTGGGATGGGCGTATCGTTCGCGCACTTCCCGCAACCAGTTTAGCAAGGGTCCGCTCATTTTTTATCCTCAACCATGGGCTTGAAGCGCTTGAGTTCCAGCAGTCGGTAACCGGTGTAGTTGCCGGCCATCAGCACAAAGGCCATGAAGACCAGTTGCAGACCCAGGAAGTTGAAGGTCAGGTGTCGGATCAGTTCATTATTCATGGCCAGATAGGCGAGGATAGCGACCAGCAAAGAGCCGCCGCCCTGAATGACGACCTGGTGCGGGCCTTCCTCTTCCCAGAGGATCGACATCCTTTCAATAGTCCAGGCCAGGATAATCATCGGGAAGAAGGTCACTTTCATGCCCTCGGTCAGGCCCAGTTTATAGGCGATAATCGAGAACAACGCGATCATGCCGATGACCATGATGATCACCGCCGATATTCGCGCCACTAATAGCAGATTCAGATAGGACAGGTAGGAGCGGATCAACAGACCCATACCGACAATCAGCAGAAAACCAACCAGACCGGTCAGCAGGCTGGTTTGGATAAAGGCCAATGCAATCAGCACAGGCATAAAAGTACCGGAAGTCTTGAGGCCGACCAGGATCCGCATCAGCACCACCATCAGCACGCCGACCGGGATCAGCAAAATGCCTTTGAACAGGGCCTGTTCTTCCAGTGGCAAAGTATAGAGCGAGAAGTTGAGCAGTTCATTTTCAGAGAACTTCTGATTCAGCGCAGCGCTGAAAGGCTGTTCCTGTTCGATCATCGAAAAGGTGACCATGGAGTTTTTACCACCGACCACTTCCAGGACCGGTCCTGAGTGATATTCCCATAACAGCAGGTTATCCGGACGCCCCTGATGCCCATTTTCCGGGTGGAATAACTGATAATCCTCACCATCAAATACCTGGATGTAATCAACCAGTTCCTGACGGCGGCGGCCATCTTCCAGTGACAGGGCGTGGACTTGGCGGGCCGGCACGCCGGCCTGTTGCAGCAATTGCACGACCCAGTTTATCTGCGGTTTAAGCTGGGCCAGCAACTCCGCATTCTGAGATTGAATACGAAATTCTTGGATCAGTTCCCGTGCCAGGGTATAAGGCGTGGAAGAGCGTTCCTGAGCACGGTCCAGCAACTGATTGGCGGCCGTGGCGTAGGGTTCTTTTTCGACATTGACCTTGAGTTCCGGCGGCTGGCTGGGTTGCGGCGGGGCGGCATAAGGGTCAAGCAACATATCCACCCGGTAATAGAGCGCTTGTTCGCCATTGGCCTGACGGATTGACCAGTCTGCACGGCTGCCACCGTTCTCTTTTTCAGAATAGGCCAGTCCATAGCCGGGGCTGGCTGTTTGTTGATTTAACTGGGTAAAGCCTGGCTGGGTGTTGGGAATCGCCAGCGAAGCCAGCACTTCATCACCGCTGGCTTCAAATTCGATTTTAGCTTCAATGGACCAGGTCTGGCGGGTTTCTCCCGGTAACCAGGGAATGTCGTAAGTATAGTGACGGTGCAGACTGAGACTGATACCGGCAATGATCAGCAAGCCAACCAGCAGGTAAAACGGTTTGCGTGAAGCCATCAACAGGGTCCTTTTTATTTTTTCTTGCTTTTGCTGACTGCTGCAGGCTGGTTCTGTCCTGCCATGATTTCAGGCTTGGGCTGAACATTTTCCCTGGCGACATCCACCACGGCAACATCGCGCAAAAACTCTCTGCCCAGTAGAATCGGATAAGTCATCTGTGTGCGGTCAGTCAGGGTAAATTCGGCGACTTCAGTCATCTTACCCAACCGAACCGTCAGTGCGGCAACCGGCCGTCGGTCCAGCGTGTCTGATGAAGCCTGGCGAATACGCACATAGCGTACCAGTGGCGCCTCAACTTCGAAACTGTCATCACCGTCATCCGGCGCCAGCTTGAAGCGTACCCAGCGCTTGCCGTCTTTTTCGAATGGCGTGATATCCAGCGCACTGATAGACGAGGTAGTGGCGCCCGTATCGACACGCGCTTCATAGACACGATTGATGGCTTCAATCCACAGCCATTCAACGCGACCCACCACAATTTTATTGCCCAGGTCTTTCGTGCTGCTCGGGGTGGCAGAAGGTTTGGGACACTCGGCGGGTTTGGCAACGACGACCTGCGCGGGTTTGTCGAAATGCTGCTGCAACTGTGTTTGTATCGAAGCCAGGCTGTTGTCGATTTGTTGTTGATTGTTTTCAATCTGCTGTAGTTGTTCACTGTGTTGTTGCTGCTGTCCCTGCCAATCCTGGCACAGGTTAGCGATATTCTCGGTCATTCGTGTTTCCGAGTTGCTCAGTGCAGTGTCCAGTTGTGACTGAGTGAGCGCTGGAGTGGGTGGGGTGCGGTTGATACAGCCGCTGACAAGCAGGCTGCTGACAAGCAGGCAGGGAAGAATCAGTCGTGTCATGTGAATCCTGAGTATACGTTTAGACAGCACAAACTAATTTATTAGTTTAGCAGACTGGCAGCAGGCAAAGCTGTGTGTTGTTAGAAACTTTAGCAGATATGCTCAGCGGCTGTGCTGGCTTAGTCCGACTTTTTCATCAATAAATGCACGTAGCGACCCATATCGCGATAAGTGGGTAGGCGGCAGTAACGCTGTTCCAGAGCGAATAATTCAGCTTCATTACTGTTGTTTTTCGCTTCCCGGTTCAGGTAATCATAAAAAACGCGGATACCGGTGTGGGTCTCTACACTGAAGCCGGCCTTTTCCATCTCAGCCCGTAAATCATGCGGAAACTGAGGGTGCGGCGGCGTCAGTTTGTGGCCCTTACCGATATAATGGTCATCAAGTATCGGCTGTAGTCGCCAGCCACCCTTGAGCACATTTTGATAGACCATGGCATTGCGGTTATAAAACAGCAAAGACAGATAGCCGCCGGGTTTGACTCTCTCCGCTATTGCCATCAGCGAGGTTATGGGGTCGGCAAGCCATTCCACCACGGCGTGGCACAATATCAGGTCAAATTGATTTAGTTGAACTGTCAGAGACTGGGCTGACTGGTGATAAATATCTGCCTCAAAGCCTGCTTCACTGAATTGCGAGCGGGCTTTATCCAGCATCTTTGAAGACAGGTCACAAAGAGTGAGACGGTGGCCGTGCCGGGCCAGCCAAAGACTGATTTGTGCCTGCCCGCAGCCGGCATCCCAAACCGTCAGTGACGGTCTTTTAACAAAGCGTTGTAGATCTTCCTGCAATAATTGCAGCCGCCAACTGCCTTTGATTGTGTCGTAAATGCGGGTCTCAAAACGATCAATTAGATCGTCGAAGTTACGATCCTGTTTTACGTTCATCTTGCTGGGGTAACAGACTGTCCATCAACTGGTCCAACGCCACAATGCGATCTTCGGCTTCCGGCATATCCTCGCTGAAGCGCAGCTTGTCCTGGCCGTCGAGTTTGAATTTCTGCGGTTGTTTCTGGATCAGATTGATAATGGTCATCGGATCGATATTGGGTTCTTCTTCAAAGATCAGACGACCGCCGGCATCATAGACATCGATCTTGCGAATGCCGATTTGCTTGGCTTTAAAACGCAGTTCGTGCACCGCAAACAGGGTTTTGACCTGTTCCGGTAGCAGGCCGAAGCGGTCGATCATTTCTACCTGCAGTTCGTGCAGGGCATCCATATCGGCAGCAGCACCGATGCGTTTATACAATACCAGTCGCGTGTGCACATCAGGCAGATAATCGGATGGAATCAAAGCCGGCACATGTAGGTCAATTTCGACAAAGTGACGGCCATCATTGTTAAAGCTTGGCTCCTTGCCGGATTTCAGGGCTTTGACGGCGCGTTCCAGCAACTCATTGTATAGATTAAAGCCGATTTCCTGCATCTGGCCGCTTTGCTCATCACCCAGCAGTTCACCGGCGCCACGGATTTCCATATCGTGGGTGGCGAGGGTAAAGCCGGTACCCAGATCTTCAATGGATTCAATCGCTTCCAGCCGTTTAACCGCGTCCTTGGTCATCACCTTTTGAGGCGGGGTGATTAAATAGGCATAAGCACGGTGATGAGAACGACCGACCCGGCCACGGATCTGATACAGCTGTGCCAGCCCCAGTTTGTCAGCACGGTCGATAAAGATGGTGTTGGCCGATGGCACGTCGATGCCGGTCTCGATAATGGTGGTGCAGACCAGCACATTAAAACGCTGGTGGTAGAAGTCGAGCATGACCTGTTCCAGTTCACGCTCACGCATCTGACCGTGGGCGACGGCGACTTTGGCTTCAGGCATAATCGCTTCCACCTCGCGGGCAATGCGCTCAATGTCCTCAACCTTATTGTGCAGGAAGTACACCTGGCCGCCGCGCTTGATTTCACGCAGCATGCCTTCCCGTATGCGTTCACTGTCCCAACCCATTACAAAGGTCTTGATGGCAAGTCGGCGTGCTGGTGCGGTAGCAATAATCGACAGATCGCGAATGCCGGAAATCGACATATTAAGGGTTCTGGGGATGGGGGTGGCGGTTAAAGTCAGCACATCGATCTGGGCGCGGAATTTCTTGATCTGTTCTTTCTGGGTGACACCAAAGCGGTGTTCCTCATCGAGCACAAACAGGCCCAGTCGTTTGGGTTCAATATCCTGCTGCAGCAATTTGTGGGTGCCGATGATGATATCCGCATGACCTTCGCTGATGGAGGATTTGACCCGGTCCAGTTCTTTTTTTGAGCGAAAGCGCGACAGCACTTCGACCCTGACTGGCCAGTCGGCAAAGCGGTCTTTGAAGTTTTCATAATGCTGCTGGGCGAGCAGGGTGGTGGGCACCAGAACCAGCACCTGTTTGCCGGAATGTACGGCAAGAAAAGCGGCACGCATCGCGACTTCGGTCTTACCAAAGCCGACATCGCCGCAGACCAGGCGGTCCATCGGATGTTCGGACAACATATCCTTGGTCACGGCATCGATGGCATCCTGCTGGTCGGGCGTGGTTTCAAACGGGAAGGCCGCAGCAAAAGCCGCATAGTCTTCTCCCGGCATCGCCATCGGTGTTTTCTTGTTAGCCGCCCGTTTGGCATAAATTTCCAAAAGCTCGGCAGCCACATCCCGGGCTTTTTCGGCAGCCCGTTTACGTGCCTTTTCCCACTGACTGGTGCCCAGTTTGTGTAAGGGGGCCAGTTCCGGTGCGGCGCCCGAGTAGCGGCTGATCAGATCCAGTGAGGCTACCGGCACATAGAGCTTGTCGCCCTTGGCGTATTCCAGGGTCATGTATTCGGCCGTGACATCGCCGATATCCAGAGTTTGTAGCCCCAGATAGCGACCCACACCGTGATCTTCATGTACTACCGCATCACCCACCGAGAGTTCGGCCAGATTGCGGATAATGGCATCGGTGTCGCGCTTCTTGCGGCTGCGACGACGGCGCTGCATGACCTGCTGTCCGAACAACTGCGCCTCGGCAATGACCGCAATGCCCAGTTCGGGCAGGATCAGGCCCTGCTCCATTGGCGCCACGGTGACCGCCAGTTTGTCATCACCGTCGATAAAGGCATCCCAGTTTTTGACAGTACTGAGCTTGATATCGTGCTGACGCAGCATATCCAGCAGCGTTTCGCGGCGACCGGCACTTTCGGCGGCAAACAGAATGCGGCCGTCAAAACTATCGATAAACTGTTCCAGCGCCTCGCAGGGTTTATCGCGGCGCACATTCATGGTCAGTTGCGGCGGAATGCTGCTGGCATAATTAATATGGCCAGCCTTGCCTTCCTGCTCAAAGCTTTGCAGTTGCAGCCGCTGATAGTGTTTAAAGCGGGAGAACAGATCTTCTACCGGTACAAACACAACCTGCGGCTCCAACAGCGGCCTTTCAATATCGACACGGTGCTGGCGGAATCGCTCACTGATTTCCTGCCAGAAAATGTCGGCACCATGATGGGGATCGGCGACATTGGCGATCATCGTGTTTTCAGGCAGGTAGTCCAGCAGCGTGCTGGTCTGCTCAAAAAACAGCGGCAGGTAATATTCAATCCCGCCCGGCAGGTTGCCATCACTCACTTCACGGTAGATAAAGCTGCGCTGTGGATCACCCTCAAAGTGGCGGCGAAACTGTTGGCGGAACAACTGGATGCCGTCTTCAGTCATCGGGAATTCGCGGGCCGGCAACAGGCGAATCGAATCGATGGTTTTGATCGAGCGCTGGGTTTCCGGATCAAAGGTGCGCAGCGTGTCGATCTCATCATCGAACAGATCAATACGGTAGGGCAGTTTGCTGCCCATCGGGTAGAGGTCGATAATGGCGCCGCGCACGGCAAATTCGCCATGCTCCATCACCTGCGATACATTGCGGTAGCCGGCCTTTTCCAGTCGCTGGCGCCAGCTTTCAATGTCAAACTGGTCACCGGTTTGCAGCATCAGTGTGTTGCCTTCCAGGAAAGCACGCGGTGCAATGCGCTGCATCAGGGTGGCAATCGGTACAAACAAAATGCCCTGCTTGAACTCAGGCAACTGGTGCAGCGTCTGCAGGCGTTCGGAGACGATGTCCTGATGCGGGGAGAAGGTATCGTAAGGCAGGGTTTCCCAGTCGGGAAAGTGCAAAATCGCTTGCTGTTGACTGCCCAGATAGAACTTGGCTTCCATTTCCAGTCGGTGGGCAGTCGCCATATCATCGGTGACCACCAGTACCGGGCCCTCATGTTGCTGGGCAGCTTTGGCCAGCAACAGCCCCTGGGCACTGCCATAAAGCTGACCGGCAGAGAGGGCTTTTTTATTGTCGGCGGGTAACTGCGGATGTAATAGGTTTATCTGGGATTGGCGCACGATTTTTTGCGTATCAGGTAAAGCGGCCATTTTCTCATAAATTGTTGTGCTCTTGTCAGTTCGGCAAAATCAGGGCACATTATTCCCTGCATTTTATAGGGTTTGTTTATCTATTATTGGTGCCGAAGCCGGCACCTGATAAAGATCATCAAACGCTGGGTTGATAACAAAAAAGACATGCCCTTTGCCGGGCCAGACTAATAAAAACAAGGCCATCAGGCACAAGCCATTAAGCATCTGTGCAGCAAGGGAGCGGGAGAGAGACTATAATGAAAAGAATAGAAAATGTGGTATTGCTGAAGGTGATCGGCAGTTGTGAATTGATTGCCGCACTGGCGATGTTTTATTTCTTCCATGAAGATGTGCCGGCTCTTATCGGTGGTGTGATTCTGCTGGGCCTCTCAGCCAACAGCTTCTTCCAGGCACATAAATGTTATCAGCGCCAGTATTCACCTAAGAAAAACAACAAGAGCGAGTAAAGATTGATTGACTATGGCTGAAGCCGACGCGCCACAAACAGACAACGGGTTTGATTCGGCCGCCTTTCTGAAAAATCTGACCAGTCGCCCCGGTGTTTATCGCATGCTGGATAGCAGCGGCACCGTCATTTATGTGGGCAAAGCCAAGAACCTGAAAAAACGCGTTGCCAGTTATTTCAGAAAAACCGGGCTGCCGCCTAAAACGCGAGTGATGGTGGCCCAGATCGCGGCGATTGAAACCACCGTGACCCACACCGAAAACGAGGCCTTAATCCTTGAGAATAATCTGATCAAGGAGTTGATGCCGCGTTACAACATTCTGCTGCGCGACGACAAAAGCTATCCCTACCTGTTTATATCGGGCGATACTTTTCCCCGTCTGAGCCTACATCGCGGTGCCAAGCGCAAGAAAGGCCGTTATTTCGGTCCCTATCCCAGCGCCGGTGCGGTGCGCGACAGCCTCAATCTGCTGCAGAAACTGTTCCCGGTGCGTCAATGCGAAGACAGCTATTACCAGAATCGTTCGCGCCCCTGCCTGCAATACCAGATCAAACGTTGCACCGCCCCCTGTGTGGGGCTGGTTAGCGAAGCCGAATATCAGAAAGATATTGAACACACCATTATGTTTCTGGAAGGCAAGAACCAGCAGGTGATGGCCGATCTGACTGAGGAAATGGAGCAGGCTTCGAGGAACTTGGAGTTTGAGCATGCCGGTGCTGTGCGCGATAAAATTATTGCGCTGCGCCGGGTGCAGGAGCGCCAGTATGTCAGTTCGGCACAGGGCGAGTTTGATGTGCTGGCGGCGATCGTCCGCGATGGCATGGCCGTGGTGGAAGTGTCATTTATCCGTGGCGGTCGTAACCTTGGCAGCAAGAGTTATTTCCCCAAGGGCGCGGCCGACAGCCCGGAAGAATTACTGGAAGCCTTTGTTCCGCAATATTATCTGGGCAAGGACGTGCCCGGTGAAATTCTGCTTAGCCATATACCGGCAGATCTGGCTTTACTGGAAGCCGTGTTGCAGAGCGAATCCGGTCATAAAGTCAGCCTGCGGCAGCCCAAGCGCGGGCAGGGTGTGCGTTGGATGCAGATGGTACAGACCAATGCCGACATCAGCCTGACCCAGCGCCTCAGCAGCCGCTCCAATCTGTTGCAGCGCTTTGAAACGCTGCAGGATGCGCTGGAACTGGATGAACTGCCCAAACGCATTGAATGTTTTGACATCAGTCATACCCGAGGCGAAAAAACTGTGGCGTCTTGTGTGGTGTTCGGGCTGGAAGGGGCGATTAAGGCCGACTATCGTAAATTCAACATTGAAGGTATTACCGGCGGCGATGACTATGCGGCGATGAATCAGGCGCTGAGCCGGCGTTTTACCCGTTTGCAGAAAGGCGAGGGGAAACGCCCCGATCTTCTTTTAATAGACGGTGGTAAGGGCCAGATCAAAGAAGCACAGGAAGTCCTTGCCGAACTCAACCTGAGCGATTTACCGATTCTTGGTATTGCCAAAGGCCCGGAACGCAAGCCCGGTGAAGAAACCCTCTTTCTGGTGGGGCGCGAGGGTGAGGTCACTCTGTCCGCTGACTCGCCGGCTTTGCATTTACTGCAGCAGGTGCGCGATGAGGCGCATCGCTTTGCCATTACCGGTCACCGTCAGCGTCGTGGTAAAGCGCGCAAAACCTCGACCCTGGAGCAGATTGAGGGACTGGGCCCTAAACGCCGGCAGAAACTGTTGCAGCAATTCGGTGGCCTGCAGGAAGTTCAGCGTGCCGGGGTAGAAGCGCTGGCTAATGTCGATGGCATCAGCAAGTCGCTGGCGCAGAAAATTTATGATGTCTTCCATGGTGATAATTAAAGCCCTGTCCGCTACCGGTCTTCAGCGTTTCTGTATCCAACATGGCTTAGTGCTAAGATAACGACGATTTTTATAATAAGTGACGACAATGTTGAATTTGCCCAATATCCTGAGCCTGCTGCGGATCGTACTGATCCCGGTACTGGTGCTGCTTTATTTCCTGCCCTACGAGAGTGCGACTATCTGGGCGACCGGGGTATTTGTGGTGGCTGCGGTGACAGACTGGCTGGATGGTTATCTGGCCCGTAAATGGGATCAGACGTCACCGTTCGGGGCGTTTATCGATCCGGTCGCCGATAAGTTAATCGTTGTTGTGGCGCTGGTCATGATCCTGTTCAAGTCACCGGCCTGGTATGTGGTGATACCGGTGATTTTAATTATCGCCAGGGAGATCACGATTTCCGCTTTGCGCGAGTGGATGGCTGAACTGGGACAGCGTGCTGCTGTAAAAGTCTCCAAGCTCGGCAAGTGGAAAACCACCTTTCAGATGATTGCCATTGGCTGCTTGATTTTCTATAAACCCTTATTCGGATTGCCAATTTTTGAAATCGGCGTGGTGCTGCTCTATCTGGCTGCGTGGCTGACTTTACAGTCGATGTGGAATTATTTACGTGCTGCTCTGCCATTGTTGCTGGATAAGGGTTGACATAAAAATTTAACCCCCTATAATGCTCCACTTCCTCAGCGGGAATAGCTCAGCTGGTAGAGCACAACCTTGCCAAGGTTGGGGTCGCGAGTTCGAATCTCGTTTCCCGCTCCAGAATTCCTAAAAAGCCGCGGTTAGTCGAAGTTACTACTGCGGCTTTTTAGTATTGCCCCCAAGGGCTGGGTGGCAGAGTGGTTATGCAGCGGACTGCAACTCCGTGTACGCCGGTTCGATTCCGACCCCAGCCTCCATTTTCTCTTTTCACACTTCCCCGTAACATCTCAAAACGTTGATATATCAACGTATAACGCTGTTATTTATTCCCCTGACACCTCATAACCTTTCTAGACATACCACCAAAATTGGTGGTAACTTCGGTGGTAACTCCATACCCGCTGGTGGTAACTATGGCTCTCACCGATATTCAGATCAAAAACGCCAAGCCCGAGACCAAGCAATACAAACTCTCCGCTGGCCTTGGCCTGTACCTAATCGTTTCTCCTAATGGCGGGAAGTGGTGGCGCTTTCGCTATCGCTTCGCAGACAAGCAAAAAGAACTCTCCCTTGGCACTTACCCTGATGTGTCGCTCAAAGAGGCTGCGCAGAAGCGTGATGATTACCGCGCAATGGTCAAAAATGGTGATGACCCGCTCTATGAACGGAAACTGGATAAGCTGACCCGGCGCACAGCCTCAGAGAATAGTTTTGAGGCAGTTGTTAGGGAGTGGCACACCAAGCACCAAGGGAACTGGTCAACAGATCATGCTGAGCGCACTCTCACCCGATTTGAAAAAGACGTGTTTCCTTGGATAGGTACACGCGAGACAAAACAGATCGGCGCTCCTGAACTGCTAGCCGTACTTCGCAGAGTGGAAAGTAGGGGAGCGCTAGACACTGCGCACCGAATCCACCAGCAATGCGGCCAGGTATTCCGTTACGCCATAGCAACTGGCAGAGCAGAGAGGGACCCAGCAGCGGACTTGAAGGGCGCATTACCCCCGAACAGAGCAAAGCATCATGCCTCAATTACTGAGCCACAGCAGGTAGGAGCGTTGATGCGAGCAATTAGCGGCTATTCCGGCGCTTTCATTACTGCCTGTGCCTTACAACTAGCCCCGTTGTTATTTGTGCGTCCGGGCGAACTCAGGCAGGCCGAATGGCAAGAAATGGACCTGGAAAAGGCAGAGTGGCGCATACCCGCAGATAAAATGAAAATGGGCGTCATGCACATCGTTCCCTTATCTAGGCAGGCTCTGGCAATTCTCAGAGAGCTTCAGCCTCTCACAGGTGGTGGTAAGTATCTATTCCCCTCAAACCGAACAAAAACACGCCCAATGAGTGATAACACGCTTAATGGGGCTTTGCGTCGCCTAGGCTTCACCAAGGATGAAATGACCGCTCATGGATTCAGGAGTATGGCTTCCACGCTGCTGAATGAGCAGGGCTGGAATAGTGACGCGATAGAACGACAACTGGCCCACAGTGAAAAGAATGGGGTTAGGGCAGCTTATAACTATGCGGAGTACTTACCAGAGCGGAAGAAGATGATGCAGGCATGGGCAGATTATCTGGAGGGCCTGGAAAGTGGAGCGGACGTTATAGCAATTAATAGGGCATAAAATCATTATTTTGGGGGATTTGTTCAAACCTCAAAATGTTTTAGCGTCGGAGCTGGTGCTGGAACCACCAGCCCGACTAATCACCACCATAACTACACAGGAGTTATCGCAATGACTGACAGTAATCTTAAACTTTCAGGTTATGAAATTGAAAACCCAATAGCAGCGCTCATTGATGAGCTAGCGGAAATTGTTTCACCTGCCCGTGTTGCTGGACGCGATATAGAGACCAGGAACAGGCTGTTTAAACTAGCAGAAAATGCGCTCACGGAGCTTGAAATGTGGGGTGAGGCAGTTGGACACATTTCTTGGCTTGCAAGTACACACGGTGAAGCCGACAGGGACACAATTCGCTTTCTTGGTATTACTTCACAAATGCAGGGCCGGTTTCTTACCATCAACCGCTCTGTAGATTCTCTGAGATGGAACACAGTACACAACTACAACAGAAGATCAGGGGATGTGACCTTTATTAATTTTGAGTAAATAGATGATTTACCAAGCCTAGGGTAGCTCCCGAAAAGCTGGCACGTTCATCAGCCTGGCTTGGTTTTCTTTTGGACGATGCGAGGAACGGCGCATGGAGAAGAAGCAATATAAATCATATAGCGTAACTGCTCGAGGTGGCTACGTTATACCACCGGATGAGAAAACGCTTGTAAAAAAATGGGGCGAGACGGAAAGGGGGGAGAGCAAGAATCCGGGGCAGGAGTTAGCAGCACGCAAGAAGAGAAAAAATAAAACCATTAGAGATGACATACGCAGAGCGGCCGGTGAAATGATACAAAGAGGTGGACGCCTAAATCATGCTCAGATGAGCGATGAAATAATAAAAACGGGCATCCAGGGGAAACATGGCCGAAAATTCGTGATGGATGCCGTAAAAGAGGAGTGTGACGCACGTGGACGATCAGACTTGGTATCTGGTCGTAAAAAATAGAGGCTGGTTAACCTCTACGTTAAGGTTAACCTTAACGTAAATAGACACTAGAGAAGGCCCTCTCTCTTGATCAATATTATCACCGTGACTGAAAAAGTAAGAGTTACGGAGGTAATAAGCAATGTCACAATTAATTAAACTGCCTGAGGTTATTAAGTTAACAGGCCTATCTAGTGCTAGTGTCTACAGGCTAGCCGCTGCAAAAAAATTCCCATCACCCATTAAATTAAGTCCAGGGGGACGTTCATCAGCATGGGTTGCCGAAGAGGTCCAGAGCTGGATTGATGAGCGTATAGCCGCTGCTCGTGGTGGTGAGGTGCTGTAATGGCTTATCAGTTGCATATACCTGTACCAAAATCGAGCAGGCAACGTGCAAGGCCCGTGAGTGTTACCAAAGTAATCACGCCAGTCAGTAACTGGAAGCCATGCATAAAAAATTTAAAAGGTCTGATAGCTGATTCTGTCTCCCTCATTGATCAGCGGTTATTGAGAGTCGATAAGTCCATATATTGGCGTGGTGATATGGCTAGGTCTTGGCTGCTTTTCTATCTGACGCAATACCATCAAGTCTCAGATGTTTTTCTCACACAAGCGGTCGGTCTGGCTGACTTGGCTTCAACGGTAAAGTCACTACAAGGGAAAAAGTACAGGGTTCCCATCAATGCCACTGCTGGCACTGATGAAGATCAGCACGGGAATTTGGTTCCATGTGTTTATTACAGCCTTGATGAGTCCTTGGTAAGGGTGGAGTGACTCATGGATGAGGCACTTAAACATCGTGTAAAAATTTTAGAGTATCTGGAGCAGGGCAAACGGCTTACAACTCTATACGCTCGTGAAGAGATGGGTGTGATGCATCCAGGTGCACGGGTTATGGAATTGAGAAGCTCCGGCTACATCATTGAGACTGTTTTGAAAACGGAAAAAGATGCATCAGGGAGGCCTCATCGGGTTGCTGAGTATTATTTAGCTGAACACAAGCCAATAGCAAACCGAGCAGAACAAGGTGATCTCTTCTCTGAAGAAGGGGGGCAGCATGGCGCGAACTTTTGATCAGATTAGACCTTACATGCAGGGGCGCTGGCTTTCCATATTGACTCATCTCGCACCGGCATTGGCTGAAGCTGTAGAGAGATGCCCTAGGCACGTTCCATGCCCCGTTCATGGCGGACGGGATGGGTTCAGGCTATACAAAAACGCTGACGAAACAGGAGGGGGGATCTGTAATAGTTGCGGGTCTTACCCTGATGGGTTCGCATTATTGTCTTGGGTTAATGGCTGGACCTTGCCAGATACGCTTCAGGCGGTGGCAAATCACCTGGGTATTACCGAAGCGGGAAAGAGGGTAAACCTACCACCAAAACAAAGCCCGAGTGATTACGCAGCCAGACAGGAAAAAGCGGCAAAGCGTAAACGTGACGCGCTGAAGTCTGCCTGGCGTTCATTGTTGCCTTTATCTGACAAACAGGCAGAACCGGCCAGACAATACCTCATCAATCGCGGGCTTTCCGATTGCCTGGATCAGCTTCCTGCTGATCTGTTTTATCACCCTCAGCTTGAATATTGGCACGATGGTAAAAGCTACGGGCACTATCCGGCGCTGGTGGCTGTTGTTAGAGGGGCTGATGGTGCTGAGGTCACACTCCATAGAACGTATCTGGATCAGTCAGGGAAAAAGGCTGATGTTCCCACTGTTAAAAAGCTCATGTCACCGGCTACCCCCGGCAGCTCAAGAGGGGGCGCTATTCGTCTTTATCCACCAGCCAAAGAGCTGATAGTGGCTGAGGGGGTAGAGACTGCCCTGGCGTTGCACTTGGCACTAGGGAAACCCTGCTGGGCCTGTGTCAGTGCTGGTGGCCTAGAGGCGGTAGCAATACCAGAGAATGTGGAGCGGGTCATTGTCGGCGCTGATAACGACGCAAACGGGGCAGGCCAAAAAGCAGCCTATGAGTTAACCAACAGGCTGATAAAACAAGATAGGCATATACAGGTAAAGATCATCATTCCTGATCACGTCGGGGCAGATTGGTTGGACGTGTTCAACGGTGAGGAAAAAATAGCATGACAGATAAAATTAAACAGGCAGTGAATGAGGCTAAATCATTCAATACAGGGAGTGTGGAGCATATCTGGCCCACGCCTAAGCCTTTGCCTGATATTACGGCCTCTGGGGACTCTGACGGCTTCCCTTACGAGACATTACCACCAGCATTACTCCAAGCGGCTGAAGAGGTAGCACGCTTTAGCAAAGTACCGTTAATGGCCCCGGCTATATCTGGTTTGGGTACATTGGCGGTAGCTATCGGTAAAAAGGCAGTGATTGAAGAGAGGCCCGGACTGGAACATAACCCGACTTTTTTCTATGTGCTGGTGGCGGGAACAGGTGAGAGGAAAAGCCCGGTATTCAGTTATATGGTTAAGCCATTGGATGATTGGGAGCGACTCAGGGAGCGTGATCACAAACAGGAGTTAGTAGCGGCTAGGCATCACAATGACCTGAAAGACAATCTAATCAAGTCAGCCAAAAGCGCCGCAACAAAAGAGGGAGCAAACCTGGAGCAGATAGCAGACCAGATAGCTGAACTGGAGCAGCAAAAAAAGCCGATCCCGATTAAGCCCTCATTGTTTACGACGGACACCACTGAAGAGAAGCTCTTCCAGAAAATGCACGCGAGGGGTGAAGCCTACGCGATGATGTCAGCAGAGAGCAGGAAGTTTATGGAATCGCTCATGGGAAGTGGCCGCAATGGTGAGGGTACTGGTGACAATCTTTACCTGTCCGGTTTTTCTGGTGACAAAGTGACACGGGACCGGGTAGGCAGTGGCGACGGTGGAGAGGAGCTGGTGATGTATAAGCCCTGTTTAAATGTCACCGTTATGATCCAGCCAGATAAATATCTGGCGCTTGCCAATCATAAGGACTTGAGAGCTTCCGGCCTGATAGCCCGGCTATGGCCTGTTTGGTTGCCATCGCTGGTGGGAGAGAGGATAGAGACATTGGATGAGGCCGGGCTTGATCGGGATAGGTTGAAACCTTTCCATGATCAGGTGACAAGCTTTATTGATGCTGCTCAGCCACTTGATGAGCAGGGAGATATAACCAGACATGAGGCGACATTAAGTGAGGCGGCAAAGCTGGCACGTCTTGAGCTGGCGAACCGTATAGAACGGGCAATGGGTGATGATGGGGAGCTGGCCGACGTTAGGGACATAGCATCAAAGTCAGCCTCACAGATATGCAAACTGGCCTTAGTGCTTCATCTGGCAAGCCAGCCAGAATTGATCAGCCAGCCCAGCAGCCAAATAAGCATTGAGACATGGAACAGAGCAGAAACCCTGGGTAATTTCTTTATGCGGGAGGCTATCCGGTCCCAGCGTGGGGCTGAGGATGGGGAGCACTTAAGACACGCTCGCCGTGTGCTGGACTGGTTGAAGAGAAAGGGGCATAAGGAAATAACAGCCCGCGAGATAGGGCGCAGTGCGCCACGGCCAAAACTAAGTAAATCAGAGCTGGTGGATGTGTTGGGAGTGTTAACAGAGCCTCCCTATCAATGGCTCAAGCAGACAGGGCAGACCAATAAGGGAGCACCTGTTTATAGCGTTCACCCTGACTTATTCCAAAGTGACTGACAATCGCGACACCGCGACGGGGTAGGCACCTGAAACCAGAATAGAAAATAGCTGATTTTGAGTGTCGCGCTGTCGCGGTTTTACTGGTTGAGATATGAACATGAGCTTAGATGATGACCTGGCAGAATTTAACAAGGGCTTGGGAACGGTATTTAAAGATAAGCCGATAGGCCACCAGCAGCCTGAAGAGGTGATCAGGGCTGAGGTTGAGAAGTCACCCTGGCAAAAGCGACGGACCAAGAGAACGCATAGCAATACATTTTCAATGGTAATGAGTTACTTGCACCATGAAGGGGACCGGCGCTGGCTGGTGGATAAACTGACCTGCTTACCTTTGGCAAAGCGTGAACCGGCAATGATGAGGTATGCGCAAATCTTCGAGGAAACTCTCCAGCGGGAACAAGATCAGAACAGGAAACAGGGAGAGGCCCGGAGAGCTTCTAATACCTGGTTGGTTGAGCTGGTGGAAAAGCAGCAATGACTCCCTTTTGCCATGACATTTATTTGCTGATAGGTTGGCGTTAATCCCTATTCAGTATACTGAAGCTGTAACTGTGTCTGAGGCCATGGCTTTATTCATGCTAACCAGCAGTACACTTATGCCCTGGGGGCGGTGCTAAGAGCTTTAGTTGCTTTCCTGAGCGGTCATAGCTACTTGGGAATAGGTTAATAACCTGCTCGATTTTTCCTGTAAAAACCATCCCCACATAACCTATCAAGAGAAAGCTCTTTGATACTGGACTAATGGCCCACAGACGACTTATTTAATGGGTCCTCCCTGGAGGGGGGCCACCGCGTAACATTGCTGCTCAGTGAGAAAATTGGTGTCAACTGACTGGAGGGGGTTGTACTAAGCTCACCATAGTTCACCTAGGCAACTAACCAGCGTGATCATAATGGTGGTAACTTTGGTGGTAAGTTTACATATCTAATTTTTGATATTCACTGTTTATGCGCACTTCCGACAATAATTTGATTGAGACCCCACCATCTCATTTGTTTTTGTATCAGGCACAGTGCTCTGCCTTCGCTGTGTCACCCGGACCCTGAACGTTCTTCAGTCGTTTTCTCCGTGCTTTCATCAGTCACACCATGGCGAGCTGCCGTTTGTTTTTCACTGCTTGAGCAAAAAAGTTGCCTTGAACAGTTAATGCACTGCTGTTGTATGATGGTTTTGCACTAAAGCAGCCGGTTTTTATACCGACATCATTGGATGAACTGCAAACAGGTGAGGCGCTATGAAAAAGAACCTGCCCGTTACCGATACGGAAATTACTTTTGATAAACCTCTGATCTCTACCACCAACCTGAAAGGCATCATTAATGGTTTCAATCAGGCTTTCGAGGAGGTCAGTGGTTTCCCTCAAGATGAGTTGATCAACGTCAACCACAATGTCATTCGTCACCCGGATATGCCGCCTGCTGCTTTTGAGGATTTATGGAAAACGGTCAAAAGCAAAAATCACTGGATGGGCATTGTAAAAAACCGCACCAAACAGGGTGATTACTACTGGGTCGATGCCTACGTGACCCCAATCTTTGATGGTGAGCAAATCATCGGCTATGAATCAGTGCGTACTAAACCGTCAGCGGATGAGGTGAAGCGTGCCAGCGATATATACCAGCGCCTCAATCAGGGTAAACGCAGCCATAAAACTAGCTTTAACAATCTGAGCATCAAAGCCAAATCGTTCATCGAGAGCGGTCTGTCTTCATTCTTATCACTGCTGGTTTTTATTGCTGCCTATGAGTACGGAACCGGGATGCTTCTGGCGCTATTGTTGGGGCTGTTGACTGGGGGTGCCAGTCACTGGCTGCAAAAGGGCTGGGTCTTCGCCTCTTTAAATAAAGCCCTTAGAGAGGCAAAAAAACAGGTGGATAACCCGTTGATGGCCAGTATTTACATGGGCAGCGACGATGAAGTGTCGCAGATTGCTTATGCCAACCGCCTGATGAATGCCAGACTGCGGACTGTGCTGGTGAGACTGGCCGACACGGCCGAAAAAATCGACCGGGATGCGAGAAAAACCTTCGAGTCGCAGCAAAGTATCAAATCTTCCGTTGATTCCCAGGCTGTTCAGTCGGATCAGGTCGCCACAGCGATGACCGAAATGTCAGCGTCTATCCAGGAAGTAGCAAAAAATGCGGCCGAAGCCGCCTCGCATGCCACTTCTGTGGACAGCATGACACAAAGCAGCGCCGCTAAAGCGACATCAGCCATTGGTTCACTGGGCTCACTGGAAACCTCCTTTGAAACAATCGTCAATGTGGTCAGCGATCTGGAAAAAAGTGCGAGTGAAATCAACCCGATCGTCAATGTCATCTCCGAAATCACCGAACAGACCAACTTGCTGGCACTTAACGCAGCAATTGAAGCGGCCAGAGCGGGGGATGCGGGGCGCGGTTTTGCGGTGGTCGCTGATGAGGTAAGAAAACTCGCGGGCCGAACGCAGCAATCGACGCAGGAGATTTCGACATTAATCGAAGAGTTGAACCAGAGCGTCGCCAATGCCGTCAGTCAGGTGAAGCATAGTCAGCAAAATGCCTCTGTCAGTAAGTCGGAGGTGGAAGACTCAATCAACTCGGTCAGTGACATTGCCGATAAAATCGACAAGTTGAATGAGCTGAGCACAATGATTGCCACAGCGGTAGAAGAACAGAGTTCGGTAAGTGAAGATATCAACCGTAATATCGTCAGAATCAGCAGTGATGCAGAAAACGTAGTGACGAATATCAACGAGGTCAATAGAAATACCGAGTCTCTGGCGAACGAATCCAATGAACTCAACAACATGATCAGACGCTTTTCATTACGCTGAAACTTCATTAGCGCTAACTTTAGTTATTGGGCTGATTGGTGTATTTTGCGGGGAACATTAACCGGCCGGAACCGAGCATATTTTGAAAAAACACCCCGCACACAAGCTTGCCGATAATTACTCTGTACGGATGTCGGCGTGAGCAATACCGCAATACTGAAACCGCAACACAACTGCTGGCAAACCGTACATGCCGACAAAGCGGCCTTACTAATTGACGGTGAGGCCTATTTCGGCGCATTTCACCGGGCACTGCAAAACGCCCGCCACAGCGTTTATATCCTGGCCTGGGATATCGACAGCCGCATGCGTTTGATTCGCAATGAGGATAACCCTTCAGACTGGCCCGAAGAACTGGCAGCCTTTATCAGTGAGGTGCTCAAGCGCAATCCTGAGCTTAATGTCTACATCCTCAACTGGGACTGGGCCATGGTGTATACCCTGGAAAGGGAATGGCTGCCCATGTACCGCACGCCATGGAAGTCGCAGTCGCGTTTGCATTTCAAGCTTGACGGAAGCTGCCCGCTGGGTTCATCCCAGCATCAGAAAGTGGTGGTCATTGACGATGATATCGCTTTTTCCGGAGGCTTTGATCTGGGCAAGCATCGCTGGGATGCTTCCGATCATGCGCCGGATGATAAACGCCGTATCGATCCGGACAAACAGCCTTATCCACCTTTTCATGATGTACAGATGCTGGTGTCAGGTGAAGCAGCCCGGGCATTGGGCGATCTGGCTCGAGAACGCTGGCAGCGGGCTTGTGGCGAAACACTGAATCCACCCCCGCAAAGGCCTGATTCAGCCTGGCCTGAGGATATCAGCCCCTGGTTCGAAGACATTGATGTCGGTATTGCCAGAACCATGCCGCAATACGGCAACTTTACTGAAGTGCGCGAAGTCGAGCAGCTTTATATCGACAGCATACGTGCCGCCAAAAACCTGATTTATCTCGAAAATCAGTATTTCACTTCCTGGAAAGTCGCGGATCTGCTGGCGGAAAGCCTGCGTCAGCCAGAAGGCCCGGATGTGGTGCTGGCATTACCATTGATGACCGGTGGCTGGCTGGAACAGGTCACCATGGATGTATTGCGTCACCGGGTCGTGTGCCGTCTGCAGCAAGCAGATGAGCACAACCGCCTGCGGATTTGCTATCCGCATCATGAAGCGCTGGGTGAGAGCCATATCAGCCTGCACGGTAAAATCATGGTGGTGGACGATAAACTGCTGCGCGTGGGCTCGGCCAATCTGAGCAACCGCTCCATGGGGTTTGACAGCGAATGTGACATGGTCATTGAAGCCCACACAGCGGAGCAGCAGAGTCAGGTCAGTGCTTTTCGTGAGCGCCTGCTGTGTGAGCATCTGGATCTGGATAAGGAGAGCCTGCGACAGGCATTGTCCCAGGCCGGCTCTCTGATCCATCTGATTGACAGCCGGCAGGATCAGCCCCGCACCCTGAAGCAGCTCGACTGCAAGGTGCCGGAACTGGCAGAGCAGATGCTGCCCTCATCAGCGATGGTTGACCCTGAGCGGCCGCTGGAACCTGAGCAGATGACTCGACTGTTTCTGCCGATTGAACAGCCGAAATCCGCGTTTCGTCAATGGTTCAAAATCGCCGCAGTTTTACTGGTTCTACTGGCCTTGACCGCTATCTGGCGCTGGACACCGCTGAGTGATTACCTCAATCCCGAAACACTCAGCCAGACTGCAGAAGTGATTAAGGCGCACCCGCTCACACCACTACTTGTCATTGGCTTTTTCAGCATTGCCGGCCTGCTGGCTTTCCCGGTGACACTATTAATTGCGACCACGGCGCTAACCTTTGGCCCGCTGTGGGGGAGCATTTATTCAATAGTCGGCTCATTGTTGAGTGCGATGATGGGCTATGGTGTGGGGCATCATCTGGGACGTGGCAGCGTCAAGAAACTGGCCGGCTCTAATCTCAACCGCCTGAGTCGACGGTTGGCTCATCACGGTATGCTGGCAGTGGTGACTGTAAGAATAATTCCGGTCGCACCTTTTACGGTGATTAACCTGGTGGCCGGTGCCTCACATATAAAAATGCGTGATTTTGTCCTGGGCACGGTGGCCGGCATGCTGCCGGGGATTTTGGGGATCACGGTGTTTGCCGATTCCCTGCTGAAAACGGTACAAGACCCCGAGCTTGAGCAGGTTGGCTGGTTCGCCGTGATAGCCTTGGCGGTTATCAGCGCCATGCTGGGGCTGAAAAAGCTTCTCAACCGCAAGCAGCGGGAAGAGGAAAAATAGCACTATCTATGCAACTTAAGCTGGCCAGCTACAACATTCATGCCTGCATTGGCACTGATGGCCACTTTGATCCCTTCCGCATTGCCAGGGTGATCGAGGAGTTGGATGCCGATGTGGTCGCCCTTCAGGAAGTCGAGCATCATCGGGTCAATGACCTCGACTTGCTGGATTTTCTGGCTCAACAGACTCAAATGACTGGCCTGGCAGGGCCCACCATGCTCCGCCAGACCCGGCATTATGGCAATGCCATTTTGTCGCGCTTGCCTATCACATCCCATCGCATGATTGATTTGAGCCTGAGCCCTTATGAACCTCGCGGCGCCTTGCAGGTTCACTTTCGGCATGCCGCACATGATTTACTCATTTACGCCACTCACCTGGGACTGAAGCCGGTGGAGCGCCGATATCAGGTTCGCCGGATCCTGAGAGAGTTTGAGCAGCAAGAAGCCGATATCACTGTGTTGCTCGGCGATCTGAATGAATGGTTTTTATGGGGCAGACCCTTGCGCTGGCTCAAGCATTTCTTCACTGCGACACCCGCCTGCCGAAGTTTTCCCTCAGGCTGGCCTGTACTGAAACTGGATCGCATCTGGGTTCAGCCCCGGTCGTCTCTGCACAAAGTCCGGGCGCACGATTCAACCCTGGCAAAAAAGGCCTCCGATCACCTGCCGATCACGGCGCAATTGCGGCTGCCTGATTTGGATTGAGAGGGTATGTCTGATAGCCTCAAAAAGGTAATATGCGTATCTGCGGCGGTTTCATCCGGCGTAGCCTGACTTATGGTGATGGTCGACATCGCCTTATCAACAAGGATCAAGATCTGATGTTAAGACTCGCTCACTATCCCTGTTTTTTGCTGTTCTGTGGCCTTTTGTTAGGTGCAGGTAATGTGATGGCAGCGGAAAACAAGCAGGATGTTGAAAAACTGCAGAGTCGTATCAAACAATTGGAAAGCGAGCTCAATCAAACCCGTCAGGCGCTGGCAGAGGCCGAAAAGAAAGCTGAAACCAAGGATCAGGAGCTGGCTGAAGCCAAGGCCGATGATGCTGAAATTCGTTTTGGCTCATTGCGAGTCGGCGGTGCGATGCGGGCTAACTATGCGATCGGCGATTATCCTGAAACCGATGGGGCTTCCAGGGCGGTTGAAGACGGCGGTAATTTCGCGCTGGATACCTTCCGCATCAACCTTGATTATGCCAACGGGCCTTATATCGGCAAAGTCGAATATCGCTGGTATAACGGCTATAACTTTCTGCATACCGGCTGGCTGGGTTACCAGTTTGATGATAAACGTCAGCTTCAGCTGGGTGTGAACCGGGTGCCTTTCGGTCCGGGGCCTTATGGTGTCGCGCAGAGCTGGTTCTTTGATCAGCATTATTACCTGGGCCTATCTGATGATATGGATCTGGGTGCCAAATATCATCATGAAACCGGCAACTGGACATGGGACATTGCCTACTACCTGGCTGATGAAGGCACATACCGCGGTAGCTCCAATGACAGCGCCCGTTATTCCTATGATATCGTCGACGAGTCAGGTGATGGTTATGAAGAACGTAACCAGTTCAACGTCCGTGGTATCTACAGAATCACCCATAATGACATCACCACCGATCTGGGTATGTCTCTGCAGTACGGTGAGCTTGACAGTCAGGGTGCGCAGGATGATGGTGACCGCTACGCGGCATCGGCGCACATGGTTAATAAGTGGAATAACTTTACTCTGGCCACGCAACTAACCTACTACCACTTCGATGTTGACTCAGCTCAGTCACTCGGCACCGATAAACTGGTACAGATGGGTGCCTATGACTTCCCCAGCACGGCGGCTGCGGAGGCCTGGATACCGGCCGTGTCCCTGAGTTACTACCATGAAACCACGGGTATCGACTGGCTTGACTATGTGATTCCCTTCGTTGAATACAGTGTAGTGGTCAAAACCGAAGATGCGTTCAATGACAGTGAGCTGGCTAGCATCGGCTTCTCCTGGGGTAAGGGTAACTGGTTTAGTTATGTGGATTTGGCTGCCTCCAACGGTAACGAGTTTATTGGTGGCGAGACAGCGTTTGGTGACCGCCTTGGGGCGAATCAGGATGATGACTGGCAGACCCGATTTAATATCAATTTCGGCTATTACTTCTAATAATAAAGCGCAGCAAAACAAGCGGAGACCGTTGCAATGACTGAACAGACTCAAGACAATAATATGCCGGCCAGAAAAATCCTGATAAACCCACCGGTGTTTATCGGTTCAGCGATTCTGATACTGGCCTTTGTCATTTTCGGGGCAGCATTTTCAGAGACCGCCGCCAGCGTATTTAACAGTGTCCAGGGGTGGATAGTTGATACTTTTGGCTGGTTTTACCTGTTATCAGTCGGGGTTTTTCTGATTTTCAGTCTGAGTCTGGCTATCAGCTCTTTCGGTGCTATCAAGCTGGGGCCGGATCACTCTGAGCCTGACTATGGTTATACATCCTGGTTTGCCATGCTGTTCAGCGCGGGCATGGGTATCGGTCTGCTGTTTTTCGGCGTGGCTGAACCTATCATGCATTTCACCTCGCCGCCGGTAGGTGAGGGCGGTACAACAGCGGCAGCGCGCGAGGCGATGTCGATTACCTTTTTCCACTGGGGTGTCCATGCCTGGGCGATCTATGCTGTGGTCGGTTTGTCACTGGCCTATTTCGGTTTTCGCCATAACCTACCGCTGACCATTCGTTCCGCACTGTATCCCTTGATTGGTGAACGTATTTACGGCCCGATTGGTCATGCAGTGGATATCTTCGCGGTACTGGGCACGATGTTCGGTATTGCAACGTCTTTGGGCTTTGGTGTGCTGCAAATCAACGCGGGACTGAACTTTCTGTTCGACCTGCCTGAATCGGTTTATGTGCAAATCGCTTTGATTGGCGGCATCACGTTGCTAGCAACGGCTTCGGTAGTGGCCGGTCTGGATGCCGGCATTAAGCGTTTATCAGAACTCAACCTGGTATTGGCTGTTGTGCTGGTGGTATTTGTCATGCTGCTGGGGCCGACTTTATTCCTGATGCAGTCGCTGGTGCAGAATACCGGCTTATACCTGAGTGAAGTGGTGAATATGACTTTCAACATGTTCGCCTATGAACCCAATGACTGGATAGGGAGCTGGACATTATTCTACTGGGGCTGGTGGATAGCCTGGTCACCCTTTGTCGGTATGTTCATCGCCCGGGTTTCACGGGGTCGTACCATTCGTGAGTTTGTGCTGGGCGTCTTGTTCGTGCCGGTCGGTTTCACTTTCATCTGGATGACCTTCTTCGGCGGCACCGCTCTGAGCATGGAAATGGGCGAACTGGCGGGTGTGATATCCGGTGCGGTATCAGAAAATGTGCCGATTGCGATTTTCACTATGTTCGATCAACTGCCGCTGAGCATGATCTCATCCGGTGTCGCGACGATTCTGGTGATCACTTTCTTTGTCACCTCATCGGATTCAGGCTCTCTGGTTATCGACACCATTACCTCTGGCGGTCATGACGATACGCCGGTGTGGCAGCGTATTTTCTGGGCCATGTCCGAGGGGCTGGTGGCGGCCGTGTTGTTACTGGCCGGCGGCCTGAGTGCCTTGCAAACTGCGGCCATTGCCGGTGCTTTGCCGTTCACTGTGGTCATGCTGGTGATCTGCTATGGATTGCTTAAAGGTCTGCGCATGGAAGGCTTGAAACGCCAACTGCTGGGCGTGCCGCAGACGCCGGTCAGCTCCGGTCGACGGGTCAACTGGAAACAGCGCCTCAGAAATCTGAGCAGTCATCCCAACAAGGCAGAAATG
The DNA here is from genome assembly GCF_947259025.1 of uncultured Methylophaga sp. Taxonomy (GTDB): domain Bacteria; phylum Pseudomonadota; class Gammaproteobacteria; order Nitrosococcales; family Methylophagaceae; genus Methylophaga. Next base: position 96,279 of record NZ_CAMYKO010000007.1, read on the forward strand.
CTGAACTTCCTGGACCAAGTAGTAAAACCGTCAATGCAGCAGGTTGCTGATGAAATCCGCCATACCGGGATGGAAGTAAGCGTTGTACAAGAAGCGGACTACGTCGAATTCAAAGTGCAATACGATGAAGAAGATGACTTTGTTTACGGCATTCATGCGGTGGGGCATCTGATACCGAATTTTGCCTTCCCTTCGTATGAACCGGTAAAAGATGACAGCAAGCGTTATTATCGCGCCGAAGTTTACTTGGCTGAAGGCAGTCAGTACTACGATCTGTTTGGCTACAATCAAGAACAAATCATCGATGATGTATTGATTCAGTATGAAAAACACATGCACTTCCTGCATGTCGCAGGCTAGGACTCAAAATTGCTGGGCATTTCAGGTATTGAATAGAGAATCATGCTATTGTCGCATTCAGTAACAAGCTGACAGGAGAGAGTGATGCGACCACAAACGTTGATGATGGCAGTGGCTCTGACCGGCTGGCACGGTAGTCTGCTGGCCGGCAGTATTGATTTACCCAGCCTGGCCTGCGGTGAACAGGCCATCAAGCTGGGTATGAGCCCTGCCCAGATCAAATCCACCTGTGGTAAGAACTGGGAACCGTCCTACATCAGCAAACATCAGCGTCAGGCGCTGGGCGATGCTGAGGGTGATGACCTGTTCGAAAAATGGATGTACAAAGCCTCTGATCAGAAAGATGCCCACGTCATCATTAAAAATGGTGAAGTTGTGAGAATTTTTACTGTCCGTTAGGGCTTTAAGTATCACGCATGGCAGCGTTGAGCGCATGGTCCTCAGCGGCCTGTTTTTTCATTTTCGCTTAAGCCTGTTGATTTATACTGGCAATTATTACTAATCAAGTTGCTGGAATAAAGATGAAAAAACAGGCTGTTATACCTCTTGTCACAACCTTGCTGTTACTGGCATTGATACCCACAGAGCGCCTGTTTGCTGATGACGATTCAAAGCGCGCCAGGCTGTTACAACAGCAGGGCAATATCCTGCCCTTGGAACAAATCATTGATAAAGCTATGGCGGTCAAGGCCGGACAGATCCTGGAAACCGAACTGGATGAAGATGACGGCGAATATCGCTATGAATTGGAAATCCTTGATAAACAGGGCCAGGTCTGGGAGCTGGAGCTGGATGCTGCCAGTGGCGAGTTGATTGAACTCGAAAACGAGGACTGAACATGCGCCTTTTACTGGTCGAAGATGATCCCGGACTAGGCCCCAGACTGCAATCAGCCCTCAACAGAGCGGGTTATGCCACTGACCTTTCCATAGAAGGCAATGATGCAGAGGCGATGGGCGATATTGAGCCCTATGATCTGATTGTGCTGGATTTGGGCCTGCCCGGCCGTTCCGGCCTGGAAGTGCTGACGCATTGGCGTCAGCGTGATAACCGCACCCCGGTGATTATTCTGACTGCCCGTGATGGCTGGCAGGATAAAGTCGAAGGCTTCAAGGCTGGCGCTGATGATTACCTGGCCAAACCGTTTCAAACCGAAGAGTTACTGGTTCGCATTAATGCCGTGTTGCGTCGCTGCGCCGGCCTCAATCCCGGTGATCTGAGTTACGCCGGGCTGATGCTGGATGAGAGCGATCAAAGTGTCCGGCTTGAGAGCGGCACTAAACTCAGCCTGACCGGCACGGAGTTCAGACTGCTGCGGTTTTTCATGCTTAATCCCGGTAAATTGCTCTCCAAAACCACTCTGACAGAGCATGTTTATCAACTCGACAGTGATAAAGACAGTAATGTGATTGAGGTGTATATCAATCGCCTGCGTCAGAAGCTGGGTCAGGATCTTATCGAAACCCGTCGCGGTCAGGGTTATATTTTCGGTCAACGCGATTGATGCGTTCCATCCGCAGCCGCCTTTTAATCGGCCTGACACTGGTATTGGCGCTGTTGCTGCTGGGACAGTGGCTGTGGCTGACGCTGACCATTGACAGGCTGATTGAAAAACAGCTGATCACGCGTTTGCAGGAAGAGACGGAGAGCGTGCTGGCAAATATTCAGTTTGATCCGCAGGGGATGATGACCGTTGACCCCAGCGGCCTCGGTAGCAGTTATCAGCGCGTTTTTTCTGGCCTCTACTACACAGTCAAACAAAACGATCAGCAGATTTATTCGCGCTCGCTATGGGATTCAGAACTGGCAACTGAAGCTGTTGTCAGCGGTCAGCGAAAAACGGATTATCTGCCAGGCCCACAGGAACAGTCTTTACTGGCAGTCTCAGCGGGATACCAAAAGCAGGGCAGACGACTGACCGTCACTGTAGCCGAAGATATCCGGCCTATGCAGAGAGAGAAACAACAGTTGCAGTGGATGTTTAAGCTGATCTCAGCAGTCGGACTGCTGCTGCTCATATTACTGCAGGCAGTCATTATCAACCGTGCTTTGGACCCGTTGAAACAGACAAGGAAGCAGCTCATTCGACTGAGCCGGGGCGAAATAAGCGAGATCAGTGAACAGGGTCCGGCTGAAATCCAACCACTTTTGTCAGAGCTCAACCGTCTCATGACCAGCATGGTGGCTAAAACCCGTCGCTCAAGACAGGCGCTGGGCAATCTGGCGCACCGTCTTAAAACCCAGTTAAGTTTACTGAACCAGGTGGCAGAGAGTGATGCGCTGCAAGAGAGGCCGGCAGTTCGTGACCAAATTCAACAACCTGCTGCTGATATCCGCCATATTATTGACCGGGAACTGAAACGGGCCAGAGTCGCTGGCCTGACTTTGCCTGGCAAAGGCGTGGATTTGCCAGCGCTGGTGGAGCAACTGGTGGACACCATTAAATTGATTTACCGGGATAAATCCATGCAGGTAGATTGGCAAATCAGTCAAGACGCCCGCTTTAATGGTGATCGTGAAGATTTGCTGGAACTGCTGGGCAATTTGCTCGATAACGCAGCCAAATGGTGTCAGAGCCAGATTAAGCTCTCCATCAGTCAGGAACAGGGATTAAAACTGGTGGTAGCAGATGACGGGCCTGGCTGTGACGTGCAGGATTTATCCTCGCTTAGCCAGCGGGGCTTTCGTGCTGATGAGTCGCTACCGGGCAGTGGCCTGGGTTTGGCGATTGTCTGGGATATCGTTGAAAGTTATAGTGGCAAGCTGGAATTTGAGCGTGATTCTGTGATGGGAGGCCTGCAGGTGACGGTGCACCTGCAGGCCGAGTCTCTGACCTAGGTTTAGAACCAGTCTTTTTCGACCTTACGAACTTCGCCGGTTTTGGCGTCAACATAGACTTCCCATTCATTGCCATCGGCATCTACGATTTCAAACTCGTAGTCCCAGCCTTTACTCATATCGCGATCTTCCAGATCAGCGTCTTCAATCACGCCGGGCTTGGCTTCAAGCGCTGCCGTTTTGGCTTGTTCCAGACTGATTAAGCCCAGCCCTTCAGATATTCTTTTCATTTCACGTACATCATCATCGGCATGCAGTGGGCTGTTCAAGGCTATCAGTGTGACTAAACCGGTCATTGTCATTGCGGTGAATGTTTTCATTGTTCATCTCCTTTTTTGTGTTGAACGGTTGTTATAGTAGTCAGTGAGTCTTAAATCAGACTGAAGCCTGGCTTAATTGAAAATTAATTTCTTCTATTCATGGGTTTGCAAATAGTTAGGCAGCTAACTATAATGCATTAATGCTTGAACTCAGAGAACTGCCGGACGCCCATATACTCAAAAAGTTTGCCGATCGTTATCCTGATGCAGATATCGACCAGATCCTGCAGTTTCTGACTTTTCTGCATGTGGCGACCGATCTGTCGAATGGCCTGGACCGCTATCTGGCCTCACATGATTTGTTACAGGGCCGCTGGTGGGTGCTGATTTTGCTGATGCGTGAGGATGATCACTGTGCCAGCCCCTCGAAACTGGCTGAGAAAGCCGGAGTCAGTCGTGCCACGATGACAGGCCTGATAGACAGTCTGCAGCGCGATAAACTGGTCAGCCGAAGCACCTCCAATAAGGATCGTCGCCAGACACTGGTTCGTTTGACCCGGGCTGGTCAGAAAAAGCTGGATGACGTTATGCCAGATTATTACCGGCGACTGAACCAGTTAATGTCTGCACTGAGCAAACAAGAGGGCGACATGCTGATGAGCATTTTATCCAAGTTGAGACAGCAGTCAGCGGTGTTCGACTGAGAGGACTTGGGGATTCAGTCTCAGCATTAACATACAAAACAGCCACACTAAGCGTTGGATTTGAAAAAACAACAACTTTAATTTTTTAATTAGCTTCCTAATCAATAACAGGAGAAAACCCATGAAAAAAGTGATCATGACCCTAGCCGCTCTGAGCCTGAGCGGTGCTGCAATGGCAGACACACCACAGTCGATTGTCAGCAAAGCCAATCAGCAATGGAACCAGGCACTGAATCAGGGCAATGTGGAACAGTTGGTTTCGCTCTATGATAAGACGGCCACCGTTTCTCCGGGTAATGGTGCCGTGCTGGAAGGTCACGATGAAATCAAGACCTTGTTCAGCGGTTTTATCAATAATGGGGTGCATAACCACCAGATTGAAACTGTTGATGTGATGGCCAGTGATGAGCAAATCACGCAGATTGGCTACTGGCAGGCCGAAGGTGTCGATGCCGAGCAACAACCGACCTCATTCGGCGGCGTTCTGATCACCGTGCTGGAGAAGAACGCTGAAGGAGAGTGGGCACTGCAATCCCACGTCTGGAATATGAAACCGTAAAGCTGAAAACTCGCATTTCTATACCACGCTGTCACAGGGATGTGATGGCATTTTAATCAAAATAGCCAGAAACGATTCCAGATGGTGCAAGCATGACTTATTTTGGTGCGTAAATAAGTATTCTCTGCACCAATTAAGAGCTCTCCAGAAAACGTATTTTCAACTATATCAATGCCTTAAGAAATGGCACGGTCATTGCGATAGTGTGAAAATAGTTATGACCGGAGAGATCCATGAGAGAAAAATTAGTCCTGATTGGTAATGGTATGGCAGGAGTACGCACGCTGGAGGAATTACTCAAGCTGGCGCCTGAAAAATACGACATTACTGTTTTTGGTGAAGAGCCGTACGGCAACTACAACCGCATCATGTTATCCCCCGTGCTGGCGGGTGAAAAAACCATTGATGAGATCATGATTAATGATCTGCAGTGGTATGAAGATAACAACATTACTTTGCATGCGGGTAAAAAAGTCACCGAGATTGATCGTGTGAACCGCCGGGTCATCGCCGATGATGGCACGGTCGAAGAATACGACCGTCTGTTGCTGGCGACCGGCTCACGTCCGTTTATCCTGCCGTTGCCCGGTGCTGACCTGCCCGGTGTGATCAGTTTCCGCGATATCAAAGACGTGGATACCATGCTCGAAACCTCCAAGAGCCGTAAGAGAGCCGTGGTTATTGGTGGCGGTCTGCTGGGCCTGGAAGCCGCTAACGGCCTGATGCTGCAGGGTATGGATGTCACTGTCGTGCATATCAGCGGCATTCTGATGAATCAGCAACTGGACGAATCGGCTTCTGATCTGATGTTGGAGGAACTGCAGGCTAAGGGCATGAAGTTCCTGATGAATCACGCCACTGAATCCATCAGCGGCGACGACTGGGTGAAAAAAATTCACTTTAAGGACGGCACCGAGCTGGATACCGATCTGGTCGTGATGGCCGTAGGTATCCGCCCCAACACTGAGCTGGCTGAGTCTGCCGGTATTCACGCTGAGCGAGGTATTGTGGTGGATGACACCATGCAGACCTTTGACCCGACCATTTATTCGGTGGGTGAGTGTGTGCAGCATCGTAACCAGACTTTCGGCCTGGTGGCCCCTTTGTTCGAGCAGGCCAAGGTCTGTGCCAACCACCTGGCGAAAATGGGTATCGCTCGCTATATCAGCACCGTCACCTCTACCAAGCTCAAAGTGACTGGCATTGATCTGTTCTCGGCCGGGGATTTCAACGGTGATGAAGACAGTGAAGACCTGGTGTTTAAAGATGCTGCGCGCCGCGTCTACAAGAAGCTGGTGATCAAGAATGACAAGCTGATCGGTGTGGTGCTCTACGGCGATACCGTTGATGGCACCTGGTATTTCCAGTTGATGAAAGACGAGACGGATGTCTCCGATATCCGTGAGAACATGCTGTTTGGTCAGCATCATATCGGTGACTCAGGTCATGGCGCTGCCAACTCCACCGATAACCTGCCGGATGATGCAGAAATCTGTGGTTGTAACGGTGTTTGTAAGGGCGATATCACTTCTGCCATTGCCGAACACAGTCTCTTTACCCTGGACGAGGTGAAGGCACACACCAAGGCATCAGCTTCTTGTGGTTCCTGTGCGGGCCTGGTTGAACAGATCCTGGCCTCAGAGCTGGGCAGCGACTTTAACGACACACCGAGCAAGAAGGCGCTGTGTGGTTGTACCGACATGTCGCATGACGAGGTGAAAACCGCGATTAAACAGCAGGAACTGAAAACCATTCCCCAGCTGATGGATGCACTGGAATGGCAAAATGAAGATGGCTGTCATGTCTGCCGTCCGGCGCTCAACTACTACATGCTCAGTAGCTGGCCTAATGAATACAATGATGACCCGCAGTCACGCTTTATCAATGAGCGGGTGCATGCCAATATTCAAAAAGACGGAACTTACTCTGTTGTGCCGCGGATCTGGGGCGGGGTGACTAACCCGAGAGAGCTGAGGGCGATTGCTGATATTTCCGACAAATATGAAGTACCGACCGTGAAAATTACCGGTGGTCAGCGTATCGACTTGCTGGGTGTGAAAAAAGACGATCTGCCCAAAATGTGGGCTGATTTAAGCAGCGCCGGTTTTGTTTCCGGTCATGCTTACGGTAAGTCTTTGCGTACCGTCAAAACTTGCGTCGGTAGTGAATGGTGCCGCTTCGGTACCCAAGATTCGACCGGTCTAGGTATCAAGGTTGAGAAAATGACCTGGGGTAGCTGGACACCGCATAAATTCAAGATTGCGGTATCAGGCTGTCCACGTAACTGTGCTGAGGCCACCATCAAGGATATCGGCGTTGTTTGTGTGGATTCCGGCTATGAACTGCATGTGGGCGGTAATGGCGGTATCAAAGTTCGCGCCACTGATTTCCTCTGCAAAGTGGATACCGAAGAAGAAGCCATGGAGTACATTGCAGCCTATATGCAACTCTATCGTGAGGAAGGGCATTACCTGGAGCGGACCGCGCCATGGATCGAACGCGTGGGGCTCAAGCATGTGCAATCGCTGGTGGTGGATGACGAAGCCAACCGCAAGGCGCTGGCCGAGCGTTTCTATGAGTCACAGGAAAACGCGCAGGATGATCCGTGGGCAGAACATGCTGCCAAGCACAAAGAAAACTACATTCCGATTAAACAAGTAAGCTAGAGGTAAGCATGAGCTGGACCGAAGTTGGCCCACTGGCCGATATTCCCAACAAAGGGTCTCGCGTTCTCGAGACCCCTGACGGCAACGTCGCCGTTTTCAGAACCGCAGGCGATGAAGTCTTTGCGTTGTATGACCAGTGTCCGCACAAAGCCGGACCGCTATCCCAGGGTATCGTTTATGATAAACGGGTAGCCTGTCCACTGCATAACTGGGTCATCGATATGGAAAGTGGCGAAGCCACCGGACCGGACGAAGGCTGCACACGTACTTTTGAGACTAAAGTCGAAGACGGCGTGATCTTTATTTCGCTTTAAAAGAGTCATCTGTTTTGGGTAAAGAACAAACTATTCAGACTACCTGCCCCTACTGTGGTGTCGGTTGCGGTGTGCTGGCCACACCGCAGGCCGACGGTACGGTCTCGATTGAGGGGGATCAAAACCATCCAGCTAACCTGGGACGCCTCTGTTCCAAAGGGTCGGCGCTGGGGGAAACGGTCGATCTCAGCAACAGGTTGCTCTATCCCAAAGTCGACGGCAAACGCGTGTCCTGGGACTCGGCGCTGAATAATGTCAGCCGCCGCTTCCGTGACATCATCGACAAATACGGCCCCGACGCAGTGGGCTTTTACGTTTCGGGTCAGATCCTGACTGAGGATTACTACACCGCCAACAAGCTGATGAAAGGCTTTATCGGCAGTGCTAATATCGACACCAACTCGCGGCTTTGTATGTCTTCTGCCGTGGTCGGTTACAAACGGGCTTTCGGTAGCGACTCGGTGCCCTGCAGCTATGAAGATCTGGAACAGGCCGACTTGATCGTGATGGTCGGTTCCAACCTCGCCTGGTGTCACCCGGTGATTTATCAGCGCATCAACCAGGCCAAGCAGGACCGGCCGGATATGAAAGTCGTGGTGATCGATCCCCGCAAGACGTCAACCAGTGATATTGCCGATCTGCACCTGCCATTACGCCCTGGCTCCGATGGCACCCTGTTTAACGGTCTGCTGAACTTCCTTAAACAGGAAGATTACCTCGATATGGACTTCCTCGAACAGCATACCGAAGGCTTTTCTGCTGCCTTAAAAGCGGCCAAGGAGACGGCCGGTAATATTCCGCAGGTATCCGCTGTGACCGAGCTGCCGGAAGATGACATTGTTAAGTTCTACCAGTTATTTGCCTCTACCGAGAAGACCATCACGCTGTATTCTCAGGGGCTGAACCAGTCGACTTCGGGCACCGATAAAAACAACAGCATTATCAATTGCCACCTGGCGACTGGCCGCGTGGGTAATCCTGCGATGGGGCCGTTTTCGATTACCGGCCAGCCCAATGCGATGGGGGGACGCGAAGTCGGCGGTCTGAGTAATCAACTGGCGGCCCATATGGAGATCACCAACCCCGAACATCATGACCGGGTCTCGCGCTTTTGGGATACCGATCGTCTGGCAACTGAAAATGGTGCCAAGGCCATTGATATGTTCAAGGATGTGGCGGCGGGCAAAATCAAGGCTGTCTGGATCATGGCCACCAACCCGGTGGTCAGTCTGCCTGAAGCCGATGCTGTCAAAGCGGCGCTGGAAAACTGCGAACTGGTGGTCGTGTCGGAATGCGAGAGCAATACCGACTCCACAGAACTCGCCGATATTTTGTTGCCGGCGGCCGCCTGGGGTGAAAAAGACGGTACCGTCACCAACTCTGAACGCCGGATCAGCCATCAGCGCGCCTTTTTGCCATTACCCGGTGAGGCTAAACCCGACTGGTGGATCATCACCCAGGTGGCTCGTAAGATGGGCTTTGAAAAAGCCTTCCCGTTTGAAAAACCGGTCGATGTCTTCCGTGAACATGCCCGCCTGTCGGCATTTGAAAATGACGGCAGCCGCGATTTTGATTTGAGCGCACTGGCCGATATTACTGACGAAGCCTATGAAAAACTGGCACCGATTCAGTGGCCGGTGACGGAGCAGGCCCCGGCTGGTACGGCTAGATTATTCAGCGATAAAAAGTTCTTTACCCCCAGCGGTAAAGCACGCATGGTGCCGATAGAACCGCGATTACCGCAAAACCTGACCTCGGATGAATACCCGCTGGTGCTCAACACCGGCCGTATCCGCGATCAGTGGCATACCATGACCCGTACCGGTCGAGCGGTAAGACTCAATGCTCATATTCCGGAACCGATGGTGCAGATCCACCCGGTCGATGCCGCCAACTGGGATCTGACCGATGGGGCGCTGGCTATGGTCAGCAGCCAGTGGGGCAAGATGATTGTGCGTGTGGTGATGACCGATGAGCAGCGGCCGGGCAGCGTATTTGTGCCGATTCACTGGAGTAACCAGTTTGCCTCAATGGCGCGGGTCGATGCTTTGGTGGCGGCGGTTTACGACCCGCTATCAGGTCAACCTGAATCCAAACATACGCCAGTCAAAATTCGTCCTTATCAACCGACCTGGCATGGCTTTATCCTGTCGCGCCATCCGATTTCAGTGAAAGATGCCAATTACTGGGTCAAGGTCAGAGGTGCCCAGTTCTGGCGCTATGAAATTGCCGGTGAGAAAGAGATTACCAATCCGGTGTCCTGGGCACAGGAGCATTTGGGAAAAGAGGGCGAATGGCTGGACTTTATTGATAAAAAAGCCGGTCGCTACCGGGCCGGGATTATTGTCAGAAACCGGCTTGAAGGCGTTGTCTTTATAGCGCCCAGCCACGAATTACCGGCGCGCTCATGGTTATCGCAATTGTTTGCCACTGACGCGCTCAGTGACGAAGAGCGATACAGCCTGCTGGTAGGACAGCCCGGCAAGGGGCAAAAAGATTGTGGTGCGATTGTCTGCTCCTGTTTTGGCGTTGGTGAGAACACGCTCAAGGAAGCCATCGGCACCGGCCATGTCAAATCGGTGGAGGAGATTGGCAGCAAGCTCAATGCCGGGACAAACTGTGGCTCCTGTGTACCGGAGTTAAAAAAGCTGCTGGGCCATTAATCACCACCCAGATTGCCAAGCCTGACAACGAGAGGCCGGGAGAGTCATACAGCTCCCGGCCTTTTTTATTTCTTTCACATAGTCAGTCTTGTTTCGTACTAGTGCAGTATCGAATGAAATAAGTATCCAATTGGTGCATTTTATGTGGTGGTTTTATAATAAACCTTATAAAATCCAATAAAATCAATCATATAACGAATTGGCACCATGGTTGCAAACGTTAAGACTAGTGACTCTGCAACGATGCAGCTAATTTTAAGTTTTTACAATAATTATTAATCAAGGTAACGAAGCCATAACGGGGTAAGCCCGTTGTGGCTTTTTTATGCGAGGAAAAAATATGCCAAGAATGAAGAAACTCACTGCTCTGACCGTTATCGCAACAGGCCTGAGTAGTTTTGCCATTGCCCCGACTGCTGCGGCCGACGATGCCTTTATGGAAGCCTTGACGGGCGGCAAGGTCAGTTTTTCTGCCCGTGCACGCTATGAAAATGTCGATCAGGATGGCATAGATAAAAAAGCGGATGCTTATACGCTGCGCACCACACTCGGTTATAAAACCGGTGCCTTCCATGGTTTCAGTGGTTTTGTCGAGTTTGAAGATGTGTCACATCTGGGCTCAGATAAATTCAACGCCGCCGGCACCAATGATGAGCCCAGTTATCCGATTGTGGCGGATCCGGAAGGGACTGAAGTCAACCAGGCTTATCTAGCCTATGACGCTTTCGATACCACGTTTAAATTCGGCCGTCAGATCATCACTTATCGTGACGCACCGTTCCACCGCTTTATTGGTACCGTCGGCTGGCGTCAGAACTGGCAGACTTTTGATGCCTTCAGCGTTGTAAACACATCGCTGCCCGATACCTCGCTGAGTTATGCCTATATTGATAAAGTACAAACCATTTTCGGTGATGACGGTAATCTGGCTGCGATGATGGTGGATGATGGTGAGATCCATATGGACAGCCATCTGTTCAACTTGAAGTATGCCGGCCTGCCTATCGGCAACCTGGAGGGCTATGCCTATTTGCTGGACTATGAAGATTCAGTCGATGACAGTGCGTATTCCCGCGCCACCTATGGTGCACGCATCTCTGGTGCTCAGCCTCTAAACGAGTCATTCAAACTGGTTTACACCGCTGAATATGCGACCCAGGATGACTATGCGGATGGTGAAATGGATAAGCAGGATTACACCCTGCTCGAAGTGGGCGGTAAGTACAAAGGCTGGTTATTAAAACTGTCTCATGAAGTGCAGGAAGGTGACGGCAACTTCAGTTTCCGAACCCCGCTGGGTACCAATCATGCTTATCAGGGCTGGGCAGATAAGTTCCTGAATACGCCGACAGATGGCCTCGAAGACACCTACGTCACCCTGGTCGGTAATGTATTAGGGGCCAAGCTGGTGGCCCAGTACCATGATTTTGAAACCGACGAAAACAGTCTGGATGCCGGTGAAGAATTCGACATCATGCTGGCCAAGACTTTCAAAAAGCATTACACCGTCGGGGTCAAATATGCTGACTACAACGCCGATGATGAATTTGGTCTGACCGATACCGAGAAATTCTGGATGTGGGGACAGGTTAAGTTTTAAAGTCTGCTGTTTTCACCACAATAAAGCCGGGTTATGCCCGGCTTTGTTGTCTCTGTCGGCCTGAAACAGCCGGCCTGCACTGCACCAGTTTTGTTCAGCAAATATCGCGGCAACACCATAATGTCGCATGAGATGACTGCCAGAAAAATATAAGATGCTGATAATTAAAAGAAAAAGTGTTGGCACAGCTTATGCAAAATCATTCATTGTAATCAACCGCGCAGGGAGAAAAGCGATGGGCTATTTCATTGATTTGATGTATCTGCTGAAAGAGTTGGTGAAATTAGTATTCATGGTCATGATTTCACCGTTGGGACTCGTGGCCGGTGTTCTGGTGGCCTGGGGCTAAACAGCCAGCCAGGGCACGTTTGTTCACTGGAGAGCAAAAATGTATCCGATGTTTATCGGTGGCCTCACCGTTGTGTGCCTATTATTTATTGTCAGTCGTCTTGCCATACTAAGGCGTGAAGAACAAAGCCGGGTGGAGCAGGGTATCCTGCTGACGGTACACCTCAAACGCATTATTGATAGCTGTCAGAAACACCGCGGCACCAGCAATGCGGTCAGCCAGGGTAATGACAAGCTGAAACCCAATCTGGTGAGTCTGCAGCGCGATATCGATCAACTGATTGCCAGTGGTGACAGTCATCAATTGACGCGTTTCCCGCAGTGGGCATCCTTTGCTGAACATTGGCCCAGACTGAAAAAACATGCGCTGGCCGGTGATCTCAAATCTCACAACCTGGTACGCCAGCATAGCCTGATGATCGATGGTCAATTGTCTCTGCTGGATGATGTGATGCGGGATCATGACCTGCACCGGATGATGCTGGATCGCTGTACCCGTGTTTCAGAAATCTGCCTTGATACACTGCGCGTGGCTGAAACGGTTGGCCAGACGCGGGCTATCGGTTCCGGTATCTGTGCCCGTGGGGTTTGCGAAGGGGCGGACCGTATCATTCTCGATTTCCTGCGCATTTCGGTGCAAAGCACAACGAACGAACTGGTCAAGCAGATCCATACCATAGATAACCATGACCTGAGGCAGTCATTACAGACGGCATCCAACGCAATTTCAGACAGTATCAGCAAACTTATCAGCATGGTTGAAAACCATGTACTAAAGGAAGGCAAGCTGCAACTCGATACAAACGATTATTTCAATACCTCGACCCGGGCCATTGATGAGGTGCTGAAAGTATTCGGCATCATTATTCATTATGCCTCTCAACAACACACCCGAATGATATGAGCAATGCCGCTATGAATTCTGAATCTATCATCAACACTATTGTGATCAGTGAACAGCCGGAGGTGACCGGGCACATTGCCTCGGTGCTGGCTGATTCTGACTACAAAATCATTTTTGAAGGCGCGACTTTGCAGCAGTTATTGTCACTGAAATGGACAGTCGAACCGGAATTGATCATCGCTGTGTTCGATGCCAGTGACAGTGAACTGCTCAACAAATTCAAAATCATCAACGAACAGTTTCCTCTCCCCATTGTGATTTTTACTCATGATGATCGTGATGATGCCATTGAGCAGGCGATACAGGCGGGCGTCAGTGCTTATATTGTCGATGGCTTTCGTGAGGACCGGGTTTTGCCCATTCTGCGCACAGCGATAGCACGCTTTCGTCAATACCAGTCAATGCAAGAGCATATAAAAGAACTCAAGACCTCGTTGGCCGATCGCAAGATCATTGATCGTGCCAAGGGGTTGATCATGGAGCAGCGTGAGTGCAGTGAGGATGAAGCCTATCGTCTGCTGCGTACTTCAGCGATGAATCAGAATATGCGTCTGGCCCAACTGGCCCAGAATATCCTGGCGACAGCCAACCTGCTGGAACCCAAAAAATCCGTTTAAATCCGCACCAGCGGTGTGCGCCAATTCCACCCATTAACTAAAACTGTGCAAAAAAGTCAGTCTGATTGTTTTTTTAAATTAACGCATAAGTGACTGATAAAAGGGTAAAAACAAATTAGGCATCTAGTTGGCATATTATCTGCAACCCTGAATCCGAGTCACGACCCAACGGCGGGTAACTTAAAAAAACAGAACGATGGATAAAGACGTCCTTGTTGAGCTTAGCTCGACCAGGGCGTCTTTTTTTTGCACACATTTTTGGGAGCACATAATGCTTAAAAATCCTTTATCGATCACACGCCGCAAGCTGGTGAAGACCCTGGCGGCAGCCAGCCTGATATTCAGCACCGGCATGATGTCAGCAACGTCGGTTTATGCTGCACCGGGCGACATTGAAAAACCGGACCTCAAGTTCGGCTTTATCAAACTGACCGATATGGCGCCGCTGGCGATTGCCTACGAAAAATTCTTTTTCGAGGACGAAGGTCTCTACGTCACCCTGGAAGCCCAGGCCAACTGGAAAGTCCTGCTTGATGGCGTGATTGACGGCACCCTGGACGGTGCTCACATGCTGGCCGGACAACCTCTGGGTGCAACCATTGGTTTCGGTACCAAGGCCGACATCATCACCGCGTTCAGTATGGATCTTAACGGTAATGGCATCACCGTTTCCAATGATATCTGGGAACAAATGAAACCCAATATTCCCAAGCGGGAAGACGGCAAACCGGTGCACCCGATCAGTGCCGAAGCGCTGAAACCGGTGGTTGACTCCTATAAAGCCGAAGGCAAACCTTTCAATATGGGCATGGTGTTCCCGGTTTCCACCCATAATTATGAACTGCGTTACTGGCTGGCCGCCGGTGGTATTCACCCGGGCTACTACGCACCGCATAAAGGCGATGTCAGCGGTCAGATTGATGCTGATGCCTTGCTGTCGGTTACACCGCCACCCCAAATGCCATCCACCATGGAAGCCGGCACCATTTACGGTTACTGCGTCGGTGAGCCCTGGAACCAGCAGGCGGTATTCAAAGGGATTGGCGTGCCGGTCATCACTGACTATGAAATCTGGAAAAACAATCCGGAAAAAGTCTTCGGTGTCAGCAAAGCCTGGGCTGAGGAAAATCCCAACACTCACGTTGCTGTCGTCAAAGCGTTGATCCGTGCCGCTCACTGGCTGGATGAAAACAACAATGCCAACCGTCCGGAAGCGGTGGAAATCCTGTCGGAAAGCCGTTATGTCGGTGCTGACTATGAAGTCATCGCCAACAGCATGACTGGCACATTTGAATATGAAAAAGGCGACAAGCGTGCCATTCCCGATTTCAATGTGTTCTTCCGCTATAACGCCACATATCCGTACTACAGCGATGCGGTCTGGTACCTGACGCAAATGCGTCGTTGGGGGCAGATTGCCGAGCCTAAAGCGGACAGCTGGTATATGGATATCGCCAAGAAAGTCTATCGTCCCGATATCTACGCGGTGGCGGCCAGGGAACTGATTGAAGAAGGCAAACTGCCGGCCTCAGCGTTCCCCGACTTTGCAACCGAAACCGGTTTCAAACCGGCGCAAACCGAGTTTATTGACGAGATTACTTTCGACGGCACCCAGCCTAATGCCTATCTGGAACAATTCCCGATCGGTCTGAAAGGTGAAGAGGTCGTTGAGTAATAACAGAAACAACCAAGCTATCCCGCCTGCCCGGCAGGCGGGATGATTGTTTCGACCCAACATTAAAGAGTCAATATGAAAGATAAACTGATTTATTTCCTGGAACTGACCGGTCTGAACTGGTTTGTGCCGCTGGTCAAACTGAGCACCGGTGATTCACCCAAACATCAGCTTCAGGAGTTCGGCAAGATGGTTGGCGTCCCGCTGTTTGCTGTTGTCGTCTTCCTGATGCTCTGGCATATGGGTGCTGCCAAGGTGATTACCAGCCTGGGGCAGGTGCCGGGACCCACCCAGGTGTGGGAACAGGTCAATGTCCTGGTTGATGAACATAATGAGGCGCGTGAGCGTGAGGTGGCCTTTTATGAGCGCCAGGAAAAACGTAACGCTGCCAAGCTGGAAAAAAATCCTGATGCCGAGGTGACAATTCGTCCCTACACCGGCAAGGAAACTTTTTTTGATCAGATCCTGACCAGCCTGTTCACGGTGTTTGTGGGCTTTTTTATAGCCACCCTGATCGCTGTGCCTATCGGTATTATCGCCGGGCTGTCGGATACCATTTATTCAGCGCTGAACCCATTAATTCAGGTCTTTAAACCAGTGTCGCCGCTGGCCTGGCTACCGATTGTGACTATGGTGGTCAGTGCGGTCTACGTGTCCGATAACCCGATGTTTGAGAAATCCTTTATTACCTCAGCGCTGACCGTGACCTTATGTTCATTGTGGCCGACGTTGATTAACACGGCAGTGGGCGTGTCATCGATTGATAAGGACCTGATTAATGTTGCGCGGGTATTACGCCTGGGCTATTTCACCACCGTGTTGAAAGTGGTGATCCCGGCATCGATTCCGATGATTTTCACCGGCCTGCGGATTTCGCTGGGTATCGGCTGGATGGTGCTGATTGCCGCGGAAATGCTGGCGCAGAACCCGGGACTGGGTAAGTTCGTTTGGGATGAGTTCCAGAACGGCAGTTCCTCGTCGCTCAGCCGCATTATGGTGGCCGTGCTCACTATCGGCATTATCGGCTTTGTGCTGGACCGCATCACGCTCAGCTTCCAGAAATTTTTCTCATACGATAAAAACGCGGTCATCCGCTAGGAGTTCATGATGGATAAGTATCTTAATATCGACCATGTGAGTATCGACTTTCCAACTCCCAACGGACCGTTCCGGGCACTGGAGAATGTGAACCTGAAGATCGACAAAGGGGAGTTTGTCAGCATTATCGGTCACTCGGGCTGTGGCAAATCGACAGTGATGAATATCGTCGGCGGTCTGTACCAGGCCACCGAGGGTGGTGTGGTGCTGGAAGGCAAGGAGGTCAACGACCCCGGACCCGACCGTGCCATTGTGTTTCAGAACCATTCGCTGTTCCCGTGGCTAAGTTGTTACCAGAATGTGGAATTGGCAGTGAAGTCGGTATTTGGCAAGACCCGCTCCAGAAATGAAATCCGCGACTGGGTTAATCACAACCTGGAACTGGTGCATATGAGTCATGCCAAGCATAAAATGCCGGCGGAAATCTCCGGTGGTATGAAGCAACGTATCGGCATTGCCCGGGCGCTGTCGATGGAACCCAAGGTGCTGCTGATGGATGAACCATTCGGCGCGCTGGATGCGCTGACGCGAGCGCATTTGCAGGATTCACTGATGGATATTCAGGCTGAGTTGAATAATACGGTGATTATGATTACACACGATGTGGACGAGGCGGTATTGCTGTCGGACAAAATCGTGATGATGACCAATGGGCCGGCAGCCAGTATCGGTGAGGTCATGGATGTGAACCTGCCCCGGCCACGTAAGCGTTTGGAACTGGCTGATAATCCTGATTACAACCACTATCGTTCTGAAGTCATTCATTTCCTGCACCAGCGTCATGCACGAAAAGTAGCCTGATAAATGCATCGTCTGCCTCACTCAGACACAGGCTTTTAAGTGTTGATTTGATTTAAAGAAAATGTCGAGTTGGTCGCTAAACTCGCTATCTGTAAACCTAATTTGATGATAAAGTATTGTGTACAATCAATCGACTGAGGAACCTGGCTGCGTGAGTACCGCTTTTCAGGACCAACCCCATCACGCGGCCAGCTTCGACGGACTGATTCTGACCTCCGCGTTTCAACCTATTTTCAGCATCGCCCATCGGCGCCCTGTTGGCTATGAGGGCTTATTGCGTGCCTATGATGTGGAAGGCCGACAATTGATGCCGGGTGAGGTTTTCCAGCGCCCCAGTCATAGTCAGCAACAACTGGAACTCGACAGAATCTGTCGCAAGCTGCATGCCGAGAACTTTGCCGCTCAGGACGACAAGGGTAGTTGGCTGTTTCTCAATCTCAATTCCCAATGTCTGGTTACCGAGCGGCCTGAGGCCGGTTTTATGCGGCAAATTATCGCCCGCACTGGGATTCCGGCAAGACGCATTGTTATCGAAATTCTGGAAAGTGAAATTGATGACCGCACCTATTTACGGCAGTTGATAGAGCACTTCCGGGGCATGGGCTGCCTGATAGCGATTGATGATTTTGGTGCCGGCCATTCCAATTTCGACCGTATCTGGGAACTGAAACCGGATATCGTCAAGATTGACCGTAACCTGGTCAAACAGGCCAGTGAATCTCTCAAGGTGGAGCGTATCCTGACTGGGATTGTGTCATTGATCCATGAAACCGGCAGTTTGGTTGTGGTCGAGGGCGTTGAAACGGAAAAAGAAGCACTGGTGGCCATATCCAGCAATGCCGATATGGTGCAGGGCTTTTATTTCGGTAAACCGCATTCACAAATTAAAGATTATCAGTTTGCCACCAAAATGGAGGCATTGCTGAGCCAGAAAAACAGCGCCAGCTGTCAGTACAGCCGGCGCATGCAGCAACAGTTTGAACTGTTACGCCAGCGCTATCAGCAAGAGGTTGAGAGCTTTCGCCACAGTCAGCGTCTCGAGCAATGCGGGCAAGCACTGTTTGAGGATGATCGCGTAGTGCGTTGCTTTCTGCTCGATCAGCAGGGGCATCAGATTGGTCGCAGTCTCTACTCTCCCAAGTTTACTACCCGGCTGGATATTCGCTTTTCTCCATTGCTTGCCGGCGAGAATGCCAACTGGTCACATCGTCATTATCATCACCGGGCCTTGCAGCACCCGGATACCATCCAAATCAGTCGTCCCTATCTGTCTGTGGCGGGCTCACATATGTGTGTGACGGTCTCCCAGGCAATTGAGGTGGATAACAAGATTCTGGTGTTCTGCGCCGACCTCGACTGGAATGACGAAGATCTAGCCGCTATCGACTTGCCCTGATTTGCACTGCTTCAGTGCAGCCTGCACCGTTTTAGTTTGAAAGTGGACTGTCTAATACCTATTTATTCTGCTTGTTTCTGACAAAACAGTCACTTACAGAACTGGCATGATTCCAGCACTTAGAAGCCGAACCAATGTTGGTAAGGTGTTCTAAAGAGAGAACTGTATTCATGTCTAGTCAAAAGCTAAACCTACTATCTTTCAGCGGTAAGACCCGCACGCTCCATCTGACCTGGATGGCATTTTTTATCTCCTTCGTGGTCTGGTTTAACCATGCACCACTGATGGTCTCGATTCGCGATACGCTTGGTCTTGATGACCAGCAGGTCAAAACCCTGTTGATTCTGAATGTGGCGCTGACCATTCCGGCGCGTATCGTGGTGGGCATGCTGGTCGATAAATACGGCCCCAAGATCATGTTCAGTATGCTACTGGGCATATCCAGCTTTATCTGTTTTTTCTTTGCCATTGCCGACAGCTTCGAGCAGATGGCTGCAGCCCGTTTTATGCTGGGTTTTGTCGGTGCCGGTTTTGTTATTGGTATTCGCATGATCTCCGAGTGGTTCCCGGCCAAGCAGGTGGGGCTGGCCGAAGGCATCTACGGCGGTTGGGGTAACTTCGGTTCAGCGGCGGCGGCAATGTCACTGCCAACCATTGCCCTGTTGTTCGGCGGTGATGAGGGCTGGCGCTATGCGCTGGCGGTGACCGGTGCGATGGCTCTGGTTTATTCCATCATCTACTACAACAGTGTTTCAGATACACCAAAAGGCTCGACTTACTTCAAACCAAAAAAATCCGGTGCGATGGAAGTCACCAGCAAAGGCGATTTCTACCTGTACATTATTATGAGCATTCCGCTTTATGCGGCTCTGGGTCTGCTGACCTGGAAACTGTCACCCAGCGGTGTGTCATTGCTGTCTCAAAGCATCAGTGTCGCTGTCTATATCGGCCTGGTAGCCCTGTTCTTTTATCAGGTTTATCACATTTACCAGGTCAACAAAGAGGTGTTTACCACCGAAGTACCTGAAATTCACCGTTATAAGTTCAAGCAGGTCGCGGTACTGGATCTTGCTTACCTCGCCACTTTTGGCTCTGAGCTGGCCGTGGTGTCGATGTTACCGCTGTTTTTCAGTGATACTTTTGAAATCAGTGCGGTTCAGGCGGGTCTGCTGGCTTCCGGTTTTGCCTTTATGAACCTGGTATCTCGTCCGGTTGGTGGTCTCTTCAGTGACAAACTGGGACGAAAGAAAACCCTGACCATCTGCATTAGCGGTCTTGCCGTAGGCTATGTGGTGCTGGGCATGATTACGCCGGAATGGTTCCTGGTGTTTGCGGTACTGGCGACCATGGCCTGTTCGTTCTTTGTTCAGGCCGGTGAAGGCGCGGTCTTTGCCGTGGTGCCACTGGTACAGCGTCGTTTGACCGGCCAGATCGCCGGTATGGCCGGTGCTTACGGTAATGTTGGCGCGGTCACCTTCCTGACCGTGTTGTCATTTGTTTCGGCCCAGACTTTCTTCTTTGTTATCGCCGGTACCGCTGTGCTGGCACTGATTGCGGTACAGTTTATGGACGAACCACAGGGCCAGATGGCGGAGATTCTGCCTGACGGTACTGTGCAAATGATTGACGTCCACTAATCAGGGGTAATCATGGTTGCCAGGTTGAAGGTTACAGTTGGCCAGTATTCTGATAAAGGGGTAAAGACCGAGAATCAGGACTCACTGGGCTACTCTGTGCCTTCCAACCTGGTCATGCTGGAAACCAAAGGCGTGGCCTGTGCGCTGGCTGATGGTATCAGCAGCAGTGCCGAGGGCAAACAGGCCAGTCAGGCCTGTATTACCGGTTTTATTACCGACTATTTCAGTACCCCCGACTCCTGGTCGGTAAAACAGTCCGGGGGCAAGGTGCTGACCGCCATCAATACCTGGATGCATGGTCAGAGCAGTTACTACAAAGATGTCTCAAGGGGACTGGCCAGTACCTTCAGCGCTATTGTCATCAAGTCCACCACGGCGCATTTATTTCATGTCGGTGACTCACGGATTTACCTGTTTCGTGATGGCGAGCTGGAACAACTGACTACCGATCATCGCATCCGCATAGATGATGATAAAGAATATCTGGGCCGTGCTTTCGGTGTCGATTACTGCCTGGACATTGATTACAAATCCCTGACCGTAGAGCAGGGCGACCGCTTCGTACTGACGACCGATGGCGTGCATGATGTAATCAGCGACAAACAGTTGCGTAGCCTGATGCGAGGTGACAATTCTGATCTAGCGGCTTTGGCTGAGCAGATCTGTCGTCAGGCCATTGAACAGCAGAGCCCTGATAATGTCAGTTGTCAGGTGCTGCGGGTGGATCAACTGCCCAGCCAGGATCCCAATGAAGTTTTCGCCCAGCTTACAAAGTTGCCATTTCCGCCAGAACTCTACGAAGGGGTCATTCTCGATGGCTACCGCATCAGCCGGGAACTGCATGCCAGCTCTACCAGTCAGCTCTATCTGGCAGTGGATACCGAGACTGGTGACAAGGTCGTACTCAAAACGCCTTCGGTCAATTTCGAAGATGATCCGGCCTACCTGGAACGCTTTCAACTGGAAGAATGGATAGGGCGCCGAGTCGACAATCCACATGTGGTGCGTACCGTGGAGCAAAAGCGTCCGCGTCGCTTCCTGTATTACGTGCTGGAGCATGTTAACGGCAAAACGCTGGAGCAATGGCTCGATGATGTCGGCACTCTGGATTTGAAAACAGTACGCGAGTTGGTGCCGCAGATTGCCAATGGTCTGCGGGCCTTTCACCGGCTGGATATGCTGCACCAGGATCTCAAACCCGGCAATATCATGATCAGCCACGACGGTGTGCTCAAGATCATCGATTTCGGCTCGACCAAAATTGCCGGGATTGCCGATATTTCGACGCCGGTGGAGCGCAGGGAACTGCTGGGCACCAAGCATTACACGGCACCGGAATATCTGTTGGGCAAACCCGGCACACCCCAGTCCGACCTGTTTTCGCTGGGCTGCATTGTTTACCAGATGCTGACCGGCAAACTGCCTTACGGGGAGAAGCTGGCCGCTGTCCGCGATCAGCGGGGCCTGAATCGACTTCGTTACCGGCCTGTGAGTGAATCTATCAGTGACATACCACACTGGGTCGACAAGGCTATTCGAAAGGCGGTGCAGTTATCCCCGGAATCCCGCTATGAAGCGACTTCGGAATTCGAATCTGACCTGGTCAAACCCAATCCCGATTACCTGAGGGAAGAGCAGTTACCCTTGATGCAGCGACACCCGGTCGGCTTCTGGCGTTCATTAACGATTGTGTTGCTGATCAGCAATTTGCTATTGCTGTATTTGCTCACCCGGCAATAGTGACAGATTAAACTGAGCACAATTCGTGACGCTGCTGTAGCCGAATAGCGTGTCTATCAGAGTCATGCAGGTGGACAAACAAATTTTCAGTCTTGCTTGAGTGAATGCCAGGGCAATGGCAGCGCAGAAAAGCACTTTAATTTTCCAGCCAGCGTCGCTTTAAGCTGATCACTGTTGGCCTGGGATTTATGCGCAATAGTACGAAACTCATCCTGTGTTGGTGGCGGAAGATCATGCTGCATTAACTGCTGCACATAGGCATCATGAATCAGTCCCAGATCATCCTGTAAGGCCTTCATCGCTGTAATAAAAGACGCATTGGTTTTGTGTTTCAGCACTGGAGCCAGTAATTCGCAACCATAGCGCAGTTGTTTAATACGGATCCGTGATCGGTGCAGGGCAGCCTCATTGTTGATATCGAGTGCTGATAATTGCTTTTGTACCTGCTCATAGTGTTGTTGCAATTGCCTGGCAGCCAGCGTGGTGGTCAGCATTGAGCAATGACGTCCATGTTTTCGGCTCCAGTGCTTGTTTTTCAGCTGTTTTTTTAGCTGTCGGCGCGGTTTATTAAACTGTTTTGATTGCAACAGCCGACATAGCTTTTTATCACTGCGTTTCTTTTGCTTGCGAAGGTGGCTCTCCAGAACGGAAGCATCAGTTTTGTTCTCATTAAAGTGGGTCAGCAAAAATACATCCAGATCCCGGGCTTCATCCAGAAAACGGGCGAGCGTTTTGAGTTCTTTTTGCCAGCGCTGCCGATAGTCTGGCTGCAATACCGGTTTGAAAATGTCAAAGGCGCTGCGCATGCGTCTCAGACTCACCCGGAGCTGGTGCACACCCTCTGGATCCTCAGCCAAGATCGCGGTTTTACGCCAGCGTTTTATCTGTGCCAATTCTGTTAATAACAGCAGCGGAAACTCCTGGCAGGCAGATTGTTTCATGCTCAGGCCGGTTTCAGATGTTTGCCATGAATAATCTGACTGATGCGACAGCTTTTCGAACCCAGTGCGGACCAGTCGCCGTTGTATTCCAGCACCACAAGACTGGCTGGCAACAGACGTTTTCCGCTGTGCTGCTCGCTCTCAAAACCGTCTTTGCTGAGCCAGTCGACCAGATCTTCCAAAGCAGGGTTGTGGCCGACCAGCATCACCCGGCTGATGCGCTGGTTCAGTGCCTGCAGCAAGTTCAGCAAAACGGGGGTATCGGCCAGGTAAAGCTGTTCACGGACCGTGACCTGGCCGGTAGCAATAAAAAGTTGTTCACAGACAATATCGGCGGTTTCCAGCGCTCGTCGGGCACCGGAGCAGTAAATGGATTGAGGAATCAGTCTCAGATCATGAATATGCTGTCCAAGCTGGCGGGCATGCTGTTTTCCCGCTGAAGTCAGGGCGCGGGCATAATCACCGCTTACCGCTTCGGTTTCGGCTTTGGCATGACGCAAGATCATGATTTGTCGGGTATTTTTACTCATGTCTGAAAATCCGGCAGTAAACAAAATATTGTTACTGACAGAGACAAGCGGCGGGTCAGCATTACTCCCAAGCATAGTCCTCAAATGCCAGGCAAGCAATGGCTTTCACAAGCCTGACAGCGGCTGGCTAACTTTTAACCAGGGCAAAGTTTACTCAGCTTGAGAGTTACTTAGCGATTTTTGCCGTGACAATTCACAGACTTATCCACAGATAATGTGAATAACATGGAGGGTGAATGAGGACAGAAGGATTAAGAACAGCGGGATATACCGGGATTAAATGGTATTAAATGGGATGAAGCTAATGAGAATGCGGCTTTTAGGATAATTTAATAGTGAATTAAAGAGAGTTTATGGATCGCGATCAATTTGTTGATATTCAAGTTTAAGACACATGAATCGCGATCTGTGATTAATGCCGACGGCCACTCCAGACAACCCTGCCAATAATTGACATCTCATTCTGTAAATCAAAATCCAGGGATATCTCAAAGGGCTCATACGCAGGATTATCGCTAGTAACCTTCAGGCGATGATTCGGTAGACGCTGCAGCCGTTTTACCAGTAACGATTCACCCATTCTTATTACATAGATGCCATCACGCTTAGCAATGTTGTCAGTGTGATCGACCAGTATTACGTCGCCTGGGCGCAATACAGGCTCCATGCTCTCGCCTTCAACATAGATTAGATAAAGATTAGCCGGGCTACTGTGTAGCTCATTATGAATCCATTCCCTTTTAAACATCAGCGCATCTGTTGCTTCTTCTTCATGAACGACAGAGCCGTTACCAGCCGATGCTTTCACATCGAAGAGAGGAATGTGGGCGAATGCCTCCATGAAGCTCCCAGTTCCTGCTGAATAATCCTTGATATCTGATCCCGCTTTGTCATTGAAAGTAGGATCGGATGATCCCGCTTTTTTTTCTTGATCCCTCTTTCTGTAAGTGTTTGTTTCTGATGTTGATTCTTGTATTGATTGGTTCTTTTTAGAATTTTGTAAGTGGGATCGAAAGTCTTCGTAAAATTCGCGATATTGTTTGTTCTCATAGAAGCCTGGGCCAAGCTCGTTCTCATCTATCAGAATATTTCCTTCTCCTGTAAGCACCCACATTGGATTTATACCGATATCGGTTAGGCCTATTAATGCGTCTGCGCCCAGCGTTCTTAATGCATTCTCATAATTGGCTAACGTATTCGGGTGAATGCCGATCAATTTTCCAAATTTGCCGCGCGATTTTTTACCACGAATGAGTTTTAACCGTCCGGCGATGTTTTCCAAATCAATTTTTTCTAACTCACGCATCTTGTGAATCTCTTTTTATATCAATCAATTAGTCGATTTTTCATCTATTGGGTTACGAAAACAACACATATGGGTTGTTATTACTCATTCATGGTTATATATTTGGTTTAAGCAAACACATACGGGTAAATATTTGTGTTTGTGTGTGTCTAAATAGGGATTGTAACAATGAACTACAGCCAAATACATAAAGCGCTGAAAGATGAGGGGCTTTCTTGGGCTGCCGCTGGTGAAGCGATCGGCTGCACCTATCAACATGTGATGAATGTATGTGCACGTCGAGTTGAAAGCCCGCGTGTAGCGAAATCAATCGCCTTGTTGATACATAAAGACGTTGCTGAAGTCTTTCCAGACAAACCTCGCTATCTGTCAGATTCAAAAAAATTGAGGCAAACAAAAATTGATCAAGCCAAGGCACGATTAGCTGAAGCCGGATTAGCTGAGAGCGCCTGATCATGGCTAAAAGTCCCCTGCAAAGACGTAACCAACGTAAGCCGGACATAGCCTGCCCATTAGCAGGTCGCTCCAGCGGCGATTCCATGTCGGTGATACAGCAAATGTATCTGTCTGGCCAAAATCCTTGCCCTGAATGCGAGCAGCTGCAGCCAGCGCCTGCCGAACTTGCTCAAGCCGATATCGAACCTGTTGGGTTTGGCTCTCATTCCACTGCGAAACAACACGCTGCATCTCGCCGAGACTGGGTAAAAGCACGAATGGCGCACCGTCAAGCAACCATGCCGACAGCTCTATCAACTGCGCCTGGTCAGCCTCGCGATCCGTTTCGCCTGGTGTTCCAGGCAAGGCAGCAAGGAAAACGTCTAGCTCAGCTTCTATCTGGGAGGACGAAATGAAAATGTACGCCTCATTTGACTCATGCAAAAACCCCGCATCAAGCGGCTTAAGAAATGTTTGTGCCATACCTGGGACTCCCTTCTCTGTGTCAGTTGTTTTCCAGCCTATGGCAGCGGTGACATCCGCACAATCAATTAATTTGGAAGTGGTGTTGTGATGAGAATTCCAAAAACTAAAGCGGCTTGGAAACGTATTCAGCCGAACAACATGAAAGACGCACTGCGCCTCAATAAAGAGTACGCCAGGCAGTTCAAGCGTCTGACCGTGCCGGCTATTGCCGAGCTGATGGCTATCAGCGAAGACCGCTTATATAAATGGCTATCAACTGGTGATATGCCAGTCAGTTTTATCCCGGCCTATGAGCTGGTTTGTGGCATGGATTATGTCACTCAGTACATGGGCTATCGAAGCCACAAGCTCATGATTGAAATACCCACTGGTAAAAAAACCGATGAGCTTGGCATGGCTGAACTACAGCAGCTATCTGCCGACGCGATGAGTTTGCTGATCAAGTTCTATAGAGAGGGAGAGTCAGTAGACATTGTCACATCTGCTCTCACTAGGCTCTTGGCTGGCGTGGCTTTTCACCGGGAAAACGTCATTTCTCAGAGTCAGCCGGGTCTTGATTTCGAGGGGGATGAAGATGACTGAACAGAACAAGGAATGGTTCACAGCAACTGAATTAGCAAACAAACCAGGATTACCAAAGTATAAGCGTGGCGTTAATCAGCAGGCTTCGAAACAAGGCTGGAAGACAAGGCAAATAAAAGTAAGAGGTGGATCTGCAAATGAATACCACCTCTCCAGCCTGCCAGTAGAAACCCAGGCCGCCTTGGTGAAGCAACACATGCCAGCTCCTGACAAGCGCAGTCCTGACAATACCGAGTTCAGCTATGACGCCCAGGCGCTGTGGCAGCACTATGACAGCAAGCCACAAAAGCAAAAAGACGCGGCAAAAAACAAGCTGAACCTGCTGCTGCAGGTCATGGCGCTCAATGAAAACAGCGGTGCCACACTTAAAAATGCCTTCGCCCTGGTCGCTGATCAAAACGATATCAGCGTCCGCACCATGCAGGGCTGGTACCACGGCACCAAAAGCAAAAAAGGCGTGAAGCTGTATGCCCGTCAGGACTGGTTAGCCGCCCTGGTACCGGGCTTTGTTGGCCGTACCGTCACCGCTGAGATGGATGAACAAGCCTGGGAATTCTACAAGGCCGACTACCTGCGCCTGGAACAACCGGAATTCGAAGCCTGCTACTACCGACTGCAACGAGCTGCTGCCGAACATGGCTGGACAATCCCCAGCAAGAAGACGCTGGAACGCAGAATCAAAGCCATTCCACTGGCCACGCGAGTATTCCTGCGTGAAGGCGAAGCTGGCCTGATCAAACTATTCCCGGCTCAGCAACGAACAGTCATGGAACTGCACGCGCTTGAATGGATCAATGGCGACGGCTACCAGCACAACGTCTTTGTTCGCATGCCGAACGGTGACATCACCCGCATGAAAACCTGGTTCTGGCAGGACGTCTACAGCCGCAAGATCCTCGCCTATCGCGTGGATGAATCAGAAAACACCGACACCATCCGCGCCAGCTTCGGCGATGTAGTGGATCAATTCGGCATTCCCGAACACGTCACCATCGATAACACCCGCGCTGCAGCCAATAAATGGATGACCGGCGGCGTTAAAAATCGTTACCGCTTTACCGTCAAAGAAGACGATCCACTCGGCCTGTTCCCGACACTCGGCATCAAAGTCCACTGGACCTCAGTGCTGGCGGGTAAAGGTCACGGCCAGGCAAAACCTGTCGAGCGTGCCTTCGGTGTCGGCGGCCTGGGTGAATACCTGGACAAGCACCCCAAGTTTGAAGGTGCCTATACCGGCCCCAACCCACAAGCCAAGCCCGAAAACTACGCCAAAAAAGCGGTACCGGTTGAAACCTTCCTCGCCGTACTGGAACAGGAAATCCTCGCCTGGAATGCCAAGCCGGGCCGTCGAACTGAAATATGCCAGGGCAGCAAAAGTTTTGATCAAGCCTTCACTGAAAGCTATCAAAGCGCTGTTATCAGAACAGCCAACCAGGAACAGCGCCGCATGTGGCTGCTCATGGCCGAAGCCATCAAAGTCCAGAAAGACGGCACCTTTACGCTCGATGCTGGCTCAGCCGCAGGCCAAGGTAAAAACCGCTATCACGCACCGAGCCTGCTCGACTTTGCTGGCCAGAAGATCACCGTCCGCTTTGACCCGCAGGCGCTGCACGAAATCGTCTACGCCTACACACTGGACAACCGCTATATCGGCGAAGCGCAGTGTATTGAAGCCACCGGCTTTGGTGATACCGAAGCGGCGCGCAGCTTCAACAAACACCGCACCCGCTTTATCAAGGCCACCAAGCTGGCCGCCAAAGCCGAAGTCGCAATGGACGTGATGGAAGTCGCCAGCCGACTGCCTTTCCGGCAGCAACCGGAAACGGCAAACCCGAAAGTAGTCAGGCCGCTGCGTCCAGCTCCCGAACTGGGCAGACACGTCCCGCAGCCACAACTCACCGAAGACCAAAAGCAGGATCTTGCTGCATTCCAGGCCGAATTCGCCGAGCAGCCCCCTGCAGCACAAGTTATCAGGAATGACGACCCGCAAGCCCGCTACCGGCGCTGGGTCAACTTAGACCGTCGGTTACGTGATGGCAAACAGCTATCGGAAACCGATCAGAAATTCTGGGCGATGTACCAGAAAGGCGATGAATTCCGCTTTATGCAGGACTTCAGCGCCGATTTTGAGAGCTTCGAAGAAAGCGTCGAGGCATAAAAAAACAAACCCGCTGGCAGGCGGGTAAGTAAAACGTGATGAGGTAAATAATGACAACTAATCCAAACGTGGTCAACTTGGTAGACAGGGTGGAATCCTCTGTCATCACGGCCCCGCTGCAAAACGTCATGCTCTGTACCCGGTTGCTGGAACAAGCGATGAATCGCCCGGCACACCTTCCAGGCATGGTCACCTTCTTCGGGCCGAGTGGCTGGGGTAAGTCCTTTGCTGCAGCTTATGCTGCCAACAAATACCGCGCTTACTACGTCGAGTGCAAAAGCATCTGGACGAAGAAATCGCTGCTCGGCGCCATCCTCAAAGAAATGGGCATCGAGCCAGCCAAGACCAGCGCCGATATGGTCGAACAAATCAGCCAGCAACTGGCGCTCAGTGGATTACCACTCATTATCGATGAGATGGATCACATCGTCGAAAAGAAAGCCGTCGAAGTGGTCCGTGACATCTATGAAGGCTCCAATGCCGCCATCCTGCTCATTGGTGAAGAAAACATCGACACCAAGCTGCTCAAGTGGGAACGCTTCCACAACCGCATGCTCGCCTGGCAAGGCGCGCAACCAGCAGACCTGGAAGATACCCGGCAGCTGGCCAGACTCTACTGCCCGGACATCACCATCGCCGATGACCTGCTAGAGATGATCCAGCGCGAAAGCATGGGCGTCGCCCGCCGGATCTGCGTCAACCTCAACCAGGTGCAACAAGCCGCCTACTCAGAAGGCACCGATGAAATCGATGCCAAGCTCTGGGGTAACCGTCCTCTTTACACCGGCAACGCGCCGAGGAGGAAGGTGTAATGACCCAACCCGTACACATCACCAGAGCCAGCGGCAAGCTGACCGGTAGAGACGCCTGCTGGCAAGCCATACGCGAACTGAAAAAGTTCACCTTGCTCGATATCGAGGCCCACACCAGCGACCACGGCCAGCTGGCGGAAGTGAACCGTCGCACCGCCAGAACCTACGTGATCGGCCTGGAGGCAGCTGGCTACCTGGAACGTCAAGCCAAAAAGGGCATGGATGGCAGCATCAGCTGGCAACTGACACGCGATATCGGTGTGCATGCGCCACGGGTCAACCGTCAAGGGCAGCACGTCAATGCCGGTGCCAGCCGTGAGCAGATGTGGCGCTCCATTCGCATCCTCAGTGACTTCAGCTGGCAAGACCTGGTCAACACCGCTTCCACCGAAGCAACGCAAATCGAGCCGAACACCGCCAAGGACTATATCGGCCATCTGCACAAGGCGGGCTATCTCAAAGAAATCAGCCCAGCCAGCAACGGCGGCGGACTGGCCCGATACCGGCTGATGCCCGGCAGTAACACTGGACCCAAACCGCCCATGGTCCAGCGTATCAAGCAAGTTTTCGATCCCAATTTAAACAAGGTCATGTGGCCAAGGGAAGGTGAGTAATGGATGAGTTCGTTCTCGATATTACAAATGTTGAGCGTTTACCTCAGTGGTGGCCGGAGGATGCTCCAAAGTTGATACCACTCAGGAAAGGTCGTTACAGCGCTGATTACGACGTTATTGAAGAGAGGATTCCGGGCTTCAGAGGGAAGGCGCTTTTGTCTTACAAACGTCATCACCCACAGCAATACAAAAATCAAGTTATAGGACTGCCATTTGGTGTTGATGTCGATTTTTTGCCGCCAAAGGCTCGAATTTATAGAAGGGAGAAAAACTAATGCTGATTCTAACCAGACGTGTGGGCGAAGCCCTGATTATCGGTGACGACGTGGTCGTCAATGTACTTGGCGTCAAAGGCAATCAAGTCCGTATCGGTGTTGATGCCCCCAAAGACGTCAGTGTCCACCGCGAAGAAATCTACGACCGTATCCAGGCAGAAAAGGACGACCCGGACAACACAGACGGAGATGACAAATGAGCCAGTGGAAACAAGTGCTGAAAACCGAATGTGAGAAAACCTCACAAGCCAAGGTCGCCGCTGTTCTTAGACAGAACGACGGCTTCCCGTCGCCCACCGTCATCAACCAGGTCATCAAGGGCAAGTACCCCGGCAGAACAGACCGTCTGCAAGCCCTGGTTGAAGGCAAATTTATGTCCGGCAGCGTGCAATGCCCGGTCGTTGGGGCTATCCCCAGCGACCAGTGCATTGAATACCAGGGCCGTCCCTATGCCGCCACCAACCCGACACGGATCCAGCTCTACCGGGCCTGCCGAAGTGGCTGTCAACACAGCAAGATTGGAGCCTAACCATGAGCAGAAACGTGGGAAACGACATCATCAGCAAAAAAGTGGAAGACGTCCGTCACTGCCTGGCAGAGCTGGCACGTCGCAACCTGACTATCACTGACATCAATATCGGAGAAGCACGCAAACCGACTATCACCATCATCGGCTACAACAATTCACCTGGCGGTCTGAAAGGCGGCACAAAAACCCGCATCAGGGCTGGCCTGCGCAATCTGGAAACGTACGCCACCGAAGTCAGTGGCTGCCAGGTGCAGTGGAAAGTTGTGGCTTAAACAGGAGCAAATCATGAACACAGCAACCAATACCGAACAACACAAAGTCAACGCCCAGGGCCACCTGGTGCCGATCAGCAAAATCAAGCAGATCGATCTGGACCGGGATGACCTCATCGACGAACTGTTCAGCAAGGCAGAGCAGCTGCGTGAGCAGATGGTCGCCTTCAAAGCCCAGGCGATGAATGACGTTTATGCCTTCGTCGAACTGGCTGCAGAAAAATACGACGCCAAGCTGGGTGGCAAGAAAGGCAATATCAGCCTCACCAGCTATGACGGCAAACGCCAGATCCGTATTCAGATGGCCGAGATGCTGCACTTCGATGAACGTGCCGAAGCCGCCAAGGCCCTGATCGATGAGTGCATTCACGAATGGTCAGAAGGCAGCAACGACAATATCAAAGCCCTGGTCGATCACGCCTTCAAAACCAACACCGAAGGCCAGCTCAGTGCCGGCAGAATCCTCGGCCTGCTGCGGCTGGAGATTAACGATCACAAATGGAAAAAAGCCATGGAAGCGTTGAAAGATTCCATGCAGATCACCGGCTCCAGCGCCTATGTCCGTTTCTATTTCCGTCCCAACCCCGAAGCCAAGTTCCAGAATTTGGCGCTCGATATGGCGGCATTGTGAGGTCTGGCATGAGTGAAGAACAGTACATCCAATGCAGAAATTACAGCAGCTGTGGTGATTTCACTGATGGGGAAAGTGAGTTTTGCGAGAACTGTCAGGAAGATCAAAGCGAGACGAAACAACAGGAAGAGGCTGAAAGATTGCTCTATGCCGCTGAGCAACAACTTCAAGGCTATTGCCTTGGCAAGTCTGGCCTAAGCATCGTTGAAGTTGTTAATGCGATGGGGCTTGTACGAAGTGAGTGGGAAGCCCTATTAGAGCAAGGTTTGGTTCACCTCGATGAGTCAGACCGTGAGCAATTAAACGCCTACTTCAATATGCCCGACTACGATTAACCAGCGGCGCGTCAGCAGTCAGGTGGTGCCAAACCCAAACTAACAGACTGCAGCCGAGACGGTGGTTTTCTTGCCTTTCTCCCACCGGGCAACGCCGACTGACCCACGACACGGGTCACTTAGCCCCTTCACTGGGGTTAAGTCAGTAGAAGACCCAGGAGAATGCTATGTCACAAATTGAGAAAGAAATCATCGAGATGCGCCCCGACATTTTGACTATCAGCGGTCAATATTTTGATTTTATGTGTCCTGAGAAATCAGAGTTCGACATTTATGTTGTGGCACATGGCCTATCAAATGTTTGCCGGTTCGCTGGTCATACCAAGCAGTTTTACAGTGTCGCCCAGCACTCGGTTTACGTTTCAGAAATCGTACCGCCTGAGATGGCGCTGCATGGTTTACTTCACGATGCTGCTGAAGCTTTCATCGGTGATGTGGCAAGACCGCTGAAGAACCTGCTGCCGGACTATCGCGCAATAGAGAAGCGAGTTGAAAAGGCAGTCTTAGGCCGCTTTGGTCTGGATGCTGAATTGCCCGAAGCCGTCAAATACGCAGACCTGGTGTTGTTAGCCACTGAGCAACGTGACCTGATGGCAGCGCACGATGATGAATGGATGCTAATCAGAGATATCGAGCCGCTGGAAAAAACCATTGAACCGGTCTCTTCTCACGCTGCATTCATGATGTTTGTTGCCCGCTACCTGCAAATCGTAGGTGAGCTATGAACAACAGACAAAAACTGATCCAACTTATCCATATCGGCGCAGGGCGTCTGTTCAAAGACGAAGACAGCCGCCGCGACTGGCAGGAACAGCACACCGGCAAACGCAGCTGCAGCAAGATGACTGACAAAGAGCTGCAGTACCTGGTCAAGCTGCTGCGTGATGCCAAAGCCATCAAACCACCCAAGCGTGCAGGCCGTGTGCCGTCAAACCTGCAGCGGGTCAGCTACATGAGAAAGATTGAAGCCTTGCTGGCGGATATGGATCTGAGCTGGGAATACGCAGAAACCATAGCCTGGCATGTGACTGGCGGCAAGGGTCAGGCCACCACTGGCCGCCCAGGCGTCGAACGGCTGGAATGGGTGAATAAGCGCGAGCACTTCGAAGCCATCATTGCCGCGCTGTACAAGGAACAGAAAAAGCGTCGCCTGCTGCAAACCGTCGAGCATCTGCTGGATGCCATGAACCTCAACGAAAGCTACGTCGAGCAGCTGGTCGCAGGCCGGGCCAATGCTCGCAACTGGCGTCGTAACGTTCCGCTGCTCAGCGCGATTGCCGATCACCTCTACGAAAAAGTGGATTTTGAAAATGCAGCTGAATAGATGTCCGTGCTGCCACAGCCGAATCTCTATAGAACAAATGGCGCAGGATGAATGCACCACCGAGCTGCTCGGCCTGCTGGTCGACTATGCCGATATCAGCAAGTCCCTGGTGATTTATCTGGGCCTGTTCCGCAGTAGCAAGCGCGACCTGGCCAGTGACCGAGCGCTCAAGCTGGCTAAAGAAGTCGTCAGTATCACGCCGGAACGGGGCCGGCTGGCCACTGCCATGAATGAAACCGTCCAGTCCATGCGCCAGAAACAGGATCAGGGCGCATTCAAGCCGCTGACGAATCACAACTACCTGAAGCGCGTGCTGGAAACGCTACCCGCCGAGACCGGTGAAGCTTCGCTGCCCGCTTTAAACGGTAGTCAAATGCCTGCTAAAAGCCAGTCAAAGACGGCTCAAACTATCGAGATGCTGAAAAACTACCCATCACCGGAAGGCGTTGAGGAATGGTTTACCCGCACCGTTTGCGGCGCGCTGGCTGAACTCATGCTGATGGGGCTGGAAGGTGTGCCGGCTGCCGACACCATGCCCATGGTCGTTGAGCGCTTCCTGCTCGAACTCTGGCCAAAACGCCAGTGGCAGAAAGATAACCACTTCCGGGGTGCGGCACGCCTGCGTCGAGCGTTTATTGATACCGCAGAGCACAACAAACGCTGGCCGACCATCAAAGACGTCCTGAGCATGGTACCCAGCCAATGAACATGCCCGATTACCTGCCACCCGTAGCCAGAGAGATAGCCGAAGTGATCGGCATCGATGGCCTGTTATGCCTAGTCAAACACTTTGGCGGCATAACCATTCGGGTGCCGGGCCAGGGCGAACTCAAACGGGTGCTCAGCCCGCAACAGTACAAAGACTTCGTGCACACCTTCCGTAATGAAAAACTGGCCATTCCCCGGCTGCAGGCCCGCTTTAATCATATCGAAGCGCTGGAAACCAACCGCCTGCTGGAGCAGGGCTTTACCAAAGCCGAAGTCGCACGCACGCAAAACATCACTGAACGCGCTGTTTACAAACGTCAGGCCAAGCAGCGTCAACTGGATAAAGACAAACAACAGGACCTCTTCTAATGTTCGATTTTTTAAACCCGTTAACCACCGATGACTTCAATGAAAACGTGGAGTTTCTCTACCCGCAGTTTCTGCCCAAAAAGCAAATCACCATGATTTATGCCGATGGCGGCATGGGCAAAAGCTGGCTGCTGTTCGGCCTGGCCAAATACGCCACCGAGCACAACAGCGCCACGCCTCAAGGCGCGATGAAAGTGCTTTATATCGACGTTGATAACCCCATCAGCGTGCTGAAAGAACGCGGCATCGAACACAAGCTGCTTAATGTTTGCGAGGGCCTGACCTATTGCCACCGCAGCAAATTCGACGGTGAGCCAATGGACTTGCTGGATGAGCTGGAGAAGAGAGCCTTCGGTGATGCCTATCGCAATACCCTGGTCCTGCTCGACAGCATCCGGGACTTTGCTGACGTCAACAATGATCTGGCCGCCATGCGAGTCGGCAACAAGCTCAAAAACATCCGCGATGCCGGCGCAACGATTATTGTGCTGCATCACTCCACCAAAAACGGCAGCAACTACCAGGGATCCAACAATCTCAGAAACAGCGTCGATAATATGTACCGCCTGATGAAGGCCGATGCCCCGGACGGTGAAATCCGCTGGCTGCTGGAAGTCAAAAAAGAGCGGGCCGCGATAAGCGATATCGCCTTAACGCTAAACACACAGAACCTCTTCATAGCCGAACTGGATGTCGAAGAGGTCAAGCTCAATGACGATGACAAAGACTTTATCGACAAGGTCAAAACCGTACTCAAAGAGCGCGGCGAAATGAACAAAACCGAGCTGCTCAAAGCCTGTGGCCATAAGAAAGACGACAAGACAGCCCGTGTTCGCCTGGATCGCTTTGATGGCATACACTGGCAGTCAGCCAAAACGAAGGGTGTTTATACCTACGGTCTAACCTAACAACCACTACAACCACAACAACGTGATAAGTTGTATGGGTTGTAAGACTTGTTCATAGAAGGAAGTTGAGATGGCTGTTTATGTTTTTTTGGCCTTATGGTCTGTATTAACGCTCAGCGATACCCTGCTGAGGGATAAAGGTTTTTTTTCATCCCTGTTTAGTAATTTCTTTCTGGTGGGCTTGGTCGTGCTGGCAATCAATATGCTTTTCTTCAGTGAGTAACGAGGAAGCGTCATGTTGGAGTGCCTAAAGAGACTATTCGCTGCGAAGCCAAAATACAGGCAGGTCGGCGAAGAGAAAGTAATCAGCGATAGGGGTGAGCTGCATTTAACCGTATCAATGCAGGTTAGAGAACATACTGATAAAGAAAAGCTGATCAGGGAGTTAGGAAAGTCTGCGACCCAGTTTAAGAAAACGGATCTGAATGAAGCTATAGCTTGCCTTGAGCAGATGAATCGCCTACTTGATGAAGTATCAACAGAGTACTCAATAGAAACCTACTTGCGATTACCTCTGTTTTTACAACAAGCTGGACGCATGGATGAGGCTGAACTATTGTTTGAACGTTTATACAAAACACGTTCACATCCCGTTCAACGATCCATAGTTAAAGAGAAGTGGGATCTGGCAAAAAAGCGAGAGGCAAAGCGCCTAGCTAGCCATGCCTGAGCCTTGATGTCAGAGAAGTGCTGTGCGTGTTGAAACAAAGCTCTGAAAATTTAACCCAAAATATAGACAAAGATTGCCCAGACTTCTAAAACCTGCTTAACTAAATTGTAGTGTCACCCCAACGCCCTGAACCTGTTCAGGGCGTTTTTGTTTGTGTCTATCCGCATCATGGCCCCATG
The DNA here is from genome assembly GCF_947259025.1 of uncultured Methylophaga sp. Classification (GTDB taxonomy): domain Bacteria; phylum Pseudomonadota; class Gammaproteobacteria; order Nitrosococcales; family Methylophagaceae; genus Methylophaga. The sequence continues at coordinate 132,523 of NZ_CAMYKO010000007.1, forward strand.
GACGCAAACACTGAATATCCAGAACTTTTCCTCAAGGCAGTCAACCATGTGCTGATGATTGAGGGCGGCTATGTTGACGACCCTGATGATGCCGGTGGCGAGACCAACTACGGCATCAGCAAGCGACAATATCCGCACCTCAATATCAGAAAGCTGACCATAGACGGCGCTATCGCGCTGTATTACCGGGATTACTGGTTAGCTTATGGCTGCGACAGATTGCCAGCAGCCATTGCCTGCTTCCTGTTTGATTCAGTCGTCAATCACCGTCCCAAGACCGCGATCAAGTTTTTGCAGAATGCCTACCGCGTCAGTGTTGACGGCATTCTAGGTCCGGAAACGCTGGGTGCAATCCACCGCTTTAGCAATAACATCGACTATGTCGATAACAAACTCACCTTAAGCCTGGCTTACCGGGCGGACTTCTACCACGACCTTGCCGTTGAAAACCCATCACAAGAACGCTTCATCATGGGTTGGATGCGTCGGTTGTTCATATTACAGAAATTTATCTACACCGAGGTAACGCATGGAACCGATTAGCATCGCGCTGGCGTTAGCGCAATTCGTGCCGGGCCTGACCCGGCTTTTGATGGGGGACAAGGCCGGTGATGTCGCTGGCAAGGTGGTCGATGCCGCCAATGCCGTGACCGGCGCGGATACACCGGATGAAGCATTGGCCCGGATTAAGCAATACCCGGAGCTGCAGCTCAAGCTTCAGCAGGAAATGAACCATATCGTCCTGGCCGAACTGGAAGCCGAGAACAAGCAGCTCGCCACCATCAACGCCACCATGCAGGTCGAGTACACCAGTGGTGACAAGGTCGTCCGCCGCTGGCGTCCATTCTTCGGTTATATGACCGCCATCACTTGGTCGGTGCAGATGTCAGCACTGGCCTGGGTCATCGTGGTCGAGCCAGAGAAAGCCGCTGCAGTGATTACCGCTGCCAGCGGTTTGACCGGCATGTGGGGTATTGCCCTGGCCGTGCTGGGTGTCTGCATCAACAAACGCTCACACGATAAGCAAGTGGCTGCCGGTCAGGCCCCGCCGAATGGTGTGTTCCAGAGCATTGCCGGCATCTTCAACCGCAACAAGGACAGTAAATAACGATGGTGGATTTATTCGAACGCGCCCAGGAGCGCGAGCAAAAGGACAGGGATATCGCGATTGAGGCCGAGCTTTTGCGTGGTCGCGAGACAGAGCAACCCGATGAGGAAGATGGTATCCGCTATTGCCTGGACTGCGGCGAGGAAATACCGGAAGACAGATTGAAAGCGAGGCCCGACGCGGTGCGCTGTGTTTATTGCAAGGAACTGAAGGACATAAGGAGCAAACGTTGAGTGGCGAAAGTTTACAACTGTGGCTGAGCATCCTGGTGCTCATTATGACGGTCGCGAACCTGGTGTATACCTGGTTCAACATCCGTCATAAGGCGACCAAGGAAAATATCAATGACCTTACCGATGTGACCAATAGCCTGGTGCGTCGGGTCAGCATTCTGGAAGACCGTTCCAGGACGGCACCCACTCATGATGACCTGGGAAAGCTTTACGAAAAGGTCAACTCATTCGGGGGAAAGCTCGAAAACTTGAGTGGCACGCTGGAGGCGATAAAAGGCCAGCTTGCCCTGATTAATGAGCATTTAATCAACGGAGGCAATCGGTGAGCTACAAAGACCTGGTAACGGCATCCGTCCGGCTGGCCATCCTGCAGGTGCTGGAGCAGGACGCAGACTACAGCCACAACGAAGAGATCCTGCAGATCGTCCTGGAGAAGCTGGGCCACAGCCTCTCTTCTGACCGTGTCCGCACAGAACTGCGCTGGCTGGAAGAACAGAGCCTGCTCGATATCGAGGACGCTGGCGGCATTCTTGTAGCACGGCTCAACCGTCGCGGTTCCGATGTCGCGCATGGCCGTTCGCGTGTTGACGGTATTCAGAGGCCACGACCATGAGTGAAAAGCATGAGTTTCCACCAAACGAAGAAGTTAAAACCTTGTTGTCACGCCTGGATGTCAAGGGCGTCGGCAGAGGAGTTTTAAGGAACTTGGTTATAGCGGGTTACATCATTGCTGCAGGCTATGCCTTCGGCGTCGGGTTGTCATTCTCCTATTCACCAATCACCATCAGTGTTGAGGCATCAGAGTAATGGCCCGCGCCTCGTCCATCGAACGCTTACCACAAGATATCCTGGAGCAGCTGCAAACACTGCTGCGGGATCCGCGTGTGTCTCAGCTCGATGCCACGGCCCAGATTAACGGCATCCTGGAACAGACCGGTATAGATGACCGCGTCAGCAAGTCTGCCGTGAACCGCTATGCCGTCAAGATGCAAGAAGTCGGTGCCAAGCTGCAGCAGTCGCGTGAGCTGGCCGAAATGTGGATCGGCAAGCTGGGTGCTGCGCCTCAGGGCCAAGTCGGCAAGCTGCTCAATGAAATCATTCGCACCATGGCCTTTGATACCGCCATGCATATGTCCGAGGGCGAAGACCCGGTCGCACCGAAGATGCTCAGCCAACTGGCGCTGGCCGTTCAGCGGCTGGAATCTGCGGCCAATATGAACGAAGAGCGCGAGAAACAAATCCGCAAGGAAATGGCACAGCAGGCCGCTGACGCTGCTGAAGAGTCCCTGCGTGGTCAGGGCATGAGCCTCGAAGCGGTCGACACCATCAAGAAACAAATCCTCGGGTTGAGCTGATGCCAACAGCGCCAGTCATTCACTCGCAATACGATCCAAACGAGCTGCTGCTGCCGTATCAGCGCAACTGGCTTGAAGACGATAGCCCGTTAAAGATTGCCGAAAAATCACGCCGTACCGGTCTCACCTGGGCCGAGGCAGCAGACTCAGTGCTGGCGGCTTCGGCTGACCGGACGGCAAGCGGTACCAACCACTTCTATGTCGGCTCCAATAAAGAGATGGCTATCGAGTTTATCGATGCCTGTGCCATGTGGGCCAAGTCATTCAACAAGGCGGCCTCGGCGATTGAAGAGGAAATCTTTGAAGATGAAGACAAGGATATTCTGACCTTCAATATCCGCTTCGCCAGTGGTTTTAAAGTCCAGGCACTCAGTTCACGCCCAACCAACCTGCGTGGTCGCCAGGGTAATGTCACCATCGATGAGGCGGCATTCCATGAGCATCTGGATGAAGTACTGAAGGCCGCACTCGCCTTAACCATGTGGGGAAGCAAGATCCGACTTATCTCAACCCACAATGGTGTTGAGAACCTCTTTAACGACCTCATCCAGGACAGCCGTGCCGGCAAAAAGGAATACAGCGTCCACCGCGTCACCCTGGACGAAGCCTGTGGCATGGGCCTGTATAAACGCATCTGCCAGATAAAAGGCACTGCCTGGAGCCAGGAGCGTGAGCATGAATGGAAAGCCGGCCTGCGTAAAAACACCGCCAGCCCGGAAGACGCTGCCGAGGAATATGACTGCATACCCAAACAAGGCGGTGGTACCTATATCAGCCGCGCGCTGCGAGAGTCTCGCATGCATGATGTGTCGGTGCTTCGCTATTCCGGTACCGCCGAGTTCAACCTCTGGCCAGAGCATCTGCGTGAAGCGGAAATGCATGCCTGGTGCGAGGTCAATTTAAAGCCACTTTTAGACCTGTTAAATCCCAATTTACGCCACGTTTTAGGCGAAGACTTTGGTCGCTCCGGAGACTTGACCGTGCTCACGCCAATGGCCATCACCCAGCAGCTGAAGCGGCTGGTGCCATTCATGGTCGAGCTGCACAACGTGCCGTTCAAGCAACAGGAGCAGGTGCTGTTCTATATCTGTGATCGGCTGCCACGCTTCAGTGCTGCCAAGCTGGATGCGCGGGGCAATGGCCAATACCTGGCAGAGCAAGCCAAGTACCGCTATGGCGTCAACGTGGTCGAAGAAGTGATGCTCAGCCAAAGCTGGTACCTGGACAACATGCCCCGGTTCAAGGCCGCGTTTGAGGACGACACGATTCTTATCCCGCGTGATGCCGACGTGGCAGACGATATCGGTGCCATCCAGGTCATCAAAGGCGTGCCCAAATTGCCCGACGGCAAAACCGATGCCGCCAAGAGCCGCCACGGTGATGCCGCTATCAGCCTGGTCATGGCACATGCCGCCAGTTATGACCTGGCGTCGCCAATCGAATGGATAGCGGCACCAGACAAAATCGAACGCGACAACCCCGACAATGACTACAGCAGCCTGATGCATAAAGGCGGTGGATGGTAACAATGGATCGAGTAAGAACAAGTCAAATAGTAGATGCCAACGGCAAAGCGATTCAGGTGCGTGAGGCGCTCAATGAAGAGCAAACCTCCAAGCTGGGCTTTATCAGCAAAGAGTTTGAGAATCATCCGTCTGGTGGTCTGACACCGCGAAGGCTTGCCAGCATCCTGCAATCAGCCGAACAAGGCAGCCTGGTCGACCAGGCTGATCTGTTTGAAGACATGGAAGAAAAAGACGCCCACGTCTTTGCCGAAATGAGCAAGCGTAAACGTGCTCTGCTGGGCGTGGATTGGGATGTGGTACCACCACGCAACGCGGACAAAAAAGAAGAAGCCATGGCCGAGCAAGTCAAAGAGTGGCTGCTCGATATGGAAGACTTCGAAGATCATCTGTTCGATATCGGTGACGCGATTGGTAAAGGCTATGCCATGCTGGAACTCAGCTGGAATGAAGTAGGCGGTACCATGCTGCCCACATTGGAGCATCAACCGGCCCGGCTTTTCACCATCGATGAAGATGACCGCAACAAGATCCTGCTGAGAAGCATGGGCAGTAAGGGCGATGAGCTGTGGCCGTTCGGTTGGGTCAGACACGTGCATAAAGCCAAGTCAGGCAGCATTGCCCGTGGCGGCCTGCATCGCATCCTGGCCTGGCCATACCTGTTCAAGAACTACAGCATCCGGGATCTAGCCGAGTTCCTGGAAGTTTATGGCATCCCCATGCGCGTCGGCACTTACCCCAGCGGGGCAAGTGAAGAAGAGAAAAACACGCTGCTCCGGGCAGTGATTGGCATTGGTCATAGCGCTGCCGGCATCATGCCAGACGGTATGCAGCTCGACTTTAAAGAAACGGCCCAGGGCCGGAGCGACCCGTTCCAGTTCATGATCAACTGGTGCGAATCCGTCCAATCCAAGGCTATCCTCGGCGGCACCCTGACCAGTACAGCAGAGAACACCGGCCTCGGTTCCAACCTGGGCGATATCCACAATGAAGTCCGCCATGACCTGCTGGTCAGTGATGTCCGCCAGATTGCCGGCACCCTGAATCGGGATCTGTTGTGGCCAATGGTGGCGCTGAATATAGCCGGTGCGGATCCACGTCGCTCACCCCGGCTCAAATTCATGACCGATGAAGGCGAGGAGCTTAATGAACGGGCCGAGCGCGACAAGAAGCTCTTCGATATGGGCTACCGACTTAACCCGGAGAAAGTGATCGAGGTTTATGGCGAAGGCTATGAACTGTATGTGAGTGGCAATAACAACCAGGACAAACCAGCAGGCGCGAATGCCGCTGCCACCGCTGCAGCCAGAACCGGTGATATCGATAGTGAGCTGGACGGTGTCGTCAACCAGCTGAGCACTCAGGCCCAGGCACCCCTGGACGACCTTTATAACCGTATTAAAGCCCTGTTACAGGAAGTCGACGACAACGGCGGCACGCTGGAAGACTTCCAGGATCGCCTGGTCGAAGCCTTCGGATTTCTGGATCCCGAAGAGCTGGCCAACGTGATTCAAATGGCGCTGGCCACCGCTGAGCTGGCAGGCCGATATGAAGTCTCGGAGGACTAGCATGTGGTGGACAATCAACATCATCATCTTCGCGATCGGCTTGGGCCTGATCGCCTGGGCCTTCATTGCTGACAGCTATAACAGCATCGGCTTTACTGTACTCGGCGTGTTGGTTATGGCCATCGCAGCGTTATCCAGCCTGGTTAAGCTGGTGATTGGTTAACTGTTATGAGTGATTTAGAGCTTGTTAAAACGGCTATATGGAAAAACGTGTGGAATTTACGATAGTGAGGACTATTTCATGGATATATTTTTCGATTGGGTCATTTCTGCATTCGCTTGTTATGGGGCAATGATGCTGATGTTTCAGGTTGCCGAGCTCATTGGATGGATAGATTGGAAGTAGGAGCCATAAACAATGTCAGTTTATGTTGATGCTTCCATCTATCAATATCGTCGAATGGTCATGTGCCACATGCTGGCCGATACGGAAGACGAACTACATGCTATGGCTGACAAAATTGGTATTCAGCGAAAGTGGTTCCAGGCTAAAGCAAGCACACCGCACTATGACATCTGCAAAGCCAAAAGAGACCTGGCTGTTCAGCACGGCGCGGTCGAAGTGGATCGTCGTCAGCTGGTGACGATTATTCGACGTTTAAGGACTGCATAAATGCCGATTAACTATGGCTCCATGCCCTTCAATAAAGCGGTCGAGGCATTCCGTGACAAGCTGAATCTGCCGACCGCGTCCTGGACAGATATCTACGAAGGCCAGCATGCCCGCGCCTTTGTCGTTGCCGGCGCGATGAAAGAAGACCTGCTCAATGACTTCCGGGCCTCGGTCGACAAGGTGATTGCTGATGGTATGAGCCTGAAGGACTTCCGCAAAGACTTTGACCAGATAGTCAGTAAACATGGCTGGGGCTACAACGGCGGTCGTAACTGGCGCAGCCGGGTTATCTACGAGACCAATCTTTACCAGAGTCACAACGCGGGTCGCTATGCCCAGATTCAGCAGGTCAAACGGACACGGCCATTCTGGCAATACGTACACAATGATGCCGTCGAACACCCACGGCCTGAGCACCTTGCCTGGGACGGTCTTGTTCTGGATGCCGACGACCCGTTCTGGCAGACGCACTACCCGCAGAACGGCTGGGGCTGCAAGTGCCGAGTCCGAACACTCAGCAGGCGAGATATGGAACGCCTCGGAAAAACCGGGCCGGACCAGTCACCGGCCATTGAATACGAAGACCAGGTGGTCGGTGTCCGTGGCCCATCACCGCGCACCGTCAGCGTGCCCAAAGGTATCGATCCGGGCTTTGCCTACAATCCAGGCCGCGCCGCTTTCGGTGAGCAGCTGGCGGATGACGTCATGCAGCAATACCAGCGCACCCGTAACCAATGGCAAACCCGCACCCCAGAAGGCTGGGCTGAAGCCGGCAGGCCACAGCAGATACCCCTTGCCTCAAGCCCGGCAAAGCTGGGGCCGCGCCTGCAGAATAAAGCCGAGGTCTACGACCAACTGCAGTCTCTGGTTGGTGAACAAAAGCTATACAGACCGGGCGGCCTGCCATTCCTGCTCAACAGCAAGGCGCTATCTGAACACATCGACCCGGCCCGAGCCGAGTTCCTGCCGCTGCTGGATGACTTGCTGACTAACCCCTATGAAGTCTGGCTGTCATTCCAGGAACACACCGGTACCGGCAAAGTCGTGCTGCGCTCACGCATCGTCAAAGCCTACGATATCGGCAGAGGCCGCAACCTGATTGCCGTGGCCAATGTGAGCAAAGGCTTCCTGGAAAGCTGGACATTCATCCCGACATCACGCCGGAACTATCTCAACAGTCAGCGCAAAGGGCTGTTGGTGTATGGGGAAGAGGAATGATGGGGCCACTTTTCCTGACGTACCAGGTTGGCGGGTTTTTGATGCTATGGGCGTACGCGCCAGCATCGCAACCGATAAGCACATTATAGGTGAGTTATGGCAGGCGCATCAATCAGCATTGATTATGAGTTCCCGGACAAAGAGATTGCCGCCCGGCTGCGCAAGCTGGTCGATGCCGGCGAAGATCTGGAACCGGCTTTTATTGATATCGGCGAAGGCCTACTCAACAGCACCCATGACCGCTGGGAGCAACAAGTCGATCCGGAAGGCAACCCCTGGGAACCGCTGGATCCGAAATACCAGGCACGCAAAAAGAAAAACGCTGACAAGATACTGGTGCTGGAAGGTTTTATGCGTGACACGCTGGCTTATAACACCAGCCCGAACAGTATGGAGATGGGGACCAACCTTATCCAGGGCGCGACCCATCAGTTTGGTGATGACGACCGTGGTATTCCCGCAAGACCCTTTCTGGGTGTGTCTGAAGATGATGAGCAGATGATTGAAGATATCCTGCATGATCACTTTGTTGATGCGCTGAGATAGTCTCAATCGCCTGTATGGCGTTTTAAGCGTTTGAATGAATTATCTGCAGTCAATGCCTGTCATCAAAAGTATTAAATGATTCTGCGTAAATTTAAACGGGGTTAAGGCTATCTAAAATGCTTGCCTGATCGGATCGTTTCTGCGTATGGTTAATTAAACCTGCTATCCAATGCCCTGAACCCGTTCAGGGCATTTTTTTTGCCCCGCATTCGTAAAGTGGCACCTGTTCTTGAAGTAAACGACGAACAGGAGACGTGCCATGAAATCATCAGCCCAAGGTCGCTATGCATAACATAGCCCTTGCCATCTGCTCACTACTGGTCGGCTCCGATGGGGCCGTCCAGTTATTTCCCGCCGGTCAATTCGATGCACCTCGTGGTGCGATGGCTGGCAGCGGTCCCTGGTATCTCGATGACACTGCTGCAGCGGCGTTGATTCAGCGCGCTCAGTCACGCAAGAACGACATCGTTTTCGATTACGAGCATCAAACCCTCCAAGCTGCCAAGAACGGTCAACCTGCACCAGCTGCCGGCTGGGGTAAGCCTGCTGCCCTGAGCTGGGTACCAGGTAAAGGGCTGATGCTATCCAATCCTCAATGGACGGCAAAAGCCAGCGAGTTCATCGAGAACAAAGAATACAAATACATCTCGCCTGTTTTCACTTATGACCCCAAAACAGGCCGAGTCCTGGATTTACTCCATGTCGCGTTAACCAATAGCCCAGCCATAGATGGCATGGACGATTTGTTGGCTGCGGCTTCACTTCTCCCGCAACCAAACCAAGAGGACGCTTCTATGAATGAAGAGTTGCTAAAAATGCTGGGTCTGAAAAAAGACGCCAGCGAGGATGACGCCGTTGCTGCATTGAAATCAGCGGTCAGTCAGGTCAATGACTTGCTCAAAGCCCTGGGCGTGAAAGATGCCCAAGGCCTTGCTGCACTGTCGAGCATTGGTGACCAGGTCAAAGACCTGAAGAAACAAGCTGACGATGCTGAAGAAGCTATTGCAGCTGCCAGCATTACCACGCCGGATTCAGCCCTGAAGGTCATCAACGATCTGAATGGCCAGGTAGCTGTACTGACTGAGCGCCTGGATGGTAACGACAAGGATGCCCTCATTGCCGCCGCCAAAGCCGAAGGCAAGCTCAGCCCGGCAATGGAAAGCTGGGCCAAAGAGCAGCCTGTTGATGTGCTGAAGTCCTACTTCAAGTCGGCTCCTCCTATTGCCGCCCTGGCCAGCAAGCAAACCGATACCCAGAAAGTGGATGACGACGGCAACCCCGTTCTGTCAGAGGGTCAGCTTGCGGTTTGTACCCAGATGGGCATTGAACCGGCTGAATACGCCAAATCAATCACAGGAGATAGCTAATGGCCGCCTTAACTCAAGACCGTAATACACCGCGCCGCCTGGGTGATGAAGGTAATCACCCGGTCGCGGCATCGACTGAAATCTTCGCTGGCGGTATCACCGTGCTGGATGCCAGTGGCAACGCTGCACCTGGTAGCACCGCCACCGGTCTTAAAGCTGTGGGCCGTGCTGAAGAGCATGTCGACAATGGTGCCGGCAGTGCTGGCGATAAATCGGTTCAGACCCGCAAGGGCACGTTCCGCTTTGACAACGACGGCTCGATTGACCGCACCCATATCGGCGGCAAGGCTTACATCGTCGATGACCAGACAGTAGCGGCCACCGATGGCACCGGCACCCGTAGTGAAGCTGGCGATATCCAAGACGTGGATTCCGACGGCGTCTGGGTCACATTCATCTGATCGTTCCCTGGTTTATTAATTAATAAGGATGACACCATGAAAAAATTGATTCTCTTGCCGGTGACTATCGTCGGCGCACTGGTGATGATGACCTCGGCCATGGCGGCTGACTGGTCATTGCCCGCCACACTCATGACCGGCCCGGCCTCATTAAATATGGACGCGATGGGCGATGCATTGCCGATGCTGGCCTTCGGCGGCCTCATCATTAATAAGCAGGCCATTAATGATGTCTTTCTCGGCCTGAAAACCATCTTTAATAATGCGCTCAAAGCCCGGACTGGTGACTGGCAGCGCACCGCGATGGAAGTGCCGTCCACAACCAAGACGGAAGACTATGCCTGGTTGGAACGTTTTCCCAAGATGCGTAAGTGGGTGGGCGAGAAATTTGTCAAAGCCCTGAAGGCTGGCAAATACACCGCCACCAACGAAGACTGGGAAACCACTATCTCGGTAGACCGTAACGATATCGAGGACGATACCCTGGGCATCTATAACACCCAGGCGAACATGGCCGGTGACTCTGCCGGTGAGTTGCACGACATCATCCTGGATGATCTGAAAAATAATGCCTTTATGAATGAAGGTATTGATGGCCAGTACTTCTATGACACCGACCATGAAGTTAAAGGTGCTTCAGTCTCCAACAAGCTGACTGTAGCTCTGAGTGCTGCAACCTCCGCTGCTGCAGCATCCTCATACGGTGCGGCCCGAACAGCAATGATGAAGTTTACCGACGCCGAAGGTATGCCACTGCGCCTGGTGCCCGACCTGCTGGAAGTACCGCCCGCGCTGGAAGCCGTTGCCCGCAAGCTGATCAATGCCGACAAGCTCGATGATGACAGCCCGAACCCTTACAAAGGTACTGCGGAAGTCCTCGTTAATCCGGGCCTGACCTCAGACACTGCCTGGTTCCTGCACCACACCCGTAATGCGGTGAAGCCTTTCATTATCCAGGTGCGTAAAAAACCGGTCTTCGTCAGCCAGACGGATATGGAAAACGACGACGTATTCAACAAGCGTGAATACAAGTTCGGTGCCGAGGCACGTGCCACCGGTGTGTATGGCTTCTGGCAACTGTCTGTCGGTTCCACTGGCGGCGCGTAGTTAATCAGCCTTTAAGAAAACTTTATCAGGGCGGTTTTCCGCCCTGGTAACCCAGATAAGGAACGCATCATGGACAAATTACTAGCAGTACTGCGCGAGCAGGCCTTCGACAAAAAGCCGACCGTTGACGAGCTGAAGAAGCTTGACGGTCTGGACAATGTCACGGCCAAAGAGCGCGACGACGCCTGGAAAAAGTACCAGGAAGAACAGCAGGCAAAATCAAAACCCGATGGTGATGGTGGTAACACGGCCACTGGTACCGGAGATACTGGCGATGCGGATCAGGATGATGACCAATCAAAAGTCATTGCCGGCGCTCAGAAAAAAGATGACGCCGCAGGTGAGGCTGCCAAGTCTGACGCACAAAACCAGACAACTGTCACAACCACTACAACCGACAGCAAACCCGATGCCAAGCAAAAAGCGAAACAGGATGATTCGCCGCGTTATCGCGTCACCGTCAAGCGCGATGGTTTTCGTCGCCTGGGCCGTGCCTGGACAGGTCGCACCGAAGTCGCTCTGAGCGATGAGGAGCTGGCCGTCCTGGAAGCCGATCCAATGTTCAACGTCGACGAACTGTAAAGCGTTAAGCGGATAGCCGAGCGATGCCTTATTGCACCCAACAAGACCTGGTCACCCGGTATGGAGAGGACGAACTGATCCAGCTTACGGATAAGCAAAACACGGGTCAGCTGGACACGGACGTCATCTCTTCAGCCATTGCCGATGCCGACAGTCTGATTGATAGCTACCTCGGTAGCCGTTACAGCCTGCCCATCAATCCGGTACCAAGGTCATTGCTGCGGATTGCCTGCGAGATTACCCGTTTCTATCTCTATGAGGATCTGAGCACCGACGAAGTGAAAGACCGTTACGAAAAAGCAGTCATGTCGCTCAAGGCCATCAGCAAGGGTGAAATGAGTATCGGTGTCAGCGACCAGGGAGAAAAACCCGGCAGCCAGAACACCGTAAAAATCAGCACCGGTGGCAACGTATTTAACCGCGACGACAAGAGCTTCATATGAACCCGATAGTCGCCGTCGAAGACCACATGAAAACTGAAGCCGCAAAGGTCGTCGGGCAGAAAATTCGCCTCGACTCCTTGCCCTCGGCACTCAATGTCGGCTTGTTAAAAAAGCTGATTAATTCTGGTGATGCCGTGTATTTCACATTTCTGGGCGGCCCGGTCGATGACGAGGACGGTGCCAGAGTCAATGGCCGTTTTGATGCCTACGTGATTGTACGTCACGTGGGTAACTGGGAATCACGCCGCCGAGGAGATAACACCACCATTGGTGCCTATGAAATTGTCAGTCGCCTGGTTAAGCAGATGCATGACAGCGTGGTGGCTGATATCGGCAGCATCAAAGCAAAGCGAGTCTCCAACCTGTTCAGTATCCAGCTTGAGGAAGCATACGGCGCAGCACTTTATGCCATCACCTTTGAAGTGCCAGGCATGCCGTTCCTGTATGAAGCCGACCTGGACGCAATGGATGACTTCATCACCTTCGATGCACAACACGACATTCCACCGCATGACACGGAAGCCGAGCATCAGGACTGGCTCCAAGAGCCGCCTGATTACACCGACAGCCAGCCCGATGCACAAGACACCGTGACCGACCTTAATCAATAGGAGCAGCCAAACATGCCGATTGAATTTCTCAAACCTACCAATCCGGACCTGAAAGTCCGCAAGCCTGCAGGCGGCTACCTGGCTGCTGAAGGTGAAAGTCTTGAACTCACCAGTTATTGGCGTCGACGTCTGCGTGATGGTGATGTGAAAAGCAGCAAGCCACCACGCAAATCGACTAAAGGAGCCGAATAATGGAAAACGTCTCATTCAACGAAATCCCGCTGGATATCCGCACGCCGGGTCAGTTCATTGAAGTGGATAACACCAAGGCGGTGCAGGGGCTGCCTAACCAGGAACGCAAGATCCTGGTCATTGGTAACCGCCTGGCCACGGGCACGGTGGAAGAGCAAATCCCGACCCGCATTCTTAATGGTGACCAGGCAGAAGATGCCTTTGGTCGTGGCAGTGTCATTGCTGCCATGTTGAAAGCGCTTAAGGTCGCAAATAAATACACCGATGTTTGGGCCGTCGCCCTGGATGATAACGATGCCGGCGTGGCCGCATCAGGCACAGTCACTTTCGCAGGTAGCCCGACCGCTGCCGGCACGCTGAATCTCTATATTGCCGGTCAGCTGGTGCAAACAGCGGTGGCCACGACCGATGCGGCCTCCGATATTGCGACCAATGTCGTGGCGGCCATCACTGCACAAACTGACCTACCGGTGGCCGCAGAGGTTAATGGTGCCACACCGGAGCAAGTCGATATCACTGCCCGTAATAAGGGCGAGCACGGTAACGATATCGATATCCGCCTCAACTATTACCAGGGCCAGAAAACGCCGGCAGGTATCACCGCCACCATCGTGGCCATGTCGGGCGGTACCGGTAACCCGGATATTGCCGATGCTATCAGCGCGATTGGTGACGACCAGTACTACACCATCATCTGCCCATGGTCAGACTCGGCAACGCTGACAGCGATTGAAGCCGAACTGTCCGACCGCTGGGGGCCGATGGCACAGAAAACCGGCCACTTCTTCACGGCTCTGGCCGGTACCCATGCCACCTTGACCACCTGGGGTAGCAGCCGCAACAGTGCTCACAGCACGGCCATTGGTGCCAAAGACAGCCCGACACCGCCCTGGATTTGGACAGCGGTACATGCGGGTGTTGTCGAATACCACGGCGCTATTGACCCGGCGCGACCATTCCAGACGCTGATGATGCCTGGAATATTGCCGCCGCCAGAAGAGAGCCGCTTCACCCGTGAAGAACGCAACCTGCTGCTGAAGGATGGTATCTCCACCTTCACCGTGGATCAGGGTGGCAATGTCTATATCGAGCGCGTCATTACCACCTATCAGGAAAACGCCTTTGGTATCGCAGACATCAGTTACCTGGATCTCAATACCAAGTGGACGGTGGACTATATCCGCTACGCCATTCGCGCCCGGATTGCATTGCGTTTCCCCCGCTACAAGCTGGCGGACGACGGCACCCGCTTTGTTGCCGGTCAGGCCGTAGTCACGCCCAGCCTGATCCGTGCTGAATTGCTGGCCCTGTTCCGTGAGTTGGAAGCGGTGGCCCTGGTGGAAGACTTCGACCAGTTCAAAGCCGATCTGATTGTGGTTCGAAGCAACAGTGATCCCAACCGGGTCAACGCGGTCATCCCGCCAGACATCGTCAACCAGTTCCGCGTCTTTGCCGCGGCGATTCAATACCGTTTATAGGCCACTTAATTCAGCTTTACAGGAGTATTTACTATGTCTCAAATTACTGGCCGCGCCTTTATTTCAATCAATGGTTCCCGGCTCAAGTCACGTCCGGGTGCCACGCTGAATATTGGTGGATTCAACCGCGAAACGCAGACTGGCGATGACGGTGTGCATGGCTATAAAGAAGCCGTCATGCAGCCGTCCGTGTCCTGCACTATCAGCCATGACAAGGATGTCAGCCTGAAGGAACTGGCGGATGCCACAGACGTCTCCATCACCTTCGAAACGGATACGGGCCGCACCTACATCATGTCGCCGTCCTGGTTAACAGCGCCCCCTGAGCTGAACAGCCAGGAAGGCACGATCCCGCTGACCTACGAAGGCATGAACGCCGAGGAAGTCTGATGGCTGAAATGACAATCAAGCTGCAGCACCCGGTCAAGGTCGGTGATATGACCTATGAAACGGTCACCATCCGTGAATTGACGCCAGGTGATCTGATTGAAGCCGGCCTGGAAGCTGAGCGCCCTGTCCTAACCGAGCAGGGCTATGAGCTGCTATCCAGTCCGACCCTGATGGGGGTCAACTGCCTGATGCGTCAGATCGTGAAACTGGATGACACCGACATCACGGTCAACCGCAAGATCCTGGATCAGTTCGATATCGACGACTACGAGCAAATGATGCAAGTCATCAATGCGCTGGATAGTGCGCTCGAAGGTGAGCTGCAAAAACGGGGAGAGTCTGCTGCGTCAGGCGAGCAAGCTGGAGGCCCTGACGCTGATGTTCGCAAGGGTGCACCAGACACCGATTGATTACTTGACCAGGAAACCACTGAGGCATTTTTTAAGGCTGTTAAATGGCTGAACTGAATACCAAAATCAATATTGACGCTGGCGGCAACTTTAGCCGCCAGATGCGTCAATACGAGAAAAACTGGACGCGCTTCAGCAAAACCGGCCAGCGCCAGATGGGTGTATTACGCAGAAGCGTGGGTAGCCTTGGTAATGGCCTTGATAGATTAGGTAATCGTTATACAGCGATATTAGCGGGAGCCGGAACTGCAGCAACTTTTAAAGGTGTTTTGGATTTTGATGCTCGCTTAACCCAACTTGGTACCCAAGCAAATAAGTCCAAAGAAGAAGTAAATGAACTCCGCAAATTGCTGTTAGATACAGCCAACGATAAAAATATTAGATTGTCTCCAGAAGAGCTTCTGGCGGGGGTCGAAAAAACAGTTGAGAAAGTTGGTGATCTGGATCTTGTTGAAGCCAATATCCGCAATATTGGTCTGGCAATGCGGGCCTCAGGTGCTGCCGGTGAGGATATGGGGGCACTGTTAGCAGACCTGTCTGAGAAGATGGATGTTGAAGGACCGAAAGCCATCATGGAATCTCTTGATGTTCTGGTTCGGCAGGGTGAAATGGGGGCATTTACGTTAGCAAATCTGGCCCAACATGGTGCTATGGCGACTTCAGCCTATTCTTCATTAGGCAGGACTGGGCCGGCTGCTGTCAGAGAAATGGGAACACTGTTGCAGATTGCTCAAAAGGCCACAGGTGAGCCAGCAAAAGCCGCCACAGCTTTCGAGAGGCTGTTAAGTGAAATGATCTCGAAATCTGGCGATCTCCGTAAGAATGGTATTGAAATATGGGATTTAGAGGAACAACAGCGAACGGGTAAAAAAGTTGCACGTTCAGCTATTGATATTGTTAAAGAAATCATAGTCAAAACGAACGGAGACATAGAAAAGATACAGACCGTCTTTGGTGATGAGGCCATAAGACCACTTAAGTTCTTGGCTTCTCAGTATCAACAAACTGGTGACTTGAGCTTTATGGACAAATTCAACGAAGTCCAAGGTGACGGGTCTGAAATACTCAAAGATGCAGCGGCAAACGCGGAAACAGCTGCCGCTGCCCTGAATAGCCTCTATATCGCATACAAACGTTTTGCTGATGACAATCTGGCAGAACCGATACAGGCGCTTGCTGATGCTATTAACGGCATAGATAAAGACACACTGGACACCCTTATCAAAGGTGCAGCTGGTCTTGTTGCAGTAGGTGGCACTGCAATATTTGCCAGAAAATTATACAAGGGTGGTCAGGGTCTATCCGACCTTATAAAAGGTAGCAAAGGCAAATCTGGCGGCACGGGCCTGGGCGGCATGATGGATGGTGTCACCCCGGTTTATGTCGTCAATATGGGTGGCGGCAAGGGTATGGGCGGCATGGGTGCCGGTAAAAAAGGCGGCTTCAAGCCCGCCCGAAAATTGGGCCGCTGGGAATCAGCACGAGCCATGAGAAACGTCAAAAACATTCCCAAGCTGGGGTTGGGAGCGACGTCCCTGGCCGGTGGTGCTGTCCTGGGTGCCGGCGCAGCGGGTTATGGTGCTGGCACAATGATTTACGATAATGCGGTGGCCGGTACCGATGCTGCAGATGTTATCGGGCGCTCCATTGCTAAAGCCTTGGCGTTTTTTGGTAACGATAATGCTCAAGCCGCCCTGGCTGCCGAGCAAAAAGCCCAACAACAAACACGCAGTTCATTGGAAATTGAAGTCACCGACAAGCGCGTCCAGGTTAAGTCCATCCAGAGTGATGATATGGACATCAGCGTGGATACCGGGGTGGTGATGCCATGACAAATTTGACTGGATCAAATTTATTCACCACATCCCTGTGGCTCACCTGCATAGCAGGCCCACAAAAGTGGTTCCAGTTTGCTCCATGCAAACTGGTGCACCGCGCCAGCGACCTCGTCAGAGGTAACGCACAGGGAGGTGCGTTATGAGCTGGAGAGACCAACTACAGCCAGCCTCATTCCGTGGCGTTGAATTCAAAGTCGCTTCGCATGATATGTCCTTTGGTCGCCGCGCTCAGCTGCATGAGTTCCCGCTCCGTGATAAGCCCTATGTTGAAGATCTGGGTCGCAAGGCCCGGACCTACAATATCGAGGCCTATGTCATCGGCCCTGATTACATGGCTCAGCGTGACAAGCTCATCGAGGCGCTGGAGAAGCATGGCCCTGGCACGCTGGTGCATCGATATTATGGCCAGCTCCGTGTTCAGGTGCTGGGCGAGCCGCGTGTTCGTGAGTCCAACAGAGAAGGTGGCTGGGCACAGTTTTCGATGGTCTTTGTCGAGGCCGGTGAAGAACCACGACCGCTGGCCACCATCGACACCCGGCAGAAAGTTGCCGCCAGTTCAGATAATGCGCTGGGTATTGTTCAGCAGAACTTTGAGTCTGAGTATGCCACCGAGGGCTTGCCGGGCTGGGTGACTGATTCATCCCGGACAGTGTTAGGCAAACTTGATCAAACACTGGCCAATGTCTCGCTTGTGACCGATGTGATTAGTGATTATGTGACACTGCCGTCGCAAATTAGCAGCCGATTAGTCAGTGCCATGTCCTCTCTCACAGGCATGACTCAGTATCGAAGCCTCTCCGGTTTCGGTGCTGATTTACTGCCGGTACCGACCACAACACCCAGCCGGATCCAGCAGGCTAAAAATCAAGCCGCCGTCGTTAACCTGGTGCGTCGCGTTTCCCTGGTTGAAGCCACGCGCTTATCCAGTCAACAGAACTACGATTCTCAGCAAGAGGCGATCTCGATTCGTGATGAACTGGCTGACGATCTCGATACCGAAATGTTGACTGCAGATGATGACACCTACATCGCACTGCAGAGCCTTCGCTCCGAGATGGTACGTGATCTGACTGATCGCGCTGCCAAGCTCAAACAGGTCAGAAACTACACACCCAATGCGACACTGCCGGCATTGGTCATTGCCCACACGCTTTATCAGAACGCACTGCGTGACCAGGACATCGTGGCCAGAAACAATATCAGCCATCCCGGCTTTATTCGCGGCGGCAATGCATTGGAGGTGCTCAATGCATAATGTCGCACTGAATGTATCAGGCCAAAACTGGTATGGCTGGAAAGAAGTCCGGATCCAGCGAGCCATCACCCAGATTGCCAATGAGTTTACCCTCGGACTCACTGACCGCTGGTCTGACGATGCGGCACCGAGACCTATAAAGGAAGGCGCTGCCTGTTCGGTCAGCATCGATGGCCAGACAGTCATCACTGGCTATGTGGATGAAGCTACGACTTCCTATGATGAGCAAAGCCATGGCATCGAGGTCCAGGGCCGCGACATCACCGGTGACCTGGTTGACTGCAGCGCGCCATCATTCCAGTGGGCTGGCCGAGACTTGTTGAGAGGTGCACAGGATCTGTGCAAGCCTTTCGGCATTTCCGTTCGCGCCACTTCCGATGTCAGCAAAGCCTTCCAGCGGATGAAGTCTGATGAAGGCGAGACCGTGTTTGATGTCATCGAGTCAGCTGCGCGGATCCGGGGTGTCTTGCTGATGTCTGATGGTCAGGGTGGCCTGGTCATCGGCAGAGCCGGTCAAAAACGTCTGTCTGGCCAGCTGGAGCTGGGTGTCAATATCAAGCAGGGTTCTGGACGACGTTCACTCCGTGATCGCTTTAGCCGTTACACAGTCAAAGGCCAGGCCGGAGCGGAGAGCGCTTTCACAGAAAGCACCACTTCAGTCTCTCATACAGTGAATGATGCCGGCGTCAGCCGATATCGGCCAAAAGTGATCCTGGCTGAAGATGGTCTCGATATCGCTGGCTGTAAAGACCGTGCCGTCTGGCACCGCAATGTCGCTGCAGCTAAAAGCCAGAGCGTTAACTACACTGTTCATAGCTGGTATCTGAACGGTCAGCTGCTGGAGCCGAATGTCCTGGTACCGGTAAAAGACCACTATCTCAATATCCAGCGTGATCTGTTGATTGTGGCCGTCACTTATATCGTCGATGACAAAGGCCTGCGAGCAGAGCTATCACTCGCGCTGCCAGAAGCCTATGCACTCCAGGAGTTACCGGAACCGGGTGATGAAGGAGGCCTGTGGTGAGAAAGCTGAATCGCGTTCTATCACCTTTGCGCCGTGGCCTGCAGCAAGTGCTCCGGGTTTGCACTTTAAATCGCGTCAATGATGCCGCTGATATTCAGATGGTTCAGGTCGAAACCTTGTCCGGTGAGGTGGTTGAAGTGCCTCGTATCCAGGACTACGGCATCACCTCGGTACCAGTGCCAGGTGCAAAAGGTGTGGTCGTGGCCATCGGCGGCAAAACCAATGGTTATGTCTGCATCAAGATGGACGACAGACGCTATCGCCAGGTCAATCTCAAACCCGGCGAAGTCGCGCTCTATGATGACCAGGGCCAGTTCGTTCACCTGAAACAAGGTGGTCTCATGGACTTGGTGGCCAACACCCAAATCACTGCCAAGGTGCCGGTGTTCCGTATCGAAGGCCAGCTCGATGTCACCGGCGATATTACAGACAACGTAGACACCACTGGCCAGAGCATGGCCGGCATGCGTAGCACCTTCAATGGCCATAACCATCCAGGCGATAGTGGTGGCAGCACCGGCACACCGAATCAGGAGATGGGCGGATGACCGACTTCGTGATGCAAATGACGACTGCGCCGGGCAAATTGCCACAGTTCGACATCGCTATCGATGCCGAGGCAATGACCCCAGAAAACAGCCTGACCACTGCAGTCACCCTGTCACTGTTTACCGATCGTCTGGCTAATTCGGATGACACTTTGCCTGATGAATCCCAAGACCGTCGCGGCTGGTGGGCTGATGCTTTGTCTGGCGAAACTCACGACAAAATCGGCTCCAGGCTCTGGCTGCTAAGCCGTGAAAAGCAAACCACCAACGTGCTGAGACGCGCTGAGGATTATGCCTATGAAGCCCTTGAATGGCTGATTGAGGACGGCATTGCCAGCAGTATCAGCGTGACAGCAAGCAATCCCCGCCGTGGCTGGCTCAAACTCGACATCGCGATGGATAAACCTGACGGCGACAGCGTCAACTTTGATTACCTTTGGGAGGCTTTAAATGGCGTTTAACCGGCCTTCATTAACCGAGCTTAATGAACGAATCACCAACGATATCGACAGTCGTGCACCAGGCACCGAGCCACGCCTGCGTCGCTCACTGTTTGGCATCCTGGGCCGCATTGTGGCCGGTGTTGTTCATGGCCTTTATGGCTACCAGGAATACAAGTCAAAACAGTACCTGCCGGATACTGCAGATGGGGAGCATTTCTCGCGCCTGGCTTCAATCTGGAAGGTGCCCAGAAAGTCTGCAGAGTTCGCCATCGGCAATGCCGGTGTGACCGGCACCAATGGTTCAGTCATCGAGGCAGGCAGCCTATGGCAGCGAAGTGATGGCGTTGAATATTCAGTGGATGAAGAAGCCGCCATCGTTGCTGGTACCGCCACTTTGGCATTGACTGCAGTCGAGGCAGGCGCAAATCCTAATGCATCTGCCGATGTCACTTTGACAGCAGTTGAAACGATACCGGGCGTCGATGGCCAAGCGACGGTTGATGCGGACGGCCTGACCAACGGTGCAGATATCGAACCACTGGAAGCCTGGCGTGCGAGAGTTTTAACCCGCATTCAAAGACCCCCTCATGGTGGTGCTAAACAGGACTATGAAGCCTGGGCGCTTGAAGTGGCTGGTGTCACCCGCGCCTGGGTATTTCCTAAAGAGTTAGGCGACGGCACCGTCACCGTGCGTTTTGTTCGTGATGATGACGCCAGCATTATCCCGGACGCAGCTGAAGTTCAGGCCGTCCAGGACTACATAGACACAGTGCGACCGGTAACGGCAGATCTGACAGTCGTGGCACCCACACCGGTTGAGCTGGATCTCACCATCGAGCTGACGCCCAACACCACCACGGTTCAGGCAGCGGTAGAGGCTGAAATTGAAGATCTACTGCGTCGTCAAGCCGAACCGGGTGGCACTATCCTGATAAGTCATATCCGCGAAGCTATCAGCATCGCTGCTGGCGAAACAGATCACGCGCTGGTCACGCCCGTTGCCGATATCACCCACAACACCGGTGAGATGGCAGTCATGGGGACCATCACATGGCAGTGAAAACACAGCAATATCTCAGTCTGCTGAAGTCGCTGCTGCCTCGCGGCCTCGCCTGGGTCGATGCTATCAACAATGACCTGGGCCGGCTTCTCCATGCGCTGGCCGAAGAACTCGCCAGAGTGGATGCCAGAGAAGATGCCCTGATTGATGAGGCAGACCCTCGCACTACCTTTGAAATGCTGCCGGACTGGGAGCGAGCATTTGGTCTGCCAGACCCCTGTGTCGGCTCTGACTTAACGCTGGAACAGCGTCTGGAAACCCTCTATGCCAAGGTCACCAATACCGGTGGTCAGTCGCGACAGTTCTTTATCGACCTGGCTGCATCACTGGGCTATGAAGTCACGATTATCGAGTTCACGCCATACAGTGTCAATGACTCTGTTGATACACCAATCTATGGCGATGATTGGTGGTTTGCCTGGCAGGTCAATGCGCCAGAAAACACGGTTGATTATTTCACGGTGAACAGCGATGTGAATACGCCACTGGCCAACTGGGGCAATGAGCGCCTGGAGTGCAGTATCAACCGACTCAAACCCGCACACACACAAGTCATCTTTGCATACGGAGGCTAATAGATGGATCCACGAAACTATAAATCTGGCGCGGCGGCTTCACCGCCAGATGCGCCTGGCAGCCCTTCCACAGGCTTTCCCACTGAAGGCAACCCCGGCTCAGGGGTTCCAGCCACTAACCCAGGCCCGTTCTGGTTCTATAAGGTCGGTGAATCCCTGCGCAAAATCATCACCACAGCAGGTCTCACTCCTGACGATGGTGACCTGAATCTGCTGCAGAAAGCTATCGTCAAGCTGGTATCAGCCACCAATCACGTTGTCCGTCTGGAAGATGTCACCTTTTCGCCAGCGGTTGCTGATGGTGATGCTGTCTACTGGGACAACAGCAATAGCCGCTATGACCGCGCCATTGCCGACGGCACCGACAAGCAAAAGATGGTCGGCTTTGCCGATGTTACCAACAGCCTGGTTGAGGCCTTTGGCCGTTCGGCCCTGTTCTCTGGCCTGACTGCTGGCACCAAGTATTACCTGTCTGGCAGCACTGCCGGTGCCATCACGGCAACAGCGCCATCAGAGAAGGTAGCCGTGGGCTTATCAAAATCTGGGACAACTCTATTCGTTGACATAGACCCGGACGATGCAGTGCCGTCTGCAACAGAAGCAATCGAGGGAAAAGCAGAAATTGCCACCCAGTCTGAAGTTGATACAGGAACTGATGATGCTCGTTTCGTAACACCAAAAAAAATCAGATGGGGTTTTTCTGTCTCTTTGGCAGCCAATGGCTACGTTATATTTCCTAGCTGGATGTCCGGTCTTATTTTTCAATGGGGCTTGGTTTCTAAAACCAGTGGAGCCTCCGTTTCAGTGAGTTTACCCATCTCATATCCTAATGAACATTTTTGCTGTATCCCACAACTTGCTGGCGACTATGGCTCTACCGGTCAAGAAGCTGCGGCGGCATATGACCTGACGACTTCTACATTTACTCTAAAAAGTAGCAATGGAGGCAGCGATGCTTCTTGTTATTACATCTCTATAGGTTACTGAGTTATGTTTTATTCAAAATCAACTGGTGGATTTTATAACCACCTAATTCATGGTGATAACATTCCTGATGATGCTGTTGAAATTTCTCATTTACAGCATAGCCTTCTCTTAAAGGGGCAATCTGAAGGCAAAATAATTTCTTTTGATAGTGATGGCATACCATTTGTGTCTGAGCCTACTATCGATAAGTTACTGGAAAAAAAACAGGCTGAAATTCTACAGAAGTTCAAAATCGCCATGTCATCTGTGACCAGTCTCTATACGGCTGAAGAAATCGCCAGCTTCCCCACCCAGGAGCCGGAGGCATTAGCCTGGCAAGCCGATAACACTGCACCGACGCCACTGATTGACTTCATTGTGGCAGAGCGTGCCAGCGTGGATAAACCAACACTGGTGCAGCGCATTATTGATAATGCAGCCACATACAAAACAGTGGCCGGTCCAGCCATCGGCAAAAAGCAGGACTTTGAGGATCAGCTTTATGTTCTCAAAGCCCAGCACGAAGACCCGGAGCAGCCGGATCTCACCAAGGCTGATATTGATGCCATCGTGGTGGATTACAGCTGATGTCTACTCATACAAAAATAACCTGGTCAGACCTGACATCTAAACAGCAATTAGAGTTCGGTAACGGCTGCGGCCCCGATTGGTTACCAGAATGGCTCACTAACCTGCTATTTGGCTGGTTCTTCGAAGCCAGTTGCCGGCATCATGATTTTAACTATCAACGTGGTGGCGATGATAAGGATCGTCTCAGTGCAGACCGTGGCTTTTTCAAAGCCATGCTGCGAGACGTGAAGCGTTTGCACTGGTCACTGCAACTGCCAGCTGCTGTTGAAGCTTTATCTTTCTATGGGCTGGTACGCCTCTTCGGGCGTTTCCAGTTTGAAGATGGCCCCTATAAGTCACTGGAGCAAATACTGAAGTAAGGAAGAGACAGCGACCCGGCAGTGCGGCAACACCGCCGGGCCGTCAACCCACAGGCACATACCCTGTGAGCCAACCAAGGCCATCCCGCCGCGTCGACGCAGCCGGGCCAGCCTAGCACAAACCCAAGAGGCTCACATGATAGAAGTTAGATGTGGTGGCTGCGGCCGATTACTGGCCAAAGCCGAATACGTACAAATCGAAATCAAGTGTCCACGCTGTAAGACACTCAACAACCTGAAGGCCACCGAGCCTCTTAATCAAGCACCAACGAGTGCCAATGCTGAAGAGGAAAACCATGGCCAAACCCATCATTCCCTGGATGGGCGGTAAAACCCGCCTGGCAAAAGATATCCTGCCCCTGTTCCCGGAGCATCATTGCTATGTCGAAGTGTTCGCTGGTGGGGCAGCGCTCTTTTATAAAAAGGAACCCTCAAAGGTCGAAGTCCTGAACGACATCAACGGTGAGCTGATCAACCTTTACCGCGTCGTCCAGCACCACCTGGAAGAATTCGTCAGACAATTCAAATGGGCCTTATCCAGCAGGCAACTGTTTGAATGGGAAAAGGCCAAAGACCCGGAGACCCTCACCGATATCCAACGCGCCGCCCGGTTCTATTACCTGCAAAAGCTTGCCTTCGGTGGCAAAGTCGACGGCCAGAACTACGGCACCGCTACCACCAGTCCACCCAGGCTGAATCTGCTCCGCATCGAGGAGGATCTCAGTGCCGCCCATCTGCGCCTGGCCAGAACCAACATCGAAAGCCTGGACTGGCAACGCTGCATCCAAAAGTATGATCGACCAGGCACACTTTTCTACCTCGACCCGCCATACTACGAGACCGCCGGCTACGGCCAGGACTTCGACCTGGAACACTACGAAGCCATGGCCGAACTGGCCAGCACCATCCAGGGCAAAATGCTCATCAGCATCAACGACCACGACACCATTAGAAAGGTCTTTAAAGGCCTCTCAAATAAGCCTTTAAACATCAATTACACAGTTGGAGGAAACCACAAAAAGAAACAAGCCAAAGAGCTGTTAATATGGAATTGGTAACAATCAAAAAACGGAGTGACATTCTTAAACGATGATTACACTAAATACCGAGAAAGGCTTAATCCGTGTTGATTCATGGGAAGAAATTCAAGGCTTAGCTGGTTTTGTGGAAAACCTCGATCCATCAGATCACAAATTAAAGGAGATTCTAGGTAAGTATACTTTTACTGAGAAAATTCGCTGTGGTTTATCAACTTGTCATTCGCCACATAACAAAGGCTATATTGTCTCAACTGAAGATGGCCATGCCACTAACATCGGCCAGTTATGTGGTGCCAGTTACTTCGGTGTTGAATTCAACACTCTATCGAAACGCTTCGACCGTTTTGTTACTGACTCAGAAAACCGTGCCACATTAAGAGAGCTTGATCTTGATTCTATTCAAGAACAAATTTCAGAATTAAAAGAACAGAAAAAAGGGGCTAACTGGGTCAACAAAAAGCTTAGCCCTTTTAAGCAGAATAAATTCCCTACCATATCCAAAGCGTTGTTTAGCATGATTAAGACACGCAATAATCAACTTATAATTCCCGTGCAGGCTACTGAGCAAGAAGTTCAGGCTATTGAGGCAGCTCAAAATGTAACTATTCAAAGACCTCATTATATTGAACGTCCCATAGCTGAAATTTCTGGTCTAGAGGCTTTATATGATGAGAACGATATCAGGGACTTGGTTGTTATTCAGCTTGAAAGCAATCTCAATTTATTGAGAGATGTCGACATAAATCAGCTCAGTCATCAAGACCTGGAGAAATGGGCTAAGTGGGTGAAAGGGCTGGATTCTTTACTCGGTAAAGCTGGACAAGTGATTCTATCTGCCAGAGAGTTTCTCACTAAAGAAAACCTAGAGCCTCTTGATCGCCTTGGCGGTAGTTATGATGAATCAAATGCATTTTCTTCTTTTATAAAGAAGCTTTAATACACCATTAATTACCAATAATCCTTTTGGAGTTTGTTATGTCTGGATTTGTATCTGTTGAGGTGGCTGGGAAGCACTATGAGACTGAATATCATGAAGTCGGTGGCGTGGTCAGAGTTTATGGTGACTTAGGCGATCCTGATAAGACGGAAGTGGAGCAGACAACTGTTGGAGGTATGCAGCCAGATGAAATCGCCAAAATTCTCTTAAAGCGTCTGGTTAAGCGTGGACTGGTTTCGTCTACTGATGATTAAACGAGAGATCGCAATTCATGTGGCGAGAGATCGCAATTCATGTGGCGGCCTACACCGGTGGAGGAGGCCAACCAGGGGAGAGTAGCAAAGGTCTACAATTTGGCTACATTCAAAACAAAAAAGGGCCATGCATTTGCATGACCCTTTATTTGTTCTGGAGCCGGTGATAGGACTTGAACCTACGACCCGCTGATTACAAATCAGCTGCTCTACCAACTGAGCTACACCGGCAATGAAGAAGCGCATTATACGGAGGAGTGACGGGCTCTGCAAGTCATCCGCGCGCGGTAAATAAGCAGTGGCGCTAAGTTGTTGATGCTACATGGATCGCAGCAAACGCTGGGTGCTTAATATTTCATCAGCAATAAAGTTGAGTTCCTTCAATGCATCAGCTTCATCCTGCCAGAGCAGGGCGAATGAGGGGGAGTCGAGCAGCGTGGCCGGCAGGGCTTTAAGTGGTGAGGTAAAGTCACAGGACTTCATTAACATGCCCAGTTGTACCAGGTTGGCGATATTAACGCGCGGCGTCGGTTGCAAGGGCGCACTGGAGACATAGGGCAGGTTGACCATATCATCCGGGAATGACCATTTTTTTAGGATGGTGCTGCCGACCCGGGCTGACATGCGCTGCATGACCAGGTGAATGACCTTGTTCCTGAGTTCTGTATCCTCATTAAGCTCCGGCAGGGTGTTCAGGTGGATTATCAAAGGGGCCTGACCGATATTATGAATCTGACCGGCAAGCAGCGCTTTGTCGGGGTCGATAGTAGAAAAATGCCGTGCCAGGGTGCTGGTGATACCGGCGACATGCTCGCTGGTGAGCCAGATCCGGTTGAGTGCTTTTTCAATACCTTTGATCTTGAGTGACAGAAAGCTCTGAGTGATGGCAAAACCGGTAACCAGGTTATTGACCTTTTGCAGCCCCAGTCGCGTTACTGCCAGTTTGACACTGGAAACGTGCGCTCGTGAGCCGAACAATACTGAGTTCGCCAGTTTGATAAGGCGGGCAGAAACGTGGGGTTCTTTGCTGAGCAGGTCTGCGATCTGGTTGTTATCTGCATCTTCCTGTAACAGTTTGCGTAGGGCGACCAGGTTTTCCGGGGGGGAGGGCAGTTGCAAACGGTTGCCTTCGATGTCGTTCGACAATCGCGACAGAATCTGATTAATTTGCTCGGAGAGTGGCGAGCTAAGTGACATTTTTGATCCTTAAAAATGTGTATTAGTTCACATTATAGGATCAACATTAGATATTTGGGTATAGCAAAAAAGTGGGGTGAGTGATGGGGCTCGAACCCACGACAACCGGAATCACAATCCGGGACTCTACCAACTGAGCTACACTCACCATAATTTTGCCAGCAGGCGGGCTGAGATGCCCGTGCTTGAGAAAGAGGGTAATTCTACTGTCTTTATTTTTCTGGTCAAGGAAAATCTGAGCTGAGAGGTGAGACTATCACTGCCGCAGCGCTTGCTGCGACAGTGAATAGGGTGTTCAGACCTGTTCCAGATCGATTTTCTTTTCGTCCAGATCCACGCGCATGACTTTGACCGTGATGCTGTCACCCAGCCGATACACTTTGCGGGTGCGTTCACCGGTCAGGCGGTGACCACTGGCATCAAACTGATAATAATCATTCTTCAGCGAGGTCACGTGTACCAGGCCTTCTATGTAGATGTCGCTGAGTTCGACAAACAGGCCGAAACCGGTAACACCACTGATCACGCCCTGGTGGGTCTCGCCCACCCGATCCTGCATATATTCGCATTTGAGCCAGTCCGCCACATCGCGCGTGGCTTCATCTGCGCGGCGGCTGGTCATGGAGCAGTGTTCACCCAATTGTTCCATCTCTTCAGCGGAGTAATGCCATTTATTTGCTTTGCGGCCAGAGATGATATGGCGAATAGCCCGGTGCACCAGCAGATCCGGGTAACGCCGTATCGGGGAGGTAAAATGGGCATAGGATTCCAATGCCAGTCCGAAGTGGCCGATATTATCCGGGCTGTAAACGGCCTGTTTCATACTGCGCAGCATCACGGTCTGCAGCAGATGGGCATCCGGTCGCTTACTGGCGGTGGCCAGGAGCGAGGCATAATGACGTGGTTCCGGATCATCACCGCCGCCCAGGAACAGACCCAGTTCACCCAGAAATTCGCGTAAGCCGGTCAGTTTCTCTTCCGATGGCGTTTCATGAACCCGGTAAAGCACTGGCAGTTTGTGTTCCAGCAGGAAGTTGGCGGCACTGACATTGGCCGCAATCATGAATTCCTCAATCAGGCGGTGGGCATCGTTACGCTCACGCGGCTCGATGGATTTGATTTTGCGGTTGTCATCAAACAGGAACTGGGTTTCCGACATTTCAAAGTCAATCGCACCGCGTTCATCACGGGCTTTAAGCATGGTTTGAAACAATTCATACATGGTTTCCACGGCTGGCAGCACATGCTGATACTGTTCACGCAGTGCTTCATCCTTATCAACCAGCATGGCAGCGACTTTGTTATAAGTCAGACGCGCCTTGGAATGCATGACCGCTTCATGGAACTGGTGGGATACGGTTTTACCGTCCTGATCGATTTCCATTTCGCAGACCAGGCACAGCCGCTCAACTTCCGGATTCAGCGAACACAAGCCGTTGGATAAGGCCTCAGGCAGCATGGGGATAACCTGGCTGGGGAAGTAGACCGAGGTGCCACGTTCGCCGGCCTCCTCATCGAGCGGACTGCCGGGCTGAACGTAGTGGGAGACATCGGCAATCGCCACCCATAGGCGCCAGTTGCCGTTATCCAGTTTTTCGGCATAGACCGCGTCATCGAAGTCACGGGCATCTTCACCATCTATTGTGACCAGTGGCATATCACGCAGATCTAACCGACCTTCAATAGCGTCCTGCGGAATGCTGTCACCGAATTTTTCCGCCTGCTGCAGGCAGGATTCCGGCCACTCATGAGGAAGCTCAAAGTCACGCAGGGCAATGTCGATTTCCATGCCCGGCGCCATATGGTCACCCAATATATTGACCACCCGGCCCAGCGGCGAGCGGTGACGGTTGGGCTGTTCGGTGATTTCGACTTCGACAATCTGGTTGTCTTTGGCGCCAATCAGATCTTCCGGCTGAATCAACACATCCTGGCTGATACGGCGATTATTGGGCACCAAGTAATGAATGCCACCGTCACCGTCCAGACGACCCACTATGTGATGGTTAGCGCGTTGGGTCACTTCCACAATCGCGCCTTCCTTGCGGCCCCGGCGATCAATACCGGTGACTCTGGCCAACGCACGATCACCGTGCAGCACCATGCGCATTTCGCGCTCACCCAAAAACAGGTCTTCACCGCCTTCATCGGGGATGAGAAAGCCAAAGCCGTCGGGGTGGCCCATCACCCGGCCTTTGACCAGGTTCATTTTGGAGACGATGCCGTAAGCGCCTTTGCGGTTGCGCAACAGTTGCCCGTCACGCTCCATGGCGCGCAGGCGGCGGCGTAATGCTTCAATGTGCTCTTCGCCTTTCAGGTCCAGCAGTTTGGCAATGTTTTTGCGCGTCAGTGGCACATTATTTTGCTTTAAAATCGAGAGGATAAACTCTCTGCTGGGGATGGGGTTGTCGTACTTTTCGGCTTCGCGTTCGAAGTTGGGATCGTTTTTCTTGTTATTTGTCATTGACAGTTTCTAATTCACTCTGTAATCTTTGCGCCTTCTTCAGCCCAGGTGGCGGAATTGGTAGACGCGCTAGCTTCAGGTGCTAGTGTACTTATGTACGTGGGAGTTCGAGTCTCCCCCTGGGCACCATTTCCAAATCGGCAACATCGTTGCCAGACTCAATAATCCATCATTGTAAGTTATTTTCTCTGCCGACATCGATTTATCTGTTGTTTCCGGTCTGAGAGAAGATGCGCTGTATGCACAGGAATGTTCAGCTCGATCTGAACAGGCTTGCGTTATCTGTCTGATAAGCATAGCCATCATGTTACAGCATTCAGACTGGATTTTCTCTGCTGTCTCTAATTAATATCCGGCGTCTTAAGTCTGAGTTTCAAACCCAGCCTCAAGAATTGATGTTCCTGTCCGCTAAGCCTTATGATAACTGCGTCACATCAGTGGCCTTTTTTAGCGAGAGAGACTATGGCGACATTCATCGATTCCATTGACGAGCGTACCAAGCTGGCAGGCACCAATCACCTGGAAGTGCTGCTATTCAACCTGGGCACCAGTGACGACACCGGCCGCAACGAGTTGTTCGGTATTAACGTTTTCAAAGTACGTGAAGTGCTGAACATTCCTGAAATTACCACTGCGCCGGAAATGCCGGATGGTATAGAGGGGTTTGTCAGCCTGCGCGGTGATATGGTGCCGATTATCAATCTGCAGAAATTCTGCAAACTCAACTCCAATGATGAACCCAATATTTTGATGATCACCGAGTACAACACCCATGTGCAGGGCTTTCTGGTGAGTTCGGTGGATACCATACAGCGTTTGAACTGGGAGCAGGTCAAAGAACCGCCTCCGCTGATCTCCAAACGATTGGGCGGGCTGGTTACTGCGGTAGCCGAACTCAATGATGACCGCTTGGTGATGATCATGGATGTGGAAAAAGTGCTGGCTGATGCCGGTGAGTTCTACGATGAGTCGGTATTTGATGGCATTAAAACACTCGATGATAATTTCAGGATAGTGTTCGCCGACGACTCAAATATTGCCCGCAAGCAGATTAAGAAAACTTTAGATGTCATGGGGGTACAACATACAGGTGTAGTCAATGGCGCCGAAGCCTGGAAGCTGCTGCAGAAAACCGCGAATCAATGCGAGCAGGAAGGCCGGGATATCACCAGTGAAATCCAGGCTGTGTTGACCGATATTGAAATGCCGGAAATGGACGGCTATGTATTGACTCAGAAGATCAAGGCAGATCCCCGTTTAGCGCATTTACCCGTCATCATGCACTCTTCCCTGACCGCGCAGGCCAATCAGGCGATGGGGCGCGGCGTGGGGGCTGATGCTTATGTGTCCAAGTTCCAGCCGCATGAACTGGCGGATATTCTGACGCACTTTCTGACCAGCTAAGTTGATTCAGCATTTGCTTGTTGTTGCCTGTGGCGGGGCCCTTAGAGATCAAATCTAGTTACGGGTAAGGTAAAATTAGTTCAAGTTCAAAATCCGGACAATATCGTGACTGAAAGACATTACAGCCTGTTTGACAAGCTAATCATTGAATTCGACAAAGCGATCACTACCGTGGCAGGTCAACCGGCTACTACTGACAGACCTGTACCCGGTACCCAGCTTGATGAGGGCGATCTGAGTGAAGCAGAGCGTAAACAGTCAGCGGGCTTGATGCGGGTCAATCATGCCGGTGAGGTGTCTGCTCAAGCGCTCTATCAGGGACAGGCACTGACTGCCAGACTGCCTGAAGTGCGTGAAGCCATGGAAACAGCAGCGCTGGAAGAGAATGATCACCTGGTCTGGTGTCAGCAGCGGCTGCAGGCTCTGTCATCTCACACCAGTTTGCTCAATCCACTCTGGTATGCCGGTTCTTTTGCTTTAGGTGCAGCGGCAGGCAAAGTCGGCGATAAATGGAGTCTGGGCTTTGTTGGAGAGACCGAAAAGCAGGTAGTGCAGCATATCGAAGGTCACTTGAAAATCATCAGCGACAAGGATCTGAAAAGCCGGGCAGTATTGTCACAGATGAAGCTGGATGAGGCACATCATGGCAGCACAGCGATGGAAGCGGGCGGTGCCCGGTTGCCGATGCCGGTGACGCGGCTGATGGGCATGGTATCGAAACTGATGACCCGCAGTAGTTACTGGATCTGAAGCTTAGTAGGTCTTAGTCAGTGCCACCGAAATCAGGTACTGTCCCGGTGCCGGGTTATTCGCTTCGACCCTGAGCACTTTGCCTTCGGCAACAAACGGCGGTAACTGCTTGTTACTGGTGCTCAATTCAATATCCAATTCAGTGCCGATATCCAGTGCTCTGTCTGAGACCATCAGCAGACCACTGGCGCTCAGATCCTGACTGACGCCGCTATAACTGCCGCGTTCTCCTTTAATGCTGAAACTCACTTCTGTTTCAACCTGCATCCGCAAAAATGCGCGTTTTTCTTCGTAATCCTGCGTCATTCAGCACTCCCTGAATTGCCTTGTTGCCTATCTCTAGCGGCTGACCTAAGCTTAAGGTAAACGATCACAACAGGGATTACCATGCAAAGACGCAGTGAGTTGCAGACCGATGATCTATACCAGCATTGTGACCCGTCGGGATGGCGGTTCAACAGCACCGCAGAGCTGGATACGCTGCCCACCATCATCGGACAGGATCGTGCCCTCGAGGCTATTGATTTTGGCGTCAACATTGATGCGTCCGGGTATAACCTGTTTGTGATGGGACCCGCTGGGGTGGGTAAATACACGCTGATCAAACGTTTCCTGGACCAGCAGGCACCCCATCAACCCCGTGCCAAGGACTGGGCCTATCTGAATAATTTCGCCGATCCGCAAAAGCCCTGGGCCGTCTCGCTTCCGGCGGGGCAGGGCAATCAGCTCAGGCATGATATCGAGGCGATTATTGCTAACCTCGAGTCCGAGTTACCGCAGGCATTTGATGACGAGTATTACCGTGGCCGCATGCGTTCGCTGGATGAGTCGGCGCGCAAGCACCGGGTCAGATTATTCGGCACCCTGCAGACTGAGGCCGACCGCAAGGGGGTGGTGTTATTGCGGATGCAGGATGGCAGTTATGCCTTTGCTGCCCAGCGTGAAGGCCAGGCGCTGACCTCCGAGGAATTCGAACAGCTCTCGGCGCATGATCAGGAGAAGACTGAAGATGCGATCGCCGACTTGCATGAAGAGCTTCAGCACACCCTGCTGGAGCTGCGGGAGTGGGAGCGTGATAACCTGGCTAAAGTGCAGGCGCTGGATGATGAAGTAGCACTGGAAGTCATCAACAAGCAAATCAATACGCTCAAACATGCCTACCCCAGTTCAGCCAGGCTGCAGCTCTACTTTGAGGCCATGCTCAAAGACATTCGTGACAATGTCGATGCCTTTGTCAAACAGGATGCCAGCAGCAGTGACGAGGCAGGCAGCGAAGATAGCCTGATCAAGCGTTATCAGATTAACCTGGTGGTGGATAACAGCCAGACCCAGGGCGCACCGGTCATTTACGAAAACCTGCCACATCACCAGACTTTACTGGGCTGTGTCGAGAATATGGCGATGATGGGGGCGCTGGTGACCGATTTCAGCCTGATCAAGGCGGGTGCCGTGCACCGGGCCAACGGCGGTTATCTGATTGTCGATGCCGAACAGCTTTTAATGCAGCCTTATGGCTGGGAAGGGCTGAAGCGGGCACTGAAATCGGGCGAGGTCCGTTTTGATACGCTGGAGCGGATGTACAGCCTGGTCGCCACAGTATCTCTGGAGCCAGAGCCTATACCGCTGGACTTAAAGGTGGTGCTGCTGGGCGACCGCAAGCTCTATTACATGCTTTATGACCTGGACCCGGAATTTGCCGGCCTGTTCAAGATAGTGGCTGATTTTGAAGAACATATGCCACGCAGTGCCGACAATGATTTACTGTTTGCACGAATGATGGCCAGCACCATCAACCATGAAAAACTCCTGCATATGGAGTGTCCTGCCGTGGCCCGGGTGATAGAACACAGCGCCCGTTCAATCGAGGAAAACAGCAAGTTTTCTCTGCACCTGGGGGATATGACGGATTTACTGCGTGAGGCGTCTTATCTGGCCAGGCAGGCGCAAGCCAAGCTGGTGGGCCGCGATCATGTGCAGCAGGCCATCAGTCTGCGTGAACAGCGCCTGGATCGGTTGCGGAGTCTGACTTACAACCAGATCGAGCGCCAGATCGTTGATATTCAGGTGACCGGGAGCCAGGTAGGTCAGGTCAATGCGCTGTCGGTCATGACCATCGGTGGTTTCAGTTTTGCCCAGCCCTCACGGGTGACGGCCTCGGCCCGCTTCGGTGATGACAATATCGTCGACATTGAGCGTGAAGTGGAACTGGGCGGTGAGATACACAGCAAAGGGGTGATGATCCTCAGTGGCTACCTCGGACAGACCTATGCTGCGGATGCGCCGTTGTCGATGGCGGCCAGCGTGGTGTTTGAACAGAACTATGGCGAAGTCGATGGCGACAGTGCCAGCGTCGCTGAACTGTGTGCGCTGTTGTCAGCAGTCACGGGTGTGTCTCTGAAGCAATCGCTGGCGATTACCGGCTCTATGAATCAGCACGGACAGGTGCAGGCTATTGGCGAGGTGAATGAGAAAATTGAAGGCTTTTTTGCCATTTGCAAGCAGCGTGGACTGACAGGCAAGCAGGGCGTCATTATTCCGGCCAGTAATGTTCAGCACCTGATGCTCAGGCAGGAAGTCATTGATGCCGTTGCTAGTGATGAGTTTCATATTTATGCCATCCACCACGTCAATGATGCGCTGGCCTTGCTGTCAGGGCTGGAGGCCGGGGCAAAAGATGATCAGGGTGGGTTTGTGGCGCATAGCTTCAATGCTGCCGTTCTGGCACGACTGAAAAAGTGGGCCGATATTCACCGTCATGAAAAAGACAGCGCATCGGATTGAGAGGCTCATGTCAGCGACGCGATGGCCGATAAGCTGGTTAATATGCAATCAGGAGTGACCATCATGCGAACTTTGATTATTCTATTGGCGATACACATTCCCCTTGTCGCCGATGCCATGACCTTGCCGCCGGTGCCAACCGAGCCAATTTATTTTGAGCCGCCGGTGGTGGAGGCTGATGCCGAGACAGCAGCGCTGAACTGTTATCAGCTGGATGCCGAGATAAATCGTTTACATCCCTATCAATACAGCTACAAGCCTTATTATTTCGAGGACGGCATGAATAAACTGGCGACCTCGATGATAGTGTTTGACAGCATTCCCGTGGTAGAAGGCTGGCTGGGGCTGGGTTACCTGGGGTACTCGGCGCTGGTTGACGAAAAAGAAGACCGCCGACAACTGAATGTGGCGCAGCATATCGCTGCTTTACAGCGCCTCAAAGCCCACAAGCACTGCTATGAGTAAGCTTTGATTCGAATCAAAGCTGAAACTGATTTTGTTGTCTGATGAGTGATAACTCATGTAATATCAAAATTGATAACTACCCCAAGAGGTATGCGACATGAGTAGCACACTAGACATTAAAACAAAGTGGTACGAAGCCAACTTAAAAATTGCACGAGAAAGCCGCAGTAAATGGTATGAAGCCAACCTGAAACCTGCAGCGGTGATCGCGAAACCCTGGTACAAAGCCAATAAACGACCAGCCAAAGCGGTCGATATTCCTTGGTATAAAGCCAATCTGGTTCAACATCAGGAAACTAAAAACAAATGGTATGCTGCCAATCTGCAGCAAGCTGTTCAGTCTGTACGTGCTACCCGCAAATGGTACGAAGCCAATCGCAAGCCCTCAGAAATAGAACAGCGCTGGCAACACTACAGTGAAGAACTGTACAGCGATGTCAAAAAAGCCTGGATGCGCTTCAATCTGGATCAGGCGCGTGAAACCCGTACAAAATGGTACGAGGCGAACCTCGACACCACGCCAACCGAAAAACACTGGTATGAAATCAGTCAGGAAATCACACCTGACACCAAGAAAAAATGGTGGGAAGCCAACCTTGAACAGGCGCGTGTTGCCCATCACAAATGGTATGAAGCCAACTTACATCCGGATCCGCATGCTGAACTGAAAAAACGCTGGTATCAGGCCAATCTGAGCCTGGTGCGCACCCAGCGTGCCAAGCAGAAATACTTCTCTGAAAGTGCGCGTCGTGCCACCGAGAATCAGAAATGGTACGAAGCCAACCAGCGTCCGGCCAAAGTTGTCGAAACCCGTTGGTACGAGGCGAATCAGCAGGTTCACCATGAGACCAAGAACAAATGGTACGAAGCTAACCTGAAACAGGCTGTTGAAGCAGTACGTGCCGAGCGTAAATGGTACGAGGCCAACCTGGATAATACCCCGACCCAGCGTCACTGGTATGAGTTCAATGAAGCCGGTGATACTGACTGGAAACTGGCATTCCGTGAGGCCAACCTACAACAGGCCCGCGAAAAACGCCGCAAATGGTATGAAGCCAACCTTGATAACACGCCGACCGAAAAACACTGGTATGAAATCAGTGATGAAGTCGCGACTGACACCAAGAAAAAATGGTGGCAGGCTAACCTGGAACAGGCACGTGCCAGCCGCAGGAAATGGTATGAAGCCAATATGCACCCCGACCCGCATATTGGTCTCAAACAAAAATGGTGGCGGGCGAATCTGGATCTGGCTCGTACCCAACGGGTCAAGCAGGACTGGTTCCGCAAAAATGCCATTATTGCTCGGGAAGCCCGCAAAAAATGGAAACAGTTTGAGAAATAAAGGCTGAGCATTTTTAGGCCACCAACGGGATAGCCTGTTGGTGGCTTTTTTATGGGCAGGCATATCGAATAAATAAAACGAGAATATTAAAATCAAAGCATTATCATGGAAATCGAATGTATCACTGTAGGCGAATTTCAGGTCAACACTTACCTGATACGTGATACTGCCAGCGGTCAGGCGGCGATTATTGATACCGGAGAAACTGCTGAACTGGCAGCTTATCTGGCATCACTACAGCCGCAGCCGGATATCCGCATGATATTGCTGACCCATGGCCATCTGGATCACGCCGGTGCCCTGACAGGTTTGCAACAACAGTTTGATGTGCCGACCTATCTGCCACGGCTGGAACAGCCGCTTTTTGCAACGCTGCCCCAGCAGGGCGACTGGTTTGGGGCGCCACATATGAACCGGCCCTGCGGCCGTATCGACCACTATGTCGATGATGGTGATATCATCCAGCTGGGTGAAACCACTTTGCATTTTATATCCACCCCCGGCCATACCCCTGGGCAGGGCTGTTACTACGATGACAAAGATATTTTTGTCGGCGATACGTTGTTTGCCGGCAGTGTCGGGCGCAGCGACTTACCCCTGGGTGACCCGGCGTTGATGCAGCAGAGTCTGCACAAGCTGATGCAATTGCCTGGACATCTGCGTGTGCACAGTGGTCATGGCCCTGTGACGACACTGGACCGGGAACGAGAGACCAATCCTTTTTTAACCTTTCTTAGAAATTAATAACTATGGCGAATACAGACAAACTAATTGAAGGTTTTCAACGCTTCAAAAAGACTTACTTTGGTGCCGACAACTCACTCTACGCCGGCATGAAAGAGGGACAGCCAGCAAAAATCCTGATGGTAGCCTGCTGTGACTCACGGGTGGATCCGGCGATACTGACCGACTGTGATCCCGGTGATATCTTTACTGTACGTAATGTCGCCAATCTGGTGCCGCCCTGCGAAGATGATCAGCACCATCACGGGACTAGTTCTGCGATTGAATTTGCCGTGAAAGGGCTGGGCGTGGAAAGCATTATCGTGATGGGCCATGCCAACTGCGGCGGCATCAAGGGCCTGTGGGAAAGCAACGATCTGGATGATTCACAATTTATTCATCGCTGGGTCTCGATTGCTCAGGAGGCTAAAGAATGGGTCAAAACCCATCATACCGATGACAGCAATGCCGTTCAGTTAAAAGCCTGTGAGCAGCGCTCGGTGGTGGTATCACTGCAAAACCTGATGGAATTTGATTTCGTGCGTGAGCGGGTCGAGAACGGTTCACTCAAAATACACGGTTGGTATTTTGATCTGCGGGCTGGTGAGCTGCTCTGTTACAACCCCGATAAAGACGCGTTTGAGGCGCGCTGATTCGCGCCATCAACATGAGCAAAAAAACGGGCGTTTATCGCCCGTTTTTTTTATTGTTCGCTGTCGACATCCGTTTCGGCGGGTTGTTCCATGCCTGCCTCGGCTTCTTCCATCATCGCCTTATTGGCTTCCGCCTTCGCCTCATCGTCGGCTTCAGCTTCAGCGTTTTTCTCTTCGATGATTTCTACGGTCTCATCATCAGCCAGGCCGATAAAGCTCATCAGACCATTGAAAAAGCCGGTTTTCTGTTCACTCAGCGGCACCACCACGTTTTTATCCTGCTTTTCCGTTTGAGGTAAATCTTCACGGGCGACGATGCGGGTGTCACCTTCAATATGGCTGAGGGTTTCATCTTCATTGAAATAAAGCGTCAACCGGCGTTGTTCACGGTCTTTACCGCCGGGCTGATAGCTGTATAGATAGTCCCAGCGGTTAGGATGAAAAGTATCGATCAGTAGTGGTGTTCCCATCACGAAAGCGACCTGATTTTTACTCATGCCGGGTTCAAGTTGGTTGATCATGTCCTGACTGACGTTATTGCCCTGTTGCACATCAATACGGTACACACCGGGAATTTTGTCGGTACTGCAGGCAGAAAGAGATAAAAGCGCTGCCAAGGAAAGGCTGTAAACGACGAAACTTTTCATTTAATATTGATTGCTGTAGTTATTTACCAGATTGCGATGATACTCTATTCGCAGCGTTTCTACGAGGCAACAATAATAATGGAAAGACAAGATCTAAGAAAAGCCGGACTCAAGGTCACTTTACCCCGTTTGAAGGTACTGGAAATCCTGGAAACATCGGAGCAGCGCCATATGAGCGCAGAAGATGTCTACAAGGCTTTACTGGACATGGGAGAAGAAATCGGTCTGGCAACGGTCTACCGGGTACTGACGCAGTTTGAAAGCGCGGGCCTGGTATCACGACTGAATATTGAGGGTGGTCACGCCGTATTTGAACTGGAAAGTGGTGAGCATCATGATCACTTGTTCTGCGTGAAATGTAATCGCATTATCGAGTTTTATGATGAAGTCATTGAAGAGCGTCAGAAAGCCATCGCCAAGGAAAAAGGCTTTGAAATGACCGATCACAGCCTCTACATTTATGGCATCTGCAACAGCGAAGACTGCAAAAAAGATCGTTAATCAGTGTTGTGCCTGATCCAGCATTTCCTCGGCATGTGACCGGGTTTTCTGGGTCAGGTTTACCCCGCCCAGCATGCGGGCGATCTCTTCGACCCGCTGCGTTTTATCCAGCTTATCGACGGTGATGTGCGTACTGTCTGCCAGGTGCTTTTTATTCACCTGTAACTGATGATGCGCCTGGGCTGCGACCTGTGGCAGGTGAGTGATACAAATCACCTGCTGACTGCCCGCCAGTTTGCGAAGATGTTGACCGACGACTTCGGCAACACTGCCACCGATGCCGACATCGACTTCATCAAAGATCAAAGTCGGGACACTACGCTGACCGGCGGTGACCACCTGGATAGCCAGACTGATGCGCGCCAGTTCACCACCGGAAGCCACTTTAGCCAAATCACCGGCAGGTTGGCCCGGATTGGTGGTCACCAGCAACCTGACCTGATCACTGCCATATTCGCTGATTCTGTTGTCAGGCAGCGGGGCCACCTCGATCTCGATTTTGCCTGCCGGAATGGCCAATTGTTGGATTGATGCGGTGATTTGTTCGCCCAGCGGTCCGGCAGCTTGCTGACGCCGTTGGTACAATTGCCCACACAAATCGCGACAGTGTTTTTCCCTGGCACCCACATCCTTTTCCAACTGTGCCAGTGTCACCTCACTATTGGAAAGCGCTGCCAGTTCATCACTCAGGGACTGATAAAGTTCAGGTAATTGTTCAATCTCAACCTGATGTTTGCGTGCCAGGTCGTGTAATTGGGATAGCTGGGTTTCAATCGCCTCCAACCTGCCTGGATCCAGTTCGGCATGATCCAGGTAATGACGCAGATCAGTGGCCGTTTCATCGAGGTTAATGATAGCGGCATTAAGCGTTTCCACCGCACTGGCGAAACGCGGTTCGTAATCCTGCAACTTCTCCAGTTCACCCAAGCTATGGCTGATCTGATCATAAGCGGCAGCCTGCTCGGCATCGAATATCTGGTGCAGACCGGCTTCGGCCGCCGAAATCAGTTGTGAGGCATTGGCAAGCTGTGCCTGATCCTGCAGCAACTGCTGGATGCTGTCTTCGCTGAGCTCCAGCGCTTCCAGTTCATCGACCTGATACTGCAACAGTTCCTGGCGTGCCGCCTGATCGTCTGACTGCTGCTGCAGATCAGCCAACTGTTGCTGCAAATGCTGCCAGTCGTGGTAGGCCTGTTTCAATTCATTCAGCAGCGCTTTATTAGCGGCGACAATATCGACAAGTTCCCGCTGGGTCTGGGGGCGGACCAGGGACTGATGAGCATGCTGTCCGTGGATATCAATGCTGCGCTCACTGACTTCCCTTAGCAGGGTTAACGGCACGACGCGACCGTTGATATAGCCTTTGGAGCGGCCGTCACGACTGATAGTGCGGCGAAGGTGGCAGAGATCGTCATCATCCAGTTCCTGATCAACAAGCCATTGCTGGAGCAAGGGGTTGTTGTCGATGCTGAACTCGGCTTCAATTTCGGCGCGATCGGTACCCTGGCGGATCATTTTTGAATCAGCGCGGTCACCCAGCACCAGACTCAGCGCATCAACCAGCATCGATTTGCCGGCCCCGGTTTCACCGGTTAATGATGTCATGCCGCTATCAAAGCTGAGCGCCAGGTCTTCTACCACGGCGAGATTGCGTACGCTAAGGCTGCTTAGCATGTCAGTTTTCTACCCCATTCCAGTTTAGCCCGGAGGATAGAATAATGGTCGTGATCTTCCAGATGCAATAGCCGGATTTGACTGGAATGGCGCTCAATACGCACGGTGTCACCGGGTTCCACAATTTGTCCCGGCCGACCGTCGCAGGTCACCATGCCGGTGGTAATGTTATTTTCACTGAGGGTGATTTCAATGGTATTGCTGGCAGCCACCACCAGGGGCCGGTTACTCAGCGTGTGCGGACAGACCGAAGCCAGCACCACCGCGTCCAAATCGACATCAACAATCGGGCCGCCGGCTGACATGGCATAAGCGGTAGAGCCGGTAGGGGTGGCGACCACCAGACCATCGGCGCGCTGGCTATTGAGAAACTTGCCATTGATATAGGTTTCAAACTCTATCATGTGCAGATTCTGGTGGGCATGAATCACCACATCATTCATGGCAATGCCCGGCGCCGCGGCGTTGTTGTTGATATCGGCCTGTAACAGAAAACGCCGGTCATCACGATAGCGCCCACAGAGGATTTGCCCCAGTTGCTGTTCCAGGTTACTCAAGGTGACATCGGCGAGAAAGCCCAGACGGCCGACATTGATACCCACAACGGGCATATCACTACCGGAAACAGCACGGGCCGCAGACAACAGGGTACCGTCACCGCCTATGGCGATGGTCAGGTCACACTGTTCCGGAAAAGCCTCGACTGTGAGGACATCCAACTCGGGCAAAAACGACAAAGGTTCATTACAGACGACTTCGAGCTGTTGTTCACGCAGGAACTGATTGACGCGAACAACGGCATTTTCCATCACGGTATCATCCTTACGGACAAATAAGCCGATACGTTTGAAAGTCGAATCTGTGGTCAAAGCAAGCTTCCGTAGCTGAGTGAATGGTCATCTGATAGTAAAGCTTTTGTCATAAAATCCAAAGCAAAACCCACTTTGCCTGACCGGCTTCGAATAACATTGTTAATGACCGCGGCAGAAATGGTAGAATAACGGGATTTTTATTGAACTAAACTAAACCAACAGAGGAACGAAATGGCGATCGAACGTACACTTTCTATCATCAAACCTGACGCAGTTGCAAAAAACGCGATCGGTGAGATTTATACCCGCTTTGAAAAAGCCGGCCTGCAAATCGTCGCTGCCAAAATGATGCACCTGACTCAGGAACAGGCAGAAGGTTTTTATGCCGAACATAAGGAGCGTCCTTTCTTCGGTGCCCTGGTCAGCTTCATGACTTCCGGCCCGGTGATTGTGCAGGTGCTGGAAGGTGAGAATGCCGTCCTGACTCATCGTGACCTGATGGGTGCCACCAACCCGGCCGAAGCTGAAGCCGGCACTATCCGCGCTGACTTTGCTCAAAGCATCGATGAAAACGCTGTTCACGGTTCTGACTCTGTTGACAGTGCTGCCCGTGAAATCAGCTACTTCTTTGCTGACGGCGAACTGTGCGCACGCACTCGCTAAGAGGCTGAAATGACTGAACGCACGAATCTACTGGGATTAGACCTGCAAGGTCTGGAAGCGTTTTTCGTCGAACTCGGCGAAAAACCTTTCCGTGCGCGCCAGCTTCTCCAGTGGATCCACAAATACCGGGTGACCGACTTTGCCGAGATGACTAATCTCAGCAAAGTCCTGCGTGAAAAACTGCAGCAGGTATCGGAAGTCCGTGTTCCCGAGGTGCTGCAGGAGCATGTCTCCCGCGACGGCACCCGCAAATGGATCATCAAGATGGACGGTGGTAATGCCATCGAAGCGGTATTTATTCCGGAAGGGGGCAGGGGCACGCTGTGCGTCTCATCGCAGGTGGGATGTGCGCTGACTTGCACCTTCTGTTCTACTGGCCAACAGGGCTTTAACCGTAATCTGGACGCGGCCGAAATCGTCGCCCAGTTATGGATAGCCAATGAAGCACTGGGCAAAGACCCCAAAGGTAACCGCGTTGTCACCAATGTGGTGATGATGGGCATGGGCGAGCCGCTGGCCAACTACAATAATGTGGTCACCGCCATGAATCTGATGCGCGATGACTTTGGTTACGGCATATCTTGGCGTCGCCTGACATTGAGCACCTCAGGCATGGTGCCGATGATCGACAAATTGCGTGAAGACTGCCATGTCAGTCTGGCGATTTCGCTGCACGCGGCCAATGACAAGCTGCGCGACGAGATTATTCCGCTCAACCAGAAATACCCGATTGCCGACTTACTGGCGGCATGTAAACGCTATGTGGCCGGCGATCAGAAACGTCGCCATATCACCGTCGAATATGTGATGCTCGACGGCATCAACGATGCGCTGGAAGATGCGCGTGACTTGGACCGTCTGCTAAAAGACCTGCCGACCAAGATCAATCTGATTCCGTTCAATCCCTTCCCAGGGACTGATTACAAGTGCTCATCACGCAAGCAGATTGAGCGCTTCAAGCAATACCTGATTGACAAGGGACAAGTCGTTACCGTGCGAAAAACCCGTGGTGATGATATCGTGGCAGCTTGTGGTCAGCTGGCCGGCGAGGTGCAGGATAAATCGCGCCGGGCTGAGCGTCTTGCCAAGCAGCGGGAGGTCGTTTTTCACCAATGAGTAAAGGCTTGCAGAAGTGGTTGATACTGTTGGTTTTGTCGTCACTGACGGCATGTAATTCTACCGGTAGCACTCGCACGCAATATGTGGCGCCCGATCCGGAAGCCGCTGAAATTAATATGCGCCTCGGTATCAATTATCTGCAGCGCGGTGACTACGCCGTGGCGCTGGAAAAACTGGAAAAAGCGCTCAAACAAAATCCCAACCTGCCCAGTGCTCACAACACGATAGCGTTGCTTTATCAGCGTCTGGGAGAAAATGACAAGGCCGAATCACACTTTCAGGAAGCGGTAGATCGAGATCCTGCCTATTCCCAGGCACAGAATAACTTCGGTGCTTTTCTTTGCGACCAGGGCCGCTATGAACAAGCCGAACAACGGTTTCTGAAAGCTGTAGAAAATCCGCTCTATGAAACACCTGCTCAGGCTTACGAAAATGCCGGGTTGTGTGCAATGAGGATTCCTGACAGTGATAAGGCAGAGGCCTATTTCCGCAAGGCATTGCAGATGCAGCCGACGCTGAGCAAATCGCTGCTGCAAATGGCAAACATCAGCTACGATGCCGACAACTACCTGCAGGCGCGTGGCTACATTCAACGTTACCAGTCAGCTTCCAGGTGGACGCCTCAGGCGTTGTTGCTGGCCATCAAAACCGAGAATCAACTGGACGATCAGGACGCGGTAGCGAGTTATACCTTGATCCTGCGCTCACGTTTCCCGGACTCAGATGAGTTGCAGGTCGTCAACCAGGGGTTGCTTGACTCATGAGCGAGACACACGACGAACCGGTGATGAGCAGTGGCTCACCGTCAATCGGTGACAGACTGCGTGAGGCCCGGGAAGCCAAGAATTACACTTTATCCGAAGTGGCGGCCCAGCTAAGGCTGACCAAAGATATTATTGCCCATATGGAAGACCAGGATTGGGACAAGCTCAACGGTCGTACCTATGCCCGTGGCTACTTTGCCAACTATGTGAAGTTTCTGGGGCTGCCTTACGAGGAAATGCTGGCCGTATTCAATCTGGAATACTCGGCCAAAGAACCTGCCATCGATCTCAAACACCGCGGCCACAGCGTCAATGAGCGCGCTTTCCCATGGTTTATGCTGGCCTTGGTTGCCATTATCCTGGTGGTTATCTGGCTGGCTTACCAGCAGTGGCAGCAGACACAATCACTGGAACAGTCATCGACAGCACCCGAGTCGCAGCCGGCAGAGGTCGAAGATGAAGCTTTCAATGACAGCGTGGTTGAGCCTTTACAAAACGACAGCACGCTAAGCCCGCAGCCAGCGCAACAGAATGACTCAGCGCCGCTGCCCCAGGAGTCGCTGAGCGCCACAGCTGATGCGCTGGGGCTTAGTGATGACAACCTGAAAGAAATCAACGCCGCTGAGCAGATTAATTCCGCTTCAGAGACCGCGGCCGGGCAACAGGCGGGTATGACACCTTTGCAGGCAGAAACGCAGCAGCAAGCGGCGACTGAAGCATCAACCCTGCGCCTCAGCTTCAGCGAAGCGTGCTGGGTAGAGGTGACCAATGCTGATGCCAAAGTACTGGTCAGCAAGAA
This sequence comes from uncultured Methylophaga sp., assembly GCF_947259025.1. Taxonomy (GTDB): domain Bacteria; phylum Pseudomonadota; class Gammaproteobacteria; order Nitrosococcales; family Methylophagaceae; genus Methylophaga. Next base: position 177,319 of record NZ_CAMYKO010000007.1, read on the forward strand.
AATGCAGGCGAATGATTCGCTGGAGCTCAGCTCTGACAAGTCACTGAGTGTACTGCTGGGGCGAGCCACAGCCGCGACAGTTTATTTCAACAACCAGCAGGTCGATCTGAAGCCTTATACCCGGGGTGATGTAGCAAGACTGACTTTGGGGGTGGAATCCTGATGGAAACGACAAGCTATATCCAACGCAGAAAATCACGCCAGATCATGGTAGGTAATGTCCCGGTCGGTGGTGATGCACCGGTCGCGGTACAGAGTATGACTAATACCTCAACCACTGATGTTGAAGCGACGGTCAAGCAAATCCAGTCGCTGCAGAATGTCGGTGCTGATATTGTCCGCGTCTCGGTGCCGACCATGGATGCGGCGGAGGCGTTTGGCCAGATCCGCAAACAGGTCAACATTCCGCTGGTGGCCGATATTCATTTTGATTACAAGATTGCACTGCGGGTAGCAGAACTGGGCGTTGATTGCCTGCGCATCAACCCGGGAAATATCGGTCGCGAAGATCGGGTTCGGGCCGTGGTGGATAAAGCGCGTGATTACGGTATTCCGATTCGGATAGGTGTCAATGCCGGTTCGCTGGAAAAAGAGCTGCAGAAAAAATACGGTGAACCCACACCGGACGCACTGGTGGAGTCGGCGCTGCGCCATATCGATATTCTGGATCGCCTTAACTTTCCTGATTTCAAGGTCAGCCTCAAAGCCTCGGATGTGTTTATGACCGTGCATGCCTATCGCAAGCTGGCCGATCAGATTGAGCAGCCCTTGCACCTGGGCATTACCGAAGCCGGTGGCCTGCGTAGCGGGGCGGTCAAATCTTCGATCGGTCTGGGTATGCTGCTGGCCGAAGGTATCGGCGATACCATTCGTGTCTCGCTGGCGGCCGATCCGGTAGAAGAAATCAAAGTCGGCTTCGATATTCTCAAAAGCCTGCGCATACGCAACAAAGGCGTCAATCTGATTGCCTGTCCGTCCTGCTCACGCCAGCAGTTTGATGTGATTTCGACCGTCAATGCGCTGGAAGCCCGGCTGGAAGACATTACTGAGCCGATGGATGTGGCGGTGATTGGTTGTGTCGTCAATGGTCCCGGTGAAGCCAAGGAAGCCGCTATCGGCCTGACTGGCGGTTCGCCCAACCTGCTTTATGTCGATGGCAAACCCAATATGAAAGTCGACAATGAAACGCTGGTCGATCAACTGGAACAACAGATCCGTCAGCGTATTGCCCTGCGTCAGGCGCAATCAGATTCAGAACAAGACAAAATTATTCCGATAAAGGACATCAGTTAAACGTGGCAGACATAATCCGTTCTATTCGGGGCATGAACGATCTCCTCCCCGATGTGACGCCTTATTGGCAAGCGGTTGAAAATAGCCTGAAAGCCGTGCTCAGCGGTTATGGTTACCAGGAAATCCGCTTTCCTATCGTAGAAAAAACCGAACTGTTCAAACGCTCTATCGGCGAAGTCACCGACATCGTCGAAAAAGAAATGTATACCTTTGACGATCGCAATGGCGACAGCCTGACCCTGCGACCGGAAGGCACAGCAGGCTGCGTCCGCGCTGCCATGCAGAACGGCCTGCTCAATCAGACACAACGGCTCTGGTACATGGGGCCGATGTTTCGCCATGAACGGCCGCAGAAAGGCCGTTACCGCCAATTTCACCAGGTTGGTGTGGAAGCCTTTGGTTTTGATGGCCCGGATATCGATGCCGAAATGATCCTGATGACCGCCAGGCTCTGGAAAGAACTGGGTCTGACCGGTATCAGTCTGCAGATCAATTCTCTGGGTTCAACCGAAGCCCGGCTGGCCTACCGGCAGGAACTGGTCAAATATTTTGAAGCCCATCAGGCGCAACTCGACGAGGACAGTCAGCGTCGTTTGCACAGCAATCCGCTGCGCATCCTGGACAGTAAAAATCCGGATATGCAGACGCTCAATGAAGCTGCACCTAAACTGATTGATCACCTCGACGAGGAATCCAAAGCGCATTTCCAGGCTTTATGTCAGACCCTCGATAAAGTCGGGATTGATTATGAGATCAATCCGCGTCTGGTACGTGGACTCGACTATTACGGCAAAACCGTATTCGAATGGGTCACAGACCAGCTCGGCTCGCAGGGGACTGTCTGTGCCGGTGGCCGTTATGATGGTCTGGTGGCGCAACTGGGCGGCAAGGGCGCAACAGCGATTGGCTTTGCTATCGGCATTGAACGATTGATCGCCTTGCTGGAGGCCACGGACGCGCTGCCTGAAATTCCCCAAACAGATGCCTATTTGGTTGCTGTGGGTGATACAGCCGCCACGCAGTCGCCGATTCTGGCGGAGCAGTTACGCGACCAGTTACCCGGCTTTAAGTTGATTAGCCATTGTGGTGGTGGTAGTTTTAAGAGCCAATTTAAACGCGCCGATCGCAGCGGCGCACGCTGGACTCTGATCCTGGGCGAAGAAGAAACTAATAACAAAACTGTCGGTGTGAAAACCATGGCCACCGGCGAGCAGGAAACCGTCAGCTGGGACGGTTTGGCAGCGTACCTGACGCAATAAATATAAATAATCAAGAAATAGCAGAACTATGACACCTTTGAACATACCTGAGTGGCAATCTCTGGTCCGCCATTACGAGGACCTGAAGTACCTCTCCATGCGAGAACAATTCGCTTTGGATTCCGGTCGTTTCGAGCGCTTTTCGGTGAAAAGCGGCGAGCTGTTGCTGGACTACTCCAAAAACCGCATAACCCAGGAAACCATCGACAAACTGGTTCAGTTGGCCGAAGCGGTTGAGCTTCAGGACTGGATCGAAAAGATGTTCAAAGGCGAGACCATCAATCACACCGAGCGTCGCGCCGTGCTGCATACCGCTTTGCGTAATCGCTCCAGTAACCCGGTGATGGTGGATGGCAAAGATGTGATGCCGGAAGTGAATGCGGTGCTGGACAAGATGCGTCGTTTTTCCGAGCAGGTACATAACGGTAGCTGGCTGGGTTACAGCGGCAAGAAAATGACCGATATCGTCAATATCGGTATCGGTGGCTCTGATCTGGGGCCGGCGATGATCTGTGATGCGCTGGAGCCTTATGGCATTGAAGGCATCAATGTGCATTTTGTTTCCAATGTTGATGGCACTGATCTGAGTACCACGCTGGATCAACTCAATCCGGAAACCACTTTGTTTGTGGTGGCCTCGAAAACCTTCACCACCCAGGAAACCATTACCAATGCCCAGTCTGCACGTACTTGGTTCCTGCGATCAGCCAAGCAGGAAGATGTGGCCAAGCACTTCGTGGCGGTGTCGACCAATGCCAAGGAAGTGGCCAAATTCGGCATTGATACAGACAACATGTTCGAAATCTGGGACTGGGTCGGTGGCCGCTACTCCTTGTGGAGTGCGATAGGTCTGCCGATTGTGCTTTACGTAGGCATGGACAACTTTGAACGCCTGCTCGATGGCGGTCACCAGATGGACGAACACTTCCGCACCCAGCCGCTGGCTGAGAATATTCCGGTGATTATGGGCCTGCTGGGGATCTGGTATATCAATTTCTTCAGTGCCCAGACCCATGCTATCGTGCCTTACGATCATTCGCTGGCGCGCTTCCCCAGCCACATGCAGCAGCTGGATATGGAAAGTAACGGCAAGTTTATCAACCGTGAAGGGGCCCGCATCAGCTACAAGACCGGACCGGTCATCTGGGGCACACCGGGCACCAACGGCCAGCATGCCTACTTCCAGTTGATTCACCAGGGCACGCAACTGATTCCGGTGGACTTTGTATTGCCGGTCAACAGCCATTATCCGGACTGCGATCACCAGTCTATCCTGCTGGCTAATGGCTTGGCGCAGGCGGAAGCGCTGATGAAAGGCAAGACTGCAGAAGAAGTCCGTGCCGAACTGGTCAAGGAAGGCTTTGAAGGCAAGGCGCTGGAAGCCCTGTTGCCGCATAAAGTCTTCCCGGGCAATCGTCCCAGCAATGTGCTGCTGTTCCCCAAACTGACGCCGGAGATGCTGGGCCAGCTGGTGGCACTCTACGAGCACAAGGTGTTTGTGCAGGGCGTGATTTGGAATATCAACTCATTTGACCAGTGGGGCGTGGAACTGGGTAAACAACTGGCCAAGGCCATTCTGCCTGATCTTAAAGACGGGGCAGACATTTCCAGCCACGACAGCTCGACTACCAGTCTGATCAAAATGATCCGCGATTTACGCCAGTAAATCAGTCTTTGTCGCCCGCCCGGCGTTTAAATGCCGGGAAGGGCGGTGAATACACCACCTTTGCATCCAGCTCCTGCAGCAGTGTCTCGTCCTTATCCTCATAGGGGAGTTGTTGCAGAAAGTGGCGCATACAATTGAGTCGGGCTGCCCGCTTGTCGTCACTTTTGATGACCACCCAGGGGGCATGTGATGTGTGGGTGTGGGCCAGCATCTGATCGCGCGCTTCGCTGTATTGTTCCCATTTTTCCTGGGCGATAATATCAATCTCGCTCAGCTTCCAGTTTTTTAAAGGATTTCTGAGCCTTTCCTGAAAACGGGCCTGTTGTTCCTTGCGGCTGATAGACAGCCAGTATTTGAACAGGTAAATACCCTCATCGGCCAGCAGCCGTTCCAGCTCTGGTGCCTGCTCCAGAAACAGCTGGTATTTGTCATCGCTGGTAAAGCCCATGACTTTCTCAACGCCGGCACGGTTGTACCAGCTGCGATCAAACAACACGATTTCCCCAGCAGCCGGTAACTGCGACAGATAACGCTGGAAATACCATTGTTGCTGTTCGACATCGCTGGGCTTACCGAGGGCGACGACGCGGGCACCACGAGGATTGAGATTCTCGCTGAAACGCTTGATCGTGCCACCCTTGCCAGCCGCATCGCGGCCTTCAAACAGCACCATAATGCGTTGGCCCTGGTCCCTGGCCCAAAGCTGCACCTTAAGCAGTTCTATCTGCAACAATTTTTTTTGTTGTTGATAATAACTACGAGAGATGCGCTTTTTCTTGACCACAGCTAATGAATTTTCTTGATGATTAATCCGGCCAGGGGGGGCAGGTTGAGTTTGATCGAGTAGGGGCGATCAGAGCTCGGTAATGCCTCGGCTTCAATCACTGGCGGGTTGTGGTAGTTGCTGCCGGCGTAAAACTCCGAGTCGGAGTTGAGCACGATTTCGTAGTTGCCGGCTTCCGGCACGCCCACCCGGTATTTTTCACGGGGCATCGGCGTGAAGTTGAAGACGTTGATGATAAAGCTGCTAGCATCTTTACGCAGGTAACTGAGTACCGAGTGTTCCCGGTCATTGCAGTCAATCCACTCAAAACCATGTGGGTCAAAATCATGGGCGTGCAGAGCCGGCGTGTCACGATAAAGCTGGTTGAGGTCACGGATCAGCTTTTGCAGACCCTGATGAACCGGGTAATCCAGTACGTACCAGTCCAGCGACGTTTCACAGTTCCATTCATTCCCCTGACCAAACTCACAGCCCATAAACAGCAGTTTTTTGCCCGGATAGCTAAACATTAGGGTGTAAAGCAAACGCAGGTTGGCAAAGCGCTGCCATTCATCACCAGGCATCTTGTAAAGCATGGAGCTTTTGCCGTGGACGACCTCATCATGAGAGAAGGGCAAGACAAAGTTCTCGGTAAAGGCGTAAAGCAGGCCGAATGTCAGCGCATCATGATGATAGCGCCGGTGAATCGGGTCCATCTGCATATATTCGAGAATGTCGTGCATCCAGCCCATATTCCACTTCATCGAGAAACCGAGCCCACCCATATGAGCTGGCCGCGAGATCATCGGGTAGGAGGTCGATTCCTCGGCGGCGATAATAGAGCCGGGATGTTCCTTGTGCAGCACGCTGTTAACGTGCTTGAGAAAGTCGATCACTTCCAGGTTTTCACGGCCACCGAATTCATTGGGTAGCCATTGGCCCTCTTCACGTGAGTAATCAAGGTAGAGCATTGAGGCCACAGCGTCGACACGCAGTCCGTCGATATGGAATTCTTCCAGCCAGTAGAAAGCACTGGAAAGCAGAAAGTTGAAGACTTCCTTGCGGCCGTAATTGAAGATCAGCGTGCCCCAGTCCTGATGTTCGCCACGGCGGGGATCGGCATGTTCATAGAGTGCTGTACCATCGAAGCGGGCCAGGCCATGAGCGTCCTTGGGAAAGTGTCCGGGCACCCAGTCGAGCAGGACACCAATATTGTGCTGATGACAACGGTCGATGAAAAAACGCAGGTCATCGGGTGAGCCGAAACGGCTGGTAGGGGCAAAATAACCGGTGGTTTGATAGCCCCATGAGATATCCAGTGGGTGCTCGGTAATCGGCAGTAATTCGATATGAGTAAAACCCTGTTCGCTGACATAGGGAACGAGTTCTTCGGCCAGCTCACGGTAGCTGTAAAAACGGCCGTCAGCATGACGTTTCCACGAGCCCATGTGCACTTCATAAACCGAATGTGGCTCATGCAGCCAGTCGGCATGTTCGCGCGTATCCATCCAGTCTTCATCCTGCCAGCGGTGCTGGCTGGCTGCGGTTACCCGAGAGGCCGTTCCGGGGCGTAGCTCACATTGCTGACCATAGGGGTCCATCTTCAGGTGCAGGCCGCCATCAACACGACTGCGGATTTCGAATTTATACAGTTCGCCGGGCTCAAGCTCGGGAATGAAAATCTCCCAGACACCACTGTTGCCCCTGACCCGCATCGGGTGGCGACGGCCATCCCACTGGTTGAAATTGCCGACTACGCTGACCCGTTCAGCCCCCGGTGCCCAGGTGGCAAACAAGGTACCTTTAATACCTTCCACTTCGTACACGTGGGCACCCAGGATTTTGTAGGCATGCCAGTGTTTGCCCTCCGAAAACAGGTGCAGGTCATATTCTGATAGTTGGGGCATGATGCTGTAGGGGTCGTGAAAAGCGACTTCCTCACCGTTATGACGCTGGCGGTGGATCTTATAGGGCCAGCGGACTTCAGTCTGATCGCCCTTCCAGACAAACATATCGCTGCCTTCAACACGCTGCATAGGGAGTTTGTCGTCGATAGTCGCGTGTAGGGTATCGGGCAGAAAAGCGCGAATAACGGTCTGGTTTTTTTCCTGATGCAGACCCAGCACGCTGAAGGGATCGTGATGCCGGGCTTCAATGATTTTTATTGTGTCTTCATTCAAATTCTTGTCAAAAACCATTGCCATAATATCCCGTGAAATTATTTTAATTGCCGTGTTCAGCGCCTCTATGGCACGCTAACAGTATTACATCACAAATCATAGGGCTTTGGCCGGAGAATTCAATATGAGCGAAAATAACAGCACCCGTTTTGTCAGTCGTCTGACTCGTGACACTCTGGCTCTGATTTTAGCCGGCGGTCGTGGTTCGAGACTCAAACAACTGACAGACTGGCGGGCTAAGCCGGCAGTGCCGTTCGGCGGCAAGTTTCGCATTATTGATTTCCCACTCTCCAACTGTGTCAACTCCGGCATTCGCCGGGTCGGTGTGCTGACCCAGTACAAGGCGCACTCGCTGATTCGTCATATCCAGCAGGGCTGGGGGTTTATGCGGGGTGCACTGGGCGAGTTCGTCGAGTTGCTGCCAGCCTCTATGCGTAATGAAAAGGGTTGGTATGAGGGCACGGCTGATGCGGTGTATCAGAACATTGATATTCTGCGTAATCATGGCCCTGAGTATGTATTGATTCTGGCCGGCGACCATATTTACAAAATGGATTATGGTGATATGCTGGCAGAACATGTTGCCCAGAATGCTGATATGACTATTGGCTGTATTGAAGTGCCGATTGAAGAGGCCAAGGCGCTGGGTGTCATGTCCGTAGATGTCAACAGACGCATTGTGGCGTTTGATGAAAAGCCGGATGAGCCAACACCGATGCCCGGTCGTGAAGATGTGGCACTGGCTTCAATGGGCATTTATGTTTTCAATGCGGCCTTTCTTTATGAACAACTGATTAAGGATGCCGACACCAAAGGCTCCAGCCATGACTTCGGTCATGACATTATTCCCAACCTGATTAAGAACTATAAAGTGGTGGCTTTCCCCTACAAAGATGTGCAGGGAAATGACCCCGGTTACTGGCGTGATGTCGGTACCATTGATGCATTCTGGTCGGCTAACCTGGAGCTTATTGGCGTCACGCCGGAGCTGAACCTGTACGACGATGACTGGCCTATCTGGACCCATCAGGCGCAGCAACCGCCGGCCAAATTTGTATTCGATGATGATGACCGTCGCGGCACCGCGGTAGATTCGATGGTATCAGGTGGCTGTATTATCTCCGGTTCGACCGTTCGACACACGGTGCTTTTCTCTAATGTCGAGGTCCACAGTTACTCGCTGATCGAGGACAGTGTCATCTTGCCGGACGTGTCGGTTGGCCGTCACTGCCGTCTGAAAAATGTGGTCGTTGATAAGGGATGCGTGATCCCGGAAGGGACGGTGATCGGTGAGGATCTGGAACAGGATGCTAAACGCTATTTCGTTTCGCCCAAAGGTGTGGTGCTCGTCACGCCGGAAATGTTAGGACAAAACTATCGCTATGTCAGATAAACTCAAGGTTGTTCTGTGCTGGCACATGCACCAGCCTCAATACAGCGAACCCATGGGCGGCATGTACCAACTGCCCTGGACCTATTTGCACGCCATTAAAGACTATACCGATATGGCCTGGCACCTGGAGAACGTGCCCGGAGCCAAGGCAGTGGTCAATTTTGCGCCGACTTTGCTGGAGCAGCTGGCTGACTATGATGAGCAGCTTAAAGGTCGTTTTAAAGGCACCGGCCGGCTGAAAGATCCCTTACTGATGGCACTCGACTCACCGGTGCAACCGCATCATGCCGAGGAGCGTAAGACGCTGATCTCAGCCTGTCTGCGGGCCGATGAAGAAAAATTGATCCAGCCGTTTCCGCATTTTGCCCGGCTGGTGGAAATGGCCCGCTGGACGCTGGAAGAGCCGGACCGGCTGAATTACATCAACGATCAGTTCATGATCGACCTGTTGGTCTGGTATCACCTGGTCTGGATGGCCGAATCGGTCAGGCGCAGTGATGTCAGGATTCAGGCTTTGATGAAAAAAGGCCGCTTGTTTAACTTTCATGATCGCCGGCAGCTGGTGATTGTTATCGGCGAATTACTTCATGATCTGCTCCCGCGTTACAAAAGACTGGCGGAAAGTGGCCGCGTGGAGCTGTCGGTTACGCCATACGCCCACCCGATTGTGCCATTGATGCTGGATATCAATTCAACGCTGGAAGCCATGCCCGGTGCTGAATTACCCGAGATCACCCATTATCCCGGTGGCCGTGAACGCGTCCACTGGCATATCGAAGAGGGACTGCGGGTGTTTGAATCCTTCTTCGGTTTCCGTCCCAAAGGCTGCTGGCCATCAGAAGGTGCTGTCTCGACAGAGACACTGAAGGTGATTGCCCAGCATGGCTTTGAATGGGCTGCGACGGGGGAAAATGTACTGCGAAACAGCCTCAAGCTCTCAGAGATGGCTGATGCCAGCATCCACAAACCTTACAAATTGCCTGGTGCCAGCCCTGCTTGTTTTTTCCGTGACGATGGCCTATCCGATATGATCGGTTTTCTCTACACCAAGTGGGGCGCCGACGATGCGGTGAATGACTTCATTCATCACCTGCTTAACATCAAGAAAAATACTGAGGGTGATCATGACCGCGTAGTGTCGGTAATTCTCGACGGCGAAAATGCCTGGGAATATTATTCCTATAACGGCTATTACTTTCTGCAAGCGCTGTACCGCCGGCTGGAAGAACACCCGGATATCGAGTTGACCACCTTCACCGAGGCACTGCAATCAGGTGTTACCCCAGCGGAACTGCCCAAGATGGTGGGCGGTAGTTGGGTATTTGGTACCTATTCCACCTGGATTGGGGATCCCGACAAGAATCGTGGCTGGGATCTTCTCAGCGAAGCCAAGAAAACCTACGACAGGGTAATGGCGACGAACGACTTTGATGATGAGACCCGTGAAGCCCTGGAACGGCAACTGGCGATTTGCGAGGGCTCGGATTGGTTCTGGTGGTTTGGGGATTATAACTCGGCCGACAGTGTCAGTGATTTTGAGCGACTTTATCGCCTGCACTTGTCCAACCTCTATCAAATGCTGGGAGAAGAAGTGCCGCAAAAATTATCAGAAGTGATTTCACACGGTGGAGGCAGTATGGAGCAGGCCGGCACGATGCGCCGCGGTAATTAATGCGACAGGCTCATATATTCGATCAACGCCGGACTGGCCTGCTCCTACACATTACCAGCTTGCCTTCGGGCAACCTGGGCCAGGATGCGTACCGCTTTGTTGATTTTCTGCAATCAGCAGGTGTCAGTGTCTGGCAGATGTTACCGCTGGGCCCCACTCATGGTGATCGGTCGCCCTATCAGTGTTTATCTGCCCATGCCGGTAATAACAGGCTGATCTGTGCAGATAGGCTCAAGGCCGAGGCCTGGGCTGAAGCGGATAAACTGAATGACCTGAAAAAGTCAGAGCTGATAGCCCATGCCTATCGACAGTTTATCGACGCTGCCGATGAAGATGAGAAGCAGGCTTTTTCCACTTTCTGCCTGCAGCATCAATACTGGCTGGAAGACTACGTGTTGTTTCGCGAGCTGCGCCATTTAAATCAGTCACAGGCCTGGTTCGACTGGCCACCTGCACTGCGTGACAGAGCGCCCCAAGCGCTGGATAAAGTCAGGGGTGAACGGCAGGAGGCGCTTAATATTCGTCGTTTTGAGCAGTTTATTTTTTACCGTCAATGGCACCAATTGCGTGCTTACGCCAATGAGCGTGGCGTGAACCTGTTTGGCGATATCCCTATTTTTGTTGCTCATGACAGTGCCGATGTCTGGGCCGAACCTGATTTGTTCACCCTTGATGAACAGGGACAGCCAACCCGGGTGGCCGGGGTGCCACCGGATTATTTTTCCGAAACAGGTCAGCGTTGGGGCAATCCTCTGTATCAATGGTCGCGTCATATCGAACATAACTTTGACTGGTGGCGGCGGCGTCTGCAGACACAACTGGAATGCTTCGATCTGATTCGCATCGATCATTTCCGTGGCTTTGAAGCCTGCTGGGAAATTCCGGCCAGCTGTGAAACCGCGATTGACGGGCAGTGGGTGACGGCACCGGGCGAGCAACTGTTTGACACTATGCTGGCGCATTTTGGCGAATTGCCGCTGGTAGCCGAAGATCTGGGCATCATTACTGACGAGGTGACGGCCCTGCGCGAGAAATATGCTATGCCGGGGATGAAGATCCTGCAGTTCGCCTTTGGCGGCGATGCCAGCAATCCTTATCTGCCGCATCAGCAGTGCGAGGATAGTGTGACCTATACCGGCACCCACGACAATAACACGACGCTGGGCTGGTATCAGAGTCTGGAAGAGCACGTGAAAGCGCATCTGCATGCTTATTTGGGAGAAACCAGTGAAACCATGCCCTGGCTGCTTATCCGCACCGCGCTCAGTTCGGTATCCGAGCTGGCCGTGGTACCGATGCAGGATATTCTCTCGCTGGATGGTGAACACCGGATGAATGTACCTGGCACCGTGGAAGGGAACTGGGGCTGGCAGTTTGAGTGGGACAGGGTAGATGATGAGATTGCTGCTAAACTGAAAGCGCTTAATGATTTATATGGAAGACAGTAATGGAAGCCAATCCCGATCATTTACGCTATGCCCCTACCCATGAGTGGGTGAACGAAGAAGACGGTGAGGAAATGACCGTCGGTATCACCGAGCATGCGCAGGACCAGCTGGGTGATATTGTCTTTGTTTCGCTGCCGACGCCGGGCAGTCACTTTCAGGCGGGCGATGTTTGCATGTTTATCGAGTCGGTCAAATCAGCCTCGGATATTCACATGCCGGTGAGCGGTACTGTTCTCGCCGTCAATCAGGAACTGGAAGAGAGTCCGGAACTGGTCAACCAGGATGCGTTTGGTGATGGCTGGCTGTTCAAACTGAAGATCGATGAAGATGCCTCCAGTGAGCACCTGATGGACAGCTTCGGTTACGACGCCTCGCTGGACGAATAGAGCGCGCCCAAGATAGCGGCTCTGGACGCACCGGTTACCGCCGGCAGATTACCGGGCTGATGCAGTGTGAACTGTTGTGCCAACCAGGCAAAGGCACAGGCCTCAACCCAGTCCGGTGCCAGTCCCAGCGTGGAAGTGGTGCTGACCTGCATCTCAGGCAGCTTGTCTCGTAATGTCTGCATCAGTACTTCATTATGGGCGCCGCCGCCACAGACAAATACCTCATCCGTCTGCGCCGCATAATGCTGTATTGCCTGGGCAATTGAAGTGGCCGTCATCTGCAGCAGGGTTTTCTGCACGCTACGGGCTTTGATGGGCTTGTCCAGCTCAGCCAGTTTCTGGGTTAACCAGTTCAGATTGAAGTATTCACGGCCAGTGCTTTTAGGCGCGGGTTGTTGCAGGAAAGGGTCGGCCAACAGCAGTTGTAGAAAATCTTCATCGACTTCACCGTCACGCGCCCACTGACCATTTTCATCGTAGAGATCACGATGGTGCTGCTGATACCACTGATCCAGCAGAACATTGCCCGGCCCGGTGTCAAAGCCTGATACCGGTGTTTCAGTATCTGCTGGCAGAATGGTGATATTGCCTATACCGCCGATATTGGCGATAACACGGTCATGTTTTTGACTATGAAACAGAGCCTGATGGAAAGCCGGTACCAGTGGGGCCCCCTGACCACCCAGCAGCATATCGCGCTGGCGGAAATCAGCCACAGTATCAATGCCGGTTTTCTCTGCAATCACATGGGCATTGCCAATCTGCATGCTGAATGGGAAAGCCGCCTCAGGCGCGTGATAGACCGTCTGACCATGACAGCCAATGGCTTCAATATTCTCTGCCGGGGTTTGTGTTTCAGCCAATAATTGATTGATGGCGTCAGCGTAGGCATGGCCCAGTGCCATATCCAGTTGCCCCAGTTGCTGTAGGTGGCAACGGCCCGAGTCGATGAGTGCGACAAGGTCGCGGCGAAGCTGCTCATCAAAGGGATAGGTTTCTGCCGCGCGCAGCTTCATGCCCTGTTGACTGAAGTCAACCAGGGCAATATCTATCCCGTCCAGGCTGGTGCCTGACATGACGCCGATATAAAGAGCCATAGGCGGATTACTGGTTGAATGCCAAAGCCGGCAGTGACAGGTTATCCAGTTGTGCCAGCAGAGGCTGAGATTGTTGCTTGAATTCGGCCATATACTTTTTGTTGAGCGGTTCTGCCTTGGGCAGGGCTACGGTCAGCGGGTTACGGTGAACGCCGTTGACACGGAATTCATAATGCAGGTGAGGGCCGGTTGCCAGACCACTACTGCCGATATAGCCGATGGTTTGACCTTGTTTAACGCGCTGACCCGCTCTCAAACCTTTCTTGAAGCGTGACATATGGGCATAAAGCGTGGTGTATTTACCGCCATGAGAGAGAACGACAGTGCGGCCATAACCGCCTTTTGTACCGGCAAAGCTGACTTTACCATCACCGGTCGCAAGAATCGGCGTGCCTGTAGGTGCTGCATAATCCACACCACGGTGAGGGCGGGTGGTTTTTAGTACCGGATGCTTACGGTTGGGATTAAAGCGGGAACTGATGCGTGAGAAATGTACCGGTGTGCGGGTAAAGGTTTTACGCATGCTGTCGCCATTGGGCGCAAAGTAATGACTGCTGCCTTCAGCATCGGTAAAGCGAATAGCCCGGAAGGTCTTGCCTCGGTTGGTAAACTCGGCTGCGAGAATATTACCGTCACCGATTTTCTCACCATCAAGATAGGACTCTTCAAAAATCACTTTGAAGCTGTCGCCCTGACGCAGGTCAAGCGCAAAGTCGATATCCCAGCCGAAGATATGAGCCAGTTCCATAATCAGTTTGTCTGACATACCGGCTTTCAGGCCTGATCCGAACAGGGAGCTTTCAATGCTGCCGGCGACTTGTTTCTGACGGCTATCAACTTCACGGGTCAAAGTTTCAGTATCAAAACCATCTTCAGTCTTGCTGAGTTGAAAAGTTTCTATCGGGCTGAGTTTCAGCGCGAGTTTTTCCAATGTGATGATGTCATCCTGCTCAGACAGTCCAAAACGCAGGGTCTGGCCGGGCTTGAGATTCAGCAGCGGCGCGATTTCATCACCTGTTTGTGCCACGTTGTATACGTCACGTGCCGACAGTCCGACTCTGGGGAAAATCAAAGACAGGTTATCGCCAGACTGAACGGTCACTTCTTCCCAGCTCAGAGATGGGGTGCTGACTGTCTGGGGTGCAGCCAGCACTTCATCGGTTGTGGCGGGAGTAGCTTCTGCTGCCGCGTTTTGTTGCTGTTTGAGATGAAGTTGTTCAAGCTGCGCCGGCTCGGCAAGACTGACAGTCTCGGTTTCAGGTGTCGCTGCTTGCACGGACTCAGACGAGGCGGCTTGTTTCGATGGAACTGGCACACGTGATACAGCCGGGTTGTTAGGCTGTTCATTAAGCGGTGTTTTTTTCAGGCTGACAGCTTTGCTAGTGTTATTAGTTGTTTCAGTGATTTTGCTGGGAATAAGCTGCTGGCTGCTTTGACCAGGAAGTTGGATCTGTTTTGACTTGGTGTCGGTGCTGACAGGAGTGCTGGTTGCCAGAACCATGGTTGTGAGGAAAATACCAACAATGGTGAGCAGTGATAAAAGCAGGATGTGGTGGCGTTTGCTATGGGAAGGTTTTTCGCTGGTGAACAGCCGTGCATGAGGCGAACTGCTCAAAAGTCTGTTACGTTTCATATGCAAACTCTTGCTGAAATTATAAATTCTTCCAATTCTGGCAGCATTTTAAGAGAATTGGAACCCCTTCCGCTAAGCTTGTTGTGATAACATTGCCCGCCATCACAAAATTAACTCGGAGTAGCTAGATGATCCCTGTACAAGAGGCGATGAGCGAGATTCGCCGTGGTGCTGATGAAATACTGGTGGAAAAGGAACTGATCGAAAAACTCGAGTCAGCTAAACCTTTGCGGATCAAGGCCGGTTTCGATCCGACCGCACCGGACCTGCACTTGGGACACACCGTGCTGCTAAACAAGCTTAAGCAGTTCCAGGATCTGGGCCATCATATTTTATTCCTTATCGGTGACTTCACCGGCATGATTGGTGATCCCACCGGTAAGAACGTCACCCGCCAGCCACTCACGCCTGAGCAGGTCGAGCAGAACGCCATTACTTACCAGGAGCAGGTGTTCAAAATCCTCGATCCGGAAAAGACCGAGGTGGTGTTCAACTCGCACTGGATGAACGACATGTCATCGGCCGATATGATTCGTCTGGCCTCCAACCACACGGTGGCCCGGATGCTCGAGCGTGATGACTTCCACAAACGCTATTCCAATAATCAGCCGATTGCGATTCACGAGTTTCTCTATCCTTTAATACAGGGCTACGACTCGGTGGTGCTGGAAGCCGATGTCGAACTGGGCGGTACTGATCAGAAGTTCAACCTTTTAATGGGGCGTGAACTGCAAAAAGCTTATGGCAAACCGGCACAATGCATTTTAACCATGCCCATCCTGGAAGGTCTGGATGGTGTGCAGAAAATGTCCAAATCGCTGAACAATTATATCGGTATCAACGATAGCCCCAAGGATATTTTCGGCAAACTGATGTCGATCTCTGATGCCCTGATGTGGCGTTATATCGAATTATTGAGTTTCCGTAACGTCAACGAGATTGATGAGTGGCGCCAGCAGGTCGAACAGGGCCGTAACCCAATCGAAGTTAAAAAAGAGTTCGCCGAGGAAATTGTTGCCCGTTTCCACGATGAAGCGGCAGCCAAGGCAGCCCGTGATGGCTTTGAAAACCAGTTCAAAAAAGGCCAGTTGCCTGATGATATCCCCGAAATCACTTTATCTGTGGGGGCTGAGGGCATGGCGATCGCCAATGTGCTTAAAGAAGCCGGCCTCACGGGCAGTACCTCAGATGCGATGCGCATGATCAAACAGGGCGCCGTCAAAATTGATGGCGAGAAAGTGGCCGATAAATCGTTACTGATTGAAGCCGGACTGGAAGGCGTTTTCCAGGTCGGCAAAAGAAAGTTCGCCCGTATCACAGCTAATTAAAATGAGTGACCGGCAGTGCTGTACAGAAACTGCCGGTCATGCAGTTTCAGAGTAGCTTCCTGCCGCAGCGTTTACAGTTTTTATCCTCAACCTGATTGATAAGGCTGTGTTTCAGCACCACGACCGCTGCTTTGCCAAAACCGTAGCTGGTTACCAGCAGACTGGCGTAAAGGTAAATATTTGAGAGCATGAAACCCAGCCCGGACGGCGTGTAATATTCTGTTGCCGGATCTAAGCTGGGAAACAATGCATACATCAAAAACAGGCTGGAATTGGTGAAAGCGCCAACCACCATAGCCCACCTGACATGCCAGGGCAGGGCGACCCTGGCCGCATAAAAACCAAGAATCAGTGCGCTCATCAATAAGAAGTCGATATGAGCCTGAAGCACTCTGCTGGGTTTGCCGGGAAAAACGCTTTCCACAAAGCCCACCTGATTGTAGAGTCCCACCAGAGCCCAGGCCAGAATCAAGGCCATTAATATCCAAAGACAAGCCCCACGAATCAAAACGATATTGCCGGCATGTTCTTGCTTGTTGGTCATAATCTCTCCCGTTGATATAGTTAGAATCAAAAGAATCATGCCAAAACAGAGGGCTTAACACTTTGCTCATCTGGTACTAATTTTTGACTGAAAAGGTTGTGTCATGAATCAGCCTGGCCCGATATCATCAGATTTACCTCTCCAGCGTCTCGGTGGCGAGCGCTTCAGTACGGCTTATCAGCCTGCTTCACAGAGACTGGAATGGTTGAGGGAGGTGATTGGAAAACAATACGCCAATGTTGAAATTACGCCACCGGATGACACATATCTTTACAACGACATGTTCATTTATCCCTGGCAACAGGGCATACGTTTGTCTCCGATTTATTCCAACGCCATCACCCTTGAACGATTGCCGAGCGAACCGGAAAACGTCACCCAAGACTGTTACTTTGTGGTTTTACTAACTGCCGGACAATACAAAATTGAACAGGGAGGACGTGAGTCATTCCTGAAACCGGGAGAGATGACTCTATATGATGCGACTGAACCGCACCGTATAACGATACCTCAGCCATTTTCCAAGGTGCTGATTTCTGTGCCACGGCATTTGCTCAACGCGCGTATCGCTAACGTAGAACAGCTCACCGCGAGCAAACTCAATACCCATGATGGCATCGGTGCTGTCACATCCAGACTGATTCAATCTATAGTTAACGAATTACCGACACTGGAGCATGGCGCCTTTCAGTCTCTTGCCGAGCCCACCATAGATAGTCTGAGCTATTCACTTATCGGGAGCCAGGGAAAGCAAACCGAGTTATCGCAATCGCAAAGCTTGTCACTGTGGCGCGTGAAACAATTTATCAAACACAACCTTGGTAACAGTGAGTTGAACGCAGCAACCATAGCTGC
The DNA here is from genome assembly GCF_947259025.1 of uncultured Methylophaga sp. Classification (GTDB taxonomy): domain Bacteria; phylum Pseudomonadota; class Gammaproteobacteria; order Nitrosococcales; family Methylophagaceae; genus Methylophaga. Next base: position 194,836 of record NZ_CAMYKO010000007.1, read on the forward strand.
TGCGGTTAAATTATCGCCGCGATACATTAATAAGATGTTTGAGCAGGAGCAGACCTCTTTAATGCGTTTCATGACTCAACAGCGTATTGCCCGTTGTCGTCATTATCTGGCCAGTCAACTCCATAATCATCTAAGCATAACCGAAATCGCAATGCAGGCAGGTTTCAATAACATGTCACATTTCAGTCGCGTGTTTCGTGAACAATATGGAATGACACCCCGTTACTATCGCCAACAGCAACTGAAAAAACACTGAACAGCAGCGGTAATCAGCCCAAAAGCAAAGTTATCAGACGCTGTCGATAAAATTATTACAATAAAATTACCTATGAATTCATAGGTATACTCCGCCTCGATTCTAATCAGGAATAACTTCCTGTTGACCTTTCCCGGTCAGGCTGTAGAATGCCCCTCTTTCGTTGCCAAGCCAAGGCGTTCAGCTAGGCAAAACGGCAGCAAAAATAGTTTGACAGTCCGGCGAGGCACTGTATAATTCTCGCTTCTTTGCTGCAGCAAGTTCTGCAGGAAACGCTCTTTAACAAACTGGTATCAAGTAATTTGTGTGGGTGCTTACGTTAGGTCGTAGAAAACCTGACGTGAACATTCATA
>NZ_CAMYKO010000008.1 GCF_947259025.1 uncultured Methylophaga sp.
AACCTGGGTGGTGTTCTGAGCGTATTTAGCCTGTAAGACCAAGACCCAAACAGATTAAGCGATTAATCTGATAAGTCTGACAAAAGGCCCGGCATCGCAAGATGTCGGGTCTTTTTTTATGAACTACCCGATAATCAAACCCGTAATGCCGGTGAAGCGCTTCATGGCAAGGTGTTGATGAATAAGGGGCAGCTGCTCTTGAAGCCAAGTAAAAACAGGGAGTTTTTCCCACAGGTATTTATGAAACAAATATGGTAGGTTAAGGGTCTGACGTTTTTTAAAAGCAATAAAAGGAAGAGAGAATGACGCATTTCCAGCGCTGGACAATATTACTATCCGGGTTGTTACTGAGTTCAGTCACCGCTCAGGCAGAAGATCTGAAACCCCTGCCCGGTCAGGAAGCCGTCAGAGTCTGTGCCGATGGCTATAACCTGCCTTACTCTAATAATAAAGGCGAAGGTTTCGACAACAGGATTGCCGAAATGCTGGGTGAGGAGCTGGGCTTACCTGTTGAGTACTACTATTTCCCACAGCGTATTGGTTTCTCCCGTAATACGATCAAAAAAACCGATCCACAAACTGGTCGCTTCCTTTGCGATCTGGCCATGAGTATTCCTCAGCATACTGACTTCCTGAAGCCAACCAAGCCCTATTGGAGCTCGATTGAAGCTGTGGTTTACCGCAAAGGCGAAGGCTACGAGCTGAACAATCTGGAAGATATTGCCAGAGTCAGTAAAGAGCAGGGTCCATTGCGTATTGGTATTTTCGATCGTGGTGTTACGACCAAAAAACTGCTTGAACTGGGACTGGCTGATCAAATCCAGTATTACCAGATGATGAGTGGTGACGTGCGTGAAAATGCTGGTCGTATCATTAAAGGTCCACTGGCAGAAGGTGAAATCGACGTAGCGCTGCTGTGGGGGCCGATTGCCGGTTACTATGCCAGTGTTTCAGATGTGCCGATGACCGTGAACCCGCTCAATGAGCTGGGTGAAGCGATGGTATTCAGCTTCAGTATGGGCACACGCTACCAGGATAAGAAATGGAATGAACTGCTGAACAAGTTCATCGACAAGCGCCGTGATGATATTAACGCCATCATTGCTGAATATCACTTCCCGTCGCTGGAAAATGTGAACCCTTATCCGAAGAAACGTCCTCGTAAAGAGGATGATGACGATTAATCATCAGTCAGATCGGGGCTACTCAATGGTGGCCCCGATTATGCCTTTAAGGTTTTGATTGATTTTTTTGGCGAATGCCTGCTGAGCGTTATCAGATACCTGTTCATTCATCAGTTTAGTGCCGATGATGACTTTACCGTCTTCGGTTTGTCTGACACCGATGTTACAGGGCATCTCATTAATCAGCAGCGGGTTGATTTCCATCATTTCCTTGGCATAGGTAATGTTGCAAAAGCTGGTAATGGTGGACAACGGAAAGTCTTTATCACCCCGATCCCGCACAGCCTGACCGATATGACTACGATGTATAATACGGTAGTTATATTCTGAGATAGCAATATCCAGATTTAATATCGTATCTTCGAAGCTGTAACGACTTTGCTTTTCGTAGATACGATTTTCTGTCTGAGGCTGGCAACTGATCAGCACCAGACTAGTCACAATAATAAGAAATGCTCTCAAGCGTTCAACAATAAACATAGATAAGCTTTAGTAAACCGGGAAGTGACCTAAGCATAACATCCCAGAAACGAGAGAATGAGGTAACCATGTTGAAACATTTAGGCATAACCCTTTTGACAAGCTGGATGCTGTTCGCTGTGGCGACAGTGTCGGCAGCGCCCGGCTTTTCCGAAATCAACAATGTACTGTTTGATGCTGCCCACCTGGACAATATTGAGAAACCGGGCGTTATCACCTACCAGTACTCAAAAGACAGCGTGGTCGATGACTCTCGCGAAGATACCATCAAGGTATCGGTCTCCAATATCCGCAATACCGGCCGCCGTGATTTAGCTTACGAATTTTTCACCGGTAAACATAACCGTCCCTATGAAGCGATGGAAAATCAGCGCGGTAATGGCGTGTTTGTGCTGTTCCTGGAGTTTGACGTTCATGAAATGAAACGACTGACTGGAGGTGAATGGCGCTATTTCCAGCGTAAGCTGCGTTGGGCCTTTGCGCAAGGTGCCGACAAAAAACAAGTCGACATTGATTACAACGGTGAAACCGTTAAAGGCACCCAGTATATTGTTCAGCCTTATATCAATGATCCCAAAAACAGCCGCTACAAGCTCTACGCCGGAAAATACTATATTTTCACTGTCTCAGAGGCGATTCCGGGCGAAATCTACCAGGTTCGCACCGTCGTGCCTGATGGTGAAGAATGGGAAGAAGGTGCGCCTACGCTGGTTGATGAATCCATCACCTTTGCGGGTTACAATGAAGGTCTCTGACCCCAAAGATAATTAATGGAAAGGAAAAACGGGCCTCAGAGCCCGTTTTTTTATGGATGAAAATTTTCCGACGCTTTCATAATATTCAGGGTGCGCTGCTATTGCATGAGCTGAGTTTCGTGCTGCTGATCCTGGTCACGGCAACGGCAGCGGTCGGCTGGGCTTATGCCTGGCAGAAGAGTTCAGCCGAATCATTGCGCCTGAGCGCGATGAACAGCCATGGCCAGAATGTCCGCGGCGAGCTCTACCGCCAGCTCAAAGAAGTGTTTGATGCCGCCTTTCTGCGCGACAAGTATGCGGCAGATGAGTATGCGCATTACCTTGAGCGTATTAATGGTTATCTGGCTGATCTCAACCAGCTTGCTGTCAATCAGCAGGAAACACAGGCGATTGAGCGGGTCAGCCAGGCCTATCAGGACTTCTACCAGCAAACACGCCAGTTACTGGGGCTGAAAAGTCTCAATGCCCAGCAAAGGAAGCTGCTGGATAAACAACTCGAACAACAGACTTTTTCCCGGCTTGAGACCGCCTTCAGCCGCTTTGACAGCTTGCTCAAAACTGAACAGCAGGCTTTGACAGAACGGCGTCAGCGTTGGCTGTCACAAATGACCATGCTGATACCGATACCGGTGTTGATAGCGATAGGCTTGCTATTGTTGTCACGGCGTTATGTACAAACAAATCTGTTAAAACCCCTGGCAAGGGTGATGCATGGTGCCAGACGTATCAGTAACGGCGATCTGGCTCACCAGATCCCGCATATGGGGCTTGATGAGCTGGTTCGTCTGGCCGGTGCCATCAACCAGATGGCTGCTGAACTGGCCAGCAACCGCGATAAGCTGGTTGAGGCTGAAAAGCAGGCTGCTATGGCAGAGCTGGTGCCGCTGGTCGCCCACAATATTCGTAACCCGCTGGCGGCAATCCGCGCTGCTGCGCAGGTCACGCTGGATGAGCAGCCGGAACCGGCGGTCAGTGATGCGCTGAAAGATATTATTATTTGTGTAGATCGACTGGAAAACTGGGTGACTTCTCTACTCAGTTACCTGCATCCCAGCCAGCCGCATTTCAGTCATCAGTCTTTGCGTCAACTGACAGATGATGTCATCGCGCTGATGCAGATTCAGTTCGATGATAAACACATCAGGCTGGAGAAGTCGGGCTGGCAGATATCGGCCAGTGAAGTGAGTCTGGATAATCACCTGATGGAGCAGGCCGTGTTCAACCTGCTGCAAAACGCCGTCGAAGCTTCCCCCCCGGGAGCGGTGATTGAATGTGTTTATCAGCAGGATGCGAAGCAGGTTGAACTGATGATTTGCGATGAAGGTGCTGGCATGCGTTTCGACCCGCTCACTGAACAGGTGACGGGTGGCGAAACCAAGCGTCTCAGCTATGGGCTGGGTATCCCGTTTGCACTCAAGGTTATCAAGCAGCATCATGGTCAGTTGCGCTATGATGCCGAACGCGGACGCGGCACCCGGGTTATCATATCGCTGCCACGCCAGTAGTCAGGCCCGGAGTTAAGAAAATATGCTCAATGTTCTGCTGATAGAAGATGAAACCCTGTTCGCCAAGTCTGTGTTGCGCCGGCTACAGCGAGAGGGGCACACAGGCACGGTCAGCGGTAGTCTGGCAGTCGCAAGAAACAGCCTGCAGGAGAGCCTGCCGGATATTATTCTGCTCGATGTGCGCCTGCCTGATGGTAGCGGCCTTGAGCTATTACGTGAAATACGCGCGGATGAACAGCGTCATCATCTGCCAGTGGTGATGATGACCGCCTACGGCGAGCTGGAAGATGCCGTCGCGGCCATGAAGCAGGGCGCCAATGATTACCTGAAAAAGCCGGTCGATCTGGAGGAACTGGTATTGATACTGGGCAAGGTCACGGCGACCAGCCAGCTCAAACGTCAGCTTGATTATTCACAGGTGAGAGAGAGTCACGCAAATGAACCAGTGACCATGATCGGTCAGACTGCATCAATGCTGCATCTGCGCCAGCAACTTGAACGGATAGTCACATTGGTCAATCAGAGCGAGGGCGAACCTCCCGTTATCCTCATCAATGGAGAAACCGGCACCGGAAAGGATGTGTTGGCAAGACTTTACCATGCTTCCGGTAGCTGGCGTCAGCAGCCTTATGTGCATGTTGACTGTGCTTCGTTGCCGGCAGAACTTATCGAAGCCGAATTATTCGGCTATGAACGCGGCGCCTTTACCAATGCGCATCAAAGCAAACCCGGACTGATTGAAGTGGCCGAAGGCGGCACCCTGTTTCTGGATGAAGTGGGGGAGTTGCCGCTGGCGCTGCAGTCCAAGCTGCTCAATGTGCTTGAACGGCGACAAGTTCGACGGCTCGGGTCGACTCGTGAGCACCGGGTCAATGCTCACTTTGTGGCTGCCAGTAACCGTGATTTGCAACAAATGGTCGCTGAGGGGCTGTTCCGTTCCGATCTCTATTTCAGACTCAAGGTCATCAATCTGGACCTGCCGCCGCTAAGGGAAAGAAAACCGGATATCAGCTTGCTGGCGACGCATTTTGCTGATGCTGTCGCCCGACGTTATCGACTGGCAACGCCCTCATTCAGCCCGCAGGCGTTAAGCCAACTGCAGCACTATCACTGGCCGGGTAATGTGCGCGAACTGCAGCATGTGATTGAGCGCTCGGTGATGCTCTCAAGCGGCAGACAAATTGATGAAACAATGCTGATGCTGCATGAATCGCCAGTTGCTGCCCGGCCCCAGACAGATGAGCTCAATGCTCTGGCTAGCATGACCATGGAACAGGTGGAAAAACTGTTGCTGGAAAAAGCGCTGGCAAGCACCGATGGCAATGTTTCCAAGGCAGCGCGGGAACTGGGACTGACGCGCATGGCGATGCGCTATCGGATGGAAAAGTATCAGCTCTAGCTTATTGATCTGTCCCGATCCCGGCGATTAGGCGCCGGAGGTGTTTAATCATCGGCTACTTGACCACTTTAAGGCTGGGGCGGCCCTTGTCCTTCTGACCATTGCCTGGGCCTTCATCATCAGGATCCGGTGTCGGAGGCGGGGTCTCTTCGTCGGGGAAGAACATGCCCTCATTGTTTTCCTTACCGTAAATGGCCTGTACCGAGACAATCGGAATAAACACATCCATGGCTTTACCGGCAAACCGCGCTGAGAAGCTGATCCATTCATTATCGATAAGCAGGTCACGTATCGCATCAGGCGCAATATTGAGCACGATGCGGCCGTCTTTGACGTAGTCCAGCGGCACCTGTACCCCTTCATGGTGGGTGTTGACCAGCACATAGGGCGTGCACTGGTTATCCAGCAGCCATTCATGAATGGCACGGATCAGATACGGTTTTTGCGATGACATGCTCATAAATTAACGCATTGTTTTTTCGGTATCACTGAGGCTGGCCTGGAAACTGTCGCGGGCGAAGATTCGCTCGGCATAGCGTTCTACAGCACGAGCCGACTCAGGCAATTTAATATTGAGTGAAGGTAAGCGCCACAATAAAGGAGCAAGGCTGCAGTCAAGCAATGAGAACTCTTCACTCATAAAATAGGGCGTGCTTTCAAACAAGGGCGCCAGCACGGTCAGATCTTCCTGAATGACTCTACGTGCTTTGCTGGCTTTGCCGCGTTCTTTACCGGACAGCGCATTCCATAAAGAATACCAGTCACGGTCGATACGGTGCAGCATTAAACGCGATTTGGCACGGGCTGCCGGATCAACCGGCATCAACGGCGGGTGGGGGAAGCGCTCATCAAAGTAATCAATAATCACCCGACTGTCGAACAACACCAGATCCCGTTCGAACAGCGTCGGGCCAGTACCATAAGGATTGGCTGCCGCCACCTCTTCAGGCCATTCCCCATTGAGTGTTTCAAGGTTGGCATCTATCGCCTTTTCCTGCATGACGATGCGCGTCTGATGACTGAACGGGCAGGCCGGATCAGAAAACACAGTCATCATTGAACGGCGATTGTTATTCATGTTTGTAACCCGCTGCTGTTTCCCTGCATTTAATGCACATCTTTCCAAAATGCTTTTTTCAGTGGATAAGCGACCAGGAAGAAAATGAACAGATAGAGCAGGACCCATTTGGCCAGGGCCATACGCTGTAGTTTTGACGGTTCACTGATATAAGCCAGGAAGTTGACCAGATCATAGGTCATCTGATCATATTGATGCGGCGTCATATCCCCTTTCTGGGCGACACTTAACTCGCCATGCTCATCCTTGGCCAGATAACCCTGCTGTTCCCACAAAACGTGAGGCATACCAACATCTTTGAAGGCCACGTTATTCGTACCCATAGGCCTTGAATCATCCAGGTAGAAGGTACGCAGATAGGTGTAGAGCCAGTCGGTACCCCGGGCGCGGGCAATGACAGACAGATCGGGCGGAGTCACACCAAACCATTTTTCAGCATCCTCGGCACGCATCGCCACCGTCATAGTGTCACCGATTTTGTCGGAAGCAAACATCAGGTTGTCTTTGACTTGATCATCGCTCAGCCCCAGATCTTTGGCCATGCGGTTGTAACGCATGAACGAGGCTGAGTGACAGCTCAGACAGTAATTGACGAAGGTTTGTGCACCACGCTGCAGGGAAGCCTGATCGGTAATATCAATATCAACATGATCAAGCTCGACACCGCCGGAAGCGGCCATCGCAGGTAGCGTGAAAAAAGCAAAAATAGCGGCAATAATGAATGATCTCATTGGAATGTCACCCTTTCTGGCACCGGTTTATCCTTGTCGAGCTTGGTGTAGATCGGCATAAAGATAAAGAAAGCAAAATAAATCACTGAGAACACCCGCGCTGCCATTGTATAAATGGTGGTCGCAGGCTGTGTGCCCAGATAGCCCAGAGCCAGGAAGCTGATAATAAACAGCACCAGTGCAATCTTGAACAGCGGACCACGGTAACGGATGGATCTCACCGGACTGCGATCCAGCCATGGCAGCAGGAACAGGAAGACAATGGCGCCGCCCATGGCGATAACGCCCATCAGTTTATCCGGTACTGCGCGCAAAATGGCGTAGAACGGTGTGAAGTACCACAGCGGCACGATATGCTCCGGTGTTTTCAGCGGATCGGCAGGGACGAAGTTGTCTTTCTCCAGGAACCAGCCACCGCCTTCCGGTGCGTAGAACAGCACCAGCGCGAAAATAAACAGGAACACGATAACGCCGACGATATCTTTCACTGTGTAGTAAGGGTGGAAAGGAATGCCATCAACCGGTTTGCCATTGGCATCCTTGTTTTTCTTGATTTCCACACCGTCCGGGTTATTGGAGCCGACCTCATGCAGGGCAATGATGTGGGCGACAACCAGACCCAGCAGCACCAGCGGCAGGGCAATAACGTGGAAAGCAAAGAAACGGTTCAGCGTGGCATCGGCAACGACGAAGTCACCCCGGATCCACAGGGCCAGTTGTTCACCGACCACCGGAATGGCGCCGAATAGCGAGATAATGACCTGAGCACCCCAGTAGGACATTTGCCCCCAGGGCAGCAGATAGCCCATGAAGGCTTCGGCCATCAGGGTCAGGTAAATCAGCATGCCGAAGATCCAGACCAGTTCGCGAGGCTGTTTATAAGAACCGTATATCAGGCCACGGAACATATGCAGATAAACCACCACGAAGAATGCCGAGGCGCCGGTTGAATGCAGGTAACGGATCAGCCAGCCCCACTCAACATCACGCATGATGTATTCCACCGAGGCAAAGGCGGTGGCGGCATCCGGTTTGTAGTTCATGGTCAGGAAGATACCGGTAACGATTTGCATTACCAGGATAAGCAGAGCGAGCGAACCGAAGAAATACCAGAAGTTGAAGTTCTTCGGTGCGTAATATTCGGAAAGATGTTCTTTCCACATCTTGGATGCCGGGAAACGGGCATCCAGCCAATTCATAAAGCTAGACATCAGGCGACTCCTTCGGCATCTTCGCCCACCACAACCAGGTTATCGCCCTGGAAGTGATAAGGTGGGACTTGCAGGTTTTTCGGTGCCGGAACACCCTGGAATACCCGGCCTGCCAGGTCAAAACGTGAACCGTGACAAGGGCAGAAAAAGCCGCCTTTCCAGTCTTCGCCCAGATCAGCAGGTGCCAGTTCCGGGCGATAAGTGGGTGAACAGCCCAGGTGAGTACAAATACCCACTAACACCATCAATTCTTCACGAATCGCACGGGTGTCATTCTGACAATATTCCGGTTGCTGGGTCGCCACTTCACTGGCGGGGTCGCGCAACGTGTCGTTGAGGCTTTCCAGGTTGGTGAGCGCTTCCGGGCTGCGGCGGAAGATCCACACCGGTTTGCCCCGCCACTCGACGGTCAGGAGCTGGCCTGACTCCAGTTTGCTGATATCCACTTCTACCGGCGCGCCAGCGGCTTCTGCCTTGGCACTGGGTAACATGGATGAGACGAAAGGTACGGCGACAGCAGCTGCACCGGCACCGCCGACAACGCTGGCGGCAGCCGTGAGGAAGCGCCGTTTGCCGGTATCGATAGACTGACTCATTGAAGGATTTCCCCCAGCATTCTTAAATAGCTTATTCCTTGTGATTTTATCTAAGGTAAATAATGTTTCACAAGGTGAATAATTGATAACCGAGTAAATAAACTCTTAAATTTTAGCATATCGCGGGGGCAATAGGATCAAAAAAGCCCGCCTGAAACCAGGCGGGCTTTCGATTAAACCGATTAAAGCGGTTTCTTATTTGAGTGCTTTATCTGTTTTTCTAACCAGACGGCCCAGCGCGCCTTTAGGATCGGTCGCTTTGATGGCTTCCAGGTTAGTCGGTTCGCCGACGACAATCGCGCCGCCCATACCAGCACCCCAGTGAGGGTCACATTTGTACAGGTAAACACCTTCAACGGTCAGCTCTGGTGTGGTGAAGTTTTCACCCATGGCAGAAGTCCAGCCCGTTGCACCTTCAGGAATGAACTCCACTTCGCCGTCTGCAGTAACAAACTTGGTGTTAGCAATGTGGCCGTTCATGTTTTCCCAGGAAACAGTGTCACCGGGTTGTGCAACTACAACCATTGGTTTGAATGCAGTGATTGAAGCAGAAACAACGTGGTTTTCAGCCATCGCTGCAGTAGACATCAGGGTAGCTGCGCCCATTGCGGCAGCAATAAGTGATTTACCGTATTTCATTATGGTTCCTCTCGTTTTTTAGGTTATTTGCCTCAGTGCGGTGCCAGTGTGGCATAGCCAAACTGAACCGAAACTGAACAGAACTAAATCAATATTTTCTTGTTGTTATTGACTTAGTTGAGTCCGAGACCGCGCGACATACTAACCTGACCCCGAGGGAAAAGTCCAAAAACGATCCGCTCCTGATTGTGGCATATGCCTCATTCCAAGCCAGTAAAAATAGTCATCAACACACTAGCAGCAGGATTTCGACATCCACTCAGGCATTGGCAGGCATGCGGCGGGTTGGAGATTTTTTGGTTATAATTATGCGCTTAAGTCTTGAAAAGCTGCTTGCGGGCCGCATTTAGACAAACTGTTAAATTGATGTATGTGAGGACAACAGCATGCCGCTCTATGAATATCGTTGTGATGCCTGTAACCATGAATTTGAGGCATTGCAGAAAATCAGTGATCAGCCGCTGGTTCACTGCCCTGCCTGTGAAGCGCCAGAATTACGTAAGCTGGTCTCGGCGGCCGGTTTCAGACTTAAAGGTCAGGGCTGGTATGAAACAGATTTTAAAACCGGCAGCAAACGTAATCTCGCTGAAACCGGGAAGGCGGCCGAAAGCGCAAAAAAGACTGAAGCAGCTGCCTGCGCAAGCGGATGTGGCTGCCACTGAACTTATTATATATCGTCTGTGATGCGTTATTACCCGACGGCCGGACATCATGCGGACAAGCCATTGAGGCGTGATGATATGGCCCCGGCATCTCGCTGGCGGTTGTGTTAGTGCTCGCAACCGGTATGATCGTGGGCAATTTGCGGAAGCGCTTTTCGGCAGTCTCGATCAAGCGCTGTTGTCTGAGAGGCGAGTCAGCAGCCTGGAATCAGGTCTCATTCCAATGACTTCCTGTCCTGGGAACGAAATAAAGAAAAACAACCGAGTCCCATCTGATGAAGACATGGCCGAGCTGGGTTTCAGCATCAGAAATACGATATAGAGACAACAAGCTCAATACATATAGGGTTCCGGTCACACCGGGGCAGTTTAGAAACAAGATATAACAAGATTGGAAAACTTTATGCGTAGCCATTATTGCGGCGAAGTTAACGAAACGTTGGAAGGGCAATCAGTCACGGTTGTCGGGTGGATGCATCGCCGTCGAGATCATGGTGGCGTGATCTTTATTGACCTGCGGGATCGTGACGGCCTGGTACAGGTGGTCTGCAATCCGGAAGATGCCGACAGTTTTGCCACTGCCGACCGGGTACGCAGTGAATATGTGTTGCAGATTGAAGGTAAGGTTCGTTTACGTCCCGCCGGTAGTGATAATCCGGAGTTGAAAAGCGGTAAAATCGAGATTATTGCCACCAAGCTGGATATTCTGAACACCTCGGAAACCCCGCCTTTCCCGCTGCATGAACTGCTCGATGTCAATGAAGATATCCGTCTGCGTCATCGTTATATCGATCTGCGCCGTCCGGAAATGCAACAGCGCCTGCGTCTGCGCTCACAAATCACCCGACATCTGCGTAACTTCCTTGATGATCACGGCTTCCTTGATATCGAAACGCCGATCCTGACCAAGGCCACCCCGGAAGGCGCCCGTGATTACCTGGTGCCCAGTCGTACCCATCCGGGCGAGTTCTTTGCCCTGCCGCAGTCACCACAGTTGTTCAAGCAGTTGCTGATGATGTCGGGCATGGATCGCTACTACCAGGTCGTGCGCTGCTTCCGTGATGAGGATCTGCGCGCTGACCGTCAGCCAGAATTTACTCAGCTTGACATCGAAACCTCGTTTGTCGAGGAAGAAGACTTTATGTCGCTGATGGAAGAGCTGATCCGCAGCCTGTTTGCCAATGTGCTTGAAGAAGCACTGCCCAACCCATTCCCGCGCATGACCTATGCCGAGGCCATGGCGCGCTATGGCAGTGACAAGCCCGATCTGCGCATTCCACTGGAACTGGTGGAAGTCAGCGATCTGATGAAAGAAGTCGACTTCAAGGTATTCTCCGGCCCGGCCAATGACGAGCGCGGCCGCGTTGCTGCCTTGCGTGTGCCGGGCGGTAATGAGCTGACCCGCAAGCAAATTGATGACTACACCAAATTTGTCGGCATCTACGGTGCCAAAGGGCTGGCCTATATTAAGGTCAACGATGTCGCTGCCGGCCGTGAAGGCTTGCAATCACCGATCCTGAAATTCCTGCCTGATGACGTTGTAGAAGCGATCATGCAGCGCGTGGGCGCTGAAAATGGCGATCTGGTGTTCTTCGGTGCGGATAAAACCACCGTGGTCAATGAATCGCTGGGCGCTTTGCGCGTCAAGCTGGGCCATGATCTGGATATGGTTGAGAAGGGATGGCGTCCGCTGTGGGTTGTAGCCTTCCCGATGTTTGAGTGGGATGACAAAACGGAACGCTGGTATGCATTGCATCATCCGTTCACCGCGCCGCGCGAGTCTGATATCGAGTTACTCGAATCAGATCCGGAAAAATGCCTGTCACGTGCCTACGATATGGTGTTGAATGGGACGGAACTGGGCGGTGGTTCGATTCGTATCCACAAGTCCGATGTGCAGAAGAAAGTCTTTGAACTTTTGGGCATTGGCGAAGAAGAAGCCAGAGATAAATTCGGCTTCCTGCTGGATGCACTGAAATATGGCTGTCCGCCGCATGGTGGCCTGGCATTTGGTCTGGATCGGCTGGTGATGCTGATGACCGGCTCAGCGTCGATTCGCGATGTAATGGCATTCCCTAAAACCCAGTCTGCCAGTTGTCTGCTGACCGATGCGCCCAGCCAGATTGGTGATGATCAGCTTCGCGAACTGAACATTCGCCTGCGTAAATTGCCTAACGCAGAGACCCAGTAATAGGGAGAAAAACATGATTGTGGCCAACAGAGAAATTCCGTTTGATGACTATTTTTCGCTGAGCGATGAAGTCTGCGAAGCCCGTATCGCTGCGGCCAAAGAAAAGCTTGGCGATGATCTGGTCATTCTCGGCCACCACTATCAGCGTAATGAAGTATTCCGTCACGCTGATTTTTCCGGTGACTCACTGAAACTGTCACGCAATGCCGCCAGCTCTGATGCCAAGTACATCGTGTTCTGTGGCGTGCACTTTATGGCAGAAGTGGCGGATATTCTGTCGCGCCCGGATCAGGTTGCGATCCTGCCGGATATGGCGGCAGGCTGTTCCATGGCCGATATGGCGAATCGCGTTAATGTCGACCGCGCCTGGGAAGAAATGAAGCAAGTGCTCGACCCGGACGAGATGGTCACGCCGATTACCTATATCAATTCAGCGGCCGATCTGAAGTCCTTCTGCGGCAAGCACGGCGGTATTGTCTGCACCTCGACCAATGCGCCGCATGTGCTGGACTGGGCGTTTTCCAATCGTGAAAAAGTGCTGTTCTTCCCGGATCAGCATCTGGGCCGTAATACCGGCTACAAGATGGGCATTCCGCTCGATGAAATGGTGGTCTGGGATTTTGATAAACCGATGGGCGGCCTGACCCCGGAAGAACTGAAAAACGCCAAAATGATCCTGTGGAAAGGCTATTGCTCAGTGCATCAGATGTTCCAGCCGGTGCAGATTGATAACTTCCTGGAAAAACATCCGGAAACCAAGGTGATTTCTCACCCCGAGTGCAGCTTTGAAGTCTGCCAGAAGTCGGATTACGTCGGCTCCACTGAGTATATCGTCAAAACCATTGCTGACAGTGAACCCGGCACCCGCTGGCTGGTGGGCACCGAATTAAACCTGGTGAACCGTTTGAACGAGCAGTTCCAGCCGGAAGGCAAATCGGTGCACTTTATGTCGCCGACTGTGTGCATGTGCTCCACCATGTTCCGCACCGATCCGCAGCATTTGTTGTGGGTGCTGGAGAATCTAGTTGAGGGTAATGTCGTCAACCAGGTGCTGGTTGATGAAACCACAGCAGCACAGGCCAAACTGGCTCTGGACAGGATGCTGGCGTTACCGATTTAATCGCAGGAGGGCAACATGGCTGAGCAAAGACCGGCCTGTACCGAGCAGGTATACCATGTGACACGCAAGGATTTACCTTTGTCCTGCCCTTTGCCTGATATGCCAGCCTGGAATGCCCACCCACGCGTTTATCTGCCACTTGAAGACAAGGGCGAAGTGCGCTGTCCTTATTGTGGTGCGCTGTTTTTGCTGAAAGACGAAGCATCATGAAGCAGGTGGAGGTCGCGGTCGCGATATTGCTCAATGGCGATAACAAAGTGCTGACCAGCTGGCGTCAGCCTCATCAACATCAGGGTGGTTTGTGGGAGTTTCCCGGCGGTAAACGCGAGGCCGATGAAACCATGCTTGATGCCCTGAAACGCGAAATCCATGAAGAACTCGGTGTTCAGGTCGAACACGCGGAACCGTTTGTCCGCATTGACCATGATTACGGTGATAAAAAAGTCAGTCTCAACGTCTGGCTGGTATCACAGTTTACGGGTGAGCCCAGTGGTCGTGAAGGTCAACCCTTACGCTGGCAGGCCGTGGACGAGATGCAGGCGGATGAGTTTCCGGCGGCGAATAGCGCCATTATCGACGCATTGAAACAGGCGTCGCTGCTGGCTTAGTGAAAGTCGTCCGGATCCTGCTCCGTATTAAATGCCGGTTCGCCCGGAATCTTGTGGCCCTCAGCGGCCCATTCTCCCAGATCGATCAGTTTGCAGCGTTCGCTGCAAAACGGTTTCCATTTCTGATCGTCCTGCCAAGGGACATTTTTGCCGCAGGTAGGGCAGTTAACAGTGGTGACCATAATTACATTGCACAGCAACTGAGCCCAAAAGCCACCGGCTCATGAACCTGTTGCGGTCGCTGATTGATATCAAATGCCATAAAACGCACAGTAAAGCGGTGTTTACCGCCACTGACTTCGGGGAAATAACTGACGCCGGAAGGGATCTGCACTCTGATCAACTGGTAAGGCTGATTGGTATCCAAACTGCGCTGAAAAAAGCCGTCATCGGCCGATTCCTGGCGGAACCCGACGCTGCCCCGGATCAGGCGCAGACTCATTTCAATCGCAGTACGCACCGAATCAAACTCGCTTAGCCACTGTAGACACTGGACACTGCGGGTCTCGGCATCAGTGTGCTGTAGCCAGAAGTGGTAGGCCGGCAAATCAAACTCACAGGTGCCACCAGGAATACTGGAACGTTGACGAATGCCATAGAGGAATTCATTTTCACGCAGGCCCTGACCGATGCCGGTTTTTTGCACATGCAGGGCATCAAGGTTCTGATCCAGATCGCCCAGCAGTGCCTCCAGCGCATGGCTATCCACACCCGGCGCGTTCTCCAGCGCACTGAGGTTGGCAGTCAGCCGCTCAATTTCTTTCATCAATTCCTGTTTGAGGTCGCTGCGTTCAAACACGCTGAGCATGTTGAGCATGGCATCCAGGGCATCGCGATGATGCATTTCGCTGTCACCGCTGAGGGCGTTATCGACACGTCTGAACAGGAATTCCAGCCGCAGAAAAGTCCGGATGCGTTCGTTCAGAGGTTGTTCAAAAGTAATCTTGTCTGACACGGAGTCTCATCAATTCTGACGGCTAATAATGGCCTTATTGTCCATGACTGTGCCCGGCCAAGCAACTCAGGCTTGGGTGGCGGCGAGTTTAAGGTATTGCTGGTGAAGCTGACTGACCAGAGGCGTAAGCGCCTCAGCACTGCCGTTATTATCAATCACATCGTCAGCGATAGCTAGCCTCTGTTCTGGCGTTGCCTGACCTGCCAGCATTTGTTGCGCCTGTGCATTGCTGATGCCATCACGGGCGGTTAAGCGCGCAATCTGGCGAGCGGGAGCCGTATCCACGACCAGGACGCGATCAACCAGATCCTGCATCGCGGCCTCAGTCAGCAGCGGGATGGATAAAATACAGTAGGGCTGGCGGCATTGTTCAGCCTGAGCCAGCATTTGTTGGCGTACCCGGGGATGAATAATGGCTTCCAGATCTTGCTTGGCTTTGGTATCAGTAAAAATCCGCTGCCGCAGCCAGGCGCGGTTGATGTTGTCATTATCCAAAAGCACCTGCTGGCCAAATAAAGCGAGTACTGACTGATAACAGTCGCTGCCTTTGTCCAGCAACTGGCGGGCAATAACATCGGCATCAATGATGGGCACACCCAAAGCCGAAAACAGCTCACTGACGGTGGTTTTGCCGCTGGCAACGCCGCCGGTGAGTCCCACCTTGAAAACCATCAGCCCAGTCCTGCGCTGCTCAGATAAGCCCGGTTCAGTGTTTCACCCCAGATCAGCGCAATCCAGCCTGCAGCCGCCAGATAGGGGCCAAAAGGAATAGGAATCTCACGCTGATGTTGTTTCAACAATACCAGCGTAATGCCGACCACGGCGCCTACCAAAGATGACAGCAACACTATCATCGGCAGATATTGCCAGCCCAGCCAGGCGCCCAAAGCAGCCAGCAGCTTGAAGTCGCCATAGCCCATGCCTTCCTTGCCTGTCACCAGCCGGAACAAGTGGTAAATGCTCCATAGCGACAGATAACCGGCAATTGCACCAATCACGCTGCTGCTGAGATCAGTAAAAACACCAAACAGATTGAACAGCAGCCCCAGCCAGACCAACGGCAAGGTAATTTTGTCAGGTAATAACTGCTGATCGACATCAATGAATGTCAGGGCAATCAATGACCAGGTCAAAAGCAGGGCACCGGCGCAGACCCAACTGACACCGAAATGCCAGGCAACCAGCGCCGACATAATGCCAGTCAAAGCCTCTATAAGCGGGTAGCGCAATGAAATGGGGGCGCGGCAGGCGCGGCATTTACCACCCAGAAACAGGTAACTCACAATCGGTATGTTTTCGACAGCAGTGATGGCGTGCTGGCAGTGCGGACAACGAGAGCGCGGTACTGAGAGGTTGAACCTATCGGCCTCAAAGGTAGCTTCTTCGCCATTGAGTGCGGCGCACTCGGCCTGCCATTCACGTTGCATCATCAGCGGTAAACGATAGATCACCACGTTGAGGAAACTGCCGACCATCAGGCCCAGCAACAGGATAACCGTCAGCCACGCCAAAGCTGACGATTGCAGGTATTGAATCAATTCCATGTTTTAAATAGCGGCGCCCAGCTTGAATATAGGCAGGTACATGGCGATAACCAGGGTACCGACGATACCACCCAGGAACACCATAATGATGGGCTCCATCAGCGCTGTCATATTGTCTACCGCGTCATCCACTTCACGCTCGTAGAAATCCGCCACTTTGGCCAGCATCGAGTCGAGTGAGCCCGATTCCTCACCAATCGCCGTCATCTGCACGACCATATTGGGAAAAAGCTCAGTATCGAGCATGGCTTTATTCAGCTGAGTACCGGTCGCGACATCATCACGCATTTCCAGCGTCGCTTCGCCGTAGACGATATTACCGGTGGCACCGGCCACAGAGGTCATCGCCTCTACCATGGGCACACCGGCCTTAAACATGGTGGAAAAAGTGCGTGAGAAGCGGGCAATCGCGGCCTTGGTCATTACGGCACCAATGACCGGCATTTTCAGCAACATGCGGTCAAGAAAATGCTGGACTTTTCTCGAGCGCTTTCTGGCCGCCATAAAGCCCATCACTACGCCGATAATGACGCCGAAAATCAGCCACCATTTTTCCTGGAATACTTCAGAAACTTTGATCACCAGTTTGGTCAACCCAGGCAGGTCGGCGCCAAAGCCCTGGAACAGAGACTGGAACTGCGGGATAACAAAAATCATCAGGATCGCGGTCACAATAAACGCCACTACGATTATTGCCGTCGGGTAGACCAGCGCTTTTTTGATCTTGGCTTTCAGCGCTTCGGTTTTTTCCTGGTAGGTGGCGATCTCATGCAGCAGTGTTTCCAATGTACCGGATTGCTCACCGGCATTGACCAGGTTGACGTATAGGTCATCAAAGTACAGTGGAAACTTGGCCAGTGAATCCGCTAGGCTGGTGCCTGACTCTACATCAGCTTTAATCGCCAGTACCATTTCCTGCATGCTGGCGTTTTCGTGACCCTCGCCGATAATTTGCAGCGCCTGCATCAGCGGCACACCGGATGACATCATGGTCGCCAGCTGGCGGCTGAATATAGCAATGTCGGTGGTTTTGATCTTGGGTTTGCGCGGGGCAAACAAATCTTTGGGTTTTTTCTTGACCTTCAATGGCGCCACACCCTGCTTGCGCAGCTCGGCTCGCACCTGGTTGACACTTTCACCGCTTAACTGGCCCTTTACCCGGCGACCCTGTTTGTTGGTGCCCTGCCAGAGATAAATGTTGGGGACTTTTGCCTTTTTGGGCTTACCTGCCTGCGCTTGAGCTGCTTGTGCCACCCTTTACTCCTTAATCACACGGTTGATTTCATCCAGGCTGGTAAGCCCGGCGGCGACCTTTTTCAAACCCGATTTACGCAAATCGTCAATGCCTTCTTTATCAGCCTGATCTTCAAGCTGGATAGAGTTACCACCTTCCATAATAATGCGTCCCATGGCATCGGACACCGGCATCACCTGGTAAATACCGACCCGACCTTTATAGCCTTCAGTACAACTATCACAACCTACGGCTTTGTAGGTGGTAATGCCGGCCTCAATCTGCTCCTGGCTGAACCCTTCTTCCTGCAATACATCGTTTGGCAGGTTTTCAGAGGCTTTACAGTTGCTGCAAAGACGGCGTGCCAGACGCTGGGCGATAATCAATGACACCGCCGAGGCGATATTGAAGGCCGGCACACCCATATTGGCGAGACGGGTCAGCGTCTGCGGGGCGTCATTGGTATGCAGGGTGGAGAACACCATATGACCGGTCTGCGCCGCCTTGATAGCGATTTCGGCGGTTTCCAGGTCACGAATCTCACCCACCATGATGATATCTGGATCCTGACGCAGGAATGCGCGCAACGCCGCAGAGAAGTCAAAGCCAATAGCGGGATGCACATTGACCTGGTTGACGCCGGGCAGGCTGATTTCAGCCGGGTCTTCGGCAGTGGAAATATTGCGGTCGCCGGTGTTGAGTATGTTCAGCGCGGTATACAGCGATACCGTCTTACCACTACCGGTGGGACCGGTCACCAGAATCATGCCATAAGGTTTGTGCATGGTTTCCAGGAAAGTGGCTTTCTGATCCTCTTCGTAGCCCAGTGCATCAATCCCCAACTGGGCACTGGTGGGATCGAGGATCCGCAGCACAATCTTTTCACCAAACAGGGTCGGACAGGTGTTCACACGAAAGTCGATGGCTTTGGTTTTCGACAATTTAAGTCGCATCCGGCCATCCTGGGGGATTCGGCGTTCGGCAATATTGAGCCGTGACAGCACTTTCAGTCGCGCGGCAATACGGCCGCCCAGCGCGACCGGGGCACCTTTCATTTCATGCAGAATGCCATCAATCCGCATCCTGACCCGGTATTTTTTCTCATAGGGTTCGAAGTGAATATCCGACGCCCCAGACTTGATGGCGGTGGTGAGAATGCCATTGATAAAGCGCACCACCGGCGTGTCATCAATATTGGTTTCGGTGATGTCGTCAGCGCGCTCGGTTTCATCCGGACCCAGATCGATATCATCAAGGTCGGCGTCACCGAAGTCATCCAGTTGTTCTTCGGCTTTGTCGAGGGCTTTTTCAATAACGCCCGACAGTTTCTGCTCATCAACCAGAACCGGGTAGGTATTCATCGCGGTATTGAACTGAAACTCGTCCAAAGCCTGCAGGTTGGTGGGGTCAGACAGGGCCACATAGAGTCGCTTGCCGCGCTTGAAAAGGGGCAGGGCATTATGCTGTCGGATCAGCTTTTCCTGGATTAGATCGGTCGCCGTCATATCCAGGTTCATGGCCTCGATATCAAACAGGGGGACACCAAATTCCTGCGAGGCAATAGCGGCGATGTCCGCGCTGCCGAGGATCTTGTGATTTACCAAGTAGGTAACAAAGGGTTGTTTGGCTTCCTTAGCGGCTGACTGGGCGGACAGCGCCTGCTCCTCGTTCAGCAGACCTTCGTTAACCAGACGTCTGGCCAGACCGCTCAGTCTCATGGGGGTTGCCATATTTGCCATGACTATTTGCGATTCCTTAACATAAGCAGAGCTCTTAAAGGCTAATAGTATGTAACTTATACAAGAAATTCTAGTTAATGTATCAAGACTTTGCCTTTGTGGCTGTATATACTGCCTTAACTTTTGGGGAATCAACTATGCAATTTTTGTCACGCCGGACCATGCTGGCGATGCTGTGTGCAGCCATGATGCTGACTGCCTGTGGTCAGAAAGGGGATCTCTACCTGCCCGAAGGTCAGGCTGAAACAGTGATGGTCGGGTAAGCAGCGTCATGAACCATTTTGATTATCACTCCGGCATTATGCATGCCGAACAGGTCTCACTTGCGGCCATTGCCGAGCAATATGGCACCCCCAGCTATATCTACTCCCGCGCAGCACTGGAAACACACTGGCAGGCCTTTGATCAGGCTTTTGAAGCTGTGCCCCACCTGGTCTGTTATGCCGTCAAAGCCAACTCCAACCTGGCCGTACTCAATGTGCTGGCCCGACTGGGCTCGGGCTTTGATATCGTTTCTGCCGGTGAGCTGGCACGGGTGCTGGCAGCCGGTGGTGAAGCGGCGAAAACCGTGTTTTCCGGTGTCGGTAAAACCGAGGCAGAAATCGATTACGCGCTGGCGCATGGCATTCGTTGTTTCAATGTTGAATCTATTCCCGAACTGAGCCGCATCAACAGCGTTGCCGAAAAAGCCGGCATTAAAGCCCCGGTCTCAATTCGGGTCAACCCGGATGTGGATGCGCAAACCCATCCTTACATTTCAACCGGGCTTAAAGAAAACAAATTCGGCATTTCCATTGATGAGGCACGTGCCGTATATCAGTCAGCGATGCGTCTGTCTCATCTCAATATTGTCGGCGTGGATTGTCATATCGGTTCGCAACTGACCACGGTATCGCCCTTTGTCGATGCGCTGCAGCGCGTATTGGCCATGATCGATGACTTGGCGACTGATGGCATCAACATTGAGCATTTGGATATCGGTGGTGGCTTGGGTATTCATTACCAGGATGAAACCCCGCCGACCCCTGCTGAGTATGCGGCGGCGCTGATGCCTTTGCTGCAGGACAGAAAGCTGGAAGTGCTGCTGGAGCCGGGCCGGGCCATTGCCGGTAACGCCGGTGTATTGCTGACCAGGGTTGAATTTATTAAGCCCACAGAAGCCAAGCAGTTTGCCATTGTCGATGCGGCAATGAACGATTTACTGCGGCCGGCGCTGTATCAATCCTGGCAGGCGATTGAGCCTGTGGTGCAGGAAAGCGGCGCTGCGCCCGCGGTCTATGATATTGTGGGACCTATCTGTGAAACCGGTGATTTTCTGGGTAAAGACCGTGAGTTGGCTATCAGTCAGGGCGATATCCTGGCCATACAATCCGCCGGCGCTTACGGCTTTACTATGAGTTCTAATTACAACTCCCGCCCCCGTGCCGCGGAAGTCATGGTGGACGGTAGTGAAACCCACTTGGTTCGCGAGCGTGAAAGTGTTGAAGCGCTGTTTGCCGGAGAGCATATTCTGCAGTCATGAACACACTTCGATTCAGCAAAATGCATGGTCTGGGCAATGACTTTATCGTCATTAACGCCATTGAACAGGCCGTGACTCTGAGCGAGAGCCAGATTCGCTTTCTGGCTGACCGCCGTTTTGGTGTGGGCTGTGACCAGGTTCTGCTGGTGGAAAAGCCGCAAAGCGCTGAGGCGGATTTTCGTTATCGCATTTTCAATGCCGACGGCGGTGAAGTGGCCCAGTGTGGTAATGGCGCCCGCTGTTTTGCCCGGTTTGTGCGCAATCATGGCCTGAGTGATAAAGATACGATTGCGGTGGAAACTGCGTCGGGTCTCATTTATCCCACTCTGCAAGCTGATGGCAGTGTGACCGTGGATATGGGCAAGCCGGTATTTGTGCCGTCACAGATCCCTTTCACGGCTGAAGAGCAGGCCAACACTTATATGCTGGCCTTGCCCGAGCACGGCAAAGTCGAAATCAGTGCTTTGTCGATGGGCAATCCACATGCGGTGATGCTGGTGGATGATGTCGACAGCGCGCCGGTGGCGGAAATCGGCCCGCTGGTCGAAGCACACGAGCGCTTCCCGGAAAGAGTTAATGCCGGCTTTATGCAACTATTGGATGCCGGGCATATTCGTCTGCGGGTCTTTGAGCGTGGCTCAGGTGAAACCTTTGCCTGTGGTACCGGCGCCTGTGCTGCCGTGGTTAGCGGTATCCACCGTGGTCTGTTATCCACCGAAGTCTCAGTGGCTTTGCCTGGCGGCCAATTGCAGATAAGCTGGCCTGATGAACAAAGCTCGGTGTGGATGACTGGTCCGGCCGAACAGGTATTTGATGGAGAGATTGCGTGGGCGACGCTACAAAACAAATAAGCCTTGCTGAACTGGAGCATTATCTGCAGGCGCACCCTGATGTGTTTATGCAGCACCCCGATTTGCTGGAAACAATAGAACTGCACAGCTCTCCCGAAGGCACGATCTCGCTGGCCCAGAAACAGCAACAACGGCTGCGCGAAAAAAATATGCAGCTCAATGAACAACTCCACGCATTGCTTGATAACGCCCACAGCAATGCGGCGTTGCAACAACGGGTGCATGCGCTGTGTCTGCAACTGCTGGACGCTACCGAGCTCGACAGCCTGTTCAGCATTTTGATGAAAGAGCTTCAGCACGAGTTTTCTGCTGACGAAGTGGCCCTGAGACTGTTTTACAGCGCCGATAAAAAGTTTGATCTGCCTGACACCGCGGCCAATGTCGCTCAGCTTCATGCTGATGACCAGCAACTACGCAGTTTTGACAACCTGCTCAGCAAACAGGAACCGGTGTGTGGCCGACTGACCCAGTCCCAGAAACAATTGCTGTTTAACGAGCGTGCGGAGGCAATCCAATCCGTCGCCTGTCTGCCACTGGGTCATGAGCCCTGCGCAGGCCTGTTGGCTATTGGCAGTGAAGATGCCAACCGTTTTCATGCCGATATGGCTACCGATTACCTGAGCTTCCTGGGCGAGGTATTCATGCGGGTGCTGCGCTACCACACTCATGGCTGACACACTCCAGCCCTGGGTTGATGACTACCTCGACTATCTGGCCCATCAACGGCGGCTTTCAGCGCACACCATCAATAATTACCGCCGTGATCTCAAACAAATCTGCGATTATTGTCAGCGGAATGAGATCGATACCTGGGCATCGCTGAATGCCAAGGGGTTACGTCAGTTCACCGCATTTTTGCATCGTAAAGGCCTGTCCAGCCGCAGTATTCAGCGCATGCTGTCTGCGATCCGTTCCTTTTTTCAGTACCTGATAAAAATGGAGCTGGTTGACAATAATCCAGCAAAAGCGGTGCAGGCGCCCAAGGCGGAAAAAAGACTGCCTTCGACACTGGATGTCGACCAGATGAATGCCTTGCTCGATCACACCACGCCCGACACCTTTGTTGCCACCCGCGACCGCGCCATTATGGAGTTGTTTTATTCATCCGGATTGCGTCTGGCCGAACTGGCTTCACTGGATCTGCGTGATATCGACTTCGGTGATCACCTGGTGCATGTCACCGGTAAAGGCAATAAAGACCGCGTCTGTCCGGTCGGTAGCAAGGCAATCAAGGCGCTGCAGGACTGGCTGGATAAACGCGACCAGACCGGCTTTTTCGATCAACCCGCGGTATTTATCACCCAGCAGGGCAGGCGGCTGGGCGTGCGCTCAATTCAGAAACGCCTTAGTTTCTGGGGTAAAAAGCAGGGTATTTCCGACCACGTGCACCCCCACCGTTTAAGACATGCCTTTGCCTCGCATATGCTGGAGTCCAGTGGCGATTTAAGGGCTGTGCAGGAATTGCTCGGGCATTCTGATATCAGTACCACGCAGATTTATACCCATGTGGATTTTCAGCACTTGGCGAAAGTTTATGATTCGGCGCATCCCCGAGCGAAAAAACGCTCCGACTGAGTATCTGCTCATCTCAGCTACTCGGCATTTATTTCCGTTATAGTGAGCAAAACACAAGGGAGTGAGCATGGACGGGGTGATCAGTTTACTGATGCTGTTTTTACTGGCAATGATTGTCGGTGCGGTATTGGGTTATATGGCCTTTGCACGGGTCAATACACTGCGTGAGCGGGTTGATGCACTGACTGATGAACTGGCTACATTAAAATCTGCCGCGCCCGGTTCTGACACTTCCCAACCAGAGCCGGATAAACCTCAAGCTGAGGATAGCGCCTGGTCACACCCCTTCCCCGAACCGGACATCGCACCAGAGCCTGTTGCGGCTTCAGTTTCAGAGCCTGACTTTATTCAGCGTTTTCGGCAGCACCTCATCGATAACTGGATGATCTGGTTGGGCGGCATCAGTGTCGCCCTTGCTGGGATCTTTATGGTCAAGTACAGCATCAATATGGGGTTGCTCGGCCCCAAAGCACAAATTTCAATGGCGATAGTGACGGGGCTCGCGTTACACGGCGTGGCTGACTGGTTACGGCGGCGACAGGGCAGTAGCGATCCCGTGTTTGCTGCTCTGGCTGGTGGTGCCAGTATCACGCTCTATGCCGCACTCCTGGCAGCGTTGCATATTTATCAACTGATTGAACCGGGCTGGACTTTTGCCTTGCTGGCTGTGGTTTCTTTGATGACCATGTTACTTGCACTTGTGCATGGACCGATGCTGGCAATGATAGGCCTGGTGGGGGCTTATGTGGTGCCCATCTTTGTCAGCACCGGCAGTGGCAATATTTTTGCTGCCATGGTCTACAGCCTGATTATCAGTGGTGCCGGATTATTACTGTTGCGCTATGTCAGAAAAAGTTGGTTATGGTGGAGTGTGCTGGCCGGTGTGCTTGGCTGGTGGCTGATTTCATTAACCTCCACGCAAGCCGAAGACTTCCGCGGTGTTTATCTCGCTATCGCGGGCTGGTTATTGTTGGCGGTGCCGAGTTTAGACTGGCTGTTGCAGCGTAAAGCTAACCATCCCTTGCTACTGGCAGACAATCCATCCATCAGCACCACGATCGGTCTGATTTCAATGAATCAGCTCGGCATGGTGTTACTGACCCTGGCCTGGGGCGCGTCCATCGTCTGGCAGGGCCAGTCCGCGGTGAATATCGTCTTGTGGGCCCCCATGGTGTTGCTGGCCTGTGTGGCCGGGGTAGGCAGAGAGCATTTAAAAGCATTAGCCTGGTTTAGTCTGCTGGTTCAATGGCTTGCCTGGTATCTGTTGGCTTCCGGTTCGGGGCAACAGGCTGCGGCTTTTCAACTGGCGCCGATGGCAGACACAGTACATACCCCATTTCTGATTTATGCGGTACTGATGGCTGTGCTGTATTCTGCCGCATCCGGCTGGCAGTGGTTTACTCAAGGCTTTTCGCACCTGACAGTCTCGCTGACAGTCTTGTCTCCACTGCTCTGGCTGGCACTGTCTTATCTGTTGGTTAACGGTCTGGGGCAGTCGCTCACGTGGAGCATTGTCACACTGATTGCTGGTTTGCTCTATGGTTTGGTCGCTGCCTGGCGTATTGAGCGGGATAATCGCGATCATGTGGGGTTATGGGCGATTCTGGCTGCTCACTTTGCCTATTCCCTGGCTGTGGCTTTGTATTTCCGGGAAGCCTCTCTGACACTAGCGTTAGCGGCACAGCTGCTGTCCTTATGCTGGCTCAAGCGTCGCTATGAATTGCCGTGGCTGGAATGGCTGGTTAAAGCCCTGTTAACCGTGGTGGTGATTCGGCTGACATTAAACCCGTGGCTTGCAGCGTATCCGGTCGATGTGCACTGGTCGTTGTGGGTCTATGGCGGCTCAACAGTCTTTGCCTGGCTGGCCAGTCGATACTGTGAGGCTGGTAGCAGTTTACGTGCCTGGCTGGAAGCTGCGACCTTACACCTGCTGGTCATGACTTTGGGCGCAGAGCTGCGATACTGGCTCTATGACGGCCGCATCTTTGTTGATCGTTATGACCTAGTTGAAGCTGCAATCAATGGCGCGCTGTGGACAGGGCTGGCTTTAACCTATTACCACCGTGCTCGCTTCAGTGCGTCCCTGGCAAGTTTGTACCGGGTCTGCTCACGAGTTCTGTTAACGATGGCCGTGGCGAGTTATGGCGTTGTCGCCCTGATTCATAATCCGTGGTGGAGTGGAGAACTGATAAGCGCCACTCCAGTTTTCAATATTTTGCTGCTGGCCTACGGCGTTCCCGTCCTGCTGGCGGTGCTGGTGGCCTATTATCACCAACCGGAATTACGTTCCTACGCCATGCGTTTTGCAGGTGCAGCAACCTTGCTGTTCGTGTCACTGGAAATTCGTCAGTTATGGCAAGGAGCGGATTTGTCTCTGGATAGGTTCACCCCTGATGGAGAGCTTTACACCTACTCGGTGGTGTGGATGCTGATGGCAATTGCCGGTGTGTTAGCGGGTACGCGCTGGCAGTATAAAGAACTCTATAAAGCCGGTATGGCGCTGTTGGCGGTCGTTATTGCCAAGATATTTCTTGTTGATATGTCAGGGTTGGATGGCCTCTGGCGGGTGGCGGCCTTTATGGGGTTGGGGCTCGCCATGCTGGCGTTGGCTTGGTTTTATAAGCGGATGCAGGCGGGGGTTAAGCCTCACTCTTAAAGCTGGGAGTTAGTTTCGGACTAAAGCCCGAGTTCATTTATTTTGCTTGCCCAAAATAAACGAACCAAACAAAAGGGCACCCGATATTGCCTTGTTTCCAAAAATCAAGTTTGGTTGATGGCGTGGCCGAAAACTCGCTACGCTCAAACACTCGACCACTTCACCCATCAACCAGACTCAATTTTTGGCGGCAATATAACGGGAAGAAGGAGGGGCCCACAGAACTCCCCTGTGTGCTGACGAGTAGCGGAGCTTTGTCTGGATGAAGGACGGGCAGTGTCTGAGCGTAGCAAGTTTTGGCCGGCCGCCAGACAAAGTGAGCAACGCAGTGGAGCCGATAGGCCAGCACAGTGGGGCGGCCTTGGGTTGTTAGGGATTTGGCCGCGCAAATCCCTGACTCGCCATGAAGGCGAAAGTTGTTTGAGCAGCAACAGTTGTGATTTTATCAAGTTAATGGTGATTCAAAGAACTGAGCAGGGAGCGAAATGATGTCTAGGTACCGAAATGAGAGAAGCTTAATCCCACTACTAATAATTTCAAGTGTAGTCGCCGCACCTATGATTTTTGTCGTAGGCATGGCAGTTGGAAGTCAGATCCAGTTGGCCAGCATTCTAACCGCTGACTCTTTATCTTCATGGGTCGCAGCTTTAGCAACACTTGCAATAGCAATACTGACATTCGTTTTAGCCAAGGAAACATGGTACTTGAGGGAAGCTCAAATCGAGCAAGTAAATGAATTGAGACGAGAAAGTATACGTCCAGATGTTTCAATGAGACTTAAAAATAACCCGTCTGTTTTTCAGTTTATGGATGTTGAAATAATCAATCTCGGTAAAGGTATTGCGAGAAATATAAAGTTCAATTTTTTTAACTCAGAAGATAATGAAATACTTAAGTCTGAAAATCCAGCTGTTGACGAATTTCTCAAGCTGCATGTCTTATCACAAGGAATCCATTCGTTAGGTATAGGTCAGCGGATTGAAAGTTTTTTATTTAGTTTTATTGAACTTCCAAAAAAGTTGGAAAGCGAAAACATATTCTCTCCTTATTTCAGGGTCGAAATAACGTATGAGGATGTAGAGGGAACGAGATATAAAAATGAGCTAGTGATGGATTTTGAGGAGTTTAGAGGAATTTCGGAAGTCGGCGGTGGTGACCCTCTGCATAAAATAGCTGACGATATTAGAAAGTTAAGAGAGCAATTTGGAAGACTACACTCTTCATCAAGTCGTCGACTTGGTATCGACACATTTAACTCCGAAGATCGTGAGAATGAACGCAAGGCTATAGAAAAACAAATTAAGCAGATGAAGGAGAGCAAAGAAAAGCCGCAGAGTTAAACGCATTAATTAATGCGCTTGCTCCCAATTCTCCCCAGTCCCCAGACCTACTTCTAGCGGTACCTTCAAATCCGCCGCATTCATCATAAACTGCTCAATGGTAGTCTTGGCCATCTCCATCTGCTCATCGGGCACTTCAAATACCAGTTCGTCATGCACCTGCATAATCATACGAATGCCGGTATCGGCTTCTGAGAGCCAGTCGTGGATATCAATCATGGCGCGCTTGATAATATCGGCGGCGCTGCCCTGCATCGGGGCATTGATCGCGGTGCGCTCGGCATACTGGCGGCGCATGCCGTTGCTGGAGTTGATTTCCGGCAGGTAGAGGCGGCGACCGAAGATGGTTTCAACGTAGCCCTGTTCTTTGGCCTGGGCACGGGTGTTGTCCATGTACTGGCGCACACCGGGGTAGCGCTCGAAATAGGTGTTCATATAATCGGCGGCTTCATGGCGCTCAATACCCAGTTGTCGTGACAGACCGTGGGCGGACATGCCGTAGATCAGACCGAAGTTAATCGCTTTGGCGCTGCGGCGCTGGTCACTGGTGACCTCATCCAATGAAATGCCGAAAATTTCTGAGGCAGTATGGCGGTGAATATCTTCGCCCTTGGCAAACGCCTGCAACAGACTCTCATCACCGGACAGATGCGCCATGATCCGCAGTTCGATTTGCGAGTAGTCGGCCGCCAACAATGTGCAGCCATCACTGGCAACAAAAGCCTCGCGGATACGGCGGCCGTTTTCGCTGCGGATGGGAATATTCTGCAGGTTAGGATCAGACGACGACAAACGGCCTGTTGCTGTGACCGCCTGGTGATACGAAGTGTGTACTCGCCCCGTGGTCTTATTCACCATCTGTGGCAGTTTGTCAGTGTAGGTCGATTTGAGCTTGCTCAGACCCCGGTACTGCATGATCAACTGCGGCAGTTCATAGCCGTCATCGGCCAGTTCCTGCAGCACTTCTTCGGCGGTGGAAGGCGCGCCCTTGGGCGTTTTCTTTCTGACCGGCAGGCCCTGCTTGTCGAACAGGATTTCCTGCAGTTGCTTGGGCGATCCCAGATTGAACTCCTGACCGGCTGATTCGTGTGCCTGTTTTTCCAGATCCTCGATCTGGCGAGCCATATTGTCGCTTTGCTGCTGCAGCATCCAGATATCGATATTAACGCCGTTGCGCTCCAGCGTGTTGAGCACGGGCAGCAGTGGCATTTCCAGTTCGGAGTAAACCTTCACTAACGAGGGGATCTGCTGAATACGGGGCCACAACACATGGTGCAACTGCAGGGTGATGTCGGCATCCTCGGCGGCATAGGACGAAGCTTCCTCGATGCCAATCTGGTTGAACGTCAGCTGTTTCTTGCCCTTGCCGGCAATATCTTCAAAATGAATCGTTTCGCGATCCAGGTATTTCTGCGCCAAAGAATCCATATCATGGCGAGTCGCCGTGCTGTCGAGCACATAAGATTCCAGCATGGTGTCATGGGCAATGCCCTGCAAATCAATATTATGATTGAGCAGGACATGGCGGTCATATTTTAAATTCTGACCGACTTTGAGCACTTGTGGATTTTCGAGCAAAGGTTTGAGTTCTTTCATCACCGCATCAAAGCTCAGTTGCTCGGGCGCACCGGCATAATCATGGTTGAGCGGCAGATAGGCGGCTTCACCGGCTTCCACGGCAAAACACAGACCGACGATACGGGCATCCAGGTAATTGAGGCTGGTGGTCTCGGTATCAAAGGCAATCAGATCGGCGTCTTTGAGTTTTTTCAGCCAGTGCTGCCAATTCTTGTCATTGAGAATGGTCTGGTAGTCTTTTTTATCGCTGGTGCCGGGATTATCGGTGACTGCAGAAGCGGCAGTGACAGTCTGGTCGCTGCCCTGTTCCAGTTCTTTAATCCAGCTTCTGAATTCAAAGCGCTTGAATAAGGTCATCAGCGCCTGCTGATCCTGAGGCTGATGTTTGAGCTGTTCAACTTCAATATCCAGTTCAACATCGCATTTAATGGTGGCCAGCTGGTAGCTGAGCTCGGCCATGTCTTTATTGTCGGCCAGTTTTTCCGGCATCTTTTTGGCGCCGCGAAAGTCGAGATCACGCACGGCTTCAAGGTTGGCGTAGATATCTTTGATACTGCCCAGGTTCTGCAACAAAGCCAGTGCGGTTTTCTCACCAACGCCGGGCACGCCGGGGATGTTGTCGACTTTATCGCCCATCAACGCCAGAAAGTCGATAATGAGTTCCGGCGGCAGGCCGAACTTGTCTTTCACCCCGTCGCTGTCCAGCACAGTTTCAGTCATGGTGTTGACCAGCGTGACATGGTGATTGACCAGTTGCGCCATATCCTTATCGCCTGTGCTGACCACCACATCCAGGCCTTTTTCAGTGGCTTGATGGGTCAAGGTGCCGATGACATCATCAGCTTCCACGCCGTCAATGCACAGCAGAGGCAGGCCCATGGCCCGGATGATGTCGTAAATGGGCTCTACCTGGGGCCGCAGATCATCTGGCATTGGCGGCCGATTGGCCTTGTATTGTTCGTAGATTTCGTCACGAAAGGTTTTACCCTTGGCATCAAACACCACGGCGATATGGCTGGTTGGATAATCAGCCAGCAAACGGCGCAGCATCGCAGTGACGCCGCGGATAGCCCCGGTCGGTTCACCGGCCGAATTGCGCAGGTCAGCCTTGTACATGGCGTGGAAGGCACGATAGAGGTAGGAAGAACCGTCGACGAGTACGAGCGGGGCTGTTTGAGTCATAAGCGTTGTCACACCGTTTTTCTGAGAAGTGTCTGCTTTTCTCCGCGCAGCGGAAATGCTATCTTTACTCCGAAATGACACGGAGCATTCTCATGTTGAACAAAATCGCTATTGTATGCGCACTTGCCCTGTTAATGACAGTGACAGCGCGGGCAGCCGACACTGAATCGGTGATGGAAAAACCCCCGGTGATTCCCGAACCCTTGCAAAGCGGTGACAGCATTGAGCCCGAAGTCAATATTATTCAGAAAGAAGACCGCACCATTGAAGAGTATCGCGTTCAGGGGCAGCTTTACATGATCAAAGTCACGCCAACCAACGGAAAGCCATACTTCCTGACTGATACTGATGGCGATGGTTCGCTGGAAACCCGCCAGTTCGAGCTGGATTCTGGTCTGCTGGTGCCTAACTGGATCCTGTTTGAGTGGTAATCGCTCCTTAAATATCTGAGCAGTTTTAATGTCAGTTTATACTGAAGTCGAACGCGACGATCTGAGCGCGTTTCTGGGAGAGTATGCGGTCGGCGATCTGGTGTCATACCAGGGCATCAGCGACGGCATAGAAAACACCAACTACTTTGTCACCACCAGCGAAGGCGAATTTGTGCTGACCCTGTTCGAGCAGCATGATTTTGATGAGCTGAATTATTTCCTTGAGGTGATGACGTTTTATTACCAGCACGGCATTCCTTCTGCCCACCCGGCGGCTGATAAACAGGGCCATTATCTGAAAAAGCTTTGCGGCAAACCGGCGGCGCTGGTTTTGCGGTTACAGGGCCGCGGCGTCGACACCCTGGCGACACCGGCACAATGTGCGGCGATTGGTGATGTGCTGGGTGAAATGCACCTGGCCGGCCGGGATTTTGATTATCGCCGTCCCAGTGAGCGCGGCCATGAATGGCGGCGGCAAACCGCGCTGCATCTGCTGCCTAAGCTGGATGAGGCGCAGGCAACCATGCTCAAAAACGAACTGGCGGTACAGGCTGGTTATGAAGAGCTGGATCTGCCCTGGGGGGTGACACACTCCGACCTGTTTCGCGACAATGCGCTGTTTGACGGTGATGAGCTCAAAGGCATTATCGACTTTTATTATGCCAGTGATGAATATCTGCTGTATGACCTGGCGGTCGCGGTCAATGACTGGTGCGTGGATGAATCCGGCCTGCCTGAACCAAGTCGTTACCGGGCGCTGATGCAGCATTACATGGCTAAACGGGCCCTGACCGAGTCGGAACAGGCTAACTGGAACCTGGTACTGCGGGCCGCGGCCCTGCGTTTCTGGTTGTCACGTCTTGAGGATAAGCTGTTTCCCCGCGAAGGCGAGCTGACACAGATCAAGGATCCGGATGCGTTTTTGAAGCTACTGCAACATCATCGCGATCATCCCCTGACTCTGGATTTCGACTGAAACGTCAATGCGCGTTCTGATAATCAAACTGACCTCGATGGGTGATCTGATGCATGCATTGCCCGCCCTGACCGATGCCGCCAAGGTCTACCCTGAGATAGAATTTGACTGGGTGGTTGATAAAGCCTTCTCGGCGGTCCCCAAATGGCATCCGCGGGTGAAAAATGTCATTACGACCTCACACCGAAGCTGGCGCCAGAGCTGGCTAGGGAGCCTCAAGCAAGGGGAATTGACGGGCTTTTATAAAAAACTCAATGCCGACAACTACGATGTGGTTGTCGATATGCAGAACAATCTGAAAAGCGCCCTGGTCAGCCTGCTGCGCAAAGGGCCAGTGTTTGGTCTGGATAAATTTAGTTGTCGGGAGAAACCGGCGCATCTGGCCTATAAGCATCCGATTAATGTGAACCCCAATCAGCATGCCGTTGATCGTATGCGCCAGATCCTGGCTGTAGCCTTGGATTACAGCGTGCCCGATACCCCGGCTGATTATGGTGTGGAATTGGAACACTGCCCTTTACCGGGTGACGAGTCCCGTTTTCCCAAGCTGGATTTCAGCTTGCCTGAGCGTTACCTGATGCTGGTACACAACGCCAGTTGGCTGACCAAGCTATGGCCAGTTAAGCACTGGCAGTCACTGGTGTTAAAGGCCGCCGAAGCCGGCTACAGCCTGCTGTTGCCCTGCGGTAATGATGAAGAGTATCAACGTGCCCGACAGATTGCTTCAGTCAGTGAACAAGCCCATGCCCTGCCACGACTACCGCTGGATAATGTCCTGGTATTGATGCAGGGCGCGCAGGCCGTATTATGCAGCGATACTGGGCTGGCGCATATGGCGGCGGTGCTGGGTAAACCGGCTATTACCATTTATGGTTCCACCGACACCCACCTGATCGGCACCTATGGCGACAATCAGCAGCATCTGATTACCGGTATGACTTGTGCGCCCTGTTACAAGCGCCGCTGTCCGTTACCTGAAGCCGTTGACGGTGAACCGGTCTGCATGGCGGGGATGGAAGTCGACCAGGTCTGGCATAGACTGCAAAGCGTTTTACAAGCACAATAAGCCATTATTCCAAGCGGCCAAGGCCGACCATTTTTGTTATGAAACACGAATTTCCTGAATTTCATCTTGCCCGTGTGGCCGTGATCGGCGATCTGATGCTGGATCGTTTTTACCACGGTAAAGCCAGTCGTATATCGCCGGAAGCACCGGTGCCGGTGGTCAATGTTGAGCGGCTGGAGGATGTGCCGGGCGGCGCCGGTAATGTGGCAATGAATATTGCTTCGCTGGGTGCAAACTGTAATATCAGCGGTATAACCGGTCAGGATGAAGCGGCCGAGATGCTCAAGCAGCGCTTGAATGCGGTGGGGGTTAACTGCCTGTTCCATCAGGCAGCGGATGCCGGCACCATTATAAAATCACGCGTTGTCAGCAGTCACCAGCAACTGATCCGGCTGGATTTCGAGGAGCGTTTCAGCGCTGAAGTCGCGTCACAGATGCAAACGCTGGCGAGCCAGATCACCGACAATACCGACGTGATGATCCTGTCGGATTACAATAAGGGCACCTTGCCTGAGCCGCAGTTCTGGATTGAAACTGCCCGCGAGAAAAATATCCGCGTGCTGGTGGATCCCAAGGGTAATGATTTCAATAAATACCGTGGTGCCGATTTAATTACGCCCAATATGGGCGAATTTGAAGCCGTCGCCGGTCCGGTCGAGTCGGAACAGGACTTGATCAGCAAGGCCCAGACCCTGCTCAAGCAACTGGATATCAAGGCGATTCTTATCACCCGCAGCGAACATGGTATGACCTTGATCCGGGCTGATCAGCCCGAGTTTCACCTGCCTGCCATTGCCAAGGAAGTGGCCGATGTGACAGGGGCAGGGGATACCGTCATTTCTACCCTGGCATCAGCGCTCGCAGCCGGTGCTGATCTGGAGCACGCGGTAACGCTTGCTAATGTGGCGGCCAGTATCGTGGTCAGCAAGCTGGGTACCTCAACCGTCAGCGGCCCCGAACTCAAAACCGAATATGAGCGCCATCAGGGCATGCATAATACCGATCACAGCATGGCCGGGGCCGTGACGGTCGAGCAATTAAAAATCGCCGTCGATCAGGCCAAACAGCGCGGTGAAAAGATTGTCTTTACCAATGGCTGCTTTGATATCCTGCACGCTGGTCATGTTACATACCTGCAACAGGCGCGGGCCTTGGGCGATCGACTGATTGTGGCGATTAATACCGATGAATCAGTGACCAAGCTCAAAGGTGAAGGCCGGCCCATCAATGCCGCGGAAAGACGCCTGACCGTGTTGGCAGGCCTTGCCGATGTGGACTGGGTGACCTGCTTCCCCGGCGATACCCCCGAAGAACTGCTGCGCTTTATTCAGCCCGATATTCTGGTCAAGGGCGGTGATTACGATAAAAAAGGCGTGGTCGGCTGGGAAATTGTTGAGGGCTACGGCGGCCAAGTTAAAGTCATGGGCTTGGTAGAAAACTGCTCCACCACGGCGATTGTAAACAAGATCAATACTAAAAGTTAACCACAGAGGCACAGAGGACACAGAGAAACTGAATTGTTGAGCTTTAATCTAATGAGCTTAAACCTCATCAAAATTCAGCAACTTTTTCCATACAAACGTTTGAAACTCACGCACTGAGTGCCTTGAGATGGGCACAGAAAACCTCTGTGCCTCTGTGGTTAGGCTCTGTTAATGGCAGAAACAGCCTTAGCTACATTTTCAGCCAGATGCGCCGGGTTGATGGTGCCGATAATCACGCTGCTGACCGCCGGTTCTTTGAAGATAAAGTCAAAATTGGCCTGTACGATATCCTGACTGCCAGTGTCTTTGGCGATATGGCCACTGCCCAGCGCTTTTTTGATAAAGATGCCTTTGCCACTTTTCTCTGCCTGATCCAGCACCGCCTGCTCATCCTGATATTGCAGATTATGCATCACCATTGCCAGATCGGATTGTTGCAGAGCAAGCAAACCGCCTTCTACGGTTTTGGTGGACATACCGGTCGCGCGAATCAGGCCACGACGTTTCAATTCATTCAGCGTGTCCAGCGCCCCCTCCTGCTCAATGACCTGTTTATCATTGCCATTCGAGTGAATCAGCACAATATCCAATACTTCTCGATTGAGCTGTTTCAGGCTGTTTTCCACGCTGCTGATAATTGATCCAGGACTGAAGTCGTAGCGCGATGCACCACTGACCGGATCATAATATTCGCCGGCCTTGGTGGCGATCACCCAGTCATGCGGCAGTTGCGGCAGCAGTTTGCCCAGTCGCTGCTCACTGTTGCCATAAGCCGGGGCGGTATCAATCAGGTTAATGCCCAGATCCCAGGCCTGCGCCAGTAGGTCCAGCGCCTGTTTATCATCAGGGATTTTGAATCCTTCGGGATATTTGACCGCCTTATCCCGGCCCAGCTTGACCGTGCCCAGACCTAGCGGTGAAACACTGACGCCGCTATCTGCAATGGCATTTCGCTGACTGAGTTTAATCATGAAAAAGCACGGTCCCAGAGTGAGGCGGCAACCTGTGGGTGCGGAAAATCCGGGTTTTGATGCGTGTCAGCTACAAGCCCAGATTTTTCTATCGCTGAGATAGCCTGGTCGGCAAGATCAGGGGCCAAAGCCAGCTTGGTCGGCCAGCACACATGCAGATTGCCCTGACTGCTGACAAACGCGCTGTCAGGACGGCTACGGTTGGATTGCTGCGGCTCGGCCCGGTTGACCGGGTGTGTGGCCCACTCCAACTCTGGCAATTCAACCCAGGGCAGGATCTCAGTCAGTAATACGCGTGCTTCCCCAATCAATGCCTCAGGCGCTTTGCCCACGCCCTGTTCGGCAATATTGCCGCCCAGGTACCAGACTACATTGCCGGTTTTATCTTGGTGACTGGAAATGGTGGCAATCGGTTTGGAGCCACTGCCCAGACTGTGAGCATAAATGGTTGGCAGTGGATTGTTGGCATCACGGCTTTTGCATAAAAGCATTTGCAGGGGCCGGCGCTGCATGGCTGGTTGCTCCTGCTGCATGGATTTGATCACGGACTCATTGCCCTCGCCGGCGGTCAAAATAAACTGCTTGGCCTTAATCTCAAACTGCTGGCCAACCAGCAAAGACTCAATCTGATCACCGTTTTTCAGCCACTGATAATCAGCATCAGCGGGCACCGCCAGCATTCGTTCCTGCCAGGGCTTGATCAGGGATTCCAGCAGACTGGGCACATCCAGCACCGGTTCATCCAGTTGATACAGCGCCCCCTTAAAGGCCGGATCGGAAAACGGTGCCGGGCGCTGTTTTTTCTCCACGAATTGCATGCGGCTTCGTAGCGCCTTGCTGGCAAAAAACGAGACCATTTTGGAAGACAGCCGATCCTGTGACCAGAGCAGTTGATGCTCGGTCAGTTTTTTGACTGAGCTCAAATCAATTTCGCCCTGACCATCCAGGCAGGCTTTCCAGCGGGCCGGCATGGTACTGATCACCTGTGAGGCCTTGGATAAAATGCCGTTCAAAGCGTATTTGCTGCCGCCGTGAATAATGCCCTGTGAGCTCAGCGTCTGGCCCTGACCGATTTCACCATTTTCCAAAAGCAGGACGTGATAACCCAGGTCATTGAGGCGGTGATGTAGCCAAAGTCCGGCAATACCGGCGCCGACTATCACGACATCGGTGGTCAGTAACTGGCGACTCATGAATCAGGCAAACCCTCGTCCAGCGCTTCGCACAGCCAGTGTCCAATCAGAATATGGCCTTCCTGCACCCGGGCGGTTTCGTTGCTGGGCACGCAGATACAGTCATCGGCAATGGTTTTGAGTTTGCCGCCATCGTCACCGGTAAAAGCGTAGGTCCAGATTTGATTGTTTTTTGCTGTTTGAATGCCGCTGATCACATTGGCACTGTTGCCGGAAGTGGAGAGGCCGATCGCAATATCACCGGGCTGGCCCAGGGCTTCAATCTGGCGGTCAAACACCGTTTCAAAGCTGTAGTCATTGCTGTGTGCGGTTAAAATAGAGGTGTCAGTGGTCAGCGCAATCGCCGCATAGGCTTTGCGATCCTTGCGGTAACGAACCACAAATTCGGCCGCCAGATGCTGGGCATCAGAAGCACTGCCGCCATTGCCGAAAAACAGCACCTTGTTACCGTTTAGCAGACATTGCTTGACGCGCTGCAGAAGCTGATTGACCTGCGGTTCCAGACTGAGCAGCCCATCAATCATTTGCTGATGACGGCTGATAGTGGCTTTGAATGACACGGCTTAACCTCAAATGCGACAGTGGTGATAACATCTTGTATCTTTGAGCCGTAGTTTAACAAAGTCAGACCCAACACTGGCATTTTCGCCAGAGCAGTGTGAGGAATTTAAGTCCCGAAATGAAGCCCCGAACCTTTTTTTTACGAGATGATCTGCGCCAGGCCTGGCTGGGCAAAGATGTATTCGCGCTTCTGGCCGATCTTCAGGGTGAGATTTTTCGTGACAAAGAGGGACGACGCACGCTGCGTTTCAACATCGGCGACCAGTCCTACTTTCTCAAATACCACGCCGGTATCGGCTGGGCAGAGATCATCAAAAACCTGCTCCAATTGCGAATGCCGATAATCAGTGCCCGAAATGAATGGCAGGCGATTTTGAAACTGCACCAACTGGGTATTGGCACCATGCAACTGGCCGGGTTTGGTGAACGTGGCTGGAATCCGGCAAAAACCGCTTCATTTGTGATCACCGACGAGCTCACCGATACCATGAGTCTGGAGCATTTGGGGGCACAGTGGCAGCAATCGCCGCCCGACTTCCAGAGTAAACAGGCGCTGCTGCGAAAGCTGGCTGAGGTCAGCCGCGATATGCATCAGGCAGGTATCAATCACCGGGATTATTATCTGTGTCATTTTCTGCTGGATAAATCCTTTGCAGACAGCAACTCTTTTGAGCAGGACACGCCTTTATATCTGATTGACCTGCACCGCACGCAGCAGCGCCGGAGCGTGCCTGAGCGCTGGCTGGTCAAGGATCTGGGCTCTTTGCTTTTCTCGGCACATGAAGTCAAGCTGACAAGCCGCGACTTTTATCGATTCATCCAGATATACAGTGGCCTGAGCCTGCGCGATGCGCTCGATAAACAGGGCGGTTTCTGGCGCAAAGTGGAAAAACGCGCTGACGCATTATTAGCAAAGTGGCACAAACAACAAGCCAGATGAACGAGACCATTCAACAATTTCTGAGTGGCAAACAGGTGGTTGCCCCTTTTGATGTAGAGGTGGACGGCGCGCTGTATCACTGTGCGCAGGTGCTGCGTTTGCTCCCTGGCAGAAGACTGGTGGTGAAGGCGCTGCATCAGGGGCAGCCTTTATTGTTGAAGTTACTGGTGCCCAATAAAAAAGGCTGGCGCGAGCTGTCCCGGGAACAGCATGGTTACAAGCTATGCACCCAGGCTGGTATCAGCGTGCCGAAAGAGCGATTTATCAGTGACAGCTTTGCCGGTTGTTTGGCCGTGGCATACGAATTTATAGAAGATGCCGATGCCTTCAGCCTGGAGAAGGGGAATCATGCACAGCAGATTCCGGCGCTACTGGAAATGATGGTGAGCTGTCATCAGGGCGGGATTTATCAGCAGGATATTCACACCGATAATATTCTGCTCAGCCCGCAAGGACTGTACCTGATTGATGTGGCTTCAGTGCGGGGGCTGAGTGGTCAGCCACTGCCGATGAAGCCAAGCCTGAAAAATCTGGCCCGGTTATTTGCCCAGTTTGTTCCTGACCAACAGCTATATCTTATGGAAAAGTTGAGTTTGTATTACCGGGCGCGTGGCTGGGAATACAACAGAGAGGCACGGGCTGCTTTCAGAGGGTTGCTGGATAAAGCCTGGCACAAGCGCAAAGACGACTATCTGAGCAAATGCTTCAGACCCTGCACGATGACGGTGTATGGTAAAAACAAAGATCGGGAATATGCCTTCAAAAGGCATTTTTTCAAACTGGTCGGCGAGCAGTTAGTGGTTGATATCGACAGGCTGGTTGAACAGGGCGATATTCTCAAGGATGGCAACAGCGCCACGGTTGTTGTCACCAACCTGGCAGGGCGCCGGGTCGTTATCAAACGTTATAATGTGAAATCACTTTGGCATTGGCTGAAACGCTGCTGGCGGCCCAGCCGCGCAGCCAATGCCTGGCGGCAGGGTAATTTGATGACGCTGTTGGGCATTGCCACCCCGCCGGTGCTGGGATTTGTAGAACACCGCTGGGGGCCGCTCAGAAAGCAGGCTTACCTTATCAGTGAGTATGTGGATAACGCGACTGAGTTGTCCCGGGTCTACGCATCTCACTCGCCCTCAGAGCCACAGCTCAGACAGCTTAGGCGTATTTTTGGCCTGATGCATGAGTACCGGCTTAGTCACGGCGATATGAAAGCCAGCAACCTGTTGCTGACAGAGAATGGTCAAGTGGCGCTTATCGATCTGGACGCCATGCGTGAGCACCGTCATGACTGGAGTTTTGAAAGAGCCTTTGCCCGTGATCAGCGCCGTTTTCTGAGAAATTGGCAGAATAAAGCACTTCGTGCTCGCTTTGAATCAATGATGAAGACTGTAAGTCAATAAATGAAACTAGCCGTTTGTCTGTTTAAATATTTCCCCTATGGCGGCCTGGCCCGTGATTTTATGCGGATTATGCAAAGCTGCATCAGGGCTGGCGACCACATTGATGTGTATGTGATTGAGTGGCAGGGTGAATTGCCTTCGGAACTGAACGTCCATATCGTGCCGGTTTCAGGCCTGTCCAATCATGCAAAATTGCAGTCTTTTCTGGATCAGGTTAAACCGCAACTTGAGCGGGAGAAGTACGACCTGGTCGTGGGCTTTAATAAAATGCCGCAGCTGGATTTATATTATGCGGCCGATCCCTGTTACATCGATAGAGCTCGCTCTCACGCCCTGCATAGTCTGTTAAAGTTTACCCCCAGAGTCCGGTTTTATTCCGACTGCGAAAGCGCTGTGTTCGGACCAGACAGTGACACCGTGTCGCTGATGATTTCAGATGTGCAAAAGGCGCTGTTCAAACAGCATTATCATACGCCTGATCATCGGCTGATATCTTTACCCCCCGGCATTGATCGCGATCGCCAGCGACCTGCAGATGCCAGTTCCATTCGTCAGCGCAAACGGGCCGAGTTGAGCGTTCACGATGATGAATGGTTGCTGTTGATGGTGGGCACCGGCTTTAAAACCAAAGGCGTTGATCGCGGTATTGCCGCCCTGGCAGCGATGCCGGACGATGAGCGTGGCAAAGTCAGGCTGGTAGTGATTGGTGATGGCGATGCCCGTGCCCTGCAGAAACAGGCCGATAAATCGGGTGTTGGCGACCAGGTTCAGTTTATGGGAGGCCGCTCGGATATTCCCGAATTTTTGCTGGCCGCTGACCTGCTGTTACATCCTGCCCGCAAGGAAAACACCGGCACGGTGATACTGGAGGCGATGGTGGCTGGTTTACCGGTACTGATATCGGATGTCTGTGGCTATGCTAAACATGTAAAAAGCGCACAGGCCGGAGACATTCTGAAACAGCCTGATAATGCTGCCGCCACTGCGGCGCAGCTGGTTACTATGCTTGACCCGCAGCGGCTGCATCAATGGTCACAGCAGGCACTGAGCTATGCCGCGACAGAGGATCTATACAGCATGCCAGATAAGGCAGCACAAATTATTCGAGATATGGCAGAAGAAAAGGGCGGAATTATATCGTGATTGAGCGTGTACTGGTGACAGGCGGGGCAGGCTATATCGGCTCACACATTGCAGTCACGCTGCTGCGAGCGGGCATGGAGGTCATCATTGTCGATAACCTCAGCAATGCCTCTGAACTCGTGCTTGACCGCATTGAGGCAATCACCGGGCGTAAACCGCTTTTTTACAA
The DNA here is from genome assembly GCF_947259025.1 of uncultured Methylophaga sp. GTDB lineage: Bacteria > Pseudomonadota > Gammaproteobacteria > Nitrosococcales > Methylophagaceae > Methylophaga. The sequence goes on from NZ_CAMYKO010000008.1 coordinate 40,670, forward strand.
GGCCGACTGCCGTGACAAGCAGGCGTTGCAGGGTATTTTCAATACGCATCACGTCAATGCGGTGATTCACCTTGCTGGTTATAAAGCGGTCGGTGAGTCTTGTGAAATGCCATTGATGTATTACCGGAATAACCTTGAGGCCACGCTGGTGCTGCTGGAGGTGATGCGAGATTTTGGCGTTGATAAACTGGTATTCAGCTCCTCAGCGACCGTATACGGCGACAACGTATCAATGCCGGTGAGAGAACAGGCACCGACTTCGGTGACCAACCCTTACGGCCGCACCAAACTGATGATTGAAGATATCCTCAGGGATGTGGTTGAGGCCAGACCCGAGGCCCTTAAAGTGGCGTTGTTGCGTTACTTTAACCCGGCCGGCGCCGATGAAAGTGGGCTTATCGGCGAGGATCCCAAAGCCACGCCCAATAATCTGATGCCCTATGTCAGTCAGGTGGCGATTGGCAAAAGACAGAAACTGTCTGTGTTTGGCGGGGATTACCCCACTGAAGACGGCACTGGCGTGCGCGATTATATTCATGTGGCTGACCTCGCCAGTGGCCATCTGGAAGCATTACGCTGGCTGGATGAGGTCGTTGACCTTCACTGCTGTCAGCCAATCAATCTGGGCACCGGGGTGGGATACAGTGTGCTGGAGGTGGTGAGCGCCTTTGAACAGGTATCAGGCCGTCAGGTTACATATGAAATCGTTGACCGCCGTGCTGGTGATGTCGCGGTCAGCTATGCCGATGTAACACTTGCCAGCGAGCTACTGGGCTGGCAGGCAGAGAAAACCTTGGAAGATATGGTGTCTGATGCTTGGCGCTGGCAACAGCGCAATCCGGATGGCTATGGGAGAAGCTGATTTATCCGGTTGTTAGTGCTGTCTTTAATTGGCAAGTGAACGATTGAATGCTATCGCTCCCCGGGTAGTGCTGCTCCAGCAGCCTGATGAACTTTAGCCATTTCCTGCGAATTTTTCGCTGTCCGAAAAAAACGCTGAAGCTGCAGATGGGAATAAAGTCTGCGTTGCCCAGACTATCAATCAAATATATTTTGCCTCTGGTGTCATGATTCAACTGGTACACGAAGTTCCAGGGTTTCAGTGACATGGTCTGAATATTATTTTTCAATTGATAGTTTCTGAATTTCACCAGCGCACGAATGATGCCTTCCCGGTGTAGTGGAAGAAGTTCAGGGTTTTCCAGGTATTGTGAAACGGTCCGTGATACCGAGTTGTCTTGATCTCGGATTAAGTCAAATACAGCGCCCGATCCCAGGTTGGAGTCAACGTTACCATGAAATCTGGCGATACCGCGCCAGTCGCCAAGTCGCTTTTCCAGCAAGCGGTAATAGGCTTGTTCTCGGCGTGTCTCCTCGGTCCCACCATGAACGACAATTTTTACACAGCGGTCTTTATCTTCCGGGTGCTGATAACATTCGCGATGATAACCACGAGCAATTAACAGATCCGGAGATAAGTTCAGCATAGCTATTTGGTGACCAGAATATCTTCCATTACCAGATATTGCAGATCAGAGCCGAAAAACATGTTGAGCGCATCGGTAGGGCTGCAGACCATCGGCTCACCACGGCGGTTGAGCGAGGTATTCAACAGGACGCCATTGCCGGTCAGTTTTTCCATCTCCTGCAGCAGCGCATAGTATCGTGGGTTGGTATGCTCGGTGACGATCTGTGCCCGTGCGGTGCCATCTTCGTGAACGACTTCGGGAATGCGGTCTTTCCAGCTGTCAGCGACATCAAAGGTAAAGGTCATATAGGGGCTGGGATGGTCGGTCTGCAGAATCTCCGGCGCCACGGTGTCCAGCATGCTGGGGCAGAACGGGCGCCAGCGCTCACGGTATTTAATCTGCGCGTTAATGCGATCAGCGACACCTCTATGACTGGGGCTGCCCAGGATACTGCGGTTACCCAAAGCGCGTGGACCAAACTCCATCCGACCCTGAAACCAGGAAACCGGGTTGCCATCAGTCAGAATTTGCGCCGTTTCGCTTTCAACATTCTGCATCCGCTGCCACTTGACCGGCTGTGAGTAATTTTCACAGGCTTCAATACATTGTTCGGTCGAGTATTGTGGGCCGAGGTAGGCATGTTCCATCTTTTCAACGGGCACCCCCGCCATTTGCGAGGCATAGCTGGCGGCACCGATAGCCGTACCGGCGTCACTGGCAGCCGGCTGTACGAAAAGCTCTTTAACATGCGGCATAGCGATAATCCGCTGGTTGAGCTTGACGTTCAGCGCCACACCGCCGGCATACGCCACCTTACCGGTCTCGCGGATAATATCGCCAAGATAATACTCAATCAGTTCCAGCGCGGTTTTTTCCAGCAAAGCCTGAATGCTGGCGGCGTAGTCGATATAGGGCTCATCTTTTTCATCGCCTTCACGCATCGGCCCCAGCCAGTCCAGCAGTTTGGGGCTGAAGAAATAGCCTTTTCCATCCTTCTTGAAGCGGCGCCAGCCGACCGTGTTGACCAGTTTGTTATTGACGCGAAAGTCACCATTTTTACAGTCGATCAAACGGGAGAAGTCGAAACGCTTGGGATCGCCATAAGGTGCCATGCCCATGACTTTGAACTCACCATCGAGCATTTCAAAGCCCAGGTATTCAGTGAGTGCGCCATACATACCACCCAGCGAGTCAGGATCGTAGAATTCCTTGATCTTGTGAATGCGCCCATTTTCGCCATAGCCGAAGAAAGTGGTGGCATATTCACCTTTGCCGTCAATGCCGATAATCGCGGTTTTTTCCTTAAAACCACTGAGGTGATAGGCACTGCTGGCGTGAGCGAGGTGATGTTCAACGGGCACAAATTTTACCCGCTCAGAACCAATGCCCAGATCATCCAGCAATTTCATCACATTGCGGTGATTACGCCAGTAGCGGCGGTTACCACTGAACAGCGCGGTCAAAGCACGATCCGGCGCATACCAGTGACGCTTGGCATAATGCCAGCGAGCCGGTGACTTCAGGCCGATTTCAGCGTAAGGGAAAGCCACGATGTCAATCTGCTCAGGCTTGATGCCTGCATCTTCAAGACAGAATTTGGTCGCCTCGTAAGGCATCTTGCCTTTGGCATGTTTGTCACGAAGAAAACGTTCTTCTTCAGCAGCGGCAACCAGCTTGCCATCAATATACAGAGCAGCGGAGGCGTCGTGATTGACGGCGCCGGACAGGCCTAAAACGATCATAGTGGATGTATTTTGTCGGTCAAAACGATTAGTATACCAATCCTATAAGCATAAGTTCATTCATCTTGGCTGCCAGTTGGACTTGCGCCTTGATTGAGCGCGGAGGCCATGCCTTTGATGCAAAAATAACAACAAGAATTTCAACAGTCTATGGTTTACTGCTGCAGGTAGAGTGGAACCATCATGGAAGGTGGGAAGATTTAGTGAGAGTTTATGAAAAAAGCTGATTTCGGGGAGCAGAGCCTGCCGGGTCGCCTCCCTGGTTTGACATCAGTCATGCCGCTTTTAGCTATGTTCTGGCTGGCAGGCTACTTTTTCTTCCCCACCAATAAACTGCATTATCAGTTTTTTATTCTGATTTTTGTCGTCGGTGCATTGTTGCTGGGATTTCAGCGGCAGGTGAATTGGCGACAACTGTCCGGTTCAAGATTACTTCAGTTATTGGCTGTTTTCAGTTCATATCACCTACTGAGTCTTTTCTGGTCATTTAATACCCCGCTGGATGACAGAGTCGGCGAGATAAAAAGTGTGGTTTATCTACTCTGCTTCACGGTGATAATGAGATTCAGCCTGTCTCAGTCCAGTGACTACTTGAGCAGGCTTTTTAAAGTCCTTATTGCCGTCAGTACGCTATCGTTGATAGCCAGTCTGTGCTGGTTTTTCCTGATAGAGTCGCAGACGCTGGCATCACGGTTTCATGGCATCGGCCGCCTCTGGAATCCGCTTTGGATGGGAGCGATATATGGTGCACTGACAATTATCCTGATTGGGCTGCTGAGTTTTGCCAGCCTGTCACGAAGGCAAATGACAACCCTGTTGTTGTTAGTGGCATTGATGTTCGCGGGTGTAGTGGCTACCCACTCCAGAATGGCCATCGTAGCTACACTACTTGTGGGTTTTTTGTGTTTTTTGATGTCAGCTAAAACCTGGAAAACTAAAGCGCTGGTGACTTCATCTGTGGTGGTTGTCTTGTCTGTCGCTATCTGGACCGGGATGCCCTATTTTAAGAAAGACATTGAACGGGGCCAGAGTCATCGCCTTAATATCTGGAACGGGGCTGTCGAACTGATTCAGGAAAAACCATTATTTGGTTATGGCGCCGGGTCTGACACACCGATTGAATCAACAGTTAAACGTGTTGATGGCTGGCATTACTATCACAATACTTACCTGGCAACCTTGGTTGACCTGGGCGTGGCCGGATTTCTATTGATGATATCGATTCTGGCTTATGCCGTGATGCTTGCCTGGCGCATGCGGGACATTCTCGCGGTGCGTCTGAGTGCTTATGTGCTGATATACAGCGGCATGATCAGCCTGACTTTTGGTGAAGGCATTATCTCCAGAATGAATGTACAGTGGGTCCTGGTGTGGCTACCAATTATTCTCATCAGTCACTACGAAATGCTCGAAAGACGTCGCCGTTCAGACTGAGTCTGGTGAGGCCTCTCCAAGCTGCTGCCTGACACTGGGGATCGCCCAGAACGTTTTCCTGGCTTGCTCATCGGAGAATAATTGCAAGCGTTCACGCATTCTTCCAGAGCGCAAATGATCTTGCTCAGAACGTGATGCATTAATCATTAATGCAGCAAGGGCTTGAACATCCCCAGTGGGAAAGATCGACCCAATACCTTCAATCACTTCCGGGCCGCCGCCGGAGTCACTGCATATCACGGGCACGCCCGCGACCATCGCTTCCAGCAGTACCATTCCAAAAGGTTCGTGATCAGAACTCAGCACGAATAAATCGAATGCGCGGAATGCTTTTCTGGCATCGGGCACCATGCCGGTAAAAATCACATCAGAGGCAATATCTAACTGTTCACAAAGACGCTCCAGCTTCGGCTGGTCTTTACCCGTGCCAATGATCGCCAGCAATGACTGCGCCGGCAATTCAGCTCTTGCCTTGGCAAAAGCTTGGATCAAAGACGCTTGATCCTTGTCAGGGTGAAGTCTGCCCACATTGGCAATCACATAGCTGTCCACAGGAAGGCCCAGTAAGTCACGGGCTTGTTCACGCTCTAGTAACTGCTGGCTGAGTGTTGATGTATCTATGCGGTTGTAGAGGGTGTGCAGTTTTTCAGGCGCCCAGAATGGTAATTTGCACTGAATATCATCCCTAACGGCATTGGAGACAGCAAAAAAAGTTAAACGCTTTTGGTAGAAACGGCTGAGCAGGCGTCTTCCGATGCGGTCAAAATCGCCGAAAGCATGATGAATACTGAATACCGGCAAGTTGGTGCCCATCAAAGCCAGGTAGGTCGCCTTGTTTCTGTGAGCAATACAAACAGAAAAATCATACTGCTCACAGATTGAGCGAATCTCTCTCAGTATGTGGCGTTTGAGGCCGTCGAGTTCATCACGATGATGCCCGAGGAAAATCACCTCATCAGCAGCGGCTGACTGTCTGACACTCGCCTGCTCGTCACCACAAATAAATACGGTGACGACACGATAGTCCGTGCCTGCAAACAGAGCAGCGTATTGGCGGGTACAGTCCAGAAAAGGCTGGTGATAGTTCTGACAGAGTTGTAAGACCGTTTTCAATATCAGTTACCTGGAAGTTAAGCGACTTATACAGAGAATGTTCTGTTGTCAGCTATCGATACTCTTATCCTGCAAAATCTGCATGGCGTTAATACCTCGCATTTTGCGTTGAATGAGTTTCTGATCTTTTTGACTGTTTTTACTGCCCCGTCTCAGTTCAGGATTGAGAATGGATGTGGCGTGGTTGAGATGATCGACATATTTCCCCAGAAATTCTGAGGGCAGAAACTTCATCTTAAATCCGGCCTGCAGCATCTTGTGATGCATTTGTTTACCGGCAGTATCATCGCCGTCCCCGAAGTGCGTGCCAAGACTGCGGATAACATCGGTGCGATACATGGCACAGTGACTTCTCAGATATTGCGCTTTTTTATCAAGACGGTGCGGATTGTAACGTTTGTAACCGAACAGTTTATGCAGCAGATATTTACAGGATTGTTCAAACTTGATGCCAGCCCGACGCAAAGCATTTTTTGACTCAAGCTTCCACGAACCGACCCCCGCAACCGCTTCATCTTCAAACTGGGCAATCAACACTTCCAGCCAATCATGCCGCTTAACAAAGGTATCAGTATGTATTGAAAGCACATAAGGCGTTTTGACCTTTTCCAGCGCCAAATCCAACGCCCGGGAGTGGGCCTGAACACCGGACTCACCCGGCACACAGTCTCGCTCAATCAGTTGAATCCAGTTTAATTTACGGAGATATTCCACAGAGGCATCGCGCGAGTCGTTATCAATAACAACAACATCTGCCAGATCATGATTGGTAAATTTTCTGAGTAAGCGGAGACAGATCGTCGTGATCTCGGGTGTTTTGTAGTTGGGTACAAGAATAGTGACTTTTTTTTCTGACATGTCCATTTCCCTAGCGCTAGTCAAGGTTGTGCTGATTTAATCACCGATAACACCGAATTGATGCTGAGATCCTGCATACAACGATGATGTCCTTCAGGGCAGTGTCGCTGGAAACAGGGCCCACAATCAACATCAATCTGTAGGATGTGAGCATTGTCAGCCAGTGGCGGGGTGAAAGCCGGCGACGTCGGGCCATAGAGTACCACTAATGGGCGTTGCAGCGCCGCGGCAATATGCATCAGGCCGGAGTCATTGCTAACTACCCAGTCGGCAGTATCCAGCAGATCAATAGCCTGTTCCAGTTTGGTTTCCCCGGCCAGGTTATAAAACTGGGACGGGTTGCTGCGAATGCCAGCGGCAATCTGTCCGGCTGTCGCTTGGTCGGCTTTTGAACCCAGCACCAGCACCTGCCAGCCTTGTTGTAATAATGACTCTGCCAATTGGGCGTAATGTGCTGGTGGCCATTGCTTGGCCGGACCGAATTCGGCGCCAGGGCATAAAATCAGCCGTTTCTGTCCTGTTTCGCGTTGCGGATTAATCGATGTGTCGACTGGCTCAGCCTGCATCAGCGGGGCTTTGTAACTGGGCGCAGCTTGGGACTGCGAGGCAGGGTAAGCCAGCGACACAAAACGCTGCACCATCATCGGTAAAGCCAGCTTATCCAGCTTTCGAATGTCGTTAAGCAGGCCATAACGCATTTCACCAAGCCAGCCAGTGCGAACGGGGATGCCTGCAAACCAGGGAATCAACGCTGATTTCCAGGAGTTGGGCAGCACAATAGCCTGATCATAGCCGTGTTCAACCAGTTCTTTACCCAGTTTTCTGCGCATTGACCAGCCAAACACCCCATGGCTGACCGGCATGGAAATCGCCCGGTTTACTTCGGGCATGCGTTGCAATAGCGGCCGGGTCCAATCCATTGCCAGCACATCAATCTGAACCTCAGGATTGTTATCTTTTAGCGCGATAAACAGCGATTGCGCCATGACCATATCACCGACCCAAGAGGGGCCGACAATCAGGATTTTGTTAACAGCGCGATCAGCGTTCACTTTAATGCAGGGTGCTGTGAGTAATAAAAATAAACACGACCCCCAGCGCAATCAGAACGATTTGTTGCAGGGTCTCGCGTGGCTGAACCCGGGAATGCAGGCCCGGAATCAGATCGGCAACAGCGACATAAATAAAGCTGGAGGCGGCGATGACCAGAATGTAGGGCAAGTATTGCTGCATATCGGACAAGGTGAAATAGGCCAGTAATGCACCAGCCAGCGTGCCCAGGCTCGACAAGATGTTGAAGTACAGCGCCTTTTTACGGCTGAAGCCACTGTGCAGCAAAATAACAAAATCCCCCAACTCCTGAGGAATTTCGTGGGCGGCAATCGCCAGCGCGGTGACAATACCCAGGTGGATATCGGTCATAAAAGCCGCGGTGATCAAAATACCATCAACAAAATTATGGATGGTATCGCCAACCAGGATTAATGGCCCGGCGGCTTCGTGTTTATGCGAGTGGCCGCCGTGATGATCCGGCCGGTCCAACTCAGGGATATGGTCTTCGCCGTGATGGCTGTGGCAGTGCCGCCAGAGCACCATTTTTTCCAATACAAAAAACAGCATCAGCCCCAGCAGCAGGGTCAGCCCGATCTGATGCGAATCAACATGGTGCTGATGTTCTATCGCATGCGGTAACAAGCCCAGAAAAGAAGCGCCCAAAAGGGCACCAATGGCAAAGCTGACCAGATGCGGTACGGCGATACTACGGTGGTTCTCTGATAGCAACAAAAAGGAGGAGGCGATGATCACACTGATCAGCCCGCCCAGCAGACTGAAGCCGATGATCCAGAACAATAAATCCATGTCGGTCCAAATAAAAAGCTTAATCGGGTAATGATACCTTATTTGCCACTGATCCAGATAAGAGAAGCCATTCTGCCGGTATCACCATCCCTGCGATAAGAATAAAACTTATCGGCTTCCGAAACCGTGCAATGCTCGCCGCCAAACACCGCAGTGACACCGGCCTGAGCCAGCCGCTGCCGGGCCAGCAGATAAATATCGGCAAGGAAATGATCCGCATCGCGCTGTTGAAAAGCCCGGCTTGCGGCATTGTCGCGTTCACAAAATGCCTCAAACACTTCGCGGCCAACCTCAAACTGCTGCGGACCGATAGCGGGGCCCAACCAGACCAAAATATCTTCCCGTCTGCCGCTAAAGCAGGCAAGGGGCTTTTCCAGTACGCCTGCCAGCAAACCGCGCCAACCGGCATGAGCAGCGGCGACCTGACGGCCACTGCGGTCGGTGAATAAAACCGGCAAACAATCTGCAGTCAGCACCGTGCAGACCTGATCAGGCTGATTGCTGTAACTGGCATCAGCGGAGATAGCCGTGGTCCAGTGACGGGCATCAATCACATCATTCCCATGTACCTGTTGCAGCCATAACGGTTCGGCTGGCAGATGGGCCTGTGTTAACAGACGCTGACGGTTATCAGCCACAGCCTGAGCGTCATCACCGACATGATCACCCAGGTTGAGGCTGTCATAGGGTGGCAGGCTAATGCCGCCCTGGCGATAAGTGGAGAAAGCATGAATGTTTGAAGGGGCGGGCCAGTCAGGCCGGAGCAAAGGCAGGGCGTCCGTCATTGACCGGCCTGTTGCAGGTATTGTTGCCACTGTTCGAATAGCGATTCATCCACGGCAGCACAGGTCGAGCGTGGCTGTAGAGAATGAACAAAGGGCGCATCACCCTGCAAGGTGGCGGCAAAGCCGCCGGCCTCTGCCAGAATCAGATCGGCAGCGGCATAATCCCAGATATGCTGGCTGCCATGCAGATAAAGGTGGCCGCGGCCGGCCGCCAGCCAGCATAATTCCAGCGCGATAGAACCCAGGTTACGCTGCGACCCGTAGGGTCTTTCCACAATCAATTGCTGCGACAAGGCCGCCGGCAGCCGTTTGAAATCAATAAACGCAATGCAGCGTTTTAGTTTGAGTCCGGTGGGCTCAGCGACCAGCGGCTGGTCATTGAGAAAAGCCCCCTGACCGCGCACTGCCGAAAAGCACTCATCGCGAATCGGGTCCAGCACCACACCGGCTTTGACTTCGCCGGACTCAATTAGCGCCAGTGATACGGTAAAAAAAGGCAGGCCTGCAGCAAAATTACTGGTGCCATCCACCGGGTCCAGACACCATAGCGGTTGCCCCGAGTCGAGCAAGGCCTGTTGCTGTTGTGCTGATTGTTCTTCACCCAGCAAGGCGACATCGGGACAAATCTCCGCCAGTCTGTCAGTCAAAGCCTCCTGCATGCTGCGATCGGCCAGGGTAATAATGCTGCCGTCTTTTTTGTACTCTCTGTGTACATTGTTAAATAGGGGTAACAGCGTGGTTTGCGCCACGTCCCTGACGATCTGTTGCAATGACTGCCGGTCAATATCCATGTTCCGGAGTATAACAGGGCCATCAGAATTTAATTCAATCTGAGGCCGGCTCAGGTTAAACTGCATGGCTGAAAACATTTTTAATTTTGCGATTTTGCATGCGTATCCCCCGATTTTACTGTCCACAACTGGGCCAATCTCAAACTGTGATGGCATTACCTGAGTCAGTTCACCGTCACGCGGTACAGGTGCTGAGACTCAAAGCCGGTGCCCCGGTCCGACTGTTTGACGGTCAGGGGCGCGAGCTTGAAGCCACGCTCAGCCTTGTCGAACGTAAACGCTCCGAGGTGCAACTGGATCGTGAGCTTGATATTCAGTCTGAATCGCCGCTGGATATTACTTTGCTGCAGGGCATCTCGCGCGGCGAGCGCATGGATTTTGCCATCCAGAAAGCGGTGGAACTGGGCGTTAAAACTATTATGCCGGTGGTCACCGAGCGCTGTAATGTGCAACTCAGCAAAGAGCGTGCGGAAAAAAGACTCAAACACTGGCAAGGTGTGTTGACCAGTGCCTGTGAACAGAGTGGCAGAGCTTACATGCCGGAACTGTCCCCTGTTACAACGCTGGATGAGGCGATGACCGTAACAGCAGACGATCTGAAACTGGTACTGGATCCGCAGGCCCAGCAGCGTTTTCATAGCTTGCCACAGCCGCAAACGCTGACCCTCCTGATCGGCCCGGAAGGCGGGCTGTCTGACGACGAAATCAGTCAGGCTCAGCAAGCGGATTTTACTGCCGTGCAATTCGGACCACGCATTTTAAGAACTGAAACCGCAGCTGTCGCCGCACTTGCCGTGGTACAAACCCTATGGGGAGATCTGGGATGAACGACAGCACGGTGGTATTACTTTTTCTGGGCCTGCTGGGCTGGCTTTGGTGGGACAGTCGCGGCGTCGCTGAGCGGGCCACAGTAGCGGCACGCAATTATTGCAACAATGCCGGTGTCAGCTTTTTGAACGATACCGTCGCCTGGCAGAAACTTCGCCTGAAACGTAACCGCAGCGGTCGTATGCAGTTGCAGCGCACCTACTTTTTCGAGTTTGCCAGCGATATGCAAGAGCGCTATCGTGGTGAAATCAAAATGCTGGGCAAAAGAGTGGAATCCATCAGTTTGGATCCGTTCCGGATCAGCTGAAACAACGCAGGGGATTGAGCATGCAGACAAAAACGGCTTTGGTGGTCGATGACTCACGTGTTGCCAGACTGACGCTGGGCAAGCTGCTTAAAAGCCACCAGTTCGAGGTTGTCGAGCAGGGCAGTGCGGAAGAGGCCATGAGCTGGCTGCAACAGACGCCGACTCAGCCTGATATTGTGTTTATGGATGTCATGATGGGGGGCATGGACGGGCTTGCCGCCACTCGTCAGCTCAAGGCCGATCCCAATTTGGCAGCTTTACCCGTTATTATTTGCACCGGCAAGGATACCGACGCTGATCTGGAACAGGCACTGGCCAGCGGCGCCAGCGCGGTATTACCGAAACCGCCGGCCGCCGATGCCTTGCAACAATTATTGGATGATATCGCCCAGACCGCGTCTGAAGCAGCGCCAGATGCGACGGCATCCAGCGCACAGAGTGAGGTGGAATTATTGGCTGCCGTGCGGGCAGCACTGTTACCTGAGATTGAGAACAAACTGGCTGCCTCGCTGTCGGCCCTGCAGCAGCAGATCGATCAACAAAAGTCCGCCCAGCAGTCGTCAGGTGGGCTTGATGCCTTGCAGGAAATAGGAGAGAAGCTCAGTGGTTCTGTGCAATCACAGCTGGAGGAGTTCAAGCATTCCCTGTCATCACAAGCCGATGACTTGGTCAGCGGCCCGGCCGCACAAGCGGTAGATAAAGCGGTCGATCAATTGGGACTGCGCGATAAGCTGGAAACCTTGTTTGAAAATGAAGGCCGGCAGTGGCTCAATCAGCAGCAGGCGGCAGTCCGCGAGGCTTTGCAACAGCAACTGATGCAGGATATGAATGCGGTCATTGAGCAAAAGCTGGGCGACTTTCAGGCAAGGCTGGCAAATCAGCAAGAGACCGAACAACAGCAGTTGCTTGCTGAGCAGCAGCAACAGCATGAAGCTATCAAGTCACAGCTTGTTCTGCAGCGAAACTTGTCTTTCGGCGCTGCCGGATTGGCGGTGCTGGCGCTGATTGTGGCGCTGGTCTGATTTAACCATGCAACCCAGTATCAGCGAGGCCAGTGCCTATGGCCGGGCGCGTTTGTCTGAATCCAGCAGTCCAGATGTCGATGTGCAGGTGCTGCTCTGTTATGTGCTGGAATGCAGTCCGGTGAAGTTGATGACGGCGCCTGAAGCCGAGTTAACGGCGGCGCAGTGGCAGCGCTTTGCCGAGTTGATTGAGCGGCGTGAGCAGGGAGAGCCGGTCGCACACCTGACCGGCAGCCGGGGTTTCTGGAGTTTGGACCTGGCAGTGGATGCGTCTACCTTGATCCCCAGGCCGGATACCGAGCTGCTGGTATCGCTGGCGCTGTCCAAGCTTGAGCCCGGCATGTGGGCGGCAGATTTAGGCACCGGCAGCGGCGCGATAGTACTGTCTTTGGCCGCAGAAAAGCCGGATGTTCATTTTGTTGCCACTGATCTGCAGCAGGCCGCGGTGCGGCTGGCACAGAACAATGCCCGGCAGCATCAGATTGAGAATGTGCAGTTTCTGCAGGGCGCCTGGCTTAGTGGTTTCAGGCCGCAGGCTTTTGATCTGATTGTGTCCAACCCCCCCTATATTGAAGCGCATGACCCGCATTTGACACAGGGCGATGTGCGTTTTGAGCCGCGATCAGCGCTGGTGTCGGGAGCGGATGGGCTGATGGATATCAGGCAGATCGTGACGCAGGCCAGCCGCCATCTTAAACCCGGCGGCTGGTTGCTGGTGGAGCATGGCTATGACCAGTCACAACGGGTGCAGCAGCTGTTTCACGAGGCCGGGTTTGATGCGATTACTGCCCACCAGGATTTCGGCGCTCAGGATCGGGCGGTGATGGGCCAGCTTAGCGTCTAGCCGACAGGCGTTATAATGAATACTTTAGCTGATTAATTAGTGATGAACGACGATCAACTTTTACGCTACAGTCGCCATATTCTGTTGCCCCAGGTCGATATTGCCGGTCAGCAGGCTTTGCTCGACAGTCATGTGATGATAGTGGGCCTGGGCGGACTGGGTGCGCCGGTGTCGATGTATCTGGCGGCTGCCGGCGTGGGCAGTTTGACGCTGGTTGATGATGATCAGGTGGAATTATCCAATCTGCAGCGGCAAATCGTTCACGGTCAGCCGGATATTGGCCGTGATAAAGTGGATTCGGCCGCCGATCGGCTGCGGGAACTGAACCCGGATGTCAGCCTGCAGCGGATCAAGCAGCGCATGGACAAAAGCGACCTGGTGTCTGCATGCGAAAAGGTAGATGTGCTGGTGGATTGCAGTGATAACTTCGCCACCCGCTTTCTGCTTAATGAGGTCAGCAAGGCGCAGCAACTCCCATTGGTGTCAGGCGCTGCCATCCGTTTTGAGGGACAGGTCACGGTGTATGATCCGCGCCAGCCGGGCATGCCCTGCTATCGCTGCCTCTATGAAGACAAGGGTGAACTGGAACAGACCTGCAGTGAGAGCGGTATACTAGCGCCTATCCTGTCGATGATTGGTGGCACCCAGGCGGTCGAGACGATCAAACTGTTGATGAATATCGGCGATAGCCTGGCCGGGCGCTTATTGATCCTCGATGCTTTGACCATGAACTGGCGCGAAATCCGAATGAAGCAGGATCCGGACTGTCCTGTCTGTCACCCCGGCCAATAAAGCTGCTGAGACTCAAAGCAAAAAAACAACGTGGCTCAACCACAGGTAAAACAATGACAAGAGAAACCGTTCAAATTCCACGCACTTTAGTCAATCAGTTGTTGCATCAGGCGCAGTTATCACCGTCGCAGGAAGTCTGCGGACTGGTTGGCCAGCGCGATGAACAGAGTGAGTGTTATCCGATTGAAAATGTGGCCACCGATGCCAGCGTCCTGTTTGCACTCAATGCCAGTGAGCAACTGGCGGCATTTAAAAGCATGAAGCAAAAAGGCCAGACCCTGTTTGCCATTTATCACTCACACCCCAGCAGCCCGCCGGTGCCATCCGAAATCGATATTGAAGAAGCCAATTACAGCGAGGCGCTTTATCTCATCATCTCACTCAACACCAAAGGCGTGCTGGAGATGCGCGGCTTTTACCTGAGCGACGGCAACCCCCAAGAAGTTGAATTGATTATATGAACCAAGCATTGATTGAACCGAATCTGGAACAAGCAGCGGAAACAGCGCTGGAGCAGGCAAAGAAGCTGGGTGCCAGCGCTGCTGAGGCGGGGCTGAGTCACAGCAAAGGCTTGTCGGTGACCGTGCGGCAGCGCGAAGTGGAAACGCTGGAACACAACAACGACACGGGACTGGGCATTACCGTTTATTTTGGGCAGAGCAAAGCCTCGGCCAGCACCTCGGACCTGAGTCCCGATGCGATCAAGGAAGCGGTGCAGGCAGCCTGTAATATTGCTCGCCACACACAGGGCGATGAGGCCGCCGGCCTGGCTGATGCGAGCCTGATGGCGAAAGATTTTCCCGAGCTGTCGCTCTATCACCCCTGGGAACTGAGCGTTGATAAGGCGATTGAACTGGCCAGCGAATGCGAAGCCGCCGGGCTGGATTTTGACAGCCGTATCAGTAATTCCGAAGGCGCCACCGTGTCCAGCCATACTGGCAAACGGGTTTATGCCAACAGTCACGGTTTTATGGGCGTCACTGACAGCAGCCGTCATGGCCTGTCTGCCAGCCTGATAGCCCGTGATGAGCGCGGTATGCAGCGTGATTTTTGGTTTGATATGGCGCGGGATGCGGCTGATCTGAACACTGCCAGCAGTATTGGTATCAGGGCAGCTCAGCGCACTTTGTCACGGCTCGGTGCCGGTGAAGTGAAAACCGGGGCTTACCCGGTCGTGTTTGCTGCCGATGTGGCGCCAACCCTGTTTAGTCAGTTGATTTCGGGGATCCGCGGCAGCGCTTTATACCGTAATGCCAGTTTCCTAGTCGACAAACAGGGCGAGCAGATTTTTCCTTCATTCATGCATATTCATGAACAGCCCCACCTGCTCAAAGCCCTGGGGAGTGCTGCATTTGATGCAGAGGGCGTGGCCACCGCCAACCGCGATATCATCCGCGATGGGGTCTTGCAGGGTTATGTGCTGGACAGTTATTCAGCCAGAAGACTGGGACTCACCACCACCGCCAATGCCGGTGGCGTGCATAACCTGAGTGTCGACAGTACCACGGATGCCGATTTTGATGCCCTGGTCAGACAGATGGAAAAAGGCATCATCGTCACTGAAACCATGGGCATGGGCGTCAATATTGTGAACGGTGATTATTCTCAGGGGGCGGCCGGTTTCTGGGTAGAAAACGGTGAAATTCAGTATCCGGTCGATGAGTTCACCATCGCCAGCAGCTTGCAGGATATGTTCAAGGGGATAGTGGCGGTGGGCAGTGATGTCGATGTGCGTGGCAATATCCGCTGCGGCTCGGTATTGCTGGATCGCATGATGATCGCGGCGGCCTGAAGCATCGCTTTATTATCTAATGAGTGTAAAAGGCCGTGACCACATCGCTGATATCGGTCAGCTCGACCATCGCCAGCAACTGGCTTAACTGCTGGCGGATATCACGCACCCGGTGGGCGCGTTGCTGACGCCATTGCTGTAATTGTTCCAGTAAGTCCGTTTCTGACTCACTGTCAGCGGCTTTCAGCACCGAGATCCGGCAGCGAAATACCCGGAAACAGTCTGCGGCCATGCCGCGCTGGATCCAGATGGCTTTATCACGTGGGTCGGCAAAGTCCTGCTCCAATGCCAGCGTCCAGCCCTTGTTGTCATAAGCATATAAAAAACTGTCATAGCAACCATCGTCATGATTATTGGCCTCTTTCAGCACGGCGGCCAGTTTTGCCTGTGCTGCCGCCAGCGCCTGCCACAGGCCGGGATGCTCAGTGGCAAAGTTATCGCGGGTGGCACCAATAAGCTGAAGCTGACGCTGGCCTTGCGGGTTCAGCCCCACAAATACTGGCACACTGTCCATGGTCGGCAGCAAAGCCTGGCCAAATAGATGGCTTTCCGCCGTGCTGATCACGTCGTTTGTGTCAGCGCGCAGCTTGTCTTGGTTCTGTTTGATCACCCAGTCGAAAAACTGATTGAGGCTCTCCGGACAATTGTTTTTGATGCGGGCCAGGCCGATATGCCGTTCACCTTCCCAAATCCTGATGTTTTTTACCTGATAGGGCACGGCAGACAAATTCACTTTTTTAGTCAACGTCTGCCAGCGTGTGAAGTCAAGCTGCAGGCGCTGGTTGAGCGTTATCGGCACATCGGCAGGCAGTTTAATCGCAAGGCCATCGGCAGAGACGTCCACGGTATCCAGCTGCCACTGTTGCTCGCTGGCGTGAACGGTCACCGGGGTGTGAATATGAAAGCGGGTGGTACCTCGCTGGATGAATGATGTCAGCGGCGATGGTGCAGGCAGATCGGCATTGATATAAGATTTGAGGGTTTGCAGCCCTGCCAGTGCTTTGTCGCTATTTTCCCCGACTTTGCGGCTGTGGCGAAACAGCGGTTTCAGATCGATAATGCGCAGCCGCTGAATGATTCGGCGAGCACGCTCGCGCAGCGTCGCCGCATAGTCCGCTTCAAGCGGTTTAATCTGCTGACAGGCTGTTCTGATGGCCTCATCATCCAGATTCAGTAAGGTCGGACGCAGTAACAACAACTGGGCTTGCGGGCGGTCCAGTTGCCACTGAATCAGTTTCGCCACCGCGTGGTGATTATCCTGCGATACGCTGTAGCTCTGATCATCATCAAAAGCGACCAGCAGGTCGGCGCCTTTCTCGCTGAGTTGCAGCGGCAGCGATTGCAGCCAGTGTGCCAGTGAATCCTGGTTTTGCTGCAACAATCCGGGCGCTGAAGGCGACAGGGTCAAAGCCTGCAGCGGCTGCGACAGGCTGGTGGACCCCAACCACAGCACCGGATCGCCCAAGCGGCCCAGCCACAGGCGCTGATAAAACTGTGACTGCAGATTGAACAGCTCGTTATCCACATCCCGTTTTCGCTGAGCGCTTTGCTCGCTTAGCCACTGTTTGAACCACTTTGCAAACGCATCATCAGCCTGGGACTCACGGCGCAACACCACAGTGGTATGTGTATCATCCTGCTCCAGTTTGCTGATCTGGTAACGGACGTCCTGCAGAAGAGGCAGGGCATATTGCTGATATAAATCAGCAAAACTGACGGCAACGTCATCCTCCCGCTGCAGCGAAAAAGTGCGTTTGAGAGAAACCCTAATAGCATTGAGCGAAAGATCGATGCTGTAGCCGTGATAGAGCACATCATCGAGTCGTAATTGCAGCGCGGTGCTGAAAACAATGCGCTCTTCCGCCCGCTGCAGAGGCTGGTCCAGCGCTATCAGCGGCAATCGCTGCTTGTCATCCTGCTCAGTCGCTTGCGATTGCTCCAGTTGTTTTAGCGCCTGAAACAAGGCTTCATAAACGCCGACCGTGTAACGGCCGTCAAAGCGTGCCATTAACTGCTTGGCCAGCAGGTAGGCGCGGTCATCCAGGTAGTGGGTTCGGTTGCCGAACTGATAGGCCTGGCATTCGCCGGGGACTTTGCCGCGTAAATCGATAACCCGCAGACAGTCCTTATTGAGCCGCTGTCTTTCCAACTCCTGCAGAAAAGCCTGGTTCTGCTGTTTGCGGTCGGAAAGCTCGGCCATGGTCAGTCGCCGTGATACTCAGCCGGGGTTTTGGCGCGGATGCTGAGGGCATGGATCTGGCTTTGCATCAGTTCATCAACCTCGGTATAGACCAGCTTGTGACGTTTAAGCAAAGACAGGCCATCAAAAGCTTTGCTGACGATCAGCAAATTGTAATGGCCACCGCCTGTGTTACCGGCATGGCCGGCATGGGCGGCGCTGTCATCTTCGATGTCAATCAGTTCCGGCTCCAGCGTCTGCAGGGCCTGTTTAATCGCGTCAATGGTGCTCATGGTAAAACTTTCTTGAAGGGTTTAACGGTGACCTGCGCATAGACATCGGCGGCTACATAGGGATCGGCATCAGCCCAGGCCTGGGCGGCATTGAGATCGGCAAACTCGGCCACCACCAGGCTGCCACTGAAACCGGCGCTGCCGGGATCGTCACTGTCGACAGCCGGGTGTGGCCCCGCCAGCACCAGCCGCCCCTCATCCTGCAAGGCCTGCAGACGGGACAAGTGGGCAGGTCTGGCCTCAAGCCGGCGGTTCAGGCTGTCACTGTTGTCTTCACTGATAATGGCATAGAGCATGGGCATAAAATATCACCTATTTGGAGACTTCGACCGCGTGGCGGGCCAGATAAATCGACTGAGCAATAACAAAAGCAATGGTCAGGCCCAGCATGCCAAAAAGCTTGAAATTGACCCAAGTGGCTTCGTCAAAGTTGAAAGCGACATAGAGATTGGCAACACCGGAAGCCACGAAAAACAGGATCCAGGCGACATTAAGCCGTGACCAGACTTTGCCCGGTAACTGAATATGCTCGCCCATCATGCGTTCCAGCAGCGACTTGTCTGTGAACAAATAAGCGCCGACAAAGACCAGTGCAAATAACCAGTTGACGGCAGTCGGCTTCCATTTAATAAAGTCAGGGTTTTGCAGCCATAACGTCAGGCCGCCCAGCAGCACGACCAGCACCATGGTGATGATATGGGCCCGCTCTACCGTGCGATGGCGCAGCCAGGTATAACTGACCTGGGCCAGGGTGGCGATAATCATGATGGCAGTGGCTGCGTAGATGCCTTCTACATGATAAGTCTGGCCATTGAAGCTGTAATCGCCGCCACCGAATTTGTAGGCGACAAAAAACAGCACGATAGGTAAAAAATCAAAGAACAGTTTCATTAAAAAGTCAGTTAATTACGGTATGGCTGCATTCTATCGTAAAATATAGGCTATGACCCAATACCAGTATGACCTGCACACACATTCGACCGCCTCGGACGGGGCTCTATCGCCGACTGAGCTGGTTGCCCGGGCAGCGCAGCAGGGTGTCACCCACCTGGCGCTGACCGATCACGACGGCACTGAAGGTATCGAAGAAGCCCGGCAGGCAGCGGCGGCGAAAGGCATTGAGCTGATTCCGGGGGTGGAAATCTCCGTCAGCTGGTCTGGCGGCACGGTGCATATTGTGGGACTGCAACTGGATATCACTAATCCGGCGTTGCAACAGGGCCTGTCGGGCCTACGCGACTACCGGCGTCAGCGTGCCCGCCAGATTGCCAACAAACTGGAAAAAGCGGGCATTCCCGGTGCCTTGGAAGGTGCGGCCAGGTATGCTTCGGAGACCATGCTGGGCCGGGTGCATTTTGCCCGCTTCCTGGTGGACAACGGCCACGCGACGGATATGAAAGACGTGTTTAAACGCTTTCTGGTCAAAAACAAGCCCGGTTATGTTAGTGGTCAGTGGGCCAGTCTTGAAGATGCACTGGGCTGGATCCATGCTGCGGGTGGTCAGGCCGTAGTGGCGCATCCGGCCCGTTACAAAATGACCAACAGCAAAAGACGACGCCTGCTTCGCGAGTTCAGCTCGCTGGGCGGTGCGGGCATTGAAGTCTCCTCCGGTAATCAGCATCCTGAAGAAGTCAGGGTCATGGCTAAACTGGCGCAAGAGTTCGAGCTGCTGGCCTCCTGCGGCTCTGATTTTCACAGCCCCGATCATGCCTGGATCGAATTGGGCCGAATGGTCACGATGCCGCCTTTTGTCACCCCCATCTGGACGCAGTGGCATTAAGCATGCAGGCTATGTCTGATAACAATAAACACAAGAGCACATCATGAGCCAGTATTTTCAGATCCATCCCGAGAACCCGCAGCTTCGCCTGATCAAACAGGCCTGTAATATTCTGGTAAAAGGCGGGCTGATCGTCTATCCGACGGATTCCGGTTATGCCCTGGGCTGCCATATCGGCGACAAAGCCGCGATGGAACGGATGCGACGCTTACGTGATTTGGATGCCGATCATAATTTCACGCTGGTCTGCCGTGATCTGTCGGAGCTGTCGACCTACGCCAAGTTTAACAATGCCGTGTTCCGGCTGCTCAAGGCACAGACACCCGGCCCTTACACCTTTATTCTGCCTGCTACCAAGGAAGTGCCGCGGCGACTCCAGCATGCCAAAAAGAAAAGCATCGGCCTGCGTATCCCCGAACATCCCATTGCGCTGGCTTTGCTGGAAGAACTGGATCAACCGCTGATGAGTTCAACCCTGATTCTGCCCGGTGATGATATGCCGATGACCGATGCCGGAGCCATCAGCGATGCGATTGGCAAACAGGTGGATCTGATTATTGACGGCGGGGCCTGCGGCGCCGAACCCACCACCGTAGTCGAGTTTTACGACGATATTCCGGAGATTGCCCGGCTTGGCATGGGAGACCCTGCCCCATTCCAGAGTTGATATGACCCTGAGCCTGATTATTCTGGGCCTGCTCATGCTGGTAGTGCTGGCAGGCTTATTCGCCGCCCGCGCCGACTGGGGCGGCCCGCACCTTAACTGGCTGGATGGCTGGGCCCGCCTGATATGTCGCTATCTGCACGGGCTCAAAAACCAGCCGCTGGATCTGCCAGACCGTGGCCCGGCCATCGTGGTGTCCAACCATGTCTCGGGTCTGGATCCGCTGTTGATGATTGCTGCCAGTCGGCGGCCTTTGCGTTTTCTGATAGCGACCGAGCAATATCAGCGCCGCGGCATGCACTGGTTGTTTCGCCTGGCCGGTTGCATTCCGGTCGACCGAAAAGGACGCCCGGAACAGGCGCTGCGCGATGCCCGGCGGGCGCTGGAACAGGGCGAAGTCATTGCTTTGTTTCCCCACGGTAAAATTCATCTTGATAGCGACCCGCCGCGGCCGATCAAGGGCGGCGTGTTACGCCTGGCAGCCTGGACTGGAGCGCCGGTCTATCCTGTCCGGATTGATGGCGTCAAAGCGGAAGGTAAAATCATGAGCGCCCCTTTTATTAAGGATCAGGTCAGGCTGACCCTGCATAAACCACTGTCGATTGAGCAGCCCAACTGCCAAAGCAGTCTCGCGGAAATCGCCCGCGCCATAGAGACGCCGGTACCGCTATCATCCTGATTTAAAGCTTGAAATTGGGATTGATTTGCCCCATTTGCTAATTAACTTACTTTTTTAAGGGACTTAGCGATGCAGATCGATAAATTAACCAGCAAGTTTCAAGAGGCCCTCGCCGCAGCACAAAGCATGGCGGTGGGCCATGATCATCAGTTTATCGAGCCGGTTCACCTGGTACTGGCGCTGCTGCAACAGCAAAACGGCAGCATCAAACCGATACTCGGGCAAAGCGGCGTCAATGTCCCTGCTTACCAGGCGGATTTGGAGCAACAGTTATCACGTTTGCCTACTGTTGAGGGGGCGAGTGGTGATATTCATGTCTCCAAGGATGTCAGCCGGCTGCTGAATCAGACTGACAAGCTGGCGCAAAAACGTCAGGATCAATATATTTCCAGTGAGTTACTGCTGCTGGCGCTGGTGGATGATAAAAACCCCGCCGGTGAAGCCCTGCGCCAGCATGGTGGCAGCAAGGCTAATCTGGAAGCGGCCATAGATAAAATGCGTGGAGGCGAGCGGGTGACCGATCCCAATGCTGAAGAACAGCGCCAGGCGCTGGAGAAATTTACCATCGATCTAACCGCGCGTGCCGAAGACGGCAAGCTGGATCCAGTGATTGGCCGCGATGATGAAATCCGCCGCACTATCCAGGTCCTGCAGCGCCGCACCAAGAATAACCCGGTGCTGATCGGTGAACCCGGTGTCGGTAAAACCGCCATCGTCGAGGGCCTGGCCCAGCGTATTGTTGATGGTGAAGTGCCCGATGGTATGAAGCACAAACGGGTGCTGGTGCTGGATATGGGTTCATTGATCGCCGGTGCCAAATTCCGTGGCGAATTTGAAGAACGCCTGAAAGCCGTACTCAATGATCTGTCCAAGCAGGAAGGCCAGATTATTCTGTTTATTGATGAAATCCACACCATGGTTGGTGCCGGCAAGGCCGAGGGCGCGATGGATGCCGGTAATATGCTGAAACCAGCGCTGGCCCGCGGTGAACTTCATTGTATAGGCGCCACCACGCTGGATGAATACCGTCAGTACGTGGAGAAAGATGCTGCGTTGGAGCGCCGCTTCCAGAAAGTCATGGTCGGCGAACCCACGGTGGAATCAACCATAGGCATACTGCGCGGTCTGAGCGAGCGTTATGAAGTGCATCATGGCGTTGATATTACCGATCCGGCCATTGTCGCTGCCGCGACCTTATCGCATCGCTATATCACCGATCGCAAGCTGCCGGATAAGGCGATTGATCTGATTGATGAAGCTGCCAGCCGTATCCGTATGGAAATCGACTCCAAGCCGGAAAGTCTGGATCGGCTGGAACGCCGCCTGATCCAACTCAAAATCGAGCGCGTGGCTTTGCAGAAAGAGAGCGATGAGGCCTCGAAAAAACGGCTGGAAACACTGGAAGCCGAGATGAAAAAGCTGGCCCGTGAATACACTGATCTGGAAGAAGTCTGGAAGTCAGAAAAAGCCGCGCTGCATGGCAGCCAGCACGTCAAAGAGGAACTGGAAAAAGCTCGCCAGGAACTGGATGCCGCCAACCGCAATGCTGATTATGAAAAAATGGCCAAGCTCCAATACGGCCGTATTCCGGAACTGGAAAAGCAACTGGATGTGGCCACCCAGGCGGAAATGCAGGAATTCACCTTGCTGCGTAACAAAGTGGGTGAAGAAGAAATTGCCGAAGTGGTATCCAAGTGGACCGGTATTCCGGTATCAAAAATGCTGGAAGGCGAACGAGAGAAACTGCTGAAAATGGATGACGCCTTACATGACCGCGTCATCGGCCAGGATGAAGCTGTTAGCAGTGTGGCCAATGCGATACGTCGCAGCCGTGCCGGTTTGTCTGATCCGCAGCGCCCCAATGGCTCATTCCTGTTCCTGGGGCCGACAGGTGTCGGGAAAACCGAGTTGTGCAAGGCGCTGGCGACTTTCCTGTTCGACACCGAAGAAGCCATGGTGCGCATTGATATGTCCGAGTTTATGGAAAAACACTCGGTGGCCAGACTGGTCGGCGCGCCGCCGGGTTACGTCGGTTACGAGGAAGGTGGTTATCTGACTGAGGCGGTGAGGCGTAAACCTTACTCGGTGATCCTGTTGGATGAGGTGGAAAAGGCCCATCCCGATGTCTTTAACGTCCTGCTGCAGGTGCTGGATGACGGCCGCCTGACCGATGGTCAGGGCCGCACCGTGGATTTCCGCAATACGGTGATTGTGATGACCTCCAACCTGGGTTCCAGCGTGATCCAGGAAATGGCCGGTGAGGAAAACTACCAGAAGATGAAGACAGCAGTCATGGAGATTGTCGGTCAGCATTTCCGCCCCGAGTTCATCAACCGGGTCGATGATGTGGTGGTATTCCACCCGCTGGAGCAGGAGCAAATCCGGGCGATTGCCGATATTCAGCTGGCGCAGCTACGCGCACGACTGGCCGAACGCGATATCAAAATGA
Source organism: uncultured Methylophaga sp. (assembly GCF_947259025.1). GTDB lineage: Bacteria > Pseudomonadota > Gammaproteobacteria > Nitrosococcales > Methylophagaceae > Methylophaga. The sequence goes on from NZ_CAMYKO010000008.1 coordinate 64,351, forward strand.
CACTGAGCGATGAAGCGCTGGATCTGATTGCTTCGGAAGGCTTTGATCCGGTTTACGGCGCACGCCCATTGAAGCGGGTGATTCAACATCAAATTGAAAACCCGCTGGCCCAGGACTTACTGGCCGGTAATTTCAACGCCGGTGATACTGTCAATGTCGAGGTGGAAGGCGACCAACTGGTATTCAGGGAGTTGGTTCTGCACTAAAAAAAAGGCCCCGCACCGCGGGGCCGTTTTTGCTTGAACATACTATTTCCCATCTCAGCCTTTGTGGTGATGGGCTTTAACCACTATATCGCTGATATAGAGGGTCCTGGTGGCGATTCAGCCGTCGATGGTGGCCGCCACAGGTAGGCAAACAGCGCAATTGGAAACCTTGTCTCTATCCGGTTTCCTGTCCAAATATGATTAGCGACTGCGTGTTTGTGTATTCAACTGCGGCGAGACACTAAAGCGGCTTCCCTGCCGCTGTTGCTATCAGCGTGTTACCAGGCCTTGTACGGCAGGAACTTGCCGTCCATGGTGACCACTACGCGATCCCCCTTGGGGTCTTCCTTACGCTCGACGGTCATATTGAAGTCGATGGCGCTCATAATGCCGTCACCGAATTTTTCCTGGATCACTTCTTTCAACGTCGGACCATAGACGCCGACGATTTCATACAAGCGGTAAATCAATGGATCGGTGGGCACCGCCTGATCCCAGACCTTGGTCGGGTATTTCTGCAGCGCCTGACCGACTTCGGCCGGCAGCTCCATAAACTTGCACAAAGCGGTGGCCTTGTCTTCCGGCATGCTGTTCATGCCCAGGCAGGCTGAGGTGGTCCAGACTGGTGACATGCCGATGGCTTCACCGATTTGGTCCCAGCTCAGTTCTTTGCTTTCTTTGGCCACGATAATGGCTTCTGTCATGGCGACTTTATCCATGTTGACTCCTTCAGATGCGAGAGAAACCGGCGCTGATGATCAGCGCCGGCAGAGGGTGAAAAAATCGGAAATTAAGCTTTAGCCGCTTCTGCTTCAGTGGCTTTGACTTTAGGGGTACGGGTCGCACCAGGTCTCAGGTGAGTGGCGTAGAGCACACTACCGGTCAGCAACAGACCACCGACCAGGTTGCCCAGAATGACCGGGATTTCATTCCAGAATAACCAGTCACCGACAGTGATAGGCGCGCCCATCATCATGCCCAGCGGGAACAGGTACATATTGACCACGGCGTGCTCGAATACCAGGCCAAAGAAAATCAGGATTGGCATCCACATGGCGATGACCTTGCCGCCTACGGTTTTGGAATACATGGCACCGACCACACCGATAGAGACCATCCAGTTACACAAAATGCCTTTAACGAATACGGTGAACCAGCCGGCCGCACCGTATTCAGCAAAGCCTAATGTGCGGGCTTCGGCAGCACCGGCAAAGGCTTTACCGACAGCGGTCGGCTCAGTGGAAAACGCCATGGTAAAAGAAATGGCAATCAGGGTAGCGGAGAACAAGGCACCCAGCAGGTTACCCAACGCCACCAGACCCCAGTTTTTAAACATGCCTGACATTGAGGCGCCCGGCCGTTTATCGAATAAGGCCAGCGGTACCAGAGCGAACACGCCGGTTAAAAGGTCAAATCCCAGCAGATTCAGAATACAGAAGCCGACCGGGAAAATGATGGCGCCGACAATCGGGTAGCCGGTTTGCACGGCGGCGGTCACGGCGAGGGCTACAGCGATAGCCAGAATGGCACCGGCCATAAAGGCGCGAAGCAGGACATCCCGCGGCGCCATAAACAGCTTGGACTCACCGGCATCCACCATGGTTTTCACGAATTCATTGGGTTTTACATAAGACATCAGGTTCTCCCATCAACAGTAAAGATAAGACAATAAGACACTGCTCTGAGATAATTGGCATATACTATGCCAAATTAATTATTTGTTTAAATACAGATGCTTAGTAAAATTGTATGTGGCGTGGAGAGGGAAGTTGCACCAATTTGAGAGCTGCGTGCCGGTGCTTGCACGATTATGACGCGGAATATTTTTCTTCGCTGTCAGCGATAGTGATATAAGCCTGTTGTTCGGAAGATGTCCAGGCTGAGTCCTCGGCAATGCTGGGTTCCGGGCGGCCGATGTAATAGCCCTGGGCATAATCGACACCGTACTGGCGTAGCAGCGTCAGAATATCCTTGTTTTCGACAAATTCAGCGATGGTCCTTTTACCCAGGCCCTTGGCCACATCGATCAGTGCTTTGACAAACAACTGATCGTCAGCATTTTTATCCAGATCCTTGATAAAGATACCGTCGATTTTGATCACATCAATCGGCAACTGACGCATATAGTTGAATGAGGCAAAGCCCACACCAAAGTCATCCAAAGCAAACTGACAGCCGAGTGCCTTGATGGCCGTCATCATCAGCTTGGCCTGATGCAGGTTGGAGACCGCGGCGGTTTCAGTGACCTCGAAAATCAGTCCGGCCGGGTCAACCTCGAATTTTTTGATCAGCTTTTTCAGCAGCGGCAGCAGGACCGGGGCATCGACAACCGAGCCCGACAGGTTAATAGCAAATTTCACTTGCTTTCCCGCCTTTTGCAGCTCACTGAGACGGCGGATGGCCTGCCGGATCACAAAGTGATCGATGCTCTGGATCAGGCCGACTTCTTCAGCAATTTCTATAAACTTGCCGGGCATGCGTACTTCGTCGCTGTAGCGGTCACGCATACGTATCAGCACTTCATAATGCTGAATGGCATTACTTTCAATATTGAGGATGGGCTGGTAATGCAGCACAAACAGGTTGTTCTCCAGCGCTTCCTCGATTTTGTGTTTCCAGAACACCCGGGTTTCCAGTTGTTCACGGGTCTGATCATCGGCAGAGAAAACATGATACGTGGCCTTGCCGGCGGACTTGGCCTTGTACATCGCCAAATCGGCAAACCCCAGTAATTCATGCACCGTGGCATCATGCAGAGGGAAGCTGACAATACCGATGCTGGTGGTGACTTTATGGGTGAAGGTGCCATATTCAAGCTGGATTTTTCCCAGCTCAGTGAGCAGTTTATTAGCCAGCGTGATGGCACCGTTCTGATCGGTTTCCGGCATTAACACTGCAAATTCGTCACCGCCCAGGCGGGCAACCAGATCGGTAAAGCGGGTTTCGCGCTTGAGCGTTTTTGCCACCAGTTTCAGCAGTTCATCGCCCGCCTTGTGGCCGCTGGTGTCGTTGATATCCTTGAACTGATCCAGATCCAGAAATAACAGGGCATTGCTGTGGGTATAGCGCACGGCAGTACGCAGCGACTTTTCAAACTCTTCGATAAATTTACGGCGATTGCATAAATCCGTCAGCGGATCATGCTCTGCCATCCAGACCACTCTTTTTTCCGCTTCGCGTTTCTCGGTCATATCGAGACCGACGGACATCAAAACGGCTTTGTTGGCATTGCTTTCCAGCCGCGAGTGCAGCCAGGAGATTTGTCGAATCTGGCCAGACTGGTCGATAAGCTCGGACTCCTGCTGAGCGATGGAGATGTTGCCGGCGGTGAGTTCATTAAACAGGGTCTTGGCTTCGGTCCAGTTACCGGCCGGGAATAGGCGGGCGGCATCGTCATCAATAACATCTTTGGCCTCAAAGCCGGTGATCTTGACGTCAAAATCATTAAACATGGTGATTTTATAGTTGCCATCGACGGTCAGGATAATCAGTTGCGCGGTGTCTACCAGGTTTTTGACAAAGTCACGCTCGCCCCGCAGTTCCTCGTTGGCCGCGTGCAGCATCCGGGCGCGCTGATTGACATTGTCATCGAGCTGTTCCAGCACGCTGGACAATTGCATGGAGGCAGTCTGCAGTTCACCGATTTCGCGCAGCCGGGTGTAACCCTCAACCGTCTCGAAAACGCGTCGGGCTTCATCATATTTTTTGGCTGAGAGTAGTGGCAGTGCATGGGTAATGCGCTCCAGGTTATCAAGCGGACGGGCCAGCGCCTGATAATGCTGAATCGCCAGCAGCGTAGCGAAGACAATTAGTACCAGCGCCGCTGCCGAGTAATAAAATAGGGTGGCCAGGAGATCAGAGTGAATCGGGATAATCTGGGTGTGAAACAGGTAACTGGATACCGCCAACGCCATCAGGCCCGCAATCAAGACGCTGAAAAAGGTCTTGAGTGCCGTTTGCCGCTGCAGACTATTACGAGGCGATGGCATCAGGAAAATCCATTTAACAGATTCTCAGACATAGGCTTGCAGCTATCTCCGTCCGGGACGTTTTTCACTATCAGACACTTTTCGCAAAACCCAGTCAAGCGCACGGTGCGGCAGCAGCCTTTTAAGACTGGCAAACAAATAGGTGGGAAAGGTCACATAGTAGCGGATCTTGGGACGGCGTGATTCAAAGGCATGCAGGCACTTGGCGACCACCGCATCGGGGGGCAGCGTGAATGGCGCTGCCGGGCCGGTTTTCTTCAGGCGCTGCTCCATGGCTTGGTAGATCGGCTGATGGGCGCTATTGTTCTTGTTGATGTGCTCTTGGTATTTGGCAAAAGCATTGGCGCGAAAGCGGCTGGTGATGGGGCCGGGTTCAATCAGGCTGATATCGACACCACTGCCTTGAAGCTCAAGCCGCAGGGTATCTGCGAGCCCTTCGATCGCATACTTGCTGGCATTATAAGCGCCTCGGTAGGCCAACGAGACCAGGCCCAGCACCGAGCTGTTGTAGACGACGCGGCCAAAGCCTTGTTGACGCATAACGGCAATAGCCAGGTTAGTGAGTTGCTGGGTACCCAGCACATTGGTTTCAAACTGCTCACGTAAAGCTGCTCTGCTCAGATCCTCGACCGCGCCCGGTTGGCCATAGGCAGCATTATTAAAAAGACCATCGAGTCTGCCATTGAATAAGCGCATAACTTCATCAAAAGCCCGGGCGACACTGTGTTCATCAGCCAGATCCAGTAACACGACAGTAAACCCCTGCTGTTCCAGCCGCTCCTTATCTTGCGGCTTTCTGACCGTAGTAATAAGGTTGTAGCCTCTGACGCGCAATATTTCTGCCGCGCGCAGGCCGATACCGCTGGAGCAACCGGTAATAAGCACATTTTTGCAGCGCGGGGGAGGGCTATGTGGTGACATGTATTTGCCTCTTTTATGGCGTTTGGGGTTAATGTTTTCGTTAGCAGGACGATAAATGCTATATGTTTTCTGTCTTTTAATCGCGGGCTGTCATGCTGCAAACCCAAGAAATCAGTAGTTATGATTACCAGCGCTTTCGGCGCTTTCTGGAAGAAGCCTGCGGTATTCTGCTGGGTGAAGGCAAGCAGTATCTGATTGTCAGCCGGCTGACCCGATTGATGCGCGATGAGAATATTGTCAATCTGTCGGCATTGATGGGGGCGATTGAGAGAGGTCAGCCGCGGCATCTGCGTGATGCGGTCATTGATGCCATGACGACTAATGAAACCTCTTGGTTTCGCGATGTCCAGCCGTTCGAAACACTTCAGCAAGTGGTGTTGCCGGAGATGGAGAAGCTGCGAGGCAGTCCACTGCGGATTTGGTCATCGGCCTGTTCATCCGGGCAGGAACCCTACACTATCAGCATGATTCTCAGCGAATACTGTCGCAAAACATCGGCTTCCAGACTGGCTGCCAGCCAGATTATTGCTACCGATATTTCCGCCTCCATGCTGAGCCAGGCCAAGCAAGCGCAGTATGAAAATGTGGCGCTGGGGCGGGGCTTGTCGGATGACCGACGAAAGCAGTTCTTCAGACATGAGGGTGATAGCTGGCGGGTGGTGGATGAAGTCAGAAACCGGGTCAGTTTCCGTGAACAGAACCTGCTACAGGGCTTCAGCACGCTGGGCAAGTTCGACATTATTTTCTGTCGCAATGTGCTGATCTATTTCTCGGCTGAACGCAAGCAGGATATTTTGCAGCGCATGGCCCAGTCACTCAATCGGGGCGGCTACCTGTTTCTGGGCGCATCGGAAACTATCAGTGGCTACAGCGATGCCTTTGAACTGGTGCGCACGCCGTTTAGCACCATTTACCGTCGCAAGGATTAGCTCAGCTTCGCTTGTCTTCAGCGTCGTTATGATGCTCGACAAAAGGAGGTTTCGCTTCAGGCTCATCAACCGTTGGCTTAATGTCACCATCAACAGCTGGCGCAGGATCACACAGGCCCAGCCAACTGCCAATTCTGCGGAACATGGCTTTAAGCAGACGCCAGAGCCGGGGCAGTAACCAAACCATCAGTATCACGAACACCACCAGCGCAATCAGAAACAGCACAGGATGATTAAGCGCGGTCCACAAACCAGCGATAACCAGCAGATCCTCACCCACAGAGGCGCTCCAGTTGCTGACTGGTTCGGGTGAGGTATTGATCAGCAGGCGCCCGCCGGCTTTAGTGGCATGACTGCCGGCAGCCAGAGAGCCGCCGACCAGCGCGGCACTGAGTTCTACTGCAGGAGTGACATCGCCCACGGCGCTGGCCGCCAGCATGGCACCGGCGGGGATGCGGATAAAGGTGTGCAGGCTGTCCCAGCCCGAATCGACGCCGGGGACTTTATCAGCAAAAAACTCGACGCAATACATAAAGCCGGCCGCGGTCATCACCAGCGGATCGCTCAGCACCTGCAGTTCTTCAGGTAGCACGATATTGCCGGTCAGGCCCATGTAACCGAGCATAAATATGGTGGCATACAGATTGATACCACTGGCCCAGGCGGCCCCCATACTGAGCGCAATAATATTGACGGCTTCCATACTGGTCTTCCTTCTTTTGCTATAGTGACGGCTTACTAACCTTGAGACCTTAGACAGGAATAGTTTGATGATAACCCGAACAGAACTTCTCGCCTATCTCGACGAGACGCTGGAGCCGGGCCGGTTTCAGGATTACTGTCCCAACGGACTACAGGTGGCGGGTAGACAGGAGATATCAACGGTTATTTCCGGTGTCACTGCCAGTGAGGCTTTCCTGCAAGCCGCGATCGAGGCTGATGCTGATGCTGTTCTGGTTCACCACGGCTATTTCTGGCGTGGTGAAAATCAGCGCGTGACCGGTATGAAACAGCGTCGCCTGAAACTGCTGCTGGAAAATGATATCAATCTGATTGCCTACCACCTGCCGCTGGATGCGCATCCCCTGCTGGGGAATAACGCGCAACTGGCACAGGTTCTCGGTCTGGAAATTGATGGCAGAATGTCCGGTACCGGCGAGCCGGCGATCGGTGTTTGCGGTTGCCTGCCAGCGCCTCAGTCATTGTCTGCTTTTGCCGGCCATATTGAGCTCAAGCTCAATCGAAAACCGCTGGTGGTGAAAGGACACGAACGGCCGATTAATACGGTTGGCTGGTGTACCGGTGCCGCCCAGGGCTTTTTGCAACAAGCTGCCGAACTGGGGCTGGATGCGTTTATCAGCGGCGAAATTTCCGAACCGACTTTTCATACGGCAAAGGAGTTGGGGATAAACTATATTGCCGCCGGTCATCACGCGACCGAACGTTATGGGGTTCAGGCACTCGGCGAGGAACTGGCGCAGCGCTTTAATATCCGTCATCATTTCATTGATATTGATAACCCGGTCTAAAAGGAATACAGCCCGAGTATGATGCAGCATTATCAAAAACAAGTGGAAGCTAAGCTGGAACAGCTTCGTTATTTCCTGGAAACCGGCCTCTGGCAGGATATCCCGCCGCAAGCCAATCCACTGAAAAAACTGTGGCTCAACTTCCTGCGTGTGACCTACATCATGATCAGGGAACTGGCGACCGGTGAACTCAACCTGCGGGCCATGAGCCTGGTGTTTACTACCCTGCTGTCGCTGGTACCGCTGATTGCGGTGGCATTTTCGGTGCTGAAAGCCTTCGGGGTTCACAATCAGATGGAGCCGGTTTTGTTGGGGCTCTTGGAACCACTGGGTGAACGCGGGCCGGAAATTACCGCCAATATCATCAACTTTGTGCAGAACGTCAAAGTCGGCGTGTTGGGCTCGGTCGGTATTGCCATGTTGTTCTACACCATTATTGCGCTGGTGCAGAAAATCGAAAATGCCTTTAATTTCGTCTGGCGGGTCAAACGCTCGCGTTCTCTGGCCCGGCGTTTTACCGATTACCTCAGTGTGGTGATGATTGGCCCGGTACTGGTGTTTTCTGCCTTGGGTCTGGCCGCCACCGTACTGAACCATGAAGTGGTACAGTCAATGCGCCAGATAGAGCCGTTCGGCACGCTGATTTTTGTCGGTACCAAACTGCTGCCTTACGTGATGATTATTCTGGCGTTTACCTTTCTTTATAAATTTATTCCCAATACCAAGGTGAAGCTAAGTCCTGCCCTGGTCGGCGCCACCGTGGCCGGCGTGTTGTGGATTTCCATCGGTACGCTGTTTGCCTCTTTCGTGGCCTCATCATCGAATTACACGGCGATCTACTCCAGTTTTGCCATACTGTTTTTCTTTATGATCTGGCTCTATCTGGCCTGGTTTATTTTGCTGACCGGTTCTCAGGTAGCGTTTTATCTGCAGCACCCCAAGCTGGTGCAATTGGCCGGTAAACCACTGACTCTGAGCCCAAGGCTGCGGGAAAGAGAAGGCCTGTGGTTGATGGCGGTCATTGCCAAACGATTCTGCAATAAGCAGCCACCGTTGACCGTGCAGCAACTGGAAGAGCAGACCGGCCTGACCAATAACGCCCTTCAGGACTTGCTCACCAGCCTGGAGAAAGGCGGCTTGCTGGTTGAACTGGCCGGTGATGAAACCCGCTATGTGCCGGCCCAGGATCTGGATTCGATTCGGGTGGCGGCCATTATGCATTGTCTGCGCACGGCGGAAGAGAACGGCAACTTCAATCTTAAAAACCTTGCTGATAAGGGCGTGACGGAGCTATTGCAGTCAATCAGTGATGCCCAGTCCGAAGTAGTGAGGGATATCACCCTGAAGCAACTGGCCCAGGAAAAAATTAGCCATGAGTGACAGTCCGCTGGCCGGAAAACAGATCGTGGTCGGCGTCAGTGGCAGTATTGCGGCCTATAAAAGTGCTGATCTGATCCGGCGTCTGCGCGACGAGGGCGTTGAAGTCCGGGTGGTGATGACGCAGGGCGCCACTGAGTTTATTACGCCTCTGACACTGCAAAGTCTCAGTGGCCACCCGGTTGCAATTGAGTTACTGGACGCCGACCAGGAGTCGGCGATGGGCCATATTGCACTGGCTCGTTGGGCAGACTGGATACTGATTGCTCCGGCCAGTGCTGACACGATTGCTCGCCTGGTGCAGGGGCGAGCCGATGACTTGTTGATGGCCCTCTGTCTGGCGAGTGAAGCACCGATCGCCGTGGCACCGGCAATGAATAACAAAATGTGGTCCAACCCGGCCACCCAGGATAATCTGAACCAGTTACGCCAGCGCGGCGTGCAGCTTATCGGTCCGGGCAGTGGTGACCAGGCTTGCGGCGAGCAGGGCGAAGGCCGCCTGCTGGAACCGCTGGACATTGTCGCGGCGATGAAACAACTGGCAGTACCCGGCCTTTTGCAGGGAAGACATGTTTTGATCACCGCAGGCCCTACCTATGAGCCAATCGACCCGGTGCGTTTTATCGGCAACCGCAGTTCCGGCAAAATGGGCTTTGCTATGGCGCAGGCCGCTCAGCAGGCGGGGGCGGAAGTGACCCTGATTGCCGGGCCAGTCGCTTTATCAACCCCGAGCGGTGTTCGGCGGGTGGATGTGGAGACGGCCGAGCAAATGCGTGAGGCGGTACTGCGCTCTGTGGCTGGCAAGGCTATTTTTATCAGCTGCGCCGCGGTTTCAGATTTTCGTCCGCTCAGCAGTGAGAGCGAAAAGATCAAAAAAGCCACTCATGACACATTGATGCTGGAACTGGCACCAACAGTGGATATTGTTTCTGAGGTAGCAACTGGCGACAATAGACCGGACTTTGTTGTGGGGTTTGCTGCAGAAACCCGTCATGTTGCCGATTATGCCCGTGACAAACTGAAGCGCAAAAAGCTGGATATGATCGCCGCCAATGAAGTCGGCGAGGGCAAGGGCTTTGCCGCCGACGACAACGCCTTGCAGGTGATCTGGGCCGATGGCAGTCAGACACTGCCTTTAGCGCCGAAACCGCAGCTGGCACGTGATTTAATGACTCTGATAATAAGACAATTCGATGCAAAAAATTCAACTGAAAATTCTTGACTCACGACTGGGTGACAGCATTGAGCTGCCCAACTACGCCACCGAGGGATCGGCGGGGCTGGATCTGCGTGCCTGCCTGGACGAAGCCATTACTTTGCAGCCGGGAGAAACCACATTAATCCCCACCGGGCTGGCTATCCATATCGACGATCCCAGCCTGGCTGCTGTGCTGCTACCGCGTTCCGGTCTGGGCCACAAGCATGGCATTGTGCTGGGCAACCTGGTGGGCCTGATCGACAGTGATTACCAGGGCCAGGTCTTTGTTTCCTGTTGGAATCGTGGGCAGCAGGCATTTGAGATCAATATCGGTGAACGTATCGCACAGATGGTGTTTGTGCCTGTTGTCCAGGTGGGCTTTGAGCAGGTCGAGGAATTTAGCGCCTCAGAGCGCGGCACCGGCGGTTTCGGGCATACCGGCAGGGACTGATGCAAAATTAAAGGAAGGGTATATGGGCATGACTCACTTTGAAAAGCTGGCGATTCGACTGCGTGCTAGGCCTGTCAGTGTAGCTCTGTTGCTGATAGCAGTAGTGCTGCTGTTTATGCTCTTTCTGAGCCAGTACCAAAATGATGGTGCCAATGACGAAGCCAAGTTGACACAGGTGGGGCAGTCTCTATTACAGGCCAAACAGTCGCGCCTGGAAGATCAGATAACACTCTACCGTGACTGGCTGACTGCAATTAGCAGCTGGCAGGGCACGCAGGCGCTAATGAGCAACCCGCAAGCCGATATCAGTCAATGGCAACAAACACTGAAAACCCTGGTGCCGGGGTTGCAGCATGCCTGTGTGTTTGAGCAGGACTTGCTCACCCCGGAGTCCAATTGTATGCCCATGACTTACGTGTCGCTCGATATCATGCGCTCATTGGATAATATGCAGCCATCAGATCTGGTGGTAATCAACAAAGCCTCGGAACCCAGTCACATTCTGCTCGCCAGCCAGCTTGATGGCGCCGACCGTGCAGAACCGGCCAAGTTGCTGCTGGCGCTGAATCCAGAGATGCTACTCAACGGTATGGAACAGAATCCCATTGACAGCGTGTACATTGAACTGGTGCAGGGTGAAGAAGCACGCAAAGCACTCAAGACATTTGGCAACGCCGCCCTTAAACAGGGCGAGCCGGTGCAAGTCTCGGCCATCAAAGGTAGTCACTGGCAATTAAGACTGTGGATTGGCGCTGCGGAATCCACCAAGAACTGGCCGTTCCTAATCTCCATCATTCTGGTGGTGGCGATTTTCTGGCTGCTCAGAGAACTCTGGTACAACAAAACTCTGCGTCATGACAGTGGCACGCTGGAAGAACAGTTGTCGGATCTGCAGCAATTAACCATGCGTAATTATTACCCGCTGATCAACCCTGAACTGAGCTATATCAGTCAGACCATTCATCAGATTGGTATTCCTAAACGCAAGCAGGCTCCAGTCAAAACCAAGTCACCAGACACTGATCAAGCTGTTGATGACAGCGCTCCGGTACAGTCGGAAGAGAGGCAGATACCGACAGTGGAAGAGAGCGCGGAAGCGCCGGAATCAGCGGAACAGGAACCGTTTGATGAGTTTGACAGCGAGTCCTTTGATAACGCACTCACAGAGGATGACGATGAGGCTGAGAAAGTCGTTGAGGACCACATCATTGAATACGATCAGGTCAGTCCCGATGATGCCCGCGAGCAGAGTCTGAAAGCCCATGAGTCGGCACAGTCAGTACGTTACGAAGCCAGACCTGATACTGATATGGTCGATTTCAACACACATGAGGAAACCCTTAATCTGGATGATTCCTTAGACTCTGAGCCTGGCGAACAGGAACTCACCCTCAATCTTGATATCGATGATGAGCAGGAGCTGCTCCAGGATGACGAAACCAAAGCCGATGAAGTGCTCAGCGCTGAACAAGATGTTTCTGCTGAACTGACCGAACAGGCCGAGCAGAGCGAACAAAGCGCTAAATCCGATGCTGTGCTGCCGGATCAGGCGATATTCAGGAAATATGATATCCGCGGTGTTGTTGGCGAGCAGTTGACGGTACCCGTGATGCGCCAGCTGGGCCGTGCTGTGGGCAGTATTCTGGTCGAAAGTGGCTATGCAGATTTAAATGTAGGCTGCGATGCCAGGCTCAGTAGTCCGCCCTTAACCAAGGCCTTTATCCGTGGTGTGCTCAGTACCGGGTGTAACGTGATGGACCTGGGACAGGTACCGACGCCGCTGCTGTATTTTGCCAATGAAGCGACAGGGGTTCGTTCCGGTGCCATGATTACCGGTAGCCATAACCCCACTGACTTTAACGGTCTGAAACTGGTTATCAACGGCAAGGCCCTGCTGGGAGAGGAAATTACCGCCATCTTCCAACGCATCAAAGATGATCGTTTCACCAAGGGTGAGGGCATGCTGCAGGATGCAGAGGTTTTCGAGAACTATCTGCAAAAAGTGCAGGAAGAAATCAAACCGGCCCGTCAGTTGTCGGTTGTGGTCGACTGCGGCAACAGCGTTGCCGGCAAATTCCTGCCCAAATTGCTGCGTAATGTGGGCTGCAAGGTCATCGAGCTGTATTGTGATGTTGATGGCCGTTTCCCCAATCACCACCCAGACCCCGGCCAGCCGGCAAACCTCGTCGCCTTGCAGCAGATGGTTAAGTCCAGCAAGGCGGATCTTGGCATTGCCGTTGATGGCGACGCGGACAGGCTGGGCGTGGTGGATAATCAAGGCAAAATTATTTGGCCTGATCGAGTGCTGGGCATCTTCGCACAGCAATTGCTGGAACATCAAAACGGCGCCACCGTTTTATTCGATATCAAGTGCAGCAACCTGATTCAGCAGATCGTTGAAGCAGCGGGTGGCAAAGCGCTGATGGTGCCGGCAGGCCACTCGGTGATTAAAGCCGAGATGCAGCAGACCGGGGCCATGCTGGCCGGGGAAATGACTGGCCATTTCTTCTTTAAGGACCGTTGGTATGGCTTTGATGATGCCATGTACGCCGCCTGTCGCCTGCTGGAATTATTGTCACAGTCAGCTCAGAGCAGTGCAGAACTGTTCGCCACTATCCCGGAGAACGCCTCCACCCCGGAAATTATTATTCGCCTGCCTCAGGCCGGCGTTCATGATATTGTTAGCCGCTTTGCCCAACACTACGATGCCAGTTCGGCAACGATCAACGAAATCGACGGGGTGCGGGTCGACTTTGAAGATGGCTGGGGCTTAATCAGAGCCTCCAATACAATGCCAGCCATTTCGCTGCGCTTTGAAGCCAGTAGCGAGGAGCGGCTGAAAGCAATAAAACAGTCTTTTCAGGAAACATTGCGGGAGCTGTCACCGCAGTCCCGGATTAATTTTTAATGGTATTTAACCCAGATGAGTCTTAATACGCAAAATGCGACCCATATCGCCCAGGTACTGACGGAGGCATTGCCCTACATCCAGCGCTTTTCGGGCAAAACGCTGGTCATTAAATATGGCGGCAATGCCATGGTTGATGAAGATCTGAAAAACAGCTTTGCCCGCGATGTGGTGTTGCTTAAGGCGGTGGGCATCAACCCGGTTATCGTCCATGGCGGCGGCCCTCAAATCGGTGATCTACTGGAGCGGGTCGGCAAGGAAAGCCGCTTTATCGATGGCATGCGGGTGACCGACCGCGAGACCATGGATATTGTCGAAATGGTATTGGGTGGCCAGGTCAATAAAAGCATCGTTAATCTCGTGAACAACCATGGTGGCCGCGCAGTGGGCCTCACCGGCAAAGACGGCAGTTTAATCTACGCGGAAAAACTGCATGTTTCCCGCGACAGTGACGATCCTGCCGTGCAGGCCTCGGAAGTGATTGATCTGGGTCATGTGGGCAAGGTGTCCAGTATCGATACCAGTGTCATCGATATGTTGATCCACAGTGACTTTATTCCGGTCATCGCCCCCATTGGTGTGGGTAAGGATGGCGAGTCCTACAATATCAATGCCGATCTGGTGGCCGGCAAAATCGCCGAAGTGCTGCAGGCCGAGAAACTGATTTTATTGACAAATACACCCGGTCTGCTGGATGCTGACGGCAGGCTGTTAACCGGTTTAAATGCCAAGCAAGTCAGTGACTTGGTCGATGAGGGTGTGATTTATGGCGGCATGTTACCCAAAATCGGCTGTGCGCTGGATGCCGTGCAGGCTGGCGTGACATCCGCTCATATTATAGATGGCCGGGTACAACACGCAGTGTTGCTGGAAATGTTTACTGATGAAGGGGTGGGTACCCTGATTCGCGGGGGCGCACGATGAACGACAACGTACAAGCAAGTCGCGCAGAAACGAAAAGTTCTCGGCGTCAGCAGATCCTGGAAGCCCTGGCCGCTCAGCTTGAGCAATATCCCGGTGAACGCATTACAACCGCCAAACTGGCTGCCAGTCTGAACGTCTCCGAAGCCGCCTTGTATCGCCACTTCCCCAGTAAAGCGCGGATGTTTGAAGGCCTGATTGGCTTTGCCGAAGATACGGTGTTCGGTCTCATTCGCCGGATTGTCGAAGAAGACAAAAACGCGCTGTCACGGATCGAAAAGATCATGACTTTGCTGCTGGGTTTCAGTGCCAAAAACCCGGGTATCAGCAGTGTGCTGGTCGGTGCGGCTTTGACCGGGGAAACCGAGCGGCTGCGACAGCGGGTGAGCCAGTTTTTTGATCGGCTGGAAACCCAGTTTCGTCAGATTCTGCGTGAACGTGAGCTAACACTAACGGAAGCCGGTGGCCGCCCTGTTAACGAGACGGCCAACCTGCTACTGGCCATAGTTGAAGGTAATATGCAGCAATATGTGCGCAGCGGCTATCGTCAGTCACCATTGACCGGCTGGGAACAGCAATGGCGCCTGGTCGCCGACTTGTTGAGGACATACGCATGATCAAAGTTTGTTTGATTGGCGCAGATGTGGAAAAAGAGAAAAGCCTGCTCGAAAGTCAGTCGGGTATTTTTCTGAAGCGGATTCCTATCGCCAGCCTGGATGAAATGCTTGATGACATTGCCATCAATACCCCCGACATTCTGGTGATTTCGGATGTCTGTGGCAAAATTGATGCAGACAGCCTCTGCCTGCACACCTATATGCTCAACCCGGCCATTAGAACGCTGATCATCACCGCAGAGGATGCTGATTACCAGCGGCTTGAAAATACTGGCTTCAGCTCGAAGGGCTTTATGCTGCATGAGCAGCGGCATGCCATCGTGCGCGCCGTTCGGGTGATGCACGACGGAGAGGCCTGGCTGTCCCGCAAACTGGTGACTGCCGTAATGGATCATCTTGCCAGCAGTTCTCTGGCTGCAAAGAGAAAACCCCGCCTGATTAATAATAAGTGACTCCCAGTGTCAGAACCTGACCTTGATTGTCTTATTTTCACTGCTTCACACACAATCGCCAGATTTAATTTCAAACACTGTACTAAAGTACAATAGACCCCGCTCTTCCAGCTTGTCAGTATTGACCCCGACTATGAACAGGATCTGTCCTGTTCTACGGAACAAACACTCTGGGAGAGAACAATGGCTACACAAATTGGAATTGTTAAAACATTAACCGGTGAAGTCACCGCCACTGCTGCTGACGGTTCAATCAGAACCCTGCAAGTAGGTGATATGGTTTATGCCAACGAGCTTATCTCCACTGGCCAGGCTGGCGCAGTGGAAATTGAATTTGCGGATGGCAGCATCATGGATCTGGGCAGAAGCTCCCAGGCCATGCTCGACAGTGCCGTGTTCGATCCCTCATCAGCCGTGGCGGATGCCTCTGAAGAAGATGTCCCCGATGACGTCGCCGCTATCCAGCAGGCCTTACTTGAAGGCGAAGACCCCACAGAAGCCGGTGAAGCTACCGCCGCGGGTGCCGGTGTTGAAGGTGGTAACGAAGGTCATGAAGCTGTCTTTGTCGACTACCTGAACCCTGAAGTCACTCCCGACGCCGGTTTCGAAACTATTGGCGTCAACAGCGAAATTGATGACGTTGAAGATGAACAACTGCTGGATGGCGTTCCAACAGCAGGTTTGACCGTTGTCACTCTGGATGAAGATGAACTGGTCGAAGGCGGCTCAGTGGATTTGGGTACGGCTGGTAACGAATTCCTGAACTTCCTGAATGGTCAGGGCATCAGTGCCTTTACCTTTGACTCTCCTAACGGTGTTGGCGATGAGCGCCCTGAAGTGGGTGATGACCCTGCAGATGGTTATTTCCTGAGCGGTTCCCTTGTCGCAGCTTACGGCCTGGATGGCCCCAACGAAGATGACCCTATCAGCTTCAATGCTGTTACCGGTTCAGATGTGACTGACAGCAACGGCAACCCTGTCACATCGGAAGGCCAACAAGTTAAATACTGGGTCTCTGCCGATGGCCTGACTGTCATTGGTTACATCGCTGGTGATTCCGACCAGTCAGAGCAGCCTACTGCGCAAGCGAAGAGTCTGCAATCAGCTAATTATGACGGCTGTGAAGGTCCAGGCGAAGATTACCCTGAACTCGCGGAAATCATTTTCACCGCTCAACTAACACCTACTGAAGAAGGTGGCAGCTTCCTGGTGGGTATTTTTGGTCAATTCGACCATGCTGAACCTGATTACGCCAACGGTGAATTTGTATTTGAAGACAACCTGTTGCTGAACCTTGGTTTCACCATCACTGATGCTGACGGTGATAGCACCACTGGCACGCTGCAACTGGATGTTGATGACGACAGTCCGGTTCGCGCAGGTGAAGGCGAACAACTGGCTACCCAAACCGGCACAGTCACGGAAGATGGTCTGTCATTTGACGATGACGATCTGTCTGAAGGTAACCCCAACAATGCTGTCGCTATGACAGTTACCTCCGGAGGCAGTGATGCCGACCAGTCTGACATTGAGAGTTTCCTCGGTTTGTCAGCCGGTGCCCTGGAGCCTGCAGTTGATAGCAATGGTGGTTCCGGTAATGCCACCAATGGCTCTGCATCTAAATCAACCTTGAATGCTGAAGCGGGTGACATCATCAGCTTCAACTGGTCATTTGATAACAATGACGGCGGTTCATTCAATGATTTTGCTTTCGTTGTTATCAACGGTGAAGTTTTCGAGCTTGCTGACAGTAATGGTGGCGACCTGGCGTCAAACCCGTTTACTTATGAAGTGACTGCAGACGGTGTTATCAGCATCGGATTTGGTCAAATGAACGTGGGTGATCAGATTGTTGACTCCAGCCTGACTGTTTCAGACCTGACCCTGAATGGCAGCCCAGTGAATGGTGGCTTTGATGGCTCACTGACTGGCTGGGATACACTTGGAAACGTCTCCGACAATGACAGTCTGGTCAATTCTGATGTTACCTCTGGCAACCTCAACACAGTCGTCAATATGGGCGCTGATGGCCCCGGTAGTTTTGGACTGCTGCAAGCTTCTGAAAATGAAGCTGAGCAAGCATTGTTCCAAGCGGGTATGGACTCTCTGCCAACGCTGTCATCGAAAGGCGAAGCCGTCAGCTACAGCGTCATGATGGATGGTAGTGACTCAGTTCTGGTCGCTACCGCTGGCGAAGGTGACGATGCTCGTGAAGTCTTTACCTTAACCATTGATTCTGATGGCCAATGGACATTTGACCTGAACGACCAGCTGGATCATGTTGCTGGCGAGACTGCAGAAGAAAACTTCAGCTTGATCACGCTGGACGAAAACGGAGAACCAAACGGTTCTGTTGACAGCATCGACTTTACTCAACTGCTGCAAATCCGTGACTTTGATGGCGACCAACTCATCATCACTGAAGATGATGCCGGCATGCTGTCTATCTCTATCCAGGATGATATTCCAGTGGCCACTGGCGAAACTGTGAATGTCAGTGTCGATGAAGACGATATCGTCACCGATAACTCAACAGGTAATGACCCATTTGACAATGCAGATGATGGTTCTTACACCGGTGAGCCAGTCACCATCTTTGGCTACACCACTGACTTTTTCAATATCTTCAATGGCGGTGGTCCTGCAACTACGACTGGCTCAGTGTCTTCTCTGGTTAGCTTTGGTGCTGATGAAACAGGCACTTTCAGTCTGGGTGATAATTTTGCGGCACTTGAAGGTCAGGGTCTGACCTCAAAAGGTGATGAACTGAGCTTTGAAGTGAACGGCGATACGCTGATTGCTTCTGCTGATGGTCGCGCCGTCTTTACCCTGGAACTGGCTGATAATGGTGACTTTACCTTCAGCCTCTACGATCAGATCGATCATGCCGCGGGTAACGGCGAAAACAACCTGCCACTGGATTTGTCATCAGTGATTCAGGCCACTGACAGTGATAACGATACCATCACGCTTGAAAATGGCTTTGTGATTGATGTTACTGACGACATTCCTGAACAAGCTGGCGTGTTGCCAGATATTGGTATTGTTGAGGAAGAAGCGCTGCCTGCGGGTAATCAAGAAGAAAATGACGGCTCCATCTTCGGCTATCCTGTTGATGGCTGGCCTGACACTGCTGTCGCGACAGGCTCACTGCAGGATCAGGTATCCGTCGGTGCAGATGAAAATGTGACCTTTGCATTTGCTGCGGATCTGTCAGGTCTGCCTGAGCTCACATCAAATGGTCTGCCAGTCAGTTATGAGGTCAACGGGGATACCCTGACAGCTTCTACGGAGGCTGGTGAAGTATTCACGCTGACGCTTAACAGTGAAGGTGATTACGTCTTTACGCTGACTGGTGCCCTTGATCATGACGCTGGCCAGGGTGAAAACCTTGAGGTTATTAACTTCTCTTCAATTATTGAAGCGACTGACTTTGATGGCGACACCATCACGCTGGATAATGACTTTTATATCAAGATCGTTGATGACATGCCTGTTGCGACAGGAGAGAGCGTCAGCGTTACTGTGGATGAAGATGATATCCAGACTGACAACTCTTCTGGTAATGACTCATTCGATAATGACAGCGATGGCTCTTACACCGGTGAGCCGGTCACTGTCTTCGGTTACACCACTGACTTTTTCAATATTTTCAATGGTGGCGGCCCTGCGACTACATCAGGCTCCGTTGCTACTCTGGTCAGTTTCGGTGCAGATGAAAACGGCACCTTCAGCCTGGGTAATGATTTTGCTGCGCTTGAAGGTCAGAACCTGACCTCTAAGGGTGATGAGCTGAGCTTTGAAGTAAACGGCGATACGCTGGTTGCCTCTGCAGACGGCCGTGCGGTATTTACGCTCGAACTGGATGACAACGGTGACTTCACTTTCAGTCTTTATGATCAACTGGACCATGCTACTGGTGATGGTGAAAACAATCTGCCACTCGACCTGTCTTCAGTGATTCAGGCAACAGACAGTGACCTTGACACCATTACGCTGGATTCCGGCTTCACTATCGACGTCACCGATGATGTACCTGAATACGCCGGTGGCCCTGATCTCGGCATCGTTGAAGAAGAAGCTTTACCAGCAGGTAATCAGGAAGAAAACGATGGTTCATTCTTTGGTATTCCGCTGGACGGCTGGCCTGATACTGCTGTTGCGACAGGTTCGCTGCAGGATCAGGTATCCGTAGGTGCCGATGATGATGCCACGTTCTCACTGTCTGGTGATTACACCTCTCTGATTGCACAAAACCTGACCTCAAATGATGTCCCTGTCACCTATCAACTGGACGGTGACACCCTGACGGCATCAGCAGGTCAAACACCCGTATTCACCCTGACGCTGTCAAGCAACGGTGATTACATCTTCACGCTGATGGGTCCACTGGATCACCCTGAGAGCTATGTTGAAGAAAACCCGCTGGTTATTGACCTGTCTGGTGTGGTGATTGCGGAAGACTTCGATGGCGATGCCATCACCCTGAACAACGACTTGTTCATTAAAATTATCGATGACTCACCAGAGGTTGCTGAAAACGCCGTTGTGGGTCTTGATGATGATGCACTGGCAGGCGGCAACCCTGGTGGTACCGGGGATGATGCTAATGCTGTGAATGTCACTGGCACACTGTCGCACAGCTTCGGTGCTGATGGCGGCAGCATCAGCTGGCAAACATCAGGTGCGCCAAGTGGTTTCACCTACGAAGCCAGCGGTGACGACCTGCTTATTAAACAAGGCAGTGAAACAGTTCTCACACTGAGTCTGAATCCAGAAACTGGTGAGTACTCAGTGACCCAGAACGCGCCAATCAAGCACCAGGATGATGGTAACAACGATGAAAACAATCAGTTGTTCAACGTCGGTTACCTGGTCACTGATAATGATGACGACACAGCTACCGGGTCACTGCAAATCAATGTTGATGACGACACGCCGACTGTAGAACCTTATGAAGTCAACACCATGCGTATCATCAGCGATGATGACACGGTAGATGGCCTCAATGGCAACCCGGGTGAAGGCAGCAACACAAACGATGGTGCTGGTACAGACAGCAAAGAGTACAACCAGAGCAAAACGCTGCAATTCTCTGCAGGCGCTGATGGCGGTACGGTTGCCTGGAACGTAGATAACAGCTCTGTCGATGATGCAACTGCTGGCATCAGCTTTAGCGTGAATGGTGATGGTTCACTGATCATCACCCAGATGCAAAATGGTGTGCCGGTGGAAGTGGCTGAGATCACGCTGGATGCCAATACCGGTGATTACAACTACACCCAGACCAGCAACGTATTGCACACCCCTGGTGACAATGAAAATGAAGCCGCGTTTACACTGGGCTTCACTGTAACCGATGGTGACGGCGATACGGCTGATGGTTACCTGACACTGCTGATCGATGATGACACACCGGTTGTCACCAGCCAGCAACTGAATCTGCTGACCGAGTCTTTTGAAGACTTTGCGCCAGACCTGTCTGGTAATAACTGGACTGTTGTCGGTGAAGGCGGCGGTACCATCATTGGTAACAACGGTATCGAGTGGACGGTTAACGGCGCCGGTATTGAAATTCAATCCGGTAATGTCGGTGGTGCCAGTGCTTCAGATGGCGATGTCCATGCTGAACTGGACGCGCATGACAGCAACGGTGACGGTGGTTCAACACTGACCAAACTGTCTACCGAAGTTGACTTGCCTACTGCTGACGCGACTCTGAGCTTTGACTTCCAGCCACGTCCAAGTGATGTCGATGGCAGTGACATGACAGTCTCACTGGGTGGTCAGGAAGTGACTATTAACGTTGATGGTAGCGGTGTGATTGATTTCGGTACGCTGCCAAGCGGCGTTTCTGCCTCTCAATCAAGCAGCGCAGGAGGCTGGACCACTATCACCCTGAGCTTCACTGGTCTGGATACCAACAGTGCACAAACATTGAGCTTTGAAGGTGTTGGTTCAGAAAACACCCTGGGTGCTTTCATTGATAACATCAGCCTGAATGCGGTTGCCAACCTGACCGTCGATGAATCTGCGCTGGCTGATGGAAGCGGTGAGGCCGGTGCTTCAACAACCGCATCTTATGACTTCAGTGGCTTCTTCACCGGTGGGTTCGGTGCTGACGGCCCTGCAGGCACAGACAGCGAGAGCTACGCACTGAACCTGAATGGTGTGGACGTGGGCTCTGGACTGTTTGTTGTTGATAACGCAGACACATCCAGCACCGATGGTGATGGCTTTGGTCAGGGGGAAGAAATCCTCTTGAATCAGGACGGCAATCAAATCGTCGGTTCTGCTGGTGGTGTGGATTACTTCACTATCAGTGTTAATGACGATGGCGAAGTCACTCTGACTCAGCTGGAAAATATCTGGCACGCCGACACCACTAACCCTGATGACAGTCAGTCAATGGTGCTGGATGCCGAGCTGCTGACGTTGGTCAAAACCATCACTGATGCTGACCAGGATAGTGCTGAAGCAACCCTGGATCTGGGTGGTGTTAACTTCAACTTTGAAGATGACGCCCCAGCCATCGAAGCGCAGCAACCTGCACAGCCATACCTGCTGACGATTGCCAATGAGGGCGGTGATGCCGGCTACAACAACACCTATGGTTACTTTATCAAGGGTGAAAACGGTGAGCCGGTCAGCGGTGAAATTATCTGGGCGAATGTTAAAGATAATGAGTCTGGTGAAGTCACGGTTGAAGTCACTGACCCATCCGATATCGGCTTCTTTATCATCCCTGATGGTGATGATCTCAATGACCTGAATAATGGTGATGCAGTCACTTTCGAACAGGATGGTGACGGCAACTGGCAGGTTGTGCTGGATGGCGAACCATTAACTGGACAAGGTACCAATGTCCTGTTCAATGATGCAGCCCTAAATCAAGACGGTGCTCAAGCTGTGGAAGATAACGCTGCAGCCGGCAATCAAAACTGGGAAGACATCATTGGCGGTGACAACGACTTCAATGACGTCAACATCAATGTCAGCATCAGCCAGCTGGGTGCTATCACTGTCGATGAAACTGATATCGGCAACGGCGACCCAAGCAATGCAACAGCAACGCTGAACCTGTCTGGCAGCTTCACTGCTGACTTTGGTGCAGACGGTGAAGGTGATGTTGATTACGGTCTGTCCGTTGATACCGACGTCAACACCGGTCTGATTGATACGCAAAGCGGTGAAGAAGTTCTGCTGCGCGTTGTCGATGGTGAAGTCGAAGGCTATATCAACGATGGCTCGGATCAGGTGGTCTTTACCGTGACCGTCGACAGTGACGGTGAAGTGACCCTGACACAGCTTCGTGCCGTTGAACATGATGATGCGACTGACCCGGATGAAGCCAACTCTCCGGCAACCATCAATGCCGGTGCTATTTCACTGGGTGCCACAGTCACTGATGCCGATGGCGACAGTGCTGATGCCAGCCTGGACCTCGGTGTTCTGTTTGCCTTTGAAGATGATGGTCCGGTTGCTGTTGATGATGCAGACTCTGTTGTTGATGGTCTGGCTGAAGGTAACGTACTCACTGCAGCTAGCACAGATGGCGAATCTGGTGCAGACAGCTTTGGCGCCGATGGCCCTGGCAGTGTCACCTCAGTCACATTCGGTAACACCACCTATGACGTGCCATCAGAAGGTTCAGTCGACATTGATGGTGACTTTGGTACCCTGACTCTGCACGCTGACGGTAGTTATGAGTACAACGTCAACTCAGAAAACGTGCCACAGAACACCGAAACAGTGGAAGGCTGGGTTGCGACCGACAGTAACATGACGGCCTTCAATCTGGGTGAGTCGTTCCTGGATGCTGATGGCAAGTTCAGCGATTCTGGCAACGGTACTGTGACCAGCGGCGGTAACACGCAAGGCTTTGGTGTTGCCGGTACGTCAGGTGCCAACACCTCTGTGCCTGAGCAAGTGAACCAGTCTGGTAGCCAAAGCGAAGCACTGGCATTCAAATTTACCGGTGATGTCACTTCTGCCACAGTTCAGTTCTCGAACCTGTTCAATAACGAGAACGGTGGCGAAGCGATGCGCTGGCATGCGTTTGATGCTGATGGTAACCGTATCGATAGCGGTATCGTCAGTGATAACGATGCGTCAGACCCATACGCTGGTGATACAACTGTCAACTACTCCAGCGATAACGAAGGGTCTTTTACCATCAGCGATATTGGCGCATTCAGCACCCTGGTGTTTGAAGGTGTGCCTTACAGCAACGATGGCAGCGATGGTGCTGATGACTCAGACTTCTTTGTCAATATCACTTCTTATGACGTATTTGGCACCGAGTCGAACCAGTATCAGGATCAGTTCACCTATGAAATCACTGATGCCGATGGTGACAGTGACTCAGCCACGCTGACCGTTAATGGCCAGTCTGAGCCTGAACAAGGCGAGTTGGATGCCATTGCCCCTGTTGCTGCAGATAACACCTACCAGGTAGATGGTGAAACCAGTGGCAATATCATCACTGATGACGATGATAATGGCGGTGCTGAAACAGGTCGTGATTATGACAACGATACGCCTGTCATTAACCTGTCGATCAACTCAGTCATCGTGAATGGTGTCGAAACCGAGGTAACCGCTGATAACACCGTGATCGGTCTCGAAAACGGTACGCTGGTCATTAACCTAGATGGTAGCTACACCTATACACCTGCTCAGGATGCTGACGGTGGTGATGAGTTTGAATACACCCTGGTTGATCCCGATGGTGAAGTCAGTGAGCCTGCTACAGTCACGCTGCTTGAGCCTTTGGTGTCTGATGTGGTGACGCTGGGCGATGTCACTGTCAATGAAGGTGACGGTACAGCGACCATTACCGGTAGTGTTGAAAACGCGGTGACAGGAAGCCCGTTGGTTATTACGCTGAACAACGGGGCGACCATTACTATTGATGTCGGTGAAACAAGCGGTGCATCGACACCGTTCCCGGTGCAAGGTGATGATCCATACATCGACGGTGAAACCATCACTCTCAGTGTCACCGGTACCGATGGCGGAAATTACTCATCGCTGGATACCTTGGATACCTCGACCGTGACAGTCAATGACACTATTGATGATGTCACCGTGGTTCTGAGCGCAACTAGTTCCACAAGCGAAGATGGCGGTAGCATTACCTACACTGCCAGCCTGGTTGATGGTGATAACAATCCGGTTACCACTAACAATGCGATTACCGTGACGCTGGCGAACGGTGAATCAATAACCATTGATGCTGGTGATAGCAGTGGTGATTCAGCGCCGGTTGCTGTTAATCAAGACGATCTGGTGCTTGAAACCGATAGTATCGATAACAACATCACCGGC